>NZ_CP192023.1:0-2762500 GCF_050948405.1 Micromonospora sp. CA-248212 | reverse complement strand
ATCCCAACCAACAACCCACCAAAAGCAGGCTGCCAGTCCGGGGTATAAATCATAATTGGCACTGGCTTTACAAGCACCCTGTTGAGTTCTCAAAGAACAACCACACACCAACTCGAAGCCCCATTGCTGGGGCCCCAACCTGGGGCTTTTCGTTCCGCGTCCCCGGTGCTTTCAGCGCCAGGCACTTTTACTACGTTACCCGCTGGTTTCTGCCGTGTCAAACCGGTGTTTCCCGGTTCGTCGTGCTTTCTGCCGTGTTGCGGGCACCATGGTTCGACCGGCTCGCGCCGCTCTCGTCATGGGTTGGCAGGCCGGCCGCAGCGGTTGCCCGCTTGCTCGCCCGTTTCCCTGCCGACTGACTACCTTACCCGGTCGGTTCCACCGCACCAAATCCGCCTCGCGGCGTTTCCGTGAGCACCACCCGGTCGGCGATCTGACGGCAAACCCGTCCGACCCCGAGGCCGTCACCACGCTCCGGCCGCTTCAGGCTTTCGCCTGTTTCGTCCGTTCCGCGCTGGCAGAGAGAAAGTTACGCGTCCGGCCCGATGATCGTCAAATCCGCCGGACGCGTCCCCCGTCACATCGTCGACGATCGACTATTCCCCCAGCTCAACGCCCGCGAACGACCGCTTTCCCCGGCGCAGCACCAGGTATCGGCCGTGCAGGAGGTCGCCGGTCGACACCGTGGCGTCCACCTCGGTCACCCTCGTGTTGTTCACGTAGGCGCCGCCCTCGGCGATGACCCGACGGGCCTCCTTGAGGCCGCTCACGAGCCCGGAGTCCCGCAGCAGACCCGCCACGTCCGGCAGTTCGCCGGTGAGCCGCACGAGCCCGGCCTCGGTGAGCGCCGCGCGCAGCGTCTCCGCTGCCAGGTCGTCGAGCGAGCCCCGCCCGAACAGCGCCTGGCTGGCGGCGACCGCCTGCCGGGTCTCCTCGGGGCCGTGCACCAGCGTGGTCAGCTCCTCGGCCAACGCCCGCTGGGCGAGCCGGGCCGCCGGCCGTTCGGCCGTCGCCTTCGCCAGCTCCTCCAGCTCGTCGCGCGTACGGAAGCTGAAGTACCGCAGGTAGCGGTCGACCTCGCGGTCGTCGACGTTGAGCCAGAACTGGTAGAACGCGTACGGACTCGTCAGCGTGGGGTCGAGCCAGACCGCCCCGCCCTCGGTCTTGCCGAACTTCGTACCGTCGGCCTTGGTGACCAACGGCGTGGTGAAGGCCTGCACCGGCCCCGCGCCGCGCCTCCGCACGTAGTCGACGCCCGCCGTGATGTTGCCCCACTGGTCGGAGCCGCCGAACTGGAGCTGGCAACCGTGCCGGCGGTGCAGTTCGAAGAAGTCGTTCGCCTGCAGCAGCTGGTAGCTGAACTCGGTGAAGCTGATGCCGGTTTCCAGCCGCGCCCGCACCACCTCCCGCGCCAGCATCTTGTTCACGGGGAAGTGCTTGCCGACGTCCCGCAGGAAGTCGACCACCGACATCTCACCGGTCCAGTCCAGGTTGTTGACCAGCTGCGCCGCGTTGTCCCCGGTGTACGACACAAAGGGCGCGAGCTGCTCGCGGATCCGCTCGACCCAGCCGGCGATCACCTCGGGCGGGTTGAGCGTCCGCTCGGCGCTCTCCTTCGGGTCACCGATCTGCCCGGTCGCCCCGCCCACCAGCAGCAGGGGGCGGTGACCCGCGAGTTGCAGCCGCCGGGCCGTGGTGACCTGCATGAGCGAGCCGACGTGCAGGCTCTGCGCGGTGGGGTCGAAGCCCACGTAATAGGTGGTGGCCGTCGCGCCGTCGAGCAGCTCACGCAGCTCGTCGAGGCCGGTCGAGTCCTGGATGAGGCCACGCCAGAGCAGGTCGTCGGTCAGGGAGTCCCGCCCGGACGGCGGGAGGTTGCTGTCGGTCACGGTCACCGATTCTCCCCCATCGGCGGCATCGACCCGTACCGGGTTTGGAGCGACGCGCCCGGTTACGCTTGCGCCCCGCTCTTGGAGGAGGGTTCTGCCGTGGAGATGCCGGATCTGACGGGTGGTTTCGTCAACCTGCTCGGCCTGAATTTTGAGGAGGCGACCGGCGACCGCGTCGTCATCAGCTGGCAGGTCCGTCCGGAGCTGCACCAGCCGTTCGGCATCCAGCACGGCGGGGTGTACTGCTCGGTCGTGGAGACGGCGGGCAGCGTCGGCGGTTCGCTCTGGCTGGGCGACCGGGGCACGGTGGTCGGGGTGTCGAACCAGACCGACTTCCTGCGGGCCGTGCCCGAGGGCGAGCTGCGGGCGGTCGGCACCCCCGTGCACCGGGGGCGCAGCCAGCAGCTCTGGCAGGTGGAGATCAGCGACGCCAAGGAGCGCCTGGTCGCCCGCGGTCAGGTCCGGTTGCAGAACCTCTCGCGCGACTGACCGGCGGGCCCGGTCAGCTCCGGGCCTCGTCCAGCACCGGCTCGACGGCCTCGTCGGCGTCGGCGGCGGCGGCGTCGTCGGCGGCGGGGACCTGCCGCAGGCGTACCCCGGTGATGGCCCGGTGGTCGATGTCGGCCACCGTCAGTACCCAGCCGTCCAGGGTGACGTCCTCCCCCGCGACGGTCGGGATGTGCCCGAGTCGGGCCAGCACCAGCCCGGCGACGGTGGTGTAGTCGCCGGCCGGGCGCGAGGGCAGCTCGACGCCGATGTCCGGCAGGTCGTGCACCGGGAAGGTGCCGGGCAGCACCATCGCGCCGTCCGGTTCGCGGCGCACCGAGTAGCCGTCCCGGTCGGTCTCGTCGTAGATCTCCCCGACGATCTCCTCCAGGATGTCCTCCAGGGTCACGATGCCGTCGACGGCGCCACGCTCGTCCACGACGAGCGCGATGTGCTGGCGCTCGGCCTTGAACTGACGTAGCGCGTCCACCACCGGCAGCGAGTCGGGCAGCAGCATCGGCGGGCGGGCGATCTCGTCGATCGGCCGGTCGTCGGGCACGCCGACCAGGTCGCGCAGGTGGATCACGCCGGCCGTGTCGTCCAGGCCGCCGTGGCGCACCACCGGCGCGCGGGAGTGCCCGGTGGCGGCCAGCACGAGCCGCGCGGCCTCCGCCGTGGTCCCGCTGTCGAGCGTGAAGACCTGCAACCGGGGTACGAGCACCGCCCGCAACCGCCGGTCGGCGATCTCCACGGCACCGGCGATGATGGTGCGCTGTTCCTTGGTGAAGCCGTGGTTGCCGGCGACGATGTCGCGTAGCTCGTCCGGGCCGATCTCCTCGGGCTCGTGCTTCGGGTTGAGCCCGAACAGGCGGACGACCAGGTCGCTGGTCGCGCCGAGGGCCCAGACGGCCGGGCGGGTGAGGCTGGCGAGCACGTCGAGCGGGCGGGCCACCAGCAGGGCCCACCGCTCGGCGGACTGCATGGCGATCCGCTTGGGCGCCAGCTCGCCGAAGACCAGGGTGACGAAGGTCAGCGCGAGGGTGACCACCACGATCGCCACCGTCTCGGCGGCGTTGCCGAAGACCCCGAGCAGCGGCACGAGGGGCTTGGCGAGGGAGACCGCCGCCGCGGCGGAGGCCAGGAAGCCGGCGAGGGTGATGCCGATCTGGATGGTGGCGAGGAAGCGGTTCGGGTCCTTGGCGAGCCGGGCGAGCACCCCTCCGGCCCGGCTGGTGCGTTCGAGGCGCTGGATCTGGCTGTCCCGCAGTGACACCAACGCCATCTCGCTGCCGGCGAAGAGCGCGTTGATCACGATCAGGATCCCGACCAGGGCCAGTTGGCTCCCGTAGCTCTGCACGCCCGGTTCGCTCCCTCTGCGATGGTGACGCCGGCCGTACGCACGGCGCCCGCCGGTCGACGAGGCCGCCCGGCGTACGCGCTTCTGTGCCCCGTGCGGGGTCGGCCGAACCCTGCCGGGGTGACGCTACGCCGATTCGGCTGCGGGTGACGCGGGCAGGTCGAGGACGTACGAGTCGCCCTCGGGCCGGAAACCGAGCCGGTGGTAGTAGGGGGCGACCATGCCGGGCGGGCTGACGACCCGGTGGAAGCCGCGTTCGGTGAAGAGGCGGCTGCGCCGGTAGACGAACTCGCCGGGCGTGAAGTCCCGGAACTTCGGGGTCACGTAGTCCAGGTCGATCTGGGCGACCCCGCGTGCCTCGGCGTGCGACAGCACCACCCCCACCACCTCGTCGGCGGTGACCACGAGGAAGGCCGAGCGGTCGGCGGCGGCCGGATCCCAGTGGAAGTCGGGGTTGAAGCGGGCGATGTCCGACCCGTGCACCCGCAGCGTGTGGGCGAGGAACTGGTCGTCGACCCCGACCTGGACCACCTGGTAGGTCTGCTCGTCGTGGCGGGTGGCGAGCATTCCCCGCAGGTACCAGATGTTGATCACCGCGAGGACGATGTTGAGCCCGACCATGGGCCACACCTCGATGGCGGCGTTGTAGCCGATCAGCACGGCGCAACCGACGAGGTTCAAAGCGCGCAGGCGCAGGATGCGCGACTGCAGCAGCGACCAGACCAGCACCGCGGAGCCGGCCCAGCCGACCAGATCCAACCAATTCACCCCGCGAGACTAGTGCTAGCCCAGGTCAGGGGCGTCGGCGGGCAGCTCCAGCAGCCACTCCTCGACCTCGGTGCCGCGCCCGTTGGCGTACCCCGAGTCCTCGCCGACCACGACGAACCCGCACTTGCACAGCACCGCGAGAGAGGCGGCGTTGTCCTTCGCGGCCCGGGCGTGCACCGGCCGGGGCAGCTCGCGCAGCAGCGCGGCCAGGGCCTCGGTGGCGTAGCCCCGACCCCAGCGGGTCGGGTCGATCCAGTAGCTGACCTCGGTCTGGTCGTCGACCGGGAAGGCGCTCACGTAGCCGACCACCTCGCCATCGGCCTCGACGGTGCGGACCCGGTTCGCCGGGTTGGTGAGCACCCGCGCCCAGTGGCGGGCGAACTCGCGGTGGTCGGACGGGTCGGCGGGACCGAACGCGGCCATCCGATTCGCTTCGGGATCCTGCTGGTGCAGGAAGAACTCCACGAGATCGTCCTCGCGCACCGGCCGCAGCAGCACCTCAAAAGTCACCCGGCGAGAGTAAGCCCCACCCCCGACACCCCCGCTTTCGCCGATCTTGCACTTCCTGTCGCGACACAAGCTCACCAAGACGACATTCCGCCAACAGAATCTGCAAGATCGGCGTCGGAGTGGGGGCGGCGCGGCGCGGGGGCAGTTCGAAGGGCTGCTGCTCGGCTCGGTCGGTCAGGCCGCCGTCCACCACGCGCACTGCCCGGTGCTGGTGGCCCACCCGGTCAGCTGACCGGGGCGTCGCCACCTCGGCCGAGCATCTGCAGGAAGTCGGTGGTGAGGGCGAACGGGTCCGCCGGGCCGCTGGTGGGCGGCCGGCGTTCGACCTGGTCGGCCAGCTCCCCGGCGGCGCGCCGGATCCGGCCCCGCAACGCGCCGTCGGCGGTCCCGTCGGACCAGTCCTCCGGTGCGGCGAAGACCGCCGTGGGGACCACCACCGCCCGCAGGTAGCTGAACATCGGACGGACCGCGTGCTCCAGCGCGAGGGAGTGCCGGGCGGTGCCACCGGTGGCGGCGATGAGCACCGGCCGGTCGACCAGCGAGCCCGCGTCGAGGACGTCGAAGAACGACTTGAACAGCCCGTTGTACGAGGCGCTGAAGATCGGGGTGACGGCGATGATGCCGTCCGCCCCGGTCACCGTGTCGATGGCCTCGCGCAGCGCGGCCGGCGGGAACCCGGTGAGCATGTTGTTGACGACGTCGTGGGCGTACTCGCGCAGGTCGATCGCGCGCAGCTCGGCGTCGTGGCCCCGCCGGACCAGCTCGTCGCGGGTCGCCCCGGCGAGCTGGTCGGCGAGCAGCCGGGTGGACGAGGGCTGGCTCAGCCCCGCCGACACCACGGCCAGCGTGCGGCGGGTCATCGGGTCGCCCCCTCCGGCGCCTTGCCCGTCACGTCGTCGACGGCGTGCACGGTGCTGTCCTTCGCGCCGCCGGCCGCGGCGACGAGCGAGGCGTGCGTGGGCGCGTCCGGCACGTGCGCCGGGCGCAGGGCGGCGAACTCCTTGCGCAGCACCGGCACGACCTCCTCGCCGAGCAGGTCGAGCTGCTCCAGCACCGTCTTGAGCGGCAGGCCCGCGTGGTCCATCAGGAACAGCTGCCGCTGGTAGTCGCCGACGTACTCGCGGAAGCCGAGCGTCCGGTCGATGACCTGCTGCGGGCTGCCCACGGTCAGCGGGGTCTCCCGGGTGAACTCCTCCAGCGACGGCCCGTGCCCGTAGACCGGGGCGTTGTCGAAGTACGGCCGGAACTCCCGGACGGCGTCCTGCGAGTTGCGGCGCATGAACACCTGGCCGCCGAGGCCGACGATGGCCTGGTCGGCGGAGCCGTGGCCGTAGTGGGCGTACCGCTGGCGGTAGAGGCCGACCATCCGCTGGGTGTGCTCCTTGGGCCAGAAGATGTGGTTGGCGAAGAAACCGTCGCCGTAGTACGCGGCCTGCTCGGCGATCTCGGGGCTGCGGATCGAGCCGTGCCAGACGAACGGCGGCACCCCGTCGAGCGGGCGCGGCGTCGAGGTGAAGGACTGCAACGGCGTGCGGTACTTGCCCTTCCAGTCGACCACGTCCTCGCGCCACAGTCGGTGCAGCAGGTCGTAGTTTTCGATGGCCAGGGGGATGCCGGCGCGGATGTCCTTGCCGAACCACGGGTACACCGGGCCGGTGTTGCCACGGCCCATCATCAGGTCCACCCGGCCGTCGCTCAGGTGCTGGAGCATCGCGTAGTCCTCGGCGATCTTCACCGGGTCGTTGGTGGTGATCAGCGTGGTCGCGGTGGACAGCAACAGCCGCTCGGTGCGGGCCGCGATGTGACCGAGCATGGTGGTCGGGGACGACGGGACGAACGGCGGGTTGTGGTGCTCCCCGGCGGCGAAGACGTCGAGCCCGACCTCTTCGGCCTTGAGTGCGATGGCGACCATCGCCTTGATCCGCTCATGCTCGGTCGGCTCCCGACCGGTGGTCGGATCGACCGTGACGTCACCGACGGTGAAGACTCCGAACTGCATGACCAGCTCCTCGCGTGTCAACCGGATGCCGTCGTGGTACCCGGACGCAGCTCACAACTTATTTGACGAGTCAACTATTCCATCGGCAGGACGTCGCGCAGTGGCGCCGGTCACCACCGCAACCGGACACCACGTCGCAGAACCGGCTCGCTCAGCCGCCCGCCACGGAGGGCAACACCTGCACTTCCGCGCCGTCCACGACCGTCGTGGCCAGACCTCCGGAATGCCGGCAGTCCTCCCCGTCGACGAAGACGTTCACATAGCGGCGCAGCTCACCGCGCTCGTCGCGGATCCGCCGGGCCAGCCGGGGATGCGCGACGGCAACCTCATCGAGGACCGCCCGCAGCGTCCCGGCGGCGGTGACGGTCAGCCGACTCGCGCCCCCGGCCTCGCCGCGCAACGGGCCGGGCAGCAGCACGGTGACCACGCTCAGACCTGCGCGGCGCGGACGCAGAGCACGTCGGGCAGGTGGGTGGCGACCGACGACCAGGAGTCGCCCTCGTCGCGGCTGGCGAAGACCGACCCGGAGCGGGTGCCGAAGTAGACCCCACCCGGCGTCGCGTCATCGGCGCACATGGCGTCGCGCAGCACCGCCGGATAGAACGGCCCCTCGGGCAGCCCCACCGACTGCGCCTCCCACTTGCCGCCGGCGTCGACGGAACGGAACACCCGGCAGCGGTGATCGGCCGGAAACCGCTCACTGTCGGCCACCAGCGGGAAGGTCCACACCGTGCCGCCGCGCCCGGGGTGAGCCACCATCGGGAAGCCGAAGTCGCTGGGCAGCCCGTCGGCGATCGAGGACCAGGTACGGCCGTCGTCGTCGGAACGGTAGACGCCGTGGTGGTTCTGCGCGTACAGCCGCTCGGGATTGTCGGCGTCCCGGGCGACCTTGTGCACGCACTGGCCGAACTCCGGCCACTCGTCGGGCATGAAGTAGGCGCGGATGCCGGTGTTGCCCGGCGCCCAGGTCGCCCCGGCGTCCTCCGAGCGGTAGACCCCGCCGGTGGACATGGCGACCAGCAGTCGAGCCGGGTCACGCGGGTGGGGCAGCACGGTGTGCACGGCCTGACCGCCGAACCCGGCCTCCCACTGCGGGCGGTGCGGGTGATCCCAGAGGGAACGGACCAGCTCGAAACTGCGGCCGCCGTCGGTGGACCGGAACAACGCCGAGGGTTCGGTGCCGGCCCAGATGACGTCCGGCTCGTCGGGGCCGGCCGGCATCAGCTGCCAGACCCGCCCGAGGGAGACGCCGGTGTCGGCCGGGAACGCGACCGGCGCCTGGTCGGGCTCGTCCCAGGTGGCGCCGAGGTCGTCGCTGGTGGCGACACTTGGGCCGAAGTGCGAGCTGGTCATGCCGGCGAGCAGCCGCGGGGTCGAACGGCGGGCGTCCACCGCCACCGAATAGACACCGGTCATCGGAAAGTGCGGACCGGTGATCTCCCAACTGCGCCGATCGTCGGCGCTGGTGGCGAGAAACAATCCCTTCGCGGTGCCGATCGCGAGCAGAGTTGCCATGACGTCCTCCGAAACCGTCGGTGAGCAGGTTCGGTGATTATGGCCACACCCTCCGACAACCTCCGTCGCGGCGCGCTCAGCGGCGGACGCGGGGCACGTGCCGCCGGTACGCGCTGACCGTCGGATCGCCGTCGAGCCAGAACCGCCAGGGCAGGTCGTGCGCGCCCGTCACGCCGACCCGGGGCCCCGCCGTCACCGCCTCCTCCGGTACCGGCTCGGCGGGCGGTCGCAACCGGACCGGGCCGTCGCCGAGCAGGTACGCGCCGTACGCCGCGCGGTCGATGCCGAGCGTGGCGCAGAGCCGGGCCGGCCCACGGGCGAGGTCCACGTCGCGCCGCACGGCCGGCCGGCGCTCGCGTGCCGTGGTCACGCCGTCGATGACCGCGCCGGCGCGCAGCAGCACGGCGGCGGCCTCCCCCTCGTCACCGGTGACCACGTTCACGCACCAGTGCATCCCGTAGGTGAAGTAGACGTAGGCGTGCCCGGCGGGACCGAACATCACCGCGTTGCGGGGCGTCCGGCCCCGGTGGGCGTGCGAGGCGGGGTCACCGGCCGTGCCCGCGTACGCCTCGACCTCGGTGATCCGGACGGTGACGCCCCCGGCGGTGAGGCGGCAGCCCAGCAGGCCACGCGCCGCCGGCAGCAGCGGGCCGGCGAGCAGGTCCGCCAACTCGGCCAGGCCGGCGTCGGCCGTGCGGTCGTCCGGCAGGAGTTCCATGGACCGAACGGTACCCAGGCCACGCGCGGGTCACGCCGTTCGACGATCCCGGGGCCACCGGGAGGCTCACCAAGGTTCACCTTCTCGCCATCCGAGCCGCCGAAACCCGCGCCGCCCCCGGGGGGTGTTTCCGGTGTCGTCGCAGGGTGCGGCGACACATTGGGAGAGGAACCATCATGACCGTACGCACGATCCGTCGCCCCCTGCTCGCGATCGGCCTGGCCGCGGCCGGGGCGGTGCTGGCTCTCGCTCCGTCGGCCAGCGCCAGCGCCCCGCAGAGCGCGGCGATCGACGGCGCCCCGCTGAGCGCCGTCGCACTGGGCGGCAGCGGCAAGATCGACGCCAGTGGGGCGGCGGTCTTCGTCCCGGTCACCCTGACCTGCTCGCAGCCGACGCAGGTCGACCTGACCGTCAAGGTCGCCCAGGCGATCGGAGACTCGATGCGCACCGGCACGACCAACCGCAAGGTGTTCTGCGACGCCACCACCCAGAAGGTGCGGATCGCGGTGACCGCCACCGAGCGCCCCTTCGCGCCGGGCGTCGCGTTCGGTGTGGTGACCGGAAACTCCTGCGACGCACTGTGCAACTCCATCACTGACGAGCACCGGTTCGACCTGGCGCTCTGAGTCGTGGCGTGGCGGCACGGATTCTCGTGCCGCCACGCTTCAACAGACCGTTGACAACAGCTCGTTGATGGGGTGTGCTCGGTACATGACCACCTCGGACCTCTTCACGGCGCCCGACCCGGGTCGGGCGCGCGCCCACCGCACCTACGAGGCGCTGCAACGGATCAGCGAGCGGCACGCCGGCTCCGACGCGCGGCGGGGGCGCTGGGCCCACCCGCACGTGCTGGACCCGTGGGAGGCGGTCGCCCTGGTCACCGCGCTCGCCGCCGGCGGCGCCGAGCGGGAGCCCGCCGAGGAGCCGGTCGACGCCGCCGACCTGACGGCCGCCCTGACCCTGCTGCCACACGTACGCGCCGAGCTGGACGCCCTGGAGGCGGGACTGCTCACCCTCGCCCGCGACCGGGGCCTGACCTGGCAGTCCATCGCGTACGGGCTGGGGCTGGGCAGCGCGCAGGCCGCCCGCCAACGCTACGAACGGGTAGCGGCCCGCTCCACGGACCAAACCCCCTGATCCCCGCGCCGATCTTGCACTTTCTGTCCCGACAGAACGGGAGATCGGTCGCGTATCGACAGCACAAACTGCAAGATCGGCGCGATGTGCGAGCGCGGGGCGCGGGGCGGGGGGCGGGGTTATGACTAGGAGGGGTTTGTGGAACGTGCGGAGATGTTGTCGTACTGCCTGGCCAAGCCGGGAGCGTGGCTGGACCGGCCGTGGGAGGACGACGAGGTGGTGAAGGTGGGCAGCCGGATCTTCGCGTTCCTCGGCAACGGCGTCGCGGCGCCCACCGTCGGCGTGAAGTGCGGCGCGACCCGCGAGATCGCCGACGAGTGGCTGCACCGCCACCCCGCCGACGCGCGCCCGATGCCGTACATCGGCCGGTCCGGCTGGAACACGCTGCGCCTCGACGGCGGGATCGACACCGACGAGCTGACCGAGGCGGTCGACTCGTCGTACGACATGGTGGTGGCCAAGCTCCCGAAGCGGGAGCGCCCGACGGCCTGAACCACCGTGGCGCCGGCGGCCCGCGCCGACGCCACGCCTGGCGTCAGCGGGGTACGACCCGCTCGGTGGCCCACTCCCGCCAGCCGGCCAGCCGGTCCGCCGCGGCGGCGAGCTGGTCGGCGACCGGACCGGGGCCGGTCGAGCCGGGGGTGGTGCGGGCCGCGAGGGCCGAGCGCACCGAGAGCACGTCACGCACGGACGGGTCGAGGTGCTCGCTGACGGCGGCCAGGTCGGCGTCGGAGACGTCCTCCAGCTCGCACTCGCGGGCCGCGCAGAGCGCCACCAACCGACCGGTGATCTCGTGCGCGTCACGGAACGGCACGTTGCGCCGGACCAGCCAGTCGGCGACCTCGGTGGCGAGGGAGAAGCCCACCGGCGCGGCCGCGACGAGCCGGTCCACCCGGACGGTCATCGTCGAGATCATCCCGGCCAGGGCCGGGAGCAGCAGCTCCAGGGTGTCGACGGCGTCGAACGCGGGCTCCTTGTCCTCCTGCATGTCCCGGTCGTACGTCATGGGCAGGCCCTTGAGCATGGTCAGCACCGTCATCAGGCCGCCGACCAACCGGCCGGACTTGCCCCGGGCCAGCTCGGCGATGTCCGCGTTCTTCTTCTGCGGCATGATCGACGAACCGGTCGCGAACGCGTCGTCCAGCTCTACCCAGCCGAACTCGTGCGACGTCCACAGCACCACCTCCTCGCCCAGGCGGGACAGGTGCACCCCGATCAGCGCGGTGGTGAAGAGGAACTCGGCCACGAAGTCCCGGTCGGCGACCGCGTCCATCGAGTTGGCGAACGACGTGCGGAAACCCAGCTCCTTGGCGACCGCCACCGGGTCCAGCGGAAGCCCCGACCCGGCGAGCGCGCCCGCGCCGAGCGGGCTGATCGCCGCCCGGTGGTCCCAGTCGCGCAGCCGCTCCAGGTCGCGCAGCAGCGGCTGCACGTGGGCCAGCAACCAGTGCCCGAAGGTGACCGGCTGGGCGTGCTGGAGGTGGGTCATACCGGGCGCGGCCGTGTCGACGTGCCGCTCGGCCTGCTCGACGAGCGCCTCGGCCAGCTCGACGACGCGGCTGGCCACACCCCGCGCGTGGTCCCGCAGGTAGAGCCGCAGGTCGGTGGCGACCTGGTCGTTGCGGGACCGACCGGCACGCAGCTTGCCGCCGAGGCTCCCCAGACGCTCCAGCAGCCCCCGTTCCAGCGCGGTGTGCACGTCCTCGTCGTCGACGGTGGGCCGGAACGCCCCCGACGCGCAGGCCGCCTCCAGGTCGTCCAGGGCCGCCAGGATGCGGCCCAGCTCCTCCGGGTCGAGCAGGCCGGCGCCGGCCAGGACCCGGGCGTGCGCCCGGGAACCCGCGATGTCGTACGGGGCCAGCCGCCAGTCGAACTGCACGCTCACCGACAGCCGGGCGAGCGCCTCGGCGGGGCCACCGGCGAACCGGCCACCCCACAGGCTCGTCCGGTTGGTGCCGGCGCTGTTCTCGGTGAGGGTCTTGTCGTCCACGCCGCCCATTGTGGTCCCCATGTTCGTCAGCCACCCATCCGGGCGGCACGGGCCGCAGCCATCCGGCTCGGCGTGCTCCACCTGTGCGCGGTCACGGTGCGCTGTCCCCTTCGACGCTGTCTTCCCGGCGGGACCAACCGGCGAGCTTGTCGCCGAGCGCGGCCCCACCGACGGTCTCACGGGCCACGACGAGAATGGTGTCGTCGCCGGCGATGGTGCCGACGACCTCGGGCAGGCCCGCCCGGTCCAACGCGCTGGCCAGGTACTGGGCCGCACCCGGCGGGGTACGCAGCACCGCGATGTTGCCGCTGGCGTCCACCCCGTTGAGCAGCTCGCGCAGCAGGCGCACCAGCCGGGCCGGGGCGGCCTCGGCGTCGCGCAGCGGCCGTTTCCCGTCCTCGGGGATCAGGTAGACGGCCGGGCCGTCGCCGCCGCGCACCTTGACCGCGCCCAACTCCTCCAGGTCGCGCGAGAGGGTCGCCTGGGTGACCCCGACGCCGTCGGCGGCGAGCAGGTCGGCCAGTTCGGTCTGCGAGCGTACGGGCCGGTCCCGGATCAGCTCGACGATCCGGGCGTGCCGGGCGGCGCGGGTCAAGGGGGCGGTCATCGTCGCTCCCCGGAGGCCGCGAGCAGGAACGCCAGCAGCGCCTTCTGGGCGTGCAGCCGGTTCTCCGCCTGGTCGAACACCGCGCTCTGCGGACCGTCGAGCACCTCGTCGGTGATCTCCTCGCCCCGGTGCGCCGGCAGGCAGTGCAGCACGATCGCGTCCGGCGCGGCGTGGTCGAGCAGCTCCTTGTTGACCTGGTACGGCAGGAACGGGGTGATGCGGTCCAAACCGTCGGCCTCCTGACCCATCGAGGTCCAGGTGTCGGTGGCCAGCACGTCGGCGTCGCGGGCCGCCTGCGCCGGGTCGGTCAGCACCCGTACCGACCCGCCGGTCCCGGCCGCGATCTCGGCGGCCCGCCGCACCACGTCCTCGTCCGGCGCGAACCCCGCCGGGCCGGCGATCCGCACGTGCATCCCGGCCATGGCCCCGGCCAGCAGGTACGACTGCGCCATGTTGTTCGCGCCGTCGCCCACATAGGCCAGGGTCCGGCCGGACGTGCCGCCGCACCGCTCCCGGATGGTCAGCAGGTCGGCCAGCAGCTGGCAGGGGTGGAACCCGTCGGTGAGCGCGTTGACCACCGGGACGGTAGCGCCGCCGGCGACCTCGGCGATCCGGTCGTCGCCGTGGGTACGCAGCACGATCGCCGCGACGTAGCGGGACAGCACCCGGCCCGCGTCGGCGAGCGTCTCGCCCCGGCCGAAGTGAGTGACCTGGGTGTCCACGACCAGCGGATGGCCGCCCAGCTCGGCGATGCCGACGTCGAACGAGATCCGCGTCCGCAGACTCTGCTTGTCGAAGAGCACCGCCACCGAGCGGGGGCCGGCCAGCGGTTGGTGGCCGAACCGATCGGCCTTCATCCGGGCCGCCAGGTCGAGCACGCTCGACTGTTCGGCGGGCGAGAGGTCGTCGTCGCGCAGGAAGTGCCGGATCATGCGGTCGTCCCCGTCGTGGTGGGCTGGGTGGAGGATTCGGTGGTCGCGGGAGCGCTCGTGCCGGCCGCCGCCGGGGCCGTCGCGTCCAGGGCCGCCGGGAGCGCGGCGAGGAACGCGTCGACCTGCTCGGTGGTGAGGATCAACGGCGGGGCGAGGCGGAGTACGCCCGGCTGCACCGGGTTGGTCAGGAAGCCGGCCTCCCGCAGCGCCTCGGCCAGGACCGTCGACACCGGCGCGGTGAGCACCACGCCGAGCAGCAACCCGGCCCCGCGTACGCCCGCGACGAGCGGGTGGTCCAGCGCCTCGATGCCCCGACGCAGCCGTTCGCCGACGCGCTTGACGTGGTCGAGCAGCCCTTCGTTGGCGATGGTAGCCACCACGGCGAGCGCGGCGGCGCAGCTCACCGGGTTGCCGCCGAAGGTCGTACCGTGCGAGCCGGGGGTGAGCAGGTCGGCGGCCCGGCCGAAGGCGAGCGTCGCGCCCAGCGGCAGCCCACCACCCAGGCCCTTGGCCAGGGTCACCACGTCGGGCTCCACGCCCTCGGCCTGGTGGGCGAACCAGTGCCCGGTACGGCCGATGCCGGTCTGCACCTCGTCGAGCACCAGCAGCGCCCCGTGCCGGGCGGTGATCCGCCGGGCCGCCGTCAGGTAGCCGGTCGGCGGTACGACCACGCCGTTCTCACCCTGGATGGGCTCCAGGATCACCATTGCGGTGGCGTCGGTGACCGCCGCCTCCAGGGCGCTCACGTCGCCGTAGTCGACGTGGGTCACCTCGCCGGGCAACGGCCGGAACGGGTCCGCCTTGGCGGGCTGACCGGTCAGGGCGAGGGCGCCCATGGTGCGACCGTGAAAGCCGCCGTTGGTGGCGACCACGTGGCTGCGCCCGGTGCGCCGGGACAGCTTGAAGGCGGTCTCGTTCGCCTCCGCGCCGGAGTTGGCGAAGAAGACCCGGCCGGCTCGGCTGCCGGCGAGCGCCAGCAGCAGCTCCGCGAGAGCCACCGGCGGCTCGGCGACGAAGAGGTTGGAGACGTGCCCCAGCGTGGCCACCTGCTTCGACACGGCGGCCACCACCGCCGGATGGGCGTGACCGAGAGCGTTCACCGCGATCCCGCCCACCAGGTCCACGTACTCGCGGCCCGCCTCGTCGACCACCACGGCGCCCGCGCCGGAGACCAGCGCCAGCGGCGGAGTTCCGTAGTTGTCCATCATGGACTGCGTCCACCGTCGCACCAGACTGCTCATGCCCCGTCCGTCCCGTCCTGCGGCACCACCATCGTTCCGAACCCTTCCGACGTGAACACCTCGAGCAACGTGGAGTGCGCCACCCGGCCGTCGACCACGTGCGCGGCCGGCACGCCCCCGCGCACGGCCCGCAGGCAGGCCTCCATCTTCGGTACCATCCCCGACTCCAGGCGGGGCAGCAGCTTGGCCAGGTCGTCCGCGGTGATCACGGAGACCAGGCTGTTGGTGTCCGGCCAGTCGGCGTACAGGCCGGCCACATCGGTGAGGACGACCAGCTTGCGGGCCCGTAGGGCGACGGCGAGCGCGGCGGCGGCGGTGTCCGCGTTGAGGTTGTGCAGGACACCGTCGACGTCCGGCGCGACCGTCGAGATCACCGGGATCCGGCCGGCGTCGATCAGGTCGGTCACCGCCGAGGTGTCCACCGACTCGACGTCGCCCACCTGGCCCACGTCGACCGGCAGCCCGTCCACGTACGCCGGGCGGCGCACCGCCGTGAACAGCCGCGCGTCCTCGCCGGAGAGGCCGACGGCGTACGGGCCGTGCGAGTTGATCAGCCCGACCAGCTCCCGCCCGACCTGCCCGACGAGCACCATCCGGACCACGTCCATCGCCTCGGCGGTCGTCACCCGCAGACCGCCCCGGAACTCGCTCTCGATGCCGAGCCGGCCCAGCATGGCCGAGATCTGCGGACCGCCGCCGTGCACCACCACGGGCTTCAGACCGGCGTACCGCAGGAACACCATGTCGGCCGCGAACGCCCGCTGCAACTCCGGCTCGGTCATGGCGTTGCCGCCGTACTTGACGACGACCGTGGAGCCGGAGAAACGCGCCAGCCAGGGCAGCGCCTCGATCAGCGTCTCCGCCTTCACCTGCGCACGGGTGAGATCACTGCTGAGATTCATGTCGAGTACGCCGAGTTCTCGTGCACGTACGCGTGGGACAGGTCGTTGGTCCAGATGGTGGCCGTCGAATCGCCCGCGCGCAGGTCGATCCGGATGCTGACGTCCCGCGCGCTGAGGTCGGCCGTCGAACGGTCCTCGGCCACCGCGCCGCCCCGGCACAGCCAGACCCCGTTGACGGCCACGTCCACCTTGTCCGGCTCGAAGGCGGCCGTGGTGGTGCCGACCGAGGCGAGGATCCGACCCCAGTTCGGGTCGTTGCCGAACAGGGCGGTCTTGACCAGGTTGCTGCGAGCGACCGAGCGGCCCACCTCGACCGCGTCGTCCTCGGTCGCGGCCCCCACGACGTCGATGGCGACCTGCTTGGTGGCGCCCTCCGCGTCGGCGATGAGCTGCTGCGCCAGGTCGTGGCAGGCCGTGGTGACCGCGGCGGCCAACTCGGCCGGGGTCGGCTCGATGCCGCTGGCGCCGCTGGACAACAGCAGCACCGTGTCATTGGTGGACATGCAGCCGTCGGAATCGACCCGGTCGAACGTCACCCGGGCCGCGGCGCGTAGCGCCTCGTCCAGGACCGCCGGCCCGGCCACCGCGTCGGTGGTGAGCACGCAGAGCATGGTGGCCATGCCCGGCGCGAGCATGCCGGAGCCCTTGGCCATGCCGCCGACCGTCCATCCACTGCCCCGGGCCACCGTGGTCTTCGGCCGGGTGTCGGTGGTCATGATGGCCTCGGCGGCGGCCAGGCCGCCGTCACGCGACAACTGCCGGATGGCGGTACGGACGCCCGGCAGCAGCTTGTCCATCGGCAACCGCTCACCGATCAACCCGGTGGAGCAGACCGCCACCTCGCCGGCCCCGAGGAGCAGCCGCGGGCTGACCGCGCTCAGCGCCGAGGCGGTGTGCTCGGCCGTGGCGTGCGTGTCCTGGAAACCGGCCGGGCCGGTGCAGGCGTTCGCGCCACCGGAGTTGAGCACCACCGCGCGGACCACGCCGCCCTGCACGACCTGCTGGCTCCAGAGCACCGGCGCGGCCTTGACCCGGTTGGTGGTGAAGACACCGGCGACACCGGCGTCCGGGCCGTCGTTGACCACCAGCGCGAGGTCCGGGCCACCGCTGGCCTTCAGTCCGGCGGTCACTCCAGCGGCCCGGAACCCCCGAGGGGTGGTGACACTCACGCGACTCCCCTCCCGTTCGCGACTGCGGGACTGGGCCGCGCTGCACTCCTCGCGTTCACGGGCTGACTCCCCAGATCGACAGGCCCGTCGTCTCCGGCAGGCCGAGCATCAGGTTGGCGTTCTGCACGGCCTGGCCGGCGGCGCCCTTGCCGAGGTTGTCCAGGGCGCTGACCACGATCAGCCGACCCGAGTCGACGTCGACGGTGGCCTGCAGATGACACGAGTTGGAGCCCAGCGTGGCGGCCGTGTGCGGCCACCTCCCCTCCGGCAGCACGTGCACGAACGGCGCGTCGGCGTACGCCCGCGTCAGCACCTCCTGCGGGTCGACGCCGCGAGCCGGCACGGCGGTGACCGTGGCGAGGATGCCGCGTGGCATCGGCGCGAGGACCGGGGTGAACGATAGGCCGGTCGCCCCGGAGGCCTGCTTGATCTCGGGCACGTGCTGGTGGGTGCCGACCCGGTACGGCGACAGGTCGCCCATCACCTCGCTGCCGAGCAGGTGCGGCTTCGCCGCCCGGCCCGCGCCGGAGGTGCCCGAGGCGGCGACCACGACCACGTCGGCGGGGTTGGCCGCGCCGTCGGCGATCAGCGGCGCGAGCGCGAGGGTGATCGCGGCGGCGTAGCAACCGGTGTTCGCGACCCGGGTGGAGCCCGCGATCAGCTCCCGCTGGCCGGGCAGCTCGGGCAGGCCGTACGTCCACTGGCCGGCGTGCGTGCCGCCGTAGTACTGCGCCCAGGCGTACGGGTCGGCGAGCCGGTGGTCGGCGCCCAGGTCGACGACGCGTACCTCGGGCGGGAGCTGGGCCGCGAGGGCCGCCGACTCGCCGTGCGGCAGCGCCAGGAAGACCAGGTCGGCGTCGGCGAGGATCGACGGATCGGTCTCGCCGAACACCAGGTCGAGCCCGGTGAGCTGCGGATGCGCCACGTCGACGCGGTGCCCGGCCTGGCGGTGCGCGGTGGCGGCGACCAGCTCGAACTCCGGGTGCCCGGCGACCAGACGCAGCAGCTCACCGCCCGCGTACCCGCTCGCGCCCGCGACCGCGACTCGAATTCCCATACCCACCTCCGCATGACTATGCAGAGGAGACTAGCAAGAGTGATTGTTTCCTGCAAGTTAATACAGCCTACTGCATGGTGATGAAGGCCGGTGTCGGTCGGCGCAGGGTGGCGTCCTCCACCCGGGCGTTCCAGCAGAGGACGCCCCGCTGTCAGCTCGACTGCTCGGACAACCCGTGCTGGCGCTCGTACGTCCGCAGGGCGGCGTCCCACGCCTCCGTGTACTCGCTCGGCCCCATACCGAGATCCCCGTGCCCCCGAACCGCCTCGCGCAGCAGTCTCACGAGTTCGGGCACGGCCTCCCGACGCTCCTGGACGTACCGACCGAACACCTCGGCGAACTGCTCGCTTGTCAACCGCGCCGCGTGCGAGGTGACGGGATCGTCCTCGAGATTCTGCAGCACGGCACACCAGCGACGAGTCAGCTCATCCGCCTGGGCCGCCCGGATCTTCTGCAACTCGTGATCACACTCAAGCCGAATCCGATCCTCCCAGTACGGCCGGAGCCGCTCACGCACCCGCTCGTCGGGACTGACGCGGACGAGCACCCCGAAGTGCGGCGAACCCTCACGCGGCCAGCGCTGACCACCGAGCAGACTGTTCAGCGCACGTTCGAGGTCGTGCGAACGGTGGGGCTCGTGTTCACGTGCCAGGTCCACCGCCCGTTCCCGGACGATCCCGCCAGCCCACCCCAGATACCGCTCGGCGCGAAACCGAAGCTCCTCGTAGGTCATGTTCTGCGCCGTCCAGTTGTAGACGGTGTGCAGGCGGAAGTCGTAAGCGTCCCCCTTCGCCGGCACCAGGATCGGCACCGGGACGTCCTGCCGGAATGTCACGGTGGCGGGGACGATCGGCGCAGGTGGGGCCGGCGGAAGCGGGGGCTCGGTCGGCGGGAAGAACGCATGCCACCAGCGGCGGCGTTCCACCTGCCCAGGTACGGGTGCTCTCGTGCCGGGGCCACCGACAGGGCCTGCGCTCATCGCGTCTCCTCATCGATCAGTAGTTGTACGTCGTCGAGCAGGTCGTGGTGTGGCATGACCGGACGCCACACGTGGTGAAGCTGATGGTTCAGGCGATGACGCAGCGCGGGCTGTCCGGCGATGACGTGACGCAGCAGGTCAAGGCAGTGGCCGGCGACGACCGGCTGCTGGTCCGCCCGGTCCAACCAGAAGCCAAGGGTTCGCCACGATCGGTACGCCGTTCTTGGCAGGCTGAGAGCGGTCGCCCAGACGACGGCAAGGTCGGCCAGTTCGATCGTTCGCTGGTCCACCAGGTGCAGCAGCTCCGGCCAGTGCTCTCGGGGCGGTTCAGCCCAGCGGTCCGCAAGTACCCGCAGGGTCCGCGCCGCGTGGAGTCGCACCTCAGGATCGGCCGACGAGGTCCAGTCCACCAGGGCCGGCAATACGCTCGCCGCGTGACCGTTGCGGTACACCTCGACCAGCCCTCGTACGACGGAGTTGTTCCGCCGCTGCATCCGGGCCTGCGCAACCTGACGCAGTTGGACCAGCGCCGACTCCGGCCAGAGCCGGGCCAGCCCGAGGCTGTACGCACGGGCCACGGTGTCCCGTAGGTGAGCTGCTGAACCGGCTACCCACTGATCGAGTTCGGCCCGAATCCGAGTACGCAACCCAGGCTGCATCGCCATGGCGACCAGGACGATCGCTGCGGCCTGCCGAACCCCTGCCCGCCGTTCCCGGGCCAGTTCCCCCACGGCGTCGAGGGCTGCCTGCACATCGCGTGTCGCAGACCAACCGATGGCGCCCGCTGCGGCCTGTCGGACCGCCGGAGAGTCTCCGCGGATCAGGTCTGCCAACCAGTCGAGCAACTGCTTGGGCGACCACCACTCCGTCCACGCGACGTCCAGTAACACCGACCGGAGCGGCTGGGCGCCGGGCGAGAAGTCGATCCGGCACCCACCTGGTACGCGCGGGTCGGTCAGCCGTGTGACGGCCTGGCCCAGTGTCGACCCCAACAGTGCGTCGAGCATCGAACCCCGAAAAGGGGCGCCGGTCGAGGCGGGTTCCTGGAAGTCGAACCGGGCCAGACGCTGAGCTGCCTGGTGTATCTCGGTCACGGGCTGCCCGGCAAGGACGGCACAGGACAGGCGGAAGGCCCGCACCTCGTCGTGAGGGAACGCGTCGACCTCCTCGCCGCGGCGTCGCACGTCGAGGATCTCGGCCGCGCGCTCCCGTAGTTGGAGCGGCAGAAACTGCTCCAGCCGCTCAGCCAGCGCGCCGCCCTTCGGAACCGTCCGAGCGATCGTCGCGACAATCGCGATGACGTCGCCGGGTCGAGTTTCGCTGGCCAGGTAGGCCGATAGCAGTGGATGCCCGACGCAGTCCTCATCCACGTATCGCTCTACGCAACGCCCCTCGCACGTGCCTGTGCACCAGCCGACGCACTGCCCTGTGAGCTGTTGGCGAAGCTGCGCCCTAAACACCTCGGCCGCCGGGGCCGAACGGTGTTCGACGATGTGGCCGACTAAATCGTGCTTTCGTCGGGAGAAGTCCCCGACCAGAATGAGCGTGCTGCCGGAGGTCTCGGCCCGGGCCGCCAACGCCACGAGCGTGAACCCGTCCACCTCGCGAACAGCCGCCTCGTTCAGCCGGAGCACGTAACCGTGCCCGGCGGGCAACGGTGCGTCCACGCCGAGCAGGTCGGCCAACTGGTCGACACCGAGTACGCGGACCCGCTCGAACCCGTGTCTCCGGGCCACCGCCAGGGTGGCTGAGGTGAACCGTCCGCTTCCAACCGAGCCGGAGAGGCAGACCAGGTGGTGATGCTGGAGTTGGTGGTCAAGCCGCCGATCACTCGGCGCGTCGGCATACCTGCCCGCAGTCTCACGAAGACCGGCCTCGACAAGGGTTTGGAACCAGACGCGCCCTGCGCCGTCGGATCGTCCGGCGGTGACGTTGACCGTTCCGATGGCGACGGCGCCAGGGCCGGTGGCGTTCTGTCCCTGAACCCGAACATCGCCGACATCGATCGTCGAACCGCCCAGCAGGCCAGCCAGCCTACGCAGCACGTCCCCGGGATCCAGGAGGTCTTCCGGATCGTCCTCCTCCGGTGGTTCCTCGGCCGGCTCCGCAGGAGAGACCGGCTCATCCTCGCCGTCGAGGGACTCCACCGCGACAGGCGAGCCGTCCCGGGGTCCGCGAACCGCGCCATACACGACGTCACCGTGTGGGCCATCGCCGGAGGCATCCTCCAACACGTCGTGCCAAGGGTCGTCCAGGTCCCCCGGACTGTCGGCGGAGACAGGGGCGTACCGACCGCTCATCGGGGATCGCCTCTACCCGTACCGAAGTTCGCGTCGCGGCCGACCGAGCCGATCGCCGTCGCGCCCGGACCGATCGCGTTCTGCCCCTTGACCCGGATGTCCCCGGTACGAATCCCGCCGTGATCCGTGGGGCTCTCCGCAGTCTGCCCAGGGCCGTGCTCGGTGGGCGACGGGACGACCGGGATCGTGGTGCCGTTGATGTCCTCGTCCACCACGCACAGCCAGGCGTCCTCGCGGAATTCCTTGTCCGGGTGGGCCACCTCGATCCGAACGAACCGCTCCGGCCGCATCTCCTCCGGGTACTCGGTGACCACATCACGAAAGATCTCGGTCGAGACGACAAGCGCGACGCCGGCATCAGGGAAGGCGGCCAGCGCCTGCTTGACCGGAGCGGCCTCGCACAAGCGACAGACGAACACCACGGCGTTGCCCGGGAAGCCGTTCGCACCGTCCAGGTGCACCAGCCCCTGGTGCACTGCAACCCGGAGCCGGATCTTTGCAGCCGGGAGACGGCTGCTGTTGTGGTGGCGTAGCCGCCGGTTCAGCTCCGGAACGAACCTGCCGATCACCCGCGACTCGGACACCTCACGAGGCACGATCGCCAGCTCGCCGTCGCCCGCCTGCTGAGTCGTCCAGGCCACCCGGTCGAGACCGACAGCTTCGGCGGCCTCGTGCAGCAGCTCTCGGAAGTGCCGCTGCGCCTCGTACTGTTGGACGTTGCCGCGTCTGCTGTACCGCTCCATATCCACGGAGATCAACAGCCGCCGCTCGGGATGTCGCATCCAACTTCCGCCCTTCTTCATCCGGCTTGCCCCGCGGGCAAGCACCGCAGGAGCCATCGAACCGGTATGCGCGGACCGGAATCCCGTAGAACTACGGCATCCCAGGCGGAAGTCGAGAACCCGTCATCCCGTCCTGCTGAGGGATCACCCAGCCACCCACGCGCTGTGCTTGTCGCATGAGGACGGATCTGCTTGACCTGCTGCTCAGCCTCGGGTTACCCCCGATGGTGGTGTTGGCCCTGACAGCGGTTCGCCTGTTGATCGAGGTGTTGGTCGAAGCAGGGGCATCGCGCTACGCGCAGGAACCGCTACGCTTCGGCGGCTGTCCCTGGAGAAGGAGGCTGCGGGTGCTACGACCACGCGACCTGGCCGGCGACACGTGGCCCTACGGCACGTTCCTGCAACGGCTCGCTCCACGGGAGCGGACGGCGCTACTGCGGTTGGGTGTCCGTCGTCAGGTCCCCGCCGGGCAGATCGTGATCCACGAGGGCGTACGGGAGACCCATCTCGTACTCCTCGAAGAGGGCCTCACCAAGGTCACCGCCACGCTGCCGGATGGCCGGCCCGCTCTCCTGTCGCTCCGCGTCGGAGGCGACCTCGTGGGCGAGATGTCCGCGCTCAACAACGAACCCCGCTCCGCTACGGTGACGACCTGCGGTCCGGCGATCTACAGCGTGATCCAGCCGGACCGTTTCAAACGGTTCCTCAAGGAGCACCCGGACGCGGCTCTCGAACTCGCTGCGATGGTCTCCGACCGGCTGCGCTGGTCCAACCGACGACGGATCGACTTCACCTCGTACCCGGTGAAACTGCGGGTGGCCCGGGTGATCGCCGACCTCTGCCGCAGCCACGGTCGACAGGGACCGGACGGCGTCATCATCGACGTTCGACTTACGCAGCCCGACCTGGCAACCATCTGCGGCGCCTCCGAGACCGCCATTCAGAAGGCCCTGCGAGAGCTGCGATCGGACGGATTGGTCGACACCGACTACCGTCGGATCACCGTCTGTGATCTACCGGGCCTGCGCGAACTCGGCGAGCTGGAGTCCGGCGACGGCTGACGGGCCCTCTCCCCCGCGCAAGGGGGAGAGGGCCCGTCAGCTGTGTCAGGCGCCGCGCAGGGTCGCGCCGAAGCGGTCGGCCGCGACGGCGACCGCCGCGTCCCGGGCGGCCAGCGCCTCCTCGACGGTCAGCGTCCGGTCCGGGGCGCGGAACGTCAGCTTGTACGCCAGCGACCGGCGACCCTCGCCGAGCTGCGCGCCGGAGTACACGTCGAACAGTCGCACGTCCTCCAACAGCTCGCCGGCGCCCGCCTCCAGCGCCCGACGCACCTGTTCGGCCGGGACCGACTCGTCCAGCACCAACGCCACGTCGATCAACGCCGGCGGGAACCCGGACACTGTCGGCGCGGGAACCACCGGCACCGGCGGCAGCACGTCCAGGTCCAGGTCCAGCTCCATGGCGCAGGTGCGGCGGGGCAGTTCCAGGGCCGCCACCGCCGCCGGGTGCAGCTCACCGGCGTATCCGACGACGGTGTCGTCGACCCGCAGCTCGGCGCAGCGGCCCGGGTGCCACGGCGCGTGCTCGGCGGCCCGTACCTCGACCCGCTCGTCGGGGATGCCGGCGGCGGCCAGCACGTCCCGGGCCGCCTCGATGGCGTCGGCCCACCCGGCCGGGCGGCCCGCGCCCCACCAGCCGGCCGGGTCCAGGTCACCGGCGAGTACCGCCGCGACGTGCACCGGTTGGGCCGGCACGACCGCGTCGGCGGCGGCGAACTCCTCGTCGGTGGGTCGCCGGTCCACGCCCATCGCCGGCGGGCTGCCGGCGTCGGGGCGCGGGTGGAAGACCGCGCCGATCTCGTAGAGGGCGAGGTCGCGGTGACCCCGGCCGAGGTTGCGCTTGAGGATGCCGAGCAGCGGGCCGAGCAGCGTGGTGCGCAGCAGCGGCTCCTCCTCGGACAGCGGGTTGGCGAGGCGCACCGCGGGTCGGCGCGGGTCGTCGGCCGGCAGTCCGAGCTGGTCGGCCAGCTCCGGGGAGACGAAGGGGTGCGCGAGCACCTCCACGTACCCCCGCTCGGCCAGCGACCATGCGACGGCCCGGCGGCGACGCTGGCGCGGGGTCAGGCCGTTCCCGGGCGGCGCGGTCGGCAGCACCGACGGCACCTTGTCGTACCCGTCGAGGCGGACGACCTCCTCGACCAGGTCGGCCGGGTCGGTCAGGTCGGGCCGCCAGCTCGGCGGGGTGACGCTCAGCGCCGACCCGGCGCCGCTGGCCGTGCCGACCGCGCCCGGGTCCTCGGAGAGCCGGTCCGCGCCCTGCGCGACCGTGCAGCCCACCTGCTCCAGCAGGGCGACGACCCGCGCGGGCGGGTACTCGACGCCGACCCGCCGGGTCGGCAGGTCCGCCGGCAGGGTGATGGGCGTACGCGGCCGGACGTGGTCGATGTCCAGGATCTCGGCGCTCGGAGCGCCGCCACCGTGCTCGGTGAGCAGCCGCACGGCCCGCTCCAGCGCGACCAGCGGCACCGCCGGGTCGACGCCCCGCTCCCAGCGCTTCGCGGCCTCGCTGAACAGCTTGTGCCGGCGGGCCGTGCGCCCGACCATGGCCGGGTCCCAGTGGGCGGCCTCGAAAAGCACGTTTGTGGTCTTTCCGGTGTCGACCTCGCTGGTCTCGCCGCCCATCACCGCCGCGAGCGAGATCGGGCCAGTGTCGTCGCAGATGACCATGTCGTCGGCGGTGAGCACCCGGCTGACACCGTCCAGGGTGGTCAGCTTCTCCCCCGCCTCGGCACGGCGGACCACCAGCGGGCCGGCGATCCGGTCGGCGTCGAAGGCGTGCATCGGCTGGCCCAGCTCCAACATCACGTAGTTGGTGATGTCGACGGGCAGCGAGATGCTGCGGATGCCGGCGGTGACGAGCCGCTGGGCCATCCACGACGGCGTGGGCGCGGCCGGGTCGACGCCCCGCACCAGGCGGGCGGCGTACCGGTCACAGCCGACCGTGTCGCGGACCTCGACCGGGTACGCCGGCGTCGGCGTACCGCCCGGCGCTGGCGCCATCCCCGGGTCGCGCAGCGGCACGTCGAACGCGTGCGACAGCTCCCGGGCCAGGCCGCGCAGGCTCAGCGCGTACCCCCGGTCCGGGGTGATCTCCAGCTCGAACACGACGTCGTCGAGGCCCACGACGGACCGTGCGTCGTCACCCGGCTTGGCGGTCACCTCCGGCGGCAGCACGATGATGCCCGAGTGGTCGTCGCCCAGGCCCAGCTCCCTGGCCGAGCAGATCATGCCGGCCGAGTTGTGCCCGTACGTCTTGCGCGCGCCGATCGCGAACCCGCCGGGCAGCACGCCGCCGGGCAGGATCACTACGACCCGGTCGCCGACGGCGAAGTTGCGCGCCCCGCAGACGATCTCCTGCGGCTCGCCGGTGCCGTTGGCGGCGCCCACGTCCACCCGGCAGAACCGGATCGGCTTCTTGAAGCCGGTCAGCTCCTCGATCTCGCGTACCTCGCCGACGACGAGCTGACCGGTGACGCTCGCGCGCAGGTCCTGCACGGACTCGACCTCGATACCGAGGTCGACCAGAGCCTGCTCCAGATCGCCGGTGGGCAGGTCGGCGGGGAGGTCGACGTACTCCCGCAGCCAACTGACAGAAACTCGCATGACTTCAGACCACCGTTCCCGTGTCTCGTACCCGCATCGCCCTACGCCCCGGTCCCGAGCGCGCGGCTGAACCGCACGTCGCCCTCGAAGAGATGGCGGATGTCGCTGACCCCGTGCCGGACCATCAGGGTCCGGTCGATGCCCATGCCGAAGGCGAAGCCGGAGTAGACCTCCGGGTCGACCCCGCAGGCGCGCAGCACCCGGGGGTTGACCATCCCGCAGCCACCCCACTCGACCCACTGCGGACCGTCGCGGTGCTCCGGGAACCACACGTCGAACTCCGCCGACGGCTCGGTGAACGGGAAGTAGTGCGGCCGCCACCGGGTCTTCGCCTCCGGGCCGAACATCGCCCGCGCGAAGTGGTCGAGGGTGCCCCGCAGGTGCGCCATCGTGATGCCCTTGTCGACCACCAGGCCTTCGGCCTGGTGGAACACCGGGCTGTGGGTGGCGTCGATCTCGTCGGTGCGGTAGACCCGGCCGGGCACGATCACGTAGATCGGTGGCTTGCGGCTGAGCATGGTGCGGGTCTGCACCGTCGACGTGTGCGTTCGTAAAACAAGCCCGGAGCCCGCGGACCCATCAGGGGATGCGATGTGGAAGGTGTCCATCAGCCCGCGCGCCGGGTGGTCGGCGGGGATGTTCAACGCGTCGAAGTTGACCCACTCCAGGTCGACCTCGGGCCCCTCGGCCACCTCGTAACCCATCCCGACGAACAGGTCGCTGATCGACTCCATCAGCGTGCTCAGCGGGTGCCGGGCACCACGAGGACGCCGGGCGTACGGCAATGTGACGTCCACCCGCTCCTCCACGAGCACCCGCGCGGCCTGCTCGCGCTCCACCACCTCGGCGCGCTCGGCGTACGCGGTCTCGATCGCCCGGCGGGCCTCGTTGACCCGCTTGCCGGCGTCGGACTTCGCGGCCGGCGGCAACGCGCCGATCTCCCGGCGCGCGAGGGACACCGGAGACCGGTCACCGAGGTGCGCGGGGCGCAGCGCGGTCAACGCGTCCGGGTCGGCGGCGTCGTCGAACGCCTTCGTGGCGTCGGCGACGGCCTCGGCCAGGGCGGCCGGGTCGAGCAGGGCGACCTGCTTCGGGTCGTACGGATCGTTGCGGTAGCTCATGGCGTACGGGCACTCCCTCACGGCGGCGCCAGCCCGTCATCGGGGCGGCGAAGCGAGTCTACGGACGCGCGGCTGCGCCGCAGCCCGCCGGTAGGAGTTGCGCAGGGAGCAGGTCAGGCCCGCCGCCCGCCGACACCGGCGGGCTGGCTAAACGAACGCCGTGGCACGTTCATGGACGGACGCTCTCCCCTGCTGTCAGTCGCGCCGGGTGTAGACACCCTCAGCGCTGTGCTCTCGCTGAAGCGTACAGGCAGACGGCCGCCGCGGCAGCCAGGTTGAGGCTCTCGGCGCGCCCGTACAGCGGCACCCGCACCCGGGCGTCGGCGGCAGCGGTCAACGCCTCGGGCAGCCCGTGCGCCTCGGAACCGAACAGCCAGGCGGTGGGCCCGACGAGCCGGCCGTAGTCGGTCAGATCATCCAGGTCGCTGTCGCCGTACCCGGTGGTGGCGAAGATCGACAGCCCGGCGGCGCGCAGCGCGTCGACCACCGCGACCGGATCGGGCGCGCGCACCACGTCGACGTGGAACAGGCTGCCGGCGGAGGCGCGGACACACTTGCCGTTGTACGGGTCGACGGCGTCGCCGGCGAAGATCACCGCGCTCGCGCCGGCCGCGTCGGCGGTGCGCAGCACGGTGCCGGCGTTACCCGGGTCGCGGATCTCGGCGAGCACCGCCACCAGGCGGGGAGCACCCGCGAGGGCCTGCTCCAGCGGCACGTCCAGGTGCCGGCAGACGGCGACGAGCCCCTGCGGGGCGACCGTCTCGGCCAGGGCCGCGAGGGCGTCGTCGGTCACCTCGGAGACCGGCACGTCGGCCCGGGCCGCCGTGGCGGCCAGCTCCGGGTGCCGATCCAGCGCGGTGGTCGTACCAAAAAGCTCGGTGACCACCCCCGACCGCGCCAGGGCCTCGCGGACCGCCTGCGGGCCCTCGGCCAGGAACCGGCCGGCGGCGTCGCGGTCCCGGCGGCGTTGCAGGCGGCGGGCGGCGACAACCCTGGGGGTACGGGGGGTGAAGGCCATGGGGTTTGCTCCTTCGGCACGATCGAGGCGCCCCCCGGACGGCGGTGCCGACGCGGGAGACGCCTCTCTCTGGTGCGTGGGGATCAGGCGGCCTGAGCCGCCGCGCCGCCGGTGCCCTCGGCCGTGACCGCAGCCCGAGCCAGCTCGACGATCGCCGCGAACGAGGCGGCGTCGTTGACGGCCATGTCGGCCAGGATCTTGCGGTCGACCTCGATGCCGGCCAGACGCAGGCCCTGGATCAGGCGGTTGTAGGTCATCCCGTTGGCCCGGGCGCCCGCGTTGATCCGCTGGATCCACAGCTGCCGGAAGTCGCCCTTGCGGTCACGACGGTCCCGGTAGGCGTACTGCATCGAGTGCAGCACCTGCTCCTTGGCCTTGCGGTACAGCCGGGAGCGCTGGCCGCGGTAACCACTCGCGGTCTCCAGCAGGGTACGACGCTTCTTCTGGGCGTTTACAGCCCGCTTGACGCGTGCCATCTCAACTCCTTCTTACGTAAAGGTGGCGCGCGTCAGCGGCCGAGCAGCTTCTTGATGCGCTTGACGTCGGCCTTGGCCAGCACGACCGTGCCGGTCAGCCGGCGGGTCTGGGTGGAGGGCTTCTTCTCCAGGTTGTGGCGCAGGCCGGCCTGCTGGGCAACGACCTTGCCCTTGCCGGTCAGCTTGACCCGCTTACCCATACCCGTGTGGCTCTTCATCTTCGGCATGTGGAACGTCTTCTCCCCTGTTACTCGCCGCTGGTGGCGGCGGTGCCGGTGTCGCCGGCTGCTGCGGTCTCGCCGACCGCCGCGGTCTCATCGGCTGCCGGAGCGGCGGACTCGTCCCCGACCCGGTCCCGAGGACCACCGCGCGACGCCGTGGCGGCGACCGCGGAAGCCTTGACGGCCCGGTGCGGAGCGAGAACCATGATCATGTTTCGGCCGTCCTGCTTGGGAGCGGCTTCGACGTATCCCAGATCCGTGATCTCGGACTCGAGCCGGCGCAGGAGCCGGTAACCCAGCTCCGGGCGGCTCTGCTCGCGACCGCGGAACATGATCGTCACCTTGACCTTGTCGCCCGCCTTGAGGAACCGCACCACGTGACCCTTCTTGGTCTCGTAGTCGTGCGGGTCGATCTTCGGCCGAAGCTTCATTTCCTTGATGACGGTCTGCTGCTGGTTACGCCGCGCTTCGCGCGCCTTGAGTGCGCTCTCGTACTTGAACTTGCCGAAGTCCATGAGCTTGCACACCGGCGGGCGCGCCATCGGCGCAACCTCGACCAGGTCCAGATCGACGTCCGCGGCCAGCTGAAGGGCGCGCTCCAGCGGGACGATGCCCACCTGCTCACCCTCTGGGCCGACCAGTCGGACCTCACGTGCCCGGATCTGCTCGTTCACGCGTGGTTCGACGCTGATGGGGCCTCCTCGAGTCGTTTCTGCTCAGGTGCCGACCCCTGCGGCTCCCGGGAGGGACCCGACTTGGAAAACAGAAGGCCCTGGCGCATGCCAGGGCCCGCTCGACCGGTCGGCACGATCACAGGATCGCGCATCCGGGACCGGGACATGCCCGGAACCGGTGACCGGACCCGGCCACCGTAGCGGCGACTCGGGTGGGAGCAGGCGCTCCGCTTTCGAGGCTGTCTGCTCGCATGCGGAGACAGCCTGGTCGACTCGACAACACTACACCGCCGCCCCGCCCACCCCCAAACCGGACACCCCGGCTGGCGCAGGCACCGTCCGGCGGGCGCGGGGCGCGGGGCGCGGGGCGCGGGGCGCGGGGCGCGGGGCGCGGGGCGCGGGGCGCGGGGCGCGGGGCGCGGGGCGCGGGGCGCGGGGCGCGGGGCGCGGGGTGATCAAGAGGTTTGCGTCACGACACGCCGTGCCCCGTGACGCAAACCTCTTGATCACCGCGCTGAGTCAGCTTCGCGCTGGCGTGGGAGGCGTGGGGGGCGGCGGGGGGGCAGGGCGGGAGTGCCGTGGCTTGCGTGCGGGGTGGGTGGTTCAGGTGCCGACGGCTCGTTCGGCGAGGCGGGTCAGGTGGGCTTCGTGCAGCCGGCGCAGGGCGCGCACGCCGTCGACGGCCAACTCCTTGTCGGCCGCCTGGAGCGCGATCAACGGCAGCAGGTCGTCGTCGTGCAGTTCCAGGCTGGCCCAGGGCGCCCCGCGATCGAAGCGGACACCCCGGACGACCTCCCAGGGCAGCTCGTACGAGCTGATCACGTTACGCACCCGGATGCGCCGCTCGTCCGCTTCGATGCGCGGGCGGGTGAACAGCAGGAAGCCCAGTGCCCCGAAGATGCCGAGGCCGATCATGGCGATCTGGTCACCGCGCTGGAAGCTGCCGTACCCGTCGCCGGTCGGCCCGCTCAGCGAGGTGGCGACCAGGGCGAACACCACCACCAGCACGATCGCCGCGGACCAGCACACCACCCGGATGCGGCGGGGCTTGAGGCGGACCAGCTCGGTGTCACTCACTCCCCCAGTCTGCCACTCACGTCCGCCCCACCCGCGCACCACCCGCCGAGGCGCCGCCCGTGATCCACCCGAGGTCAGCGAAGTGGGGGTGACCCGCGCGAGCGGACACCCCCACTTCCGCGATCTCGGGTGGATCAATACCCGTCAGAGGCGGCAGGCGTGGATGTTGGTGACCAGGATGGCGCGGGCACCCAGGTCGTACAGCTCGTCCATGATCCGGTGCACGTCGTCGCTGAGCACCATGGCCTGCACGGCCACCCAGCCCTCGCGGTGCAACGGCGAGACCGTGGGCGACTCGATGCCGGGGGTCAACCCGCTGGCCCGGTCCAGCAGACCGGCCGGCACGTCGTAGGCGAGCATCACGTAACGCCGGGCCACCAGCACGCCGTGCAGGCGACGCAGGAGCTGCTCGGCCTGCGTGTGGGCCGGCGCGCCGGCACGTCGCACCAGCACCGCCGACGATCGCAGCAGCGGCTCGCCGAACACGACGAGGCCCGCCTGACGCAGCGTCGCTCCGGTCTCCACCACGTCCGCGATCACGTCGGCCACCCCGAGGCGTACGGCGTTCTCCACGGCGCCGTCGAGGCGGATCACCTCGGCCTTGACGCCCGCCTCATCGAGGTGCCGCTCCACCAGCCCCGGGTACGCGGTGGCGATCTTGTGCCCGCCCAACTCCTGGACGGAGTCGATGTCGTCCGGGCGGGCGGCGAACCGGAAGGTGGCCCGCCCGAAGGCGAGGTCGACGACCTCCTCGGCGGGCGCGGCCGAGTCGATCAGCAGGTCACGGCCGGTGATGCCGAGGTCGAGATCACCGGAGCCGACGTAGGTGGCGATGTCCTTGGGACGCAGGTAGAAGAATTCGACGTCGTTGGCCTCGTCCCGGCAGACGAGGTCCTTGGGATCGGTGCGCTGGCGGTAGCCCGCCTCGCGCAGCATCTGGGCGGCCGGCTCGGCCAGGGTGCCCTTGTTGGGGATGGCGACACGCAGCATGACGGAGTGCTCCTTCGATCGGGTCTGATCAACGACGGGGCGCACTCACAGATGTCGGTAGACGTCCTTGAGCTCGAGACCGCTGGCGAGCATCAGCACCTGGACCTGGTAGAGCAGTTGGGAGATCTCCTCGGCGGTGCGCTGCGGCCCCTCGTGCTCGGCGGCCATCCACGACTCAGCCGCCTCCTCGACGACCTTCTTGCCGATGAAGTGCACGCCCTTGTCCAGAGCGGCGACGGTGCCCGAGCCCGGGGTGCCGGCGGCGGCCTTGGCCTGCAGCTCGGCGAACAACTCCTCGAACGTCTTCACGGGGAACGATTCTTCCAGCCGCCGGGCCACCACCGGACGTCCGGGTCCGGCCGAACCCAGCAGGCGGACAATTCCCTATCGTCCCGGTGGGAAGATCTTCGATCGATGGCCGTGGAGCTTTACGCTGTCCGCCATGGCCAGCCGCTCACGTCTTCTCGCGCTCACCCTCGTCGGCGCCGTCGTCGGCGCCGTCACCGCCTGCGCGCCGCAGGACGAACCGACCCCCACCGTCACCGCCGCGCCGTCCTGCGTCAAGGACAGCCTGCCCACCCGTACGCCGGGCAAGCTCACCATCGCCACCGACCAGCCGGCGTACGAGCCGTGGTTCCGGCAGGACAAGCCGGAGAACGGCGAGGGCTTCGAGGCCGCCGTCGCGTACGCCGTGGCCGAGAAGCTGGGCTACGCGCGGGCGGACGTCGCCTGGACGCGGGTGAAGTTCGACACCGCGATCGCGCCCGGGGAGAAGACCTTCGACTTCGACATCAACCAGTTCTCGGTCACCGACGAGCGCAAGCAGGCGGTGGACTTCTCCGCGCCGTACTACCTGGTGCGGCAGACGGTCATCGCGCTCAAGTCGTCGAAGATCGCCGGCAAGAAGACCGTGGCCGACCTGAAGGGCGCCAAGCTCGGGGCCCAGGTAGGCACGACCAGCTACCAGGCGATCACCGACGTCATCAAGCCCACCGCGAAGCCGCAGGTCTACAACAGCAACGACGACGCCAAGAAGGCCCTGCAGAACGGGCAGATCGACGGTCTCGTGGTGGACCTGCCGACGGCCTTCTACATCACCGGCGCGGAGGTCACCGACGCGGTGATCGTCGGCCAGCTGCCACGGGTCGGCGTGCCGGAGGTGTTCGGGCTGCTGCTGGACAAGAACTCGCCGCTGACCCGCTGTGTGAGCGGAGCCGTCGGTCAGCTCAGCGAGGCCGGCACGCTCAAGGAGCTGGAGCAGAAGTGGCTCGCGCAGGTGGCGGGCGCGGCCGAGCTGACGTGACGCCGCGGGAAACCACCCCCGCCCTAGCGCCACGGGAGCACACCCCCTCGCCGGCCCAGGCGCGGCGAACGGCGTACCGGCGGCGACAGACCGTCTACAGCGTGCTGGTCGCGGCCTCCTCCACGGCGGCGCTCGGCACGTTGCTGGTCGTCGCGGTGACCGGCGCGCCGGGCTGGGACCGGGTACGGGAGTCGTTCCTGGACCCGAAGATCGCCGCCGACGCGCTGCCGACCGTGCTGGACGGGCTCTGGCTCAACGTACGGCTGCTGGTCTGCTGCGCGGCCGGCGCGCTGCTGTTGGGGCTGGTGATCGCCGTGCTGCGGACGCTGCGCGGCCCGATCTTCTTTCCGGTACGGGCGCTGGCCGCCGGCTACACGTACACGTTCCGGGGCCTACCACTGATCATCGTGCTCTACCTGCTCACCCTCGGCGTACCCGGGCTGCGGCTGCGGGGCATGCCGTCGGTGCTGGTGCTGGGCGGGCTGGCGCTGGTGCTCACCTACGGCGGCTACCTCGCCGAGGTGTTCCGGGCCGGCATCGAGTCGGTGCACCCCAGCCAACTCGCGGCGGCCCGGTCGCTGGGCCTGACCTACCGGCAGACGATGCGGCACGTGGTGCTGCCGCAGGCGGTCCGCCGGGTGGCGCCACCGCTGCTCAACGACGTGGTGGCCCTGCAGAAGGACGTCGGGCTGGTCTCGCTCGCCGGCCCGATCGACGCGGTCCGGGCCGCCCAGATCGCCACCGCCCAGACGTTCAACTACACGCCGTACATCGTGGCGGGCGTGCTGTTCGTGCTGCTCGCGATCCCGCTGATCGCGGTCACCGACTGGGTCACGCTGCGCTCGGCCCGCCGCCAGTCGGGAGGCTGACCATGACGCTGCTGCGCTGCCGGGGGCTGCGCAAGGAGTTCGCCGGCCACGTCGTGCTGGACGGGCTCGACCTGACGGTCGCCGAGCACCGGGTGGTGGCGCTGATCGGGGCGTCCGGGTCGGGCAAGTCCACGCTCCTGCGGTGCGTGAACCTCCTCGACGAGTTGGACGACGGGACGATCGAGCTGGACGGGGAGGACATCTCCGACCCTCGGGTCGACGCCGACCGGGTACGCCGGCGGATCGGCATGGTGTTCCAGGCGTACAACCTGTTTCCGCACCTGAGCGTGCTGGACAACATCACCCTCGCACCCCGGCGCGTACACCGGCGGGCCCGCGCGGAGGCCGAGGCCCAGGCCCGCGACCTGCTCGACCGGGTGGGTCTGGGCGCGAAGGCGCACGCCTTTCCGGACGCCCTCTCCGGCGGGCAGCAGCAGCGGGTGGCGATCGTCCGGGCGTTGGCGAACTCGCCCCGGCTGATGCTGCTCGACGAGGTCACCTCGGCGCTGGACCCGGAACTCGTCGGCGAGGTGCTGACGATGATCCGGGACCTGAAGGCCGACGGGATGACCATGGTGCTGGCCACCCACGAGATGGGCTTCGCCCGGGAGGTCGCCGACGAGGTGTGCTTCCTCGACGCGGGGCGCGTCGTCGAGAGCGGCCCGCCGGAGCAGGTGCTCGGCGAGCCGACGCAGCCCCGTACCCGGCAGTTTCTGCGCCGGATCATCGAGGCCGGCCGGCTCTGAGACAGGCCGGCCGCCGCCGAGAACCCGGCCGCCGCCGGAGACAGGCCGAGCGGGTCAGCCGGCGAAGCCGACCCGCTGCGCGTTGCCCGCCGCGACGGTACGCACGGCCAGCGCGGCGTCGAGCGCCGCGACGGTCGCCGCCCAGCCCTTGTCCTCCGCCGAGCCGGGCAGGCCGGCCCGGTCCCGGGCCTGCTCGATGGTCTCCACGGTGAGCACACCGTGGGCGACCGGCTTGCCCTCGTCCAGCGCCACCCGGGTCAGCCCGTCGGTGACCGATCGGCACACGTAGTCGAAGTGGGCGGTCGCGCCGCGGACGACCACGCCGAGCGCGACCACCACGTCGCAGCGGCGGGCGAGGGCCTGGGCGACGACGGGCAGCTCGACCGAGCCGGCGACGCGGGCGACCACGGATCGCGCGCCGCACGCCTCGGCGGCGGCGACCGCGCGCTCCAGCATGTGGTCGGTCAGGTCGCCGTGCCAGCGCGCGGCCACCACGCCGACGGTCAGCCCTGCGGCGTCCACCGCGTCGACTCCCGGCTCACCGAAACCCGCCATCGTCATGCTCCGATCTCGTCGTTGGCGACCGGACGCCCCAGCGGCGCCTCGGACACCTCGTCCAACTCGTCCAGCAGGTGACCCATCCGGTCCCGCTTGGTGCGCAGGTAGCGCAGGTTCTCCGGGTGCGCGCCGGCCGGCAGGCTCTCCCGGCCGGTGATGGTGAGCCCGTAACCCTCCAGCCCGGCCCGCTTGGCCGGGTTGTTGGTGAGCAGTCGCATCGAGCGCACGCCCAGGTCGTAGAGGATCTGAGCGCCGGTGCCGTAGTCGCGGGCGTCGGCCGGCAGGCCCAGGTCGAGGTTGGCGTCGACGGTGTCGCGGCCCTGGTCCTGCAACTGGTACGCCTGGAGCTTGTGCAGCAGCCCGATGCCGCGTCCTTCGTGGCCGCGCACGTAGAGCACCACGCCCCGGCCCTCACGGGCGACCCGGGCCAGCGCGGCGTCCAACTGCGGCCCGCAGTCGCAGCGCAGCGAGCCGAACACGTCCCCGGTCAGGCACTCGGAGTGCACCCGGACCAGCACGTCCTGGCCGTCGCCGAGGTCTCCGATGACCATGGCCACGTGCTCGGCCGGGTCGTGCTCGGCGCGGTAACCCAGCGCGCGGAACACCCCGTGCCGGGTGGGCATCCGAGCCTCGGCCACCTGCTCGACCTGCTTCTCGGTCCGCCGCCGGTAGGCGATCAGGTCGGCGATGGTGATCAGCACGAGGCCGTGTTCGGCGGCGAACTTCTCCAGGTCCGGCAACCGCATCATGGTGCCGTCGTCGTTGACCAGCTCGCAGAGCACGCCCGCCGGACGCAGCCCGGCGAGCCGGGTCAGGTCGATCGCCGCCTCGGTGTGGCCGGGCCGGCGCAGCACCCCGCCCTCGCGGGCGCGCAGCGGCACCACGTGCCCGGGACGCGCCAGGTCCGTCGGGTCGGTGGCCGCGTCGGCGAGCAGTCGGATGGTGTGCGCGCGGTCGGCCGCCGAGATGCCGGTGCTGACCCCCTCCCGGGCGTCGACGGTCACCGTGTACGCGGTGCCGCGCCGGTCCTGGTTGGTGTGGTGCATGGGCGGCAGGTCGAGGCGGTCGGCCTCGCTCTCGGTCAACGGCACGCAGACGTACCCCGAGGTGTAGCGCACCATGAACGCCATCAGCTCCGGCGTGGCCAGCTCGGCCGCGAAGATCAGGTCGCCCTCGTTCTCCCGGTCGGCGTCGTCGACCACGACGACCGGCCGTCCGGCCGCGATCTCGGCGATCGCCTGCTCGATGTCGGCGAAGCTCATGCCGCCACTCCGCTTCGCCGAACGGTCCGAGCCCCGGCCGGGTCGGTCTGGCCCGGCACGGCCACGCGGCCTCGGCCGGGGGTCGGACTGTGAGCAGTGGCGTCATGAGGCACCATGGCGCTTGACCTGATGATTCGCTCGCTTTGCTCGCTCATGCGACGGCCTCCGTGTAGGTGGGTGGGAGCGCGGCGGCCGGGCGGGTGGCGCGCGACGTGTGCCACCAGGCGGCGAAGCCCCAGGCGCAGAGGGCGCCGTAGATCAGGTACATGGCCGCCGACGGGTAGAACCCGCCGCGCAGCAGCAGCGGCACGCCGACGGCGTCCACCGCGATCCACACCAGCCAGAACTCGACCCAGCCGCGGGCCATGCCGTAGGTGGCGAGCAGACTGCCGGTGAGGATCCAGGCGTCCGGCAGCGGACCCCAGGAGCCCAACGCCTTGAGCAGCGGGTACGCCGCGGCGGTGCCGACGACGGCGGCCAGCAGCAGGGCGAGCCGTTCCCGCCCGGTGGCCCAGCGTGGCAGCACCGCGGCGTGCTGGGCGTCGGCCCGACGGTTGCGCTGCCAGCGCCACCAGCCGTAGACGCTCACCGCGAAGAAGAAGACCTGCCGGCCGGCCTGCCCGTACAGGTCGTGGGCCTGCGGGGTGGCGAACACGCCGCCGAGGAAGACGGTGAACAGCAGCGCGTTCCCGATCATGCCGACCGGCCAGGCCCAGACCAGCCGGCGCAGCCCGAGCAGCGCCGAGATCAGGCCGAACGCGTTGCCGACGATCTCCCGGACCAGCACCGGCGAGCCGGCCACCTGCACCTGGGCGTCGAGGAGCCAGCCGAGGGCGCCCATCAGGCCACCTCGCCGGTCTCGGCGAGCCGACTGCCCAGCAGCCGCTCGACGTACTTGGCCACCACGTCGACCTCGAGGTTGACCGGGTCACCGACGCCCTTCGCGCCGAGGGTGGTCAGCTTGAGGGTGGTCGGGATGAGCCCGACGGCGAACTCGTCGACGCCGACGGCTGCCACGGTCAGCGACACGCCGTCGATCGTGATCGAGCCCTTCTCCACCACGTACCGCGACAGGTCGGCGGGGAGCCGGAACCGCACGGTCTCCCACTGCTCGGCCGGTTCGCGCGAGATCATCTCGCCGACACCGTCGACGTGCCCCTGCACGAGGTGCCCACCGAGGCGGCTGCCCAGCGCGGCGGCCCGTTCCAGGTTGACCGGGTCGCCCGCGTGCAGCGCGCCCAGCGCGGAGCGGCGCAGGGTTTCGCCCATGACGTCGGCGGTGAAGACGCCGTCGGCCGCGTCCACGACGGTCAGGCAGACACCGTTGACGGCGATGGAATCACCGTGCCGGGCGTCGGAGGTGACGAGCGGGCCCCGCACGGCGATCAGCGCGGAATCACCCGCCGTGGCCGTGACGCGCACGATCTCGCCCAATTCCTCGACAATGCCGGTGAACATGTCAGCCCTCCCTCTTTCGGGGCAAAGCGGTGATCCGGAGATCCGGACCGACCTGCGTAACGTCGACGAGCTCCAGATCGATGGCCTCAGCGATGGTCGTCACTCCCGCGTCGACCAGGGCGGTGGGGCCGGCGCCGAGCAGCCGCGGCGCGACGTACCCGACGATCTTGTCCACCAGGCCGGCGGCCAGGAACGCGCCGGCCAGCCGGGGCCCACCCTCCAGCAGCACGGCGCGGACGCCGCGCTGGTGCAGCGCCGCGAGCAGCGCCGGCAGGTCGACCCGGCCGTCCTTGCCCGCGCCGACCTCGGCGGCGGTCGCGATCCACGTCCGCGCGGCGCCGTCGCGGACCCGGGCGTCCACCGGGGTACGTCCCGAGCTGTCCACCACGACCCGCAGCGGCTGCCGGATGGCCAGGCTGCCGTCGCGCAGGTTGCGGGCGGTCAGGCGCGGATCGTCGGCGAGCACGGTGCCCACCCCGGCGATGACCGCGTCGACAGTGCCGCGCAGCGCGTGCACGTCGATCCGGGCCGCCTCCGAGGTGATCCACATGCTGGTGCCGTCCGCGGCGGCGGACCGGCCGTCGAGGGTGGCGGCGTACTTCCAGATGACGTACGGCCAGCCCCGGCGCATCGAGGTCAGCCAGGCCACGTTGCCGGCCTCGGCCTCCTCGCCGCGTACTCCCAGGTCCACCTGGACGCCGGCGGAGCGCAACGTGGCGGCGCCGCCGGTGGCCACCGGATTCGGGTCCGGTACGGCGATGACCACCCGGCCCACGCCGGCCTGGACCAGCGCGGTGCTGCAGGGGCCGGTGCGGCCGGTGTGGTCACACGGTTCCAGAGTGACGACCGCGGTGCCGCCCTTGGCCCGCCGGCCGGCCTGGGCCAGCGCGACGATCTCGGCGTGCGGTCCGCCCGCGTACGCGTGGAAGCCCTCGCCCACGACCTGGCCGTCCGCGTCGAGCAGCACGCACCCGACCACCGGGTTGGGGCTGGTGGTGCCCAGCCCGCGCGCCGCCAGCTCGATCGCACGCCGCATCGCCTCGTCGACGGAGACGCTGGCCATCGCCCTGTCCTGCCCTCTCACTCGCCTCATCGCGCGGGCGGTCAGGGAGGCGGTATGGACCGCGGGCAGGCGGCGGCGGATTCCGGGTACGGCACAGCCGCCCCGGTTGGGCGGCACGGCACGCTGAAGCCAGCGGCCGGCTCGGACCCGTCCGTCCCGCGCGCTGTCTCCCATCCGGACTGTCTGGGCGCGGACGAGCCGCACCCAACCGTCGGCCCCGGATTTTCACCAGGTCCACCGGGCGGCAGAGCCGTCCGGGTCGCGGGCTGACCACGGTTGGACCGTGGATCACCGCCGGTTCGGAATTTCACCGAGTCCCGCCAGCGCGTGGTGGGTACTTCGCAGTCTTACACGCCGAACCCGGCGTGTCGTTATTCAGGCGAGCTACTTCACAGCGGGATCACGCGTCAGGTGACGCCGCGCCGCCGGTCCACGGCGACATACGACCCCGGTTGGCTCTTGGCGACCGTCTTCATCTCCGAGGCCACCGCGATGGCCTCGAGCGGGTCGGTGAACCGCTTGCCGGCGTCGGACAGCGAGACGCCGATCGAGAGCGTGACCAGGGCCGCCCGGCGGATGTTGCCGCGCCGGTCCTTCAGCTCGACGAAGCCGCGCTCACGGTCGGTCGCGTCGTAGAGCGTGTCGGCGGACTTCTCGAAGTCGACCACCGCCCGAGAGGTGAGCGGGCGGACCTGGTCGGGCGCGCAGACGATCACGAAGTCGTCGCCGCCGACGTGGCCGAGGAAGGCCGGCGGCAGCCCCACCGCCACCACGGCCCGGTGCAGGCTGCGGGCCAGGGCGGAGATGAAGTCGTCGCCCCGGACGAAGCCGTACCGGTCGTTGACGCTCTTGAACCGGTCGATGTCGATGTAGCCGACCGCGTAGTCCACCCCCTGCCGGACCCGGTCGCTGATCTCCCGCCGGATGCGACTGTTGCCGGGCAGTCCGGTGAGCGGGGACACCTCCCGGAACTCCTTGTTGCGCCGCAGCGTCGAGGAGACCCGGGCCACCAGCTCGGCGGTGTCGAACGGTTTGACCAGGTAGTCGTCCGCGCCCGCGCTGAGCCCGTGGACCTTGTCCACGGTCATCCCCTTGGCCGTCAGCATGATCACCGGCAGGGCGGAGGTCATCGGGTCGGCGCGCAGCCGCCGGGTCAGCTCCAGCCCGTCGATGCGGGGCATCATGAGGTCGACCACGGCGAGATCCGGCCGCTGGCGCTCGATGACCTCCAGGGCCTCCTGACCATCGCTGGCGTGGATCACCTCGAAGCCGTGCAACCGCAGGTTGAACTCGACGAACCGGGCGATGTCCTCGTCGTCGTCGACGACGAGGATGACGTCCTTGCGGTCGACCTCGGGCTCCATCTCAGGCCTCGGGCGCCGCGCGTTCCGCCAGCGCCCGCAGGTGCCGTACCGCCTCCGCCGGGTCGGCGGCGCCGTAGACGGCGGTGCCGGCCACGAACGCGTCGGCGCCGGCCGCGGCCGCCTGCTCGATGGTGTCGGCGGCGATCCCGCCGTCCACCTCGATGCGCAGCTCCAGGTGCCCGGCGTTCACGTGCCGACGGGCGGCGCGGACCTTGTCCAGCAACTGCGGGATGAACCGCTGGCCGCCGAAGCCCGCCTTGATCGTCATGATCAACAGGGTGTCGAAGCTGGGCAGCAGGTCCAGGTACGGCTCGATCGGGGTGTCCCGGTCGATGGCCAGTCCAGCCTTCGCGCCGGCCGAACGCAGGTCCTTGGCCAGGGCCACCGGGTCGTCGGCCGCCTCGACGTGGAACGTGACGTTGTACGCCCCGGCGTCGGCGTACCCCGGGGCCCACCGACGCGGGTCGGAGATCATCAGATGCACGTCGAACGGCATCGTGGTGGCGGCCCGCAGGCTCTGCACCACGGGCAGCCCGATGGTCAGGTTGGGCACGAAATGGCTGTCCATCACGTCCACGTGCAACCAGTCCGCGGCGTCCTCGACGGCACGGACCTCTTCGGCGAGGCGAGCGAAATCGGCGGCCAGGATGCTCGGCGCGACGATTGGCGGCGGTACGGTCACGGGGCCAGTGTACGAACGCGGCCACCCGCCGCCCGCAGCACGGCACCAACTCCGACACGCTGTGATCCACCAGTGACCAGTAGTGCAGAATAAACCGGTCCGGATCCTCGAATCCGGACGAACAGACATCAGTGGCTGGCCGATCGACCCAAACGCGACGACACTCCAAGCGGGACGGTGCCGTAGGCTGCACGCCCGCCGGGGTCGCGCCACGGGGCGCGGCGACCGGTCGCCAGCTCCCGGGAGGGCGGACGATGCGACGGTGGCTTGCAGCGCTGGCGCTGGTCGGCGTCACGACGATGCTGCTGTCCGGCTGCGCGCCGGCACGCGGCGCGGACGGTGATCTCACCGACGACTGGCCGGAGTTGCGGGTTCCCCGACCGTTCACCCCGGCCACCGACACCTGCCTGCCCAGGATCACCGCGGTCGTGCAGGCCAGCACGTACGAGACCGTCGACTGCGCCCGCAGCCACCTCGCCGAGGCGATCCACGTCGGCACGTTCACCGGCCCGGCCGCGCGGGCCGGCGCCCGGCCGGGCCCGGGTTCGACCGCGCTGCGCGCGGCCCGCGCCGAGTGCGACCAGCGGGCCCGGGACGTGCTCGGCGGTGACTGGCACACGGCCCGGCTCACCCTGACGCTCTCGCTGCCCACGGCGCCGGCGTGGACCGGCGGCGCACGCTGGTTCCGCTGCGATCTCAGCGAGACCGACAGCATCGACAACACCCGCCCGGTGAACCGCGTCGGCAGCCTGCGTGGCGCGCTGATCGGCGACAGCCCGCTGACCCACCGCTGTTTCGACCCCAAGCTGATCGGCGACAACCTCAACTACATGGCCCCGGTGCTCTGCACCGAGCCGCACCGCGCCGAGTTCGTCGGCGTCTACGAGGAGAAGGACCTGAGCTGGGCGGCCTTCACCCGCTCCGGCGAGCAGGCGCACCGGCGCTGCATGGCGCTGATCGCCGCGTACGTGGCCGTGCCCAACAACAGCGAACTGCCGTACCGGGCCGGGTCCATCTACTACCCACCGTCGCAACGGGAGTGGGAGGAGGGCGACCGCGGGGTGCGCTGTTTCCTGTGGAGCGACGACCGGAAACTCACCCGTTCGATGCGCGGAGCCGGCCCCGAGGGACTACCCGCGATCTGACCTACGGTGCCGTATGCTGCTGCGCCGTGGCGTTACCGGCCGGCTGGAGGTCGACCGGAGGTCACCGGCGGCGGGAGGTCGAAGATGCGACGGTGGTTGACGGCGATTGCCGGAGGCGCGGCGGTGGCCCTGGCCCTCACCGGCTGTGGCACGCCCACCGGAGTTGACCGGAACCTCACCGACGACTGGCCGGCGCCCGTGGCGGCGCAGCAGTTCGTTCCCGCGGCCGGTGTCTGCCACCACTCCTTTCAGCAGGTCGGGTTCCTCAGCGGCTACAACCCGATGGAGTGCAGCGAGGCGCACCGGGTGGAGACGATCCACGTCGGCACGCTCACCGGTCCCGGCGCGGAGCGCGGCACCACCCCACCCCCGGGCTCCGAGGGCATGCGGGCCGCACAGGCCGGCTGCGAGAAGGAGGTCACCAAGGCGGTCGGCGGCGACTGGCGCTCCGGACGCCTGGGACTGACCGTCGTGCTGCCGTCGGCGCCCGCCTGGGCCGGCGGCGCCCGCTGGTACCGCTGCGACGTCACCGAGATCGCCAGCATCGACGACACCGCCGTCGACCTGCGCACCGGCAGTCTGCGGGGCGCGCTGGCCGGCGCGGCCCCGCTGGCCTACCGCTGCTTCAACCCGAAGCTGGTCAAGGACGACATCGAGGCGATGGTGCCGGTGTCCTGCACGGCGAAGCACCACGCCGAGTTCGTCGGGATCTGGCGTGCCCCGGACATCAGCTACGCGGAGTTCAACCGCACCACCAAGCGCACCCACCGCGCGTGCCAGTCGGTCACCGCCAAGTACGCCAAGGTGCCGGACGACTCCAAGCTCGACTTCCGCGCCGGGACGATCTACTACCAGCCGTACGAGCAGGAGTGGAAGAACGGCAACCGTGGGGTGCAGTGCTTCCTGTGGATCAGCGACCGAAACCTGACCCGCTCGATGCGCAACGCCGGCAACAAGGGCCTCCCCATCACCTGACCCCCCTCTCGCTGAGCTGAAAGGAAGGGCCCCTTGTTAACGCCTGGCGTATAACAAGGGGCCCTTCCTTTCACTTAGCGGGGCGGCTCAGCCTCGGCGCAGGACGGCGAGGAACATCGCGTCGGTGCCGTGCCGGTGCGGCCACAGCTGCACGGTGGGGCCGTCACCCAGGCCGGGCATGCCGGCCGGCAGCAACGGTCGGGCGTCGACGAAGTCCACCGCCACGCCGCTGCGACGGGCCGCCTCGGTGACCGTCACGTGGGTCTCCACCGTGTGCGGCGAGCAGGTCACGTAGGCGACCAACCCGCCCGGCCGGACCGCCCGCAGCGCCGCGCCCAGCAGCTCGCGTTGCAGCCGGGTCAGCGGCGGCAGGTCCGACGGCTGCCGCCGCCAGCGCGACTCGGGACGCCGGCGCAGCGAGCCCAGCCCGGTGCACGGCGCGTCCACCAGCACCCGGTCGAAGTGGCCCTCCGGCAGCTTCGGGTCCGCGCCGACCTCACGACCGTCCATCGCGAGCACGGTCACCGGCAGGCCCCGGGTCGCCTGGGACACCAGCCGGGCCCGGTGCTCGGCCACCTCCACGGCGGTCAGGCGGGCGCCCGCTGCGCGGCCAGCGCGCCGAGCAACCCGGCCTTTCCGCCGGGACCGGCGCACAGGTCCAACCAGCGCCCGTCCGGGCCGTCCAGCGGCGCGTCGGCGAGCGCGGCGGCCACCAGTTGGGAGCCCTCGTCCTGGACGTGGGCGCGGCCGTCGACCACCGCCGCCACGTCGCCCGGGGCGCCGCCGGGCAGATAGACGGCGTACGGGGAGAAAGCGCCGGGCGCCCCGCCGACCGCGTCGGCCAGCTCGACCGGATCGATCAACCCGGGTCGGGCGCACAGGTGCACCGGGGGACGCTCGTTGTCCTCGATCAGGAGTCGGGCCGTCTCGCCCAGGTCGCCGCCGAGCGTCTCGGAGAAGGCCCGCACGATCCACTGCGGGTGGCTGTAGGCCAGCGCCAGGTGCCCGACCGGGTCGGTCTCGATCGGCGGCGCGAGTTTGGCCACCCACCCGTCGATGTCACGGGTCGACACCTCGCGCAGCACCGCGTTGGCGAACCCGGCCGCGCCCGGCGCGACCGAGCGGACCAGGTCCACGGTCGACGACACGGCCGCGTGCGGGGGCACCCGCGTGTGCAGGAGCTGGTACGCCCCGATCCGCAGCGCGTCGCGTGCCGGCGGGTCGATCCGGGCCACGTCCCGGCCGGCCGCGTCGCTGAGGATCGCGTCCAGCGTGCCCAGGTGACGCAGCGTGCCGTAGGTCAGCTCGGTGGCGAAGGCCGCGTCGCGGCCGTACAGCCCCTCCTCGCGCAGGATGGTGGGCAGCACCAGGTTGGCGAAGGCGTCGTCGCGGTGCACGGCGGCGAGCGCCTCGTACGCCGCGCGGCGCGGCCGGTCCAGCGGCGGTCGCGCCGGCCGGCGGTCGCCACCGCGGCCGGTCGACGGACCGCCCCGGTATGGACGCGTCCCCTCCGGGGCCGTCACGCGAGTCCCTCGCCGGCGCTGACGCGGACGCCGCGCGCCCAGTCGGTAGCCGCCATGGCCCGCTTGCCCGCGGCGCGGACCTCGCCGAGGCGCACCGGCCCGGTGGCCGTGCCGGCCAGCACGCGGGTCTTCTCCACCAGCAACTCCCCCGGTTTCAGGTCCGGGCCGTCGGCCACCGTCACGACCGGGCCGAGCTTCACCCGCTCGTCGCGGAAGGTCGTCCACGCGCCGGGCGCCGGCGTGCAGGCGCGGATGCGCCGGTCCACCGCGAAGGCCGGGTCGCCCCAGCGGACCCGGGCGTCCTCCACGGTCAGCTTCGGCGCGAGGGACACCCCGTCGGCCGGCTGCGGCTCGGCGCGGGCGGTGCCGTCGGCGATCGCGTCGAGCACCGCCACGAGCAGCCCCGCGCCACTGTCGGCGAGGCGTTCCAGCAGGTCGCCGGAGGTGTCGCCGGGACGGATCTCGTCGGTCAGGGTGCCGTAGACGGGCCCGGTGTCCAGGCCCTGCTCCAACTCGAAGACGCTGGCCCCGGTCAGCTCGTCGCCGTGCAGCACGGCGTGCTGTACGGGTGCGGCACCCCGCCAGGCCGGCAGCAGCGAGAAGTGCAGGTTGATCCAACCGTGGCGGGGGATCTCCAGCGCGGACGGCGGCACCAGCGCGCCGTAGGCCACCACCGGCACACAGTCCGGGGAGAGCGCGCGCAGCCGGTCGAGGAACTCCGGGTCGCGGGGTCGGGCCGGCGTGAGCACCTCCACGCCGTGCTCGTCGGCCCAGACGCCGACCGGGGAGCGGGACAGGCCCCTCCCCCGTCCGGCGGGCGCGTCGGGTCGGGTGACGACGGCGACCAGTTCGTGCTGGGAGGCCGCGACGGCGGCCAGGGCCGGTACGGCCACCGCCGGAGTGCCGGCGAAGATCACGCGCATCCGGGTCACCGACCCAGACCGAAGGGGTCGCTGATGTGCGGGCTCAGCTTGACCGTGGGCGGGGCCGAACCGTCGTACCACTCGGCCTGGCGGATCGCCTTCATGGCCTCCTTGCGCCCCTGCGCGTCCAGTCGGTCCAGGAAGAGCACCCCGTCGAGGTGGTCGGTCTCGTGCTGCACGCAGCGCGCCATCAGGCCGCTGCCGACGATCTGCATCGGGTCGCCGAACGAGCTGAAGCCCTTGGCGACGACGTTCTGCCGACGCTTGGTGTCGAAGTAGAGCCCGGGGATCGACAGGCAGCCCTCCGGGCCGTCCTGCTCCTCCTCGTCGGGGAACTCCAGCACCGGGTTGATCAGGTGCCCGAGCACGTCGTCGACGTCGAAGGTGAACACCCGCAGGCTCACGCCGAGCTGCGGCGCGGCCAGACCGGCGCCGTTCTGCTCCCGCATCGTGTCGGTGAGGTCGGCGACGAGCCGACGTAGCTCGGCGTCGAAGTTGACCACCGGATCGGCCGGCGTGCGCAGCACCGGATCCCCAAAAAGACGGATGGGCTGGACGGTCACGCGGGACGGCTCCTTCGTCGGACGGGCGAGCGGTGCCGTACCAGTCTACGGAGTGCCCGGCAGCGCTCCGGCCGGCGTACCTCGATCGGCCGGGGCCGGTGTGCCCAGCGTCACCAGCAGGCTCTCGTAGCCGCGCAGGGTCAGCCGGGTCCGGTGCCGGGGCGGCTCGGCCAGTGCCAGCTCGGGCAACCGGCGCAGCAGCAGCGGGAACGCCAGCTGCGCCTCCAGCCGGGCAAGGCCGGCGCCGAGGCAGTAGTGCGGACCGGCACCGAAGGACAGCGGGTGCGCCTGCTCACGCGTGGGGTCGAAACGCTCCGGGTCGGTGAAGCGGCGGGGGTCGCGGTTGGCCGCGCCGAGCAGCAGCAGCGCCGTGCTGCCGGCCGGCAGGTCGAGCCCGCCGCAGCGCACCGGCGCCGCGCTGGTCCGGGTGGTCAGCTGCACCGGGGAGTCGTAGCGCAACAGCTCCTCGACGTACGCCGGGACGAGCCCGGGGTCGGCGCGCAGCGCGTCGGCGTCGTCGGGGTGGCGCAGCAGCACGACGAGGCCGTTGCCGAGCAGATTGGTGGTGGTCTCGAAGCCGGCCACCAGCAGCACCACCAGGTTGGCCAGCAGTTCGTCGCCGGTGAGCCGCTCGCCGTCGGCGTCGTGGACCTGGACCAGCGCGGTGGTCAGGTCATCGGCCGGTTCCCGGCGCCGGGCGACGATCAGCTCGACGAAGTAGTCGCGCAGCTCGGCTGCGCCCGCGTCGGCGACTGCCAGCTCCTCGGTGGTGATCTCCGGCTCCAGCACCCCGGTCATGTCGCCGGCCCAGCGGCGGAACAGCGGTCGGTCCTGCGCCGGCACGCCGAGCAGCGCGCAGATCACCCCGACCGGGAGCGGGTACGCGAAGTCGGCGAGCACGTCGACCGGCCGGCCGTCCTCGGCGCGCTCGATCATCGCGTCGAGCAACTCCTCGGCCTGCGCCCGCACCACGTCACGCATCCCGGCGATCCGGCGCGGACTGAACACCCCGGCGGCGAGCCGACGCATCCGGCTGTGGTCGGGCGGGTTGGTCCGCAGCATGGACCGGGCGATCGACTTCATCGCCGGGCTCTGCCGCCAGTTCGGCCACACCTGGTCCCGCAGCGCGTCGTCGAGCACCACGAGCCGGGGGTCGCGCAGCAGCTCGTCGACCTCCGGGTAGCCGGTCACCACGTACAGGCCGGGCAACGCCTCGACCACCGGACCGTGCGAGCGCAGCCGCTCGTACGTCGGGTACGGATCGACGCGTCCCTGCGGCGACAGGAGCAGTGTGAGCGCCTCGGCAGCCTCCATGGTCGGCCTCCCCGTCGATGCGTGGAAGGCTCCATCATCCCGGTGCCGCCGCCGGAAGGCATCCCCTGCCCGGCGCTCGTCAGCCCCCGGCGGTCGCCGCCGCGGCCAGCAGGGCACGGACCCGCTCGGCGTCGGGATGGCCGAGGTCGTCGAGGATGCGCAGGGCACGCCGCCAGGTCCGCACCGCGCCGACGGTGTCCCCCGCCGCCTGGCGGCTCTCGCCGAGCCGGGACAGGGTGTCCGCCTCGTCGTACCGGTCGCTGATCCGCCGGTAGAGCCGGAGCGCCCGCCCGTAACAGCGGATCGCCTCGGCGTGGTCACCCAGGCGGGCGTGGATGAAGCCCAGGCTGTCCCAGGTGTTCGCCTCACCGTGCCGGTCGCCGGTGCGGCGCAGCAACGTCAGCGCCTGCCCGCAGTGCGTGAGCGCCGGGGCGTACTGCCCGAGCTGGGCGTGCGCCCAGCCGACCGCGTTGCGGGCGCTCGCCTCCCCGGCGAGGTGGCCGGCGTCGCGGTACAGCGCCAGCGCCCGCTGCCCGTGCTCCAGCGCCTCGGCGTGCCGGCCGAGGCCGTCGAGCATCGCGCCGAACGCGCGGTGGGTACGCGCCTGCCCGGTGTGGTCACCCAACGCCCCGAAGATCGCCAGGGCGTGCCGGTAGTTGCTCGCCGCCTCGTCCACCCGACCCAGCCGGGACAGCACCCGGGCGAGGTCCCGGTGGGCGTTCGCCTGCCCGAGTCGGTCGCCTGCCCGGCGGGCCCCGGCCAGGGCGGTCCGCTGGGCGGCGGCGAGGTCCGGCCACCGCCCCCGGCGTTGCAGGAAGTCCACCAGCGTCCACGCCAGCTGCCAGGCGTGGCTGTCGAACCCGACGCGCCGGGCGTGCGCGACGGCCGCCAGGAGCACCGGGTACTCGGTGGTGAACCAGGCGAGCGCCCGCCCGTGGTCGATGATCTCCTCGGGCCGCACACCGGGGGCGACCGGGGCCAGGGTGACCGGATCCCGGCCCGGTTGCAGCAGCAGCGCGGCCGCGTGGGCGGTGTGCAGGTAGTGGTCCAGTCCACGCCGGATCGCGGCCCGTCGGGCGCCGGCCGGTTCGAACCGTTCGGCCTGCTGGACGGCGTACGCCCGGAGCAGGTCGTGCGCGCCGAACCGACCGGGGGCGTGCTCGGTGACGAGGTGCGCGTGGGCCAGCTCCGCCAGCAGTCGGGGCGCCTGCTCGCGGGGCACCCCGGCCAGGCTGGCCGCCGCCGCCACGCCGATGTCCGGGCCCGGGTGGCAGCCGAACAGCCGGAACAGCCGCGCGGCCGGGGGCGTCAGGCTCCGGTAGGACCAGGAGAACACGGCCTGCACGTCGGTGCCGGCGTCACCGGCGTCGAACGATTCCAACGGGTGGGGCGCCTCGCGCAGCTCGGCCGCGAGGCTGGCCAGGGGAAAATCGGGATTTGCCGCGCCCCGCGCGGCGAGTACCGCCAGCGCCAGCGGCAACCGCGCGCACCGCTCAATGATCTCGTCCACCGCCCCTGGCTCGAGGGTCAGCCGGTCCGCGCCGAGCCGGCGGGCCAGCAGCTGCCACGCCTCGGCGGCGCTGAGCAGCTCCACGCCCACCGGCCGGGCGCCCTCGGCGGCGACCAGACCGGCCAGGCGGTTGCGGCTGGTGACCAGGACCAGGCAGGTCGGGCTGCCGGCCAGCAGCGGCCGGACCTGCTCGGCGTCGCGGGCGTTGTCCAGCAGCACCAGCATCCGACGGCCGGCGAGCAGGCTGCGGTACAGGCCCACCTGCGCGCTCAGGTGGGTGGGGATCCGTTCGGGCGGCACCGCGAGGGCCTCGAGGAATCCCCGGACCGCCTCGACGGGCGTCACCACCGTGCCGGTGGCGTCGAATCCTCGCAGGTCGACGTAGAGCTGACCGTCCGGGAAGCGGTCGGCGACCCGATGCGCCCAGTGCACCGCCAGGGTGGTCTTGCCGACCCCGGCCGTACCGGACAGGGTCACCACCCCGGCGGGCGCCACGCCGCCGTCGTCGGCGGCGTCCGGGCTGGCCCAGGCGGTGTCGAGCTGCGCGAGCTGGGCGGTACGTCCGACGAATCCGGGCAGCGCCGGGGGCAGTTGACGGGGTACGGGGAGGCGGTTCGACGTCGCGGCGACCCGTGCGCCGCCGCCCTGGGGGCGCGCCGCCCCGGCGCCCGCCCGTACGTCGGTCGCGTGGTCGCCGGTCGGGCGTCGGCGTCGCTCCTCGATCCGGTCCCGCGCGGTGGCCAGCACACCCTGCTCGGTGGGGCTCGCGCCGAGCAATCGGATGAGCGCGTCGAACCGCTCCGGCGGGGGCAGGACGTTACCGGCGAAGTACTCCCCGATGATGCCGCGTGACCAGCCGGTCTTCGCCGCCAACTGCCGGTATGTCAGCCGGGTCTCGCCCTGCTGCCGTGCTTCGCGGCGGCGAAGTTGGCGCAGCAGACCGGCCAGATCCGGCAGGGTCTGCGCCGCGGCGGCACGGCGTGCCACGTCGCACCCCCCGGGCGACTCCTGGGCCCCGGCACGAACGCCGGGCGGAATCCACTGGTCGGACATGCGGCCCCCACCCCCTCCCGGTCACCCGGCGCCCCGGATGCCGACACGGGCAGGCTAGACGCGGCTACCAGCGGTGAGATAGGAGATCGCCGATGTCTGACAGTTCACATCGGACCTTTCGCCGTCCGATGGTGTCCGACCGTGTCCAATCCCGTCCAGGATCGCCGTCCGGATCGGACGTCGCGTGCCACCGTCCCTGGTGCGGGCCCGGCCCGCGCCACGAACCCTGGGGAAGGGGTACAGATGATCCGTCCACACCCGAACGCCCGACGGTCCGCGTCGATGCTGCGTCGCATCGCCGTGGCTGCCTGCGGCCTCACGCTGCTCGTCACGGGCGTGACCGCCACGTCGGCCACCGCCGCGCCGAAGGGCAAGGCCACCACCACCGGATCGTTCGTCGACAGCACCGCGGTGCCAGGCGGCTTCGCCTCCTGGTCGGAGCTGCTCCAGTTGCAGCAGCGGATGAACACCGCCGCCGCCCAGATCACCAACGCCGCGCAGCGCAGCGCGAACTCCGGCTTCGCCGGCATCGTCGCCGATCCCGCCACCCGTCATCTCCAGGTCTACTGGAAGGGCGAGCCGCCGGCCCGACTGGTGGCCAACGCCCGGGCCACCGTCGCGACGACGGTGCTGCCCGCCGCGTACTCGCAGCGGGAGCTGATGGTCGCGGCCGACAAGCTGCGCGCCACGGCCGGCGACAAGATCACGACGGTGGGGCCGCGCGCCGACGGCGCCGGCCTGCTCGTCGGTACGCAGAGTGGGCTGCTCGGGGCGACGGCTCTCGCCGGCGTTCCGGTGACCGTCCAGACCGGCGTCGCCGCCGCTCCCGCCACCCGGTGGGACGACAGCCCGCCCTGGTGGGGTGGCGCCGCGTGGCGCAACACCTCCACCGGTGGCGGCTGCTCGACCGGCTTCGGCGTCTACCAGGGCGGGGTGTCGCGGGTACTCTCCGCCGCGCACTGCGCCAACCTCAACGTCGTGGCGGCCGACCCGACCGGGCAGACCATCGGCACCGTCATCAGCCGCAACGTCAGCAGCGACAGCCTGCTCATCGCGGGCAGCGGCGGCGGCCGGGTCTTCAACAACAGCACGGACGCGAACGGCGCGGTGGTCAGCGAGTTCAGCAATCAGGTGATCGGCGCGCAGGCCAGCCAGGTCGGCAACTGGGTGTGCAGCTCCGGCGCGTACTCCGGCACCCGGTGCTCGATCCAGGTGAAGGCCCGCAACCTGTGCATCAACGTGCGCAACTTCGGTACGGTCTGCGGTCAGGTGCAGGCCGAGAACACCGCCCACACCAACGCCGTCGGCCAGGGTGACAGCGGCGGCCCCGTGGAGATCGTGAACGCGGCGAACACCCTCCAGGTCTGGGCGACCGGCACCAACACCGCCATCGACGACACCAACACGACGACGGCGTGCACCGGCTACGTGACCGCCGGGCGGGTGTGCGCCTGGCGGTTCTACTACGAGGACATCTTCTCCGGCATGGCCGGCGTGGGCGCCTCCGGAGTCGTCCTGGGCTGACGCCTCCGCACGACCATCGTCCAACCCGACACCCGGGCCGGCGCGCGTCCCGCGCGCCGGTCCGGCGTCGCGCTCAGGCTGCGCCTAGGCGCCGACGCCCGTGTCCGCGGCGAGCACGGCGTCGCCGCGGAGCAGCGCCGGCTCCGGCAACGGCAGGTGGATCTTGTGGGCGGCCTCCCAGTCGTAGACCAGGCCCGGCCGCACCTGAGCGGCGAAGTAGTCCACGGCGCTCATCCCGCCGACCACCGGCTCGTCGACCTCGGCGACGAGCTGCGCCGGCACCAGGGAGAAGCCGTTCTGCAGGGCGGCGCTGAGCCGCCGGTGACCGTCGACGACGAAGAAGTACTCCCCCGTGAAGCCGATCTTGAGCGGCTCCAACGACTCGTCGCCGGCCTCGGCCACGTCGCCGACGAACTCGCTGTCCCAGAGGCCACGCAGGGTGGCGATGTCCTCGGTCGGGTAGACCCGCGCCGGATCCAGCAGCAGCAGCGGCGGGCCGTCGCGCAGCACCTCGGCGCCGAGCGTGCCCTCGTACGCGGCGACGATGTGCTCGACCACCTCGGCGGCGGAGGCCCGGGTGGTGTCACAGATCAGGTCGTAGTTGCGCAACCGCGCCTTGTCCACCCCGTAGCGGAGGATGAACCGGCTGCGCTCGCTGGCGCTGCGCTCGCGGAGCTTGGCCTTGGCCTCCTCGTGCGAGGCGTAGCTCTCCGCCGGGCCGGACGGGCGGGCCAGCACCCGGCGGGCCGCCTCACCCGGCTCGGTGATCATGTGCACCTTGAGCGCGTCGGTGAAGAAGTGCCAGGCCAGCCGCGAATCCATGATCAGGTGTTCGCCGGAGGCGGCGATGTCGCGCTGGAGCTGGTCGACGTACCCGTCGACGGCCTGGTCCAGCTCGGCGTGCAGGTTGAGTTGCAGGGCGGTCATCTGCCGCTGCTGCGCCATCTCCCGATAGAGATCACCCACGCTGACCCGGCGCATACCGAGCCGCTTGGCGATCTCCACCGACACCGTGCTCTTGCCGCTGCCGAGGTCGCCGTTGAAGACGATCGATTGTCGAACGGTCACGACTGGTCCACCCCTGATAACCGGCTTCCTGACATCATCGACAGCCCGAGCATGACGGGCGATGCTACCACCTCGTCACCAGCGTTCTGCCGGACGCGGTGTGCGGGCACCGGTCGCCGCGCCCGCCTGCCACCGCCCGCGAAACGGTCAGAACAGGCTCAACGGATCGACCTGGAGACGAACCGGCTCGGCGGCCTTGCGGGCGGCGCGCACCCCGGCAGCCGAGTGCAGAGCCTCGGCGAGCGCGGCGGCCCGTGCCCGGGGCACCCGCAGCAGCATCCGTTCGCGCCCTTCCTCGGCCGGCACGGGCCCGAGCACCTCGGCGTCGGCGGGCAACCGCGCCGCGTCGAGCAGGTCGGCCACCGCCTCGGCCGGGCCGGTGACGCTCGCCATCCGTACCGCCGGTGGGAAGCCCAGCTCGCGGCGCTCGGCCAGCTCCCGACCGGCGAACCAGGCGGCGTCCCAGCGCAGCAACGCCTGCACCGGGGCGAGCGCGCCGTCGGCGACGACCACCACGCGGCCGGCCGGCGCCGGGCGGGCCAGCGCCGCCGCGGCCAGCCAGCGGCGCAGCGCCTCCTCGCCGGCACGCAGGTCGGCCCGGGTCAGCAGGGCCCACGAGTCGAGCAGCAGCACCGCGCCGTAGCCGCCGGCCGCGACCGGTTCGGCACCGGGCGTGGCGACGACCAGGGCGGCCGTGCCGGGCACGTCGGTCAACACCTCCTCGCGCCCCGAGGTCCGCACCGGCACGTCGGGGAACGCCCGGCCCAGCTCCTCGGCGGTACGCCGGGCGCCGGTGACCGCCGCCCGCAGCCGCCGCCCGCCGCACTGGGGACAGGCGTACGCGGCGGCGACCCGGGCGCACCACCGGCAGGCGGGAGTGCCGCCGGCCGACGGCAGGGCCAGCGGGCCGGCGCAGTGCGCGCAGCGGGCCGGGGTGCGGCAGTCGGCGCAGGAGACCGAGGGCAGGTAGCCGCGGCGGGGTACCTGCACGAGCACCGGCAGGCCCGCCCGGAGCGCGTCGCGGGCGGCCGTCCAGGCCAGGCTGGGCAGCCGCGCGGTGGCCGCACCGGGATCACGGGCGAGCTGCGGATCGTCCCCGGTCGGCGCGATGGCCGGTATCCGCGCCCGCACCGTCGCCCGGTCGGCGACCACCTCCCGGGCCCAGCCGGTCTCCAGCAGCAACTGCGCCTCGGCCGTACGCGCGTACCCGCCGACCAGCGCTGCGGCCTCGCCGAGCCGCGCTCGGGTGAGCAGTACGTCGCGGGCGTGCGGATAGGGCGCGCGGGGTTCGGAGTGCAGGTCGTCCCCGTCGTCCCAGACGGCGACGAGACCGAGCCGGCGCACCGGGGCGAACATCGCCGCCCGGGTGCCGATGACCACCGGCACCTGCCCGCGACGGGCGGCGAGGAACGCCCGGTAGCGCCGGGCCGGCCCGAGGGCGGCGGAGAGTGCGACGTGCCGCCCGGGGCCCAGCACGTCGGTCAGCGCCGCGTCGAGACGGTCGAGGTCGCGCGCGTCCGGCACGACGACCACCGCGCCGCGCCCACCGGCGACGGTGGCGGCCACGGCGTCGGCGTAGCGGGCGGCCCAGTCCTCGCCGGGCAGGGCCGACCAGACCGCACGGGCGGGCCGGCCGTCGGTGAGCGCCCGCAACAGCGCCGGCCCGGCCGGATAGTCCCGCCATCCCCTCGGGTCGACCGACTCCCCCGGTGCGGCGGAACCTTCCGGCACCCCGGACTCCCCGGGCACCGCCGGCCCGCCACGCACCGCCGGCCCGCCACGCACCGCCGGCCCGCCACGCACCGTCGGTCCGCCAGGCACCGCCGGCCCGGCGGCATCATCGGACTCGGCCGCACCGTCGGCCACGGCTGTCGCGGCGGCATCACCGGACTCGGCGGTACCGTCTGGCACTGCCGTCACGGCCGCACCGCCGGGCTCGGCCGCACCGCCGGGCGCAGCCGCACCGCCGGGCCCGGCCGCACCGCCGGATCCGGCCGCACCGCCGGGCGCAGCCGCACCGCCGGGCGCAGCCGCACCGCCGGGCGCAGCCGCACCGCCGGGCGCAGCCGCACCGCCGGGCGCGGCTGTCGCGGCGGTCTCGGCGGTCTCGGCGGTCTCGGCGGGTTCGGGGGCCGGGGCTGGCAGGTCCGCAGAGGGCTCCTTCTCGACACGGGCGTGTCGGGGTGGCACGGCGAGCCGGAGGACGTCGGCGAGGTTGCCCGCGTACCGGTCGGCGACCGCGCGTGCCAGACGGGCGACCTCGGGGGTCAGCACCGGCTCGGGCGAGACGACCTTCTCCAGGTAGGCGAGGCGGCCGGTGTGCCCGGAGTCGTCCGCCCGGGACAGCAGCCAACCGTCGACCAACTGCCCCGCGAAACGCACCTTGACCCGGGTGCCGGGCACCGCCACGTCGTCCAGCTCGGCCGGCACGAGGTAGTCGAACGGGCGGTCCAGGTGCGCCAGCGGCACGTCCACGCAGACGCGCGCGACCGGCGACCCTGGTGCGGGTCGCCGGTCGCTACGCCTGGTGGCGGTCAGGCTCCTGCGGCCGACTTGAGGTCGGCGGCCCGGTCGGTGCTCTCCCAGGTCAGGTCCGGCAGCTCCCGGCCGAAGTGGCCGTACGCGGCGGTCTGCTGGTAGATCGGGCGGAGCAGGTTGAGGTCCCGGATGATCGCGGCCGGGCGCAGGTCGAACACCTCGGAGACGGCGCTCTCGATCGAGGCGACCGGCACGGTCTCGGTGCCGAACGTCTCGATGAACAGGCTCACCGGGTGCGCCTTGCCGATGGCGTAGGCGACCTGCGCCTCGCACCGCTCGGCGAGGCCGGCGGCGACCACGTTCTTGGCCACCCAGCGCATCGCGTACGCGGCCGACCGGTCCACCTTGGACGGGTCCTTGCCGGAGAACGCGCCGCCGCCGTGCCGGGCGTACCCGCCGTAGGTGTCAACGATGATCTTGCGGCCGGTCAGGCCAGCGTCACCCATCGGGCCACCGATCTCGAACCGGCCGGTCGGGTTGACCAGCAGCCGGTAGCCGTCGGTGTCCAGACCGAGGCTCTCCAACTCGGGAGCGATGACGGAGTCACGCACGTCGGGGGTGAGCAGCGACTCCAGCGAGATGTCCGCGGCGTGCTGGCTGGACACCACCACGGTGTTCAGCCGGACCGGGCGCAGCCCCTCGTACTCGATGGTGACCTGGGTCTTGCCGTCCGGCCGCAGGTACGGGATCGTGCCGTCCTTGCGCACCGCGGCGAGCCGACGCGCCAGCCGGTGCGCCAGCGCGATCGGCAGCGGCATCAACTCCGGCGTCTCCGAGCAGGCGAAACCGAACATCATGCCCTGGTCGCCGGCGCCCTGCGCGTCCAGCGCGCTCTCCGACGCCCCGGTCCGCAGCTCGAAGGCGTTGTCGACGCCCTGCGCGATGTCCTCGGACTGCGCGCCGATCGAGACGCTGACCCCGCAGGACGCGCCGTCGAAACCCTTCTTCGACGAGTCGTACCCGATGTCGAGGATGGTCCGGCGGACGATGGTGGGGATGTCGGCGTACGCCTTGGTGGTGACCTCGCCGGCGATGTGCACCTGGCCGGTGGTGATCATGGTCTCGACGGCAACCCGGCTGTGCGGGTCCTCGGCGAGCAGCGCGTCGAGGATGCCGTCGCTGATCTGGTCGGCGATCTTGTCCGGGTGGCCTTCCGTGACCGATTCGGACGTGAAGAGGCGGCGTGTCACGGCACTCCTAAGCGTGTGAGGTCGTTCCGCGGCAGTCTAGTCACCGCTGCGGCCGGTGTCGGGGTCGGTCGCGCCCTGTTCCACCCGTCAGGAGCGGTTGGCCAGCCGCGCCACGACGAGGTCCCACACGGTGTCGGCCACCGCCTCCTTGGCCTGCTCCGGCAGACGACTCACCGAGCCGTCCGCGCCGATGACCGTCACCGTGTTGGTGTCGGCGCCGAAGACCCGGTCCGGACCGACCTCGTTGACCACGATGAGGTCAGCCCGCTTCCGGGCCAGCTTCGCCCGGCCGTTGGCCTCCGCGTCGCCGGTCTCGGCGGCGAACACCACCAGCACCTGCCCCGGTCCCTTGCGCTGGCCGAGCTCCGCCGCGATGTCCGGATTGGTGACGAGCTCGATGGTGGGAGCGACACCGTCGTCCGACTTCTTGATTTTGCCAGGCGCGTACGTCGCCGGTCGGAAATCGGCCGGAGCCGCCGCCATCACGACCGCGTCGGCCTCGGTGGCGGCCTTCAGGGTCGCCTCGCGCAGCTCGGCGGTCGTGCCGACCCGGACCAGGTCGACCCCGGCGGGGTCGGCGAGCGAGACGTTGGCCGCGATCAGCGTGACCCGGGCACCGCGGGCGACCGCCGAACGCGCGAAGGCGTAGCCCTGTTTGCCCGAGGAGCGGTTGCCGAGAAAGCGGACCGGATCCAACGGCTCGCGGGTACCCCCGGCGGTGACGACCAGCCGGCGACCCGTCAGGTCCGCCGGGGCGGAGGCGCCCCGAGCGAGGACCTGGCGGGCGATCGCGAAGATCTCCGCCGGGTCGGGCAGGCGGCCCTTGCCGGTGTCGGCGCCGGTGAGCCGCCCGACGGCCGGCTCGATCACCCGGACGCCCCGGGAGCGCAGCGTGGCGACGTTGGCGACGGTGGCCGGGTGCTCCCACATCTCGGTGTGCATGGCCGGGGCCAGCACCACCGGGCAGCGGGCGGTCAGCAACGTGTTGGTCAGCAGGTCGTCGGCGAGCCCGTGGGCGGCCTTGGCGAGCAGGTCGGTGGTGGTCGGCGCGACCACCACCAGGTCGGCCTGCTTGCCGAGGCGGACGTGCGGCACCTCGTGCACGTCGGACCAGACGTCGTCGGCGACCGGCTGGCCGGAGAGCGCCGCCCAGGTCGGCGCGCCGACGAATCTCAGCGCCGACGCGGTCGGCACGACACGGACCCGGTGGCCCGACTCGGTGAAGAGTCGCAGCAGCTCACACGCCTTGTAGGCGGCGATGCCGCCGCCGACCCCGAGGACGATCGAGGCGGACATCGACGGGGACGCGCCTACGGCTGGTCGGTCGGCTCGGCGGTGAGCAGACCGCCGTTGATCTCGCGCATGGCGATGGAGAGCGGCTTTTCCTGCGGGGTGGTCTCGACGAGCGGGCCGACGTACTCCAGGAGGCCCTCACCGAGCTGGCTGTAGTAGGCGTTGACCTGGCGCGCGCGCTTGGCGGCGAAGATGACCAGCGCGTACTTCGACGTCGTCTTCTCGAGGAGCTCGTCGATCGGCGGGTTGGTGATGCCTTCGGGGTTGGCGATGGATCCCACGAATTAACCTCTGCGTCTTTCGAGCCGCGCGGACGCGGTGCTGAGTCCCGACGGCGGCCGGCCGTCAGCCACGCAGGCGCGACCAGGCCGGATCCGGATGAGTTGAACCGAGTAAGCCTACCAGCTCGTCCGCCACCCGATCGGTGAGGTCGTGCGTGAGGGTGTCCGCGAAGGCGGCCGCGGCGGCGGCGTCCGGCCGGCGTCCGGGCGGGATCAGCAGCACCAGACGCGCGTCGGGCAGTCGTTGCCGCACCAGCCGGGCCCCGGTCACGTCGAGTGGAAGCAGGACCGGCTGCCCGGCGTCGAGCCGGGCGCGCAGCGGCGGGTGCAGGGTCCCCCGGCGGTACGCGCCGATCCGGGACCACTCCAGCAGCTCGCCGCCGGCCACCCGGCGCTCGAACTCGGCCGGGGCGAGAAAGACCCGTTGTTCCCCGTCCACCTCCGGCTCCCGGCGCGGCCTGGTCGTTGCCGGCACCGGGATCCACACGGACGGGAAACGCGCCCGGACGAGCTCGACGACACTCTCCCTGCCGGAACCCGAAGGTCCAGCCAGGACAGTGAGCCGAGCCGCCGGGCGCGCCTCGTCATCCGTGCTCACTGCTTGTTTCTACACGCTGCCAGGTTCAGTTGGCGGCGAACTCTCCAAGCAGTGCCTTGCGCTGCTGCTCGCCGAGGCCGCGCAGACGACGGCTGTCGGCGATCTTGAGCTTCTCCATGATCTGGGTAGCCCGGATCTTGCCGATGCCCGGCATCGCCTGCAGGACAGCCGAAACCTTGAGCTTGCCGACGACATCGTCGCTCTCGGCGCGCTCGAGGACGGCGCCAAGGGTGGTCTTGCCCTGCTTGAGCTGCTCCTTCAGCTCGGCACGGGCCTTGCGGATCTCCGCGGCCTTCTCGAGCGCGGCAGCGCGCTGTTCGGGGGTCAGTGACGGGAGCGGCACCAGTTCTCCTCAGGTCCCTATCGCGGCGGGCGGGGCGCACCGCCGCATCTGTGAAACGTGGTGTCGCTGTGAACCAAGGGGTCCATGGTTCCCAGCGCGGGGAAAACTAGCGGTCGACGGAGCTTTCGGCAACGTGGGCGCGCGATGATCATCGCAAAGTGACCGAGCCGTCAGTCAGTCACCGGGCAGCCAGAACTGCCCGACACTCGACCAGCACGCGGTCCGCGGCGGCCCGCAGGGCGTCGCTGTCCGGTCCCGCCGACAGGACCTCACGGGAGTACGACGGGAGCACCGCGGCGAGGCTGGAGCCGAAGACGGTACGCAGATCGGCGGCGCCCGCACCCTGCGCGCCGAGCCCCGGAGCGAGCAGCGGCCCCCCGACGGTGGACAGGTCATGACCGGTGTCACCGATGGTGGCCCCGACCACCAGACCGAAGCTGCCGAGGGGGTCCGCACCGCTGTTGAGCTGGGAAATCTCGTCAATCACGGTCTGCGCCACAGTGCGCCCGTCGGCCGTGCGGGCCCGCTGCACGGCCGCGCCCTCGGGGTTCGAGGTGAGGGCCAGCACGAAGACCCCGCCGCCGTGTTTGGCGGCCAACTCGAACATCGGCGCCAACGAACCTACTCCCAGGTAGGGACTGGCCGTGACCGCGTCGACATACAGCGGGCTGGATGGATCCAGGTACGCGGAGGCGTACGCGCTGACCGTTGAGCCGATGTCGCCACGCTTGACGTCGAGCAGAACGAGCGATCCGGCTTCCCGTAACTGTCGGATAGTTGACTCAAGAATCGCCACACCGCGGGATCCGAATCGCTCGAAAAAGGCCGACTGAGGCTTGACAACCGCAACCCGGTCACCGAGCGCATCCACCACGGTTCGGGTGAACCGGTCCAGACCGTCGACGTCGTCGGCGAGGCCCCAGCGGGCCAGCAGGCCGGGATGCGGGTCGATGCCCACGCAGAGCGGTCCGCGCTCGGTGACGGCCCGGTGCAGCCGGGTGCCGAAGCTCTCCATCGGCGTACTTCCCCTCTTGTCGCCCGGGCGGCTGGCCGCCTCCCGGAATGCTTGTCGGTTCCCGCTCAGCCGGCCGCCACGGCCGCCGCCACCCCGGCCGCGATCTGGGCCAGGTCGGCGTCGTCCGTCACGTACGGCGGCATCGTGTAGATCAGGTCGCGGAAGGGCCGCAGCCAGACGCCACGGTCGGCGGCGGCCGTGGTGGCCGCGCCGAGGTCGACGTCGTGGTCGAGCTGGACCACGCCGATCGCCCCGAGCACCCGCACGTCGGCCACGCCCGCCACGGCGCGCAGCGGCTCCAGGCCGGCGCGCAGGCCCGCGCCGATCCGGGACACCTGTGCCGCCCAGTCGCCCGCCCGGAGCAGCCCGATGGAGGCGTTGGCGACCGCGCAGGCCAGCGGGTTGCCCATGAACGTCGGACCGTGCGCCAGGACGCCGTCAGCGGAGATCCCACGGGCGATCTCCGGGGTGCACAGCGCCGCGGCCAGGGTCAGGTAGCCGCCGGTGAGCGCCTTGCCCACGCACATCACGTCCGGGGACACCCCGGCGTGCTCGGCGGCGAACATCGTGCCGGTACGGCCGAACCCGGTCGCGATCTCGTCGAAGACCAGCAGCACCCCGTGCGCGCGGGTCACCTCGCGCAGCACCCGCAGGTAACCCGGATGGTGAAAGCGCATCCCACCCGCGCCCTGCACCACCGGTTCCACGATGACCGCGGCCAGTTCGTGGGCGTGCCGCTCGACGGCGTCCACCAACGCCGCCACGTACGCCTCGTCCGGCGGATCGGCGAACCCGCCCGGCGGCACCGGGGCGAAGACCTGGCGGGGCAGCACGTCACCCCAGAGGTGGTGCATCCCGCCCTCGGGGTCGCAGACGCTCATCGGATGGAACGTGTCGCCGTGGTACCCGCCCCGCCAGGTGGCCAGCCGACGCCGCTCCGGCCGACCGACCGCCCGCTGGTACTGCAGGCACATCTTCACGGCCACCTCGACGCTGACCGATCCGGAGTCGGCCAGGAACACGTGCTCCAACCCGTCCGGGGCCAGCTCGACCAGCGTCCGCGCGAGCCGCACGGCGGGCTCGTGGGTGAGTCCGCCGAACATCACGTGGCTCATCCGCCCGAGCTGGTCGGTAACGGCCGCGTCCAGCACCGGGTGCCGGTAGCCGTGGACCGCCGCCCACCAGGACGACATCCCGTCCACCAACTCCCGGCCGTCGGCCAACCTCAGCCGCACCCCCTCGGCGCTGCGGACCACGAACGGCGCGTTCGCCGGCGGCAGCGTGGCGTACGGATGCCAGACGTGCGCCCGGTCGACGGCCTGAATCTCCTCGGGTGTCACGCGTACTCCTCGGGTGCGTGAAGCCGGCCGGACGACGGACGTCGCGCGGCCGGGTGGAACCGCTGCGCCGGCCCCGCCCCGTCCCCATACCGCAGGGCGGGCACCGGGCCGGGGACACTCACCGGCCGGCGACCGGATCCGGCGTCGCCGCCGTGGCGCTCGCGCGGGCCGCCGCCCGGACCAGGGCCGGGCCCCGGTAGATGAAGCCCGTGTAGAGCTGCACCAGGGCGGCGCCGGCATCGAACATCCGGGTGGCGTCGTCCGGGTCGAGCACGCCGCCGACCCCGACGATGGGCAGCCGGCCGCCGGTCTCGCGGTGCACGAAGGCCACCACGTCCCGGGCACGGCCGGTCAGCGGCCGACCGGACAGGCCGCCGGCCTGTGCGCCACGGTCGGTGTCCACGGCGGCGAGCCCGTCGCGGGCCAGGGTGGTGTTCGTGGCGATCACCCCGGCGGCGCCCCGGGCCAGGCAGACCTCCAACAACTCGGCGATCGCCGCCTCGGTCAGGTCCGGCGCGATCTTCACCAGCACCGGCTTCTCCCCCACCAGCGCGCCGAGCAGCGCGTCCAGGTGGGCACGGTCCTGCAACGACCGCAGACCCGGCGTGTTCGGCGACGACACGTTCACCGCGAAGTAGTCGCCGTGCCCACGCAGCGCCCGGTACGAGGCCAGGTAGTCCTCGACCGCCTCGTCGAGCGGAGTCACCTTGGACTTACCCAGCGAGATGCCCAACGGCACCCCGAGTGGACGGGGCAACGCCGCCAGCCGGGCGGCCAACGCCGCGGCGCCGGCGTTGTTGAAGCCCATCCGGTTGACCACCGCCTCGCTGGCCGGCAGCCGGAACAGCCGGGGCCGCGGATTGCCCGGCTGGGCGTGCGCGGTGACCGTGCCGACCTCGACGAAGCCGAACCCCAGCGCCGGCCAGGCCGGCAGCGCGGCGCCGTCCTTGTCCATGCCGGCAGCCAGCCCGACCGGGTTGGGGAACCGCACGCCGAAGACCGTGCGCGGCGCCTCGACGGCGTACCGGGCCCGCAGCGCGGCCAGGACGGCGGGACGCCGCGACAGTGCGGCCAACCGCCGCAGCGTCCACTCGTGCGCCGTCTCGGCGTCCCCGCCGCCGAGCCGGAACAACCCGGGCCGGACGACCCGCTCGAACAGCGTCACTGCGCCGCCCGCAGGGTGGCGTGCAGATCCTGCAACGGTCGCACCCGCATGTCGCCCCGGATACGTGCCTCGATCCCCATCACCGCCGCGGCGGCGCCGGGGACCGTGGTGATGCAGGGGATGTCGGTGGTGACGGCGGCGCTGCGGATCTCGTAACCGTCGGAGCGGGCACTCGCGCCCGAGCCCTGCGGCGTGTTGATCACCAGCGCCACGTGGCCGCCGAGGATCAGCGACACGGCGTCGTCGCCCTCGCCGGCCTGGTAGTGCTTGCGGATCTGCTCGCAGGCGATGCCGTGCCGGCGCAGCACCTCGGCGGTACCGGCCGTCGCCACGATCTCGAAGCCCAGGTCGGCCAACCGCTTGATCGGGAAGATCATGCCGCGCTTGTCCCGGTTGGCCACCGACACGAAGATCTTCCCGGCGGTCGGCAACGACCCGTACGCGGCCGACTGGCTCTTGGCGAAGGCGTGCCCGAAGTTGGTGTCGATGCCCATCACCTCACCCGTCGACTTCATCTCCGGGCCGAGCAGCGAGTCGATTCCCTTGCCGGCGCGGGTACGGAAGCGCTTGAACGGCAGGACCGCCTCCTTGACCGCGATCGGCGCGTCGGCGGGCATCGTCCCACCATCCCCCGTCGCCGGGAGCAGACCCTCGGCACGCAGCTCGGCGATGGTCGCGCCCAGCGCGATCCGGGCCGCCGCCTTGGCCAGCGGCACCGCCGTCGCCTTCGAGACGAACGGAACCGTCCGCGACGCGCGCGGGTTCGCCTCCAGCACGTAGAGCACGTCGTCCTTGAGCGCGTACTGCACGTTGAGCAGACCACGCACGCCGACACCCCGGGCGATGGCCTCGGTGTACCGGCGGACCTCGGCCAGGTGCGAGCCCGCCAGGGTGATCGGCGGCAACGCGCAGGACGAGTCTCCGGAGTGGATCCCGGCCTCTTCGATGTGCTCCATCACGCCGCCGACGTAGACCTCGCCGTCGGCGTCGCACAGGGCGTCCACGTCGATCTCGATGGCGTCGTCGAGGAACCGGTCCACCAGCACCGGGTGGTCGCCGGAGATGTCGGTGGCCCGGCCGATGTAGTCACGCAGCGTCGGGTCGTCGTACACGATCTCCATGCCACGCCCACCGAGCACGTAGGACGGACGGACCAGCACCGGGTAGCCGATCTCGTCGGCGATCGTCTTGGCCTCGTCGTACGAGGTGGCCATGCCGTGTGCCGGCGCGCGCAGCCCGGCGCGGGCCAGGACGGCGCCGAACGCGCCCCGCTCCTCGGCCAGGTGGATCGACTCCGGCGAGGTGCCGACCACCGGCACGCCCGCGTCCTTGAGCCGCTGCGCCAACCCCAGCGGGGTCTGCCCGCCGAGCTGCACGACCACACCGACCACGCCCGGGCCGCCGGCCGCGCGGCCGGAGGAGTCCTCCGCGTGCCAGGCCTCCAGGACGTCCTCGAAGGTCAGCGGCTCGAAGTAGAGCCGGTCGGCGGTGTCGTAGTCGGTCGACACCGTCTCCGGGTTGCAGTTGACCATCACGGTCTCGTAGCCGGCCGCCCGCAGCGCCTGCACGGCGTGCACGCACGAGTAGTCGAACTCGATGCCCTGCCCGATCCGGTTCGGGCCGGAGCCCAGGATCAGCACCTTCGGCCGGTCCGACGGCACGACCTCGGTCTCGGAGTCGTACGACGAGTAGTGGTAGGGCGTGCTGGCCTCGAACTCGGCCGCGCAGGTGTCGACGGTCTTGTAGACCGGGCGGACGTCGAGGCGGTGCCGCAGGGCCCGTACGCCGTCCTCGGCCGCCAGCTCCGGACGCAGCGCGGCGAGCTGCCGGTCGGAGAGCCCGGCCCGCTTGGCACGGCGCAGCAGCTCGGCGTCGAGCACCGGCGCGTCGACGATCTCGGTCCGCAGCTCGATCAGCGCCGCGATCTGGTCCAGGAACCAGGGGTCGATCCCGCCGGACGCCTCGCTCACCTCGCTGATCGACGCGCCGAGACGCAGCGCCCGCTCGACGGTGTAGAGCCGGCCGTCGTGCGGCACGCGCAGCGCGGCGAGGGTGTCCGCCAGGGTGACGCCCGCCGGGTCCGGAGTGGTCCAGAAGCCGACCGCCTTGGTTTCCATCGACCGCATGGCCTTGTTCAGCGCCTCGCTGAAGTTGCGCCCGAGACTCATGGCCTCGCCCACCGACTTCATGGTGGTGGTCAGCTCCGGGTCCGCGCCGGGGAACTTCTCGAACGCGAACCGGGGGATCTTCACCACCACGTAGTCCAGGGTCGGCTCGAACGCCGCCGGGGTCTTCAACGTGATGTCGTTGGGGATCTCGTCGAGCGTGTAGCCGATGGCCAGCTTCGCGGCGATCTTCGCGATCGGGAAGCCGGTCGCCTTGGAGGCCAGCGCCGAGGAGCGCGACACCCGGGGGTTCATCTCGATCACCACGATCCGGCCGTCGACCGGGTTGACCGCGAACTGGATGTTGCAGCCGCCGGTGTCCACCCCGACCTCGCGCAGCACGGCGATGCCCAGGTCACGAAGGTGCTGGTACTCCCGGTCGGTGAGCGTCATGGCCGGGGCCACGGTCACGCTGTCGCCGGTGTGCACGCCCATCGGGTCGATGTTCTCGATGGAGCAGACCACCACCACGTTGTCGTGCCGGTCGCGCATCAGCTCAAGCTCGTATTCCTTCCAGCCGAGCACGCTCTCCTCGATCAGGACCTCGTGCACCGGGCTGGCCGCCAGGCCGTCGCCGGCGATGCGGGCCAGGTCCTGGGGGGTGTGCGCCATGCCGGAGCCCAGGCCGCCCATGGTGAACGACGGCCGGATCACCACCGGCAGGCCCAGCTCGGCGACGGTCGCCTCGACCTCGTCCATCGAGTGGCACACCCGCGAGCGAGGCACCAGCGCGGCCGGGTCGTCGACGCCGAGGCGTACGCCGGCCTTCGCGACGATCTCCTTGAACAGCTGGCGGTCCTCACCCCGGTTGATGGCGTCGATGTTCGCGCCGATCAACTCGACGCCGTACTTCTCCAGGACGCCGGCCTCGTGCAGGGCGACTGCCGTGTTCAGCGCGGTCTGCCCGCCGAGAGTGGCCAGGATCGCGTCCGGGCGCTCCTTGGCGATGACCAGCTCGACGAACTCCGGGGTGATCGGCTCGACGTAGGTCGCGTCGGCGAACTCCGGGTCGGTCATGATCGTGGCCGGGTTGGAGTTGACCAGGCTGACCCGGATCCCCTCGCTGCGCAGCACCCGGCACGCCTGGGTTCCGGAGTAGTCGAACTCGCAGGCCTGCCCGATGACGATCGGCCCGGAGCCGATGACGAGGATGTGCTTGAGGTCGGTCCGCTTAGGCATTCTTCCCGCCTTCGATCAGCTCGGCGAAACGGTCGAAGAGGTAGTCCGCGTCGTGTGGACCGGCCGCCGCCTCCGGGTGGTACTGGACGGTGAAGGCGGGCACGTCCACGGCCCGCAGCCCTTCGACCACGTTGTCGTTGAGGCAGACGTGCGACACCCGCACGCCACCGAAGTTGGTGTCGATCACCTGGTCGGGGACGACCGCGCCGGCACCCACCCCCGCGCCCGGCACCTCGACCGCGAAGCCGTGGTTGTGGCTGGTCACCTCGACCTTGCCGGTGGCCCGGTCGAGCACCGGCTGGTTGATTCCCCGGTGGCCGTAGCCCAGCTTGTAGGTGCCGAAACCGAGCGCCCGACCGAGGATCTGGCTGCCGAAGCAGATGCCGAACAGTGGCACCTGCCGCCGCAGCGCCTCCCGGGCCACCGCCACCGGACCGTAGGCCGTGGCCGGGTCGCCGGGTCCGGGCGACAGGAAGATCGCGTCGGCGCCGGTGGCGAGCAGGTCCTCGATGCTCGACGAGGCCGGCAGCACGTGGGTCCTCACCCCGCGCGCGGCGAGCCGGCGCGGCACGTTGCGCTTGATGCCCAGGTCGAGCGCGGCCACCGTGAACCGGTGCTCGCCGATCGCGTCGACGACGTACGGCTCGGGAGTGGTCACCTCGGTGGACAGGTCCGCGCCGACCATCTGCGGTGACTGCCGGACCCGGGCCAGCAGGCTCTGCGGGTCCTTCTCGACGCTGGAGATGCCCACCCGCATGGCGCCCCGATCGCGCAGGTGCCGGGTCAGCGCCCGGGTGTCCACCCCGCTGATGCCCACCACGCCCTCGGTGGCGAGGCGGTCCTCGAGACCGCCGGTGGCCCGCCAGTTCGAGCCGATCCGGGCCGGGTCGCGGACCACGTACCCGGCCACCCAGATCCGGCCGGACTCGTCGTCCTCGCCGTTGACGCCGGTGTTGCCGATGTGCGGGGCGGTCTGCACGACCACCTGACGGTGGTAGGACGGGTCGGTCAGCGTCTCCTGGTAGCCGGTCATGCCGGTGGTGAAGACCGCCTCGCCGAAGGTCTCCCCGACACTGCCGTACGCCTCACCGGGGAACGTGCGCCCGTCCTCGAGCACGAGAATCGCGGAACGTCTACGCGTCACTTGATTGCCTTTCCGTCCAGGACCGTCGGCTCGCCGCGCAGGAAGGTCGCCACGATGCGACCCGGCAGCGTCATGCGGGCGTACGGGGTGTTGCGACTGCGGCTGGCCAGCTCCGCCGGCTCGATGGTGCGGCGGGCGGCCGGGTCGACCAGGGTCAGGGTGGCCGGGGCGCCGGGCGCCGGGTCGACGCCGTGCCCGGTCAGTCCCGCGATCCGGGCGGGAACGCGGGACATCCGCTCGGCGATCAGGTCCCACTCGGGACCGAGCACGTCCAGCGCGATGGACAGCGCCGTCTCCAGGCCGAGCATCCCCGGCCGGGCGTACGCCCACTCGCACTCCTTGTCCTCCACGGCGTGCGGGGCGTGGTCGGTGGCGATGATGTCGATCACGCCGTCGGCGAGCGCGGCGCGCAGCGCGGCGACGTCGGCGGCCGTACGCAACGGCGGGTTGACCTTGAAGACCGGGTCGTAGCTCTCCGCACGCTCGTCGGTGAGCAGCAGGTGGTGCGGGGTGACCTCGGCGGTGACGCGCACCCCGCGGGCCTTGGCCTGGCGTAGCACCTCGACGCTGCCGGCGGTGGAGACGTGGCAGACGTGCAGTCGGCTGCCCACGTGCTCGGCGAGCAGCACGTCCCGGGCGATGATCGCCTCCTCGGCGACCGCCGGCCAGCCGATCAGCCCGAGCCGGGTGGAGACCTCACCCTCGTGCATCTGGGCGCCCTCGGTGAGGCGGGGCTCCTCGGCGTGCTGGGCGATGATCCCGTCGAACGCCTTGACGTACTCCAGGGCCCGGCGCATCAGCAACGGATCGGCGACGCAGTGCCCGTCGTCGGAGAAGATCCGTACCCGGGCGGCGGAGTCGGCCATCGCCCCCAACTCGGCGAGGCGCTCGCCGGCCAACCCGACGGTGACCGCCCCGATCGGCTGCACGTCGACCATCCCGGCCTCCCGGCCGAGCCGCCAGACCTGCTCGACCACGCCGGCGGTGTCCGCGACCGGCGACGTGTTGGCCATCGCGCAGACCGCCGTGTAACCGCCCAGCGCCGCCGCGCGGGACCCGGACTCGACGGTCTCGGCGTCCTCCCGGCCGGGCTCGCGCAGGTGGGTGTGCAGGTCGACCAGGCCGGGCAGGGCCACCAGGCCGGTTCCGTCGATGACGGTGGCGTCCGGCGCGGACAGCCCCGGACCGACCTCGGCGACGACGCCGTCGCGGATCAGCAGGTCGGTCGGCGCGGCGCCGACGATGCTCACGCTGGTGATGAGGTACGCGGTCACCGGTTGTTCCCTCCGAGCAGCAGGTACAGAACAGCCATCCGGACGGAGACCCCGTTGGTGACCTGTTCGACGATGGTGGAGCGGGGTGAGTCGGCGACCTCGGGGGTGATCTCCATCCCGCGGTTCATCGGACCGGGGTGCATGACGATCGCGTGCTCGGGCAGGCGACGCATCCGGGGACCGTCCAGCCCGTAGCGGCGGGCGTACTCGCGGGCGGAGGGGAAGTAGGAGTCCCGCATCCGCTCCCGCTGCACCCGCAGCATCATCACCGCGTCCACGTTCGGCAGCACCGCGTCGAGGTCGTACGACACGTCGATGCCCGGGGCGAGCGCTCCGGCGATGTCGACGGGGATGAGGGTGGGCGGGCCGACCAGGGTGACCTTCGCGCCGAGGGTCGACAAAAGCAGCACGTTGGAGCGGGCCACCCGGGAGTGCAGCACGTCCCCGACCACCGCGACCGACAGGCCGGCGAGCCGGCCCAGCCGGGCCCGCATCGTGTACGCGTCGAGCAGCGCCTGGGTCGGGTGCTCGTGGGTGCCGTCGCCGGCGTTCACGACCGACCCGTCCACCCAGTTGGCCAGCCGGTGCGGGGCGCCCGAGGCGGGGTGTCGTACGACGACCGCGTCCGCGCCCATCGCCTGCAGGGTCAGCGCCGTGTCCTTCAGGCTCTCGCCCTTGGCGACGCTGGACCCCTTGGCGGAAAAGTTGATCACATCGGCGCTCAGTCGCTTCGCCGCCGCCTCGAACGAGATCCGGGTCCGGGTGGAGTCCTCGTAGAAGAGGTTCACCACCGTCCGGCCGCGCAGCGCGGGCAGCTTCTTGATCTCCCGGCCGGCGACGGTGGCCATCTCGGCGGCGGTGTCCAGGATCTCGGTGGCGGTGGCGGCGTCCAGGTCCGCGCCGGAGAGCAGGTGCTTGATCATGAGTGGGCTCCCCCGTAGAGCTTGACCTCGTCCGTTCCGTCGGTCTCGGCCAGCGTCACCTTGACGCTCTCGGCGAGCGCGGTGGGGATGTTCTTGCCGACGTAGTCGGCCCGGATCGGCAGCTCGCGGTGGCCGCGGTCGACAAGCACGGCCAGTTGCACGGACGCCGGGCGGCCGACGTCGTTGAGCGCGTCGAGCGCGGCCCGCACGGTGCGGCCGGAGAAGAGCACGTCGTCGACGAGGATCACCCGCTTACCGTCGATGCCGCCGCTGGGCACCTGGGTCGGGCCGATCGCGCGGGTGGCGTGCCGGCGCAGGTCGTCGCGGTAGAGCGTGATGTCGAGCACACCGACCGGGACGACGACGTCCTCGAAGGTGCTGATCCGGGCGGCGAGCCGCCGCGCGAGGGGGACGCCGCGGGTGGGAATCCCGAGCAGCACGGTGTCGGCCGCGCCCTGGGTCTTCTCCAGGATCTGGTGGGCGATGCGGTCGACCACCCGCTGCACGTCGGCGCTGGCGAGGATCACCTTCACCGAGGGTTGTCGCGGTGGTGACGGGCGGGCAGCCGGTGGGGACGCCACGGCGGACCTCCTTCCCCGCCTCACGGGACGGGTCGTTAAAGGATGTCGGGCACCTCCGACCGGGGAGCGCGAGCCGCCCTGGCCGGGGCTTCACGCCACGTTACCAGTGGTCACCGCGCCGACCGACAGCGGCCGCTGACCACCGGATCAGATCCACGAAACACCGATGACCCCCTCGGCACTCCCCAACGGTAAGGTCACGACCACTTGACCAGGTGTCCCATTCCCCGTACCGTCACGCTCCGTAGCGATCGACGGGAGAACCCCGAGCAGCACTGGGAGTGTCCGAATGCCCTCTGAATACGCCAAATCTCTGGGCGCCCGCCTGCGCTCCATCCGCCAGCAGCAGGGCCTCTCCCTGCAGGGTGTGGAGGAGAAGTCGAACGGGCGGTGGAAGGCCGTGGTGGTCGGCTCGTACGAGCGTGGCGACCGGGCCGTGACGGTGTCCCGTCTGGCCGAGCTGGCCGAGTTCTACCGGGTCCCCGTTTCGGAGCTGCTGCCCGACGGCAGCGGTGTCCGGCACGAGCCCACCAGCAAGATCGTCCTGGACCTGGAGCGGCTCTACGACGAGGCCTCCGAGGACCTGGCCTACGTCGCCCGCTACGCCCGCGCGATCCAGCAGCAGCGCGGTGACTACAACGGCCGGGTGCTCTCCATCCGCGCCGACGACCTCCGGGCGCTCGCCATCGTCTACGACGCCTCACCGTCGGGTCTGATCGAGCGGCTCACCGAGCACGGCGTGCTGGTGGCCGACCCCCGGGCGTTCTTCGCCTCCTGAGCTGTCGCTTCACCTGATCTGCCGTTCGACGAGAAGGGCCCGTGCCGGTGGCACGGGCCCTTCTCGGTGTCGCGGGTGCGCGGAGCCGTCAGCGGGTGGCGTACTCGGCGATGCGGCCGAGCACACCGTTGAGGAAGCGCGGCGAATCATCGGTCGACATCTGCCGGGCCAGCTCGACCGCCTCGCTGATCGCCACCGCGTCGTCGATCTCGTCGACGTAGAGCAGCTCGTAGACGGCGATCCGGGCCAGGTTGCGGTCGACCACCGGCATCCGGTCGAGGGTCCAGCCCTCGGCGTAGCTGGCGATCAGCTCGTCGATCCGGTCGAGGTGCTCGGCGACCCCCTCGACCAGCCCCACGGTGTAGCCAAGGTGCTCCGGCCGGGGCTGTTCGATGCGCTGAAGGTAACCGGCCAGGACCTCAACGGGCGGACGATCCCGCAGATCGGCCTCGTACAGGACGTCCAGCGCCCGCTTGCGCGCCTTGCGGCGCGCCGGCATCTGCTGCTTGGGACCCTCAGCCATCAGGCGCGGCCGAGGTAACGGCCGTCGCGGGTGTCGACCTTGATCTTCTCACCGGTGGTGATGAACAGCGGAACCGGCACGGTGGCGCCGGTCTCGACGGTCGCCGGCTTGGTGCCACCGGTCGAGCGGTCCCCCTGCAGACCCGGCTCGGTGTAGGTGACCTCGAGCACGACGCTGGTCGGCAGCTCGATGTAGAGCGGCACATCCTCGTGGGTGGCGACGGTCGCCTCCGCCTCGGGCAGCAGGTAGTTGGCTGCCTCCCCGACGGTGCCGCCGGGCACGGTGATCTGGTCGAAGGTCTCCAGATCCATGAAGACGAAGTCCTCGCCGTCGGCGTACAGGTACTGCATCGTGCGCTTGTCCACGGTCGCGGTCTCGACCTTGGTGCCCGCGTTGAAGGTCTTGTCGACCACCTTCCCGGACAGCACGTTCTTCAGCGTGGTGCGCACGAACGCACCACCCTTACCGGGCTTGACGTGCTGGAACTCGACGACGGACCAGAGCTCGCCGTCGAGGTTGAGTACCAGGCCGTTTTTGAGGTCGTTGGTGGAGGCCATTTCCTGCCTTGATCATCAATTGGCGGACAGACCCCAGAAGTCTACTAGCTGCGTCGAATCGGGCCGCCCCCGCTCGGGGCGACCGTTCAGCGGGTGGCCAGATGGTGCAGCGCGAGACGATAACCGTCAATGCCGAGACCGCAGATCACCCCGGTCGCCACCGCGGAGATCACCGAATGGTGCCGGAACTCCTCGCGGGTGTGGATGTTCGAGATGTGCACCTCCACCAGCGGCCCGCGCAGCATGGCGCAGGCGTCGCGCACCGCGTACGAGTAGTGCGACCAGGCGGCCGGATTGAGCACCACGGCGGCGCCCTGGTCGGCGGCGTCGTGCAGCCAGCCGAGCAGCTCGTGCTCCGCGTCGGTCTGCCGGACCGTGACGTCGAGTCCCAGCTCCCGACCGGTGGCCTCGCAGAGCGCCACCAGGTCGGCGTAGCTGGTCGAGCCGTACACGGCGGGCTCCCGGGTGCCCAGCCGACCCAGGTTCGGCCCGTTCAGCACGTACACCCTCATGCGGCGCTTTCTTCCGTTTGCGACTGCGGGGCTCGCAAAACCGGCTCACTCCGCACGCTCACGGGGTGGCCAGCTCGCGGTAGGCGGCTTCGAGCAGGGCGTCGTCCGGGCCCTCCAGCATCGCCGGGCGGGCCAGCCCGTCCAGCACCACGAACCGCAGCCGGGCGCCCCGGGCCTTCTTGTCCACCCGCATCGTGGCCAGCAGCCGCGGCCAGGCCTCGGCCGGATAGCTCACCGGCAGGCCGAGCGCGGTCAGGCTGCTCCGGTGCCGGTCGGCGGTCGGGGCGTCCAGTCGGCCGGCGAGCCGGGCCAGCGTGGCCGCGTAGACCAGGCCGACCGCGACCGCGTGACCGTGCCGCCAGCGGTAGCCCTCGTTCTGCTCGATCGCGTGCGCCAGGGTGTGGCCGTAGTTGAGCACCTCCCGCAGACCCGACTCACGCAGGTCGCCGGCGACGACGTCGGCCTTGACCCGGATGGCCCGCTCGATCAGCTCCCGGTTGACCGGCCCGCGCGGATCGGTGGCCACCGCGGGGTCACGCTCGACGAGATCCAGGATCACCGGGTCGGCGATGAACCCGCACTTGACCACCTCGGCCAACCCGGCCGCGAGGTCGACGGCGGGCAGGCTGTCGAGGGTGGCCAGGTCGGCGAGCACACCGACCGGCGGGTGGAACGCGCCCACCAGGTTCTTGCCGGCGGCGGTGTTGATCCCCGTCTTGCCGCCCACGGCCGCGTCCACCATGCCCAGCAGGGAGGTCGCGACCGGCACCCAGCGCACCCCGCGCAGCCAGCAGGCCGCGACGAAGCCGGCCAGGTCGGTCACCGCGCCGCCGCCAACCCCGACCACCGCGTCGGTACGGGTGAAACCGGCCGCGCCGAGCCGGTCCCAGCAGGCGGCCGCCACGTCGATCTGCTTGCCCGACTCGGCGTCGGGCACCTCGATCGGCAGCGGGTCGACGCCCGCCGCGCGCAGCCGTTCGCCGAGCGCGTCGGCCAGGGCCTTGAGTGGGGGCGTGTGCAGCACCGCCGCCCGGGTCGCGCCGGGCAGCAGCCCCGGCAGCGCGCCCAGCAGGTCGCGTCCGACCAGCACGTCGTACGGTCGTTCGCCGCCGACCGGAATCCGGGTCACCTCGTCCATCGCCGGCAGCCTAGTCCAGCGGACGGCGTGGCGAGGGCGTCTGTCCACCTGCTGGCCGGGCGGCCCAGTCGGCCAGCAGACGGGCGTGCTCGGCCACGGCGGCGCGCAACGCGTCCGGGTGGCGCACGGTGAACGGGCAGCCCAGGCCGGCGAGCAGCGCGGCCATGCCGGGCAGGCTCTCCGCACGGGCCCGCAGCAGCACACCGTCGCCGCTGGCGGTCAGCTCGGCCACACTGCCCGGTATCCGCCGCCGGGCGGCGACCAGATCGGTCTCCAGCAGCACCTCGACCTCGTGCCGATAGGGCACACCGGCCAGCGACCGGGTCAGCCACGCCACCGCGTCGAAGCCGTCCGGCACCGTGAACGTCTCCGCGCCGGGCGTGACGGCGCCGATCCGGTCCAGTCGAAACGTGCGCACCTCCCCGCGCCGGTGGTCGTGACCGGTGACGTACCAGCGGCCGGCGTGGAAGACCAGCCCGTACGGGTCGAGGTCACGATGCGACCGCTCACCGCGCCACGAGCGGTAGTCCAGGCTCACCCGCTGCCGCCGCCGGGCGGCCGTGGCCAGCGCCAGCAGGGTGCCCGACGCCGGTCGCGCCTGGGGCTCGGGCCGCCGCAGTGTGAAGCCGAGGTGCTCCCGCAGTGCGGTCAGCCGGTCGGCGAGCGCCGCCGGCAGCACCCGGCCGATCTTCGCCGCCGCGGTCGCCGTGGCCGGCAGTTCGGTGGCCAGCCCGACCCGCTCGGCGACGACCAGGCCGAGCAGCACGGCCACCGCCTCGTCGTCGGTGAGCATCAGCGGCGGCAGCTTGTACCCGGGATGCAGCCGGTAGCCGCCGTGGCGGCCCCGGTCGGCGAGCACCGGGATGCCCAGCTCGACCAGGGTGGCCGCATAGCGGCGCACGGTCCGTTCGTCCACACCGAGCCGGCTCGCGAGGTCGCCGGCCGTCGCCCGGTGCCGGGCCTGGAGCAGCTCGAGCAGGGCCAGCACCCGGCCGGCGGGATGAGACACGGGCCACTCCTCCAAACCGGGCGGATCCTGTCCGAATTCAATCGTACGGTCGGTCGGTAGCCGAGAGAAGGAGTGACGGATGGCGACGTTCGTACTGGTGCCGGGGTTCTGGTTGGGTGCCTGGGCGTGGCGCGAGGTGACCGGCCTGCTGCGTGCGCGGGGGCACGACGTGCACCCGATGACGTTGACCGGGGTGGCCGAGCGCCACCACCTCGCCGGGCCGCAGGTGAGCCTGGAGACGCACACCACCGACATCGTCCGGTTGATCGAGGTCGAGGATCTGCACGACGTGCTGCTGGTCGGGCACTCGGGCGGCGGCATGCCGGTCGCCCAGGCGGCGGAACGGATCCCGGACCGGATCGCCCGGGTGGTCTACGTGGAGAGTGGACCGCTGCCGGACGGCACCGCACAGTTCGACACCGTGCCGCCGCAGGAACAGCAGCGGCTGCGCGCGGCGATCGGCGACGGCCACCTGCTGCCACCGCCGGCCTGGGACCCGGCGGCAGACCCGACAAACCTGGCCGGCCTGGACGAGTCGATGCTGTCCCTCCTGCGTGAGCGCGCCACCGCACAGCCCCTGCGGACGGCCACCGATCCGGTACGCCGCACGGGTGGCCGCCCGGTGCCGACCGCGCTGGTCGCGAGCACCTTCCCGCTGGCCGTGGTACGCCAGATGATCGACGAGGAGCACCCGTTCTTCACCGGTCTGGCCGACGGCCAGCTGCACGAGCTGCCCACCGGGCACTGGCCGATGCTCAGCGAGCCGAAGGCGCTGGCCGACGTGCTCGACCTGGTCGCCCGAGCCTGACCACGCGCCGGTCTTGCGGTTGCGGTTGTCGAGATACCGGAAATGCCCCGGTACGTCGGCGCAGCAACTGCAAGATCGCGCGGCGGGGCGGGGCGGGGGCGGGCCGGGGCGGGGCGGGGCGGGGCGGGGCGGGGTCAGCGTGGCAGCAGGGCGGCGACCTCGGCGACGACGGCCGCCGGGGTACGGCCGTCGGTGACCACCGTGTCGGTCGCCACCTCGGCGTAGAGCGGCTTGCGCTGGTCCATGAGGTGCTTGAGGGTGGCTCGCGGGTTGATCGCCAGCAGCGGCCGGCCCGCGCCGAGCCCCACCCGCTTCACCGCGTCGGGCAGCTCCACCGACAGGTGGACGACCCGATGCCCCACCAGGGCGGCCCGGGTCTCCTCGGCCAGGACGGCGCCGCCACCCAGGGCGAGCACACCCGTGCCGGACGCCAGCGCCGCCGCCACGGCCGCCCTTTCCAGGGCCCGGAAGTGCTCCTCGCCCTCGTCGATGAAGATCTCCGGGATGTTCTTGCCGGCCATCTGTTCGATGTCGGCGTCGGTGTCCCGGAACTCCACGCCGAGGGAGGCGGCGAGCGCCTGCCCCACGGTGGTCTTGCCGCAGCCGGGCACCCCGACCAGGACGACGACCGGCGCCATCAGCGGATGACCAGCGCGTCGAGGTAGCCGGTCACGTTGCGGCGGATCTCGGCGACCGAGTCGCCACCGAACTTCTCGGTGGCCGCCTCGGCCAGCACCAGGGCCACCATCGCCTCGGCGACGACCGCGGCGGCGGGCACGGCGCAGACGTCGGAGCGCTGGTTGATGGCGGTCGCCGGCTCGCCGGTGACGACATCCACGGTGGCCAGCGCCCGGTTGAGCGACGAGATCGGCTTCATGGCGGCGCGCACCCGCAGCGGCTCGCCGGTGGTGATGCCACCCTCCAGCCCGCCGGCCCGGTCGGTGACGCGGCGGACGCCGGTGGCCGACGGAATGATCTCGTCGTGCGCCTCGGAGCCACGGGAGCGTGCCTGCTGCCACCCGTCGCCGATCTCGACGCCCTTGATCGCCTGGATGGACATCAGCGCGGTGGCCAGTCGGGCGTCGAGCTTGCGGTCCCACTGCACGTGACTGCCCAGGCCCGGCGGCACCCCGTACGCCAGCACCTCCACCACGCCGCCGAGCGTGTCGGCGGCCTTCTTCGCGGCGTCGACCTCGGCGACCATCAGGGCGCTGGCGTCCGGGTCGAGGCAGCGCAGCGGGTCGGCGTCGATGCGGTCGGCGTCCTGCGGGGTCGGACGCAGCCCGGGCTTCGCGGCCACCGGACCCAACTCGACCACGTGCGAGACGATCTCGATGCCGAGCGCCTGCCGGATCAACGCCTTGGCGACCGTGCCGACGGCCACCCGGGCGGCGGTCTCCCGGGCGCTGGCGCGCTCCAGGATCGGCCGCGCGTCGGTGTGGCCGTACTTCTGCATGCCGGCCAGGTCGGCGTGGCCGGGCCGGGGGCGGGTCAGTGGCGCGTTGCGGGCCTGCCGGGCCAGCTCGTCGGGATCGACGGGATCGGCGGCCATCACCGTCTGCCACTTGGGCCACTCGGAGTTGCCGACCCGGATCGCCACCGGGCTGCCCAGCGTGAGGCCGTGCCGCAGTCCGCCGATCACCTCGACCTCGTCCTGCTCGAACGACATCCGGGCGCCACGGCCATAGCCCAGCCGGCGGCGGGCCAGCTCGCCCGCGATCTCGGCGGTGCTCACCTCGATGCCGGCCGGCACCCCCTCCAGCAGCGCGACGAGGGCGGGGCCGTGCGATTCACCTGCAGTCAACCAGCGCAACACAGCGGTCAGTCTGTCACGACGCGCGACGGGCACGTCGCGCTGCCCGTCGCGTCCCGCCCTGCGGACGGCCGGACCGTCCGCAGGGCGGCTTCGCACGACGGATCAGATGCCCCGACCGCGCTTGTGCAGCGTGCGCAGCACCGAGTCGGCCCGGACCATCCGGCCGGCGACCGCCAGCGCCAGGTAGGCGCGGGGCTCGCGAGGATTGCGGCGCAGCGTGTGCCGGGCCCAGCGCACGGCCCCGCGCCGGTCGCCGGAGGCGGCCCGCGCGAAGGCGATCTGCCCGGTGACCCGGGCCTCGCCGGCCGGTTGCCCGGCGAACTCCGGGTAACGCCGCAGCAGCCACTGCAACGCCTCGGAGATGGTGTCCCAGCGCTGCGCGAAGTACGACCGCTTGTGCCACCGCACCAGCACCGACGGCGTCCGCAGGTTGATCAGTGGAGCGCTGCGGGCGGCGCGCAGCAGGAACTCGTAATCCTCCGCGTAGCTGCCCGGGATCTCCTCGTCGACCAGACCGAAGCCGTCGCGCAGCGCCGTCGCCCGGATCAGGAAGGTGGACGGGTGCAGCTCCGTCAGCCGGTCCCGCAGGAGGTCGTCCAGGGTGATCCGGTCCTTGTCGAGCACCCGGTCGACGGTGTGCCCGTCGTAGCTGACCCGGATGCCACAGCAGACGAACTCGGCGCTCGGGTCGGCGGTCAACGCCTGCACCTGGGCGGCCAGTTTGCCGGGCAGCCACTCGTCGTCGTCGTCGCAGAACGCGACCAGCTCGCCCACGGCGGCGAGGGTGCCGCTGTTGCGCGCGCCGGCCAGTCCGGGCGCGCGCCCGTTCGCGATCACCCGGACCGCCCGGCCCGGACCGGCCAGGCCGGTCAGCGACTCGTCCGGGGTGGACTGGTCGAACACGACCACGGCCTCGATCGTGCCCGGATATTCCTGGGCGATGATCGCGGCCAGGGCGGCGCGCAGCAGTTCGGGGCGGTCCCGGGTGGGTACCACGACGCTGACGCTCGGCTGGTCGGTCATCGGGTCTCCTTCGTCGGCTGGCCGGTGCGCGGCCAGGTCCGCCAGCGGGGTCGGCGCCGGCTCGACCGGGCCACCAGGTCGTCCACGATCTGCCCGACCCGTGCCACCGCCGCGAGACGGGCCTCGTGCGCGGCCGGGTCGGCCTGCACCGCGTACCGGGACGGGTCGGCCTGGCCGGCGGTGAGCGCGTCGTGCAGCTCCTCGCGGGTCTCGCAGAGCGCCACCAGCCCCGCTGCGCCGAGGCGGCGCGCGAAGAGCTGCTGGTGGTCGTCGACGTGCTCGCCGCGCGACGGGTCCCGGGGCACCACGATGGGCAGGTGACCGTGCCGGCGAGCCTCCAGGATCGTCGCCGGGCCGCCGTGACACACCACCAGGTCGGCGTCGGCCATCGCCTGTTGCAGGGCGTCGTGGCCGAGGAACGGCACCGCGCCGGGGAGGGTCGGCGCGGCCGTGTGCCCGTGCTGCACGGTCAGCCCGACCGGACCGGCCTGCGCGTGCCACTGCGCCAGCCAGTCGACGAGCCGGTCGAAGGGGTGCTTGTCGGTGCCGACCGCGACGAGCAGCCGGGGCTGCTCGACGGGTGTGGTGTCGCGCTGACGCGGCAGCCGGGACGGCTCGGTGACGGCGTCGCGGCGCGCGGTGTCCGCCTCCCCGCTCACAGCAGCGTCCCCACGACGGTTGCCTCCGGGTACTGCCGCCGCTGCTCGTCCCACTGCACGAGCATCGCGGACAGGAACGGGCGGCAGAGCCGAGCGGTCAGCGTCGGGGTGTCGATCCGGTCGTACACCTCGATGTAGACGGTCGGGATGCGACGCAGGCGGGCCAGCACCACGAACGGCACGGCCACCCCCGCGCCGGTGGTGACCACCGCGGCGACCCGCCGACGCCGCAGCACCCGCCAGGCCAGCCGCGCGTTGCGCAGCAGGTTGGGTACGTTGCGGGTGGTCGGGTGGTACGCGGGCACCAGGTCCTCACCGGTCAGCAGCGACACCGCCTCCGGGGTGTCGAAGGTGACCCAGCAGCGCCGCCACCGTTCGTACCAGGGCCGCAGAGCGAGAAGTTGGGCCAGGTGACCGCCGCTGGATCCGACCAGCAGCAGCACCGGCGACTCGTCGTCGATGTTCGTGTCCACGCGACTCCCCACAAGTTCGCTTGGAATTCCGATTCACGCAAGGCAGAAGCAGATCACAGGTTTTCTGGTCGTTGAATAGCGCGACCGGACGAGGCGACGATCTCCCTTCGGCGTGCTCAGGCCCACTGTCGACCTCACACCCCATCGACCACCGTCACGACCTGCCGTTATGCGGTCACTCTCTGACGCGTCCCCGGCGTCGGGAATTCTCCTGTTCACTCGCTATGTCGTTTCTCAATGACGTCCAACAGTGCGGGATGCAGCGCCGGGTTCCACCCGGCGCCGGCGTCGGCGAGTCGCCACGTACGCAGCCACATCTCCAGCAGGTACGCGTCGGCCACCAGAGCGCACCGCGCCGCGTCGAGGCCGAGCCGCCCGCCGTGTCGCCCCAGGTACGCGTCCACGGCTGCGGCGGCCACCTGGGCCGGCTCGCCGCGCAGCACCAGCGACCGCTGGAACGCGTCGTGCGCCAGGTCGAAGCCGACCGGCACGTCCGGACCACTGTGCTCCCAGTCCCAGGCGACCAGGCGGCCGTCGTGCGTGCCCAGGTTCCACGGCACCCAGTCGCCGTGCCAGTGACCGAATTCGACGGTCGTGTCGCCGTGCCGGCGGGTCAGCGCGGCGACCGCCGCCACCGCCCGCGCCCCGGCGGACCCGGCCCCGGCGGCCCGCTCCGCCTGGGCGGCCAGTCGAGCCTGGAACGTCGACGAGACCAACGGGCGCGGCACACCGGGCTCGCCGCCCCGCCGGGCGACCGCGAGCAACGCCGCGATCCGCGGCGGGTCGTCGGCCGGCACTCCACGTACGTCCGGCGGCAGCGGCTCGATCACCGCGACGGCCTGACCGGCCCACGCCGTCTCGGCGAGCAGCCCGGGCGGCGCCGGATGGTCGGGCACACCGGCCACGCCGCTCAGCGCCCGCAGCGCGGCGGCCTCGGCGGTGACCAGGGCACGGGTGGCGTCGTTCCAGCCGATCTTCGCGTAGCCGCGGGGACGACCGTCGACGGTGAACAGTTGCAGCGTGGGCTTCGCGTTCGGGTCCGGCGGACGAACGCCGCACGCGGCCAGCAGGGGCGCACCGCCCAACGCGGCCGCGAGCCGCTCGCTCAGCACCAGGTCGGCCACGGGCGCCCCCACCGGCACCGACACGGTCAGCGTCGGAAACAGCGCCAGGCCCGCCCCGCCCAGTCGGGCCAGCCCACCGAGCGCCGCCCGGAACGCGCGCACCTTCGGCGGCCGCAAGGCGTTGTACGCCAGCAGCGACGCCGCGCCGGCCCGGGGCGCGCCCAGCGGCACCAAGAACCGCGCCCGCGCCACCGACGGCACCACGGCGTACCGGGCGACCGCCCGCTGCCCGGCCGGCACCGCGCCGCCCACCGTCAGGTGGACCCGGTCGTCCGGGAACACCGCACGGCTCACCCAGCCCAGCCCGTCCGTCCGCGAACGGGGGTCCGTGGCCGGGGTGACCCCGGTCGTCACGCCGCCCGGTCCGCCCAGTCGAGGTCCAACCCGAGCCGCTCGCGCAGCGCGTCGTTGTACGGGCGGTAGTAGTCGGTCAGCTCGGCGCGGACCGCCGGCTCCAGCGGGGCCGAGCGCCGGTCGTTGTAGACCTTGAAGTTCGGCAGGTCGTACGCGGGCAGCCCGAGGAAGTCGAGGGTGCGTCGGTAGGTGGCCCGGGAGTCGCGGTACAGGTCCTCGCTGGGCAGGAAGAGGATCTGGGCCGGGTCGAAGCGGTCCAGCCACGGCTCCAGGTGCTCCAGGTAACGCCCGCGCGCCCGGTACGTGTACCAGTCGTACGCCTCGCTGAACGCCTCCGGCTCGGCGATGAGCCGCTCCCGCTCCCCCGCCGTACGCTCCGGCTCGGCAGCCAGCGCCTCCGCGAAGTCCAGCGGCTCGATGCCGTGCGTACGACGCTCCTTCCAGTGCGAGTACGCCCGCTCGACCGGATCACGCAGCAGCACGATCAGCTTCACGGTCGGCATGAGCGCGGCGACCCGCTGCGCGGCGAGCGGGTGGAACATGTACAGCGGCGCGGCCTCGCCGACGCGGACCGGCCCGCCGTGCCGCTTCGCGAGGGCCTCGCGATGCCGTTCGGTCGGAAAGTGCGAGCGGTACCACGCCTCGCCGCGACCCCAGTGCTCCTCGAAGTAGTGCGCCGACTTGGTGTTCCACGCGGGGAAGAGCCGGGGCACCAGCGGATGCTGGATGAGGTAGTTCCACAGCGAGGTGGTGCCACCCCGTTTGGTGCCGATGATCAAGAAGTCCGGCAGGGGTCGCCGGTCACTGGTGCGCACCCCGTAGTCGACCAGGGAATCCTTCACCCGGGTGGTCACCTGGGTCGGCACCAACTGCTTGACCCGGTCACGGATGGACGCCACGACGGCCCTCACCTACCTCTCGTCGATGCCGGGGCCGGCCCGGCGGCCGTGGCCGCCTCGTCGGACCCACGGATCTGCCTCATGGTCACCCGGATGCCGGCGCGCACCCGGGGCAACGTCAACAAGCCGACGCAGCCGGCCACCAGCACGGCGAGCGCCACCGCCAGGCCGGACAGGCCACGCCCCGCGGCGAGCACGCCGACCGCCGCCGCGACGCCCACCCCACCGACGGTGGCCGCCGCGGCGTACAGCGTCGCCCTGCTGACAAGCGGTTCGCCGACCACCGACCGGGCGAAGCCGGCCGCGGTGAGGTTCTCGGTGGCGATGCCGGCGGCCCACGCCAGCGCCGCGCCCGTCGCGCCGTGACCGGGGATCAGCCAGAGTCCGAGCGAGACGGTCACGGTGAGCCCGGCCAGCGTGGAGACCAGGTGCAGGCCGCTGCGTCCGCCCATCAGCAGCAGGCTCTGCACGTTGCCGACGCCGGTGTTCACCAACATCGCCAGCGCCAACACCGTCATCGCCGGCACGCCGGCGGTGAACTCCCGGCCGAACAACTGCAGGAACGCGAGCGCGAACACCGCCAGCAGCAGGTACACCGGCCAGGACAGCACCAGCCCCCAGATGGTCAACTGCCGGTGCACGGCCGCCGCGGCGGCCCGCTCGCCGCGCCCGAGCAGCCGGGACAGCTGCGGCGACACCGCGACCCGCAGTCCCTGCATGGCGAGCTGACCGGCCAGCACGTAGCGGCCCACCGCGCCGAACACGCCCGCGTCGGCCGGTCCGGCCAGCACCGACGTCAGCAGCACCCCCACCCACATGCTGCCCGCGTCGATGGCCGCCGAGGCGGCCCGGGGCAGGGCGAAGCGCCAGAACGTCGACCAGTCGGACCTGGTCGGCCGTAGCGCCGCGCCCCGTCCCAACCCGAGCGGCCCGGCCACCAGCACCAGGCAGGCCAGCAACGCCAGCGCCGCCGGCACCAGCCAGCCGGTCATGCCGGCGAGCAGCCCGCCGCTCGCCAGCGCGGCGGCGCCGACCAGCGCGGGGCGGGCCACCGGCAGCAGGAGGAACTGGACGCCGACGTACGCGCGGATGGGCCGGACGCAGCGCAACGCGGCCAGCAGCAGGGTCATCGCCACCACCACCGGCACGGCGGCGAAGGTCAGCGTCAGCAACCCGTGCGCCGCGTCGCCCGAGCCGCGCAGCAGGCGGGGGCGAGCGCGTCGGCGCTCAGCGCTCCCGCGACGGCGACGACCAACCCGGCCAGCAGCGGTGGGATCAGCGCCACCGGCAGCACCCGGGCCGCGTCACCCCGGACGCCGAGCCGCCGCCGGGGCACCGCCCACATGAGGCCGGTCTCCGCGCCGAGCGTGCAGACCGCGGTGGCCACGGTGACCACGCCGATCGCGGCGAAGAACGCACCCGCGCCGGCTGTTCCGTACCCCCGGGTGATCACCACGGCCAGCACGAACCCGAACAGGCCGCTCACGGCCGCGCCGAGCAACCCGGCCACCCCGCTGCGGGCGCTGCGGCGCGTCTCGACCGCGCCGGTGTCCGCGGCGGCGCGCTGCGGGCCGTCCCGGCCGGCGTCGGCCGGCGGTCGGGTGGCGGCGGTCATGCCGGCACCGCCGTGGTGGAGACGAGCGGCGGGTGCCATCGGTGCGGGCGGGGCGCGCGTTCGCGTTCGGTGAGCGCCATGGCGAAGCCGACCGCGAAGAACGCGACAGTCAGGTTCTGGTTGGCCATGCCGTAGAACGGGATCTGCACGAGGCAGACCACCGGCACGACGGCCAACCACTGACCGGCCGCCGACGTCGCCCGCGCGCAGACCACCGCGGCGGCCACGAACCAGCCCAGGAAACAGAGCAGCGCCGGTACGCCGTGACTGAACAGCACCATCCACAGTTGCCCCTGCGTGCCGATCGGCGCGTCGGCGGAGACGGTGTCCACGTTCACCGGAGCGCCGTAGCCCAGCCACGGCGAGTCCTGCACGCGGCGGATCACCTCCGTGTAGAGCGACAACCGGTCGGTGTTGGTGTCGCTGGAGTCGACCCGGTTGTTGATCAACTCGGTGATGGGGATGAAGAGCGTGGCCACAGCTCCGGTCACGACCACGCCGACGATGGACGCGGCGACGCGGATGTTGCCCCGCAGGCTGGCCCGCACTCCGAGCACGGCGAGCCCCGCGCCGAGGCTCAGGAACATCGCCCGGTTCAGGGTGAGGAACGCGGGGGCCAGCGACAGCGGCAACGACGCCAGCAGCGCCCACCGCAGCAGCCCGCGACGGCGCAACATGGTGTACGCCACCACGCAGGGCAACGTCATCGCGTACGCGCTGCCGTAGTTGTTGGTGTACGCGAACGGCGCGGCGGGCCGGTAGATCGGGTTGAGCGAGCGGGGGCTGTATTCCGCGGTGGTCAGGTGCACCATGTCCTGGATGAACGGCGTGCGGGCGACGCCGGCGGGCAGCAGCACCTCCATCGGGGTGGCCAGCGCGAACCGGGGCACGAGCACCCCGAGCCAGCCCAGCACCACCAGCGCGAACCAGAACGCGCAGAGCGGGGTGAGCACCGCCACCAGGTCGGCACGTTCCCGGGCGGCGGCGTAGACGTAGACGCCGACCACCAGCGCGGTCAGGTAGAAGGCGAGGCGCAGGGCGAACGTCAGCAGCGACGCCGGTGAGGACAGTTGGGTGGCGCTGACGACCACGATCGCCAGGAACAGCAGCCAGATGCCGGCCACCGGGGGCAGCGGCACCCGGCCCCGGGTGAGCAGCACCGCCAGCAGCAGCCCGCCCAGCAGCGACCAGCCCAGGTAGAACGCGCCGAGCGCCCACCAGAGCGGCACGAGGCCGAACATCGACGCCAGGGGCCAGAGCGGCAGCCGCGCGGGTGGCGGTGTCGGCGGCGTCACTGCGGCGGCGGCCGGCGTGTCACCGGGTGGCGGCTCGGTCGCCGGGGCGCGGGTGACCGACACCGATCAGGCCCGGCCGTTGCGGGTGAGGACGAAGCCCAGCGGGGTGACCCCGGCGGCGCGCAGCCGCTCCACGAGCCGCCGCAGGTCGCTCTGGCGGCTACGGTCCCGCTCGATGACCACCACCGCGCTGCCCTGTCGGGCGACCGCGACGCCGCGCTCGTCGGACTCGGCCGGTGGCGCGTTGAACAGCACCAGCCCGTGGTCGGCGCCCTGCCGCCAGGTGCCGAAGCGGACGCTGCCCACCCCCACGGTCACCTCGTCCGCCGACGCCGGACGGCCGTTGTCGGTCCGGGCGGACGCCACCCGGGGCAGGGTGAGCGTCGCGTCCGGGTCGGTGGACGGGCGGCTGCCGGGCGGGTGCGGGGAGGGCCGCCGAGTCGCCGGCGTATCGGCGGGAGCACCGCTGGCCGTCGGCGTGCCGGCCGGACGCGGCTTGGGCACCAGCGGGCGGGACGGGTCGAGGGGCAGCCGCCCCCGGTCGGCGAGGACGGCGGCACGCAGGCGCTCGACGCGGCCGCTGTCGTCGGCGACGAAGACCTCCCGACCGTCGGCGGCAAGCGCCACGGCCAGCCCGGCGGTGAGCGCCGTGACGTCCTCGCGGGAGGTGACCAGCGCGACCCGGGCCGGCTGGCGTACCCGCTCGGCGACCGCCATCGCCACGTAGCGGATGTCCGCGTCGACCGCCCGGGGACTACCCCGAAACGGCGGCCGACGTACCGTGCCGAGCAGCGGCAGGCCGGTGGCGTCCCGGCCGTCGGTGACCGAGCGGACCCGCCGGTCCGCCGACTCCCACGCGTACGCCAGCACGACGCCGATCAGCGCGCCGCCGAGCAGGCCGGCGACCAGGTAGAGCGGCCGGTGCCCGGCGGAGGTCACCAGCGCCCGCTCGGCGGTCTGGGTGACCCAGCCGGGGTTGACGTCGACCGCGGCGATCTCGGTGCGGGCCGTGTTGAGCTGGGTGAGCTGGTTGTTGAGGCCGGACAGCTCGGCCAGCGCCGCGTCACCGGCGGCGGTGCCTTTGGCGCTGCTCGCGCGCTTCTGCACCGCCGTCTGCTGCGCGACGACCTTGGCGATGCTCGCGTCGTAGGAGCGCAGCATCTCGGCGCGCTGCTGCTCGTACATGGCCCGCCGCACGTCGAGGTAGGACCGCGCGGCGAGGTTGGCGCCCTGCACGGCCCGCTGCGCGTCGTGCGTCTGGTAGGTGAAGCGCAGGATCTGCCCGCCGGTCGGCACCTCGACCTCCAGGGCGTTGCGGACGTCGCGCGGCTCGCCACCGACGGCGTCGGCGAGCCGCTGAACCACCTCGGTGCCGGTGGCGAGGCCACTCTCCACGTTCATGTTGACGGCGCGGTCGGCGCCCGCGCCGCTGGGCGTGAAGGCGTCGGTGACCACCGGTCGGACCGCCACGACCGCTCGGGCGGTCACCGCCGCCGGGACCAGCAGCACGTAGCCGAGGGCGGCGAGCAGGCCGACCAGGGCGACCGCGACCACCAGCCGCAGCCGGTGCATCGGCACCCGCACCAGGTCGGAGAGCGTCACCACGCGGGCGCCGCCGGAGCTCGACGAGTCGGGTGGCCAGGGGGCGGGCGTGGCATCAGTCATGGAACTTCTTCACCGTCTGTTGAGGATTGCCCACGACGACGACGCCCGGTGGCACGTCGGTGCGCACCACCGAGGCCGCGCCCACGACGCTGTCCCGGCCGACCCGGACCCCCTTGAGCACCAGGGCGTGCGCGCCGACCCAGACGTTGTCCTCCAGCACGATCGGCGCGCGGGTGGCCGGGCCGGGCGGCGCGTGCCGTTGGTCGGGCGGCAGGTTGTGGAAGTCGTTGTCGAGCAGCTCGCAGTCGGACAACAGGCACCTGTCGCCGACCGTCACCGACGTCCAGGTGCCGATCCAGGTGGCGTTGAGCAGACAGTCGGCGCCCACCCGTACCTCGCCGGGGCCGGCGAAGCGGACCAGCTTGTTGATGCGGGTGCGGTCGCCGATGGTGACCCGTACGCCCCGACGCAGCCGGATCCGGCCGCGGATCTGCACGTCCCGGCCGAGGGTCAGCCGCCGATAGCGCAACCCGTACCAGGCACGTTTGAGCGCGAAGACCAGGTGGACCGCGCGTTTCGCGCGGAATCCAGCGCCGCCGACCAACGACCCCTCCCCCACATCGCGGGGCCGGCGGCGGTGGTACCGCCGCCGACCCGACGTGAACAATCTACCGATCCTCCGTTACGAACGGTCGACCATCACTGCACGGAGAAGAACATTGAGGGGACAGACCACGACAACTCCGGCGTCGCTGCGGCGATGAGCGTCGTCGCCGTGCCGTTGACCACCGCGGTCGGCGCGGCCGTCGGGTCGAACGGGACGCTGCGCAACCCGCCGTCTGTGGCACCGTAGACGATCCGACCGTCCACCCAGGCCATGCCACGCACGCCCGACCAGGTGACACCACTCGTCGGCAGCGCAAACTCGGTCGCGCCGAGGTAGCTGCCGTCGATCTCGAAGTAGCGGTAGTAGAGGCTGTTGGCGCCGGTACGGGTGTAGTAGAGCCGGCCGTCGAGGTAGAAGGCGCCGGTGAGGTTCGCCGGGTTGAACCAGTCGTTGTAGCCGGACGCCTCCCACGACGAACCGATCGCGCCGCCGTTGAACAGCGAGACGTCGATCCGGCTGCCGGTGGGCGTACCCGCCACCGTGTGCGACCAGTAGATCCGGTCGTCGACCCGCCAGGTGGCGCCGGACGCGGTGTAGGCCGGCTGACTGACGGTGGTGGCGGTACCCAGCGTCACGCCGTCGAACGGCACCTTCGACACCTCACCCGCGCCGGTGCCCAGGTAGAGGTTGCCACTGCTGCCACTCGGCGGGTTCTTCGCCGTGAAGGTGCGACCGCCGGCGAGCGGGAACATGCCGAGCCGCCCGTGGTACTCCTCGCCCATGCCGTCCGAGTTGTGGCCGAAGTAGAGACCGTCCGAGCCGCGCCAGAGCACCGGCACCGCCGAACCCCAGGCGGTGGTGCCGGACGGCATCGAGGCGCTGCCGCTGCGCCGCGGGTTCCAGTTCACCGGCAGACCCGTGGCCGGGGTGACCGCGCCGATACCGAGCCGGTCGATCGCGCCGGGGCCGGCGTTGTCGCTGGCGTTCGGGTTGTTCAACCAGCGGAAGTGCCCGCCCAGGTAGATGACGTTGTCGGCCACCTCGACCGAGGTGATGGTGTCGTTGCCGGTGAAGTCGACCCAGGTGCCCAGCTGGCCGGTGCCCCGGGCTGCGGTCTCGAACCGGACCAGCGCGTCGCAGTACGCGCTCGGCCAGCCGGTGCCGCCGTTGCTGCCGACCACGAACCAGGTGCCGTCCTCGCCGAACTTGATGTCCTGCACGTAGTGCACGAAGGTCGTCGGGGCGGCGCACGGCGCGACGTACTTCTCGCTGCTCCAGTCCAGCACCGCCGGAGTGCCGGACACGTCGACGAGCGCGATCTGGTTACGCGGCAGATCGTTGAGGAGTGTGAAGTTGCCGCCGACGGCCAGGGTGTTGCCGTCCGGAGTGACGTCGATGGTCCAGACGTACGAGGTGGTGCCGTGCCGTCCGACGGTGGCGTCGACGGAGAAGGTCGGGTCGATCGCCCCGGTGGTCGCGTTCAGCCGGCCGAGACCGGCGTGTGCGGTGCCGTTGAGCCAGTTGAACGCGCCGGCCACGTAGAGCCAGTTGCCCGACAGCGCCAGATCCCGGACGGTGCCGCCGTCGGAGCGGCCCACCCAACTGTCGATGATCTCGCCGGTGCTCGGGTTCAACGCGACCAGGTTCTTGCGGGAGACCCCGTTGACGTTCTTGAAGGCGCCGCCGACGATCAGCGTGCCGCCGGGCCCCGCCAGCAGCGTGTTGACCGCGCCGTCGAGCACCGGCAGGAAGCTGGTGGACATCGCGCCCGTGGTGCGGTCGTACGCGAAGAGGTAACGCTGGGTGATCCACGCGGACGTGGCGGTCTGCCGAAGCTGGGTGAAGCTGCCGCCGACGAACACGGTGTTGCCGACCTGCGCGAAGGCGCGGGTCTCACCGTCGCGGGCGTGCGGGGTGAGGTCGGTGGGATTCGCGGACACCAGGGTCGCGGTCCCGGGGACCGGCACCACCGCCGCCGAGGAGGCCGTGGGGGCGCTGAGCACCGCGGCGAGGACCGCCAGCGCGACCACCCCCGCCCGGGTACGACGTCGTCCTGACAAACGCCATGAGTGCGAGAGTGTGGGCACGCTACGCCTCCAAGATGGATGAGAACCCGAGGTAGCGTGCCTCGCCCAGCCTGGTAGGCGCATCCGCCGATTGGGCGGTGCGTGAATCTGCTAGCCGACAGAACGCCGGAAGATCAGCTGGTGAATCTCCGATGAACGGCGGCTGTGTTCACAGTGTGGTCACACGTTTCAGCGGCTCCCTCCGGTGGGCTGCCGCAGGTACGCGTCCTTGCCGGCCTGGCTGAACCCGGCCACGGCGGAGGCGTCGTGGTTCATCGTCATGTCACAGGTCGCCGTGCGGGTCGTCATGCCCGGCGAATTGAAGTAGATGGCGGCCTTGATCTTCGGGTGCGCCTTCAGGGCCGCCGGGAACTCCTGGAACCAGCGCTGCTTCGCGCCCGGGTCCTTGGCGTCGAAGTTCGTGCCGAACTCGGCGAGCATCCGGGGCTTGCCCGCGCCGATGCCGTTCTCGTCGAGCCAGTCGTAGAAGCCGCCGATCGTCGTGCTCGGGCTCTTCCACACGGTGCTGCCGTTGCAGACGTGGAAGTTGTACGGGTCGTAGGCGACCCAGTCGACGTACCGGTCGCCGGGGTAGAGACCGGCGTACCGCGAGTAGTGCCCGGACCAGCCCATCATCGTCCACACCCAGACGGCGTTGTCCGCGCCCGCCTTGGCGAACCGCTCGTACACGTACTTCCAGGCGCGGACGAAGTCGGCGTCGCTACCCTTGCCCGGCTCGTCCTCCGGCTCGTGGTCGAAGCCCATGAACACCGGCACCTTGGCGGCCCGGATGCGACCGGCGACCGCGTCGATGGTGGCGTCCTGTCGGCCGCTGTAGATGTCGGACCACTTCAGCGTCGTACCGGCGGAGAAGTCGCGCGACTCCCAGGCGAAGAACATCAGCCGGCCCTGGCGCATCTGGTCCTGCTCGTAGTCGTCCGGGAACGCGCCGTTGCTGCCGGCGTTGGAGAAGTCGTGGTAGCGGTGCACGATGTCGAACTTGCGCCCGACCTGGGCCTCCACGTCGGTGATCGCCTTGCCGTGGTCCCAGCCGCTGCCGGCGTTGGCGGGTGAGTACATCCCCCACCAGGCGCCGCAGGAGGGCACCAGCGTGTCGGACACCTGGCCGCACTTGCCGGACGGGAGGGTGGGGCTCTGGGTCGGGGTCGGCGTACGGGTCGGCGCGACCGTCGGCGTGGGCCGGGGCGCGGCGGTGGTCGGCGCGACCGTGGGCGTCGGCGCGGGTCGGGTGGTCGGCGCCGACGTCGGCCCGCTACCCAGGTCGTAGCTGATCACCAGGCTGGGCCGCAGGTCGGCGTTGCGGTTCTCGACCGACGCCCAGTAGACGCGGGTCTCCAGGCCGGTCTGGGCCAGCGACACCGTCCAGGTGCCGTTTCCGGTGACCAGCTTGGAGACGTCCCACTCGTTGACGCCCTTGGCCACACCGGTCACCGAGTCCAACACGGTTCCCGCCTTCGCCGGGGCCGGTCGCGCCTCGCGGGCGCTCACCGACGAGGCGTGCGCGGTCACCGTGGCGGCGAACTGCTGCCAGGTGTTCATGCGCAGGGTCGCCCGGACGTTGACGGCGGCGGCGGGAAGCGTGGTCACCGCGAACTCGACGACCGCCTCCCGGCCACCGCGCGGGTTTCCGTCGCAGCGCGCCGGGCAGGTCGCCAGGGTCCCCTTGGTGGAGTTGTCACCGTCCTGCGAGACGATCGTCGCGGTGGTGTCCGCCACCGCGCGGATCGACAGGTCGTCGCTGGCCAACAGGGGCATCATGGTCGCCACGATGCCGGCCACCACCGAGCCGCCGACGACGCCGATGGCGATCGCCTTGCGCCGGGGGCCGTTGCGGAACCGGGTGATGCGGTGTAGTCCGTGCCTGGTCAAGGAGAACTCCCTGTGTCTGGTGCGATAACCGTGAGCAGCGTATCGATGACCAGGGCACACCGTCGGTAGGACAGTTTTCCGTAAGCGCGTCTTAACCGTGAGCTAAGAAAGACACCGGGGCGGTCCGCCGGGCAGGTGGGTGGGACTCCGATCTCGAGCCCCACCCACCCCGCTCCTGGGCGTCACCAAATCGTGTCAGCCGGGCAACGGCGGCTGGAGGTCCCGATCGTCAACTACGGCGTTGCCGTAGCCCCGCGATCAGGAAGGTCACGCACGGGACGAGGAGCAACGCCAGTGCGTAGAGCGGCACCGAGAGGTCGGAGGTGAGGTACAAGACCGCTCCCACCAGCCACACGGCCGTAACCAAGCCGCCCAGCAGCAGATACTGCCCGCCACTTCCCTGCGGCCGCAACACACCGGAGCGGACTCTCCGCCACACCTGGACGACCACGACCACAGCCAACAGGGCCATGACCGCCACGATGGGCCAACCGAGCGAGCCGTACCCGAGCGCGGCAATCAGCACCAGGACGCTGAGGGCACCTATGGCGAGGAGCACCAGGACCGACATCAAGACCTCCGGCGGAAGGGATCATCAGAAGAGAGCTCTCGCGCCTTTGGAGAAAACCCCGCCGATCAGCCCGCCTACGGCACCCGCGAAGCAGTTCAGCGCGACGCCACTCCATGTTGACTCGCCCTTTTGGGAGATGAGCGTACCGACTGCGCCAGCAGCACACCCTCCGATGGCCCACGCGGCTAGCACCGGCGCGCCGAGGGTTGACGCAAACCCACCGATCGCTACACCCGCGATGGCCCCGCCGATCAATGCGAAGGCGTCGTTGGCCTCCGCGTCGGTCGCAAGTCCGGTGGGGTCGGTGTTGTTGGCCGGGTTGCAGGACGCGTAGCTGTACGCCAGGTCCTTACCGGACGGGTCCCGCTGGGTGAACCGACCCAGACCCGGGTCGTAGTAGCGGGCACCGAACTTGGTCAGACCGGTCGCGCCGTCGAGGTGACCGGACGCGTACCGCCAGGGGTTCGACACCTGCTGCGACGCCGACAGCTGGATGCCGTACGGGTCGTAGCTGTAGGAGTTGACCTTCGCAGCGCTTCCGTTCACCAGACCCACCACCGAGCCGAGGCCGTCGACGAGGTAGTAGTACCGCACCCCGTTGGCCCGCAAACCGATCAGCGAACCGGTGTTGTCCCGGGTGTAGTAGTCGGTGGTCCCCGGCGCGGGGTCCGTCGAGTTCGCGGTCACCGTGCCACCGGAGCCCGCCGGGGCCTTCGCCGAGGCGACGCCCAGGGCCGAGCTGACGTACGTGGTCGAGCCCGCGCCCCGCCGCTCGGTCTGGTCCGCGCCGCCGTAGGTGAGCGGAGTCAACGCCGTCCCGCCCGGCTTGGTGATCGAGGTGGTCTGGTTGTTCACCGTGTTGTAGGAGAACGCCCAGCCCGACGACGAGCCGGTGGTGTTGCCGTTGGCGTCGTACGAGTACGTCGTCGAGGCCGCAGACGTCAACTGGTGGGCGTCGTTGTAGCTGTACGACGTGGTGGTGCCGCTCTCCGTCTTGGAGGTGCGGTTGAAGTTCTCGTCGTAGTCGTAGCTGCGCGACAGCGCACCCGACGCACCCGTCAGACGGTTCAGCTTGTCGTAGGTGTACGTCGTCGTTCCCGACAGGTCGGTGACCTTCTGCCGCTGGGCGGTGTCGGTCGTGACCCCGTTGACCGTCTTGCTGTAGTCGTAGGTGAAGGAGGACAGCTTCGCCGACGTGCTGTCGTTGGTCGCCGTGATCGAGGTTTGCCGGCCGGACTTGTCGTACTTCATCTCCACGGTGATCCGCGGTGACGTCGGCAGGTACATGAACCGCCGCCGGTTGTTCTCGTCGTAGGTGAAGGTCACCGCGGTGGACGCACCCGGCTCCAGCAGCGACGTCACCAGGTTCACGGCGTTGTAGCCATAGGTGACCGAGCCGCCGCCGTCGGTGTACTTCGTCATGTTCCCGTTACGGTCGTACTCGTACCCGATCGGCGTCGCCCCGGGCACGGACTTGCTGCTGGGTCGGCCGAACCTGTCGTAGCCGAACGTCGTGGCACCGGTCGGATCGGCCACCTGGGTGAGGTTGCCGTCCTTGTCGTAGGTGTAGTCGACGACGACGGCGCCCTTAAAGGTGATCTTGTCGACCCGGTCCAGCTGGTCGTAGACGTACTGGGTCTTCTGACCCTTGCCGTCGGTGTGTTCGAGCATGCGCGACAGCGCGTCCGGCAGGATGGTGATGTCCCCCAGCGGGCCCGGGTTGTCCACCAGGGTCAGATTGCCCTTGGCGTCGTAGGTGTAGTTGGTGCGGACGTCCTTGCCGTCCTCGCGCCACTTGACCGTGCCGTTCGAGTTGTGCTCCGCCTCGTCGATCTTCTGCCCCGGATACTGCGAGCTCTCGGTGCCGGTCTTGTTGCCCGCGGCGTCGTAGGAGTAGGCGTTGGTGTTGCCCTGGGGATCCGTCGACCCGCTCACCGAGTTCGGGTGCGAGGTGTCGTTGTAGGACATCGTGGACTTCGCCCCGGTGGCGATGCCGACCGACGTCATGTTGTTGGTGTTGGCGTCGTACCCGAAGGTGGTGGTGTTGGTCAGCGAGTCGGTGGTGGTCTCGACGTTGTCGTTGGCGTTGTACTTCTTGGCCCGCTTGTGGCCGAGGGCGTCCTTCACCTCGGTGACCCGGTCGCGGGTCTCGTAGGTGTGGGTGGTGATGCCATCGGTGGTCGAGGCGGTGGCGTACCCGTTGGGGTCGGTCACCTCCGTCTTGCCGGTGGAGTAGGTGAGCAGCCACCGCGCCTCGGCCGGCGTGCCGCCCGGGTTGGTCAACTCGAAGTAGTCGAGCATCCGGGAGGTGTCGGGCTCGTAGCCGAGGTTGGTGACCCGACCCTCGGGCGTGATGATCTTTGTAAGTCGATCGCCGGTGTACTCGTAGACCGTGACGCCGTTGGCGGTGTCGGTCACCGTGTTCAGGTTCTGGTCCGAGTTGTAGGTGTAGCTCACCCGGCGTCCGGTCGAGTCGGTCATCGAGGTCAACCGACCCGAGGTGTACGACAGGGTCACCACCCGGCTCTGGGTGTCGGTGACGGTGGTGACGTTCCCCGAGCCGTCGTACCCAAAGGTGATCTTGTTGTTGTTCTTGTCCTGGGTGCGCAGCAGCCGGCCGGTCGCGTCGGCGAAGTAGAAGCTGCCCTCGCTCTTGTCGAACTTCAGCCGCAGTTCCCCGGTGCTGGTGTTACGGGTCAATTTGGCGTCCAGGCTCGGCGGGGTCCGCCAGGAGTTGGTGCCGTCGTTGACGAACCGTGCGGTGAAGCCCGTGGGCGCCTGGTACGTGATGTCGGCGGTGGCGTGGTCGGTCTTGGAGAACGTCACCTTCACGTCCTGCCCGGTGCCGAGCACCCAGCCCTTACCAAGCGTCGACGTGGCCGTCGACCGGGAGTTGTAGTAGCGGTCCAGCACCAGGTCGGTGCCGGTGCCACGGATGTTGAAGTCGGTACCCTTGAGCAGCAGGTTGCCGTTGGCGACGTTCACCTTGAGCTGCAACCGGTCGGTCAGGTCCTGGTCCTGGAAGGAGAACCGGCCCTGCTCACCGGTGGGCGAGCCGTCCGAGGTGGTCATGAACCGCCAGCTCGACCACGGCCCGGCGACGCTGCCGTCGTGGCCGCGAGCCCGCCACTTGTACGTGGTGTTGGCGACGAGTTCACCGGACGGCACCGTCCAGCTCGACTCGCTGCCGTTCGTGACGCTGCCGCCGGAACCGGAGACCTCCAGCGTCGACCCGCTGCGGTCGTAGATCTCGAAGTCGACCCGGCCGCTGCCGCCGTCCGGGTCGCTGAAGACACCCTTCATGGTCGGCGTCCGCGTCTCGGTCTCGCTCGCGTCGCCCGGCTGCAGCTTCGTCGGGTCCAACGCGTTGGGGTAGCTGTTGTAGTTCACGACCGCGTACGGAACCTCGCTCTGGATGTCCGCGTCGTCGGAGCGGAACTGCTTCCAGCTGTCCGGATCGGTCTCGCTGGTGGCCCGGATCCCCATGTAGGCGGTGGCCTGGTTGGCCGTGGCGGCCCGCTGGAAGAAGCTGGTGCCGGTGATGCTCACCCAGCCGTCGTCACAGGTGCTGTTCAGACCCTTGGTGGCGGTGGAGGAGGCCTCCTGGTAGTTCCACGCCGGCTGGTTCGTCCAGAGCGTGCCGGAGCTGGCCGCGCCGGTGGACCAGATCTGCCAGGACTTCGCGGAGCAGGTCGTGGAGTACCAGTTCCAGAAGTAGACGGTGGCCGAGGTGATCTGCTTGCCGCGCAGCGCGCTCGTGCCCCAGTGGACGAACCCTCGGGCGACTCCGGGGTTGGCCCCGGAGGCCTTGCCGATCTGGATGTCGTTCGCACCCGAGCGGGTCACGGTGTCGTCGGACTTCACGTAGGTCGCGAAGGTGGGCGATACCGGATTGATCGACGGATCCACGATCACCGGGTAGACCGTCGCGGGGTCCGCGAGGAACGCCTGGTCGGGGGTGAGCGCCAGGTCCATCGCGCCGGCCCGCGCGGTCTGCTTGGCGGCGATCTTGACCAGCCGCTTCGGGCCGCCGCTGGCCGGGTCGACGGACGAGTCCCACATCTCCGGGGTGGCCGAGGTGGCCACGATGCGGCCCTTGTCATCGGCGAAGCGCAGACCGCCGGCGCCGTCGCCGGTGGTCACCAGGCCCTTCGCCCGTACCGGCAGCCGCACCGACGCCACCTGGGCGGCGGCGGCCCGGTTCTTGACCAGCAGGTACTGCCGCACGCCGGTACGGCTGGCCTCGACCACGAGGTCGACACCCGGCCGGACCTCCGGGTACGTCGCGCGGTTGGCGGCCAGCACCGGCTTCGGCAGCGCGCCGGTCCAACCGATCGCGGCCCGGTGCGCGCCGACTCCGACGCTCAGCAGGTCGTGCTCGCCCGCGCCCACCGCGCCGGAAAGCTTGAGACCGTTGGGGTGGGCGACCGGTGCGACCGAACCATCCGCCTCCGCACGCATGGTGAGGTCGATCGGGACGAGCTGACCCCCCGCGTCCCGCATCCGGATCGGGCCGGCATAGACCTGGGCGGTCGACGTGCCGTCGGGGTTGACGAAGACATCCTGCGTCTCGCTGCGGGCGGCGAGGTTCTCCACCCGCTTGGCACACCGGCGAGCGGCGTCCACCGCGGCGGCCTCGTCGGGCTGCTGGTCGGCGCAACTGGTGTCGGGACCTGACGCCGGCGCTGGTGCGGCGACCGGGGCCGCGACCGCCGGCCCGGTCAGGGTCGGCAGCGTACCGGCCACCAGGGCCAGCGAAGCGGCGACCGCCAATCGTCGAGTGGCACGTGTTCCACCTCGGAAAAAGGCATGACTCACCTACGGACCTCCAAGTCCGAAAACGACAGTGATCGAACCGTAGGAGAGATACTTGCCGCACGTCAATCATTACTTTGCGTTGCCTGATAAGCAGTTCGGCTACCCGATTAATCGTCTATAAAGTGACGCCCATACGTCGCAGCTAGGGCAGATCGGTCACCGTCACCGCGATTGCAGGTGATCCCCAGCGGGTTCTCCATTGAGTTGCACACGCACCTCTACCAGGGATGACGCGCCATCAATGCCGACCACCGACGAAGAGAATCCGCCACGATGCCGCAACGGGGCAGCGCGCCAGAGCACCGGCCGCTAGGATGGACTCAGGTCGATTTTCGAGGGCCACCGGCATCAATCATTCGCCTACCTGAACAGCGCCCGAAGTCTGTCTGAATTCGAATCGCGGCACGGCCGACGGAATTCCAGCGATTGCGCCACTGATCCGCCACAATTGTCAGCGGCGGGCCGCCACCAGAGCTTCCCGCATCGCCGTAAATGGCGCGGTCACGCCAGTGAACTGCTCGAACTGACCCACCGCCTGCGCCAGCAGCAGGTCCAGTCCGGACACCACCCGCAGGCCGGCCGCGCGGGCGGACGCCGCCATCGGCGTCGGCCACGGGTCGTAGAGCGCGTCGAAGAACACCGCGCCGGGCCGCCAGGTCGCACCGCCGGCCAGCGGATCGGCGACCCCCTTCGGCACGGTGGACACGACCACGTCGGCGGCCGAGACGTGCCGTTGCGCATCGGCCCAACGGCCGGCGGTCAGGGCGACACCCAACGCCGCCGCCACCGGTCGCAACTCGTCCACCGCCTCGGCCCGACGGGCCACCACGATGACCGACGAACAGGCCAACCGCGCGGCGGCGGCGAGGGCGGCGCGGGCCGTACCCCCCGCGCCGAGCACGGTCACCGCCGCGCCGGCCACCACCCCGGCCTCGGTGAGCACGTCCACCATGCCACCGACGTCCGTGTTGTCCGCGTACCACGTGCCGTCCGCACGGCGTACCAACGTGTTCGCCGCGCCGACGGCGACGGCTACCGGCGACGCGGCGTCGGCCACGGCGAGCGCCGCCTCCTTACCCGGCATGGTCACCGACAGTCCGGCCCACTCCGGGCCCAGGCCGGCGACCAGATCCGGCAGCTCCGCCGCCCCGCACTCGATCCGGGTGTACGACCACCCGGTCAGCCCGGCGGCGGCGTACCCGGCGTTGTGGATCACCGGAGAGAGGGAGTGCGCGATCGGCGCACCGACCACGGCGGCCCTCACTAACAGTTCTCGCCGCTGAGCACGCCGTTGCGGCACATCTGTCGCTGCAGGTTCCGGAAGTCGGCGTCGTTGGAGCCGTAGCCCATCGTGCCCTTCTTGTCGACGGTCATGAAGTAGATCCAGTCGCCCACCGGCGGGTCCATCGCGCCCTTGAGCGCGTCCTCGCCCGGGTTGCTGATCGGCGTGATGGTCAGGCCGTTGGCGCCATGGGTGCGGTACGGGTTCTTCGGATCGTTGAGTTCGCTGGCCTTCAGGACGTCGGAGTCCTTCGGGTCCTTGCCCTGCAACCGCAACCAGTAGTTGATCGCACTGTCGATCTCCAGGCACTTGCAGTGGTACTTGTCCGTGTACACCCGGTTGTAGATCACCCGGGATACCTTCGGGAAGTCGACGTGGTTGACCGACTCGGCCTGCGCGATGGAGGCGGCGATCAAGGCTTCGTACGGGGAGATGCCCCGCTTCTCCTGGACGGTGTCGACGAACTTGATCTGCTCGGTCACCTCGAGGAACTTGTCCACCATCAGCGACAGGATCTCCGCGGCCGTCGCCTTCGGCGGAAGCTCGTACGTCGCCGGGAACAAGAAGCCCTCCAGGCTCTTCGGCCCCTTCTTGCCGTCTCCCCGGTTGAACCAGAAGGCCGGCACCCCCAGCTTGACCGGGTCCTTCGCGGCGGCCTTGAACTCGGCGACCGGAATCTTCGTCGCCTTGGCCAGCTCGTCATAGATCGCCAAGGTGATCATCCCCTCCGGGATGGTCACCCCGTTCACCACCCGGCTCTTCGGATCGAGCAGCAGGAGCAGGGCCTCGGACGCCTTCATCTCCTTCTTGACCTTGTAGCGACCCACCTGGAGGTTCTTGCTACGCGAGTTTCCGTCCGCCGCCTCGATGAAGGCCTTGACGCTCTTGACCACACCGGCCTCGTACAACGTGGCGCCGACATCGGTCGCGCTGTCACCGGCCTTGACGTCGACCAGCACCTCGCCCGAGCCGGCACCGTCGTAGTCGGGCGTGACGAAGTAGTTCTGGATCCGGTCGAACCCGTAGTACGCGCCACCACCGATGGTGCCCAACAGGACCAGGGCCATCAACAGCGCCAGGAAGGTCTTGCCCCGGCCGCCGCCGGAGCCTCCCTTGCGCTTGTTGCGGAAGCCGCGTCGGTGCCGTCCCTTCTCACCCCGCTCCGGCTCGTCGAACCCAAGGTCCAGATCGTCGATCATTACGTCCGCCTCCGCTGCGCGTCCAGCCAGCTCTGCAGGATCTCCACCGCGGCCGCCTGGTCGACAACCGCACGTTGACGCTTGCCACGAACGCCACGCTCGGCAAGCCTACGAGAAGCGACCACGGTCGACATCCTCTCGTCGGTGAGCGTTACCGGGACCGGCGCTATCACATTGACCAGCCGGTCAGCGTACGCCGTGACGCTGAGCGCGGCCGGGCCATGTTTGCCGGCCAGATTGATCGGAAGCCCGACGACCACCTCGACCGCCTCGTGCTCGGCTACCAACGCCGCGAGCTGGGCAATGTCGCTCGGCACCGCCTCCGGCGCGGCGGTGAGATCGCGGGCGAGGGTCACCAGCGGCGTGGCCAGCACCCCGTGCGGATCCGAGCGGGACACCCCCACGCGCACCTGACCGACGTCCACACCGAGGCGAACTCCCCGTGTGAAGTCGCTCACCGTGGGTCACCCCTGTGCTGTCGACGAACCAGGGCGGACCATTCGGTCCGCCCTGGTCGAAACTGACCGTCCATCACGCCTCGGTGATCGCCTTCTCGACGGTGAGCAGCAGGTTCGGTGCCTCGGTCGCGGGCAGACCGCCACCCTGGGCCAGGTCGGGGCTCCCCCCGCCGCGCCCGGAGAACGCCGCCTTCACCAGGTCCGACGCGGTGAGGCCCCGGCTGCGGGCCGCCGCGTTGACCGCCACCACCAACGACGCCTTGCCGTTCGACCGGGCCGCCACGGCGACCACCGCCGGCCGCGCCGGGTCGATCTTGCCGCGAATCTCCTGGGCGAGGGTCCGTACGTCGTTGCCGGCCGCGCCCTCGGGCGCCTCGGTTCCCACGTACGCCACCCCGCGCACGTCCTTCGCCTGCGCGGCGAGCGCGCCCGCCCCACCCAGCACCAACTGGGCGCGCAGCTTCTCCAGCTCCTTCTCCGCGTCCCGGAGCTGGGTGACCGTCTGCTCCACCCGGTCGGCGACCTGGTCGTTGGGCACCCGGTACAGCTCGGCCAGCCGGGACACCAGCAGGTGCTCCTTGGCCAGGAAGCCGAACGCGTCCATGCCGACCAGCGCCTCGACCCGGCGTACGCCGGAGCCGATCGACGACTCGGAGAGGATCTTCACGAGCCCGAGCTGCGCCGAGCGGGCCACGTGCGTGCCGCCGCACAGCTCCCGGGCGTAGTCGCCCACCTCGACGACCCGCACCTCCTCGCCGTACTTCTCGCCGAAGAGCGCCATCGCGCCGATCCGCCGCGCCTCGTCCAGCGACGTGATGAAGGCGTGCACCTCCAGGTCGGCCAGCAACACCTCGTTGACCTGCTGCTCCACGTCGCGCAGGACGGTCGGCGACACACCCGTCGGGGTGTTGAAGTCGAACCGCAGCCGGCCCGGCGCGTTCAACGAACCCGCCTGGGTGGCCGACTCGCCAAGGAAGTTGCGCATGGTCTGGTGCACCAGGTGGGTGGCCGTGTGCGACCGGGAGATCGCCCGCCGCCGGGTGGTGTCGATCTCGGCGTAGCCGGTGTCGCCGGGGTGCACCTCACCCCGGAGGACGCGGGCCCGGTGCACGATCAGGCCCGGCACCGGTTGCTGCACGTCGAGCACCTCGACCTGGCCGTCGCCGACCGTGATGATGCCGTGGTCGGGCTGCTGGCCGCCGCCCTCGGCGTAGAACGGGGTCGTGTCGAGCACCAACTCGACCAGCTCACCCTCGGTCGCCGCCGCGCGCGGGCCGTCCGAGCCCAGCAGCGCCCGCACCCGCGACTCGCGGGCCACCTCGCTGTAGCCGGTGAACGTCACCGGGCCGCCCTCGTCGAGCACCGACCGGTACGCCGACACGTCGGTGTGCCCGGTCTTGCGCGCCTGCGCGTCCGCCTTGGCCCGGGTCCGCTGGTCGGCCATCAGCCGGCGGAAGCCCTCGTCGTCGACCTTCAGGCCCTGCTCGGCCGCGATCTCCAGGGTCAGGTCGATCGGGAAGCCGTACGTGTCGTGCAGCTGGAACGCCTTCGCCCCGGACAGCGCCGTGCCACCCGCCGTACGGGTCTCGGCGATCGCCGTGTCCAGGATCGTCGTGCCGGCGCGCAGGGTCGACAGGAACGCCTCCTCCTCCGCGTACGCGTACTGCGCGATGCGGTCGAAGTCGGTCGCCAGCTCCGGGTACGAGGGGGCCATGCAGTCCCGCGCGACGGGCAGCAGTTCGGGCAGCGCCCGGTCCTGCCAGCCCAGCAGGCGGATCGACCGGATCGCCCGACGCATGATCCGCCGCAGCACGTACCCGCGGCCCTCGTTGCTCGGCGTCACGCCGTCGCCGATCAGCATCAGCGCGGTGCGCACGTGATCCGCGACCACCCGCAGCCGGACGTCGTCCGGGTGCGACTCGCTCGCCACGTGCCCGGAGTGCGCGCCGTACCGCTTGCCGGTCAGCTCGGCCGCCCGGGCGAGGATGGGTCGTACCTCGTCGATCTCGTACAGGTTGTCGACGCCCTGCAGGATCGAGGCCATCCGCTCCAGGCCCATGCCGGTGTCGATGTTCTGCGCCGGCAGGTCACCCAGGATCGGGTAGTCCTCCTTGTTGGTACCCGGTCCCCGCTCGAACTGCATGAACACGAGGTTCCAGTACTCCATGTACCGGTCCTCGTCGACCGCCGGACCACCCTCGGCGCCGTACTCCGGGCCGCGGTCGTAGAACAGCTCCGACGACGGACCGCACGGTCCGGGGATGCCCATGGACCAGAAGTTGTCCGCCTTGCCGCGCCGCACGATCCGCTCCGCCGGCACACCCACCGACCGCCAGATCTCGTACGCCTCATCGTCATCGAGGTAGATGGTCGGCCAGATCCGCTCCGGATCAAGCCCGTAGCCACCCTCGGCGATCGGCTTCGTGGACAACTCCCACGCCAGGGGAATCGCCCCGGCCTTGAAGTAGTCGCCGAAGGAGAAGTTGCCGTTCATCTGGAAGAACGTGCCGTGCCGGCTGGTCTTGCCGACCTCGTCGATGTCCGGGGTGCGGATGCACTTCTGCACGCTGACCGCCCGCTGGTACGGCGGGGTCTGCTGGCCCAGGAAGTAGGGCACGAACTGCACCATGCCGGCGTTGACGAACAGCAGGTTCGGATCGCTGATGGCGGGCAGCGGAGCGGACGGCACCACGGCATGGCCGTTCGCCTCGAAGTGCGCGAGGTACCGCCGCTTGATCTCCGCCGTCTTCATCGCTGGTGTTCCTCCGGAAAAATCTCTCTATCGCCGATCCGCGGGGACTCCCGCAGCTCGGCGAACTGGTCGTCGAACGCCTCGCCCTGGACGAACGCCTGGTGAATCTCCTGCTCGCGCTCGGCCATCCCGACCCGCACGTCCTCCACGAAGCTACGCACCGACTCCACCAGGCTGCCAGCGGATTCCGACAACGAGCTGGCGATGCCGGCCGGGGTGTACGCCTGCGCGGTCCGGGTCGCCCTGCGGACCACCACCACGCCGACGGCCACGCCGATGCCGAGCCAGAACAACCGCTTCATGTCGCGCTACCTCCTGTGGCCGGGTCGGTCAACGGTTGCCGCGCCGGGCGGCCCGCCGCTGCTGCTTGATGGTGTCGCGCACCTCGCGCTCGGTCTCGGCGTGCCGGCGGCTGGCGGCGGCCCGGCGCACGCTGTAGCCGAAGGCGGCCACCTTGACCAGCGGGTTCGCGGCCGCGGCGGAGACCACCGTCGCCAGGTTGGCGACGTTGGCGGTGACGTTCTGGGCGTGGCTGGTCATCGTGTCGACCTTCGCCAACTGCAGGTTCACACCGTCGAGCGAGGTCTGCACCTGCTCCAGCGCCACGTTGACGTTCTTCACCGTGGTGTTGACGTCGCCGAGCAGCGGTCCCGTCCGGTCGTTGAGGTCGTTGATCATCCGGGTGGTGGCGTCCACCGTGTGCCGCAGCCGAAGGATCGGCAGCGTCAGGATGAGCACCAGCACCGCGAACGCGCTCGCCGCGATCAGCGCCGCGACCGCCAGAATGTCGCCCACGCGTCTCCTCCTCAAGCAGATTTCCGCCGGACCCGACGTCCCCGGAACGCACAACCGTGGTGCCCACCGAACCCACCGAACCGTCGCCGGCCGGCGCGTCCGCCAGCCCCAGACCCTACCGTCCGTGATGGAGAGCGGCTCAGGACGGTGAGGGTGTCACATCGCCCAGCGGATCCCCGCTGACCGTCGGGAACGGATCCTCCCCGGTCAGTGACGGATCGGTGCTGGGCTGCGGCCTGGTCCGCTCGTCGTCGATCGCGTTGCGCACCTTCACCGACACCAACGAGCCGGCGCACTCCCCCGCAGCGGCCGACGGCTCGGGGGACGGCACGATCGCCGGCTCCCCGTCGACCGGCGGCGGTACGCAGGCCGGCGCGCGCACCCACAGGTCGAGGGTCAACTCGTCCTGACGCCAGCACGTGTAACTGCCCTTGGTCTCCTGCTCGGGGCAGCGGCCCACCTTCCACGGCCGCCAACCATCGCCGCGCAGCGCCTCCTCGTAGACCTTCGCCGTCTCCTCCGGCGACTTCTCGGAGGTGACGGTGCGCTCGCGCAGCCGACAGTCGAGCAGGCACCAACGGCTGCCGCTGACGTCGTCGACCGTCTTCGTCGCGGCCCATGAGGGCACATTGAGCTGGTCGAGGTTGTCGAACACCGGGTCCCTGCTGAGGGTGCGGAGGCCGAAGAAGAGGGGCACCGCGCCGAGCAGCACGATGCTGACCAGCGCCAGGACGGCGACCCGCAGCCGGCGTCGTTCGCGCGACTGCCGGTGCTGCTCGGAGCGGGCGCCCGGGGCCGCGTCCTCGTCGTCGGCGACGTCGCCGGCCGCGCGCAGCGCCGGCCCGTCGACCGGTTCGGACGGTGGCCGGTCCACCGGGCCAGCCGCACCCGGCGGCACGACCGCGGCACGGGCGACCGGTTCGCCGGTACGACCGGACGGCGGCACCGGGGCGACACCGCTGGGCTCGGGACGGCCGCCCTCGCGGGGCGGCGGCAGCGCCCGGCCCGCGGCGCGGTCCGCCGGACGTGGGGCGGCGGCACGCGCGGTCGCGGGTGATCCGGGGCCGGCTTGCTCGACGCCCGTCCGAACGTCGCCACCGGGTGGCTGGGCGACGCCCGGGGGCGGACGGCGGCACGCGCCGGGCCATCCGGTCGGGGCGCGGCGTCCGAACCGACGCCCGGCGGGACCGCCGCGCGAGCCGGACCATCCGGGCGGGGCCGGGCCGTACCAGGTCGGGGTGGCGCGTCCGGACCGACGCCAGGTCGTACCCCGGCACGAGCCGCACCCTGCGGATCGACGCCGGGTGGGACAGCGGCGCGGGCCGCGGCGTCCGGACCGACGCCCGGCGGCGTCGCCGCGCGAGCGGAACCATCGGCGTTCCGCGGCACCGCGGCGCGGCCCGGACCCTCGGGGCGGGACCGGAGCGGGCCGTCCCCGCGTGGACCGGGCGGGCTGTCGGGACCGGCGCCCGGCGGCACCGCCGCGCGCGCCGGTCCGTCGGGGCGGGCCACGCCGGGCCGGGGTGGACCATCGGTCCCACGGCGGCCGGCGCCGGAGACCGGCGCGTCGTCGGGCGCAAGCCGGGCCCGGCCACCGGGTGGGCCGGAGCGGACGCCGCGCACGGGCGCGCCGGGCCCGGGTCGTCCGCCGCCGGGCGGACCGGCGTACGAGTCGTCACCGCGCTCGCCCGCCGGGCCGGGCCGCCCCTCGGCAGCCGGCTCGGCCGACGGGCGGCGACGACGGTTGATCGGGTCCGGGGCGGTGCTCGGAGCACTCCGACGGCCGACCGGGCGCTCCCCCGGGGCCGGCGGCTGCGGCACGGGACCGCTCGGGTGCTCGCCGGTGGTTTCCGGGGCGCGGGCGGCCCGGCGGCCGGTGGGAGCGTCCGCGCCCGGGTCGGCGGGCGGCCCGGCGGCCCGGCGGCCGGTGGCCCGCTCCGCGGCCGGATCGGGTACGGCGAGTGGAGCACCGGAGCGGTCGTTCAGGTCACCGGCGGGCGGTGGGCCGGTACGGCGGCCGGCGGGCCGCTCCGCAGGCTGCCCGCCGGCCCCTCGACGGTTGACCACCGGCAGGCCCGGGTCGGTGTGCGGCAGCCGGCCGGCCTGACGCAGCCAGTCCGCCGGCCGCTCCGGACGGTCCCGGCGTTCCGGCTGCGGCTCACCGCCGGTCGCCGCGCGTCGGTCCTGCTCGTCGGGGACCGCCCGACGGCGACCGGTGCCGTCGGTGGCCGGGCCGCCGGTGGGGACAGCGCCGCTGGGCGACGCGTCGGGCAGCGGCGGGGCGTTGCCCGTGCGGGGAACCGCCGGCTCGTCCGGTTCGGCGGCACGACGGTGACCACCCCCGGCGGGGCGGGGTGGCTCCGGCGCGCCCGGGTCGACCGGCCCGGGACGACGCCGGGCCGTACGCGGGTCGTCGGCGATCGCGGGGTCGGGTCGCAGTCCGTCGGCGACCTGCGGGGCGACACCGGTCACGGGTCCGTCGAAGCGGGCAGCGCCACCGGCGGGCCGCGCCGGTTCGGGCGTACGACGTCCGGGCTGCGGGCCGTCACCGCTGAGCGGCCGGCCGCCCGCGCCCGGCTCGGGCGCGGGTCGACGGCCCGGCGGTACGGCGTCGGGCCGGCGCAGTGGCGGCGCGGCTTCCGCCCGGCCGGCGGGCGCGGGGACCTCGGGACGGGGGCCGGTCGCAGCGCCCACGGCCGGTGCCCCCAGCGGCGGGCCGGACGGCCCGACGGTCGGACGCGCTCGCGCGGGGCCGGCCGGAGCGCCGCCCCTCGGTCGGGGGCCGGCGGGGTCGGCCGGGTCACCGCCGCCCGGACGGACGGACGGCGGCGTACGCGGGCCCGCGGCGGCGCGCGGGTCGACGCCGGGAACTGGCTGGTTGCCGCGCGGCGACGGCGGACCGGAGACGCCGGCCGGCCCAAGCTCACGCGGGCGCTCAACCGGCGCCCGGTCGGCGGGCGGGCGGGCGTCCGGGCGGCGACCGGGCGGGGGCGTCTCGCCGGGCCAGGGTCCGTCGACACCTCGGCGCGCCCCGGCGGCCTCGGTGTCCGGCCGGCGCGGGCCGGGGGCGCGTCCGGGGGCGTCGGCACGCCGGCACGCGGCGGCACCGGCTCAACCGGAACCCCGTCCGGGCCCAGCTCGCCCCGTTGCTGCTTGGCCGAACGCAAGTCGTCGATCCAGCCGAACTCCTCGCCGGCTACCGGCTCCTCCGGCTCGGCCTCGGCTCGGCCTCGACCCCAGCGGCGGCCCTTGGCGCGGGGATCACGCCGCTCGTCCGGGCCCTCGTCGGGGCGGTCGGCACCACGCGATCTCACTGTTGACCCTCTCCTGCGGCGTTCGTGCCGCCGTCCTGCGTCGTAGCGGCACCATCCACACCCGTGACCGCCCGGCCGTTCCGACCAGCAAGCGCCGTCCCCGGCTGCGGCGTTACCGAATCCCCGGCGGCCGGCGCGGCCGTGGCGGCCGGTCCGGCCGTCGCGGGCGGACTTTCCGGGCGGGCCGGCGGGACCGGCAGCCCGCGCACGATCCGGCGCAGCAGCGGCAGCCGCGTCGCCACGGACCGTTCCGCCCCGTGTGGGCCGGGCTGGTAGTAGTCGACGCCCACCAGGTCGTCGGGGACGTACTGCTGGGTGACCACGCCGCGCTGGTCGTCGTGCGGGTAGCGGTATCCGGTGCCGTGGCCCAACCCGCGGGCGCCGGCGTAGTGCGCGTCACGCAGACCCCGGGGCACCGGACCGCCCCGCCCGGCCCGTACGTCGGCGATGGCAGCGCCGATCGCGGTGGTGGCCGAGTTCGACTTCGGCGCGGTGGCCAGGTGGATCACGGCCTGGGCCAGGTTGAGCTGCACCTCGGGCAGGCCGACGTACTCCACCGCGTGCGCGGCGGCGGTGGCCACGCTCAGCGCGGTGGGGTCGGCCATGCCCACGTCCTCGCTCGCGAAGATGACGAGTCGTCGGGCGATGAACCGGGCGTCCTCCCCGGCGACCAGCATCCGGGCCAGCCAGTGCACGGCGGCGTCGACGTCCGAGCCGCGCATGCTCTTGATGAAGGCGCTGATCACGTCGTAGTGGGCGTCGCCGTCGCGGTCGTACCGCACCGCCGCCACGTCGACCGCCTGCTCGGCGGTGGCCAGGTCGATGCGCCCGGCGCCGAGGGCCGTGGCGGAGGCCGCCGCCGCCTCCAGCGCGGTCAACGCCTTGCGGACGTCACCGGCGGCGAGCCGGACGAGATGGTCCTCGGCATCGGTGGCCAGGGTGAGCGCGCCGCCCAGGCCGCGCCCGTCGGCGACCGCGCGGCGCAGCAGGCCGCGTACGGCGTCGTCGTCGAGCGGTTGCAGGGTGAGCAGCACGCACCGCGAGAGCAATGGCGAGATGACCGAGAAGTACGGGTTCTCGGTGGTCGCCGCGAGGAGCGTGACCGTCCGGTCCTCGACGGCGGCGAGCAGCGAATCCTGCTGGGTCTTGCTGAACCGGTGCACCTCGTCGATGAACAGCACCGTCTGCGGGCCGCCCGAACGGCGCTGACGACGGGCCGTCTCGATCACCGCGCGGACGTCCTTGACGCCGGCGGACAGCGCCGACATGGCGACGAAACGGCGGTCGGTCGCGCCGGCCACCAGGTGCGCGATGGTCGTCTTGCCACTACCGGGCGGACCCCAGAGGATGACCGACATCGGCGCACCGCCGGAGACCAGTTGCCGCAGCGGCGCGCCGGGGGCCAGCAGGTGGTCCTGCCCGATCAGCTCGTCCAGGCTCGCGGGTCGCATGCGGACAGGCAGGGGCGAATCGTCCGCTACCGGAGTGAAGCCGTCTACACCGGCGGGACCCTCGGGCGCGCCACGCGACCCGGTGGGGGCACCGAGGGAGAAGAGAGCGTCGGACTCCATCACGAAGACAGTACCGGGCCCGACCCGAGACGCCGGAATCGCGCTACGGGCCGGGCCACCGCTGATCGGTCTCGGTCAGCCACGGCCGGGGCGACGACCCCGGTACCAGCGACCGCCACCACCGCCGCGCGGCCCGCTGCCGACGCCGCCCAGGTAGAGCGCGAGCAGGAAGAGGCCGATGAGTACGAGGGTGTTCCAGTTGAACAGGTCGGGCGCGCCGAAGTTGGTGTCGAACAGGTCGATCAGCAGGGCGAAGCCAAAGACGATGGCCGCGAGAATGGCGAGCATATCGGTCCTCCGGTGGGGGTTCCCAGTAGGTCGGCGCGTGATGTACCCAATCGGTCGACCCGCCAATCTCCACCGTGGATCTGCTGCGTACCCCACCGGCCGGTCGCCGCTCACCTCGCTCCGGCCCCGTCGCGCAACTTCGGTGAAGTTGCTGCCTCCGGCGCCACTGAAGCAGCAACATCCCCGACGTTGTGACGATCTTGGCGGCGCGGTACGACACACCGGCCGTCGAGCGGGGCACATCGCCAGCCCGGCTTGGTTGCCGGTACGCCGACACCTAGGCTGAACTGCATGATCGTCGACGACCAGGTGCTCCACGACCGGGCCGCCATCCTGGCCGCCGCCGGCCACCACCCGTTCGCCCGACACGCGCTCGGCGGCCGCCCGTCGGCGCGCGGCTACCGGCGCGAGGGGGCCGTGCTGTGGCTGCTGCCGCCCGAGCACGGGTCAGCCGGCTGCGCGATCGGCCCGCCCGAGCCGGCGATCGAGATGTGTGTCGCGCTGGTCGCCGGAGGGACGTTGCTCCCGGGCCAGCGGCTGCACCTGCCCCAGCACGACCGCGAACAACTGTCCGACCGACTGTCGGTGACCGAACACCGGGACTGGGTCTTCCACTGGACCTCGACGCCGCCGCCGCTCCAGCCGGACGAGGAGCGGGTCGTAAGGCTCACCGACAGCGACCGCCCCGCCATGGAGGCGCTGATCGACGAGGCGTTTCCGAGCACCACCTCCCGCCCGACCGATCCACGCGTGGTGGCCTGGTACGGCATCCGCGCCGGCGACCGGCTGGTGGCATGCGGGGCGGATCGCAGTCAGGGCGAGATCGGTTTCCTCGCCGGTCTGACCGTAGCCCCGGACCAGCGGGGTCGCGGCCTTGGCGCGGCGCTTACCGCCGGGATGACTCGGGCTCTGCTGGCCCGCTACGACACCGTGGGGCTCGGCGTCTATCCGAGCAATGTCGGCGCGATACGGCTCTACCGTCGGCTCGGCTTCACCGACACCCTCCCGCTCGCCTCGATCCGCCTCACCTGAAAGCACCGGAAGGGGCCACCCGTCCAGGACCGGCGGCCCCTCCCCCTCATCGATCGGCGGCTACGGGAATCGTGACCGGTTCGGCGACGGGGGTTGCCCGCCGGTCGGCCCGCCAGGCGGGCAGGTAGAGCGGGGCCGCGACGGCCAGCACGACCGCGCCGACCACCATCGCCGTACCCACGCTGGTGCTGGCCGCGAGCGCGGTCAGCACGACTCCGCCGAGCGCGGCGGCCGGCTGCGCCATCATCGAGTTCAGCGAGAGCACGCTGGTGCGGTACGGGCCGTCGACCTGGCGGTGCAGCAGGCCACTGTGCAGCGGGTTCGACGCGCCGTGCACGGCGTAGCAGGCCAGGTAGGCGACGAGCACCCCGACCGGGCCGGCGAGCAGTCCCATCCCGACGACCGTCGCCCCCTGCAGGATGCGCAGCAGGGCCGCGCCCGGCGCCGCCCCGGGCCAGCGCAGCAGTAGCGGGGTGAGCGCCGCGCCGGCCGCGTTGGCGATCCAGGCGGCGGAGCTGGCCGGGCCGAGCAGCGCGGCGGCGCGTTCCGGGTCGCCGACCACCTCGGCGAGCCGGACCGGCAGCAGCGATTCGAAGGTGATCATGCCGAAGCCCCAGAACAGCTCCACCGCCACCAATGCGAGCAGTACCCGGGATCGGCGCAGCAGGCCGACCGCCTGGCCGATCATGCGGGGGGCCTGCGTCACCGACGCGCGCACCGCCGCCAGACCGGTGGTCGGGCGCTCCTCGACCAGCAGGACCAGCAACGCGCCGAGCGCCACCGCCTGCGCGAGGAGCGCGGCCAGCACCGGCACGGTGAGGGCGCTGACCGGGCCGAGCGGCCCGAGCGCGACCAGTCCGCCGCTGAGCAGGGCCCCGCCGCCGATGGCGATCCCGACGACGGTGCCGGCGTAGCCGAGGCCCTTCTCGTACTCGGCCTGCGGGTCGGCGGCCAGCGTGGCGTCGACGTACCAGGACTCCAGGGGGCCGCTGTCGAGCGCCCGGTAGACGCCCTGCAGGGCCCAGACCAGGAAGAACAGCGCGAACGAGTCGGCCACCGCGAACACCGCGAGGGAGGCGAGGTTGAGAACCCCGGCGGCGAGCAGGACCGGCTTGCGCCCGAGGGCGTCGGCGAATCCACCGGTGGGCAGCTCCAGCGCGAGCACCAGCAGCCCCTGCGCGGTGCTGACCAGGCCGATCTGCGGCAGCGACAGGCCGCGCTCCTGCATCAGCAGGATCAGCACCGGGATCAGCAGGCCCGTGGGCAGCCAGCGCAGGCCGTACAGCGTGAGGTAGCGACGCCGGACCTGGCGTACGGTGAGCGCGCTCACGACGTCACCTCCATTCGCGACTGCGGGGCTCGCAAACCCGACTCACTCCTCACGCTCACGACGCCACCTCCATTCGCGACTGCGGGGCTCCCAAACCCGACTCACTCCTCGGGCTCATCGGGGACCGTCCAGCAGCGGATAGGCGGCCAGGAAGACCTGCACCGGGCGGGCCTGCGGGTCGGCGGGCTCGGCCGCGTCGACCGACTCGGCCTCGCGGTGGTACCGCTCCAGCACCTGCCACACCTCCGCCTTGAGCGCCTCCAGCCGCTCAGGCGGGACGGTCAGGAAGATGTCGCCCATGCCAAAGGCGTCCCGCCAGGCGGGGGACCACTCGTGCTGATTGGCGAACCAGCGGTCGGCGTGTTCGACGAGGAGGCGCACCTGGTCGCCCTGGATCCACTCGATAGCGGCACGGGCGTCGGGGTCGTCGTCGAAGTCGCTCGGCTCCCAGCTCGTGACGTCGTGCGCGGCCTGCCACCAGCGCTGCCGTCCGCTGCCCCGGTCGGGATCCTCGGTGACCAGCCCGACCTCGGCGAGTTGGCGCAGGTGGTAGCTGGTCGCGCCGGTGTTGGTGCCGAGAAGTTCGGCGAGGGTGGTGGCGGTGGCGGGCCCGTTCACCCGCAGGGCACCGACCAGTCGCATCCGCAGCGGGTGCGCGAGCACCCGGACCTGCCGCTTGTCGATCCGCACCTCCCGGGGGGTCGGCTGCGGGGTCGCTTCGTCATTCGCCATGACTGCACACTATCTCTGCACACTTTCTATGCACAAGAGTTGTGCATAGAAAGTGTGCACGATGTCAAGCGAGGAGTTCCCGTACCCCGCGCAGGCGGGTCCGCAGCAGGCCGGCGGCGCGGGCGGAGTCGAGGCGTACGCCGCTGGGGCGCACGACACCGACGGCGGCGGCCGTGGTGGTCTTCAGTCCTGTCGCGTCCAGCCCGAACCGCTCGGCGACCAGCAGGCCCAGCTCGGCCCGGCTGACCGCGTCGACACCGGCCACGTTGAGCAGACCGGCGTACGACGATTGGGCCAGCTCCAGCACGGCGTCGGCCAGGTCGGTGACGTCGACCGGGCACCGGACCTCGTCGGTGAACAGCACGGCCCGCCCGGCGAGCGCGTCGCGGCAGAGCTGGATCTGTTTGCTGCCCTCCCCCAGGATCAGCGAGGTACGCACCAGCGCCGCACCGGGATCGATCGCGCGCACGGCGGTCTCGGCCGCCGCCTTCGCGGCCCCGTACGCGTTGACCGGGCTGGGTGGCTCGTCGTCGGCGTACGGCTGGGGTCGGCCGCCGTGCAGCGCGTCGCTGGACAGGTGCACCAGCCGGGCACCCACCTGGGCGGCGGCGAGGGCCACGTGGGCGGCGCCGTCGGCGGTGACCGTCCAGTCGTCGTACCGGTTGGGGGTCGCGACCACGGCGTCCGGCCGCACCTCGGCGACCAGCGCGCGCACGGCGGCGCGGTCGGTCACGTCCAACCGCCGCGCCGCGACCCCCGGCACCCCGATCTCACCGGAGTGAAACGTCCCGACGACCGAAAGCCCCACGCGTACGCCCCGCCGACAAACCTCCCGCCCGAGAAACCCACTACCCCCGACGACAAGCACCCGCATCCCGGCCCACTCCCCCGTTGATCAAGAGGTTCGCGTCATCTCGCGGGGCGATGATGACGCAAACCTCTTGATCAACCAAACAGGGACGGGTTAGACCGGGTCGGCCACCGGGGCGGCCGGGCCGGCGGTGCCGGTGTGGGCCGCAGGCGCGGGCTTGGGCTTGGCGTCGATGCCGGCCTCGGCGCGCTGCTGGGCGGTGATCGGGGTGGGCGCGCCGGTCAGCGGGTCGAAGCCGCCCCGGGTCTTCGGGAACGCGATGACCTCGCGGATGGAGTCCGCGCCGGCCAGCAGCATGCAGACCCGGTCCCAACCGAACGCGATGCCGCCGTGCGGCGGGGCGCCGTACTTGAACGCCTCCAGCAGGAAGCCGAACTTGTCCTGCGCCTCCTCCGGGGTGATGCCCAGCAGGTCGAAGACCCGCTTCTGCACGTCACCCCGGTGGATACGGATCGACCCGCCGCCGATCTCGTTGCCGTTGCAGACAATGTCGTACGCGTAGGCCAGGGCCCGGTCCGGCGCCTCCTCGAACCGGTCCACCCACTCCGCGTTCGGCGAGGTGAACGGGTGGTGCACGGCCGTCCACGCGCCCTCGTCCGTCTTCTCGAACATCGGGGCGTCGACCACCCAGCAGAACGCCCAGGCGCTCTCATCGATCAGGCCGGAGCGCTTGGCGATCTCGACCCGGGCAGCGCCGAGCAGCTCCTGCGCCTCACGGGTGGTCGTGCTCGCGGCGAAGAAGACCGCGTCGCCCGGCTTCGCGCCGACCGCGTCGGCGAGCCCGCCCAGGTGCTCGGCGGAGAGGTTCTTGGCCACCGGTCCGCGCGCCTCGCCGGTCTCGGCGTCCAGCACCACGTACGCCAGGCCCCGCGCGCCGCGCGCCTTGGCCCAGTCCTGCCAGCCGTCCAGCTCCTTGCGGGTCTGGGCCGCGCCACCGGGCATCACCACCGCGCCGACGTAGCCGCCCGCGTCGATCGCCCCGGCGAACACCCGGAACTCGGTGCCGCGCAGGTAGTCGGTCAGTTCGGTCAGCTCGACGCCGTAGCGCAGGTCCGGCTTGTCCGAGCCGTACCGGGCCATCGCGTCGTGCCAGGTGATCCGCGGGATCGGTCGGGTGATCTCGTGCCCGGCCAGGTCCTGCCAGAGCGCCGAGACGATCGCCTCGCCGAGGTCGATCACGTCGTCCTCGGTGACGAAGGACATCTCGATGTCGAGCTGGGTGAACTCCGGCTGCCGGTCGGCGCGGAAGTCCTCGTCGCGGTAGCAGCGGGCGATCTGGTAGTACCGCTCCATGCCGCCGACCATCAGCAGCTGCTTGAAGAGCTGCGGCGACTGCGGCAGCGCGTACCAGCTGCCGGGCTGCAACCGCACCGGCACCAGGAAGTCCCGGGCGCCCTCCGGGGTCGACCGGGTCAGCGTCGGCGTCTCGATCTCCAGGAAGTCCCGCTCGTGCAGCACGCCGCGGGCGAGCTGGCTGGCGCGCGAGCGCAGCCGCAGCGCGTTCGCCGGGCCGCTGCGGCGCAGGTCCAGGTAGCGGTACTTGAGCCGGATGTCGTCACCGGCCTCGACCTGGTCGTCCACCGGCAGTGGCAGCGGCGCGGCCTCGGAGAGCACCTCCAGCGCGGCGGCGGTCACCTCGACCTCGCCGGTGGGCAGGTCGGGGTTCTCGTTGCCCTCGGGGCGGCGGGTCACCTCGCCGGTGACCTTCACGCAGAACTCGTTGCGCAGCGCGTGCGCGTCCTCCTCGCGGAACACCACCTGCACGACGCCGGAGCCGTCACGCAGGTCGACGAAGATGACACCGCCGTGGTCGCGCCGGCGGGCCACCCACCCGGCGAGCGTCACCGTCGAGCCGGCGTCCGCGGCGCGCAGGCTTCCGGCATTGTGGGTACGGATCACGGCTGGCAACTCCTCATCGTGGAACAGTCCTCACCCCGCATTCTGTCAGGGGTGGCCGGGCCCGCTGGGGGGCACCCGGCAGCCCGGCCCGATTCGCTGGTGGACGAGCCGGCGAACCCCGGGCAGCGGGCCCCGACGCCGGTTAGCGTGGCCTGATGCGCGCCGTACCGAACTGGGGCGTCGCCACGGCGGTCGCCGCGCCGGTGCTGCTGGTGGGCGGCTGGACGGTCGCGGGCGCCCGGCAACCCGCCGGGTACGACCCGATCCGCGACACCATCAGCGAACTGGCCGGGCATGACGCCACCGACGCCTGGATCATGATCAGTGCCCTGGCGCTGCTCGGGTGCTGTTACCTGGCGACCGCCGCGGTGCTGCACGCGGCCGGGCTACCCAGCCGTTTCCTGCTCGCCGTCGGCGGCGTGGCCACCATCGCGCTCGTCGCCTTTCCCCGGCCGACGGTCGGCGGCTCGCTCAGCCACGGCATCGTGGCGACCATCGCCGTCCTGGCGCTGGCGCTCTGGCCGGCCGGGTCGGCGCTGCGGCTGTCGCGTGGCCCGGACGCCGCGCATCCACGCACGCCGCAACCGCCCTGGGCGTTCCGGCGCGGCGTGGCGTTGAGCGCCACGCTGGTGCTGCTGGCCCTGTTCGGCTGGTTCGCGTTCGAGGTGACCAGCGGATCCCGGACCGGCCTGGCCGAACGGGTGACGGCGGTGGGCGTCTCGCTCTGGCCGCTGCTGGCGGTGCTCTCGGCGCGCCGGGCGCATCTCGCGTGGGCCGCCGCCGGCACCACGCCAGTCGGACCGGCAGTGCCGACGACCGGTGTCGTACCCCCGGATTCGTTGCTGCCGACGGACGGGCCCGACCGGCTCGCGTGAGCCGACCCGCACGCGCGACGCGGGCCGCCGGAGTGCCCCGGCGGCCCGCGTGCGGTACGTCGATCAGAAGACGCTGACGCCGTAGACGCTCAGCGGCTCGGTGACCGGCTGGAAGAAGGTGGTACCGCCGGTGCGGCAGTTACCGCTGCCGCCGGAGGTGAGGCCGAGCGCGGTGCTACCGGAGAAGAGCGAGCCACCGCTGTCGCCACCCTCGGCGCAGACGTTGGTGCGGATCAGGCCGGAGACCGAGCCCTCGGCGTAGTTCACCGTGGCGTTGGTCGCCGTCACCGAGCCGCTGCGCAGGCCCGTGGTGCTGCCGGAGCGCTGCACCGACTGGCCGACCGACGCGTTGCCGGCGCCGGTGATGTCCCGGTAGCTGCCGTTGTAGAGGTAGACGTTACCGGCGGCGTTCGCCGAGTTGCTGTGCCGCACGATGCCGTAGTCGTTGCCCGGGAAGCTGGTGCCGGTACGGGTGCCGAGCAGGCTGGTCTGGCTCGAGTTCGAGTACCAGTTGCTGCCGAGGTTGGTGCAGTGCCCGGCGGTCAGGAAGTAGTAGGTGCTGCCGCTGCGCACGTTGAAGCCCAGCGAGCAGCGGTAACCGCCGGTGTAGATGGCCTGGCCACCGGAGATCCGGGTGCTCAGCACGCCGGCCTCGGCCTCGACCCGCACCGCGCCGTTGGCGCGCGCGGCGGCCGCCTTGACCCGCTCCAGCTTGGCGCCGGTGACGGTGCTGTCGACGGAGACGACCACCTGGTTGGTGATCGGGTCGCTCCACCAGGCGGTGCCCGGGATCTTCGCCGAGCGCTCCAGCTCGGCGGTGGCCCGGTTGAGCTCGGCGGCGCCGCGGGTGACGTACCGGACGCTCGCTCCGGCCTTGCTGACCGCGCTCGCGGCGGCGGCGTCGGTCACCGTGACGACGGTCTTGCCGCTGGCGTCGATGTACGAGCCGGCGGAGCGGTCACCGAGCTGAGCGGAGAGGGCCGCGCCGGCGTCGGGCGAGGCGGCGGGGGCGGCCTGGGCGGGTGCGCCGATGAGCGAGCCGACGACCAGGGTTCCGGTCACGGCGACGGTCGCCGCAACACGGAAGGAGGACCTCGTGGGTCGCATGTAACAAACCTCCTGGGCGGGGGAGACGGGTCTGGCCGGGGATGGCTGACCCGAGGGCAACCCGGCCGATCTGCGAAAACCGGTCGAGTGAACTGAAGTATTCACATACTTAAGATCATTAACAAGATCTGGTTTCGCCCGAATTCGTCGAACGTCACCGAGGACGTCGGCGCAACACCATCGACACACTCGGGGACATCTACCGTCACACCCCGACGACCGCCGGATCCCTTTCGGACAGCGCCGGGCAACGGAGGCGGTTGACGCCACAACAGGCGGACGCGTGCCACGCCGGCCCGCCCGTTCCGACGGCCGTCTACGACGCCGGCAAGCCCGGCGGACGCGTGCCACGCCGGCTCGTCCGGGCGGACACGTGTGACGCCGGCTCGTCCGGGCGGACACGTGTGACGCCCCGGGATGGGCGGCCGGCGGCGTCAGGGGTCGCGGCGGCGCGCGCCGGGCCCCGGGCGGGGCAGCACGTCACGCGGGTCCCGCACCTCGTGCCCGTCGGCGCAGCGCAGCTCGGCGCGCACCTCGGCGCCGCAGTCGCGGTGCTCCACCCGCAACGGCGCGCCCTCGGCGTCGGCCAGGTACCTGTCGCCCCAACCGAGCACGGCGACGAGCACGGGCCAGAGGGCGAGGCCCATCTCCGTCAGTCGGTACTCGTGGCGCAGTCGGCTGCCGGGCTCCCGGTACGGCTCGCGACGAAGGACGCCCCGCTCGACCAGCAGGGCCAGCCGGTTGGTGAGAACCTGCCTGGGGATCCCGGTACGGACCCGCATGTCGTCGAAGCGTCGTACGCCGCTGAACACCTCGCGCAGCACCACCATGGTCCACCGCTCGCCGAGGATCTCCATCGCGCGGGCGATGGTGCAGTTCTCCACCGACCAGTCCAGTGCCGCGGGCCTCATCCGACCAGGCTAGGTCTCATTGACAGACTCAGCAACATCCTGCGACGCTGCGTCCATGACACAGACTCAGGAGCCGGCGCGCAGCCGTACCTTCACCTGGTCGGACCCGGCGGCCAACGCGGCGCAGGTCGGTCGGCGCAGCGGCCTCGACATGCTTCGCGCGATGATCGCGGGGGAACTGGCCGCGCCCCCGGTGATGCACCTGCTCGACATGGCCCGCATGGAGGCCGACGAGGGGCGGGTCGTCGTCGAGCTGACCCCCCAGGAGTTCCACTACAACCCGCTGGGCACCGTGCACGGCGGCGTCCTCTCGACACTGCTGGACACCGCCGCCGCCTGCGCCGTACACACCACGCTGCCCGCCGGGGTCGGCTACACCTCGCTGGACCTGAACGTGAAGTTCCTCCGGCCGGTCACCGTCGCGAGCGGCACGTTGAGCTGCGAGGGCACCGTCCTGCAACGCGGACGCCGCACGACCCTGGCCGAAGCCCGCCTAACGGACGCGCAGAGCCGCCTGGTAGCCCACGCCACCAGCACCTGCCTGATCCTCCCCCTCCCCTAACCCCACCCCTTTGCCGTCGATCTTGCAGTTCCTGTCGCCGAAACGCGGGCTGCGCCCCGATTCGTGACAACAGAAAGTGCAAGATCGACGGGGTGCAGGTGGGGGTTAGCGCTGGGCCAGGCGGGCGGCTCGGGCGTCGCGCTTTTCTTCGAAGCGGGACGCCGCGCGGTCCAGGGCGTCGAGCTGGGTGGCGAGTTGTTCGCGGGCGGCTTCGCCGTCGGCGTCGAGGCCGGTGACGTTGAAGACGTCCCACTGGCGCAGCACCGGCTGCAACACCTCGTCGCGGTGCTGGCGCAGGTCGTAGATGCCGGCCAGGGCGATCGCCACCGACTTGCGGGCGAAGCCGTCGATGCCGCTGCCGGGCATCTGGAAGTCGGCGACGACATCGGCGACGGCCCGCATGGCCTGGCTCGGGGCCAGCTCGAACGCGGCGGCGAGCAGGTTCCGGTAGAAGACCATGTGCAGGTTCTCGTCGGCGGCCACCCGGGCCAGCAGCGCCTCGCAGGCGGGGTCGCCGGTGGCCTTGCCGGTGTTGCGGTGCGAGATCCGGGTGGCCAACTCCTGGAACGAGACGTACGCCAGCGAGTGCAGCACCTCGTCGCCGTGGGCGTTGGTGTAGCCCTCCGACATGTGCGTCATCCGGGCCCGCTCCAACGCCACCGGGTCGACGGCGCGGGTGACGGTCAGGTAGTCGCGGATCGCGACGCCGTGCCGGCCCTCCTCCGCGGTCCACCGGTGCACCCAGGTGCCCCAGGCGCCGTCGCGGCCGAACAGGGTGGCGATCTCGTGGTGGTACGAGGGCAGGTTGTCCTCGGTCAGCAGGTTCACGATCAGCGCGGTGCGGGCCACGTCCGGGATCGTCGAGTCGGTCGGCGACCACGCCTCGCCACCGAGCGGCCCGTCGAAGGTGCGCCCCTCGCTCCACGGCACGTACTCGTGCGGGAACCATTCCTTCGCCAACGAGAGATGGCGGTCCAGGTTGCGCGCGACTACCGGCTCCAGCTCGACGAGCAGGGCGGTCTGGCTCAGTGTGGTGCTCACGGTCACGAAGAACTCCCTACGGTGGCGTAACTTACGCTACCGTAGGTCCCCGCGACCGATAGCGCCAGTGGAAGCCCTCAGTTCACCGCCGGCCGGAGGTCGCCCGCCGGTGGCGTCCAGGCCTGCGCGTCGGCCGTGACCTGCTCACCGGAGCGGATGTCCTTCACCTCGTCCGCCGCGCCGTCGGTCCCCGGGAACCAGACGTACGGGATGCCCCGCCGCTCGGCGTACCGGATCTGCTTGCCGAACTTGGCCGCGCTCGGGGACACCTCGGTGGCGATCCCCCGCCGACGCAGCTCTGCCGCGATCTTGTCGCTGGCCGCGCGGTGCTCCTCGTCGGCGAGCGCCACCAGGACACAGGTGGGCACCGAACGGGAGACGGTCAGCTCCCCCGCCCCGAAGAGCAGCCCGAGCAGCCGGGTCACCCCGATCGAGATGCCCACACCGGGGTACGAGACGGCGCCGGCGCTGGCCAGGTTGTCGTACCGGCCGCCGGAGCAGATCGAGCCGAACCGCTCGTAGCCGCGCAGCTGGGTCTCGTAGACCGTGCCCGTGTAGTAGTCCAGACCGCGGGCGATGCGCAGGTCGGCCACGCAGAGTCCGGGCGAGTGCCCGGCCGCGGTCTCCACCACCCGGACCAGCTCGTCGACGCCCTCGTCCAGCAGCGGGTCGCTGACCCCGAGCGCGCGTACGGCGTCGGCGAACGAGGCGTCCGGCGCGGAGATCTCGGCCAACGCGAGGCACGCCTTGGCCTGCGCCTCGCTCGCCCCCGCGGTCTCGGCCAACAGCTCGACCACCTTCGCCGGGCCGATCTTGTCGAGCTTGTCGACGGTACGCAGCGCCGCCTCCGGGTCGGTCACCCCGGTGCCCCGGAAGAAGCCCTCCCAGATCTTGCGGTTGTTGACCTGGATGGTCACCGGCGGGATGGGCAGGGCGCGCAGCGCGTCCCCGATGACCAGCGGCATCTCCGCCTCGTGGTGCGGGGCGAGGGTGTCCCGGTCGACGATGTCGATGTCGGCCTGGACGAACTCCCGGTAGCGGCCCTCCTGCGGCCGCTCCCCCCGCCACACCTTCTGGATCTGGTAACGACGGAACGGGAAGGTGAGCTTGCCGGCGTTCTCCAACACGTAGCGGGCGAACGGCACGGTCAGGTCGAAGTGCAGCCCGAGCTGGTCATCACCGCCGGCGCCCTCGGCGTCGGCGTGCAGCCGCCGGATCACGTAGACCTCCTTGGAGGTCTCCCCCTTGCGCAGGAGCTGGTCCAGCGGCTCCACCGAGCGGGTCTCCAGGGGGGCGAACCCGTACAGCTCGAAGGTGTCGCGGATCTTGTCGAGCACGAACTGCTCGATCATCCGCTGACCGGGGGTCCACTCCGGGAACCCGGAGATGGGCGTGGGCTTGCTCATCGCGTACTCCTTGCGGTTCCGCGCCCATGGCGCGGTGGTGTCGTGGGTCCGCGCGCGGCGCGGACGAATGATCTAGAAACCCCGGGTGGGCGCGGCCGGCGACGTGCCGGCCACCTCGACGAGGTACGGGTTGCCGGCGCGCTCGCGGCCGATGGTGGTGCTCGGGCCGTGGCCGGGCAGCACGACGGTGTCGTCGGCCAGCGGGAGGATCTTGTCGCGCAGGCTGGCGAGCATGGCCGGCATGCTGCCGCCGGGCAGGTCGGTGCGGCCGATCGAACCGGCGAAGAGGACGTCGCCGGAGAGGCAGATCTCGTCCGCCTCCCAGCCCGACCCGGCGCCGGGCAGCCGGAACAGCACCGACCCGCCGGTATGGCCCGGCGCGTGGTCGACGGCGATCTCCAGGCCGGCGAGCGTGAGGGTGGCGCCGTCGGTCAACTCGGCCACGTCCTCCGGCTCGCTGTAGCTCAGCCGGCCGCCGAAGAGCGACGTCAGGTCGGCCGAGAGGCCCTTGGCCGGGTCGGCGAGCATCTCCCGGTCGCCGGGGTGCACGTACGCGGTGATCCCGCGGGCGTCGCAGACCGGCGCCACCGAGAACGTGTGGTCCAGGTGGCCGTGGGTGAGCAGCACAGCGGCCGGATGCAGGCGGTGCTCGGCGAGCAGCGCGTCGAGCTGGTCGAGCACCCCGATGCCGGGGTCGACCACCACGCACTGCTCCCCCGGCGCGGTGGCGACCACGTAACAGTTGGTGCCGAAGGCGTCCGCGGGAAAGCCGGCCACGAGCACGGGCGCTGTCCTCTCCGTCGAGCTGTCGTCCTGCCCAGCAGCCTATCGGGCGGGCCGAGCGGGTTTGCCGCGTCCGTCCCGCGCGCCCCGACCGGCACAGTGACAACTTCCGATAAGCGCTGCTCGGGACGGGGTGGACCTCGTACACCACATTCCCAGTCACTAGCCGTACACTCTGGCGGGCGTGTGGCGCGGCACACGCGACGCCCGGACGGGCCGGGAGAGCCGGCCGCCGGTGACGATCAGGCGAAGAAAGGGGAGCACCTGTGGCTTCCAGCAGGGACCGGCAGCGCAAACTGGCGCGGGCCAAGCTCGACCGGCAGATGGCACGCCGGGCGGCCGCCACGCGGCGGCGTCGGCAGATCCAGGCCGGCGTGGGCGCCTTCCTGGTCCTCGCGGTGATCGTGGCCGGCTCGGCCTGGGCGCTCGGGGCGTTCGACTCCGACCCGAAGCAGAACGCGGCCGCGGAGGACACCTGCCTCTGGACGCCGCAGGACGCGACGGCGAACACCAACCTCAAGGACGTCGGCACGCCGGAGACCAAGGGTCTGCCGACCGACGGCACCCGGGCGATGACCGTCACCACCAACCAGGGCGCGCCGATCACCGCCGAGCTGAACCTGACCAGCTCGCCGTGCGCCGCCGCGAGCATCGCCCACCTGGCGAGCCGGTCGTTCTACGACAACACCAAGTGCCACGAGATCACCACCGACGGCGCGCTACGCTGCGGTGACCCCAGCGGCACCGGCCTCGGTGGGCCCACCTACTCGTTCTACGACGAGGACGTGCCGACCGCGCCGTCGCCCTCGGCCAGCCCCGCGCCCGGACAGCCGCCGACGTACCCCAAGGGCACCGTGGCGATGATCTCCAACCCGCCGGGCGCCAACGGCAGCCAGTTCCTGATCTTCTTCAAGGACTTCACCACGGCGGACCCGAAGTACCCGGTGATCGGCAAGGTCACCGGCGGGCTGGACGTGGTGGAGAAGATCGGCGCCCAGCCGACCGTGGACAATGGGACCGGGGCGAAGGTGAAGCCCAAGACCGACGTGGTGATCCAGAGCCTCACGGTCGGCGAGCCGGTCACCGGCGCGGCACCGCCGCCCTCCGGCGCCCCGGCCAGCAGCCCGAGCGCCGGCTGACCGGTCGCCCCCACCCACCCGAGCGGCACCCCGCAGCAAACAGCCAGGAGGATCCAGGCGTGACGTCCACCAGAGAGCGGCAGCGCGCGGCGGCACGCGCCCGACTCGAGAAGGAGATGGCCGAGCGCTCGGCCAAGGCCCGCAAGCGCCGCCAGACGCAGGCGATCGTCGGCGCCGCCGCCGTGCTGGTCCTCGTGGTCGCCGGCACCGTCTGGCTGGCCACGACCCTCGGCGGCGACGACGACAAGGACAAGAACGCCGCGTCGGCGCCCGGGGCGTCCGAGTGCGTCTACAACGCGATGCCGGCCGACCAGCGGTCCCCGCAGATCAAGGACGTCGGGGTACCGAGCAACCAGCAGTCCGCCAGCGGTGTGCAGACCATGACGATCGACACCAACCTGGGCCCGATCACGGCCAAGGTCGACCGGTCGCAGGTGCCCTGCACGGCGGGGGCGTTCAGCCTCCTCGCCGAGAAGAAGTTCTTCGACAACACCAAGTGCCACCGCCTGGTGACCGAGGGCATCAAGGTGCTGCAGTGCGGTGACCCGAGCGCCACCGGCAAGGGTTGGCGGGACACCGACGGCACGGGTGGCCCGAGCTTCCGGCTGCCCGAGGAGAACCTGCCCACCGACAAGCGCCCGCCGTACCCGGAGGGTGTCATCGCGATGGCCAACTCCGGTCAGCCGGGCAGCACCGGTAGCCAGTTCTTCATCGTGTACGGAGACTCGCCGCTCGACCCGGCGTACACCGTGCTGGGCACCGTCACCGGTGGCATGGACATCGTCAAGGACGTGGCCAAGGCCGGCGACGACGGGGCGTTCGCCCAGCAGGCCGGTGGCGGCCACCCGAAGAAGGAGGTCGTCATCAAGACCCTCACGATGAGCGCGCCGCAGGGCTGACGCCCACCAGGATGACGAAGCGCCCGCCGGCTGAGCCGGCGGGCGCTCTCGTGTGTGGGGTACGCGTCAGGCGCCGGAGGTGACCCGGTACGCGTCGAACACACCGTCGACCTTGCGAACGGTGGCCAGCAGGTGGCCCAGGTGCTTCGGGTCGGCCATCTCGAAGCTGAACCGGCTCACCGCGACCCGGTCACGGGTGGTGGTGACGGTCGCGGACAGGATGTTCACCCGCTCGTCGGAGAGCACCCGGGTGACGTCGGCGAGCAGCTTGTGCCGGTCCAGAGCCTCGACCTGGATCGCCACCAGGAACGTGGAGGCGGACGTGAGCTTCCAGCTCACCTCGACCACCCGTTCGGCCTGCGCCCGCAGGTCCTCGGCATTGGCGCAGTCGTCACGGTGCACGCTCACCCCACCGGAGCGGGTGACGAACCCGAACACCGAGTCGGGCGGAACCGGGGTGCAGCACCGCGCCAGCTTGATCCAGACGTCGCTGACGCCCCGGACCACCACGCCCGGGTCGCTGCTGCTCTGCCGGCTGCGCGGCGGCCGGGTGGCGACGGCGGTCTCGGCGATGTCCTCCGCCGCGCCCTCCTCGCCGCCGTACGCGGCCATCAGCTTCTGCACCACCGACTGCGCGGAGACCTGGCTGTCGCCGACGGCCGCGTAGAGCGAGGCCACGTCGGCGAGGTGCAGGTCCCGTGCGATCGACATCAGCGCGTCGGAGGTGAGCATCCGCTGCAGCGGCATGCCCTGCTTGCGCATCGCCTTGACGATCGCGTCCTTGCCGGCCTCGATCGCCTCCTCTCGCCGCTCCTTGTTGAAGTACTGGCGGATCTTGGTGCGGGCGCGCGGGCTCTTGACGAATCCCAGCCAGTCCTGCGTGGGGCCGGCCGTCTCGGACTTCGACGTGAAGATCTCGATCACGTCGCCGTTGGACAGCGTCGACTCCAGCGGCACGAGCTTGCCGTTGACCCGCGCGCCGATGCACTTGTGCCCGACCTCGGTGTGCACCGCGTACGCGAAGTCGACAGGCGTCGACCCGGTCGGCAGCGGAATGACGTCACCCTTGGGGGTGAAGACGTACACCTCCTGGCTGGACAGGTCGAAGCGCAGCGCGTCCAGGAACTCGCTCGGGTCGGCGGCCTCGCGCTGCCAGTCCAGCAGCTGCCGCAGCCAGGTCATCTCGTCGATGTGCGCCGGCGGACCGACCACCGGGGTGCCCTTGTGCTCCTTGTACTTCCAGTGCGCGGCGATGCCGAACTCGGCGGTGCGGTGCATCGCGTACGTGCGGATCTGCATCTCCACCGGCTTGCCGGTGGGCCCGATGACCGTCGTGTGCAACGACTGGTACATGTTGAACTTGGGCATGGCGATGTAGTCCTTGAACCGGCCCGGCACCGGCTGCCAGTTGGCGTGGATGACCCCGAGCGCCGCGTAGCAGTCCCGCACCGTGTCGACCAGGATCCGCACACCCACCAGGTCGTAGATGTCGTTGAAGTCGCGACCCCGCACGATCATCTTCTGGTAGATCGAGTAGAGGTGCTTCGGTCGGCCGGTCGTCTCCGCCTTGATCTTGGCGGCCTTCAGGTCGGTGCCGACCTTCTGGGTGACCTGCCGCAGCAGCGACTCGCGCTGCGGCTGGTGCTCACCGATCAGCCGGTTGATCTCCTCGAACCGCTTCGGGAAGAGCGTGCCGAAGGCCAGATCCTCCAGCTCCCACTTGATCGTGTTCATACCGAGGCGGTGGGCCAGCGGCGCGAGGATCTCCAGGGTCTCCTTGGCCTTCTGCTCGCGCTTGGGCGCCGGCAGGAAGGACAGGGTGCGCATGTTGTGCAGCCGGTCGGCCAGCTTGATCACGAGCACCCGCGGGTCCTTGGCCATCGCCACGACCATCTTGCGGATCGTCTCGGCCTTGGCCGCGTCGCCCAGCTTGACCTTGTCCAGCTTGGTGACGCCGTCGACCAGCAGGGCGACCTCGCCGCCGAAGTCGGCGCGCATCGCGTCGAGGGTGTACTCGGTGTCCTCGATCGTGTCGTGCAGCAGCGCGGCGACCAGCGTGGTCGTGTCCATCCCCAGGTTGCCCAGGATCGTCGCCACGGCGAGGGGATGCGTGATGTACGGGTCGCCGGACTTGCGGTACTGGCCGGAGTGCCACCGCGCGGCCGTGTCGAAGGCACGCTGGAGCAACCGTGCGTCGGCCTTCGGGTGGTTCTCCCGGTGGCTGGCGATGAGCGGCTCCAGCACCTCGCTGACCTGCGAGGTCTGCCAGGGCGCGTTGAACCGGGCCAGGCGGGCGCGCACCCGTCGGCCGGTGGGCGCGTTGGAGAACCCGAAGCCGCCGCTCGGCGACGGGTCGACATCGGTCGGGAACGGAACCACGACCCCGTCCGCGCCGGGCGACGCCTCGACGGCGCTCGCCGTGACCTCGGTAGGAGCCGTCACGCTGTCGGCAGGAGCCCTGCCGGAGCCGTTGTCGGTGCCCGTCACCCGGGCCGGCGCGTCGCCGTTCCGGTCGGTCACCGAGCCGTCAGCGTCGCCTGTGGGGTGCACCGTGCCCTCCGCCGGAGGGACGACATCGTGGGACACCGGCCTCCTCACCGCTCGCCGGAAACACGCCGGCCGTGTGTCGGCCGGCCTGGTCTCGCGTCGCCGGACGGTGTACCGCCGGCGTCAGCAATGGGCAATGCTACCCGCACGGACGGTCCCCTGCCGCTCCGCCGGACGGTCGACGCCCCGGGCGGCCGGCCTGACCGGGCCCCGGCTCCGCCGGTCGGCACGGCCGTTCGATCCGCGACGTGGGCGCACCCCCGTCCCAGCGCCAGCGCGACAGGGATCAAACGGTCAAAAGGGCATGGACCGGACGCGGCGTCAGTCGCTCCCGGGCGCCCAGGAAGGCAAGCTCCAACAGTACGGTGAAGCCCGTCACCGTACCGCCCGCACGCTCGACCAGGTCCAGCGTCGCCTCGGCGGTGCCCCCGGTGGCCAGCACGTCGTCGACGACGAGCACCCGGTGGCCGGCGGTGAAGGCGTCCTCGTGCACCTCGAGCGTGGCCTCGCCGTACTCCAGCGCGTACGAGACCGAGTGCGCCGGACGGGGCAACTTGCCGGCCTTACGCACCGGTACGACACCCACCCCGGCCGCGTACGCGACGGCCGCCGCGACGACGAACCCCCGCGCCTCGATGCCGACCACCACGTCGAACGCGTCCCGCCCGTGGTACGCGACGATCCCGTCGACAACCTCGCGGAACGCCTTTCCGTCGGCGAACAGCGGCATCAGGTCCTTGAACAGGACACCGGGCTTGGGGAAGTCCGGCACGTCCAGCACCCGGCTGGCCACCAGTCGGGCGGCCTCCGGGCCGCTGTCCCCCCGCGGGGCGCTGCTGTGGGTCTCCGTCACGGCTGTTGCGTTCCCTTCCAACGACGACGGCGTCCGGCATGCTGCTCGCACAGCATGCCGGACGCCGTTCGGGCGTTTCCTCCCGGGTCAGCCCCGGACCGATCAGGTGCTGCGAAAGGAAGGGCCCCTTGTTAACGCCTGGTGCATAACAAGGGGCCCTTCCTTTCGCCCTCGCCTCGCGCCGGTGAGCGCGCCGGCCGGTCAGCGACGCTTCGCGCCACCGGGCCGGTTACCGCCGCCGCCGGGGCGGCCGCCCCGCGCGCCGGTCGGCCGCTTGCCCGCCGGCCGCGAACCCACCTTGGGGGCCGCGCCGGCCAGCGCCGCCGAGTCCGGGTCGATCACGTCGGCCGCGTCGCCGTCGACCGGCGTCGGCGTAACCTTGCCGGTGGCCTCACCACGGCCCAACGCACCCCGGCGGGTCTGCACCCGCTTGTTGTGCGCCTGGATACGCGGGTCGTAGTTCTTCAGCAGCGCCAGCAGCGGCGTCGCCACCAGGATGGAGGTCAGGAACGCCACCGCCATACCGACGAACAGCACCAGGCCGAGGTCCTTCAGGGTGCCCGCGCCGAGCAGGCCGGCACCGATGAAGAGCAGACCGCCGACCGGCAGGAGCGCCACCACGGAGGTGTTGAGCGACCGCATGAGGCTCTGGTTGACGGCCAGGTTGGCCGCCTCGCTGTACGTCATGTTGTTGTTGGCGGTGATGCCCCGCGTGTTCTCCTGCACCTTGTCGAAGACCACCACCACGTCGTAGAGCGCGAAGCCCAGGATCGTGAGGAAGCCGATGATCGTCGACGGGGTGACCTCGAAGCCGACCAGCGAATAGATGCCGGCGGTCAGGATCAGGTTCATGAACAGCGACGAGACCGCCGCGACGGCCATCCGCCACTCGAAGCGCAGGATCAGGTAGACCATCACCAGCGCGATGAAGATGACCAGGCCGAGCACCGCCCGCTCGGTCACCTGGCTGCCCCACGCCTCGCTGACCTGGTTGCTGCTGATCTCGTTGGCGTTGATGTCGAGGTCTTCGGCGATCTGGGCCTTGACCGCGTTGGCCTGCTCGACGGTGAGCTGCGGCGTCCGCAGCTCGTACGAGTCGCCACCCGGGCCGCCGACCTTCTGCGTGGTGGCGACCTTGACGCCGGTGTTCTCGGTCGCGAGGGCCGAGTTGACCTCGCGCTCGGCGTCGTCCAGGGTGCCGACGCTGGCCGGCACCTGGAACGAGTTACCGCCGGCGAACTCGATGCCGAGGCTGAAACCGCGGAGCGCGAAGCTGAGGATCGCGACCAGGATCAGGACACCGGCGACACCGAACCACAGCTTGCGGCGGCCGACGATGTTGAGACCGGCCTCGCCGTTGTAGAGGCGGCTCGCCAAACCGTTTTGAGCCATCTCAGGCCTCCTTGGCGCGCGGGTTGCGGGGCTGAGTCTGCTGGCTGCGGGCCGGAAGAGCCCGGCCCAGGCCGCTGACCCGCGGGGACAGGAACGCCCGGGTCCGGGCGAACATCGTCATGATCGGGTGCCGGAAGAGGAAGACCACGACCAGGTCCAGCACCGTGGCCAGGCCGAGCGCGAACGCGAAGCCCTTGACCGTGCCGACCGAGACCACGTAGAGCACCACCGCGGAGAGCAACGTGATCGCGTTGGCCGAGATGATCGTCCGGCGGGCCCGGATCCAGGCGCGGGGCACCGCGCTGCGTGGGCTGCGACCCTCTCTGATCTCGTCCTTGAGTCGTTCGAAGTAGATGACGAACGAGTCCGCCGCCACACCGAGCGAGACGATCATGCCGGCGATGCCGGCGAGGGTGAGCGTGAAGCCGATCTGCCGGCCGAGCACCACCAGCGCGCCGAAGACCAGCAGCGCGGAGAGGATGAGGCTCAGGAAGATGACCGAGCCGAGCAGCCGGTAGTAGAAGAACGCGTAGATGATGACCAGCAGCATGCCGATGCCGGCCGCGAGCAGACCGGCCCGCAGGTGGCTGGCGCCCAGGGTCGCCGTGACGTTCTGCGCCTCCTGCTGCTCGAACGTCACCGGCAGCGCGCCGTAGCGGAGCTGACCGGCGAGGGTGCTGGCGTCCTTCTGGGTGAACTGGCCGGTGATCTGCGAGTTGCCGGTCAGCACACCCTGGATCTCCGGCGAGGAGACGATCTCGTTGTCCAGCACCACGGCCACCCGGCACTTGCCGTCCTGGCCGAGGGCGGTGGCGTCACAGGCCTGGCCCTCGTTGCCGAACGCCTCGCGGGTCAGCGCCGTCCACTTGCCCTGGCCGTCGCCCGTGAAGTCGAGGCTGACCACCCAGGAGTTGGCCTGGTCGAGCACCGCGTCGGCGTCGTCCACGTCGGTACCCAGCACCTTGGCCTGGTCGAGCAGGTACTTCGACGCGCCGTCCTCGCAGGACACGACCTGCTGCTTCGGGTCGGAGATCGACGCCGGCGGGCGCTTGTCGAGCTGCGCGCAACCGATCGTCGGCACGTTGAACTGCATCTGCGCCGGCAGGACGGCGACCTCTTGCGGGGTCAGCGTGCTGAACGGCTTGAGCTTGTCGCCCAGCGACGGGTCGGCGCTCAGGTCGGCGGGGGCCTGCAGGCCACTCGCGGCCTGCCAGGCGGCGGCTCCGACCTTCTGCTCGACTGCCTTGCGCTGCTCCTCGATGCTCGCCGGCACCGGCTCGGCGCTGGCGCTCGCCGAGGGCGCGGCACTCGCGGAGGCCGACGGGGTCGGCGTGGCGCTGGCGGACGGCGCGGGCGCCATCCCGCCCTGTCCACCGCTGGCCGACGGGGTCACCTTCGGCGCGGCGCTGGCCGACGGGGCGCCGGACGGCGGCGCGGCGCTCGGGGTCGGCGCAGCGGCCGGCGGCGCGACGGCCGTCCCGCTGCCGTCGGCGGCCTTGAGCACCTTGCGGAAGCGCAGCTCGGCGGCGCTGCCCACGTCGGTGAGGTCCCGGTTCTCACCGGGCAGGGAGATGACGATGTTCCGGTTGCCCTCGGTGACCACCTCGGCCTCGGCCACGCCGAACGCGTTGACCCGGCTCTCGATGATCTGGCGGGCCTCCTCGAGGTTCTCCGCCGTCGGGGGCTTACCGTCGACGGAGTTGGTCGCCTCCAGCGTGACCCGGGTGCCGCCGATCAGGTCCAGGCCGAGCCGTGGCTCCAGCCGGTCCTTGAAGCTGCCGCTGGCACCGCCCGCGAAGAACACCAGAAGGTAGAGGACGACGAAGATGAGCCCGAGCACGGCGAGTTGCCGGCCGGGGCGCATCTGTCCCTGAGGTGGTGCCACGGTTGTCCTGTCTCCCTGTACGGTCGCGCCGCTGCGCGCGGCGGCGGCGAGTGTCGAGCCGGGGGTTCCGGCCAACGATCTGACCTGGGTCGGCGGGGTGCCGACACAGTGACCGGACACGCCGGCACGGGGACGCCGACGGCCACGGGAACGTGCCGACGCCCGGCGTCGACCCAACTATCCAGTTTTCACGTCACGTCCGCTGCCCCGTCGGGCGCGGTGCCCCGGGGAGTCGGTCGGCCGGCCTTGCCGCCGGAACCGTCGACCCCTCGCGGGAGGTCACTCCTTGACGGTGTCCGCGTCCTCGGTGACCGGCTCGCTCGGCAGCTCCGCGCGGGTGACCACCCGGGCGATGGCCGGGCGGGCGTAGCGGGTCTGGACGCCCGGAGCGATCTCGAGCAGGACGGCGTCGTCCTCGACGCCGGTGACCGTGCCGTAGAGCCCGCCGATGGTGACGACCTCGTCGCCCGGGCCGAGCCCGGACTGCATGGCCTCGGCGTCGCGACGACGCTTCTGCTGGGGACGGATCATCATGAAGTACATGACGCCGCCGAGCAGGACGACCATCAGGACCGGCGTGAAGCCGCCGGCTCCACCACCCGCTGCAAGGTATTGCACGGTTACTGCCTTCCCATTGGCCTCCACGCCGGCACGGGGGGTGCCGGAGCGGAGGCGGATTCTCACAACCTGTACAGACCGCGGCGAAGTCTAATCCCTGCACCTGAGAACACCGAATGCGGCACAGATCACGTTCACATTACGGCTGATCGGTATCTACGGAGAACAGATCGGGTGTCGGCGGGATATCCGCCCCAAATGTACCATTCGGTGGCGTACGCCCCAGATGCAGCCAGGCGGCCTCCGTCGCCACCCGCCCCCGGGGCGTGCGCGCCAACAGGCCGGCACGCACCAGGAACGGCTCGCAGACCTCCTCGACCGTGTCCGGCTGCTCCCCCACCGCCACGGCGAGGGTGGACAGCCCGACCGGGCCACCCCGGAACGAGTCCACCAGGGCGGTCAGCACCGCCCGGTCCAACCGGTCCAGGCCCAGCGCGTCGACGTCGTACACCGTCAGCGCCTTGCGGGCCGTGCCGAGGGTGACCACACCGTCGGCGCGGACCTCCGCGTAGTCACGGACCCGGCGCAACAACCGGTTGGCGATCCGGGGCGTGCCCCGGGAGCGGCCCGCGATCTCGGCCGCGCCGTCCGGGGTGATCGGCACCCCGAGGATGCGCGCCGAACGGTGCAGCAGCGTCTCCAGATCCGCCGGGGCGTAGAAGTCGAGGTGCGCGACGAAACCGAACCGGTCCCGCATGGGTCCGGTCAGCAGACCCGAGCGGGTGGTCGCGCCGACCAGGGTGAACGGCTCGACGTCCAGCGGGATCGCGGTCGCGCCCGGCCCCTTGCCGACCACCACGTCGACCCGGAAGTCCTCCATCGCGCTGTAGAGCAGCTCCTCCGCCGGTCGGGCGATCCGGTGGATCTCGTCGATGAAGAGCACGTCGCCCTCGGCGAGGCTGGTCAGGATCGCCGCCAGGTCACCCGACCGTTCGATCGCCGGACCGCTGGTCACTCGGATGCCCGCGCCCAGCTCGGCGGCGACGATGTTGGCGAGGCTCGTCTTGCCCAGCCCGGGTGGCCCGGAGAGCAGGATGTGGTCCGGGGGCGACCCCCGCCGCATGGCGCCCTGCAACAGCAGGTCGAGCTGGTCACGCACCCGGTCCTGGGCGATGAACTCCGCCAGCCGCCGAGGCCGTACGGTCGCCTCCGCGTCGCGCTCGGCATCGCTGACGTACGCCGAGACGAGCCCGTCGGTCTCGCTCATCGGGTCCGGCCCAGCAGCCGGATGGCCTGCTTGAGCAGGACCGGCACGGGCGGGGTGGGCCCGTCGATCGTCTCCGCCACGGCGGCCACCGCCTGGTCCGCCTGCCCGGCCGTCCAGCCCAGCCCGACAAGCGCCTGCCGGACCTGGTCGGGCCACGCGCCACCGGTCACGCCACCGGCCCCGTCGGCGCCGATCGAGACCGGGCCGATGCGGTCACGCAACTCCAGCACCAGCCGCTCGGCGCCCTTCTTGCCGATCCCGGGCACCCGGGTCAGCGCGGCGGTGTCGGCGTTGGCGATGGCCTTGCGCACCGCGTCCGGCGTGTGCACCGCCAGCACGGCCTGGGCCAGCCGCGGGCCGACCCCGCTGGCGGTCTGCAACAGCTCGAACAGCGCCCTGGCGTCGTCGTCGGCGAACCCGTACAGGGTCAGCGAATCCTCCCGGACCACCAGGCTGGTCGCCAGCCGCGCCGACTGTCCCACCCGCAGCTCGGCGAGCGTCCCGGGAGCGCAGTGCACGGCCAGGCCGACCCCGCCGACCTCGATCACGGCCAGATCCGGACCCGTCGCGGTCACCGTGCCGCGCACGCTGGCGATCATCGTGCTCCTCCTCGTCGTGCCCGGTCGGCCGCCGCGGCCAGCTTGGACCGGGTGCCGCCGCGCCACACGTGACAGATGGCCAGGGCGAGCGCGTCGGCGGCGTCCGCCGGTTTCGGCGGCTCGGCCAACCGCAGCAGCCGGGTCACCATCGCGGTCATCTGCGCCTTGTCGGCCTGACCGGAACCGGTCACCGCCGCCTTCACCTCGCTCGGGGTGTACGTCTGCACCGGCAACCCGGCCCGCGCCCCGGCCAGCACCGCGATGCCGCTGGCCTGGGCGGTGCCCATCACCGTACGGACGTTGTGCTGACTGAACACCCGCTCGACGGCGACACTCTCCGGTTCGTGCTTGGTCACCAACTCGGTCAGCGACCGGTCCAGGTGCAGCAGCCGCAACGCCAGGTCGTCGGCCGGATCGGTGTAGACCACGTAGTAGGCGACCAGCGTGCAGGGCCGGCCGGGCACGCCCTCGACGACGCCCACCCCACAGCGCGTCAACCCCGGATCGACCCCCAGCACCCGCACGCCGCCCCCTCCCCCAGTACGTGTGTTCGACACCCTAACCCCCACCCTCCCCACCGCCCCCACGGGACACGCCCCGCGCCCCGCGCCCCGCGCCCCGCGCCCCGCGCCCCGCGCCCCGCGCCCCGCGCCCCGCGCCCCGCGCCCCGCGCCCCGCGCCCCGCGCCCCGCGCCCCGCGCCCAAGATCCTCACAAGATCGGGGATGTTGCTGCCTCAGCCGCGCCGGAGACAGCAACATCCCCGAAGTCGCGCGGATCTTGACGGCGCGCCAGCCACGACCACCGACCGGCACGGGTCTGCGGGCCGACGGGCAGCGGCACGGGCGGGCCGGGCCGGCACGGCTCAAGGTCACGCTCGATCCTGGATGTAGTGGCCTCTCGCACCGCCGACACCACTACATCCTGGATGCAGCGCGATCTTGCGGGCGGCCCAGCGGGCAGCGCGGCGGCCGGACGGGCAGCGCGGCGACCCGGCGGGCAGCGCGACGGCCCAGCGGGGGCGCGGCGACCCGGCGGGCAGCGCGACGGCCCAGCGGGGGCGCGACGACCCAGCGAGGGCGCGACGACCCAGCGAGGGCGCGACGACCCAGCGAGGGCGCGACGACCCAGCGAGGGCGCGACGACCCAGCGAGGGCGCGACGACCCAGCGAGGGCGCGACGACCCAGCGAGGGCGCGACGACCCAGCGAGGGCGCGACGACCCAGCGAGGGCGCGACGACCCAGCGAGGGCGCGACGACCCAGCGAGGGCGCGACGACCCAGCGAGGGCGCGACGACCCAGCGAGGGCGCGACGACCCAGCGAGGGCGCGACGACCCAGCGAGGGCGCGACGACCCAGCGAGGGCGCGACGACCCAGCGAGGGCGCGACGACCCAGCGGGCAGCGCGACGACCCAGCGGGCAGCGCGACGACCCAGCGGGGGCGCGGCGACCCGGCGGAGCGGCAACCCACCAGGCCTACGACCCAACGGAGCGGCGACCCAGCGGGGCACACAGCTTTGCCCGGGAGTATGTGGCTCCGGCCCATGTGCCGACGGACACACAGCTCGTAACTTCTTGCGCCATGACGGCAGAACCCGTGGCGGTCCCCCACGTCGTACAGGTCGACCTCGCCGGTCGGACCGCCCTGGTCACCGGCGGCGGCAGCGGCATCGGGCGGGCGTGCGCCCTGCGTCTCGGCGCGGCCGGCGCGAAGGTGCTCGTAGTGGACCGCAACCTGGAGGCGGCCAAGGCCGTGGCCGCCCAGGCCGGCGGACGCGCCGAGGGCGTGGACCTGGCCGACCCGGCTGCCGTGGACGCGCTCGACGTGGACGTCGACATCGTGGTGAACAACGCGGGGCTCCAGCACGTGGCGCCGGTGCAGGATTTTCCCGTCGAGCGTTTCGAGTACATCCAGCGGGTGATGGTCGAGGCGCCGTTCCTGCTGATCCGCCGGGCGCTGCCGCACATGTACGCCCGGGGCTGGGGTCGGATCGTCAACATCTCGTCGGTGCACGGTCTGCGGGCCTCGCCGTACAAGGCGGCGTACGTCTCGGCGAAGCACGCCCTCGAAGGGCTCTCGAAGGTGGTGGCGCTGGAGGGCGCCGCGCACGGGGTGACCGCCAACTGCATCAACCCCGCGTACGTGCGGACCGCCCTGGTGGAGAGCCAGATCGCCGACCAGGCGGCCAGCCACGGTATCGAGGAGGCCGAGGTCGTCGAGAAGATCATGCTGGCCCGGGCGGCCGTCAAACGGCTGATCGAACCGGAGGAGGTGGCCGAGTTGCTGGCGTACCTCTGCTCCCCGCCGGCGGCCTTCATCACCGGCGCGTCGATCGCGCTCGACGGGGGCTGGACGGCCAACTAGTGGGTCCGCGCACAATGTCGACCATGTCGTCGCCGGTGGAGTTCCTGGAACTGCTCGCCCGCGAGGCCGCCGCGGTGGAGTTCGAGGGCCCGCTGGTGGCCGCGCGGGCCGCGGGTGTGCCGCCGGCCCGGCTGGCCGAGTTGGAGCAGGCCAAGACGGTGGCGTTGCGGGTCCGTGCGCTGCTGGAGCGCCGTCGTCGCCGGGAGACCGAGCTGTCCGGCCTGTACGACACGGTCAGTGACCTGGCCGGGCTGCGCGACCTGGACGACGTGCTGCGGGCGATCGTGCACCGGGCGCGCAACCTGCTCGGCGCCGACGTGGCGTACATGACGCTGAACGACGACGAGCGCGGCGACACGTACATGCGGGTGACCGACGGGTCAGTGTCGGCCCGCTTCCAGCGGTTGCGGCTGCCGATGGGCGCCGGCCTCGGTGGTCTGGTGGCCCAGTCCGGCGCACCGTACGTCACCGCCAACTACGGCGAGGACGCGCGCTTTCACCACACCGGTGAGATCGACGCCGGAGTGGGCGAGGAGGGCCTGGTGGCGATCCTCGGGGTGCCGCTGCGGCTCGGGTCCACCTCGATCGGGGTGCTCTACTCGGCCAACCGCTCGGCCCGGCCGTTCGCCCGGGAGGAGGTGGCGTTGCTGGTCTCCCTGGCCGCGCACGCCGCGGTGGCGATCGACACGGCCCGGCTGCTGGCCGAGACCCGTTCGGCGCTGGCCGAGTTGTCGGCGGCGAACACCACCATCCGGGCGCACAGCAGTTCGGTGGAGCGGGCGGCGGCGGCGCACGACCGGATGACGGCGCTGGTGCTGCGCGGCGGCGGCGTGGAGGACGTGGCGGCGGCGGTGACCGACGTGCTGGGCGGGGCGCTGCTGGCGTTGGACGCCGAAGGCCGCCTGCTGGCCCGGGTCGGCGAGATCGACGAGCCGGAGCGGGCGGACATCGTCGAGGCGGTGGCCGCTTCCCGGACCGAGGGGCGCAGCGTCCGCCGTGGTCCACTGTGGTACGCGGCGGTGGTGGCGGGCGCCGAGAACCTGGGCGCGCTGGTGTTGCGTCCCAACGACGAGTTGGTCGACGCGGACCAGCGCATCCTGGAGCGGGCCGCGCTGGTGACCGCGCTGCTGCTGCTGTTCCGCCGGACGGTCGCCGAGGCGGAGGGGCGGGTCCGTGGCGAGTTGCTGGACGACCTGATCGCCCGGCCGCTGCGCGACACCGACGCGCTGCGCAGCCGGGCCCGTCGGCTCGGCGTGGACCTGGACGCGCCGCACGTGCTGGTGACGGTGGGCGACGACGCGATCGCGGCGACCGGCTCGGCGCGGCAGCGGGTGCTCTCCTGGGCCACCACGTACGCCTCGACGCGGGGTGGCCTGGCGGCGGCGCGCGACGGTCGGGTGGTCCTGATGCTGCCGGGCCAGGATGCCGGCGGCAGCGCCCGCGCGGTGGCGCGGGACCTGTCGCGGGTGACGGGCCGGCCGGTGACCGCCGGGGCGAGCGGCCCGGCGACGGGGCCGGGGGCGCTGGCGGGGACGTTCCACGAGGCGGACCGGTGCCTCACCGCCCTCGGCGCGCTGGGCCGCGCCGGTCAGGGGGCGAGCACCGCCGAGTTGGGCTTCGTCGGGCTGCTGCTGGGCACGGTGGGTGACCGGGGCGACAGGGACGTGGCGCGGTTCCTCACCACCACGGTCGGACCGGTGGTCGACTACGACGCCCGGCGCGGGACGGCGCTGGTGAAGACGCTGGAGGCGTACTTCGGGGTGGGTGGCAGCCTGGCCCGGGCCGCCGAGCAACTGCACGTGCACGTCAACACGGTGACGCAGCGGCTGGAGCGGGTCGGGCAGCTGCTCGGCGCGGACTGGCAGCGCCCCGAGCGGGCGTTGGAGGTGCAGTTGGCGCTGCGCCTGCACCGGCTGCGCGCCCCGGCGGGCTGACCCGACGCGCGGTCGAGAAGGCCCCGGCCAGGGCGCGCGGTCGGTGCAGGCCCCGGCCAGGGCGCGCGGTCGGGAAGGCCCCGGCCAGGGCGCGCGGTCGGCTCAGCGGGCGCGGATGCCCTCGAGAACAGCGTCCACGACCTGCGCGGGCAGCTTGCGGTTGTCCAGCTCCGGGTTCCACTGGAGTACGCGTTGGATCAGCATCGGCCCGGTGAGCAGCGCCATGGTGACCTCGATGTCGATGTCGGGCCGGAGCAGTCCCTCGTCGATGCCGCGCCGCAGCACCTCGCGCATGAGCTGCCGCCGGGGCTCGATGATGTTCTGGTAGAGCTGGAACTGGTCCGGGCTGCGGTTCACCGCCGGCACCAGGCACGGCATGATCTTCGTCGCGCGGGGGTCGACGTTCTGCCCGACCGCGCCGACCAGCAGCAGCAGGTCGTCGCGGACGGAGTGGCCGGCCGGCTGCGGCATGATGCCCTTGAGTCGGCGCAGCGCGTCCAGCAGCAACGCGTCCTTGCCGGCCCAGCGGCGGTAGATGGTGGCCTTGCCGACGCCGGCGCGGGTGGCGATCGCCTCGATCGAGAGCGCCTCGATGGTGCTGCCCTCGGCGAGCAGGTCGAGGGTCGCCTCGATGATCGCCTCGTCGGCGCGGATGCTCCGCGGTCGCCCGGGCGACCGCGGAGCATCTGCGGTGGAGGTCATGTCGGACATCGTCCCCGAACCTAGGCCGTCCCGGCCAACTCGGGCTCGGCGGCGGGGGCCGCCGACGCCGGAGCCAGCGCGTCGCGGCCCGGCATCCACCGCAGCACCACCAGCATGCCGAGAGCCGCGACGATCGCGGACAGCGCCGCCGCCCAGTGCATGGCGGTGACGAAGGCATCGTTGGCCGCCGAGATCAGCGTGGGCGCTGCCGGGCCGAGCTGTCCGGCGGCTGCGTACGCCCCGGAGATCGACTCGTTGGCTGCGTCCTGCGCCTGGGCGGGCAGGCCGGTCAGCGCGTCGCCCACGTCGCTGCGGTAGACCGCGCTGAGCACCGAGCCGAGGACCGCCACGCCGAGCGCGCCGGCCACCTGGCGGACGGTGTTGCTCACCGCGGAGCCGACGCCGGCCTTCTCGCGCGGCAGCGCCGACATGATGGACTCGGTGGCCGGCGGCATGATGTTGGCCATTCCGACGCCCTGGAGGAAGAAGACGACCAGCACCATCCAGATCGGGGTGGAGGCGTCGATGAAGGCGAACGCGGCCAGCGCCACCACGGTCAGCCCCAGCCCGACGGCGGCGACCGCCCGGCCGCCGTAGCGGCGGACCATCGCGGCGCTGCGCGGCGCGAAGATCAGCTGGGCCCCGGCGAAGGGCAGGAAGAGCAGACCGGTCTGCAGCGGGCTGTAGTCGCGAACCAGCTGCAGGTAGAAGGAGCTGAAGAACATCACGCCCATCGCGGCGAAGAACACCAGGCCGACGATGGCCACCGGCGCGGCGAAACGGGGCACCTTGAACAGGCGGACGTCCAGTGACGGGTGGTCGGAGCGGAGCTCGTGCCGCACGAACCAGGCCAGCACGGCGATGCCCACCAGAATCGAACCCCAGGCCACCGGACGGTCGAAGCCGTGCTCGCCACCGTCGATGATGCCGTAGGAGAGGGCCACCAGGCCGACCACGGAGAGCAGGACGCCGAGCAGGTCGACGCGGCCGGGGCGCGGGTCACGCGACTCGGGGACGAGCAGCGCCACCAGGATCACGCCGGCGACGACCACCGGGACGTTGATCAGGAAGACCGAGCCCCACCAGAAGTGCTCCAGCAGCGTGCCGCCGAGGATCGGGCCGATCGCCACGGCCAGGCCGACCGCGCCGGCCCAGACGCCGATGGCCCGGCCGCGCTCGCGGGGGTCGAAGACGTTGGAGATGATCGAGAGCGTCACCGGCATGATGGCCGCGCCGCCGACCCCCATCAGGGCGCGGGCGCCGATGAGCTGCGCGGGGCTGTCGGCGTACGCCGAGAGCAGCGACGCCAGGCCGAACAGTGCCAGCCCGATCATCAGGAAGCGCTTGCGGCCGGCGCGGTCGCCGAGCACGCCGAAGGTGAACAGCAGGCCGGCGAAGACCAGCGTGTAGGAGTTGATCGCCCACTCCAGCTCGCCCTGGCTGGCGCCGAGACCGTGTACCGGGTCGGCCAGGGTGCGGAGGGCGACGTTGAGGATCGTGTTGTCGAGGACGACGACGAGGAGGCTGATCACCAGCACCCCCAGGATCGCCCACCTCCTCGGGTGTCCTGTGTTCTCGTGCAGCTCCATGCCCGGTTCTCCCCCCGGTTGCACCCGTTCCGCAATACGATACGGGCCAGACTCGTAACGGCGAACAGACTACGACCAGCCATTAACGATACGGAACTGTTTCGTATCGGAAGTGGTCGGCGTCACGTCTCGGCGCGACGCCGCTCCCCCGGCTCCGGCACGTTCAGACAGGCGGCCACGGCGGCCGGCAGCGCGCTCAGGTGGACGGCGGGCGCGGCGAGCGGTTCGATCCAGCCCGGCCCGGCGCCGTAGACGCGCAGGCCGGGGAAATCACGGGCGAAACGCACCAGCCGGTACGCGCGCCCGGTGACCGGCGTCTGCGACCACACCACGACGGTGTACGGGCGAGCGCGGCGCACGGCGCCGCTCAGCGCGGACCACGGCAGCGCGGGTCCCAGGTGCAGGCAGCCACGCCCCCGCTCCCGCAGGGCCGCGGCGAGGGCGTGCAGACCGAGCGAGTGCGCCTCCCGCTCGGCGCCGGCCAGCAGCACCCCGCCGGTCGGCAGGGACCGCCCGGGATCCCGGCGATACACGTCCAGCCCGACCCGGACGCCCTCGGACAGGGCGTGTTCCACGGCGATCTCGCCGACGTCGCGCCCCGACATCGGCGCCAGCAGCGGCTGGCAGACCTGCTCCCAGAGCGCCGGCACGCCCCACTCGGCCGCCAACTCCAGCATCAGCGTGGCGACCCGGTTACCGTCCAGGTCCTCGGCCGCCAGCGAGACCCGCTTGAGCGCGGTCTGCACGGCGTCGGCCGGCATCGGATCGGTCAGCACAGGCGGCATCGGATCGGTCAGCACAGACGTACCCCCGGGTCGGTGTTCGCTACCCAGGGTTCGCCGCGACCGGGCGCGGCGGATGCGCCCGGCGCGGAATTTACCGGCGGCGGGCCGACGCCGACCGGCGCGGCCCGACTTGACCGGACCTCCTAGCGTGAAGATCCACACAGCCCAGCGGAAGGCCCCCACCCCATGCCCGTCGGCTTCACCATGGCGATCATCCTCGCCGTCGCCCTGGTCGTCAGCGCCGTCGCCGCGCTCGTCGCCCCCGCCCGCTCGCTGAAGCGGGTGGCCGCCCTCGCCGCGCTCGGCTTCCTCACCCTCAGCCTGGTGGTCGGCATCGCCTCCAGCGCCCACTCGGTGCCGATCCGCTCGGTCGGCATCGTGACCAGCTTCGGCAAGCCGACCGGCGAGGTGACCGGCTCGGGCCTGAAGTGGGTGGCCCCCTGGCAGAAGGTCGGCGAGTGGGACGCGGGCCGGCAGAAGTACGACCACATCGGCGGCGACGACTGCGTCCGGGTCCGTACCGGAACGCTCGCCGACGCCTGCGTCGAGGTGCTCATCGAGTGGCAGGTCAAACCGGAGAACGCCCCCAAGCAGTTCATGGACTACAAGGGCGACTTCGTGAGCTTCCGGGGACAGCGGGTGGGCGTGCAGCTCGACAGCGCGGTCAACGACGCGTTCGCCGCGTACAACCCGCTGGAGAAGATCGACGCGCGCACCGGCGACCTCAACGTGGACCTCAAACCGTTCGCGGCGAACATCAAGACCAGCGCGGAGAGCCGCCTCGCCACGGACGTCGACATCCTGTCGGTGACCATCACCCGGGTCAACCACGACGACAAGACCGAGGGCAACATCAAGGCGTTCCAGGACAAGCTGGCGCAGACCCGCAACCTGGAGCAGGACCGTAAGAACGCCGAGATCTCCAAGCAGATCACCGAGACCAACGCGAAGGTCGACAAGGTGACCCGATGCCTGGAGATCGCCGAGAAGAACGGCGCGAACCCGGGCCTGTGCATCAACCCGGGCATCGTCACCGGCAAGTGACCCGGGGCGGGGCTCGGACCATCCGACGCAGCGCGTCTTCCACGGCGTCCGTCAACGGATCACCCTCCGTCGCCGGCGACAGGTCTGCAGTCGTCGGCGCAGAGCGCCGGGTTCGCCCTGGGGTCCCCTCTCGTCGGCGTGGCGATCGACCTCTCCGTACCGGCCGGCGGCTTCGCGGCGGCCGGGATCGCCGGCCTCGCCGCCGCGCTGGCCGGACGCCTCCTGTCCCGCAGCTCGCTAGGCGTACCGGAACAGCGGAGGGAAGGCGAGGACCACGATCCAGGCCCAGGCGGCGTACACCGGCAGGTAGCCGGTCTGCCAGCGTTCGAGGGCCGCGAACGGCGTACGCCGACGGACGAAGCTCAGCAGGAGCCAGGCCGACCACGCGAGGTTGACCAGCAGGACCACGTTCTCGCCGAGGGCCGCCGCCCGGTTGGGCGTACCGCCGTAGTCGTCGGTGATCCGCCCGGTGATCTCGAACAGCACCAGCAGGTCGATGGCCAGCGCGCTGAGCACCAGCGCCAGCTGGAGCTTGTCGAACGCGCCGGGCGGGGCCAGCGGATCGCGGGCCGACAACGAGTAGAGCAGCAGCCCCAGCACCACGACCAGCAGCAGGTCGAACAGGATCAGCGCCTCGCGCTCGACGTCGATGCCGTGGCTGGTCCAGACGACGGCGACGAGGAAGGCCAGGAGCGCGGCCGTGAACAGCGGGGTGAACAGCCGGGTGAGGACGGGCGCGATGTTCTCGACGACGCTCTGCTTGGCCTCGACCAGCCACCCGGCCACGACGACCGCGGCCGCCGCGCCGCAGGGTAGGAGCCACTGCGAGACGAACGCCTCCGGGACGATGCCGATGGCCGCGAAGGTGTTGAACAGGAAGGCGGCGAGCACTCCACCACCGAGGGCCATCAGCACGAAGTAGATGAACCACTCGCCGGTGAAGCGGATGAAGTCCATGCGTCGACGTGTCGAGCGCCAGTCGTCGGCGACGTAGGCCAGACCGACCACGAGCCACAGCGCGATCGGTAGGTGGACGCTGGTGACGACGATGGACTGCGAGTCGCCCGCCAGCGGGTAGACGTTGGCCGCCAGCGCGCCGAGGACGAACAGCGCCACCAGCGCCACGACCACCGCCGGCCGGGCTCGGCGCCGCCAGGCGAGGAACGCCGCCAGCCAGGGCAGCGCGAACAGGGTGAAGTTACGCGTGTAGAACGAGCCGTCGCCGTCGAAGGTCAGCCCGAACAGCGCCGGCACCTTCACCGACGCCACCGCGCCGGCCGCCGCGCCGAGCATCGCCCACAGGTCCCGTCGGGAACGCGTGCCGGCGTCCGAGGCGCCGGAGTCGCCGGTGAGCACGAGCTGCTTCCAGAGCCGCTCCGAGTGTTCCCGGGCGAACTCCCGGGACAACTCGTCGAGGCTGCCCATCCGTTTCACGGCGACCAGGAACGCCTCGTCCGCGCTGAGGCCCGCCGCGACGAGCGCGTCGACGGAACCGCGGAGGTGGTCCTCCAGCTCGTCGGCGTCGGCCGGGCTCAGCGTCCCGCGGCGCAGCACGTACTGACGCCACTGCGTCACCTGCGCCTCCAACTCGCGCGGGCCTTCGTGCTCGTGGGGACCGTCGTACACCGTCATGCGAGACCCTCCAGCGGACGCGGCGTCAGCGGCGCGCGGTCGTGCCAGACCGCCTTGAGCGCGCCCACGACCGTGTCCCACTGCCGGCGCTGCTCGGCCAGCTCGGCCCGGCCCCGGTCGGTGATCCGGTAGTACTTGCGCCTGCGCTCGCCGGCGACCGCCTGCCAGCTCGACTCCACGAAGCCGAGACGTTCGAGCCGGTGCAGCAACGGATAGAGCAGCCCCTCGGTCCAGTCCAGCTCACCGCCGGACAGCTCGTTGATCCGCCGGAGGATGGCGTAGCCGTAGCTGTCCCCCTCGGCCAGGATGCCGAGCACCATCGGCGTCGCCGACGCGGCGACCAGATCCTTGGCGACCTTCACGGGACCTCCCGTCCAACCCTAGAAGTACGATGCATAGTACTGCTAGGTATTTTCCCGCCGCAACGACTCCGCCACCGAAAACCCGTCGAAGGTCGCGGCCGATCCCGCGACAATGGCCGACGTGCCGGAGATCGAGGTCGTCGTCGCCCATTCCGAGCGGGCGACCGTACGTGCCGGGGACGTGTTTCTCAAGATCGACGCTGATCCGGATCACGCGGACGTCGAGGTGGCGGCGATGGCGCTGGCGCCCGTGCCGACCCCGCAGGTCCTCTGGCACAACCCGCCCGTGCTCGCGCTCGCCGCCCTGCGCGGGCGGGCGCTCGGCCGCCTGGGCGAGCCGTCGACCGCGCCGGCCACGGCGTGGGTCGCGGCGGGCGCCGCCGTACGGAGGCTGCACGACGCGCCGCTGCCGCCCTGGCCCGGTCGGAGTCTCGACGAGTTGGCCACGCGGCTCGACCGCGAGTGCGCCTGGCTCGTCGCGAACGGCGCTCTCCCCACCGACCTGGTCACCCGCAACCGGCACATCGCCGAGGCGGCGCTCCGGCCGTGGACGCCGGTCTTCACGCACGGCGACCTGCAGGTGGGCCACGTGTTCGTCGACGGTGACGAGGTCACCGGCGTCCTCGACTGGTCCGAGGCGGCCCGGGGCGACGCCCTGTTCGACCTCGCCACGCTGACGCTCGGCCACGAGGAGCGCCTCGGTGATGTCCTGGCCGGCTACGGCGCCGACGTCGACCTCGACGTGATCCGGGCGTGGTGGTCGTGGCGCAGCCTGGTGGTGATCCGTTGGCTGACCGAGCACGGCTTCGACCCGTCGGCGCCCGGCTGCGAGGTCGACGTGCTGCGGGCGCGGATGTGACGAGCGTCAGGGGATGAGGCGGTCGAGCAGCTCGAACCGCTCGTACGACTGGTCGTAGTCGCCGAAGTGGCCGTCGTCGCGCACGATCTGGGTGCCGCCGAGCCGCTCGAACATCGCGCGTCCCTGCCGGTCGTCGCAGCCGTACGGATCCTCGCGCGAGTTGACGAAGTAGATGTCCCGCACGTGCGACCGGATCGCGGCCCAGTCGTAGCGCTCCTGCAGGACGGGCTCGTCGCTCGTGTTGGGCCGGGTGCAGTAGCCGGCGACCAGGATCGCCTGGGCCACGGTCACCTCGACGTGCTCCAGGAGCGCCAGCAGCAGGGCCGCGCCGCCGGAGTGGCCCACCAGCACCGTCTCCTCGTCGAAGTGGTGCCCGGCCAGCACCGTCGACAGGAACGTCGCGATCGGCTCGACGTTGACACCCGGCAGGTGCGGCACCTCGACGGCGTAACCCCGGGCCTCCAGCCGCCGGGCCAGCCAGCGGTACCAGACGACGTCCGGGTTACCGCCGGTGCCGTGGAAGATGATCGCGTTCCGTCCCACCGTGCCCCCTCCGCATCGACGTCGTGATCAAACCACCTGACCGCCAGCAGGACGAGAGGGATTCCCGGTCGTCGGTACGGGCTGGTCGTACAGCGCCGACACCCACAGGCGGGTGAGCGTGTCGACCAGCACCGCCCGGTCGTCGAACGGCGGCACCCCGCACGCGGCCAGGTAGTAGAGCCGCTCGCCGGTCCAGGTCAGCGTTGCGGCGAGCGCGTGCACGTCGACACCGTCGAGCCGGGCCGAGACAGCGGGGTCCGCCCGACGATCGGCCTCGATCCGTGCGACCGTCGCGTCGGTGAACGTCGCCATCTGGCCCAGCCACAGCTCGCGCAACTGCGGGTCGGACGCCCAGGTCTCCACGATCGCGCGCAGCACGGCGGCATTGGCGAGCCAGAGTTCGGCACCGGCGTCGATGCCCGCTCGCAGCGTCTCGCGCGGGTCGGCGGTCGCCTGCACCCACGGTTGGGCGGCCTCGTGACCGGCACCGACCGCCCGACGTACCAGCTCGGCCAGCACCGCCTGTTTGCCGGCGAAGTAGAAGTAGAAGCTGGCCCGCGAGACGCCTGCGGCGGTGATGATGTCGGCCACGCTGAGCGTGTCGAAAGTGCGTTCGCGCAGCAGTTCACGAAGTGCGTTCAAGACACGTTCGCGCAGCTCGGCGCGGCTCTGCTGCGGGTCGTCACGGCGGGCCATCACAGGCCGCAGCCTACCTGATAGAGCATCTGGACACTGTGACCAGACAGGGCGTATGGTCGGGCGCATGACCGAGGTTACCGACCGCACCGCGCAGTTCCTCGACCCGCCCGAGCACCGCTGGGCACCCCACCGGCACCTGAGCGACGTCGCTGCCGAGTTCGTTGCGACGGAGTTCGCATGAGGTACACGACGTTCGGGCGGACCGGGCTGCGAGTGTCCGAGTTGGTGCTCGGCGCGATGACGTTCGGTGAACAGGGTGGCGTCGGTGCGCCGATCGAAGAGTGCCGCCGCATCCTCGACGCCTACGCCGAGGCCGGCGGCAACGTCGTTGACACCGCCATCAACTACCGCGGCGGCGCCAGCGAGGAGATGCTCGGCGAGCTGCTCGCCGGGCGGCGCGACAGGTTCGTCGTGGCCACGAAGTACACGGTGACCCGTGATTCGGCCGACCCCAACGGTGGTGGCAGCCACCGCAAGAACCTCAGGCTGTCGCTGGAGACCAGCCTGCGCCGGCTGCGCACCGACCACGTCGACGTCTACTGGGTGCACATCTGGGACCAGCGCACGCCCATCGACGAGACCATGCGGGCACTCGACGACGCGGTCACCGCCGGCAAGGTCCTCTATGTCGGGGTGTCGGACACCCCTGCCTGGGTGGTCTCCCGCGCGAACACGTTGGCCGAGTGGCGCGGCTGGAGCCCGTTCGCCGGCCTCCAGGTGCCGTACAGCCTCGTCAACCGCGACGCCGAGCGGGAACTGTTGCCCATGGCCGAGGCGTACGGCATGACCGTGACGGCCTGGAGCCCGCTCGGCGGCGGCGTGCTGTCCGGCAAGTACAACGCCGGCCCGCCGCAGGAGAGGACGCGGCTGAGCCGGGACACGATCGGCGACCGCGACCTCACTGTGGCGCAGGTCGTGCAGGAGGTCGCCGGCGAGCTGGGCGTCACCCCGGCGCAGGTGGCCCTCGCCTGGACCCGCCTCCGCAGCGGCGTGCTGCCGATCATCGGCGCGCGGACCGTGGAACAACTCCGGGACAACCTGGGCTGCACCGCGGTCACGCTGCCGCCGGAACTGGCCCTGCGGCTGGAGACGGCCACCGGGTTCCGTCTCGGCTTCCCGGCCGATTTCATCGCCGAGACCAGACAGTGGGTGCTCGGCGCCGCCGCGTGACCCCGGTGGCCGCCGGCCAGCGACAAAGGCGTCCGGGCCGGCGGCGGTCGACGTTTACCCGCGCCGTCATCTGCCGCGACCGCGGCACTCCGGGATAGCCTTGGCGCATATGGCTACCTATCGCAGCGCCTCAGTGCTTCTCTCCTCGGACGGCACCAGGACCCCTGGCACCGCCGCCCTCTTCGCCGAGCCCGCCCGCAAAGGTGGGACCCGGCCGTGGGCCGGCGACTTCCGTCCCGCCAACAGCGCCGGAAATGGTCCCAAGAACGCGATCGGCAAGACCTTCACGTTGGAGCTGCCCGACGGCAGCACCGGCAAGGTCGTCGTCCAGAGCCTCAAGAGCGGAAGGGGTGGCGTCGTACTGGCGCTGATGGGCGAGGACGCACCACCCTTCTGAGCGAAGCCGATCTCCGGCCGGTGCCGCCGGCCGGAGATCGCCAGCGGGTGAGCCTGCTCGGCTCAGTCCAGTGTCACCACCCAGCGGGCACCCTCGCCTCGGGCGAGCCGGTCGAACGCGGCGGGCGCCTCGCCCAGCGCGACCGTGCCGCTGACCAGCACGCGCAGGTCCAGTGCACCGTCGGCCAGTTCGGCGGCCAGCACCGGCACCTCACGGTCCGGGTCGGACGAGCCGTACACCGAGGAGCGCAGCGTACGGGCGGAGTGGAAGATGTCGAGCGCGCCGAGGCTGACCATGTCGTCCTTCGCGCCCATGCCGACCACGGTGACCGAGCCCCCGCGCCGGGTGAGCCGCCAGGCCGCCCGGATGGTGGCGGCCCGACCCACGCACTCGAAGGCGTGGTCGGCGCCGCGCCCCTCGGTGCGAGCCCGCACCTCCTTGGAGAGCCGATCGTCGGAGAGCAGGAAGTCGGTGGCTCCGGCGGCCAGGGCCAGGTCACGCTTCGCCTCGGCCACGTCCACGGCGAGGATCGTCGTGGCACCCGCCCGGCGTGCCGCGCTGAGCACGGCGAGCCCGACCCCGCCGAGCCCGACGACGGCGACCGACTCGCCGGACGCCACCCGGGCGGTGTTCCGGACCGCGCCGAGGCCGGTGAGCACCGCGCAGCCGAGCAGCGCGGCCTGCTCGACCGGCAGGCCGACGGGGATCGGTACGACAGCGCTCTCCGGGACCACCACCGCCTCGGCGAGCGCGCCGAGACCGAGGGTCAGGTGCAGCGGAACCCCGTCCTCGGTCTCGCCCCGCGGCACGGTCGGGGCCGTCGTGTCGGCGCACAGCCACGGCTCGCCGCGTCGGCACCACCAGCAGGCCCGGCAGGCGGGCGCCCAGTTGAGCACCACCGGTGTGCCGACCGTCAGCCCGCCGCCCGGCCCGACCTCGGCCACCACCCCGGTCGCCTCGTGCCCGAGCACCAGCGGGAACCTCGCGGCGATCGTGCCGTTCACCATGGACAGGTCGGAGTGGCAGACACCGGCCGCCCGGATCGTCACCCGCACCTCGCCGGGGCCGGGCGCGGGCAGTCGTACCCGCTCGACCCGCAGCTCGGCCCCGCGTTCGCGGGCGACCAGCGCGCGGACGACGACCGGCGCGGACGCCGGCTCGGCGGCGCCGCCCGGCGCGGCCGATGTCAGCTCGGGGCCGGTCATCGCTGGATCGCCTTTACCTCGCAGAACTCGGCGAGCCCGTGCGTGCCCAGCTCCCGGCCGAGGCCGGACTGCTTGTAGCCGCCGAAGGGAGCGAGCGGGTTGAACGGCGCGCCGTTGATGTCGACGGCCCCGGTCCGCAGGCGTCGCGCCACCGCGAGCGCCGCGTCGGTGTCGGCGGACCAGACCGCGCCGGCCAACCCGTACCGCGAGTTGTTGGCGATGGCCACGGCCTCGTCGGTGTCGTCGAACGGGATGACCGCGAGGACCGGGCCGAAGACCTCCTCCTGGGCGAGCGCGCTGTCCGGACGCACGTCGGCGAAGACGGTCGGGGCGACGAAGTGCCCGCGCGCCGGGACCGGGGCGTCCGGGCCGCCGACGACCAGCCGCGCGCCGTCGGCGAGCGCCCGGTCGACGTGACCGCGTACCCGCTGCGCCTGCGCAGCGGAGACGAGCGGGCCCAGCCGGGTGGCCGGGTCGAACGGGTCGCCGAGGCGGTAACCGGAGACCGCCGCCGCGACCAGGTCGAGCGCCTCGTCGTACCGGTCACGGTGCACCAGCATCCTGGTCCACGCCGTGCAGGTCTGCCCGGAGTTGAGCAGGGCGTTGCCCACGCCCACCTTGACCGCGGTGGCCAGGTCGGCGTCGCCGAGGATCACGTTGGCGGACTTGCCGCCCAGCTCCAGCGCGACCCGGGTGATCCGGTCGGCGGCGAGTCGCATGATCCGGCTGCCGGTGGCGGTGCTGCCGGTGAACGACACCAGGTCGACGTCCGGGTGCCCGGCGAGCGCCTCGCCCGCCACCGCGCCGGTGCCGGGGACCAGGTTGAGCACGCCCGGCGGCAGGCCGGCCTCGGTGACCGCGTCGAAGAGCAGGTACGCGGTCAGCGGGGTCAGCTCGCTCGGCTTGAGCACGACCGTGCAGCCGGCGGCGAGCGCGGACGCCACCTTGGCCATCACCTGGTGCAGGGGGTAGTTCCACGGGGTGATCGCGCCGACCACGCCGATCGGCTCGCGGACGACGAGAGAGTTGCCGATGCTCTCCTCGACCGGCGGACGGGCGGCGAGCGCGACGTGGTCGCGCAGCACCGTCAGCGGGAGCCCGACCTGCACGCGGGTAGCGAGCTTGAGCGGCGAGCCCTGCTCCACGGCGATGGTGCGGGCGAGGTCGTCGGCACGGGCGGCGAGCGCGGTGTGCAGCCGGTCGAGGTGCGCGGAGCGTTCCGCGGGCGCGGTGGCCGCCCAGCCCGCGAAGGCGGCGCGGGCGGCGGTGACGGCGGCGTCCACATCGGCCGCCGTGCCGGCGGGGACCTGGCCGACGGTGTCCCCGGTGCTCGGATTCTCCACGTCGAGCACGTCGGCGCCGGCGGGCGGCGTCCACTCGCCGCCGATGTGCAGGTGACGCCGGAGGCGCAGGGTGTCGGGGAGCGGCGACGGCGGTGCGGCGAGGTCCATGGCGTCCCTTCGGGGGGTGGGCGACGGGCGGCTCAGCGGCGGACGGACGATGAAACTAGCGCTGGGAGTTTGGACGCTACCCGCTGGACTGCCCGGACTCCACCGCGCCGAGGGGGCCGACGGCGCGGTCGTACTCGGCGGCCAGCCCGTGCAGCAGCGCGTCCAGGCCGAGGGCGAAGGCGCCCTCGTCGACGCTCTGCTGGTGCTCGGCGAGCCGGTGCGCCTGGCCCAGGTGCGGGTAGTGCGCGGCGTACAGCTCGGGATCCTCGACGAAGCCGCGAGCGAACGAGCCGAGCGCCGACCCGGCCACGAAGTAGCGCAGCGCCGCGCCGATGTGGGTGGCGCGGGCCGGCGGCCAGCCGGCGCGGACGAGACCGCCGTAGACCGCGTCCGCCATGGCGAGCGCGGCCGGACGTCGACCCGGCCCCTGCGCCAGGTACGGCACGATGTTCGGGTGCGCGGTGAGCGCCCGCCGGTACGACCACGCCCAATCGCGCAGCGCGGCGGCCCAGTCACGGCTGGCGAATCCGCTGGTGTCGACGGCGCCGGTGACCCCGTCGGCGACCGCGTCGAGGATCTCGTCCTTGGTGGCGAAGTGGTTGTAGAGCGAGGGCCCCTGGACGCTCAACGCGGCGGCGAGCCGGCGGGTGGAGAAGGCGGGCAGGCCCTCGGCGTCGATCAGCGCGGTGGCTGTCTCGACGATCAGCTGCCGGGTGAGCCGGGGCTGGCGGGGTCGGGGCACAACGCTCCTCGCGGGACTGGACTCAGCAAAACTTACACCGCTAGTTTAGTGGTGACCGGCCGCGCCGACGCCAGGAGGACCATCGTGGACTTTTCGCTCACCGACGAGGAGCGGGCGGTGCGGGACACCGCCCGGTCGTTCATCCAACGCGAGGTGATGCCGCTGGAGGCGGAGGTGCTTCGCCGGGAGCGGGCCCACCAGCCGAGTCTGGACCATTCCGAGGTCCGCGAGCTGCAACTCAAGGCCCGCAAGTTCGGCTTCTGGGGTCTCGCGACCCCCGAGGAGTACGGCGGGATGAACCTGCCGGCCGTCCTCCAGTCGCTGATCTGGACAGAGCTGGGCCACACGTTCGTGCCGTTCCGCTTCGGCGGCGAGGCCGACAACATCCTGTTCCACGCCACCGAGGAGCAGAAGCAGGAGTTCCTCATCCCGACGATCGAGGGTGAGCGCCGGTCCTGCTTCGCGATCACCGAACCGGGCGCCGGCTCGGACGCCGCCAACATCCGGCTCTCCGCCCGCCGCGACGGCGACGACTGGATCCTCGACGGCGAGAAGACCTTCATCACCGGCGGTCACGACGCCGACTTCGCCATCGTCGTCGCGGTGACCGACCGGGAGAAGGGCGCCCGCAACGGCGGCGCGACCGCCTTCCTGGTGGACCGGGCCATGGGCTGGCGCTCGGAGTTCATCCAGACCATGGGCGAGGGCGGCCCGGCGTCCCTCATCTTCGACGGCGTACGGGTGCCACACCGCAACATCCTCGGCGAGATCGGGCAGGGCTTCACCCTCGGCATGGAGTGGATCGGCAAGGGCCGCTACACCATCCCGTCGCACGCCGTCGGCATCGCCGAGCGGGTCCTGCAGATGGCCATCGAGTACGCCAACACCCGGGAGACCTTCGGCGCGAAGATCGGCACCAACCAGGCCATCCAGTGGATGATCGCCGACTCGGAGACCGAACTGGAGGCGGCCCGCTGGCTGATCCTGCGCTCGGCGTGGACCGTCGACCAGGGCCTCGACCCCCGGCACGCGTCGTCGATGGGCAAGTTGTACGGCGCGCAGATGGTCAACCGGGTCGTCGACCGGGTGCTCCAGATCCACGGCGGTATGGGCTACACCCGGGAGCTGCCCATCGAACGCTGGTACCGGCAGGTCCGGCTCTACCGCATCTTCGAGGGCACCGACGAGATGCAGCGGCTCATCATCTCCCGGGACCTGCTGCGCGGGTACACGAAGATCGGCGGTCACCTGGCCTGAGCCCGAATGTCAGTCCTCTGCTCCTGAGCGCAGGCCGGCCGTGCCCCATTGCGGGGCGCGGCCGGCCTTCCGGCCTCAGCCGACGAGCGCCGTCAGCGCCGCGTCCACGTCCGCCTCGGTCGAGTAGAGGTGGAACGAGGCGCGGACCCGGCCGGCCCGGACCGCCGCCCGGATGCCAGCTGCCGCGAGGCGCTGTTCCGCGTCGGGCACGTCAACGGCGACGATGGCGCTGTCCCCCGCCGGCCGGCCCAGGCCGGTCAGGAACCGGTTGGCCAGCGCCACGTTGTGCGCCTGGATCGCCGGCACGCCGATCTCGGCGACCAGCTCCATGGCGGGGGCCGCGCCCACCCAGCTGAACCAGGCCGGCGAGATGTCGAACCGGCGGGCATCGTCCGCCAGCCGCAACGGCAGGCCGTAATAGGAGGCGTGCGGGTCCTGGCCGGCGAACCAGCCGGCCGCGTCCGGGCGCAGCCGCTCGCGCAGGGCGGGGGCCAGATAGGCGTACGCGGTGCCGCGCGGGTTCATCAGCCACTTGTAACCGCCCACGGCCACCACGTCGGCCCGGCTGCCGTCGAACGGCAGCCACCCGCACGCCTGGGTCGCGTCCACCACCACCAGCGCGCCGTGCGCGCGGGCGGCGGCCACGATCTCGTCGTACGCGGCGACCGCGCCGTCGGACGACTGCACCAGGCTGAACGCGACCACGTCCGTGTCGGCGTCGATCGCGTCGACGAGCCCGTCCACCGGCACGGTGCGGACCGTGACGCCGCGCTCCTCCTGCACCAGCCAGGGGAACAGGTTCGAGGTGAACTCGATGTCCGGAACGACCACGGTGGCGCCGGCCGGCAGGGCCGCCGCCACCGGCGCGAGCATCTGGGAGACCGTCGCGCCGACGGCCACGTCGACGTCAGGCACCCCGATCAGACCGGCGAACGTCGTCCGGGCCCGCTGCACCGAGTCGCCCCAGCCCTCCCAGGAGGTGCTGCCGACACGCCACTGGGCCAGGGAGTCCTGCAACGCCGTCCAGCCCGGCTCGGGCGGCAACCCGTAGGAGGCGGTGTTCAACCAGCCGGGCTCCGGCTTCCACAACTGCTGCGCCTGCGCGATCTCCATACCACCGACGTTAGGCCTGGTCATCGACGGTCAGCCACGGCCAATCGGCAATCGGCGGCCTGCCAGCGGGCATCCCTGCTCGCGACCCGGACGCAGTAGGGCGGACCGCGCCGGCCGTACCGACTGTGCACGGGAGACTACGCTGCTCGGGCATGGACGACGGCAGGCTTGTCGAGGCCCGGAAGCGCATTGATACCGCCACCACTGGGCATGTCGACCTGAGCGGTCTCGATCTCACCTCAGAAGACCTCACCGAACTGCTGCGCGACACCTGGGCTTTCGCCGAGGTCGTCAGCCTCGATCTCGCCAGCAACGAGCTGGACACGCTGCCGGACGCCGTCGCCGCCTGGACGTCCCTCACCCTGTTGGACCTGAGTAGCAACCGGTTTTCGTCGCTACCCGACGCCGTCGCCGCCTGGACCACCCTGGAACGGCTCATCCTGGACAACAACCAGCTCACCGCGCTGCCGAACGCCGTCGCCGCCTGGACCTCCCTCAGCGAGCTGAACCTGATCGACAACAGAATCACCGCGCTACCCGACGCCGTCGCCGCCTGGACCGCCATGACAAAGCTCAACCTGGATAACAATCAGATCAGCGCACTACCCGACGCCGTCGCCGCCTGGACCGCCCTCACCCGGCTCGACATGGATCACAACCAGCTCACCGCACTACCCGACGCGGTCGCCGCCTGGAGCTGCCTCAATGTCCTGTACCTGGAAGGCAACCAGCTCACCGCACTACCCGACGCCGTCGCCGCCTGGACCTCCCTCAGCGAGCTGAACCTGGCCAGCAACAAACTCACCGCGCTACCCGACGCCGTCGCCGCCTGGACCTCCCTCAGCGGGCTGTACCTGGAGAACAACCAGCTCACCGCACTACCCGACGCGGTCGCCGCCTGGACCGCCCTCACCGACCTGCACCTGGACAGCAACCAGCTCACCGCACTACCCGAAGCCGTCGCCGCCTGGCCCTTCCTCGATGTCCTGCACCTGAATCACAACCAGCTCACCGCACTACCCGACGCCGTCGCCGCTTGGACCGCCATGACAAAGTCCAACCTGGATAACAATCAGATCAGCGCACTACCCGACGCCGTCGCCGCCTGGACCGCCCTCACCCGGCTCGACATGGATCACAACCAGCTCACCGCACTACCCGACGCGGTCGCCGCCTGGAGCTGCCTCAATGTCCTGTACCTGGAAGGCAACCAGCTCACCGCACTACCCGACGCCGTCGCCGCCTGGACCTCCCTCACCGAGCTGCACCTGACCGGCAACAAACTCACCGCCTTGCCCGACGCTGTCGCCGCCTGGACCGCCCTCACCAGCCTTTACCTCCAGAACAATGAGCTCACCGCCTTGCCCGACGACGCCGCGTCCTGGACCTCCCTCACCGAGCTGCACCTGGAAGGCAACCAGCTCACCGCACTACCCGACGCCGTCGCCGCCTGGACCGCCCTCACCGAGCTGAACCTCGACAGCAACCGCCTCACCGCGCTACCCGACGCCGTTACCGCCTGGACCTCCCTCACCGGGCTTTACCTAGCCGGCAACCGGCTCACCGCGCTACCCGACGCCGTCGCCGCTTGGACCTCCCTCACCGGCCTTTACCTGGAAAGCAATCAGCTCACCACCCTGCCCCACGCCATCGGTCGGCTCGCAGAGCTCCGGACGCTCGTCGTCGACGACAACCCACTTCCGCCCGAGGTGCTGGCCGCTGAGGCGGAGGGCACTGAAGCGCTGCTGGCGTTTCTCCGGAACGTCGCCGCCGACGGGATACCGATTTCGGAGGCGAAGCTCCTGTTCGTGGGCGCCGGCGAGGCGGGGAAGAGCTCGCTGCTCGGAGCGTTGCGCGGCGAGCCGTGGCGGGATCGTCACCAGACGCAGGGCATGGACATCAAGTCGCTGGTGGTGACCCACGCCGGTCGGGAGATCACCCTGAACGGGTGGGATTTCGGCGGTCAGCAAGCCTACCAGCCGGCGCACCAGTTGTTCTTCAGCGCGCCGGCCGTCTACGTCGTCGTCTGGAAACCGCGTCCGGGTGTCGCGGCCGGCATGGTGGAATCCTGGATCGCCATGATCGCCCACCGGGCCCCGGACGCCCGGGTGCTCGTGGTCGCGTCGCACGGCGGGCCGACCTCGCGGGCGGACGCCATCGACGAACGGCATCTCAAGCAGCGCTTCGGTGACCTGATCATCGGCTTCTACGAGGTCGACAGCGCCGTCCCGGACGACCGGCTGGAGGCGCTGCGGGAGGCGATCTCCGTGGCCGCCGGCACGCTCCCGCACGTGCACCGCAACTATCCGGCGAGCTGGCAGCGGACGATCGAGGCCGTCACCGCCGACGGTCAGCAGGTGATCGACTACCGCGACTTCGAGGCGATGGCCGAGGCGCAGGGACTGACCGTTGCCCAGGCGCGGGCGCTGGCCAGCAACGCCCACCACCTGGGAAAGTGGATCTACTACGCGGACGACGACGCGTTGGCCGCGTTCGTGATCCTCCAACCGGACTGGCTCAACGTCGCGATCGCCGCCGTCCTCGACAGTCGAGACGCCGTCGACGCCCTCGGTCTCGTTTCACACCGTATGCTCGGCAGCCTGTGGGGTGCCGGGCAGGCGCCCGACGGCACGCTCTACACGAGGGAACAACAGCGACTGTTCCTGGCGCTCATGGGGCGCTTCGAGCTGACGTACCAGGTCTCGCTCGACGCCTCGCCCGAGCCGGTGAGCCTCATCGCGCAACTCGTCCCCGCCGCGCAGCCGGACCTGCGCAGCGCCTGGGTCGACTTTCGTTCCGGCGACCGCGAGTACCTGGAGGTGTGCCGGATCTCGGAGGGCCCGGCGGGTCCCGTGGTCATTCCCGAGTCGCTGATGTACCGGCTCATCGTGCGTCTGCACCATCAGCGCTACACGGAGCCCGACTCGTTGCAGGGCGTGCACTGGCAGCAGGGTGTGATCCTGCAGAGCCGGTACGGCGCCCGCGCGCTCCTCACGGTGCGTACCGGAGTCGGTGTCCAGGTCCAGGTCCGTGGCCCGGATGCCGTCACCTACCTGCGACAGGTCACCGACGAAATCCGCTACTGCATCGAACGGTTCTGGCCCGGCCTGACCACAGTCGCCCTCGTCGCCTGCCGGCACGGCTGCGGCCTGCCCACCCCGGGCGCGGGCCTGTTCGACGTCGACAAGCTCGTCAAGCTGCGCGACGCGCACGGTCAGAGCGTGGCGCAGTGTCCCGTCTCCAGCTGCGATGCCTTCCCCGCCATCGACGCGCTGTTGGGCGGCTCGCACGCCGGGCACGACGCGCTCGCGGTGCTGCAGGACGGCATGGCCCTGGTGGACAGGCAGGTCCGCGGCCTGAGTCGGCGGGTCACCGAGCTCAGCGACACCGTCAAGGCCAACCTCGCGGGCGTGCACGCACGGCTGACGGCCCTGATGTGGCAGCTCAACGACGAGGCCGCGGACGGGCCGCGCCTCTTCACCCTCACCCCCGTCGGGGCGTCCCTGCGCAATCCGCAGTGGACCTCCATCCGGATGCGGCTGACCTTGTACTGCGAGCACTCGCTCCAGCCCGTGCACGTCCTGGAGCCCTCTCGACGCGACGCCGGCGTCTACTCGATAGATGTCTCCCGGGAGTGGTGGGTCCGGGCCGTTCCTCTCCTGCGGGCCACCACCATGCTCCTGAAGCCCCTGCTCGGCGTGGGGGTGGCCGAGCTCAAACTCGAGTTCAGCGACGAGCAGTGGAAGGCGGTGGAAGAGCAGGTCTCGCTGGCGAACGAGACACTGAACGCCGCGGCGGAGGCCGCCGACCACCTCACCGCCGACGACCACAGCGCCGGCCTGGCCGAGCGGGCCCCGGGCGCACCGCCGGTGCCGGTCATCGCCGAGGGCGCCACCCTCCGGACGCTGCACGCCGCGCTGCGCGCCCAGGACGTCACCATCGCCGATCTCCGCAAGGTCGTCCGCCCGGACGGCCGCATCCTCTGGGTCCACCGCCAGTTCGAGCACCTGTACCACGGCGGCCTGCCCGTCATCCCCTAACCGGGCCGGCTCAGGGTCGCCGGGGCGCGTCGGCGTCCGGGTGGATCCGGCTGAGGCTGTCGGCGAGCCCGGCGAGCCACCTGTCGACCTCCACCAGGTGCCGCACCGCGGCCGAGTCGACGTCGCCGAGAAGCGGGCGGAGCCGGTCCACCTCGTCGACGCAGTCGATCGGTACGGGCATCGGCCCGGCCGCCCGACCGTTCGTCACCTCGCCGGCCAGGTCGTCGTACGCCGACCGCAGGTGCCCGGCTGTGTCCCGCAGCAGTGCTGCTGCCGCCGGCCAGCCGGCCAGGCAGCCGGGCGGGTTCCGGCGCAGCAACGACTCGGCGCCGGGCACCAGGTGGTGTCCGGCGCTCAGGGCGGCGTCCCAGTTCAGCTGAACGCGCCGTGGGTCGTGGCGCTCGGAGTGGTACTGGCAGTAGGACGAGTCGACCAGGATCACCCGCCGGCCGACCTGGTCGAAGTCGTGCTCGGGTGGCCGCCCGTCGCCGAGCACCGCCTCGACCGTCCGCTCGACCGCCGTCCCACTGGCCGCCAGGTAGCGGGCGGCGTTGTGCCGTAGGTCGTGGCCGGCGCCGCGCGGCCACATGGCCACACCGGCGAGCACGCCGATCACCGCGCCGAGCCCGACGTCGACCAGCCGTGCCTCGGCGAGTCGCCACCCCTCGGGGCTGAGCTGGGTGAACACGACGGTCAGCAGCAGGGTGAACAGCGCCTGCTGCCACACCGGGCCGAGCAGGCGACCGACTCCGAACGCCAGCAGCAACGAGACCGGCAGTACGACGGCGTACACGACCGGTTCCTGCACGACGAGCACCAGCAGGCCGCTCGCGACCACGCCCGCGATGGTGCCGAGCACGGCGGGTCGCAGCGCGGTGCGGGTGTCGGCGGCCGAGGTGCGCAGGACGGTGAGAGTCGCCAGGAGCACCCAGAAGCCGTGGTTGAGGTGCAGCACCCCGGCCGCCACCCGGGCGACCGCCAGCGCCACCGCCAGTCGCAGCGCGCTGTGCAGGTGCGCGGAGCGGGGCGCGAGGTGGGCGCCGAACTGTCGCCAGTACAGCGTCCACGCGCCGTGCCGCGCGTACTCGAAGAGCCGGGGATAGGCGTCGACGTCGACGCGCGCCCCGGCGGCGATCCGGGTGCCGAGGGCGAAGATCCGTACCTGGTCGGCGAGGGCCAGCGCCGTCGCGTCCCGGCACATCCGGGGTACGTCCGGCGGGCCCGATCCCACCGACGGCTCAGCCGCGCCGATCGCGGCGTCCAGGTCGCGCAGATCCGCCTGGGGCGCGTCGGAAAGCAGGCTACGGCTGGCAGCCCGGATCGCGTCGGCGCACGGGCGCAGCAGCCGCGCCGCCGCCAGGTCCGGGATCGGCGTCGAGGGGGCGTCCGTGGCGAGCCGGTCCGCCGTGGCCAGCACCTCCCGCAGCGCCGCTGCGGAGGTCCGCAGCGCCCGGTCCTGCGCTCCGGCGGCCGTGGGCGCCGACTCCGGGGAGTTGCGGCCCAGCCCGAGCAGTGCCACGAGGTCGTACGCCCGTTCGCGACGCCCGTCCCGAGCACCGGGGCCGGGGGCGGTCATCGCGTCGGCCGTGGCGTCGAGGAAGGCCGCGACGCTGTCCGCCGCTCGGGCGAGCAGTTGCCGGTAGGAGACGGGCACCGGGTCGGGCCAGAGCACCACCTCGGCCGCGGCGAGCAGCACGATCGCGAGGGTGACCCCGCCGAGGCGCTGCGGCAGGCTGTCCGGCTGGTACGGCGGGAACGACGCCAGGATGTAGAAGAGTTGGAACGCGCTGGCCAGACCCACCAGTCGCGGGTTACCGACCCCGGCGAACGCCACGACGAACCCGATGACCAGCATCCCGCCGGCCGCCGCCCAGGTGTTCCACGCCAGGAGCGTGCCGGCGGCGATCAACGCCCAGACCGCCGGCAGCGACGTGACGAGGATCCGCGCCCGTTGTGACGCCGGGCCGGGCAGTTGCGCGAACGCCCCGGCGGCGATCGTGCCGAACAGTGCGTACGTGGCGAGCAGCGGGCTGCCCACGCCGTAGCGGCAGGCGTAGAAGAGGACCGACGCGACCAGGGTCAGCCGGGCCGCGCGCCGCAGGACGGCGTCACCCGGGTCACGGCGGCGAAGCCGACCGAGGAGGCTGGTTCCGAGCACGACCGCTCCCCCGGTTCGTCGCAGCGCCCCTGTCCGGTCCACCATTCTCCCCGCGACCCGCCCGGGGCGATGGGTTTCGCGGCAATTCACCGCCGTGCTCAGGATCCAGAGGCTAGGTGGCCCGCCACTTCTGGTTGGCGTTGCCGGTGCACTGCCAGATCTGCAACTGGGCGCCGTTGTCCGGGTTCGATTCGACCACGTCGACGCATCTGTCCGCCTTGGTGTTCACCAGGTCGTACGCCTTGTTGAGGGTGAACTTCTGCGATGACGCTCCGGAGCATTCGGCCAGGATGACGGCGGCCCCGTCCTGGGTGGAGTGGCCCGCGACGTCCAGGCACATACCCATGGACCGGACCGTGCCGTCCGACGGGAAGGTCCACAGCTGCTTGGCGGTGCGCCGGCAGTCCCAGATCTGCGGTCGCGCGCCCGCGTAGGGGTTGCCGTCCTGGATGTCGATGCAGCGGTCACTGGCGAAGCTGGAGATCTGCTTGCCGGCGGGCGCGCTGGACTTCGTCGGGGACGGCGGAGCGGACGGCTGCTGCGCCTGGTTCCGCGGTGCGGTGGTCGTGCCGCTGCCGGTCCCGGTGGACGCCGGCGGCCCGACGCTCATCGACGGTGGCGGGCCGGGGGACCGGGGCGGAGCCGTCGCCGCCGGCAGGCCCTGGAAACCATCCGTGATCAGCGCGAACACGGGCGTGCTGGCGGACCATTCGGCGGCGGAGGTGGTCCAGTCGATGGAGTACGCGTGCCCGTTGTGGCCGACGAACAGCCGGCTCGCCATGCGGGTCGGCGTGTCGTCCCGGTCGGTGTACGTCCACTCCCATTCGGCGGCCCGCGCCTGGTAGCGCAGCGCAGCGAGCCGGACCGGCCGGTACTGGGTGTACCGCCCGCGTTCCGCGTCCTCGCGCTGCCGCAGGGCGGCGACCAGGTCCGCCGGGACGGCCCGAAGCTCGTTGATGACGAGCACCCGGCTGCCGTCCTGCTCGCGGAAGACGACGCGCTCGCCGTCGCGGCGCGCCTGCCAACCGTCTGGAACCGGCACGAGGAAGCGGGGGTCGTCGCGGTAGTAGCGCCATCCGGCGGGCGCGGGCGGCAGCACCCGGGACACCGGCATCTCCGCGATGTTCGGGTTGGCGCTCGGGTCCGACGATCCGAGGACGCCCGCACCGCCCAGCATTCCGCCGTACCGCAGCGACGTCGTCACCACCAGGACGAGCAGCAGCGCGGCGGCCAGCGACCCGATCAACCGAGCCCGACGACGGCGCGCTGGTCCTGGCGACGGCTCGTCGTGGACCGTCGACGACGCGGCCGGGCCGTCGGCGGTGACGAACTCGGGCACGATCGCCGGACGGGACACCGGGTCGGTGGCGTCGTTGCCGGCCATGTCATCGGCGCTGGTCACCGGCACGGTGGGGGCGCCGGCATCCGGCGCCGGGACGGCAGGCACGGCTACCGCGGGCACCGCCACGGCAGGCACGGCCACGGCGGGCATTGCGGGGGTGGAGAGCGTGTCGGGGGCGGTGGCCTGACGCAGCAGTCGCTCGGCTTCGTCCGCGCCGATCCGTTGGTCCGGATCCCGCCGCAGCAGTCCTTCCAGGAGCGGGGTCAGCCGACCGGCTCGCTGGGCCGGCGGTGGCGGCTCGGTGGCCAGGGCCGCCAGCGTGGCGAGCGGAGACGAACGGTGGTACGGGGTGCGCCCCTCGACGGCCGCGTAGAGGGTGGCGCCGAGTGACCACAGGTCGGCGGCCGGACCCACGTCGCCGTCGGTGGCCCGCTCGGGCGCGAGGAACGCCGGCGAGCCGAGCACCATCCCAGTCTGGGTCATCCGTGGGTCGCCCGGAAGGGTGGCCAGACCGAAGTCGGTCAGCACCACCCTGCCGTCGTCGCCGAGCAGCACGTTGGCCGGCTTGACGTCGCGGTGCAGCACGCCGGCCCGATGTGCGGCCCGCAGCGCGCCCAGGAGGCCCAGCCCGATCCGCGCGGCGCGGTCCACCGGCATCGGCCCGTCGGCTTCGAGCACCTGGTGCAGCGACCGGGACGGGACGAGTTCCATCACGATCAGGGGGTCGCCGCCCGAGTGCAGCACATCGAAGACGCGTACCACGTTGGGGTGGCCCAGGCGGGCGACGGCCCGCGCCTCGCGCATGGACCGTTCGCGCAGCTCCCGGCGTTCGTCGTCACGCAGGCCGAGCGGTGCCACCAGTTCCTTGATGGCGACGTCGCGCTGAAGCATCTCGTCGCGGGCCTGCCACACGCGGCCCATCCCGCCCTGGCCGAGGGGACGGACCAGCCGGTAACGATCGGCGATCAACTGTCGAGGGGCATCGGGCACGTCAGGAAGGTACCGGGCGTTGTTTACACACCCAATTTCTCGGGACCGTCAATAAGCGGCAGTTGGCTTTTTCACATAAGGCTTCCGGTGACAACCATCCGCCATTCGATACATATGCGCCGTTGACCTGGCCCAGTCGCCCAGAGCAACGTTACCGACACGTATATCGGCAGTGTCGCAAATTAGTCATGAATTCAAATTCAGCTAGGCCGAGCGCCCAACTACCGCCGGAGTGGAGATGAGGCATCGGGCATCGATTGCCGCTGAAGGATTCGGCCCCTCAACCAACTCTCAAAAGATATGGAAACATCCCAAAGCGGGAAAGGTAGGCGTTGCCCGCCCGTAGTCGCTGCACTACGGTGCGGCACATGCGCTCCCGCCCGCTGTGCTATGCCGATGCGGCTCGTCTGCTTGGCAGCCCGGAAAATCCCGTGATACGAGCCGTCGGCGCGACGAGCGGCGTAGCTGCCGCCGGCCTGACCGCGGCTGGCCTCGGCGGAGCCGACCTCCTTTCCCTGGGCCGCGAACTGATCCTCTGGGGCAACTCGGCAATGGCCGGCCTGCACGAGCGGATCGCTGGCCTACGGCGTTTCGACCGCACGCAACGTCTCGTAGCCGCCCACGCGATCATCGTCGTCACCGCCTTCTACGAGGCGCTTGAGATCGCCCTGGCCGACCATCCGGAGGTCGACCTGGCCGATGCCGCACTGACCGCCGGCGAACAGGTCGCCATCACCACCTCGACGGCGGTCGTCGACCGCTACGCCGACCTGGTGCGGGTGCTCATCGACACACCGCCTCCGATGCCCGCGCCGCACCAACCCTTCGAGGCGACGATCGCCGCGCTCGGCGGTTACTTCGGATCAGCGGCGGCAGCCTTGCGGGACTTCCTGCACGGTCTCAGCGCCTTCGAGGCACGCGACGACCGGGTCACCGAGACCATCGCGGCCATCGAAGGAGACGTACGGCGGATCGCGATTGACCGGTATACGCAGGCGTACCGGGCACTCATCACGCAGGCCCCCGAGTTCGGGGTCTGGGCGAGCATGGTCGACACCGAGGCCACCCGCGCGCTGCTGCGGGACTCGGTCGCCGACCTGTCCAGACAGCTTGCCGATCTGCGCGCCGTGTCGGCTGCGACCGCCGTCGACGCCGTCCTGGCCGGTCTCGGCCGGCGGTACCGGGCCGGATTGGACCGAGCCATCCTGGCCTCCGCGCATGCGCCTCGCCACGTCGTGCTTCCCAGCCTGGGCAAGGGCTACGTCAACCCGCACGGCCGGGTCGCGGTGGCCGGGCCCTACGATCTTCCCGCCACCGAGACGTGGTGGTCACGGTCCACCCGCCTCGATGACGTCCACGCCTTCCTGCTGGCGCACCTGACCGGACCGAACGCCGTCGAGAGCCCGCTCGTCGTACTGGGCCAACCCGGCTCGGGCAAGTCCGCGATGACGAGGGTTCTCGCCGCCCGGCTTCCTCCGGCCGACTTCCTGGTCATCCGAGTCGAACTACGCAACGTTCCCGCTGACTCCTCGATCCAGGGGCAGATTGAGGAGGCGCTCGTGCAGATGCTCGGCGAGCGGGTCTCCTGGCCCGACCTCGCCCGCCGCGCGGGCGACGCGCTGCCCGTCGTCATCCTGGACGGCTTCGACGAGTTGCTGCAAGCCACCGGGATCAACCACGCGGACTACCTCGACCAGATCCGGCTGTTTCAGCAGCGCGAGGAGGAACTTGACCGTCCGGTCGCCGTGCTCGTCACCAGCCGTACCGTGGTCGCCGACCGAGCGCGGTTCCCGGACAAGTCCGTGGTGCTGCGACTCGAACCGTTCGGAGAACCGCAGATCCGGGCGTGGCTCGACGTGTGGAACGACCACAACGGTGCCAGCCTCACCGCCCGGGGGTTGCGGCCGTTGTCCGCCGAAACAGCCCTCGCACATGGCGAGTTGGCGAGTCAGCCACTGCTGCTTCTCCTGCTGGCGCTCTATGACGCGGGTGACAACGGCCTGCAGAACGCCGAGGGCGACATGCGCCGCGTGGAACTCTACGAACGACTCTTCGCTGATTTCGTCGAACGCGAGGTCGACAAACAGGAGCGCGGCCACACCGACGACCAACGCGCCCACGAGATCGCTGCGGAATGGCGCCGTCTGATGGCGGTCGCCATCGCCATCCTGAACCGGAGCGGTGAGGTGATCCTGGAAGCCGAACTGGATGCTGACATCCCGCACCTGCTGTGGAAAGAAGACCTGCGCTCGCCGTCGGCCGAGGCTGCCGACCGGGCGCTCACCATGAGCCAGCTGATGGTCGGTCGGTTCTTCTTCATCCACGAGTCGCGAGCGTCCCGGGACACCAGCGGACCGGAACGCAGCTTCGAATTCCTGCACGCCACCTTCGGCGATTTTCTGGCCGCCCGACAGATTGTCGCCGCCCTTGTCGATCTCGCCGAAGAACGCGTCCATCAGCGACGGCGTCAGGGTGTGATCGATCCCGGCCCGTTGTACGGGGCGACATCATTCGTCACCATCACCCGGCGAACTCCGCTGTGGGAGTTCTGCCGGGGAATGCTCGGGCGACTGGACCCACGGCGGCGTGGGATCTGCCGCGAGCTGGCCCTGGAGCTCCTGCCTGACGTCGGATACCCCCACCCCACCTGGACGAGAGGCGAATACGAACCTCGGCGGACACCGGCCGCCGTGCGGCAGGCGGCGTTCTCGGCGAACCTGGCCTGCTTCGTGCTGCTGTTGTCGGACGGCCCCGTGGACGCGGTCGAGTTGGTCGGGGAGCCGGTTGTCGACAACTGGCGACGGCAGGCGCTGCTGTGGCAGAGCCAACTCGACGCCGAGGACCGCAAGCGGATATGGCAGACGCTTCGGGTGGCCTGGCGGCTGGATGTGTCTCCCACCCGCCTGGAGGTACGCCCCGAGGACGGCGCCGAGATCAGCGTCTACGAGTCGCTGCCCTGGCCACCGGATACCCGTCCGAACACCCAGCCGCTTGATCGTCGGGTAGCTGCCATGGCGCCGGACGTGTTCGTCGCGGCGGACAGCCGCATCGGGCGGTCCCTGCGTCGGTCGGCGTTCGTGCAGACCGGACACGACGTTCGGGAATGCCTCTACGACCTGATGCCGTACTGGCAAGAAGCTGGCGTTCCCGGTCTGCACCAGATCGACGGCGAGCCGTTCCTGGTGTCCGAGGCGGCACTCTTTCTGCAACTACTGCTGTCGCCACCGGATCCGCAGCGGCGCGACATGCGGGCCGAGCAGTACGCCTGGGCCTTCGCGCTCACGCCCCTGCCACGGCAGCGGAGCCTGCTCATCCGGCAACTGGTCGACGATGCTCCGGGATTCTCCGCGGCGAACCTGAGGAAGATCTTCGGACGCCTCAGGATGGACGACCTCGTGAGCAACCCGACGGAGAGCGAACGGATCGTGACCACAGTGGCGGCGCGCGAGGATGACGGGCTAACGCTCGCGGAAGGACTGCTGCGCGCTGTTCAGCGCGGCGTACCTACCGAACCGATCGGGCCCGCCCGTGAGCAGGTCACTCACCTGCACCGGATGCTCGGCCTGGCGGATCCGTTCGCGCTCCCGGACCGGCCCTCCCGATAGATGGTCGGCTTCGGTGGAACCCCCTGCGGTCGCGCCGCTCGCCTCGCAACGCGGTCACGTCCTCGTCAGCGATGAGCAGGCGACCGCAGAGGGCTCCCAAGCTCCGGATCAGGCTCCCACGCCGGCGGCACTAACCGTCTTGTCGTCGGCGGGTCGCCGCGCCGCCGACCCGGACTCCTCGTCGTCGTGGTGGTCGAGCATGGTCGCCTCGTCGAACGGATCGTCGCCGCGCAGGACCTCGGCCGCCCGCTCCCGGTCGAACTCACCGGTCCAGGTGCCCACCAGCACGGTCGCCACCGCGTTGCCGGCGAAGTTGGTCAGCGCCCGCGCCTCGGACATGAAGCGGTCGATGCCGACGATCAGGCCGACCCCGTCGACGAGGTCCGGGCGGTGCGACTGGAGGCCACCGGCCAGCGTGGCCAGCCCGGCGCCGGTGACACCGGCGGCGCCCTTGGACGCGATCACCATGAACAGCAGCAGCGAGATCTGCTCCCCGACCGCGAGGGGCTTGCCCAGCGCGTCGGCGATGAACAGCGACGCCATGGTCAGGTAGATGGCCGTGCCGTCGAGGTTGAAGGAGTACCCGGTCGGCACGGTGATGCCGACGACCGGCTTGCTGACGCCGAAGTGCTCCATCTTGGCGATCAGCCGGGGCAGCGCCGACTCCGACGACGACGTCGACAGGATCAGCAGGAACTCCCGGCCCAGGTAGCGCAGCAGCGAGAAGATCGAGATCCGGGCGATGAACCAGAGCAGCGCGCCCAGCACCACCAGCACGAAGATCAGGCAGGTGGCGTAGAAGCCGAGCATGATCTGGGCGAGGCTCTTGAGGGCGTCCACGCCGGTCGCGCCGACCACGGCGGCCATCGCGCCGAACGCGCCGACCGGCGCCAGCCACATGATCATCGCGAGGACCTTGAAGACGACCCGTTGGATGACGGCGATCGCGCCGAGCACCGGCTCACCGCGCCGTCCCATGGCCTGGACGGCGAAGCCGACGAGCAGCGCGACCAGCAGCGTCTGGAGCACCTCGCCCTCGGTGAGCGCGGAGAGCAGCGTCGTCGGGATGATCCCGAGGAGGAACTCCGTCGTACCGCCGGCCTCGTCTCCGGCGGCGGCCTTGCCGGCGCCCGCGAGGTCCTGACCCAGGTCGAGGCCGGAGCCGGGGTGGATGAGGTTGCCGACGACCAGGCCGATGGCGAGCGCCACGGTCGACATGGTCAGGAAGTAGCCGAGGGCCAGGCCGCCGACCTTGCCGACCTTCGCGGCCTGCCGGACCGAGCCGACGCCGAGCACGATGGTGCAGAAGATGACCGGGCTGATCATCATCTTGATGAGGTTGACGAAGCCCGTGCCAATGGGCTTGAGTTCCTTGCCGAAATCGGGGGCGACCAGGCCGACGACGATGCCGGCGAGCACGGCCACGATGACGGCCAGGTACAGGTAACGGGTACGGTCCCGACGGGCCGACGGTTCCGCCGTGGTGGTGGATGCGGTGGTGTCCATGTCGACAATGTGAAGCGCGTCTCACCCGTTGACAGCCTTGCGGTCATTCTGTTCACCGCTCACCGGGAGAAGTCCGAGGAGGTGCCGGAGGTGGCCCGACGGCAGTGGAGCATCGCGGGGCAGCTCTTCGCCCTCCAGGCGGTGGTGGTCACCCTGCTCGTGCTGGCCGGGGCGGCGGGCGCCGTCTGGCTGGCCCGCGTCGACTCCCGCCAGGCCGCGCAGGAGGAGGTGCTCGCGGTCGCCCAGACCGTCGCCGGCTCCCCCGACGTCCGCGCGGCCCTCACGACCGCCGACCCCGCCCGCACCCTGCAGCCGTACGCCGAGTCGACCCGCAAGGCCACGGGGACGGACTTCGTGGTCGTGATGGCCCCCGACCGCACCCGCTTCTCCCATCCCACGCCGGAGCAGATCGGCGAGCCGTTCGTCGGGGAGATCGGGCCCGCCCTGGCGGGCCACGCGTTCACCACCACCAACGTCGGAACGCTCGGCGAGTCGGTGCGCGCGGTCGTCCCGGTGTACGACCAGCAGGGGCGCATCGTCGGCCTGGTCTCGGTGGGCATCACCACCCGCGCGATCAACCGGAAGCTGCTGCGCCAGCTCCCCGTGCTGCTCGGCGTCGCGGTACCGGCGCTCGCGCTCGCCGCGACCGGTTCGTGGCTGCTCAGCCGCCGCCTGCGCCGCCAGACCCACGGCCTGGGACCGACACAGATGACCCGGATGTACGAGTACTACGACGCGGTCCTGCACTCGGTGCGCGAGGGTCTGGTGGTGCTGACCACTGACCGGCGGGTGGCGTTGATCAATGACGAGGGCCGGCGACTGCTGGGCCTCGACGCCGACGAGCCGGTCACCGACCAGGCGGTGGCCGAGGTCGACCTGCCACCGGCGGTGGCCGAGCTGCTCGCGGCCGGTCGCGACGCCCTCGACGAGCCCCTGCTGGCCGGTGACCGGGTGCTGGTGGCCAACCAGCGGACCGCCCGCTTCGAGGGGGCGGCGCTCGGCACCGTGCTGACCCTGCGCGACCAGACCGAGCTACGGACCCTGGCCAGCGAGCTGGACTCGGTGCGCGCGCTCACCCAGGCGTTGCAGGCGCAGACGCACGAGTCGGCCAACCGGCTGCACACCGTCCTCACGCTGGTGGAGCTGGGCCGCGCCGACGAGGCGGTCCGGCTCGGCACCCGGGACCTCGCCCTCGCCCAGCAACTGACCGACCGGGTGGTCGACGCGGTCACCGAGCCGGCCCTGGCCGCCCTGCTGCTCGGCAAGTCCGCGCAGGCCGGAGAGCGCGGCGTGGACCTGGTGATCGAGCCGGACTGCCACCTCGACGACAGCCCGCTGCCGACCAACGACCTGCTCACCGTCGTCGGCAACCTGGTCGACAACGCCCTGGAGGCCGTCGCCGGTACGCCCCCGCCGCGCACCGTGCGGGTCTTCGTCGGCACCGTCGACGACGAACTCGTGGTTCGGGTCGCCGACAGCGGACCCGGGCTGGCGAAGGAGCGGGTGGCGGACGCCTTCCGGCGCGGCTGGTCCACCAAGAGCACCGGGCGGGGGCTCGGGCTGGCCCTGATCGGGCAGGTGGTCCGCCGGCACGGCGGCAGCGCCGAGGTGACCCGCTCGGACGCCGGCGGCAGCCTGTTCACCGTGCGACTCCCGGGGACCCGGCCGTGAACGACATCCGGGTGCTCGTGGTCGAGGACGAGCCGCTGCTGGCCGAGGCGCACGCCGCGTACACCGAGCGGGTGCCCGGTTTCGCGGTGGTCGGGGTGGCACACACCGCACGGGCGGCGATGGCGGCCCTGCGCGCCAACGACGGCGGCGACGTGGACCTCGTACTCCTGGATTTTCGGCTGCCCGACCTGCACGGCCTGGACGTCTGCCGGGCGCTGCGCGCGGCCGGCAGCAGCGTCGACGTCCTCGCGGTGACGTCCGCGCGGGACCTCGCGGTGGTGCGCACCGCGGTCTCCCTCGGGGTGACGCACTACCTGCTCAAGCCGTTCACGTTCGCGGCGTTCCGCGACAAGCTGGACCGCTACGCGGACTACCGGGCACAGGCGCTCGCCGACGGCGAGGTGGCCGCCCAGCACGACGTGGACCGGATGTTCGCCACGCTGCGCGGCGCGACCGGGCACAGCCTGCCCAAGGGGCTCGACGCGCAGACCCTCACCCGGGTACGCGCCGCGCTGGCCGACGGGTCCACTCCCGGGGCGGGGCTGTCCGCGACCGAGGTGAGCGCGGCGACCGGCATCTCGCGGGTGACCGCCCGCCGCTACCTGGAGTACCTGGTGACGATCGACAGCGCCGTCCGCCACCCCCGCTACGGCACCCCCGGCCGCCCGGAGGTTGAATACCGGCCCCGGTGAGCGGGGCGCCGCTCTACGCAGATTTGCGTAGAGCCAGAGCCTTCCGTGGGCTGACGCCAATCCCGGCTGGACTGCGGATAGTCGAGCCGTGACGGATCAATCCATGGTGAAGGCGGAACGGCGCCGCTGGGCCATCGCGACCTGCGTAGCGCTTGTCGTGGCGGCGATCGGCGACGCTGGTCCCGAGATTATCGAGTCCCGCAGCCTGGTCGCCGGTTACGACGGGCCGGGGCCGCTGATCTACCTCGGAGTGGCCGCCATGGTGGCGGCCTTCAGGTGGCGCTTCACGCCGTTGTTGGCGGTGGTGACGGGCGTCTTGTTTCTCTTCGGCGGGTTCTCCGACGCCTCCTTCGTGGGTCGGCTCGGTACCCCGACGGAACCCGTCCAGTTCTACGCGGGATGGCTTCAGATGGCCGGATTCGCCGCGGCTGTGGCGTTCGGGATCGCCGCCGTCTGGGTGCATGGTTCCGGGCCGGCCCGGACAGCGGATGCAGACAGACGACAGGACACTGAGACGGAGGGACCTCGACGGTGAGCGCGATCGTGGCGAGAGTGACGGCGGCCCGCAGAAGCACAAGGTTGTCGCTGTGGGGGCTGGTGGTGGGCATCCTGGGACTGCTCATCCAATGGATCGCGGATCCCGGCAAGTTCCCCCCGTTCCCACCGGGGATCGTCTTCATCGTGGTGTGCGGTGCCTTGGTGGTGTTCACCGTTCCGCGCTGGTGGGCACCGGTGTTCTCGGTGCTGATCTCATTGTGGATCGTCCTCGGCGGGTGGGCGGCCGGCCAGCTGACGCCGAATTTCCGATCGGAGAACGCGGGGACTGTCGCGGGCAATGTGGTGATGTCGCTCGGGCTGGTGTTTGCCGCGGCCACGGGGGTCGTGGCGATGCTCGGGGCGTGGCGGGCTCGGTGATTCCGGTCGGCCAGACCCTGGCCTGGATCATCAACCCGACCGTGATCAAGGCCGTCGTCAGAGCTCGTCGACTGGCGACGCCGTGCGGCGGTGTGGGGTCGGAACCCGGTGGCGGACGGAAGATCCGTTGTTAGACTTGGCCGAGTTGGGTCAGTGACACGACCAGGGAGACCAGACATGGCGGGTGACGACGACATCTCCGGGTGAGACCGGACATGTTCGGCCATCGGTTCGGCGCGCGTAGGCGCAGCCGTCGTGGCCATGCCGTCGCTCCACCGGTCCCGTTCGTCGTCGGGCCGCTCACGCGCGCCCAACCCACCCTCCGAGGTCACTCACCATGTCTGACGCTTTCATCGTCTGCTCGAACCTGTCCTTTTCCTGGCCGGACGACACTCCGGTCTTCTCCGACCTGTCCTTCAGCGTCCCCGGCGGTCGCACCGGTCTGGTCGCGCCCAACGGCGCCGGCAAGAGCACCCTGCTGCGGCTGATCGCCGGGGAGCTGCGGCCCACCGGCGGCAGCGTCACGGTCGACGGTCTGCTCGGGTACCTGCCGCAGACCCTGCCGCTGGCCGGCGACCTGGCCGTGTCGCAGGTGCTCGGCGTCGCCGAACGCATCGCGGCGCTGCACGCCATCGAGGGCGGCGACGCCAGCGAGACGCACTTCGCCACCATCGGCGACGACTGGGACATCGAGGAGCGCACCCGCGCCGAGCTGGATCGGCTCGGCCTGGGCGACCTGTCGCTCGACCGGCCGCTGCACACGCTCAGCGGGGGCCAGGTGGTCTCCCTCGGGCTGGCGGCGCAGTTGCTGCGCCGCCCGGACGTGCTGCTGCTCGACGAGCCGACCAACAACCTGGACCTGGCGGCCCGGCACCAGCTCTACGACGTGCTCACCGACTTCACCGGGTGTCTGCTGCTGGTCAGCCACGACCGGGAGCTGCTGGACCGGATGGACCGGATCGCCGAGCTGGAACGCGGCGAGATCCACTGGTACGGGGGCAACTTCACCGCGTACACCGAGGCGGTGCGGGCGGCGCGCGAGGTGGCCGAGAGCAACCTGCGCAACGCCGAGCAGGAGGTCAAGCGGGAGAAGCGGGAGATGCAGCAGGCCCGGGAACGGGCCGACCGGCGGGCCAGCAACGCCTCGAAGAACCTGAAGAACGCCGGCCTGGCCCGGATCGTCGCCGGTGGGCTGAAGCGCAGCGCGCAGGAGTCGGCGGGCAGGGCCCAGGACACGCACTCCGCCCGCCTCGGTCAGGCCAAGGCCCGACTGGACGAGGCGGGCCGGGCCGTCCGCGAGGAGGACCGGATCGTCGTGGACCTGCCGGACACCACCGTCCCGGCCGGACGGACGGTCTTCACCGGTACGGGGATGCGGGCCCGCTTCGACGACCGGGACCTGTTCGGCGGCGACGGCGCCGACCTGGTGATCCGGGGTCCGGAGCGGATCGCGCTCACCGGGGCGAACGGCGTGGGCAAGTCGACGCTGCTGCGCCTCGTCAACGGCGACCTCGAACCGGCCGGCGGCGAGATCCGCCGGGCCGACGGGCGGATCGCGTACCTGTCGCAGCGGCTCGACCTGCTGGACCCCGACCGGACGGTGGCGGAGAACTTCGCCGCGTACGCGCCGAGCCTGCCGGACGCCAAGCGGATGAACCTGCTGGCCCGGTTCCTGTTCCGGGGCGCCCGGGTGAACCTGCCCGTCGGGGTGCTCTCCGGCGGTGAGCGGCTGCGCGCCACCCTGGCCTGTGTGCTCTGCGCGGAGCCGGCGCCGCAACTGCTGCTGCTCGACGAGCCGACGAACAACCTGGACCTGGTCAGCGTCGCCCAGTTGGAGAGCGCGCTGACCGCGTACCAGGGGGCGTTCGTGGTGGTCAGCCACGACGAACGGTTCCTGGCCGAGATCGGCGTGCAGCGCTGGCTTCGCCTGACCGACGGCCAGCTACGCGAGATCGCCGCCCCCGACCAGGGCTGAGCCCTGGCCCGACCCTGGCCCGACCCTGGCCCGACCGCCCCGTCGATCATGGAGTGGTGGTGCCCACAAAGCGCGGTTATGGGCGCTTTGCCACCCACCACAACTCCTTGATCGGCGGGGCGGGCCGAGGACGGGCCGAGGACGGGCCGAGGGCGGGCCGAGGGCGGGCCGAGGGCGGGTCAGCTCACGTTGGCTGGGCCGAGGACGCTCTTGAGGTCACCCATCAGCGCGGTCGTCGCCGCCACCCGGAACGGTCCCAGCCGCAGGGTGGTGGTACGGCCGCCGTTGAGCAGCTTCACGTGCACCTCGGTGTCGCCGGGGTGCAGCACCAGGGTCTCCTTGAGCCGTTCCACCAGCGGCGGGGTGCACCGGTGCACCGGGATGGTGAGGGTGACCGGCTTGTTGGTGGCGCTGGTGCTGACGTCCGGCATGGACATGTCCATCGCCATGATGCGCGGGGTGTCGTCGCGGCGGTCCACCCGGCCCTTGACCACCACGATGGCGTCCTCGGCGATGTACTGCCCGATCACCTCGTAGGTGTTCGGGAAGAACAGCGTCTCCACGCCGCCGGCCAGGTCCTCCAGGGTGGCCGAGGCCCAGGCCCGGCCCTGCTTGGTGACCCGCCGTTGGACGCCGGAGAGGATGCCGGCGAGGGTGACGACCGCCCCGTCGGGCACCGCGCCGTCCTCGGCCAGGGACGCGATCGTGGTGTCGGCCGCCGCGCCCAGGATGTGTTCCAGGCCGAACAGCGGGTGGTCGGAGACGTACAGACCGAGCATCTCGCGCTCGAAGGCCAGCTTGTCGCGCTTCTCCCACTCGCTGTCGCCGATCACCGGCATCACCGTCGTGCTGCCGGTGTCCGCGTCGCCGAAGCCGGCGCCGAACAGGTCGTACTGGCCGACGGCCTCCTTGCGCTTGACGTCGGCGTACGCGTCGATGGCGTCGGCGTGCACCGCGAGCAGGCCCTTGCGGGGGTGCTCCATGGAGTCGAACGCGCCCGCCTTGATCAGCGATTCGATGGTCTTCTTGTTGCAGACCACCGCGTCCACCTTGGACAGGAAATCGTAGAAGTCGGTGTACTCGCCCTTCTCCGCGCGGCACCGCATGATCGAGGCGACGACGTTCGCGCCGACGTTGCGGACCGCCGCCAGGCCGAAGCGGATGTCCTTGCCGACCGGGGTGAACGGGCCCGCCGAGGTGTTCACGTCCGGCGGCAGCACCTGGATGCGCATCCGGCGGCACTCGGACAGGTACAGCGCCATCTTGTCCTTGTCGTCGCCGACCGACGTGAGCAGACCGGCCATGTACTCGGCCGGGTAGTGCGCCTTCAGGTACGCCGTCCAGTAGGAGACCAGGCCGTACGCGGCGGAGTGCGCCTTGTTGAAGGCGTACCCGGCGAACGGCACCAGCACGTCCCACACGGCCTGGATCGCCTCGTCGGAGTAGCCGCGCTCGCGGCAGCCGTCCCGGAACGGGATGAACTCCTTGTCGAGGATCTCCTTCTTCTTCTTACCCATCGCCCGGCGCAGCAGGTCCGCCTGGCCGAGGGTGTAGCCGGCGAGGATCTGCGCGGCGCGCTGCACCTGCTCCTGGTAGACGATCAGGCCGTGCGTCGGCGCCAGGATCTCCCGCAGCGGCTCCTCCAGCTCCGGGTGGATCGGCGTGATCTCCTGGAGGTTGTTCTTGCGCAGCGCGTAGTTGGTGTGCGAGTCGACGCCCATCGGTCCGGGCCGGTACAGCGCCAGGACGGCGGAGATGTCCTCGAAGTTGTCCGGCTTCATCAACCGCAGCAGCGAGCGCATCGGCCCACCGTCGAGCTGGAAGACGCCGAGGGTGTCGCCGCGGGCCAGCAGCTCGTACGCGGCCTTGTCGTCCAGCGGCAGACCCAGCAGGTCGAGCTTGAGGCCGTGGTTCAGCTCGATGTTCTTGACCGCGTCGTCGATGATCGTCAGGTTGCGCAGGCCGAGGAAGTCCATCTTCAGCAGCCCGAGCGACTCGCAGGTCGGGTAGTCGAACTGCGTGATGATCGCCCCGTCCGCGTCGCGGCGCATCAACGGGATGTGCTCGATGATCGGCTCGGCGGACATGATGACGCCGGCCGCGTGCACACCGGTCTGCCGGATCAGCCCCTCGATGCCCTTGGCCGTGTCGATCACCTTGCGCACGTCCGGGTCGGAGTCGTACAGGCCCCGGATCTCGCCCGCCTCGGCGTACCGGGGGTGCTTCGAGTCGAAGATGCCGGTGAGCGGGATGTCCTTGCCCATCACGGCCGGCGGCATGGCCTTGGTGATCCGGTCACCGACCGCGTACGGGAAGCCCAGCACCCGGGCCGAGTCCTTGATCGCGGCCTTCGCCTTGATCGTGCCGAAGGTGGCGATCTGGGCGACCTTGTCCTCACCCCACTTGTCGGTGACGTACTTGATCACCTCACCGCGCCGACGCTCGTCGAAGTCGATGTCGACATCCGGCATCGAGACCCGCTCGGGGTTGAGGAACCGCTCGAAGATCAGGCCGTGCTGGATCGGATCCAGGTCGGTGATGCCCAGCGCGTACGCCACCAGCGAGCCGGCGGCCGAACCACGGCCCGGGCCCACCGCGATGCCCTGCTTCTTCGCCCACTGGATGAAGTCGGCGACCACGAGGAAGTACGACGGGAAGCCCATCTGGTTGATGACGCCCAGCTCGTACTCCGCCTGGACGACGTGCCCCTCGGGGATGCCGTTCGGGTAGCGACGGCCCAGCCCGGCGAAGGTCTCCTTGCGGAACCAGGACTCCTCGGTCTCGCCGTCGGGCACCGGGAAGCGTGGCATCAGGTTGTGGAACTCGAACATGCCCTTCGGATCGACCTTCTCGGCGACCAACAGGGTGTTGCGGCAGCCCTGCTGCCACAACTCGGACGAGTCGACCGCGCGCATCTGGTCGGCGCTCTTGACGAAGTAGCCGCCGCCCTCGAACCGGAACCGGTTCGGGTCGTCGATGTTGCTGCCGGTCTGCACACACAGCAGCACGTCGTGCGCGGTGGCCTGCGCCTCGTGCGTGTAGTGCGAGTCGTTGGTAACCACCGGCGGGATGTCCAGCTTGCGGGCGATCTCGGTGAGCCCCTCGCGGACCCGGCTCTCGATGGAGAGGCCGTGATCCATGATCTCCAGGAAGTAATTGTCCTTGCCGAAGATGTCCTGGTAGCTCGCGGCGACCTTGAGCGCCTCGTCGAACTGCCCCAGCCGCAGTCGGGTCTGCACCGCCCCCGACGGGCAGCCCGTGGTGGCCATGATCCCCTCGGCGTGCTCGGCGATCAGCTCCATGTCCATCCGGGGCCACTTGACGTAGTGCCCCTCCATGGAGGCGCGCGAGTTGAGGGTGAACAGGTTCTTCAGACCCTGCGCGTTCTTCGCCCACATGGTCTTGTGGGTGATCGCGCCGTTACCCGAGACGTCGTCGCTCTTCTGCTCCGGCCGACCCCACTTGACCCGCGCCTTGTGGTAGCGCGACTCCGGCGCCACGTACGCCTCGACGCCCAGGATCGGGGTGATCCCGGCGGCCACCGCCTGGTTGTAGAAGTCGTTCGCGCCGTGCATGTTGCCGTGGTCGGTGATCGCCACCGCCGGCATGCCCAGCCGGTTGGCCTCGGCGAACAGGTCCTTCAACCGGGCCGCTCCGTCGAGCATCGAGTACTCGGTGTGCACGTGCAGATGCGCGAACGAATCAGCCATGCGTGGCGCCCCCCGGCGGTGTGGATCTAGGTGGTCGGAGCCGACCGGCACCTACCCTACCGAGGTGATCTCGGCGGCTCCACCGTCCGCGCCGAGGGTGGTCCGCGTCTCCTGTTCGCACCGGACAGGCCTAGGCTCGACGGATGGCGAGGTACTACGACGTACACCCGGAAAACCCGCAGCCCCGCGTGATCGGGCAGGTCGCCGACCTGGTCCGCGGCGGCGGCCTGGTCGCCTATCCGACGGACTCCTGCTACGCGCTGGGCTGCCAACTGGGCAACCGGGACGGGTTGGACCGGATCCGCGCGATCCGCCATCTCGACGAGCGGCACCACTTCACCCTGGTCTGCCGGGACTTCGCGCAGCTCGGCCAGTTCGTCCAGATCAGCAATGCGGTGTTCCGCCTGGTGAAGGCGTCCACGCCGGGCAGCTACACGTTCATCCTGCCGGCCACCAAGGAGGTGCCCCGCCGGATGCTGCACCCGAAGAAGCGGACCGTCGGTGTCCGCGTACCCCGGCACACGGTGACCCAGGCGCTGCTCGCCGAGCTGGGCGAACCGCTGGTGTCCAGCACCCTGACGCTGCCCGGCGAGGACGAGCCGATGACCCAGGGGTGGGAAATCAAGGAACAGCTCGACCACCAGCTCGACGCGGTGCTGGACGCCGGCGAGTGCGGCATGGAGCCGACGACGGTGATCGACCTGTCCGGGCCGGAGCCGGAGATCCTGCGCCGGGGCGCCGGGGACGTGTCCCGCTTCGAGTAGCCCGGGTCGGGTGCCGGACCGGACGAGGACGGACCAGCGCCGACGGCCGCACGCTTGAGGATCGACCACCGGCGAGCATTGGACACCCGGCCGGCATCCCCGACCCCGCTGACCTCGACGCCCTGGCCCGCTCCGCCGCGCAGGGCGACCCGGCGGCGCTGGACGCTCTGCTGGTCGCGGTGCGTCCGGAGGCGCTGCGGCTGTGCGCCCGATTCCTGCCCAACCGCCAGGACGCCGAGGAAGCCTGCCAGGACCACGCTCCTGGCGCTGGCCGGCGGCATCACCCGGTTCGAGGGTCGCTCCTCGTTCCGTACCTGGCTGCACCGGCTGGCCGCCAATCGGGTCCGCTCCACGTACCGCAGGTTGCGTCGCCGCTGTCGACTGGAGGCCGGCGGTGTTCCGGTGCCCGATCAGGCCGATCCGCGGCGGACCAGCGTGGTCGCGGGCACCCGCCTCGATCTGCTCGACGCGTTCGACTCGGTCCACCCCGACCACGCCGAGGTGGTGGCCCTGCGCGACGTGCTCGGGCTGAGCTACCCCGAGATCGCCACCCTGCTCGACCTTCCGGTGGGCACGGTGAAGTCCCGGTTGCACCTGGCCCGGCGGCAGGTCCGGCAACGGCTCGGCGCCGGACGATCCCGTCATCGTTCCGCCGGCTCACCGTCGTCCTCGCGGCCACCGTGGGGGTCGCCGCCTGCGGCGCCGACGCCGTCTCGCCGCCGCCCGTCCAGCCGCCCGGCCCGACCCGTTCGACGCCGGCACCCCCGGCGATCTCCGCGAGCCCCCGCGCCCACCGCGTCGCCGTCCCGACCGCCGCCGACCAGCGGGCGTCCGCCCGCACCACCCACACCAAGGGGTACGCCCCGAACGACTCCCCCGTCGACCACCGCGACACCGGCCTGCCAGGGCGCGGTCCGCTACGACCTGCCACTCGCCGAGACCGAGATCGAGCTGCTGCGATCGCTCTGCTTCGCCACCGGTGCGGTGCTGCGGATCCAGGGCATCGGGCCCGGGCTCGTCACGGTGGACGTCGGCTACTTCCAGGTCGGCCCGGCCAGCTTCGTCGAGCGGAACTTCCGCCAGGGCGCGTCCTGCTGAGTGTGTGACCACGTGGCGGGGCGTCGGTGTCGACCGGGCGCCCCGCACGTCCCAGCGGCCCGAGCGGGGCTTGGCACACACGATGATGTCTCAGTAGACAACACTGTGTGGCACACAGTATGGTGTGACACATGGTTAGCGAGGACGTTCTACGGACGCATCTGCAGGAGTTGCGTCGAGGCACCGTCGTGGTGGCCAGCCTGGTCGCGCTCCGGCGACCGGACTACGGCTACGCACTGCTGCAACGGCTCACCGACCACGGCTTCCCGGTGGACGCCAACACGCTCTACCCGCTGCTGCGCCGCCTGGAGGACCAGGGCCTGCTGACCAGCGAGTGGAACACCGAGGAGAGCCGGCCGCGCAAGTTCTACCGGACCAGCGACGAGGGCGAGTCGATGCTGAGCCGGCTCCTGGACGACCTCGCCGCCGTACAGACCTCCATCACCGGGCTGATCCAAGGAGTCGACCGATGAACACCCTGACCGATCGCTACCTCGCCGCCACCCTGCGCTCGGTGCCCGCCCCGCGCCGCGACGAGATCGCCACCGAGTTGCGCGCCTCCATCGAGGACATGATCGAGGACCGGACGGGCGGCGGCGCGAACGCGGCAGCCGCCGAGCGGGAGGTGCTCACCGAGTTGGGCAACCCCGACCGGTTGGCCGCCCGCTACGCCGACCGCCGGCTCCAACTCCTCGGCCCGACCTACTACCTGATCTGGCTGCGGCTGCTGAAGCTGCTGCTCAGCTTCATCCCGGCGCTCGCCGGCACGGTCGTCGCGATCGTCGCGGTCGTCGAGGGCAAGGGCTTCGGCGCCATCGGCCCGGGCCTCGTCGTCGCCCTGCACGTGGCGGTGCACATCTGCTTCTGGCTCACCCTGACGTTCGTCCTCATCGAGCGGTCGCAGCCCACCGTCGACCTGCCCGACTGGACCGTCGACCAACTCCCCGACGTCCCCGCGCACCGGGACATCTCGCTCGTCGACACCATCGCGACGGTGACGATGCTGGTGGTGTTCATCGGCTACCTGCCGTGGCAGCACTACCAGTCCTGGGTGCGCGACACCGACGGCGACAACATCCCGCTCCTCGACCCGGCTCTCTGGTCGTTCTGGCTGCCGGCGCTGATCGGCGTGCTGGTCCTCGACGTGGTGTTCGAGATCGTCAAGTACCGGATCGGGCGCTGGAGCTGGCGGCTCTTCGCGACCAAGGCGCTGCTCAACCTGGCGTTCACGGTGCCGGTGGTGTGGCTGGCGCTCTCCGACCGGCTGCTCAATCCGGCCCTCGGTGAGCGGCTCGACTGGCTGGCGGTCGCCGACAATCGCGAGATCCTCGCGGTCATCATCGCGCTGAGCACCGCCGGGATCGCGGTGTGGGAACTGATCGACACCGCACTGAAGACCCGCCGCCGGACCACCTGAGCGGCACCCGGGACGGCGGCCCGGCGCGGATGTCCGCGCCGGGCCGGCGTTCTGCGCGAGCCCGCCTGCCCGTACGGCATCGGCGACGCCCGCTCAGGACGACGGGAGACACCGCCAGTGGCGGAAGTCGCCGGTACGCGACCAGACGTCGCGCGCCGCACTGATGTTCCAACCAGGATCCAGCGCGGTCCGGCGGTCAACACCGAGCCGTGACAGCTCCATGTCGCTGAACTGGAACAGGCCCCAGCGCCGCGACCCGTCGGTGGTCACCTCCACCCGTAGCGGATCCAGCCCGGACAGACACCGCGCCAGCCACACGGCCTCGGACGGGTCTTCCGGGAACCTCGCCCGGAGGTACTTGCTGATCCGGTTCTCCGTCCACCGGACAGGCGACACCGGACCGTCCTGGAGCGCGTCGAGCACCTGCCCGTCCACCGTGCCGCTGACCTCCAGGGCGGCCAGCGCCTGAAAGGCGATCACCCGGCTGGTGGTGTCGGGTCCGAACCACCCGTCGACGGGTACGCCCAACCCACCCGCCACCAGCCGCTCCTGGACATCCAGCACGCAGGGGCCGTACATGCCCTGGCGGAGGACGACGGGGCACGCGCCGCTCGATTCGGCGCCGCTCGACCTGGGGATCATTCCGTCGCCGCCGGGCAGCAGCGCGCCCACGATCAGCGCGCCCACCAGCGCCAGCGCGCCCAGTGACAGCCGGCGACGCGCCGGCCGTGGTCGGTCGGTGGACCGGCGGGGACCGGCCGCCTCGGCGGACACCGGAGCGGAAGGCGGCGGCGCCGGGTATGCCGGCTCGTCGGGCGCCGGTTGGCCGGTGGGGCGCATCGGCTCGCCGAGCTGCGCTTCGATGTCACGGCGTAGGTCGAGCCACCGTTCGATCTCGGCCGCGGACGTGCCACACGCGGCGAGCAACGCCACGACGGTCCGTTCCCGGGGAAGCGTGTTCCGCCCCAGCATGGTGGCGAGTGTGCTCGGCGGGAGCCAGTGCCCGGCCGCCGAGGCCCGACGGGAGATCTCCCGGTACGTCAGGCCGGAACGCCTCCGCACGTTCCGAAGTGACACCAGGTACTCCCCCGCCGTGGCCGCCTGCGGCACCGGATCCCGGACAGCGTCAATCATCGGATCTCCCCCGTGTCGTTGATGTGGTCGGGCTTGGACCGATCCCCGGTCCCACCCGACGGCTCGCACGACGCAGAGCGTCGCGGTCATCGTCGAAAACGCTAGATAGTCGCGTCGTGGCGGACAATGCCCTGGTCAGGGTAATGCGGTGTCCGCGCAGCTCAGAGCCGTCTGTCCGGGTTGTGTCCGACCATCTCGGACAGACCCCGCGACGACTTGCCCGAAGGCGTGCGGGGTCAGCAGAATCAGGCGATGACCACGGGGGACCTCCGACCGCGTGCTGCGGCAGACCCGGCCGAGTTCGTCGACCTGCTGCGCCAGCTCAAGGACCGGTCACGGCTGACGTTCCGGCAACTGGAACAGCGCGCGGTCGCGGCGGGCGACGTGCTGGCCCGCAGCACCGCCGCCGACGTCCTGCGCCGGTCGACACTGCCGCGACCCGAGGTTCTGGCGGCCTTCGTGCGCGCCTGCGGCGCCGCTGACGAGGTCGACGAGTGGCTGCGGGCGCGGGACAGATTGGCCGCGGGCGCGTACGCCTCTGCCGAGCCGCCCGTGGAAGCGTCGTTCGGAGCGCGCGCGGACGACGTGCTGACCGTCGGCCCAGACGAGACGCGATCGGGCTTGTTCACCCGACCCGGGCCGCTGGCGCTGCTCGTCGTGGCCACCCTGCTGGTCGGTCTCGGCGTCTGGTTCTGGTGGCCGGACGACGACGGGCCCAGGACGTCGGACCGTACCGCTGTCGGCGCGTCGCCGACCGGCAGCGCCTCGGCCAACGGAACGGCGTCCGGCACCGGCCAGGGATCGCCGGCCAGCGGTCGGAGCCGGATTCATCCCGCCCGTGACCCGCAGCTCTGTATCAGCGAGGGTCGCGATCGCAGCGCCCGATACGAGAACGAGGTGGCGGTCCAGCGCCCCTGCGTGGGCGCCACACCGCCGGAGACCTACCTGGTGCCGGTGACCGACGGCATGTACTTCGTCAGGTGGGAGCACCCGGTCAAGGGGATCGGCTGCCTCACGGTGCGCCGCGAGGATCCCGGGCAGAACCTCATCGAGCCTCAGCACGAGTGCCGCACCGACTCCTGGGACCAACTGTTCCGCTTCGAACCGACCGGGTCGGCACCGAACGCGTACCGCCTGCGACCGGCGGGCGGTGACCTGTGCGTGGGCATCCGCGACGACGACACGGAGGTACCGGCCGAGGCCGCCGCCGAGCCGTGCACAGGCCAACCCGACCAGGTGTTCCTGATCGATCCGGTGCCGGAGGGCTGACGCCAGCGTGGGCGGGACGCTTGGTGCTTGATCGACTCCGGTTCACGGAAAGCGGGGTGTCCGCACGCGGCGGACACCCCGCTTTTCATGAAGTCGAGTCGATCAAGGGCCGGGCCGGACCTCAGGCGTCGACGGCCGCCATCACGTCGTCGGAGACGTCGAAGTTGGCGTAGACGTTCTGCACGTCGTCGCAGTCCTCCAGGACGTCGATCAGCTTGAAGATCTTGCGGGCGCCCTCTTCGTCCAGCGGGACGTTCATGCTGGGGATCAGGGAGGACTCGGCCGACTCGTACTCGATGCCGGCGTCCTGCAACGCCGTCCGCACCGGGATCAGGTCGGTCGGCTCGGAGACGACCTCGAACGCCTCACCGAGGTCGTTGACCTCCTCGGCGCCGGCGTCGAGGACGGCCATCATGACGTCGTCCTCGCTGGTGCCCTCCTTGGGCACGATCACCACGCCCTTGCGGGAGAACATGTACGACACCGAGCCGGCGTCGGCGAGCGAGCCGCCGTTGCGGGTCAGCGCGGTGCGCACCTCGGTGGCCGCCCGGTTGCGGTTGTCGGTGAGGCACTCGATCAGCATCGCCACGCCGTTCGGGCCGTACCCCTCGTACATGATGGTCTGCCAGTCGGCGCCGCCGGCTTCCAGGCCGGAGCCGCGCTTGACGGCGCGGTCGATGTTGTCGTTGGGAACCGAGCTCTTCTTCGCCTTCTGGATGGCGTCGAACAGCGTCGGGTTACCGGACGGGTCGCCGCCGCCGGTCCGGGCGGCCACCTCGACGTTCTTGATCAGCTTGGCGAACATCTTGCCGCGCTTGGCGTCGATGACGGCCTTCTTGTGCTTGGTGGTCGCCCACTTTGAGTGGCCGGACATCTTCTACCTCCGTCTGTCATTGCACGCCTGCGTCGACTGCCGCACCGATTCCGCGCCGCATCCGGCGGTCCGGCGGCCGGTCGGCCCCGCGGGAAGTGCCGCGCCGGGCGACGGCCCTGCCGAACCGCGGCAATCTTACCGAGGTCACGCCCCGCCATGTCACACCCGGGACCCGCCCGGGGCAGCGGCGCGGCGTCTGGGCCCGCTCAGACCAACGGCCCGGGGGCCCGATCCATGCCCGCGCGGCGGTGTCGGCCGCTCAGGCGGTCCGTGCCAGCTCGACGAAGTACGCGTGCAGGCGCAGGTCGCCCGTCAGCTCGGGGTGGAAGGAGGTGGCCAGCAGGTTGCCCTGCCGGACCGCCACAATCCGCTCGGCGGCCGGGCCGCCGCTCACCGTGCCGATCACCTCGACGGCCGGGCCGCCGCTCACCGTGCCGATCACCTCGACGGCCGGGCCGACCCGCTCGACCCATGGCGCGCGGATGAACACCGCGTGGAAGGGGTCGCCCGGCACGCCGGTGATCTCCACCGGCGCCTCGAACGAGTCGACCTGCCGCCCGAACGCGTTGCGCCGTACCGTCATGTCGATGCCGGCGAAACCGCGCTGGTCGGCGCGGCCGTCCAGCACCTCGGTGGCCAACATGATCATGCCGGCGCAGGAGCCGTAGACGGGCATGCCGTCAGCGATCCGCTTGTCGATCGGCTCGCGCATCTCGAAGATGTCGACGAGCTTGCTGATGGTGGTGGACTCGCCGCCGGGGATCACCAGACCGTCCACCGCGTCCAGCTCGCCCGGCCGGCGGACCGGACGGGCGTCCGCACCCGCCGCGGTCAGTGCCGCCACATGCTCGCGGACGTCACCCTGCAGGGCGAGGACACCGATCGCTGGTGTCGCCACGTTTGCACCGTTCCTCTCGATCCCGCGTTAGGAAGGTGCCCTTCCTATACGTCAGGCGTTAACAAGGTGCCCTTCCTTGCACACCAGCCGCGTTTGCTCACCAGCCGCGCTCGGCCAGGCGGTGCGGCTGGGGAATCTCGTCAACGTTGATGCCGACCATCGCCTCACCCAGACCACGTGAGACCTTCGCCAGCACGTCCGGGTCATCGTGGAAGGTGGTGGCCTTGACGATCGCGGCGGCCCGCTGCGCCGGGTTACCGGCCTTGAAGATGCCGGAGCCGACGAATACGCCCTCCGCGCCGAGCTGCATCATCATCGCGGCGTCGGCCGGGGTGGCGATCCCGCCGGCGGTGAACAGCACGACCGGCAGCTTGCCGCTCTCGGCGACCTCCTTGACCAGCTCGTACGGGGCCTGCAACTCCTTGGCCGCCACGTACAGCTCGTCGGCCGGCAGCGACGACAGCCGGCGGATCTCCTGGCGGATCTTCCGCATGTGGGTGGTGGCGTTCGAGACGTCACCGGTGCCGGCCTCGCCCTTGGAGCGGATCATGGCCGCGCCCTCGGTGATCCGGCGCAGCGCCTCGCCCAGGTTGGTCGCGCCGCAGACGAAGGGCACCGTGAACGCCCACTTGTCGATGTGGTTCGCGTAGTCGGCCGGGGTCAGCACCTCGGACTCGTCGACGTAGTCCACGCCCAGCGACTGGAGGATCTGCGCCTCGACGAAGTGCCCGATGCGGGCCTTGGCCATCACCGGGATCGACACGGCGGAGATGATGCCGTCGATCATGTCGGGGTCGCTCATCCGGGACACCCCGCCCTGCGCGCGGATGTCGGCGGGCACCCGCTCCAACGCCATCACCGCGACCGCGCCGGCGTCCTCGGCGATCTTGGCCTGCTCGGCGTTGACGACGTCCATGATCACGCCGCCCTTGAGCATCTCGGCCATGCCCCGCTTCACGCGGGCCGTGCCGACTACGGGGGCGGTACCGGTGGTCGAGGCGTTGGTGTCGGACACGGATCGGCGCTCCTAGAACGTGCGGCGGGCGGTGGCAGCGAAAATGCTACGCACGGCGCAACGCCGCTTCGACAGCCAATCAGGCCCCCGGTGGCCTGCTCTGTGGCCCCGCTCACGGTCTGCCGGCACCGCTGCCGACCTGGTCAGCCCGCCGGCACGTCCGCCGGCACGACGAGCGTCGGATCGTCGATGTCGAAGTAGCGCGGCCACTGGCGACCCCGCCCCATCCGCAACAACCGCACCAGCGGACGGCTACGCGCCGACCGGGCGTCGCGGACCAGGTCGGTGTGTACCTGCCGGGACAACGCGAGCCGGCGGCTCGCCGCGATGACCGCCGTGCAGTCCGCGTCGGCCGGGTCCAACCGCACCGTGCGTAGCTGCCGGGTCAGGTCGTTCTCCGCCGCCTCCCGCTCGTCCGGCACGGCGTCGAGCGCGATCCGGGCCGCCGCGTACAGCTCGACGCCGAACCGCCGCTCGGCCAGCACCGCGGCGGCCGCCGCCCGGCGCAACAGGTGGGCGTCGAGGGCCCGCGCCGCAAGCTCCGCGCGGGCCTGCAGCCGCTCGACCCGGCCGGCGGTCCAGATGAGGTACGCCGCAAGCACCCCCACGAGCACACTCGCGGCCACCACCCACCACATGTGCGGCATCGTAGTGCTGCTCCGTTTCTCCTCCATCGCGCGCGTCGCCGCTCGTCACCGGCGTCACCAGGCGCACCATCGGTCACTCCGGCTCAGCCCAGCCCCACCCATTCCTGGTCGATGACCCGCCCGTCGGTCGCCTCGATCGCCGCTGCGTATACCTCCAGAACACGGCGGGCAACCATAGGCCAGTCGAAATTCGCCACCACCTGATCACCGCAGGCCGTCAGCGCGGCCCGTGCTCCCGGATCGTCGAGCAACTCGGACAGCGCGTCCCGCAGCCCGACCGCGTCGCCGGTCGGGAACAACCGCCCCGCCCGCCCACCGTCGAGCACCCGCCGGAACGCGTCCAGGTCGCTCGCCACGACCGTGGTGCCGGCGGCCAACGCCTCGGTGAGGATCATGCCGAACGACTCGCCGCCGGTGTTCGGCGCCACGTACAGGTGCACGCTGCGCAGCATCCGCGCCTTGTCCGGCTCGGAGACCAGACCGAGGAACGTCACCCGATCCCGCAGCTCGGCCGGGAACTGGTCGTACAGGTCGTCCGGGTCACCCGGGCCGGCGACCAGCAGCCGCAGGCCCGGACGGGTCGCCGCCAGCGCCACGAAGGCGTCCCGCAGCACCGGGAAGCCCTTGCGCGCCTCCGTGAACCGCCCCAGGAAGCCCAGCGTGCCGCCGGTGCCCGGCCCACACTCCCCCGGCCACTCCGGCAGCGGCTCGGCGTCGGCGAACTTCGCCACCGCCACCCCGTTGGGGATCTCCACCGCGCCGCCGTCCATGTGCTCGACCTGCACCTTGCGGGCCAGCGCGCTCACCGCGATCCGGGCGGTGATCCGCTCCAACACGATCTGCAGCACGCCCTGGGCGGCCGCCAGCACCCGCGAGCGGGTCATCGCCGTGTGGAAGGTGGCCACCACCGGCCCGCGCGCCGACAGCACCGCCAGCAGCGACAGGCTCAACGTCAGCGGCTCGTGTACGTGCAGCACGTCGAAGTCACCGTTGGTGAGCCAACGCCGGACGCGGGCCGTGGAGACCGGGCCGAACGCGATCCGGGCCACCGACCCGTTGTACGGCAGCGGCACCGCCCGACCGGCGGACACCACGTACCCCGGCAGGTCGGCGTCCTCGTCGGCCGGCGCGAGCACGCTGACCTCGTGCCCGAGGGTGATCAGCGTCTCGGCGAGGTCCACGACGTGGTTCTGCACGCCGCCGGGGACGTCGAAGGAGTACGGGCAGACGATACCGATCCGCATGCGTCAGCCACCCCCTTCAGGACCGACCCGAGGTCGACGCCGGCAGGTCCGTGCCCCCCGCGCCGCGCTGGTCCAGCCACATCCGCTGCAACATGTGCCAGTCTTGCGGATGCCGGGCGATGCCCGTCGCCAGACGGTCGGCGATCATCTGGGTCAGCGACCGGACCCGCGCGTCCAGTGGCCCCGCCTCCGGGCCGGGCACCGGCAGCGGGCCGGCGAGCGACGCGCACGCCCGGTCCTGCTCGTACCACATCGAGGCCACGTAGAGCGGCGCACCGGTGTGTATCGCGAGCAGCGCGGGGCCGGCGGGCATACGCGTCTTCGCGCCGAAGAAGTCCACCTCGACGCCACGGGCCGACAGGTCCCGGTCGGCCAGCAGCGGCACGACCGCGCCTGAGCGCAGCCGGTCCAGCAGCACGTCGAACGCCGGACGCGGGCCGCCATGGGTGGGCAGGATCTCCATGCCCAGCTTTCCGCGGAACGCCAGGAACCGCTTGTACACGCCCTCCGGCTTGAGCCGTTCCATCACCGTGCTGATCGGCCAGCCGGTGGCCGCCACCCAGGCGCCCGCCGCGTCCCAGTTGCCGGCGTGCGGCAGCGCCACCACCGCGCCCCGGCCGGCGGCGACGTCGGCGGCCAGCAGCTCCGCGCCGTCGAGCCGGAACCCGGACAGGATCTGCGCCCGGCTCAACGACGGCAGGCGGAACGCCTCCATCCAGTACCGGGCGTACGAGCGCATGCCACGCCGCACGAGATCGTCCAGCTCGGCCTCGGGCACCTCCGGGCCGACCACCCGGCGCAGGTTGGCGCGCAGTCGGGCCGTACCCCCGCCGCCCCGGCGGTACGCGCGGTCCGCGCCCGCCGCGAAGGCCGCCGCCGCCAGCGACCGGGGCAGCGCGCGGACCAGCCGCCAGCCGGCGAGGTAGCCCAGCTCGGTGAGGTTCACGCGGCCCGGCCGCCGGTCGCGCTCACGCCTGGCCATCCGGCTGGAGCTGCTGGGCCTGGCGGTAGACGTGCGCCATCCGCTGCCCCACCGTGAAGATCGAGATGGCGGCCAGCAGCCAGAGCGCGATCTCCAACGCGGGCTTCACGCCCACGCCGGTGAGGATCCCACCGACACCGACGATCAGCAGTCGCTCGGTGCGCTCGGCGATGCCCACGTTGCAGGTCATGCCCAGCCCTTCGGCACGGGCCTTCACGTACGAGACGAGCCCGCCGGCGGCCAGGCAGAGCAGCGCGGCGGCGACGCCCGAGTGGTCGCCCCGGGTGGCCAGCCAGTACGCCACCGCGCCGAAGACGGCGCTGTCGGCGACCCGGTCCATGCTTGAGTCGAGGAACGCGCCGAACCGGGTGGAGCCGCCGCTCATCCGGGCCATCGTCCCGTCGAGCAGGTCGGTCAACGCGAACAGAGTCACGATCAACGCGCCCGCGACCAGATGGCCGCGGGCACCGAAGCCGAGCGCGCCGACGAGCACACCAACGGTGCCCGCGACGGTGACGACATTAGGGGTGACGCCCGCGCGCAGCAGGGCGCGGGCAATCGGCTCGACGACGCGGGTCATCCCCGCGCGGGCCGACACTTGGAAGATCTTCGCCATGGCGGTCCCCACGATAACGGTCCGCGCAGCTCCGGCCATAACGCCGGTCCGGACGACCCGCCCGGGGCAGGCTTGTGCGTGTCCGGCAACGGGTGTGAGATCGAGCCGGGAGGTGAGCCAGCTCACCCGTCCACCCGTTGAGTTCTCACCGGGCAGCAGACCACCGGAGGATATCGCCGCGCACTCGCCCCGGGCCGCTTCCACCTCGCGCGGCGGTCGCCACCCACCACCGGCTGAGGGAGGTGCGCCCCATGGCGCAGAAACATCAGGACAAGGGGGCCGCCGGCGGCACGCCGGTGGTGACCGAACCCGCGCGGGTTCGCAACGTGGCGCTCGTCGGGCACTCCGGCGCGGGCAAGACCACGCTCGTCGAGGCCCTGCTCGCCGCGACCGGCACGATCGGCCGGGCCGGCAGCGTCGTCGACGGCACGACCGTGGGCGACCACGACCCCGCGGCGGTACGCCAGCAGCGCTCGGTGAGCCTGTCGTGCGCGCCCCTGCTGCACGACGGCATCAAGGTCAACCTGCTGGACACGCCCGGGTACGCCGACTTCGTGGGCGAGCTGCGGGCCGGTCTGCGGGCCGCCGACGCCGCGCTGTTCGTGGTCTCCGCCGCCGGCGGCATGGACGCGGCCACCGTCGCCCTGTGGGAGGAGTGCGCGGCGGTCGACATGCCGCGCGCCGTCGCGGTGACCCGCCTGGACGCGCCCCGCGCCGACTTCGATGAGACGGTCGCGCTCTGCCAGCGGGTCTTCGGCGACAACGTGATGCCGCTCTACCTGCCGATGCTCGGCGACGACGGGGTCTCCACCGAGGGTCTGCTCGGGCTGATCACTTGCCGGGTCTTCGACTACACCGCCGGGCTGCCCGCGGACGTCCGCGACCCGGACCCGGAGCACCAGCGGGCCATCGACGAGTCCCGCGACGAGCTGATCGAGGGGATCATCGCCGAGAGCGAGGACGAGACCCTCATGGACCGCTACCTCGACGGCGAGGAGATCAGCACCGAGGTGCTCGTCGACGACCTGGAGAAGGCGGTCGCGCGGGGTCACTTCTATCCGGCGGTGCCGGTCTGCGCCGAGACCGGCGTCGGCCTGGACGCGCTGCTGGAGGTGCTGACCGCGGCGTTCCCGTCACCGTTGGAGCACGAGCTGCCGGCGGTCACCGGGGTGGACGGCTCGCCCCGCCCGCCGCTGACCTGCGATCCGGACGGCCCGCTCGTGGCCGAGGTCGTCAAGACCACCGTCGACCGGCACGTCGGCCGCGTCTCGCTGGTGCGGGTCTTCTCCGGCACGCTGCGTCCCGACGACACGGTGCACGTCTGCGGGCACGGCATGGCCGAGCGCGGGCACCCCGACCATGACGCCGACGAGCGGGTCGGGCACCTCTACACCCCGCTGGGCGCCACCCTGCGCGAGGTGCCGCACTGCGTCGCCGGCGACATCTGCGCGATCACCAAGTCGCCCAGCGCGGAGACCGGCGACACCGTGTCGGCCAAGGACGACCCGCTGCTGATCGCGCCGTGGGAGATGCCGGAGCCGCTGCTGCCGGTGGCGATCGTCGCCCGCAGCCGCGCCGACGAGGACGCCCTCGCCCGCAACCTCGCCCGGCTGGTCGCCGGCGACCCCACCCTGCGGCTGGACCGCAACCCGGAGACCCACCAACTGGTGCTCTGGTGCATGGGCGAGGCGCACGCGGACGTCCTGCTGGACCGGCTGCGCTCCGGGGGCGTCGAGCTGGACACCGAACCGGTGCGGGTGTCGCTGCGCGAGACGCTGACCGCCCCCGCGCGGGGGCACGGCCGGCACGTCAAGCAGTCCGGCGGCCACGGCCAGTACGCGGTCTGCGACATCGAGGTCGAGCCACTACCCCGGGGCGCCGGCTTCGAGTTCGTCGACCGGGTCGTCGGCGGCGCCGTCCCGCACAACTACATCCCGTCGGTGGAGAAGGGCGTCCGCGCCCAGCTGGAACGCGGACTGGTCGCCGGCCACCCGGTGGTCGACCTGCGGGTCACCCTGGTCGACGGCAAGGCGCACAGCGTCGACTCCTCCGACGCGGCCTTCCAGACCGCCGGAGCGCTGGCCCTGCGCGACGCGGCCGAGCGCGGCCAGCCGGCCCTCCTGGAGCCCATCGACGAGGTGACCATCCGGGTGCCGGACGGCTCGGTGGGCGCCGTGCTGGGCGACCTGTCCGGCCGGCGCGGCCGGGTGCTCGGCACCGAGCCGGACCCGGACGCCGACGGCCGCACCCTGGTCCGCGCCGAGGTGCCGGCCCTGGAACTGCTGCGCTACGCCGTCGAGCTGCGTTCGATGACCGGTGGCACCGGCACCTTCCGCCGCCACTTCGTCCGCCACGACCCGATGCCCACCCACCTGGCCGACCAGACCCGCAAGGAGCAAACCCCGTAACACTCCGCTCCCGCCGACCCGCGTTTCGGCTGGCCCGATCGCCCGCGCTCCGTCCCTGACGGCTGCGCGGCCGCGGGCCGTCCCTGACTGCTGCGCGGCCACGGGCCGTCCCTGACTGCTGCGCGGCCGCGGGCCCGGGCGGAGGGGCGCCCTAGGTGTTCGCGTCCTGTCGCGCTGCCCCATATTCGGGGCATCGCAGCCGAGGAGGGCGGCCAAAGACGCGCGCATCCGCGCGCACATGGCGGGTGGGCCGCGGTGGGCCGAGGAGCTGTTCGGTTGTCCCATATTCGGGGCAGCTCGACAGGACGACACCAGCACAGGGCCAGGCCAACACAGAGCCAGGCCGGCACCAGACCCGACCAGTACAGGACCAGACCAGGCCGGCGCGGGCCGTCACGACGCCGCAGGCGGCGGCACATGGCGGCACGTGGCGGCACGCCGCGAAGGCTGGGCAGGTGTGCGCTCTGGGCTCGGTGCGTGGGTCAGGGGTGGGTCTGGGGGTGGGTGGGGCGGGGCCAGTGGGGGCGGTCGGCGTCGCGGAGGGCGGCGGTGCGCAGGGCGGCGAGTTGGCGTTCCACCTCGACGAACTGCTCCGCCGGTAGCGGGCCGCGGTGCAGTGCCGCCGCGTTCTCTTCGACCTGGGCGACGGTACGGCAACCCGGGATCGGGATGGCCCGCCCGCTGCGGGCCCAGATCCAGCCCAACGCGCCCTGGGCGAGGGTACGACCGTCGGCGGTCAGCGCGGCACGGACCGCTCCGACCCGGCGCAGCCACTCCGGCGCCGGCCGGCCGCCGCGGAACCACTCCAGCCAGCCCGGCGTCAACCCGCGTACGTCGTCGCGGGGCAGCGTGGACGCGGCGGTGTACTTGCCGGTGAGCAGTCCCATCCCGAGGGGCCCCTGGTCGATGCTGGCCAGGTCGTACTTGTCGCAGACGGCGAGCACCTCGGGGGCGTCACGCAGCACCGACAGGGCGTGCTGCACGGCGGCGGCGCCCGGGGCGGCCGGCCCGAGCGCGGCGGCCCGGTCGGCGCGGTCGGTGCTCCACCCGTACGCCCGGATCAGGCCCTCGGCGACGAGGTCCTCGCAGGCGGCGAACAACGCCTCCGCCCGGTGCACGGGCAGGTCGGCCAGGTGGAGCTGGTAGAGGTCGATCCGGTCGGTGCCCAACCGGCGCAGCGAGGCGATAACGGCCCGCCGCAGGTACGCCGGTGACGCGTCCTCGCCGGTGGCCTGCCGGGTCGCCTCGTCGAACGTGTAACCCCACTTGGTGGCGATCACGGCGTCGTCCCGGTGGCCGGCGAGCGCCCGGCCCAGCACCCGCTCGCCGTGCCCCGCGCCGTACGTGTCGGCGGTGTCGAAGAGGGTCACGCCCAGCTCAAGCGCGCGGCGTACGGCCCGCACCGATTCGTCGTCGTCGACCGCGCCCCAGCCCAGCGGCTGGCTGCCCTCCGCCCAGGGGCCGGCGATCGCCCAGCACCCCATGCCGAGGGCGCTGACCTCGATGCCGCTGCGCCCCAACATCCGTGTCGTGACTGCCATCGGCCGATCGTGCCACCTTCCACGGGCCGGGGTGTAGCAACCACGGACGCGGAAACGCGGTACGCCTGCGCCGACGGCGTACGGCATGATCGTCGCCATGCGACGACTGGGCGTGGACATCGGCGGGGTGCTCATCGAGCCGGCCGACGACGACGCCGACACCTCCTTCTTCGGCGCGCACTACCTGCGTACGCCCATGGTCGACGGCGCGTTCGACGCGCTCGCGGCGCTCGGGCCGGCGTTCGACGAGGTGCACCTGGTCTCCAAGTGCGGCGAGTCCACCGAGCGGCGGACCCTCCAGTGGTTGGCGCACCACGACTTCACGGCCCGCACCGGGATCCCGGTCGAGCGGATGCACTTCTGCCGGACCCGTCCGGCCAAGGCGCCGATCGCCCGGCGGCTCGGCCTGACCCACTTCGTGGACGACAAGCTCGAGGTGCTCGGCTACCTCGACTCGGTGCCGCACCGGTTCCTGTTCCGACCCCGCCCGGCGCAGGTAGCCGAGTACGCCGCGCTGCTGCCGCTCGTACACCGGGTGGAGAGCTGGCCGGAGCTGCTGCCGCTGCTGCGCGCCGACTAGCCGGACCGGCGCGGACGCCGCGTGGGCGGCGCGGTCAGGACGGCCAGGCGCGGGCGAACAGGTCGCGGGTGTCGTGCAGCAGCTGCGGCAGCACCTTGGTGCGGCCGATCACCGGCATGAAGTTCGCGTCGCCGCCCCAACGCGGCACCACGTGCTGGTGCAGGTGGGCGGCGATGCCGGCGCCGGCGACGCCGCCCTGGTTCATGCCGAGGTTGAAGCCGTGCGCGTTGCTCACCTTGCGGATCACCCGCATCGCGGTCTGCGTGTGGGACGCCAGCTCGACGGTCTCCGCCTCGTCGAGGTCGGTGTAGTCGGCGACGTGCCGGTACGGGCAGACCAGCAGGTGTCCCGGGTTGTACGGGTAGAGGTTGAGCACGACGAAGACGTGCTCGCCCCGGGCCACCACGAGGCTCTCCTCGGCGGGCAGCCCGGGGGCGAGACAGAACGGGCAGCCGGTCGGCTTCTCGTAGCCCTCGGCGGGGCGGTCCTCACCCGAGATGTAGGTCATCCGGTGCGGCGTCCAGAGCCGTTCCAGGCCGTCCGCCATGCCGCCGCTTTCCGTGTGTCGCTCCGCCCCTGTCACGAGCCGATCCTACGGAGCCGGGCCGGCGGGCCGCGACACCCGTGACCGGAAACTCGCTGCTGCAACTTCTTGACGGAGTCGAGACTCAGCCGTGAAACTTCCATTCATCCATTTCATTAGATCAATGGAAGGTGAGCTTCATGATCCGTCAGATCGGCAGAATCCTCGCGGCGCTCGCGCTGGCCGCCGTCACCACGGTTACCGGGGTCACCCTCACCTCCAGCGCCGCGCACGCCGACGGCTGCTACACCTGGGGTCGCACGCTGTCCCAGGGGATGTCCGGCGAGGACGTCCGGCAACTGCAGATCCGCGTCGCCGGCTACCCCGGTTACGCCGCCGTGCTCACCATCGACGGCGCGTTCGGCCCGGCCACGCGATCGGCGGTGATCCGCTTCCAGCAGGCGTACGGGCTGGGCGCGGACGGGATCGCCGGCCCGCAGACCTTCAACCGGCTCTACGCGCTCCAGGACGACGACTGCACACCCGCCAACTTCAGCTATGCCGAGCTGAACAACTGCAACAGCACCTGGTCCGGCGGCGCGGTCTCGGCCAGCACCGCCCGCGCCAACGCGCTCGTCTCGATGTGGAAGCTCCAGGCGCTGCGGCACGCCCTCGGCGACGTACCCATCGCGATCAGCAGCAGCTTCCGCAGCTACGCCTGCAACAGCGCGGTCGGCGGGGCGTCGAACAGCCGGCACCTGTACGGCGACGCGGTCGACCTGGTCGGCTCACCCTCGTTCTGCCGGCTCGCCCAGCAGGCCCGCTACCACGGCTTCGGCCAGATCCTCGGCCCCGGCTACCCGGACCACAACGACCACACCCACGTGGCGGCGGTCGGCGGCTGGTCAGCGCCGAACTGCGGCATCTGACGACGGGAAGCCCGCCTCCCGGCTGAAGATCGCGCTCGACCATGGATGTAGTGGCCTCCCTGGCGCGGGAGGCCACTACATCCTGGATCGAGCACGATCATGACGCGCGGCGCGCGACAAGCGGGCGCTACTCCGCGGCGGCGGACGGGCCGATGTTGGTGCGGGAGCTGACCACGTCCAGGATGTGGGTCACCGCCTCGGCGATCGGCACGCCGTTGCGCTGCGAGCCGTCGCGGTAACGGAAGGAGACCGTACCGGCGGCCACGTCGTCGTCACCGGCGATCACCATGAACGGGATCTTCTGCTGCTGCGCCGTACGGATCTTCTTCTGCATCCGGTCGTCACCCGCGTCCACCTGGGCCCGGATGCCCTCGGCGCGCAGCGCCGCGACGAAGCCGTGCAGGTAGTCGGTGTGGTCCTCGCGGATCGGGATGCCCACCACCTGCACCGGCGCCAGCCAGGCCGGGAACGCGCCCGCGTAGTGCTCGACGAGCACCCCGAAGAACCGCTCGATCGACCCGAACAGCGCCCGGTGGATCATCACGGGCCGCTGGCGGGTGCCGTCGGCGGCCTGGTACTCCAACCCGAACCGCTCCGGCTGGTTGAAGTCGACCTGGAGGGTGGACAGCTGCCAGGTCCGGCCGATCGCGTCGCGGGCCTGCACGGAGATCTTCGGCCCGTAGAACGCCGCGCCACCCGGGTCGGGCACCAGGTCGAGGCCGGAGGTCTCGGCGGCGGTCCGCAGCGCCTCGGTGGCCTCGGCCCAATCCTCCTCGGCCCCGATGAACTTGGGCGAGTCGTCCCGGGTCGACAGCTCCAGGTAGAAGTCGTCCAGGCCGTAGTCGCGCAGCAGGTCCAGCACGAAGCTGAGCAGCGTGGTCAGCTCGCCGGCCATCTGCTCGCGGGTGCAGTAGATGTGCGAGTCGTCCTGGGTCAGACCCCGGACCCGGGTGAGGCCGTGCACGACGCCGGACTTCTCGTACCGGTAGACCGTGCCGAACTCGAACATCCGCAGCGGCAGCTCCCGGTACGACCGCCCGCGCGCCCTGAAGATCAGGTTGTGCATCGGGCAGTTCATCGCCTTGAGGTAGTAGTCCGCGCCCTCCAACTGCATGGGCGGGAACATGGTGTCCGCGTAGTACGGCAGGTGACCGGAGGTCTGGAAGAGCTGCGCCTTGGTGATGTGCGGGGTGTTGACGAACTCGTACCCCGCCTCCTCGTGCCGCCGCCGCGAGTACTGCTCCATCTCGCGGCGGATGATGCCGCCCTTGGGGTGGAAGACCGCGAGGCCCGAGCCGATCTCGTCGGGGAAGCTGAACAGGTCCAGGTCCGCGCCGAGCTTGCGGTGGTCGCGCCGGGCGGCCTCCTCCAACAGCTTCAGGTACGCCTTCAGCTCGTCCCGGGTCGGCCACGCGGTGCCGTACACCCGCTGCAGTTGGGGGTTCTTCTCCGACCCGCGCCAGTACGCGGCGGCCGAGCGCATCAGCTTGAACGCGCCGATCAGTCGGGTGGTCGGCAGGTGCGGGCCCCGGCACAGGTCCGACCAGCAGACCTTGTCCTCCTTGGCGTCGAGGTTGTCGTAGATCGTCAGCTCGCCGCCGCCGACCTCCATCACCTCGTCGGTGTCCAGGCCCTCGCCCTTGACCTCGATCAACTCCAGCTTGAACGGCTCGTCGGCCAGCTCGGCGCGCGCCTCGTCGAGGCTGCCGAAGCGGCGGCGACGGAACCGCTGCCCGGACTTGATGATCTCCTGCATGCGCTTCTCGAGCTTGCTGAGGTCATCGGGCTGGAACGGCTTGTCGACGTCGAAGTCGTAGTAGAAGCCGTTCTCGATGGGCGGCCCGATGCCCAGCTTGGCCTCGGGGAAGACGTCCTGCACGGCCTGCGCGAGCACGTGCGCGGTGGAGTGCCGCAGCACGTTCAGCCCGTCCGGCGAGTCCAGGCTGACCGGCTCGACGACGGTCTCCTCGGCCGGTGACCAGTCCAGGTCGCGGAGCTGGCCCTGCGGGTCGCGGACCACGACGATCGCCTTGGGGCCGTTCGCGGGCAGTCCGGCCGCGGCCACCGCGTCGGCCGCCGTCGTCCCGGCGGCGACGACGACGGGGTCGGCCACGGCGGGGGTACGGGGTGCGGACACGGTGATTCCTCCAAGCAGTACGAAACGGTGCCGGCAGTCGGCTCCTGCCGATGCTATCGGGTAAGGAAGGGCACTTTAGTAACGCCTCCGGTAGAGCAAGGTGCCCTTCCTAACGGTCGGCGTTGAACCTTTCGCGTCTCGAATCCGAACTACGTGGTGTGGCCGGAAACCGGTGCCGGTCGCGCCGAGAGGGATGGGGGCACGAGATGGCGAGCACGCACGGCGGTGGCCGTCCGCGGCGGATCGTGGCGGTGACCGCGCTGACCGCGGTCGGGCTGCTGCTCTGGCCCGCTGCGGCGGCGCAGGCCGCGGACGTGACGACCACCCCGACGGAGGCGCGGCAGGGCGACGCCGTACGGCTGGAGTTCAGCGTGCCCGAGGAGCGCGCCGGCACGACGACCAAGCAGGTCGAAATCCGGTTGCCGGCCGGCGCGCCGGTGGCCGAGGTCTACCCGATGTCGGTCGACGGCTGGGCGCCCAGGATCGACTCCAAGACCCTGGACAAGCCGGTCGCGGGCATCCACTCCTCCGGGGTGAGCACCGTGACCACGGCGGTGACGTGGGTCCGCGTCGGCCAGGGTGCGACCGGCCCGGCCAAACTGGCCCTGTCCATGGGCCCGTTGCCGCAGGCCGAGCGGCTCACGTTCGAGGTCGTCCAGACGTACGCCGACGGCACGGTCGTCCGGTGGGCGGATGCCGGCGGCGACCACCGCGCGCCGGTGCTGACGCTGCTGCCGGCGGTCCCGGGCGCCGCCGGACCGGCCGCGCACGGCGGCCACGGCGCGCCGGCGGCCGGCGGACCCGCCGCCGGGGACAGCGGTGTGAATCCCGCACCGGTCGGCCGGGAGGGCGACGAGGATTCCGGCAACGCCGACGGAATGCTGGCCGCCGGACTGCTGGCCGGGCTGGGCGGCGGCGCGGCGATCGGCTGGGTGATCAGTCGTTGGCGGCGGCGCGACCCGGTCCAGGCCGCCGCGCTCGCCGAGGCGACCGGCAGCGCCGACGAGCCACCTTCCCTCGCCGAGATCACCGGCCGCGCGGACGAGCCGGTGTCCGCCTCCCGTTGATCCACCCGGGTTCCTGCAAACCGCGCCATCCGAGCCGCGCGGACAGCCCAATGTCCGGGAGCCCGAGTCGATCAAGCCTGGGGCGGACCAGGGCCGTCAGGGCAGCCAGGCGGGTAGCGGCTCGCGGGCGGCCAGCCACGCGTCGGGGACGCCGCCCGGGGTGCCGACCCCGGTGTACGCCGCCACCACCGCCCCCGCGATGGCGGCCGTGGTGTCCACGTCGCCGCCGGCGCGTACGCAGGTCCGGATCGCCGTCGGGTAGTCGTCGAGGTGTGTCGCGGCAACCCAGAGCGTGAACGCGACGGTGTCCTGGGCGGTCACCCGGGCGCCGTTGCCGAGCGCGGCCACCACGCGGGACAGCGGGCGGCCGAGCAGCCCGATGGCGGTGTGTACGCCACGGTGCACCTGGGTGCCCGCGTCGACCACGGCGGCGACCCCGGCGAGGAGCCGGGCCGGGGCCGGTCGGTGGCCGTCGAGGCGGGCCCGGGCGGCGAGCGCGGCGGCCACCGCCACGGCGACCGCGCCGGCGATCCCCTCGGGGTGTGCGTGGGTCACCTCGGCCGAGGCGCGGGCCTGCGCGGCCGCGCGGGCCGTGGAGTCGGCGAAGTACGCGCCCAGCGGACCCACCCGCATGGCTGCCCCGTTTCCGCAGGAGCCCTGCCCGTCGAAGGCGGACGCGGCGGCCACCGGCCACGGGGTGCCGCTGCGGATCAGCCGCAGGGTCAGCATCGCGCCCGCGCCGTAGCCGCGTCGCGCGTCGCAGCGCTCGGCGAACGCCAGCGCCAGCCGGTCCCGGTCGATGGCGCCCGCCGCGGCCAGTTCGGCGACGACCGAGCAGGCCATCTCGGTGTCGTCGGTCCAGGACCACGGTGCCGGTGGCAGGCTGCCCGCGCCGGGATCGGCCACGCCCGACGGGCCGGCCCACGCGCCGGGCACGTCGTCGCCGGGAACGACGGCCGTGGCCGACGGGCCGGCCCACGCGCCGGGCACGTCGTCGCCGGGAACGACGGCCGTGGCCGGCGGGGCGTACCGCTCGCCGAGCGCGTCACCGGTGGAGAGGCCGGCGAGACTGTCTCGGGCGAGCGCCAGCCGAGCGTCGGCGAACAGGGTGAAGGACATCGTCGTACCAGCTTGCCCGCTTCCCGGGTACGTCGCAACGCGATCAACTTGCCAGGCCAAGTACCGTCTTGTCGTGGCCTCCGTGCTCCTGGTCGAAGACGATCACGTCGTACGCGGCGCGATGCTGCGGTCCCTCGCTGACCGGGGGCACGCCGTGCACGCCGTGGGCACCGCCCTGGACGCGCTGCGACGGGTCGCCGCGGAGACGCCCGACCTGGTGGTGTTGGACCTGGGCCTGCCCGACCTGGACGGCTCGGACGCGCTGCGGATGCTGCGCGGCATCACCGACATCCCGATCATCATCGCCACCGCCCGCGACGACGAGCAGTCGGTGGTCAAGCTGCTGCGCGCCGGGGCCGACGACTACATGGTCAAGCCGTTCACCGGCGCGCACCTGGACGCCCGCATCACCACGGTCCTGCGGCGCGCCGGACGGGCCAGCCGGACGGTGCAGCCGGCGGTGCACACCGTCGGCGGGCTGCGGGTGGACGTCGGTGAGCGCAGCGCCCATCTCGACGGGGAGCCGCTGGCGCTGACCCGTAAGGAATTCGACCTGCTGGCGTATCTCGCCGCACGACCCGGGCGGGTAGTGTCCCGCCGGGAACTCTTGGAGGAGGTATGGCGGCAGCCATCGGTCGGCGAGGATCAGACCATCGACGTACACCTGTACTGGCTTCGCCGAAAGATGGGCGAGTCCGCGGCGAAGCCGCGCTACCTGCGCACCGTGCGGGGGGTCGGGTTCCGGCTGGTGGCACCGGACTGAGGACCGCGCTGGCCCTGCTCACGGCCGGCATGTGCAGCCTCGTCGCGCTCGCGTTCCTGATCCCGCTCGGGTTGAGCCTGCGGGGGCAGACACGGGACGAGGCGATCGCCGAGGCGGCCCGACGCAGCGCGCTGGTCACCGGCGCGTTGGCGGTGAGCACGGACCGCGCGGTGGTCGAACGGGCCGTCGTGGCCAGCGGCGACGATGCCGCCGTCCGGCCGGTGGTGTACGGGTTGGGGCTGGACGAGTCCGCGGGCCGCGCCGGTGGCGCCGACCTGGACCGGGCCCGCGCCGACCGCCGCTCGCTGGTCACCGACGTCGACGGCGGGGTGGTCCGGCTCGACCCGGTGGTCCTGGGTGACCGGACGGCCGTGGTCGAGGTGTTCGTGCCGGACTCGACGCTGGGCGAGGGCGCCGGTGGCACCTGGTTGCTCCTGTTCGCGGTGGGCGCGGCGATGGTCGGCGCGGCGGTGCTGGTGGTCGACCGGGTGGCCGCCCGGGCGGTGGACGCCACCCAGGGTCTGGTCAAGGCCGCCCTGTCGATCGGTGACGGCGACTTGGGCGTACGCGTGGAGCCGACCGGCCCGCGCGAGCTGGCGGAGGCCGGGTACGCCTTCAACCGGATGGCCGACCGGCTGGACGCGGCCCGCACCGACGAGCGAGAGCTGGTGGCCGACCTGTCGCACCGGCTGCGGACGCCGTTGACCGTGCTCCGGCTCGACGCGGAGGCGCTGGAGTCCGACGACACCAGCGTGGGCTCGTTCAGCCCGGCGGAGCTGGACCGGCTGCGGGGTATCCGGCGCATCCGGCAGGCGATCGTCACGCTCGAGGGCGAGATCGACGTGCTGATCAAGACCACCCGCAAGGCGGTGGCGCACGAGGCCGGCCCGGCCGAGTGCGACGTCAGCGAGGTGGTCCGGGACCGGATGGTGTTCTGGGCGGCGCTGGCCGGTGACCAGAACCGGCCGCAGCGGGTGACCGGCGCCCAACTGCGCATCCCCGCGCCCGTGCCGCGGGCCGAACTGGCCGCCGCGTTGGACGCGGTGATCGGCAACGTCTTCCGTTACACGCCGCAGGGTACGGCGTTCGAGGTGGCCGTGTCCCGCCGCGACGGGTACGTGGCGATCCGGATCGACGACGCCGGCCCGGGTATCGCCAACCCGGACCGGGCGCTGCGGCGGGGCACCAGCGACCAGGGCTCGACGGGGCTCGGCCTGGACATCGCCAAGCGGGTGGCGTTGCAGGCGAACGGCTCGGTCAGCATCGACCGGGCCCGGTTGGGCGGCGCCAGCGTGGTGATGCTGCTCGCCGACCCCGAGGCGACGCCCCGGCAGGTCAGCAGGTTCGGCCTGGTGGGCCGGATGGCCCGCGACGCCCGGGATCAGAAGAGCAGCGGTCGTCGCTGGCCCCGCCAGCGCCCCACCGACGACTGAGCGTCCACCGGCGGGCGAGGACCGCCCGACCGGCGACCGAGCACTGTCGACCGACGGCCGAGGTCCGCCCGGCCGATCGGTTGATGGGCACGCTCCGATCGGCCGGGCGGGCCGGGGCTGTGCGGCGGCACAAGTCTTCCTTAGATCGAGGTTAACGAGCGCGGTCAGCCGCTTGCGGGCTGACAGGATCAGTGCACGAACCCACCAGTTCCACCGGCCAGCGCACCGCGCACCCACCGGCCGGTGGAGCCGTGCGCGCGGCGGGAGTCTCAGGTCCCCCCACACCCACGCTCCCGCCGCGCGCCCCGCTCACCCCGTACCTCAGCGGGCGTCGGCCACGTACGCGTCGATCTCCTCGATGATCCGCTGCTTGCCGGCCGGGTCGAGGAAGGACGCGGTCACCGCGTTGCGGGCCAGCGCGGCCAGCTCCCCCGGGCCCGCACCGAGCAGTCGGGCCGCCACCGCGTACTCGTCGTTGAGGGTGGTGCCGAACATCGGCGGGTCGTCGGAGTTGATGGTGACCAGCAGCCCGGCCTCGACCAGCCGGGGCAGCGGGTGCTCGTCGAGGGTGGCCACGGCCCGGGTCCGCACGTTCGAGGTCGGGCAGATCTCCATCCCGATCTGCCGTTCGGCGAGGTAGGTGAGCAGTTCCGGATCCTGTGCGGCGGAGATGCCGTGCCCGATCCGCTCCGCGCCCAGCTCGTGCAGGGCGTCCCAGATGGTCTGCGGGCCGGTGGTCTCGCCGGCGTGCGGCACCGAGCGCAGGCCGGCGGCGCGGGCCTGGTCGAAGTAGGGCCGGAACTGCGGCCGGGGTACGCCGATCTCCGGGCCGCCCAGACCGAAGCTGATCAGCGAGTCCGGCCGCTCGTCGAGGGCGATCCGCAGCGTCTCCTCGGCGGCCGGCAGGCCGGCCTCGCCGGGGATGTCGAAGCACCAGCGCAGGTCGAGGCCGAAGTCGGCGGCGGCGCGCTTGCGGGCGTCCTCGATCGCCTCGCAGAACGCGGGCGCGGGAATGCCCCGCCGCACGTGCGAGTACGGGGTGATGGTCAGCTCGGCGTACCGGACCTGCTGGCGGGCCAGCTCCCGGGCCACCTCGTGGGTGAGGAGCCAGACGTCCTCCGGGTCCCGGATGAGGTCGACGACGCTCAGGTAGACCTCGATGAAGTGCGCGAAGTCGCGGAACTCGAAGTAGCTGGCGAGCGCGTCCGGGTCGGCCGGGACGGGGGTGTTGCCCTCGTGGCGGGCGGCCAGCTCGGCGACGATCCGGGGCGAGGCGGAGCCGACGTGGTGCACGTGCAGCTCCACCTTGGGCAGACCGGCGATGAAGGTGGTCAGATCGGTCACGGATTCTCCTGTGCGGGGGCGCCGGTACGGGCGACGACGAAGACACGGCGGAACGGGAAGGACACCTGACCGTGCCGCACCGGGTAGGCGGCGCTGAGGCGTACCCCCAGCTCGGCCCGGAAGGCCGACCAGCCGGCGGCGTCCAGCGCGGCCCGGACGGGTCGCAGCGCGGTGCCCTCCATCCAGGCCAGTACCGGGTGGTCGGCGGCGGGATCGGCCGGCAGCAGGTGCACGTAGGTAGTCTCCCAGGCGTCCACCGCGCAGCCCGCGGTGGTCAGCAGGTCCGCGTAGTCGGCCGGGTCGTCGACGGGGTCGGCCCGCTGGAGCGGGGCCAGCTCGGCCCGCCAGGCCGGGAGACCGGCGACCTCGCGCAGTGCCCGGTGTGACGGGGCGTCGAAGTTGCCGGGGACCTGCATGGCGAGCCAGGCGCCGGCGGGCAGCTCGACGGCCCAGCGGCGCAGCAACTCCTGGTGGCCGGGCACCCACTGCAGGGCCGCGGTCGTGACCACCACGTCCTCGTCACCGGTTGGCCGCCAGTCGCGCAGGTCGGCGACGGCGAACTCGACCGGGGTCGGCAGCGCCCGCGCGCGGTCGATCATCTCGGGCGCGGAGTCGAGGCCGACGACCCGCGCGTTCGGCCAGCGTTCGGCCAGGACGGCGGTGAGGTGGCCGGGACCGCAGCCGAGGTCGATCACCGTTCGGGGCCGGGCGGCGGGGATCCGGCTGAGCAGGTCGTGAAAGGGGCGGGAGCGCTCGTCGGAGTAGCGCAGGTACGTCGTCGGATCCCACATCGCAGCCTCCAAACCGTACGTCCGTCTTGTTGACGGTACGACTCGCGTGGCAGCCCGGCAACCCGATCACTAGGCTCGGGGCATGGAACAGCGCAGCTTCAACCGGCTCGGCCGGACCGTCGGGGTCGTCGGCCTGGGCGCCTGGCAACTCGGCGCCGACTGGGGGACCGTCAGCGAGACCGACGCCATGGCCGTGCTCAGCGCCGCCGTGGACGCCGGAGTCACCTTCCTGGACACCGCCGACGTGTACGGCGACGGCCGCAGCGAGCAGCTGATCGGCCGCTTCCTGCGCTCCCGGCCGGACGCCGGGCTGACCGTCGCCACCAAGATGGGCCGGCGCGTCGAGCAGCGGCCCGAGGCGTACACCATGGCCAACTTCCGGCAGTGGACCGACCGGTCCCGGGCCAACCTCGGGATGGACACCCTGGATCTGGTCCAACTGCACTGCCCGCCGACCGCCGTCTTCGCCGACGACGCGGTCTTCGACGCCCTGGACACCCTCGTCGCGGAGAAGGCCATCGCGGGGTACGGCGTCAGCGTGGAGACCTGCGACCAGGCGCTGACCGCCATCGCCCGGCCCGGCGTGGCCAGCGTCCAGATCATCCTCAACGCCGTCCGGCACAAGCCGCTGGAGCAGGTGCTGCCGGCGGCCGCCGAGGCCGGCGTCGGGATCATCGCCCGGGTGCCGCTGGCCAGTGGCCTGCTCTCCGGCCGGTACGACGAGCACACCGAGTTCCCCGCCGACGACCACCGCAACTACAACCGCAACGGTGCGGCGTTCGACGTGGGCGAGACGTTCTCCGGCGTCGACTACACGCAGGGGCTCGCGGCCGTACGCCGGCTCGCGCCGCTTGTCGACGCCGACCGCACCATGGCCCAGTTCGCGCTGCGGTGGGTGCTGGACCAGGCCGGCGTCACCGTCGTCATCCCGGGCGCGCGCGACGCCGAGCAGGCGCGGCGCAACGCCGCCGCGGCGGACCTGCCGCCACTGGAGGCCGCCCAACTGGCCGGTGTACGCGAGGTCTACGACGAGCTGATCCGCCCGCAGGTGCACGACCGGTGGTGAGCCGCCGACCCCGGGTGCTCGCGTCGCGCCGTCAAGACGACGATGCTGGACGCCCGGGGCGGCGTGCCGCCCGATCCGGCGAGGAGGGTGCGCGATGAGGGGTTGGCTGACACTCACCCTCGGCCTGCTGGCCGTGGTGATCGGTGCGGTGTGGACGGTGCAGGGCCTCGGCTACGTCGACGGCAGCCCGATGACCGACGAGACGCTCTGGGTGGTGGTGGGCCCGATCGTGGCCGCCGCCGGACTGGTGGCGCTCTGGCTGGGACTGCGCTCACGACGCCGCCGGTGAGAAGCCAGCCTGGTCGCCGGCGCGAGCGGGTGAGCGGTGGACGTGGAAAGCCCCGCATCCCAGCACGGGATACGGGGCTTCACTTCAACGAGCCCTGACCGGCGGGGGCCGGCCAGATGTGTCAGAGGGGACGGACCTGCTCGGCCTGCGGGCCCTTCTGACCCTGGGCGATCTCGAACTCCACCCGCTGGTTCTCCTCCAGCGTGCGGTAGCCGCTGGTCTGGATGGCCGAGAAGTGGACGAACACGTCAGCACCCCCGCCGTCGACGGTGATGAAGCCGAAGCCCTTGTCAGCGTTGAACCACTTCACGGTTCCCTGCGCCATGTGTATCTCCTTCTAAAACTGGCGGCCGTGCACGCCGTGCGGCCGATTGGCCGTTTTCGAGCAGCGGCGTCTGAGGCGGCCCCCACGAAGGAGACTTCTCTCAACCCACGCCATCTCGCAACAGCGTGGAACAGCAAATCACGTACGCAAAAAGTCTGCACGACCTGTCCGACGAATTTCTCCGACATGTGACCTGACGGATGGCTCAGGTCGCTGGGCGGCGTTGCGAGTCGTGCGAAAGGCCCCCTTCCCGTCGATGGGGAAGAGGGCCTGACGTCTATGCGTCGGTCAGTCCGGCCAGTGGCCGGTCATCCGGCGGACGCCGACCGCCCCACCCCGGTCCACGGCGGCACGGACCACCGCGAAGATGGCCCCCTGCAACGCCGCGGCGGCCAGGATCTCGCCCCAACCACGGTCCTCGTCGGTGGCGTTCGGCGCCTCGCCGTCGCCCGCCGTGACCTTCCAGACCTGCCGGAAGATCGCGCCGGCCACCGTACCCGCGGCGATACCCAACAACACGCCGACCGGCCGGTACGCGACCTTGCCGATGCTCCTGCTCACCTACGCCTCCCCCGCACGATCATCAGCACCACCACGGTGGCCACCGCGCTGGCGGCGAGCGCCGCCCACGGCACCGGGTTGCGTCGAACCAGCTCGCCCTTCTCACGGACCAGGCCGCCCTTGTCGTACGCCTGGGCGCGGGCCATCCCGGCACCGCGCGCGGCCTGCCCGCGGACCCGGGCCACGGTCTGCGCCGCCTGCTCGCGCATCCGCTCCTTCGCCTGTTCGGCGGACTCCTTCAGGCGGGCCTTGACGTCCGCCTTGGCGGCCAACGCCTCCATCGTCTCGCCCAGCTCCACCCGGGTACGGCGGATCTCCTCGCGTAGGGCCTCGGTGTCGCCCGTTCCGTTGCCCGTCATGCCCGTCCCCTGTCCTTCACGGCGGCGGCCACGGTGTCCACGTCGGCACGGAGGCTGCGGACCGTCGCCGCCGGCACCGGTGGGACCGCACGACTGACCTGCTTCTTGCCCACCAGCGCGAGGATGCCGGCCACCAGGAAGAGGGCCACCGCCACGATCAGCGCGGCGGCCCAGGCGGGCAGCACCAGATCCAGCAGCAGGATGGCGGTGGCGACGAGCGCGCCCAGGCCGTAGAACGCCAGCGCCCCGCCGCCGCCGAACAGGCCGATCCCGATGCCGGCGTGCTTGCCCTTCTGGGTCAACTCCGCCCGGGCCAGCGCCAGTTCGTCCCGTACCAGACGGGATACCTGTTCGGTGGCCCGCTGCACCAGCTCGGCGGTGGAGGGCTCGCTCCCATTGCGGGATGTGCGGGCATTCGCCACGTCAGCCATGCTGTCCTCCTTTCCTCATCACCGCGCTGTATGCCCGGAGTCGTCGCCTGTCAATCCTAAAACTCGACGTGCGGCGACCTGTCGCCGTTGTCGGGATGCCGCGCCGACAAGCTGGCGTGGGTCACCCCGATCACGGCAGAGACGTCCGGCAGCACATCCCCCGCGCAACCCCAACCAAACCTCCCCAGACCCCACCCCACCCATTCGCGGCGATCATGAAGTTATTGCCAGGACACACCGAAGCAAGAGGCAATAACTTTCATGAACAACGGGGTGAGTACGGGGGTCAGGGGCGGGTTTCCTCGGGGCCTACGAAGGCTTCGCTGCGGGCGTCGCCGTCGTCGCTACCGCCGAAGACGCGGGCGTCGTCGGGGGCCTCGGTGTCGGAGAGGCGTCGGGTCGGCCGCCTGGGCTGCACCCACTGCCAGGACAGGTTGCTGGTGGCGTCGCCCAGTTCGGTGCGGACGCGGGGCATGGCGGTGGGCCGGTTGTCCCGGATCCAGGCCACCAGGTGCTCGCGGACGAGGGCGCGCAGGTCCCACAGACTGCCCGCGTCGGCGGCGCTGACCAGCGCGCGCAGCCGCACCATCCCGCCGGTGGCGTCGGTGACCTGGAGGACGCAGACCCGACCGTCCCACAACTCGGTGCCCTCGACGAGCCGGCGCAGCTCCTCGCGCATGGTCTGCACCGGCACGGCCCAGTCGACGTCGAACTCGGCGGTGCCGAGCACCGCCGCCTCGGTGCGGGTCCAGTTCTGGAACGGCTTGCTGGTGAAGTACGAGGTGGGCAGGATCAGCCGCCGGTCGTCCCAGATCTGGACCACCACGTAGCTGAGGGTCAGCTCCTCGATCCGACCCCACTCCCCCTCGACAACCACCACGTCGTCGAGGCGGACCGCGTCGCTGAAGGCGAGTTGCAGCCCGGCGAAGACGTTGCCGAGCAGGCTCTGGGCGGCCAGGGCGGCCACCACGCCGACGACACCGGCGGAGGTCAGCACGCCGGCGCCGATGCCGCGCACGCTCGGGAACGTCATCAGCATCACGCCGACGGTCAGGATGACGATCACCGCGACGGTCAGCCGGCGCAGCATCACCACCTGGGTACGCACCCGCCGGGCGTGCCGGTTGTTGGGCACGTCGACCCGGAAGCGGGCGAGCGCGGTGTCCTCGACGACGATCAACAGCGCCGCCACCAGCCAGGCGGCGCTGGCGATCACACAGAGCACCAGCAGGTGCAGCAGGAGCCGCCGCCAGCTCTCGCCGACGGCGTACCCGGTGGTGAAGCGGGCGGCGAACTGCACCGCGAGGACGGTGGCGGCGACCTGGAACGGACGGTGCGCGTGGTCGGTCAACTCGGTCAACAACAGGGACCGGCGGCCGAACCGCCGGGTGATCCGGTGGACGACCTCGACCAGGAAGAGGGCGACCGCCGCCGCGGCGAGCGCGGCGACGGTCGTTTCGAGATAGCTCTGCACGAGTGGGGCGCTTCCCTTCGACCGAGCGGCGGAACTTCGGGCAAAAGCCCAATAGTGCCCGACGTCCTCGGTATCGACCAGTTCAGACCTTGCGGTACCGGGACTGGAGGAAGCAGTAGACGCCGAAGGCGGCGATGCCGAGGGCGACCAGGGCCAGCAGGAACGAGCCGTACGACTGCTCGCGCAGCGTGTGCAGGGCGGCGTCCAGACCCCGGGCCTTCTCCGGGTCGTACTTCACCGCGGCGACGATGACCAGCAGGCCGGCGATGCCGTACGCGACACCCTTGGCGACGTAGCCCGCGATGCCGAGGCGACGGGCCAACTGGCGAGTCTTCGGGCTCATCTCGCCGGTCTTGAGGTGCTTCTCGAACGTCTTGCGGATGCCGTAGATGACCAGGCCGATGCCGATCGCCGCGACCACCAGACCGGCCAGGCCGACCAGCCAGCGGCCACCGGTGGAGGTCATCAGCTTGCCGCTCAGCGCCTCCTGGTTGTCGGCGCTGTTCGACCCGGCCTCGGAGAACACCTTGAAGGCGGTCCAGGCGAAGTAGAGGTAGACGATGGTCCGGCCGGCCGAGGCCAGCCGCTCCATGACCCGCTCCTTGCCCCGCTCGGCGCGGTGCCCGCCCGCCGCCTCGAGGCCCTGCCAGATCGCCATGGCGAGCAGGCCGACCGCGACGGCGATGACGAGGAACTTGCCGAGCGGCTGTTCCGAGAGGGTACGCAGCGCGCCGGACTGGTCGCCGTCGTCGGACGACGTGCCGAACGCGATCTGCAACGCCAACCAGGCGAAGAGCAGGTGGACGATGCCGTAGCCGATGAAGCCGGCCCGGGCGAGAAGTTCCAGCCACCGGCTGTCCGCCGTCCGGGAGGCGGTGGCTTCGGCGCTACGGGTGAGTGACATGGCGTCACAATCTCCGATTCCGACGATTCCCAAACGTCGGCCACCGCCGCCCGCGCGGGTCAGTTACCCGGGTTGCGGGAAACGCGGATCTTGACCTGCTGGTCGGTGACGCTGTCGACGGTGACCGCGAACCCGCCGGCCTCGGTGGCCTGCTGGCCGGTGGTGAGGGTGAGCTGCTCGCCGGCGACCTCGACGGTCACCTGGTCGCCCTCGGCGCCGACCAGCTTCGCCTCGACGCCGAGGATGGTGGCGCTCGCCTCGACGCCCCGCTCGAAGGTGACCGTGCAGGCGTCCAGCCCGCAGTCGGTGGAGGCGCCCTGGGAGCTGCAGCCGGCGAGCAGGGCGAGGCCGAGCGCCACGGCGGCAACCAGGCCGGCGGCACGGCGGACGGGGGGCAGGCCGATGGTGGTGGGTCGGTTCGTCACCCCGCCAAGGGTACGAGACGTCCGCGACGACCGGGCGGGGGCGAGCGTGGCCGGCGTCCCGGCTAGGGTCCGGGCATGGCCTTCGACATCGCCCGTACCCGGGCCGCCTATCCCGCCCTGACCGAGGGCTTCGTCCACTTCGACGGCGCCGGGGGCACGCAGACCGCGGCCGGCGTGATCGACGCGGTCACCGACGCCATGCGCGCCGCCGTCGGCAATCGCAGCGCCGCCTTCACGCCCGGTCGTCGGTCGCTGGAGATGGTGGCGCAGGCCCGCTCGGCGGTCGCCGACCTGCTCGGGGCCGAGCCGGACGGGGTGGTGCTCGGGCCGAGCGCCACCGCGCTGACGTACACCCTGGCCCGTACCCTCGGCGCGACCTGGCGGCCCGGCGACCAGGTGGTGGTGTCCCGGCTCGACCACGACGCCAACGTGCGCCCGTGGGTGCAGGCCGCCGAGGCGGCCGGCGCGACGGTGCGCTGGGCCGAGTTCGACCGGCACACCGGCGAGCTGCCCAGCGGCCAGTACGCCGACCTGGTGGGCGAGCGGACTCGGCTGGTGGCGGTGACCGCCGGCAGCAACGCCATCGGCACCGTGCCGGACGTGCCGGCGATCGCCAAGATCGCACACTCGGTCGGGGCGCTGGTCTGCGTGGACGGCGTGCACTCCGTGCCGCACGGTCCGACCGACCTGACGTCGCTCGGCGCGGACGTGCTGGTCACCAGCGCGTACAAGTGGTCCGGGCCGCACCTGGCCGCGATGGTGGCCGACCCGAGCCGGTGGGCGGCGTTGCGCCCGGCGAAGCTGGTGCCGTCCGCCGACGCCGCGCCGGACCGTTTCGAGTACGGCACACCGAGCTTCCCGCTGCTGGCCGGCGTGACGGCCGCCGTGGATCACCTGGCCGCCCTGGACCCGGACGCGACCGGCGACCGCCGGGCGCGGCTGCGGTCCGGGTTGGCCGCCGCCCAGGCCCACGAGGAGGCGCTGCTGGATCGGCTGCTCGCCGGTCTCGCCGCGCGGCCCGCCGTCACGGTCTACGGCTCGCCGGCCCGGCGCTGCCCGACCGTCTCCTTCCGGGTCGCCGGGCTGTCGCCGCAGCAGACCCAGCAGGCGCTGGGCGAGGCCGGGTTCTGCCTGTCGGCCGGCGACTACTACGCCTACGAGTACTTCCAGACGATGGGTCTGCGCGACAGCGGTGGCGCGGTGCGGGCCAGCATCTACCACTACAACACGGTGGACGAGGTGGACCGGTTGCTCGCCGAACTCGACGTGCTTGCCGCCGGGGCTGGGACAATGGCCCGGTGAGCACCCTCGTCGAGGACAATCCCGCCAAGAACCGATTCGAGATCCTGGTCGACGACGCGTTGGCCGGCTTCACCGCCTACCTGCAGCGTGGCGACGACGTGCTGGTCTTCACGCACACCCAGGTGGACCCGGGCTTCCAGGGCAAGGGCGTCGGCGGCGCGCTGATCCGCGGCACCCTCGACCAGGTGCGGGACCGGGGTGGGCGGGTGGTGCCGCAGTGCCCGTTCGTGGCGGCGTTCATCGACAAGCATCCCGAGTACGCCGACCTGGTCGCCGAGCAACCGTAGCGTCAGCGGGTCCGGCCGGTCAGCACCTCGGCGGCGGCCCGCCCGCTGGCCCGGGTGGCGCCGTGGGTGGCCAGGTGCACCGCCCCGACGACCAGCGCGGGCACACCCAGCTCGACCACGACCGCGTCCGGCCGATTGGCGAGCGCTCGCCGCACCGCCGCCTGCATCCAGTCGTGCCGGTGCAGGTCACGGACGACCAGCACCAGCGGGTGGTCCCCGGCGTCGGCTCCCGGGTCGGCGGGCACGTCGGGCTCGGCGTGGCGGACCGTCGTCGTGCCGGGCAGCAGTTCGCCCAACGGCTCGCCGATGCCCCACGGGGTCTCCGCGCCGATGGCGATGTTGCGCGGCGGCTCGAACTCGACCACGTGGGCGGCGCGGGTCAGGGGCAGCGCGACCGGGGCGTCCGGGCCGGTGCTGATCCGGACGGCCCGGCGGGCGGCGACCAGCCCGACGTCGGTGGCCCGGTGGGTGAGGCTCGGGCGGGCGGCGCGGGCGGCCACCGTCCAGGCGGCGAGCTGGCCGACCCGCTTGGCGGCCTCGGCGAGGCGTTCCTCGGGCAGCTCACCGGAGACGACGGCGGCCACGATGGCGTCGCGCAGTTCCCGGGCGGCGTCCTCGTCGCTGCGCTCGCCACCGACGCAGATGGCGTCGGCCCCGGCCGCGAGCGCCCGCACGGCCGCGCCCGCGAAGCCGTACCGGTCGGCGACCGCGCGCATCTCCACGGCGTCGGTCACGACCACGCCGGAGAAGCCCAACTCGTCGCGGAGCAGCCCGCCCAGGATGCGCTGGCTCAGCGTGGCCGGCAGGTCCGCGTCGAGCGCGGGCACGAGCAGGTGGCCGGTCATCACCGCCTGCGCGCCGGCCGCCACCGCCGCCCGGAACGGGGCCAGCTCGCAGGCGTCCAGGCGGGCCCGGTCGGCGGTGATGCGCGGCAGGTCGTGGTGGGAGTCGACGCGGGTGTCGCCGTGCCCGGGGAAGTGCTTGGCGCAGGCGGCCACGCCGCCACCCTGGAGGCCACGGATCCAGGCGGCGGTGTGCCGCGCGACGAGCGCCGGGTCGGCCCCGAACGAGCGGACGCCGATCACCGGGTTGGCCGGGTTGGAGTTGACGTCGGCGTCCGGGGCGTAGTCGAGGGTCACCCCGGCCGCCGCCAGCTCGATGCCGAGGTCGAGGGCGACGGCCTCGGTCAGCGCCGGGTCGTCGACCGCGCCGAGGGCGTAGTTACCCGGCCGGGAGCTGCCCCGGGCGGACTCGATCCGGGTGACGTCGCCGGCTTCCTCGTCGATCGCCACGATGACGTCCGGCCGTTCGGCGCGCAGCGTCGCGGTGAGCGCCGCCACCTGGGCGGTGTCGACGACGTTGCGGGCGAACAGCACCACCGAGCCGAGCCCTTCGCCGAGCCAGCGGCACACCCAGGGCGGCGGCGTGGTGCCGACGAAACCGGGTTGCAGGACGGCGGCTGCCAACGTCGGAAGGTGCCCGGCCGGCGCGGTCACGCCGTCGCCTCGGAACGGTCGACGTTTCCCGCCGGCGCGGTGACGCCGACCCGCTGGTTGCGCTCGCTCATGCGGCCCCGTACCCCATCTCTCGCGCGCCCTCGGCGCACCGCCCTGGGCAGGCGGTGCTGCCATGGTCACACCGAGCGATTCAATAGTCAATAAACCTTACAGTTGCCCGATGGGACCCTTCCCCGGAAGAGTGCGGGGATGGACACCGCCCCGCTGGCCGACGCCACGAGCCCGGCCGACATCCCCGGCGTACGCCTGCTCGGCCTGGTGGTCGGCGCTCTGCTGCTGCTCGCCGCGATCCGGGCCATGTTCGGTCGACGCTGAGGCGATCGGGCTCCGACCCGCCGGTGTGGTCCGCCGCGACCGGGGTACGGCTCTCCCCGACAGCAGGACCGCGCGCCGAAGGGGAAGCCATGAAGATCGGATATTTTCTGTCCAGTGAGGAGTACCCGCCGGCCGAGTTGCTGGCGCAGGCCCGTGGCGCCGAGGCGGCCGGCTTCGAGGCACTGTGGATCTCCGACCACTACCATCCCTGGGTCGACGCACAGGGGCAGAGCCCCTTCGTCTGGTCGATGATCGGCGCGCTCAGCCAGGTCTGCGCGCTGCCGGTGACCACGGCGGTGACCTGCCCGACCGTACGGATCCACCCGGCCGTGATCGCCCAGGCGGCGGCGACCAGCGCGGTGCTGCACGGCGGCCGGTTCGTGCTCGGCGTCGGCACCGGCGAGGCGCTCAACGAGCACATCTTCGGCGACGCCTGGCCCTCCGCCGACGTGCGGCTGGAGATGCTCGAAGAGTCCGTCGAGGTCATCCGCGAGCTGTGGCGGGGCGACTTCGTCAACCACCGGGGCACGCACTACACGGTGGAGAACGCCCGGGTCTACACGCTGCCGGACACCCCGCCGTCGATCTACGTCTCCGGGTTCGGGCCGAAGGCCGTCGACCTGGCCGCCCGCATCGGCGACGGCTACGTGAGCACCATGCCCGACGGCGAGCTGGTCCGGCGCTTCCGGGAGAACGGCGGCGGTGACAAGCCGTGCCAGGCCGGGTTCAAGGCGGCGTACGCGGCCAGCGAGGAAGAGGGCGCACGGATCGCGTACGAGCGCTGGCCCAACGCGGGCGTGCCCGGCGAGCTGTCGCAGGTGCTGCCCTCGCCGCGCCACTTCGAACAGGCCTCCGAGCTGGTCACGCAGGACATGGTGCGGGAGTCGTTCGTCTGCGGCAACAGCGCCGACGCGCACCTGGAGATGATCGACAAGTACGCCAAGGCCGGCTTCGACGAGCTGTACGTGGCCAACACCGGCCCCCACTTCCAGGGCCTGTTCGACCTCTACCAGCGCGAGGTCCTGCCCCGCCTACGGTGAGACCTGACGCACCCGAGCCCATGATCGCAACGGAGTGTTTCGGTGGTCATGGGCTCGGGTACCTCCGGCCCTCGATGAAACTGTCCACGCACTCGATGACGTTGCGCCGCGCCGCGAAGAGCCTCTTCGGCTGGAAAGCGCTCCGGCCCAACCAGCTCGCCGCCATGCGCGCGGTGATGAAGCGACACGACGCCCTGGTGGTGTTGCCCACCGGGGCCGGCAAGTCGGCGATCTACCAGATCCCGGCCAGCCTGATCCCCGGCCCGACCGTGGTGATCTCTCCGCTGCTGGCCCTCCAGCAGGACCAGATCGCGGCGCTCAACGAGCGGCAACGTCCCGAGCTGCGGGCGGTACGGATCAGCTCGAACGAGTCGGCCGGCCAGCAGGCCGAGGCGATCGCCGAGATCCAGGCCGGGCGGGCCGAGTTCCTGTTCATCACCCCGGAGCAGTTGAGCAACCCGGACCGGATGGCCGAGGTCGCCGCGCTGAAGCCGGCGCTGGTCGCGATCGACGAGGCGCACTGCATCTCCGCCTGGGGGCACGACTTCCGGCCCGACTACCTGGCGCTGGGCCACCTCATCGAGGGCATCGGCCGACCGCCGGTGGTCGCGCTGACCGCCACCGCGTCCCCACCCGTACGCGACGACATCATCGCCCGGCTGCGGCTGCGCGACCCGGAGGTGGTGGTCTCCGGGCTGGACCGGCCCAACCTCTTCCTCGAGGTGGCACACTGCCCGACCGAGGACTACCGGTGGCGGCGGCTGATCGCCCTGCTGCGCGACGACGAACGGCCCGGGATCATCTACGTGCCGACCCGCCGCTCGGCCGAGGAGTTGGCCGAGAAGTTGACCAAGGCGGGCTTCCCGGCGCAGTTCTACCACGGTGGGATGCCCACCGGCGCGCGCAACGACCTGCACGAGGCGTTCCTCGCCGACCAGGTTCCCATCATGGTCGCCACCTCGGCGTTCGGCATGGGCATCGACAAGCCGAACATCGCCTGGGTGGTGCACACGGCGCTGCCCGACTCGCCGGACAGCTACTTCCAGGAGATCGGCCGGGCCGGGCGGGACGGACAACCGGCCCGGGTGCTGCTGCTCTGGCGGGCCGAGGACGTGGGCCTGCAACGGTTCTTCAGCGGCGGCCTGCCGGACGAGAACGAGCTGCGGGACCTGGCCGCGCTGCTGCGCCGCAAACCGGCCACCAAGACCGAACTGCGGGAGGCCACCGGCCTGGGACCGCGCAAGCTGGGCCAGTACCTGGCGCTGCTGGAGCAGGTGGGGGCCGCCGAGCCCCGCGCCCGCCAGCGCATCGGGGCCCCGCGCTACTCTCCCGCGCCGGTCGACGCGGCGGCGGCCGCCCTGGCCGAGGCGGAACGCCAGCAGACGGTGACGCGTTCGCGTACCGACATGATGCGGGCGTTCGCCGAGACCACCGCCTGCCGGGGGCAGACCCTGCTGGCCTACTTCGGCGAGCAGATGACCGAGGTCTGCGCGCACTGCGACAACTGCCACCGGGGTACCAGCACCGCCGACGAGGGCGCGGTCGGCCCGTTCCCGGTGCACAGTCAGGTGCGGCACGGCGAGTGGGGGCGCGGCCTGGTGCTCAGCTACGAGGACGACAAGATGACGGTCCTCTTCGACGAGGTCGGGTACAAGACCCTCTCGGTGCGCGTGGTGTCCGAGCAGGGTCTGCTGACCCTCGACTAGCCTGACCCGGGCACCACACGGGCCCGGTGGATCGACTCAAGCAGCACCGATTGACCACACAGCGCAGGGCGGAAGGGGCATTGCCGTGATCGAGCAGCCGGCGTACACCGGTTTCGGTTTCTCCGACGAGGAGTGGGGGCTGCTGGTCGGCCTGCCGCAGTCGGTGCTGACCGCGGCGAGCGCCGCCGAGTCCGACGGCACCCGCCGGACCATGGCGGAGAACGCGGCCGGTCTGGAGTCCATCGGGGCGGGCCGGGAGTCGGCCAACCCCCTCGTCGCCGCCGTGGCCGGGGAGATCGTGACCCGGGTCGGCGACCCCGAGGCCGGCGAGGAGCTGCCGGTCATCGCGCCCGCCGACCCGCAGGCGTACATCGACGACGTGCTGGTGCGGGCCCGTGAGGCGGCCGTGCTGCTGGCCGCCCGGGTGGACGAGGGCGAGGCCGGCGCGTACAAGCACTGGCTGGTGACCATCGCCGACCAGGTCGTGGGCGCGGCGTCCAGCGGCGGTCTGCTGGGCCTGGGCGGCGAGTCGGTCAGCGACTCCGAGCGGCGGTTCCGCGACCGACTCGCCCAGGTGCTCAACGACTGACCGGGGCGGCGTCCGACAGCGACGGTTCGGTCGGCTCGGCGGCCAGCGCTGCGGGGTCGGCCGGCCGGACGCCGCGCAGCGTCAGCAGCGCGGTCACCGCGCCGAGCGCCATCGCCACCATGGCGGCGAGGGCGGCGAGGTGCAGCCCGTCGGTGAAGGCGAACCGGGCCGCGTGCAGCACCGCTTCGCCGACCTCCGTCGGCAGTCCCCGGGTCACGGCGAGCGCGCCGCCCAGGGTCTCGCCGGCCGCGTCGCGGACGCCCGTCGGCAGCCCGGCCGGCAGCTCGTCCAGAACCTCCCGGTGGTAGATCGCGGCGCCCACGCTGCCCAGGATGGCCATTCCCAGCGCGCCACCCAGTTCGCTGCTGGACTCGGTCAGCGCGGAGGCGACACCGGCCTGCTCCGGCGGGGCCGCGCCGAGCACCAGCTCGGTGACGAGCGACATCACCATCACCAGGCCGCCGGCGTACACGCTCGCGCCGACGAGCAGCAGCCAGAGCGGCGTCTCGGGGGTGACCCGGGTCAGCACCGCGAAGCCGACGACGGCGATCACGAAGCCGGCCCCGATCAGGTACGCCCGCTCGACCCGCTGGGCGAGCGCGGCGGCGGCCGGGGCGACGCCGCCGACCGCGAGCGACGGTACGAGGCTCCACAGTGCCGCCCGCAGTGGACTCAGCCCGAGCACCAGTTGGAGGTGCTGGGTGGTGAAGATGGCGAACCCGACCAGGGCGAACATCGCGAGCAGGTTGACCGCCAGCGATCCCGCGAAGCCGTGCCGGCGGAACAGCGCCAGGTCGATCATGGGGTACGCCCGGGTCCGTTGCCGGTGCAGGAAGAGCGCCCCGACCAGCAGGCCGGCGACGACGGCCAGCCCCCGCGCCGCGCTGACGCCGTCGCGGGCCATCTCCTTGATGCCGTAGATCACCGGCAGCAGCGTGCCGAGCGACAGCGCCGCGCTGACCAGGTCGAAGCGGCCGCGCGCCGGGTTGCGGAACTCGGGCACCAGGACCGGGGCGAGCAGGAGCAGGAGCAGCATCGCCGGGATGTTGATCAGGAAGATGGAGCCCCACCAGAAGTGCTCCAGCAGGACGCCGCTGAGCACCGGGCCGATGGCGATGCCGCCGGTGAGCGTGGCGGTCCAGATGCCGATCGCGGTGCCGCGCTGCTTGGCGTCGTGGAACATGTTGCGCACCAGGGCGAGCGTGGAGGGCATCAGGGTGGCCCCGCCGACGCCGAGCACGGCGCGCGCGGCGATCAGGGTCGCGGCGCTGTCGGCGTACGCGGCCAGCAGGGACGCCGCCCCGAAGGCGGTCGCGCCCAGCAGCAGCAGCCGACGCCGGCCGATCCGGTCACCCAGGGCGCCCATGGTGATCAGCAGCCCGGCCAGCACGAAGCCGTAGATGTCGAAGATCCAGAGTTGCTGGGTGGCGCTGGGCCGCAGCTCCTCGCTGATGAACGGGACGGCGAAGTAGAGCACTGACACGTCCATCGAGACGAGGAGCAGCGGCAGCATCAGCACCGCGAATCCGATCCATTCCCGCCGGCCCGCTCGGGGCGCCGGTGCGGTCGTCGCTGTCATGAGAACTCCTTCTGCGTATGCCGTACGCTTTAATGCGTAGACCATACGCAGAACTAGGATGGCGGGGCAAGGAGGAAAAGTGGCGGAGACGAAAGACGACAGCGGCCCGGTGCTTCCGCCGGCCATCGAGAGCGCCTGGGGGCTGCGGGAGCGACCACCCAAGGGCCCCCGGCCGGGCCTCACCGTGCCCGGCATCGTCGACGCCGCCATCCGGGTCGCCGACGCCGACGGGCTGGCCGCCGTGTCGATGAGCCGGGTGGCCAAGGAGCTGGGCGCCGCCACCATGGCCCTCTACCGGCACGTCGGCTCGAAGGACGACCTGCTGACGCTCATGGTGGACGCCGGCTACGGCCCCTCACCGGGCCCGGCCGCGCCGGACGACGACTGGCGTGCCGGCCTGACCCGCTGGGCCTGGGCCGAACACGACGTCCTGCGACAGCGCCCGTGGCTGCTGCACATTCCGATCGCCGGGCCGCCCGTCACACCCCAGCAGCTCGGCTGGATGGAGGACGGGCTGGGTTGTCTAGACGGCACCCCGTTGCCGGAGGGCGCGAAGATGTCGATCCTTCTGCTGGTCACCGGATACGTGCGCAACGAGGCGATGCTCACCAACCAGATCGCCGAGGGCAGCCGGGCCGCCGGTGTCGAGCCGGGCGACATGATGCCGGCGTACGGCGCGATGCTGGCGCGACTGATCGACCCGGCCCGCTTCCCCGCGCTGACCCGGGTGCTCGACGCCGGCGTCCTCGACCAGGACGATGATCCGGACGACGAGTTCACGTTCGGCCTCGACCGGATCCTCGACGGCGTCGAGGCCCTGATCGCCCGCCGGACGGCGTGAGGGGGCGCGGGTGCTGGCCAGGAACACCATCGACACGACCGTCCTGCCGCCCGCCGAGCGGTTCGGGATGTGGCTGGACCTGGTGGCGCGCACGTCCGTGCCGTTGCGGATGGAGTCCCCGTACGCCGACGACTTCGCCGCCCGGGCCGAATTCATCGACCTCGGCGCGATCCAACTGGTCAGCTACCAGTACCCCTCACTCGATGCCACCCGCAAGCTGATCCGACAGTCGGACCCGGAGCTGTACATCCTCGCCTTCACCACCAGCGGGGTCGGCACGTCCAGCCAGGACGGTCGACGCAGCGACATCCTGGCCGGCGAGTTCACCTTCTACGACGCCTCGCGCCCGCACGACGTCTGCCACCACGCGAGCGAGCCGGGCCGGACCCGGGCCACCTCGATCACGACGGTGATCCCGCACTCCGCGCTCCCGCTGCCGCCAAAGCGGATGGCCGCGCTCTACGGCGGGCGGATGTCCGGCAGCGAGGGGCTCGGGGCGCTGCTGGCGCAGTTCCTGATCCAGGTGACCGGCCACCCCGAGCAGTACCACGCCGCCGACGCCGGCCGGCTCGGCACGGTGGGCCTCGACCTGGCCACCACCCTGCTCGGCCGGAACCTGGTCGCCGAGGACGCGGTGCCGACCGAGGTCCGCCGCCGTGCGCTGATCACCCAGGTGCAGGCGTACGTCCACCGTCACCTGGGCGACGCCACGCTGGGCCCGCAGACCATCGCGGACGCCCACCACATCTCGCTGCGGACGCTGCACCGCCTGTTCGAGGCCGAGAACACCACCGTGGCGGCGTACATCCGCGACCTTCGGCTGGCCCGGTGCCGGCGCGACCTCACCGACCCGGCGCTGCGGGCCCAGCCGGTGCAGGTCATCGCGGCACGCTGGGGGTTCGGCGACAAGGCCCACTTCAGCCGGGCGTTCCGGGCGGCGTACGGGGTGAGCCCGCAGGCGTGCCGCGACGGCGATCCGGTTACGGCACGGGACGTCAACGACCTGGCGTCCAGAGTCAACTCGGGCCAGGCAGACTGACAACCGACGCGGCAGAGGCGGCGCCCGCGTACCCCGGGGCCCGCATTGGCCGCGAACGGGGGCCGTGGCGAGGCGCCCGCCGTGGCGCGCGGCGGGCGGCCGCCCGGTGTCGCCCCCGGCCGAGGCTCCGGCCCCGTCGCTTCCCCCCCAGGATCGTCGGCGGGGCCGGTCAGGCCTTCTCCAGCAGCTCCAACACGACCCGCTCGATCTCCTCGCGGGGGGCGCTCGGGTCGACCGGCACCACCACCCCGTCGTGGTAGAGGTCGACGACCCTCGGGTCCACGTAGGACGTGCGCGCCACGGTCGGGGTGTTGCCCAGCAGCTCCGCCACCGCCCGCATCACCGCGGCCACCGCCCTGCGCCGGGCGGTGACCGAGCGGGCCGGGTCGGCGGCGGCCAACTCCGCCGCCGCGCGCACCGTGGCGTGCCAGGTGCGGAAGTCCTTGGCGGTCATCTCGCCGCCGCTGGCGTCGCGCAGGTAGCCGTTGACCTCGTCGCTGCGCACGTCCCGCCACTGGAGGCCGTCCCAGTAGCCGAACAGCCGGTCCGCCCTGCGGCGACGCCGACGCAGGTTGACCAGCACCTCGCACAGCTGTGGGTCCTCGATCCGGCGCACCTGCTCGATACCGCCCTTGGCGGGGAACTCGAAGACCACGCAGTCGCCCCGGCGTCGCGCGTGCTCCGGGCGCAGGGTCGACACCCCGAACGTCGGATCGTCACCGGCCGCGTACTGGTCACTGCCGACCCGGAACATCCCCATGTCGAGCAGGCGGGCCACGGTGGCCAGCACCCGATCGCGGTTCAGTCCCCGCCCGACGAGGTCCTGCCCCACCCGCTCGCGCAACGTCGGCAGCCGTCGGGCCACCTCCAGCATGTGGTCGAACTTCGCCGCGTCCTGCTTCTCCCGCCACACCGGGTGGTAGAGGTACTGCTTGCGTCCGGCCGCGTCGACGCCGGTGGCCAGGATGTGTCCGTTCGCGTGCGGCGCGATCCACACGTCCTGCCAGGCCGGCGGGATCACCAGGTCGTTCAGCCGCGCCCGGATGGCCGGATCGCGCACGACGGCGCCGCTGGGATCGACGAAGGTCCAGCCCTTGCCGCGCCGGCGTCGCCCGTAGCCGGGCCGAGCCGGGTCGCTACGCCGTAACCGCACCGGAGACCCGCACCGCTCTCTCCACCTCGTTCACGGCAGCCAGCACCTCGTCCAGCGGCAGAGCCGTCAGTGTCGGGTGGGTTCCTACCCCGTCCCACCTGGGCCAATCCCCCTCTCCGGCCCAGAGCGCCCGGTGGCGGGGCCGGTCCGGCGGCGGCCCCCACGCCGCCGGGGGCACCGGCCCGAAGAGCACCACCGAGGCGGTCCCGTACGCGGTCGCCAGGTGCGCCACACCGGTGTCCCCGCTGACCACCAGCCGCGCGTCGGCGACCAGCGCGGCCAGCGCGCCGAGGTCGGTCCGGCCCGCCAGCACGGCGGCCGGCGGCAGACCGGACGCCTCGGCCACCCGCTCGGCCAACCCTCGTTCGTCGGCCGAGCCGGTGACCAGCACGCGGTGCCCCCGCTCCCGCAGCGTCCGGGCCAACGCCGCGAACCGCTCGGCCGGCCACCGCTTGGCGGGGACGGTGCTGCCCGGATGCAGCAGGGTCGCGCCGACCGGCAGGCCGGCCGGGTCGGGCCGGCGCAGGCCCAGGTCACGGCGGTCGGCCGGGATGTCGTACCAGGAGAGCAGCCGGCACCAACGGTCCACCTCGTGCTCGTCGTCGCGCCAGCGCGGACCGTCGCCGAACCCGGCGTCGGCGTTGGCGAAGGCGACGAGCCGCCCGGGACGGGCGGCGGCCAGCAGTCGGTGCGACTGCGGCCCACGCCCGTGCAGGTTCACCGCGATCTCCGGCGCACGGCCCGGCCGCAGCGGCCCGTCCAGCCCGGTGGTGTCCACCAGCTCGTCGACGCCGCCGACCAGGTCGACCAGCGGGGCCAGGCCGCCGGGCGCGGCGAGCGCCAGCTCGTGATCCGGGTACGCGGCCCGCAGCGCCCGCAGCGCGGGCACCGCGGTGACCAGGTCGCCGACGCCGAGGGCGCGCAGCACGAGGATCACGGGTACGACGTCTCCTGCTCGGCGCACACCACCATCTCCCGCACCGCGCAGCCGGGTGGCTGTTGGAGCGCGAACATGATCGCCGCGGCCGTGTCGGCGGGGTCGTTGAGGATGGCGTCCGGACCCGGCCTGTACTGCGGATCGCGTTCGTCGAAGAACGCGGTGCGCATGCCACCGGGGATGAGCAGGGTGACACCGACCTGACCGGCCAGCTCGGCGGCCAGCGCACGGGTGAACCCGACGACGCCGAACTTCGCCGCGCAGTACGCGGTGGCGTCGCTGACCGCCTTCACGCCCAGGGTTGAGGCGACCGTGACGATGCGCCCGGCGGAGGTCTGCAGGAACGGGAGCGCGGCCCGGATCACCGCGGCCGTGGCCAGCAGGTCCACCATGACGATCCGGTCCCAGGTCTCCCCCGGCACGTCGGCGAGCCGGCCCGGCACGTCCACACCGGCGGCCGTCACCACGGCGTCCAGGCCACCGGCCTGCTCGGCGAGGTGCCGGGTGGCCACCTCGGCGGCGCGGGTGTCGGCGAGGTCGCACTCGGTCCAGTCCACGCCGTCGACCGGCGGCTGCCGGTCCAGCACGAGTGGACGGCCACCGGCGGCGGCCACCGCCGCGACCACCGCCGCGCCGAGCCCGCTGGAACCGCCGGTGACCAGGACGGCGGGTCCGGCGTCGGGTCGTGTGGCGGTCATCGGGTCCGCTCCCCTGTGGTCGCGACCGGGACGGCGATGCCGACCGGCTGTGGCGGCCCGCTGTCGGTGCCGAGGGCCGGTCCGGCGGCGGCGCGCGCGATGAGGTCGCTGGTGGAGCGGCCGTCCAGGTACGGCACCACCACCGTGTTCCCGCCCCACCGACGCAGCACTTCCGCCTCGGGCAGCGTGGCCTCGTCGCCGACACCGCTCGCGTAGTCGCCGCCCTTGACCCAGACGTCCGGGCGTACCCAGGACAGCACCGCCTCGGGCGTCGGCTCGTCGAAGATGAGGACGGCGTCGACGCAGCTCAGAGCGGCCAGCAGCCGGGCGCGGTCGCCCTCGGGCAGCACGGGTCGCTGCGGCCCCTTCAACCCGGCGACGCTGGCGTCGGAGTTCACGCAGACGATCAGGCAGTCGCCGAGCTGCCGGGCGGCCTGCAGGGTGGCCAGGTGCCCGGCGTGCAACAGGTCGAAGCAGCCTCCGGTGGCCACCACCGTGCCGCCCGCGCTGCGCACCTCGGAAAGGAGCGCGGCGACGGCCGCGACACCCACCCGCTCGGCGCTGACGCCGGGCCGGCGGGCGCCGCGCACGCTCACCACGTCGGTGGGGGGCGGCAGGGCCGTGGCCACTCCCCACCCGCCACGTACGTGGCGGCCTCGGCGACGGCCGCCTGCACCGCCTCGGAGACGAGCGCGCCCTGGGCCAGCGCGAGGCTCGCGGCGGCGGCGAAGCGGTCGCCCGCCCCGCAGGTGTCGCCCTCGGCGCTGCCCGATGTGGGCACCACCAGCGGCGTCGATCCGGCGTGGCAGAGCAACGCGCCGTCCCCGCCCAACGTCACCGCGACGGCGCCCGCCCGCCACCGGCGACGCAGCCCCTGCGCACCCTGGGAGGCGGCGGCGATCCGGGACGCGCCGGGCAGTGTCGGGACCAGTTCGCGCACCTCCGACTCGTTCGGCGTGGCCAGGTGCACGCCGGGTACCGCGGCCGGCCCGCGCGGGTGCGGGTCCCAGACGACCGGCGCGCGGGTGGCGGCCAGCGCGGCGCGCAGCGCGGGCTGGCGGGCGACGCCCCGGCCGTAGTCGCTGACCAGCACCGCCGACGCGGCGGCGAGCACCCGCAGCACCTCGTCGGAGGGCTGGCCCGGCTCACCGGAGGGGCCGCCCCGGTCGTGGCGCAGCAGCACCCGACCCCGGGCCCGCAGCCGGATCTTCTCCGGCGTCGCGCCGGCGAGGGCCAGCGGGTAGACCCGCACGCCGGCGGCGGCCAGCAGCGCGCTGAGCCGCGCGCCCCCGGCGTCGTCGGCGAGCGCGGTGACCAGCACCACGTCGGCGCCCTGCGCGGCGGCGAAGACCGCCGCGAGGCCCGCGCCGCCGGGCCGGTCGACGGCCGAGGTCTCGTCGAGCACCGGCACCGGGGAGTCCGGGCAGAGGCGGTTCACCACCCCTTCCACGTCCCGGTCGAGCAGGGTGTCCCCGACGACCACCACGGGTCCCCTCACGCCTACCTCCTCATGCTCACGCGTCGATCTGCTGTGCGGTCGGGCCGTCGAGCACGACCTCGACCCCGGTGCGTACCGGCTCGGACGCGAGCCGACCGGTCGTCGCGGGCTCCACGGCGGCCAGCGCCGCGGGCAGTTCCTTCTCGAGGTACTCGCAGATCAGGTGACTGGTGACGAGATGCAGCTCCTGGACGACCTGGGTGTCGGCCGACGACACGGCGAGCGCCTCGTCGCAGGCGTCCGCGAGGGGATTGGGCGCGGGTCCGGTGAGCGCCCAGGAGGTGAGCCCGGCGTCGCGCGCCGCGTGCGCGGCGCTGAGCAGGTTGCCGCTGACGCCGCTGGTGCTGAGCAGCAGCAGCACGTCGCCGGGTCGGCCGTGGGCGCGGACCTGACGGGCGTAGACGTCGGCATAGCCGTAGTCGTTGGCGATGGCGGTCACCGCGCTGGTCTCGGCGTGCAGGGCGATCGCCGACAGGGGCTGGCGGTCGTCCCGCAGCTTGCCCACCAGCTCGGCGGTGAGGTGCTGGGCCTCGGCGGCGCTGCCGCCGTTGCCGGCGACGAGCAGTCGTCCGCCGCCGGCCAGCCGGTGCGCCAGATGCGCGCCCCAGCGCGCCAACTGCGGTTCACACCGGCGGTACGGGTCCAGTGCGGCGGCGAGGTTGGTCAGGTGCTCCTCGAGCGGGCTGACCGCCGGCATCAGGCCACCACCCGGGTCGGCCGGCGTACGGCGGCGACCTCGTTGTAGACCTCGGCGAGGCGTTCGGCGGTGGCCTCCCACGAGTAGCGCGACCGGGCCCGCTCGCGGGCCGCCGTGGCGTACCGGAAGCGGCGGATCCGGTCGTCGAGCAGTCCCCGGATCGCGGCGGCGAGGGCGTTGGGGTCGCGGGCCGGCACGAGGTCACCGGTCGTACCGTCGACGACGGTGTCGCGGATGCCGCCCACGGCGGTGCCGACGACCGGCACGCCGCACGCCATCGCCTCCAGCGGGGTCAGGCCGAACGGCTCGTACCAGGGGGCGGCGACCAGCAGGTCCGCCGAGCGGTACCAGCGGCCCATCTCCTCGCGGGGCACCGCGCCGACCAGGTGCACCCGGTCGGCGACCCCGCACGACTCGGCGAGGGCCCGCAGCCGCCGGGCGTACGGGTCGGTCTCCAGCAGCCCCTCGGGCGGCCCGCCCACCACGACGCACTCCGCGTCGGGCACCAGCGCCATCGCGCGGACGACCGTCTGGAAGCCCTTGCGCTCGACCAGCCGGCCCACGGTGAGGATGCGGGCGCGGCCCGGCTCCCGGTCGGCGGCCGGCCCGAGCGGGGCGAACGAGGCGAGGTTGACGCCGGAGGGCACGACCACCATGCGGTTCCGGGGCACCCCCATCCGGACCAGCTCGCCGACCTCGTCGCGGCACTGGGCGACCACCCGGTCCACCGAGCGGCCCAGCTCCCGCTCGTAGGCGATGCGCCGGGCCGGGCTGGTGTCCTGCACGCCCTGGTGGCGGCGCTTGACCGTGCCCAGCGCGTGGTACGTCTGCACCACCGGCACGCCGGCCTGCCGGCCGGCGGTCAACGCGGCGAGGCCGCTCATCCAGAAGTGCGCGTGGATCACCTCGGGTGTCCAGTCCCCGCCCCGCCACCGCTCGACGAGCCACCGGCTGAACTCGCGCATGTGCGGCAGCAGCGCGTCCTTCGCGAGCGGCTCGGCCGGGCCGGCGGGCACGTGCACCACGTCGTACCCGTCCGGGGCGCGGACGGTCACCGGCAGGTCGAGGGCGTCGCGGCGGGTGTAGACCCGTACGTCGTGCCCGGCGGCGACGAGCGCGGCGGACAACTCGGCCACGTGCGTGTTCTGGCCGCCGGCGTCCTCCCCTCCGAGGATGGCGAGCGGGCTGGCGTGCTCCGAGATCATCGCGATCCGCATACTTCCTCCTCCAGCAGCCGGTCCCAGTCAGCGAGGAAACGGTCGAGGCCGTACCTGTCGCGCGCGGCGGCCTGGGCCGCCACGCCGGCCTGGCGTGCGGCCGCCGGCTCGGCGATGAACCGGCGGGCGGCGTCGAGCAGGACGTCCATCCGGGTGGCGAGGGCCCCCGCCTCCGGGGGCACGGCGGTGACCGCCTCGGTGGTGGCGAGCGCGACGACCGGCATGCCGATCGCCATCGCCTCGATGAGGCTGAGCCCCAGGCTGGTCCAGCGGCACAGGTGCAGGTACGCCCGCCGGCGGGCCAGTTCGGCGTGCATCCGGTCCTGCGGGACGTCGTCGTGGCTGGTGAGCCGGTCGGCGGGCAGTCCGAGGTGGTCGGCGAGGCCCGCGACGCCCATGCCGAACACGTCCAGGGGCGCGATCTCGGCGAACTGCGGCAGCAGGTCGGTGCCGGTGACCCGTCCCCGCCGCACCGGCTCGTTGATCACGACGGCGAGCCGGTCGAGTTCGCCCGTGTACGACACGGCCGGCGCGACGATGCCGTGGTCGACGACGCCGGTGCGGGTCGCGCCGGTGTCCCAGAAGATCTGGTTGAACCCGGTGACGTGGGCGACGAGCAGGTCGTCACGGTCGGCCATCGGGTGCCGGGTGTTGGGGACGTCGCCCTTGGGCGTGTTGTGCTCCACGTAGATGGCGGGCAGGTCGCGACCCGGACGCCGGCCCAGCCACTGCTCGGCCAGGTCGATCTCCTCGGGGCGTTGCAGAACGACCACGTCGACGTCGGCGTCCGGCAGGTCGTCGGGGGCCACCTCGACGGCGCTGTCCGGCCACGGATACGTCCGCGCCCGGCCGAGGCCGTACGGACCCCGGTCGGGCGTGGTGGGGATCAGGTAGCGGTGACTGCCGTGCACGAAGGACGTCGTCCAGGAGCCGTGCACGTGCCAGAGCAGGATGTTCATCGGACGCCACCACCGCTGGCGGTCAGGGTCCGTACCGCCTCGACCACCTCGGCCGGGTCGACGCCGCTCAGGCACGGGTGGCCGGGGACCGGGCAGGCCGCCGCCCGGGTGTCACGGCAGGGCGCGCTCGCGTTGCCGAGCCGGACGGTGGGCACCCGGTAGGGACCCCACTGCCCGAAGGGGACGGTCGGCGCGAACAGGCTCACCACCGGTACGCCGGCGGCAGCGGCCAGGTGCGCGGGCCCGGTGTTGCCGACCACCACGGCGGCGGCGTCGGCGACGAGCGCGGCCAGTCCGGCCAGGTCGGTCGTACCGCCCAGGTCGGTGCCGCCCGCCGCCGCGACCCGGGCGGTCACCGTCCGCTCGTCGGGCCCGCCGGTGACCAGCACACGATGCCCGGCCGCGCGGAGCGCCCCGGCGATGCGGGCGGCCAGCTCGGTCGGGCAGGCCCGGCTCGACGCGGCCGAGCCCGGGTGCAGCACCACGTAGCCGGGGTCACCGACAGCGGCCGGGCGGGACGCCACGGCGTCGTCGCGGAGCCGCAGCACGGGTTCGTCGCCGGCCGGCAACCGGTGACCGGCCGCGGCGGCGAGGGAGAGCGCCCGCTCGGGTTCGGGGACACCCGCCGGCACCCGGTGGCGGATGTCCACCAGCGCGCCCGGGTAGTCGTCGCTGATCGCGGCGATCCGGGTGATCCCGGCCATCCGCAGCAGCAACGCCAGCGGCAGGGCCGACTGGTGGAACGAGGTGAACACCACCGCCTCGTCCGCGCCGACGGCGGCGAGCCGGGCGGTCAGGCGTCGCATGTCGTCCGGGTCGACGGGCGTCGGCGCGGGGTCGATCCACGGCAGTGGGTGCTCGATGATCTCGTCGACGCCGGGCAGCAGCTCGGCGGCGGCACGCCCACGTGGTCCGCAGAGCAGCACCACCCGTCGCGCGCCGGCCGCGACGGCCCGGATCGCCGGCCCGGTGACGAGCACGTCCCCGGCCGAGTCCGAGCGCACCACCAGCGCGGTGCCCACTGCGTCGGCGGTTCGCGCGGGCTGCACGGCCCGCTGGCGGCGCAGGATCTCGTCGACCGCGGACGGCAGGTCCGGCGCCACCCAGCCGGCGGCGGCGATCTCCTCCGGGCGGGTCACCGGCGTCGGCACCAGCACCCCGGCCGCTCCGGCGGCCAGCGCCGCGCCCACGTCACGGCCGATGTCGCCCACCAGCACGCAGCGCGACGCGCTCGTGCCCAACTGCCGGGCGGCGGCGTGCACCAGGCCGGGCGACGGCTTGCGGCAGTCGCAGCCGTCGGCGTCGTCGTGCGGGCAGACCAGCCAGGCGTCGAAGCCGCCCAGCAGCTCCTCGACGCGGGCGTGTACCGCCCACATCTGCGCCTCGTCGAAGTAGCCCCGGGCCAGGCCGGACTGGTTGGTCACCACCGCGAGGCGCAGACCGGCGGCCCGCAGTCGGTCCAGCGCCGCGCGGACGCCCGGCAGCGGGCGTACCTTCTCCGGGTCGCCGTTGTACGGCACGTCCTCGATCAGGGTGCCGTCGCGGTCGAGCAGCACCGCGTCGTACAGGACGCCACCGTGCGGTGCGGCAGGCCCGCGACCAACCCGGCCAGCACCGGCGTACACCCGGGCTGACCTGCGCTGATACGGATCCTCCTGGTCCTGTCGCACAGCCGGCGGGTTCCCGGCGCCCGAAGGAGTAAACGTCGTCGTCGGCGCCGTGGGCCAACGCCACCGGCGGTGCCCCGGTCGGCCTTACCCGCCGCCCGGAAGAAGCTAACCCGCCGGCTCGTTAGCCTCCGTCACCGCAGGGGTATGGGAGTCCAGTGGCGATAGTGGAGAAAGTGATCGACGCTCCCCCGCAGCAGGTGTTCGACGTGCTGGCCGACGGGTGGACGTACAGCGACTGGGTGGTCGGTACGGCGCACGTGCGCGACGTGGACGACGCGTGGCCCCGGGTGGGCAGCCAACTGCACCACCGGGCCGGCCCGTGGCCGTTCTCGTTGCAGGACGCCTCGACGGTGCTGGTGTGCGAGCCGCCGCACCGGCTGGTGCTGCGCGCCGGGCTGTGGCCGGCCGGGGAGGCGATCGTCGCGTTCACCCTGGAACCGGTCGACGGGAGCGCCACCCGCGTCCGGCTCGGTGAGGACTTCGCGGCCGGTCCGCTGCGCTGGGTCCGGAACAAGGCCAACGACCTCGTGCTGCACCTGCGCAACCGGGAGACGCTGGCCCGGCTCTCCGACATCGCCACCCGGCAGAGGGGCCCGCAGTGACGCGGACGGTGGTGCGCCGCCGCCCGCGCTGAGCGCGCCGCCACCTGCGGGGGGCCGGACCCACGGGGAGCCTTTTCAATCCGGGTCGGGCAACTGGCTACCCTCTGGGGTAGCCGTGTCCGCAAACCGAGGATGTCCGACATGATCGAGCCCGTCCAGCTGCCGTCGCCGTGGCGAGACGTACACCTGACAGTCGTCGTGCCCACCTACAACGAGGCGGGCAACCTGCCGGCGCTGGTCGAGCGGCTGCTCGCGCTGCCGCTGCCGGGGCTGCGCATCCTCGTCGCCGACGACAACTCCCCCGATGGCACCGGCGAGGTGGCCGACAAGCTGGCCATCGAGTACCCGGAGCGGATCGAGGTGATGCACCGGGCCGGCAAGGAGGGCCTGGGTCGGGCGTACGTCGACGGGATGACCCGGGCGCTCGAGGGCGGGGCCGAGTTCGTGGCGCAGATGGACGCCGACCTGTCGCACCCGCCGGAGGCGCTGCCCGGGATGCTGGGCGCGCTGCTCTCCACCCAGGCGGGCGTGGTGATCGGTTCCCGGTACGTGCCGGGCGGCGAGCTGGACGAGAACTGGCCGCTGTACCGCCGCGCGCTCAGCGGCTGGGCGAACCTCTACGTGCACACGCTGCTGCGGGTGCGCATCCGCGACCTGACCGCCGGCTTCAAGATCTGGCGGGCCGACGCGCTGAAGGACATCGGCCTGCACCGGGTGCAGTCCAACGGCTACAGCTTCCAGGTGGAGATGCACTACCTGGCCACCAAGCTGGGGCACACCATCCTGGAGGTCCCGATCCGCTTCGAGGAGCGGCGTGACGGCGTCTCCAAGATGACCACCGCGACCAAGGTCGAGAGCGCCCTGATGCCGTTCCGCCTACGCAGCAAGCACCGCAACATCACCCCCTGACCCCCCCCCTAACCCCCTCCCTCCCCCCGCGTCGATCAAGAGGTTTGCGTCAGAATCCGGCCCGCCGGTGACGCAAACCTCTTGATCACCGCGTCAGGTGGGGGGGTAGATCGCTCGGTGGGCTGTGGTTACGGCCGCCTTGTAGGCGGTGCCGGTTAGGGCGCGGTCGCGGGCCAGGGCCGCGCGGGCCGCGTTCGCGCCCGGCGCGCCGTGCACCCCACCGCCCGGGTGCGCCGACGAACTGGCCAGGAAGAGCCGGTCCACCGGGGTGTCCGCGCGGCCCAGGCCGGGGATCGGGCGCAGGAACAACTGTTGGTACGCGGCGGCGGTGCCCCCGCCCAGCGCGCCGCCGACCAGGCTCGGATCGCCCTTCTCCAGGTCGGCCGGTCCGGCCACGTGCCGGCCCACGATGAGCTGCCGGAAACCCGGGGCCGCCGCTTCGAGCACGTCCTCCATGCGCTGCACGTGTTCGGCGATGTCCTCGGCCCGCCAGTTCCGGCGGAACGGCAGGTGGGTGTACGACCAGAGCGACTCGGTGCCCGGCGGCGAGTGGCTGGGGTCGGCCACGGACATCTGCCCGACCAGCAGGAACGGGTCGCGGGGCAGCTCACCCCGGGCCAGCTCGCCGGCGTAGCGGGTCAGCCCGTCGAGGTCCGCGCCGAGGTGCACCGTGCCGGCCCCGGCGATCGCCCGGTTGGTCCACGGGACGGGGGCGGAGAGCGCCCAGTCCACCTTCAGCGTCGAGCCGTCCCACCGGAAGTGCGCCAGGTCCTCCACGAGCCGCGACGGCAGGACCGCCGCACCGACGAGGTCGAGGTAGAGGGCGGGCGCCGGCACGTCGGCGAGGACCGCCCGCCGGGCCCGCCACAGCGTGCCGCCCTCGGTGCGTACGCCCATCGCCCGGCCGCGCGCGGTGAGCACCCGGTCGACGCGCGCGCCGTACAGGATGCGGCCGCCGCGTTCGGCGAGGCGGTCCACCAATGCGTCGGTGATCCGCCGCGCGCCGCCGTCGGGCACCGGCCAGCCGACCTGCTGGCCGAGCATGGCCAGCAGCCAGCCGTACACGCCGGAGCCGGCCTCCTCGGGGGACAGGTCGGTGTGCAGGGCGCACCCGGCGAGCAGCGCCGGGCCCCCCTCGCCGTCGAACAGCTCGTCGCCGAGTTTGCGCACCGGCACCACGAGTCGGCGGGCCAGCCGCAGCGCCCCCGCGACCCGCAGCCGGCGCAGCAGACCCAGTCCGCCGCGTACCGGCGGGAACGGCGTGGTGATCGCCGTCAACATCGGCTCGGCCACCTCGAGCCAGTCCGTGTACGCGTTCAGCCAGCGCTTCCCGTCCCCGGGGGCGAACTGTTCCAACGAGGCGGCCGTGGCGTCCGGGTCCCGGTTGATCACCGCGGCCCGCCCGTCGGGCAGCAGGTGCGCCAGCACGTCCGGGGCGTGCCGCCAGGACAACCCGTGGCGGCCCAGGTCGAGGCCGTTGAGCACGGGCGAGGCGTACCCGAGGGGGTAGAACGAGCTGTAGAGGTCGCTCAGATAGCCCGGCGCGGTCACCTCGGCCGACTGGACGGCGCCGCCGGGTACGGCGGTCGCTTCCAGCACGACCACGTCCCACCCGGCGTCGGCCAGCAGGTTCGCCGCGACCAGGCCGTTGTGCCCGGCGCCGATGACGACGGCGTCCGCGCCCTGCGCGCCGGTGGTAGTCATCCGACCCGCCTACCCGGGGCGCAACCGGGCGAAACGCGTTTGTCTCGCCGGGACCCGGGCATCCAGCGCCGCATGTACACGGTTGCGCAGCTGGTGGGCGGGGTGTGGGGCGCGGGCGGGTCCGGCGGCGAGCTGGTCGTGTGTGATCCGGCGGACGGCGAACCGGTCACCTCGGCGCCGGTCGCCACGGCCGACGAGGTCGGCAAGGCGGCCCAGGCGGCACGCGAGGCGGCCGACGAGTGGGCGGCGACCGCGCCGGCCGAGCGGGCGGCGACCCTGCACCGGGCCGCGGACGCGGTCGCGGCGCTCACCGACGAGCTGGCGGCGGCGGTCACCGCGGAGATGGGCAAGCCACTCGCGGACGCCCGCGGCGGCGTCGAGGCGGGCATCGGCACCCTGCGACAGTACGCGGAACTCGCGCCGCTGCGCGGCGGACGGACATTGCACGGCGCGACCGACGCGGTGGACTTCATGACTCCACAGCCGCGCGGCGTGGTCGCCGCGATCACCCCCTGGAACGACCCGGTGGCGGTCTCGTGCGGGCTGCTCGGCGCGGCCCTGGTCACCGGCAACGTGGTGCTCTACAAGCCGAGCGAGCGGACGCCCGCGACGGGTTGGCTGCTGGCCCGGGCCCTGGACGGGGCGTTGCCGGCGGGCGTGCTGTCCCTGCTCACCGGCGGCCCGGAGGTCGGCGCGGCGCTGGCCGCGCAGGACGTGGACGTGATCGCGCACTTCGGGTCCACCGCCACCGGGCGCAAGATCGCCGCCGCCGCTGCCGGCACCGGCGCGAAGGTGCTGCTGGAGAACGGCGGCAGCGACCCGCTCATCGTCGACGCGGGTGTCGACCCCGAGTGGGCGGCGCAACAGGCCGCGCTCGGCGCGTTCGCCAACGCCGGGCAGATCTGCGTCGCGGTGGAGCGGATCTACGTACATCGCGACCTGGCCGACGACTTCGTGGCGGCGCTGGTGCGTCGGGCCGACGCGTTGCGGGTCGGGCCGGGGCGCGACCCGGGCACCGAGTTGGGCCCGCTCGTCGACCGGCGGCACCGCGACCACGTGCACGGACAGGTGACGGCGGCGGTGGCGGCCGGCGCGCGGGTACGCACCGGCGGGGAGCTGCCGGACGGACCGGGCGCGTACTACCCGGCCACCGTGGTCGCCGACTGCCGGCACGACATGGCGTTGGTACGCGAGGAGACGTTCGGGCCGGTCGCCCCGGTGGTGGTGGTCGACTCGTTCGACGAGGCGCTGACCTGTGCGGCGGACTCCCCGTACGGGCTGGCGGCCACGGTGCTGACCGCGTCGATGAGCCACGCGCAGCGGGCCTGGCGGGAGCTGCCGGTGGGCACCGTGAAGGTCAACGCGGTGTTCGGTGGGGCGCCGGGCGGAGCCGCGCATCCGCGCCGGTCCAGCGGGCAGGGCTTCGGCTACGGCCCGGAGCTGCTGGACGAGTTCACGGCCACGAAGGCGGTGCACATCGAGGCGCCCGGCGGCGGGCGGTGGTAAACGGTCAAAGCGGCACGGGGCGGACGCAGGGGTGGCGCGTCCGCCCCGTGCCACGCTGCGCGTGGGTCAGTCGCCGCGAGCCTTGCGGGTCGCCCGGTCGTTGGCCTTCTCGATGGCCGTGACCAGCTCCGACTTGGTCATGCTGGACCGGCCCGGCACGTCCAGCTTGCGGGCCACCGACATCAGGTGGTCCTTGCTGGCGTTGGCGTCCACCCCACCGGCGGTAGGGGCACGCCGCTCGGGGCCTCCACCGGCGGCCTGGCGGTCGCTCGGGCCCTTACGGCCCTTGGGCTCCCAGTGGTCGCCCACCTTCTCGAACTGGTGCTTCACCGCCGCGAAGGCGGTACGGTGCGACCGCTCGCCCTCGCCGTAGGTCTCCACCGCCGAGTCGTGGGTCTTCTCCCAGGTGCGCTGCGCCTTGTCCGAGGAGCGTCGCAGCGTGCTGGGCATGTCCTCGCGCGCGGGCATCTCGTCCTCCTGATGCATCGACAGAGTCACTGTGTCCGTTCCCCGCGAGCGCGGCGGCAAACCCTAGCGGCGTCGGCGGGCCGCCGAGCGGGTTTGTCGATTTCCCGCCCTGGGTACCGGCCGGTCCAGGCCAGACCGGACGACCGGTCATCCGGTGGCCGGGGCACAGGGAGCGGGCATGACGACCACGGATCCCGGCACGACACTCACCGGTTCGGGGATTCCCGGGCGGATCCGGCAACTGAGCTGGCGGACGTGGCGCGGGGTGCTGGTCCGCAGCGTGCAGAACTTCGTGAACGACAACTGCTCGGACTGGGCCGCCGCGCTCACCTACTACGGGGTGCTGGCGCTCTTTCCGTCCGCCATCGTGGTGGTGGCCCTGGTCGGCCTGGTCTCCTCGGGCGAGCGGACCCTCGACACGGTTGTCGACCTGGCCAAGCAGGTGGGCGCCGGTTCGGTGGTGGCCGACGACGACGGCGGCGTGGTCGGGGTGATCCGCTCGGTGGTCGTCCAGCAGAGCAACGCCAAGGTGCTGCTGAGCTTCGGTCTGCTCGGCGCGCTGTGGTCCGCGTCGGGCTTCATCGGTGCGTTCACCCGCGCCTCGAACGCCATCTACGGGGTGACCGAGGGCAGGCCGGTCTGGCGGCTGCGGCCGTTGCAGATCGGCCTGGCCGCCGTGACGCTGGTGCTGCTCGCGGTGGTCGCCCTCGCTCTGATCGTCAGCGGCCCGGTCACCGACGCGGTCGGCGACCTGATCAACGCCGGTGGTCTGGCGCGAACGGTGTGGAGCGTCGCGAAGTGGCCGGTGCTCGCCCTGGTGATGATGGTGCTGCTGTCCCTGCTGTTCTGGATCGCCCCGAACGTGCGCCAACCCCGTTTCCGCTGGCTCACCCCCGGCGGCGCGGTGGCCCTGCTCTCCTGGGCGGTGGTGTCGTTCGGTTTCGGCTTCTACGTCGCGAACTTCGCCACCTACCAGACGACCTACGGCAGCCTGGGCGCGGCCATCGCGTTCCTGGTCTGGCTCTACCTGTCCAACTGCGCCCTGATGCTCGGCGTGCAGATCAACGCCGAGGTGCAGCGCGGCCGGCAGTTGCAGGCGGGCGAGCGGGACGCGGACGATCCGGTGCTGCCGCCACGCAGGCCGGCCGAGGGCTGAAAGGGACCGGATGTCCGGCCCGAGGGCCGGTTCGTGACCGGGTGCCGGTTTACCGGGCGGGGTGCCGGGTAGCGCAGAAGGCATGGAGCGTGGCAACAGCAAGCACGGACCGAGGATCGACGAGCAGATGAGCCAGGAGGTCAGCGGCCTCGTGCAGGGGCCGGGCACCGGCGGCTCACGGGTCGACGAGTCCCGGGTGCCCGAGCCGGCCGGTGAGGACCAGCCGGAGACCACCACGGCCCCGGCGGGCGACCTGCGCACCGGCACCCCGCAGGGGATGAGTTCCACGGACGTGGAGCAGCGCAGCCGGCTCGGCCGGTTCATCTCGATGAGCGCGCTGCCCGGCGACCGGTTGGTGCTCATCGCCAGCGCGCGGGAGAACGAGGCGCCCGACGACATCGTGGCGGCGCTGGAACGGCTGCCCGAGGGCACCGAGTACCAGACGGTCTCCGAGGTGTGGGCCGCGCTCGGCCACAAGAACGAGACAACCCGCTGGTAGTGATCGCCCCCCGATCCGACAGACAGCGGCCGAAGGAGGATTGACCGATGAGTGGCGTTACCGAACACGTTGAGGTTTCCGTACCCGTGCGGACCGCGTACGACCAGTGGACGCAGTTCGAGGAGTTCCCCCAGTTCATGGAGGGCGTGCAGGAGGTCCGGCAGCTCTCCGAGACGATGACCCACTGGACGGTGGACATCGCCGGTGTCAAGCGCGAGTTCGACGCCGAGATCACCGAGCAGCTTCCCGACGAGCGGGTCGCGTGGCGTTCGACCGGCGGCACCCAGCAGGCGGGTGTGGTGACCTTCCACCGCCTGGACGAGAGCAAGACCCGGGTCACCCTCCAGCTCGAGTTCGAGCCGCACGGTGTGGTCGAGCAGGCTGGCGACAAGCTCGGCATCGTCGACCGGCGCGCCAAGGGCGACCTGGAGCGGTTCAAGACGTTCATCGAGCGGCGCGGTCAGGAGACCGGCGCCTGGCGTGGCTCGGTGGACCGCCCGCAGCCGTGATCGGGCGTACGCGATCAACGATGGCCGCCGGTTTCCCGGCGGCCATCGTCGTGTTCCGGGCCGCGGCGCACCTGTTTGCGATCATCGCGCCCGGGTACCGCTGATGGCATGACGGACGACAGGGTGTGGCGGGACGAGGAGCGGCTGCCGCTGGAGGAGTTGGAGCGCGCCGTGGCGGGTTCCAGCATCGACGGGCAGGCTGACGACGTGACCGGCAACGACGCCGGCGAGGAGGCCGCCTTCGGGCACGGGCCGGCTGCGGCCGACCGGGGCGGCGAGGCGCCGGGGCGGGAGCCGACCGACCCGGAGCGCGCCTACCGTCCCTCCACGACCGGCCGTACCGGACCGGACAACGGATAGTCCACGCCGGGCGGCCCGGTCCGCCCGGCGTCCCCGGACGACCGGCGGGCGCCCAGCTCGTAGAGCACGATCAGCGCCAGCGCGAGCACCACCAGGGACGGGCCGAGCGCCTGTACCGACACGTTGCTGATCAGCACGCCGAGGCCCGCCGGAACGAGCGCCGCGCCCAGACCGGCGGCACCGATCTGCAACCCGATGGCGCGGTCCGCGTGCGCCGCGCCGACCCGCTCGGCGGTGGTGAGGGTGAGCAGCGGGAACACCGGCGCGGCGGCGAAACCGAGCACGACCAGGCCGAGCACGGCCAACACGGCCGAGCCGGGGACGGCGATCAGCGCCGCGCCGACGGCCATGCCCGCCAGGCTCACCCGCAACACCAGCCGGGGCCCGAGCCGTTCGGCCACCACCCCCTGCACCACCCGGCCGACGAAGAGACTCCCCCAGTACGCGGAGACGCAGCCGCCCGCCACCGCGCCGGTCAGGCCGCGCCCCTGGGTGAGCAGCAGGAACGCCCACAGCCCGGCGGACACCTCGATGGCGACGTACAGCGCGAAGGCCAGTGTCCCCGACCAGACGACCGGCAGCCGCAGGGTGGCCAGGACCGGCACCCGGACCGGCGCGGCGGTGTCGGACGTTTCCGCGTCCGCCCCGGGAGCGGGATCGCGGCGTCGCCACGCGCGTACGGTCAGCGCGAACGCCGTGGCGAGGGCGAGCTGGGCGGCGGCCACGATGCCGTACCCCCACCGCCAGGCCAGTCCAGCGCTCAGCGCCGCTGTCATGATCAGTGGACCGATCGCCACGCCCAGGCCGAAGAAGGCGTGCAGCCAGTTCATGTGGCGCGGACCGAACGCGCCGGCGGCGTACGCGTTGAGCCCGGAGTCGACAGCGCCGGAGCCCAGCCCGAGCAGCAGCGCGCAGCCCACGATCACCGCCAGCCCGGGGCTCAGGGCGTATCCGGTCAGCGCCAGGCTGGCGAGCAGGGTGCTTCCGGCGAGCAGCGCGCCCACGCCGATGCGGGCCAGCGTGAACCCGGCCAGCACGCTGGAGGTGAGGTAGCCGACGGTGCCCGCGGTGAGCAGCAACCCGACGGCCTCGGTCGGGATGCCGAAGTCCGCCCGGATCGACGGCCAGCCGACGCCGAGCAGGCCGTCCGGCAGGCCGAGGCTGACGAACGCGAGGTAGGCCAGCAGGAGCAGCGCGGCGCGGGGTGGCGGGGGCGAGGTGGACATGGGACAGCATCCTGCCGCAGCGCACCGTACCGTCGTCGGAAGGCGCCCGCCCGCTGCGACAAGAAGTGGTGTCCGGACGGTCGAGAAAGCGGACAGCTCAGTCAGAATCGGCCGATCGGGGGACGGCAAACGCGCGTGTTCGCGTAAGAATTTCGGGATGCATCAAGGCTCCGGAATCCTCTCCACGCGTCAGCGCCGCATCGCCTGGCTCGGCTTCCTGCTCGCCGCGCTCCAGGCGCCGGTGTCGGCCCGGCTCGTCTCCGACGACTCGTGGCTGTTCAGCGTCTGCGTCGCGCTGATGGTGGCCACCGTGATCATCGCCGACGACGCCGCCCGTCGTCGGCCCGCCAACGCCCCCAGCGAGTAGAGCGGCCAACCGCACTTCCGGCCAGGGGCGCTCTGCTGGTGCCGCTGGCTGCCCGTTCCTGGTCACCGGCCGGAACCGCCCTGCGGCAGTTCCGGCCGGCAACGAATCAGACGGGCTCGATCGCAAGGCCGCTGATCTGGTCGTCCTTGATGTCGAACACGAGGGCGAAGGACAGGGGCCCGCCAGGGAAATCACCGTCCCCGGAGGCCACCAGCCGGTCGTGGGCGAACGAGGTCGGCGTGAGCACGACCCTGGGGTCGATCAGGTGCCCCTGGATCCACTCGCGGATCTCGGCCTCCCCGGTCCAGGTCTGCCCGTCATCGCGCACGGTGGCCCCGTCGCCGAAGACCGCGGCCAGCTCGTTCGCATCGTGCGCGTTGGTCGCCGTGATGAAGTGATCGACGGCCTTGGGCAGAGTGATGTCGTTCATTTCTTCTCTCCAGTCTTCTCGGGTGCCAGGACGCGGGCGCGTCCTGGTGTGTGACAGGCTCAGAAGTCCGCTCCACGGGAGAGCTTCTCGTTCGCGCGCAGCTCCGCGAGCGCGTTCTCGTGCATCGCGACAACGGCGTCGTAGCCGGAGTTGCCGAGCACGATCCGCTTCGGCGGGACGGGTGCGTTCAAGGCGCTGATCACGGCCTGCACCCCACGAACGGGGTCTCCCGCCTGCTTTCCGTTGTGGTCCACGAACGCCGCCCGGACGCCCTCGACCATCGGCAGGTAGGCGTCGACGGTCTCGTTGACGTCCTCGTTCTGGAAGTAGGCGAAGGCCTTGGTGCGGAACGCTCCCGGCTCCACGACGAGCACGCGCACGCCGAACGGCTCGACTTCCTGGCGCAGTGTCTCCGACAGTCCTTCGATCGCGAACTTCGCCGCCGCGTAGTAGCCGAACCCCAGCGCGCCGACGAGGCCTGCCACCGACGACATGTTCACGATCCAACCGTCGCCGCGTGCCCGCATACCGGGCAGGACGGCGCGTACCACCTCGACCACGGCGAACAGGTTGAGGTCGAACGTGCGGCGGATCGTCTCGTCGGGGGCACCCTCGATCGAGCCGTACCAGCCACGGCCCGCGCTGTTGACGAGCACGTCGATCCCGCCGAACCGCTCCTCGGCCGCCCTGACCGCCGCACGCACCTGGTCGGCATCGGTGACGTCGAGCTGCAGGACCAGCACCCGGTCGCCGTAGGACTCAGCCCACTCCCGCAGCTCAGCAGGCCGACGCGCGGTCACCACCACCTGATCGCCCTGCTCCAGGGCAGCCTCGGCATAGACGAGGCCGAACCCGCCGGGCGTCCCACCCGTGATGAACCAAGTCCTCATGGACTTCTCCTTTCGCTATAGCGAGCAATGTAGCGCTACATGAGCTAATGTAGCAACTATGCAGAACGCACGAGATCGACTCCTGCTCGCCGCGGCGGAACTGCTGGAGAGCGGCGGCACGGTGTCCACCAGGGCGGTGTGCGACCGCGCCGGCGTGCAGGCCCCGACGCTGTACCACCACTTCGGCAGCAAGCAGGGCCTGATCGACGCCGTGGCGAGCCACGGCTTCACCCAGTACACGGCGATCGAGAACTCTGGCGACCCGCTGAACGACCTGCGCGAGGGCTGGGACAGACACGTACAGTTCGGGCTGGAGCACCCGTCGTTCTACGGGCTGCTCTACGGCCGCGCAGAGCCGGGAAGGCCCTGCGCCGTCACCGCTCCCGCGCACGCCGCGTTGCGCGACCGGTTGACCGCCGCCCGGGGCCGACTCAAGGTGCCGGCGGCCGATGCCGCCGAACAGGTGTTGGCCGCCAACGTCGGCATCACGCTCACCTTGATCAGCCAGCCAGAGCCGGATCTCGAGCTGTCCGGACGTGTCCGCGAGGCCGCGCTGGCCGGAGTCCTGCGCATGGCCCCCACCGACGCCCCCGCGACTCGTGCGAGCGCCGCGCTGACGCTACGTGCGCTGGTCGGCGACGACCCGGGCGACCTCACCCCCGGCGAACACGCGCTGCTCGGCGAGCTCCTGGACCGCCTGGCCCGTTAGGCCGTGTCTTTGAAGGATCTTGGTGGAGAATGATGTAGCGCGGCCTTCGACGGCCTGGGACGAACTCTGGCGTTCCGACCGCCACGCCATGCGACCGACGGTGACAACACCCCGGTGAGCGTGATGCCGGTGAGTCATCTAGATGACTCACCGGCATCACGCTCACCAGCACGACCGCCGCCGCTCAGCGCCCCGGCCCCGACCGTCCACCCCGACCGCCGGCGGCTCGACGCGGGCCAACCACGGCTCCAACGCCCCCACCGTGCCGGCGAACGTCGTCGCCGGGACGGCGACGAACAGCCTCGCGACCACCTCGGTCTCGCCCGGCTCGATCTTCAGCGTGCGGTCGGGGGTAAGGCTGGTGCCGTGGGTCGCGCCCTCCCAGCCCAGGTCCTGGCTGGCCCGGTCGATCACCAGCCGAAGCGGCGCAACAGTCCGGCGGCCAGGGCCACGAACGCTCCTGGTGAATGACGGGGACCGGCCCATCAGGCCCCATCATTCGCGTCCGCCAGTCCAGTGTCAGTCCGGGCGGGCCTCGTGCCCCGGCTGGCCCCGGGTGCGGCGGCGCTCCTTCATCTCCGCCTCGTAAAGGTGTCGCCGCCCGCCCACCAGTTCGTCGCGGGCCTGCTGGTCCAGCTCCCGGAACAGCGCGTGGTAGCCGTCGTCGAAGTCCTCGACGATCTGGAAGGTCCACCGGCCGGCGATCACGTTGCGGCCCAGCAGCTCGGTGTCGATCCGCTCGGCGATCCGGTGGTGCCCGGCCGCGCGGAACGTCTCGATCGCGTCGTCGAGCATCAGGTCGGCGTGCCCGATGAGCTGGTGCAGCGAGTACAGGTGTCCGCGGGCCCGTTCGACGCACTCCAACGCCTCGCTGAGCTTGCCCAGCGCGGCGACCGTCTCGTCGCTCACCCCGGCCGGCCGCCGGTGCTGCTCGTCCGGCCCGTCCGCCCGCTGCCCCATCGCCGCTCCCACACTCTGCGCCGTCCTGCGTCGTCCAGTGCCTGGTGCCCCGTCTGTGCCGGATCAACCCTCGCGGCCAGCGTCGCTCGTCCGGTGGCACAACCCACAAGCACCGAGCGGCCGAGGTCGGTCGATCACCGGTCGGTTAGCCTCGGTCACCATGCGTGTGCCGTTCAACCGGGTCGCCTCCCCGACCGCCGTCGAGTCGGCGCGGTCCACCCTGGCCGCCCTCACCGTCACCGTGGGCACCGCCGGCCTCGCGGCCGCCGCCGCGCGTCCCGGGCTGCTGGCGCTGGTCGACCAGCACGCCGCCGCCGTCCGCGACAGCCTGGACGGTGACCGCCGGCCGTTGACGGCCGCGGCGCTCGCCGGCTACGCCGAGGGGGTACGCGACGCCGCCCTGGAGCACGGGTGGGCCCCACCGCGCGGGTCGGTGGACTGGAGCGCGCCGGAGTGGCCGCTGGCCCGGCTGGTCGCCGTCTGCGCGCTGGCCCGCTCGCTCGACCGTTCCTGAGCACGCGGAGGGCGCCCACGCGAGCCGCGTGGACGCCCTCCCTCGCACGATCACGCCCCGTTACGGGCGGTACTGCTGGGTTTCGTCGGCCGCACCGGACTGGTACGTGCCACGTCCGCCGGCCACCGTCGACTGCTCGTCGACCCGGGGCATGGCCTGGGTCCGGTCGCCGCCACGGTCGGCCATCTGCCGCTCCATGTCGCCGCGCCCCGCCGAGGCGGCCCGCCGGTGCTCCTGCACCGCCTGGGCTTCCCGGGCGGCCCGGTCCAGCCAGCCGTCCCAGCGGTTCTGCATCGGCTTGACCAGGCCACCGCCGACGCCGACGATCAGGATGCCGGCGACCGTTGCGAGGACCGCGATCAACACCGGAGTGGTGACCGTGGTGGCGATACCCACCTGGTTCAGGGCGGCGATCACGCCGAGCGCGATGATGAAGATCGCCGTCAGGTCCGCCAGGACCTTGCCGTACGAGAGTCCGCCCAGCGCCCCGGTGACCAGATCCCGGACGGCGTTGGCGATGGCGGCCGCGACCACCACGATGACGATCGCGATGAACGCGCGCGGCAGCCAGGCCACCACACCGCGGATCAGGTCACTGATCGCGTTGGGCCCCCAGACTCCGAAGGCGAACTGCAGGGTGAACAGCAGGACGGCGTAGTACGCCAACCTGGCCAGGATGTCGCTGGCGTCGTACTTCGTTCTCTCAAGTGCCCGTTTGATGCCTCCGCGTTCTACCGCTTCGTCGAAGCGCACCCGTTCCAGCACCGCATCCACGATCTTGAGGACCGCTCTGGCGATAAGCCAGCCGACCACGAGGATGACGATGAAGGCCACTGCCTTCGGGATGAAGAGCAGCACCGACCTCCAGGTGTCGGCGATGGCGTCGCCGATGTCGGCCTGCCGCACCGCGAGGGTTTTCAGCATGATGTCCCTCCTGTCGCGTGGACTGCGCCGGGCGCATACCCGGCCACCGGTACGGCAGTCCGGGCGGCTCACTGCCATTTTTCCGACAAGTCGACAAACAGGGGCCTTGACCTGCCCGAACAGCAACCGCGCCGGGGGTGTCGGCGACCCGCGCACATGATCGGATGCGGCTGAGCGACGGCCGGCTAGGCTGCGAACATGCCAGGAACGGTCGGGCGAGTCCCCACGCCATCAATTCCGGCCCCCGGCGCATCCACCGGCCCCGGCGCGGCAGCCGTGCTCGCCCACGACTGGTCCGCCACCGCGCTCGGCCCACCTGAGGGGTGGGACGCGGCGGTCCGGGCCGTGGTGGGGCTGATCCTCGCCTCGCCGATGCCGATGGCGCTGGCGTACGGCGACGACCTGGTCCTGCTCTACAACGACGGCTACGCCGAGTTGCTGGGGAGCAAGCATCCGACCGCCCTCGGTCGACCCGCCGCCGAGGTCCACGCCGAGGTCTGGGACCTGCCCGGCTTCGGTGACGCGATCGAGCGCGCCTACCGCCAGGGTGTGCCGTTCCTGGAGAAGGAGTCCACGCTCCCCCTGATCGGGGAGAACGGCGGTGCCGAACAGGTGGTCTTCACCCGCAGTCACTCGGCCGTACGCGACAGCGACGGGCAGATCGTCGGAATCCTGACGGTGGCCGCCGAAACCACTCACGTCACCGAGCAGTTGCAGAGTCTCAGCGAGGTGGCCGCCGCGCTCGCCGGCACCCTCACCCTCGACGACGTGGCCCGGGTCGCGCTGCGCCACACCATCGGAATGTTCGACGCCGACCGGGTGGCGTTCGTGGTCGACGAGGGTGGCGGCGGCTGGCGGATGGTGCGTCGGGTGCGCGGCGAGTTGATGGACGAGGCAGACGAGCGGCTGCCTCCGCTGTGGCGGCGGGCGCCGGCCGACTGGGAAGGTCCCGTCGCGCTGGCCGCCCGGTCGGGCGAGGCCCGGTTCATCCGCGACGGCCAGCCGCTGCGCGAGACCGCCGTGGACCGGCATGACGAGAAGATCCGCTCGATGGCCACGCTCCCGCTGGGCACGTCGGTGGTTCGGGGCGGGCTGACGGTCGGCTACCAGGGCGCACACTCCTGGTCGGCCGCCGAGCGCGCGCTGCTCGCCGCGGCGGCGGAGCTGATCGGCCAGGCCGCCGAGCGGGCGCGGCGGTTCGAGACCCAGCACGGCACCGCCCAGTTGCTGCAACGCAGCATGCTGCCCGAGCACCTGCCCGACCTGCCCCGGCTGCGGATCGCGGCCCGCTACGACCCCGGGGTCGACGGCAACGCTGCCGGCGGCGACTTCTACGACGCGTTCCTGCTGCCCACCGGCGCGCTCGGCGTGGTGTTGGGCGACGTCGCCGGGCACGACGTCCAGGCGGCGGCACGGATGGGGCAGGTGCGGGCGGCCCTGCGCGCGCTGGCCCTGGCCGATCCGGCGCCGGACGCGGTGCTGACCCGTCTGGACCGGTTGGTGACCAGCCTCGGCGCGGAGGCCGGCAGCCACGAACTGTTCGTCACCGTGGCGTTCGGGGTCATCGACGCCGAGCGGCGGGAACTGACCCTGGCCAGCGCCGGTCATCCCGCTCCCCTGATCCGCCGGTGCGCGCCCGACGGCCGCACGCACGCCGAGTACGTGCAGGTGCCGGCCGCTCCCCCGCTGGGACTGGGCGGACGACCGACCACCGTCACCGTCGCGTTCCCGCCCGGCGACACCCTGCTGCTGTTCAGCGACGGCGTGGTGGAGCGGCGCAGGCAGAGCCTGAGCGCCGGGATGGACGCCCTCGGCGACGCGGTGGCCAAGGCCGGTACCAGCGACCCTCGTGCCCTCTGCGCGGTGGCGACCGCGGCGGTGGCCGGCGGTACCGAGGACGACGTGGCGGTGCTGGCGGTCGAGCACGCCCTCAAGCCGAGCCGGTCGACGGCGATGGAGATGCCGGCGGAGCCGACCGCGCCGAGCCGGGTCCGGCACTGGATGACCGGTCAACTCACCGAGTGGCAGGTGCCCGAGTCGGTGATCGGGGCGGCGGTGCTGTGCACCAGCGAGCTGACGACCAACGCGTTGCTGCACGCCGGCACGGCCGCCCGGGTGGAGATCGACCTGAGCCCCGAGCGGCTGCTGGTCTCGGTCGCCGATTCCGGCACCCGGGGCACCGTGACCCGGGCCCGTACCGACACGTTGAGCAGTCGCGGGCGTGGACTGGGCCTGATCGAGGAGCTGAGTGACGCTTGGGGCACCGATCCGTCGGTGCGCGGTTCGACGGTCTGGTTCGAGATCCTCGTCCCACCGGCCGAACCACACTGAGTCGTACCCACCGACCCGTGCGGGGCGAGTCAGCCGATCGCCGAAGGGGTAGGAGTGCGGCCATGGCCAACGAACAACCCCAAGGGGTGCTCTTCGACGTCGACGGAACGCTCGTCGACACCACGTACCTGCACACGGTGAGCTGGTGGGAGGCGCTGCGCCAAGCCGACCGGCCGGTACCGATGGCGACCGTGCACCGCTCGATCGGCATGGGCTCGGACAAGCTGCTGGATCACCTGCTCGGCCCGGAGCGGGACCGCGACGAGGATCCGAAGCTGCGCGAGGCGCACGACACCCTCTACACCGAGTACTGGGAACGGCTGACGCCGCTGCCCCGGGCGGCGGACCTGCTGCGCGCCTGCGCCGAGCGCGGGTTGCGGGTGGTGCTCGCCACCTCCGCCGCCGAGCACGAGGTGGGCGCGCTGCGCCGGGCACTGAACGCGGACGACGTGGTGGACACCGTCACGTCGTCGGCCGACGCCAAGGAGAGCAAGCCCGCGCCGGACATTCTCGAAGCGGCGCTCGATCAGTCGGGGCTGGCCGCCGAGCGGGTCGTCTTCGTCGGCGACTCGGTGTGGGACGTCGCGGCGGCCGGCAAGCTCGACATCCCGTGCGTCGGGTTGACCTGCGGCGGCACGAGCCGCGGCGAACTCGCCGGCGCCGGCGCGGTGGCGGTGTACGACGACCCGGCCGCGCTGCTGGCCGAGCTGGCGGACTCCCCCCTCACCCGCCCGAGGTGAGCCCCACTCCGGTTCGTCCGGGTCGACACGCATAGCCACCAGTCTCGCGGGGCATGGTCTGTGGCCACCTGCCCGCACCGTGCGGGTGCGGCGAGAGGGTGGTGTCCGTGGAGCCGGTAGATGTGGCGTTCGCGTTGGTGGGCGTGGGCGCCCTGCTCGCGGGCATTCTGCCCCGGGTGTTGGAGCGCCGACCGCTGTCCATGCCGATCGCGTTCCTCGCCCTCGGCATGCTGGTCTTCCTCCTTCCGATCGAACTGCCCACGCCGGACCCGCTGGCCCATCCCGAGCTGGCCACCCACCTCACCGAGATCGGCGTGATCGTCGCCCTGATGGGCGCCGGGTTGAAGATCGACCGACCGTTGAGCTGGGCCCGGTGGTCCTCCACCTGGCGACTGCTGGCCATCGCGATGCCGGTGTGCATCGCGGCGGTGGCGCTGCTCGGCTGGTGGTGGGCCGGTCTGGTGCCGGCGGCGGCGCTGCTGCTGGCCGCCGCGCTGGCCCCGACCGACCCGGTGCTCGCCGCAGACGTGCAGGTCGGCGAGCCGACCGATGTGGAGGACTCCGAGGACGAGGTCCGCTTCGCCCTGACCTCGGAGGCCGGCCTCAACGACGGGCTGGCGTTCCCCTTCGTCTACGCGGCCATCGCCATCGCCTCGACCAGCCTCGCCCCGCGCGCGTGGATGGCCGAGTGGTTCACCGTCGACGTGCTCTGGAAGGTCGGCGTCGGGGTGGGCGGCGGCCTGCTCATCGGCTGGCTGCTCGGCAAGCTGTTCTTCCGGGCACCCAGCGAGTTGCGGCTGGCCCGGCACGCCGAGGGGTTCCTGGCGCTGGCCGCCACGTTCCTCGCGTACGGGCTGGTGGAGGTGGCCGGCGGGTACGGCTTCCTGGCGGTGTTCGTGGCCGCGCGGGCCATCCGGGCCGCCGAGCGGACCCACGAGTTCCACTCGGTGCTGCACGACTTCGCCGAGCAGGTCGAGCGGCTGCTCACCCTGGTGCTGTTGCTGCTGCTCGGCGGCGCGATCGTGGGCGGCCTGCTCGCGCCGCTGACCTGGCCGGCGGCGGCCGTCGGGCTGGCGCTGGTCTTCCTGATCCGGCCGGTCGTCGGCTGGTTGTCGCTGCGCGGCGCGCCCGGTCGTCCGGCGGAGCACTGGGTGATCTCGCTGTTCGGCATCCGTGGGGTGGGCTCGTTCTACTACCTGGCGTACGCCACCACGAAGGCGGACTTCCCGCAGGCAGAGCTGCTGTGGGCCACCGTCGGACTGGTGGTGCTCGTGTCCGTGGTGGTGCACGGCGTCGCCGCGACCCCGGTGATGCAGCTGCTGGACCGCGAGGGCGAGCGCACCGAGGACCCGTCCGAGTCCGAGGCCCAGCCGGTGGCCGTCGCCGGGCACTCCTGAGCGCGCCGGGACTCCTCAGCCGAGGCGGGAGACGAGCGCGTGACCGAGGTCCCGGCCGGAGCGCCAGGCGCTCTGCACACGGGGTGCGCCGAACGCGTCGCCGGCCAGGCCGATCCCGTCGGCGTCGAGGTGGTGGGTGACGTCGGTGGGTTCGCCGGTCGGCTTGGCGTACGTCCAGCGGTGCACGTGCACGTCGGCGGCCTCGTCGGGCAGACCGAGCAGGTCCCGGACGGCCTGCTCGATCGCCGGCCCGGCGGCGCTGGGCTGGGCCAGGTGCCCGGCGGCGAACTCCGGCACGGTGTGCGCGACCAGCACCGGCGCGTCGTCGCCCCGCCGGTCGCCGTCGTCGCAGACGAGACTGAGCACCGGATGGTCGTTGACGAACGCGCCACGGAAGGTCGGCCAGCGCCGGGAACCGAAGCGCAGCACCGCGGCGAGGGTCGGCGACCAGGTCTGCGCCTGCACGACGCGGGTGGCGTCGGCCAGGGCCGGATCGAGCAGCAGGGCCGCCTGTGGTCCCGGCATCGCCAGGGCGACCGCGTCGTACGCCTCGCCGTCGACCGTCGGCCCGGGTTCCACGGCGAGCACCAACCGGTCGACGGTCACCGGCACCGGACGGGCCAGGTGTTCGACGAGCGACCGCAGCCCGCGTGGGGCGGCGTAGCGCAGCGGGCCGGGCACCTCGTGCCGGCCGTTCGTGTCGTACGCCCAGAAGGTGTCGGTCCACTCGCGGACCAGGCCGGCGGCACGCCACTCGTCGACCACGGCGGCGAAGTCCGGGTCGCTGGCCGTGAAGTACGCGGCGCCGATGTCGGCGGGGCGACCGTCGAAGCGTTTGCTGGCCATCCGGCCGCCACTGACGTGCCCCCGCTCGCGCACCCGCACCGGCAGCCCGGCGCGGGTCAGCTCCACGGCGCACGCCACCCCGGCGATGCCCGCCCCGACCACCAGCACGCCCGCCGAGTCAACGCTCATCCGATGATCGTAGGCGTCGTCCGGGGGCATGAACCGGCGGTAATCGGGGTACTGGCACACCTGTTCGAAGAAAGGGTGATGAGGATGACGGACCGTAGCAACGATCAGGCCGACCCGCGCGGCGCGATCAAGGACCCGGACGAGTGGGTCACCGGCGACGAGCCGCCCACGGCGGCCCAGGAGTCGTACCTGGCCACGCTGGCCCGGGAGGCGGACGCGACGCTCCCGGACGACCTGACCAAGGCCGAGGCCTCCAAGCGGATCGACGAGCTCCAGGCCGAGACGGGCCGGGGCCAGTAGGCGCGCTGGTCAGCGACGCGGCAGGATATGCAGGCGTACGGACGTAAGGCTCCCCCGGGTCGTCTCGGCCTCGATGTAGGTGGCGTGTGGCTGAGAGCGGCGGTCGGTGGGCGACCCGGGGTTGAGCAGGCGCAGCCCGTTGGGGGCCACGGTGTCCCAGGGGATGTGCGAGTGCCCGAAGACCAGCAGGTCGACGTCGGGGAAACGGGCCGCGCACCGCTGTTCGCGGCCGGTGCGCGGACCCGTCTCGTGCACCACGGCCACCCGTAGCCCGTCGAGGTCCACGCGGGCCACCTCGGGCAGCCGGGCGCGCAGCGCCGGCCCGTCGTTGTTGCCGTACACCGCGACGAGCCGTCGCGCGCGGGCGGTCATCGCGTCGAGCAGCGACTCGTCGACCCAGTCGCCGGCGTGCAGCACGACGTCCGCCGCCTCGACCGCCGTCCACAACTGCTCCGGGAGGTCCCGGGCCCGCTTGGGGAGATGCGTGTCCGCCGTGAGCACCAGCCTCATGCCGGCATCATCTCCCGGACGTGGGCCGCGTGCTCAGCGCGACGCCGGGGTGAAGAAGGAGGGCGGCATGCCCAGGCTGCGCAGCGCCGAGTCCTCTTCGACGTCGCTGAGCACACCGGCGGCGTTGATCAGACCGATGTGCGAGAACGCCTGGGGAAAGTTGCCCAACTGCTCCCCGGTCAGCGGGTCGATCTGCTCGGCGAACAGTCCCAGATCGTTGAGTCGCGCCAGTAGCGTCTCGAACAACTCGCGCGCCCGGTCCCGTTCGCCGGCCAGCGCCAGGCAGCAGACCAGCCAGAACGAGCAGATGAGGAACCCCGCCGGGTCGCCGTCCCAGCGTCGCAGCAGGCCGTCGTGGGACAGCTTGTCCTCCACGGCACGGATCGTCGAGCGCATCCGCTCGTCGTCGGCCGGCAGGAACCCCACCAGGGGCATCACCAGCACCGACGCGTCCAGGTCGTCGGATTCATAACTTCCGGTGTACGCCCCGACCCGCTCGCTCCATCCTCGTTCCAGCACCTCGGCACGGACCTTGTCGCGGGCGGCCGCCCAGCGGGCCACGTCCTGCGGCTCCCCGAGTCGGGCGCCGAAGCGGACCGCCCGGTCCAGCGCCGACCAGCAGTGCACCTTCGAGGACACGTGGTGGTGTTCGACCCCGCGCTCCTCCCACATCCCCGCGTCCGGCAGCGGCCAGTCCCGGGCCGCCTTGTCGGCGAGGGACCGCAGCAGGTGGTAGACGTCCGGCTCCAACGGTTCCAGCCGGTCACGCATGAGCCAGGCCGCGTCCATCGCCTCGCCGAAGACGTCGGTCTGGCGCTGCCGCCACGCGTCGTTACCGATCATCACGGGCGGGCTGTCGCGGTAGCCGGCGAGCTGGTCGAGGCGGTGTTCGGTGAGGTCCCGCTCCCCCAGCACCCCGTACATGATGGGCACCGGCTCCTCGTCGATCCGGCCCATCGCCCGGCCGAGCCAGGTGAACTGCCGCTGCACCTCGTCGAAGCAGGCCGTCCGCCAGAGCGCCCGCAGGGTCAGGCTGAAATCACGCACCCAGACGTACCGGTAGTCGTAGTTCCGGTCCCCGCCGAGCTCCTCCGGCAGCGACGTCGTCACGGCGGCGACCACCGCGCCGCTGGGTCGGTACGTCATGCCCTGCACGATCAGCGCGCTGCGTCGCACATGCTCGGCGTAGATCCCCTGGTACTCGTGCTTGCGGACCCAGGAGCGCCACCCCTCGGCCGTGTCGGCGATGGTCCGGTCGGCGTCGGGCACCTGCGGCCGGGGCGAGTCGTAGGTCGGGGCGTACCCGAGGGTGAAGTTGTTCGTCGTGCCGGCGCGGACGGTGAACGCGGCGGCGGCCTCGCCGTCGCCGCAGGTCAGCCGCACGCTGCCGACCAGGGTGAGCCGGCTCGCCCCGCCGACCGCATCCAGGGCGCCGTCCTGCTCGACGAGGAACGGCGTGGTGCGGCCGTACTCGAACCGGGGCCGGTAGTGCACCCGCATCGGCACCTCGCCGGAGAGGCCCCGCACGCTGCGGACCAGCACCTGTGGCGAGCGGTAACCGATGTCGTGCTCGCGCGCGCCGGGTTCCAGGGCGAGCGCGTCGGTCAACTCCACCTCGCCCGCAGCGGTGCGGAAGACGGTCCGCAGGACCAGGGTGTCGTCGAGGTAGCTGCGTTCGACGGTGAAGTCGTCGGTCTCCGGCCGGATCGACCAGTGCCCGGCGTCCTCGCCGATCAGCCGCGCGAACACCGACGGGGCGTCGAACCGACCCGGGCACCACCAGTTCACCGACCCCGCGTGGTCCACCAGAGCCGCGCTGCGGCCGTCCGCGAGGAAGCCGTGGTCGCTGATCTTTGCGGTCTGCACCCGGCTGCCTACCCGGGCCGTCCCCACGCATGCCTCCCGAGCCGCGGCACCCGCCCGCCGGCCCGGCGTTACCACTCGGCACTTGCGGGAAACCGGGCGGCTGACGAGGGAGGATGCTGATGACCTCAGCCCCGGAGCCGACCGCCGCCTGGCGGCCCGGCGCAACCAGTGGTGACGTGCTTCCGTCCGGCCCGGCAGGCCGCCCGTCGACACCCGGCGCGGACGGGCACGGGCCGGAAGGTGGCCCACCCACCGTGACGATCGGCTCGTATCCGGACTATCCGTCCGCGCAGAAGGTGGTCGACTACCTGGCGGACAACCGCTTCCCGGTGGAGCACACCGCCATCGTCGGCACGAACCTGACGCTTGTCGAGACGGTGCTGGGACGGATGACGACGGGCCGCGCGGCCCTGCTCGGCGCCGGCACCGGCGCCTGGTTCGGGCTCTTCATCGGCCTGCTGTTCGGCATCTTCACCGTCGGCAACTGGCTGGCGGTGATCCTGGTCGGACTGGTCATCGGCGCGATCTGGGGCGCCGTGTTCGGCGCGGTCGCGCACGCCATGACCGGCGGGCAGCGCGACTTCACCTCAGCCAGCTCGCTCCGCGCCGGCCAGTACGCGGTAACTGTCGACGCGCAGCTAGCCGACCAGGCGAGGCAGCTCCTGGGCCGCATGCAGATGCCCGGCTCACGCCCGGCAACGACCCGCTGACCCGCTGACCCGTCGACACCCCGCCGCCGATCTTGCACTTTCTGCGCTACCACATTGGCGCAGAGCGGGCATATCAGTGACCGAAAGTGCAAGATCGGCGCGCGCCGGGCGGGGGTCAGCTAGTAGTCGGTCTTGGCGACCTCGCGGCGACAGACGAGGGCGAGGCTCATGCCCTTCTCGACGTCGCCCGGGTCGTCGGGTGTTCCCCGGTAGCCGTAGCTCGCTCCGTCGGGTGACAGCTCGACGTCCACGCCCTTCGCCCTCAGGCACTTGACCACGGCGTACGTGAAGTCGCGGGCCTTCGGGTTGGCGGGGTCCTCCTCCCAGGGTGGGAGCGGGTTGAGGGGTTCGCACGCCTTGTTGGCGGCCTCCCGGGCGGCGTCGCCGAGCGGGGGCTTGCGCTTCTGCCGGATGGCGATGACGTCGAGCCCGTGCTGCTTGAGGCAGTCGTCGTAGGGCTTCATCTTCGCGGTCCGGTCCGCGTCGGTGTCGTCGAGGCGGAACCTCGGCGCCTCGACGGTCGGCGACGCGCTCCGCGACGGCGACGCGGCGGTCGCCGTCTGGAGGGTGGCGACGTCGGGCTGTTCTTCACCGGTCTTCGCGCCGCCGGGGTCGCATCCGGCGGTCGCCGCCACGATGACGGCCGCGAACACCAGGAACGCCATGCGCTGCCTCGCCATGCTGTGCCTCTTTCCCGTCGTGTGACCGATTCGGCCCCACCCTGGCGCAGGCATGTCAGGAAGCTGTCAGCTCGGTGTTCGTAACCGGTTCTCCCGCTCGCCGGTCAGTCGTGGTAGGCCAACTCGCCGGCGCGCAGCGGGACGTCGACCCGGTTCTCCGACGGCGCGAGGGGGCAGGCCCAACGGTCGTCGTACGCGCAGCTCGGGTTGTAGAGGTAGTTAGCGTCGAGGCGGACGCGGTCACCGGGCAGCAGCTCGACGCCCCGGCCGAAGGTGCCCTTCACCGTGTCGGTGAGGTAGCGGCCCCCACCGTACGTCTGCTGTCCGCAGGTGCCGTCGCGCAGCGGCACGAACAGTCCGCCCCCGTACGCCTCGATCCACCACAGCGTGAGCGGCCCCCACGACGTCTCGGCCACCGCCACCCGCCGGTACGTCACGACGCCGTCCGGGCCTCCGGTGTCGATGCTCAGCTCACCGCTGGCCGGCCGTAGCGGCGCTTCGACCACGGCCTCCGGGTTGGGTGGGAAGTACCGCACGCCCCGGAAGGCGGCCCGTTCGTCGGGCGGGATGGGGCTCTGCGGGTGGGTGGCGAAGAGGTCGTCGCGGCCGGCGCGGAAGCCCGCCAGGTCGACGTCGGACAGGTAGAGCCGAGCCACCCGCTCCCGCCAGTCGGCCAGTTCGAGGTCGGTCAGCATGCGGGGGACTCCTTGTCGAGGGACAGTTCTCCGGACTTCAGGGGCCGGCCGCACGCCTGGCAACGGACCTCGGCGACGAACACCTCGCCACAGACGTCGTGGATGAAGTCGACCTGGGGCACGTCGGCATCGCTGTAGGTGTCGCCCCAGCGCTTGAGCACGAGGATGACCTGACCGAGGTCCCGGCCCTTCTGGGTGAGTTCGTACCCGGCGACCTTGCCGTCCTCGGCGGCACGGGCCTGCAGGATTCCGGTTTCGGCCAGTTTCCGCAGCCGGGCGGCGAGGACGTCCCGGGGTGCGCCGACCGCTCGCAGGATCTCGGTGTACCGCGACGCGCCGAAGGCGAGCGCCCGCACGATGTGCAGCGACCACCTGTCGTTGACCGCGTCGAGCGCCACCGCGAGAGTGTCCCGCTCTGGTTTGGAATTCAAACCGGGGGTGCTACGGTTCGTCTGGTTGGACATTCAAACCACACTACCCGAGGAAGCACCCATGACGTCGCCATCCGAGTCACCCACCGAGCGGGAAACGCCCGTCACCACCCAGCGTGCCGCCTGGCTCTCTCTGGTGATCACCGGGCTGATCATCGGTACGGCGTTCATCGCCGTCTACGTCGGGCTGCAACGTGATCCCGCACCGAGCCGCCTGCCGATCGCGGTCGTCGGCGAGCAACTGGCCACCGCCGCCCACGGCGGGTTCGGCGACGCCGTCGCCGTAACCCAGGTCACCAGCGTCGACGACGGTGCCGCCCTGGTCCACGACGGGGACGCCGTCGCGGTTCTCAGCGCGGCCGCGCCCGACAGCCTGCGCCTCGACTACGCCGGCGCGAGCGGGTTCAGCGAGAGCGGTGCCGCCCGGCAACTCGTCGCCGGTCTCGGCAAGCAGGCGGGCATGACCGTCCAGGAGAACGACATCGTCCCGCTGGCGGGCTACGACAGTCGCGGGCTGTCCGCCTTCTACGTGGTCTTCGGGGTCACCCTCTCGTCGTTCGTCCTCGCGCAGGGGCTCACCGCCGCCACCGCGAAGGTGCGCCTGCGCCACCGGCTCTACGCGATGGGCGGGTTCGCGGTCGTGATCGGCGTGGTCGCGGCCACGGTCGCCGGCCCGGTGTACGGCTCACTGACGGCGCCGTTCCCCCTGCTCGCCCTGTCGCTCATCCTGCTGTCGGCGGCCAGCGCCTTCACCACGAAGGCCCTCGGCGCCTGGCTCGGGCCGATCGGTATCGCGCTCGCCGTGCTCACCCTCACCACCATCGGTAACGCGACGAGCGGTGCGACGATCGGCGTCGACCTGCTGCCGGGCTGGGCGCAGGCGATCTCGGCGAAGCTTCCGCCGGGCGCGGCCGTCCGCGCGGTGAACAACTTCGGCTACTTCGGCGGCTCGCACACGCTGGTGCCGCTCGCGGTGCTCGCCGCCTGGTTCCTGGCGGGGCTGGGGTTCGTCCTGCTCCGACAGCGGACCGCCGCGCGACGTCCGCTCGCCGCCGAGGCCGGCCGATGACCGCCCGGGTGAGCCCGTACCTCAGCTTCGCCGGCAACGCCCGGGAAGCCATGGGGTTCTACCAGTCCGTGTTCGGCGGCGGTCTCCAGATCACCACTTTCGGCGACCTGCACGGACCCGACGACGCGGCGACCGACGATCTGGTCGCGCACGTGATTCTCCGGGGAGCGTCCGGGATCGTGCTGATGGGCTCGGACCGCAAGCCCGGCGACGACGGGACCGGTAGCCCGCCGTCGATCACCCTGGGCGGTGACGACGAAGCGGAACTCACCGGGTACTGGGAGCGGCTCTGCGTGGGCGGCAGCGTCACGGTGCCGTTCGCGCGGTCACCCTGGGGCGCCCGCTACGGCCGGTGCACCGACAGGTTCGGGACCGACTGGCTGGTGAACGTCACGCCGCCCTCGACGTCCTGACCGGGGCGCGGAGTCGGGCAGGCGCGGGCGGGCGGGCATGGCGGCCATTGGCGGCCATGCCCGCCCGTCACGGTTGCGGCCAGTTGCGCAGCAGGGCATCAAGAGCATCGAGGGTACGGGCCCAGGAGTCGTCCGTCGGGCGCGGCGTGTGGCGGAAACCGCCGGTACGCTCCAGGCTCACAAATCCGTGGAACGTGCTGTGCATCATCCGGATGGCGTCGGTCTGGTCCGGCTCGGCGAGCCGGTAGCCGCGCAGAATCGCCCGGGTCATCTCCGCGTGCCGGATACCCGCGCTCGCGGCGGCCGTCTCGGGATCGAGGTCGATCTGCATGGCCGCGTACCGGCCCGGGTGCCGCCTCGCATAGTCCCGGTACGCGTTCGCGAAGGCCACCAGCGCGTCCTTGCCGGCCCGGCCGGCGAGCGCGTCGGAGACGTGGTCGGCCAGCTCGGCGAGCGCCAGCAGGGCGATTCGGACGCGCAGGTCGTGCGCGTTCTTGAGGTGGAAGTAGAGGCTCGCGTCCTTCACCCCGAAGTGCCGCGCGAGGGCGGCGACTGTCACGTTCTCGACGCCCACCTCGTCGGCCAGGTCGGCCGCCACCTGGGTCAACCGCTCGACCGTCACGCCGGCACGTGCCACTCGCCACACCCCTCAAACTAGCCTTGTTAATCGGTTGCCTAGGAGAGCTAGGCTACAACCTATGCTAGCCATCACCGAACCCGCCATCCGCGCCTCCTTCGTCAACGTCACGCAGGGCGAGGCGAAGCGGATGGCCGTACCGGTCGATCTGGAGACGTACCCCTGGGACGACCTCGACTTCCTCGGTTGGCGGGACCCCGCCGCGCCGCAGCGGGCGTACCTGGTCGCCGAGACCGACGACGGCCCCGTCGGGGTCGCGCTGCGGGTGGCGCCGCAGCAGACCGGGCGGACACGGCGCAGCATGTGCTCCTTCTGCCTGACCACCCACACCGGCGACGGCGTGTCGCTGATGACCGCGCGCAAGGCGGGCCGCGAGGGCCGGCAGGGCAACTCCGTGGGCGCGTACGTCTGCTCCGACCTGGCCTGCTCGCTCTATGTACGGGGCAAGAAGGAGGCCGGGCGGCGAATCGACGAGACCATCACCCTGACCGAGAAGATCGACCGCACCACCGGCCACCTGGCCGCGTTCCTGCGCCGGGTCACCGAGTAACTGGCGTCCCGCTATGAGCAGTCGCAGAACGCGGTCGCCTGGACGACGTCCGCGACTTTCACGGTGACCGTCGGGGTCTCCGCGACGAGTCCGGCGGCCTCCGCCATGTCGTCGGACCAGACAATGAGGTCATCGGCTCCGGGCGTCGCCCGGACGGCGGAGGTCGTGAGAATCGCCTTGATCTGAAACGTGGCGTTGACGGGCGGCTTTTGAACATAGGCCAGAGCGACCCAGTCCCCACCGGGGACCTCTTTCGTGGAATCCCACTGCACGTAAAACCGCGGCGTGTCTCCTGGGCAACATTCGCGCGCGATCAGCACATACGAATGCAGCCCAGCCGCAGCGCGCGTCCTGCCGCGCACCTCGATGGCGCAGGCGTCTTTCACACACTCCACGGTGGCGCCCTCTGTCGACGTCGGCGTGAGGATCGTGACGGGCGGTGCAGGGCTGGGCGACGGCGCCTGCGCCGGGGCCGACGTCGGGAACACAGCGGCCGGGGGGCGATCGGACTCGGCAGACCTGTCCGACAGAACACTCGGCAGGCCGACGGCGAGCGCCACGATCACCCCGGCAGCGGCAGAGACTGCGGCCACGGCCTCCCACGGCCGCGACGCAGAGCGGGGTTGCCGGCCTTCGCTGCCGCCTGCGGCCGGGGGCGACATGACTTCGTCGGGGACATCAGCTGAACTGTCAGGTGAAGTACTTTTCTGAGCCTCTTCCTCGTTCACCCCATATCCCCCATACGATCTCAACGCTCGTCGCCAGAATATCGAGAATTCCACTATCGGCGATGGGGTCAATTTACCGGCCGCGCTGGCGTAAACGATATTCGTACTGGGCCCGCAGTCCGCAAACCGGCACCGCCGCCGCGTGCAAGGATGCCTATATGGAGCAGGTGCTGAGCCGGCGGGCGGCCTCGGACGCGATCAGCGACCAGGGATGGCGGTATTTGCTGGGCGCGCTCCGCACGTCGGTGCCCGTTGGCTCGCTGGCCGAGGCGGTCGAGGTGGTGGGGCGCCTGGTCGCGGAGTGCGGTGACGACGCGGATGGGCACCTGCGCGCTGATCTGCGGTCGGAACGGGTCGTTTTGACCCTCCAGTCGATGGATCAGGCGGCGCTCACCGCCCGCGACATCGACCTCGCGCATCGGATCTCCGCCACCGTGCGTAACCTCGGGCACCGGACCGAGCCTGAGATCGGTACGGGAGCACCGCGTTCGGTCCAGCTCGTGGAGATCGCTGTCGACGCGCTCGACATCGCGGCGGTGCGGCCGTTCTGGAAGGCCGTCCTGGGCTACGCGGACGAGGCGGGAGCCGACGGTCCCGAGGATCCGATCGTCGACCCGGTGGGGCAGGGTCCGGCGATGTGGTTCCAGCAGATGGATCGGCCACGCACGGACCGGAATCGCATCCACTTCGATGTCTGCGTCCCACACGACGAGGCACCCCGGCGGATCGAGGCCGCGCTGGCGGCCGGCGGCCGACTCGTGTCCGCGTCCCGCGCTCCCGCCTTCTGGATTCTCGCCGACATCGAGGGCAACGAGGCTTGCGTGACGACCTGGCAGGGCCGAGACGGCTCGTAGTTCGGGCTGACCGGCCAGTCTTAGACCCTGGTAAACAAGGTCTCGGCGCCACCAACCTCTGAATGCCTCACTTACCGGGGTCTGAGCGCTCGGCGTTTTCTGCGAAGACCTGGGCCGCGACCTGGTAGCCGTCGAACGCGCGTGCTACGCCAGCGTAGGCCGCGACCTGAAGAAAGACTTCGACGATCTCTTCGTTGGTGGCGCCGGCGTTGAGCGCGATGCGGAGCTGACCACGGAGGGGCTCCAGGACGCCGAGTGTCGCCGCGATGGTGACGGACACCAGTGCCCGCGTCCGTGTATCCAGGTGCTCGGTGCGCGGCCAGACGTCGCCAAATGCGTGCACCGTCGCGATCCGTTTGAAGTCTGCGCCGTTGGCTGGCTCACCAGGCGTGGCGCCAAGAAAACGCTCCAAGCGGAAGCCCAGCAGACGCTCAGCCGTGTCCAGCGCGGCGGCGTACCCCGAGTCTGCCGCCGCAGATGGCGGATGGTTCGTCGTCACGATGTTCACTCTTTCACCCACCAGGACGAAGCAGGCGAGATTCGGCGTTTCGAAGCCCCTTCTACACCAGGCTGTCAGCGGTCGGTGGCCAGGCGGGCGTGCAGGTGCTCGTCGTAGCGGCGGCCGTCGCCGTACCGGTACGACTCGCGTAGCGTCCCCTCGGCGCGATAGCCGGCCCGGTCGGCGACCCGGCAGGACGCCGGGTTGGCGACGGCATGGCACAGCTCGATCCGGTGCAGCCGGAGGTCGTCGAACGCCCACGCGGTGAGCCGGGCGACGGCCCGCGTCGCGACACCGCGCCCGCGCGCCGCCGGCATCGTCCAGTACCCGATCGAGGCGTCGCCGTCCCGGATGTGGTGCAGCGACACCGAGCCGAGCAGTTCGCCGTCACCGGCGTCGGTCACCGCCAGCGAGGCGTGGTCACCGGCCGACCAGTCAGCCCGGCGACGTACCCAGAGCAGGGCCACCTGGTCGTCGATCGGGCCGTCGCCCTGCGGGTTCCACTGGGCGACGGCCGGGTCGCGCAGGGCGTCGAGCACCGCCGGGGCGTCCGCGTCCCGCCAGGGACGCAACAGCAGGTCGTCGGCGGCGAGCTCCACGTGTTCCACGAGGCCGGAGTCTGACACACTCCGCGCCGGTCCCGCTGCCGGCTTACCCACGACCTTCTTCAAAGCTGTACGAAGCGAGCCTGCAACCAGACAGACGTGACGCAGGCAACCCTGAACACCACTAGTTAGATTTTTAACTAGTGCTAGTGTCGTGGTCGTGACAGAGAGCCTGGACAGCACCCGAGCGGCCGCCTGGCGCGCCTACATCGAGGCCAGTCAGCGCCTGTTCACCCGGATGGAAGACGACCTGCGGGCCGACAGCGATCTCAGCTTCGCCGACTACCACGTGCTGGTCCTGCTCTCCGAAGCGCCGGGGCAACGGCTGCGGATGGGTGAGCTGGCCGGCCGTTTGGTCTTCTCCCCCAGCCGCCTCACGTACCAGATCTCCTCGATGCAGCGGCGCGGCCTGGTCAGCAAGGAGCCCTGCCCGGACGATCGGCGCGGCAGCGAAGCCGTGCTCACCGCCGCCGGGCTGCTCACCCTGACCGAGGCCGCACCCCACCACCTGGCGTCGGTGCGTACCCATCTGATGGACGACCTCGATGACGCCGAGGTCGCCTGCCTCACCCGGATCTTCGACCGGCTCGGCCGCCGCCTGCGGGCGGCCGGGACCACGTCGGACACCCACGCCACACGCTAAGGAGCCCTGCGATGCCCGCGATCACCGTTGACAACGTCCTCGTTCTGCCCCGCCTGCCCAAGCTTCACAAGGCCACCACGATCCGCAAGGTCCGCAAGGTGACCACCGCGCCCAGCGGCTTCGAGGGCGAGGGCTTCCCGGTCCGCCGGGCCTTCGCCGGGGTGTCGACGACCGACCTGGACCCGTTCATCCACCTCGACCAGATGGGCGAGGTCGACTACGCGCCGGGTGAGCCGAAGGGCACCCCGTGGCATCCGCACCGCGGCTTCGAGACCGTCACGTACATCATCGACGGCGTCTTCGACCACCAGGACTCGCAGGGCGGCGGCGGCACCATCACCGACGGCGACACCCAGTGGATGACGGCCGGCAGTGGCCTGCTGCACATCGAGGCCCCGCCGGAGCACCTGGTGATGAGCGGCGGCCTCTTTCACGGCACGCAGCTCTGGGTGAACCTGCCCCGCAAGGCCAAGATGAACCCGCCCCAGTACCAGGACATCCGGGGCCGGGAGTCGGCGCTGCTCACCACCGAGGACGGCGGCGCGCTCGTCCGGGTCATCGCCGGTGAGATCGCCGGGCACAAGGGGCCGGGCTCCACGTTCACGCCGATCACCATCAGCCACGTCACCGTTCAGCCCGGCGCGCAGGTCGACCTGCCCTGGAACCCCAACTTCAACGCCCTGGTGTACGTCCTCGGCGGGCGCGGCACCGTCGGCGCCGAGCGCCGGCCGGTCCACACCGGCCAGCTCGCGGTGCACGGGCCGGGCAACGCGCTGCGCTTCAGCGCGAACGCCACGCAGGACAGCAACACCCCGGCGCTCGACCTCTACATCATGGGCGGTCAGCCCATCCGCGAGCCGGTGGCGCAGTACGGCCCGTTCGTCATGAACACCCGCGACGAACTGCTCCAGGCCTTCGAGGACTTCAAGGCCGGCCGACTCGGCGTCATCCCCACCGAGCGCATCCCGCACACCAACGGCCAGGGCCCGCGTCCCTGACCCACGCGAAAGGCCCCCGGTTCGCGCCGGGGGCCTTTCGCGTTTGCTGGATGCAGCCACCAGCGAGATCTTGGACCGTTTCCTGCGGCATGATCGACTCGACTTCGCCGATCTGGGGGTATCAACCGGCCTCAGATACCCCGACTTCGGCGATCTCGTGTGGATCACCGCCCGGACATGCCTCCGCAGGACGCCGCAGCACGCCACGTAGTCTTCGACAGTGGACACAACGGCCCTCACACCCCGCGTGCTGGTGATCGGGTTGGATCCGTATCGGGTGCCGGGACCGTGGGACCCCAAGCCGGTCGCGGACGGCATCGAGGCCGGGCGGGCCCGATTTGTCGAGCACAATGTGGGGGCAGAGTTCTGCCTGTTCGGCCTCGACGGCAGCGACGATGTGAGGGCGGTCGTCACCACTGCCCTTCGCGCCCGGCCGTGGGAATGCGTCGTCATTGGTGGCGGGGTTCGCAATCAGCCGGAACTGTTCGAGCTGGTGGTCAACCTGGTGCATCGCCATGCGCCCGAGGCGGCGATCGCATTCAACGCCACCCCGATGGACACATTCGACGCGGCCGCTCGCTGGGTTGAGGTGCCCGGCTGATCGCTGAAGAAGCCAGGACTTGGCCACCGGCGCTTTGGTGGAGCCCGCCAGTGAGGTGACGCCATGCCCGGCATATCGGGGCCGGACTGCTGCCAGACGGCGGTGACCGCGCCGGCTCGCGCCGCCACCATGCTCTGGGCTTCGTCCTCCGGCCCGGCGAGGTTGCGGGCGTACCCGAGGCGGCCGGCGGTGCTGCGGCCGGCCACGTCTGGGGAAGCGTTCAGATGCACGATCCCGGGTCTTCGGCCGAGCCGATGATCAAGTAGAGGGCCCGTCGTAGCTGTGCGACCTCGGCCGCCGGGATGGGCCGGACCGCGTCGGCCTCCCGGGCCTCGGTGCCGGCGGCGATGGCCGCCCGCACCGCGTCGCCCTTCGGGGTGATGGCGACGATGCGGGCCCGCCGGTCTCGCGGGTTGACGCGTCGTGAGACGAGTTCCATGCGCTCGAGCCGGTCGATCTCAGCGGTGAGAGTCGTCTTGTCCATCCCGAGGGCTTGCCCGAGTTCGACCTGGGTGAGATCGGCGCTCTTGTGCAGAGCGCTGAGGACGATGTGGTCGCGCAGCGTCAGTCCGTGGCGTTCTGCTTCCGCGCCGACGAGTGCGTGCATCCGCTGGGCCGCCCGGTGCAGCAGCCACGTGAGCTCGGAGTCGGGCCCCGGCCCCAGAGTGGGGCGCTGCGGTGCCTCGTCGTCGATCGTCGGACCGGGGCGGCTCGCGGGTGAGGCAGGCATGGTCGCGGGTGAGGCAGGCATGGTCACAGTGTCCCGGCCGGGAACCGGGACGGCAGGAGCGGGATGGTGTCGTAGGCGGCGACATCGTGTGCCGGAACGACCCGCAACACGCGGCTGAGAGCGATGCTGCGCCGTAGGCCGACCCGGACCGTCTTGGCGTCGACGTCGGCGACGCGGCGCAGCAACCACGGGCGCTCCGCACCACGGGAGATGCCGTCCATCTGCCAGGTGAGGTCGCCGATGAACGCATACCGGTTCCCGGCGGGCAGCGTGACGAATACGACGACGGAACCCGAGGTGTGCCCCGCGGCGAGGGCCACGATCACCGAGCCGTCTCCGTAGACGTCGAAGCTCGCCGGGAAGCCGAGATACTCCGGGCCGTCGAAGGCGTACTCCCGGATCTCCAGGCCTTGCGACACCGCGCGGAAGACCCTGCCGTGCGAGTCGTCGGCGCCGTAGCGGATCTCGGCCTCGTTGATCCACACCGGCACCCGCAGGGAGTCCAGGCCGCTGACGTGATCCCAGTGCACGTGCGTGACGAGCACGCCCAGCAGCCGGGACCGGTCATAGCCCGCCGCGTCGAGTTGCTGCGCCACGGTCCGGCCGAGCCGGTGGGGAGCACGCTCCACGCGCGCGAGCATCGTGATGTGCTCCGCCACGTGCTCGCCGAACCCGGCGTCGATGAGCAGGTCGCCCTTCGGGTGAGCGATAAGCACGGCGGTGGCCGCGAAATCCCGCTTGTCCCGGATGGACCCTCCGGTCACGGCGAACGCCGCTCGCGTCGTGTAGGTGCCGGTGGGCAGACGGTACAGCGCCAGGTCCGCTGGCGGAGTCGCCTCGGGCAGCGGGCCGGTCCAGTACGAGGAAGGTGAGATGACCACGCCCGAAACCGTACGACCCAGGAACATCCGAGTCAAGAACGTCCGAGCTAGGAGGACCCGCAGCGCCGTCCTACGAGACCGCGAAGATTCCCGCGACGCCCAGGATCACCATCACCAAGACCGCTACCAGCGCCCCCCGTTCGCTCTCCACCGCCGGCTCGCGGTACTCGTTCACGGGGTTCGTCGTTTCGCGGGGCATGGTGTGGCCTCCCTGGCTGTTGTCGCTGCTCGCATGGCGTCATCCAGGTCACCGGTCGGGCGGCCTGGCATGCGGACCCGCGTCGGGGGTCCTACCGTGAGGACGTTGTCGACCTCCGGAGGGCTGGACGTGCCGTTGCAGGAGTGGTTCCTCACCGCGCAGGAACGCGCCAACCCGGTCTCTGGGTTACCCGTCTGGACCAGGGGAAACCTCGCCGAGCCGTTGATTCACGGCGCGGCGTACTTCGACCGGCTGGTCGAGGAGGTGGAGGCGTTGACCGCCGGTGACCACCTCTTCTTCACCGACTGGCGGGGTGACCCGGACCAGCGGCTGCGCCCGGACGGCCCCACCGTGGCGCAGCTCTTCGCCCAGGCCGCCCAGCGCGGCGTGGTGGTCAAGGGCCTGATCTGGCGCTCACACCTGGACGTGCTGGCCTACAGCGAGGCGGAGAACCGCAACCTCAGCGAGACGGTCTCGGCGGCCGGCGGTGAGGTGCTGCTGGACCAGCGGGTGCGCCGGGGCGGCTCGCACCACCAGAAGCTGGTGGTGCTGCGGCACGTCAACGCCCCGGAGCGGGACATCGCCTTCGCCGGTGGCATCGACCTGTGCCACAGCCGCCGCGACGACGCCGCGCACGGCGGCGACCCCCAGCCGGTGCAGATGTCCTCCCGGTACGGCCCGAACCCGCCCTGGCACGACGTGCAGCTCGCGGTGCGCGGGCCGGTGGTCGGCGCGCTGGACACCCTCTTCCGGGAGCGCTGGACCGACCCGATGCCGTTGGACTCGGAGAACCCGGTGGCGTACGCCCGGGACCGGCTGCGCGGCGCGGACCTGCGACCGGACCCGCTGCCCGACCAGCCCGCCGACCCGCCCGAGTGCGGGCCGCACCAGATCCAGGTGCTGCGCACCTACCCCGCCGTGCGGCCGCGCTACTCGTTCGCCCCGGACGGCGAGCGGACCGTGGCCCGGGGCTACACCAAGGCGGTACAGCGGGCCCGCCGCCTCATCTACCTGGAGGACCAGTACCTCTGGTCGACCGAGGTGGCGAACCTGTTCGCCCAGGCGCTGCGGGAGAACCCGGAGCTGCACCTGGTCGCCGTGGTGCCCCGGCACCCGGACGTGGACGGCCGGCTCGCCCTGCCGCCCAACATGGTCGGCCGCGAGCAGGCCCTGTCGCTGTGCGAGCGCGCCGCGCCCGATCGGGTGCACGTGTTCGACGTGGAGAACCACGCCGGGACCCCGGTGTACGTCCACGCGAAGGTCTGCGTGGTCGACGACGTGTGGGCCAGCGTCGGCAGCGACAACTTCAACCGCCGCTCCTGGACCCACGACAGCGAGCTGTCCTGCGCCGTACTCGACGACACGCGCGACGAGCGGACGCCCACCGACCCGGCGGGCCTCGGCGACGGGGCCCGCGCCTACGCCCGGGACCTGCGGCTGCGGCTCTGGCGCGAGCACCTGGACCGCGACCCCGACGGCGCCGACGACGCCGACCTGATCGACCCGGCCGACGCCGTCGCGGCCATCACGGCCGCGGCCGACGAACTGCAACGGTGGTACGACGGCGGCCAGGTCGGCGAGCGTCCGCCCGGCCGGCTGCGCCCGCACCGCCCGGAGCGGCTGCCCTGGTTCACGCGAGCCTGGGCGCTGCCGGTGTACCGGCTGGTCTACGACCCCGACGGCAGGCCGCTGCGCGCGAGGCTGGCCGGCACCTGGTGAGCCGGCCGGGCCGGCTCGGGCAGGCCAGCCCCGCCCGGGTGCACGCTGAGCCCTCCCGGGTAGGCGAACGACGAGCGCGGTGAGAAGTAGCCGAAGCCGATGATCAGCGGGTTGGCGGGGCGCAGCGCGTACATCGGGTGTCGGGGCTGCAGGAACTCCACCGACTCGATCTCGAACGGCGTGACCGGCTCGGCCACGTACGGGTAGACCGAGCTGAGCAGTTGACCGTCACGCTGGGTGAAGTAGCGGTGGTGCCCGCTGCTGATCACGTGCCCGGTCTGCCCGACCCGACACCGGGCGCGGATCAGCGGCACCCCGTCCGCCTCGGTCTCGGATTGCAGCGCCTCGCCGTTGAGCTTGATCGTGGTCAGGCCGGCCAGCACGGGAGCGCCGCGCGCGGTGGCGTACTCGCGGACGATTCGACTGGAGGCCACGTAGTGGGTCCACCAGCCGCCGGGGCTGAGCCCGCCGGGAGCGTCCACGCCGGCCAGCGAGACACCGATGTACGTCAGCGAGTACGCGCCGAAGCCGGAGGTCTGCGTCTCGTCCTCGACGACGTACTGGTTGAGGAACACCTGTCGGTCGGCACGGGGGCACAGCCCGGTGGGCACCAGGGCGGCGACCGCGTCGGGGTCCGCCGGCAACCAGCTGAAGTAGAGGGTGTGGCTGTTCACGACGAGCTGGGGAGCGGTTGGATCTAGCACGGTGCCTCCGAACCGGGTGTCTACTCCGCGACGCTACGGCCGGTCCCGCCGACGGGACAACGACGGATAGTCGACACACCTGCCCGGTTGTCGGATTTCATGTTGACCGGTCGGTGGAGGCTCCTGGACCGACCGGTCGGACCCGCCGGGTTGATCGGACACCGCAGGATCGCCCCGAAAACGGGTAAGGGACTTCGCCACCTGCGCGATCGTCGCCGCTTATGGGCGTTTTGTGGGTCGACACACCTTAAGTACATCAACCTTTCGGCTAGCTTTCCGGGAGCCGATCAGGTTAAGGTGACTCCCGAACGGCCCAACTGAAGCTAAACCAAAGCGCCACCTTATTTTTGTCCGCGGACGAGGTGCAGGGAGGACCACCATGACCGCGTCAACGATCACCGAGCAGGCGAGCACCACGGTTACCGAGCAGAAGAGCACCACCAAGCTGGACCCGCGCGCACTCACCGACAGCGCCGCCGATCTCCTCAACGCGATGGCCGCGCTGCCCGCCAACCACCCGTCGCGCGCCGCTCTGCGGGACCGCGCGATCGAGGCCTGGCTGCCGCTGGCCAACCACCTGGCCCACCGCTACAGCGGGCGGGGCGAGCCGACCGACGACCTGGCGCAGACCGCCGCCGTCGGCCTGATCAAGGCCATCGACAAGTTCGACCCGTCGCGCGGCGTCGACTTCGCCGGTTACGCGATCCCCACCATCATCGGCGAGCTCAAGCGCCACTTCCGCGACCGCACCTGGGACATCCGGGTTCCGCGTCGTCTCCAGGAGCTGCGGCTCGCCATCTCCGACGCCAACAGCTCGCTGCTGCAGACCCTCGGCCGTTCGCCGACGGTCGCCGACATCGCCGCCCACCTCAAGATCACCGAGGAAGAGGTCCTGGAGGGCCTGGAAGGCGCCCGCGCGTACAACGCGGTGTCGCTGTCCACGCCGACCGGCGACGGTGACCGGGCCACCGAGCTGGGCGACATGCTCGGCGGCGAGGACAACGAGTTCGAGCTGGCCGAGCTGCGGGTCGCCCTCGGCCCGGCGCTCGCCACGCTCGACGAGCGGGAGCAGAAGATCCTGACCCTGCGGTTCTACGGCAACCTGACCCAGTCGCAGATCGCCGACCAGATCGGCGTCTCGCAGATGCACGTCTCCCGGCTGCTCGCTCGGGCGCTGACCAAGCTGCGGGGCCAGCTCGACGGCACCTACTAGGGGCTTCACGATCGAGGGTCGGGTCAGCGTTGCCCCGGTCCTCGATCGTGTGAACACCGGCCGGGTCGCTTCCCTTCGGGGCGGCGACCCGGCCGTTCGCGTTGGTGGCGGGCCCGTCGAGCCCGCCGGGGCCCGGTGCGAGACTGGGCCGTGCTCTCCGACGTGACCCTGGACCTGCCGGTCCGTCCCACCCTGCCGGCGGTGCTCACCGCGCTCGACGCGGCCGGCGCGGCGGTTCTGGTCGCGCCGCCGGGCACCGGCAAGACCACCCTCGCGCCGCTGGCGGTGGCCGACCGGGTCGACGGCCGGGTGGTGATCGCCCAGCCCCGCCGGGTGGCGGCGCGCGCCGCGGCCCGGCGGATGGCCGACCTGCTGGGCGAGCGCGTCGGCGACCGGGTCGGTTACGCCGTACGCGGCGAGCGGCGGGTCTCCCCGGCCACCCGGATCGAGGTGGTCACCACCGGCCTGCTGGTCCGCCGACTGCACCACGACCCGGAGTTGCCCGGCACGGGCGCGGTACTGCTCGACGAGTGCCACGAGCGGCAGCTCGACGCCGACCTGGCGCTCGCCTTCACGGTGGAGGCCCGGGCCACGCTCCGGCCCGACCTGTGGCTCCTCGCCATGTCCGCCACGCCGGACACCGACCGGTTCGCCGCGCTACTCGGCGGGGCCACCCCCGCCCCGGTGGTCCGGGCCGAGTCGGCGCTGCACCCGGTGCGGCGGATCTGGACGCCGCCGCCCCGGCCCGTCGCGCCGCCCGGGGCCGGCCCGGTCGACCGCGCGCTGCTCGACCAGGTGGCCGCCACCGTCCGCCGGGCGCTGCGCGAGCAGGCCGGCGACGTGCTGGTCTTCCTGCCCGGGGCCGGTGAGATCGCGTCGGTCGCCGGGCGGCTCGCCGACCTGCGGGACACCGTCGCGCTGCTGCCGTTGCACGGCCGTCAGCGCGGGGCCGAGCAGGACGCGGCGCTGCGCCCCCGGACCGACGACCGGCGTCGCGTGGTGCTGTCCACCGCGCTCGCCGAGACCAGCCTCACCGTGCCGGGCGTACGGACGGTGGTGGACGCCGGGCTGTCCCGGGTGCCCCGCATCGACCTGGCCCGGGGACTGGGCGCGTTGGTCACCGTGCCGGTCTCCCGGGCCGCCGCCACCCAGCGGGCCGGCCGGGCCGGCCGCGAGGCGCCCGGATGCGTCTACCGCTGCTGGTCGGAGGCCACCCACGAGCGGCTGCCCGCCCGGCCGGAGCCGGAGATCGCCACCGCCGACCTGACCGGGTTCGCGTTGGAGCTGGCCGCCTGGGGCAGCCCGGACGGCGTCGGACTCGCGCTGCCCGACGCGCCACCGGCCGCGGCGATGACCGTCGCCCGGGACACCCTCGAAACACTTGGCGCGGTCGACGCGACGGGTCGGATCACCGGGCGGGGACGGGCGATCGCCTCCGCCGGTGCGCACCCCCGGCTGGCCCGGGCGCTGCTCGACGCCGCCGACCGGGTCGGCGGCGACCGGGCGGCCGAGGTGGTCGCCCTCCTCGCCGAGGAGAGCGCGGCCGGCCCCGGCGACGACCTGGTGGCCGGCTGGCGTCGGTTGCGCGCCGGCGTCGACGCGGGGGCCACCGCCCGCTGGCGGGCCGAGGTACGCCGCCTGCGCGCCGCCCTGCCCGCCGGCTCGCCCGACGGCGACCATGCCGGTTCTGGACGTGTCCGGGCAACCCGCGCGCCCGGCACCGCACCGCCGACCGGTAGCGCGTCACCGACCGGTACCGCCGCGACTTCTCGGCCCGGCGTACCCGCTGACCGCGAGCGGCTGACCGATGACCTCGCCGCCGGGCTGGTCGTCGGTCTGGCGTACCCCGAGCGGTTGGCCCGGGTGCGGCGGCCGGGCGGATCGTCGTACCTCATGACGGGCGGGACCGCCGCGGAGCTGGCGGCCGGTTCGGGGCTGGCCGGCGCCGACTGGCTGGCGGTGGCGGTCGCGGACCGCCGCCCCGGCGCGCCCTCGGCGCGGATCCGCCGCGCCACCGGCCTGGACGAGGCGACCGCCCGGGAGGCGGCGGGCCCCCTGCTGTCCACGCGCCGGGAGGTCGGCTGGTCCGACGGGGACGTGGTGGCCCGGGAGGTGACCCGACTGGGCGCGATCGAACTGGTGGCGCGGCGGCTGGACCGTCCGGACCGGGCGGAGATCACGGCGGCGCTGCTCACCGGCCTGCGTCAGGAGGGCCTGGGGTTGCTGCCGTGGACCCCGGCGGCGCGGGGGCTGCGCGAGCGGATGGCGTTCTGCCGGCTGCACCTCGACGCCGAGTGGCCCGACGTCGACGACGAGGCGCTGCTCGCCGCCGCCCCGACCTGGCTGGGGCCGGAGCTGGCCGCCGGCCGGCGGCGGGCCGACCTGAGCCGGGTCGACGTGACCTCGGCCCTGCGTCGGCTGCTGCCCTGGGCGCAGGCCGCGCGCCTGGACGAGTTCGCGCCCGAGCGCATCGAGGTGCCCAGCGGCTCACGTATCCGCGTCGACTACGCCGACCCGGCCGCGCCGGTGCTCGCGGTCAAGCTCCAGGAGACGTTCGGCTGGCCGGCGGCCCCACGCATCGCCGGTGGCCGGGTGCCGGTGCTGCTGCACCTGCTCTCCCCCGCCGGCCGGCCGGTGGCGGTCACCGCGGACCTCGCGTCGTTCTGGCGTACCGGCTATCCGCAGGTCCGCGCCGAGCTACGCGGTCGCTATCCGCGTCATCCGTGGCCCGAGGACCCGGACACGGCGACGCCCACCCGCCGGGCCGCGCCGCGACGACGCTGAGCAGGGGTTACTCCTCCACGACGTCGGCCACCACGACGGTGACATTGTCCGGAGCGCCCGCGTGCAGCGCCAGGTCGATCAGCTTGCCGGCGCAGGCGGACCGGTCGGGGTAGGCGGCGAGCACCTCGGCCAGGGTGTCCGGGCGGACGACGTTGGAAAGGCCGTCGCTGCACAGCAGCCACCGGTCGCCGGACCGGGGCACCATCGTCGCGTACGACGGGGAGACGTCCTCGCCCTGCAACGCCTGGGTCACGACGGCCCGGCGCGGATGGCTGCTGGCCTGGTCCGGGGTGATCACGCCCTGGTCGACGAGCATCTGCACGAAGGTGTCGTCGCGGGTGATCTGCTTGAGCACACCCTCGCGGAACAGGTAGGCCCGCGAGTCACCGACGTGGGCGAGGGCCAGGCAGCTACCGGTACGGGCGAAGAGCAGGGCGGTCAACGTGGTGCCCATGCCCTGGCGCTCGGGGTCGTCGGCGACCGCCTGCCGGATGCGGGCGGTGGCCAGCGCGATGCCGTCCTGGAGGGCGGCCACCAGGGCGTCCTCGGGTGTCTCCACGTCCAGCGGGGCGACCGCGTCGATGGTGAGCGAGCTGGCGAGGTCACCGGCGGCCATTCCGCCCATGCCGTCGGCGACCGCGACGAGCCAGGTGCCGGCGTGCAGGGCGTCCTGGTTTCCGCTGCGGATCAGCCCACGGTCGCTCGTTCCCACGGAGCGCAGCTTCAGGGTCATGGGAGGCAGCCTGCCAGGCGAAGGGCGCAGTTGTCTCTAGGAGATCAGGACGACGGCGCGTGGCGCGGCCAATCTCACGTCTCGCGTCCGACCGCAGCGCGCGTCTCCGCCCTTGTCGGACGGCAGATCCCATCCAGTCGGATCAATTGACAGGACGATCCACCACTGGAAACATCGAGCTTCGACCTGGGAGCGCTCCCAGGTCGCCACCGCCACCTGCCTCACCTCCCGTCCCGGAAGGACTACCCCGTGACGCCATCCAAACGTCGCCTCCTCCTGGCCGCGGCGACCGCCCTGGCCCTCACCGGCGCGGGCGCCGGAGCGGCCTACGCCGCCCCTCCACCGGACGCCCCCGAGCAGATCGACAACGGGGACTTCAGCGCGGGCGTGAGCCCGTGGTTCTCCTACGGCACCGACTCACTCGGGGTCACCGACGGCCAGCTCTGCGCCGCCGTCCCCGGTGGACTCGCCAACCCGTGGGACGCCGGCATCGGTCAGGACGGCGTGCCGCTGATCGCGGGCGCCGAGTACACGCTCGGCTTCGACATCACCGCCACGCCCGGCACCGCCATCAAGGCCGTGCTCCAGCTCGGCAGCGCCCCGTACACCACGTACGCGGCCGTGGACGCCGCCGCCACCGGCACCGTCCAGCGCGTCGAGTCGACCTTCACCGTCCCGGACGACAACCAGAACGCCCAGCTCATCTTCCAGGTCGGTGGTAGCGCGCAGGCGCAGACCATCTGCCTCGACGACGTGTCGCTGCGCGGCGGCGAGCCCCCCGCGCCGTACGAGCCGGACACCGGGCCCCGCGTCCGCGTCAACCAGGCCGGCTACCTGCCCGGCGGGCCGAAGAACGCCACGGTGGTCACCGAGGCGACCACGCCGCTGCCCTGGCAGCTCCACTCGGCCGCCGGGGCCGTCCTGGCCAGCGGCACCACCACCACGCGTGGCATGGACGCCGCCTCCGGGCAGAACGTGCAGACCGTCGACTTCTCCAGCTACCGCACCCCGGGCGCGGGGCTGACGCTCACCGTCGACGGCGAGACCAGTCACCCGTTCGACATCTCCGGCACCCTCTACAACCAGCTGCGCTCCGACTCGATGCAGTTCTTCTACGCCCAGCGCAGCGGCATCGCCATCGACGGTGACCTGATCGGCGACGAGTACGCCCGCCCGGCCGGCCACCTCGGCGTCGCCCCCAACCAGGGCGACACCAGCGTGCCCTGCCAGCCGGGCGTCTGCGACTACTCCCTCGACGTGCGCGGCGGCTGGTACGACGCCGGCGACCACGGCAAGTACGTGGTCAACGGCGGCATCGCCACCTACCAGCTCCTCAACACCTTCGAGCGGACCAAGACGGCCGCCACCGCCAACGGCGGCGCCGGACTGGCCGACAGCACCCTGCGGGTGCCCGAGCGCGGCAACGGCGTCCCGGACATCCTCGACGAGGCCCGCTGGGAGCTGGAGTTCCTGCTGCGCATGCAGGTGCCGGCCGGCAAGCCGCTCGCCGGCATGGTCCACCACAAGATCCACGACAAGAACTGGACCGGCCTGCCGCTCGCCCCGCAGGACGACCCGCAGCCGCGCGAGCTGCACCCGCCGTCGACCGCCGCCACCCTCAACATGGCCGCGACCGCCGCCCAGTGCGCGCGACTCTTCGCCCCGTACGACGCGGCGTTCGCGTCCCGCTGCGGCACCGCCGCGAAGACGGCCTACGCCGCCGCGAAGGCACACCCCGCCGTGTACGCCAGCCCGACCGACGGCACCGGCGGCGGCGCGTACGACGACTCGAACGTCACCGACGAGTTCTACTGGGCGGCGGTCGAGCTGTACCTCACCACCGGCTCGCAGACCTACCTGACCGACCTGACCGCGTCGCCGCACCACACCGGCAACGTGTTCGAGCCGCGTGGCTTCGGCTGGCAGAGCGTCGCCGCGCTGGGTCGCCTCGATCTGGCCACCGTGCCGAACGGGCTGCCCGCCGCCGACCTGACCCGGGTTCGCGCCTCGGTCACCGCCGCCGCCGACGCGTACCTCGCCGAGCTGCGCCGGCAGGCGTACGGGCTGCCGATGCCCGGGGACGCCGACAGCTACTTCTGGGGCGCGAACAGCAGCATCATCAACAACGCGATCGTCCTGGCCACCGCCTTCGACCTGACCCGCGACGCCCGTTACCGCGACGGCGCCGTGCAGGCGATGGACTACATCCTGGGCCGCAACGCCCTGAACATCTCGTACGTCACCGGCTGGGGCGAGCACGCCGCGCAGAACCAGCACAGCCGGATCTTCGGCCACCAGCTCGACGCCAACCTGCCCCGTCCGCCCGCCGGCTCCCTCGCCGGTGGCGCGAACGCGGCGTTGCAGGACCCGTTCGTGGCGCAGTTGCTCGCCGGCTGCAAGCCGATGTTCTGCTACGTCGACGACATCAACTCGTACTCCACGAACGAGGTGGCGATCAACTGGAACTCGGCGCTGGCCTGGATCTCCTCGTTCCTGGCCGACCAGGGCGAGGCGGGCGCCGTACCGGCCGTCACCTGCTCGGTGAGCTACGCCAACTACGGCGCTTGGCAGGGCAACACCGGGTTCACCGCGCAGTTGACCATCCGCAACACCGGGTCCACGGCCGTCAACGGCTGGACCACCCGGTTCGCGTTCACGGGTGACCAGCGCGTCCGGGAGGCCTGGCTGGCGAAGGTCACCCAGTCCGGCGCGACGGTCACCGCGAAGAACGAGTCGTACAACGCCAAGATCGTCCCCGGTGGCACGGTGACGTTCGGCTTCAACGCGACGACCAACGGCGGCGCCAACCCCAACCCGGGGCTGGTCACCGTCAACGGGAACGCCTGCTCGCTGTCCTGAGCGCGACCCCTGGTGGCCGCCCTTCCCCCCGGGGGGCGGCCACCAGGACCACCCGTCCGCCATCACGAATCCAGCACCAGGCGGAAGGCGCGCTCGCCGATGCCGCGCATCAGCGGGTTGTCCTGCGAGTGCGTCAGGAACACCAGGGACAGGGCCAGCGCCCAGCCGCGCGCCCGCTCCCAGGTCGCGTCGTCCGCACGGCCGTACTCCCGTCGAAGAGCAGCACGCTGCTCAGCCGTGAACAGCATCCAGGCCACGGACAAGTCGGTCGCGGGATCGCCCGAGGTGATGTCGCCGAAGTCGATCACGGCGCTGAGCCGGCCCCGGTCGACGAGGATGTTGGCGGGATGCAGGTCCCCGTGCAGCCACAGCGGTGGACCACCCCACGCGGGTGCGGCGACGGCCACCTCCCAGATCCCCAGCGCGGCGGCACGATCGGCCGGATCGACATGCGCGAGCCCGTTCAGGACCCCCGGGGCGCGGCCGAGCAGGGGAATCCCACGCATCGGGTTGACGGGAGCCTCCGGCGGAGCCGGGGTGTGCAGCGCGTCCAGGAAGCCGCCGAGCGTCGCCGCGGCCGCCCCGGGGTCGCCGGGCGCCGAAAGCGCCACGATCCGGCCCGGGAAGAACGGTACGACACTCCACGACCAGGGGTAGCGGGTCGTCGGCTGCCCGACGCGCACCGGCGCTGGCACCGGCAACGGCAGGCGACCGACCAGCTCCGGCAACCAGCGCTGCTCGTGCGCGGTCAACTCGGCGGCCATGGCGCGGCGCGGCAACCGGACCAGCAACTCCGCACCAAGCCGGCACACCAGGTTGTCCCAGCCGTTGGCGAGGATCTCGATCGGCAGGTCCGCCAGATCGGGGTGCTGCTGGTCGAGCAGACCGCGCACCAGTTCGACAGAGACGGGAATCTCCGCGGCGGGCATCCGCTTGACGGTCACCGCAAAACCCTACGGCCACGCTTCGGCGGGAGTGGGCCGAGCGGTGCGGGCCGGCACCGGGTCCGCTGCTCGTGTCGTGCCGGGCTTGTTGTGCTCGGCCTGCTGTTCCCAGCTCGGTGTGCACGGCTAGTCGGCTCGGCTGTTGGGCGCGGCTAGTCGGCTCGGCTGTTGTGTGCGGCGATCAGGGCCGGCAGCTCGTGCAGCGAGTCGATGCGGAACAGGCACCGGTCGGCCACGGCTGGCATGTCGAGGATGTGCCCCCACGGGGAGCGCCGGATCAGGCACGTCTTCATACCGGCCTCCTGAGCCGGACGGGCGTCGTTGTCGGGCCGGTCGCCGACGTACAGGATCGAGGCCGGATCGCCGCCGCCTTCGGCCACCACCCGGTCGAAGAAGGCCGGTGCCGGCTTCGCCACGCCCCAGGAGTGCGACGTGCCGATCACGTCCACCTTGAGGTCGAGAGAGCGAAGGGTCCCCTCGGCATGGGCCGGCTGGTTACCGGCCAGGCCCACCAGCAGACCCTGATCGCGCAGGGCGGCGAGGCACCCTTGCGCGTCCGGATAGAGATCCTCCGCGCCGAACGTCTCCGGCTGCCCGGCGGCGGCTCGACGGGCAAGCTCGACCTCCAGGTCGAAGTCGGGCCGGAAGGTCCGGAACGTCTCCCGGTAGTCCAGGCCCCTCGCGACGACCGCGCCGAAGACCGCAGACAACGTGTGCCGCGGGACGCCGAACCAGTCCGCCCAGGCCGCGAACTCGCGGGACTCGTCGAGAATCACCCCGCCCACATCGAAGAAGACCGCCTTGATCAACCCGTCTCTCCCGTCCCGCTGCGATCATCGATGATCATAGGCGCATTCGACGCACGACCCGGCCCTGGATTGTCGTACACCTGTTCTAATCTCGGTCCCATGGTGGAAGGGTTGGCGCGGGCGGAGGCGGCGGTTGCCGACTGCCTCGACGCGGCGGTGTGGGCCCTCCCCGAGCACGATCTCGTCGCGGCCCTCGACGCCGCGCACCGGCTCGCGCAACGCTTGGCGGCCGTGCAACTGGCGCTGGTGCGTGAGGTGGACGGCCGGGGCACGCACCAGGGCGCGTCGTCGACGGCAGTGTGGTCGCGGGACCGGCTGCGGCTCGACGGTTCCACCGCGCGCCGACTGGTCAATGTCGCTGGGGCGCTCGATGCCGGAGCGCCCGGGGTGCGCGCCGCGCTGGCCAACGGAGACATCACTGTCGAGCAGGCGCGGGTCATCGGCGAGACCGTCCAGACACGGGCGTCTCGCCGTTACCACCGGCGGGTCGACTGCGCACTCTCGCGCTCGCCACCCTGGCGAACTCGGTCGGCGCGGGCCTGTGGCTGACCGGGGCGGCTCTCTATCTCACCCGGGATGTGGGGCTGTCCCCCGTCCAGGTGGGTGCCGGGCTCAGCGTCGCCGGACTGGTCGGGCTGACCGCCAGCGTGCCGCTCGGCGCCCTGGCGGATCGGCGCGACCCGCGCACGCTGCGAGCCGCGCTGCAGGTCCTCCAGGCGGCGGTGGGGGCGACGTACCTGCTGGTCGACTCGTTCACGGTCTTCCTGGCCGTCGCGGTGCTCGAACTGCTGTTGGCCTCGGGCAACCTCGCGGTCCGCGCCGCGTTGGTCGCGGCCGTCACTGGTCCGCAGCGGCGGGTACACGCCTTCGCCACGCTGCGCGCCGTGGCGAACCTGGGCATCGCCGTCGGGGCCGGGCTGGCCGGGTTCGCGTTGGCCGTCGACACGCACCGGGCGTACCAACTGTTGGTGGTCGGCAACGCGGTCACCTACCTGGTGTCGGCGGCGCTGTTGCTGCGACTGCCGGCCTACCCGCCGATGCCACGTGTCGCGACCGGTGCTGTCCTGGGCCGGGGAGGAGCGCTGCGCGACGGCCGGTTCCTCGTGGTGAGCGGCGCGTCGGCGCTGCTCGCTATGCACCAGACAGTTCTCACGCTCGTCGTGCCACTGTGGGCGGTGACCGTGGCCGGAGCGCCGCCGCCCGTCGTGTCGGCGGTGCTGCTGACCAACACGCTGCTGACCGTCGTGCTGGCGGTGCGGCTGAGCCGGGGCGCGGACACCGCCGTCCCCGCGGCGGCGACGATGCGCCGCGCCGGCCTGGTACTGGCGTCCGCGATGCTGCTGTACGCCACCACGGTCGCCCTGCCCACCACGGCGGCGGTCGCACTCCTCCTGCTCGCCACGGCCGTCTACACCGCCGGAGACCTGTGGCACGCCGCTGCGGGAGCCGGGCTGGCCTACGATCTCGCCCCATCGGGAGCCGTCGGCGCGTACCAGGGGGTGGACGGGATGCTCGCCGGCCTGGCCCGAGCCGTCGCCCCGGCCCTGCTGACCCTGGTCATCATCGACGGCGGGGCGGCCGGCTGGCTGGCCGTCGCCGGGCTGTTCGCCGTGACGGGTCTGATCATCCCGGCGCTGACCCGGTGGGCGCTGAACACCCGCCGGGTGTAGCAGGATGCCGGGCATGAACGATCAGTCGATCATCACCATCCGCCCCGGCGGCCCCGACGACGCCCCGGCCGTGCTGCGGCTGCTCGACGTGGCCACCGCCTGGCTGGTGGAGCGCGGCCGGACCGGGCAGTGGGGCACGCGGCAGCCCTCCACCGATCCCGGCCAGATCGCCCGGGCCGATCAGTGGGCCACGAGTGGCGGCCTGCACCTGGCGATGCGGGGCAACCGTGTCGTCGGCGCGCTGGTGGTGGGTGACGCCACCGAACACGTGCCCCCGGCCACCGAGCCGGAGCTGTACGTCCGGCTGCTGGTCACCGACCGGGCGCACGCCGGGCTGAGGATCGGGGCCCGACTGCTGGAGCACGCCGCCGAGGTGGCGCGGGCACGCGGGCTGGGATTGTTGCGGGTGGACTGCTATGGCGGCGACGACCGGGCACTCGTCGGGTTCTACGAGGGCTGCGGCTTCACCCCGACCGAACCGTTCACCGTGGTCCGGTCGGGGCGTGAGCCGTGGCCGGGGCAGTTGCTCGTGCGCCGGCTCGACTGAACGTCAGCCGATCTCCTCGTCGACGAAGCACCAGCGCCACGCCTCGCCCGGCTGCGCCGAGCGGATCACCGGGTGACCGGTGGACGCGAAGTGCTTGCTCGCGTGCTGGTTCGGCGACGAGTCGCAGCAGCCGACCTGCCCGCAGCTCAGGCAGGTACGCAGGTGCACCCAGTAGGTGTTGCCGATGGCGACGCAGTCGGCGCACTCGTCGGGGGTTAGCGGCTCGGCGGTGCCGGCCTCGGTCAGATGCTGACAGCTCACTGTTCCACCTCCTGCCGCAGCAGCGACTCTTCCAGGTCCAGGTCACGGTAGGCCTGCACCAGTACCTCCTCGGGAATGCGACCGGAGTCCCGGGCAGCTCGGAAGACGTCCCGCTCGGCGTCGATCATCTCTTGTCGCAGCCGACCGTACGCCTGTGAAGGGGTTTCCCGCTCGTCGCCGCCGAGCCGTTCCCAGGCCATGTTGGTGCGGTCCTCCAGCACCCGGCGCAGCCGGTCCACCACGGGGGCGGGCGCGCTGTCGGCCAGCTCCTCCAGGCGGTCCCGCGCTGCCCGGCTGGCCTGCTGCTGTACACCAGCGGCGGACAACGCGTCCTGCATGGGGTCATCCTGGGGCAGTTTCAGGCGGCGGGCGACCAGCGGGAGGGTGGCCCCCTGCCCGACCAGGGTGACCACGATCACCGCGAAGGCCAGCCAGATGAACAGGGCCCGCGGGTACGGCTCCTCCTCGGCCAGCGTCAACGGCAGGGCCAGGGCGGCAGCGAGCGTCACCACGCCGCGCATCCCGGCCCAGCCGATGATGATCGGGATCTTCGGGGAGGGGGCCGCGTCGCGGCGGCGGATCCGAGGGACCAGCCGGGCCAGGTAGGTGGCCGGGAAGAGCCAGACGAAGCGGGTCAGGAAGACGGTGGCCAACACCGCCACGGTGATCAGGACGAGGGAGCCGGCCGGCTCGTCGAGGTTCCGCAGCACGTCCCGCAGTTGCAGCCCGACCAGGAGGAAGACCAGCCCTTCGAGAAGAAACCGCACCAGCCGCCAGAACGCCCCGGTCTGCAACCGGGACGCCGCCGACAGCAGTTGCGGCAGCTTGTGGCCGAGGGCCAGCCCGGTGACGACCACGGCGACCACACCTGAGGCGTGCACGTGCTCGGCGGTGAACACCACCGCGAACGGGATGATCAACGACAGCGCGTTGTCCAGCAGCGGGTCGCTGATCCGCCGGTGCAGGAAGCCGAAGACGACCGCCCCGAGCGCGCCGATCAGGATGCCGCCGCCGGTCGCGCGCAGCACCTCCACGGCCACGTCCGCCGTGCCGACGGTCGAACCGATGGTGGCCATGGTCGCGACCCGCAGCAGCACCAGCGCGGTCGCGTCGTTGACGAGGCTCTCCCCCTCCAGGATGGTGACCACCCGGCGGGGCAGCCCGACGCGGCGGGCGACCGCGGTGGCGGCCACCGCGTCCGGCGGCGCGACCACCGCGCCGAGGGCCAGGCAGATCGCGAACGGCACCTGCGGCAGCAGCAGATGCAGCACGACGCCCACCGCGAACGCGGTGAACAGCACCAGGCCCACGGCGAGCAGCAGGATCGGCCGGATGTTGTTCTTGAACGCCGGCACCGACGTCTCCAGCGCCGCGACGTACAGCAACGGCGGCAGGATGCCGATCAGCACCAACTCCGGCTCGAGGTGGATCTGCGGGAAGCCCGGAAGGAAGGACAGGGCCAATCCGAGTACGACAAGCAGGATCGGCGCGAGCAGGCCCAGCCGGCGGGCCAAGGCCGCGCCCAGGGTGGCGATCGCCAGGAAGACGACGACCGGAAACAGGCTTTCCATGGGGTACGAGCCTAGGGGGCGGGTGGTCGACGCCCGATCAGCCGGCCGGACGCAACTTCGGCAGCACCTCGGCGCCGAACGCGTCGATGAAACCGCGCTGCTCCTGCCCGACGTGGTGCAGAGCGATCTGGTCGAAGCCGAGCGCCACGTACTCCTCCAACCAGCCGACGTGCCGGCCCAGGTCCGCCGAGACGTTCACCACCTGGGCGACCCGCTGGGCGGGTACGTCGGCGGACACCTCGTCGAAGTGCTCCACGGTCTCCAGGTCCCAGCAGACCGGAGGGGCGAAGACGTTGCTGCGCCACTGGTCGTACGCGATCGCCTCGGCCTGTGCCTGCTCCCGCGCCCAGGAGACGTGCACCTGGAGGTGCAGCGGTCCCCGGCCACCGGCGTCCCGGTACGCGTCGATCATCGCCCGCAGGTGCTCAACGGGCGCGTTCACGGTGATCAGGCCGTCGGCCCACTCGGCGCACCAGCGGGCGGTGGCGACGCTGACGGCGGCGCCGACCAGCGCGGGCGGCTCCTCGGGACGGGTCCACAGCCGGGCCCGGTCGACCCGGACGAGGCCGTCGTGGCTGACCTCCTCACCGGCCAGCAGTGCCCGGATCACGTCCACGCACTCGCGCAGCCGGGCGGAACGGACGTCCTTGCGGGGCCACACGTCACCGGTGATGTGCTCGTTGCTGGCCTCGCCGGTGCCGAGGGCCGCCCAGAACCGGCCCGGGTACATCGCGCCGAGGGTGCCGATCGCCTGCGCGATGATCGCCGGGTGGTACCGCTGGCCGGGGGCGTTGACGACGCCGAACGGCATGCCGGTGGCCTGCAGGGCCGCGCCCAACCAGGACCAGGCGAAGCCGGACTCACCCTGCCGCTCGCTCCACGGCGAGAAGTGGTCGGAGCACATGGCGGCGTCGAAGCCGGCCCGCTCGGCGTGCATCACCGCTTCCAGCAGGGCGCGGGGGTTGATCTGCTCGTGGGAGGCGTGGAACCCGAACGTCGTCATGGGCGCATCTCCTACCCACGACAACGCCCGCTGATGCTTGAAAGGAAGGGCCCCTTATTAACGCTCCGCGTCTAATAAGGGGCCCTTCCTTTCAAGCGGAGGTGTTACTCGGCGTGCGCGCCGGCGCCGGCCGACGCCGCCCCCTCGCCCACCCAGACCGTCTTGGTGTTGCAGAACTCCCGCATGCCCAGCTCGGACAGCTCCCGTCCGTAGCCGGAGTTCTTCACGCCGCCGAAGGGCAGCTCCGGGTACGAGGTGGTCATGCCGTTGACGAAGACGTTGCCGGCGTCCAGGTCGGTGGCGAAGCGCTCCTGCTCGGCCGCGTCCCTGGTCCAGGCGTTCGACCCGAGCCCGAAGCTCGTGCCGTTGGCCACCTCGATGGCCTCGTCGTAGGACGACACCCGGTACAGGCCGGCGACCGGCCCGAACACCTCCTCGGACCACATCCGCATCTGCGGCGTCAGGTCGGTGACGACGGTCGGCGGATAGAACCATCCGTCGCCGGTGGGCAGCTCACCGCCGCAGAGCACCGTCGCGCCGTTCTCCGCCGCGTCGCGCACCTGGGCGTGCACCTCGTCGCGGCCGTGTTCGCTGGCCAGCGGACCGACGTCGGTGTCGCCGTCCATCGGGTCGCCGACGCGCAGCGCGGCCATGTTCGCGGCGAACTTCTCGGCGAACGCGTCGAAGACGTCGGTGTGCACGATGAAACGCTTGGCGGCGATGCAGGACTGGCCGTTGTTCTGACAGCGGGCGGTGGTGGCGACCTCGGCGGCACGGTCCAGGTCCGCCGAGGGCATCACCACGAACGGGTCGCTGCCGCCCAGCTCCAGCACCGTCTTCTTGAGTTCCCGCCCGGCGATCTGCGCGATCGACCGCCCGGCCGCCTCACTGCCGGTGAGCGTCGCGGCGCGTACCCGGGGGTCGGCGAGGATGCGCTCGACGGCGTCCGAGCCGACCAGCAGGGTGGTGAACGCGCCCTCCGGGAAGCCGGCGCGGCGGAACACGTCCTCCAGCAGCAGCGCGGTCTGCGGCACGTTCGAGGCGTGCTTGAGCAGGCCGGTGTTGCCGGCCATCAACGCCGGGGCGGCGAAGCGCATCACCTGCCAGAGCGGGAAGTTCCACGGCATCACGGCGAGCACCACGCCGATCGGCTGGTAGCGGATGAACGCCCTGGTCGCCTTCACGGCGGCGGCGTCGGCCGGCTCGTCGGCGAGGAACGCCGGGGCCCTGTCGGCGTAGAAGCGGGCGGCCGTGGCGCACTTGGTCACCTCGGCCTGCGCGGCGGCGTACGTCTTGCCCATCTCCGTGGTCATGATCCGGGCGATCTCGTCCCGCTCGGCGTCGAGGAGGTCGGCGGCGGCGTTCATCCACCGGGCGCGCTCCTCGACGCCTGTGCCGCGCAGCTGCCGGTACGCGAGATCGGTGCGCTCGATGGCGGCGTCGAGCTGTTCGGTGGACATCGCCTCGTAGGTCTTGAGCACCTGACCGGTGGCGGGGTTGGTGGTGGCGATGTGCGGCATTTCGCTTCTCCTGTCACTCGAACAGCGAGTGTCGTACGCCCGGCTCCTCGCGGCGGCGGGCGGCGCGGCGGCGTTGGATCACGACCAGATCGACCACGGCGACCACCGCGAGGATCGCGCAGAGCACGCCGAGCCAGGCGATCCCGACCCAGAACGCCAGCACCGCGAAGATCACCATGATCACCAGTCCGAAGCTGGCGAGGGTGAGCCGCAGGTTGAGGGCGCTGTACGCGTGCCCGACCGTGCCACGGGCGCGCCGGGGCTGCGATCTCGTCATACCCCACGATCTACCCGCGATCGGGGGTGTTAACCGGTGGCCGACGACTCCACGCGCGGCGGCACTTATAGCATCCCGACGGCAGGTCCGAGGCCTCTTCGCCGCATACCCGACAGCAACTTCCCGCCCAACCGGGTCCAGCGCATAGAGTTACCGCGCTGTCGCTCTGTGCTGCGAGACAGGGGATGTCATGCCTCGACGCTGGATCGCCGCCCTGGCCTGCCTCGCCGCACTGGTGGCGCTGGCCTGTGAGGGTGGCACATCGGCGGCGCCGCGCCCCACCAAGAGCGCGCCGTCGTCCGGCGGCCCCGGCGGCATCGCCGCGCTCGGCGACTCGATCAGCACCGGCTTCGCCTCCTGCCTGGTCCTCACCTCCTGCGAACGCAACTCGTGGTCCACCGGGGACGGTCTGCGGGTACACAGTCACTACCGGCGACTGCTCGACCAGGACTCCGCGATCCGTGGCCGGGCGTACAACCACGCACGGCCCGGCGCCCGCGCCGACGCCCTGGAAGGCCAGGCCCAGGCAGCGGTACGCGACCGCGCCGACTACGTCACCGTGCTGATCGGCGCCAACGACATCTGCCGGGGCGGGGTGGACGCGATGACCCCGGTGACCACGTTCCGTACCGACGTCGACCGGGGCCTGCGGGCGTTGCGCACCGGTCGACCGAAGGCCCGGGTGCTGGTGGTGAGCATCCCCGACCTGTACCGACTCTGGGAGGTCGGGCACACCGACGGTCGGGCGACGCGTGCGTGGAAGCGGGGCATCTGTCCGGCGCTGCTGGCCAACGCGACGTCGAACGCGGCCGCCGACAAGGCCCGCCGGGCCGCCGTCCGGGAACGGATCGACGCGTACAACGTGCAGTTGGTGGCGGCCTGCCGGGCGTACGGCTCGCGCTGCCGGCACGACGGCGGCGCGGCGCACCGGGTGCGCTTCACCCTGGACCTGCTCAACTCGCTGGACTGGTTCCACCCCAACGCCAGCGGTCAGGACCGCCTGGCCGAGGTGACCTGGCGCGCCTCCGGACTGGCCGACTGAGTCCGCCCGCGCGAGCGGACCGATCAGGGGTGGCGGGGCTCCGGAACGGCGGTGCCGCGGCGACCGTAGAGCGCCCGCGAGCGCTCGGCCAGGTCCTTCGTGGCGGACGAGTTGGCCCAGGTGCCGAGCACGATTGCCGCCCCGGGGACGATCTTCGCGATGACGCGTTTGGCCGCCCGCACACCGGCCATCTGGGCGAGCCGGACGCCGAGCTGCAACATGACCCGGCCCAGCGGACGCTGACCGCCCAGGCCGAAGAGCGCGTCGGCGCGTTCCCGGCCGGCGGCCACCCCGAGCGCCAGGCGGGCGCTCTCGGCGACCTTGTGCACCCGCTGGAGCACGAGCAGATCGGTGGCCCGGTCGCTGTGCAGCGGGTCGACCTCGTACGCGGCGGCGACGTGCAGGACCATCCGCGCCTGGGTCCAGGCCAGCACGCCGACGTCGAGGACCGCGCCGGGCAGCCCGGCCGCGCCGGAGACCGCCCCGGACAGGCGGGCCAGGTTGACGAACTTGCGGACCGCCTGGTCGGCCAGGACGTCGGACGAGACACCGGGGTGGTCGTTGCGGGCCCGGGCGGCCCACTGCGCGGCCTCCGGCCCGAGTCGGCGTACCGCCTCCAGCGCGAGGTGCTCCGGGGCGTACTGCGGATCGTCACGCATCCGGTCCCACAGCCGCGCAGGCGGGCCTTCGGGCGTGGCCGGCGGCGCGACCGGCAGGTCGGCCGACGGCTCGGGGGTGGGCGCGGCGGGTTGACCGCCGGTGGGCGGGGTGTCGGTCACCGGGTCTCCCCAGGGGTGGGTACGGGCAGGACGGCCGGTGGCGCGGTCAGCGACGGCGGTTGGACAGGCGGGTGGCCAACCCCTTGAGCTTCTGCTGGTTCTCCGGCTTGGCCAGCTCGCGCCGGCCCCGGTCCACCAGTTGCTGACCCTTGGGCGATCTCAGGAAAGTGCTGATCCGCTGCATCAGAGACATAACGTCCTCCTGTCGGTGATCCCTCAGTCATGTGTACCCCGAACCCGCAACGGATGTACCCGGGACGCGACAGGCTCAACCCTCACCGTCCATAGTGGTCGGTAGGCTACCGCCCCGTCGGCACGATGGCGTCGACGACCCGGGTGGCCCGCCATTCGTGCTGCTGGTAGTACTCCGGGTACGCGGAGACCTGCACCGCCTGCGCGGCATCGGTGAGGCGCATCTGCTGCCAGCCGGGCACCTGTTCGAGTGCCGTGAGGAACTGCCGGGTCGCGAACTCCGGGTCCATCAACCGACCGACCGGACCCCAGCCGCTGCTGGAGCGCTGCTGGAACAACCCGACCGAGTCGTGGTCCCAGCCGACGCCCTGGTGCGGGTAGTCCTGCGACTCCGGCAGGACGCCGCTGGCGACGTTGTAGAGGTTGCTCTCCTGCATGGCGGTCGCCACCGCGATGACCAGGCCACGGCGCGGGATGCCCATCTTGCGGCCGGCGCGGACGATCGCCTCGGCGTTCTCCATCTGGTCCTCGTCCAGACCGGCGACCGGCGCCGGGCGGGTCGGCTTCGCCGGGGCGACCTTGCGGGCGCGGGGGGTGGCGTCCGGGTCGGCCGGGGTGGTGGACGTCGACGGGGTGGCGGACGGGGCCGCCGATCGGTCGAGCCCGCGGGATGCGGTCTGCTGCTCGGCGCGCTCCGCCAGCTCGACGCCGGCGGTCTTCTCGCGCGACTGCGCGCCGGCGTCCTGGTCCCGGACCTGCACGGCGGTGGCCAGACCGAGGCAGCAGACCACGCCGGTGGCGAGCGCCACCTGGGCGCGGCGTCGGCCGCTCAGGTCGCGGGCGTACGCCCGAAGCCGACTCGCGGCGGTTGTCCGTTCGGCTGAGGTGCCTTCCGCTGTTTCGGCAGTGGGGCTACTCGGGGCGTACGGGTCGTCGAGGGTGCCGTCGTCACGCATCAGCCGAGGCTAGGCAGACCGAAGCCCCGATCACGCACGGTGATCACGTGGTCATCGCCACACAAACAGGCGCCACCGGTGGACGAGCGATGCCGCTCGACCCGCCCGAGGAACGAACCTCGCGTACCGGAGGAAAGCGGCGGGGCGTACAGGCCGGCACGGACCGCGACAGAGATGGACATCGGTCCGCGCGACCCGACATGATCGACAAACTCGGCCTTTGGGCCGAACCGCCCATCGGCCGATCGGCGGAATCGGGTGGTTCGTCCGATCGTGCCCACCGGGCGGGCGACGGATCGCCCGACGCAGGAATGCGCCAGGATGGCGGGTACGTTGCCCGAACCGAGTGCTGTCCGTCGCGACGGCACCCGAACAGGCACATTCCAGGGAGGTCCGCACCGGTGCTCGACCCACACGAGCTCTACCAGCTCACCGACGATCTGCCCGACCTCGGGCAGCCGGTCCTGATTCAGGCCCTCACCGGGTTCGTGGACGCCGGCAACGCCAGCCGGCTGGCCCGCGAGCAACTGCTCACCTCGCTCGAGGGTCGGCCGATCGCCACCTTCGACGTGGACCAGCTCTTCGACTACCGCTCCCGGCGACCGGTGATGACCTTCAACGAGGACCACTGGGAGAGCTTCGACGCGCCGGAGCTGGAGCTGCACCTGCTGCACGACGACGACGAGACGCCCTTCCTGCTGCTCACCGGCCCCGAGCCGGACCTGCAGTGGGAGCGGTTCACCGCCGCCGTCGCGGGGCTCGCCGCCCGGCTCGACGTACGGCTCACCGTCGGGCTCAACTCGATCCCGATGGCGGTCCCGCACACCCGGCCGACCGGGGTGACGGCCCACGCCACCCGTCCCGAGCTGATCAGCGGGTACGAGCCGTGGCTGCAACGGGTTCAGGTGCCCGGCAGCGTCGGCCATCTGCTGGAGTTCCGCCTCGGCGAGCAGGGCCGCGACGCGCTCGGCTTCGCCGCCCACGTGCCGCACTACGTGGCGCAGACCGAGTACCCGGCCGCCGCCGAGGTGCTGCTGAGCGCCGTGTCCCGCAGCACCGGGCTGCTGCTGCCCGGCGACGGCCTGCGCTCGGCCGCCGAGGTGGTCCGGGTGGAGATCGACCGGCAGGTCGCCCAGACCGAGGACGCCGCCGCGCTGGTCCAGGCCCTGGAGGAGCAGTACGACGCGTTCGCCCGAGGACGCGGCGAGCGGAGCCTTCTCGCCCCGGACGCCGGCCCGCTACCCACCGCCGACGAACTCGGCGCGGAGCTGGAACGGTTCCTGGCCGAACAGACCCGCCCCGGCGACACTCCCGGGAGCTGATCCGGCGGCGTGCCGGCGACCCGGCACCTGTGTGAGGCGGCGTCGGGGCGGCGGATACGGCAGGGTGGACGTATGCGCCTGGCGACCTGGAACGTGAACTCGGTGAAGGCCCGGCTCCCCCGGCTGCTGGAATGGCTGGCTGACACCGGTCCCGACGTCGTCTGCCTGCAGGAGACGAAGTGCCCCGACGGCGCGTTCCCGGTGGCCGAGGTGGGCGAGCTGGGCTACACGGTGGCCAGCCACAGTGACGGCCGCTGGAACGGGGTCGCGATCCTGTCCCGGGTCGGCCTCGACGACGTCCGCGTCGGCTTCGCGGGCGAGCCGGGCTTTCCCGAGCCGGAGGCTCGGGCCATCTCCGCCACCTGCGACGGGGTGCGGGTCTGGTCGGTGTACGTCCCCAACGGGCGCGCGCCCGACGACCCGCACTACGCGTACAAGCTCGCCTGGTTCGCGGCGCTGCGCGACGCGCTGGAGGCGGAGCTGGCCGGCGGCCGGCCGCTGGCCGTCTGCGGTGACTTCAACGTCGCCCCGACCGACGCCGACGTCTGGGACCCGGCGGTGTTCACCCACTCCACGCACGTCACCCCGGCCGAACGGGCCGCCCTCGCCGCGCTGCGCGACCTGGGCCTCAACGACGTGGTGCCGACGCCCATGAAGGGGCCGCACCCCTTCACGTACTGGGACTACCGCGCGGGGATGTTCCACCAGAACAAGGGCATGAGAATCGACCTGGTGTACGCCTCCGCGCCGTTCAGCCGCGCGGTCCGCTCGGCGTACGTCGACCGGGAGGCCCGCAAGGGCAAGGGCCCCTCCGACCACGCGCCGATCGTGGTCGACGCGGACCTCGTTCCGGCGGTCGAGGGGCTCTGACCTCCGGCGCTCCCGCCGCACGGCCGCCGGGGCTGGCTAGGGTGGGCAGATGGCAGTCGTGAAGATCAACGCAATCGAGGTTCCCCCGAACGCCGGCCCCGAGCTGGAGAAGCGGTTCGCGGCACGGGCCGGCGCGGTGGAGGGCTCCCCCGGCTTCCTCGGCTTCGAACTGCTGCGCCCGGTGGCCGGCGAGACCCGCTACTTCGTCTATACGCGGTGGGAGAGCGAGGAGGCGTACCAGGCCTGGGCTTCGGGGTCCGCCCGCGCCGCCCACGCCACCGCCCCCGGGGAGACGCCCCGCCCGCCGGTCTCCAGCGGCGCGACCCTGCTGGAGTTCGAGGTGGCGTTGCGGGTCCCCCAGCCCTGACCACCTGCCGGCCTGCCGGGCTCGACGTAACCCCGCCCCGACGGCGATCTGCGCTGATAGCGTCCGGCCATGTTCGACGGCTTCGAAGAGTTCGACATCGCCACGTCCGGCGCGACGATCCACGGACGGCGTGGCGGTGACGGGCCGCCCGTTCTGCTGCTGCACGGCATACCCGAGACGCACCTCATGTGGCACCGGGTCGCGCCCCGGCTCGCCGAGCACTTCACCGTCGTCGCCACCGACCTGCGGGGCTGGGGAGACAGCGGCACACCGCCGAGCAGCGCCGACCACGAGCCGTACAGCATGCGCGCTATCGCCCGCGACCAGATCGAGGTGATGCGGAGCCTCGGGTACGACCGGTTCCACCTGGTCGGCCACGATCGCGGGGCGCGGTGCGCGTACCGACTCGCGCTCGACGCGCCGGACGTCGTCACCCGGTTGGCCGTCCTGGACGTCGTGCCGATCGGCGACGTGTACGACCGCGCCGACAAGGCGTTCAGCCTGTCCTACTGGGTCTGGTCCTTCCTGGCCGCGCCGGAGCCGGTGCCCGAGCGGTTCATCGCCGCCGCGCCCGAGGTGCTCGTCGACTACATGCTGGAGAACTGGCCGGAGGTGAAGGACTCCTTCCCACCCGAGGTACGGGCGGCCTACGTCGAGCAGTTCACGCACCCCGAGACCGTGCACGCGATCTGCGAGGAGTTCCGCGCGGCGGCCAGCCTGGACTACGACCAGGACCGGGCAGACCGTGGGAGCCGGAAGATCGCCTGCCCGCTGTTGTTCCTCTGGAGCCAACACGGCCAGGTCGCCAAGCTCTACGACGACCCGATGGCGATCTGGCGGCAGTGGGCCGACGACGTACGAGGCGGCCCCGTACCGGCCGGGCACTTCATCCCCGAGGAAGCGCCCGACGAGACGGCCCACCGACTTCTGGACTTCCTGCGCTGACGCCCGGCCGGGCTACCAGCTCGCCCGGGTCGGGCCGGGGCGGTGACCAGCGCCCGCCCGCACGATCCGCGCCAGGCGGGTTCCCCTGACGCCCTGACCGCCGGGCTTGATCGACTCGACTTCGGCGAAATCGGGGTGTCAGCGCCACCTGGACACCCCGACATCACCGACGTCGTGTGGATCAAGCCGAGCCCGGCCGGGCTCAGGGCTTGCGGGACGACTGGAGGGTGGCGAACGCGATCACGTTGTCGGCGTAGCCGGCGCGACCGCCGATGAACTGGCCGCCGCAGGTAATGAGCCGGAGTCCGGCGGGGCCCTCGTGCCCGTAGATGCGCTCGGCGGGCAGTTGGTCCTTCGGGAAGCGCTCGACCGTGTCGACCTTGAACACCACCGTCGACCGGTCCGCGCGGGCCACCTCGATCAGGTCACCGGGCTTCAGCTTGCCCAGGTCGTAGAAGACCGACGGGCCGCTCTTGGTGTCCACGTGCCCGACGATGACGGCGGGACCGGGCTCACCGGGTGTCGGCCCCCGGTCGTACCAGCCGGTCTCGTTGTGCTTCTCCAGCGGCGGTACGGCGATCGTGCCGTCCGACGCCTGCCCGACCGGAGCCACCGGCGCCTCCACCTTGATCGCCGGGACGGTGAGGCGCACCGGGCGGCTCGCCGACAACCCGACCGTCTCGCTGCGCGGCGGGCGTTCGCCGCCGGCCGGGGTCAGGTCGAGCGGGCCGACCGAACGACCCAGTCCCGCGCCGGTGGCGAAGACGCCCACCAGCACCAGCATCACGGCCAGCGGCACCGACCAGGGGCTACGCCCCGTCGGACGGCTGCGCCGGGGAGCGACGACGGTCGGCGGACGGGCGGCCACCGCCGGCCGCTCGCCGGAGACATGCGACGCGCGGGACACCGGCGAGGGCTTCGCGCCATCGGACGGGCGCGAACTGCCGGCCTGCTGGGCAGCAGCGGATTGCCGGGCATCGCCGGACGGGCGTGCGACAGCGGGTGGGCGGGCATCGCCGGGCAGCCACGAGCCGGCGGACGGGCGCGAACCCGTGGGCGGACGGGATCCGGCCGGCGGCGGTGTGGGGCGGAAGATTTCCATGGCGGGCTCAGCGGCGCGCGACGCTACGGGGCCGGCGCAGGGCCACCACGGCGAGGACCAGGCCGGCGACCGTGAAGGCGGCACCGCCGGGCAGCAGCAGCTTGCCGGTAACTCCCCCGGCACTGCCACCGAAGCCGGTCGCCGGGCCTCGACTGGGGTGGGGGGAGGGCACCGTCTTCACCACCTGCAACATGGTCGACGCCGTCTCGCCGTCGCGGCACTCCAGCTTGACCCGGTAGTTGCCGGGGCGGGTGCGCTCGCGCACCATCGGCGCGGCGGTGAGCACGCCGCCCTGCGGTTGCACGCCGACGGCGCCGAACGCGTCCGAGACGACGGTGGCGCCGATCGAGTTGTCCCGGCAACTGGCCCGAATGCCGACCAGGTAGCCGGGCTGCACCGTGCTGGGGCTCACCTCGACGAAGACGTCCACCACGGGAGCGGGCTGTGGCGCGCCACCCGGCACGCCTCCGGGCTGCGGCGCGGGCGCGGCAGCCGGCAGGACGTCGAGCGGCGCGGACGCGGCAACCGGCAGGACGTCGAGCGGCCGGGCGGGTGCGGCGACGGCCGACAGAGGATCGAGCGGCCAGTCGGAGGCGGTCGACAGGGCGTCGGACGGCCCGCCGGGCGCAGTGGCGAGGGCCGGCGGCGTGGCCAGCGTCGCCGGGGCGGCGAGCGCGGGAGCGGTGCTGAGCAGGGGGATGGCGAGCATGGCCGCCACCGACAGGAGCACGCCGCCGCGGGTCACTGTCACGATGCCCCCTCTCGACGCCGTCGAACCGCGCCGGGCAGCGGACCGCCCGGCCTGCCGTACCAATCGGATCCTCTCATTCCCGGTCGCACATCACATCCGATCCGCAGACGAAGTCGCGTACGCTCGGGTCGCTGTGACCATCACCGACGACCCTGACCCCGCCACCGTCCCGCCCACGGGCCGGATGATCCGCACCTTCCACCCCCGCCGGGGACGGATGAGCGGCCGGCAGACCGACGCGTTGGACCGGCTCTGGTCCTCGTACGGTCTGGACGTGTCGGGCGAGCCCGTCGACCTGGCCGCCCTCTTCGGCCGCCGGGCCCCGGTGGTGCTGGAGATCGGCTCGGGCATGGGCGACAGTACGGCCGCGATGGCCGCCGCCGACCCGGACCGAGATTATCTGGCGGTCGAGGTGCACACGCCGGGAATCGCCAACCTGCTCGACCTGGTGGACCGCGCTGACCTGGGGAATGTCCGGGTTGCTCGCGGTGACGCACTGGAGTTGGTCGGCGGCCTGCCGGAGGGCGCGCTGGACGCCGTACACGTGTTCTTTCCGGATCCGTGGCCGAAGGCCCGGCACCACAAGCGGCGGATCATCCAGCCGTCGCACGTGGCCCTGCTGCGGTCCCGGTTGGCCCCCGGCGGCGTGCTGCACTGCGCGACGGACTGGGCCGAGTACGCCGAGGCGATGCGGGAGACCCTGGACGCGGACCCGGAGCTGGTCGACGCGTACGGCGGCTACGCGCCCCGTCCGGCGCACCGCCCGGTGACGAAGTTCGAGCGGCGGGCGATCACGGCGGGCCGTCCGGTCGCTGATCTCATCTACCGCCGACGGTAAGGAAGGGCCCCCTGTTAACGCCTGGCGTTGTAAAAGGGGCCCTTCCTAACGCCTTGAGCGGGTCGCGCGACAACCTGGTTGGCGCCGGAGGGCATGATCCAGGCACCATGGACACGCTATGACGCTCACCGCCGCGCTGCCGAGAAGCGCCGACCCCGACACCCTCTTCGACGCGTTCGCCGGTTGGGCGAAGGAGCGCGGCCTCGACCTCTACCCCCATCAGGAGGAGGCGGTCATCGAGATCGTCTCCGGCGCCAACCTGATCATGAACACGCCCACCGGCTCGGGTAAGAGCCTGGTGGCCGTCGCCGCGCACTTCGCGGCCCTGGCCGACAGCCGGACGACGTTCTACACCGCGCCGATCAAGGCGCTGGTGTCGGAGAAGTTCTTCGCGCTCTGCGAGGTCTTCGGCGCCGAGAACGTCGGCATGCTCACCGGCGACGCCAGCGTCAACGCCGACGCCCCGATCATCTGCTGCACGGCGGAGATCCTGGCCAACCTGGCGCTGCGCGAGGGCGCCAAGGCCGACGTCGGCCAGGTGATCATGGACGAGTTCCACTTCTACGCCGAACCCGACCGTGGTTGGGCGTGGCAGGTGCCGATCATCGAACTACCGCAGGCCCAGTTCATCCTGATGTCCGCCACCCTGGGGGACACCACCCGCTTCGTGGACGACCTGACCCGGCGTACCGGACGGCCGACCGCCGTCGTGCGCTCGGCCGAGCGGCCGGTCCCGCTGATCTTCTCGTACGCGATGACGCCGCTGCACGAGACGCTTGAGGAGCTGCTGGAGACCAAACAGGCTCCGGTGTACGTCGTGCACTTCACCCAGGCCGCCGCGCTGGAACGCGCCCAGGCGCTGATGAGCGTCAACGTCTGCACCCGCGCCGAGAAGGACATGATCGCCCAGGCGATCGGCGGCTTCCGGTTCACCTCCGGCTTCGGCAAGACGCTGTCCCGGCTGGTCCGGCACGGCATCGGCGTACACCACGCCGGCATGCTGCCCAAGTACCGCCGCCTGGTCGAGACCCTGGCCCAGGCCGGTCTGCTCAAGGTCATCTGTGGCACCGACACGCTCGGCGTCGGCATCAACGTGCCGATCCGCACGGTGCTGTTCACCGGCCTGAGCAAGTACGACGGGGTCCGTACCCGCCTGCTCAAGAACCGGGAGTTCCACCAGATCGCCGGGCGGGCCGGCCGGGCCGGGTACGACACCATCGGCCGGGTCGTCGTGCAGGCCCCCGAGCACGTCATCGACAACGAGAAGGCCCTCGCCAAGGCCGGCGACGACCCGAAGAAACGCCGTAAGGTCGTCCGCAAGAAGCCGCCGGAGGGCTCGATCGGCTGGGGGCAGCCCACCTTCGACCGCCTCGTCGAGGCCGAGCCGGAGCCGCTGACGTCCAGCTTCCAGGTCAGCCACTCGATGCTGCTGAACGTCATCGGCCGCCCCGGGGACGCGTTCGCGGCGATGCGGCACCTGCTCACCGACAACCACGAGGAGCCCGCCGCCCAGCGCCGGCACATCCGCCGGGCCATCGCCATCTACCGGGCGCTGCGGGCCGGTGGGGTCGTCGAGGAGCTGCCCGAGCCGGACGAAACCGGTCGCCGGATCCGGCTCACCGTCGACCTCCAGCTCGACTTCGCGCTCAACCAGCCGCTCTCCCCCCTCGCCCTGGCCACCATCGAGCTGCTCGACGCCGAGTCCCCGTCGTACGCCCTCGACGTGTTGAGCGTGATCGAGTCGATCCTCGACGACCCCCGCCAGATCCTGTCCGCGCAGCAGTTCAAGGCGCGCGGCGAGGCGGTCGCCGCGATGAAGGCCGAGGGCATCGAGTACGAGGCCCGCCTCGAACTACTGGACGAGGTGACCCACCCGAAGCCGCTCGCCGAGCTGCTGGAGGCCGCGTACGAGATGTACCGGCAGGGCCACCCGTGGGTCGCCGACCACCAGCTCTCCCCCAAGGCCGTCGTCCGCGACATGTACGAGCGGGCCATGACCTTCACCGAGTACGTGCAGTTCTACGGGCTGACCCGCTCGGAGGGCCTGGTCCTGCGCTACCTGGCCGACGCGTACAAGACGCTGCGCCAGACCGTCCCCGAGGACGCCAAGACCGAGGAGCTGATCGACCTCATCGAGTGGCTGGGCGAGCTGGTCCGCCAGGTCGACTCCAGCCTCATCGACGAGTGGGAGCGGCTGCGCAACCCGTCCGACGTGGCCGAGGTGGCCCAGGCGCACGCCGCCCTGACCGACCGACCACCGGCGGTGACCCGCAACGCGCGGGCGTTCCGGGTGCTGGTGCGCAACGCGCTGTTCCGGCGGGTGGAGCTGGCCGCGCTGCGCCGCTGGGACCTGCTCGCCGAGCTGGACTCCGGCGACGGCTGGGACTACGACGCGTGGGCCGACGCGCTGACGCCGTACTTCGAGGCGTACGACTCGATCGGGGTGGGTCCGGACGCCCGCGGCCCGGCGCTGCTCATGATCGAGCAGGGCCGGGAGAAGTGGACCGTCCGGCAGATCTTCGACGACCCGGACGGCGACCACGACTGGGGCATCAGCGCCGAGGTCGACCTCGCCGCCTCGGACGAGGTCGGCGCGGCGGTCGTCCGGATCACGGACGTCGGTCAGCTTTAGCGGTCGCCGCGAGGGGGTCGTCCGGATTGCCGGACGGCCCCCTTTGTCGCGTCTTCCGCCGCCCCGTTTTCACTGGGCGATGTCAGGGGTGTCGATTAGAATGTATGTACTAATAGCGCTTCTGAACTGGGAGGACGCCCGTGACCGCGCCCACCTCCATGCCCCTGACGCCCTACACCACCCTGCTCGGCTTCACCCGCTACGTCGACCGCACCGGCCCCACCAAGGCGACCTTCGTGGGCGGTCTGCGCAAGCAGCGCGCCAGCCGTTCCGGCTTCAACCCGCACGGCCAGTTCGTCAAGGCGCTCAAGGCCGACATCGCCTTCCACACCGGCGGCACCCACCTGGCCGGTGTGGTCGACGTCGTCAAGCCGCGCTGGCGCCCGCTCTACCAGGCGCTGGTGCCCGGCGCGACGGCCTGGCTGCACTCCCTCGGCGACCCGGCCACCCTCGACCTGGCCCAGACCCGCGACGCCCTGGCCATGCTCGGCGACCTACCCGTCAAGATCAACCCCCACTTCGGCGTACGTTACCCCGACGGTCACGCCGACGCGGTCCGACTGCACTTCGACGAGGCGCCGCCGAGCGAGGAATCGATGCTCGCCACCCTGCACCTGATGGCCCGCCACATGGACGCGGTCCTCCCGCACGCCGAGCCGGTCCTGGTCGACGTCCGGCGCGGTCAGACCCACCGCATGCCCACCGACGCCAAGCCCGAACAGATCGAACGCTGGCTGGCCGGCGAAGCCGCCGCCTTCCGCGCCATCTGGTCCACCGCCGCCTAACCACACCCCTCCACCCGCACCACCCGCCCACACCCCTCCACCCGCACCACCCGCCCGCGCCCGCCCACGCACCCACGCCCGCCCACGCCCGCCCACGCTCGCCCGCTCAGCCAAGATCCGCGCAACATCAGGGATGCTGCTGCCTCCCGTGATCGGGAGGCAGCAAGAGCACTGAAGTTGCGCGGATCTTGGCGTAATTACCCCCGGCGGAAGTTATCCACAGGGGCTGCCGGCAGCCACGCCTGGCCGTCAGGGTGTCGTCATGCCTGCTTCTCCACGACGCCCGGCGAGACTGCAGGGGCGCGTCTTTCGCGGTTCCCGCGCCGTCGCCGACGGTCTGCTCACCCCTGCGGAACTACGCAGCGCGGCCTGGCGCCCGCTCTTCCGGGACGTGTATGCCGACGCCCAACTCGACGTCACTCACCGCACCCGTTGCGCCGCGGCTGCCCAACTCGTGCTGCCGCCGGGTGTGGTGATCGCCGGACGCAGCGCGGCAGCGCTCTACGGCGCGACGACGGTCGCCCACCATGAGCCCGTCGATGTGCTCGTGCCCGCCGGCCAGCGGTTCGGACCGGTGTCGGGACTCGCCGTCCATGCCGGCGCGATCGACGAATTCGACGTCATCCGACGTCAGGGCATCCCGGTGACCACGCCGACGCGCACCTGCTGGGATCTGGCCCAGTGGCTGCCGACCGAGGAGGCAGTTGCCATCGTGGATCGGCTCGCCCACAAGCATCTGGTAGCGCTCGCGCCGCTGCGGGCGAATGCCCGAGCGCGGGTCGGCGACCGAGGGTGAAGCGCATGACGCGGGTGGCCGATCTGGCCGACGCGGGCTCGGAGTCGACACCGGAGTCCCGACTTCGCGTGCGAATCGTGCTCGCCCGGATACCGCCGCCGGTCACCCAGTTCGTGGTCGAGCACGATGGGAGGTTCGTGGCCCGTCTCGATCTGGCATGGCCGCATCTCAAGGTCGCCGTCGAGTACGACGGGTTGTGGCATGACGATCCCGAGCAACTCCACCTCGACCGCCGTCGCCTCAATCGGCTGCTCGGTGAGGATTGGATCGTGCTGCACGTCACCGCAAAACGACTTCGGGAGGACTTCGACGGCTTCCTCGACGAACTCCGTCAAGCCCTGCGCTCCCGCTCCCGCTGACCCGACCCGAGACGCACCCGCACCGGAACCGGAACCAGAACCAGCACCGCCACCGGCACCGGCACCGGCACCGGCACCGGCACCGGCACCGGCACCAAGATCCGCACAACTTCAGGGATGCTGCTGCTTCATTGGCTCGCGAGGCAGCAGTTTCCCCGAACTTGCGCGGATCTTGGGTGCGGCCCGGGTGGGTCAGGTGGCGGGGAGGTACTTGGCCAGGTCGTCGAGGATCTTGTTGGCGGCGCCGACGCCGATGCCGGTCATCCAGATCTCGTCGGAGACCGGGTACGCCTTGCCGGCCTTGACCGCGCCGAGGCCCTTCCAGAGGGTCCCGCCGGCCACCTTGCTCTGCTCGGCGGCGGCCTTGTCGCCGTACGCGGTCACGAAGATGACGTCGCCGTCGACCTCGTTGATCCGCTCGGGGCTGACCAGGTCGAAGCGCTTGTCCTCCTTGTTGGCGAGCAACTGCCGCTCGGGGCGGCCCAGGCCGGTGTCACCGATGACGATGCCGGAGAAGGAGTCCGGGCCGTACACCCGGATGTTGCCCGGGATGAACCGCACGATGGACACCTTGCGGGCGGCGGCGTCGCCGAGGGTCGCGCCGAAGTCCTTGGCCCGCTTCTCGTACGCGCCGAGCAGGTCCTTGGCCTGCTGTTCGCGGCCGAGCGCCTTGCCGTCGAGGAGGAAGTTCTCCTTCCAGGTGATGCCCACCTTGTCGGTGAACACGGTCGGCGCGATGGCGGCCAGCTCGTCGTAGAACTTCTCCTGGCGGAACTTGCTACCGAGGATCAGGTCCGGCTTGAGGGCGTTGATCGCCTCCAGGTCAGGCTCGGTGAGCACCCCGACCTCCTTGATGCCGGCGAGCTTGTCCGCGCCGAAGTACGTGGGCCAACTCTTGGCCTCGCCGGCGGTGGCCGCGCCGACGGGCGTGATGCCCAACGAGAGCGCCGTGTCGATCTTGTCGGTGTCGAGCACGACGACGCGCTTGGGTTCGGCCGGGACCTTGGTGGTGCCCATGGCGTGGGTGATCTCCCGGGTCTCCCCGGTAGCGGAGCCGGCGACCGGGTCGCTCTCACCGCAGGCGGTGAGGCCGACCCCGAGGGCGACGGCCGCGGCGAGAGCGGCGACGAGACGACGCATCAGTGTCCTTTCGAGGGGTACGTGCCGGCGAGCGGGGTGGCCGCGTCGCCATCGGCGGATCGGGCGTCCGGTACGGACGCCGTCGACGAATCAGCGCCGCCAGGGCCAGCGGCCGGCGCAGCGAACCCGGCAGCAGCGGCCGGCGCAGCAGGCCCAGCAGCAGCGGCCGGCGCAGCGTCAGCGGCTGGCGCAGTGTCAGCGGCCGGCGCAGCGTCAGCGGCCGGCGCAGCGTCAGCGGCCGGCGCAGCGGACCCGACAGCGGCAGGGGCCTCCGGGCCGCCCACGCCAGCAGACTCGGCGGCCGCAACAGAGCCGGCAGAGTTGCCCACGCCAGTAGAGCCGGTGGGAAGGGCCGGGCCGCCGGTGCGCGCGGGAACCACCAGGGGTGCGCCGGTCACCGGGCAGGGCACGACGACGCAGGCCAGCCCGAAGACGTCCCGGACCAGTTCGGCGGTGAGGATCTCCCGGGGTGGGCCGGCGGCCACCACCGCGCCGGCGCGCATCGCGACCAGGTGGTCGGCGTAGCGGGCGGCCTGGTTGAGGTCGTGCAGGACGGCGACCACGGTGCGGCCACGCTCGGCGCGGAGCCGGTGCAGCAGGTCCAGCACCTCCACCTGGTGGGCCAGGTCGAGGAAGGTCGTCGGCTCGTCCAGCAGCAGCGCCTCGGTGTCCTGGGCGAGCGTCATGGCGATCCACACCCGTTGCCGCTGGCCACCGGAGAGGCTGTCCACCGGCCGGTCGGCGAGGTCGGCCACGTCGGCCAGGGCCATCGCCTCGTCGACCGCCGCGGCGTCGGACGACGACCACTGCCGCCACCACCGCTGGTACGGCTGCCGGCCGCGTCCGACCAGGTCGGCCACGGTGACGCCCTCGGGCACCAGCGGGCTCTGCGGCAGGACGCCGAGCCGGCGGGCCACGTCGCGGGTGGGCAGGTCACGGATGGCGGTGCCGTCCAGCAGGACGGTGCCCTGTCGCGGGGCGAGCAGTCGGGCCATCGTGCGCAGCAGGGTGGACTTGCCGCACGCGTTGGGGCCGACGATCACCGTGAACGCGTCGGTGGGCAGGTCCAGGGTCAGCCCGTCGAGCACGGTCCGCTCGTCGTAGCCGACGACCAGGTCGCGGGTGGAGAGCATCACACGACTCCTCACAGGCGTCACGACGACCGTGGCCGTCCACGAAGCAACAGGAAGATCAGGTACGGGCCGCCGATCGCGGCGGTCAGCACGCCCGCCGGCAGTTGGGTGGGCGCGAACAGTCGACGGCCGGCCAGGTCGGCGAGGACGAGCAGGAGCGCGCCGAGCAGCGCGGCGCAGACGAGCGGGGGCCGTTCGGCGCGGACCAGCCGGCGGGCCAACTGCGGTGCGACGAGCGCCACGAAGTCGACGGCGCCGACCTGGGCGGTGACCATCGCGGCGACGAGCACGCCGGTGCCGGCGAGCCCGATCCGGCGGGCCACCGGGCGTAGCCCGACGCCGCGCGCGGTGTCGTCGTCGAGGGCGGTGCTGTTCAGGGCCCAGCCGGCCCACGCCAGCACCGGCAGCAGCACCGCGAGTGTGCCGGCGATCCAGGCCGCCTCGGTCCAGCCCTTGCCGGCGAGGGTGCCGATCAGCCAGATCTGCGCCCGCAGGCCGTCGATCGGGTCGGCGGTGAGCATGACCACCTCGGTCAGCGCCCGGAAGGCGAACGCGACCGCCACCCCGGCGAGGACGAACCGTTGCGCGGCCAGCCCGTGCCGGGCACCGAGGGCGAACAGCAGCACCGCCGCCAGCAGACCGCCGACCAGCGCGCTGGGCGCCACCAGCACCGCCGCCGCGCCGCTGGTCAACGCCACGGTCGCGGCGAGGCCGGCGCCCTGGGTGATGCCGATGACGTCCGGGCTGGCGAGCGGGTTGCGCGCCACGCTCTGGATCAGCGTGCCGGCCACGCCGAAGGCCGCGCCGGCCACCGCCGCCAGCACGACCCGGGGCAGGCGAAGATCAAGAACCACGAGGTCGTACGGGGTGCCCGCGCCGGAGAGCGCCCGGAGCACGTCGGCCGGGGCGACGTACGGGGTGCCCAGCGAGAGGCTGAGCACGACGGCCAGCAGGAGCAGCACGGTCAGCACGGCGGCGACCAGCGTCGCGCGGCGACGGATCAGCAGGCTGACCGGACCGACCCGCAGCAACGACCGGCCGGGCAGCCGGGACGTGCCGCCGGGCGCATCGGGCAGCCCGGCCGCGGCTGCGAGCCCAGCCGCGCCGGACGCATCGGCGACGCGGGCCGCACCAGCCGCGCCGGACGCATCGGCGACGCGGGCCGCACCAGCCGCGCCAGACGCATCGGCGACGCGAGCCGCGCCAGCCGCGCCAGACGCATCGGCGACGCGGGCCGGACCAGCGGCCGGGGCAGCAGCGCGGGCCGGACCAGCAGCGCCGGACGCGGCGCGGGTCGGACCAGCGACCGGGTCAGCGGCAGGGTCCGGGCCGGCGGTGCCGGACGCTTCGGCGGGACGACCGGCGGTCACGCGGTCACCACCCGGGCGCGGCGGACCAGCACGGCCAGCAGCGGCGCGCCGATCAGGGCGGTGACGATGCCGGCGGGTATCTCGCCGGGCGGGGCGACGAGTCGGCCGACGACGTCGGCCCCGAGCAGCAGCGCGGGCCCGAGCAGGGCGGAGACGGCGAGGGTCCAGCGGTGGTCCGCGCCGACCAGGGCACGGGCGAGGTGCGGCACGGCCAGCCCGACGAAGGCGACCGGGCCGGCGGCGGCCACCGCGGCGCCGGTGAGCAGCACGGCGGCGATTCCACCGCCGAGGCGGACCAGGCCGATGCGGTGGCCCAGGCCACGGGCCACGTCGTCGCCGAGAGCGAGGGCGTCCAGGCCCCGGGCCACCAGCGCGGCGAGCAGCAGCCCGACGAGGACGAACGGCAGCACCTGGGCGGTGACGCCGAGGTCCCGCCCGGCCAGTCCGCCCACCACCCAGAACCGGTACTCCTCGAAGGTGCGGGCGTCGATGCTGAGCAGCGCGTACACCCCGGAGGCGAGACTGGCGTCGAGCGCCGCGCCGACCAGCGCGAGGGTGACCGGGCTCGCGCCCTCGCGGGCCCGGCTGGCGATGGCGAAGACCAGCAGGCCGGCGGCGAGCGCGCCGGCGATGCCGAACCAGACGTACCCGGCGAGCGTGCCGATGCCGAAGACGGAGATGGCGAGGACCACGCCGAACGACGCGCCGGCGCTGATGCCGAGGATGCGCGGCTCGGCGAGCGGGTTGCGGGTGAGCGCCTGGAACAGCACGCCGGCCACGGCGAGCGCCAGCCCGACGGCGAGCCCGAGCGCGGTACGCGGCATACGTAGTTCCCGGACGATGGTGCTCGCGTCGCTGCCGTCCGGCGCGACGAGGGCGTGCCAGACCGCGCCGACTCCGAGTTGCCGGCTGCCCAGCGCGAAGCTGGCCAGTACGGCGAGCAGCAACACCAGCGCGGCGCCGACGGTGACGGCGACCCGCCGACCGGTGCGGGCACCGGAGGAGTTGCGGGCCGGCGTCGGCCGGGCGGCGAGGGTGGTCACGAAACTCCTGCACGTTCGAGCTTAGGTTCGCCTAACCTTAGCCGACCTGCGGAAAGTGACCTAACTGGCGTCGGTCGATGCCGCCGACTCAGCCTGCGGCATCTGCACCGAGCCGCCGTCCCCGGCCGCCGCCGCGCCGCGCGGCAGCACGTTGAGGGGCCGCATCATCTCGTTGTCCTCGTGCTCGAGCAGGTGGCAGTGCCAGGAGAAGCGGCCCGGCAGGTCGAAGCGGGCCTTGATCCGCGTCACCTCCCACGGGTACGCGAGCACGGTGTCCATCCATCCCCGCTCCCCCGGCTCCGGCTCCGCCCGGCCCGACCGTCCACGGCCCAGCAGCTCGAACTGGGCCTGGTGCAGGTGGACGGGGTGGACGTTGCGGGTGAAGTTGCGCACCTCCCACACCTCGGTCGCGCCGACGAGGGGCTGTTCGGTCGCGGGATCGCTCCAGCGCATCGGCCGACCCCGGCCGCGCTCGTCGAGGGTGCCGAGCAGCATCACCATCGACCGGCCGGACATCCGCTCGTTGAGCGACAGCCGCCGGACCCGCTCCGCCGCACCGAGCCGGGGGTGGGCGGGCAGTTGCAGGTGCTCCGGCGGCACGCTGGAGTCCGCGCCGGTGGCCTCGGTGACCACGAACCGCATCACCTGCCCGGTGGTCCGCGGGTCGGACGGCGCGAAGTCCACCCCGGGCCGGCCGCCCCGGTACGCCCACTCGGGCCCCTCGTTGACGAGGAAGAGCTCGGTGCCGGCGGGCACGCCGGTGAAGTCGACGATCACGTCGGCCCGTTGGGCGGGGCCGAGAATGACGCGGTCGTGCGCCACCGGCTCGGGCAGGAAGCCGCTGTCGCTGCCGATCTGCCAGACCGGCAGCACCGGACGGGCCGGCCGTGCGGTGGCGTGGGCGGCGACGCTGAGCATCAGGAAGCGGCTGTTGCAGCCGTTGAGCAACCGGAACCGGTAGCGCCGACGCTGCACGGTAAGGCTGGGCCAGGTCCGGCCGTTGACCACGATGGTGGTGCCGGAGAACGCCGACGTCCACGCCGGACCCTCGTGGTGACCCCCGGGGTAGACCAGCTCGCCGTCGGCGCTGAAACTGCGGTCCTGGATGAGCAGCGGGATGTCGTGGTAGTCGGTGTCCGGCGGATCGTCGTGACCCGGCGTCGGGCCGGGCAGCACCCCGTCGGGCAGGTCGTCGCCGCCCAGCAGGTAGAAACCGGCCGGCCCGGCGTAGACGTTCTCCCTGGTGAGGCCCAGCGTGTGGTCGTGGTACCAGAGGGTGCAGGGCCGCTGGTCGTTGGCGTACTCGAAGGTGGCCGAACCCGCCGCCCAGCGCAGGCCGGACCCCTCGGCGAAGCGGGACCGGAACTCGCCGTACGCGCTGCCCGTGACGGCGAAGTCGGCCGGCAGGTCGCGGGCCACCGGCAGGTACCACGCCTCGGCGTGCCCGTCGCTCTCCTGCGTGCTGTGCCCGCCGTGCAGGTGGACCACCTGGGGCACCGGCCCCCGGTAGCCACGGCGGCTGCCGTCCGAGCGGCCGTGCCCGTCCCGGCCGTTCCGGCCACCGGCCGGGTTGGCCCAGTGCAGGGTCTCATCGACGGGCAGCAGGTGGGGCAGGTAGTCGCCCCGGTGGTCGACGAGTTCGTTGACCCAGGTCACCCGTACCGGGCGGTTCACCCGCGCGACGATGCTGTGCGCCGGGTAGCCGAAGCTGTCGGGGTGGGCGGTGGAGCCGTAACCCCACACGGTCGTACGCGGCCAGGACAGCGGCAGGATCTGCTGGCGGAACTGCCGCACCCCGACGACGTAGGTGTCCCGCTCGGGGTCGTTCGCCACCCGGGGCATGGCCAGGGGGATGCGCAGCGGCGCGACGTACTTCGGGATGTCGGCGGCGCGCAGCACCGTCGCCGCGGCGAGCGTGCGGCCCGCGGCCGTCGAGCCGGCCGGGACCAGAACCGCGGCGCCCCCGGCGGCACCGGCCACGAGCACCTGTCGTCTGCTGACCATGCCGCACCTCCACTCGTATCGGACCTCGATAAGAGAATGAGTTTCGCGGACGGGGCAAGTGGGGCGGATGGCGGATAACACCCGTAAGAGGGACAGCGAGCACCATAGGGTGTGGGGCATGCGATTCGACCAGCACACGGTCGTCCTGCTGATCCGACCGTCGGATCCGCCGGAGCTGCCACCGGAGGCGATCGACCGGCTACGCGACGCCCATCTGGCCCACCAGGCAGGGCTCGTGGAGCAGGGACTGGTGCTCGCGGCCGGCCCGCTCCTGCACGCCGACGACGACCGGATGCGGGGCTTCGTCGTCTTCTCCATCGCCCCGGACGAGGTACGCGGGCTCTACGCCGACGACCCGGCCGTCCGTGCCGGCCTGCTCGTCGCGCGGGTGGCGAGCTGGATGGTGCCCGAGGGCAACGTGCGGTACGAGGGCGTGCCGATCCCCGCGTCGATGCTGGAGGCGGCGGCGGGCGACTGACGCGGTCAGCCCGGCAGGTCCGCGATCGGCAGCACCCGCAGGTCGTCCGGCTCGCCCACGATGACCCGCAGCGCTGGGAAGTACGCGCTGAGCACCGGCCGGCACCTGTCGCAGGGCCCGACGACCGTACGACCCCGGTCGGCGACCGAGACGATGGTCTCCAGCTCGGTCACGCCCTGCGTGGCGGCGGTGCCGATGACGACCAACTCCGCGCAGGTGTCCCCGCTGTCGTGGTGCAGGTTCACCCCGGAGAACACCCGCCCGTCGGCGGTACGGGCGGCCGACGCGCCGGTGTGGTGGCGGCTGCGGCACCGAAGTTTGGCGACCGCCGTGGCGGCCTGCACCAGCGCTCGATCGGTGTCCCGCAGCTCCATCCCGGCCCCCCGGCGCTCGACGTCGGCCGCAACTGTAGACCGCCGTCCCCGCGCCGAAGCACCCACGCGCGGTAACCCAGGGGCGGTCCGCCGCCGGGCTGCCTATCCTTGGGCACGACATGCAGAATCCAGCCTCCTCCGCCGCGACCGATCCCGTCCGCGACCTGCACCGCCGCCTCAGTCCCCTGATGTTCCGCGACCAGCGCCGGCTCCAGCGACGCCTGGACGGCGCCCGCAAGCTGCGCGACCCGCAGCGCCGGGAGGCGGCCCTGACCGAGATCACCGCCGAGCTGGCGCGGGCCGAGCAGCGGCTGGCCGACCGGCGGGCGGCGGTGCCGACGATCGCGTACCCCGTGGGGTTGCCGGTCAGCGAGCGCAAGGACGACATCGCCGCCGCCATCCGCGATCACCAGGTGGTGATCGTGGCCGGCGAGACCGGCTCCGGTAAGACGACCCAGCTGCCGAAGATCTGTCTGGAGCTGGGGCGCGGCATCAACGGCCTGATCGGGCACACCCAGCCCCGGCGGCTGGCCGCCCGGACGGTGGCCGACCGGATCGCCGACGAGCTGGGTACCGAGCTGGGCGACGTGGTCGGCTACAAGGTGCGCTTCACCGACCAGGTCAGCGACCGCAGCCTGGTCAAGCTGATGACCGACGGCATCCTGCTGGCCGAGTTGCAGACCGACCGGATGCTGCGCCAGTACGACACGTTGATCATCGACGAGGCGCACGAGCGCAGCCTCAACATCGACTTCATCCTCGGCTACCTGCGCGAACTGCTGCCCCGCCGGCCCGACCTCAAGGTGATCATCACCTCGGCGACCATCGAAACCGACCGCTTCGCCAAGCACTTCGCCGACGCCCAGGGCAGTCCGGCGCCGGTCGTCGAGGTCTCCGGACGCACCTATCCCGTGGAGGTCCGCTACCGGCCGCTGGTCGAGGTCGCCGAGAGCGACGAGGAGGGCGACGCCGACGAGGAGAACGTCCGCGACCAGATCCAGGCGATCGGCGACGCCGTCGAGGAGCTGGCCGCCGAGGGTCCGGGCGACATCCTGGTCTTCCTCAGCGGCGAACGGGAGATCCGCGACACCGCCGACGCGCTGGGCAAGCTGGTGCAGAAGAAGCGGTCCCTGCTGGGCACCGAGATCCTGCCGCTGTACGCCCGGCTCTCCGCCGCCGAGCAGCACCGCGTCTTCGCCGCGCACAGCTCACGACGCGTGGTGCTCGCCACCAACGTCGCGGAGACCTCGCTGACCGTGCCGGGAATCAAGTACGTGGTGGACCCGGGCACCGCCCGCATCTCCCGTTACTCCAGCCGGCTCAAGGTGCAGCGGCTGCCGATCGAGCCCGTCTCGCAGGCGTCGGCCAACCAGCGCAAGGGCCGCTGCGGTCGGACGTCGGACGGTATCTGCATCCGCCTCTACGACGAGCAGGACTTCCTGTCCCGCCCCGAGTTCACCGACCCGGAGATCCTGCGCACCAACCTGGCGTCGGTCATCCTCCAGATGACCGCGATCGGGCTGGGCGACCTGGCCGCGTTTCCGTTCATCGACCCGCCGGACAAGCGCAACATCACCGACGGCGTCAACCTGCTGCACGAGCTGGGCGCGTTGGACCCGACCGAGACCGACCCGGCGAAGCGGCTCACCGCGCTGGGCCGCCGGCTCGCCCAGCTCCCGGTCGACCCGCGGCTGGCCCGGATGGTGGTCGAGGGCGAGCGCAACGGCTGTGCCACCGAGATCCTGGTGATCGCCGCCGCGCTCTCCATTCAGGACCCCCGCGAGCGCCCGGCCGAGAAGCAGGCCCAGGCCGACCAGGCACACGCCCGGTTCGCCGACAAAGAGTCCGACTTCGTGGCTTACCTGAACCTGTGGCGGTACCTGCGGGAGCAGCAGCGGGAGCTGTCGTCCAGCGCGTTCCGCCGGATGTGCAAGGCGGAGTACCTGAACTACCTGCGGATCCGCGAGTGGCAGGACATCGTCAGCCAGTTGCGCCAGGTGCTGCGTACCCCCGCCGAGAACGACCGGCGCGGCGGGCGGGCGGCGCGGGACACCCCGGCCGAGGCGGACGCCGGCCGGGGCGCGGGCCGCCGGGGCGGCGCGGACCTGCCGGAGGAGATCGACACCCCGAAGGTGCACCAGTCGCTGCTGCCCGGCCTGCTGTCGCACATCGGCCTCAAGGACGCCCAGAAACACGAGTACCTGGGGGCGCGGGGCGCGAAGTTCGCGCTGTTCCCCGGCTCGGCGCTGTTCAAGAAGCCGCCGCGCTGGGTGATGGCCGCCGAGTTGGTGGAGACGTCCCGGCTGTGGGGGCGCATCGCCGGGCGGGTCGAGCCGGAGTGGGTCGAGCCGCTGGCGCAGCACCTGGTCAAGCGCAGCTACAGCGAGCCGCACTGGGAGAAGAAGCAGGCCGCGGTGATGGCCTACGAGAAGGTCACCCTGTACGGCATGCCGCTGGTCGCCTCCCGCAAGGTCAACTTCGGGCGGATCGACCCGACGTTGAGCCGGGAGCTGTTCATCCGGCACGCGCTCGTCGAGGGCGACTGGCAGACCCACCACCGGTTCTGGGCCGACAACAAGCGACTGCTGGGCGAGATCGAGGAGTTGGAGAGCCGGGCCCGCCGCCGGGACATCCTGGTCGACGACGAGACCATCTTCGGCTTCTACGACCAGCGGATCCCCGCCGACGTGGTCTCCGGCCGGCACTTCGACACCTGGTGGAAGAAGACCCGCCACGAGCGTCCCGATCTGCTGACCTTCACCCGCGACCTGCTGGTCAACGACGGTCGCGGCGGTGTCGACGAGAGCGACTACCCCGACGAGTGGCAGACCCAGGGGGTGACCCTGCCGCTGACCTACCGGTTCGAGCCGGGCACGGCGACCGACGGCGTCACCGTGGACATCCCGCTGCCGCTGCTGAACCAGGTGCCGGCGGAGAGCTTCGACTGGCAGGTGCCGGGGCTGCGCGAGGAGACGGTGATCGCGCTGATCCGCTCGCTGCCCAAGGCGATCCGGCGCAACTTCGTGCCGGTGCCGGACTACGCCCGCGCCGCCCTCGCGGCGATCACCCCCGGCGAGACGTCGCTGCTGGACGCGCTCACCCGTGAGCTGCGCCGGATGACCGGTGTCACCGTGCCCCGCGACGCCTGGGAGCCCGGCAAGCTCCCCGACCACCTGCGGGTGACGTTCCGGGTGCTCGGCGACGACGACAAGCCGGTCGCCGAGGGCAAGGACCTGCCGGCCCTGCAACGTCAACTGCGCCAGGAGGTACGCCAGGTCGTGGCGGCCGCCGCGCCGGAGGTCGCCCGGACCGGCCTGCGCGAGTGGAGCCTCGGCACGCTGCCCCGGAGCATCGAGCAGGTCCGCGCCGGCTACGCGGTGACCGCGTACCCGGCCCTGGTCGACGAGGGCACGACGGTCGGGGTGAAGGTGTTCGACTCCCCCGCCGAGGCGGAGGCCGCGCACTGGGCCGGCACCCGCCGGCTGCTGCGGCTCACCGTGCCGTCCCCGGCCCGGTTCCTGCAGGGTCGGTTGAGCAACGAGGCGAAGCTGGCGTTGAGTCGCAACCCGCACGGCGGCGTGCAGGAGCTGATCGAGGACGCGGCCGGCGCGGCCATCGACCGCCTGATCGACGCCGCCGGTGGCCCGGCGTGGGACGCCGAGGGCTTCGCCGCCCTGCGCGAGAAGGTCCGCGCCGACCTGGTCGACACCGTCGTCGAGGTGATGGACCGGGTCCGCAAGGTGCTCGCCGCCGCGTACGCGGTCGAGCAGCGGCTCGGCGCGACCCGCAACCTGGCCGTGGTGGCGGCGCTGGCCGACATCCGCAAGCAGCTCGCCGGGCTGGTGCACGCCGGCTTCATCACCGAGACCGGGTACGCCCGCCTGCCCGACCTGCTGCGCTACCTCACCGCCATCGAACGTCGGCTGGACCGGCTCGGCGGCAACCCGCAGCGCGACCGACAACAGCAGGACCGGATCGCGGCGGTGCGCAAGGAGTACGACGACCTGCTCGCCGCTCTGCCGCCCGCGCGCCGGCAGGAGGCGGCTGTCCGGCAGATCCGCTGGATGATCGAGGAGTTGCGGGTGAACGTGTTCGCCCAGGCGCTGGGCACCCCGTACCCCGTCTCGGAGCAGCGGATCTACCGCGCGATGGACGACGCCGAGGGCCGCTGAGCCCGCCGGCCCGGCCGCCGCCGGCCCCTTCGCGGCGGCGGCCCCGGCCGGGTCAGCCCAGCGGCTCGACACCCGGCGGCAGCTCGCCCCGGTCGATCGCGGACTGGACGTAGTCGAGCAGGATCCGCCGCAGCTCGCGGCCGGCGTGCGTCGGCACCACGTCACGGCGACGGGCCACCGCGATGGTCCGCGTCACCCCGGGAGACGCCAGCGGCGTGCCGCGCACCCCGGGCCGGCGGGCCAGCACGATCCCCGGCACCAGCGCGATGCCGAGTCCCGCCTCGACAAAACTGAGGACGGCGTCCATCTCGCCGCCGTCCACCGCGAACGTGGGCTCGAAGCCCGCCTCCCGACACGCCGCGATGGTGGCGTCACGCAGGTCGTAGCCCTCCCGGAACATCACCATCGGCTGGTCACGCAGATCGGTGATGCGCAGCTCGCCCGTCCCCGAGCCCGTCGGCACCTCGTCCACCGAGGCCACCACCAGGCTCTCGCGCAGGATCGGGTCGACGCGCAGGCCCGGGTCGGCGCCCTGCGACGGCATGATGATCAGCGCCAGGTCCAGGTCGCCGCGCAGCAGGTCACGGACGAGGTCCTGGGAACCGCTCTCCTCGACGCGGAGGTCGACGGTGGGGTGCGCGTCGCGGAACCGGCGCAGCACCGGCGGGGCGAGCGAGGTGGCCAGGCTCGGGGTCGCGCCCAGGCGTACGCGCCCGCGGCGCAGGCCGACCAGCTCCTGCACCTCCCGGGTCGCGGTCTCCACGTCGGCGAGGATCCGGGTCGCCAACGGCAGGAGCACCTCCCCGGCCGCGGTGAGGGCGATGTTGCCCCTTACCCGCTCGAACAGCGGGGCCCCGAGGTCGGTCTCGAGGGCGTGAATTTGCTTACTCAACGAAGGCTGGGTTATGCCAACGATGTCGGCGGCTTGGGTGAAATGTCGTACTTCGGCCACCGCGGCGAAGTACCGGAGCTGATGGAGCTGCATCTACATAGCTTATGGCTATCAACGCTGCGAGTTCGATGCATTGGACGACTGATCAAAGTGCTCCTAGCGTCGATCCCGTGGTAATGACGAAAACTCGGTCGCCCATCCGCTCGAACGTCGGCCTCAAGGCCGTCATGGCGGTGACGGGCATCCTGCTGGTGCTCTTCCTGATCGCGCACATGCTCGGGAACCTGAAGGTGTTCACGGGGGAGACCTCGTTCGACCACTACGCGCACTGGCTGCGCGACATCGGCAAGCCACTGCTGCCCGGTGTCTGGTTCCTGTGGATCCTGCGCACCGTCCTCACGGTCGCCGTCGTCGCCCACATCGTGGCCGCCACCGTGCTGGCGCTGCGCGCCCGCGCCGCCCGCGCGGTGAAGTACGCCCACCGCAAGAAGGTCCGGGGCAGCTACGCGGCGCGCACCATGCGCTGGGGTGGCGTGATCATCCTGCTCTTCGTGATCTACCACCTGCTGGACCTGACCACCGGCACGCTCAACCCGGTCGGGACCGAGGGCAAGCCGTACGGCAACGTCGTCGCCGACTTCGCGCCGGAGCGCTGGTACGTCACCCTCTTCTACACCCTGGCGATCGTCACGCTCGGCTTCCACCTGCGCCACGGCGCCTTCAGCGCGTTCCGCAGCCTCGGGCAGCAGACGCCCCGGGGCGAGCGCCGGGCGCGCGCCGCCGCGCTGGTCTTCGCCGTGGCGCTCTGCGCCGGATACCTGGTGGTCCCGTTCGCCGTACTCACCGGATTGGTGTCCTGACATGGAACTCTTCACCGAGGGCGACCCGATCGCCGACACGAAGGCGCCCGCCGGCCCGGTCGAGAAGCGCTGGGAGACGCGGCGCTTCGAGGCCAAGCTGGTCAACCCGGCCAACCGCCGCAAGATGACGGTGATCGTGGTCGGCACCGGCCTGGCCGGCGGCTCCGCCGCGGCGACGCTGGCCGAGCAGGGCTACCACGTCAAGTCCTACTGCTACCAGGACAGCCCGCGCCGGGCCCACTCCATCGCGGCGCAGGGCGGCATCAACGCCGCGAAGAACTACCGCAACGACGGCGACTCCGTGCACCGGCTGTTCTACGACACCGTCAAGGGCGGCGACTTCCGCTCCCGGGAGTCGAACGTGCACCGGCTCGCCGAGGTCTCGGTCAACATCATCGACCAGTGCGTCGCCCAGGGCGTGCCGTTCGCCCGCGAGTACGGCGGCCTGCTGGACACCCGCTCCTTCGGCGGCGCGCAGGTGCAGCGCACCTTCTACGCCCGGGGCCAGACGGGCCAGCAGCTGCTGCTCGGCGCGTACCAGGCCCTGGAGCGGCAGATCGGCCTCGGCAACGTGGAGATGAACGCCCGGCACGAGATGCTGGAGCTGGTCATCGTCGACGGCAAGGCCCGCGGCATCGTGGTCCGGGACCTGGTCACCGGCGAGATCACCACCGAGATGGCCGACGCCGTCGTGCTCGCCTCCGGCGGTTACGGCAACGTCTTCTACCTCTCCACCAACGCCAAGGGCTGCAACGTCACCGCCACCTGGCGGGCGCACCGCAAGGGGGCGTACTTCGCCAACCCCTGCTACACGCAGATCCACCCGACCTGCATCCCAGTCTCCGGCGACCACCAGTCGAAGCTGACCCTGATGAGCGAGTCGCTGCGCAACGACGGCCGGGTGTGGGTGCCCAAGCGCAAGGGCGACGACCGCAGCCCGAAGGACATCCCCGAGGACGAGCGGGACTACTACCTGGAGCGGATCTACCCGTCCTTCGGCAACCTGGTCCCCCGCGACATCGCCTCCCGCGCCGCCAAGAACGTCTGCGACGAGGGCCGCGGCGTCGGTCCGACCAAGCTCGGCGTCTACCTCGACTTCGGCGACGCGATCGACCGGTTGGGCCGCAAGGCCATCGAGGCCAAGTACGGCAACCTCTTCGAGATGTACGAGCGGATCACCGGCGAGGACCCGTACGAGGTGCCGATGCGGATCTACCCCGCCGTGCACTACACGATGGGCGGGCTCTGGGTCGACTACGACCTCCAGTCCAGCATCCCGGGCCTGTTCGTGATCGGCGAGGCGAACTTCTCCGACCACGGCGCGAACCGCCTCGGCGCCTCGGCGCTGATGCAGGGCCTCGCCGACGGCTACTTCGTGCTGCCCACCACCATCGCCAACTACCTGGCCTCGGGGCCCCTCGAGAAGGTCGACGCCAGCCACCCGGCGGCGGTCGAGGCGCGTACCGATGTCGAGGACCGGATCCAGCGGCTGCTGGCGGTCGACGGCGACCGGACCGTGGACTCGTTCCACCGGGAGCTGGGCCAGATCATGTGGGAGCACTGCGGCATGGAGCGCTCCGAGGCCGGACTGCGCAAGGCGATCGGCGAGATCCGCGACCTGCGCGAGCAGTTCTGGCAGCGGGTCAAGGTGTCCGGCACCGGTGAGGAGCTGAACCAGTCGCTGGAGAAGGCCGGCCGGGTGGCCGACTTCTTCGAGCTGGCCGAGCTGATGTGCATCGACGCCCTGCACCGCGAGGAGTCCTGCGGCGGTCACTTCCGGGCCGAGCACCAGACCCCCGACGGGGAGGCGCAGCGCGACGACGAGAAGTTCGCGTACGTGGCGGCCTGGGAGTTCACCGCCACCGGTGAGCCCTCGGTGCTGCACAAGGAAGACCTGAAGTTCGAATACGTCCACCCCACGCAGCGGAGTTACAAGTGAACCTGACCCTGCGCATCTGGCGCCAGAAGGGCCCTGAGGACAAGGGTCGGATGGTGACCTACCCGGTCGACGACGTGTCCCCGGACATGTCGTTCCTGGAGATGCTCGACGTGCTCAACGAGCGGCTGATCCTCTCCGGCGAGGACCCGGTGGCGTTCGACCACGACTGCCGCGAGGGCATCTGCGGCATGTGCGGCCTCATGATCAACGGCGACGCGCACGGGCCGCAGCGCGGCACCACGGCGTGCCAGCTGCACATGCGGCAGTTCAAGGACGGCGACACGATCGACATCGAGCCGTGGCGGGCCAGCGCCTTCCCGGTCGTCAAGGACCTGGTGGTCAACCGGAGCGCCTTCGACAAGATCATCGCCGCCGGCGGCTACATCACCGCACCGACGGGAAGCGCGCCCGAGGCGCACTCCACCCCGGTCGCCAAGGCCAACGCGGACGCCGCCTTCGAGTCGGCCGCCTGCATCGGCTGCGGCGCGTGCGTGGCGGCCTGCCCGAACGGCTCCGGCATGCTCTTCACCGCCGCCAAGCTCACCCAGCTCTCGCTGCTGCCCCAGGGCCAGCCGGAGCGCTACACCCGGGTGATCGGCATGGTCGACGCGCACGACGAGGCGGGCTTCGGCGGCTGCACCAACGCCGGTGAGTGCACGGTGGCCTGCCCGAAGGGCATCCCGCTGAACACCATCGGCCGGCTCAACCGCGACTACCTGTCGGCCACCACCAAGGGCGGCAACACCCCCGGCTCCTGAACCCTCCGGCCCAGGCAACCCCCGGACCGCTGCGCCCCCGATCGTCGGGCGCGGCGGTCCGGCGTTGAGGGCGTCCACCGAACGCGCTAGTCCGGCCCGGCCCGCGACTGGCCCGGCCCGGTCCGCGACTGGCCCGGGGAAGATCAACTCGGCATACCGGAAGTCGGCTGGTCCGGGCTCCCACCACACCGCGACTTCCTGGAACCCGAGTCGATCACGGCACCACGACGGGCTCGGCGAGCCGGCAAGCAGGCACACCCCTCGGCAAGCCGGTTCAACCCCCTCTCCCGGGGTAGCAGTCAGACAGGACCGAGGGAGGGCAACCGGACATGAAGGCGTTGACCTGGCAGGGCAAGCGGGACGTACGGGTCGAGGAGGTACCCGACCCCCGGATCGAGGAGCCGACCGACGCGATCGTCAAGATCACATCGACGGCGATCTGCGGCTCGGATCTGCACCTGTACGAGGTGCTGGGGCCGTACCTGAAGCCCGGGGACATCCTGGGACACGAGCCGATGGGCATCGTCGAGGAGGTCGGCCCGGAGGTGACCGGCCTGAAGCCCGGCGACCGGGTGGTGGTGCCGTTCAACATCTCCTGCGGCGACTGCTGGATGTGCCGACGCCAGCTCTACGCCCAGTGCGAGACGACCCAGGTGACCAGCGAGGGCAAGGGCGCGGCGCTGTTCGGCTACACGTCCCTCTACGGGTCGGTGCCCGGCGGCCAGGCCGAGTACCTGCGCGTTCCCCAGGCCCACTTCGGGCCGATCAAGATCCCGCAGACCGGCGCGGACGAGCGCTACCTCTACCTCTCCGACATCCTGCCCACCGCCTGGCAGGCGGTGAAGTACGCGGACACCCCGCCCGGCGGCACGCTCGCCGTCTTCGGGCTGGGCCCGGTCGGCCAGTTCTGCGCCCGGATCGGCCGCCACCTCGGCGCGGGGCGGGTCATCGGGCTGGACCTGGTGCCCGAGCGGCTGGAGCTGGCCCGCCGGCACGGCATCGAGGTGCTCGACGTACGCGAGCTGTCCGACGTACCGGGCGCGCTGATCGACCTGGTCGACGGGCGTGGCCCGGACGCGGTCATCGACGCGGTCGGCATGGAGGCGCACGGCTCGCCGGTCGGCAAGCTCGCCCACGCGGCCGTCGGCCTGCTGCCGGACAAGCTCGCCCAGACGATGACGGACCGGGTCGCCATCGACCGGCTCGCCGTCCTGCACGCCGCGCTCAAGGCGGTCCGGCGCGGCGGCACCGTCTCGATATCCGGCGTCTACGGCGGCGAGGCCGACCCGATGCCGATGATGGAGATGTTCGACCGGGGCGTCCAACTGCGGATGGGGCAGTGTCACGTTCGCCGCTGGGTCGACGAGATCATGCCGCTGCTCTCCGGCGACGACGACCCGCTGGGCGTGGAGGATCTGCGTACCCACCGGCTGCCGCTGAGCGACGCGCCGCGCGCGTACGAGATGTTCCAGCAGAAGGAGGACGGCTGCATCAAGGTCGTGCTCGCTCCATGAGTCGGGTCGTGGTGGTCGCGGGCGCGACCAGCGGGATCGGTCGGGCGACGGCGCGGGCGTTCGCCGAGCGCGGCGACCGCCTGGTCCTCGCGGCCCGTGCGCCGCAGACCCTCGCCGAGGTACGCGAGGAGTGCGCGGACGTCGAGGTGCTGACCGTGGCGACCGACGTCACCGAGGCGGGCGCGCTGGACGCGCTGGCGCAGGCGGCGATCGAACGGTTCGGCCGCATCGACGTCTGGGTGCACACCGCGGCGGTGATGGCCTACGGGCGCTTCGACGAGCTGCCGGAGCGGGTGTTCGACCACGTGGTGCGGACGGACCTGCTGGCCGCCGCCGGCGCGGCCCGGGTGGCGCTGCGGCACTTCCGGGCCACCGGCGCCGGGACGTTGATCCTCACCGGGTCGGTGCTCGGGCACATCACCGCCCCCTACATGAGCGCGTACGTGACCAGCAAGTGGGGTTTGCAGGGGCTGGCCCGGACGCTCCAGCAGGAGCTGCGGGACAGCCCGGGAATCCGGCTGTGCCTGGTCAACCCGGGCAGTGTGGACACACCCGTCTACCAGCAGGCGGCCAACTACCTGGGTCGCGTCGGTCGCCCTCCACCGCCGGTCGCCGGGCCGCAGCGGGTGGCCCGGGCCATCGTCGACTGTGTGGACAGTCCGCGCCGGGAGGTGTCGGTGGGGCGGCTCAACGTGCTGCTGCGAGCCGGCTTCACGCTGCTGCCCGGCGTCTACGACGTCCCCGTCGGCCCGTTGATGCGGCTCGCGGGCCTCAGTGGGCGGCCGGTCGCGGCGCACGACGGCTCGGTCTTCGCCCCGAACCCGGCCGGCGAGGCGGTCCGTGGCGGTCACCTGCCCGACCTGCGGCAGCTCGCCCGGGCCGTGTCCGGGCCGGCGGCACAGCTCCGTGGGACGGCGGCCGGCGCGATCGGCGCCGCGCTGCGCCGACGGCCCGGGTAAGACTGTTCGGGACTGTTCGGGACTCTCTCCGGGGGCATCATGAATAGATCAACTCGCCTAGCGTGGGGGGCCGGCAGGCGCTCCGGCGCCCCACGACGGGAGAGACGATTGACCATCCGACTGAACCGCAGGACCGCCCTCGGACTGGGTACGGTGGCCACCGCCGGTACGGTGCTCGCCGCGACCACTCCGGCCAGCGCCGCCGAGGCGACACCCACCACCCCCGCGCAGGCGGCCCGGCGGGTCGCCACGGCCTTCGGGCGCCACAGCGCCGAGGCCGGCGGCAACTGGCAGGCATACGTCAGCGTGGCCGACCCGGCGGGCACGCCGGTCGTCGCGGTGGCGGCGGACGAGGACCGGACGATCGAGGCGTACAGCGTCAACAAGATCGCGGTGGCCACGGCGGTGTTGGACAAGGTCGACCGCGGGCTGCTGACGCTGGACCAGCGGGTCGAGGTGACCGAGACGATCGTGGTGCCGGGTGGGGACGGCATCTTCAGCCGGGACGGCGCGTACCCGAGCAGCGTGACGCTGGGACACGTGCTGGCGAACCTGCTGACCGTCTCGGACGACACCGCCGTACGACTGTGCGGTCTGGTCGCCCCGGCCGCCGAGATCAACTCGATCCTGGTCGCCAAGGGCTTCCCGAACACCCAGGTCGAGCCGGTCGCCAACCCGAATCGGTTCTTCCTCGGCACCAGCACTCCCCGGGAGACGCACGACCTGCTGCGGGCCCTGGTCGCCGGCACGCTGCTCTCGCCGGCCTCGACGGCGCACCTGCTCGGGCTGCTGCGCTCCCCGGTGGCCTTCACCGACGGGATCCGTCGCACCATGTCCTCCGACGATCGGGCCCGCATCGCCACGAAGGCCGGCTGGTTCGCCGACGCCCGGCACGAGGCCGGCGTGATCTTCGACCGGTCCGGCGCTGCGGTGCTCACCTACGCGCTGTTCGCCGACGGGCAGGCCGACCCGGACAACTTCGGTGCGACCCATCCGGCGGTGCGGGCGCGCGCCGCCATGGGTCCGAAGGTCCTCGCCGCGGTGGACCGCCTCGGGGGCGCGGGCACCGCGTACCGGACGACCTTCCAGCGGCCCAGCAACGGCGGCTGACTCCGCTGCCGGGCCGGTCGTCGGGGACGACCGGCCCGGTGCGGGCGACCGCCGGGGCGGAAGCCGCACGGGGGAACTACCGTGTAGTGCGGGACACGGCGGAGGGACGGCGATGACGCCAACGGAACGCACGGACGGGCAGAGGTCGCTCGGGCGACGGATGCGGGCGACGGCGGGACTGGCCGCGCTGGCCGGCCTGGCCTGGATGGCACGGGACGTCCCGGCGGCACTGGGCGGGCGACTCGCCGGGGCCCGGGCCGAGCGGGCGGCCCGCTCGCCGCAGTTCCGCGACGGCACGTTCCACAACCAGGCCGACGTCCGCACGATGGTCGCCGCCGAACCGGGTCGGAACCTGGTCCGGGAACTGATCTTCGGCAAGCAGAAGCGCCGCCCCACCGCGCCCGTGCCGCTGCTGCGGCCCGGCGCGTCGCCGGCCGCCGACACCGCCGACGAGCTGAACATCGTCTGGTACGGCCATGCCTCGGCGCTGATCGAGATCGAGGGGCGGCGGGTCCTGCTCGACCCGGTGTGGAGTGACCGCTGCTCGCCGTCCGGCGCGGTCGGCCCGCGTCGGCTGCACGAGCCGCCGGTGGGCATCGACGAGCTGCCTCCGCTCGACGCCATCCTGATCTCCCACGACCACTACGACCACCTGGACATGCCCACCGTGCGGGCGCTGGTCGCCGGGCAGTCGGCGCCGTTCGTGGTGCCGCTCGGGGTGGGCGCCCACCTGGATCGCTGGGGGGTGCCCGCCGAGCGGATCATCGAGCTGGACTGGTCCGAGTCGCACCGGGTCGACGGGTTGAAGATCACCGCCACCGCCGCCCAGCACTTCTCCGGTCGCGGGCTGCGCCGCGACGGCACGCTCTGGAGCTCCTGGGTGGTGGCCGGGGCACGACGCAAGGTCTTCTACACCGGTGACTCCGGCTACTTCGCCGGGTACGCGGCGATCGGCGCCGAGCACGGGCCCTTCGACGTCACGCTGATGCAGATCGGCGCGTACGAACGGGCCTGGCCGACCATCCACATGTTCCCCGAGGAGGCGGTCGACGCCCACCTCGACCTGCGCGGCGGGCTGTTCATCCCGGTGCACTGGGCGACGTTCAACCTGGCCCTGCACGACTGGTCGGAGCCGGTGAACCGACTGTGGGCCGAGGCGAAGGCCCGGGACGTGCGGCTCGCCGTACCCCGCCCCGGCGAGCGGGTGGTCGTCGACGACCCACCGGCGGTCGACGGCTGGTGGCAGTCCGTCGCCTGAGATGTAAGGAAGGGCACCTTGTTAACGCCTGGCGTATAACAAGGTGCCCTTCCTTACATCTCAGAGTACGAAGGCGTCGGTCCAGAGCGCGCCGGAGCGACCGGAGAGCGCGTCCAGCATGGCGACCGCCTGGCCGTCGGTGAGCTGCGCGACGAAGTCCACGATCGCGCGTCCCCGGGCGCGGCCGATCCGGTGCGGCGTACGCGGGTGCAGCTCGGCCTCGGCCAACTCGACCAGGTCGTGCAGCCGGCGAGGTAGGCGGGACTCCTCCTCCGGGTCGAGCAGCCACTCCCACAGCGCCTCCACCAGGGTGCCCAGCAGTCGGGCCTGACCACGCTGGTGCAGGGCCAGGTCGGGGCGGGCCAGCACGAACCGGTGGTGGACGAACTTGAGCACCTGCACCTCGTGCCACTGCGCGCAGCCGAGCAGCACGTGCCCGGAGCGCACCGACGGCTGGTCGGTCACGGTGACGGCCTCGACGAAGCGGGTGGACCAGCGGGCGGAGAACCGCGCCACGTACTGCTCCGCCTCGATCGAACCGTCGAACGGCATCGCGAGCAGCCCGTCCACCAACTCCTCGCGGACATGCTCGACGGCGGCGGCGAACGCGTCGTCGTCCGCGACCCAGGCGTCCTTGCGGTGCAGTTGCCGGCGCAGCCGCTCGATGGCCGCGCCGGGTCGTCGGGCCGAGGTGGCCAGCGCCGCGTCGGTGATCGCCCGGAAGTGCCCGCTCTCGCGCTGCCAGGCCATCAGCTCGGCGGACACCGCGCCCTGCTGGAGCACCCCGACCCGGTAGAAGTCCTCCACGTCGTGGATGGCGTACGCGATGTCGTCGGCGGTGTCCATGACGGACGCCTCGACGGTCTGCTGCCAGTCCGGAATGCGGCCGACGAACGGCTCCCGGGCCTGCCGCAGGTCGTCCAGCTCGGTGCGGTACGCCCCGAACTTCAACGAGCCGCTCTCCGGGTCGTCCGGCGGCGGGGTGGCGCCCCGCGGCGGCGGGTCCAGCAGGCGCGGGTGCGGGTCGGGGTAGTCCAGCCGGGTCCACGGGTACTTCAGCATCGCCGCGCGGACGGCGGCGGTCAGGTCCAACCCGGTGGTGGCGGCGCCCCGGATCTCGGTGCTCGTGACGATCCGGTACGACTGCGCGTTGCCCTCGAAGCCGTCGGCGAGGCCGAGACGCTGGCGGGCCAGCCGGTCGAGCACCCGCTCCCCCAGGTGGCCGAACGGCGGGTGGCCGAGGTCGTGCGCGAGCGCGGCGGCCTCCACCACGTCGGGGTCACAGCCGCCGAGCTTGTCCAGCAGGTCACGCCACCTGCCGTCGGCCGTCAACCGCTCGGCGATGGCCCGGGCCACCTGGGCGACCTTGAGGCTGTGGGTGAGCCGGTTGTGCACCAGCAGCCCGGAGCCGACCGGGCTGATCACCTGGGTGACCCCGCCGAGCCGGGCGAAGAACGGCGACCCGACGATCCGGTCCCGGTCGGCACGGAACGGGTTGGCCGTGAGGTCGCCGAGGGCCCGGGCGCTGCCGCCGAAGAGCCGTCGGGCGCGCGGCTCCGCAGGTGATTCCATGATCGCCACGCTAGCGCAGGCCCGGCCGGGGCGGTCGAGGGATCGACCCGGCCCGGGCGCGGAGGCAGGACGGCGCGGTGACGCGGGGGCGGGGGGGGGGACGGCGCGGGGGCGCGACCGGCCGGGCGCGGCGACAGTGGTCGGGGCCGACCGGCAGAATGCAGGCGGTACCCGCTCTTTGAGGGCGGATCGAGTCGAAGGCGGATCGAGATCGTGACCCAGTCTGTTCATCAGCGGATCGCCGACGAGCTCGGCGTGGCCGAGCGTCAGGTGCGGGCGGCCGTGGAGCTGCTCGACGGCGGCGCCACCGTGCCGTTCATCGCCCGCTACCGCAAGGAGGCCACCGGCCTGCTCGACGACACCCAGCTACGCACCCTGGAGGAGCGGCTGCGCTACCTGCGGGAGCTGGACGAGCGGCGGGCCGCCGTGCTGGAGTCGATCCGCGGCCAGGGCAAGCTGGACGAGGCGCTGGAAGCACAGATCATGGCCGCCGACTCGAAGTCGCGGCTGGAGGACATCTACCTGCCGTACAAGCCGAAGCGGCGGACCCGGGCGCAGATCGCCCGCGAGGCCGGCCTCGCGCCGCTGGCGGAGACGCTGCTGGCCGACCCGTCCCAGGATCCGAAGGCCACCGCCGCCGGATTCGTCGACGCCGAGAAGGGCGTCGCCGACGCCGCCGCCGCGCTGGAGGGCGCTCGGGCGATCCTCATCGAGACATTCGCCGAGGACGCCGACCTGATCGGCACGCTGCGCGAGCAGATGTGGTCGCGGGGCCGCCTGGCCTCCCGGGTACGCGACGGTCAGGAGACGGCCGGCGCGAAGTTCGCCGACTACTTCGACTTCTCCGAGCCGTACCCGAAGCTGCCGTCGCACCGCATCCTGGCCATGTTCCGGGGCGAGAAGGAGGGCGTGCTCGACCTGACCATGGAGTCGGAGGAGGCCGGCGAGGCCGACGCCGTACCGACCGGTCCGACCCGGTACGAGGCGATGATCGCCGGCCGGTTCGGAGTGTCCGACGCCGGGCGCCCCGCGGACCGGTGGTTGACCGACACGGTCCGCTGGGCCTGGCGTACGCGCATCCTCATCCACCTCGGGGCCGACCTGCGGATGCGGCTGTGGCAGGCCGCCGAGGAGGAGGCCGTACGGGTCTTCGCCACCAACCTGCGCGACCTGCTGCTCGCCGCGCCGGCCGGCACCCGGCCGACGATGGGCCTGGACCCGGGCCTGCGAACCGGCGTGAAGGTGGCCGTAGTCGACGCCACCGGCAAGGTCCTCGCCACCGACACGATCTATCCGCACGAGCCACGCCGACAGTGGGACGCGTCGATCGAGACCCTGGCCCGGCTGGCCGGCGCGCACGACGTGGAGCTGATCGCGATCGGCAACGGCACCGCCTCGCGCGAGACCGACAAGCTGGCCGCTGACCTGATCAAGCGCCACCCGCAGCTCAACCTGACCAAGGTCATGGTTTCCGAGGCCGGCGCGTCGGTCTACTCCGCCTCCGCGTACGCCGCGCAGGAGCTGCCCGGAATGGACGTGTCGCTGCGCGGCGCGGTCTCCATCGCCCGTCGTCTCCAGGACCCGCTCGCCGAGCTGGTCAAGATCGACCCTCGCTCGATCGGGGTCGGCCAGTATCAGCACGACCTGTCCGAGGTGAAGCTCTCCCGGTCGCTGGACGCCGTCGTGGAGGACTGCGTGAACGCGGTCGGGGTGGACGTCAACACCGCGTCCGCGCCCCTGCTGACCCGGGTCTCCGGGATCGGGGCCGGGCTGGCCGAGAACATCGTGCTGCACCGGGACGCCAACGGGCCGTTCCGGTCGCGGACCGAGCTGAAGAAGGTCGCCCGGCTCGGGCCGAAGGCGTTCGAGCAGTGCGCCGGCTTCCTGCGGATCCCCGGCGGGGACGACCCGCTGGACTCGTCGAGCGTGCACCCCGAGGCGTACCCGGTGGTGCGGCGGATCCTCGCCAGCACCGGGCAGGACCTGCGCGCCGTGATCGGCCGAAGCGCGATCCTGCGCGGGCTGCGGGCCACCGACTTCGTCGACGACCGGTTCGGCCTGCCCACCGTCACCGACATCCTCGCCGAGCTGGAGAAGCCGGGCCGTGACCCCCGGCCGGAGTTCCGCACCGCCACCTTCGTCGAGGGCGTGGAGAAGATCGGCGACCTGACGCCGGGCATGGTGCTGGAGGGCGTGGTCACCAACGTGGCCGCCTTCGGCGCGTTCGTGGACGTCGGGGTGCACCAGGACGGCCTGGTGCACGTCTCGGCGATGTCCCGGACGTTCGTGAAGGACCCCCGTGAGGTGGTGAAGTCCGGCGACGTGGTCAAGGTCAGGGTGCTCGACGTGGACGTACCCCGAAAGCGCATCTCGCTGACCCTGCGGCTGGAGGATGAGCCGGCCGCCGGTGGTCGGACGAGTCAGGAGGGGCGTGGCGGCCCGGCGCAGCGCGGACCGCAGGGCGGTCGCGACGGCCAGGGCGGTCGCGGTGCCGGACAGCAGGGTCGCGGCGGGCAGGACAGTCGCGGCGGGCAGGGCAGTCGTGGCGGGCAGGACAGTCGCGGCGGGCAGGACAGTCGCGGCGGCGGGCAGGGTGGTCGCGAAGGCCAGGGCAGTCGTGGTGGCGGGCAGGGTGGTCGCGGCGGGCAGCAGCGGCAGGGCGCACCGGCGCCGGCCAACGACGCGATGGCCGAAGCCCTACGCCGCGCCGGCCTGGCCTAACCCGTTCACCACCTCGACCCCGCGCGGCCCCGTCGATCATGGAGTTGTGGTGGGTGACAAACCGCCCGCATAACGCCAAGCCAGGCACCACAACTCCATGATCGACCGGGCCTGGCCGCGATCTTGCACTTTCTGCGCCGGCATAGCCGGCATTCCGCCTATTCCGACGACCGAAACTGCAAGATCGACGCAGGCGGAGGCGGGGCGAGGGCGGGGCGGGGCGAGGCGGGGCGAGCGCGGGGCTACAGCAGGCGATCAACGCGCTGCCGTACTACGTCTAGACCAACGTGGTGATGGCCGCGATCGCCCGGGGCACCCTGCGGGCCGCTCGACTGAGCCCCGTGCGTACCGTCGGCGTCGTGAATGAGCCGGACGGCCGGACGTGGCGGGAGCAGCAGCGGCAGGCGGTGCGCGCGCATGCCGACGCGGACGCGCGGCGGCGGGCCGCCGAGCAGGCCGAGGCGGCGAAGCTGGTGGCCTGGTTCGTGGCCGAGGCGACCCGGCGGGGGCTGCGCACCACCCGGCTGGTCGCCCGGGGTTACGACGGGCGCGGGCGCTACCGGACCAGGCTGACCGGCTGGTACGTCGACCGGGCCGAGACCCGGGCGGTGGATGTGGCCGGCCGGTTCCACCTGCTGACCGTGCCCGGAGGTCTGCGGGCCCGGCTGTTCGGCGCCGACCCGGAACCCAGCCCGGCACCGTTGGTGGTCGGGTCCGGTGGACGAGACGGCGAGTCGATCCCGTTGCGGACGCTGCTCACCCGGTTGCTGGACGACGGGACCGGCGAGCCAGACCCCACCACCAGGCCTGCTGCACCACGAGGGTGAGCAGGCCGGCCAGGACGATCGCACTCAGGTTGATGACCAGTTGGAGTGCCGAGCCGCCCGCTTCGTCCCATACTCCGTAGGCGGCAGCCACCGCCACGTTCGCCGCTGCCGGGACCGTCGTCACCGAGATCAGCACCCCGACCAGGCTGCCGGACTTCTTCGACGTCAACGAGAGCATCCCGGCCACGCCGGCGAGGAGACCGACCACCCAGGACAGCGCGTCCGGCCGCCAGATGAAATCGGTGAGTGGGCGTTCGGCGAGCAGCATCTCCCGACTGACCAGGCCGGCGGCGGTCAGCGCCCAGGTGCTCAGCACGGTCGCCACCATGGCCGCCACGAAGCCGACCACGAGAGCCTGCACCGAGCGGCCGATCACCCCGAGCCGGCGGCGCAGCAACGCCACGCACAGCGCGGCGAGGGGGCCGAACTCCGGACCGACGACCATCGCCCCGACGATGAGAATCGGCTGGTCCAGCAGCACCCCGATGCCGGCGATCATGGTGGCCACCACGATCAGTACGAGGTACGTGCCGGACAGTTCCGTCTGCTCACCGGTCTTCGCGGCAATCTCGTCCCAGACCACCGCGTCCGCGCCACTGCCCGGCGCCCGGTCCGCCGCCCGGTCGGCCGCCGCGGAGATGGTCAGCTCGATGTCCTCGGCCGCGATGCCGCCGCTGGTGTCCACGCCGAGTCGCCGCAACTCCCGCAGCACACGGTCCGCGCTCTCCCGCACCACGTCGCAGAGGATGAGATCACCACGCGGTTGCCGGGCGGCACCCGGCAGCACGGCGAGGTGAGTCACTCCTGCCTCTGCGGAGAGCAGGTCGACGACATCCGTCGTCCTGCTCTCCGGGGTGATCACCCTCAGGTGCAGCACGCGCCATCCCCTCGCCGGTCCGGTCGGTGCTTCCCTCGCCCGACCGGCCGTCGCGACTCTACAGCTCGCCCCGTCGAGGCCGGGAGCTGCACAAGGCCGAGGCCACAACGGGAGCCTCGGCCTGGTCGGAGACCGCGATCGACTCACCCCGCTCGGACGGTGGCCGCGCGCGCCACCAGTCTGGACGAGCCGCCCACTTTGAAACGTGCTGCAGCGGGTCAGCGCCGTCGGTGGCTCTCCACCGCCTCGCCCAGCGCCTGCTCGACCCGCTCGGCGCCGGCGGCGACGGAGAAGACCCGGTCGTAGTGCGCCCGGCCGGCCTGACCGAGCAGCTCGAGCTTCTCCCGGCCCAGGTCGCAGAGTTCCCGTAGCGCGTCGGCGATCGAGTCGGGGTCACCGGGTCGGGCGGTGATACCCGCGCCGCTGTCGTGCGCGACGGCTGCGGCGTCCCCCTGCGCGGCGACCAGCAGGGCCCGCCCGGCAGCGAGGGTGGCCTGCACCTTGCTGGGCATCGTGTACGCCGACATGCCGCCGGGTCGCAGGCTCACGTAGTGCGCGTCACCGGTGGCCATCAACGCGGGCATCCGCTCCCGGGGCAGCCGCCCCAGGAACCGCACGTGTGTCGCGTTCAGCTCTTCGGCCCGACGGCGCAGCCGCTCCTCGGTGGTGCCGGAGCCGGCGATCAGGCAGACCAGTCGCGGATCGTTGATCCGGGCGCAGGCGTCGATGAGCGAGTCGAGCCCCTGCGCCTCACCGAGCGTGCCCGCGTACACCAGCACCACCTGGTCCTCGCGGAGCCCGAACTCGGCGCGCAGGTCCGCGACGCCCGTCCTCGGCGTCTCGTCGGCCCACACCGGAATGTGGACGAGCTTCTCCCGGGGTACGCCTCGGCTGGCGAGCAGGTCGGCGGCGCTGGGCGAGACGTAGGCGACCCGGCCGGCGCTGCGGTACATCCCACCGCACCAGCCGCTCATCCCCCGCTCGATCATCCGGGACACCCGGTCGGTGCCGATGAAGCCGCTGGCCACCGCGCTGTCGGGCCACAGGTCCAGCACGTGCAGCAGCACCGGCACCCGCTGGACGTACCGGGTGAACCACATCGGCAGGGCGACGCTGATCGGCGAGTTGCCGACCCAGAGGGCGTCCACGCCGCGCAGCGCCGACGTGCCGGACACCAGCGCCGAGGCGGCGAAGGAGCCGTAGTTCGCCAGCCGGCGCAGCGCGGAGCGGTCATGGCTGGGATAGAGGGCCACCCGGCGGATCCGGGTCGTCCCGTCGACCTCGTCGAGCCGACGGGTCACCCGAAAGCCGGGCGCCAACTCGCCGGTCGGGTAATTGGGGAACCCGGTGAGGACCTGGACCTCGTGTCCTCGGCGGACGAGAGCCCGAGCGAGCATCCCGGGGAGCGCCGCCGCGCCCGGCTCCGGGTCGAACCACTGGCTGAGCATGCCGATCCGCATGGGCTTCACCGCGCTGCCGAGCCGGCGACCGGACGGGCGGGCTGGTCGCCGTCGGCCTGCCACAGTGTTGCCAGCGAATCACCGAGGTCGTGTGCGGGCGTCCACCCGAGCACCCGGTTCGCGCGCTCGATGTCGGCGCACATCCACGGCACGGCGGCTGAGCGATCGGCGTCCGGCGCGAAGCTGCCGTCCCGGATGTCACCGGTGAAGCCCGACACCTCCGCCAACAACCGGACGACGTCGCGCGTCGCCACCGCCCTACCGCTGCCCACGTTGAAGACCCGGGCGGGCCCCGGGCGGCAGCTCGCCGCGGCGAGGACCGCCGAGGCGACGTCCCGGACGTCGACGAAGTCCCGGTACGTGTCGTGCAGGCCCACGGCGATGTCCTCCGATCCGGTAGCGACCGCCGACCTCACCATCGCGGTCACCCGGGTGAGCACGTTGCCCGCCGGCATGCCGGGCCCGACCGGGTTGAAGATGCGCAACACCATCGTGTCGAGTCGGCCCGCCCCGCCGGCCAGCTCCGCCAACCGCGTGGCGGCCAGGTGGCTGAGCCCGTACTCGCTGACGGGCGTGCCCTGGTACTCCTCAGTGACGGCGAGGCCGTGCGGCACGGCGCCGTACTCGGCGGCCGAGCCGATCCGGATCAGGCGGGCCCCGGGGGCGGCGGCGGCCACCGCTTCGATCAGCTTCGCGGTCGCCACCACGTGCGCCTGCACGAAGTCGTGGCCGGAGCCGACGATCCGTCCGGCCGCCGTCACCACCGTGTCCGGTCGCTCCCGGGCGATGAGCGCGGTCAGGTCGCGCAGCTCGACCCGGACCAGGTCACACTCGGCGCGGGTGATCGACCGGACGGTGGCGTGGGCGGCCAGCGCCGTCCGGATGTGCCGGCCGAGGAATCCACCGGCCCCCAGGAGCAGGACCCGGTTCATCGCCGGTGGGCGGAGTCGTGGTCGACGGTCGGCTGCGCGGGTGGGTTACCGGTGAACTCGTGCCAGGTGGCCGCGCCCGGCGCGGAGATGCCCTGGCGACTGAGCACCACCCAGATCGTGGCCAGGACGATCCGCAGATCCAGCAGGAAGGAGCGGCGGTCGACGTACTCGACGTCGTAGGTGAACTTCGCGTCCCAGTCCAGCGCGTTTCGGCCACGCACCTGGGCCAGCCCGGTGATGCCCGGTCGCACGTCGTGTCGTCGGGCCTGTTCCGGGTTGTAGAGGCTGAGGTAGCGCACGAGGTGCGGGCGGGGACCGACCACGCTCATCTCGCCCCGCAGCACGTTCCAGAACTCCGGCAGCTCGTCAAGGCTGCTGGCCCGCAGCCAGCGGCCCACCCGGGTCAGCCGATCCGCGTCGCTCACCAGCCCTCGATCCGGATCGGGGTGGCGCATGGTCCGGAACTTGACCACCTCGAACAGTTCGCCGTGCAACCCCGGGCGGGTGTGCCGGAACAGCACCGGCCGCCCGTGCGCCACCAGCACCACCAGGGCCACCACGGCCAGTACGGGGGCGCCGAGCGACAGGACGAGGAGAGCGCCGATGACGTCGAGAAGCCGCTTCCAGCGATCGTACGGTCGGCGCGTCGTGGTGCCGTCCCGAGGTGTCTCCCGACCGGTCGTCGGGCCGGAGGTGCCGGCGCGCGTATGTGCCGCATGGAGAGCAACTTTTGCCATGGACAACGCATACCACCATTTCGAGCACCACTTCCGACTTTCACGATAGGGCGCTCCGGCGCGTCGACAATGGAGCGCGGCGACCACTTCGGCGCGCCGAGCCCTGCTCGCGTATTTGTCGGCTCCATTAGAGGTGAACGCGACTCGAATTGCTTTTGGCGGAAGCGGTCACGACACCTCCAAGGCCAGCGTAGGGTCGCGTTCGACGAGAATCCGAATCCCGAGGATGGCCTTCGGGAAACAGGCAGGAGAAGATGTGGTTTCCTCGCTTTCGGACCGGCGATTCCTGATCACCGGTGGCACGGGATCCTTCGGTCAGACGATGGTCTCCCGACTGCTCGACGCCGGGGCCGCCGAGGTGCGCGTACTCAGCCGGGACGAGTCGAAGCAGGACGCGATGCGGCACCGCCTCGGCGACGACCGGGTCCGCTACTACGTCGGCGACGTCCGCGACTACGACAGTGTGCTCAAGGCCGCGCGGGGAATGGAGTTCGTCTTTCACGCCGCAGCCCTGAAGCAGGTCCCCTCGTGCGAGTTCTTCCCACTGGAGGCCGTCCGCACCAATGTGCTCGGCAGCGCGAACGTGGTGGACGCCTGCGAACGCGTCGGCGTCGAGGCGCTGGTGCTGTTGAGCACCGACAAGGCCGTCTATCCGGTAAACGCGATGGGCATGACCAAAGCGCTGATGGAGAAGGTCGCGCAGGCGCACTCCCGCAACAATCCGGAAGCGCGTACCCGGGTCTGCTGCGTGCGCTACGGCAACGTCATGTACTCGCGCGGATCGGTGATCCCGCTGTTCATCGACCAGATCCTGCGCGGTGGCCTGCCGACGGTGACCGAGCCGTCGATGACCCGGTTCCTGATGTCCCTGCCGCAGTCGGTCGACCTGGTGGAGCACGCCTTCCGGTACGGCCAGCCAGGCGACGTCTTCATCCGCAAGGCCGACGCCTGCACCATCGGCGACCTGGCCACCGCGCTGTGCAACCTGTTCCGCGTCCCGGCGAAGTTCAACGTGCTCGGCATCCGGCACGGGGAGAAGCTGTACGAGACGCTGGCCAGCCGCGAGGAACTCGCCCACGTCGAGGATCTTGGCGAGTTCCTTCGGGTGCCGGTGGACAGTCGTGACCTCAACTACTCCCTCTACTTCGAGGAGGGCGACGTCGAGAGCGGCAACATGGCCGACTTCCACTCGCACAACGCCCGGCGGTTGTCCGTACCGGAGATCGAGGCGCTGCTGCTGACGCTGCCCGAGGTACGGGCGCAGGTCGAGGCCGCGGCGGCGGCGGTCGTAACGGCATGAGCACCGGCACCGGTGGCCGGCGACCGGAGTTCGTCCCCCGCCGACGCAGCGGCCCCGGCGCGGACGAGCCGCGCCCGACGCGACGGGTCCTCGTCGTCGGCGTCACCGGCATGCTCGGCCACGCTGTCCTGCGGGAGCTGAGCGACGACGCGGACCTCGACGTCCACGGCGTCGCCCGGAGCATCGAGGACCGCGCGGGGTGGTACCCGCCGCGTCTGCTCGACCGGATCACCCCGGCCGTCGACGCGACCCGCTTCGACGAGGTCCGGCAGATCGTCGACGACCTGCGGCCGGACGTCGTCGTGAACTGCGTGGGTGTGATCAAGCAACGGCCCGATGTGCAGGACGCGGTGCAGACGGTCACCCTCAACGCGCTCTTCCCCCATCTGCTCGCCGAGGCCTGCGGGCCCCTCGGCAGTCGCCTGATCCACGTCAGCACCGACTGTGTCTTCTCCGGCCGGCGGGGTGGCTACGTCGAGGACGACCTGCCGGACCCGCCGGACCTGTACGGGCGGTCGAAGCTGCTGGGTGAGGCGCGCGGGGTCTCCGCGCTCACCCTCCGCACCTCGATCATCGGGCACGAGCTGGACACGAACCGCTCCCTCGTGGACTGGTTCCTCTCCCAGCGAGGCCAGGTACGCGGTTTCACGAGGGCCATCTACAGCGGCGTGACGACCGTCGAGTTCGCCCGACTGCTCCGGACGGTGATCCTGCCCCGGACGGAGCTGGCCGGGCTCTACCACGTCGCCGCCGAGCCGATCTCCAAGTACGACCTGCTCCGCCTGGTCGCCGAGGTCTACGGGTGGCCCGGTGACATCGTCCCGGACGACGAGTTCACCTGCGACCGGTCGATGAACGCGGACGCCCTCGCCAAGGCCACCGGGTACCGACCGCCGCACTGGCCGGACATGATCCGGGCGATGCACGCCGCCAGGGCCCGCTGGGCTGCCGAAACGGCCCAACCGGGCCTACAGGACCTGCCTCGCTGAGGGCGGTCCACCCAACGACCGCGGGCAACGCCGGCGGCCGGACTTCAAAGGACATCACGTGGGAAACCGGATGGGCCAACTGGGCCTGCTCGTCGTCGCGACGTGTCTGGTGGTGGTCACCACCGTCGCCGCCATCACCGCCCCGCTTGTCGCGACCGGGTTGGTCGCGCTGGTGCTGCTGCTCGCCTTCAGCCGGCGGGTCGACGGCTGGCGGTGGATGCTGACCCTGACCATGGGGCTACTGGTATGCGCCTCGTCCAACGTGCCGGCGCTCGTCGACGCCAGCTTCTACCCTCGGTACGCGGCGGTCAGCGGCCTGGTCCTCTGGGGCCTCTGCCTCCCGGTCCGGACGCCGGCCCGCAGCGATGCCTGGACCAGCGTGTTCGTCGGCGCGCTCTGGGCGATGGCCGGTCTCGCCACGGTGAGCTTCGCCTGGTCGGTGGTTCCGATGGAGACCCTCCAGCGGGGCGTCGCGCTGCTGCTCCTGGCCGCCCTGGTGCACGTACTCGTCCGGCGTCGATGGCCCGATCGTGCGGTCATGATGGCCGACCTGCGCGTGGTCTACCTGGTCCTCACCGCGTCCATCGTGGTCAGCCTCGGCATCGGGTTCGTCGACGGCACGCTCGTCGCGGCGACCTCCAGCGTCGCCCGGTTCCAGGGCCTCTACAACAACCCGAACATGCTCGGCATCGTCTGCGCCCTGACGATCCCGCTGGGCTGGGCCGTCCACCGGCAGTCCCGGCGGCCCGTCACGCTCCTCGGCCTGGCGCCGGCCGCCGTCAGCCTCCTGTTGTCCCAGTCGCGTACCGCGCTGATCGCCGTGCTCGTCGGCGCGCTCTGGCTCGTGGTGCGCCACGGTCTCGGCCGGGTGGTCCGGCTGGCCGCCGGGGCGACCGCCCTGCTGCTGGTGGCATACCTGCTCAACCTGCTGCCCACCATCTTCGCCGCACCCTGGATGCGCCAGTTCGTCATGCGCTTCACCGACCCCACCGGCGGCGACCTGTCCAACGGGCGAACCCAGATGTGGCAGACGACCATCGACCTGTGGTGGCAGAACCGGCCCACGCTGGGCTTCGGGTACGCATCGCGGAATCACCTGTTCGAGCTGGCCAGCGCCGACGAGTTCTTCGGGACCGCCGGCGTCAGCGTGGTGCACAACAGCTACCTCCAGCTGCTGCTGGAGTTGGGGCTCGTCGCGGTGCCACCGCTGGTGGTGTTGCTGGTGGCCGCCGGGCGGGTCGCGGTGCGGGCCCCGGTGCGGCGGGCCGACGCGGGGCTGGTCTGGCTCGTCGTCACCGGCCTGCTGATCCAGGTCACCGAGTCGGCCATGTTCGGCACGGGCCAGACCTATCCGTACGTGTTCTGGACCGTGGTCGCCGCCGCGCTGCTGCACCTGCCGAAGGATCGGGCCCCCGCCGGCCGGGACGCCGCTCAGGCCAACCCGCCCCACGCGGAGGCGCGCCGGCAACGGGCCGGCATGTTCGACGACGCCACACCGCGCCGACCCATCGTCCTGCTGCGCTGAGTGCCCGCCGGCAGCGCCGACGGCCGCCCCGGGATGCCCTGGCGCGTGCCTTCGGCGGGCGGGCGTCGCCTCAGTCGCCCCGGCCCGCCGTCACGAAGGCGCTGACCCGGTCCCGCCAGGAACGGTGGTCGAACGACTCCCGGGCCCGCGAACGGGCAGCTCCGCTCATCGCCGTCCACTCCTCGTCGCGCAGCCGCAACGCCCGCTCGATGGCCACCCGGACGTCGTCCGGGCCGTTGCCGTCGAGCACCAGACCCTCGATCCCGTCGTGGACGTAGGCGGCCAGGTCACTCGTGTGGTTGAGCAGCACCGGGCACCCGGCGGCGAGGCTCTCCGGCACCTTGGACGGAAACCCGTTGGCCGCGTACCCGCCGGTGGGGCGGACCAGCATCGAGAAGTGCGACTCCGACAGGAGGGTCAGCACGGTCTCGCGCGGAACGCGGCCGAGGAACCGCACGTCGGCCGAGACGGCGTCCAGCACCGTCAGGTCCAGGTCGGAGTGGGCGGCGGCGTCCCGCGCGCTCACCCCGGCGATCGTAAGGCTGACCCGCCGCTGCTGCTCCGGAGTGAGCCGGCTGAGCCCCCGCAGGATCACGTCGAGCATGTCCTTGCGCCCGGGCGTGCCGGCGTAGAGCAGGCGCAGGCCCGCGCTGATCGGGGGTGGTTGCGGCGCCCGGAACTCGTCGCAGTCCACCTGCGGCGGCACCACCAGCACGTCCAGGCCGTGGCCCGTCAGGTAGTCGGCCAGCGTGGTGGAGACCGCCGTGGCCCGATCCACGAGCCGGGTCGCCAGGAACGTCGACCAGCGGTGCCGGACGAAGTACGGGGTGAGCCAGCCGCGGCGGAACTGCCGTCGGTCGTGGCGCTCGCTGGCGTCCACCACCACCGGGCAGCGCAGCACGAGGCGCAGGGTCGCCCAGTTGCCGAGGGTCAGCAGGGCCATCGGCAACAGCACGACGCTCACGTCCCCGCGACCCACCCGCGCCCGGCGGACGGCCCGCAGGACCCGCAGCGGCCGGGCGAGCCGGGCCGACGCGCGGGTGAGGTGGTGTCGACCTCGGATCCGCAGAGTGACCAGGTCGATCCCGGCCGCGCCGAGCTGCCCGGCCGGGAAGGCCACCTCGCACGGCCAGTCGTTGACGACGAGCGTGCGCGCACCCTCGGGCGCGGCGCAACGGGCGAGTTGCAGCAGCCGGTTCGAGGTGGCGTCCCCGTACGGGAACGCGTACGCGCCCACCAGCAGTGGACGCGGCCGGGCGGTGCGGGCGGTCGACCCCGCCGCCGGTCGCGGCTGCCGGCCGAGCACCGTTGTCTGATCGTTCATCTCTCTCCCCGTGTCGAGAAGGCGGGCGGCTGGGGCCGCGCCGGGCGGCACGACACCCACCGGCGGTAGATCGCCAGGTGGGTGGTGACCGCCGTGTCGATGGCGAAGACGCTGCGCGCGAACCGTTCCGCCGCCGTCGAGGCCGAGGTCTGCTCGGTGTACGTCGCCGCCACGCACACCGCGTGCGCCCACTGCCCCGGCACGGCCTCGGTGTCGACGATCGTCACGCCGGGCAGATGCTCGTTGATGAAGCGCACCCCCGGCAGGTCGGCGGCCACCGTGCCGATGCCCAGGGCGACCGGCTCCAGCACGCCCCCGGGCAGCCCTTCCAGGCAGGACGGGTGGACGACCACGTCGGCCTGGCTCAACAGGCCGCCCACGTCGTCGCGCGGGCCCAACAGGTGCACCCGCTCGGCGAGACCGGCGGCGACCGCCGCCGCCCGGACGCGCTCGTCGTCGACGTCGTCGCCCGGCCCGACGAGGACCGCGTGGGCCCGCACTCCCCGGGCCCGCAACTCGGCGAGGATCGGCGGCAGGAGCCAGCGCCGCTTCTCCGGCGAAGCCCGGCCGACGCTGACGCAGACCAGATCGGCCGGGCGCGCGCCGATCAACTCGCGTAGGTCGTCCCGACTGGGGCGACGCAGCCGGTCCAGGTCAAGTCCGTTGAGCACCACCCGGCAGCGGGGATCGTCGTACCAGCGCGGGTCGTAGGCGACGGCGAGCGAGCTGGGCGAGACGCCCAGGATGTCGGTGGCGAAGACCCGCAGCAACCGTCTGAAGGCCCGGCGGTAGACACGTCGGCGTAGATCGCGATGCTGGTTGTCGTCGCCGCGGAAGTGGGCGACGCGGACGGGCACACCCCGGAGGGCGGCGAGCGCGAGCAGCACCCCGGAGAAGTTGGCGCAGTCGACGTGCACCACATCGGGGCGTACCCGCCGCAGCAGTCCGAGGAAGCGGGCGGCAAAGCGGAAATCGAGCGGGATCGGGGTGACCGTGCCGCCGTGCCGGCGGACCACACCGGCCAGCGGGCCGGGCCCGATGTGGTCGCTGAGCGTCGCGAGGTGCACCTGGACGCCGGCGGCCCAGAGCCGGGGCAGCAGTTCGGCGGTACGCATCTCGGTACCGCCGAAGTTCAGCTCGCCGACGACCCGCAGCACCCGGCACTCCCCGGTCACGTCGACGCTCCCCTGGTGACCGCCCGCCGGTACCCCACGAACACGGCCGGCCACATGGTGAGCACGTACGCGACACAGGCCGCCACCGGCAGGCCGGCGAGCCCGAACCGTCGCAGCGCCCAGACCTTGAGCGCGGTCGCCAACAGCAGGAACGCGGCCCAGCCGACGAACTGCGGCCGGAGCAACCCGATGCTGTTCTGCACCAGGATCAGCGGTGAGGTGACCGCGATCAGCAGGGACCAGCTCGCCAGCCCGACCAGGACCGCGACCGGGATCTCGGCGCGGTCGATGCCGCCCACCCACAGGTCGATCAGCCGGTGGCCGTAGCCGACCAGCACCACCCCGACCGTCCCCACGATGCCCCCGTAGAGCAGCACCATGCGGCGCGTGTTGCGACGCACCCAGGCCACCTCGCCCCGCGCCAGGGCCGCGCCGTTGACCGGCCAGACCGTCATACCGACCAGGCCGACGAAGATCGAGAGGACGCCGAACAGCTTCCCCACCACCGCGTAGTGCGCCGCCGTGGTGGCCCCGAGGACGTTCGCGACGAGCGGGCTGTCCACGTTCAGCGCGATCGCCGACATCGTGGTGAGCGCGAAGAACCGCAGACCCAACCGGAGCAGGCCGACCGCGGTGGCCCGGTGCACGTGCTTCGGGCCCGGCCGCCGGCCGCGATCCTGCGACCAGAAGTACGTCACGCAGTTGAGCAGGTTGGTCACCGGCACGGCCAGCACCGCACAGGCGATGACCGCCAGTGGTCGCCACCCGGCGGCGATGGCGCCGAGCACGGCCGCCATCCCCAACAGCGCGCCCGCCGACTGCCAGATGTTGCTCTGCACCACCTGGCCACGGGCGTACTGGACCCGCTGGACCAGCGAGAGCGGAATGTTGACCGCGAAGGCGCCGAAGCAGAGCAGGACCAGAGCGGGCGCCTCCGCGGCGACGCCCGGGTCGGTGACGTTGAACAGCGCGGCCCAGGACACCACGGGTACGACAAGCACGAGGCCCGCGAGCAGCGCCAGCGCGACCACACCGAGGGTGGCGAACGCGCTGGAGACCTCCCGGGCCTGTTGCCGGGGGTCGTCGGCCAGGTGACTGAGCCGGGTGAGCAGCCCGTTGCCCAGTCCCAGATCGGCGAACCAGGCCATCCCGGTGAGGGCGGTGACCGCTATCCAGAGGCCGTACCGTTGGTCGCCGAGGAATCGGAAGCAGGCCGGGGTGATGACCAGCGGGGCGCCCAGGCCGATGCCCTTCGCCACCATCGCGGCGGCGATGCCCACCGTGACGGAGCGATCCCGATCCTTCGACGCCGCCGAGGGCCGCTCGCCGGGCGCGAGCGTGCTGCCGGTCGGTGGCGCGGCGGCCGGCACCCGGGCCAGCGGCTCCGGTACGGCCCGACTCGCTGCCCGGGTCACCGAGGCGCGGCGGCTACGGCACGCTCGGCGTCCAACCGACCGGCCATCCACTCGACCGTCGCCCGCAGGCCCTGGGCACGGGCGACAGGTGCGACGTTCGGAAAGAGCTGACGCAGCGCGGCGTTGTCGGCGAGGGAGTGCGCGACATCGCCGGTGCGTGGCGGCGCGTACTCGCGGACGATCGGCCGGCCGCACAACCACTCAAGCTCGTCGAGGACCTGCAACAGGCTGGCCCGCGCGCCAAAGGCGAGGTTCACCGGGTGAGGGTGGTGTACCCGGCGGCGGACGGCGTCCAGGATGACGTCGCAGACCGTACCGACGTAGGTGAAGTCACGCGACTGCGTCCCGTCGCCGTGCACCACCGCGGGTTCGTCGCGCAGCGCGGCGTGCACGAAGCGGGGGATGACAGCCGCGTACGCGTGGTCGTGTCGCTGCCCGGGGCCGAACACGTTGAAGAAGCGGAAAGCCACTGTCGGCAGCCCGAACGACGCCTGGTGGGCCAGGGCGTACGCCTCGGTGGCGAGCTTGCTGGCCGCGTACGGGCTCATCGGGCGGGTCCAGGTCAGCTCGGTCTTGGGCAGGGCCGGGTTCATGCCGTACACCGACGAGGAGGAGGCGACGATGACGTGCGCGACCCGGTGTCGTCGCGCCGCCTCCAACACCATGAGGGTGCCGGTGGCGTTCGCGTGGTGGGAGGCCAGCGGGTCACTCAGCGACCGGGGAACGCTGGGCAACGCGGCCAGGTGGACCACCGCGTCGCGGCCCGTCATCGCGGCGTCCAGGGCGGCCGGGTCCAGGATCGAGCCCTCGATCAGCTCGACGTGCAGACCGTCGAGGTTGGTCCGCAGTCCGACCGAGAGGTCGTCGAGGACGGTCACCCCGCCGATGGTGGGCTCGACCATCGCGGCGCGGGCCAGATTGGACCCGATGAAACCGGCTCCGCCGGTGATCAGAATGCGCATGAAAACCCCCGTTTACACCGATCACCTGTTCATCGAGTGAACACGGGACACGTGACGGCGACAGCGGGAAATTCACCCTGTCCGGGTGCTGACCGAAAACGGCCAGCCTCGCCGCGGCGGCGCACAGTGAAGTTCATCGTCATGCGTTCGCGGCGGAGGTGCCGACCATGTCCGAGTTGATCGTCTACCGATCCAACGCCCTGATGTCCGTCAGGTCTCGCTTCGACGGCACGCGGGACCTGGTGATGCCGGCCAACCTGGCGTACGCCGAGGCGATGGTCGGCATGTGGCACTCGGGTCTACCCCAGGTCACCCTGGTGCCCTCGACCGCGACCGACGCCCAGGTGTGGCCGGTGATGTCCGCCGTCGGAACGAAGATCCACGACACCGCCGACGACAACTGCCCGATCAACACCGGCTGGTCGTACGTCGGCGGCAACCACGGCTACAACGTCGGCAACCAGATCGCCGTCGCCAATCACGGCAAGACGACAGTCGACGTGGGCTCGCAGTGGACCGACGGGACGCGCACCTTCACCCTGCTGGCCATCACCAACGCGGACAGCCTGCTCTTCGGCAACCCGTACACGATCGTCGACGGCATCGCGCAGGGCGCCCGGGTCAAGCCGGCCGCGCCGCTCACCCACCTCTCGGGGGCGACCCACACGGCGACCGTGCCGATCACGGGTCTGACGCCCGACGTGCAGATCCGTCCGGCCACCCACTCCCACACGGTGACCGTCGAGCTCGACGGACGGCCGGTGCCGGACGGCCGGTTCACGGGGCAGGAGCTGACCATCCGGGAGTCCTACGTTATCCCGTCCTACCAGGGGATGATCGACACCGCTCGGGCGAACGTCGGCACGCCCATCGCCACGATCATGTCGCGGATCCCGTCCCTGTGCCGCATCTCGAACGTCTACCGCTGGTCGCAGGGGGGTCTGCTGGTCCGGCAGACGGTGGCCGCGTTGGAACGCTTCGCGCTGAACGCCGGGGTGACCCAGTGCGGTCCGTTGACCCCGGTGGCCGGCGGCACCCGCCGGCAGTTCATGCCGAACGTGGGCACGGCCGGCGGTCTGAACTGGTCGGTGTGGGCCAACATCGACACGCTCGCGGCCCTCACCGACTTCACTCCGGCGACCCTCACGAACCGGCTGATGCCGGCGAGCAGCATGACCCAGTGGGTGGTCAACAGCGGCCAGGTCCAGCAGTGGGGCATCGCCGTCGGTCTGCTGCCGGTCGCCGACGGCGTGCCGGAGATCCGGTCCCGGCACACCACGGCCAAGGGCTGGTTCATCACCTCCAGCCTGAAGAAGAACTACCCGCAGCTGGTGTGGGGTCGCACCCTCGACGCCGGCGAATCAGTGACCGGCACCGCCTACCGGCGCTACCTCGCGCCGCCCTCGGCGGCCACCGAGATCGTCGTGTCGGACTCCGCCAACGACTTCGTGATGATCGAACGGGTCGAGGCGGTCGCCCAGACCCAGATGGCGGCGCCGCAACTGTTCCACCGGTTGCTGGTCCCGGCGGGGCCGACGAATCTCACCGTGCCGGACCGGGTCGCGGTGGCCGGCATCTCGTACGCCATGGCGGTGCCCACCGGGTACGGCATGTGGCGTGCGGAGCCCGGCCCGGCGCAGGTGGGGCCACTGCCCGGGACGACCTGCCCGCGCGGCAGTTACTTCCTGGCCCTCGCCGGCCCGACCCAGAACGTGACCTACACCGGCGCCTACCAGTCGCTCCTGCTGCACCCGGTGTACCTGGCGGAGCCCACCCCGGTCGACCGGGTGTGCGTCGAGGTGACCGTCGCGGGATCGGGGGTGCTGCGGCACGGCGTGTACGCCCACGATCCGACCACCGGTCGTCCCGCCCTGCTCGGCCCGATCGCCGACTTCGGCAGCGTCGCCGTCACCTCCGTCGGGGTCCGGGAGTCGGTGCTGAGTGTCCCCGTGCTGCTGCCCGCCGGCTGGCACTGGTACGGGCATGTGTGGCAGACCAGCGGTGTCACCCCGCCCACGTTGCGGGCCAGCAGCACCGGCGCGGCCACCGGCCTCAATCTCGGCACGAGTTCGGCGGCGATGACCGGCGACCGGTTCGGTTACGAGGTGACCGGGACGACCGGTGCCCTGGGGGCCATCACCCTCGCCGGAGTGCACCAACTGCCGCCACCGCGGGTCGCCTACCGGCGTGCCTGAGCGGGCCGGCGGGACTCAGACCGTCGTCACCCCGTAGATCTTCTTCATCGCCTCGTGCTTCTCCGGGACGGGAAGGTGCCCGATGCCCAGCGACTTGGCCTGCAACCGTTCGAGGTACTCGTCGGTGGTCCGCAGCGGGCGTGCCGGGACACCGGCCGCCACCGTGTTGTCGGGGATGTCGCGCGTCACGATCGAACCTGCCCCGATGACGCACCGGTTTCCGATGGTGACACCGGCCAGGATCATCGACCGCATACCGATGTACACGTCGTCGCCGATCGTGATCGGGGCGGTCCAGTCCAGGTCGGGGTGGTCCTTGCGCAGGATCAGCGTCCCGCCGTCGTGGGTGACGAACTGCACCTCGGAGGTGATGTAGACGTTGTCTCCGATGGTGATCAGCCACGGCTCCGAGCCGAACATCGCCCGGCTGATCCCGTAGAACCGGACCCGTCCGTTCAGCTTCACCCCCAGGGACCGCGCGAAGGCCTCGGGATTCCGGGTGGCGGCCAGGTGGTCCGCGACTCGTCGGACCATCGTGCGAACGCGACTGGGCACCTGCTGTCCTCGCTCATCGGAGCCGGCCGGGGTGGCGGACGACGGACCCGCCCACGCGGACCCGCCACTGCAACGAACCAGCTCCGGCCGGGGTGACGCGGTCCCGGCCAGCCGCAGGGGCGCGGCCCGCCGGATCAGCCGCAGAACTGTCGGGCGTGGTCCAGCACGTTGGGTTCCCGGAGCTGCTGTCGCCAGAGTCGGTATCGCCGGCCCGCGGTCTCCTTGGCCTCGGCGCGCTCCCCGGCGGACCGGTCGGCGAGCCGGTCGAGGGTCTCGCTCAGGCCCGCCGCCGACGCCGGCCGGACCACCGCTCCCCCGCCGGCCGCGATCAGGTCGCTGAACGGCGTGGCGTCGGAGCAGACCACCGGGCAGCCGGATGCGAGGCTCTCCAGGATGACGTGCCCGTAGTTCTCGCCAAGTGTCGGAAAGAGGAACGCGTCGTACCGGCTGAAGGTCGCCATCACCTCGTCCGCCGCCAGTTCTCCGAGGTAGCGGACCCGCACATGGTCGGGCATCGTGTCGATGAGTCGCCGGCAGCACGCCCAGTACTGCTCGTCCTCCCGCGGACCGTAGATGTCGAACTCCAGCGGGCGGGTGGCGCCGGCGACCGCCTCCAACGCCCTGGTCAGGTTCTTCATCGGGGAGATCCGGCCGACGAACACCAGTCGCAACGGGCCGTCGTGCGCGACGGCTCGGGGTGCCGGCTGTTCCGGGATGGGGCACTCGTTGCCGTTCACCATGATCTGCGCCCATGGCATGTTCGCGCGGATCTGATCTTCCTCCAGCCGGCTGCAGGCCTGCCACCGTACGTCGAGCCGGCGCAGCAGCGGGGCCCAGACCGCGAGGAAGAGCCGCTTCTTGCGGGCCTTGATGGCGAGCGCGCCGGGCGAGAGTTCGCCGCGCGGGGCCAGCATGATCGAGCGGACCCGCACCAGCCGCAGCGCCACCGCCAGGATCGGCAGCACCGAGAAGAGCGACCAGAGGCTGTTGACGTAGACCAGGTCGAGTGGGCGGGACCGGACGTGCCGCGCCAGTCGCACCCAGTGCCGCAGCGCGAACGTGCCGAGATAGAAAATGGCGCAGCGGTCGTCGCGGCGTACGAACCGCCCGGACAGGCCCGGGTACGGTGCGGACGAGCAGAGGTCCCGGTCCGCGGTGACCAGGGTGACGTCGAGGTCGTCCGGCAGGGTGTCGAGGATGAACCGCAGAGAGCGGATCGGCCCGCCGCCACGAAAGCCCGGCTCGAACACGCGGGCGGTGGCGAGCACCCGATACCCCGTCGTGATGGTGGATCGCGCCGTGTTCCTCGGCGTTCCGGTGCTGTCGGGCGCACGCGTCATTGCCAGCTCGTTCACCTTGGGCTCACCTTCCGAAATCCTGTTCCGGCGTCGGTGCGGGCACGTCTGCGCACCTGGAACGCGCGAGGATCGGCCAGGGCGCCGCCGCTCACCCCGTCACCATCGGCACCGGTAACCGGTTCAGATGACGGAGAGCGACCAGCGTTCTCCGTAGCCGAGGGAGAGCCGCGGTTGACGACCGACGTAGTGATCGTAGGCACCGGCGGGATGGGCCGAGAGGTATATGGGGTAATTCGGCTTCTAAATACTTTTGCGGGAGATACCGCATCCTGGCGGGTGCTGGGCTTCGTCGACGACTACCCCACCGAGAGAAACGTCGAGTCGGTACACCGTCTCGGCGTCGCCTTCCTCGGTCCGACCCGTTGGCTGGCCGCCCAACCGGCCAGCACCCACGTGGTGCTCGGCGTCGGGCACCCCCGGCTGCGCCGCGAGACCGACCAGACCATCTCCCGGTACGGCCTGCCGGCGGCCACGGTGGTGCATCCGGCCGCGGAGATCGGCCCCGACTGCGTCCACCAGCAGGGACTGTTCGCCGCCGGTGGCGCCCGGGTCACCACGAACGTGCTGGTGGGGCGGCACGTGCACCTCAATCAGAACTGCACGGTCGGGCACGACACGGTGCTCGGTGACTACGTCTCGGTCAATCCGCTCGCCGCGGTTTCCGGGTACTGCCGGCTGGAGGACGGCGTGCTGGTGGGTACCACTGCCGCGATCCTGCCGAAGCTGACCGTCGGCCGGGACGCCACCGTGGGCGCCGGCGCCTGCGTGACCCGCGACGTACCGCCGGGCGTCGTCGTGACGGGTGTGCCGGCCCGACCGGTGGAGCGGTCAGCGGCGAATGCCCGCCCAGTCGTGATGGCGGCGCACGGTCGACAGGATGAAGTCGACGACCCGGCGTGACGTATCGGGGACCTGGTAGTCGAGCGGGCAGGCGACCGAGCCCTCGGCCACCTGCGCCACCACCACCCGGATGGCCTCGACGACCCCGTCCGGATCGAGGCCGGTCATCACGATCGCCCCGCTGTCCAGCGCCTCCGGTCGCTCGATGGACTCGCGCAGGGTCACCGCTGGGAATCCGAGAATCGCGGCCTCCTCGCTGACGGTGCCACTGTCCGAGAGGGCGCATCGGGCGTTGCGTTGCAGGGTCACGTAGTCGAAGAAGCCGAACGGCTCGTGGAACGCCACACCGTCGAGGTGCAGGCCGTCGCCGGCGAGCGCCTCCAGCCGCTTGCGCGTACGCGGATGTGTGGAGACCAGCAGCGGCAGCCGCCACTGGTCGCGGACCGCCCGCAGGCATTCCAGCAGTCGGTGGAGCCGGTCCGGGTGATCGACGTTCTCCTGCCGGTGCGCGCTGACGACGAAGTAGCCGCCCGGTTCGAGTTCGAGTTGGGCCAGCACGGTGGACCCCTCGATCTGCCGCCGGTAGTGGTCGAGCACCTCCCGCATGGGTGATCCGGTGTGCAGGATGCGACGCGGGTGCAGCCCTTCGGCGAGCAGGTTGCGCCGGGCGTGCTCCGAGTAGACCAGGTTGAAGTCGGCGATGTGGTCGACCATGCACCGGTTGGTCTCCTCCGGCACGTTCAGGTCGAAGCAGCGGTTGCCAGCCTCCATGTGGTACACCGGCACGTTCATCCGCCGGGCCATCAGCGCGGAGATCGCGCTGTTGGTGTCGCCGAGCACCAGCAGGGCGTCCGGGCGCAGCTCGGCGATCGCCTTCTCCGTACCGACCAGGACGGCACCCAGGAGGCTGCCGAGAGACTGGGTGTCGGCCCGCAGGAAGACGTCCGGCGCGCGGACCCCCAACTCGCTGAAGAAGACGTCGGAGAGCGAGGGATCCCAGTTCTGCCCGGTGTGCACCAGGGTGTGGTCCACGGTCCGGTCGAGCGCGTCGATCACCCGGGCCAGCCGGATGATCTCCGGCCTGGTCCCGACGACGGTCATCACGCGGGTCACTTGACGCCTCCTGGTGGCAGTTGGACGGATTCGGCCCGCTGGGCGGGCAGTGGACAGGGCTCCCGATACGCCGGGTCGTGGATCACCCACCGGGCCTGGTCGAGGACGCTTATCGGCGCCCTGCTCGCCCGCCACCGGCGATAGGCGGCGCCCGCCTCGATCCGGGCCGCGTGTCGCTGCTCCGGGGTGGCGGTCGCCACCTGCGTGACGAGGGCGCCCAGCGCGGCCGCGGTCAGCTCGGTCAGCACCAGTCCCCCGCCGTCGCGCAGCACGCCCGTCCACGGTGTCCGGTCGGAGCAGACCACCGGGCAGCATGCGGAGAGGCTCTCGGCGATGGCGTTGCCGTAGTTCTCCCCGCGGGTCGGCATGACGAAGGCGTCGTAGCGGGAGAAGGTCGGACAGACCTGCTCGGGCGGCAGCTCACCCCGGTAGCTGACGGCGACCGAGTCGGGCAGCTCGGCCAGGCGTTCCCGGCACCGTCGCCAGTACGCCGGGTCCTCCACCGGGCCGTAGATGTCCAGCCGCACCGGCACCGGCACGAAGGCGAGCGCGGCAAGCACCAGGTCGAGGTTCTTCATGGGCGAGATCCGCCCGATGAAGACCAGCCGCGCGTGGTGGGTGGAGAGCATCTCGACCGGCTCCGTCTGCGGCTCGGGGCCACGACTGACCGCGACGACACCGATCCGCGCCCGGGGCAGCACCCGCTGGATGTCGTTCGCCTCGACCGGCGTGGTGGCGTGCCACAGCACCCGACGGTCAAGCAGCATCCACCGCCAGGCGGCCAGGAAGATCCGCTTACGGAATCGGTGCACCCGAAGCGCGGCCGCGCCGAACTCACCTCGGGGGGCGACCAGGATGCGGCCCGCCCGCAGCAACCCGAGCCGGGCCGCGGCCAGGGGCAGGATGGAGAAGGTCGACCAGACGCTGTTGACGTACAGCAGGTCGAAGCGGTCGGCGCGCAGCGAGCGCCAGAGCGACCGCCACTGCTCCGGCCGACGCACACCGAGATAGAAGACGTTCGTCCGGCCGACCCGGACCCAACGCCCGGAGAGCCCCGGATAGGGGTCGCGGCATCCGAGGTCGCGGTCGCGGGTCAACATCGACGTCTCGATGTCGTCGCTGGCCAGAGCGAGCACTTCGCCAATGGACCGGACCGGCCCGCCGGCCCGCCAGCCGGGAGCGAAATAGCCGGCGGTGATAAGGACGTGGAATTTGTTTGCGTTACCCGACGCCATGCGTTCCCGGGCGTCCCCCGCGGGGGTGGGGTCGCCGACCATCCGCACTCCTCGCTCGTGCCGCAGGATCAATTCACCCAACGATCGAAAGCTCGATACGTGACTGATCCTTCTCTCCACTGAGCTGGGAGGTTGGGCGGGGAGAATAAATTCCGCCAGTTACCTGAAACCCGAGTTACGCCGACGTCGAGAGCGATATAAGGAAGCGCGGGGGAAATTGGCCCAGCAGGAGAGGGACTTCATGTCACGAACGGCGCTCATATCCGGTATCACCGGGCAGGACGGCAGTTACCTGTCGGAGTTCCTGCTCGACAAGGGATACACGGTGCACGGCATCAAACGACGATCGTCCTCTTTCAACACCGAGCGGATCGACCACGTGGACGTTCATCCGCGCAGCGGCGACGCCCGCCTCTTCCTCCACTACAGCGACCTCTCCGACCCGGCCTCGCTGACGGCGCTGATCCGGGACATCCGCCCTCACGAGATCTACAACCTGGGCGCCCAGAGCCACGTTCGGGTGTCCTTCGACATCCCCACGTACACGGCGGACGTCACCGGCCTCGGGGCGCTGCGCATGATGGAGGCGGCCCGCTCGGCCGACATCGGCTGCCGGTTCTACCAGGCGTCCTCGTCGGAGATATTCGGCTCGACCCCACCCCCGCAACGCGAGGAGACCCCGTTCCACCCGCGCAGCCCGTACGCCTGCGCCAAGGTGTACGCCTACTGGTCGGCGGTGAACTACCGCGAGTCCTGGAACATGTTCTGCGTCAACGGCATCCTGTTCAACCACGAGAGCCCGCGCCGGGGTGAGAACTTCGTGACCCGCAAGGTCACCCGGGCGGTGGCCAGGATCGAGGCCGGTATCCAGGACAAGCTCTACCTGGGCAACCTGGACGCCGTTCGGGACTGGGGCTACGCACCGGAGTACGTCGAGGCGATGTGGCTCGCCCTCCAGCGGGACACCCCGGACGACTACGTGGTCGCCACCGGTGAGGGCCACACGGTGCGCGAATTCGTGGAGGCCGCGTTCGACCGGGTCGGGTTGGACTGGCAGCGGTACGTGGAGTTGGACCCCGCCTACTTCCGCCCGGCGGAGGTCGATGCCCTCGTCGGCGACTACTCGAAGGCCCGGCGCGCCCTGGGGTGGGCTCCGAAGACGCTCTTCAGCGACCTGGTCCGGATCATGGTCGACGCCGACCGGCAACTGCTCGAGGACGAGCGGATGGGGCGACTGATCCGGGTGGACCGGTGAGGGTCGCGGTCGACGCCGCACCCATCCGTCCCGGTCACGCCGCAGGGCTGGAAGCCTTCACCTACGGACTGTTGACCGGCATGGCCGCCGACGACTCCTGCGAGCTGCGGGTGAACGTCCTGCGGGGCACGCTGGACCAGTGGCGGGAACAGGTGCCCGTCGCGCGCATCGGCTGGACCGAGGTGACCCAGCCGCTGCGCTCCGACAACCCCACCGGCCAATTGCTGCGCAGGTGGACACCGACGGTGGTGCGCAACTCCCGTACGGTCCGCACGGCGGTCAACGCGGTCCGGCAACGCTCGGTCGTACGGCATGCCGACACCGACGTCACCCTGTTCCCGTTCCACTCTGCCCCGATCGGGTCGGGCCCCTCCGTCGTCGTCCTGCACGACACACGCCACCTGCGGACCGAGTTCCACGCCCCCGGCTTCGCGGCGGTCGTCCGGGAGAACGTGGCCCGCGCGGCGGCGATCGTGGTCACCTGGCCCCATCCGTACCGGGAAACCCTGCGTCTCTTCCCGGAGGCCGCGGAGCGGACCGTGCTCATCCCGACCCCGGCGTTCCAACCGGCGCCGGAACGCGCGCACGCGCGGCCCGAACCGGGACTGCTGGTCTACCCGTCGTCCACCGCGGAGCACAAGAACCACGCCACGCTGCTGGAGGCGATGGCGCTGCTGCCCGACTGCCGCCTGATCTGCCCGGGACCGCTGGTCGAGCCCGAGGCGAGCCGACTGCTCGCCCGCGCCGGGCAGGCCGACCTGCGCGGCCGGGTGTCCTTTCCCGGCTTCGTCAGCCTCGACGAGCTGAACGCCATCTACGCGAGGGCGGACGCGGTGGTCGTACCCTCGCTCTGGGAGGCGGCCAGCGGCGCGATGCTGGAGGCGTTCACCTGGGGTCTCCCGGTCGCCTGCGCCGACGTCGAGCCGTTGCTCGACCAGTTGGAGTTCAACCACGCCGAGGCGGCGGTCTTCCGGGCGCGGGATCCGCGGTCCCTGGCCGACGCGGTCCGGCACCTCCTCGACGACCGGGAGCGCTATGCCGCGGCCTCCCGGCGTGCGAACGACCGGCTGGCCGCTCGCACGTGGGCGGCCACCGGCCGCGACTACCTGGACGTCCTCGCCTGGGCGGCGCGGGGCGGATCGGGTCCGGTGCCCCGCTCCCCCTTCGTCACGGCGGCGAACGACACCGTGCCCGGCGGAGGTGACGGGCCATGAGCATCGCGGACGACACCTATCCGGTGGCCCGACCGAGCCTCTCCACGCTGGAGGAGCGGTACGTCCTGGACGCGCTGCGGAGCGGGTGGATCTCCTCGCAGGGTCCGTACCTGCGGGACTTCGAGGAACGGTTCGCCAGTCGCTGCGCCGCCGGCACCGCGCTGACGACGAGCAACGGCACGGTCGCGCTGCACCTGGTCCTGGCGGCGGCGGGCATCGGGCCGGGGGACGAGGTGGTCGTCCCCGCGCTGACGTACGTGGCGACGGCCAACGCCGTGGCGTACTGCGGTGCGCGGGCCGTCTGTGTGGACGTCCTGCCGGAGAGCTGGTGCGTCGACCCGGCGGCGGTACGCGCCGCGATCGGCCCGCGTACCCGGGCGGTCATCGCTGTCGACCTGTACGGACATCCGGCCGACTACTCCGCCCTGCGGCAACTCTGTGACCAGCACAATCTGCTCCTGGTCGCCGATGCGGCGGAGTCGTTCGGCGCCACCCTCGACGGGCGGCCCACCGGCTCACTCGCCGACGTCACGACCTTCTCGTTCTTCGGCAACAAGGTGCTCACGTCCGGCGAGGGCGGCTGCGTGACCACCTCCGACGCGGCCCTCGCCGAGCGGATGCGTCTCCTCCGGAACCAGGGCATGGACCCGCACCGTCGGTACTACTTCCCGGTGCTCGGCTACAACTACCGGATGACGAACCTGTGCGCCGCGGTGCTCTGCGCCCAACTGGAGCGCGCGGACGAGATCATCGCCCTTCGGGACCGGGTCATCGCCGGTTACGAGGAGCAGTTGGCCGACGAGCCGACGCTGTCGGCGCAGCCGGTGGCCGCCGGGGTCCGCCGCGCGCCCTGGATGGCGGCCTTCCTCGTCGGGGCCGAGGGGGACGCCACGTCCCGGGATGCGCTGGCCCGTGCGCTCACCCGGCTCGGCGTGGAGACCCGCCCGTTCTTCGTGCCGATCCCGGACCTGCCGGCGCATCACGATCCGGGCGCGGACTGTCCGGTGACCGAGGACCTGAGTCGGCGGGGCCTCAATCTGCCCACGTACGCCGATCTGAGCGAGCCGGCGGTCAAGGCCGTGGTGGAGCGGGTCCGCGCCGCCCTGGCGACCATCGCCTGACCCGCCGCCGGACCGGCGCCCGACCGGGTCGGCGCCGGTCCGGCGGTCAGACCGGTTGGACCGCCGGTGGACGGTCGGCCGCCCGGTCGGCCAGCAGCAGGAGATAGCTGCCGCCCCAGGCGACCGCGCTGGCCAGGGCCAACAGGACCAGCGCGCCGGCCGCACCGGGCGCGCCGAACAGAACCGCCCCGGCGACGACCGCCGGCACGCGCAGCCCGCCGAGCAGGAGGCCGAGGACGATCGCCCGCCGGCTCGCCCGTTCGATCCGCAGCCCGGCGAAGCCGATGGTGGCCGGCACGGCCAGCAGGCTCTCCAGCGCGAGCAACACCAGCAGGCTCCGGGCGACGCTCCAGTTGGAGCCGAGCAGCTCCCTGCCGACCGCGTCCGGCAGCAGGGCGACCGCGACTGTCAACGGCCCGATGGCGGCGGCCACCAGCAGTGCCAGCCGGACAGCCGCCCGGGTCCGCACCGTGCGGGACTCGGCCCGGGTGCGGGCCAACTGCGGCAGGACCAGCGTGGCCGCCGTGGACAGCACCAGGTTGACCGGCCCCAGCAGCGTGCGCCCGGCGCTCAACGCACCGACCACCGCCGTGCCGGCGACCAGCGCCACCGCGGTCAGCGCCAGCTGCGCGGACCCGTTGGTCAGCAGGAACTGCGTACCGAATCCCACCGCGACGCGGGTCTCCGCTCGGCCGACGCGCCAGCCGGGCACCAGCGCGTACCGGCGCCGGGCCGCGACGACCAGGCCGATCAGCGCGCCGCCGCCGCCCCACAGGGCGAAGACGGATGGCGGGTCGATCACCCGGAACAGGCCGGCCAGCACGGCGCACCCGGTGAGCGCGGCCCACGTGATCTCCTGGGCCATCGCCGCCGAGGGAGCGCCGATGCCGACGGCGACCGCCTTGGTGTAGTCGTAGAGGGCCAGACCGGGCAGGGCGAGGCCCGCGACCAGCAGGTAGGGCGAGCCGTACGACACGCCGGCCGCGCAGACGAGGGTGCCACCGACGAGGCCGAGCAGGATCGCCCGCCGGGAGGCCGACGCGACCCCGACGCCGGTGGCCAGCACGGTGTCGGTCACGGTGCTCCGGACCAGCCCGGAGCCGACGATGTAGAACGAGAACGCCAGGGCGAACTGGCCCAGCCCACCGACCGACTCCAGTCGGGTCACGGTGATCGCCAGCAGCAGGTTGCCGCCGCTGGAGAGCCCGCCGACGACGAGCGCGAGCAGCGCCCGACGTCCGGTCCGGGGACCCTCTCGGGCGTCGGCGCGACCGACCGCGTGCCGGCCCACCCGTACGGTCACCGGCGCGCGGCCGGGATCGCGGGTGTTCGACCGGGCTCCGGGTGCCTGCGGGCCCCGTGCAGGGAGCGGCGGCTGAGCGCCAGGAGGACGAAGACCGGGATCGCCGCCACCACGTGTTGCAGGAAGCTGATCGTGGAGTCCGGGTAGGTGTTGGACCAGAGCAGCGGGTCGAAGAGCACCAGGCAGAAGAGGCTCAGCCGGATCGGGCCGGGTGCGCCCCGCCAGCGCAGCAGCACCGCCGCCACCGCGGCCCAGAACGCGTGCACGGCGACCACGCCGGCCGGACCGTCGAAGAACCAGATGTTGCCCAGCAGCAGGAATGTGTAGGCCGACGTCGGGCCACCGCCGATGTACTGGTTGATCCGCTGCCCGGTGGAGATCGCCGGACGGTCCGGATCGAGCACCCGGGGCACCAGCCCGTACCGCAGGTAGTCGGTGGCCACGGGCTGGCCCAGGTCGACCGGGACGTCGAAGCCCGCCACCACACTGAGCTGGCTGTCCAGCCGCAGCCGGTCCGTGGCGGTGACCTTGGTGTCCACCGCGACGCCGCGATCCTCCCGGATGCTGTTGCGCTGCTCGAACACCGCCGGCCACGCGAGGAAGACCACGACCGCGCAGAGCACCAGGTAACGCAGCCGGAAGACGCCGCAGAGCGCCCCGGTGGCCGCCATGAAGAACACCAGCGCGACAAGCGGAGCGGTGAGGGCCGTCAGTACCGCGACGTAGATTTCCGCGCCGACGAGGACGGCCAACCAGCCGTACAGCTTCGTCCGCGACAGCCGACCGCTCAGATGGCTGGCCACCAGCAACGCGAAGCCCAGAGCCGTCCAGCCGGAGAAGAGCGTGCTCACCATGGCGAGCGGTCCGTCGGACAGATCGCCGGAGATCTGGTTGACGATGCTGCCCCGACCGAGGTACGCCGCGAGCAAGTTCGCGGCGACGCTGGTGAGCGTGACCACGATGGCGATCGGGTACAGCCACGGATAGCGGGCGTGGGCGCGCCGGAAGCCGTCGCGCCAGCGCGGGTCGGGACGGCCGAACAGGCTGGCCATCGTCTCCACGGCGACACTGCCCAGCAACGCGAGCCCGACCAGATAGACGATGAAACCGGTCTCCGGATTCCGGTAGTAGACCGCCATCGGCAGGATCAGCAGCGCGTACGGGGCGAGCACGACGACGGTCACCGGATAGCAGCGGAGCAACCGACCGACGAGGTCCCGGTGGGCGCCCGAAGCCCTGTTCCCAGGTGGGTGGTCCGTCCGCGCCTCGGTCGCACCGGTCGCCCCGCCGGGGAAGAGGGCAGCCCCGGGCCAGGTCATTGCGCGCGGGCCCCCTTCGAGATGCGGATGGTCGCTCCTGACCCAACGAGCCAACCGACCGGGCGAAACGCCCTTGCGGACGCGAGCCTCGCGCGTAGACCCGTCGGACTTCCCGGCCATAAATCAGACAACCGGTCATAGAAATGTGAAAACCGGATTCGGCGCCGCATATTCCGCTAAGCAGGTAGCGGATGGCCGTGGCCCCCTGACCTGCCCTGGGTCATCTTCGGCCACGGACAGGACAGGGAGTCGTAGATGCCCCCGGAGATGCAACGGGTTGAGCCAACGGCGTCAACAGCCACCGGCCGGGCCAGGGTGAGCCGCCGTCGGACTGCCATCTTCCTCGCCGCCGACGCCCTCGGCTGGGTCGGCGGGTTCACGGTCGCGGGCTGGGCCAGGTACGAGATGGCCCTCACCGTCGACCAAGCGGTCAATGCGGTACTGCTCGGTGGCGGTGCCGCCGTGCTGCATGTCGGAGTCAGCGCACTGCGTCGTATTCGTTCCGGTCGTCAGCCTCTCGGCACCGTCGAGGAAGTCCGTGGACTCGCCGGCACCACCGCCACCACGGCCGCGATCGTCCTCGTCGCCCTCCTCGCGATGGGCGAACGCCCAGTGCCGGCCAGCACCCCCGTGATCGGTGCCGCGCTGGCGCTGCTGCTGATGCTCAGCTGCCGTCTTCTGCACCGCCACCGGCGCGACCGCGCGATGCGACCCGATGCCCGCTCGGCCACCCCGGTGCTCCTCTTCGGTTTCGGCGAGGCCGGGCAGGGGCTGGTACGCGCGATGCTCAGCGACCCGAAGGGCCGCTACCTTCCCGTCGGCGCGCTCGACGACGATCCGGGCAAACACGACCTGCGCATCGCAGGTGTCCCGGTGGTCGGCGGCCGGCAGCACCTCGTCGAGGTGATCGAGCGCACCGGTGCCACCACTGTCATCTTCGCCGTGGCGAACGCCGACGCCATGCTGATCCGGGAGGTGCGGGAGGCGACCCTACGCACGGGGGCGGCGTTCAAGGTGCTGCCGCCGGTCCGGGAGTTGGTGGATCACCGGATCACCGTCAGCGACGTACGGGACGTCCAGATCAGCGACCTGCTGGGCCGCCGGCAGGTGGTCGGCGACCTGACCCTGGACGACAACGGGCTGACCGGTCGACGTGTTCTGGTCACCGGTGCCGGGGGTTCGATCGGATCGGAGCTGTGCCGGCAGATCATGCGCGCCAACCCCGGTGAGCTGATGATGCTGGACCGGGACGAGTCGGCCCTGCACAGCCTCCAGATGTCGCTCACCGGGCGCGCGCTGTTGGACGGCCCCGAACTCATTCTCGCCGACCTACGGGACGACGAAGGTGTACGCCGCATCATGCGGGAGCGCCGCCCCGAGATCGTCTTCCACGCGGCCGCGTTGAAGCATCTGACCCTGCTGGAACGCCACCCGGGTGAGGCGGTCAAGACCAACGTCTGGGGGACGCTCACCGTCCTGGACGCCTGCCGGGATGTCACCCGCTTCGTCAACATCTCCACCGACAAGGCCGCCAACCCGATAAGCGTGCTCGGCTACTCGAAGCGCATCACCGAGATGCTGACCGCGCACGCCGCCGCCACGTACCCGGGCACCTTCCTGAGCGTCCGGTTCGGCAACGTCCTGAGCAGCCGGGGATCCGTGGTGACCGCCTTCCAGCGGCAGATCGAGGCGCGACAGCCCCTGACCGTCACCGACCCGCACGTGACCCGGTACCTGATGACGGTGCAGGAGGCGGTACATCTGGTTCTCCAAGCGGCGGCCATCGGGCGCGGCGGGGAGGCCCTGGTCCTCGACATGGGCGAACCGGTACGGATCGACGATCTCGCCCGGCGCATGGTGGAGCAGGCGGCCAGCCCGGTCCCGATCGTCTACACCGGGCTACGACCCGGGGAGAAGCTGCACGAGGACCTGTTCGGCAAGGGGGAGGCGGACCGCCGGCCGCTGCACCCGCTGATCTCGCACGTGACGGTACCGGTCCTGGACCCCTTCGAGGTGAGTGGACTGGACCCGTTCGACGAACCCGACAAGGTCACCGACCAGCTAGCCCGGCTCTGCGGCATCCTGCCCGGTCCGTTCTCCGACCGCCGCACCGGGATCCCGCTGGCCCGCTGACGCCGTCGCAACCGGGGCCGGCGCACACCCCGCGTCGGCCCCGGCGCGAGCTGACGGAGCCTTCCCACCCGACTCGCCACCCGTCACAGCTGGCTCCGGCATCGACGCGGACAGCAACGACCCGCCCATCGACCGATTGACATCAATCACGCCACACCGAAAGCTCGCGCCTACAGGTCCTTCACCCAAGGAGGCGCGATGAGACCGAGACGACTGGCGATCGCCAGCGTGGTCACCCTGCTCGGCGCACTCGCATTAACCCCGCCGGCAAGCGCGAAGCCACCGTCCGAACCGGGCGCCCGCGACGGCCTGGAGGTCTACGTCGGCACGGTCGACGCGAAACAGCGGGACCAGCTACGCGCGGCGGGAGTCGACCTCGGCCACGACGCGAAGACCGACTCGACCGGCAGGACGACCGTCGAGACGGTGCTCAGTCGCCGGCAGGCGAAGCGGCTGACCGACCAGGGCGTCCCGTTGTCGGTGAAGAAGGTGCGCGGCAAGGACGCGTCCCAGGCGCTGCGGGAGCAGGCGGCGGCGGGCTGGACGGCGTTCCGGCCCTACGGGGAGCCGGGCGGTCTGCGCGACGAGTTGAACGCCACGGCGGCCCGCTATCCCAAGCTGACCAAGGTGGAGACGATCGGCCGTACCCAGCAGGGCCAGCCGATCGTCGCCGTGAAGGTCACCAAGAACGCGCGGACCGTCGCGGACGGGAAGCGGCCAGCCGTGCTCTACGCCGGCGCGCAGCACGCCCGTGAGTGGATCACGCCAGAGATGACCCGTCGACTGATGCACCACGTGCTCGACAGCTACGGCACCGACCGGGAGATCACGAAACTTCTGGACACGACCGAGCTGTGGTTCCTGCCGGTGGCCAACCCGGACGGCTACGACTTCACCTTCACCACCGGCAACCGGCTGTGGCGCAAGAACCTGCGGGACAACAACGGCGACGGGCAGATCACCTCCGGCGACGGCGTGGACCTCAACCGCAACTTCGCCTACAAGTGGGGGTACGACAACGAGGGCTCGTCACCGGAGCCGAACAGTGAGACCTACCGGGGTCCGGGCCCCAACTCGGAGCCGGAGACCAAGGCCCTGGACCAGCTCTTCAAGCGGGTCGGGTTCGAGTTCTTCGTCAACTACCACTCGGCGGCCGAGCTGCTGCTCTACGGGATCGGCTGGCAGGTGAGCACCCCCAGCCCGGACGACGAGATCTACAAGGCGATGGCCGGGGACGACGCGCACCCGGCGGTGCCCGGTTACGACCCCGACATCTCCGCCGAGCTGTACACGACCAACGGTGACACCGACAGCCACGCCACCGTCCGGTACGGCGCGCTGGGCTTCACCCCCGAGATGTCCACGTGTGAGGCCGCCTCGGCGGTCGACCCGGACGACGAGTGGCGCCCGGAGGACTGCGTCAGCGGCTTCATCTTCCCCGACGACGAGACGTTGATCGCTGGTGAGGTGCGCAAGAACCTGCCGTTCGCGCTCGCCGTGGCCAAGTCGGCGGCGCACCCGGACGAGCCGGTGTCGGTGGTCGGCCGGAGCACCCCGGACTTCGTGGTGGACGCCTTCGACACCTCGTACGGGCGCACCCAGCAGGTCGCCGCCATCACCCGGCGGGCGCTGAAGAACGTGAAGATGCACTACACGGTCAACGGCGGGCGACCGAAGAACGTCGCGGTCCGCGAGTGGCGCGGAGGCGAACGGTACGGCGACACTCACGACGACTACTACGCGGAGCTCCGCGGCACGGTCGGCGGCACGAAACCGGGTGACCGGGTGGAGGTCTGGTTCACCGGCAACAAACCCCGGTCCGGGGTGGTCGCCAGCGAACACTTCACCTACCAGGTGCACACCGACATCGGCGGCGACGTGCTGGTCCTCGCGATGGAGGACGTCACCGGCCTCAGCCCGACACAGACCGGCACCACCGCCAAGTACGCCGACGAGGTCGCGGCATCGTTGAGCGCCGCCGGCCGCAGCAGCGACGTGTACGACTTCGACGCGATGGGCCGCAAGGCGCCCCATCCGCTGGGCGTGCTGTCGCACTACAAGGCGGTGGTGTGGGAGACCGGCGACGACGTGATCATGCGCTCCCCCGGCCAGGTTGCCGGCACCGCGGCCAAGGCGGCGCTGGACACCGAACTGGCCGTGCGGGACTACCTCAACGAGGGTGGCAAGCTCCTGGTCAGCGGCCAGTACGCGCTGTACGCCCAGGGCGCCAACGGTTCGTACGTCTACCACCCGGACGCGCCGCCGGAGTGCACCAACGCCGACGATCCGGCCTGCCTGCCGCTGCTGAACGACTTCCAGCAGTACTGGTTGGGAGCGCACACCTACGTCAGCGACGGCGGTACCGCGCCGGAGGGAGAGCCGTTCCCGGTCGCCGGCCGCGACGGCACGTTCACCGGCTTCAACGGGCAGCTCAACGCGGCCGGTTCGGCGGAGAACCAGGGGCACACCGCGTCGTTCCTGACCACGTCGAGTTTCCTGCCGCCGGACGAGTTCCCGCAGTTCGCCAGCTCCGCGCCGGTGGGCTGGACCCGACCGGGCGGCGCACCGTTCGACCCGCGTACGGGTGAGTGGTACCTGTACAGCGGGCAGGCCAACGAGTCGTACAAACGGCTCACCCGCACGGTGGACCTCAGCGGGGCGACCAGCTCAGAGCTGCGCTTCTTCACCTCGTACGAGATCGAGCAGAACTGGGACTTCCTCTTCGTCGAGGCCCACGAGGTGGGCAGCGACAACTGGACGACACTGCCGGACGTCAACGGCAAGACCAGCACGGTCACCGGGGAGAGCTGCGCCTCGGGTTGGGGCCAGCTGCACCCCTTCCTCGCCCACTACCAGGGCGCGGGCTGCTCCCCCTCGGGGAGCACCGGAAGCTGGAACGCGGCGACCGGGACGTCGAGTGGGTGGAAGGAGTTCGTGGTCGACCTGACCGCGTACGCCGGCAAGCAGGTCGAGGTGTCAATCACGTACGCCTCGGACTGGGGGGCCCAGGGGCTCGGGGTCTTCCTGGACGACGCCCGGGTAATTGTCGACTCCGCGACCGTGGCGGAGACCTCGTTCGAGTCCGCCGACCTGGGCGGCTGGACGGTGGCCGGGCCGCCGGCCGGCTCCGGCGGCAACGCCAACGACTGGTCGCGCAGCCAGCAGGCGTTCGAGGAGGGCTCCGTGGTGGTCACCGGGGACACGGTGTACCTGGGCTTCGGGTTGGAGGGCCTCTCCCCAGCGACCCGCGATGACCTGGTCGCCCGCTCGTTGACCCACCTCACCGGTCAACGCCGCCCCTGACGGCGGCGAGGTGCGCCGGCGGTCCACGGACCGTCGGCGCACCTTCGGCGTACGCCGGGTGCGCCCCGCACCGATGTGATGAGCTGGACGGGTGTCGGGGCTGGGACTTGTGCTGCACCCCACCCGGGATGTCACCGAGGTGGTCGAAATCATCGAACGGTGGGCGACGCGTCACCGCAAGACGCTGTACGTGTCCGAGGAGGACCAGCACCGCGTCCCGTCCTCTGTCGAACCGGTGCCGGCGGACCAGGTGGCATCCCGCGCCGACGCGTTGATCAGCATCGGCGGTGACGGCACGATGCTGGGTGCGCTGCGCTCCGCCGTCCGCGACCCGAAGCCGGTGCTCGGCGTACACCTGGGTCGTCTGGGGTTTCTGGTCGAGATCGAACCGCCGGGACTGCCCGACGCGCTGAGCCGGCTGCTGTCGAAGGACTTCACCGTCGAGTCGCACGCGTGTCTCGCCTGCGACGTGTGCGGTGACGACGTCGTCGCATTCAACGACATCGCGCTGGTCCGCCAGCCGGGCGCCGGTTTCGTCAGCGTCACGCTCGCCATCGACGGCCAGCAGTACGGCTACTACCGCAGCGACGCCGTGGTGGTCAGCACCCCGATCGGTTCGACGGCGTACAGCTACGCGGCCGGCGGTCCACTGATCTCCCCGGCGGCGGACTCGGTGGTGATCACGCCGGCCGCGCCGATGGCCGGTATCTCCCGTGCCGTGGTGCTCTCCCCGGACGAGAAGATCCGGTTGGAGCTACAGCCCAACTCGTCGCCGGTCGTCGTGGAGATGGACGGTCTGGTCTTCCGCGACGCGGCGACGGAGGGGGCGGTGGACATCTCGTACCGCCGTGACGCCGGCCTGGTGGTCCGCTTCGACCCGCTGCGCTACCAGGAGCGCAACCAGTTGAAGATGACCCTGCTCGACCTGCCGTTCCTCCCCGAGCAACTCCGCGAACTACTCCCCGAAGAACTCCGCCGCCGCAGCCAGGAACTCCCCCCACCCGCCGACCCCCCACCCTGCTGACCCCCCACGCCCACCACCCCTGCCGCGCCCCCCACCCCCACCGCACCTGCCGCGTGATCAAGAGGTTTGCGTCACGACACGCCGGGCGGCGTGACGCGAACCTCTTGATCAACGCGGCCGGAGGGGTCAGGCCTGGGTCAGGGCCTGGTCTACCAGGGTTTTGGCTTCTTTTTGGATCTTCTTCAGGTGGTCGGGGCCCTGGAAGGACTCGGCGTAGATCTTGTAGACGTCTTCCGTGCCCGAGGGACGGGCGGCGAACCAGCCGGACTTCGTGCTGACCTTCAGGCCACCGATCGGGGCGTTGTTGCCGGGGGCGGTGGTGAGGGTCGCGGTGATCGGCTCGCCGGCCAACTCCGTGGCGGTGACCTGATCCGGGTTGAGCTTGGCGAGCACGGCCTTCTGCTCGCGGGTGGCCGGGGCGTCGATCCGGGCGTACGCGGGGGCGCCGAACCGCTCGGCCAACTCCGCCCAGTGCTCGCTCGGGCTGCGCCCGGTGGTGGCCAGGATCTCGGAGGCCAGCAGGCAGAGCAGGATGCCGTCCTTGTCGGTGGTCCAGGTGGAGCCGTCACGGCGCAGGAACGACGCCCCGGCGCTCTCCTCGCCACCGAAGCCGACCGCCCCGTCGAGCAGGCCGGGCACGAACCACTTGAACCCGACCGGTACCTCCAACAGCGGCCGACCCAGATCGGCGGCCACCCGGTCGATCATCGAGGACGAGACCAGGGTCTTGCCGACGGCGGCGGCCGGCCCCCAGTCGGCGCGGGTGCGGAACAGGTGCCCGATCGCGACCGCCAGGAAGTGGTTGGGGTTCATCAGGCCGCCGTCGGGAGTGACGATGCCGTGCCGGTCGGCGTCCGCGTCGTTGCCGGTGGAGATCTGGTAGTCGGCGCGGGCGGCGATCAGCGACGCCATCGCGTTCGGCGAGGAGCAGTCCATCCGGATCTTGCCGTCGCCGTCCAGGGTCATGAACCGCCAGGTCGGGTCGACCGTCGGGTTGACCACCGTCAGGTCCAGCCGGTGCCGCTCGGCGATCTCACCCCAGTACGCCACGCTGGCACCGCCCAGCGGATCCGCGCCGATGCGGATGCCGGCGTCACGGATGGCGTCGATGTCGATCGCGGCCGGCAGGTCGTCGACGTAGTGCGCGAGGAAGTCGTACTCCCCGGTGGTGTCGGCGGCCCGGGCCCGCGCGTAGGTGATCCGGCGGACCTCCTTGAGCCCGGCGGCGAGGATGCTGTTGGCGCGGTCCTGGATCCACCGGGTGACGTCGGTGTCGGCGGGCCCGCCGTTGGTCGGGTTGTACTTGAAGCCGCCGTCGTCCGGCGGGTTGTGCGACGGGGTGATGACGATGCCGTCGGCGAGGCCGCTGGTACGACCCCGGTTGTGAGTGAGGATCGCGTGCGACAGCGCCGGCGTGGGGGTGTAGCCGTCGCGGCTGTCCACCAGCACGGTGACGCCGTTGGCGGCGAGGACCTCGAGGGCGTCCACGGCGGCCGGCGCGGAGAGCGCGTGGGTGTCCCGGGCGAGGAACAGCGGGCCGTCGAGGCCCTGCTCCCGCCGGTAGTCGCAGAGCGCCTGGGTGACCGCGACGATGTGGTCGGAGTTGAACGCGTTGCGCAGGCTGGAGCCGCGGTGACCGGAGGTGCCGAAGGAGACCTGCTGCGCCGGGTCCGCGGGGTCCGGATGCTCGGCGTAGTAGGCGGTCACCAGGCGCGGCACGTCGACCAGGTCGGCGGGCTCGGCGGGCTGGCCGGCACGGGGGTGGGTCACTGCGGGATCCTCCTCGGTGTGTGCGGGTCGGTCACGGCTCGACCTTCTGGCCCTTGCCGATGACCACGATGCCGTTGTCGGAGACGGTGTAGCGCTGGCGGTCCTTCTCCAGGTCGACGCCGATCTCGACGCCCTCGGGGACGAACACGTTCTTGTCCAGGATCGCCCGTCGGACCACCGCGTGTCGGCCGATCTCGACGCCCTCCATCAGCACCGAGCCCTCCACGTGCGCCCACGAGTGAACCCGGACCTTCGGCGACACGATCGAGTTCTCCACCAGCGAGCCGGAGATCACCACGCCGGGCGAGACCATCGAGCCGACCGCCCGGCCGACCCGCTCACCCCACTGGTGGACGAACTTCGCCGGCGGCCACGGCGGCTGCTCGGTGTAGATCGGCCAGTCGAAGTTGTAGAGGTTGAACACGGGGTGCACGTTGATCAGATCCATGTGCGCGTCGTAGAACGAGTCGAGCGTTCCCACGTCCCGCCAGTAGCCCCGGTCCCGGTCGGTGCTGCCCGGCACCTCGTTGTCACGGAAGTCGTAGACGTTGGCCTCGCCCCGCTCGACGAGCATCGGGATGATGCTGCCGCCCATGTCGTGCTTGCTGCTCTTGTCGGCGGCGTCGCGCTCCACGGCCTCGCACAGGGCCCGGGTGGTGAAGACGTAGTTGCCCATCGAGGCGTAGATCTCGTCCGGCGCGTCCGGCAGGCCGACCGCGTCGGTGGGCTTCTCGCGGAACGCGCGGATCTTCCGGCCGTCCTCGCCGACCTCGATGACACCGAACTGGTCGGCCATCGACAGCGGCTGGCGGATGCCGGCGACGGTCACCGCGGCGCCGGAGGCGATGTGGTCCTCCACCATCTGCCGGGGGTCCATCCGGTAGATGTGGTCGGCGCCGAAGACGATCACGTAGTCGGGCTGCTCGTCGTTGATGAGGTTGAAGCTCTGGTAGATGGCGTCGGCCGAGCCGGCGAACCACCACGGGCCGCGACGCTGCTGCGCCGGCACCGGGGTGACGTAGTTGCCGAGCAGCGTGGACATCCGCCAGGTCTTGGTGATGTGTCGGTCGAGGGAGTGGGACTTGTACTGGGTCAGCACGACGATCTTGAGATAGCCGGCGTTTGCCAGGTTGGAGAGGACGAAATCGACCATGCGGTACATCCCGCCGAACGGGACGGCCGGCTTGGCCCGATCCGTGGTGAGTGGCATCAGGCGCTTGCCCTCACCACCCGCCAGGACGATCGCGAGAACCTTGGCAGCCATGCCCCGACGCTATCCACCCGCGTGCCACTTCACCACTCGTACGGGGAGTCTTCTGCACTAGGGTGCGGGGTCATGACGGAACCCACCCCGCTGCGCGTCGACCTGCTCACCCGCGAGTACCCGCCGGAGGTCTACGGCGGCGCGGGCGTGCACGTCGAGTACCTGGCCCGGGAGCTGCGTCGCCTCGCCGACGTCCGGGTGCACTGCTTCGGCCTGCCGCGCACCGAGCCGGGCGTCACCGCGTACGCCGATCCGCCCGGCCTGACCGGCGCGAACGCCGCGTTGCGGACCATGGGCGTGGACCTGGAGATGGCCGCCGGCACCGCCGGCACCGACGTGGTGCACAGCCACACCTGGTACGCGAACCTGGCCGGGCACACCGCGAAGCTGCTGCACGGGGTGCCGCACGTGGTGACCGCGCACAGCCTGGAGCCGCTGCGGCCGTGGAAGGCCGAGCAGCTCGGCGGCGGCTACGCGCTCTCCTCGTGGATCGAGCGCACGGCGTACGAGTCGGCCGACGCGATCATCGCGGTCAGTGGTGGGATGCGCGGCGACGTGCTGACCGCGTACCCGCAGATCGACCCGGCGAAGGTCCAGGTGGTCTACAACGGCATCGACACCGTGCAGTACGCCCCGGACTCCGGCACCGACGTGCTCGACCGGCTCGGCATCGACCCGGCGCTGCCCAGCGTCGTCTACGTGGGCCGGATCACCCGGCAGAAGGGCCTGCCCTACCTGCTGCGGGCCGCCCGGGAGCTGCCGGCGGACACCCAGCTCGTGCTGCTGGCCGGCGCGCCGGACACGGCGGAGATCGCCGCCGAGGTCGAGGAGCTGGTGGCCGAGCTGCGGGCCAACCGCTCCGGCGTCGTCTGGGTGGCCGAGATGCTGCCCAAGCCCGAGGTGATCCAGGTGCTCACGCACGCGACGGTCTTCGTCTGCCCGTCGGTGTACGAGCCGATGGGCATCGTGAACCTGGAGGCGATGGCCTGCGAGACGGCCGTGGTGGCGACCGCCACCGGCGGCATCCCCGAGGTGGTGGCCGACGGCGACACCGGGCTGCTGGTGCCGATCGAGCAGGCCACCGACGGGTCGGGGACGCCGCTGAAGCCGGAGACGTTCGTGGCCGACCTGGCGGCGGCGATCAACGCGCTGCTCGCCGACCCGGCGCGTACCGAGCGGTTCGGCCTGGCCGGTCGACGGCGGGCGGTCGAGCACTTCTCCTGGGATGCCGTCGCGCGGCAGACCCTGGACGTGTACCGCTCCGTCGGCGGGCGCTGACGACATGCGGTACGACGAACTCGAAGCCGCGATCCTCGCACTCGTGGTCGCGGCGGGCGACGACGACCTGCGCGCGTTCGGCCTCGACACGGTCACCCGGCTGACCCGGGACGATCTGCTCGACACCGCCGTCGACGACGAGATGACCGAGGACGGGTGGGCGGCGCTCACCAGCGCCCGCAAGAACGTGCGGACGGCCGACGCGACGGAGCTGCGCGCGCTGCTGGTACGGATCGACGAGGGCATTCTCGCCGAGAGTGACCTCGATCAGGGTCTCCTGACGGCCTTCACCGCGCTGGAGCACTGGACCACCTACCTGGAGGAGAACGCGCGCGGGGAGATCTACGAGCTGGCCATCCGCTCGGTGGAGGAGGTCGACTTCCAGGTCTCGGCCGACCTCGACGACGTCCTCGCCACCCCGGAGATGGCCGCCGAGTACGCCCGGATCGAACGCCTGCTCACCGCCGGGCTCAAACCGCCGTCCCGGGAGGGGACTTGAGCAACGACGTCGCCTCGGCGCGGTAACCACCACGTCCGCCTCTAAGCGCGCTGGCCGCGATGCGGATCAGGTCGATGTTGACTCCCGCAGCGCCACTCGGATCGTGCACCTTCAGCTTCACGTCGAGGCTCACCGCCGTCTCACCCCAACCCCGCGCCTCGAGGTTGAGGTGGGCCACCTTCTGCGACGCGAGATGCGGGAGGTAGCCGAGCGGGGCGACCTCGACGCCGTTCGCGCCCGACAGGGCATTGAGCTTGGACTGCTTCTTGGTGTTGGGGTTCTCGACCAGGTTGCGGAAGTCCTCGGTGCCGCCCAAATTGACCTGGTAGGAGCTGTCCAGGGTGAGGCCCCGCTCCTGGAGCAGCCGCAGCAGCGCGTCGTGCAGTACCGAGGTGCCGAACTGACTGGCCAGGTCGTCGCCGAGCAGCGGCAGCCCGGCCGCCTCGAACCTGTCGATCCAACCTGGATCGCGTGCGACCGGGTCCGAGGTGGTGTTGATGAAGGCGACACCGGCCGTCTGAGCTGCCTCGGCGTACGCCTGAGCGGTTTCCGGCCGGCCGCTCGGCGCCGAGTAGAGCAGCACCTCCGCCTCGGCAAGCGCCGCCGCCACCCGCCCCACCCCGGTCGCGTCGACGAGGCCCTTCGTGACGGGCACACCTGCTCGGGGTAGGTCGCAGTTCAGTCGGGGGAAGTTGTTGGGCGGCAGGAAGATCGCCTCGGTCAGGTCCCGACCGATCTTCTCCGGGGAGGTGGCGAAGGCCGCCACGACGTCGATGTCCCCCACCCCGAGCCCGTCGATCACCGGCCGGCGGATCCCGACCAGGCTGCCGCTCTGGCGGTAGAGAGCCAGCCCCTGCACCAGCGCCGACGTGTTGTTGCCGACACCGACAACCGCAACCCTGACCCGTTCGATCATGAGCGGAGGCTACGCCATTTGTGATGAGTAGACGTCTACCGAGCGTCAGCCGGGACGGTCGCCGCGCAGCCGGCCCCGGCAGAAGTCCCGGAAGGATCGGGGCGGGCGACCTGTCACGTCCGCGACGGTCGACGTCGTCCGGTCCTCCGCCCCTGCCGCTATCGCCGTGTCCAGGCTCGCGAGGAAGCGGGCGAAGTCCGGCGGTATGCCGTTCGCGGTGTGGCGGGCGGTCAGTTCCGCCGTGTCGATCGCACGGTGCTCGACCGGCCGGCCACCGACCTCGGTGAGGACGGCGGCGATCTCGTCGTAGCTCAGCGCCTCCGGTCCGGTGATGAGGTGGTCGGTGTTGTGCGGCGTCGGGTCGGTGAGAGCCCGCACCGCCACCTCGGCGATGTCGGCGGGATCGACGAAGCCGACCCGGGCGGTGCCGGTGGCGCTGACGATCTCGCCCTGCTCGCGAGCGCTGACGGCGTGCGGCTGCTCACCGACGAAGTTCTCCATGAACCAGGACGGCCGCAGTACCGCCCATTGCGCGAACAGCTCACCCAGCCGCACGTGCACCAGACCCAGCCCGTGTCCGGCCGGCGGAATGGCCGAGGAGCTGAGCAGAACCACCCGGCGGACACCGGCGCTGCGCGCCCGTTCGAGGAAGGGCAGCATGACCGGCACCGGATCGACCTCGCCGACCGGGGGGATGGCGTAGATCGCGCGTACGCCGTCCAGCGCGTCCGGGTGGGTGGTCGGGTCGTACCAGTCGAAGCGGAACCCTCCGGTCGAGGGGTGTCGGCTGGCGATCCGGGTGGGGTGACCACGCTCGGCGAGCGTGGCGGCGACGATGCGGCCGGTGGTTCCGGTGCCACCGATGACCAGGATCATGAGCGCACCAGGCCGCCGCCGAGCAGTTCCTGGGCGGCGATCGGATCCCAGTAGTCGCGATAGCGCACGAGCCGCCCGTCGCGAATGGTCAGCACGGCGATGTAGCGCACCTCGTACGGCCGACCCGTGGCGACGACGACACCGGAGGCGGCGAACTCGACGACGACGACCTCTGGATCCGTGGTCTCGTGCACGGTTCGATCGTGGATCTCGCGGACGTCGAGCAGGGCCGGGTAGTTGATCAGGTAGTCGTGCAGCTCGGCGCGGCCGGCTACGCGGCGCGGCTGGCCGGGCGGCGCGAACGGCAGCTCCAGCACCGCGTCCTCGGCGAACAGCGCGATGAACCCGGCCATGTCCTTGGCGAGCAGCAGCTCCATGGCGCGATGGAACACCGCGGTGGGGTGGTCCGACATGATCTCGTCCTTTCGTCGTCCGGCACGGCCACGATAAGATTCGGACCGCCGGTCCGCTTCGACTATACGGACCGGCAGTCCGTTTGGCGAGAGGGGTGTCCGATGCGGGCCGATGCGCTGCGCAACAGGGAGTCGGTGCTGGCCGCCGCCGGGCGTCTCTTCGACGCCGCAACCGACCCCGACCAGGTGTCGATGGACGACATCGCCACCGCGGCCGGCGTCGGCAAGGGCACCCTGTTCCGGCGCTTCGGCGACCGCATCGGGCTCATCCGCGCGCTCTACGAGCAACGGGGACTGCGGTTGCGGGACGCGCTCGCGGTGTCACCCACCCGGCCGGCCGCGGAACAGGCCGTCGACCTGCTGCGGGCCATGCTGCGCTTCAAGCTCGACAACCGGGTGCTCACGCTGGCGCTGGAGAGCGCCGGAGGCGGCAGCCCGTACCGCAACGAGGCGTACGACCACTGGCACGCCCTGCTCGCCGGCCTCGTCACCGAGGCACGCGGCCCGCAGTCGGCGGACTACCTGGCCCACGCGCTGCTCGCCGCCGTCCGCAGCGACCTGGTCGAGCACCTGCGCGACTGGCCCGAAGCTCGGTGGCACGCGGGACTGGACGCACTTGTCGGCTCCGTACTCGGCGACGACGGGAAGACGATGTGACGGCGGTCAGGCGACACCGAGAGTGGTGGCGAGCTGAACGATGCCGGCTGGCGCGTCGGCGGACCGCCACATGACCGTGACCAGCTTTCGTACCGCCGGGCGGTCGTGCACCTCGCCGGGTGCGGTGCGTTCCGCGTCGAGCAGCGCCCGGCCAGCCCGAAGCATGTCGCCGGTCAGCGCGTAGGCGCGGGCCACATCGAGGAGGTACGCGGCACGGTGCTCGGGCGGCAGCCACCGCCACTCCTCGCCGGTTACCAGCCGCTCGTGCCGAGCCGAGGCCGTGGTGACGTCGCCAAGGGACGCCTCGGCCACCACTCGGGCGGCCTCGACCACCGCCCAGCCGGCGATCCCCGTGGCCTGGTCGAGCGCGCGGAGTGCGCGGGCCTGGTCCTTGCCACCCGCGGCGGCGAGCGCAGCCTGGATCAGTAGCACGCCTCGAAGCGCGCCAGCCGGAGAGTCGTCACCGGCCCGAGACACATCGATGTGTTCGGCGGCGACGAGCGCGGCGTCCAGGGCGGATCGTCGTCGACCACGAGATCGCAGGGCCTGACTCAGTGACACGGTGGCGAGGCCGACCAACTGCGGGTCGTGGGTCGCCAAGGCGACTGCCATTCCCCGGTCGGCGGCCAACCAGGCCAGGTCCCCCTGGTCGACCTTGACCAGCGCCAGGGCGATGAGCGCGTACACCGACACCAGCAGCGCGTCCGTCGCGCCGGGGCGAGCCGCGTGTGCTTCCCGGGCCGCGTCGAGCAGGCCGGGCAACAGTGCCAGCAACGCTGGGTACCGAGCGTGGCGATAGCTCTGCTCGGCATGCTCCAGCCGGGCCCGCAACTCCTCCGCCAGCGGCAGTCGGTCCGCGCCCGGTAGGTGGTACCGGGCCAGCGCCGCCCGTACCCCGTCCACCCCGGCCACGACCGGAGTCGGCCGCACTGGCCGTGCCGCCAACAGGACCTCCACGTCGATGCGCAACGTCTCGGCGACCTCCCGGAGGTTCGATACCCGCTCCAACCGGCGTACCCCACGCTCGACCTTGTCCACCCAACTCTTCGACTTGCCGAGCCGGTCCGCGAACTGCTGCTGCGTCATGTTGCGCCGCACCCGCCACTGGGCGACCCGGCGACCCACCGGCAGCTCGTTCACCGCCGGCCCGTCGCGCTCACCGCACGACCCAAGAACAAACAACAGGAGTACGACCACAGCGATCACGAGTCCGTAGAGGTACTGCCGCCGGGTGAGCGACGCCCGCGCCGGGAGCGGCGGACAGGGCACCTGATCCCCGTCCGGCAGCCGAGGACGCGCACCGGCAACGGGATTGGCCGGTGGCAACGGCCCATCCGGCGAACGTTCATACATCGTGCCTCCTGACCAGCGCGATCGAGATGGCGAACATTGGGGAACGGCGGCTGACCGGACGATCGACCCGGGGCGGAAGCGACCTGCGGGCACTCCCGCCCCGGCTGGAGGCACTCCGTTGCTGACGAGAGAACCCCTACCCATCCCAACTTAGAAGGCACTGCCGTCACAGTCAACAGAGCATGCACGGCGAGTTACCCAGAGTGCGAAGATCGGTGCGCTGACGAGAGGTGGCGCCACCATGCCGCAAGCACCGCTGTACGAGCAGATCATCGATGACGTCGCTGCTTCAATCCGCAGCGGCACCCTCAAACCGGGCGACAAACTGCCGTCCATCGCCGAGATGCGTGAGCAGTACCAGTCGAGCGCGTGGCCTGTGCGTTACGCCCTTCGGATTCTCGAGGAGCGAGGCTGGATCGTCACTCGCCAGGGCAAGGGCTCGTTCGTCGCACCGAACCCGCCCGCCTGAGCCCGAGCACAACGTCGCTCCCTCGATCGTTGGCGGCTGAGCGGTACGACACGCCGAGCGCATTGCTGCCGAGGCGCCAACGATCATCGCCGCCCGAATGCCACCACGGGCCGCGCTCCAGAACCCCCCACCTGGCCCGTTCGTGTGTGCCACACGGTCTTGATCCACTCGCCTTCCGGGAAATCGCGGCATCGAACGCGCACTGACACCGCGGTTTCCTGTAACGCGAGTGGATCAAGGCGGGAGCGGCCGGTCAGATGGACGCCTCTACCCACCGAGCCGCGGAGATCCGCGCAACTTCGGGGAAACTGCTGTCTCAAGGCGCCGCGATGCAGCAGTTTCCCCGAAAGTGAGCGGATCTTGGGTCGGGTGCCCACCGGGCGGGTGCTTGGCCGCGCGCGAGCCGATCTCGCACAGTAGGTTGGCGGGGTGACAGGACGGTTCCCGATCGAAGACGTCTCCCCCGTCGTCTCGTGCGGGCGGTACCCGGCCAAGGCGGTCGTCGACGAGCCGGTTCCGGTGTCGGCGCGCGCCTACCGGGAGGGGCACGACGCGCTGGGCTGCAACGTGGTGTGGGCCGGCCCGGACGGCGAGAAACGGCCGTTCACCCGGATGCGCCCCGGCGAGCCCGGCCAGGACCGTTGGCACGCCACGATCCGCCCGGACGCCGTCGGCGCGTGGACCTTCACCGTCGAGGCGTTCGGAGACCCGTACCTGACGTGGCAGAACGCGGTGACCAAGAAGATCGCCGCCGGGCAGGGCCCGGAAGATCTCGCCAACGACCTGGCCGAGGGCGCGCGCGTGCTGGCCGCTGCCCGGGACCTGGTGCCGGCCGCCGACCGCGCGAGCGTCGCCGACGCGCTCACCGCCCTCGCCGCCACCGATCTGCCGTTACCGCAGCGCGTCGGGCCGGCGCTCGCCCTCGCCGACCTGCTCTGGGAGCACCCGGTGCGCGAGTTGGTGACGGTCGGTGACGCGTACACCCTCTGGGTTGACCGCAAGCGGGCCCTCTTCTCGGCCTGGTACGAGTTCTTCCCGCGCTCCGAAGGAGCAGCGGGTGGGCGCTCCGGCACCTTCGCCACCGCGACCGGGCGGCTGCCGGGCGTGGCCGCGATGGGCTTCGACGTGCTCTACCTGCCGCCGATCCACCCGATCGGCCGGGTCAACCGCAAGGGCCGCAACAACGCGCTCACCGCCGGACCGACCGACGTCGGCTCGCCGTGGGCCATCGGCGCCGCCGAGGGCGGCCACGACACGATCCACCCCGACCTGGGTACGCCGGCAGACTTCCGGGCGTTCATCGAGGCCGCTGCGGCGCAGGGCCTGGAAGTGGCGATGGACCTGGCGTTGCAGTGCGCGCCGGACCACCCCTGGGTGACCGAGCACCCGGAGTGGTTCACCACCCGGGCCGACGGCAGCATCGCGTACGCGGAGAACCCGCCGAAGAAGTACCAGGACATCTACCCGGTCAACTTCGACAACGACCCGGAGGGCATCCGGGCCGAGGTGCTGCGGGTCGTGCTGCACTGGGTGGGCGAGGGTATCCGGATCTTCCGGGTGGACAACCCGCACACCAAGCCGTTCGACTTCTGGCACTGGCTGATCGCCGAGGTCAAGAAGGTCGACAAGGACGTGCTGTTCCTGGCCGAGGCGTTCACCCGGCCGGCCATCATGCACGGACTCGGCAAGATCGGCTTCACGCAGTCGTACACCTACTTCACCTGGCGCACGACGGCCGCCCAGATGCGGGAGTACTGCGAGGAGCTGGTCGAGTCGGCCGACCACATGCGGCCCAACTTCTGGCCGAACACGCCGGACATCCTGCACGAATCGTTGCAGCACGGCGGCCCGCCGATGTTCAAGATCCGGGCGGTGCTGGCCGCGCTGCTCTCCCCCTCCTGGGGCCTGTACGCGGGCTACGAGCTGTTCGAACACGTGGCCCGCCCCGGCGCGGAGGAGTACCTGGACAACGAGAAGTACGAGCTGCGTCCCCGCGACTGGGCCGCCGCCGAGGCGCAGGGCCGCTCGCTCGCGCCGTTCCTGACCACCCTCAACCGGGTACGCCGCGACAACCCGGCGCTGCACCAGCTCCGCAACCTGCGGTTCCACGAGATCGACAACCCGGCGCTGCTCTGCTGGTCGAAGCACGACCCGGAGACCGGCAACACGGTCATCGTGGTCTGCTCGTTCGACTCCCGCGAGGTGCAGTGGGGCAACACCACGCTCGACATGCCCGCGCTCGGGTTCGACTGGCACGAGCGCTTCACCGTGTACGACGAGCTGACCGGCACCAGCTACGACTGGGGGCAACGCAACGCGGTACGGCTCGACCCGTACCTGCAACCGGCGCACGTGCTGACCGTCCGCCGCCCGACGCCGCCCGCCGTTCCCGAGCCGGCCGGCGTCGAACCGGCGGATCTCACCGTCGCCGACGTGCCGGACGAGCTGTCCGGCGGCACCGCGCCGACGACCCCGGCCACCGAGCCACCGCCTCCGGCCACCGAGCCACCGCCTCCGGCCAGCGTCGGAGAGCCCCCGGCCAGCGTCGCAGAGCCCTCGGCTACCCAGCCGTCGTCCCCGCCCACCGCGCCGCCGGCGACCGCGCTCCCGACTCCGACTACCGCGCCGCCCGCCCCGGCTACCGCGCCGCCCGCCCCAGCCACCACGACGCCGCCCCCGGCCGCCGCGCCCTCTGCCCCGGCCGCCGCGCCATCTCCCCCGGCCGCCGAGTCACCTGCCCCGGCTGCCGAGCCATCTCCCCCGGCCGCCGCGCCCTCTGCCTCAGCCGCCCCGCCATCTGCCCCGGCCGCGGCGGCGGCGACCCCGGCCCGCAGTGCGGCGACGCCGGCCACCCTGGCGTCCCGCGCCGCGGCCCGTGCGGCTGCCGCCCAGTCCTCGGACGGCCGCCCGCCCGCGCCCCACCCGGCTGCCACCCGCCCGTCCCGCCCCGCGCCGACCGCTCCCGCCTCGAAGGACGACCGATGGACCAGCTGATCACCGGTGTGACGCACGACCCGCACGCGCTGCTCGGCGCGCACCCCGCCGAGGGGTCGACCACGATCCGCACGATGCGCCGGGGCGCGGGTGACGTGGCGCTGCTCGTCGGCGACGACCGGCACCCGATGAAGCGGGTGCACGACCTGGGCATCTTCGAGGCGCAGGTCGAGGGCAACGTGCTCGACTACCGGGTGGAGGTCGACGGCACCACGCACGACGACCCGTACCGCTACCCGCCCACCCTCGGCGAGCTGGACCTGCACCTCATCGGCGAGGGCCGCCACGAGCGGCTGTGGGAAGCGCTCGGCGCGCGGGTCTTCGACGAGGGCGTGGCGTTCAGCGTCTGGGCGCCCAACGCCCAGGGCGTCCGCGTGATCGGTGACTTCACCGGCTGGGGCGCGGACGACGGCTGGCCGATGCGCTCGCTCGGCTCCAGCGGAGTGTGGGAGCTGTTCGTCCCCAACGCGCGGGTCGGCGCCCGCTACAAGTACCGGGTGCTCGGCGCCGACGGGAAGTGGCGGGACAAGGCCGACCCCCTGGCGGCGTACGCGGAGGTGCCGCCGGCCACCGCGTCGGTGGTGCACCACTCGACGTACCGGTGGAACGACGCCGACTGGCTCGCCCGGCGGGCCGAACGGCGGCCGCACCAGGAGCCGATGAGCGTGTACGAGGTGCACCTCGGCTCGTGGCGGCCCGGCCTGGGTTACCGCGAGCTGGCCGACCAGCTCACCGCGTACGTCACCGAGCTGGGCTTCACGCACGTGGAGTTCCTGCCCGTGATGGAGCACCCGTTCGGCGGCTCCTGGGGCTACCAGGTGACCGGCTACTACGCGCCGACGTCCCGCTTCGGCGACCCGGACGAGTTCCGCCACCTCGTCGACGCCCTGCACGCCGCCGGCATCGGCGTCATCCTCGACTGGGTGCCCGCGCACTTCCCGAAGGACGAGTGGGCGCTCGCGCGCTTCGACGGCACCCCGCTGTACGAGCACCCCGACCCCCGTCGCGGCGAGCACCCGGACTGGGGCACGTACGTCTTCGACTTCGGCCGCCGCGAGGTGCGCAACTTCCTGGTCGCCAACGCGCTCTACTGGTGCGAGGAGTTCCACGTCGACGGGCTGCGCGTCGACGCGGTCGCCTCGATGCTCTACCTGGACTACTCCCGCGAGGCGGGCCAGTGGACGCCCAACCAGTACGGTGGTCGGGAGAACCTGGAGGCCATCGCGCTCATGCAGGAGGTGAACGCGACGGTCTACAAGCACCACGCCGGCGTCGTGATGATCGCCGAGGAGTCCACCGCGTGGCCGGGAGTCACCCAGTCCACCGCCGGCGGCGGGCTGGGCTTCGGCTTCAAGTGGAACATGGGCTGGATGCACGACACCCTGCTCTACACGTCGAAGGACCCAATCTACCGCCAGCACCACCACCACCAGCTCACGTTCTCCCTGGCGTACGCCTGGAGCGAGAACTACGTGCTGCCGATCAGCCACGACGAGGTCGTGCACGGCAAGGGATCGCTGGCCGGCAAGATGCCCGGCGACACCTGGCAGCGCCTCGCCAACGTCCGGGCGCTCCTGGCGTACATGTGGGCGCACCCCGGCAAGCAACTGCTCTTCATGGGCTCCGAGCTGGCCGACGACCGGGAGTGGAGCGAGGAGCGCGGTCTCGACTGGTACCTGCTGCACGACCCGGCCCGCGCCGGCGTGCAGCGGCTCGTCGGCGACCTCAACCGCGTCTACCGGGACACCCCGGCGCTCTGGGCGCAGGACACCGAACCAGCCGGGTTCCGGTGGATCGCCGGCGACGACGTCGCCAACAACACCGTCTCCTTCGTCCGGATCGCCCCGGACGGCTCGACGCTGGTGTGCGTGGCGAACTTCTCCGCGCTACCGCTGCACGACTACCGGATCGGCCTACCGGCCGGCGGCACCTGGACCGAGGTGCTCAACACCGACGCCCACCACTACGGCGGTTCCGGGGTGGGCAACCTGGGCGAGGTGCACGCCCAGGACGTGCCCTGGCACGGCCTGGTCGCCTCGGGGGCCCTCCAGGTCCCCCCACTGGGCGTCATCTGGTTGCTTAAGAAATAGCTTGCTGAAGCGGCTGGCTCATAGGCAAGACGGACGCTCGACATCCCCGATGTGTCATGCCCTTTTGGGATGCCGAGCGTCGCCATAGAGCGACCGAGCGTCCTTCGCCCGGCCTGAACCCTTTTCCATCTCTCGCGAGTGACCAGGGCAGGCGCCTGCGAAGCCGCGACACAGACACCATCTGCCAGGACGGCAGCGCCGGTTAGCATCTCGTTTGGTGCCCGCAGCACAATTGCCGAGTTTATCCCACTCCTGACACTACGGTACGTCCTATTGGGCGCCTTGCCGGCCTCGCGCCCGAGACCAAGCGGAGCACTCCTTCTTTTCGGCTTCAGGCTTTGACCGGGTGGCTGGGGGACTCCCCACTCGGGGAGCCCCCAGCCGGGGACGATCAGTAGCTCACCAGGAGCTAGCTACAGGGGCTACGACCACAGGCCCGAAAGCCTCCGCGCCGCCCAAGACCGATGGTTGAGGAATGTACCTGTCCTATCGGTTACGGAAGCTGCAGGTGTCTCTTAAAAGGTGCTGCAATATAATCATGCTTCGACCTGGATCGATAAGCCCTGACTGCCCTACAGCTAATCTTGTGGTGTCACGCGCAAGCAATATCGCCGCCACCCATCCGATGACTAATACGATCGCGGCTATGAAGAACAGGATCAACACCAACGGCTCAGCTAGCTGCTTGAGACCATCAATCCCCGCCATTAAAACCAGAATGACCATTGATGGCAATATCGCAAGTGAAGTTCGCAAGCTCCACACCGCCAATCGCCACCTCAATGTTCGAACAATAGCTTTCAACTCTTCCAATATTCTAACTTCCGATAGCAGGCACTACTGACTGAAAGGGTGGAAAGCTTCTGCGCAACTGATTCCACTCGAACCGGACCAAGCGAAGGGTGGAGCAGGAGTGAAAGAAGCTCCCCCTCCAATAGAGAAGCCGCCTTGATAGTTACCATTGCCATCACCCTCACCACTGATGCCGCCCACAACGCCTTCGCCTCCGGTCACCTGCCCGTAAGGATTACACCCGCCTTTGTCGTCGATATCTTGGTTAGAGTAGTTGAAGCCTACCGTTGCATCAGCGCCGGCACTAGGGCCGGTACCAACTTTGAATCCACCACCGAATCCCGGCCCATGCCGGTCCACCTCAATGCACAGCTCCCCCGCTATGGACGCACCCATTTGAGCTCCCAGTCCACCGCATATATTCAACGTCCCCCAAGGCTTAGGCTCCTCCTTTACAGGCTTCCTTCGCGGAGCGGCCACTTGACACGGTGCGTATGCCGAGTTGTAGTCACTCACCAGCACTCCGCAATCGTTTCGGAGCCAGCCTCCGGTGCGGAAACAGGAGGGGGGCGCCGTCGGAGAGAGGCATTGCCCACTTGAGTGGACCAAACCCGGCCAGGGCTCCATAAACTCGACTGCTCCGGGAGTACCTGGCCCAGTATTGCAGTTCATACAGCGAAGCTTATTGGGTTTCGGCCGTGTCAAGTGTCGCGGCTTCGTCAGATCCCGAGATCCCAAGCAACGGGGCCAACAATCGGAGTTCTTGGCCTTGTTTTTACGGTTGCCTTTTTCGTCACCGAGGCGGTAATCGGGACAACTGGCCTGGGTGAGGCAGTCGGTGGGGATCAGCCCGGTGGGGTCGCTCGAGGTGACGGGTGTGTTGTTGGCGTAGGAGTAGCCGTTCCACTGTTGCGGCTGGGCTGCGTCCTGCACAGGATCGATGGAGATGAATCGACCGAGGATGGGGTCGTAGGAGCGGGCGCCGACGGTGGTGAGTCCGGTCGGGCTCATCGGCTTGTCGAGGAAGCCATGGTTGTCGGGTGCGGCGACGGCAGCACCCCGAGCGCCACCGTACGGCGTGTACTGCCGCCAGGTCGGATTTTGTGCGGTGTTGTCGAGGTAGAGCGACGGGGTGCCCTGGTGGTCGGCGATGGCGAAGGTGTACGCCGTGCCGCTCCCGGTGCGGATGCAGCTGCCGCCGCCGGGGAGGGCGTAGTACCGGCTACCGGTCACCACCGTGGAACTGGTGTTGAGGGTGTGTTGTTGCCCCGGCAGGTAGAGGGTGTTCTTGCCGGGCTCCTTTTGCAGCAGCAGGTTGCCGTCGGCGTCGTAGATGAAGCTGTTGTCGCCGCTGGCGCCTCCGGTCACGGTGGCGAGTTTGCCGGCGTCGTCCCAGGTGAGGGTCTGGTTGCCCTGGGCGGCGTTGCGGCCGGTGGTGTTGCCGGCGTTGTCGTAGGTGTACGACGTGGTGCCGGTTGCCCCGCCGGTTGTGGTGGTGGAGGTCAGGGTGTGGGGCTTGTTCTGACCGTTGCCGTTGTAGGCGTAGACGGTCTTGGTGTCGGTGCCGCCGGTGAGGTTGTGCTCGGTCTGCTGGGTGCGGTTGCCGATCAGGTCGATCTGCCAGCTGGTCCAGTAGGCGCTACCTCCGCCGATGGTGTTGCCGACCATGGACTTGTTGGCGTCCGTGGGCGTGGCGGCGCAGGCGTCGGTGCCGGTCCAGCCTTCGGCGAGTCGGGCCAGGCCGTCGTAGCCGTAGCACTGGGTCTCCGCCGGAGTGGTGGCACCCAACCTCTTGCTGGTCTTGCGGGTGATGTTGCCGACCAGGTCGTACTTGTACTCCTGCTCGTCGACATTCGACGGGGTAGCCGTCGAGCGGGTGACGAGCTGGTTGGTCAGCCGGCTGGTGTGCGGGTCGTAGGTGTTGGTGACATACGCCAGGTTCGTGTTCATGCCGAGGGTCTGCTGGTTGACCCGGCCGTAGGCGTCGTAGCTGACCCCGTTGGCATAGCCGTGCAGTCCACCGAGCGTCCAGGGCAGATCCATATCCGGCGAGTAGCCGTGTATCACGACTTCCGCGGGCAGCCCACCCTTGGCGGGGTAGGTGTCGGTCAGGAGCAAACCCAGCGTCGAGGTATAGGTGTGCCCGAACGCGTACGAGCCGCCGAGGGCGCCCTCGGTGCTGGGGATGGTGACCGTCGTGCCCAGCGAGCTACCGAAGACGTTGAACGCCTTCTGCTGCGTGGTGTACGCCTGCCCACCGCGGTAGGCGATGGTGGTAGTCAGCTTCCCGAGCGCATTGGTGACCCCCGAGACGCCGTTGCTGTTGTCGTACACCCACGCCGCGCGTTGGTTCGCCGACGCCTGGTTCGCCACCGTCGAGGCGTACTCCCCGGTCTTGCGGTTCAGGGAGTCGTAGGTGAACGACAGGGTCTTGCCGCGCCCGTCGGTGGACTCCTGCAGGTTGCCGTTGGCGTCGTAGCTCATGCTGCTGCCACCGGCATCCGGGTCGGACTTCGCCACGACCTGACCGAGCAGGTTGTACGTCGAGGTCCACACGTTGTTGCTGGCATCGGTGAGCGTCGACTGGTTGCCGTGCCCGTCGTAGCCGTACTTGCTGACCGTCGCCGTCCCGCCTGAGACGGCGAACGTGCCGGTGAACGTGTCCGACGGCGTCGTCACCGTGGGACGGACGCTGTACTCCTGCAACTCCTTCTTCCGACCCAGCGCGTCGGTGAGCGTGGCGGACACCACACCGCCGGCAGGCGGAACGACCGTGGTGCGGTCACCGCCGTGCACCGTAGTCGTCGTCGACACGGTCACACCGTTCTTGGCCGCCGCCACGATCACCGCGCGGCCCAGGCCGTCGTAGGTGGTGAACGTCTGGTTCGGCACCTGCTTACCCAAGTCAGCCGCCGACACCGGCGTGCTGACCGCCGGCGACGAACCGTCGTCCCACCAACCGTTGTACGACGCGCGGGTCCACCCGCGAGTGTCGTAGAACGTGTCCGTGATCATCCGACCACCCGCAGGGGTGACCGACTGGGTCTGACGGCTGCGCAGCAGCGCGTCGTAGATGGTGACCGACTTCTGGTAGCCGCCGGATTCGGTCAGTTTCTCCGTCGTGGTGGCGGACACCCCCGTCTTCGAGACGGTGTAGCCGAACTTGTAGTCTGCTCCGACGCTCGTGGCACGAGAGTTCAGCCACACCGACGTCCCGCGGCCGAGCGCGTCGTACCGCTGGGTGGTGACGACGCCGTTGGGGTCGGTGCTGACCAGCGGAATGCCGCGCTTCGTGTCGAGGGTGACGGAACCGGCGTGCCCTGCGGCGTTGGTGCTGGAGGTGGCCGTGACCAGTTTGACGGCGTTCATGGTGTAGCCGCTGCTGGTCTTGTTGCCCTTGGCGTCGTACGAGTCGGTGACCCGGCCGTAGTTGTCGTAGGTCGACCGCTCGGTGGTCTGCCAGACGTACGCGCCGGAGGTGTAATCCTTGGCGGTCTGGGTGAGGGTGACGTCGCCCTTGGACGGGGCGTTCGTCTGCGGGAACGTGGTGGAGAAGGTCTGGTCGTCGTAGAAGGTGCGTTCGGCCTTGACGACCTGGGCGGGCCGGCCGACGCTGCCGGGGGCGGTCAGGGTGTTGAGGCTGCCGGGCTCGGAGGCGGGGCTGCCCTGGGTGAACCCGCCGCAGGCCACCGCCACGGTTTCGGTCTGGCTGACCAGGCCGGCGAGGTTATTGCTGGTGTTCGCCGGAGCGTAGGTGTAGGTGGTGCACTGGTTGTACGCCGTGTCGACCGGCACGGTGTAGGTGTAGGTGTTCTTCAGCTCGCCGAACGTGGCGCTGGTGGTGTTCGCGTCGTAGCTGTTGTCGCTGGCGGTGGTACGCCAGGTCACCGATCCGCTGCTGGTGACGGCCTGGCGGGTGTACGTCTTGACCGGCGCGACCCACTGCGCCGTCAACGCCGACAGTCCGGTCCTGCTGCGGGTGGCGGTGGCGCCGGACACCCAGTACGAGGTGATCGTGGAGGAGTCGACGCGGCCGTTCTCGCCGAGGTACTTGGTGGTCTCCAACTCCTTGCCGGCGAGTTCGTCGACGTCCTCGTGGTTGCCGCCGACGGAGTCGGTCAGGTTCAGCACGATGCTGTTGTTGTTCTTCGACATGCCGCGGTAGTAGGCGGTCTCGGACTGGGTCCGACGGTCGTTGACACCGTCGCCGGTGAACGTCTGCACCTTGGCGTAGCCGCGGAACTGGCCGTAGCTGCGGTACTTGGACTTGACGACCTCGTTCTCGTCGTAGTGCCAGGCCGCGCCGCCGAGGTACTTGTAGCTGGTCGACAGGGCCGCGGCGCCACCGGTCGGGTCCGTCGAGGTGACGCGGGTGACGGCGTACTTGTTGAACCAGTCCTTGAACGGGTTCACGTAGCCGTCCGGGGTCCAGTAGACCGGGTAGCAGGACTTCGTGTTGACCGCCGGGTCGGTGCTGACCGGGGCGGTGCACGGCACCGGCAACTCGTAGGACGGCGAGATCACCGAACCGGTCTCGGTGGTGATCGTGGCGATGCGCTGGCGGTAGAACGACGGCAGGCCGCCGGTGATGTCGACCCGGTTGGGCAGCTTGATGCCGGTGAACGACACCGACGGCAACGTGATCGCCTCGGTGGACCCACCCGCGCTGGTGTCGTGACCGGTACGCGCGATATCGGTGAGCCACAACGTCGGCGAGGTGCCGTCACCGGTGGCCGGCATGCTGTGCGACAGGGCGTACGAGTCGACCTTCTCGTACTGCTTGGTGGCCGTGTTGTACTGCTGGGCCTCGATCGAGGTCAGGCGCACCGTGGAGAAGAACGACGGGCTCCAGTCGTCACAGTCGGTTCCCGAGGCGCAGATCAGGTCGAACGGCACGTCCGGCCAGTTCGCCTTGTTCGTCGAGTTCAACGGCTGACACGTCCCCGACAGGCAGCGGTCACCGGTGTTGAAGACCACCCGGTTCGCCACCGTGCCGTACGCGCCGCCGTCGGTGAAGCCGTAGTCGATGCGCGCCAGGTTGCTGTCCCGGATGTAGGACTCGTCCGAGGCGCCCTTGTTACGGCCGTAGAAGTTGGTGGCCTGGTCGTAGTAGTAGGCCATCGCGTTGCCGTGGGTGTCGGTGACGTAGTCCAGGTTCCATCGGTACGCCATCGTGCACACCGACGAGGTGAACCCCGCCGCTTTGTAACACGGGTCGCCGGAGTGCGGCGAGTACACCGGCGTGTGGTCCACCGACTTCGTCTCCGCCTTATCCGAGGCCCACCCTGGCAGCCGGTTACGGCCGAACTCGTAGCTCGTGCCGTCGCGCAGCGTCACCCGCCAGTAGTCGGTGTTGTACGTCCCCGAACCGTTGTTGGCGTTCTCGACGTGGGTGATCACCTCGCCGTTGTCCGACTCCGGCTTCCACACCTCCTTCGCCGCGTCCCACACCAGCGCCGTCGACGAGCCATTCAACGACAGCGTCAGCATCGGACCGTCGTAGCAACGGTCCGGCGTCTTCACCGGAGACGCGCTGCCACCCGGGTCGTCCATGCACGACGCGAACGTCTGCTCCACGAACGAACGCGGCGTGGACCAACCGTCACCCACCCACGAGGCCTGCGCGTTCGTCGACGCCGTCTGCCCGTCCACACTGCCCGAGTCGTACGACAACGCCACCGGCGGCACCAGATCCGAGGCCACCGGCGGCACACTGATCGGATACGAGTACGTGAACGACCCCGTACTTCCACCACCGCTCCACGAACCCGACGGCTTCAGATCCGTGGCCGCATACGTGCCACCCTTACCGCCCTCCTCGCCGGCAGCCGCGACGGCCGCCAACACGGTCAGGCCGCCCGCCGCCCGGGAACCCGCCTCCGTCGTCATCGGCACCTCCGCCGACACCGACCTCGCCCCGGCGTCATTCGTCGACACCAACGGCGACGGCACCCGGCACTCGCTCGCCGCCGGCGTCGTCAGCACACACGACGGCAGACGCACCAGGCGCAACCGCGACCCGTAGTTACCGCCGAACGCCTCGGCGAACCCCGCGTAGTCCACGCCGACCCGAACCGCCCCCGAGGCTACGTCCGGAGTCACCGACAGCAGCACACCGTCTACCCCGGCAGCCTCGGCGGCCTTGCGGTCAGCGACCTTCACCGCCAGGGTGCGCGGGCCCGTCTTCTCCCCCGCTGGCTGAACCCACACCGGCGCATCCGCCACACGTGCCTTCGCCGCAGCCGCGCCCCGCGCCCCAACAAGCGGTGCGGCCGGCAGGTCGACCTTCGCGGAAACGGCCTTCGGCCACGCCGTACGCGTCGGCCGGTACGTCGACTTCGCGTCATCAGGCGGCGTGACGAACCTCGTCGGCAACGGCTTCACACCCTTGACCGACTGCCCCGGCGACGTCGCCGGGGCCTTCGCCACCTCCGGCCCCTTCGGCTTCGCCACCGCCGGCGCACCCGACAACAAGCCCGCCGCCACAGACATGGCCACGACAGTCGCGGCCAGACGTCTAGGACGTGTGAGCAGGCGTAATCCCCCGTAGACGGTCATGCAGACCTCACCTCTGCCCGATGAAATGGAAACCACGCAGGGTGATGGGTCGCGCACCCCCGTGGCGCGAACAATGTTTCATGTCCGACCGTCCACAAGGTCACGACACGGTAACGATGATCAGCCGCCAAAGCCCTCAAATGCGCTCCACTGAACGTCAAAGGGACGGCGTCGAGGACCCTCGGGCGTTTCCCGCAGCCGGCCACGCCTGCTTCACTGTGGCCGCTCGATCGGGCGCACCCACGCGCTCACGTCACTCACGGGGAGTACTTGACATGATCAGGAGACGACTGCGCCTACGCGCCGTCGCATCGGGCGCGGTGGCCGCCGTCGCCATCGCCACGGCCACGGTGCCGCTCGCCATACCAGCCGCCGCCGCACCGGCAGCGCCGAAGCCCGCCGTCGATCCGAAGAAGGCACTCGGCGTCGACGCGGCCCTGGCGCAGGCCAAGCGGACCGGTAAGCAGGTCGAGGCGACCGCCGCCGGCACCTCGACGGAGAAGCTGACCGCCCTTCCGAACGGCCAGATCCTGCTCAGCCAGAGCGCGGTGCCGAACCGCAAGCGCGTGGGCGCCGACTGGAAGCAACTGGACCCCACCCTGTACCGGCGGGCCGACGGCGCCGTCACCGCGACCACCACCACACACGACATCAGCCTGTCGGGCGGTGGCAGCGGGCCGATGGCACACCTGGTCAGTGGGGACCGGTCACTCACCCTGACCGCCCCCGTCGCGCTGCCGACCCCCACGCTCGCCGGGCCGACGGCGACGTACCCCAACGTCCTTCCCGGTGTGGACCTGACCGTGACGGTCAACGCCCAAGGCGGGTTCTCCCACGTCTTCGTGGTCAAGGACGCGACAGCGGCGAAGAACCCGAAGCTGGCCACGCTCGAACTGGCCACCACCGCCAAGGGGTTCACCCTCGACGCCGACGCGGTCGGCAACATCAGCGGTCGGGACCGCACCGGCGATGCGGTCATCACCGCGCCGGCCCCGACCATGTGGGACTCCTCGGCGGGTGCCACCGCCGCCCCGACCGGGCGCAGTAGCGCCGCGTCGACGACCGCGGCCCCGGGCCGGGCGGCTCGCACCGCCGCCATCGGGGTCTCCGTCTCCCCCGGCAAGCTCGCTCTCAAGCCCGACCGCAAGCTGCTCACCGATGCCGCGACCGTCTACCCGGTCTACATCGATCCCAGCTTCAACTGGAGCGTCACCGGACCGCGGATGTCCGGCTGGTCCAGCATCTCGTACCAGCACCAGTCGACGAACTACTGGAACAACACGCCCGACCCGCAGGGTCGGATGCAGGTGGGCAACTCCGGCGAGCAGCGCTCGAACACGCTCATCAACTTCCCGGTGCCGTACAGCACCCTCACGGGCGCGACGATCAACGACGCTACGTTCAAGATCACTAATACCTGGTCGTGGAGCTGCACCAAGAAGACGGTAAACGTCTACGCCCCCGCGACGACGTTGTCGAAGTCGAACGCCAGCTGGGACTACTGGGAGGACCAGAGCAAGGGCCCCCTCGCCGCGTCCGGGAGCTTCGCCTACGGCTACAGCGGCTGTAGCGCCCAGGGCGTGTCCTTCGACATCACCGACCAGATCAAGACCGACGTCGCCAACAAGAAGGCCACCCGGACCCTGTGGATGATCGGCGGCAACGAGGCCAGCGACGATGAGAGCTGGAAGGAATTCCTGGAGACCAGCCCCACGCTGGAAATCCGCTTCAACCACAAGCCCAACAAGCCGACCGGCATGACCACCTCACCGCGCACCGCCTGCGGCGGTGGGTCGATGGTCGGCGACAACCCGGTCTACCTGTACGCCCCGGTTTCCGACCCCGACGGCGGCACCCTCGGCGTGAGCTTCAAGCTCTGGAAGACCTCCGACTCCGCGCAGACCGCCCTGGCATCCTCCAACCCGAACCTGCTCACGTACTCGTCCGGCAGCACGGGCGTGCTGATCGTGCCGGTCGCCACGCTGCGCTCCGCCGCGGGCGGCGCCATCACCAGCTTCTCCTGGAAGGTCCAGGCGACCGACTTCGGGGCGTCCAGCGACTGGTCGACGACCTGCAGCTTCACCTACGACCCCACCCGGACCGGCGCTCCCGACATCAGCCAGCCGCAGGGGCAGTCGAAGATCGGCGAAGAGGTCAGCTTCGCCGTCACGCCGCCGAGCACCGGTACCCAGCCGGCCAGCTACAGCTACCAGCTCAACGGCCTGCCCCCGGTCAGCATCTCCGCCTCCGCCGGCACCGCCTCGGTGGTCGTGACGCCGACCCGGTTCACCAACACCCTCGCCGTGACCAGCCTCTCGACCGGTGGGAACTTCGGCGAGACCGCCACCATCACCTTCAACGCGGATCCCGCCGACACGGCGGCTGACGCGGACCTCACCGGTGACGGTGTCGCCGACCTGCTGACCATCGGCGCCCGCAACGGGCTGCCCGCCGGCCTCTGGCTGGGCACGGGCATGAACAGCGGCGCGGTACGCACCACGGTCAACGACCTCGGCGCCCGGGGCAACGGAGTCACCGGCAACGAGGACCCGTCCGACTTCAACAACGGCCAGGCGATCTCCGGCCACTTCTTCGGCTCCGGTCTGCAGGACGTCCTCGTCTACTACACCGGGGGCGTCAACGCGGGCAACGGCATCGTCCTGCGGGGCAGCGGCGACGGCTCGGTCATCCAGCCGTACAACAACCAGGTGAGCGTCTCCGGCGAACTGCTTGTCGACAGCAACGGCAACGCTCCGCTGCAGTTGGCAAACGCCGGCGACTCCCGAGCGACCGGAAGCACCATCCCGGACCTGATCGGCACCAGCGGCGACGCGACGAACGGGTACTTCCTCAACTACTACCCGATGGCCTTCGCGGCCGGCCTCTACTACTACGCGGGCAGCACCACGACGCTCACCCCGGCCGGTGGCGTGGACTGGAACAACTGGACGATCGCCACCGCCCAGGTCAGCGGTGGCACCGCCATGTTCCTCTGGAACAGCAGCACCGGCGCCCTGCACCTGTGGACGAACCTGGCGTACAACCAGGACACCAACCAGCTCACCTACACGCCGTACACGCTCTCGACCAACTGGAACCGGGGCGCGTCGCTAGCCCTGCGGGCCGCCGACGCCAACTCCGACGGCACTCCCGACCTGTGGAGCGTCGGCGGCAACGGCCTGACCACGGCGTACCTGGTGAGCGGCCTGGGCACCACGCCCACCATCGCCACCCAGCAGGCGCAGGGCCTGGTCACCGCCAAGCACACCTGGCCGCTCGACGACGGCACGGCCGGAGCGTCCGCGGCCACCGCCGGCGACATCACCGGTGGCAGCACTCTCACCGGCACCGGCAACGCGTACTGGCACGAGGGTGACCTCTTCAGCCCGGACCTGCGGCTCAACAGCGATGCCACCGGCACGGGCGTGGACGCCAACGGCACCGGCAGCCTGGTCAGCGCCGCCAGTCCGGTGCTGGTCGACACCACCAGGTCGTTCAGCGTCGCCGCCTGGGTGAAGCCCACCACCGCCGGAAAGATCATCCTTTCCGAGGAGGGATCGCGCTCGGCCCGGTTCATCCTCTGGCAGGAGCAGAGCGACAACACCTGGCGGTTCGGGATGGCCCGATCCGACAGCGACGCCTGGGCGTACGACCAGGCCATCAGCGCGCCCAACGCCCAGCTCGGAGTCTGGACACACCTGGTAGCCACCTACAACGCGACCACGAGCACGATGGCCCTGTACGTCAACAACAACCTCGCTGGCACGGCACAGCACGCCGCAGCCGTGTCCTGGCCCAGCACCGGTCGTTTCGTGATCGGTCACTACCGCTACAAGGGCGCGCCGAGTTCGTACTACTCGGGTCAGGTCAGCAACGTGCAGCACTGGGACCGGGCTCTGAACCCGGCCGAGGCCACCGCGCCGGGCAACTACGCCCAGATGCTCATCGCACCAAACGTCCGCGACATCACCGGCGACGGCCGGGGCGACATGCTGGTCAGGCAGGGCAACGGCGACGTGCTGCTGCGCCGCGGAACGAACCTGGACGGCACGCTCACGTTCGATGCCGGCGTGGTGGTGTGCGGCAAGTGCGGCGGTTACGACTCGTTCAACATGGCCGACGCCAACAATGACGGCAAGTTGGACTTCTTCATGCGGCAGATCAGCACCGGTGACATGTACGTCTATACGAACACGGTCGCCAGCGGCGACCCGGTCTGGGGTGGCCGCCAGCTGGTCTGTGGCAAATGCCTCAACTTCGGCCTGTCCGACCTGGGCGACGTGAACCGGGACGGCAAGACCGACCTGTTCGTCAAAGAAAACAGCACCGGGAACATGTACGCATACCTGGGCAGCGGTACTCCAGGCGGCGAAGTCACCTGGAGTACCCGGATCATGCTCTGCGAATTGTGCGGCGGGTACGATCAGGCGAGCGTCGAGGACGCCAACAACGACGGCAAGACTGACTTGATCATGCGCAATGCCAGCACCGGCGACATGTGGGTCTACCCCAACACGGCCGCCAGCGGAACGCCGGCCTGGGGTCCCCGTGTCCTGGTCTGCGGCAAGTGCAAGGACTTCGATATGAGTAGCCTCGGCGACGTCACCAACGACGGGAAGATGGATCTCATGGTCCGTCGCAGGAGCAACGGCACCCTGGCCCTCTACCCGGGCAACGGCGCCCCCGGCACCGTCACCTGGGCCTCGCCCACGCTGATGTAGAACCGAACACGATGTAACCCGAATGGCCGGAACCCCCCGGGCACCGCGAACTGCGGTACCCGGGGGGTTCGCCTATGCGGGCTGAGCCGGAGGGAGTAGAGGTCAGACCAGGCCGGCGTCGCGGAGGAGCTGCCACAGGCCGGCGCCGTCGGGCGCGGACAGCCACTTCTGCCCCACCGGCCCCGAGGACGGCCGTCCGGCCGGGGCGGGCAGGCTACCGGCCAGCACCGACTGGGTCGGGGACAGCCGACGGATCGCCACCCCGGCGACGTTCTCCGGGTGGGCGGCGGCGAACTCGCGGTAGATCTCCTGGTCGTGCTGGCCGTCGTCGCCGACCAGGAGCCAGCGCACGTCGGGAAACTCCTTGGCGAGCCGCGCGAGGGTGGAACGCTTGTGCTCCATGCCGCTGCGGAACCAGCGGTCGGCGGTCGGACCCCAGTCGGTGAGCAGCAGCGGACCGGCCGGGTAGAGGTGCCGGGACAGGAACCGCGTCAACGTCGGCGCGACGTTCCACGCGCCGGTGGAGAGGTAGAAGACCGGGGCGCCGGGGTGCGCGGTGACCAGTCGCTCGTAGAGCACCGCCATGCCGGGTACGGCGGCGCGGGCGTGCTCGTCGAGAACGAAGGTGTTCCACGCGGCGAGCAGGGGTCGGGGCAGCGCCGTCACCATCACCGTGTCGTCGATGTCGGAGAGGATGCCGAACTTGACCTCCGGGTCGAGGATGCGCACGGGGGCGTCGACGGGCTCGGCGTCGGGGACGCTGAGGCGTACGGTGCCCCAGCCGGGTGGCAGGTCGGCCTCGACGAGCGTGTCGACGAAACCGCTGCGGTCGGCCTGGGCCTCGTGCCGTACCCCGCCGGCCTCGATCTGCACCGTTACGTGCTTGGCGGGCAGGGTGGTGAAGCTGCGCCAGCCACGCACCTTGTCCAGCCGACCCCGCTGGCGGTTGTCCGGACGGCCCAGCAGCACCCGGCACATCACACGTACCCAGCCCGGCCGGCCGTAGCCGGTGTAGGCGACGATGTTCATCCGCCAGCCGGTGCGGCGCAGCCGACGCTCCACGAGCTGGTGCACGGCGTCTTCGATCCGCGCGGCCCGGTGCAGATTCGGCACGGCAAGTTCGCCGGCGGGTGTGGGTGGCACGCGCCAACCCTGCCACACGTCGTCGGCGACGGCCACGCGAGCGGGTCCGAACCGCAGCCCGCCAGCCAGGTCGTACTGCGCCGAAGCGGCCCGACCGACCGTCGGTCCGTGAAACACTCCGGTCGGGACGACGACGGGGGCGTGGTCGTGTCGCATCCAGAGCAGCACCGCGGGCGGTGGCGTCCGCGACTTGACCGGCCGGCGCTCGTCGCGCTGCTGTTCGGGCTGGTCGGCGTCGGGTACCGGCTGGTCCTGACGCTGTACACCGTCCCGGTGTCGAACAGCGACGAGGCGACCTTCGGGCTGGCCGCCCTGCACATCGGGCAGCGCCGGGAACACCCCGTCTTCCTCTACGGCCAGCACTACATGGGGATGCTGGAGTCGTACCTGGCGGCGCCCCTGCTCGCGGTCTTCGGGCCGAGCTGGCCGGTGCTGCGGCTGCCGATGCTGGCCCTGTACGCGGTCTTCCTCTACCTGGTGTACGCGCTCACCCGCCGGCTCTACCCGCCGTGGTTCGCCGTCCTCGTCGTCGGACTGCTGGCGCTGGGATCCGAGCGGGTGGTGCGTGACCAGCTCACCGTGGTCGGCGGTCGGCCGGAGGTCAAACCGGCGGTGCTGCTGATGCTGCTGATCGTCGTGGGGCTGGCCGCCGGGTCGGTGCGCCACCGTCGGCTGGCCGTCGCGCTGTTCGGGCTGCTGGCCGGGCTGGCCGCCTGGTCGGACTGGCTGATCCTGCCGTACCTGGCGGTGGCCGTGCTGGCCCTGCTCTGGGCGGTGCGGCGGGAACTGCTCGGCTGGGCCGGGCTGCTGCTGGTGGCGGGTTTCGTGGTCGGGATCGCGCCGATGATCGTCGACAACCTGCGTGCCGGGCCGGGTGAGGACTCGCTGACGGTGTTCCGGGAGGTCAGCACCAAGGCCGGCCCGCTGCCACCGTGGTCGGACCGGATCCGGGGCGGCCTGTTGGAGGGAGTGCCGCTGGCGCACGGGCTCTGCCCGGTCGACGGCTGCGGTCGCTGGCAGCAGTGGTTCGGACTGCTCTACCCGGCGCTGCTGGTGGCCGCCGCGGCGCTCGCGCTCGTCGCGTACCGCCGGGCCGTGGGCACGACACCCGGCGAGCCCGCCGCCGGCACCCTGCGCGGCGGCCGGGCCGAGGGCACGCCACGGGCCGCGCGGGTCGGGCCGGTGGTGCAGCTCGCGCTGGTCGTCGGGGCGGCGTTGACCCTGCTGTCGTACGTGCGTAGTCCGCTCGCCGCGACCAGTCCGCTGGACAACGCCCGCTACCTGTCGGTGCTGCAACTGTCGCTGCCGGCGGTGCTCTGGCCGCTCTGGGCGGCGGCCGTGGCCGGCTGGCGGGGCACGGTGGGCGTGCTCGGCCGGCTGATCGGCGCGCTGGCCGCCGCCGTGCTGGCGGCGCTGACCGCGACGACGCTGGTGGTCACCGTGCTCTTCGCGGTCAGCGGCGCCGCCGCGTCGCGGACCGAGGAGCGCCAGGCCCGGGAGTTGGCCGCCGCGCTGCGCGCCGACGGACCCCACGAGGTGTACGGGGACTACTGGACCTGCAACCGGCTGATCTTCAACACCGACGAGGCGGTGGTCTGCGGGGTGCTCGACGGCGACCTGTCCCCGGGGCAGAACCGCTACCGGCCGTACTGGCGGCAGGTCGGGCGGGCCGCGCGGCCCGGCTACGTGGTGGAGGTCGACTCGCCGATGGACCGGCGGCTGCGCCGGCTGCTCGCCGACCGACCCGACGCCGCACCGGTCCGCGAGGTGGGTGGCTATCGCGTGTACCACCCCGACACCCCGGTGCGGCCCTGGCGCTGAGCACGGGTCGTACGCTGGCCGGGCCGCCGCCGTACGCCGTCCGAGGAGACCCGATGCTCATCCTGCTGCCGCCCTCGGAGGGCAAGGCCGACGCCGGCACCGGACGGCGGTGGACGCCGGACAAGCTGTCACTGCCGGAGCTGAACCCGGCCCGCGAGCGGGTGCTCGACGCGCTCGTGGCGCTCAGCGCCGGGCCGGACGAGGAGGCGGCGTTGGCCGCGCTCGGGCTCAGCGACGGTCAGCGCGGCGAGCTGCGCCGCAACGCCCGGCTGCGGGAGGCGGCGACCGCCCCGGCCGAGCGGCTCTACACCGGGGTGCTGTACGAGGCGCTGGAGCTGGCCACGCTGCCACCGGCGGCGCTGCGGGCGGCCCGCCGGTCGATCCTCATCAGCTCCGGCCTGTGGGGCGCGGTACGCCTCGCCGACCGGATTCCGCCGTACCGCTGCCCGATCGGCGTCCGCCTGCCGGAGGTCGGGGCGCTGTCGGCGTACTGGCGCAGGGAGTTGACGCCGGTCCTGGCCGGCGCGGCCGGTCGGGGCCCGGTGCTGGACCTGCGCTCCGGCGCGTACGCGGCCACCTGGACGCCGCGTGGTGAGCTGGCCGAGCGGACGGTCACCGTGCGGGTGCTGCACGAGCGGGAGGTCGACGGTGTGCCCGTCCGCTCGGTCGTGAGCCACTTCAACAAGGCGACCAAGGGACGGCTGGTGCGGGATCTGCTCCTCACCGGCGCGAAGCCGCGCACCGCCCGGGAGTTGGTCGGCGCCCTGCGCGAGCTGAAGCACACCGTGGTGGAGGAACCGGCCGCCGCCGGGCGGGTCCGGCAGGTGGATCTGGTGGTCACCGAGCTGTAGCGCAGCGGGAGCCGCAAGATTTGCTCAAGGCTGGGCGGGACACATTCCGTAACGGCCGCGCAGGGGCCACGGTAGGGGAACCCAGACTCCGACGAGGGAGCCCCCGTTGGCCCGCGATCCCGCCCTGCTCGACCGGCCCCGCCCACCGGCGACGCCACCCCCGCTGGACTGGCTGACCCTGGGCGACGCGTTCGAGGCGTCCTGCCTGCTGCGCTGCACCGCGCCTCCGACGGGCGCCCGGTCGAGCGCCCCGCCACCGGCGCTCGCGCCGGGGGTCGAGTTCAACCGGGAGGACGCCGCGCAGCGGATGCGCCAGCTGCTCGCCCGCCTCGACATTCCGGTCACCCAGGAGGTGACGGTCGGCGGACTCCGCCGCCGCTACGAGGTGCACCGGCTGTGGGTGCCGCCGGAGCACCGGGGCACGTACGGCCGGCTGATGGATGCCGGCTGGTGGCAGGGACGTCGGGAGCTGTTGGGCGGTCCCCTGCCGGGCGCCTCGCCGGCCCGCCGCCGGTGGGTGTCCCGCCTCGCGGCGGCGGCCTGGCGGTCGGCGCTGCTGGCCGGCGGGCGGCACGTGCGCCGGCACATCCTCGGTGTGCGGCTCACCGACCGGGAGTTGGCCGCCGTGCTGATCCGCGGCGCGGCCGTGCTCGACGTGCCGGCCGTACTCCGCCCGGGCACCGGTTGTTTCCTGGTGAGCGTGGCCGACGGGCCGGACCGGGAGCGCATCCTGCACAGCGCGTCGTTGGAGCCGGCGCGCGCCGCGGTGTCGACGCCGGGCCGCCGCCCGGTCTGCTGAGCGCAGGCCCGTACCGGCGGTACTGACGGGTGCGGGCTTGCGCCTGCCCGTCGGAGCGCGCACAGTGCACCGCGTGGGTCGTACCTCGTCTCCTCGGGCCGGTCGACGCCGCCCGGGAGCGGCGGCGCTGGCGCTGGTCGTGGCCCTGACCGTCGCCGGCTGCCGGGACGACCCGGCCGAGCCGGTGGAGATCCGGATCGCCACCGGCAGCCCCACCGCCGTCTACTACGCGTTCGGGCAGTCCCTCGCGACCATCCTCAACCGCGAACTGCCCGGGGTACGGGCCAGCGTGGTGATCACCGCGGCCTCGGCGGAGAACGTCCGCCTGGTCGGCTCGGGGGCCGCCGAGCTGGGTTTCACCCAGGCCGACGTGCTGCCCACCAGCCCGACGCAGAGCCCCTCGGTGGACGCGGTGGCCCGGGTGTACGACGACCAACTGCACCTGGTCACGACCGACGGCGGGCCGGTCCGTACGGTCGGCGACCTGCGGGGTCGGCGGGTCTCGGTGGGCGCGGCCGGCTCCGGCACCGAGATCACCGCCAGCCGGCTGCTGGAGGTGGCCCGGCTCGGCGGCGACGCGGTACGCCGGGAACGGCTCGGCCTGGACGACTCGGTGACCGCCCTGCGCTCGGGACGCATCGACGCGTTCTTCTTCTCCGGTGGTCTGCCGGTGCGGGGCATCGAGGAGCTGGCCGGGCGCAGCGCCACCCGGATCGTCGACCTGGGCGAGTGGACGGAGCCGTTGCGTGCCCGCTACGGGCAGGTCTACGTCTCCCGGGACATCCCCCGCTCGGTGTACGGGATTAACCCGGTGACCACGGTCGCCGACCCGAACTATCTGATCGTGCGGGCCGACCTGCCGGAGCCGCTGGTCCGGGACGTGACCCGACTGCTGATGGAGCGCCGGGCCGAACTGGGCGCGGCACATCCGGCGGCGGGACGGATGAGCCCCCGCTCGGCGATCGCCACCGCGCCGCTGCCGCTGCACCCGGGCGCCGCCGCCTGGTACCGGGCCGCCAAGCCCTGAGCTGCCGGGTCGCCGCAGCGGGCACGCGGCCTGAGTCGCCGGTCCGCTAGCGCGCCGGGGTGGGCCACCGGTCGGCGGCCGGGTCCCCGTCCCCGTCCAGCGGCTCTTCCGCCGGCTCGGCGGCCGGGAACCACAGGCCGGCGACCAGCCCGCGCGGGGTGCCCGCTCGCATGGTGAGCCGCCCGTCGGAGGCGTCCACCAGCACGGCGGCGATGGTCAGGCCGAGCCCGGCGCCGTCGACGTTCTGCGCGTCCGGGGCCCGCCAGAACCGCTCGGTGGCCTGGCGGAGTTGACTCTCGGTCATTCCCGGGCCGGTGTCGCGCACCTCCAACAGGACCCCGTCGTCGCGGCGGGCCACCGTCACCGTCACCGCCCCGCCGGCCCCGCTGAACTTCACCGCGTTGTCGATCAGGGCGTCCAGCGCCTGGTCGACGGCGGTCGGCACGGTCCGCGCGTACGCGGGAGCGTCGCTCGTGGCCAGGCGCAGCGCGACCGACCGGTGCCGGGCCAACGGCGCCCACGCCGCCACCCGGGAGGCCGCGACGGCGGCGGCGTCCACGCTGACCCGCTCGTTCTCCTCGCGTTCGGCCCGGGCCAGGGTGAGCAGCGCGTCGAGCACCAGCGCCAGCCGGTCGGTCTCCTCCAACGCCAGCCGGTGCTCGGAGCGCCCGTCCGCGTCGGTGAGGCTGGGACCCAGCTCCTCCACCCGCAGCCGCAACGCCGTGAGCGGATTGCGCAGCTGGTGGCTGGCGTGCGCGACGAAGGCACGCTGCCGGTCCATCACGTCGGAGACCACGTCGGCCATGTGGTTGAAGCTGGTCGCGAGCCGGCGCAGCTCCGGCGGGCCGAGTCGGTGCTGCACGCGGGCACCCCGGTCGCCCTCGGCGATCTCGTGGGTGACCGCGTCCAGCTCGGTGACCGGCCGCAGCACCCAGCCGGCCAGGCCGAACGCGGTGAGCACGCAGGCCAGCACGACGAGCAGGCCGGCCACGGTGAGCAGCAGCCACCAGGTGGTCACGGCCCGACGGATCTCGCCGGCGGGTGTCACGATCACCACCGCGCCGAGGACCTCACCGCCGTCGTTGATGGGCACCGCCACCACCACCGGGCCGGCGGACCAGGGCCAGATCGACTCGGGCGCGCTGGACTGCTGCCCGGACAGCGCCACGTCCAGGACCGTGGCGGTGCCGGTGGACCGCCAGCTCGCCGAGTCCACGACGATGCCCCGGTCCCGGTCGACGACCGCCGCGCCGATCCCGTACAGCTCGTCGTAGCTGCGCAGCTCCGCCCCGATCGGGCCGGGCTCCCCGCCGCGCAGCGCCGGACCGGCCAGCGAGGCGAACCGGGTGGCGTCGGCGAGCCGGTCGGCGCGTACCCGCTCGGTCTCCCGGCTGGCCAGGGTCACCGCGAGCGGGCTCTCCAGCGCGACGAGGACGAGCACCATCAGCAGCAGGTAACTGATCACCAGTCGACGGCGCACGGGGTCCCCTCACGCATCGCGCAACCGGTAGCCGACCCCACGGACGGTCTCCACCAGCCGCGCGTCGCCCAGCTTGCCGCGCAACGACCCGACGTGCACCTCGACGGTGTGCGGATCGCCCCAGGTGGTGCCCCAGGCGTCGAGCAGGATGCGGTCGCGGGGCACCGCCACCCCCGGCTGGCGGGCGAGCGACAGCAGCACGTCGAACTCCTTGCGGGTCAGCGTTACCGCGCGCCCCGCCACCGTCACCGTGCGGGCGGCCACGTCGATGCGCACCGCCCCCGCCTCGATCAGGTGCCGCTCGGGGGCGGCATTGGCGGCCCGGCGCAGCACCGCCTCGATCCGGGCTTGCAACTCGACCATCGAGAACGGTTTGACCACGTAGTCGTCCGCGCCCAGGCGCAGCCCGAGGACCCGGTCGCGCTCCTCACCCCGCGCGGTCACCGCGATGATGCCGAGCTGGCTGCTGCGCCGGCGCAGCTCCCGACACACCTCGGTGCCGTCGCCGTCGGGCAGGGTCAGATCCAGCAGCACCAGGTCGCAGGGGGCGGCGGAGAGCGCCGCGGCGACGGTGGCGGCGTGCTCGACCTGGTAGCCACGACGGGTCAGGGCGGAGGAGAGCGCGGCGGCCACCCGGCGGTCGTCCTCCACCAGCAGGATCCGCACCGTGCCCCCATCCGTCGCAGCCGTCCTGCGAATGGTGGCAGAAGGCCGCCGCGAGCGGGAGGGCCGGCTCCGGTCAGGCCCTACAGACCGAACGTGTCGTCGGCGACCGCGTCCCGCACGCCGTCGGTGAAGCCGCGGAAACCGGGGTCGTCGTGCCGGGCGGGCACGCTGGTGACGTTGACGCCGCTGGCCTGGGTGACGGCGTCGACCAGGGGCGGAAAGTCGATCTCGGCATCGTCGAAGGCGTCGTCGTCCGCCTCGGCCAGGTTGATCACGTGCTGCACGTCGTCCGACGGGGTGTCCGGGTCCTCGGCCCACTCGCCGCCGGCCCGGTAGCACTCGTCGTACAGCCCGCGCTGGGTGTCGGTCCAGTCGTCGTCGTAGCTCGCCATCGTCCATCCCCTTCCGGCGGGTCAACCTGAGCATGACGGGCGGCGGCCGACGTCGGCGGCGGTACGGCCGAAACGTGGGCGACGTAGTCTGCGGAGGTGATCTACAAGCTGTTGCCGACCGTCGAGTGGGACGACGCCCGGGTCGCCGGCGCCGTCGCCGGCTCGGCCCTGGACCACCAGGACGGTTTCATCCACCTCTCCGCCGCCGACCAGGTGGTGGAGACGGCCCGCCGGCACTTCACCGGCGTCACCGGCCTCACCCTGCTGGGCGTGGACGAGGGTCGGCTGGCCGACGCCCTGCGCTGGGAGCCGTCGCGCGGCGGGCAGCTCTTCCCCCACCTGTACGGGCCGCTGCCGCTGAGCGCGGTGGTGACGGCACGGGCGTTGCCGGCGGACACTCCGGTCGCCGACGCGGTCGCCGCCCTGCTCGACTGAGTCACACCCCTTCGCCGCCGACACGACCGCGCCCGGTCCGACAGGTGTCGGGCCGGGCGCGGGACGTGGTGCGCGGTCAGCGGCAGAGCCGGGTGATCTCCTCGGCGAACCGGTCCATCGGGTTGGCCTCCGCCGGCCCCAACAGGTAGGTCTTCAGGTCGCGGCGTGCCTCCGTCATCGGGTCGTCGCCGGCCCGGGTCACCGCCACGATCTTCTCCAGCTCACCGCAGTCGGCGGAGAGCAGGTACGCGGCCCGCGCGGTCGGGTACTCCCGACGGAACTCGTCCTCCGGCAGGCCGGCCGGGTTGGCCACCACGTACGGCCGCTGACTCTGCACGAAGTCCGAGACCACACTGGACACGTCGCTGATCAGCAGGTCGGTCTGGTTGAAGCAGTCGAACAGCCCGGGGGTACGGCCGGTCACCACGACGTGCGCGGTGCCGTCCAGGGAGGCCGCGTTGGGGTTTCCACCGGCGGAGCGGATCGCCTCGACGATCCGGTCGTGCACCGCCTTGGCCGCCTTGGACCGGGACCCGGTGAGCGGGTGCGGCTTGTAGACCAGACGCACCCCGGGGTTGCTCGCCAGCAGGCCCTTGACGATCCGCTCACCCATCAACACCAGCGAGGTGTGGTACGGGTCGTCGTCGAGCCAGCCCTCCCAGGTGGGCGCGTAGAGCACGGTGAACGGACGGTCCACCGACTCGGCCCCGAAGGTGTGCACGCCGGCCAACTGCGGCCGGCCGATCTCCACGATGTCCGAGTCGAGCACGCCCACCCCGGCACGGGCGTACCGCTCCCGACCGGCCAGGCCCGCCACCCACACCTCGTCGTACACCTTGCTGTAGGGGTTGACGCTGGCCTGCTTGTCGCTGTCGCCGTGCCCCACGAAGACGTGCTTCATGCCGGGCTCGCGCAGCATGTGGATGTTCGCGCCGACGTTCGCGGCGTAGAGGGCGGCGCGGACGCTGCCGAGTTCGAGGTTCATGAAGTCCACCCCGGCCGGTACGCAGAGCACCGGCAGCCGGGTGTCGGCCAGCTCGAAGAACGCCTCCCGGCTGCGCATCAGCACCACCGCGCGCTGGTTCAGCGCCTCGGTCGGGGCGAGCCACATGTTGGCCTGGTAGACGTCCTTGGCCGGGCCGGCGAAGTAGAGCGCCACCTCGGGCCGGTGGGTGTCGAGCCAGCGCTGCACGGCCGGCATCAGCGGTCCCTGGCCGGAGCCTCGACCGCGCAGCCACGTCACGGCGATGATCGCGCCCACCACCCCGGTCGCCGCCACCGTCAGAGCGGCGGCGACGAAGTACGGCGTCGGCTCGTGCCGCACGGCTGCGACCACCGCGGCCGGGACCAGCAGGAGGTTCAGCAGGGGCATCCGGTCCCCCGCGACGGCTGCCGCCCAGGCCGGCGGGCGAGGGGCCGAGCGCAGGGGGCCCAGCTCGATGTTGCGGACCAGGGCAGACTGCGGGTTACGACGGTCGATCATGGTGGAGAGCGCGCCCGCGAAGACCGAGACGACCCACACCGCCGCCGGCAGGATCAGCAGGAAGCTCAACTCGACGCCGTCGAGCTCGACCTGGGCGGCGACCAGCAGCACGGCCGACAGGTCACGGGTCAACTGCCGGTAGGAGAAGTTCAGGCCGACCTTCTCCAGCAGCAGCTGCGACGGCGGGGACCAGCGGGCGGCGGCGAACTCCCCGACCACCGCCGCCAGCCCGGCGACGGCGAACAGGCCGACCCAACCGAAGACTCCTGCGACGAGCATGACCAGGTAGGCCAGCACCAGCAGCGCGCTGCGGGCGGCCACTCCGATGCGTCCTGTCAACGTGCCGAACAACGAGTTCGCTCCCTACGATTTTCGAGGTGGACGCATGCCCGTGGTGCGTCGATGACACTCCCCGTCGCGCATGACCTACCGCGCGGCCGGAGCGGCGGGCCACGGATGTGGTGACCCACACCCCGCACGGCGGGCGGTAGTGATGACTGCGACCTTAACGCGAAGACACCCAGCGGTGTCGCTCGGGTATCGGGCGCACATTTCGGTCACCGCACCGAAACTGCCGGTGCCGCATTGTCGCGGCACCGGCAGACCCAGGGGCGGAATGCTCAGCCGACCCGCCGGAAACACGTCATCGCTCCGGGCTTGCCACGCTTCGCGAACTCCTGGTAGCCGAGCTGCGGCGCCAGGTCACGGGCGTACTGGTTGCCGTTGTAGACGCAGATGGTGCCCACATCCAACCGATCGAGCGCCGGTGCCAACTCCGCCGGCGTCGCGGTGGTGGCGCCGTCGGCGAAGCTGGCGAGCAGCAGCCGGTCCTTGGCGAACTGGGAGTTGAGGTCGTACTCGACGAGGTAGAAGTCACGCGGTAGGACGACCCGAACCTGGCTGGTGACGACGAGCGAGGTCCGCATGATGGTCTTCGGCGCCAGCAGCAGGCCCGCGGGCCGGTCCAACCCCTTGATCCAGAAAGCGATCGACTGGCGCTGCTGCGGCAGCTTCCAGGTGGGCCGCTCGTGCACGTCGACCCAGCTCTTGGCGGACCACATCGGGGTGGCGAAGAGCGTGAACGAGGCGACCAGCAGCACCGCGATCCCACCGGACGCCGCACGACGCAGCACCGGCGTGGGGGCCGGCACGCGAACCGTGCAGAGCAGCCCGATCAGGGTCGGCAGGGCGAGCAGCCACGGCACCCGCCACAGCACGACCGAGATGCCGCTGAGCGCGCTCAACGTCTCCAGCACACCGGGGACGAACAGCACGCTCAGCGCCAGGGTCGCGCCGGCGGTGAGCAGCGCGGGCGTACGCCGACGGGCCAGCAGTGGGCCGCACCAGAGCGCCAGGCCGGAGATCACGCCGACCACGCCGAACAGCAGGGTCCGCTTGTAGGTGTACGCCGCGTCGAAGAAGGCGTCGTCCGCGCCGTCGGCACTCAGGCCGCCGAGCAGGATCCGGGACACCACCAGGGACCCGATCGGGTACGTGAGGGCGGCCACCGCCGCCACCACGGCGAGCTTCCAGCGCCCGACCAGCACCATGGCGAAACCGGCGGCCCCGACCAGCATCGGCAGGATGATCGCGGCGGTGTTGGTGAGTCCGATGGCGGTGATCGAGAGCGCCACGATGAGCAGCAGGCTCCGCCGGGTACGCCGGTCGAACCACTCGGTCAGGTAGAGCCACATCAGCGGGATGACGGCCGAGACGAACATGCCCTTGCCCTCGTAGAGCCGGGGCAGGTGGAAGGTGCCCAGCGCGGCGTCCCCACCGGCGACCAGGTACAGGTACGCGACGGCGACCGTGAAGGCGAGCACCGGCCGCCGGGGTGCCCAGCGCTGGGTCAGCCGCCAGAGCGCGAGCACCGCCAGCACCGCCATGATCGGCAGCATCACGTACCAGGTGGCCGAGGCGCCGTGGATCCCGAGCACGTTGGCGAGCGCGCCGTCGAACACCTCGATCGAGGGGATGGGGGGTTGCGAACCCATCGCCGGAAGGACGTTCTCGGAGAAGAGGAAGTCGTTGAGCGGAACGAGGTCCCGCTCGGCGATCCAGACCGACTTCCCGACGTAGTAGACGTCGTCCGGGGTATTGCGGGCGAGGAAGAACGAGGAGATCCCGACCAGTACGGAGATGACCAGCGCGTACGCCGACTGCCCCGCCGTGGGCCTTGGCGCGATCGAGGTGGGCGTCGGGCCGTCCAGCCAGACCCGACGCAGCAGCAGGATCCCGCCGGTCGCCGCGAGCAGGCCCGCCACCGCCGGGATCCACCAGGAGACGGCGGCGCCGGTGCCGATGACTCCGGCGCTGACCGAGGCTACCGCGGCGGCGGCGAGCACGCCGATCAGCAGCCGCCGGTCGACGGCGGGCCGCGTCCCGGTCGGCTCGACCGGCTCGGCCGGTCCGCTCTCCTCGCGGAGGGCGGCGGAGCGGCGTCGGGCACGCAGCATCGCCACCACGGCGAGCAGGACGCAGGCGACCACCCAGATCCGGAAGGTCACCGACGGACGCAGATCCGCCAGGAAGGCCGCGTGGTAGATGACGGTGAAGAGCGCGAACGCGACCACGGCCCCGTCGGTGAGCAGCGTCGGGGCGGCGGCCACCAACGCGCGTACGCGGGCGGCGGGGCTACGGTCGGGGCCCTGACCCGACCGGGACACCGGCTCGGAGCGCGGCGTCGGGTCCGGGTCAGTGGGCGCGACGGCGATGCTGTCGACGTTGGCCACGGGCGTCCTTCTCGTCAGGCGGATCTGGGGGCGAAAGGTCGATGTCGGCTCGGTGACGGCCGGGTGTCAAGGGGGCAGCCTAGCGGAGCCGGGTGGCCCGCCAGGTCCCCGTCGTGGGTGGTGTCGCGGGCCGGGTCAGCCGGATACCGGCGTCGCCCTCGGCCGGGGTACGACGCCGGTCGCGCCGAGCCCGACGGCCACGGATTCGACCAGGTTGTCCAGGTAGCTGTCGGTGAGCGGCAACCGGGCGATGGCGAGCCGCCAGTAGAGCGGGCCGACGATCAGGTCGACGGCGGCGTCCGGATCGGTGTCGGCGGGCAGCTCGCCGCGCTGCACGGCGCGGATGACCAGGCGACCACCGATCTCCTGCTGGCGGGCGCGCAGCACCTGACGCAGAGTCTCGTCGATGGCCGGGTTACGGGCCGCCTCGGCCAGCAGGTCGGGGATGATCTGCGACGCCAGGGGGTGACGCAGCGCGTGCGCCACGGCCTGGAACAGCAGCGCGAGGTCGCCGCGCAGGGTGCCGGTGTCCAGCACCGGCAGCTTGCCGTGTGCGGCGGCGGCGACGATCTCCACCACCAGGTCGAGCTTCGAACTCCACCGGCGGTAGACCGCCGTCTTGCTGACGCCGGCCCTTCGGGCCACCGCCTCGATGGAGAGCCGGCCGTAGCCGACCGCGGCCAGCTCCTGCATGAGCGCGCGCCGGATGGCCGTGGTGATCTCGTCGCGCAGCACCGCCGCGCCGGCCGGTACGCGCCTCTTCTCGGTCGTCACCGAGGACTCTTCTCGCAGGTCACGCCCGCTAGAGTAGCGCAACGACGGTACGGTTGCGTCCCGACGTGTTTCGGACTACTGTCCACGCAGCGACGAGGCGGCGTCCCGCGCACAACTCCCACTAGGATTCCATCGTCGCGAGCAACCCGTCTGCACGAAAGATCGGAGTGCCATTTCCATGGCCACCACCGCGCTGGTCGACCCTGACACGGGCCTGACCCAGGCGCAGCTGGCCGCTCGGCACGGGCTACGGGTCGCCGGTGAGCGACCCACCCTCGTCGAGTACAGCCGCCGACTCTGGGCCTACCGGCACTTCATCGCCGCGTACGCCAACGCCAAGCTGGTCGCGTCCTACAGCAACGCCAAGCTGGGCCAGCTCTGGCAGGTGCTCACCCCGCTGACCAACGCCGCGGTCTACTACCTGATCTTCGGGGTGGTGCTGGCACAGAACAGCATCCCGAACTTCATCGCGTACCTGACCACCGGGTTGTTCATCTTCAACTTCACCCAGAGCGCGGTCCTGGCCGGCACCCAGTCGATCAGCAGCAACCTCGGGCTGATCCGGGCGTTGCACTTCCCCCGGGCCAGCCTGCCGCTGTCGACCACCATGACCCAGTTCCAGCAGCTGCTGGCGTCGATGGTGGTGCTGGTCGGCATCGTGCTGGTCACCGGCGAGCCGATCACCTGGGACTGGCTGATGCTGGTGCCGGCGCTGCTGTTGCAGGCGGTCTTCAACGCGGGCGTGGTGCTGCTGGTCGCCCGGCTGGGCTCCAAGGCCAGCGACCTCAAGCAGGTCATGCCGTTCGTCATGCGCACCTGGATGTACGGCTCCGGCGTCCTCTACAGCGTCAGCCTCTTCGAGCGGCTGCCCGGCTGGGCGACGACGCTGGTCCAGTTCAACCCGCTGCTGGTCTACATCGAGTTGGCCCGGTACGCGCTGCTCGAGCAGGCGCCACTGCTCAACGAGTCGCTGACCCAGCTCTGGCTGGTCGCCGCCGGTTGGGCCGTGGTGGCCGGAATCGGTGGCTACATCTACTTCTGGCGCGGCGAACAGGAGTACGGCCGTGGTTGATTCCCTGCCGGCCGCCGACGAGGCGACCGTCTCCCTGCCGACGCTGACGCCCGAGCGGATCCCCACCGTGGTGGTGGACGACGCGCACATCATCTACCGGGTCCACCAGGGCGCCACCGGTGGCACCACTCCGGTGGCGGCGCTGCGCCGGCTGGTCAAGCGCACCAACGCGCCGAACGTGCGGGAGGTGCACGCCGTCAAGGGCGTGTCGTTCACCGCGTACCGGGGCGAGGCGATCGGGTTGATCGGCAGCAACGGCTCGGGCAAGTCCACCATCCTGCGGGCCATCGCCGGCCTGCTGCCGGTCAACCGGGGCGCGATCCACACCCAGGGGCAGCCGTCGCTGCTCGGGGTGAACGCGGCGCTGCTCAACGACCTGTCCGGCGAGCGAAACGTCGTGCTGGGGTGCCTGGCGATGGGCATGCACCCCGACGAGGTCGCCAAGCAGGCCGCGGGGATCATCGACTTCTCCGGGATCAACGAGCGGGGTGACTTCGCCAGCCTGCCGATGCGCACGTACTCGTCGGGCATGGCGGCCCGGCTGCGGTTCTCCATCGCCGCCGCCAAGAGGCACGACGTGCTGCTCATCGACGAGGCGCTCGCCACCGGCGACAAGGGTTTCCGCAAGCGCAGCGAGCAGCGCGTCCGCGAGCTGCGCGAGGGCGCCGGCACGGTGTTCCTGGTCAGCCACCAGCTCTCTTCCGTGCGCGACACCTGCGAACGGACGATCTGGCTGGAATCGGGCCTTATCCGGATGGACGGCCCGACCGACGAGGTCATCCGCGCGTACGAGGCGTTCGCTAACAGCAAGTAGAGTGCCGGCCAACCACCGGCATCGACACGGCAACCAGGACCGCGTCGCCCGCGTTGGGGCGGCGCGGTCCGCGCGTTAAGGTTCATTCCGTCGCCGCTCGGGCGGAACTTTCCGTTAACGCAACCCTGAGAGTGAGGATCCGGCAATGACGCAGGACCAGACCACTGGCCCGGACGCCGCAACGGAGACCCCCGCACCGTGGCGGCCCTCGCGGACAGTGGCCGTGGTGCTGGCCGGCGGCACCGGGACCCGGCTGGGCCTCGGCATCCCCAAGCAACTGCTCAAGATCGCCGGTAAGCCGATCATCGAGCACACCCTGGCGGTCTTCGAGGCCGCTCCGGAGATCGACGAGATCATCGTGCTGATGGCGACCGGTCACGTCGACGACGCCCGGCAGATCGTCGAGAAGGCCGGCCTGCGCAAGGTCACCCAGGTCATCGAGGGCGGCGACACCCGCAACGCGACCACCCGGATCGCGCTGGACGCGGTCGGCCCGGCCGACTGCAACATCCTCTTCCACGACGCCGTCCGCCCGCTGCTCAGCGGCCGGATCGTGCGCGAGTGCGTCAACGCGCTGTGGACCTACGCCGCCGTCGACGTCGCCATCCCCTCCGCCGACACGATCATCCAGGTGGACGAGAACGACTGCATCACCGACATTCCGGTGCGCTCCCGGCTCCGCCGGGGACAGACCCCGCAGGCGTTCCGCTCCCCCACGATCCGTGAGGCGTACCGGATCGCCGAGAACGACCCCGACTTCGCCGCCACCGACGACTGCGGCGTGGTGCTGCGGTACCTGCCGGGCACGCCGATCAAGGTGATCGACGGCTCGGACGAGAACATCAAGGTCACCCACCCGGTCGACGTGCACCTGGCGGACAAGCTCTTCCAGCTCGCGGCCGCGCAGGCGCCCCGGCTGACCGATCACCGCAGCTACACCGAGGAGCTGACGGGCCGCACGATCGTGGTGTTCGGCGGCAGCTACGGGATCGGCCACGAGCTGACCGAGCTGGCGCGGCGCTACGGCGCGCAGGTCTTCCCGTTCAGCCGCTCCACCACGGGCACCCACGTCGAGCGCGCCGAGGACGTCGAGGCCGCGCTGACGACCGCCTTCGAGGCGACCGGCCGGATCGACCACGTGGTGGTCACCGCCGGGATCCTGGAGCGGGGCGCCCTGGCCGAGATGGACGAGGAGACGATGGACCGGGTGTTGCAGGTCAACTTCGTCGGCCCGGTGACCATCGCCCGGCAGGCCCTTCCGTACCTGCAGCAGACCAAGGGTCAGCTGCTGCTTTACACCTCCAGCTCGTACACCCGGGGTCGGGCCCGCTACGCCCTCTACTCGTCCACCAAGGCCGCCCTGGTCAACCTGACCCAGGCGCTCGCCGACGAGTGGGCCGACGTCGGCGTACGGGTCAACTGCATCAACCCGGAGCGGACGGCCACCCCCATGCGTACGCGGGCCTTCGGCGAGGAGCCGGAGAACACCCTGCTGGCCGCGGAGGCCGTCGCCCAGTCCTCGCTCGACGTGTTGATCTCCGACCTGACCGGCCAGGTCATCGACGTACGCCGGGCGCCTGGCGACGGCCCGTCCGTGCCGGCGCAGGCCGGCCCGGACCGGTCCGAGACGCCGGCCGCGGCGTCGACGAACTGACGTCGACGGCACCCCCGCGACACCGAGGGCGGCGATCGGAGCGACATGCGTGGTGACCTGGTTCGCAAGGTGGTCGCCCGGTGCCTGAGCACCGGGCTCGCCGTGCTGGCCTTCGTCGTGCTGGCCCTCACCGGCAGCACCGGGTGGGGCCTCGCGCTGGCCGTCGCCGCGCTGGTGGCGGCGGCCGCTGAGCAGCGGATCCGACCGGCCGCCGACCTGGTGGCCGAGACCGCCCTGATCGCCGCGGCGGTCCTGATCGGCTACTCCCGACGGCTCGACGACGGCTTCGACCCCGCGCTGGCCGCGACGGCGCTGGTCCTGCTGGGGCTGGTGCTGCTGGTGGGGCCGTTGCGTACCGCCGGCAACCTGGAGCTCCGGGCGGCCAACCTGCCGGTACGCGCCTGGACCCCGCTGATCGCTGACCGACTCGGCGTCGCCCTGCTGGGGCTGCTCGCGGTGGTGGCCATCGCCGCCGCGTCGACCCTGCCGGCCGTCGTGGCGCTCGCCGCCAGCCTGCTGGTGGCCGCCGCCGCCGGGGCGGTCGCGCTGGACCTGGCCCGACGACGGTTCCGCCCGACCGCCGGCGGTGGGCAGGTCGCCCGCGCGCTACGCCGGCACGAGCCGGAGTTCCTGCTCTACTTCTCCGCACCGCCCGGCTCGGAGTACCAGGTCACCATGTGGCTGCCGTACCTCGAACGGATCGGCCGGCCCTTCCTGGTGCTGGTCCGTGAGCCGGAGTTCGTCGCGCCGATCGCCGCGGCCACCGACGCGCCGGTGGTCTACTGCCCCACGCTGCGCGCGATGGACGAGGCGCTGGTGCCGAGCCTGCGGGTGGCCTTCTACGTCAACCACGGGGCGAAGAACAGCCACTGCATCCGGTTCACCCAGCTCACCCACGTCCAACTGCACCACGGCGACAGCGACAAGGCGCCCAGCGCCAACCCGGTCTCGGGCATCTTCGACCGGATCTTCGTGGCCGGGCCGGCGGCGATCGACCGGTACGCCCGCGCCGGGGTACAGATCCCGGCGGAGAAGTTCGTCGTGGTGGGCCGCCCCCAGGTCGAGTCGATCGAGGTGCGCCAGGAGCCGGCGCGGGGCCTCGCGCACCCGACGGTGCTCTACACCCCGACCTGGACCGGGCACCACGCCGACGCCGACTACTGCTCGCTGCCGGTGGCCGAGGAGCTGCTGCGGCGGCTGCTGGGGCGTGGCGCGACGGTGATCCTGCGGGCGCATCCGTACACGACGCAGAACCCGGCGTCGGCACGCCAGTTGGGCCGGCTCACCGAACTGCTGGCCGTCGACCGCGCCCGCACCGGCCGGCAGCACGTGTTCGGCGCGGCCGCCCGGGAGCTGAGCCTGACCGAGTGCGTCAACCGCTCGGACGCGCTGGTCTCCGACGTCTCCGGGGTGATCTCCGACTACCTCTACTCCGGCAAGCCGTATGCCGTCACCGACATGGGTGACGAGGGCGACCGGTTCACCGAGCGCTTTCCACTGGCCGGCTCGGGCTACGTGCTGCGGCGCGACATGTCCAACGTGGACGCCGTGCTCACGGCCCTGCTGGACACCGACCCGCTGGCCGATGCCCGCTGGGTCACCCGCCGCCGCTACCTGGGCGACTTCCCGGCCGAGTCGTACGCCGAGGGTTTCCTGACCGCCGCCCGCCGCGAGCTGACCTCGGCCCGGGAACTACCCGCGCCCGCAGCCGCCTGACCGATCAGCGGTACGGCTCCAGCAACGCCAGCACGGCCGCCGGATCCTCCAGGTGCGCGTTGTGCCCGAGACCGGACAGCGTGGCGACCGGTACGCCGTACTCCTTGAGCTGCGCGTCCGTGACCATCGGGTCGTGCTCCCCGCGGGCCAGCACCACCGGCACGTCGGTCGCCGCGAGCAGCGCCGCCAGGTCGGGCGCGCCGACGGCGAACGCGGCGTTGTCCATCGCGAGCCGCCACCGGCCGTCGACCTGACGCAGACCGGCGTCGACCATCGGGTGGTCCGGGAGGACCAGACCGGTGAGGCCGGCGACCCGCAGGTACCGGCGGGCGGCCTCGGTGCGGCTGGTGAACCAGCCCACCGGGCGGGCGGCGAGGTCCGCGGCACGGGCCAGCTCGGCCGGCGCCCAGACGGCCTTGATACCCAAGCCCACCACCGCGTCCACTGGCAGACCGGCGGCGCGGGCCGCCAGCGCCAGGCCGACCACGCCACCGAGCGAGTGCCCGAGCACCACGATGCGGTCGTCGGAGGCCAGGCCCTGCGCGACCCGCTGGGCGAAACCCTCGAAGGAGTACGACGACAGCGGCGCCGACCAACCGTGACCGGCGAGATCGGGCGCCAGCCACCGGCCGGGCCAGTGCTGCTCCAGAAGTGGCGCCCAGGGCAGCCACACGTCACCCGTCGCCCCCATGCCGTGCAGCAGCAACAGGATCGGCTCCCGGCCGGCTTGACCACCCGATTCATCCACCACGGCCGCAGTCTCCCACGGTTCGCGGCCCGGTACGAGAGCCGTTCACCGGCGTCGCGCCCGACACGGGGACGCCGCGGGCGCCGGCCCCTTGTGGGAGACGGCGCCCGCGGCGTCGTGGGGTGTCGCGCGTTGGTCAGGCGGAGTAACCCCGGGTGGCGATCCAGTTCGCCAGGTCGATCGTGGTGATCCAGTAGGCCGGGTCGGCGGCGTTCGCCGAGTCGGCGATCCGCACCGTACGGCCGTTGTCCTTGTAGCCGACGACGGCGATGTAGTGCCCACCGCCGTAGGAGTGATAGCCGCCCTCGGTGTCGATGGCGTCGCCGACGACGTTCGCCACCACGCCCCGGCCATCGGTGATGGCCTTGACGACGTCGGCCTGAAGACGGTCCATCTGGGCCGGGCTGGGCGTGCCCGCGAACATGCGGGTGCGGTACGGGGAGCCCTTCACCTCGGCGTTGAGCACCCGGGTGGTGTCCTCGGCCGAGTTGGTGCCCATCTCGGTGGTGCCCAGCTCGGCGCCGAGCTCCTCCTGGGTGCGGTCGATGCCGCTGGCGCTGAGCGCGTTGCGGGTGGCCGCCGGGCCACAGTTGTAGTAGGTGTTCTGCGCCTCGTAGTCGTAGTCGAGCACCTTCGTCGCGGGCGGCTTCGGCGGCGTCGGCTTCCGGGTGACGTCCGGGTTGCTCGTGGCCTTCGCGGCGGGGGACGCGGCGCTGGTGGCCGGGGCGGCGGTGCTCGGCGCGACGCTCGCCGACGGAGCTGCGGACCGGAGTTCGCCACGGGAGGCGACGGTGTCACTGCGCATCTCGGCGACCGTGGTCGGGGTACGCGAGCCGGCCGGGGCGTCGTCGGCGCCGGCGACCAGGGCGCCGGCGGTGGTGGCGATCGCGAGGGCCGCGGCGGAGGCGGCGACGATTTGGTACGGGCGCTCGGTCGCGAGGCGACGGAGCTGGCGCTTCAGGGTGTGCTTCACGAGGTCCTCCACGGTTCACAGGGAGAGCGGCACACCGGGGCTCGACCGGCATCCGGGCAGGCGTCAGCGCGCGGGCGGTGGCCCGCGGATGATGAGCCGCTCAGGGGAACGCCCGGCGCGGCCGGGCGGGAAGTGCGGTGACCCGGGGGGTCAGCTCACCGTCACGAGGCGGATGAGCGGGGACACCGCGTCGCCGTGGAGGCGGCGGAACAACAAGGGGGTCGAGGGGTGCTGCACGAGGATGGAACTCCTTCCGTCACCGCCTACCGGGTTAGCTGACGGATTCGGGCGGGAAGATCGCCCTACCGCGGGCCGTGGCTCGCGGATTCACCCCGGACTTACTGTGGGTCCCCGGTTCGTTGATCACGATTGAGCGGGTCGGCGCGGCGTCGCCTCCTGCGATCGGTAACCGCACCGGACGGGACGACAGTACTGGCCGGTACGCACTCTGCCAAGCCGCGCCCACCTGCGTAAACATCGATTGGCCCAGCAATTTCTGCGCGTTCTGCCGCTGACGTGACTCGATGGGACAACGGGTTCCGCCGGCACCTGTGGGCGACAACCGGACAGGTGGCCGACAACGCGGCCACAATCGCGGGCGCAATGGCCGCCGATGATGCCCGCCGCCCGATTTCCGCTGCCGGTGACCCGCCTCACATAACGGATCGGGCTCAACCGGCCCGGGCCGGACGCCAGCGTGCCACGAGGGCCGTACGCGACGGCCGCGTCGCGGTGCGCCGGGAGAACGCCGGGCTCGGCCGCGACCGGACCGCCGCCACGTACGCCTCCTCGGCGAGGACGCGCGCCGACTCGGCGGCCACCTCGGCATCCCGCCAGGACGACCGCTCCCGCTCGGCGGCCGTCCGGTGCTCGGCCAGCCTCGCGTCACGGATCGCCCGGATGAGCAGCGTCTCCTGCTCGACCGGGTGCCGGCGGGGGTCCCAGCCGCGCCGGTGCCCGAACACGTCGCCGAGCTGAGCCATGGTCAACTCCCCCCGCCAGTGCGCCGCCATGGCGGCACGGTGCAGATAGCGCTCCCGGGCCGCGTACTCGGCGGGGGTGTGCGGGGTACGCGGTGTCGGCAACGCCCCGGCACCGGCGACCCGACGGGCGGCCGTGTCCGCCTCGTCGTACGCGGTCCAGGCCCGCTGCGCCTCGTCCTGAGCGACCAGCCAGTCAGCGCGCCGCCGTCGGGCGGTCCGCGCGGCCCGGGCGGCGGCCACGGCCACCTCCTCGGCGTACCGGCGCAGGTCGGCCATCTCGGCGACGGCCATCTCGCGGGCGGTGGGTGTCGGCGGCGTGGGGTCGGCCGCGGGCGAGTCCCGCTCCGGTCGGGCCACCAGGACGGCGAGGACCGTCAGCGCCAGCAGGAACAGGGCCGACCAGATGGCGGCGGCCTGGGGCACCTCGGTCAGGAACTGGTAGAAGACGACGGTTTCCATGATCGACACCTCGGCATGAGCACGTAAGCGATGGGATGCCGCACGGGCGGGTGCGGGCGGTGTGTCGTCAGGTGTGGTGACTGGCGTTCGGTCTGGCGGCGTCGCCGGTGATGGAGATCTCGGCGCGCCACACTCCGGCGCTCGCGGGACGGCGTGCCGCCCCGGTGACTGACCCCGCTAGGCCGGCGGGGCGCGGGGGGCCCGGCTGGCCGAGCCGGCGGCGCGGAGGGGCCGCTCCGAGCCCGTGCGCGCCGAGGTCACGCCCGCCAATGGGCGGGGTAACGCGTCCGAACCACCGTGCCGGGCGGGCTGCGGCTCGACCGACCGCGCGGAGGCGTCAGCGCCAAGCTCTGCGGCTCGTCCCTCGCCGACCCTGTCGGTGGCGGCCGAGCCGGTGGCGGCGCGGTCGGTGAGGACGGTGGAGAGGGCCGCGGTCGACGGTCCGAGCGGCTCCGCGAGGGCGAGCGACCCGATGATGGGCGGCGGGGCCGCGGCGGTCGATGCCGGTAGCAGCGCCGGGGCCGCGCCCAGGGCGAGCGACAGCACGGCGAGGCTGGTCAGCACCCGTGCCGCCCAGCGCGCCACCCACCACAGGGGACAGGTGAGCGCGACCGGGAGCACGTCCTCACGCTACCGTCGGGACCGCCCGGACGCATCGGCGACGGGCGTGTCGGCCAGCGCCGCGCCGACCCCGTCCGACCAGCGTGGACCAGGTGGCGTCAGCCGGCGCTGGTGGGTGCCACCGCGCCGGTCAAGATCGCGCTCGATCGTTGATGTAGTGGCCTCACTCGGCTGACGAGACCACTACAACCAGGATCGAGCGCGATCTTGCGCGTCTGGACGGGCGGGCACGGGCGGCACGCCGGCGTCACCGCTCCCGGCCGACGAGGTGGTGCGCTGATGGGGAACGAGCGGCGGGCGACCCGGGCGACGTGGCGCGAGCCGGCGCATCATCGGGGTCTCCACCCAGCGGTGCAGCAACCCGGCGAGGACCAGGTTCGCGAGCAGGAATCCGAGCACCACCGCCGGACCCCGCCAACCCCGGAAACCGGTCCCCCAGTCGCCGCTGAGCCGGAGCACGCTCGTCATCACCAGGACGTGCACCAGGTAGAAGGCGAACGAGACCTCGCCGAGCCAGACCAGCGGACGCGAGCGCCACGGCGAGCGCCGGCCGCGCACGTCGGCGTCGGCGGCCGCGGTGATCACCAACAGGTACGCGACGGCGAGCAGCGTGGTCCACAACTCGGCGCGGATCCACTGCGCGGCGGCCACCCAGGTGCCCACGAAGATCGCGGTGGCGGCGGTCAGGCCCGGCCCGCGCCACCGGCCCCGGAGCATCAGCTCGGCCGCCACCGCGCCCAACCAGAACTCCAGGGACCGCACCGGCGGGAAGATCTGGGTGAACCACCAGCGGCTTACCTCCGGCACCAGATGCTGGGCCGGCCAGAGCGCGAGGATCAGCAGCGGCAGCGCGACCACGAGCGCCCAGAGCACCGCGGGTCGCGCCCGGCGCAACAGGGGCAGCGCCAGCGGCAGACAGAGGTAGAAGAAGAACTCGCAGGACAGCGACCAGCTCACCGTGTTGACGCTGTAGAACCAGCCCAGCCGGGGGTCCCACGCCTGCAACAGCAGCAGGTTCTCCACGGCGACGGCCGGCAGGACGGGATCGGCGAACCACCCGGCGACCAGCAGCGCGGCGGCCCACAGCACCACGTGGTTCGGGTAGATCTTCGCGACCCGTCGACGCCAGAAGGTCAGCCGCGAGTCGCCCGGGCGGGCCGACCAGACCAACACGAAGCCGCTGAGAATGAAGAAGAACTGCACGCCGGACAGGCCGAGGGTGAAGAGGGCGTCGACGACGGCCTTGTACTCCGGCTCGGCGATGATCCGCATCGTCCCGGCGTGGAACCCGAAGACCAGCAGCGCGGCGATCCACCGCAGCCCGGTCAGCGACGGCAGCCGGGCGGGGGCGGCCGGCGCGGCCGGCGCGTCGGTGGTGCTCGTCATGCCGAGGCACCCTACCGGGTCACTCCCGGGTGAACCGGGCGGCCGTTGTTTACCTTCCGCTTCGCGGGTGTTCAGGGATTTCACCATCGGCGGCCACGTGTGGTTCCGGGGCTGGCCATCCACGTCGTCGAAGGTGGCGACGTGGTCAATGAGCCGACGCACGCGCCGCTGCTGAGCATCGTCGTGCCCGTCTACGGCGTCGAGGCTTACCTGTACCAGTGCCTCGAGTCGGTCCGGGCGGACATCCCGGCGGGCGAGTCGGAGGCGGTCGAGCTGATCGCCGTGGACGACGCCTCGCCGGACGGCTGCGGCGCGATGCTGCGGTCCTACGCCACCGGGCGCGACAACGTCCGCGTCGTACACCTGGAAGAGAACGTGGGTCTGGGCCTGGCCCGCAACGCGGGCCTCGACGTGGCCACCGGCCGGTACGTGTGGTTCGTCGACAGCGACGACTGGCTGCCACCGGGCACGATCGCGGCGGTGCTGGACCGGCTGCGTGAACACCAGCCTGACGTCCTCATGCTGGACCACCTGCGGGTGCACGAGGACGGTCGGCGGGAGGTCGACGCGAGCAGCCACCTGCTGCGCGGGGTGCCGGGCGTGGCCCGCCTGGCCGACCAGCCGCACCTGCTGCGGGTGCAGCACACGGCGTGGAACAAGGTGGTACGCCGGGCCTTTCTCGACGAGTTGGAGCTGCGCTTCTTCCCCGGCTGGTACGAGGACATCCCGTTCAGCCACCCGCTGCTGATCGGCGCGGAGAAGATCTCGGTGCTGGACCGGGTCTGCTACCTGTACCGGCAGGGCCGCCAGGGCGCCATCACCTCCACCCGCAGTGGCCGGCACTTCGACGCGTTCGGCCAGTACGAGCGGCTGATGGACTGGGTTGCCCGCCGGCACCCGGACGAGGGCCTGCGGGCCGAGCTGTTCGAGCTGATGATCAGCCACTACCTGGTGGTGGTCGGCAACGACGACCGGCTGCACCCACACCTGCGGCGCGCCTTCTTCCACCGGGTCGCCGAGCACTACCGCCGATACCTGCCCCCCGGCGGCTATCCGATGCCGCCGGGGGTCAGCGGGCTCAAGCACCGCCTGGTGGGGCGGGGTGACTGGTTGGCGTACTCGGCGCTGCGGCAGGCGCACCGGGTCACCGGACGGTGGCGACGGTCCGGCCCGACCGCCAGCGCCGACTCGTCGTCGACCGACGACCCCTCCCGAGCGGCGCGGTCGACGAGCAGGCCGGACGGCGGGCACGCCGCCGGCAGGCCGGGACGGTCGGACGCGTTGGCCGGTGGCCGCCTGCCGTGACCCGTTCGGCGGGTGCCGGGGTTTTTCAGGTCGTCCACCCGTTCGGGGGGACGACGACAGCACCACCGCACGTCGGTGCGGGCGTAAGGGAACAGAGGTCGGAATGACGGCGACAATCAAGATCGGACCGCACGCGGTCGGTGCCGGGGAGCGGCCCTTCGTGGTCGCCGAGATGTCCGGTAACCACAACGGCGACCTGGACCGGGCGCTGGCCATCGTGGACGCGGTCGCCGAGAGCGGCGCGCACGCGCTCAAGCTGCAGACGTACCGGCCGGACACGATCACGATCGACGTCGACACCCCGGCCTTCCGCATCTCCGGCGGACACGAGCTGTGGGGCGGGGAGAACCTGTACCGCCTCTACGAGCGGGCGCACACCCCGTACGAGTGGCACGCCCCGATCTTCGCGCGGGCCCGCGCGCGCGGGCTGACGGTCTTCTCGTCACCGTTCGACGCGACCGCCGTGGCGCTGTTGGAGTCGTTGGACGCCCCGGCGTACAAGATCGCGTCCTCGGAGCTGGTGGACCTGCCGCTGATCCGCTTGGTGGCCAGCACCGGCAAGCCGATGGTGATCTCGACCGGGATGGCGACGGTCGCCGAGATCGACGCCGCCGTACGGACCGCGCGCGACGGCGGCGCGGCGGGCATCGTCCTGCTGGCCTGCACCGCGTCCTACCCGGCACCCCCCGCCGACAGCAACCTGCGCCGCCTGCCGGTGCTGGCCGGCGCGTTCGACGTGCCGGTCGGGCTCTCCGACCACACGCCCGGTATCGGCGTGGCGGTCGCCTCGGTGGCGCTGGGCGCCTGCTTCATCGAGAAGCACGTGACCCTGGACCGGGCCGATGGCGGCGTGGACTCGGACTTCTCGCTGAACCCGGCGGAGTTGACCGCGCTCGTCGAGGAGTCGGGCCGCGCCTACGCGGCGCTGGGCGGCACCGCGATCGGCCCGACGCCGGCCGAGCGGGAAGGGCTACGGTTCCGCCGTTCGCTGTTCGTGGTCGAGGACGTCCGGGCCGGCGACCCGGTGACGGCACAGAACGTCCGGTCGATCCGCCCAGCCGGCGGCCTGGCCCCGATCGAGATCGACAGGGTGTTGGGCCGCACCTTCACCACCGACGTCCCGCGCGGCACCCCGCTGAGCTGGGACCTGATCTGACCGCTGTGCGGCCGGGTGCCCCGCCGCGCCGGTAGCGGCGCCGCGGGGTGCCCGGCTCTGCGGCTGGCAGTGCCCTGTGCGCCTCCTGTCGAGCTGCCCCGAAAATGGGGCGCGTGCCGTGGGTGCCATCCCGCCCCACCGATGGGGCAGCTCGACAGGAGGCGCCCGACAACAGCGGCACCCCGCCGTCAGTCGCGGCCGGTCAGCCCCGCGCCCTGCTCGGGGGCGAAGCCGACGGTGACCACCAGGTCGGCGACCCGCAGGGTGCTCCAGAGGATGGCGACGTTCACCGGAGTGCCCAGCCCGTGCCGACGCCACCAGGTCGCGATCGGCACGTCGACCAACTTGCAGCAGCACTCGGCCCGGGTCCACCGGGCCCAGAAGTCAGCGGTGCCGAAGTGGCGGGCCAGTGCCGGGGGCACCGGGGCGTTCGCGCGCTCCGCGTCGACGGCCACTCGCCAACCCGGCACCGGCGGGCCGTACCAGCCGACGCAGCGCCCGTCGTCGAGGTGACTGCGGGTCGTCGCCGAGGCCAGGTCGGCGGGCGTACCGATGCGTAGGTGCCGTTCGGCGGCGGCGAGCAGTCCCGGCACCGGGCGCAGGTCAGATGGAGGCGGCACCGTCCACCACGATGACCTGGCCGTTGATGTTGGTGTGCTCGCGCAGCAGCATCCGCACCACCGGTACGACCTCCTCCGGCTCGGTCAGGTGGCCGGTCGGGGTACGGCGCACGATCTGGTCGAGCTGGGTCGGGCCGAGCACGGCGGACATCTCCGAGGCGAAGAAGCCGGGCGCGACCGCGTTGACCAGCATCCGGCCGCCGAGTTCCCGGGCGAGCGAGCGGGTGGCGGCGTCCATGCCGCCCTTGGTGGCCGAGTACGCGACCAGGCCCGGGAAGCCACGCTGCGCGCAGATCGAGGTGATGTTGACGACGCGGCCCCGCAGCCCCTTGCCGAGCATCCGACGGATCACCAGCCGGGTCAGTTGCAGCGGCGCGGTCAGGTTGGTCTCGATGATCCGGGCGATGTCGTCGGTCGCGGTGTGCACGTGCAGGGAGTCCTGCCCGACGGCGGCGTTGTTGACGATGCCGTCGATCGGGCCGAGGCGCTGCTCCACCTCGCGGACGAAGCCCTGCGCGGCGCGCAGATCGGTGACGTCGACCGAACCGACGTGCACCCGGTCGGGGTGCTCGGCGGCGAGCTTCTCCAGCTCGGGGGTGACGGTACGGGCGAACGCGGCCACCCGTACGCCCGCGTCGAGCAGGTCGGTGACGATGGCCAGGCCCAGCCCCCGGGAACCGCCGGAGACGAGGACCACGGAGCTGGGGGGAACGAGCTTGGTGTCGGCGGGGTCAGACATCGCTCTTCAGGGTCTCCTTGACGGGAATCTCGGTCAGCACACGGATCCGGCGGGGCACGGCGTGCTCGGGCAGCCGGTCGGCGCACCAGCGGACCAGCGCGGCCTCGTCGGGCAGCGGGGCGTCCGCGTGCTCGGCGGGTGCGAGGACCACCTCGGCGACGACCATCCGACCGAGCACCGGGGCGCGGCGGCCGGTGACGCGGGCCCAGGCCACACCAGGATGCTGGGTCAGCACGCCACGGACCACACCGGCGGAGACCTTGCTCCCACCCACGTTGATCTCGTCGGTGTCCAAGCGACCTGTGATCAGCACCCGCCCGTCGACCACCTGCACCCGATCCCCGGTGCGGACCGGGCCGGAGAGCCCGACCCCGTGGTACGGGGAGGTGACGACCAGTTCGTCGTCGCGTACCGACAGGGTGGGTCGGCCCTCGGTTTCCCGGTCCAGCCACTCGGCGGGGAACCCGGCCCGCCCGTCGTGCACCACGATGGACGCGCCGACCTCCGAGGACGCGTAGATCCAGGAGATCCGCGCGGCGGGGAAGACCTCGCGCAGCTGGTCCAGGATCGCCTGGTCCACCGGCTCGCCGCCGAGGGTGATCTGACGCAGCGGCACCCGGGCCAGCGCGGCGGCGTCCCGGTAGAGGGTGCGCCGCCAGAAGGTGGGCGTGCCGGACGCGGCGTCGACCCCGTGCGCGGCGGCGACCGCCGGCCAGTCGTCCAGTTCGTCCGGCTCGATGACCACCAGGTGCTGACCGGGCTGGGTCAGCGACAGGGTCACGACCTGCCACCAGGCGTACGTGCCGGGGGCGTAGGGGCACAGCCAGGTCCGGTCCGGCTGGTCGGCCCGCACGGTGGTCAACGTGTCGAGGGTGTGCCCGACCCGCTTGGGACGGCCCGTCGACCCGGACGTCAGCAGCCACAGCCGGCCGGGTTCGGCGACGCGCGATCGGGCGGGCGCGCTGGGGTGCGCGCCGTCGTCGTCGAGGAGGGTCACGGTGAAGCCGGCGTCGTCCAGCTCCGCGCGCATCGTCGCGTCCACCCGACTCGCGGTGCTGAGCAGCAGCTCGGTGCCGTGCACGGCGTGCTGTCGCGCGGCGGCGAGCGCGTGCCGGGCGGAGTGCGCCAGCACCGCGGCGGGGTCGGGCAGCTCCGGCGTCGGCAACGTCCGCCAGGTCAGCGCGGCGCCGCCCACGACGAGCCGGTTGTCGACGCCGGCCGCTTCCCGACCCGCGGTGGCCGGGTGGGGGGTCGCGACGGTCACTGCTGCGAAAGCTCGACGAGGAAGTCGAGGACGTCGCCGACGGTGGCGATGCGGCGCAGGCCGGGAGCGTCGAAGTTCAGCTCCTCCCCCGTCTCGTCCTCCACGCGCAGGGCCAGCTCGGAGAAGTCCAGCGAGCGGAAACCGATGTCCCGCAGCTGCGCCGCGTCGTCGGCGGGCAGCTCCTTGTCCTGGTTCTTGAGCACCTGCGCCATGAGGTCGCGGATCTGCGCGCGACTCAATTCGTTCATGCGCCGGAGTCTACAACCCAGCGAATGGATAACTGCTTTCCCGGTAGGCCCGGGTAAGGTGCTCCGACCGGATGTGTTCAGACAGGAAAGCGGGAGCACGTGCTACGCGAAGCGACGGCGGACGACGTTCATCTGATGTTGTCCTGGCGTAATCAGGAAACCAACCGTCAGGTCAGCAAGACCAGCCACGAGATCACCGCCGAGGAGCACGCCCGGTGGTGGTCGGCGGTGCGCGACGACCCGACGCGGCGCGTCCTGACGTACGTCCACGACGACCGACCCTGCGGTGTCGTCACCTTCTTCGACCTGCGGCTGGACGCCCCGCGAACCGGGGCGTGGGGCTTCTACCTGGACGCCGACGGGCTGGCCGGGCGGGGCGAGACGCTGCCGGCCTGGCTGGGGGTGATGCGGGAGGCCGTGGAGTACGCCTTCGACGGGTTGCACCTGACTCGGCTCGACGGCGAGGTGCTGGCGCACAACACCGTCGTGCGGCAGATGAACCGACGTTTTCGATTCGTCGAGGGCACGCCACGGCAGGAACTGTCCGACGGGCGGGAAATCACCGTCATTCCGATTTCCCTGGCGCGTGAGGATCGTCGCCAACGGTGATTGCCGCCGGCATTTCCGCAATGGCGGTAAAGCGTTAGGCACCCGTACGCCCGGTGGACATCCACCGTTCACCGGAACGCGGTGACCACCGGGCGGTAATGGGCGTCGGAATCAGGCGCGCCGCCAGGCGGCCCAGTGCTGCCGTTCGTTGCCGCCGAGCCGGACGAAGTCGTACCTCGCGCCGTCCCAGTCGTCCGGCTGGCCGGGCGCCCAGCGGGCGAACACCACCTGCGCGGCGGCGGGCGGCTGTTCGCGGAACCACCGCACGTCGGTCCAGGTGACCTGGTGACTGAGGTTGAACCGCAGGATGTAGTGCACACCGGTGGAGGCCCAGACCCGCTCGCCGGGGCGTACGCCGACGTCGGCGACCCGGGGGGTCGGCGCGGTGCTCGCGGCCATCGGCCGCACCAGCCGTTGGTCGATCACCTGCATGGTGAGCAGGTTGACCACGACCAGGACGCCGAGCACGGGCAGCCGCAGCCGGGGCACCCGGACCGCGGCCACCAGCAGCACGCACGCGCCGATGCCGATCAGCGACCCGAGCACCGGACGCATCTCGCGCCAACCGTTGGTCAACGCCATCAGGTCCGGCGCGCCGAAGCCGCCGTAGCGCAGCGAGTGCCCTCGGCTGGCCACGTACGCGAGGCGACCGGCGACCAGCGCGCCGCCGGCGACCAGCAGGCCCACCGCGACCGCCGCCCGGCGCAGCGCCACCCGGCGCTCCTCGGTGAGCAGCACCCCGAGCCCGACCAGCAGCCAGAACGGGGCGAGCATCTGCACGTAGCGGCCGTAGATCGCGTCCAACGGCTTGCCGGTGATGCCGGCCAGGAGCACCGACGCGCCGCTGGCGACCCCGACGCTCACGACCAGCGCCACCCCCATCGTCCAGCGGGTGGCGTCACCGTGGCGCGGACGCCACAGCTCCTTGACGGCGGCGGCCCAGGCGATCCCGGCCAGTCCGAACGTGATCACCACGAGGTACCAGAGCTGGGTGGTGACGGCCGCCCCGACGCGGACCACCCCCTGGGCGGAGGCGACGGCGGCGACCGTGCCGCCCCCGGGGGTGCTGCCCAGCAGGTAGACCTTGTCCCCGAGGAAGCGGATGCCGGCCTCGTTGACCAGCGCCAGGGCCAGCACCGGCAGCAGCGCCGCGAGCACCGCGACGGGGGTGATCCGGCGGCGCACGAACAGCAGCAGGACCAGGCCGGCGTGCACGGCCACGATCACCAGACCGCGCGAGTGCAGCAGGTGGAACGACCCCACCAGCAGGCCCACGGTGGCCGCGGCGAGCGGCCCGGGGCGTTCGATCCAGCGGTGCACGGCGAGCAGCCAGGCGACCACGAGCGGCGCCATCACCGTGTCGATCATCGCGACGCCGGCGTAGAAGGCGGTGGCCGGCAGCGTGGCCGCCACCACCGCCGCGAGCAGCGCCGACGCGCGGGGCAGCCGGAGCACCCGGCGGCCCAGGAGGTACGCCAGCGGCAGCAGCGTCGAGTTGACCATCGCGTTGATCAGTTGGACGAGACGGTAACTGTCGGCGAAGTCGTGGTGGCCGAGGAACGCGGGCGAGATGAGCATGGGGTATCCGACCCGGCGCAGCAGGTCGTTCTCGCTGCTGAACCCGCCCGGACCGCCGGCGAGGGCGCGGGCGGTGTTCAGATAGCTGTCCTCGTCGGTGTGGGCGATGGGCAGCGCGATGTGCCGCGACAGCCACATGCGCCAGGCGACGCTCAGCACCCAACCGACGAACAGCAGCAGCGGCACCAGCCATCGGCGTGCGGGTGTCGCGGGCGGTGTCCCGGCCGGGACCGCCGGCCGTTCGATCACGTCGCTGCCGATTGCCATCAACGCCTCCTGAACCGTCGGCCGGACCGGCCGCTGGGCATGCCGGACAGGCTGGTGACGCTCGGGGATGATCCGCTCGCACCGAGGCGGTGCGGATGTCGGGTGAACGCGGCAACCACGACGCGCTCAAGGCTGCCGGGTCGCTCGCGCGGCCACTGTAGCGGCCGGATCTCCCCTGGTCAGCCCGCTTCCCGGCCGGTCGGAAATGTTCGCCTGCACGGTGCCCGCCATTCACGACGGCAGGGGAAGCGGTTAACCCGCGAGCGCCGGTGCGTTAACCCGCCGCCGTTAGCGTCTCACCCCGGTCGGCCGGCCGAGGGCCGCCGGTTCATCCACGATCACGGGAGCACCAAATTGAGTGAGTTGAATGGATCGTCCATTCTGATCACCGGGGGAACGGGTTCCTTCGGCAGGACCTTCCTCCGGCACATCCTCACCGAGGCCGACCCCGCCCGGGTGGTGGTCTTCTCCCGCGACGAGCTCAAGCAGTACGAGTTGCGCCAGCAGCTCGGCGACGACCCGCGCCTGCGCTGGTTCATCGGCGACATCCGGGACCGGCACCGCCTCACGCGGGCGATGCACGGCGTGGACCACGTGGTGCACGCCGCCGCCCTGAAGCAGGTGGACACCGCCGAGTACAACCCGTCGGAGTTCATCGCCACCAACATCACCGGCTCGCAGCACGTGGTCGACGCGGCGATCGAGGCGGGCGTCAAGAAGGTCATCGCGCTCTCGACCGACAAGGCGTCCAGCCCGATCAACCTGTACGGCGCCACCAAGCTGGTCGGCGACAAGCTGTTCGTCTCGGCCAACCACTACGCCGCGCACCACCCGACCCGGTTCTCGGTCGTGCGCTACGGCAACGTGGTCGGCAGCCGTGGTTCGGTCGTCCCGCTGTTCCACCGGCTGGCCGCCGAGGGCAAGAGCCTGCCGATCACCGACAAGCGGATGACCCGCTTCTGGATCACCCTCGAGCAGGCCGTGCAGTTCGTCATGGACTCGTTCGACCAGATGCAGGGTGGCGAGCTGTTCGTGCCCCGGATCCCCAGCATGCGCATCCTCGACCTGGTCGAGGCCGTCGCCCCGGACGCCACCACCCACGAGATCGGCATCCGGCCCGGCGAGAAGCTGCACGAGGAGATGATCGCCCCGGACGACAGCCGGCGGACGCTGCGCGCCAAGGACCGCTACATCGTCCAGCCGACCATCGCCGGTTGGGGCTACCAGCCGCCGGTCGACTGCGAGCCCGTGCCGGACGGCTTCGCCTACCAGTCGGACACGAACGACGAGTGGCTCACCGTCGAGCAGCTACGCGAGATGCTCGGCCTGACCGCATGACAGGGATGCTCCCGTACGGCCGGCAGTCGATCTCCGAGGACGACGTCGCGGCCGTCGCCGGCGTGCTGCGCGGCGACTGGCTCACCACCGGGCCGCAGGTCGACGCGTTCGAGGCCGACCTGGCTCGGGTGACCGGCGCGGCAGGTGTCGCCGCCGTCTCCAACGGCACCGCCGCGCTGCACGTGGCGTACGCGGCGGCCGGTGTCGGACCGGGCGACGAGGTGGTGGTGCCGCCCATGACGTTCGTGGCGACCGCCAGCAGCGCTGTCGCCCTCGGCGCGAAGATCGTGTTCGCGGACGTCGACGAGGAGACCTTCTGCCTCGACCCGGCTGCCGCGGCGGCGGCGGTCACCTCGCGTACCAAGGTGGTTTCCGCCGTCGACTACGCCGGCCACCCGGCCGACTACGACGCGCTGCGCAAGACCGTCGCGGGCACCGACGCCCTGCTGCTCGCCGACGCGGCGCACTCCATCGGCGGGACGTACCACGCTCGGCCGGTCGGATCACTCGCCGACCTGACCACGTTCTCGTTCTTCCCGACGAAGAACCTCACCACCGCCGAGGGCGGCGGGGTCGCCGCGCTGGATCCGAAGATCCTGGAGCGGGCCCGCCGCTTCCGTGGCGTGGGCATGGTCCGCGAGCGCGACGACCTGCGCCGCCCCGACGAGGGCGGCTGGTTCTACGAGGTCCCCGAGTTCGGGCTGAACTACCGCCTGCCGGACGTGCTCTGCGCCCTGGGCCGCAGCCAACTGCGCCGCCTCGGCGAGTTCGTGGCCCGCCGGGCCGCGCTCGTCGCCCGCTACAACGAGGCGCTCGCCGACCTGGACGGGGTACGCCTGCCCGTCCAGCAGCCGTGGGCCGAGCCGGCCTGGCACCTCTACCCGATCCGGGTGCTCAACGGCCGTCGCCGCGAGGTCTACGACCGGATGCGCGCGGCCGGCATCGGCGTACAGGTCAACTACATCCCGGTGCACTGGCACCCGGCCTTCGCCGACCTGGGTTACCGGCGCGGGTCGTGCCCGGTGGCCGAGTCGTTCTACGCCCAGCAGCTGTCGCTGCCGCTGTACCCGGGACTCAGCGACGCCGACCAGGACCGCGTCATCGACGCGCTGACCGCGATCCTGCGGGGCAGCGCGGTGCGTTCCGCCGCCTGATGGGAAGCTGATGCACCACGCGAACCACTTCTACGGCCACGCCCACGTGCTGGCCCGTTACGCCGGTCTCGGCGACCGGCATCCGCCACGGATCAACGGGTACGTGCAGCACGGCTGGAACATCGGCGACGGCCTGGCGCCGGGTCACCCGTACGCCGACCGCACGCCCAGCCTGCTCTGGTCCGAGCAGACCCGCCGCCGGGCCTGGTCGGTGGGGCGGCGCAACGTCGTCGTGATCGGCGCCCCGTTCACCTACCTGCTGGCGATGCGGCCGGACAACCCGCCGGAGCAGGAGCGGGAGGGCACCATCTGGTACCCGTTCCACGGCTGGGAGGGCCAGCACGTCAAGGGCGACCACCGGGAGCTGATCGCCCGGATCCGCGACACCGAGCCCGGCCCGGTGACGGTCTGCCTGTACTGGCACGAGTACGGCATGCGCCACGTCCGGCGGCTCTACGAGCGCGCCGGGTTCCGGGTGATCTGCCACGGCTACCGGGGACACTGGTGGAAGGACACCGACCCGGAGTTCCTCGACAAGCAACTGACCGAGCTGCGCCGACACCGCCGGGTAGCATCCAACCGGCTGACCAGCGCGATCTTCTACGGCATCGCGGCCGGCTGCGAACCGGCGGTCTACGGCGACCCGATGATCCTGTCCAACGAGGACCCGACCTTCGGCGGCACCGCCCGCATCCGTCGGCAGTGGCCGGAGCTGCACGGCACCAGGGTCGACCTGCCCACCGCCGTCTCGATCGCCCGCGCGGAGCTGGGCGTCGACCACCGCTGCACCCCGGCCGAGCTGCGTGAGCTGCTGGGTTGGGCGAACCTTGGGGAAGAAGAGGACGACAGTGACGACTGAGACCGCACCCGCTGGCCGGATCAGCCTGCCCGGCGGCGAGATGCTGGCCTGGTCCGACCTGCCGAAAGAGCGGTTGGCCGATGGCGGGCCGCTCGCCGCGCTGGCCGCCCGCGTCGTGCCGTCCGGCGCGCGGGTCCTGCTGGCCGGCCCGCACGACCCGGCGCTGCTCGACCGGCTCGCCCACGCCGAGGTGACCTGCCTGCTGCGCAGTCACCCGGACGCGGTGGTGCTCGCCCAGCGGGCCACCCACGTCATCGTGGGCGGCCCCGCCGGCCTGCCCGACGACGAGACGTACGACGTGGTGATCGCCGCCGCCGGCCTGGACCCGATCGAGTCGGTGGAGGGCACCCGGCTCGGCTGGGACGGCGTGCTGGCCCGGCTGGTCGCGGCGGTACGCCCCGGTGGCGCGCTGCTGCTGCGCCTGGACAACCCGCTCGGGCTGCACCGGCTGGTCGCCACTACCCCCTGGTACGCCGCCCGCGACGACTCCGCCTGGGTCATCGGCGGCGTGCTCGACCCGGCCCACCCCGCCAACCGGGACCAGCTCCGGCAGCGAATCACCGACAGCGGGCTCCGCCCGAGCGCCTGCTGGGCCGCGTACCCCGATGGCGCGACGGCGACGGCCCTGCTCGACGCCGACCAGCTCGACCACGGCGCGGGCCGCGGGCTGTTCGACGCGGTGCTGCACGGCGCCTGCGCCGGTGCCTTCGCTCCCGCCACGGTGCTCCAGGACCCGGCCCGGCTGGCGGTGGACGCCCTGCACGCCGGGCGCGCCGCGGACCTCGCGCCGGCCTGGCTGATGCTGGCCCACCGGCCCGGCGGGCCCACGGACTCCCCGGCGAGACGGAGCTGCCGGTGGCGCTGGTGCAGACCGGCTCGTCCGGGCAGCCCGGGATCGGTGTGCTGGAGGTGCGCGACGGCCCGTCCGGCTGGCGGTGGGGGCACGTCGCCACCGCCGACACGCGCGCGCCGAGCGCGCCGTTCGCCAGCCGCGAGGCCGCGTACCGGGACCCCGACGCGCTGACCGGGCCGGTGCCGTCCGGGCGGCTGCTGCGCACCCTGCTGCTCGACGCCGCGCTGCGCCGCGACCTGACCACGGTGCGCGCGCTGCTGCACGGGTACGCGGGCTGGCTCGCCGACCAGGCCGACGCCGACGGACGGCTGGTCGGCGCCGCCGCGCTGGCCAGTGCCGACAACATGGTGGTCGACGGGGAACGCTTCGCGGTACTCGACCCGAGCTGGCGGGCGGCCGACCGGCTCCCCGGCGACGTGGTGCTGGCCCGCGGGCTGTGGCGCTTCGCGGCGGCCCTGCTCACCGGCGGGTACGCCCACCCGTGGTCGTCCACCCTCGACGTCGCCGGCCTCACCGTCGTCCTCGGCGGGCTCGCCGGCCACGACCTGGACCGGACGACGGTGGCCGAGGCGGTCCAGGTCGAGGCGGCGATCACGGCCAGCCTGCACGGCCTGGACGCCGAGCACCGCACGGCCCTCACCACCGACCTGCAGGCGGTCGAACCGACCGACCCGCCGCTCGGCGCGCACAGCTACCAGCAGTTGCGCGAGGCGTGGCTGCGCCAACGCGAGGAGATCAGTCGGCTGGCGGCCCTCACCAAGTGGACCGACGAGCTGCTCACCTCCCGGGAACGGGCGCTGCGCCGGGCCGAGGCGAAGATCGGCCTGCTCAGCGGGTCCATCAGCTACCGAGTCGGCCGGCTCGCCATCACCCCCGCCCGGCTGGCCAAGCGGGGTGCGCGTGCCGCGAAGCGACGTGCCCGCGCGGCGCTCGCCCCGAAGCAGCTCGTCACGGAGCAGGAGGAGCAGCAGTGACCGACGACGGCGGCGCTCCCGCGACGACGCGGCCCGGCCCTGCGGCGCGGCCCGGTCCTGCGGCGCGGCCCGGCCCTGCGGCGCGGCCCGGTCCTGCGGCGCGGCCCGGTCCTGCCGCGCGTCCGGATGCGACGGCCGACGCGGGAGCGGCCGCCGGAGCACGGATCGTCGGCATCGTGCAGGCCCGAATGGGCTCGTCCCGGCTGCCCGGCAAGGTGCTGCGCCCGCTCGCCGGGCGGTCCGTGCTCGGCCGCGTCGTCCGCGCCGCCCGCGACAGCGGCGTCCTGGCCGACCTGGTGGTCGCCACGAGCACCGACACCGTCGACGACGCGGTTGTCGACGAGTGCCGCCGGCTCGACGTGCCGTGCCATCGCGGCCCCGTCGACGACGTGCTGGGCCGGTTCGTGGGCGCGCTCGCCGCCCACCCGGGCGACGCGGTCATGCGGTTCACCGCCGACTGCCCGCTGCTCGATCCGGAGATCATCACGCTGGTGGCCTCGGTATACCGGGCCGTACCCGGGTTGGACTACGCGAGCACGTCGATCGCACGCACCCTGCCCCGAGGGCTGGACGTCGAGATCATCCGCGCGGACGCCCTGCGTACCCTGGACCGGCTCGCCACCGGCCACCACCGGGTCCACGTGACCTCGTACGCGTACACCCATCCGGAGCTGTTCCGGGTGCTCGGGGTCACCCTCACCCCGGACCGTTCGGCGCTGCGGCTGACCCTCGACACCGAGCAGGACTGGGCGCTGGTGAGCGCCGTCGCCGACCACTTCGGCGACGTCAGCGTGCCACTGGCCAAGCTCGCCGACTGGCTCGACGGGCAACCCCGGCTGCGCGCGCTCAACGCCGACGTACGCCAGAAGCGGCTGGAGGAGTCCTGAGCACGCTACGGGTCGGGCTGCGCTGCGACGCCGGGCCACGGCGCGGCGTCGGGCACCTCGTCCGCTGCCTGGCCCTCGCCGAGGAGTTCCTGGCCCGAGGCGCCCACGTCGCGGTGTTCGGCACGGTCGAGCGCGTCGGCTGGGCCAGCGCCGAACTGGCCGCGCGCGGCATCAAGCTGCACCCCGGCCCCGAGTCACCGAGCGAGCTGGTCGAGGCGGCCCGACGACACGACCTCGACGTGGTGGTCCTCGACTCGTACGAACTGGACCCGGCCGCCGCCGGCGCCCTGCGCGCAGCCGGCATCCTCACCCTCGCCGTGATCGACGGGGACAGCCGGGGCCAGGACGCCGACCTCTACCTCGACCAGAACTTCGGGGCGCGGCTTCCGGAGCTGCCCGGACGGCTGCTCGCCGGCAGCGGGTACGCCCTGCTGCGCGACTCGGTCGTGACCGCCCGCCCGGCGACGCCCCGGCCCGCCACGACGGTCGGCAGGCCACGGGTGCTCGCCTTCTTCGGTGGCACCGACGCGGTCGGCGCGGCACCGGCGCTGACCCGGGTACTGCTGGCCACCGGCCACCCGCTGGACCTCACGGTCGTCGTCGGGCGACCCGAGATCGAGGCCGAGCTGGAGGCGATCAGCCCCGGGCGGGGGCAGGTCGTGCATCCCGTCCCGCCCACCGGCTCGCTGCCCACCCTGATCACCGAGGCGGACCTCGTGATCAGCGCCGCCGGCACCTCCACCTGGGAACTGTGCTGCCTCGGCGCGCCCGCTGCGTTGGTCTGCGTGGTCGACAACCAGCGCGAGTCGTACACCCGGGTGGTGCGCCACGGCCTGGCCGCCGGCCTCGGCGAACTGCCGGAGTTGACCGCCGCCGGGCTGTCCGGGCGGACCGCCCGCGCGACGGCGGCACGAACGCTGAACGGGCTGCTCAGCTCGCCGCGACGCCGGGCGGCGCTGGCCGCCCGAGCCTGGGCCGCCGTGGACGGCCAGGGCCGCGCCCGCGTCGTAGACGCCGTGCTGGAAGCCATAACCCCAACCCCCACCAAACCCTGACCGCCGCCCCCACTCCCCACTCCCCGCTCCCCGCTCCCGCTCCCGCTCCCCGCTCCCCGCTCCCCGCTCCCCGCGATCTTGCACTTGCTGTGGCGACACAAGGGGCGTCTACTCCCATATCGGCAACCGAAACTGCAAGATCGGCGCGGCGGGGGGCGCGGCGAGGGGCGCGGCGAGGGGCGCGGTGTGGGGGCGCGGCGAGGGGCGCGGTGTGGGAGCGCGGTGTGGGGGCGCGGTGTGGGGGCGCGGCGGGGGGTGCGGTGTGGGGGTGCGGTGTGGGTGGGGGCTGCGGGCGTGCGGCTCGGCACTCGCACGCTTGTACTAACGTGCTGTTAGGGTGGGCTGCATGGAGGTCGTCTACCAGCCGTCGATGCTCGATCTGACCGACGCGGACCCGGCCCTGGGGCCGCTGCCCGGCGCGATCCGGCGGCACGATCTCACCCGGGGCGCCTGGGTCGACCACCTCCCCGGCTGGGTACGCGGCTCCGACGCGGTCCTCGACACCCTGCTCGCCGAAGTGCCCTGGCGCGCGGAACGCCGGACCATGTACGACAGCGAGGTCGACGTGCCCCGCCTGCTCTGCTGGTACGACGGCGAACGGCAACTGCCGCACCCCGTGCTCACGGCCGCCCGCACCGCCCTGACCCGGCACTACGCACCCGAGCTGGGCGAACCTTTCGTCACCGCCGGCATGTGCCTCTACCGCTCCGGCCGCGACAGCGTCGCCTGGCACGGCGACACCATCGGCCGCTCCGCGCACACGGACACGATCGTCGCGATCGTCTCGTTCGGTTCACCCCGACCGCTGCTGCTACGCCCGCGCGGCGGCGGCGACAGCCTGCGCTTCCCCGTGGGACACGGCGATCTGATCGTCATGGGCGGCTCCTGCCAGCGCACCTGGGAACACGCCATCCCCAAGACCACCCGCCCAGTAGGCCCCAGGGTGAGCGTCCAGTTCCGCCCAATCAACGTCGCCTAACCCGGTCCCTCCCCCACCCCACCCCTCCCCCACCCCACCCCACCCACCCCCCTCCCCGCTCCGCCCCGGTGATCAAGAGGTTTGCGTCACGACACGCCGGGAGCGATGACGCAAACCTCTTGATCACCAAGGAGGCAGCGGGGCCGGGGGGTGGGGGGGTGGGGGTGGGGGTGGGGGTGGGGGTGGGGGTGGGGGTGGGGGTGGGGAGCGCGGGGTTAGTCGCGTTCGATTAGGTGGCCTACTACCGTTGGGCCGAGCATCACGGCGAAGCCGCTGCCGTCGCGGCGGGGGTCCGCCGCCGGCAGTTCGACCGGCTCGCCGGTGGCGGTCGCGCCGACCGGGCGCGGCCCCACCCAGGCCACGGCGACGTCCGTCTCACCCTTGAGGAACCGGTGGGCACGCACGCCGCCGGTCGCCCGGCCCTTCGCCGGGTACGCCTGAAACGGCGTGACCTTGACCGTCGCTCCGGTGGAGGTGACCACCATCGGCTCGCCGTGACCCGGATCGTCGGTGCGTACCGCGCCGAAGAAGACCACCCGCGCCCCGGCCGGCAGGCTGATGCCGGCCATGCCACCGCCCTTGAGGCCCTGTGGGCGCACCACTGAAGCCGCGAAGCGCAGCAACGACGCCTCCGAGGTCACGAACGTCAGCGTCTCGGTGTTGTCGGTCAGCCAGGTCGCCCCGACCACCTCGTCACCGTCCCGCAGGCCGATCACCTCGAACTCGTCGGACCGCACCGGCCACTCCGGGGCGCAGATCTTGACCACGCCCTGCCGAGTGCCCAGCGCCAGCCCGGCTGAGGCGTCGGTGGCGCCGGCGAGCGGGGCCAGACCGACGACGGTCTCCCCCGCCTCCAGCGGCACCAACTCGGCCGCGGACATGCCGCCGCGCAGCGACACCGTGCCGGCCTGCTCGGGCAGCACCGGCAACGGCAGTACGTCGATCTTGAAGGCGCGACCCGCGCTGGTGACCAGCAGCACCCGGCCACGGGCCGTGGAGTGCACGATCGCGCGTACCGTGTCGTGCTTGATCCGGCCGTTGCGCCGACGCCCCTCGGCGCTCTCCTCCGACTCGGCCGCGGTCCGGGCGACCAGCCCGGTCGCCGAGAGGATCACCTGGCACGGGTCGTCCGCGACCTCCAGCGGGCCGGCCGGCGCGGACGCCGCCAGCACCTCCTTCAGGTCACCGTCGACAAGGGTCGTACGCCGTTCGGTACTGAACTGCTTGACCACGGCCGCCAGCTCGTCGGAGACCAGCTTCTTGAGCACCCGCTCATCGTCGAGGATCGTGGACAGCTCGGCGATCTCGGAGCGCAGCCGGTCCTGCTCGGCCTCCAGCTCGATCCGGTCGAATTTCGTGAGGCGGCGCAGCGGCGTGTCCAGGATGTAGGTGGCCTGGATGTCGGAGAGGCCGAACTGGCTCATCAGAGCGTCCTTGGCCGCCTGCGCGTCGTCGCTGCCACGGATCAGACGGACCACCCGGTCGATGTCGAGCAGCGCGATCAGCAGACCGTCGACCAGGTGCAGGCGCTCCTCGCGCTTACGGCGACGGTAGGAGCTGCGCCGGGTGACCACCTCGTACCGGTGGGCGAGGAAGACCTCCAAAAGCGCCTTCAACCCGAGGGTACGGGGCTGACCGTCGACCAGCACGAGGTTGTTGACGCCGAACGACTGCTCCAACGGGGTCAATCGGTACAGGTCGGCGAGGAGCGCCTGCGGGTTGACGCCCACCTTGCACTCGACCACGAGGCGGGTGCCGCTCTCGCGGTCGGTGAGGTCCTTGACGTCCGCGATGCCGGTCAGCCGCTTGGTCTTGGTGACCTCGTTGGTGATCGCCGCGATGACCTTCTCCGCGCCGACGCCGTAGGGCAGCTCGACCACGGTGATGGCCTGGCGGCCCCGGCTGCCCTCGATCGGGCCGATCTCCACCTTGCCGCGCATCCGCACCACGCCGCGCCCGGTCTCGTACGCCCGGCGCACCTCGTCGAGGCCGAGCAGCACGCCACCGGTGGGCAGGTCGGGGCCGGGGACGAACTCCATGAGCTTGTCCAGGGTGGCGTCCGGGTGGTTGATCAGCCAACGGGCCGCGGAGACCACCTCGGCGAGGTTGTGCGGGATCATGTTGGTGGCCATCCCGACCGCGATCCCGGACGCGCCGTTGACCAGCAGGTTCGGAAAGGCCGCCGGCAGCACGGTCGGCTGCGTCAACGACCCGTCGTAGTTGGGCTCGACGTCGACCGTGTCCTCGCCCAGCTCACCGACGAGCAGCATGGCCTCGCGGGACATCCGCGCTTCGGTGTAGCGCGAGGCGGCCGGGCCGTCGTCCGGGGAGCCGAAGTTGCCATGTCCGTCGATGAGCGGCACGTTGAGCGAGAAGTCCTGCGCCAGGCGGACCATGGCGTCGTAGATCGCCGTGTCGCCGTGCGGATGATACTTTCCCATCGCATCCCCGACAATTCGGGCGGACTTCACGTGCCCTCGGTCGGGGCGGTAGCCCTGCTCGTACATCGACCAGAGGATCCGCCGGTGCACCGGCTTGAGGCCGTCGCGGGCGTCCGGCAGGGCACGGGAGTGGATGACCGAGAAGGCGTACTCCAGGTAGGAGTCGGAGACCTCGGTGACCAGCGGATTGTCGAAGACCCGCGCGCCGGCCTGGTCGAACGAGGAGAGGTCGACCTTGTTGTCCTTGCGGCGTGCCATGACTCAGCTCTCCACTCGAATGAAACGTCGGCTCATGCGTCGATCGCCTCCCGGTCGACCCGGTCGGCGGAGTCGATCAGCCAGTTGCGGCGCGGCTCGACCTTCTCGCCCATCAGCAGTTCGAGGATGCGCTCGGCGGCGTCCACGTCGTCGAGGGTGATCCGGCGGACCGCGCGGGTGGCCGGGTTCATCGTGGTCTCCCACAGCTCGTCGGCGTCCATCTCACCGAGGCCCTTGAAGCGCGGGATGGGCGTGACGATCTGCTTGCCGGCCTTTTCCAGCTTGCGGACCGTCGCCTCCATCTCGGCCTGGGTGTAGGTGTAGACGGTCTGCGGGTTCCGCCCCTTGGTGGTGATCTTGTGCAGGGGCGGCATCGCGGCGTAGAGCCGGCCGGCCTCGATCAACGGCCGCATGTAGCGGGCGAAGAGGGTGATCAGCAGCGTACGGATGTGCGCGCCGTCCACGTCGGCGTCGGCCATGATCAGTACGCGGCCGTAGCGCAGCGCGGACAGGTCGAACGTCCGCCCCGAACCCGCACCGAGCACCTGCACGATCGCCGCGCACTCGGCATTGTCCAGCACCTGCTGCAGGTTGGCCTTCTGCACGTTGAGGATCTTGCCCCGGATCGGCAGCAACGCCTGGTATTCCGACGAACGGGCCATCCGGCTCGTGCCGAGGGCGCTGTCACCCTCCACGATGAACAGCTCGCTACGGTCGATGCCCGTGGCGCGGCAGTCGACCAGCTTCGGCGGCATGGACGCGCCCTCCAGGGCGGTCTTGCGCCGGGCGGCGTCCTTCTGCTGCTTCTGGGTGAGCCGCACCCGCGCCGCGTCGACGATCTTCTGCAGGACGACGCGCGCCTCGGCCTTGGTGCGCCGGTCCTCCAGCCAGGCCTTGACGTGCGCGTCGACGAGGCTCTGGATGACCTTGGTGATGCCGGTGGTCGACAGCTCGTCCTTGGTCTGGGAGGTGAACTGCGGCTCGGGAAGCCGCACGTGCACCACGGCGGTCATCCCCTCCAGGACGTCGTCCAGGGTGGGCGGCTCCTCCTTGGCCTTGAGCAGGCCGCGGGTGTTGCGGACGGCGTCGGCGAGGGTGCGCACCAGGGCCCGCTCGAAGCCCTTGCGGTGGGTGCCGCCGTGGGCGTTGCGGATGGTGTTGGTGAAGCACTCGACGGTGCGCTCGTAGCCGGTGCCCCAGCGGAACGCCACCTCGACCTCGGCGCGGCGCTGCACGTTGGACTGCATGACGCCGTTGGCGTCGGCGGCGTTCTCCCGGTACGTCCCCTCGCCGTTGACCAGCAGGATGCCGGAGACCGGCCGGTCGCCGGCCGGCGCGAGGAACTCGACCATGTCGCTGAGCCCGTTGGGGTAGTGGAACCGCTCCTCGACGGGCGCCTCACCGGTCAGGTCGCGCAGCAGGTACGTCACGCCGGGGACCAGGAACGCCGTGTTGCGCAGCTTCATCCGGACCGCGTCGACGTCCAGCGCCGCGCCGGTCTCGAAGTAGCGCGCGTCGTGCCACCAGCGGATGGAGGTGCCGGTGCGCTGGCCGCGCTTCATCGCCCCGGTCACCTGGAGCCCCGGTCCGGCGGTGAAGGGCGCGTCCGGCCCGGCGCCGTCGAAGATCCCGGGTACGCCGTGCCGGAACGACATGGCGTGGATCTTGCCGGCGCGGCGGACGGTCACGTCGAACCGACGGGACAGCGCGTTGACCGCCGAGGCGCCAACGCCGTGCAGGCCGCCGGAGGTCTTGTAGCCGGAGCCGCCGAACTTGCCGCCCGCGTGTAGGCGGGTCAGCACCAACTCGACGCCGGAGATGCCGGATTTGGCGTGCACGTCGGTGGGGATGCCCCGGCCGTCGTCGTCGACCTGGACCGAGCCGTCGGGGTGCAGGATCACCTCGACGTGGCTGGCGTGGCCGGCGACGCCCTCGTCAGTGGAGTTGTCGAGGATCTCGTTGACGAGGTGACCCACGCCACGGCTGTCGGTGGAACCGATGTACATGCCGGGCCGCTTACGAACGGCGTCCAGCCCCTCAAGGTGGGTGAGGTCATCGGCCCCGTACAGGGTGTCAGGCTCTGCGGTCAACTGGTCGTACTCCCCGGTCTCGGCGGTGTGGTGCGGCGTCCCAACTGTCGGTCGGCCGGCGCGCGCCGCAGCGAGCCTAGCCCGAGACTGAGACAACTCCCGGAGCACCTACGCGACCCGCCGTGCTCGACCCGACGAACGTGAGCCACCGAACAGCCGCACAGTGAGCAGGGGACCACGCAGAGATACCCACCTCGGTACGATTCCTCACTTGCGGGGACGACGGACGCGGGGAGGCGGCCGGGGTGGACGACACGACACGCGACGCCCTGCGGCGCTCGGTCGGTACGCGTGCCCGGCGTTGGCTGCTCGCGGGCACCCTCCTGGCGGGGCTGCTCACCGCCGTGGCGCTCGTCGCGACCGCGGCGCCCGCCGATCGGACGTTCGTCGACCTGTCGGGTGCGGTCCAGAGTCTGCTGTCGGTGGCGACGCCACTGTTCGGCATCCTGCTCGCGCACGATCCGCGCCGGGAGTCCGCCGGTGTTGTCCCGACGGCGCTCGGAGTGCTGCTGCCGGCCGTCGTGATCGGGGTGGCCGGTGTGGTGATCTGCGCCGCGACGCTGGCGCTGAGCCCGGCCGACGGGGCGGCTGACCCGTGGCGGCACGCCGGCACGGTCGCGGTGGGCAGCGTGCTGGTGCAGGTGGTCGCCGGCCTGGTCGGCACCGGGCTCGGTCTGCTGCTGGGCTCGCGGGTGGTCGCGTTCCTCGCCACGATCGTCCTCCCGCTGGGCCTGTTCGGGCTGTTGGAGGCCGTCGACGCGCTGCGTCCGGCGCTGCCGTGGCTCACCCCGTTCGGCAGCGTCCGCAACCTGCTCTCCGGGGAGATGAGCGTGTTGCGGTGGGCGCAGTGGCTGTGCGTACTCCTGATCTGGGGTGTTGGTCTGAACGCGCTCGGCGCGGCCGTGCGCGGCCGGCGTCACCCCTGACGTAGTCGACGGTCCGGCGTTCATCCCCCGTCCAGAGTGGGCGCCCACCGCTGCGCCGACATCCACGTGTCGATCGTCGAAAGATTCTGTTACGGGCCATTGACGCCCGTTGCACGGGGGTGATCTGATCGCGCTCTCAGAGAATCTTTCATCTTTCGATGGATGGGAGCCCCATGCCCAGGTTCCGCCGCACCGCGCTCGCCGCGGCACTCACGATCGTCACGGCCGCGCTGTCGACCGCCGTCGCGCTGCCCGCCCCCGCGACCGCCGCGCTGCCCACCGCAGCCGTGGCGCTCGGCGACAGCTTCATCAGCGGGGAGGGCGCCGGCGCGTACACGCCGGTGGTCGACGCCAACGGGGTCACCCAGGGCTTCCCCGGCTGGTCCGCCCCGAACAACAACGCGTACTTCTGCCACCGGTCGGCCAACGCCTCGCTGAACCAGGCGAACCTGCCGGGCATCCAGAACCGGTTCAACCTGGCCTGCTCCGGCGGCCAGCCGCACGACATCGCGACCGCCTCCCAGGCCCGGACCAACGGCCGTACGGTGGCCGCGCAGCTCGACCAGCTCCGTGCCGTCGCGCAGACCCAGGACATCGACCTGGTGCTGATCGGCCTCGGTTCCAACAACAGCTCGTTCACCTTCGGCAGCGTCGCGGAGACGTGCGCCAACCGGTTCATCGCCGACGCCTGGACCGGCTGGTGGGAGTTCTGGGCGTACCTGAACGGGCCGGTCGAGCAGAAGCCGTGCAGCGACGCCGACCTGGCCACCGCCGCGCAGCTCAGCGCCGCGACCGCGGAGACCACCGCCGCCGTACGCCAGATCCTCACCACCCTCGACCAGGTGGACGCGGACGGACAGCACCGGGTGGTGTTCCAGGACTACACCAACCCGCTGCCGCAGGAGCTGAACGCGGCGTTCCACGAGGAGGACGGCCGCGACGACACCCGGGACAAGTTCCGTGACCTCGGCGCCGAGCGGTACGCGGCCGGCTGCCCGATCCACCGGGCCAGCCTCGCCCCCGGGCACCGCTTCTCGCAGGGACTCGGCGGCATCGTGAAGTCCACCCGGGACACCCTGGCCGCCGAGTTCCCCAACGACGATCTGGTCTATCTGAACGTGCAGCGGGCCTTCGACGGCGCGCGGCTGTGCGAGTCGACGTCCAGCCCGGCCGGCGCGCTGGCCACCCCGATCCGGTTGCAGGACGGCGCCACGGGCACCTTCGTGACGAGCCTCGCCGGTAAGGACAAGATCGCCATCCAGCGGATCGCCAACACCTGCGTCAGCTACTTCCAGACGTGCCAGGAGTCGTGGCACCCCAACGCCACCGGACACCAGGTGCTCGGCCAGTGCCTCGCCGGCGCCGCCGTCACCGCCGCCCGCGCGGTGTCGTGTGTCCGTGCGAGCAACGGGGCGATCTCGGTCTCCTGACCGGTCTCGCCACCGGAGGCCCCGTCATCCGACGGGGCCTCCGTCGTGTCGACTCAGTCCTCCTGCTCGACCGGCGTCCGTTCGCCGTCGCGCTCCACCTCGATCGGCGCGTGGTCCTTGCGCGGCGCGACCTCGGCGGTGGTGCGGTGCGGATCGTTGTCCGGGTGCATGAGCACCGCGTCGGTCTTGGGGGTCTTCTCGCGGACCTCGTCCGGCTGCGACATGCCGTTCCCCTCTCCGTCGGCGTCCGCCTGACCTACCCACCGCCGCGCCGACGACTCCTCGGCGAAGACGGTTCGGCCCCCGAAGCCCGAATGTCCCCGTCGCGGGGATCGACCGGCGGACGACGGGGTTAGCCGTCCGGGCGACGGGTAAGCCGCCTCGCCCGACACGGCGGAAGGGGATCACACATGTCCGAACGACACACCGCACTGCGCTCGATGCACGATCTGGGTCTGGCGGCCTGGTTCGGCGGCTCCCTCATGGGTGCCTTCGGCGTCAACGGCGCGGCAGCGAAGATCAACGACTCGACCCAGCGGCTCCCGGTCGCCTCGGCCGGATGGTCCAAGTGGACACCGGTCAACGCGGCCGCGATCGGCGCGCACCTCGCCGGCGCGGTCGGCGAACTGGTCACCGAGAGCCCGCGGGTGGCGGCCCAGCGTGGAGTTGGCCGCGCCAGCGCCATCAAGACGGCGCTGACGATCGGCGCGCTGGCCGTCACCGGCTACAGCCGGTTGGTCGGTATGCGGTTGGAGAAGGCGGGCGGACCGCCGGTGAGCGGCGCCACCGAGCCCAACCACCAGACACCGGCCAGCGTCGCCTCATCGCAGCGGCAGATGAAGCTGCTCCAGTGGGCGATCCCGGCGCTGACCGGATCGCTGGTCGTGGTCACCGCGTACATGGGTGAGCAGCAGAAGCCCGGTCAGGTGCTGCGGGGCCTGATGAGCCGTGCCGGCGGGATGCGCAGCGCCCCGATGGGCCTGGCCAAGATCGGCATGAGCGTCGGCGGCAAGCGCCAGATGGCGATGGCCGGACGCTGAGCGTCGGGCCGGCCGGGGCCCCGCCGGACCGTCGACGGCGGGACGCCGGCCGGCCCTGCGCCGCGCGGCACTTCGGGGTGGGCACGGGTCGCACCGGCGCCGGCCCACCCCGCGCCCACGCCCGGTGGACAGGACCGGGAGGGGCAACCCGTCCGTCGACAGCGGCGGACCGACCGAAGAGGTGGCCATGACGGCACACGAGGGACGCGGCGGTGACCGGCTCGAACCGGAGGCGACCAACCCGTGGGGAACCAGCGACGGCCTCGACGCCGACGCGCCCTGGGGCGCGGGCGACGACTCCCCGATGGACGAGGGCAGCGAGGAGACGGCGGTGCCCGAGGGGCGGCGCGGTGAACGGCGGGCGGGCTTGCCGGACGGGCAGAGCGGCCCGGCCGGACGGCACGGCTTCGGCTCGGTCGAGCCCACCCGCACCACGATGGCGGGGCCGGGCGCGCCGCCCGATCCCGCGCCCAGCGGACGGACGTTCCCCGACGAGGCGGAGGTCACCGACCGGTCCCAGGACGCGCTGCGCAGCCGGGGTCGCCGCTCCTGAGCAGCGGCCCCGTCAGGTGCGCCGGACGTGGGCACCCGCGAAGGCCGTCGGTCAGCCGCGCGAGGCCGCGACGGCCGGACCGTCGGGCGTCCGACGCGGCCCGACGGGCACCGGTGTGTCGCCGAGCATCGTCTCGGCGAGCAGCTGCGCCAGCCGCGTCGCGTCCCGCTGGGCCTGCCCGGCGCAGCAGTTGTTGAACAGGACGTGCAGGTCGTCGACGTCCCCAGCCAACCCGGCCAGCCGTTCCGCCCAGGCGCGTAGCTCCTGCTCGGCGTACGCGTAGCGGAACTTGTCCTGCTTGTCGCCGTCGCGCCACGCGTCACTGTGGCCGTGGAAACGGACGATCGCCGGCTCCGCCGTCCGCACCAGGATCGGCGGCACCGACGAGGGGTGCCCCTGCGGCATGTCGACGCAGACCAGTGAGAGGTCGTGCGCGCGCAGCAGATCCAGGGTCGCGGTCGTGGCCGCGCCGTCGAACCAGGACCCGTGCCGCAGCTCCACCGCCACCCGCCACGGCCGGCAGCGCTGCGCCAGCTCCACGATGCGCCGCTCGGCGGCGGCGCTTCGGGCCAGCCAGGGCGGAAACTGCAGGAGGACAGTGCCCAACTTGCCGGCGGCCGCGATCGGGGCCAGCGCCGCCCGGAAGCGGGACCACAGCTCCTCGTACGCCTGCTCGGGCAGGTCGCGGCGACGGACCCGGCCGGCGCCGGCGGTCGGCCGCAGGTCGCGTGGCAGCGCGGCGACCTGCGTGGGATGCCCGGTGAAGAGGCTGAACGCCTTGACGTCGAAGGTGAAGTCGTCGGGCGTGGCGTCGACCCAGCCCTGTGTCGTCTCCGGGACCGGGACGGCGTAGTAGGAGGTGTCCACCTCGACGAGCGGGAACCGGCCCGCGTAGAAGGCCAGCCGGCCGGCCGGCGTGTTGGCCGAGCGGGGATACCAGCCCGAGCGCAGCAGCGACTGGTCCGCCCAGGACGACGTGCCCACCTTGATGACACCCATGTCATTCAGTGGACAGTCCCGCACCGCGATCGGCAACCGCTGACGCCCGATGCCCACGTCGTGTCCGACCTGGAAGTGTCGGTGCCCGGTCCTAGGCTGCGGGCCGACGGACTTCGAGGAGAGGGCGACACCATGACCAGCACCGCGCAGCTCACCGGGGAACGGGCCGACCTGTTGCAGACGCTGCGCCGGCACCGGGGCTTCCTCCTGCAGACCGTCGACGGTCTGACCGACGAGCAGGCCGGCACCCGCAGCACCGTGAGCGAGCTCTGCCCCGGCGGGCTGATCAAGCACGTCGCGACCACCGAGGAGCGGTGGATGCTGTTCGCCGTGGGTGGCGCCGAGGAGATGCAGCGGACCGAGATCGACTGGGTCGGCCAGTTCCAGATGTCGCCGGGCGAGACCCTGGCCGGGCTGGTCGAGCGGTTCCAGGCGGTGGCCGCGCACACCGACGAGCTGATCGCCACCCTCGACCTGGACGCGGCGCACCCGCTGCCGCAGGCGCCCTGGTTCGAGCCGGGCGCGAGTTGGACGGTGCGTCGGGTCCTGCTGCACCTGATCGCCGAGACGTCCCAGCACGCCGGGCACGCCGACATCCTGCGGGAGGCGATCGACGGGGCGAAGACCATGGGCTGACCCGCGATCCGGCGGTCACCGGCCCGCGTGCACGTCGTGTTCCTCGTCCCCCCGCGCGAGCGGATGTGACATCGCCCGCCAGAGCGGCGCTGAGGGACACGAGATGAACGCGGACCGGATGGACGGCGAGACCGCCGAGCAGCTGCTCGGCGGTCTTCCCGTCGACGAGTCCGCCGGCACGCATCCGGTCGGGCTGCTGCTGACGGCGGCCCGCGCCGCTGCGCGGCCCGGCGAGCTGGCCGGTCTGGGCAGCGCCGTGCGGGGCTTCCGCCAGGCCCAGGCACACCGCCACCGGTCTCCCCCGGCCCAGCGGGACGCGCCCGTGCAGGAGCAGGGCTCGACGGCTGCCGATCTCAGGACCGGAACGGGGACGTCGGGGGCCTGACCGGCTGGGTGGAGCGCTCGCCGGCGTACGCGTCGGTGCGGCCCCAGCGCCCGGGAACGCCGAGCAGGTCGACACGGCCGAACCCCGCGGGCAGAGCGGGCCTGACCAACAGGTCCTCACCGGTGGGTCGCAGACCCAGCAGGGTGCCGAGCAACATCAGCAGGCCTCCCGAGGACCACGACTTCGGGCGTCCGGCCGACGGCAACTGGACCGGATACTTCGTCAAGCTCCGTTCGTAGCCGGCGATCAGCTCGGGTACCGCCCCGCCGAGCGTCTGGGCCAGGTCGAAGATGCCCTTCGCGATCCGGGCCGCGTGCGCGTCGAACCGGTAGTGCCGCAGCCCGGCGGCGATCAGGGCGTTGTCCGACGGCCACACCGCCCCCAGGTGCGACCCCACCGGGTTGTACGGGCGCTGACCGGCGGCGTACGTCCGCACGCCCCAGCCGTTGAAGAGCTGGGGCCCCAGGAGGTGCTCGGCGACCGCCTCGGCCCGATCGTCCGCGACGATCCCGCTCCACAGCAGGTGCCCGATGTTTGACGACAGGGCGTCGACCGGTTCGCCGTACGGGTCCAGCGCCAGCGCGTAGTACTCCCGGTGGGGCAGCCAGAAGTCCCGGTTGAACCGCTCCTTCAGCGCCGTGGCCTCCCGGTCGAGACGGTCGGCGTACTCCGGGTCGCCCCAGAACTCGCGGGCCAGCCGGGCGCCGCGCCGCTTCGCGTCGTACGCGTAACCCTGCAACTCACAGGTGGCGCGGGGGAACTCGGGCAGCCGTCCCTGCGCGTCGATGATCGCGTCCGAGGAGTCCTTCCAGGACTGGTTGACCGCGCCGACGCGCTCATTGCGGCGCTGGTAGCGCACGTAGCCGTCGCCGGTCATGTCGCCGTACTCGTCGATCCAGTCCAGCGCCATCCGGGCCGGCTGGCGCAGCTCGCGGACGAGCTGGGCGTCACCGGACCAGCGCTCGTACTCGTCGAGCAGCACCACGAACAACGGGGTGATGTCCGCGGCGGCGTAGTACACCGCGCTCGGTCGCTCACCGAAGACGCTCGACTCGCCGTAACGGAGCTCAGAGACGATCTTGCCGGGCTCCTCCTCGCGTTCGTCGTCGAGGTGCCCGCCCTGCAGCAGGGCCAGCATCCGCAGCGTGGCCGGCGTCAACTCCGGGGTGAAGGCCAGCGTCTCCAGGCAGGTGATGATGCTGTCCCGCCCCAGGAAGGCCATCGACCACGGGAGGCCGGCGACCGGCACACGCTCGGCGGTCGACAGTGGCCGGTACCGCAGCGCGGCCAGGTCGGCGAGGCTCCCCCGGTACATCTCCTCCAGGCCCCCGCGCTCGGCCACCAACCGCGGCGCACGGTCCAGCCAGGCCGCCAGGTCCTCCCGCATCCCGGTGCGGACGGCCCGCTGGTGCGCATGGAGGCTGGCGCGCATGTCCTGGCCGCCCTCCCCGACGACGGTCAGGACGACGTGCAGGTCGGTCTCCCAGCGCCCGTGCGGGGGGATGCGGATCCGGAACGTCATCCCGCCCTCGTCGACGTCGACCGCGGCGGTGCTGCTGACCGTCGTCTCCCGGACGAACCGCTGCCGCTCGTAGCGCAGGGTGAGCCGTTGGCGCGCGGAGTCGACGTCGACCCGTACATCCCGCCGCCGCAGGTTCCCGATCTCGGTGATGTCGGCGAAGTCGCTGCCCATCTCCATCCGTACGGTCAGCTCGGCGGGCTGCGGCGAGTGGTTCAGCACGGTGATCTTCTCGTGGAAGCAATCGTGGACCGAGCGGTGCCGGATGATCGACAGGTCGGCGTCGACGTAGTGGCTCGCGGCGCCGGGCACCAGGAAGAACCGGGTCTCGAAGTACGTCATGTCGTCCCGGGAGAGGGCGTTGATCCGCTCGCCGTCGACGGTCAGCACCCAGTGCGAGAGGAAGCGCGTGTCGAACGCGAAGAGCCCGACGGGCGCCTGTGGATCCACCTCGACGTCACCCTGGGCGTCGCTGATGGCGAACACGTTGCCGGCGAGGACGTGCACGAGCTCCTGCCTCATGGTTGGCCGCCCGGCCCGCCGGTCGCCGCCCGCCCGGCCGGCGCGCTCCGCCGGGCCAACGCGGCCCGCCCCAGCTCGCGCGGGTGCCGGGCGCCCCTCGGCCCCGGCAGGACACGCCGCAGCACCAGCAGCAGCCGCATGTCGCCCCGCAGGGTCAGCTCGTTGCGCAGCAGCGCCGTGCCCGGGGGCAGGTCACCGTTGACCAACTCGTCGAAGACCGCCCGGGGCGCGCGGACGACCAGGTCCGCGTCGTCGGCCGAGCGGCTGACCCGGATGTGCTGGTCCGCCACGGTCAGGTACCAGTGCTCGGTGTACCCGTCGTCGCGCAGGTCCAGCCGGAGCGTCCCGGCCATCGTCTCGGGCAGGTCGAAAGGCCGGCCCGTCTCCAGGTGCTCCAGGTAGCTCGTCGCCGTCGTGCCCATCACATCCCCTCCCGCATCCCCGCAGAGTCCCTCGCGCCAGGGTGATCGGGAGTCACCCGAATCGGGTGAACCCGCGAGCTCCGCGCCCCCGCGATCTTGCACTTTCGGTGGTGACATATCGGTCGAGAGAACGCGAATCGACAGCAGAAACTGCAAGATCGCGAGGGGACTCGGGGGCGGGGAGGGTTGGGTTTGTTTGGCACGGGGGGTGGTGGGCAGGCACCGACGCCAGGACGGTGACGGCAAGGGGGGGTCGACATGCGGGCGCTGCGGCTGCGGGAGTGGAAGTCGACACCGGAGCTGGTCGAGGTTCCCGAGCCGACGCCAGGTCCAGGTCAGGTGGTGGTACGGATCGGAGGCGCGGGCGCCTGCCACTCGGATCTGCACCTGATGGACGAGTTCGAGCCGGGCGCGATGCCGTGGAATCCGCCGTTCACCCTCGGGCATGAGAACGCGGGCTGGGTACACACACTCGGCGACGGGGTCTCCGGGTTGACGGTGGGGCAGCCCGTGGCGGTGTTCGGCTCGTGGGGGTGCGGCACCTGCGCCCGGTGCCGCCTCGGCATCGACCCGTACTGCGAGAACCCGGCCGGCGCGCCGGTGCCGAGCGGAGGTGGCGGGCTGGGCCTGGACGGCGGGATGGCCGAGTACCAGTTGGTCCCGGACGCGCGGCATCTCGTGCCGCTGCCGAACGGGCTCGACCCGGTGCACGCCGCCCCGCTGACCGACGCGGGTCTCACCCCGTACCACGCCATCCGGCGGTCGTGGCCGAACCTGCCGCCGGGCAGCACCGCCGTTGTGATCGGCGTCGGCGGGCTGGGACACGTCGGCGTGCAGATCCTCAAGGCGACCACGGCCGCGCGGGTGATCGCCGTGGACACCCGCGCCGAGGCGCTCGACCTGGCGCGGGAGTACGGCGCCGACCGCACGGTCACCCCGGGCCCCGAGGCCACCGAGGAGATCCGGCGGGCCACCGGTGGGCGGGGCGCCGACGTGGTGCTGGACTTCGTCGGCAGCGACGCCACCCTGACGCTCGGCGCGGCGGTGGCCCGCACCGTGGGTGATCTCACGATCGTGGGCATCGGTGGGGGCACGCTGGGAGTCTCGTTCTTCTCCGTGCCGTACGAGGTGAGCATCGCGACGACGTACTGGGGGAGCCGGCCCGAACTGGTGGAGGTGCTGGACCTCGGCGCGCGGGGCCTGGTCCGGCCGAAGATCACCACGTTCGCGTTGGAGGACGCGCTTGACGCGTACCGGCAGATGCGCGACGGGACGCTCGAAGGCCGGGCGGTGATCGTGCCGTGAGCCCGGCGGACGCCGGGCGTCAGCCGCGCTCGAGCAGGCCCCGGACGTAGGCGGCCTGGCCGGCATGCTGCGCGTCGTCGTCGGCGATGCTGACCAGCCGCACGCCGAGGCTGACCGGCGGGTCCCACGACTCGTCGACGATGCGGTCCAGGTCCGCCGGGCGCAAGCCGGCGAGAAACGATCGGGTACGCGCCGAGACCGCGCCGTAGTAGTCGACGAGCGCCTGCGCGCTCTCCGGCCGTACCCCTGCGACCTGGGCGGGCGTGTGACCGTAGCCGGTGTCGTGCGGGTCGGCGACGAGCCCGAAGCGCCCCGCCCAGTCGCCACCGGTCCAGATCTGCTCGGCGTCGAGCAGGTCGGCGACGTGGTGGTCCTGGACGCGGGTCAGGTGCCAGACGAGCCAGCCGATCGAGTTGGCCCCCTCGGCGGGCGCCCAGCGCAGCTGCTCCGGCGTGAGGCCGTCGACCGCCGCGCGGACGAGGTCGGGCAGCCGGTCGTACGTCTCGGTCAGCAGGTCACTCACGTCCACGGGTACGCCTCCTGGTGGGTCTTGGATCACCGTACCGCCGGCCACCGACGGCCGAACCTCGGCCGCTACCGTGATCACGTGGTCGCCGCGCTGGAGCTGTATCTGGACCCGGACGCCACGCGGCGGATCCGGGTGCTGTGGGACGCCCTGGAGGCCGAGGGTGTGCAGAGCATGCGCTCGCTGCTCCAGCAGCGCCACCGCCCGCACGTGTCCCTCGCGGTGGCGCCCCGTTTCGACCCGGAGCGGGTGGCCGAGGCGCTGAGCGGAACGGTCGTGGCGGCTCCGCTGCGCCTCGACTTCCAGCACGCCGGGCAGTTCGTCGGTCGGGTGCTGTGGCTCGGTCCGACGCCGACGGCGGAACTGCTGGCGCATCACCGGCTGGTGCACGGCCGGCTCGCCGCCGCCGGTATCGAACTGGTCGAGCACTACCAGCCGGGGCGCTGGGTGCCGCACTGCACGCTGTCCATGCGGGTGCCGAACACGCTGATGGCCGCCGCGGTGCGCCGCTGTCTGGAGGTGCTGCCGCTGACAGCGACAGTGGTCGGCGCGGCGCTCACCGACCACGCCCGTGGTATCGCCCACCCGCTGCGCTGAGCAGGCCCGACCGCGGGGCAAGTTGTCCGGTTTGGCGGGCCTGAGTCGGGAAACCGAAAACAGGGGGTGCGGACGCGGCCCGACGTGGGATGGTTCGACGTGGATGCCGTACCGGTGGCGACCCGCGTGCGCGGGTCGCCCGGCCGGGCGCGCGGGGCACACCGCGTCGCCCGCGACGGCTTCGACGACGAGAGGCAGGGCCCATGCAGGCTCAGCGCAGGCCACCGCGGAGCGAGCGGAGCCAGACCAAGCACGACCGCACCGGCGGTGGCCTGACCGGTGCCGCCACCCCGCTGACCATCTGGGCCGCCGCCGTGCTGCTCGGTCGCATCGGCGCCGGCGACGACGACCTCGAGGACGAGCGGCACATCCTGCGCGGCATCGAGTGAGCGTCGTTCACAGCCAGCCGCGGCGCTTGAAGACCAGGTAGAGGGTGCCGCAGACCAGCACCATGAGCAGGAGCGCGAACAGGTAGCCGAAGCGCCAGTTCAACTCGGGCATGTGCACGAAGTTCATCCCGTACACCGTGCCGATCAGGGTGGGGGCGAACAGGATCGCGGCCCACGAGGAGACCTTCTTCAACTCCTCGTTCTGCGCGTAGCTGGCGGCCGTGAGGCTGCGCATCTCCTCGTTCTGCTGCTGCGAGACCAGCGTGGCGTTGACGGTGAGGATGTTCTGCAGCAGGTGCCGGAACCCGTCCACCCGCTCCACCACCTGGGTGAGGTGGTCGATGACGTCACGCAGGTAGCGGCGCAGCTCCTCGTCGGTGCCGTAGCTGCCGGCGCCGGCCGCCAGGGAGTCGAGCATGCCCAGCAGTGGGCGGGCGGCCCGCTGGAACTCGATGACCTCCCGGCTGAGCCCGTAGATGCGCCGGCTGGCGTTCGGGTCACCACCGAACACCTGGGTCTCGATCTCGTCGATGTCGTTCTCCAACCCGGCGACCACCGGCGCGTACCCGTCGACGACCTGGTCCAGGATCGCGTACAGCACCGCCTCGGGACCCCGGGCGAGCATCGGCGCGTCGGCCTCCATGCGACGTCGTACCGCGGCCAGGTCGGGCGCCTCTCCGTGCCGGACCGTGACCACGAAACCGGGCCCGATGAACAGGTGCAGCTCGGAGAACTCCACCTCCTCCCGCAGGTCGTCGTAGCGGGCGGCGCGCAGCACCACGAAGAGGGTGTGCCCGTACCGTTCCAGCTTGGGCCGCTGGTGCGCGTTGATCGCGTCCTCAACCGCCAGGTCGTGCAGACGGAACTCGCGCGCCAACGAGGAGATCTGGTCGATGTCGGGGCGGTACAACCCGATCCAGGCCATCGCGTGGTCCTGCGTCTGCAGGCAGGCGTACGTCTCGGCGAGACCGGCCGGTGAGGCGAACCGGTGTCCGCGGATGTAGACCGCGCTGTCCACCAGACGGCCGGTGGACGGGCTCCCCGGCTGTGCGGGCGGGACGGCCCCGACCCGGGCCTCGTGCTCGTCGAGCTGACGGCCGAAGCCGTCGCCCCGGCGGAAGCGGCGGCCACCAACCACGAGCCCGCTCCCCTCCCGGCGCTGCCCGGCCCGGGGTTCGGGACGGGGGCGCTGCTTCCCCGGTGCTTACGACCCGAAACCCGGGGCCCCGGGCCGGTGCACGCGACGGACGGTTTCCGCACACCGCCGGACGGATGGCGACCACACGGCGGATACTCGCGGTGACCATGGGCGGGACGGGGGTGACGCCGGTGGAGGTGAACAGGCGTGCCGGCCGGCGGACCGACCGGGTACGGCGCTGGCTGCTCGCCGACGAGTCGCAGCAGCCGGTGCCGCAGGGCCCCGGCGGTCGCCCACCCGAGCAGCGCCACCACCCGTGGTGGAAGGTGATGTGCCTGACCGGCGTCGACTACTTCTCGACGCTGGGCTACCAGCCGGGGATCGCGGCGCTGGCGGCGGGGGCGCTCTCGCCGGTGGCGACCCTGGTGCTGGTGCTGGTGACGCTGCTGGGCGCGCTGCCCGTCTACCGGCGGGTGGCGGTGGAGAGCCCGCACGGCGAGGGTTCGATCGCGATGCTCGTACGCCTGCTCAGCTACTGGCCGGGCAAGCTGTTCGTGCTGGTGCTGCTGGGCTTCGCGGCCACCGACTTCATCATCACCATCACCCTGTCCGCGGCCGACGCGACCGCCCACCTCGACGAGAACCCGTTCCTGCCCAGCGGCCTCAAGGGTCACGAGGTGGTCATCACGCTGCTGCTGGTGGCGCTGCTCGGCGCGGTGTTCCTCAAGGGGTTCGGCGAGGCCATCGGGATCGCCGTCGTCCTGGTCGCGGTCTACCTGACGCTGAATGCGGTGGTGATCGCCGACGCGCTGTGGCGGGTGGTGAGCCACCCGAGCGCGGTCGGGGACTGGACGAACGCCCTGACCACCGGACACGGGGATCCCCTGCTGGTGGTCGGGCTGTCCCTGCTCGTGTTCCCGAAGCTGGCGCTGGGTCTGTCCGGTTTCGAGACCGGGGTGGCGGTGATGCCGCACATCCGAGGGGACCGCCAAGACTCGGAGGACCGGCCGTTGGGCCGCATCCGGGGCGCGCGGCGGCTGCTCACCACGGCCGCCGCGACGATGAGCGTCTTCCTGATCACCAGCAGCGTGACCACCACCGTGCTGATCCCGCCCGAGGCCTTCCGGCCGGGCGGGGCCGCCAACGGCCGGGCACTGGCCTACCTGGCCCACCAGCATCTCGGCGGGGTGTTCGGCACCGTCTACGACCTCTCCACCATCGCGATCCTCTGGTTCGCGGGGGCGTCCGCGATGGCCGGGCTGCTGAACCTCGTACCCCGGTATCTGCCCCGCTACGGCATGGCGCCGACGTGGGCTCGCGCGGTCCGGCCGCTGGTCCTGGTGTTCACCGGCGTGGCGTTCCTCATCACGATCATTTTCTCCGCCAGCGTCGACGCGCAGGGCGGCGCGTACGCCACCGGGGTTCTGGTGTTGATCACCTCGGCGGCGACGGCCGTGACGCTCGCGGCGCGGCGGCGGCGTCAGCGCGGTCGCGCGGTCGCGTTCGGGGTCATCACGGTGGCGTTCGTCTACACCACCGTGGCGAACGTGGCAGAGCGGCCCGACGGCGTGAAGATCGCCGCCTGCTTCATCGGCGCGATGATCCTGGTGTCGGCGCTGTCGCGGGTGTCGCGGGCGTTCGAGCTGCGGGTCGACCGCGTCCAGCTCGACGAGCTGGCGAGCGCGATGATCGACGAGCGCTCCGGACGTCGCATCCGCCTGGTCGCGCACGAGCCGGAGCGCCGCGACCTCGCGGAGTACCGCGACAAGCTGGCCCAGACCATGGCGGACAACGACTTCCCCGACGACAGCGACGTGATCTTCGTCGAGGTCCGGGTCACCGATCCGTCGGACTTCGAGACGGGGTTGCTGGTACGCGGCAGCGTGGCGCACGACCGTTTCCCGGTGCTCAGCCTGGCCAGCTCCTCGGTGCCCAACGCGCTGGCCGCGCTGCTGTTGGAGATCCGCGACCGCAGCACGCGCCGCCCCCACATCTACTTCGAGTGGACCGAGGGCGGCCCGGCCCGCAACGTGCTGCGTTACCTGGCGTTCGGGCAGGGCGAGATCGTCTCGGTCACCCGGGAGATCCTGCGCCGCCAGGAGCCGGACCGGACGCGCCGGCCCCACGTGCACGCCGGCTGACCGGCTCGCCGAGCGCGGGTCGCGGCCGGTGAGGGTGGTCATATCGGCTGGACGACCGACCGGTGGCTGCTGCTAGCCTCGGCGCAGGTCATGAGTGCCAGCGCGAAGCCCCGGCTCGCTGGCCGGCAACCCTCCTCCGCGGTGGGGTGCCCCGGGTGAAGACCAGGCACCGGCGGGACGTCGGTGCAAGCGTGGCCTGGCACCCAGGTCAGCACCAAGACCCGGGAGACCGCATGCACATCCTCAGCCCCACGCCACCGGCCAGCCGCCGTACGCCGGCCCTGACCCGGCGCCGCCACGTGGACCTGATGCGAATGCGCAGCGCGGCGTGTACCGCCGCCTAAAGCGCTAACCCCTCCCCACCCCGCCTCACCCTTCTTCGCGTCGATCATGAAGTTGTTGCCCGCCTGACCGGCGTGTCGCGGCAATAACTTCATGGTCGACGGGATCGACGCATCCCTTTGGAGTTAGTTATGCGTATTTCTTCTCGTTTTGTTGCTGTTGGGGTTTCTTTGTTGACCGTTGGTTTGCTGGGTGCCTGCTCTGACGGGGGTGACTCTTCGGCGGGTGGCGGCGGGAACCCGTACGGTCTGGCGCAGCCGGGTGTGCTGCGGGCCGGCACGCTGACCGACGCCCCGCCCAACGTGTACCTCAAGGACGGCAAGTTCACCGGCTTCGACAACGACCTGCTGACCGCCGTGGCCGGCAAGCTCGGCCTGAAGGTGGAGTTCGTCGGCACCGACTTCTCCGCGCTGCTCTCCCAGGTCAACAACCACAAGTTCGACGTCGGAAGCTCCTCGATCACCATCACGGAGGCGCGCAAGAAGACCGTCGACTTCGGCAACGGGTACGACTTCGGCTACTTCGGGCTGGACGTGCCGGCCGGCTCGCCGATCAAGGGATTCGACCAGCTCACCGGCGAGCGTGTCGTGGTGGTGCAGGGCACCGTCCAGGACGACTACGCCACCGGCAAGCAGCTCGACCCGGTCCGCGTGCCGGACTACAACGGCGCGATCAACCAGCTCAAGGCGGGCACGGCCGACGCCTGGATCGCACCGGCCGAGATCGGCGAGAAGTCCGCCGCCGACAGCAACGGCAAGATCACCGTGGCGGCCAAGCAGCTCAGCCCGGCGCCGACCGCGTACGCCGTCGCCAAGGGCAGCGACAAGCTGCGCGAGGCGCTGAACAAGGCCCTCGACGAGGTCATCGCCGACGGCACCTGGAGCCGGTTGCAGGCGCAGTACTACCCGGGCCGGCCGATCCCGGCGGACTTCAAGCCGGGCAGCGGCAAGGCGACAGCCCCGTCCGCGTCCGGGTCGGCGCAACCGTCGGCGTCCGCGTCGGCCGCCTCCTGAGCGGCCGGCGGTGACGAGCGAGCAGGGCGGCAGGAGAGGCGAACGATGGATCCGTTGAGCACCCTCTGGGAAACGTTCTTCGACGTCGACGCGATGCGCGAGGCGTTGCCCGAGATGCTGACCGTCGGGCTGCCCAACACGCTGATCCTGGCGGTCTCCGCCGCCCTGCTCGGCACGGTGCTGGGTCTGCTGCTGGCCGTGGCCGGCATCTCCCGCAGTCGGTGGCTACGCTGGCCGGCGCGCGTCTACACGGACGTGTTCCGAGGGCTGCCGGCCGCGGCGACGATCCTGCTGATCGGCGTCGGGTTGGCGCCGCTGGGCATGCGGGTCTGGGGACCGGAACCGTACCCGCTGGGCATCCTCGCGCTGTCGCTGATCGCCGCCGCGTACATCGGGGAGATCTTCCGCTCCGGCATCCAGTCGGTGGAGGCCGCCCAACTGGAGGGCGCCCGGGCGCTCGGCTTCTCCTGGGCCGACGCGATGCGGCTGGTGATCATCCCGCAGGGCATCCGGCGGGTGCTGCCCGCCTGGGTCAACCAGCTCATCGCGCTGATCAAGGACTCCAGTCTGGTGTACTTCCTCGGCCTGGTGGCCAGCCAGCGCGAGCTGTTCCGGATCGGGCAGGACTACGCGGCCACCACCGGGAACGAATCCGCGCTGCTGCTGGCGGGCCTGTTCTACCTGGCGTTGACCGTCCCGCTGACCCACCTCGTCAACTGGATCGACCGGCGGCTGCGCCACGGCCGCCCGGCCACCGCGCCGGACGACGAGGACGACGACACGGCGCTGCCCGCCACGACGCAGGGAGACCGGCGATGACCACGACCTCGGTGAGCGTGCAGGCGCGCGACGTCCACCTGGCCTTCGGGCCGAACCGCGTGCTGCGCGGCGTCGACCTGACCGTGCCCCGCGGCGCGACGGCCTGCGTGATCGGACCGTCCGGTTCGGGCAAGTCCACCCTGCTGCGTACGCTCAACCGCCTCATCGAACCCGACCGCGGCGACGTGCTGCTGGACGGACGCAGCGTGCTGCGGGACGACCCGGACGCGCTACGCCAGCGGGTCGGCATGGTGTTCCAGCAGTTCAACCTCTTTCCGCACCTGAGCGTGCTGCGCAACGTCACGCTGGCGCTGCGCCGACTGCGCAAGCTCGGCCAGGACGAGGCGGTCCAGGTCGCCCGCGCGCAGTTGGAGCTGGTGGGGCTCGCCGGCAAGGCCGACGCCCGGCCCGCGCAGCTCTCCGGCGGTCAGCAGCAGCGGGTGGCGATCGCCCGGGCGCTGGCGCTGCGACCCGAGGTGATGCTCTTCGACGAGGCCACCTCGGCGCTCGACCCGGAGCTGGTCAAGGGGGTCCTCGGGGTGATGGCCGACCTGTCCGCCGCCGGAATGACCATGGTGGTGGTCACCCACGAGATGGGCTTCGCCCGGCAGGTCGCCGACACCGTGGCCTTCATGGACCGGGGCGTGGTGCTGGAGGCCGGCCCGCCGGAGCGGATCTTCGAGGGGGCCGAGCATCCCCGGCTGCGAAGCTTCCTCGCCCAGGTGCTCTGAGGAGACCGCTCAGCCAGCCTGGTGGCGCAGGTGCGCGGCGAACGCCTGCAGGTCGCCGAGCAGTTCCAGGATGGCGTTGCGGTAGGCCACCGACGCCCACAGGTGCAGCTCCTCGTCGTCCAGCCCGCCGAACGCGAGCGACAGCGCCTTGCGGCGACGTCGGTCGAGCACCTTGTGCGGGCGCGCGAGCAGGTCACCCTCGCGCCGCAACGCCTGGAGGTAGGCGGCCACCGCCTCCTGGTAGTGCCGCCCGGCGACCCGTTCCAGCAGGGTGAACTCGAAGACGTTCAACGCCGCCTCGGAATCCCAGTACGCGCTGTCGCGCACCGGCGCGCTCGCCACGTGCCGGCCCATGGCGTGCCGGGCCTCGTAGAGCAGCAGCACACCCCGGCCGGTGGTGCTCAGCGGCCGGCGCGGCGTCGGCAGCCGCAGCGTCCGCACCGGCGCGGCGGCGGTCAGGTCCACCGCACCTGCGTACGTCGGCAGGCGCTGCGTCGTCGACGCCGGCTCGGGCAGCAGGCAGGCCAGCTCCTGGTAGGGCACCGGGCCGCCGGAGGGCAGGGCGCGTACGGTCGCCTCGTGCAGCTCGCCGAGCGGCCGGTCGTCCGGGGGACGCCCCGGCGGCAGCGTGAGCACGAGGCCGTTGGCGCCGGGCACGGGCACAGCCAGCACGCAGGAGTTACGCAGGAACGCCCAGGTCGCCGCCGCTTCGCGGATACCACTCGCCACGGCCTGCGCGTCCGCCCGCCAGTCCTGGGCGATCCGTAGCCGCCGCGCCAGGTCGGCGGTGGCCGCGCCGTCGTGCGGATACAGCTCCCGTACGGCCCGGGGCAGCGACCCGGGGCGCAGCGCCAACGGGTCACCGGTGGGCGCGGGCACGGCGTGCCTCGGGCAGTCGGCGTCGGAGTGCGGGTCACCGTCGACCGCGTGGCAGTCGCCCAGCCAGCTCGCCCCGGGTGGTCCTGGCGGACGGGCGAACGCCAGGTGGGGCAACCGTCCGGTACGCAGGACCGTCTCGTACTGCGGCCGGGCGCGACCGGCCCGCAGCCCGTCCAGCGGCAGCACGGGGGCGAGGGTCACCACGGCGGCGAGGACTACGCAGTGCGGGCAGGCGTCGCGGACGCGGTAGCGCCGGAGGTGGTCCACGCCGGGCTGTTCCCACTGGACGCCGACGACGGCACCCTCCTGCGCCATCAGGTAGAGAAACCCGGTGGCGACACGCTCGCGGGTGACCGAGGCCAGCTCGTCGAGGAACTGCCGCTCGGTGACCACCCGCGGCTCGGCCGCGCTCGCCCCGCTGGTCATGGACACCCCCACCCGGACCGAACGCATCGACGATCGCCGAATGGCTTTCACCGTACCCGCCGACGACCTGCCCGAATGCCCCGTACCCGGCCGAGCCCATGTCACCAATCCGTCACGGGATACCGCCGCTGGTCACTCGTTCGGGTTGCGGCCCAGCAGTCGGATCTCCTCGTTGTCCAACGCCGACTGGAGCTCCTGGAGCACCAGGTCGTCGATCTCCCGGTTGTCGCGCAGCCGCGTCAGCTCCCGTCGCTTGTGGGCGAGGACGCCGAGACGCAGCCGGAGCTCCAGCTTGCGCTCCTGAGCGGTCCGACCACCGGTCTCGTTGAGGTCGGCCAGGTGTCGCTGGTACTCGGCGCGCAGCCGGCGTACGGCCTCCTCCTCGGCCCCCACCTTCTCGGCGACTCCGGGCAGGGCGTCCAGGCCGGCCTGGGTGGCACGGCGGCGGGCGTGTCGGGTCTCGTCGACGCGCTCGGGGTCGCCGGACAGGCCCGCCCAGCGCACCACCAGCGGCAGCGTGGTGCCCTGCACCAGCATGATCAGGACGATCACCAGCGCCGTGACGAAGATGATCAGATCCCGCTCGACCACCGGACGACCGGAGACCGTCATCGTCGGCACGGCCAGCGCGGCGGCGAGCGACACGGCGCCCCGGAAACCGGACCAGCCCGCGACCGTGCCGACCCGCCAACTCGGTGTCGTGCGCTCCTGCTCCGCCATCCGAAGACGCCGCAGCCGCACCGACTGCGACGTCAGGTAGACGAAGCCCAACCGAGTGAGCACCACGGCGAGCGTCACCGCGAGCACGATCAGCACGGCCCTCGGGGGCGAGGTGCTGACGATGCCGCGCACGGCGCGGGGAATCTGGGTGCCGAGCAGCACGAACAGGCCGCCGTTGATCAGGAAGGTGGACAGGTCCCAGAACGCGTACGCCAGCACCCGGGAGCGGGCGCGGATGACCCGTGGGCCGGCGTACGCGAGCACCAGACCGGCGACCACGACGGCCAGCACACCACTGGCGTGCACCGCGCTGGCGAGCAGGAAGGCGGCGAACGGCGTCAGGACGCTCAGCGCGCCCTCGCGCAGCGGATCGTCGAGCCGCTTGCGGATCAACACCACGATGACGCCCACCAGCAGACCGGCGACCACCCCGCCGAGGCTGGCCCCGACGAACTCCTCGCCGATGCCCAGCGCCCCCGGTTCCCCGCGCTGGGTGAGCAGGCCCACGGTCACCGCGAAGATCACCAGGGCGGTTCCGTCGTTGATCAGGCTCTCGGCGTGCAGGGTGGTGAGGAGCTTGCGGGGCAGCCGCTTGGCCAGACCGGTGACCGCGGCGGCATCGGTCGGCGCGAGGACCGCGCCGAGCACCCAGGCGGCGGCGGGGTTCACGCCGAACGCCTGGGCGGTCAGGGAGACGGTGATCATGGTGAGGACCACGAGCACGACGGCGAGCAGCCCGATCACCGGCAGGTTGGCCCGGATCTCCCGCAGGCTGATGGTCAGGCTCTCCCGGTAGAGGATCGCCGGCAGGAAGATCAGCAGTACCAGGTCCGGTTCCAGGACCAGGTCGGACAGCGGCGGCGCGAGCCCGAGCAGCACTCCGAACGCGATGAGCAGCACCGGCGGCGCGACCCGGTAGCGGCCGCCGAGGGTGGTGCCGATCAGGACGGTGACGCCCAGCACCACGATCAGCACGAGCCCCTGCACGGCGTACCCCCTAGATCCCCGATTGGCGGCGCAGGCCGGTGGTTCCATCTGACCGCACACCGGTTGCCGGTTCCACCGGAACCGGCAAGTCGCCGGCTGCCGAGCGCGGCAGTGCTCAGGTCGGGTCGACTGCGCGGACGCGCGCGGTGAGCAGGCGGGCGGTGCGGCGGTGCGTGCCGGCCTCCTCGTCGTGGCCGAGCGCGGCGGCGAGATCGGCCAGGTGCCCGGCGACCGGTCCGGCGGTGAGCACGCCGCTGCCGGCGGCCAGTTCGGCGGCGGCCGGCCGGAGCGCGGCGGCGGCGCGCTCGATGGCGGGCCGGTCGTCCAGGGCGAGCGCAGCCCGGGCGACGAGGCACAGTCGCACCTCGCGCAGCAGGTCGTGTGGCCCGTCCGGGACGGCCCGCAACGCCGACACGGCGGCGCCGCGGTCACCGGAGTGGGCGAGCAGCAGCGGTCGGACCCACGGCTCGTGCGGGCCCCAGTCCAGCCCCGCCCAGTCCTCGTCGCCGAGACCGTCCACCGGCCGCCCGTCGGCGGGTACCAACCGATCATCCGCCGGGTAGTCGACGGCGTCGGCCAGGCGCAGGCCGAGCAGCGCGAGCGGCAGCAGCCCCTGGGCCAGGCCCGGCATGCCGTCGGTCGGCAGCCGCTCGGCGGCGCTCCGGTACGCGGTCACCGCCGCGCCCCGGTCACCGACCCACGCCCGACGCAGCGCGGCGTACCAGCCGGTGAAGACACCGACGAGCGGCAGCTCGTACCGCTGCGCCAGGCGGTCGGCGGCGCGCGCGTGCTCGTCCGCGCCGGTCCGGTCGGCCCGCGCGCAGCACGCCTGGAGCAGGATGAGGTGGCCCAGCACCTCGAAGGTCACCAGGTGCCGCCGGGCGGCGAGGTCGACCAGCTCGGCGCCGATCCGGGCCCGGACATCGGCCAGCCCGACGCGGTCGAAGGCGTGCATGAAGCGCGCGTTCAGCGCGAAGGCCAGCAGCCCGGGGTCGTCGAGGGTCCGGGCGATCCGTTCGGCCTCGACGGCGGCGCGGCGGCCACGGTCATCGGTGACGCCCCGCAGTTCCAGCGCGAGGGTGCTCAGCAGCCGACTGCGGTGCGCCGATCCGGACGGGCCGAGGCCGGTCAGGGCGTGCTCGGCGGCGCGGACGATCCGCTCGGAGAGCGGGTCGTCGTCGTTGCGGGTCCAGATGGCGGGCACGTCGAAACCGGCCAGCACCTGGGCGGTCAGTCGGGCGTCACCGAGCGCCTCGGCGTCGGCGATCGCCTCGGCACGGTGACGCCGCGCCTCGGCCAGCCGACCCGTCACCGCCAGCGAGCGCCCGAGGCCGAGCAGAGCCGTCAGCCGTTCGCGCCGCTCGGTCCCCCCGGCCCGGTCGTACGCCTCGACGACCTGCGCCCACAGCCGGGTGGCCTCGTGCGGGTTGCCGCCACGTTCGGCCCGTTCGGCGGCGGTACGGGCGTAGTCGGCGGCCCGGCGGGCGGCCGTCGGCCCCCGGCGGACAGCAGGTGGTGGGCGAGCGTGGCGGGGTCGACGGGCTGGTGCCGCTGCAACGCCTCGGCCACGGCGGCGTGCCAGGCGGCGCGGCGCGGCGCGGACAGGTCGGCGTAGAGCGTGTCGCGGACCAGGATGTGGGTGAACCGTAGCCGCCCGTCGGACGCCTGCTCGGTCAGGAAGCCGGCCTGCAACGCGCGGTCGACGGCGTCCAGCAGCACCGCCGGGTCGTCGGTCAACGCGCCGAGCACGGCGGGGTCGACGTCCCGGCCGAGCACCGCCGCCTGCCGCAGCACGGTACGGGTTGGTGGGGGCAGCTGCGCGAGGCGGTGCCGGATGACGTCGCGCACCCCGGGCGGTACCGCCTCCAGCGCCGCGCCGCCCGCAACGGCGTAGAGCTGGACCAGCTCCCGGACGAAGAACGGGTTACCCGCGCTGCGGCGGTGGATCAGCGCGACGGCGGGCGGGGTCAGTTCCGTGCCGGCGACGGCGCGGGCCAGTTCGCCGGTGGCTTCCAGGGACAGGCCTGCGAGGTACTCCCGCACGGGTTCGAGCCCGGCGGCGCGGGCCAGGGCGGCGGTCAACCCCCCGGTGATCTCGGTGGCCCGGTACGTGCCCAGGACCAGCACCGGGCCGGTGGCGGGTTGCGGCCCGGCGAGCAGTGCGGTGAGCAGGTCCAACGTGTCACCGTCGGCCCGGTGCAGGTCGTCCAGGACCAGCAGCAGCGGGCCCCGGTCGGCAGCGGCGGAGAGCACCGACGCCACCGCGCGGTGTCGGCGGAACCGGGCCACGGCGGGATCATCGACGCTGTCGGCGTCCGCCGCCCCGCCGTCGGACGACACACCGCCCGCAGACGACGACACGCCGCCCGGAGTGGACGGCTCGTCCGAGCCGGTGAGCGCTTCGACGATCTGGGTCCACGGCCAGGCGGCCGGGGCGCCCTCGTACTCGGGGCTGCGGCCCCACGCCGTGGTCCAGCCCTCGGCGGCCAACTCTCGCGTCAGCGCCTCGGCCAGGGCCGTCTTGCCGGCGCCCGGGTCGCCGCTGAGCAGAGCGAGCGTGGGCCGCCCGGAACGGGTGGCGGCCTCGGCGGCACGCCGCAGCCGCTTCCGCTCCGCGTCCCGCCCGACGAACGGCCGTGGTGACGCCGATCCGCCGTCGGGGACGGCTCCGGCCCGGTCCGCAACGGCCACCGTGGGGGTGACGATGAGGTGTGGAGCCTGCGTGAGGATGTCGGCCTCCAGCCGGCGCAACTCGGGGCCCGGGTCCACCCCCAGCTCCGCCACCAGGACGGCGCGGGCCTCGCGCAGGGCGGCCAGCGCCTCGCCCTGTCGGCCGGCGCGGTACCGGGCCAGGGCGAGCAGCCGCCAGGCGTCCTCGCGCAGCGGATGGGCGGCGAGGTGGCCGGGCAGGTCGGCGGCGGCCTCGTCCGGCCGACCCAGCGCGAGCAGCGCCTCGGCCCGCCGCTCCACGGCGAGCATCCGCAGCTCGTCCAGCCGGTTGACCTCCGCCACGGCCCAGCCCTCGCCCACGCAGTCCGCGTACGCGGGCCCACGCCACAGCCCGAGCGCCGCGTCCAGCGCCACGAGGGCCGGCGCGGGCAGCTCCGCCGTCAGGAGCCGACCCGCCTCGCCGACCGCCGCCTCGAAACGGTCGGCGTCCACCGCGTCCGGGGTGGTCCGCAGCGCGTACCCCGAGGGCTCGGTGACCAGGAGGCCAGATGGCTGCCGGGGCGGCCGGTCGGGCTCCAACGCCCGGCGGAGGTCGGCGACGAACGTCCGGATCGCGCCCACCGCGCGCTCCGGCGGAACCTCCCACAGGTCGTCGACGAGACGTTCCACCGGCACCACCCGGCCACCGGCGATGAGCAACCGGGCCAGCACCAGGCGCTGCCGGTGCCCCCGCAGCGGAACCGGGCCGGTCCCGGCGACGGCGGTCACCGGCCCGAGCACGCCGAACGTCACCGGTGCCGTCGGCTGCCTGGTCATGGCCTCAATCTAGCCCGCACTGATCCGACACTGACCGTCCGCTGATCACCCCCGGGCAGGCTCGATGACGTACGCCGACGACGGGCATCCCCCCGCGCCGGACCGCTCACCAGGAAGGCTCACCCGTGCAGCCGAGGATCAACGGATTCGACTACCAGCGCGTCACCGTCGCCGACGGCGTGACGCTCAGCGCCGCCGTGGGCGGCTCCGGGCCACCGATCGTGCTGTTGCACGGCTTCCCGCAGACCCACCTCATGTGGCGGCACGTCGCGGCCGACCTCGCCGCCGACCACACCGTCATCTGCCCGGACCTGCGCGGCTACGGCGAGAGCGACAAGCCCGTGGACGGCGACGGCACCGCGTACTCGAAGCGGACCATGGCCGCCGACGTCGTGGCGCTGGCCCACGCGCTCGGCCATGACCGCTTCGCCCTGGCCGGGCACGACCGGGGCGCTCTCGTGGCGTTCCGCGCCGGCCTCGACCACCCGGCGGCGATCAGCCGGCTCACCCTGCTCGACGTGCTACCCACCCTGGACATGTGGGATGTGCTGCACGGGGTCGACGCCTCCGTCGCCTTCCACCTCTACCTGATGGCGCAGCCGCCCGGCCTGCCCGAGAAGCTGATCGCTGGCAGCCCGGACGCGTTCTTCGGCCACTTCCTCGACGTCTGGACCCGGGACCCGGACGCGCTGCCGGCCGACGTACGCGCCGAATACCTGCGCGCGTCGCGCGAGGCGGTGACCTCGATCGTCGCCGACTACCGGGCGTCCGCGGCGATCGACGTCGCGCACGACGAGGCCGACCGGGCGGGCGGCAACCGGCTGCGGATGCCGGTGACCGTGCTTCAGCAGGACTGGGGGGCCGCTCTCGGCTACGACGCGGCAGCCGTGTGGCGGGCCTGGGCGCCGGACCTCTCGCACCAGACCGTCACCTGCGGGCACTTCATGGCCGAGGAGGCGCCGGCCGTCGTGGTGGGGGCGCTACGCGGCCACGGGGAGTTGGATATCCGACACTGAATGTAACGAGCGGTCGAGGGGTGGCCGGGTTGCCGCAGACCGCCCGGCCACCCACCCCCGAATGCTCTGACCTGCGGAAATACGACGTTACACCAGGTGGACGCATACCGGTCGGCGGTGATACACAGGCAGATATCGGCGACCAACGACGGCACGTCGGTCATCTCCTCGACCATCGTCTCTCCACCACCGCCGGTCCCGGACCAAGCCGCCCTCTCTGGTGGCCGGCAGGCGGCAGGGTCTTCGCCAGGGAGTTGCCGTGAGGTATCTGCGTAGCCGGTTCCACCAGCAGCCGTACGAGGTCGCTGTCCTGGGCATGGCGCCCGTCTGCGGCCTCCTCATGGTGCTCCTCGACGTGCGGCCGGCCTCCGTCCAGACGTCCATGCCCACGCCGCTGCAGGTCGCCTGGGAGATCGGTCTGATCACGGCGGGTGTCTGTGGGCTGCTGGGCCTGTCGTGGCCGGGCCGGCTCTCCACCGGGCTCGGCATGGAACTCGCGGCGATCCTGGTGCTCGGCACGATCACCGGCATGTACGCAGTGGCCCTGGTCGCCCTCTGGAGCCAGCAGTCCCTGGTCGCCTCGTCGTTCATCGTCGCGGTGACGGTCGGATCGCTGTGGCGGGCCTGGCAACTCGCCGTCGACCTACGCCGTCTCGTCCGTGCATGTGAATGTGTGAGCTACGAAGAACTACAGGGAAGTGCACCATGAACACCTCCCCCGCGCCAACCGCGCCGCACTGGGTGCAGGTGGCGCTCAGCGTGCTCGGCATCCTCGGCGGTTCGACCGGCCTGGCCGCGATCGCCACCGTGCTGGTCCAGCGAGGCAAGTTCAAAGCCGATGCCGCCGACACCCTCACCGAGGCCGCCCTCACCCTGGTGCAGCCGCTCCAGACCCGGATCACCGAACTGGAGGGCGAGGCGCTGCACGCCCGCACCGAGCTGGGGACGCTGCGCGAGCAGGTCAACCAGTTGCAGTTCGTCGTCCGCGTGCTGAACCGCACGTTGGACCGGTGGCGGGCGGCGATCCGCGCGCCGGACGCCACGCTGCGCAGGGTGCGCGCGGTGGTGGCGGAGTCCGACCGGATCCCCGAGTGACGCGCGCACTGTTCACTCCGCGTCGGCGCCGCGGAGCCGGCCGACGAGGTCACGTACGACCGCCCGGAACGCCGGGTCGGACTCGCCCGGGTGGTGCCCGCGCAGCGGCGGAGGCCGGCGCTCGCCGGGTGCCGGCAGCAGGCCGTCCGGATCCCGCAGCCGCCGGTCGACGCGACCGGCGGGGTCGGTGGGGTCCGGCGAAGGATCGCCGGGTCGGTGCGCGGCGAAGATCCAGCCGCCGACCGGATCGGTGTCCCGCCACAGGTTGACCCACCGCCATCCGACCCGCTCCCCCACCTGACGCAGCGTCCTGTCGTCGAGGTAGGCGGGGAAGAGCCGGGCGTAGAGGCGGTCCAGTGGGGAGCCGTAGGTCAGCAGCGCGACCCGTCGCCGCGCGGCCGGCGGCAGCCGCAGCACCGCGAGCGCCAGCAGCGCCGAACCGTGACTGTGCCCGCACAGCAGCACTCCGGCGTGCCGCTCGGCCAGGTGGCCGATCCGGTCGGCCAACTCCGGTACCGCCCGGTCGGCGTAGCTCGGCGGCGCGAACGGGTGGGCGGCCCGGGGCCAGAAGGTGCCCAGGTCCCACAGGATCCCGACGTGCCGGCGGAACCACGCCGTCCGGTACGCGAACAGGCCGCCGGACAGCAGCGCCAGAGCCACTGCGGCGACGAGGTAGGTGCCTCCCGCCAGGCCCATCCCGACCACACCGGCCGGTAGGCCGAGAACCCGCCACGCCAGCTCGTCCGGTTCGCGTCCGAACTGCCCGAGCAGACTCGTGGCCAGCCCGATCAGGGCGAGCACCGCGTAGGTGCCGGCCAGCAGGCCCAGCCACTCGGTGAACCGCGCACGGGCCACGGCCTTGGTGACCTGTCGCAACCGCACGGTCGCCCCCGGCGGCGGCGCGGGAAAATCGCGGGTGGTGATCGTCGCCGCCGCGCGGCGGCGACGCCGACGCGACAGGAGGGTCAGCACCACACCCAACAGCACTGCCGCGTCGACGTGCAGGAAGAAGGCCAGCACCGTCCAGCGGTACGGCAACGGCGGCCCGCCGTCACCGCGATATCCGCCGAGCAGCACCCCGCTCTGGTAGACCAGGCCGGAGGCGAGAGCGCCAGCCAGGCCGACCGCGATGGCCGCGATAACCGCGGCGCCCGCGCCTCCCGGCAGCGCCCGGCGACCGCGAGCGCGACCCCGTCGCCCCAACACCAGTGCACTGAGCAACACCAGCAACGCCATCTGGCCGAACAGCGTGCCGCCCGCGATCCCGCCGTAGCCGGGGAGTCCGCCCGACGCCGGCCAGCCCCGCCCGTCGCCCGCGACGACGACGAGGGTCGCCACGGTCAGGGCGGCCGCCGCCACGGCGGTGGCGCGGGCGGTCACGGTCGCCGTCCGCGCGGTCGCGGCCCGGTCGATCAGGCCGGGGACGGCGAGCAGACCGACGCAGGCCACCAGGACCGCCGCGGTGGACGCCAGCAACAGGTTCGTCCCGACCGTCGCGCCGCCGGCCCGCCGGGCCGTGAGCAGCAGCAGATCGAGTACGCCGAGCGCGGCGGCGACGTGGATCGCCCGCAACCGCTCCACCAGCGGCTCCACGGCCCAGAGCGGGCTGCCGGACAGTCGGCGACGGCGGGTCCCGAGCAGTCGCAGCAGCCCCACGGCGGCGATCGGCAGCAACGCCAACACCGCCAGCCGCTGCCCGACGTGTCGGTCGTCCAGCCCGAACAGCGTGTCGAAGGGCGCCCGGCAGGGTGTCGCGCCGAGACAACGCCAGGCGAGCAGGTCGAGGGCGACCCCGGCGATGGACACCACGTACACCAGGGTGAGGTTGAGCGCGAGGAGCCGGCTGAGGACGGTGACTCCGGCGGCGCGCTCGCCGGTGGGTCGCATCCACGCCGCCGCGTTACTGAGCATGAACGGCAGCAGCAGGACCATGGAGATCGTCCGGGCCACCGTGTCCGAGGGCAGATCACCCCAGCGGTACGCCTCGAGCGTCAACCCGTCGGGGGCGTCGCGGCCCGGCCCATCCGGCCGGTAGAAGCCGCCACGATCGTCGCCCGCGACCTGGCGGGCCGACGCCGAGCCCAGAACGACCGAGGGTTCCGCCCCCGACACGCCGTGCACGCGCAACTCCACCACGTCGGCGGATCGTGGTGGGGCATCCCGTCGCGGTGCTGACATCGGCGGGTTACCCGGGCCGCCGGGGATCGGGCCTGCCGTCCCGCCTGCTGCTGGCGGCGGAGCGCCGGAGGCCGGGCGTCCCGTCGATCAGGACGATCAGCACCAGCACCCCGGCGACGACGGCGCTGTTGGCGACGTGCGGAAGCCGCTGGGTCGCGAACCCGAACCCGATGATCGCCGGCACGCCCACCAGGCGTGCCCAGGGCCGGCTGCCGTCGACCGCCCACGCGAGCAGGATCCGGGCGGTCAGGAACAGCGCCGGGCCGACGATGCCGAGGGCCAGTTGCGCCGTCTCCTCGGTGCGGGGGTTCTCGATCGTCATCTCCATGGCCACCGAGGTGGCCAGGACGCCGGCGATCATGAGCAGGTGCAGGTAGCCGGCGAGCAGCGCCAGCTTGCTGCCGGGCGGACCGGCCGCCATGATGCTCGCGCCCAGCCGCGAGCCGGCCGGCACCAGGTAGAGCCGGGCGAGGGCCACCGCGGTGACGAACGCCAGGGCGAAGGCCAGCGTGCTCTCGACGTGCAGGCCGGCGTCGCTGTAGGCGATGCCGGCGAACAGGATCAGCTCGCCCAACGCGATGATGAAGATCTGCTGGTACCGCTCGGAGAGGTGCTCACCGTTGACCTGGAGGTCCGGCCACGAGCTGCGCCCGAGCCACGGAAACGGCCAACGCAGCCGGGCCAGGGAGTACTCCAGCACCAGGGCGAGGGTCCAGAGCACCTCCCGGGCCGGCGCGACGGCCGCGCCCACCAACCACATCGCACCGGAGATCGCGAACCAGATCGCCACCCGCAGGCTCCGCAGTTGCAGCGGGTGCCCGCGCAGCGCCGGGATCAGCAGGGCGCCCCGGCCGACGTGGATCGCCACGTAGGCGCTGGCGAACAGCGCGGCGTGCGAGCCGAACGCGGTGGGCACGGCCGCGGCCATCAGCAGGCCGCCGAACATCACCCAGAGCAGGAGTACGACGATCAGCGGCGCCCGGGGGTCGAACCAGTCCGCCGACCACGCGGTCACGAACCACACCCACCAGATCGCCGCCAGCATCACCATGACCTGGAAGCCACCGTTGACGCTGGGGTCGTCGACCACCGCCCGGGACAGCCGGGTCAACGCGAAGATGAAGGCCAGGTCGAAGAAGAGCTCCAGGAACGAGGTCCGCCGGGGGTCCTCCCGCTTCTGGAGCAGCCGCCCGGGAAGCCCGTTCGCCATCGCCCCCCTTCCCGGACGTCACCCGCCGACCCAGTCGTACCATCCGCAGGGCCCCGCTCGGGCGGGTTCCGGGGTCAGCGGGCGATCAGGTCCGCCGCCACGTTCCAGAGGCGCTCGGCGTTGCCCGGGTCGAGGGCGTACGCCGCCACACCGGTGTAGTCGGCGGGTCGCTCGGTCCGGACCGGGGCCTCGGCGCAGTCCTCGAAGTAGCGACCGCCGACGCCGTCGAGCAGCGGGGACGCGGCGAGCAGCACCGAGGTGGCGGCACCCTGCTGCGGGGTCTTCTGCCGCTCCTTCGGGGTACGCAGCCCGCCGGTGTGCTTCTGCAGCCCGGTCGCGATCGCGCCCGGGTTCAAGGCGTTGGCGTGGATGCCCTCGGCGGCCCAGCGACGGTCGGCCTCGACGGCGAGCAGGGCCTCGGCGCTCTTGGACTGCCCGTACGCCAGGAGCGGGTCGTACGGGCGGAACGCGAAGTGCAGGTCGTCGAAGATCACCGGGGAGAAGAGGTTGCCGCTGGAGCTGACCGACACGACCCGGGCGCCACCGGCGGCGGCGAGGGCGTCGTGCAGGCCGACGGTCAGCGCGTAGTGCCCCACGAAGTTGGTGGCGAACTGCATCTCCCAGCCCTCGGTGGTGCGCTCCAACTCGGGCAGCGCCATGATCCCGGCATTGTTGATCAGAATGTGCAGCGGCCCCTCCCAGCCGGCGACGAACCGGCGTACCGAGTCCTGGTTGGCCACATCCAGCTCGCGGACCGTGACCCGGTCCGCGCCGACGCTGGCCGCGATGTTCCTTGCGGCCTCCTCGCCGGCCGGGACGCGACGCACCGCGAGCACCACCTCGGCGCCGGCCGCGGCCAGGGAGCGGGCGGTCTCGATGCCGATGCCGGCCGCGCCGCCGGTGATGACGGCCCGCTTGCCGGTCAGGTCGACTCCGGCCAGCACCTCGTCGGCGGTCGAGGCGAAACCGAACGGCGTCGTGATGAGCTTGGTCATCTTTGTCCCATCTCTCTCGGAATCCGTATGCGACCCACTGTCACCCGGCCGGACGGCGATATCCGGGTTACCGGTTTTCCTGGTAGTGGCAGGACCAGGCTGGGCGGCGGCGGGCGCTCCTACGATGGGCTGGTGAGCATGGCCGGCCCGCTGGGCGAGTACCTGCGTGCCCGGCGCGAGCTGGTCGGGCCGGGTGACGTCGGTCTGCCGGCACATGGTCGCCGACGGGTGCCGGGGCTGCGACGCGAGGAGGTGGCCCTGCTCGCCGGCATCAGCGCCGACTACTACCTGCGGTTGGAGCAGGGCCGGGACCGCAACCCGTCGGCCCAGGTGCTCGAAGCGCTGGCCCGGGCGCTGCTGTTGGACACGGAGGCCACCGCGCACCTGCGCCGCCTCGGTGGGCACGCCCCGCCCGAGCGCCCGGCACGACGCCCGGAGCGGGTACCGGTGGGCATCCGGCAGTTGGTGGGTTCCTGGGCGCAAACGCCGGCCTTCGTGCACGGCCGACACCTGGACGTCCTCTTCGCCAACCCGATGGCGACCGCGCTGACACCGATCTACCGGGTCGGGGTGAACCTGCTGCGCGAGGTCTTCCTGGGCCCGCGCGTGCCGGCGCTCTACCCGGCCCCGGAGGCGGTCGCCGCCAGCGCGGTGGCGGGCCTGCGCGCGCAGGTGGACGATCCACGGCTCACCGAGCTGGTCGACGAGTTGACGGCCGGCAGCGAGTTGTTCCGGCGGCTGTGGGCGCGCCACGACGTCACCGCCCGCGCGGGCGGCGGGTTGCGCGTGTTCCGCCATCCGCAGGTGGGCGAGTTGGAGCTGCGCTACGAGAAGCTGACGATCAGCGGCACGACCCAGTCGCTGGTCGTCTACCACGCCGAGCCGGGCAGCCCGTCCGCCCGCTCCCTCGCCCGGCTCGGCAACGCCGTCCCCGCGCTGGACGGCTAGTCGGCCGCCCGCTCGGCGACCACCACCGAGATGCCGTCGAGGACGCGTTGCAGGCCGAACTCGAAGGCGTACTCCGGGCCGTAGGCGGCGCCGTGCTGCTGGCCGGCCGCCGTGCCGACCCGCGACGCGGTCGGGTAGCTGTCGGGGTTCAGGAACGTTTCCAGCCAGGGCGCGTGCGACTGCCACCACTGGCCGTCGGTCATGCCGGTCTCCCGTTCCAGGTCGACCACCTCGGAGGCGGCGCGCGCGGAACTCTTCACGTGCCCGAGCACGAGGGTGAGCACGGCGTCCATCTCGACGTCGGAGAGCCCGATGTCGGCGACCGCGCCGAGTTCGTGGTCGTACTTGGCCACCAGGTGCGGCCCGAGCACCGGGCGGGTGGTCTCGGCCCGCACCATCCACCGGTGCCGCTGGTAGAGCGCCAGGTTGTCCCGGGCAATCCGTTCCAGCCGGGCCCGCCAGTCCCCCTCGGCGGCGGAACGCGGCATCTCGCCGTACGCGGTGTCGATCATGACGTCGACGAGTTCGGCCTTGCCCGGCACGTATGTGTAGACCGACATGGTGCCCACCCCCAGCGCCTCGGCGACCCGACGCATGGTCACCGCGTCGAGCCCTTCGGCGTCGGCGATGTCGATGGCGGCCCGGACGATCCGGTCGACGGTGAGCCCCTGCCCGGCGCCGCGGCTGGTCGGTTCCCGGGTGCGCCAGAGGATCGCCAGGCTGCGGGCCGGGTCCGCGGTCGGCTTGCGCTCAGTCGCCATGGTCCGGCCATCCTAACAACGCGGGCGTACGCGGTACGGTGCCGGCGCGGTCCACAGGTGGCGGCCCGTCGGCACCGACGGGTACGACGCGTCAAACCTCTTCGCGGGCGTCGGACAGCCGCGGTCCGGCGGCGGCCGGCACGAGGTGGCGTACCTGCGGGATGCCATCGGTCAGCTCCCGGGCCCGCGCCTCGGCCTCGCGGTCCGCGCCGGTCAACCGACCGCCGTGCTGGCGCAGGTGCTCGTCCCACGACGGCACCAGGTACACCTCGACGAACCGGCCGGTCGTCTCGGCCGGCCGGAACAGCCCCCAGCGCATCGCGCCGGTGCGCTGCCGGGCTGCGCGTACCACGTTCATCGCCGCGAGGAACGGTCCCTCCCGCTCCGGCCGGACGGTGTACCGCACCGTCACCAGCACCGGCCCCACCCACGGGTCCGGCTCGTGTTCCAGGTGCAGTTGCGGCCAGTAGGCCGCCGGTTCCCGGTTCACCGACCGCAGGTCCGGCAGCGGCCAGATCCGGCTGGTCACCGTTCCGACGAACATCAACGCCGCCGCCGTGAGGTAGGCGGGGAGCAGCCCGCCCATCTCGGCCACCAGACCCCACAGCAGCGCGCCCACGGCCTGCCCGCCGGCGAAACACACCTGGTAGACGGCCAGGCCCCGGGCCCGTACCCAGCTGGGCAGGAAGAGCTGCATCTCGGCGTTGATGTTGGCCAGCACCGTCACCCAGGCCATCCCCGCCGGCAGCAGGGCCACGAGCACCAGTGGCACCACCCGGACGGTGCCGACGACCGCCAGCGCGGCGGTGAACAGCGCGCCGGAGATGAGCAGGAGCTGGTTGGCCGAAAGCCGGGTACGGATCAGGGCCAGCAGCACGCCGCCCGCGATGGCGCCCACCCCGAGCGCGCCCAGGAGCAGCCCGTACCCGCCGGAACCCAGCCCGAGCCGCCGGGCCGCCACCAGCGGCAGCAGCGCCCACAGCGCGCTGGCCGGGATCACGAAGACCAACGCGCGGCGCAGCAGCCGGCGCACGGTCGGCGAGTGGCGTACGTAGCGGCTCCCGGCGCGCAGCGCGGCGGTGAACCGCTCGGGCACCTCGACGGCGCGGGCGTTGCCGGGCCGCCAGCGCCACAGCGCGTACGCGAAGATGGCGAACGCCAGCGCGTTCAGCCCGAACACCGGGGCGACGCCGGTCCGGGAGATCAGCACGCCGGCCACCGCCGGTCCCACCGCCCGCGCCACGTTCACACTGATCGAGCCCAGCGCGGACGCCGAGCGCAGTTGTTCCTGCGGCACCAACTCCGGGATCACCGCCGACCAGGCCGGCAGGGTGAGCGCCTGCCCGACGCCGAACGCGAAGGTCAGGGTGAGCAGCAGGGCCGGTGGCATCCGATCGGTCAGGGTGAGCAGGGCCAACGCCACCGCCACCGCGACCAGGAACAGCTGTACGGCGATCAGCAGGTGGCGGCGGTCGAAACTGTCGGCCAGCACACCGGCGGGCAGCGCCAGCAGCAGCACCGGCAGGAGGCTGGCGGTCTGCACCAGGGCGACCAGCGTGGCGGCGTTGGCGTGGTGGATCAGCAGCCACTGCGCGCCGACGGTCTGCATCCAGGTGCCGACGTTGGCGGCGAGCAGGGCCAGCCACAGGTTGCGGTAGACGGCGCCGCGCAGGGGCGCCCACGCGGAGGCCGGACGGTCCCCCGCCCCGGGCCCCGCCGTCACCACCGTCCGTCCGCGCGGAGCACGCGCTCACCGGAGACGTAGAGGTCGTCGGGTCGCAGCAGCAGCAGTCGGACGACCTCGGTGGCGACCTGCTCGGGCAGGGCGTAGATCTCGTCGAGGAACTCGGCCCCGACGCGCTCCTGGAGGCGGGTCGGCATCGGCCCGGGATGCAACTGCATCACCTTGACCCGGTTGCTGTGCTGGGCCTCGGCCAGCGAGTCGACGAGGCTGCTGCCGTAGCTCTTGGTCGCCCGGTAGACCGGTATGCCGGGCCTGGGCGCCGCCAGCGCCATCGCCCCGACGTACACGATGTTGCCGTAGCCCTGCCGGTTCAGGTGCGCCAACGCCTCCCGCAACAGGAACGTGGTGCCCAGCACGTTGATCTCCACGGCCCGCCGGATGTGCTCCACGGACAGGTCGTCCAGATCACCGCCCGCCCACATCGACGCGCACGCCGCAACCCCGTCGACGGTGCCGTAGCGCCCCACCACCTCGGCGAAGGCGTCCCGGACCTGCTCGTAGGAGGAGACGTCGCAGACCGCGCCGTCGCACCCCAGCTCGTCGGTCGTCGCGGCGACCTCGGCCGGCACGTTGCCGAACACCACGACGCGGTACTCGTCGAGCAGCAGCCGGGCCACCGCGAGGCCCAGCCCGCTGGTTCCGCCGACCACCACGAACGTTCTGGCACCCATGTCGCTCCCGCCGTCGCCACCACAGGTCACACGTCGCGCGTCCTTCCCGTTTCCCGACGTCGCACACCCCGGCGCCGGTAGTGCTGGGCATACCCCGCAAAGGGGATCTGGACGGCTGGGGCCGCCCCTGGTCGGCGATTAGCGTCAGCGGCATGACCTCGGAACACCCCCGTCACCTCGCCGCCGCCCTGCGAAGGCGCGACTGGCTGATCTCCGCCTGGCCCTGGCGCGCGCTGGCCTACCTGGTCACCACCGTGCCGATCGCCGGTGTGCTCACCGTCGGGCTGCTCATCATCGGCGCGCCCCTACTGGCCGCCGCCAACGCGCTGCGACAGCACGGTCGGCCGCCGGAGATACCGCTGATGCTGTTCCTGGCGGTCGGCAGCCTCACGATGGTGGCCCTCGCGCCGCTCGCGAGCGTCCCGGTCGCCGCCGTCGAACGCTGGCGACTCGGCCTCGTGGACGGCCGCCCGCTGCCCACGTCGCGGTGGCCGGGCCTGGTGGCCCGCTACCGCAGCGCGGCCGGCTGGCGGGAGGTGGCGTACCTGTTCTGGCTGGGCGGTGTGGTGCCGGTCGCGTACTGGACGTTCCTGGTGTTGGTGCTGCTGGACCTCGGGATGGTCACCAGCCCCTGGGTGGTCGGCGAGGCCGATCCGGTGGTGATCTGGCGCCCGATCGAAAGCGCCGGCGAAGCCGTCCCGTACGCGATCGTGGGTGTGCTGCTCGTCCCGGTGCTCTGCTACGCGGCGGGACTGCTCGCCGCCGCCCAGGCCACGGTCGCCCGGTGGGCGCTGGCCAGCCCCGCCGACGCCGCCGCGCTGCGCGAGGTCGCCCGTTCCCGGACCCGGCTGGTCGGCGCGTACGAGGCGGAACGGCGGCGCATCGAACGGGACCTGCACGACGGCGCGCAGCCCCGGCTGACCAGCCTCACCCTCCAACTGGGCCTGGCCCGGCTGGACGTACCCGAGGACTCCCCCGCCGCCCGGCCCCTCGCCGTGGCGCACGACCAGGCGCGGGGACTGATGGTGATGTTGCGGCAGTTGGTGCACGGCATCCGGCCGCAGAGCCTCACCGATCTCGGCCTCGCCGACGCCGTCCGCGAGGTGGCCGACGCCTCTCCCGTCGCGGTCACGGTGCACGCCGACGTCGACGGTGAGTTGCCCGAGATCGTCGAGACCACCGCGTACTTCGTGGTGTCCGAGGCGTTGGGCAACGTGGCCCGGCACGCCGGGGCGACCCGCGCCGACGTACGCCTGACCCGGACCGGCGGCGACCTCGTCGTCGAGGTGTCCGACGACGGGCGCGGCGGCGCCGACCCCGCCCGGGGCACCGGCCTGACCGGCCTCGCCGACCGGGTCGCCGCCGCCGACGGCCGGTTGCTGCTGGCCAGCCCTCCCGGCGGGCCCACCCTGGTCCGGGTGGAGCTGCCATGTCGCCGGTGACCCGGGTGGTGCTCGCCGAGGACGAGGTGCTGCTGCGCGAGGGGCTGGTCGCGCTCCTGACCCGCTTCGAGTTCGCGGTGTGCGCGGCCGTCGGCTCCGCGCCGGAACTGCTGGAGGCGGCCCGCACGCACCAGCCGGATCTCGTGCTGACCGACATCCGGATGCCACCGGGTCGGCGTGACGACGGGCTACGCGCCGCCGTCGCGCTGCGCGCCGAGCGGCCCGGCCTGCCCGTGGTGGTGCTCAGCCAGTTCGTGCAGACCGGGTACGCGGCGGCGCTGCTGGACAGCGGCGACGGCCAGCGGGTCGGCTACCTGCTCAAGGACCGGGTGGCCGAGGTCACCGAGTTCGTCGACACGCTGCGCCGCGTCACCGACGGCGGCACCGCCATCGACCCGGACGTGGTGCGGCAACTGCTGCACCGGCCCCGCGACCCGCTCGCCGCGCTCTCCGCCCGCGAACGGGAGGTGCTGGCGCTGCTGGCCGAGGGCCGCTCCAACGCGTCCATCGCCGCCCGGCTGCACGTCACCGAGGCCGCCATCGGCAAGCACGTCGGCAACATCCTGCTGAAGCTCGACCTGCCGCCCAGCGACGACACGAACCGCCGGGTGCTCGCCGTGCTCACCTATCTGCGCGCCGACCCGGTGGGCTGACCAGCGCCGGGCGATGATCGGAGCGTAGATTCGATCGGCGGTACCGCCGCCGAACCGGGCGCGGGCCAGGAGAAAGGGGTACGGCATGGCGGAGGCGCTGCGGGTCGGTCTGCTGGGGTACGGGCTGGCGGGTCGGGTCTTCCACGCTCCGCTGATCGCCGCGACGCCCGGTCTGCGGCTGGACGCCATCGTGACGCGCGATCCGCAGCGGCGCGAGCAGGCCCAGCAGCACTTCCCCGACGCCCGCCTGGTGGACGACGCCGACGAGCTGTGGCGTACCCCCGAAGCTCTGGACCTGGTCGTGGTCGCGACGCCGAACCGGCAGCACGTGCCGATGGCGCGGGCGGCCCTCGCCGCCGGCCTGCCGGTCGTCGTCGACAAGCCCCTGGCCCCCACCGCCGCCGACGCCCGGGCGCTCGTCGAGGAGGCCGAGCGGCGCGGAGTGCCGCTGACGGTGTTCCAGAACCGCCGCTGGGACGGCGACTTCCTGACCGCCCGCGCGCTCGTGGAGAGCGGCGAGCTGGGTCGGGTGCTGCGGTTCGAGTCCCGGTTCGAGCGGTTCCGCCCCACGATCAAGCCGGGTTGGCGAGAGCTGGCCGGGGTGGACGAGGCCGGGGGCGCCCTGTTCGACCTGGGCGCGCACCTCGTCGATCAGGCCGTGCAGCTCTTCGGCACCGTAGAGCGGGTCTACGCCGAGGTCGACCGCCGCCGCGCGGGCGCCGAGGTCGACGACGACGCGTTCGTGGCGTTGACCCACACCAACGGCGTGCGTTCGCACCTGTGGATGGGGGCGATCACCGCGCAGCTCGGCCCCCGCCTGCGGGTGCTCGGCGACCGCGCCGGCTACACGACCTACGGGCTGGACGTGCAGGAGGCCGCGCTGCACGACGGCGGCCGACCGGACCAGCCGGGCTGGGGCGAGGTCCCACCGGAGCGGTACGGCCTGCTCGGCGTCGACGGTGACCTGCGCCCGACACCGACGCTGCCCGGGGCGTACCAGAGCTTCTACGCCGAGGTGGCGGCGGCGCTGCGCGACGGCACCCCGATGCCGGTGGACCCGCGCGACTCGGCCGCCACGGTCGAGCTGATCGAGCTGGCGCACCGGTCGGCGGCCGAGGGCGCGGTGCTGCCGGTCCCGACGTCCTGAGCGTTACTTCGTCTCCTGCTCGGAGGGGGCCTTCTCCTACTCGGAGGAGGCCTCGTCCCGCTCGGAGCGGGCAATTTCCTGCTCGAAGAGAGCTTCGTCCCGCTCGGAGAGGGCATCGTCCGGCACGCGGGCGTCGTCGTCGGTCAGCGCGTCGCCCGACGGGGTGACGAGGTCGGCGAGACGGCGTTCGGCCTCCCGTACCTCCTCGTCGAGCCGAGGGTTGTCCTCGTCGGGACCCTGCGACATGAGCGACCTCCATCGCGCGCGGACCACCCCTGCCTACCCGGCCTGCGGCGGGGAATGCGCCCACGGGACCTGGCCGCGCCCGGGGTTGATCCACTCCACTTCCACGATGTCGCGGTATCCCGGCCTCGGGATGCCCCCGGATCGGCGAAGTCGAGTTGATCGAGCGCTCTCGGCTTGATCACTTGATGCTCACCAGTTCCAGGAAGCCTCTCCGAACTGGTGAGCATCAAGTGATCAAGGAAGACGAAGGGCGCGCCGATCAGGTGGGCGACTTCTCCGCGACCCACAGGCCGCGACCCTGAAGACCTATGACCAGACCACGAGTCTGTAGGACGATGACCGCCCTCTGGACCGTGGTCACGCTGACGTCATAGAGGGCGGAGAGTTCGTTGTACGTGGGCAGCCGCTCACCCGGCGCGTACTCCCCACTTGCGATGCGTGCGGCGAGATCCTCGGCCACCTCGCGGTATCCGCCAGTCGGTATGGGCATGTGAAGGTTCCTTCGTTCGGCACCTTCCATCGGATCACGCCGATCACACCCCTTCAAGACCAACATTGCCTTAGGTACTAAAGGTCTCTAATGTCAAGCGAAGGTGGTCGGTTCCTTCGTTCGGCAAACGGTGGAGCCTGACCCCGGCACCCGCTCAGGGGATTGGCGCGATCGGTTCGCCAACCTCTGGGCGGGACTCATCGTGATATCGCGAAAGGTGCCGAGCATGCCGATCGACGAACCCGTGTCCAGGGCCACCGAGCTTTTCACCGCCAAACGCGTGCTCGACACGCACTGGACGGATGCGCTCGACTCACCGTGGCGGGCAGGTGGGTGCCTGGAATGCAGAGGGCGGGACGACTGTCCTCAGCTTGAGTGGGCATCGGCCCTCGCGGCAGAGGTTGCCGCGATCATGATTCAGAAGGGGTGACCTCGGGGCGCGAAAAGGGGGTGGGGTCGAGCACCGGGTGGGCCGGGGGGCGCGGGGGGCGTTGCCGGCCCGACCCGGTGCCGGATCAGCGCTGCTTCAGCTCGCGCCAGGATGGGTGCGTACCGCGCCAGGCGTCGGCGAGGATGGTCGCCGAGGCCCGGCTGGGGCACTGCTGCACCCGCTCACGGCCCGACGCCCCACCGATCTGGGCGCGAACCTCCCAACCTTGCCCGTCAGTACGGATGTACACGTCCCGGCGCCCGCGCGGGGTCGTGTCACCGTTCCACCAGTGTTCCTCCACCTTCATTCGCCGACCGTATAGCAATTTTCGCGCCGGGGGTACGGCGCAGGTGGGCAGATACGGGGTCGATAGCCGCAATCCGGGCGCAGATCCACCTGTGTGTCGACGGGGAGGAACCGCAACGGCGGCTCCTCCCCGTCTGAGCGATGACTCAGGAGCGACTCAGATGCCGTTCAGCACACTGGCCAGGGTGTTGGCCAGCTTGTCCTGACCCGAGGGGCTGGGATGTGGCGACCCTCCCTCGGCGGTGATCTGAATGTCACCCGGCGTGAACGGTGGTGGAAGCGCCACCCGTACGGCCGGGTCGAACGGGACTCCCATCTGGATGGCCCAGTTGAGGTCGCTGATCACGCCCCGCACGGTGCCCACCCAGAGCGGGTCGATCAACGGCGACAGCATCGACACCGGTTGCGGCGGTACGTAGGTCAGCAGAGCCGCCGGCAGGTACGCCTTGAGCTGCATCCAGCCGTACTGCCCGATGTCGATGTTGGCCGGTGTGATGTCGTAGTAGAGCATCCACACCACCTTGTCGGCGCCGGCCGCCAACAGGGAGTTGACGATGAAGGTGGCATCGGCGCTGACACCGGCGTACTGGCTCGGGCCGTCGTAGCGGGGCACCTGGACGTTGATGTAGTAGTCCTCGCCGACCGGCAGGTCGAGCCAGAAGTTGCAGCCGCCGCCGTTGGTGACGATGCCGGCCTTGCCACCCTGGGCCGCCCACTCGAAGCGGAACACGCCGTACGGGTCCAGGGTTTCCGCCGCGAACTCGTAACCCCGGCACTTCGCCAGCCGGGTCAGCACCGTCGTCCAGTTGGTGTTGTTCACGCCGCCGGTCGTGACGTGGTACGCGTCGTGCTTGTCGCTCTTCGCCTTGGCGATGCGGGCCGTGGCGAGACCGAGCGGACTGGCCACCCGGGCCCACGGGTTGCCGCACGAGTCGGGGCCGGCCCGGCCGGCGATGATGTCGCCGGTGCCGTACCCGGTCCGGGCGTAGTTGTCGTAGTCGACGATGCTGCCGTTCATGTCGTAGTAGCGCCGGGCGTAGCTGTAGACGCCGTTGTTGCCGGGCATGCCCCGATCGTCGAACGAGGTGTTCGGGCAGCCGGGACCCATGAACCCAAAGCCGAACTGGTGATGCGACGAGCTGATCGAGTCGCCGGTGACGGTGAGGACGGTGTCATCCTCGACGGTCTGCACCTCGCGGCAGCGGATGCGGTCCTTGTTGGCGTCCACGAGGGTGGGGTTGCCGTTGACCTGCGGGCAGCCGGTCGGCGGCGGCGGTGGCGGCGACCCCGGCCCGCCGGTGGGCCAGGGCGGCCCGTCGGTGGGGTCGGTCGGGTTGCTGGGTGACGACGACCCACTGGGTGAGGCGCTGCTCGACGGCGAGGAACTGCCCGACGGCGACGCGCTGCCCGACGGCGACGCACTGCCGGACGGCGACGCACTGCCGGACGGCGAGGAACTGCCCGACGGCGACGCGCTCCCCGAGGGAGACGAGCTACCCGACGGCGACGCACTCCCCGAGGGAGACGCACTCCCCGACGGCGACGAACTGCCCGACGGCGACGAGCTACCCGACGGCGACGCACTCCCCGAGGGAGACGCACTCCCCGACGGTGACGCGCTGCCCGACGGAGACGCGCTGCCCGAGGGGCAGGGCGTGCCGCTGGGCGACGAGGTGGGCGACGAGGTGGGCGAACCGCTGGGCGAGGCCGGCGATGTCGGCGCTGTCGCGGTCGCGGCGGGGGCGCGCTGGGCGACCGCCTGGGCCGTCACCGGCGGTCGGGTCTGCCGGGTCGGCGACGCCGACGCCGAGGCCGACGCCGACGCCGAACCGGTCGGGGTCGGGCAGTCGTCGGCTGCCGCCCGGTTCTGGGTACGGATCTGCGCGAGCCGCGCCTCGACCTCCGCCGGGAGCTTCCCGCCCGGCTTGACGCACGGGTCGAGCAGCCAGGTCGTACCCTCCAACTCGCGGGTGCAGGGCGCCGCGTCGTACGACTCGGACGCGGGGGCGGCGCTCGCCGGGGTGGGTGAGGCGCCCCCGGCGGTCGGGGCCACCACCGCGGTGAGCATGGCCACCGCCAGCGCCATCCCGGCGGCGAAGAGAACGTTCTGGAACGACCTCGTGGGTCGTGCTCCTGGTGGTCCGCTTGGATCCAACTGGCTCATTGCCGTCCTCCAGGGACTGAGTGCACCGGTAGGTTGTTACCGCACGGTAGGGACGCGCGCGGTAACCCGGTAGATCAGTCGGCCTTACCTACTGTCGAGCGGGGATCGCTCGCGGTGACCCTCTGGCGTACGCCCGACCGTCTCGTGACCGAGCACGACGGCCAGCTCCCGGCGGTTGCGGACGCCCAGTTTGGTGAAGACCCGGGCCAGGTTGTTGTTCACGGTGTTGACCGACAGTCCGAGCCGGTCGGCGATGCTGCGGCTGGACAGGGCGACCGCGAGCAGCGCGACGTCCCGCTCGCGGCGGGTCAACGTCGCCTGCTCGACGCCCGGGGCGGTCGCGGCGAGCAGCGGCGTCCGTACGCCCCGGCAGGCCTCGGCCAGCGTCGCGGCCCGCTGCGCCACCGCCAGTCGAGGTCGACCCCGTCGGGCGTACGCCCGGGCGGCGACGCCGACCGCCTCGGCGGCGAGCAGCGTGTGCCCGCGGGCGACGAGGTCGTCGGCGGCTGCCTCCAGGGCCGGCCCGTCGTCGTGGAGCAGACCGTCGACCGCGTTGGCGAGGGTCGACGCCAAGCCGCCGAGCTGGTCGGCGAGGGTACGCAGCCGGTCCCGGACCGGCTCCGGGGCGCCGAGGCGCGCGCACTCGTAGAGCGCCACCGCCTCGATGGTGGGCTGCTCGCTGCCCCGGGCCAGGTCGGCCGCGTGCCGGGCGGTACGGATCGCCGCGGTGAGGTCCCCCTCGGCGACCTGCACCCAGGCGCGGTTCAGCTCCACCCAGGAGTGGAAGATCCGGTTGGCGGTCCGCTCCCGGGCGTCCGCGGCGGCCAGCCAGCGCCGCGCGCCGGACAGGTCGCCGGCCAGGGCCCGTACGCCGGCCAGCTCGGCCCAGTACGTCCGTACCAGGTGGTACTGGTCGTTCTCCTCGACCAGGGCGATGGCCTCGCGCAGGTCTGCCTCGGCGGCGTCGAGCTGCCCCTGCGCCTTGCCGATGATCCCCCGGAACCCCGCCCACACGGCCACCATCCCCCGCGCGTCGCTGGCGACCGCCGCGCGGTAGCCCTCGTCGGCCAGCTCGACGGCCTCGGCCAGCTCACCGGCGGCGTACCGGGCGTAGCAGAGCCCCAGCCCGACCTGGGCCTCGTTCCAGGGCAGGTGTTCGGGCGCCGCGGCGAGCACGGCCCGGCCCCGCCGCGCCAGCTCCGCCGCGAGCCCGAGCCGGCCGAGCATGCCCGCCGCCGAGGCCGCGCCCATGGTCGCCCAGCTCGCCGCGCGTACGCCGGTGTCGGCGCGGGCGAGCACGGCCTGACCGACCGCCAACGCCGCCTCGCACCGGCCGTCGTAGAACAGCACCCACGACCGGGTGGCCTCGGCCAGGTCGTGGCCGGGCGAGCCCTCCGGCACCATTCGCAGCGTCTCGTGCGCCTCGTCGATCCGGTCCAGACCCCAGTAGAGCAGCCCGGCCCGGGTGATCGCCCAGATGGCGAGCCGCTTGCTGCCCGGCGGCGGGGCCGGCGGGAGCATGTCGAACGCCTCCTGGCTGCGCGCCTGGTACTGCAGCACCCGGGCCAGCAGCCACTGTGCCTCCCAACCCGGCCCGGCGTCGTACGCCGTGCGGGCCAGCCGCTCGGCCAGGTCGATGTCGAACCGGTCGATCGCCTGTCGGGCGGCGGCCAACGCGATACCCGGGTGCCGGACGCTGCCGGAGCGCAGCTGCCAGACACCGGCGACCAGCGCGTCGTCGCGGCGGCGCAGCGGCATGCTCGCCAACACGTCGGCGAGCTGCCCGAACACGGTCCGGGAACGGCTGGCGGGCATGCTGGCGCGCAGCGCCTCGCCGTAGAGCGGATGGGCCATCCGCAGGGCCGTACGCGCGCCGGAGCGTTCCGCGACCACCATGCCGCTGCGCTCGGCCGCCTCGATGGCGGTCGGGTCGACGAACCGTTCCAGCAGGGCCAGGGAGAGTGGTTCGCCGCAGGCGACCACCTCCAGCACCTGCCGGGCCGCCGGTTCGAGGGCGCGCAGCCGGGCGCTGACCAGCTCGGCGAGCCGGGGGCTGCCGGAGGCGGTGCCGCGCCAGCGCCAGACGCCCCGCACCTCGTGCAGGCCGCCGGTCTCCATCGCGTCGGCGAGCAGCTCCCGCAGCAGCAGCGGGTTGCCGTCGGCGAGCTGCCGCAGCCGGCGGCGGCTGAGCGCGTCGAGCGGACCCGGCGCGGCCTCGTCGAGCAGATGGTCCACGGCGGTGGACGGCAGCGGACGCACCTCCAGGCGCCGACCGGAACCGGTCCACAGTGAGGTGAGGGCGTCGGAGAGGGGTTCGCCCGCGCGGACCGTCGCCACCGCCACCGCCAGACCGTGCACGGCGAGCTGGTGCAGCAGCCCGGCGGACGGTTCGTCGAGCAGGTGCGCGTCGTCGATCCCGATCATGACCGTGCGTCCGGCGCTGCGCCGGGCGAAGTCGCGTTCCACGGTGACGACCAGCCCCATCGGGTCGGCGTGCGGCCGGGTCGGCGCGGGGATGAGGTGCGAGACCGCGCCGAACGGGATCGAGCGGGCGGCGCCGGTCGCCGACACCCAGTGGCACTCCACACCGCTGTCAGCGGCGCGCGCCAACGCCTCCCGCAGCAACCGCGTCTTGCCCACGCCGGCGTCGCCCACCAGCACCAGGCCGGGCACCCGCGCCGCCACGACGTCCTCGATGGTCTTCAGCTCGACGTCGCGGCCGACGAGTGTCCATTCCCCACGTCCCGGCATGACGACCCTCACCTCGCCCTCGGGGCAGCCCTGCCGTCCACCCTATGGGCAGTCCCGACACTTCCGCTCGACAGCGGTCGATGCGGTCAGGACGAGCTGGTGAGCAGGTAGTCGTCCGCCTCCGGGCTCCACCGCAGGTCGACCGCGCCGCTGGTGGCGGCGGCCTTGCAGAACTGCAGGAAGCTGCGGTAGCCGAGCTTCTTCTCGCTGAAGTCGGGCCGCACCCGGCGGAGCTGGTTCTTCAGGCCGGAGAGCGCCACCGGGTTGCCGGCGCTGCCCAGGTCGCCCACCACGCCCCGGAGCAGGCCGAACGCCACCTCCCGGTCGCCGTGCTCGGGCAGGGACACCTCCGGGTCACCCTTGGCGGGCCCCTCGGCCAGGTCGACCACGTTGTGCTCGGCGAGGTGGCGCAGCAGCTCGCCGAAGGTACGGAAGCCGTAGTCGGACTCGCTGAAGGTCGGGTCCTTGCGCAGCAGGGTGCGCTTGAGCCGGGAGGCGGTCACCTCGCCGCTCGCGCTGCCCTGCAGACCGGCCACCGTCTGGGCGACCTGCACGGCGAGCGTGTCGACGTCCCGGCCGGGCTCCTCCCCCACCGGCGGCTCCTCCACCTCCGGCTCCCGCTGCTGCTCCGGCCCGGTCGGCCGCTGGTCCGGGCCGGTCTGCCGGACCGGCCGGGCGTGCCGGGCGCGGACGGGCGGGATGTCCACGCCCTCCAGCCGGTCGTAGTACAGGAACTCGTCGCAGGCCGGTGGCAGCAGCGCCGACGTGGACCCCTCCACCCCGACGCCGATGACCCGCTTGTTGAGCTCACGGAGCTTGTGGACGAGCGGCGTGAAGTCGCTGTCGCCGCTACAGATGACGAAGGTGGAGATGTAGTCGCGTTCGAACGCCAACTCGATCGCGTCGACGGCCATCTTGATGTCGGCGGCGTTCTTGCGGGACGCCCCCATCCGCTGCGGGATCTCGATCAGCTCCACGTGGGACCGGGTGAGCATCCGGCGGTCCTCGTCGAAGTACGACCAGTCGGCGTACGCCCGGCGCACCACGACCCGCCCGCGCTCGGCCAACGCGTCGGCGATCGGCCGGAAGTCGAAGGCCCCGCCGCCACGATGGTCGCGGGCCCCCAACGCCAGGTTCTCGTAGTCGAGGAAGAGGGCGATCCGATCTTCGTGCTCCACGCGGCCCAGCGTACGCCCGCTCCGGCTCAGCGGGACGCAGGCGAGGCGCGACACCGCCGCCGTCCTTTCGTCCAATTCTTGCGGCTTTACAGTCGTCTCTTTTCGTTCGCTGATTGATGTCTTGCAGGAGACTGCGGGGTGCTGCATCATGACGCTCAATGTCGGGCGTCCAGGGGAACGCCGGGCGGACCTCCACCACCACCCACCCAGGAGGGTCACCGATGTCTCGCAGCATCCTGCCGGCGCGCGGACGCCCAGGCCGCCGCCCGGTCGCCACCGCCGTCGCGCTCGCGACCGGCCTCGCCGTGCTGGTCGCCGGACCCACCGTCGCCGCGGCCGGCCCGGCCACGTCACCCGGCACGCAGCCGGTCGTCACCCGGGCGGCACTCGATCCGGCGCTGGTCGCCGGGCGCGGGGCCGACGTCGACTTCGTCGAACAGGAGGCCGAGAACGCCCGCACCAACGGCGAGATCATCGGCCCCGACCGGTCCGCCTACACCCTGCCCGCCGAGGCGTCCGGCCGCCGGGCCGTCCGACTCACCCCGGGCGAGTACGTCGAGTTCGTCCTGCCCAGCGCCGCCAACGGGATCACCGTGCGGTACAGCATCCCGGACGCGCCGTCCGGCGGCGGGATCACCGCGCCGCTGACGGTCGCCGTCAACGGCAAGCACGCGCGCACCATGACGCTGACCTCGCAGTACTCGTGGCTCTACAACCAGTACCCGTTCACCAACGACCCGCAGGCCGGCCTGCTGCACCCGGACTGGTGGATCACCGAGTGCCAGTGCGTGCCGTCGGCCACCACGCCGTACCCGAGCATCACCACGCCGTTCCGGCCCACCCACTTCTACGACGAGCAGCGACTGCTGCTCGGGCGCACCTACCGGGCCGGTGACAAGGTCCGGCTCACCGCGCCGACCGGCACCGCCGCCGCCTGGACGGTCATCGACCTGCTCGACTCCGAACTGGTCGCGCCGCCGCGGGTACGGCTGCTCGCGGCGAACGTCCTCGCGTTCGGCGCCGACCCGACCGGCCGACGGGACTCCGCCGACGCGATCGACAAGGCCATCGCCTTCGCCCGCCGCACCCACCTGAAGGTGTACATCCCGCCGGGCACGTACCAGGTCAACCGGCACATCATCGTCGACGACGTGACGATCGAGGGCGCCGGCAACTGGCACACCATCATCAAGGGCCGCGAGGTCGCCCTGTCGACCCCCGCGCCGGACGGCTCGGTGCACACCGGCGTCGGGTTCTACGGCCGCGACGCCGCCGACGGCGGCAGCCGCAACGTGCGCCTGTCCGGCTTCGCCATCGAGGGCGACGTCCGCGAGCGCATCGACACCGACCAGGTCAACGCCATCGGTGGCGCGATGAGTGACTCCACCATCGACGGGCTGCACCTGCGGCACACCAAGGTCGGCGTGTGGTTCGACGGGCCGATGCGCAACGTCCGCATCACCAACACCATCATCGTCGACCAGATCGCCGACGCGCTCAACTTCCACACCGGCGTGACCGACTCTCTCGTCGCGCACACCTTCGTCCGCAACACCGGCGACGACGGCCTGGCGATGTGGTCGGAGAAGACCGCCAACGCCCGCAACACGTTCGACCACAACACCGTGCAGTCCCCGACGCTGGCCAACGGCATCGCCATCTACGGCGGCACCGACACGACCGTCTCGCACAACCTCGTCGCCGACCCGGTCCGCGAGGGCAGCGGCCTGCACGCCGGCGCCCGCTTCGGCGCGGAGCCGTTCGCCGGGTACCTGCGGTTCACCGGCAACACCACGGCCCGTGCCGGCACGTACGAGCTGAACTGGAACATCGGGCTCGGCGCCATCTGGATGTTCGCGCTGGACCGCAGCATCGACGCGGCCATCGAGGTCACCGGCGACGCGTACCTGGACAGCACCTACAACGCGATCATGCTGGTCAGCGACTGGCCGGTGAAGGACCTCTACTCGATCACCAACGTGCGCTTCCGCGACGTCCGGGTCGACGGCACGGGCACCTCGGTGGTCAGCGCCCGCACGGCCGGCTCTGCCTCGTTCGCCAACGTGGACACCCGCAACGTGGGCGCGGTCGGCGTCAACAACTGCGGGTCGTTCCACTTCACCCCGGCCGGCTCGGAGTTCACGCTGACCGACCTGGGTGGCAACGACGGCGGCTGGCTCGCGCCGTGGCTGCTGCCCAACACGATCACCTGCGACGACCGGCCGCCGGTCGCACCGCCGCCGCCTCCGGCACAGTGGTGAACGCGGTGGGCGGCCCGGTCGACCGGGCCGCCCACCGCCGTCTAACGCGTGCGGACGTACGCCAGCGGCACGGTCGTCGGCTGGCCGTCCCAGGAACCGCGCAGGGTGACGCCCCGAACCTCGCCCGCCCCGGCGACCGGCCGGCGGACGACGACCAGCTCCACCGTGTCGGTGACGATGACGGTGTCGTCCCCGTCGACGACCCGCCGAACCGCGCCGACCTCCGGCACGTCGCCGCCGCCGTCGACGTCGATCGTCATCGCCGGCGCTCGCACCTCGCGCCGACCGTCGACCTCGAAGTACTGCTCCGCCTGGCCGGCGCCGCTCAGGACGGCGTGGGTCAGCGCCGACGCGTACACCGGGTCGGCGCAGGCGTCGTACACCCAGCGGCGGCCGAGCGCCGAATGATCGGTGGTACCGACCAGCCACTCGTCGGCGTCGTCGAGCGGCGCGGCGCGGTAGGTCAGTGGAACCTGGTGGACCGGCCCGTCGGCGGCGGAGACCAGGATCGTCTCCACGCCGACCTCGCCGGCCGGGTCGTCGAAGCGGTACGCCCCCCTACTCACCACCTCGACGCCGGCCGGTCCCCGGTACCAGGGTCGGTCGGGCAGCCAGGTCGTCAGCAGTTCGAGCTTCGTGGGGCGCAGTGTCGCCCGGTGCAGCAGTGCCATGCGTCCGGAGCCTAGTCAGAACCCCGCGCACGGGTTGCCGCCCACGGTGCACCCCTCCGGCTCCCGGGCCTTGGGTCGGCTGTCGCGGACGTCGAAGCGGATCGTCCGCGACCCGCCGGCCGGCAGGGCCGCGCCGGTGAGGGTGAGCGCCTGCCCGTCCCGGGACGAGTCCGCCCCGTCGACGTCGTCCACGCTGCTGCCCTCGGCCAGGGTCACCACCACGACCCACTGCTCGACGGGCGCGGGCCCCGGATTGTCCACCACCACCTCCCCGGTGTAGCCGAACAGCCGACTGGAGGCGGTGTCGTACCGCGCGACCAGCGGGGGCGGGGGCGGCGGCCCGGTGGGAGTGGAAGTGGGCGACGGCTTCGCCGACGCGGTACGCGTCGGACGGGCGCTGGTCGGCGTCGCGGTGCGCGACGGGCGTGCGGAGGCCGTGGCCCTGGGTTGTGTGGTCGGCGTCGCCGCCACGACGCTCGGCTGCGGTGGCGTCGGGGTCGGCGACGAGGTGGGCGCGGTCACCGGGTTCGACTCGTCCGGCAGCGTCAGCCACGTTATTGCCCCGGCCGCCAGCAGCACCCCGACGAGCCCGACGACGACCGTCCGCCGCCGACGCCGAGCCGGACCGGTCGCCGCCGCGATCACCGGCAGTTCGGTGGTCATCCCGGCCTCGCCTCGGCGCAGGTCGACCTGCTGGAACGCGAGCCAGTCCAGAATGGCCGGCAGACGCACGGTGAGCGCCTGACGCAGTTGCTGGTCGCGGGCGTCGCGCTGCTCGTCCGACCAGGCGCCGTGGGTCGGCACCTCCCGCACGGCCAGCCGACTGCCCTCTCGGGTGGCGGTGACGGTGCAGGTCAGCTCGGTGAGCCGGCCGGCCTCGTCGCAGCGCAACGCGAGCAGCTCCGGCACCTGCCGCTCGGTCACCTCGACCTCGACGTCGGCGTCGAAGCCGGGCAGGTCGGCCGTGTGCAGCCGCAGCCGGTCCGGTACTCCCTCCACCATGTCCGCCTCGGCGAACCAGCGGCCGAGCAACTCCCGATCCGTCAGTGCGAGCCAGACCCGGTCGGACGGGTGGGACAGGTCGACGTGCGCGCCGATCTCGATCACGGCGAGACTCTAACGGGTGGCCAGGAGACTCCGGGGTCGGAGGCCGGCTCAGCCCCAGCGGCCCGCCCGCTCGACGGCCTCCGTCAGCGCCACCCGGGCGGCGGTGCTCAGCTCGACGACCAACTCGGCCGCCGGCACGTCCCGGGCGAGAGGGTGCGCCTGCCCGGCCCACAGGTTCGCCACCGAGGCGTCGCCGTCGCGTCGGGCGGCGGCGAGCAGCGGACGGGTCAGGTGCAGCACCTGCGGGTAGCCGACCGGCGCCTGCGCGTCGTGCGTCCGCAGGAAGTCGTTGACCACGCCACGGGCCCGCTTGCCGGTGTAAGCCCGGGTCAGCGCGGTCGGGGCGACGCTGGCCACCGCCGCGCGGTGCAACGGCGAGCTGCCCGCCTCCGGGCAGCGCAGGAACGCCGTACCGACCTGCGCCGCGACCGCCCCGGCGGCCAGCGCCGCCGCCAGCGCGGGGCCGTCGGCGATGCCGCCCGCCGCCACCAGCGGACGGTCACCTCCGGCGACCAGCCGGAGCAGCGGCAGCAGCGCGTAGTCGTCGTCGTCCGGCAGACCGCCGCGGTGCCCGCCGGCCTCGGTGCCCTGCACGATGACGGCGTCGACGCCCAGGTCGGCGGCGGCGGTGGCGGCGTCCGGTCGGGTGACCGTCGCCCACACCTCGGTGCCGCGCTCCCGCAACGCCGTCACTGCGGCGCGGTCGGGCAGTCCGAACGCGAAGGACACCACCGGCACCGGGTCCGCGAGGAGCGCGGCCAGCTTTTCGGGGTACGCGTCGTCCCCGCCCGCCGGATCGCCGAGCGTCACCCCGAACTGCTCGGCCTGCGGCGCGAGCCGCCGCGCGTACGCCGAGACGGCGGCCTCGTCGACCCGACCGTCACCGGGGAGGAAGACGTTGACCCCGAACGGCCGGTCGGTACGGGCGCGCACCGCGGCGATGTCGGCGACCAGCCGGCCGGTGTCGATCATGCCGGCGGCCAGGAACCCGAGTCCACCGGCGGCGGAGACCGCCGACACGAGATCCGGCGTGGACGGGCCGCCGGCCATCGGGGCGGCGACGATCGGGTGGCGTAGCGCGGACAGCACGGACATCCACCCATCCTCCCGTACCGCGCCGGTCTGCCCCTCAACGTCGGTCGGTGTGCCGCCGCCACAGCAGTCCGGCCACGGCGAGCAGCGCCAGCAGCGTCCCGGCGCCGGCCGCCAGCGACCACACCTGGCCGCCGCCGATACCGGCCGTCTGCGCCGCCGGGCTGGCCGCGGCGGGCGACGGCGGGGCCGCCGTGGTCGACTCCGCGGGATGAGCGGCGGGGGCCACCGTCGCGGGGTACCGCAGGATCGTCGGGCGGCTGCCGGCCGGCTGGTCGGCGGACTCGGAGACGGTGAGCAGCGACCGGCCGTCCCGGCTGTAGGTGATCGACTCGCCCTGCGGCTCGTCCGGCAGCGGCGTGATCCGCGGGGTACCGCCGGTCAGCGCGCCGACCAGGTCGTCGCCGGCCACGTCGTACTCGAACGCGTCGGCGTAGCTGCGTAGCACCACCCGGCGGCCGTCCGGCGCGCTCGCCGCGCCGGTCACGACGCTCCGGCCGAGAAACGAGTACGGATTGCTGGTAGTTGTCGACGGCAGGACCACCTTGCCCACGGAGGCCAGCGGCGTGGTGGCGCCCGGCTTCAGCGCGGTGGTCGGGGCGTACAGGACGACGGTGCCGCTGCCACCCTTGGTGATGATCAGCGGACGGCCGGACGCGTCGATCAGCAGCGCCTCCGCGTCGTGCGGATTGTCCGGATACGTCATCCGGTGGAGCACCGGCCGGTCCGCGCCCGGCGCGAGCCGCCACAGCGCGATCGTCTCGCGGTTGCGGTCGTTGTCACCGATGTCGGCCACCCAGAGGGTGCCGTCCCGGCCGACGGCCAGGTCCTCGGTGTCCCGGGGCCGGGTGGGGTAGCTGACGGTCCGCGCCACCGCGCAATTCTTGTCGAGGAAGAAGATCCGTCGGCGGGCCTCGTCGTCGGCGCCGTCGTTGACCACGACGTACCCGTCGTCGGTGGTGACCATCCCGGACAGCTCGTTGAGCCGCTCGTCGCGGATCTCGCACACCGGGTCGCCCGCTTTTGCGGCACCGGCCGCCGCCGGAGCCGCCGGTAGCGCCACGGCCAGCGACGCCGCGCCCGCGACGAGAGTCGCCACCGCCGTCGTGCGGACGCGCCGCCCCCGGGTCAGCCAGCCGCGTACCCGCATCGTCCGCCTCCTCGTCGCGGCCGGTGGCCCGGCCGTCCCGCCCATCCTGGCCGATCGGGGACGGCGACGGCGACCAAGCGCGCGGACCCGACGGCATCCGCGCTCCGGGCCGCGCCGCCGTGCCCGCACCGCACCCGGCTCTGTCGTACCCGTGGTCCATGATCGTGTCGTCGCAGCGCCGCCGACGCCGGCCGCGCGCGCACCACCCTGCATTCTTCTCAACGTGGGAGGCCGTGACGTGACGAACGCCGACGAAGCCGACTGGCGGCGGCGCAGCGTGGTGGCGGTACTGCCGCCCGCCCGCTCCCGCAAACTGGCGAAGGTGCCCTTCGTCGAGCTGGCCGACGGACGTCTGCAGGGCGTGGTCTCCAGCGGGTCGGACGTCGAGCGGGTCTACGTCTCGTCGGTCGCGGCCGGCACCCACGCCTACCAGTGCAGCACCAACAACAACCGACCGTGCGGGGGCTTGCGCGCCACCCCGTGCAAGCATCTGCACGCGCTCGCGGACGAGGCGCTCCTCCAGTACGGCGTCGACCGCGTCGCCCGCTACCTGCGGGTCGACGTCGGCGACGGGGTGGCCAGCGGAGCGGAGCTGCTGGCCCGGCTGGACGGTCAGCCCGAGCCGGCGTCGGCGGCGGTGGTGTTCAGTCGCTTCCTGCGCCACCTCGCCTACCTTGAGGTTCCCGTCAGCACGGCCCCGCTGCCCGAGCTGCACTGGTTCCCGGCGACCCGGGCCGCCCGCTGATGCGCGGCGCCCAGGTCGCGCCCCTGCGTACGGCCCCGGCCGGGTTGACCGACGCGCTCGATGTGGTGGCCGGCTTCGACGACGCCCTCATCGACGGTTTCGGCCGGGTCGGCGAGCGGGGCGCCTCCGCGCTGGCCGCGTTCGCCGACGCGCTCACCGGCACGCCACTGGGTGGCCCGGTGGCCGTCGCGGTGGACGCGGTCGTCGCCGGGTCGGTCGCCCCGCAGCACCTCGCCGCGCTCGCCGGAGCGCGCTCGGCGCTGCTCGGCGCGGCACACGACGCCCTGCTCAGGCAGCTCGACGAGACACTCGGCCGCACGCGGTCGTCGTGGACGACACCGACCAGCGTGCCTCCCGAGGCGCCGGCCGCGCTCGCCGGCGCGCGGGCGTGGTGGCACGAGGTGGCGCTCACGGGCTGGCGGGGCGTCGACCACGAGCTGCTCTCCGTCGCCGCCGGGGTGGTCGAGACCAGCCTCCTCGTGCCGGAGCTACGACGCGTCGCGGTGCTGCTCGACGGGCTCGCCGCCGAGCTGCGGGCCTGCGTTCCGGTCGCCACCATGGCGCGGGTGCCGGCACGCCGGTGGGCCGATCTCTGGGCTCGCGGGGTCCTGCTCGCCGAGGGCACGCCACCGCCCGAGGCGACGCCCTCGGTCTCCGGGCGGCTGTTGCCGCTCGGTGTGGACGTGCACAGTCACGACACCGCGGTGCAGATCCAACTGCACGCCATCCTGGAGCCGGCGGACGGCGGCCCGGCGCGGCTGGTCCGCACGGCGGTCACCGCGGCGAAGGTCGACACCATCGTCGGTCCGGCGATCTGGCGGCTGTTGTCGCACCATCCGGCGCTGCTCACCGCGCTGGCCGACAAGCGGGCGTTGACCGTGACCGACCTGCCGCTGCGCGGCGGCGACCTGGGCTGGGTCGACGACCGGGTCCGGCTCGACGAGCCCGCCGACCCGTTCGCCACTGCCCGGGTCCTGTTGCCCGCGGCGACCACGGCCGCGACCGACCCCCTGGATCGACACCCGGCGGGCATCGCCGAGCCCGTCCTCGTGGAAGGGCCCGTGATCCGGGACGAGGCCGGCACCCTCGCCGTCGAGGTGGACGGCGAACGGATACCGCTGGCCGTCGACAGGTTGCCGGCCGCCGGTCCGCTGACCGTCGACCTGGTCGCCACCGCGTCCGCCAGCCTGGGGCTCCTGCGCTGGGACGACGACCGGTGGCAGCTCCAGCCGTTGGCGGTGCTGGGCACGGTGAAGCGGCGAACGGTGCCGGCGCACAACGGCGACTGGGCGTGCGGCGTCACCGATCCGAAGATCGCCAAGGAGGAGGCGCGGGCGGGCGACGCCGTGGCCGTGCTGCGCGAACGCGCGGGACGGTTGCTGCGCCGATGACCACGCCGATCCCCACCGGCGGGTTCGCCGACGCCAACCGCCGTCAGGTTCTCTACTGGCGGCTCTTGTCCCGCCTCTTCGACCGCGACGAGCAGCCCAGCCTGGAGTCGGCGAGCGTCGCCGTGGTCGACGACCTCGGGCTGCCCGCCGCCCTGCTGGATCCGGCCGTCTCGGTGGACACCATCGTCCAGCGCTTCCCGACGCTCGCGGCCGAGCTGCGCGGCCTGCTCACCCCCACCGACGCCGAGCCCGACGCCACCGGACCCGACGCCACCGGACCGGACGCCATCGGGCCTCGGGCCGTTGGGTCGGACAGCGGGCGGGACGACGCTGAACCGCACGACGCTGAACCGGACGACGCTGAACCGGACGACGCTGAACCGCACGACGCTGAACCGCACGACGCTGCGCCGCACGACGACGGGCCGCGCGCGGATTCGGCCTATCTGCCCGGTGCCGCCGAGGTACGCCGCGCCGCGCTCGTGTCGAAGGTGCTGCTGAACGTGTTCGCCACCGGCTCCGGCCCGGTCAGCGCGACCCAGCTGGCGCGGTGGCAGTCCGATGCCGGCTGGTTCGAGCAGGCACTCGGCTGCGAGCCCGGCGAGCTGCGCCGTCAGAGCGGCGGGCTGGGCGGCACCCTCGCCGGGCTGGAGGGTGACCTGGTCCGACGGATGCACCTGCGGGAGGTGCTTGCCGACCCCGCGCTGGCCAGTCAGCTGACCCCGAGCATGTCGCTGATCGAGCAGTTGCTACGGGACAAGGCCAACCTGTCCGGACTGGCGCTGGCGAACGCCAAGGCGTTGATCCGGCGCTTCGTCGACGAGGTCGCCGAGGTGCTCCGGACGCAGGTGCAACAGACGAGTGTCGGCGCGCTCGACAGGTCGGTGCCGCCCAAGCGGGTGTTCCGCAACCTGGATCTCGACCGGACCATCTGGCAGAACCTGACCAACTGGAGTCCGGACGACGAGCGGCTCTACGTCGACCGGCTCTACTACCGGCACACCGCACGGCGCACCACTCCGTCCCGGCTCATCGTGGTGGTCGACCAGTCCGGCTCGATGGTCGACGCGATGGTCAACTGCACGATCCTCGCCTCGATCTTCGCCGGCCTGCCGAAGGTGGACGTGCACCTGATCGCGTACGACACCCGGGCACTGGACCTCACCCCGTGGGTGCACGACCCGTTCGAGGTGTTGCTGCGTACGCAGCTCGGTGGCGGCACCGACGGCACGGCGGCGCTGACGCTGGCGCGGCCGAAGATCGCCGAGCCGAAGAACACGGTGCTGGTGTGGATCTCCGACTTCTACGAGGTCAACCACCAGGCGGTCTTCGACGGCCTGCAGGCCGTCCACCGCTCCGGCGCCAAGGTCATCCCGGTGGGCTCGGTCAGCAGCTCGGGCCAACAGAGCGTCAACCCCTGGTTCCGGCAACGCCTGAAGGACCAGGGCACCCCGGTCATCTCCGGCCACATCCGCAAGCTCGTCAGCGAGCTGAAGAACTTCCTCACCTAGGAGAGCAGTCCCTCATGTCCGAGATGTTGCGCGCCCCCGCCGAGGTCACGTACGCCGACGAGCTGGATTTCCTCGAGTCGGTCGACACCGGTCCGAAGCCGTTCTCGTGGCGCCTGAGCCCGCGCATGGTCCGGCTGTTCATCCTCGGGTCGGAGCGGGCTGACGGCCTGTCCCGGGAGATCCCGCAGAAGTGGTTCGGCGACCGCAGTTTCGTCGAACGCGCCATCGTCACCCTCGCCTCGGACCGAGGCCTGCTGCTGATCGGTGACCCCGGCACCGGCAAGAGCTGGCTGGCCGAGTTGCTGGCCGCGGCCATCTGCCGCAACTCGACCCTGGTCGTGCAGGGCACCGCCGGCACGACGGAGGACCACATCAAGTACTCGTGGAACGTGTCCATGGTGATCGCCAAGGGCCAGTCCCGGGAGTCGATGATCCCGTCGCCGATCATGACGGCGATGGAGCGTGGCGTGGTCGGTCGCTTCGAGGAGTTGACCCGCTCCACCAGCGACGTACAGGACGCGCTGATCTCGATCCTGTCCGAGAAGTACGTCGCGATCCCCGAGCTGGACCAGGACAACATCGTCTTCGCCCAACCCGGTTTCTCGATCATCGCAACGGCGAACAGCCGCGACCGGGGCGTCAACGACCTCTCCTCGGCGCTCAAGCGGCGGTTCAACTTCGTCCGGATCCCGGTGGTCACCAACAAGCGCAGCGAGGCCGAGATCGTGCGGTTCCGCACCGAGGAGTTGCTGCGCCGGCACCGCATCGAGCTGGACGTGCCGCCCACCCTGCTGGACATCCTGTTGCAGAGCTTCGCCGACCTGCGCGCCGGCGCCGCGGCAGCGACGAGCGACGAGGAGAAGCTGGAGTCGGCACTGTCGACCGCCGAGCAGATCGGCGTGCTGGAGGACGCGATCCTGCACAGCCAGTTCTTCGGCGACCGTACGCTGCGCGCGGCGACGCTCGCCGGGTCGTTGGTCGGATCGCTGGCCCGGCGCAGCCCGGAAGACCTGGCAATCCTCAACAAGTACCTGCACGGCGTGGTCGAGCCACGGGCCCGCAAGGACGACGACGGCTGGGCGGGCTTCCTGGACGGCGGCCGTCAGGCGATCGCGTCCCTCTCGTGACCGCGTCGACAGTCGCCGGCACGTTCGGCGCGCTCCGCGAGCAGCTCACCGACGCGGCGACCGCGTTCGCGGGCTCCTCCGACGCGCTCGGCGCGATCCTCGCCGGGATGGTCGACGATGTCGACCGGGCGCTCGGCGAGCCGCTGGAGATCTTCCCTGTCTGCCACCACTCGCCGGCCTCCGCGCTGGCCATGGTGCGCCGGCTGCGCGCCAAACAGCCCCGGGTGATCTACCTGGAGCTGTGCGAGGATCTCCAGCCGCTGCTCGGCGAGTTGCGCAACTGCCGCCTGCCGGTGGCGGTGCAGGCGTTCGCGTCGGAGCTGTCCGGCTTTCCGGCCGACTGGGGGCCGCTCAGCGTCGTCGCGCCGATCACCGAGGCGTCGGCGGAATACCAGGCCATCGCGTACGCGCTGGAGACCCCCGGCGTGGAGCTGGTGCTGGTGGACCGCTCCTCCGACCACGTCTTCCAGTGGTCGCCGCGCGACCAGCCGACCGGCGCGAGCAGCGCGAACGGGCCGACCGGCACCGGTGCGGAATCGGGACTGCACGGCGACGCCGTCGGGGTGGAGATCGGCGACCTGCGACCGCGGTTCGCGGAGCTGGAGGCGTACCTGCTGCACCACGGCAAGGTGCGGCACTGGTCGGAATGGTGGGACCAGTACGTGGAACGCCCGCTGGCCGACGCCGACCACGACACGTACCGGCAGGTGATGGTGCTGATCGGCAGCCTGTTCCGGCGGCTGCGCCCGGCCGACGCGGATCAGCTCGATCGCGACGAGGATCGCGAGCGGTACATGTGGACGCGGATGCGTCAGCACCTGGCCACCTCCGGCGTCGATCCGGCGCACTGCCTCTACGTCTGCGGCGCGTTCCACGCTGCCAGCCGGGTCGAGCAGTTCGGGCTGGGCTCCGGCGCGGACGATTTCGAGATCACCCCGCGCACCGACACCCGCTGGCGGTACGGGCTGATCCCGTCCAGCCACTCGGCGATCGAGGCACAGTTCGGGCTGGCGTCCGGCTCGGTCTCCATCGCCGCGGCGACCTGGGCCAGGGAGGTACGCCGCCACGGACTGTCGCCGTACCAGCTCGGCGGCCAACGCACGACGGCTGTCCGGGGGCGACGCGGTCGGGTCACGACGGTCCCCTCCCCCGCCGGGCCGGTCGATGACCGACTCACCGGCTTCCTCGCCGCGCCACCGCGCCCGGACGGTCTGGACGAGGCGGAGCTGCGCGGCTGGTGTGTCGACATCGTCCGGTTGGCTCGCCGCAACGGATATCTGGCGAGCACCGCCGACGCGATCGCGGTCTTCGAGACGTCGGTCCTGCTGGCCGGTCTGCGCAACCGGGCCCGGCCCACGCCGTACGACTTCGCCGACGCCGCGGTCACCTGCATCGAGAAGGACGTGGTGCCCGGCCGGCGGGACGTCCGACGGCTCTGCGAGATCCTGCTGGGCGGCGACCGGATCGGTCAGGTCGGCTACGACGCTCTGCCGCCGCTGGCCCGCGACGTGTTCGATCGGCTGGAACCGCTCGGCCTGGCCCTGGAGAAGCGGACCGTCCAGCGGGCGCTGCTGGACCTGAACGCCGAGCCGGCGCTGGGCCGCTGCTCGGACCTGCTGTGGATCCTGCGGCATCTGCTGCCACCGGCCGCGGTCCGCCCGATCATGGGTGAGCGGCGGCTCGGTCAGCGCTCGGTCCAGGAGAGCTGGGACCTGGCGCTCGGTCACCATCAGCGGGCGTTGATCGAGCTCGGCTACGAGGGTGTGACCGTCGAGCAGGTCCTGGAGCAACGACTGCGTCGGGCGGTGCGCGGCCCGGACGCCACCGCCGCCAGCGCTCTGGCAGCGGTCGAGGACGCGATCCGGCTGCTCGACAGCCCACGTCTGGTCGACGAGCTGGGGGCGCGGGCGGTGGAGCTGCTCGCCACCGCGCGCACCGTCGACGACGCTCCCGACGTGTTGCGCCGTATCCGACGGTTGCTGGCGCATCACCGGGCCACCGCGCCGACCCTGCCGGCCTGGTGCCAGGCGTTCGTGACGACCGGGTACGCGCACTACTGCACCCTGCTGCCCACCGCGATCACCAGCGACGAGACCAACGTGCGGCAGGTCGGCGCGATGCTCGGCTTCCTGTTCTCGATGGAGGGTCTGGCACTGTCGTTGGGCTGCGACCGCTCCCAGCTGGAACTGGCCGTCGCGCAGTCGCACCCGACCGCGCCGGCGAAGGTGGCGCTGCTCTGGGCGGGCCGACACCAGCTCGGCCTGCTGTCGGTGGCCGATCTGCGGGCCCGGTGTGCCGAGCTGCTGGCCAACCCGCTGGTGGTGCCGGCCTTCCCGCAGTACCTGGCCGGATTCGTGCACGCGCTGGAACCGGTGCCCGGTCTCGCGCCGTTCGTCGTCGAGACGATCTCCACGGCCTTCGCCCGGCTGCCCGATCCGGTGCTGCTGCCCTGGTTGCCGACCCTGATCACGACACTGCGGGAGCAGGGCCCGGAACTGGTTCCGCTCCTGATCCGGGAGGCCGGACGGACCTTCCCGGAGGCGCTGCCGGAGCTGGATTCCTGGGTGCCGCCGTGGGTCGCGGCCCCACCTGTCGGGCGGGTGGACGACCAACGCGCCGTGGCCGCGCCGCAGCGGCGGGTCGGTGTCCTCCTCGCCGCGCATCCCGAGGTGGTCGACGCGATCTCCGGTCTGCTCGGGTACGACGGCGGGTGGCTGCCGGCCGACGACGCTCCCGCCGAGCAGGGTGCGGTGGCGGGGCTGCTGGCGAGGCATCCCGAGACGGTCGAGGCCGTGGCCGCGCGGGTGGTGCGCCAGGCGTGAGCGCGACGGCGGCGGGTAGGCAGCGGCCCGGCGTCATGGCGACTTCCGCCGGGTAGGAGGCTTTGATGAGCACGTACCGGGACGAACAGGGCGACCAGTTCCCTCCTCCGGAGGCGGACGCCGCCGAGCAGCGGCAGGACGCGTTCGACGTGGGGCCGCCGGACCGGGTCTCCGGCGACGTGGACCCGGAGGCGTCCGAGGCCGACCTGGCCGAGCAGGGCGCGCTACCGGCCGGCGCCCTGGAGGAGGTGACGTCCCTGCCGGCCGACGCCAACCCGGCGGACGCCCTCGAACAGCGTCAGGAGATCCCCGCGCGGGACGAGGGCCGCCGCACCTGAGCGCCCATGCCGGATACGGCGGTGCCCCCGCCCTACCGGCGGGGGGCCCGTCGCTTAGAACCAGTGGAGGTGACTGTTGTCGGCGGTGCCTGTCGAGCTGCCCCACAGGTGGGGCGGCACAGCACACGACCGGAGCCGCGGTGTCGGTGGGCGGTCAAGGCCTGCTTGACCCAGCCCAAGAACCGGCCGTAGTGCTGCACCGGGTCGGGTGCGGTCCGGTACAGGTCGGTCAGATCCCGGCTCGCCTCAGTCAGGCAGTCGGCCATGTCCACCCCGAGCAGCTTCGGCTCGTCCGAGTAGTCGGCCACGAGTTCGACTTTCGCGTGCTCGCACGGCCAGGGGAGCACACAGGACGCGCAGAACCAGAACGGCCGGACCGGGGCGTGCCGCTGGCCGCTCACTGCTGAACCCCCTGGTAGCGGACCGGCGACCATCGGTCAGACCAGCGTAGGGTCGACGACTGGCTGTGAATGATCGCGTTGACGGTTCCGAAGATGACGCCAGGTGCTCGTTGGACCCGCTCGAGGTCTTCGGTCACTCGCGCGATGGCGGTCAGCCGGCCACGGGCGTCGAAGAGTTCTCGCCGGACATCCAGGAGTGACGCCTCGAGCTGGCTCACCCACTCGCGTAGCCGCTCTACCTCTTGTTCCTGTTCCACTCCAGCCTCCAGGGGTGGTTTCGGACGGGACACCCGTCGCCGCCGGGCTCCGCCTTGCGCGGCGACGGGCGTAGACAGATCCCATCCCGGACGCTACCCCCCTGTCAATCCTGGCGCGCCTATCTGAGCGCATTCATGTTGACCCGTCACGGCCGGTCTACCTTCGTTCGCATGGCAGATGGACCGGGCGAACTCGTCGCGGCGGGCGAGGTCCTGGCGATGCTCGGGGTGGGCCGCTCACGGTTCCGCCAGATCCAGCAGTCGCCACACTTCCCGGCTCCGTACGCCCGACTGTCGGTTGGTTCGATCTGGCTCAAGGCTGATGTGGAGAAGTACATCGCCGAACACCGACGCCCCCGCTTGGTAGACGAGGACGAGTAGCCCCGTCCGCCTTCCCGGCACTGACACCGGCTGGCTCAGCCGGCGACGACCTGCCACAGCAGGAAGGCGTTGAGCGCGACGACCAGGACGGCGACTCCGGATGCGGCGACCGTGGTCAGTGGGTGGTTGACGAGGTTGCCCATGAGGTCCCGGCGACGGGTGAAGGCGACCACCGGGATCAGCGCGAACGGGATGCCGAAGCTGAGGATGACCTGCGACAGCACGAGGGCGCGGGTGGGGTCGAGGCCGATGGCGAGCACTACCACGGCGGGTGCCAGGGTGACCAGGCGGCGCAGCAGCAGCGGAACCCGGCGGCGCAGGAAGCCCTGCATGATCACCTCACCCGCGTAGGTGCCGACGCTCGTGGAGGCGAGCCCGGAGACCAGCAGGGCGACGGCGAACCCGAAGGCGGCGGCCGTGCCGATGCTCTCGCCCAGGCCGGCGTGCACCCCCTCCAGGCTGTCGGCGCCCACCGGGCCGCCGCCCCGGAAGCTGGCCGCCGCGATCAGCAGCATGGCGAGGTTGACCGCGCCGGCCGCCGTCAGGGCGAGCAGCACGTCGGTGCGTTGGCCCCGGAAGAGGGTACGGCGTTCGGCGTCGTCGGTCGCGGGGATGCGGTCGCGGGTCAGCGCGGAGTGCACGTAGATGACGTGCGGCATGACCGTCGCCCCGAGGATGCCGGCGGCCAGCAGGACGCTGTCGGTGCCCTGGAGGCGGGGCACGAGGCCGGCCATGGCCGAGCCCGGGTCGGAGCCGGCGGCGAGCAGGTTGGCCGCGAACGCCAGGACGATGACGCCGAGCAGCACGGCGACGGCGATCTCGAAGGCGCGGAACCCGCGCGAGCGCAGGGCGAGCACGACGAACGCGGCCGCGCCGATGATCAGCCCGCCGGGTAGCAACGGGATGCCGAAGAGGAGGTAGAGGGCGACCGCTCCCCCGATGACCTCGGCCAGGTCGGTGGCCATCGCCACCAGCTCGGCCTGCACCCACATGATCCGGTTGAGCGGGCGGGGCAGGCGCTCGCGGCACAGCTCGGGCAGGCTGCGGCCGGTGGCCAGGCCCAGCTTGGCGGTGAGTGTCTGCACCAGCATGGCCATCAGGTTGGCCACCACCACGACCCAGACCAGCAGGTACCCGTAGCGGGCGCCGGCCGCCGAGTTGGTGGCGAAGTTGCCCGGGTCGACGTACGCCACGGCGGCGACGAACGCCGGGCCGAGCAGGATCAGCCGTCCGCGTACCCGGCCCCGGGCGCGGGCGATCTGCAGCGGTGTCGCCGTCGTCGCCCGGAGGTCGTTGGTGACCATCGAGCACCTCCCCGTTCGAGTACGGATCGCGTGCCGGTTCCCTTCCCGGGCGGCTGACCCGTCGGTGCCAGTCGGTGGCCCACGGGTGCCACGGTCCCTTCGCGCTTGACAGGCGTCGCCGACCCGACCAAGCTGTCTCATAGTCCTACTGTCGTAGGACAACAGGAAGGATCATCACGAGTGATCGAGTTCGTGCTCGACAGCCGGTCGAAGGTGAACACCTACATGCAGCTCGTGCAGCAGGTGAAGCAGGCGCTGCGCGTCGGTCTGCTCGCACCCGGCGATCAGCTGCCGAAGGTTCGGGACGTCGCCCAGTCACTGGCGATCAACCCGAACACGGTGCTGAAGGCGTACCGGGAGTTGGAGATCGAGGGTCTGGTCGGCGGCCGGCCCGGGGTGGGCACGTTCGTCCAGCGCACCCTGGCCGGCGCGTCCCTGCCCAACCAGGCCGAGCTGCGTGACGACCTCGTGGCGTGGTTGCAGCGGGCGCGGGCCGCCGGCCTCACGGCCGAGGACGTCGTCGCCCTGGTGGAGACCACGCTGCGCGCCACCCTCACCGACGACGCCCCACAGAAGGAACCCGCGTGAGCGGTACGAGAGGACAGAGGATGGAGATGGTCTTGGAGGCCGACCGGCTGGGCAAGCGGTACGGCAGAACGTGGGCGCTACGGGACTGTTCGCTGCACCTTCCGGCCGGCCGGATCGCCGCGCTGGTCGGGCCCAACGGCGCGGGCAAGAGCACGTTGCTGCACCTGGCGGTCGGGCTACTCAAGCCCGACGAGGGCGCGGTGCGGGTGTTCGGCAGGTCGCCGTACGGCGACACGGAGGGGCTGGCCAACATCGGGTTCGTCGCCCAGGACACGCCGCTGTACCGGGACTTCACCGCCGCCGAGTTGGTCGTCGCCGGCGGCAAGCTGAACCGGCGATGGGACGCCGCACTGGCCCGGACCCGGTTGGCGCAGCTCGGGATACCGCCCGACAAGCCGGTCGGCAAACTGTCCGGCGGGCAACGGGCCCAGGTGGCGCTTGCTCTCGCACTGGCCAAACAACCCCGGCTGCTGCTGCTCGACGAGCCGGTGGCCAGCCTCGATCCGCTGGCCCGTCGGGAGTTCCTCCAGTCGCTGATGGGCAGCGTGGCGGATTCCGGCACCACCGTTCTGCTCTCCTCGCACCTGCTGGCCGACCTGGAGCGCGTCTGCGACTACCTGATCGTGCTCAACGCGGCCCAGGTGCAGCTCACCGGCTCGGTCGACGACCTGGTTGCCGGGCACCGGCAGCTCGTCGGCCCACGGCACGACGGCGGTCCGATCGGGGGCGTGGCGCACGTGGTCCGGGCCAGCCACACGGACCGGCAGTCCACGCTGCTGGTACGCACCGACGGTCCCGTCACCGAGCCCGCCTGGACGGTCCGCGACGTCAGCCTGGAGGACGTCGTCCTGGCCTACCTGGCCGACGGCGTCACGCAGACCAGTCACAGCGAGTGGGGGGTGGCGGCATGATCTGGCTGACCTGGCGGCAACACCGCAAGCTGGCGTTCTACACCCTCCTGGGGTTCCTGGTGCTCGCCGCCGTCCTGGTGCCGATCGGCCTCTCGATGCGGAGCACCTTCGCCGACCTCGACCTGGCCACATGTGTGCGTCAGCTCGACGACCCGAACGTGACCGCGGCGACCCGGGAGGCCTGCGACGCGGGGTTCCACCGCTTCAGTAACCAGTACGGCAGCCTGAACCTGGTGGCCGTCCTGCTGATCACCCTGCCGGTGCTGGTCGGCCTGTTCTGGGGCGCGCCGCTGGTCGCCCGCGAGGTGGAGCAGGGCACCCACCGGTTCGTCTGGACCCAGGGCGTCGGCCGGACCCGCTGGGCCCTGGTGAAGTTCGGGCTGGTGGGTGCGGGCGTCCTGGCCCTCGCGACGGCCTACGGGCTGGGTATGTCCTGGTGGGTCGACCCGCTCACCGACGCCGCGTACGAGGGCCGACTCGGCATGATCGTCTTCGACCTCCAGGGCATCGTCCCGATCGGCTACACGCTCTTCGCCGTAGCGCTGGGTGTCTTCGCCGGCACCGTGTGGAAGCGGATGCTGCCCGCCATGGGCATCACCCTCGCCGGGTTCATCGGCGTACGGGCGGCGGTGGAGATCCTGGCCCGGCCGCACTACCAGCCGGCGCGCACCCAGACCTTCCCGATCGAAGGGGACGGCCCGCCGGAGATCAACCGGGGAGACTGGATCCTCACCCAGGGCGTCCGCAACCCGGACGGGACGATGATCGCGGAGGACACCCGGATCCAGTGCCCGCCGGGCGGCAAGGGGCCGGATGGTCGGGCCTGCGGCGCCGAGCTGGGCCTCGAGCCGGGCGCGTACAACTGGCAGCTGTACCAACCGGGGGACCGGTTCTGGCTGTTCCAGAGCATCGAGACGGGCATCTTCGTGGCCCTCGCCGCGCTCCTGCTCTACCTCGCGGTGCGTCGGGTCCGCCGGATCGCGTAACCGGGCGGGTGATCGCCGGAGCCACGGGGGCCCCGGCGATCACCCGTCCCTGCCGGCCTCAGCGGCCCAGCCGCCGGTAGCGGGCGACCGAGAGCGGCAGGAACACGGCCACCAGCGCGATCGGCCAGGCCACCGCCAACCAGAGGTAGTGCCGCGCGGCCCACGAGTCGCCACCCCAGCCCGGGTTGCCGAACAGCTCCCGGGCGGCGCCGACGGTCGCCGACAGCGGGTTCCAGGCGGCCACCGCGCCGAGCCAGGCCGGCATGGTGGACGGCGCGACGAACGCGTTGGAGAGGAAGCCGAGCGGAAACTCCAGGGTCTGCACCGCGACCACGGCCGTCTGTCCCCGGGCGACCAGGCCGAGGAAGATGCCGACCCAGACCAGGGCGAAGCGCAGCAGCAGGATCAGTCCCGCCGCGCCCAGCGCGGCGTCGACGCCGCCGTGTGCCCGCCAGCCGACGGCGAGGCCGGTGGCCAGCAGCACCGCGAGGGTGACCAGAGCGAAGAGCAGGTCGGTCACCGCGCGGGCGACGAGCGGGGCGAGTGGTGCGACCGGCATCGAACGGAGCCGGTCGGTGACCCCACGCTCCAGGTCGTCGGCGACGGCGATCGTGGTGAGGCTGATGCCGAACACCATCGTCATCACGAACATGCCGGGCATCAGGAACTCCCGGTAGCTGCCCCCGTCGGGGACCTGCATCGCCCCGCCGAACAGGTAGGCGAAGATCAGCACGATCAGGATGTTGAAACCGAGCGAGGCGACCAGCGGCCCGGGGTCACGTCGCCACCGGGCCAGGCCACGCCAGACCAGGGCACCGCTGTCTGTCAGGGCAGCGGGCCGGCCGGGCGTCAGGTCCACGGTCGCGGGCGGGTGTGTGGCGCTCACGCGGTCACCTCCACGGTGGCCCGACCACCCGTGACGTGCAGGAAGACGTCGTCGAGGGTGGGTCGCCGCAGGGCGATGTCGACCACCGTGACCTGCGCGGCGTCGAGCGCCCGCAGCACCTCGACGAGCGCGCCGGCCCGGTGCCCCACGCCGGCGCTGACCGCGCGCCGGTCCACGTCGACAGTCGGTTCGTCGGCGACCACCCGACGCATCTGCGCGACGGCGGTCGCGAGGTCGGCGGGCTCCCCCACGACCACCTCGATCCGGTCGCCGCCGAGCTGCGTCTTCAGCTCGTCGGGGGTGCCTTCGGCGACGATGCGCCCGGCCTCGACCACCGAGATCCGGTCGGCGAGCTGGTCCGCCTCGTCCAGGTGCTGGGTGGTGAGCAGGACGGTGGTGCCCGCGCGGACCAACTCGCGGATCGACTCCCACACCTCGCTCCGGCCGCGCGGGTCCAGCCCGGTGGTGGGTTCGTCGAGGAACAGCACGGCGGGGGCGAGGACCATGCCGGCGGCCAGGTCCAACCGGCGACGCATGCCCCCGGAGTACGTGCTGACCGGCTGCTCGCCGACGTCGGCCAGGCCGAACCGCTCCAACAGCTCGACCGCCCGCTGCCGGGCCCGGCGACGGCCCAGGTGGAACAGCAGGCCGAAGAGCACGAGGTTCTGCCGGCCATTGAGCGCCTCGTCCAGCGCGGGATGCTGCCCCACCAGGCCGATCCGGTAGCGCACCTGGTCGGGCTGGCGGGTCACGTCGAACCCGGCGACCTCGGCGTGCCCCTCGTCCGGGCGCAGCAGCGTGGACAGGATCCGTACCGACGTGGTCTTGCCGGCCCCGTTGGGGCCGAGCAGGCCGCACACCGTCCCGCTGGCCACCTCAAGGTCGAACCCGTCCAGGGCCAACCGGTCCCCGTACCGCTTCCGCAGCCCTCGCACCACTATCGCCGCGCCGCTCGTCGTCACACCCGTCCCCTTCCCACAGCCGGACACCGAAGGTCTACCGTACACGGTACGGTAAACCGTACGGGGTTGGTGGATCGACTAGCGTCCCCGGCATGACGATCTCGTTGGACGGCCGGCGGTTCGCCGCGGTGACGGACGTGGTGGCCGGTGAGGTCGGCACCGAGACGGTCTTCACCTACCACGAGCGGGCGGGCGAGGTCTGGGCCGAGTACGCCGGTGGGTCCATCCGACGCGGCTGCCTCGTCGGCACCCGCGACGGCGACCGGTTGGACTTTCGCTACGTCCAACTCAATGTCGAGGGCCAGACGTCCGCCGGCCACTGCGTCTCGGAGGTGCGGGTCCTTGCCGACGGCCGCCTGGAGCTGCACGAGTCGTGGGCCTGGGAGTCCCGGCCGGGCAACGGCACCAGCGTGGTACGGGAGATCACCTAGACCGGGTCGACGGAACTTGACTGGCCGGCCACGCCGACGTTGAGCGGATCGGCCAGCAGCTTGTCGAAGGCCAGCTCGGCGGCCCCGATCAGGACGGCGTCCCGGCCGAGAGCCGCAGCCCGCAACCGCAGGTGCTCACGGGAGGCCGGCAGCGGCATGGCGTCCAGCCGCCGCCGCACCGTGTCCGCCCCGGCGATGAAGATGTCGCGCAGCGAGCCACCGAACACCACGGCGTCCGGGTTGACCACGTTGACCAGGTTGGCGACGCCGAACCCGAGCCAGTCGGCGACCCGCTCGACGGCGGCGCGGGCGGTCGCGTCGCCGTCCGCCGCCGCGCGCAGCACGTCGGCCACAGCGGTCCGGTCGTCGGGGTCGCGGCCGGCATGCCGCAGCAGCGCGGCCTCGGAGATCTCGGTCTCCCAGCAACCACGGGAGCCGCAGCCGCACGGCAGGCCGTTCGGGTTGACCACCATGTGGCCGACCTTGCCGCTGTGGCCACGGTGGCCGATCATCAGTCGGCCGCCGACCACGATGCCAGCGCTGATGCCGAGGTCGCCGTGCAGGTAGATGAGGTCGTCGATGCCGGGGGCCACGCCCCGGATGTGCTCGGCCAGGCCCGCGATGTCGGCCAGATCTCCGGCCACGAATCCTGGGCAGTCGGTCAGCTCGGCCTCGAGGGCTGCGCTCAGGCCCTCCTCGACCCCGACGATGCGCAGGCCACCGTCGGCGTCGCGGGTGGTGTCGGTGACGGCGACCGCGCCGCCGACCAGCAGCGCGTCGGAGGCGACGCCGCGCTCCATCCCGCGCACGAGGTCGGCCAGCGGGCGGACGGCGTCGACGGCCGACATGCCACCGGGACGGGGTGCCTCCCGCAGGTCGAGGATGCGCCCGCCGAGGCCGATCCGCGCCGCCCGCAGTCGGTCCGCGTCGATGCTGAGCGCGTGCGCGTAGACCCGGTCGGAACGGGGGCTGACCACGAGGGAGGGGCGGCCGGCGCGGCGGGTCGTGGCCGGCGCCTCCTCGGTGACCAGACCGCTGGCGGTCAGGTCGGCGGCGAGGGCGCCGATGGTGCTGCGGTTCAGGCCGAGACGGCTGGTCAGCTCGGCCCGGGACGTCGGCCCGTGCAGGTGCACGTAGCGCAGCACGGCGCCGAGGTTCTGCCGTCGGATCTCCTCCTGGCTCGCGCCGGGGACCGGGGGCAGTGGGCTGTCGACGGTACGACCGGCACCGGCTGGCCTGGACCGCACGGGTGTTGCCACGGTCAGACCTCCTTCACGGATCGGTGCCGGGTGAACGATGGGGCGCGGACGACGATGGGTCCCGGAAGAGGAGATCCGGGACCCATCGGCGGTGCTGCCTACCGTGTGGTGATTACTTGGTGAGCGGCGCGAGCTTCGGGTCGTTGGCGTACGCCTCGACCACGTTCGCCTTGGTGACGGCCACCGGCGGGAGCAGGAACGTGTCGACGACCTTGCTGCCGTTGTTGTAGGACTTGGTGTCGTTCACCTGCGGGGTGTTACCGGCCTGGAGAGCCTTGACCATGTTGATGGTCTCCTTCACCAGGTTGCGGGTGTCCTTGTTGATCGTCATGTACTGCTCGCCCTTGACGATCGACTTGACCGACTCCACCTCGGAGTCCTGACCGGTGACGATCGGGGTCGGCTTGCCGGCACCCTTGACCGAGGTCAGGATGGCGCGGGCCAGGGTGTCGTTCGGGGAGAGGACGCCGTCCAGCTCCTTGTTGCCGTAGGTCGAGGTCAGCAGCTGGTCCATGCGGGCCTGCGCACCCTCGGCCTTCCAGCCCTGAATGGCGGTCTGCTTGACGTCCTTCTGACCCGAGGCGACGACGACGTTGCCCTTGTCGATCTCCGGCTTGAGCACGTCCATCGCGCCGTTGAAGAAGACACCGGCGTTGTTGTCGTCCGGCGAACCGGAGAACAGCTCGATGTTGTACGGGCCGTTCGGCTTCTTGGCCTTCATGCCGTCCAGCAGGGCCTGGCCCTGGAGCTGGCCGACCTTGAAGTTGTCGAACGCGACGTAGTAGTCGAGGTCCGGCGTGTTGGTGATGAGCCGGTCGTACGCGATCACCTTGGCGCCGGCGGCGTGCGCCGCGGCGACCTGGGTCGCCAGCTGCGCGGCGTCGGTCGCGCCGATGACGATGACCTTGGCGCCCTTGGTGGTCATGGCGGTGATCTGGGCCTGCTGGTCGGCGACCGTGGTCGACGCGCCGGCGTACTGCACGTCAGCCTGGAAACCGGCCTCCTTGAGACCGTTGGTGAACAGGTCACCGGCGAGGACCCAGTTCTCCGAGGTCTTGGCCGGCAGGGCCACGCCGATCAGCGAGTTCGCCGCGAAGCCCTTGGCGTCGCCGCCACCCGAGCTGCCGGAGTCGCCGTCGCGGCCGGAGCCGCAGCCGGCCAGGGCCAGCATGGCAGCGGCGCTGATGGCCACCACCGACGAGCCGAAGATTTTACGCATGGTGAGGACTTGCCTTTCTGGATGTGAGACGGGTGGAGAGGTCGGTGGCCGTCAGCCGGACACCGCTGCCTTGGCGGGCTCGCGCTCCGCGTCCGGCGGTGAGGCGGGTGGTGCGGAGTCCTCGCGGCGGAACGGCCGCATCAGGCTCCCGATGATGGAGAAGCGCCCCTGGCTCTTGTTGTAGACGTCGATCGCGACGGCCAGCAGCAGGACCAGGCCCTTGATGATCTGGACCTTGTCGGTGCCCACGCCCTCGAGCTGGAGGCCGTTGTTGAGCACGGCCATCACCAGACCACCGACGATGGAGCCGCTGATGGTGCCGATACCGCCGGCGACGGCCGCGCCACCGATGAAGACAGCGGCGATGGCGTCCAGCTCCCAGCCGTTACCGTCCTGCGGCCCGGAGGCCTGCGAACGGGCCACGAAGATCATGCCGGCCAGCGCGGCCAGGACGGACATGTTCATCATGACGAAGAAGTTGACCCGCTTGAGCTTCACGCCGGACAGCTCGGCCGCCCGGGAGTTGCCGCCCACCGCGTAGATGTGCCGGCCGCCGGCCGTGTTGCGGGTGTAGAAGGAGTACGCGATGACCAGCGCCACGAGGATGATGCCCGAGATCGGGAAGCTGGTGCCGACGCGACCACTGGCGAAGCGCAGCGCCGCGAAGGCGATCACCCCGACCATGACGGCCATCCGCAGGATCGAGATCCACAGGGGCGCCGGGTCGGCGTCCATCGCCCGTCGGGTGTTGCGGGCCCGGATCTCGCGCCACACCACCGCCACCGCGGCGGCCAGACCGAGCAGCAGCGTCGCGTTGTTGTAGCCGGTGTTCGGGCCGAACTCGGGCAGGAAGCCCGAGCCGATCTCCCGGAAGCCCTCCGGCACCGGGATGCTCTGGGCGTTGCCGATGAACTGGTTGCCACCGCGGAAGAGCAGCATTCCCGCCAGGGTGACGATGAACGCCGGCACCCCGATGTAGGCCACCCAGAAGCCCTGCCAGGCGCCGATCACCGCGCCGATGGCGAGGCCGAACACGATGGCGGCGGGCCAGGGCAGATTCCACTCGGTCATCGACTTGGCGACCAGGATGCCGGTGAATGCCGCGACCGAGCCGACCGAGAGGTCGATGTGCCCGGCGACGATCACCATGAGCATGCCGATGGCCAGGATCAGGATGTACGAGTTCTGCTGGAACAGCGCGATCAGGTTGTCCGACCGCAGCGTCAGCCCATTGGTCCAGATCTGGAAGATCAAGACGATCGCCACCAGGGTGAAGATCATCCCGAACTGGCGGGCGTTGGAGGTCGTGCCTCCAAACAGGTTCTTCTGAAGGTCTCTGATACGGCTCATCGGGTGGCCAACTTCTTCGTCGAGGTCATCTGCTTCATGAGGGTTTCCGGGTTCGCGTCCGCCCGGGCGATCTCGCCCGTGATGGCGCCTTCGAAGACGGTGTAGATGCGGTCGCAGAGCCCGATCAGCTCAGGCAGCTCCGAGGAGATGACGACAACGCCCTTCCCCTGGTCGGCGAGCCGCTGGATGATGCCGTAGATCTCGTACTTCGCGCCCACGTCGATGCCGCGGGTCGGCTCGTCGAGGATCAGCAGGTCCGGGTCGCTGAACATCCACTTGGCCAGGACGACCTTCTGCTGGTTGCCGCCCGAGAGCTTGGAGACGCCCTCGTCGACCGTCGGGGCCTTGGTCCGCAACTCCTTGCGGTACGCCTCGGCCGCCTGGTACTCCTCGACCTCGCTCAGGACGCCGTGGTGCGAGATCTTGGACAGCTTGGCGGCCACCGTCGACGTCTTGATGTCATCGAGCAGGTTGAGGCCGAGCGCCTTACGGTCCTCGCTGACGTACGCGAGGCCGTGGTCGATGGCGTCCGCCACCGACTTCAGGACGATCTCCTTGCCGTCCTTGATGATCGTGCCCGACTCGTACACCCCGTAGGAGCGGCCGAAGACGCTCATCGCGAGTTCGGTGCGGCCCGCGCCCATCAGGCCGGCGAAGCCGACGATCTCGCCGCGGCGCACCACGAAGCTCTCGTTCTTGCAGACCTGGCGCTCGGCGGAGATCGGGTGCCGGACGTTCCAGTTGCGCACCTCGAAGAAGACGTCGCCGATCTTCGGGGTGTGGTCCGGGAACCGGCTGCTCAGCTCGCGGCCGACCATGCCCCGCACGATCCGGTCCTCGTCGACCCCGTCCGCCTTGACGTCGAGGGTCTCCACGGTCTTGCCGTCCCGGAGGATGGTGATCTGGTCGGCGATCGCCTCGATCTCGTTCAGCTTGTGCGAGATCATGATCGAGGTGATGCCGCGGGAGCGGAAGCCGCGCAGCAGGTCCAACAGGTGCCGGGAGTCGGCCTCGTTCAGCGCGGCGGTCGGCTCGTCCAGGATGAGCAGCTTCACGTCCTTGGCGAACGCCTTCGCGATCTCCACGAGCTGCTGCTTGCCGACGCCGATGTCCTTGACCAGGGTGTCCGGGTTCTCCTCCAGACCGACCCGGGCCATCAGGTCCAGCGCCATCCGGTTGGCGGCCTTCCAGTCGATCGCGCCCCGCTTGCGCGGTTCGTTACCGAGGAAGATGTTCTCGGCGATCGACATCCCGGGGATGAGCGCCAACTCCTGGTGGATGATCACGATGCCGGCGCCCTCGCTCGCCCGGATGTCGGAGAACTTGCTCTCCGACCCCTGGTAGACGATCTGGCCGTCGTAGCTGCCGTACGGGTAGACCCCGCTGAGCACCTTCATCAGCGTGGACTTGCCCGCACCGTTCTCGCCGCAGATGGCATGGATCTCGCCGGCGCGAACCACCAGGTTGACGTCGGAGAGGGCCTTGACTCCGGGGAACTCCTTGGTGATGGAACGCATCTCAAGGAGGATCGGCACGTCGCTCATCGCTCGTACCACCTCGCCAACGTCATCGGTTGCCTCCGGAAGGTTGAACCTTCACTTGGTTTTGTTGTTGACGGCAACGTATTGCGGTGAGCAGGCCATCCGCAAGGCGAGGCGGTGTTGAAAATGTAACAATCCGGCAATATAGACGAAGCAGAGTATTCGCCCGTCACGCCGGTCCCACGAGTCGCCGATGGCACCATGGACCGCTCCTGGCAACGTTGTCAAATCGGAGTCGACGAGCCATCCGCGCCGATCACCGCAAGCAGGCTCGCCACCAGGCACGATCCGCCCCAGCAGGCGCGGACACCCGGGCGCCCCGGCCGAACTGCCATCGAACGGTGGTGATCGAGCCATGAGGCCGGCGACCCGTCCAGCATGCCTCGGCCGACCGCGGCCTGCGATGTGACCCACGCCTCCCCCGAGCGAAGGGATCGACGGCCGCCACCCCCGCACGCCCCGCCCCCGCCCCCGCCCCGCCCCGCCCCGCCTCGCCTCGCCTCGCCCCGCCGATCATGGAGTTGTGGTTGGTGACAAAGCGCGCGTCTATCTCCAAACCCGGCACCACAACTCCATGATCGACGGGGGCGGGCGGTGATCACCCGCGATCTTGCACTTGCTGTGGCGGCATAGCGGGCATTCCGCTCATGTCGACGACCGAAAGTGCAAGATCGGCGGGACGGGGGCGGGGCGGGGGCGGGGGCGAGGCGGGGCGGGCGGGGCGGGGGCGGGGCGGGGGCGGGGGCGGGGGCGGGGGCGAGGCGGGGCGGGCGGGGCGGGCGGGGCGGGGGCGGGGCGGGGCGAGGCGGGGCGGGGGCGGGGGCGGGCGGTGGAGGTCGACCGGTCAGCTGGGGTGCAGCACCGCCTTGATCACCCCGTCCTCGCGGCGGTCGAAGCTGCGGTACAGCCCCGGCGCGTCGTCGAGAACGCCGTGGTGGGTCACGATCACACCGGGCCGGGCCCGGCCGGCGACGACCATGTCCCGCAGCAGCACCGTGTAGCGACGATCGTGCGTGCGTCCGAACCGCACGGCGACGCCCTTGGTAAACAGCGTCCCCCAGGGCGCGACGAGATCCTCGCGGGCGCTCGCGCCCGGCCGCGGGTGTAGGTCCTTCTCGGGGTAGACGCCCGCCACGGCGATCGAACCCGCGGGATTGACCAGCCGGGCGGCGTCGGCGATCACCTGGTCCGGGCGCTCCTGGTCGGGGTGCTCCCGGTCGCGCGCCTGGAAACCGACCGCGTCGATGACCCGGTCGATCCCGCCCAACTTCTCCTCGCCCAGCGGCAGACCGGCCCGCGCGCGGTCGGCGCGGATCTGCTCCACCGGGTCACCGAGGCGGAAGTCGACCGGAACCGCGCCGAGCTCACCGGCCTTGTCGAGCCGGGCGTCCACCCCGTCGACGCAGTAGACGACCCGGGCGCCCCGCAGCAGCGCCGAGTACGCGCCGAGCAGACCGATGGTGCCGGCGCCGAACACGGCCACGGTGTCGCCGGCCTGCACCTCGGCGAGGGTCGCCGCGGCGTGCCACCCGGTCACGAACGCGTCGGCGAGCAGCACGAAGTCGTCCTCGTACGCGTCGCCCGGCTCTCCCGGCACGGGCACGCAGTTCGCGTCGGCCCACGGCACCCGCAGCAGGTCGGCCTGGGCGCCCCGGTACGGACCCATCCCGGCGTAGCCGTAGGCAGCGCCCGGCCCCTCGGCCCGTGCCCGCAGGCAGGCCGCCGAGAGCCCGCGCGAGCACATCACGCAGGTGCCGCAGAACAGGTGCGTGGGGATCACCACCCGGGTGCCGGGTCGCACGGTCTGCACCGCCGAGCCGACCTCCTGCACCACACCCAGCGGCTCGTGGCCGAACACCAACCCCGGTTCGGCGCCGGTGCGCCCGTCGTACATGTGCAGGTCCGTGCCGCACAGGGCGGTGGACGTGATCCGCACGAGCGCGTCCGTCGACGCCTCGATCCTCGCGTCGGGCACCTCCCGTACCGCGACGTCCCGAACGTCTACGTAGACGACGGCTCTCATACCGGCTCCCCCTCAGGTGGTGGAGCGTCGGTCTTCCCCCGGTTGGCCGATTCATGCCGGAGCGATCGACGGGCAGGACGGTCCGCCGCGCGACGTAGCATCGGCGAAGCACGATGTCAGGGGCACCACCTCGCCGACCGGATCGGGCACCTTCGACATGACGACCGAACAGACCACGTCCCGACCGCGCACCGGCGTCGGCATCGTGGCCCGTGACCTGGGGGCGACCGTCCGAGGTGGACGTCGCGTCCTCGACGACATCTCGCTGACCGTCGCGCCGGGCGAGCTGGTCGCGATCATCGGGGTCAGCGGCGCGGGCAAGACCACCCTGCTGGAGACGCTGGCCGGGGTCCGCCGACCGGCGGCCGGCACCGTGGGGTACGACGATGACGGTGTCCCGGGCTCGGTCGGCTTCGTCCCGCAGGACGACATCATCCACCGCGAGCTACCGCTGGCCCGCACCCTGCGGTACGCGGCCCGGCTGCGCCTGCCACCGGGGACCGGCCCCGCCGAGGTGTCGCGCCGGGTGGCCGAGGTGCTCGCCGAGCTGCGGCTCACCGAGCGGGCCGACGTGCCGGTGGGTCGCCTCAGCGGCGGTGAGCGCAAGCGCGCCAGCATCGCCGTCGAGCTGCTGACCCGACCCGGCGTGTTCTTCCTCGACGAGCCCACCTCCGGGTTGGATCCGGCGATCGCCGTGGACCTCCTGCGGGCGCTGCGGACGCTCGCCGACGCCGGTGCGACCGTCGTGCTCACCACCCACCAGGTCACTGACGTGGACCGTTGCGACCGGGTGGTCGTGCTGACCCGCGAGGGGCGGTTGGCGTACGCCGGCACGCCCGACGCCGCCCGGGAGTTCTTCGGCCTGCGGTCCCTCGCGGAGGTCCACCTGCTGCTCGACGAGGAGTCCGACCAGACCGTCTGGCCCGAGCGCTTCGCCGCGTCGCGCGCCGTTGGACCGACCGCTACCACGGGCGACCCAGGCGGCAGGGGTCCGGGACGGCCGGTTGGCCGGCTGCGCCAGTGGTGGGTCCTCGCGGCGCGCAACGCGGAGATCGTCGCCCGCAACCGGCTGACGCTGGCGATCCTGCTCGGCTCACCACTGATGGTGCTGGGGATGTTCGCGCTGCTGTTCCGCCCCGGCGCGTTCGACCCAGCGAGCCCGAGCCCGACCGTCACCGTGATGATCCTCTTCTGGATCGCGTTCGGCGGCTTCTTCTTCGGCCTGACCTACGGTCTGCTCCAGATCTGCACGGAGCTGCCGATCCTGCGCCGGGAGCGCCTGGCGGGTGTCCGGCTGCTGCCGTACCTGATGGCGAAGGTCGCGGTGTTGCTGCCGCTGCTCGCCCTGGTGGACCTGGCCCTGCTCGGGGTGCTGCGCGGCATGGACCGACTGCCGCCGGTCGGCGGCGGCGACTTCGCGGCCCTGTACGCGACCCTGCTGCTCTCCTCGGCGGCCGCGCTCGCGCTCGGCCTGCTCTGCTCCGCGTCCGTCTCGGACGCGGCCCAGGCGACCCTCATGCTGCCGATGCTGTGCTTCCCGCAGGTGCTGTTCGTCGGGGCGATCCTGCCGGTGCCGGCCATGGCGGACGGCGGCCGGTGGCTCAGCTACGCGATGTCGAACCGCTGGGCGTTCGAGGGGTTGGGGCACACCGCCGGGGTGGAACGGCTGTGGCGCGACGGCGGCTCACCGCTCGGCCCGCCGCTGTCGCAGACGTACGGCGACACCTTCGCGCGAGCGGTCTGGGTCGACTGGCTGGTACTCGGCGGGTTCGTGCTGCTCTCGCTCGCGGCGACCTGGGCGGTGCTGGTACGGCGGGAGGCCCGCCGTGCGGCCTGAGCGCGCCCCTGCCCTCTCGCCGACAGACCTGCCCGGGTACGCCGACACCGCGCGGATCGACGAGTTACGCGCCACCGAGTACCCGCACCTCGACCGGCACGGCCAGGTCTACCTCGACTACGCCGGGGCCGGGGTGACCGCACGGGCCCAGGTGCGGGCGCACCACGACCGGCTGCTGGCGGGCCCGTACGGCAACCCGCACTCGGAGAGCCCGACCAGCGCGGCGGCCGGCTCGCTGGTGGAGTCGGCCCGGCGGGCGGTGCTCGACTTCTTCTCCGCCGACCCCGCCGAGTACGCGGTGGTCTTCACCCCCAACGCCAGCGGCGCCTGCCGTCTGGTCGGCGAGGCGTACCCCTTCGGACCGACTGCACCCTTCGCGCTGACCTGGGACAACCACAACTCGGTCAACGGCATCCGCGAGTACGCCCGGGCGGCCGGCGCGGCGGTGCGGTACGTGCCGTTGAGCGGCCCGGAGCTGCGGGTCGCCGAGGCCGACCTGGTCTCGGTGCTCGACGCCGGCAGCGGGGTTCGGTCCGGCCGCCGTGGGCTGTTCGGGTACCCGGCGCAGAGCAACTTCTCCGGCGTGCAGCATCCCCTTGGCTGGGTCGAGCTGGCCCACCGGCACGGCTACGACGTGCTGCTGGACGCCGCCGCGTTCACCGCCACGAACCGGTTGGACCTGCGCGTCGTCCGACCCGACTTCGTCTGCCTGAGCTGGTACAAGCTGTTCGGCTATCCGACCGGCGTCGGCGCGCTGCTGGCGCGTCGTGACGCGCTGGCCCGGCTGCGCCGTCCGTGGTTCGCCGGGGGCACCATCAGGGCGGTCAGCGTGCAGGGTGACTGGCACCGCTCGATGGACGACGAGTCGGCGTTCGAGGACGGCACGCTCAACTTCCTGAGCATTCCGGACGTGGAGTTCGGGCTGCGGTGGCTCGACTCGATCGGCGTGGATCTCGTGCACAGCCGGGTCGGCCTGCTCACCGCCTGGTTGCTGGACCGCCTGACCGCGCTGCGGCACCGCACCGGCCAACCGCTGGTGCGGGTGTACGGGCCGGCCACCGGCGAGGGCCGGGGCGCGACCGTGACGTTCAACGTGCTGCGGCCGGACGGCACGCCGGTCGACGAGCGACTTGTCGCCCGGGAGGCCGCCGCGGCGGGCTTCTCCCTGCGGACCGGATGCTTCTGCAATCCGGGTGCGGGCGAGGGGGCGTTCGGGATCACCCGGCAGACGCTGCGGCGACGCCTGCTCGCCCAGATCGGTACGATCGACGAGTACCTGGACGCGCTGGCGCTACCGACCGGCGGCGCGGTCCGGGTGTCGTTCGGGCTGGCGTCCACCGCGGCCGACGCCGAACGCTTCGTCGCCTTCGTGGAGTCGTCCTACCTGGACCGGGACGGTGAGGTCGGGCCGCCGTTGCCGCCCCGGCTCCGGTGCTGACGTGCCCTCCGGGGCTAGCCGACCTGGGCCACCGGCGCCGGGCGGTGCGTGATCTCCTCCATGAACGCGAACCGGGCGGCCAGCTCGGCGAGGGTCGCCCCCTCCCGCCAGGCCGAGGCAACCTGGGCGACCTGGACCAGGTCCATGCAGTCGCCGCGGGCCAGCACCTCGCCCGCGGAGCGGACGTCGATCATGAAGTACCGGGCCTGCGAGCCCAGCCCGACACAGACCACGCCCTGGTCGGAGTGCAGCTCGGCGCAGGTGAACCGGGCCCGCCCCTGCTCGGGTGCGGTCACCCGGCCGATGTCGAGCCGGTGGCGGTCGGCGGTCTCGATGAGCGCGGGGGCCAGGCCACCCCGCTCGACCAGATCCGGGTAGAGGCGCACACCCAGCGCCGTCGACGCGTCGCTCATGACTGACTCCCACTTCCTTGTGACAGAGACCAGCAGCACGCAGGTTACGGGGAGGTTTCCTGCGGACCTCGTCATCCTGTCCCGCGTGGACGCTCCACGGCAATAGGAAGTGTCGATTCGACCGCTATCGAGGGGTGCGATCGGGCGGTAACGGACCGTCGCGGCATTGGAAACACTCTTGACAGAAAGGTCACCATATCGACATGCTTCGCTTGGAGAGCGCTCTCCAAGATTCTCTGCCGCGCCGTCTCCGACGCGCCGCCTCCCCTTCACCTCGCTGAGGAGCCTCCCGTGTTCACAGCCCGCCCCACCTCCCGCAGCCGCCCCCTCGTCCTCGCGGCGGTCGCCCTCGTCACCACCCTCGCCACCCTCAGCCTCCCGGGCCAGTCCGACCGCGCCGAGGCCGCCATCGGCGGACTCACCTGGCAGGACGAGTTCAACGCCCCGGCCGGTACGCCCGTCGACGCGAACAAGTGGCGCTTCGACATCGGCGGCGGGGGCTGGGGCAACAACGAGCGGCAGTACTACACCAACAGCACCAGCAACGCCGTACACGACGGCCAGGGCAACCTCGTCATCACCGCCCGTCGGGAGAACCCCGCCAACTACCAGTGCCACTACGGCCGTTGTGAGTACACCTCGGCCCGGCTGCTGACGGCGGCGACCTTCACCCAGACGTACGGCCGCTTCGAAGCCCGCATCAAGATCCCGCGCGGTCAGGGCATCTGGCCGGCGTTCTGGATGCTCGGCACCGGCGGCGGATGGCCCGACTCCGGCGAGATCGACGTCATGGAGAACATCGGCCGGGAGCCCAACACCGTCTACGGCACCGTGCACGGCCCCGGCTACTCGGGCAGTGGCGGCATCACCGGCAGCCGCACGATCGGCGGCCCGCTCGCCGACGGTTTCCACGACTACCGGGTGGACTGGGAGCCGGGCGCGATCACCTGGTACCTGGACGGGGTGCAGTACCACCGGGTCGACCCGGCCCGCCTCGGCGGCAACCGGTGGGTGTTCGACCACCCGTTCTTCATGATCCTGAACGTGGCGGTCGGGGGAAACTGGCCCGGCTACCCGGACGGCTCCACCCAGTTCCCGCAGCAGATGCTCGTCGACTACGTCCGGGTGTCGAGCTACACCTCCGACGGCGGCAACCCGCCGTCCGGCACCACGCGGCTTCGGGGAGCGCAGAGCGGGCGCTGCATCGACATCCCGAGCGCCAACCCCGTCGAGGGCGCCAAGCTGCAGATCTGGGACTGCAACACGACCGCGGCGCAGGCGTGGACCTTCGCCTCCGACGGGACCGTCCGGGCGATGGGCAAGTGCATGGACCCGGCCTGGGCCGGCACGGCCAACGGCACCGAGGTCAACCTGGTCAGCTGCAACGGCAACCCGGCTCAGCGCTTCACGCTCAACAGCGCAGGCGACCTGGTCAACCTCAGCGCCAACAAGTGCGTCGACGTACGGGAGGCCAACCCCAACAACGGCGGCAAGCTGCACCTGTGGGACTGCCTCGGCGCGTCCAACCAGAAGTGGTCCCGCTTCTGAGCAGACCGGCATGAGCGAACGGGCCGTCCGAGCGCAGCCTCGGACGGCCCGTTCGCGTGCGCGACAGTGCCCCGAACCCGATTCGGTCGGGCGACCACCCAGCGACCGCTATGTTCGGTTTAGTCCGTATATAGCCATCACGGGAGTGAGCCCATGTCGCACCACCTCGACACCCCCCTCGCGGCCCAGGGAGGTCAGCTCTACATCGACGACCTCTACGTCTTCGACGGCGACCACGCCACGGTGTTCGTCATGGACGTCAACAGCTCGGTGACCAGGGCCGACATCAAGCGTGGCTTCCACGCCGAGGCCCGCTACGAGTTCAAGATTCACTTCAACGGGGCGGACACCGAGGAGCTGACCTACCGGTTCGCGTTCGGCGAGCCGGACGGCAACGCCACGCAGACCCTCCAACTGTACGAACTCACCGGCGCCGACGCCCGGGACGACGCCGCCATGGGCACTCCGATCGCCGAGGGCCGGACCGGCGAGGTGACGACCGGGCAGCGTGTCCGGGTCTGGGCGGGCCGGATCACCGACCCGTTCTACATCGATCTCGGCGAACTCGCCACCATCAACGGCGCGGTCAAGAACGGGGCGAAGGTGGACCGCTCGACGTGGCGGGCCGATCAGGCGACGAACAGCTTCGCCGGCACCACGGTCGAGTCGATCGTCCTGGAGGTCTCCCACGACGAGCCGCTGCTGCGCGAGGGCACCGAGATCGGCGTCTGGTGCCGGACCCTGCTCGCCACCGACGCGGGCGGATGGCGGCAGATCAACCGCGCCGGCCACCCCATGATGTGGCCCGTGTTCTGGCCGCACGACACCGACTTCTCGGATCCGGCGAACTTCCGGCACCCCAAGCAGGACCTGCCCGAGGACGGAGAGGAGATCGCCAAGGCGGTCGCCGGGGTCGTCGCGGCGAACGGCACCGCGCCGGACCCCCAGGCGTACGGCTGGAGCGTCGCCCGCGCGCTCTACCCCGACGTGCTGTCGTACACGGTGGGCACGGCCGCGAACTACGGCTTCGCGGTCCGCAACGGTCGCACCATGGCCGACAACGCGCCCGAGGTGATGTTCTCCCTGGTCCTGAACACCGGCACCACCTCCGGACTCACCCCGGACGTCACGAAGGCCGCCCGCGCCGACGCGTTCCCGTACGTGGTGCCGGCCTGACACCACCTCGCCCGGGTGACGACGGCATTGTTTGACCGTTTTATGCTGCTTTGCGCGTTTACCGTCTGAATCGCAACCTTTGGGCGATTCAGATAGGAGACTCGATGCGCAGGAAATTTCTCGCGGGTGTGGCCGGTATCGCCGCCACCCTCGCTCTCGCCGGACCAGCCGCCGCCGACACGACCGGCGACACGATCGTGACTCTCACCGTCGACGCGGCCGGTGGGCTCTCGATCACGGTGCCGGCGACGGCGAACATCGGCCACGGCATTGAGGGCTCGACCGTCAGCGGCCTGCTCGGCCCGGTCACCGTGCTCGACCAGCGCGGGTCGCTCACCCCCAACTGGACCGCCACCGTCATCTCCACCGACTTCACCACCGGTGGTGGCTCCTCCGGGGAGACGATCCCGAACATCAACGTCCTGTACTGGTCCGGTCCCGCCACGGCGACCGCCGGCAGCGGCACCTTCACGCCGGGACAGCCCACCGTAGCCCAACAGGTGATCATCAACGTTCCGCAGACGGCGATGAGCCACACCGGCGGGACGGGCAACAACTTCGCCACCTGGAACCCGACGCTGGTGGTGAACATTCCGATCGGCACCGTCCAGGGTGCCTACACCGGGACGGTGACACATTCGGTGTTCTGACCCGCTCGGCCGGCTGGTGCTGCTGGCCTCGGTCGCCCTCGTGGCGCTCGGGGTCTCGGCGGCGCCAGCCGTCGCCGTGCGGGAGCAGCGCCAGGAACCCGCCGACGAGGCCGCGATCAGCATCCGCATGCTGGACATCCCCGCGAGTCGGGTGCAGGACCCCCGTGCCCAGGTCTACATCGTGGACCACCTGAAGCCGGGCACGACGATCCACCGTCGGGTCGAGGTGCAGAACACCTCGGACGAGACGCAGAAGATCGACTTTTACTCCGGGGCGGCGTCGGTGGAGAAGAACGCCTTCGCCGTGCCCGAGGGGCGTACGGGCAACGAGCTCAGCGGATGGATCCGGCTCAAGACCGCCAGGCTGGAGTTGGACCCGGGCGAGCGGCGACCGGTCGAGGTCGAGATCGCCGTGCCGAGCAAGGCGTCCAAGGGTGAGCGGTACGCCGCGATCTGGGCACAGGTCACCAGCTCGAAGGAGCGCGGCGGCAACGTCACGCAGATCCACCGGGTCGGCATCCGGGTCTACCTGGACGTCGGCCCCGGCGGTGAGCCACCGACGGACTTCCGCATCGACGGACTGACCGCGGAGCCCGGAACCGGCGAGTTTCCCGTGGTGTCCGCCAAAATCACGAACACCGGCCAGCGCGCCCTGGACATGACCGGCACGCTGTCGCTGCGCAAGGCGGCGGTGCAGGCCGGACCGTTCAAGGTGACGAACGGCGTGACGATCCTGCCCGGCCAGAGCGGCCAGGTCCGCGTCGAGGTCAACCAGTCGTTGCCCGCGGGCACCTGGGAGGTGCACGCGACATTCGCCAGCGGCACCGTCGAGCGCACCGCGACGGGCACGATCGTCCTGCCCGTCGCCGCGCCGATGGCGGTCACGACGGCTTCCGGCCCGAGCTGGCTGGTCTACGCGGTCGGAGTGGTCGCCCTGCTGGTCCTGGTGACGCTCGGCGGCTGGTACCTCATCCGTCGGCAACGGACCCGGCTGGCCTGACCGCCGCGACGCCGACTGCCCTGCCCGGCCGTTCCCCGTGGAGCGGCCGGGCAGCACCGTGTCGGCCCCGCCCCCTCAGACCAGCCACCGACCGTCGCGCATCAGGTCGCGGCCGGCGATCTCGTCCTCCTCCCGCCACGCCTGTGTCCACCGAGGTGTCACCCGCGGGTACACCTGGCGGGTCGCACCGGGCCGCGCGTCCCAGCGCTTCGCGGCGAAGGTTCCGGTGGCACGTGTGTTCTCCCTTCGCCGCGCTCACGGACCTTCGGCATGGCTGCCGCTTGGAGAAGGATCGATGGTGGAGCCGTCCGGGCCCGCCGCAGGCCGGCCAGTTCTTATGAAACAGGCCCTAGATGACCGAGTGCGTCACGACCGCCACATAGTCTCCGACCACCAGCCCGTTCGAAAGCCGCACCGCAAGCGTCGGATTCCAGGTGGCGGAGTTCGCGCCGCCGGTCTGGCCGGACCAGCCGGCGGCCGTGCGCGGCGTGTCCAGTACGGCGCCGGGCTGCGGGAGGAACGTCCCGTCACCGGTGGTGGCGAGGGCTGGCCCGGAGGCGTACGTGATGTTGCTGTTCGGAATGGTCTCGTCCGACGTGCCGGAACCGGTGGTGAAGTTCGTGGTCGAGACGACGCTGACCCACCGTCCGGAGAAGGGGCCACGGTCGTCGGTGACGGTGACCGGGCCGAGTTGACCCGAGACACCTGTCGCATCCGAGGTGACGGTGCCGAGTGGGGAGATCGTCGGGACGCTGATGGAGAGCCCGCCGAGCGGACTGATGACCAGTTGCGCAGCCCTCGTGTCGGACTGGTTGAACGAGTCGGTCACCCGCACGGTGAACGGGAACGTGCCGGACGCCGTCGGTGTGCCGGCGAGCAGGCCGGTGGCCGGGTCGAGGCTCAGGCCGGGGGGCAGGCTTCCGGAGCTGACCGACCAGACGAAGGGACTCGTGCCGCCGGTCACCGTGAGCTGGTACTGGTACGGCACGTACGCCTTGCCCGGCGGCGGCGCGAAGTTCAGGGTCGGCGGCGGGTTGACCGCCACCGGCGCGGAGGGGGCCGACTGGGGGCCGGTACCGGCCGCGTTGATCGCGGCCACCCGGAAGGTGTAGGTGGCGCCGCCGGTCAGTCCGGTGACGACCTGGATCGTGGCGGTCCCGCTGAAGGTCTGGGGGGCCTGCGCCACTCCGTTGAGGTAGGGCGTCACCGTGTAACCGGTGATGGGCGAACTGCCGTTGGCCGGGGTCGTCCAGCTCAGCCTGGCGGCGGTCGTCCCCCCGGTGACCGAGGTGATCGCCGGTGCGCCCGGCAGGGTGTACGGCACCACCGCCGCCGACACCGGGCTGGCCGCGCTGGTGCCGTACGCGTTCACCGCGGCGACCCGGAAGGCGTACGAGGAGCCGGCGGTCAGCCCGGTCAGTGTGCGGCTTGTGGTGGAGGCGTCGAAGGAGAGGGTCGGTTGCGTGACGCCGTCCCGGATCGGGGTGACGAGGTACGCCGTGATCGGGCTGCCGTTGCTCGCCGGCGCGGTCCAGCTCACGGTGGCGCTGGTGACACCCGCGACGGCGGTCGGCGTGGCCGGCGTGGCGGGCGCCGAGGCGTAGACGTAGTTCGCCGACCCGGCGGCGCCTCGGGTGACGACGCTGACCGTGACCGTCGCCGCGCTGGAGCGGGCGGGCATCGAGGAGATGCCGAGGGTGCCGTCGGGGTTGACGGTGAAGCAGCCGGCCGCCGGGCCGGAGGTGCAGGGCAGCAGCAGCACCGACGTGCCGGCCTGCTGTTCGGCGGGCGTACCGATGGTGATCGCGGTCGCACCGGTGAGGTTGCTGCCGCCGACGGTGACGGCGATGCCCCCGGCGATCGAGCTCTGCGCGGGGGTGACGGTCACACCGCTCGGTGCGGTGGCTGGCGCGACGCCGGTGGCGATGCCGGAGTAGCCCGGGTTCGCGTCGACCGACGACGAGGTCGCCACCGTGGCGGTCTGGATCAGTGCCGGTGTCACCCCGGTTCCGGTCACGGTGGCGACGACGGTGATGGGCGGCAGGAAGGTGCCGCCGGGGAACGGACCGTTGCTGTTGGTGCAGGTGATGGTCTGGCCTGAGGGTGGGCCGCAGACCCAGCCGGTGCCGACCGCGCCGCGCGGCGTGACGCCGGTCGGCACGGTCTGGGTGACCGAGATGGGCGACGTCTCCGTGGCGCCGGCGTCGACCCCCGCGATGATCGAGTAGGTGACCGGGTCACCGGGCTGCGGGGTGGGGCCGACCGCGCTGGTCTGCGCGACGTTGAGGTCCGGCACCTGGTTGAAGCTGACCGCCCGAGCCTCGTCGACCTCGTGGAAGTCGGTGACCGATCCGGTCGAGCCCACCCAGCCGAAGGCGAGTTGCCGGGGGTAGCCGTCGGCGTTCAGCCAGGTCGGCGACGGGTACAGGGTCGGCGACACGACCGGCAGCGCGCCCTGAAGGGTCTGCGCGGAACCGCCGACCGGGGTGAAGCGGATCCGGTACTGACCGGCGGGAGTGGTGATCCCGCTGTCGGTCATGTACGGCGAGCCGGTGGTGTTGATGACGACCTCGACCGGCACCACGGACGCGGCCCGGGTGCTGGCCCGCAACGCCAGGGCGGGGGCCGAGGTGCTGCCGGCGCTGCTGTTGATCGCGCAGTAGCCGACGCCGTTGCGGCCCGGACCACGGACGACGACCTGCCCGGGTACGCGCCCCCCGGTGGTGTTGATGTACGGCGGGTTCGTGCAGCCGGTGCCCTGGTAGGTGCTGCTGCTGAAGTTGCCGAAGACGTCCAGCCCGATGCCCAGGTAGCCGTTGGACAGACCCGCCGACACGCCGTTGAACGCCGTCGAGTAGCCCAGCGAACCGCCCGTCTGACCGAGGGTCGCCGGGGACCTCGGGTTGGCGGGGTCGACAGCGGCCAGCGCGAAGGCGAGGCCGTCCGCGCCCGGGTTGGAGCCGCCGTACTGGTAGGTGTTGAAGGTGAGGTGCAGACCCTGCGAGGTGGGAACGCTGACCGCGCCGAACACCCCGCCCTGGCGGTTGATCGTGGCGGGGGTGAGGCGCAGCTTGCCCGCGCCCTGCGGGTCGGTGGAGGTGGTGCAGCTCAGTAGCGGGCCGGTGGTCGTGTTGCCGGCCGCGCTGAGGCAGGCGGCATTGGTCCCGCCGGCGGTGGGCACGCCCGGCACCGTCACCGGGCCGATGCCGTTCGCCGTGTTGTTGTGAAAGGGCTGGTCGAACAGGACGGACCCGACGGCCGACGCCGGTAGCGGTGTGAGCGTCAGCGCCCCCGCGGTCACGGCGGCCACGAGAGCCAGGGTGCCCATCGGACGACACAGTCCTGGAAACGCCACGTCCATCCTCCGCTGGTCACTCCAATCCCAAAAGGGACTCTATACCCCAAAAGCCCCCAATACTCTGGGTACGCGGAAGCCGGCGAAGCCCATACGGAAGCGGACCGGCCCCACTCGGTCACACCGAGGGGGCCGGTCCGCAGGCGGTGGGGTGATCAGCCCGCGATGTCGCGGGGGTCGCGGCTGCGCGGGTAGGTGTTCTTCTCCCCGATCGTGCCGTCCTGCTTCTTGATCACGTGCTCGACGCCCCGGTCGGCGGCCATCTCGCGGCCCTGTTCCTGCGCGTCGGCCTTGGTGTCATGCGTGCTGCTGGCCCGGTCGCTGCCCTCCGGGCGGTTCTTCCACTGGCCGTTCTCCTGGTACGTGTCGACATCGCCCTTGGTCATCGCCAGCTCCTTCCCTGCGTCTGCGCGGTCGTCCTCTTCAGTGCCCTGAGCGGGGGCGGGCAAACCGCCGTCCTCAGGAGACGGCCGGACAGTTGTTGCTCACCCGGCGGAGAATCTGCTCCTCCTCGTCGGTCGTGATGCCCGACGGCGTGCCGTCGAAGTGGGTCTCCACCTTGTCCCAACCTCGGCGCTGCTCGTAGTGCAGGTGCGGAGCGCCCGAGTTGCCGGTGCTGCCGAGTCGACCGATCTGCTCGCCCTGGGTGACCTTCTGACCGACCGTGACCAGCGGCGGTTCGAGGAGGTGCAGGTACTGCGTCTCCCAGGTGCCGCCGTGGTCGATCTTCACCCAGTAGCCACCGCCACGTCCGCGCGGCCCTTCCGGGTTCTCCGGCGTACGCCCACCCAGCGAGCCGTTGATGCCGGCCACCGTGACGGTGCCGCCGTAGGAGGCGAGGACGGGACGCCCCCACGACTCGCCCTCGATGGGGAAGAAGTCGACGTCGTAGTCGTCGTGGCCGGGGTAGGTGCTGAGCTGCCAGGTCTCCCCGCAGGTGACGGGCATCTGGAAGAGCGGGCGGGGACCGGCCGGTCGCAGCATCGGCACGACGACCACGGCGACGCCGGCGACGGCCGCCGCCGCGACGAGCGCGAGCAGGATGACGAGGGTTCGCCGACGGGGACGGCGATGGGCGCGGACTCTGGTGGGGCGGCCGGTCGTCACCGGCCCGAGCATGGCAGACGTCGGCCATCCTCGACCAGCGGCGATGCGTTGCAGTTGCATCGTCAAAGCGCTACGGTGGATGCAATGCAGTCGTATTGCAACTGGGGGTCGGCGTGTACGTGCTCGCGTTGTCCGAGGTGACCGCCGAGATGAGTGACCTGGTCGGCGGGAAGGCAGCCGGGCTGGGCGCGCTGATCCGGCACGGCGAACGCGTACCCGAGGGGTTCTGCGTCACCACCGAGGCCCACCGACACGGCGTCGTACCGGTGGCGGAGATCATCGCGGCGTACGAGCGGCTCGGGGCCGGCCCGGTCGCCGTACGCTCCAGCGCCACCGCCGAGGATCTGCCGGACGCCAGCTTCGCCGGGCAGCAGGACACCGTCCTGGGCGTCACCGGCGCGGCGGAACTCGTCGCCGCGGTCGAGAAGTGCTGGGACTCCCTGCACAGTGACCGCGCGACCGCGTACCGCGAGGCCCACGAGATCGACCAGCATGAGCTGGCGATGGCCGTCGTCGTGCAACGCATGGTCACGCCCACGGTGGCGGGGGTGCTCTACACCGCCAACCCGCTGACCGGTCGGCGTGACGAGATGGTGGTCGACGCCGCGCCGGGACTCGGCACCACCGTCGTGGACGGCGGCACGGCCGTGGACCACTACGTCCTCGACGGCGTCGCGCGGGACGACACCGGGTGCCTGACGTCCGCGCAGTTGGAGAGGCTGCGGGCGGCCGGCGAGCGGCTGGCCGGGCACTTCGGCTGCCCGCAGGACGTGGAGTGGGCGATCGACGCGGACGACGTGCTGTGGTTGCTGCAGTCACGCCCGATCACCAGCCTGTTTCCCCTGCCGCCGGCCACCGGCAAGCCCCTCCCCCGCGTCTTCCTGGAGTTCGGCCACGTCCAGGGCATGCTGCGACCGGTCACCCCGATGGGCATGGCGACCCTGCGGGCGCAGATCACCGCGACGCTCGCGGCGCTCGGCGTCCGGGTGGAGATCGTCGACATCGGCGGCCGCCTCTACGGCGACCTGACCGACCTGGCCCGGAGCAGGTCGTCCCGGCGACGACTGGTCAAGCTCATGGCGGTCGACTTCGGCCCCCGGGCGCAGGCCGTGATGCGGCACGTCCTGGCCGATCCGCGATTCGCCCCGACCAGCGGCGGGCGCGGCACGGCACAGCGGGCGGCGTCACTACGGACCGCCGGCCGGGCGGCGGTGGGAATCGGGCGTGCCCTGGCCCGCCCGGACACGGCACGCATTCGGCTGTTCGAGGCGATCGATCAGCTCCGAGCCCGCTCGGTGGCCCCCGACGACCTGCGGACCACCGCCGAGCGGCTGCGCTTCGTCGAGGCGCGCGACGACACCGACCACAGCGACGCCATCATGTGGCCGATCGTCGCCGGCATGCTCGCCACGGCGCTGCCGTCCCCGCTGCTCAAGGGCATCGCCGGTCCGGACGAGATCCACGCCGTGCTCGGCGGGATGCCACACAACGTCACCATCGAGATGGACCTGGCGCTGTGGCGACTCGCCCAGGGCGTGGGTGAGCACCGGCGACTGCTGCTCGACACACCACCGGACGAGTTGGCCGCCCGTCACCTGCGCGGAGCGCTGCCCGACATCGGCATGGCCGACTTCCTGGACGCGTACGGGCACCGCGGTGCGGCCGAGGTCGACCTCGGGGTGCCGCGCTGGGCCGAGGACCCCACACCGGTCTTCGCCGCGCTCGCCAACTATCTCCGGGTCACCGACCCGGAGCAGGGCCCCGACCAGCGCTTCCGCCGTGCCGCCGCGACGGCCGAGACGGCGCTGAGAGACCTCGTCGCGCGGGCCCGCCGACAGCGGCCGGTACGCGGCCGGATCGCCGGTTTCCTGCTGGGTCGCGCCCGCTCGCTGGCGGGCCTGCGCGAGGCCGGCAAGTTCGCCGGGCTGTACCCACTGCGGGAGACCCGCCGACAGTTGCTGTTGATCGGAGCCGACCTGACCGACGCCGGGCTGCTGGACCAGCGCGACGACATCATGTTCCTGACCCTCGACGAGGTGTGTGTCGCCGTACACCAGGGTGTCGACCAGCGCGACGTCGTCGCGTCCCGGCGGTCCGCGCACCGCCGCGAGCTGCGTCGCCGGTCGGTGCCGGTGGCCCTGCTGTCCGACGGCACCGACGTCGAGACTGTCCTGGCACGGGTACCCGGCGGTGACGGGACGCTCGTCGGCGTGGGAGCGTCCGCAGGTCGGGTCACCGGCCCGGCCCGCGTCGTGCACGACCCGGCCACCGCCCACGTCGAGCCCGGCGACGTCCTGGTCACCGCGACCACGGACCCCGGCTGGACCCCGCTGTTCCTCACCGCCGCCGCCCTGGTCAGCGAGACGGGCGCGATCATGGCGCACGGCCCCACGGTGGCGCGGGAGTACGGCATCCCCGCCGTCATCTGCGTGCCCGACGCCACCCGAACGATCACCACGGGTCAACTCGTCACCGTCGACGGTGGCGCGGGCGCCGTGACCGTCCACTGACCACCCACCTGACCCCGAGGACGACGATGACCGAGACGAGGACGCCGAGCAGGGCGGCCGTCGGGCCGCTGCTGCGCCGGGCGGTCGTGACCGAGGCGGCGATGTGGCGCAGCCTCTACCTGTGGGCGCGTCGCCGTCCCCTGCCGCTCGGGCCGGGCGACGAGCCGTTCGGCTACCTCGGCGTGGTCAAGCCGATCCTCGGGATCTTCATCGCCCTGTCGGCCGTCGAGATCCCGATCTTCGACCTGATCGTCAGCCACGTGGTCCCCTGGCGGCCGGCCCGCTGGATCGTGCTCGGCCTCGGCATCTGGGGTCTGCTCTGGATGGTCGGTCTCTGGGCGAGCATGACCATCCACCCACACATCGTCGCCGACACCGGGCTGCGGGTACGCAACAGCTCCGGCATCGACATCTGGATCCCGTGGTCGGACGTCGCCGCGCTGCGCAAACGGCACCGCTCCCTGCCGTCGAGCAGGTCCATCCAGGTCGAGCGGGAGGGTGCGCGCCAGATTTTGCACATCTCGGTCGGCAGCCAGACGAGCATCGACGTCGTGCTGCGCCGGCCGACGACCTTCGACCTGCCCCGAGGCCGGTCCGCGCCGGTGGACGAGCTGCGACTGTACGCCGACGACCCCGACGGCCTGCTGCGCAGCGCCCGGGGCACGCCCGCGCCGGAGACTGACCGCCGCGCGACGGCGGCTCCCGGCCACCCGCTGTGAAACGATCGAGGCCATGCCCAAGAAGGTCGATCACCAGCAGCGCCGCACCCTCATCGCGGACGCGTTGATGCGGGTCGCCGCGGATCAGGGCCTGGAAGCCGTCAGCCTCCGTCACGTCGCCACCGAGGCGGGCGTGTCCGCCGGAATGGTCCAGCACTACTTCCGCACCAAGGACGAGATGATGGCGTTCGCGTTGAGCGTGGTCCGCGAACGCAGCCAGATCCGGGTCACCGAGGCGGTGGCGCGACTCGGCGAGGCCCCCGCGCCCCGGCTGCTGCTGCGTACGATCATCGCCGCGCTCCTGCCGCTCGACGCGCACACCCGCGACGACGGTCGGGTGGCGCTCGCGTTCCTCGCCTACACGGCGGTGCGCCCGACGGCCGCGACCGGTCTGCGCGAGGGCACCGCGCAGCTCACCGCCTTCGTCGCCAGCGTCCTGCCCACCAACGACGTGGCCGCCGCGGCCGGCCTGCTGGCGCTGATGGAAGGGCTCGGCGTCTACCTGCTCGGTGGGCAGTACACCGCCGAGCAGGCCCTCGCCGCCCTGGACGCCCAGCTGGACCTGCTCTTCGGCGGAACCCGCACGACCGACGGGCCGTGACCCGACGTCGAGTCACGGCCCGTCCCTCGCACTCCGCTCAGCCCACCCGAGCGGCAGCCCGCGCCTTGCGCTGGCGCAACTCCTCCGCGGTCATCAGCCAGGTCGAGTTCGTCGCCCCGAGACCGAGGAGCACCTGGTCGAAGCCGTTGCCGTCGTTGTCGTCGGTGTAGCAGAGGCTCACCTCGCCCCACGGGGACGCGGCGATGGCCAGGTCTTCCTGGCGGCCGGTCGTGGTCTGGCTCAACGCCTGCGCCGCCAGCCGACCCGTGCTGCTGCCGTCCGGGTTGAGGCCACGCGCCCAGACGTCCGGGTTGGCGCCGGACACCGTCCAGCCCACCACGACGTTGTCCTCGTCGTCGACGCCGACGCCGGGGGCGACGGCCCCGGACCCGGTGGACACCTGGACCTCGTCGTGGCGGGCCGCGCCGGCCGCGGTGAACGAACGGGCCCAGACGCCCGTCGTGCCGGTGTGGTCCGACTCCCAACCGACGGCGAAGTCACCGGAGTAGGTCGACGCGACCGATGCCCGCCGCTGCTGGCCGCCGCTCTGCGCGTTGGCCGTACGCCGGGACAGCACCACCGCGCCGTTCGCGCGCGCCAACCGGGTCAGACCGATGTTGTACGACCCGTTCGCGTCGGCGTCCTCGTCCCAGACCACCAGCGCCTCGCCGGAGGCGGACACCGCCACGTCGGGGCGGTGGTGGCTGCCGGTCGTCTGCGAGGCCGTCACCTCGTACCCCTTGCTGGTGGGGCCGGTGAAGCCGGCGGCCTTGACGGTGGCCGGCGCGGTTCCCTGCACGTCCTCCCAGACGACGGCGAAGCCGACAGCCGCGCTGGTGGGCGCGCCGTCCGGGTCGACGGCCACCTTCGGCCAGATCTGCTGGCCGGCGTCGCTGGCGTTGGCCTGCCCGGAACCGAGGATCGCGCCGGCCGGCGACACCACCCGGTACTGGATGTTGTAGACGCCGTTGCCGTCACCGTCGGCGGCCCAGACGACCACGGCGTTGCCCCGGTCGTCGAGCCCCACGTCGGGGCTGATGTGTCGCCAGGCGGCCCCGCTGGTGCCGCCGGTCGAGAGCTTCAGCTCGTAGCCGGGCGTGCCGTCGCGGAACAGGCGCAGGTAGATCTCGCTGTGGGTGTCGTCCTCGGGCGCGGTGCTGTCCCGGTCGTCCTCCCAGGCCACCGCGACCTGCCCGGCGCGGTTCATGGCGATGGCGGGCAGGTCCTGGTCGCCGGTCGCCACGCTGTTGGCGGTGGTCCAGGTGATCGCGTCGGCGGTCATGGCCTTCGGAGCGGGCGCCACGGCGGTCGGCAGCAGCAGGGACGCGGCGAGCAGTGTCGTGAGTGCGGTCATCAGGGTGCTCCTTCTACCCGGCCTGCAGGCCGGGCTGGCCGTCGAGGATGACGAACGAGCGCACCGTCGACGCGGCCGCGCCGTGCTCGGTCACCGTGTTCACCGCGCGGAAGTCCGCGCGGACCTGGCTGCGGCTGATCGTCGTACGGACGTAGCCGCGCCGGTCGGAGTAGAACTTCAGGTGCGGGTTGGTCGCCGCGTTCGGGATGGTGGTGCTGCCGGTCCCGTTGCCCGTCGAGGTGATCGAGGTGCAGACCAGCTCGGTGCCGATGGTGGCCGACGACGGGTTGGCGTAGTCGGCCTTCAGCTCGTTGGCCCAGGACTTGTGCACGTCGCCGGTGAGGACGAGCGGGTTGCGCACGCCGCGCTGCTGCCAGCCGCTCTGGATGCGGCTGCGCGAGGCCCGGTAGCCGTCCCAGGCGTCCATGTTCGCCGCCCCGCTCGCCTCGAACTGACGGGCGAAGAACACCTGCTGGCCGAGGATGTCCCAGGTGCCGTAGTGCTGGGCCAGCCCGTCGAGCAGCCACGCCTCCTGGGTCGCGCCGGTCAGCGACCGGGAGGTTAGGTCGGCGTCCGCGCAGACCTTCCAGCCGTCGCCGCACGCCTGGTCGTCGCGGAACTGCCGGGTGTCGAGCATGTGGAAGGTGGCGAGCTGCCCCCACCGCACGCGGCGGTAGAGGCCGATGCTGTTGCCACTCGGCGCGGAGGCCGGTCGCAGCGGCATGTTCTCGTAGTAGGCGCGGTACGCGGCGGTGCGCCGGGCGGTCCACTGGGCGGCGGTCAGCGTCGGGCTGCTGTCGGCCCGGACCATGTTCGCGTAGTTGTTCTCCACCTCGTGGTCGTCCGGCACCACCAGCCAGGGCGCCGCCGCGTGCGCCGCCTGCAGGTCCGGGTCGGACTTGTAGAGGGCGTACCGGCGGCGGTAGTCGGCCAGCGACACGATCTCCGCGCCCACGTGCTGGCGCACCGCCGAGGTGTTGACGCCGCCCTCGTAGATGTAGTCGCCCAGGTGCAGGATCAGCCCCGGGTTCTCCTCGGCCATCCGCCGGTACGCCGTGTAGTAGCCGGCCTCGTAGTGCGCGCAGGAGGCGAACGCCATGACCAGGTCGCGGCCGAACGTGCCCGCCGCCGGTGCGGTCCGGGTACGCCCCACCGGGGAGATCTGCCCCTGGGCCCGGAATCGGTAGTAGTAGTCGGAGTCGGCCGCCAGGCCGCCCGCGACGACGTGCACCGAGTGGGCGTCGGCGTACCGGGCGACCACCGAGCCGGACGCGACCAGCGACGAGAAGCGGTCCGTGGTGGACACCTGCCACTCGACCGTCACGTCAGCGTCGGCCATGCCGCCCTGCCCGTCCGCGTTGAGCGGTGACGGCGCCAGTCGGGTCCACAGGACCACGCTGTCGGCGGCCGGATCACCCGACGCCACACCGAGTTTGAAGGGGTACGGCGCCGCGGCGCGGGCAGTCTGCCCGGGGGTTACCGCGGCGCCGGCGGCGGCGAGTCCACCGAGGACGAAGATGCGACGACTGAGCCTTGTCATGGTCAATACCTTCGAGGCCGTCGATGAACAGCTAAGGCTGTGGCGCGGAAGCCGACATGACGGGACGTTGGCCGCGTCAAGGCCGTCAGGTGTCGTGCCTCGCGACCGGGTCGTCAGGTCAGCGGCGACGGCGACTCGGCGTTGGGGATCAGCAGTTTCGGCGTGCCGGAGCCGTCGGCGGGGACGCCGAACACGTCCGGCCGGCCGTCACTCTGGCGCAGCGTGTAGGCCAACGTCGCGTCGTCGAGCCAGGCCGCCTGGTCGTCCACGCTGGCGGTCTCCGCCGTCGCGGTGATCCGCCCGGACGCCAGGTCGAGCACGGACAGCCGCCAGCCCTTCCTGGGGTCCGCGTCGATCGCCTGTTTGAAGGCGATCCGGGTGCCGTCGGGCGACAGCGACGGGCACTCGACGTTCTCCCGCAGCGTCGCCACGGTCCGGGCGGCCACGTCGCCGCGTACCAGGTAGCGCTTGCCGCCGGTCGACATGGTCGCGTAGAACCGGTTGTCGTCGGCGGTGAAGGTGACGCCCCAGTAGTTGACGTCCGGGCTGCGGTAGGCGCGGCCGTCCCGCGTGACGGCGAACCCCTCCAACGACGGGACGGTCGCCCCGGTGACGGTGTCGAGGATGCCGGTGCGGGTGGAGAAGCCGCTCGCCGTGTAGGAGTCGCCCCCGACGAACGTCGTCCAGGAGACCATCCGGCCCGACGCCGAGACCCGGGCCCGGTTGGGCAGGCCCGGCACGCTCAGCGTCCGCCTCTGGTTCAGCGCCGCGTCGAGCACCACCACCTGGTACGACCAGGCGGTATCCGGCTTCAGGCAGACGCCGGTGCCGGCCGCCGCGTACACCCGCAGGCATTCCAGACCCGAGACGGTACGCGGCCCGGCGGGGTCGGCGGTGGCGACGCTGGAGACGTGCCGGTCGGTGACGGCCAGCAGGCGCGGGCCCGGCGTCAGCGCGACCGCCTGGTCCCCGGCGGCGGCCGCTGGCGGGGTCCGGGGCGGCTCGGCGGCGAGGGCCGCGTAGCCCACCGCCCCGCTGGCCAACAGCACCGCCGAGGCGGCCACCACACCGAGCTTGGCCCGGGTCGACATCGCGGTCACGAGGACACCCTCCGAGGGATCAGACGGGACGGGGAAGCCAGCAGGAGCACGGTGACCACCAGGACACCGGCGACGGCCACGGCCGCCGCGAGGACCGCCGCCCGCGGCCCCCAGGCCTGCCAAGCCAGACCGAACACGACCGAGGAGACGAGGTACGCGAGCGCCTGCCCGGTCTGCACCAGCGCGATCCCGGTGGTCCGCAGCCGCGGTGGCAGCACCGGTCCGGCGAGCGCGATGAGCACGCCGTCGGTGGCCGCGTAGAACCCGCCGTAGAGCGCCAGCGTGAGCACGAGCGCCGGCCAGCCGTGCAACGGCCCGGCCAGCAGCAGGTAGGTCGCGCCGAGGGCGACGTAGCCGCCCACCACGACCGGCAGCCTCCCGACCCGGTCGGCCAGGACACCGAGCGGGGCGGCGAGCAGCAGGTAGGCGAGGCTGGTGCCCACCGCCAGCAGGGGGAACCACCGCAGGCCCAGGTCCTCGCGGCGTTGCAGCACCAGGTAGACGAAGCCGTCGCCGATGGTGGCCAGGCCGAGCATCGTCGCGGCCAGCAGCAGCCGACGGGCCGGCCGGCTGCGCAGCAGGCCCCACGCCTCGCCGACGGAGACCCGGGGCTCGTCCGGCGCGTCGGCGGGCTCGCCGCTCGGGCGCTCCCGGACGAACAGCACGAGCACGACGACCGCCAGCGCGGCGACGCAGAAGCTGGTGACGAAGACCGCGTCGTACGACTGGCCGACGGCCAGCAGGACGGCGAACGCGGCGAGCGGCCCGAGGAACGCGCCGACGCTGTCCATGGCCCGGTGCACCCCGAACGCCCGACCCAGCGCCTCGGGCGGGGTGGAGAGCGTGATCAGCGCGTCCCGGGGCGCGCTGCGCACGCCCTTGCCGAGCCGGTCGACGGCGATGACCGCGCCGATGGCGGGGACCGACCGGCCGGCGAGCAACAGCCCGAGCTTGGCGACCGCCGAGAGCGCGTAACCGACACCGGCGACGAGCTTGCGCCTCCGGAACCGGTCGGCCGCGAAGCCGCCGACGACCCGCAGCAGCGCGGTCGCGCCGGTGTGGACGCCGTCGAGCACACCGAAGGCCACCGGGCTGAGTTGCAGGCCCAGCACCAGGTAGAGCGGCAGGACGGCGGCCACCATCTCGGCCGAGACGTCGGTGATCAGGCTGACCGTGCCGAGCGCGACCACGTTGCCGCTGACCAGGGCGAGCCGGCGGCGGCGCGGCCCGGGTGGGTCGGAGACCGGACGGGAGACGGTCGACAGGTACACGCGCATCTCCTGGACATCGGTGGGCGACGGTCAGCCATCGTGACGATCCGGCGCGAAGGGCCACAAGAGAGCACGGGCTGCGGGCAGGCGTGCGGTGGGTGAACATCCAGCAAACATCGAGATGTTTCACTGTCTGAGCGTACTGTTCACCTGGCGGCAGTGCGCCGGTTCATCGACCTTCCTACGTTCCTTGCGCTCTACACCCGCAAACGGAGGGGTCCTGGATGGACATTCGAATCGCCCGCCCACCGGTGACGGTCGGTACGGTCGCGGTGCTCGTCGCCGCCACCGCCGCCGTCGTCCTGACCGGCTCGGGCACGGCCGCCGCGGCGAGCGTGACGTTCACGCCGGTCGCCGACACCTACGTCCAGAGCGACACGGCATCCACCAACTACGGCACGTCTACGCAGGTCGTGGTCGACAACTCGCCCGCCCGGCGGATGTTCCTGCGCTTCACGGTGAGCGGCGTCAGCGGCACAGTGACCAGCGCCAAGCTGCGGTTGCGCACGATCAGCGGCAACAGCGGCAGCGACGCCGGCGGCACGTTCCGGAGGATGTCCAGCACCACCTGGTCGGAGACCGGCACCACCTGGAACAACCAGCCGGCCATCGACGGGGCCACCCTCTCCTCGCTCGGCGCGGTCGCCGGCAACACCTGGTACGAGGTCGACGTCACCGCCGCGGTCACCGGCAACGGCACGTACAGCTTCGGCGCCACCTCGACCAGCGGCGACGGCGCGTACTACGACACCCGCGAGAGTGGCGGCGACGCACCGCAGTTGGTGGTCACGACCGGCACCACGACGCCGCCGTCCGGTGACCCCGTCCTCGTCGGGGCCGGCGACATCGCCACCTCCGGCTCCGGCGACACGGCCACCGCCGCGCTGCTCGACAACATCTCCGGCACCGTCTTCACGACCGGCGACAACGTCTACGACAGCGGCACCGCGACGCAGTTCGCCAGCTACTACGAGCCCACCTGGGGCCGGCACAAGAGCCGCACCCGCCCGTCGCCGGGCAACCACGACTACAACACGTCCGGCGCCACCGGCTACTACAACTACTTCGGTACGACCGCCGGCCCGAGCGGCCGGGGCTACTACTCCTACGACCTCGGCAACTGGCACGTCGTGTCGCTGAACTCGAACATCAGCATGTCGGCCGGCTCCGCCCAGGAGCAGTGGCTGCGCGCCGACCTCGCGGCCAGCAGCAAGCCGTGCACGATCGCGTACTGGCACCACCCGCTCTTCACGTCCAGCTCCGACCACGCGCCGTCCACGTCGACGCGCCCGCTGTACCAGGCGCTCTACGACTACAACGCCGACGTCGTGGTGTGGGGCCACAACCACGTGTACGAGCGGTTCGGCCCGATGAACCCGTCCGGTAGCTACGACGCCAGCCGGGGCATGCGCAGCTTCGTCGCCGGCATGGGCGGCGCGGACCACTACGGCTTCGGCACCATCCAGCCCAACAGCGAGGCGCGCAACAGCTCCGCCTGGGGGGTTCTGAAGTTCACCCTGCACTCCGGCAGCTACGACTGGCAGTTCGTGCCGGTCGCCGGCCAGACCTACGCCGACAGCGGCACCGGCAACTGCCACTGACGGCCCGATCCCGCTGCGCCGTTCGCGGCGCAGCGGGATTCTCCGTACCTCAGCACCGCCGTGACCAGCGTCTGCCCGACAATGCCGTGATCTGCGGCAAACAGGCCCAAAGTTGTCCAAGAGCCGGTTGAACCGTCGCCGGGCCACCCCGTAGTACCTCGGTACCGATCAGGACACCTACCCGGGAGGTCTACCAGTGGCGGCACCATGGGAAGAGTACAACCAGAGCTGGTTCCAGTACGACGGGCAGGGAAGTGTCGTCGACACCCGGAATCGCAATCCCGACGTCAGCCCACGAGACACAATGGTCGCTCTCTGGGAGAACATTGACGTGACCCGGCAGCTGGCCATGGCCGTAAACCTCAGCCAGCAGGCCATTGCCGAGTTCAACAACGTCAGACACCTTCCGGAAGACGCCACGCAAATCCTGGAGCGTCCCGACCTCAGCAACGATCTATTGAACGACGCCGCGGCAAGGTTGGCGGAGAGCGTCGCAGGAATCGAGCGGGCGGCCTCTGCGATGGAGACGTCCGTCCGCTTACTCAACATGGCTGGGGAGCGGTGGAACTCTCACCAAGGCGACTCACCGTACAACGAGAATATCGTGACCCTTCAAGCGGCGCAGTCGAGGGATGCGATCAACTCTATCAATACTTTTCTGAACATAAACCGGATCGCCACCGGGGCGATCGATGAGGCGAGAACGCGTGGTGTGCAGCACCCGGATTTCGGCCAGGCGCGCCAAGCGGCGACCCGGAGCCTCGATGATGTCCACCTAATGTCATCTGATGTCAATGTCCTCCTGTACACGAACGAGCGCGATGTGCGCGGGGTGTCCGACCTGGGCTGGCAGACGACGCCCACCCGGAACGATCTACCTGACCAAACAGTCGACAGGCTGGCGAACACACTCAGCGGCGGGGTCTACACCGACTCCAACCCGCACGGCGCACAACACTTCTCCACCACCGCGAGGAATGCGCAGGTAGCACAGGAGGCCATGAACATCCTGAGTGATGCGGGATTTGGCGAGCACGCGATGGCGTGGCAGGCGTATCACGCCCGGCAGCAGCACACGGCCGACACATTTCCGAGCGTCCAGTTCTACCCCGAGGGCCAATGGTCGGGGCAGGCGAACAGCCGGTCGGTCGGCGGCCCGGCGGGCGAGTCCATCGCCGACGAAACTACGACCAGCCAGCAGCATGGTGCCAGACGGCGGGGTGCACGGCGCCGGCGATGACCTGACCGCGTGGGCTCACAGCCCAGTCTGCGACGGGGTTCGGCGACCGAGCGACGTGTGCCCCCGCCCTCGAGATGGGCGGGGGCACACGTGCGTGCGGTCAGGGCATCAGCGGGTGCCGGCCGCCCGGCGCTTGTTGTAGACGTCGAACGCGACGGCGACGAGCAGGACGAGCCCCTTCACCACCGACTGCGTCGACTGGTCGACGCCCATCAGCTGCATGCCGTTGCTCATCACCGCCATGATCAGACCACCGACCATCGCGCCGACCACGGTGCCCACGCCGCCGGTGACCGCCGCGCCGCCGATGAAGGCCGCCGCGATCGCGTCCAGCTCGAACATGTTGCCGGCCGCGGGCTGCGCGCCGTTGGACCGCGACGAGTAGATGACGCCCGCCACGGCCGCGAGGAAGCCCATGTTGACGAACATCCAGAAGTTGACGGTGCGGACCTTCACGCCCGACAGCGCCGCCGCCGAGAGGTTGCCGCCGATCGCGTAGACCTGACGGCCGAAGACCGTCCGCCGGGTGAGCAGACCGTAGACCAGCACCAGCGCCGCCAGGATGATCAGCACGATCGGCAGGCCCCGGGCGTGGGCCAGCTGCCAGGCGAAGTACATGATGACCGCGCCCACCAGGACGACCCGGGCCACGAACAGCGGGAACGACTCGACCGGCTGCTGGTAGCGGATGCGCGCCAGACGGGTGCGGAAGCCGCTCACGGCGTACCCGGCCACGGCGATCGCGCCGATCAACAACGTGAAGGCGTCGAAGCCGTTACCGCCGAGCAGGCCGTTGAGGAAGCCCGCCGCCACCTTCTGGTACTCGGACGGGAACGGCGACAGCGAGATGTTGTCGAGCACCCGCAGGGTGAGACCCCGGAACAGCAGCATGCCGGCCAGGGTCACGATGAACGCCGGGATGCCGGCGTACGCCACCCAGAAGCCGTGCCACGCGCCGACCGCGATGCCGACGGCCAGCGCCGCGAGGACACCCAGCCACCACGGGTGCCCCTGCTGGATCACGAGGACGGCGGACACCGCGCCGGTCAGCGCGACCACCGAACCCACCGACAGGTCGATGTGCCCGCCGATGATCAGGATGACCATGCCGATCGCGAGGACCAGGATGTACGAGTACTGCAGGACGATGTTGGTGATGTTGCCGGGGCTCAGCGACACCCCGTCGGTCAGTACCGCGAAGAGCGCCAGGATGACGACCAGGGCGACGTAGATCCCGCTCTGCCGGAGGTTGTTCAGCACCAGGGCCCGCAGGTCGCTCGTCCCCGTGTGCAGAGCGGCGGCCGGGGCGGTGTCCGACGGTGTCGGGCGCTCCGTCGAAGGGGTTTTGATGCTGGTCATCCGACGAGCTCCTTGTCCTTTGTCATCAGCTCCATGAGGCTCTCCTGGGTTGCCTCGCTCACCGGCTTCTCACCGGTGATCCGGCCCGCGGCGAGGGTGTAGATGCGGTCACACATCCCGAGCAGCTCCGGCAGCTCGCTGGAGATGACGATCACCGCTTTTCCGGCGGCCACCAGCCGGTTGATGATCGTGTAGATCTCGAACTTGGCCCCGACGTCGATCCCGCGCGTCGGCTCGTCCAGGATCAGCACGTCCGGGTCGGTGAAGAGCCACTTCGACAGCACGACCTTCTGCTGGTTGCCGCCGGAGAGCTTGCCGACCACCGCCATCACGCTCGTCGTCTTGATGTTCATGTCCCGCCGGCTCGACTCGGCGACCTTGATCTCCTCGTTGCCGTTCACCCAGCCGTACTTGGCCAGCCGGTCCAGGGCGGCGGCGGAGACGTTGCGCCGGACGTCGTCGATGAGGTTCAGGCCGTACCGCTTGCGGTCCTCGGTGACGTACGCGATGCGGTTGTCGATGGCCTCCGCGACGTTGCGGGCGTTGACCTCGCGACCGTGCATGAAGAGCTTGCCCTTGATGTCGCGGCCGTAGGAGCGGCCGAAGACGCTCATCGCCAACTCGGTCCGGCCGGCGCCCATCAGCCCTGCGATGCCGACCACCTCGCCGGCGCGCACCGACAGGTTGACGTCCTCGACGACCATCCGCTCCTGGGTCGGGTGCCGCACCGACCAGTCCTCGATCCGCAGCACCTCCTCGCCGGGCGACGATTCGCGGTCGGGGTAGAAGCTCTCGATGTCGCGGCCGACCATGCCCCGGATGATGCGCTGCTGGTTGACGTCGTCGGCGCGCATGTCCAGGGTCTCCACCGTACGACCGTCCCGGATGACGGTGGTCGAGTCGGCGATCGCGGTGATCTCGTTGAGCTTGTGCGAGATCATGATGCAGGTGATGCCCCGCTCCTTGAGCTGCCGGAGCAGGCCGAGCAGGTGCGCCGAGTCGACGTCGTTGAGGGCGGCCGTCGGCTCGTCCAGGATGAGCAGGCGCACCTTCTTGGACAGCGCCTTGGCGATCTCCACGAGTTGCTGCTTGCCGACGCCGAGCTGGATCACCGGGGTCACGGGGTTCTCGTGCAGCCCGACGGACGCCAGCAGCTCCGCCGCCTCGGCGTTGGCCTTGTTCCAGTCGATCAGGCCGCTGCGGCCCCGGCGCTCGTTACCCAGGAAGAGGTTCTCGGCGATCGACAGGTAGGGCACCAGGGCGAGTTCCTGGTGGATGATGACGATGCCATTGGCCTCGCTGTCCCGGATGCCCCGGAACTGCATCGGCTTGCCGTCGAAGAGGATCTCGCCGTCGTACGAGCCGGATGGGTGGACGCCGGAGAGCACCTTCATGAGGGTGGACTTGCCGGCGCCGTTCTCGCCGCAGATGGCGTGGATCTCTCCCCGACGTACCGCGAGGTTGACATCCTCCAGCGCGGTCACTCCGGGGAAGGTCTTCGTGATACGACGCATCTCGAGGATGGTGTCGTCCATGGTCACTGTCCTCTGTCGGTCTGGACGTTGCTCGATCACGGCGTCGGGCCCGGCGGTCGCCCGCCGAGCCCGACGAGGTGACCTACTTCTTGGCCTGACCGGCGGCGACCTCTTCCGCCGTCCAGTAGCCGGAGTCGATCAGCGTCGCCTTGATGTCGTCCTTGTAGACGGTCGCGATCGGCAGCAGGTACGACGGAACGACCTTGACGCCGTTGTTGTACGTCTCGCTGTCGTTGGCCTGCGGCGTCTTGTCCTGCAGGAACGCCTCGGCGGCGTTCGCGGCCTGGTCGGCCAGCAGGCGGGTGTCCTTGAAGACGGTCGAGTTCTGCACACCGTCGTTGATCAGCTTGATCGAGGCGATCTCGGCGTCCTGGCCGGTCACCACGGGCAGCTTCTTCTTGCCGGTAGCGCTGTAGCCCGCGTTCTGCAGGGCGGTGATGATGCCCCGGGAGATGCCGTCGTACGGCGACAGGACCCCGTTGACGACCGAGCCGTCGTTGTAGCTGGAGGTGAGCAGGTCCTCCATGCGCTTCTGCGCGGTCTCCTGCTGCCAACGCAGGGTGGCCACCTGCTCCTTGGTGGTCTGCTTCGACTTCACCTTCAGCGTGCCCGCGTCCATGAACGGCTTGAGGGTGTCCATCGCGCCGCCGAAGAAGTACTGCGTGTTGTTGTCGTCCAGCGAGCCGGCGAACAGCTCGATGTTGAACGGACCCTTGGCCGTGCCCTTCGAGCCGTCCTTGTTCTGCAGGCCGAGCCCGACCAGGAGCGCGGTGGCCTGCGCCACGCCGACCTTGTAGTTGTCGAAGCTGACGTAGAAGTCGACGTTCTTGCTGCCGCGGATGAGCCGGTCGTACGAGATGACCGGGATCTTCGCGTCGGCGGCGGCCTGCAGCTGACCGCTGAGCGCCGTGCCGTCGATGGCCGCGATGATCAGGACGTCCGCGCCCTGGGTGATCATCTGGTCGACCTGCTGCGACTGGGTCGGGATGTCGTCGCCCGCGTACTGCAGGTCGACCTTGTAACCCTTGGACTCCAGCTTCGACTTCACCGCGTTGCCGTCGGCGATCCACCGCTCCGAGGTCTGCGTCGGCATCGCGACGCCGATCGTCAGGTCCCCCGGCTTCTTGTCGCTGGTGTTGTCGCCGCTGCCGGCGCCTCCACCACTGCACGCCGCCAGGCTCAACGCCAACGCCGCGCTACCGAGAGCAACCAGGAATTTCCTGCTCACGGGCCGTCTCCTCTCCCGATTCCCCCCGCCGACCGCCGGGGCCACCTGTCATCTTTCGGGTAGTGTTAGCGCTCACATAGGGCACGTCAACACCTGATCCGAAATACCGGTGTCACGGTCTCGTAACGGAGACTTCCTCACCCGCACGACCTCGCGCAACCCCTCCCGACAGTTGAGCGGCTGGCGCAGGTCACGAGGCATCGACGCGCTTAGCGGCGCGGCGGAGCGACACTGTCGCGGGCGACAAGTGTCGGCGCGATGGTCTGGCGCAGGGCGCCGCCGCCATTGCCGTTGCCCGACTCGATCTGGGTCAGCAACATCTGCAGACTCGCCCGCGCCACCGCGTCGAAATCCGGTCGGACGGTGGTCAGCGGCGGGATGAAGTACGCCGCTTCCGGCACGTCGTCGAAACCCACGACGCTGATCTCGGCCGGCACCTTGCGCCCGAACTCGTGCAGCGCCCGCAGCACCCCCAGGGCGAGGTGGTCGTTGGCCGTGAAGATGGCGGTCACCTCCGGCATCCGGGCGAGCATCTGCCCGCACCGGTAGCCCGACGCCGCCGACCAGTCCCCGTGCATGAGGGGCGGTGGCTCCACCCCCGCGGCGAGCAGCGCCGCACGCCAGCCCTCGATACGACCGGCGCTGTCGAACCAGTCGGACGGCCCCGACACGTGCCACACCGTGCGGTGCCCGGCGTCGAGGAGATGCTCGGTCACCGCCCGCGCGCCCGCCACCTGGTCGACCGTCACCAACGGCACCGGACGGTGCGGGTCACCGTCGACCGTCACCAGTGGAACGTCCTTGGGTAGCCGCTCCAACGCCTCGCCGGCCGACTCCACCGGCGCGATGACCACGATGCCGGCGACCCGGTGCGCCAGGTGCCGCTCGACCGCGGCCGAGATGGAACGGTGGTCCAGGTCGCGCACGCTGCCGACGCTGACGGCGAAGCCCTCCGCCGCGGCGGTCTGCTCCAGGGCGGCCAGCAGCGACGCCGGACCGTAGAGGGTCGTGTTCTGTGCCACCACGCCGATGACCTGGGACCGGCCGGTCACCAGGGCGCGCGCCGCGCCGTTCGGGCGGTAGCCGAGTTCGGCGATCGCCGCCCGCACCCGTAACCGGGTCTGCTCGCGCACGTTGGGGTGCCCGTTGAGCACCCGCGACACCGTCTGGTGGGAGACACCGGCCAGACGAGCGACGTCTGTCATCGCGGGACCGTGGACGGCCATTTCACTCCCCCCGCCTTCAACCCGACCCGCGGCCCGTCGACGTTGACTGGAGCGGCCCGGCCCGATCCCCCTCGCTCAGCCACCACGCCGGTGCTGAATCGCAGGTGACCAGCGCTGGATCGCCGACAGTCTACGCCAGCGATCGCCCCGGACACGGCACGGCTGAACGCGAAGACACGGCGGGTGCCAGGTCGCGCCGGAGTTCCGCGCGCACCTCGCGCCGTCGCCCTCGGTCGGAAGTGGCCGCAACGGGCCGCCGCCCCGCTCCAAGCTCCTGGACAGAGCGTGGAACAGGGCGGCGACTGGTCTGCTGCGACGACACGAACCCTCCCCCTGCGGGGTGGGCGATGCCGTCACCTCACTCGTTGTGTGACCGGCGTCACGGTGTGGTCAGGTCGAAGCGGCGGACCGCGACCGAGCCGCCGAGCGCCTGGGTGGCGTGGTTGAAGATGGCGAACCGGTAGCCCATGAAGAACTGCCAGTTGTTCGCCAGCGTCAGGGCGTTGCCGAAGGACGTGAAGTTCACGCCGTCGGTGCTGTACGAGAAGCGCGCCTGCCGGCCCGAGCCCGGTCTGATGTCGGCGTTGGCGCGCAACCAGATCCGTCCGCCGGAGATGGCGGTGCTCGCCGCCTCGCTGCCGGTGCTGGTGGTGTTCCAGTTACCGTCCATCGTGAGACCGTTCTGCATCACCAGACGCGTCGATCCGTTGTCCCGCTTGATGCCGATCCAGGCGGACGAGTTGCGCAGCACCGCCAGGCCGGTGCGGTCACCGTCGCGCATCGTGGAGTAGTCGAGCTCGATGGTGGCGGTGGAGGTGGGGCCCTGGATCCGGTGCGTCAACGTGTTACGCGCCGCGTACAGGTCGCCGGTCACGGTGGCGGTCTGCAGGTTCAGCCCGTTGTTGACCGACCAGCGGCTGTTGTCCGGGTTGTGGTTCCACTCCCACTGCGGGCCGAGGGTGGTGCCGGCGAACGTGTCGGTGCCCGTCAGCGGCTTCACCGCACGCGGCGGAGCGGGCAGGTTCGGCTTCGGGTAGGAGCTGCCCCACGCGCCGTTGACGGTCTGCAGCACCGGCCAGCCGTCGCTGGTCCAGGTGATCGGCGCCAGGGCCGGCATCCGACCACCGGGGTACGCGTCGACGAACGACATGTAGTACCAGTCGCCGTTCTGGGTCTGCACGAGACCGCCCTGGTGGGGCACGCCGCCGCCCGAGATGGGACCGGGCAGGTTGAGCAGCACCTGACGCTGCTCGTACGGGCCGAACGGGCCGTTGGTCGACTTCAGCACGTACTGGCCGTTGGCGGGCCGGGTGAGCCAGATGTAGTAGGCCCCGTTGCGCTTGTAGAACCGGGCGCCCTCCAGCGTGCCGATGCTCGACGGGGTCTGGTACACCTGCTGGGCGCGTACCTGGGACTTCCCGTCGGCGGAGAGCTGGGCGACGCTGATCGTGGTGTTGCCGTACGCCACGTACATGGTGTCGTTGTCGTCGATCAGCATGCCCGCGTCGTAGTAGCAGTTGGGGATGGTGGTGTGCTTGCTCCAGGTGCCGTCGACGGCCGACGCGGTGTAGATGTGCGTCTGCGCGAAGTCGATGCACCCGGCCCAGTAGTACGTGCGGTTGCTCGGCCGGTAGTTCAACGTCGAGGCCCAGATCCCGTCGACGTACGCGTTGCCGCCGCTCATGTCGTACTTCGAGCCGAAGTCGAGCCGGGGCACGGCGTGCCCGGCGTACTCCCAGTTCACCAGGTCATACGAGCGCAGGACCGGTGCGCCGGGCGAGTAGTGCATGGTGGACGACGTCAGGTAGTAGACGTTGTCCACCCGGATGATGTCGACGTCGGCGAAGTCCTGCCAGATGGCCGGGTTCGAGAACGTGCCGTTCGACGGTGGCGGCGTGGTGGGGGGCGGCGTGGTGGGCGGCGGCGTAGTGGGGTTGCCCCCGCCGTCGACGCGGACGAGCTGCCACTGCTGGTTGGTGCCGTTCCAGTCGTCGTACTGCACGATGTTGCCACCATCGGCCGTCGAGGCGCCCTGCACCTCCATGACCTTGTTGCTGTTGCGGTTGACCAGGCGGACGTAGCCGCCGTCCGAGTCGGCAAGCCGGAACTGCTGGTTGGTCCCGTTGTTGTCCGACCACTGCACGATCGCCCCGCCGTTGGCCGTCGACCGGCCGGAAACATCCAGCACCTTGCCGGACAACCGCGACTTGACCCGGTAGTAACCACTACCGGAATCCACGAACTGCCACTGCTGCTGGTTGCCGTTGTTACGCGTCCACTGCGTGATCCGCGCACCGTCGTTCGTGGCCAGGTTGTAGACGTCCAACGCCTTGCCACTGTTGCGGTTCACCAGGACGTACCACGCGCTCGTGTCGACGGTGGCCGCCGACGCGGGCGCCGCGGCCACCGCCACGGCCGCGCCACCGACCACCAGTGCCGTCGCGGCGACGGCCAATCTCGACAGCCAGTTGCGCCGGCGTGGCGCACCCCGGGGAACCCGACCGATGGAAAGCATGATCCTCCTCTGCTGACGCGAACCGTGCGGTCTGGGCCGGCGTCCGCGGCACCGGGCGGGGCACCGAGCTGACCACGCCCGGCCATGTGATCGCTAACAGCACGCCCCGGGCGTCACGGCACACGATGCCGACGACGGGGGGTTAGGACGCGCGCACGGCCGGACCAGGCAACGACATCGACCACCTTGGCTATAGACTGTGAGCGATAACATGCTCTTAGTCAAGGCGTAACACAACCGGCCCGCCGGCCTGCTAATGCACGCGGCAGAGCCCGGACGCAAACCCGAACGGGTGGTCCACCCCGGCCCGCAGGCAGGGGTGGACCACCCGGTTCAGCAGAGGTTCGGCGCAGGTCAGAAGCCGCGCGCCAGCCGGTAGTAGGCCTGGTTCCAGCGGATCTCGTCGGCGAAGCGGCGCGTCGTGGTCTCGGCGTCGATCACGACCAGCTCGGTCCGGCTCATCTCGGCCAGATCGTGCAGCTCCTCGGCGCCCACCGCCTGCGAGAGCACCGTGTGGTGCGGGGCGCCGGCAGTGATCCAGGACTCGGCGGAGACCGGCAGGTCCGGCCGCGGTCGCCAGACGGCGCGCGCCACCGGCAGCCGGCGCAGCGGCTGGGGCGGCGGCACGACGTCGATCTCGTTCGCCACCAGCCGGAACCGCTCCCCCATGTCGGCCAACCCGAGCACCACCGCTGGGCCGGGGGCGGCGTCGAACACGAGCCGCACCGGGTCCTCCCGGCCGCCGATGCTCAGCGGGTGGATCTCGACGTTGGGCACGTCGGACGCGATGGTCGGACAGACCTCGAGCATGTGCGCGCCGAGCACCACCTCCTGGCCCGGGGTCAGGTCGTAGGTGTAGTCCTCCATGAACGACGTGCCGCCCGAGACCCCCACGGACATCGCCTTGATGGTGTGCACCAGGACGGAGGTCTTCCAGTCGCCCTCGCCGCCGAAGCCGTAGCCGTCCGCCATCAGCCGCTGGACGGCGATGCCGGGGAGCTGACGCAGGCCGCCGAGGTCCTCGAAGTTCGTGGTGAACGCCCGGAACCCACCGGCCTCCAGGAAGGCACGCATACCCAACTCGAGGCGGGCGGCGTACCGCAGCGAGTCGTGCCGCTCACCGCCGGGAAGCAGCTCGGCGCCCACGCGGTAGGTGTCGCCGTACTCCTTGACCAGCTCGTCCACGTCGGCGTCGGCGACCTCGCCGACCACCTCGACCAGGTCGTTCACGCCGTAGGTGTTGACCGACACCCCGAAGCGCAGCTCCGCCTCGACCTTGTCGCCCTCGGTGACCGCGACGTCGCGCATGTTGTCGCCGAAGCGGGCCAGGCGCAGCGACCGCATCGCCGACCAGCCGGTCGCCGCACGGGCCCAGGCGCCGACCCGGGCGGTCACCCGCGGGTCGCTGACGTGCCCGGCGACCGTCTTGCGGGCCACACCGAGGCGGGTCTGGATGTACCCGAACTCACGGTCGCCGTGCGCGGCCTGGTTCAGGTTCATGAAGTCCATGTCGATGTCGTCCCACGGCAGCAGGACGTTCGCCTGGGTGTGCAGGTGCAGCAGCGGCGTCTGCAACGCGTCCAGCCCGGCGATCCACATCTTCGCCGGCGAGAACGTGTGCATCCAGGCGATGACCCCGATCGCGCCCTGGGCGGCGGCCTCCCGGCAGACCCGCAGGATCTCGCCGCTGTTGGTCAGGACGGGCTTCCAGACCACCCGGGCGGGAATCTGCGGCGAGTCGTCGAGCGTGGCCGCGATCTGGCGGGACTGCTCGGCGACCTGCCGGAGCGTCTCCTCGCCGTACATGCCTTGGCTGCCGGTGAGGAACCAGATCTCGGGTTCGGGGTGTGGTGCCATGGGGTTGCCTTCCGCGAGAGGGGCGGTCACTTGTAACGGATTCCGATGAGTCGCTGCAGGAGGATGAACGCGAAGAGCAGGCCGCCGATCACGATCTTGGTCCACCAGGAGTTGAGGCTGCCGTCGAACGTGATGAGGGTCTGGATCACACCCAGGACCAGCACGCCGAGCACGGTGCCGAAAATGTAACCCGAGCCGCCGGTGAGCACCGTGCCACCGATGACGACGGCGGCGATGACGTCCAGCTCCATGCCGACGGCGATCAGCGGCGCCCCGGAGAGGGTGTAGAACGACAGCAGGATTCCGCCGATCGCGGAGCAGAGCCCGCTGATCGTGTAGACGGCGATCCGGGTACGCCCCAGCGGCAGGCCCATCAGCAGCGCCGACTGCGGGTTGCCGCCGATCGCGTGAACGTTCCGTCCCAACCGGGTGTACGCCAGCACGTACGCGGCGACGAGCACCACGGCGAAGGCGATCAGCACGCTGATCGAGACGAAGTTGCCCCGGGGATCGCCGATCCGCTCCTGCGACATCCTGGTCCAGAAACCGTCGGTGATCGGGATCGACGAGTCCGAGATGAACGTGCACATGCCCCGGGCGAAGAACATCCCGGCGAGCGTCACGATGAACGGCTGGATGTCGAAGAAGTGGATGACACAGCCCATCAACAGGCCGAGCGTCGGCCCGATGAGCAGCGCGATCACGAGTACGAGCGCCGCCGGCAGGCCCTTCTCCAACAGCGCCGCCGACACCATCGCCGTCATGGCGACGACGGACCCGACCGACAGGTCGATGCCGCCGGTGAGGATCACGAAGGTCATCCCCACCGCGACGACGAGCAGGAAGCCGTTGTCGATGAAGACGTTGAAGATGACCTGGACGTTCGAGAACGCCGTGTACTGGGACACGCCGATGCCGTACATCACCAGCAGCAGGGCGAGCGTGGCCAGCACCGGCACCTGCCGCCGGGGCAGCCGGAACCGGGTGCGGCGGGGGGCGGTGAGCGATCCGGTGGTCATGCCGGCACCTGCTCCTTCGGCTTGTCGGCGACGGGGCGCGGCGGCGGGGTGCTCTTCCGTCGCCGGCTGAACCGGGCCCGGAAGGCCGGCGCCTGGATGAGGCACACAGCGATGACGACCACCGCCTTGAACAGCAGCGACGTCTGCGGCGAGATGTTCATGGCGTACACCGTGGTGGTCAGGGTCTGGATGATCAGCGCCCCGAGGATGGTGCCGCTGAGGTAGAACCGGCCGCCGGCGAGGGACGTGCCGCCGATGACGACCGCCAGGATGGCGTCCAGCTCCACCCAGAGGCCGACGGCGTTGCCGTCGGCGCTGGACACGTTGGCCGTCATCATGAAACCGGCGACGGCGGCGCAGGCGGCGCTGAGCACGTACACGAGGAAGATGACCCGGTTGGACCGGATGCCCGCCAGTCGGCTCGCCTCGGCGTTGCCGCCCACCGACTCGACGATCATGCCGAGCGCGGTGCGACGGGTGAACGCGGCGACGAGCAGTGCGGCGGCCAGCGCGATGAAGATGGCCAGCGGCAGGGTCAGCAGGTGACCCAGCCCGATGGCCCGGAACGGCCCCGAGTTGATGGTGATGATCTGGCCCTGGGTGATCAGCTGGGCGAGGCCGCGACCGGCCACCATCAGGATCAGCGTGGCGATGATCGGTTGGATGCCGATCACGGCCACCAGCACCCCGTTCCAGGCGCCCAGCACCAGCGAGATACCGAACGCCATCGCGAGGGCGGTCAGCACCACGGCGAGGCTGCTCTGGTCGGTCTGCTTGCTGATGTACATGCAGGCGACCGCGCCGCTGATCGCGCAGATAGAGCCGACCGACAGGTCGATGCCGCCGGTCGAGATGACCAGCGTCATGCCCAGCGCCACGAGGATCAGCGGGGCGCTCAGCCGGAGGATGTCGATCGGCGTGCCGTACAGGTGCCCGTCCTTGAGCTCGATGGACAGGAACCCGGGCCGGTAGATCGTGTTCGCGGCGAGCATGACCACCAGCACGGCGACGGGCCAGAACAGCCGGTGACCGATCATCGTCCGATAGCGGCCCTTCGTGTCGTTCATCGGTCCGCCTCCTCCCGGTGGGATCCACTCGCGATCGTCTGCATGATGCGCTCCGCGTCGAGGTCCTCGTTGTTGGCGAGCTGCGCGACCATCTGCCGGTCCCGCATGACCGCCACCTTGTGGCTGAGGCGCAGCACCTCCTCCAACTCGGCCGAGATGAACAGCACCGCCATCCCACCGTCGGACAGTTGCGCCACGAGCCGCTGGATCTCGGTCTTCGCGCCGATGTCGATACCGCGGGTCGGCTCGTCCAGGATCAGCAGCCGTGGCTCGGTGATCAGCCAGCGGGCGAGGAGCACCTTCTGCTGGTTGCCGCCGGAGAGGTTGCGGACCGGCACCTCCGGGTCCGCCGGACGGATGTTGAGCGCCTTGACGTACTTGTCGACCAGTTCGTCCTGGCGGCGGCGCGGGATCGGGCGCAGCCAACCCCGGGCGGCCTGCATGGCGAGGATCATGTTCTCGCGGACCGACAGGTCGGGGACGATGCCCTCGGCCCGACGGTTCTCCGAGCAGAAGCCGACGCCCTGGTCGATCGCCTGCGCGGGGGTACGCAAACTGCTCGACGTGCCGTCGATCGCGACCTGCCCACCGTCGGCCCGGTCGGCGCCGAAGAACAACCGCGCCACCTCGGTACGCCCCGAGCCCAGCAGGCCGGCGAGGCCCACCACCTCACCGGGGTGGATGGTCAGACTGAACGGCTCGACCGCGCCCGCCCGGCCCAGCTTCGACACCGCCACCAGGGGGGTGCCCTCCTCGATCGCGGCCAGGTCGCGCCGAGAGTGCTCCTCGATCCCCTCGAGGACGTCGAGCTCCTTGCCGATCATCTTCTCGACGAGGCCGAGTTGGGGCAGCTCGGCGGTCAGGTACTCGCCGACGAGACCGCCGTTGCGCAGCACCGTGATGCGGTCGGCGATCTCGTAGACCTGGTCGAGGAAGTGCGTCACGAACAGGATCGCGATGCCCTCGTCGCGGAGCTGCCGCATGATGCGGAACAACTGCGCGACCTCACCCGCGTCGAGACTGGACGTCGGCTCGTCCAGGATCAGCACCCGGGCCTGGATGTCGATCGCGCGGGCGATCGCGACCATCTGCTGGATCGCGAGGGAGTACGAGCCCAGCGGCGCGCTGACGTCGAGGTCGAGGTCGAGACGGCTCAGGAGCGCGCGGGCGCGGCGGCGGACCTCGCCCCAGCGGACGGCGCCGAACAGCCTCGGCTCACGTCCGATGAAGATGTTCTCCGCCACCGAGAGGTTGGTGCAGAGATTGACCTCCTGGTAGACGGTGCTCACCCCGGCGGCCGTCGCCTGCATCGGCCCGCTGAAGGACACCGGCTCGCCGCCGAGGGTGATCGTGCCGTCGTCCGTGTCGTAGACGCCGGTCAGCACCTTGATGAGGGTCGACTTCCCGGCGCCGTTCTCGCCCATCAGGGCGTGCACCTCGCCGGGGAAGAGCCGGAAGTTGACGTCGTGGAGTGCACGCACCCCGGGGAAGGACTTGCTGATCCCGGTCATCGTCAGGACCGGACGGCTATCCGTCATCCCATCAGACCTCTTCTGGGGGTTGTCGACGCGGATGGGCCGTTGCGCTCCCACCGCGCCCGCCCGGCCCTTCACCTGGGCTCGGGCGGGCGTGGCGCGGGTCGTCGCGGGTCATGCCCGGTCCGTTCGTGGTTTACGGGGCGACGCGGCGGGGCCGCCACGCGAGCGTGGCGACCCCTCCTCGTCGATCAGTACTTGCGGGTGGGCAGAGCCTCCTTGGCCTGCTCCTGCGTGAAGGTGGTCTCCTCGGTCTCGATCCGAGCCGGCACCGTCTCGCCCGCCTTGACCTTCTTGGCGAGGTCCATCAGCTGAGGGCCGAGCAGCGGGCTGCACTCCGCGATGAAGTTGAACTTCCCGTCGGCGAGAGCCTGCATACCGTCCTTGACGGCGTCGACCGTGATGATGGTGATGTCCTTGCCCGGCACCTTGCCGGCCGCGGTGATCGCCTCGAGAGCACCCAGACCCATGTCGTCGTTGTGCGCGAACAGCACGTCGATCTTCGGGTTGGCCTTGAGGAACTGCTCCATGACCTGCTTGCCACCCGCCCGGGTGAAGTCACCCGGCTGCGAGGCGATGATCTTCAGGTTCGGGTTGGCGGCGATCGCCTCGCCGAAGCCCTTCTTGCGGTCGTTCGCCGGAGCGGCACCCGTGTTGCCCTGCAGCTCGACGATGTTGACCGGGCCCGTGGCGCCCTTCTTCTGCTCGACCAGCCACTCGCCCGCGAGCTTGCCCTCCTTGACGAAGTCCGAGCCGAGGAAGGTCTTGTAGAGGCTCTTGTCGGCCGAGTCGACCGAGCGGTCGGTCAGGATGACCGGGATGCCGGCGTCCTTGGCCTCCTTGAGCACGGTGTCCCAACCGGACTCCACCACCGGCGAGAAGGCGATGACGTCCACCTTCTGCTGGATGTAGTTGCGGATGGCCTTGATCTGGTTCTCCTGCTTCTGCTGCGCGTCGTCGAACTTCAGCTCGATGCCCGCCGCGGCCGCCGACTCCTTGATCGAGGTGGTGTTCGCCGTACGCCACCCGCTCTCGGCGCCGACCTGGGAGAAGCCCATCGTGATCTTGCCATCGTCCTTGGACCCGCCGCCGCCGGTGTCGCTGTTGCCGCAGGCCGCCACGCCGCCGATGAGCAGCACACTGGCGAGGACCGCGATAGCGCGCTGCGTTCGCATCTTTCTCATCAGATCTCCTTGGCTGGGTGTGGTGGGGACCGCGTCAGCCGCCGACGAGCAGAGGTGGCGTACGCGGGTGGTGCGTGCTGGTGCGTCGGTGGAGCAGACCGGCGGGCCGTGTGGAGACGGTCAGGAGCTCGCCGGTGCGACTGGTTGTTGGCCGTAGACGTTCTGGTAACGGTGGTAGAGGGCGTCGATGTCGGCCTGCGCGATCGGCACGGGCTGCCCGAGGGTGCGCGCCAGGTACGAGGTACGGGCCACGTCCTCGCACATGACCGCGGCCTTGACCGCCGCGCGGGCGTTGCGGCCGATGGTGAAGACACCGTGGTTGCGCATGAGCACGGCGGGTGAACGGTGCCCGGAGAGCGTGGCGACGATGCCCTTGCCGATGTCGTCGCCGCCGATCAGCGCGAACGGGCCCAGCGGGATCTCCCCGCCGAACTCGTCGGCCTGGGCGGTGAGGTGGCAGGGGATCGCCTCGCCACAGGCCGCCCAGGCGCTGGCGTACGAGCTGTGCGTGTGCACCACGCCGCCGACCTCGGGCATGGCGCGGTAGACGTAGGCGTGGGCGGCCGTGTCGCTGGACGGCGCCAGGTCACCCTCGACGAGGACGCCGTCGAGGTCGCAGACCACCATCGTCTCGGCCGTGAGGTCGTCGTAGCCCACGCCGCTCGGCTTGATGACCATGAGGTCCTGGCCGGGCACCCGCGCCGAGACGTTGCCGGACGTCCAGGCGACCAGGTTGTACCGGGTCAGCTCGCTGTGCAGGCGGGCAACGGTCTCGCGCAGTTCACCGATCTGCCGGCTCACCTCTGCGTTCATGCGACGACCTCCAGCGTGGCCTCGTGGGTGGGCACGGCGGCCTCTACCGCCGCGTTGCGGATCGCCCGGAGGCGGAGCATGACGTCGTTGCCGCCGCGACCGAAGTGGTCGTGCAGCGCCCGGTACTCGGCGTACAGGCCGTCGTAGGCACGGGCCCGCTCCGGGTCCGGCGTGTAGACGGCCTCGTGCACCCGCCCCATCGCCTGGGACGCCTCGTGGATCGACGGGTACGCCCCGGCGGCGACGGCGGCGTGGATCGCCGAGCCGAGCGCCGGCCCCTGCGCGGACGCGATGATGTTCAGCGGGCGCTTGGTCACGTCGGCGTAGATCTGCATCAGGAGCTTGTTGTTGGTGAGGCCGCCGGCGATCACCAGGTCGTTGACGGGCACCCCGGCCTCGACGAACGCGTCGATGATCATCCTGGTGCCGAACGCCGTGGCTTCCAGCAGCGCGCGGTAGATGTCCTGCGGGCGGGTGGCCAGGGTCATCCCGACGATCATCCCGCTCAGGTCGTGGTTGACCAGCAGCGAGCGGTTGCCGTTCCACCAGTCCAGCGCGATCAGGCCGTGCGCGCCGACCGGCTGGCTGGCGGCCAGCTCGGTGAGACGTTCGTGCGAGTCGAACCCGGCCGGTGCGCCGTGCTTGACGAACCAGCCGAAGATGTCGCCGACACCGCTCTGGCCGGCCTCGTAGCCCCACGCGCCGGGGCTGATGCCGCCGTCGACCACGCCGCACATCCCGGCGACCTCGGCCGGGTGCTCGCCGTTGACCACGTGGCAGGTGGACGTGCCCATGATGGCGACCAGCCGACCGGGCTGAACGGCCTGGGCAGAGGCCGCGGTGACGTGCGCGTCGACGTTGCCGACCGCCACGGCGATCCCCTCCGGGAGGCCGGTCCAGGCGGAGGCGCGGGCGCTGAGCGTGCCGGCCCGCGCGCCGAGCGGCAGCAGCGGACCGTCGAGCTTGGCCACGAAGTCGCCGAAGTCAGGGTTGAGCGCGGTCAGGAAGCTCTCGGACGGGTACTGCCCGTCCTGCAGGATGCCCTTGTAGCCGGCCGTGCAGACGTTCCGGGTCTCGGTGCCGCTGAGCTGCCAGACGATCCAGTCGGCGGCCTCGATGAACCGCTCGGCCCGGTGGTAGATCTCCGGGTCCTCCTCCAGGAGCTGCAGACCCTTGGCGTACTGCCACTCGGCGGAGATCTTTCCGCCGTACCGGCCGATCCACGGCTCCGACCGCTCATGGGCCAGCGCGTTGATCCGGTCGGCGTGCGGCTGCGCGGCGTGGTGCTTCCACAGCTTGACCCAGGAGTGCGGCCGGTCGCGCAGCTCGGGAACCTCGCACAGCGGGGTGCCGTGGGCGTCGGTCGGCAGCACGGTGCAGGCGGTGAAGTCGATGCCGATGCCCACTACCGCCGCCGGGTCCACCCCCGCCGCGGCGACCGCGGCCGGAACGGCGTGGCGCAGCACGTCGCGGTAGTCGTCCGGATTCTGCAACGCCCAGTCCGGGGGCAGCGACCGACCTCCGGGCAGCGTCTCGCTGATGACCCCGTCGCCGTACTCGTGCACCGCGGTCCCGAGCTCGGCACCATCAGAAACCCGGACCACCAGGGCCCGCCCGGAGAGGGTGCCGAAATCGACACCCACGACGTAGCTTTCGGCAGCTCCGCCCACACGCTCCATGTTCACCTCCACCGTTAACGGGGATAGTGTTAACGCTCACATCCAGCCTCGTCAAGACATCTACCTGCAACAGCTCCGTAACGGAACGCGGAGGCCGTACCGACTCGGGCGCGTCAATACCGGACCGGCGCAAGGCGCTCGATCCGGGGCAGCGGGCGGTCGCGACCCCGTCAGATGGCGATGACGATCGACGGCCGGCGCGGATGGCAGCGATAACATCGACGGCGTCGCCACCCAGGCATGATCAGACCCGTCGAACGCGCCGCCGCCGCGTCCGGACCCCTGACCCGGCGCTCCAGCACCCGACCGCCACGGCGGGTCGCTGGCCGGCGCGGCGTGTTATCGATAACATTCGATGCATGATCGCGGGGTCGACTCGTCGCCGGAGTGATCGGCTCCGGGCCGGCCGTGTCGGGGCTTTCCGGGCCCCGCCGGACGGGCGGGCCGGGCCCCCGGCTGACGCAGGGACCGCCCGGTGACACACCGACGACCCGGCCCCCATCCGGGCCGGGTCGTCGGTCGTCGGTCGTCGGAGGACGTTGGGTCAGGCCGTGCGCGGACGGTTGTAGAGCGCCTTGGCCCAGCAGAAGCAGCCGACCGTGATGACGGCGCACCAGGCGACCGCGAGGAGCCCGTTGACACCGATTCCACTGCCGAGCAGCAGGCCGCGGAGCGTCTCCATGACCGGGGTGAAGGGCTGGTAGTCGGCGAACAGGCGGACCGGCGTCGGCATCGAGTCGGTGGGGACGAACCCGCTGCCGAGGAACGGCAACAGCACCAGCGGCATGGGCAGGTTGCTGGCCGTCTCGACGCTCCTGGTGACCAGGCCCAGGGCGACCGACAGCCAGGTGACGGCGACGGTGACCATGGTCAGCACGCCGATCGCGGCGAACCACTCGACGGCGTCGGCGGTGGGGCGGAACCCGACGAGCAGCGCCGCGCCGGTGACGGCCGCCAGGCTGACCATCGTCTGGAACACGCTGCCCACGACGTGGCCGGTGAGAACCGACGGTCGAAAGATCGCCATGGTACGGAACCGGGCGATGATGCCCTCGGCCATGTCCATGGCGACCGAGATCGCGGTGCCCTGCGCCGCGCTGGCCACCGTGATGAGCAGGATGCCGGGGGTGACGTAGTTGGCGTACTCGGCCCGGCCGCCGGTCGGTCCGAGGCCGGCGCCGAGCGTGCCGCCGAAGACGTACACGAAGAGCAGCAGAAGGATGACCGGGATGCCGATGAGCATGAGGGTCAGCGACGGGTAGCGGCGCATGTGCAGGAGGTTGCGCCGCAGCATGGTCGAGGAGTCGCGCAGGGCGAAGGTCAGGGTGCTCATCGCGCAGTGGCCCTTTCACGGCTGGAGGGGGCGTCGGGTTGGCCGGTGAGGGCGAGGAAGACGTCGTCGAGATCCGGGGTGTGCACGGCGAGACCGGCGACGGTGATGGAGCCCCGGTCTAGGTCGTCGAGGAGGGACCGCAGCGAACCCACCCCGCCGTCGCTCGGCACCTCGAGGGTCAGCGCGGCGTCGTCCCGGGTGGCCGTCGCGAACGTACGGGCCGCCGAGTCGAGTTGGCCCTGGTCGGTGAAGCGCAGGACCACGTGACCGCCCGGGATGAGCCGCTTGAGCTCGTGCGGGGCACCCTCGGCGATCAGCCGACCGTGGTCGAGGAAGGCGACGCGGTCGGCGAGGTGGTCGGCCTCCTCCAGGTACTGGGTCGTCAACAGGATGGTGACGCCCTCGGCGGCCAGCGCCTTGATGATGTGCCACATGGCGCGGCGGCTGCGCGGGTCGAGCCCGGTCGTCGGCTCGTCGAGGAAGATGACGCGGGGATCGCCGACGAGTGTCATCGCGAGGTCGAGTCGACGGCGCGTGCCGCCGGAGTACGTCGCGGCCGGCTTGTCCGCCGCTTCGGTCAGGTCGAACTGGTCGAGCAGGTCGGCGATCCGGCGGCGACCCGCCGCGCGGTCCAGGTGACACAGATCGGCCATGAGGTGCAGGTTCTCCCGGCCGGTGAGCAGGCTGTCCACCGCGGAGAACTGGCCGGTGACGCCGATCAGCTCGCGTACCGCGTCGGCGTCGCGGGTCACGTCGTGGCCGAGGACGCGGGCGTGGCCGCCGTCGGCCGAAAGGAGGGTGGAGAGGATCTGCACGGTGGTGGTCTTGCCGGCGCCGTTGGGGCCGAGCAGCGCGAAGATCGTTCCCTCGGTGATCATCAGGTCGATGCCGTCGAGCACGACCTTGTCGCCGTAGGACTTGCGCAGCTCGGTGGTGACGATCGCGGGTCTGCTGCTGCCGGTCATGGTTTCCTCATCTGTGGTCGGGCCGGGGCGCGTCAGGCGCGGCGGATGGTGATGTCGCCGTAGGACGTGTTGGCGCGGATCTCGACCGTCTCGTCGGTCTCGGCCGGGCTGTCGGCGGCGTCGAGGGCGTTGTGGACGCGGCCGTGTCGGGAGCTGACGTCGAGCCAGGCGGCGGTGCCGCGCCGGACGCCCACCTCGATCGCGCCGTAGGAGGTCTGTGACTCGATCGACCCGCGCACGACCTCACCCAGCCGCACGTTGCCGTACGCGGTGCGCGCCGCCACCGAGGCGGTCGACGCGTCGACGGTGATGTCGCCGTACGCGGTGTTGATGCGGACGTCGCCTCCGCTGCGCCCGATCCAGCAGTCGCCGGAGGAGTTCTTGATTTCGGCGGTGCCGTCTACCGCGCCGAGGCGCACCTTGCCGGACGACGCCTTCACCCGGGCCGAACCGGTAACACGCTCCACCACGACCTCGCCGTGACTGCTGTCGATCTCCAACTGCCCGGTCTCCTCCAGCCGGATCGCGCTTCCGGTCTTGATCCGGCACTCACCGAGCCGACCCTCGCCGCGGAAGGCCGCCCAGGCCGCCTCGGCGTGCAGCCGCGTGCCGCTCGGCACCTCGATCAGGACGTCGACCGACGGGCCGGAGCCGAAGCCGTACCGGCGCCAGCTCTTCGGCACCCTGATCCGCAGCTGCCCGGCGGCGAAGTCGACGGAGGTCTGCTCGGCCGCGTTCACGTCGGCCTTGCTCGACGGGTCGCGGGGCCGTACCCGTACCACGGTGTCGGTGCGGTCGGTCGCGGCGATCCAGGCGTCCCCGATGGGCAGCTCGACCTGGACGGAGATCGGTTCTGGCGTGTCGAAAACAGGCATGGTGGTCTCCCGGGAGGTGTTGGCGGAGGCGGAAAGAGCTACGGGGTGGGTGTGCGGCTGCTCAGCGCGCCCAGCCGGTGACGTGCTGGCCGGACCTCGGGGGCTCCGGCCGGCGCGGCGGCTGACGGTCGGGGCCACCGGCCCCGACCGCGCCGGCGACGGCGCGCACCAGCCACGCGTTGACGGAGAGCCCGGCGCGACTCGCGGCCTCGTCGACGCTGGCCTTGAGGTGGTCGGGAAGGCGGAGGTTGATCCGGGACGTGCCGCCCTCGTCGCCCTCGGGTGGCAGCAGAGGCGCCGGGGCCGGAGCTGGCGCGGCGGGCTCGCCCGGCCCGTCCGTGGGCGCGGCGGCGGGCGCCACCACGAAGTCGGGCTCGCGTCCGCGCAGCCGGACGTGCACCGACCCGGGGGCGAGATCGCGGGTGATCTCGTCGGCCGCGTCGGACAGCGCCTCGAGCAGCGTGAGATGGGTGGCCGCTTCGAGCTGGGTGAAGAGCCGTTCGGCCAGCGCCCGACTCTCCGGATCCACGCCCTCGGCTGCCACGGCGAACTCGTTACGCAGGTTCTCGACGTACGGCCTCAAGTCCATGGCACCATCATGGCACCACTTTGGCTCAGCATGCAACACCTGTGGCTCAGATTGCTGCCACGGTAGTCATCGGCGCTGCTCAGCGGGTGTGTCAGCGGGTGTGTCAGCGGTTGCGAACGCGCGGCGGACCACCCGGTTCGCGGCCTCCTGGCTCAGACCGGTGGCCACCAGCAGGTCGCTGGCGGTCGTCCGAACCTGCGCCACCACGACGTTCCCGGAGAAACCGACGCCTTCCCGGTAGGCGTCGCCAGCGGCGCAGACCGCGCGGAGCGCCCGCTCGCGCGCCTGAACGGGCTCCTTGCCGGCGGCGAACTGCCGCTGGAGCAGGCGTACCGCCTCGGCCAGGCCGGCGACCGCCGTGGGCAGGGGTTCCGGGACGGGCTCACCGTCCTCGAGCAGGGTCACCGCCCTACGGATCAGCGTTCCCGCATTGCGCATGGCCCGGTCGATCGGCTCCGCCGTGCGCGCGTACCGGGCCACCGGCCCCTGCCGCTGATGCCAGTGCACGGGTGAGAGGGTGCTGGCCTCCCGGGCACCCTGCGTCGCCTCGACGAGCGCACCCAACTCGTCCTTGTTCTGCCGCAACCTCGCCCGGGCGGTCAGCGCGCGGTCGATGTCCCGGTCGGCCAACGCGCCGGCGGTGGCGTCGAGTTGGGCGCTGAGCAGGTCCAGCGCCGGTCGCGCGGCCCGGTTGAGCACCCGCAACGGGCTCAACGGCAGCAGGACGGCGGTGACCAGCAGTGCCACGGCGCCCCCGACGAGAGCATCCACGAAGCGGGGGATCTCCAGGTCGCGCACGGCTGGACTCAGCGTGGCGATGAGCACGGCCGTAGCGCCCGCCTGGATCACCACGGCCGCGCTGCCGACGAGGAACAGCGCGACGACGATCGCCAACACGACGATCAGAGCGAGCTGCCACCACCCGGTGCCCATCACCCCGAGCAGCAGGTCACCGACCAGCACCCCGACGGTGACACCGATGATCAGCTCGACGGTGCGGCGCAGGCGTTGCCCGACCGACGCCGCGAGGGTGGAGACCGCGGAGATCGGCGCGAACACCGGCTGCGAGACGTGCAGCACGTCGCGCACCACCAGCCAGGACAGCGCCGCTGCCACGCCGGCCTGCAGGGCCAGCCCCCCGATACCCCGAACCCGCCGCGCTCGATCCCGCAGCGTGCCCGACAGCTGGCCCCGCAGCCGCGCGGCGGTCGACGCCGGGCCGGGCGGCGCTGCCCCGTCGGCGCGCGCCGACGCGTCCCCGTCCACACCGGGACGACCGGCAGCGACCATGGCGGGCGGCTACCCCGCCCCACCCCGATCAATCCTGAACGCCGGGCGCGGCCACGCGGGCCCGCGCCGCGCCCGGCGTCGGACGGCGGTCCCGCTCAGCGCTCGGCGAGCGCCTTCTCGGCGTACGCCCAGAGCGCGTCCGCGGCCACCGGGTCGACCGCGTGGTCCGCGACGCCGTCCGAGGCATCGGGGCCACCGGGAACCACCTCCATCTCCTGGTTGTCGACGAAGTACCGGCCCCCGATGCCCTCAAGCAGGGGCGACGCCGCGAGCAGGACCGTGGTCGACGCACCCTGGGCGGGCGTCTTGTAGTAGTCCGGCACCACGAGGTTGCCCGCCTCGTCCATCCCGCCGAGCGCGCGCATCGTGTCGTCGTCGAGGTGGCGCTGGAGATTGGTGTGGATGTAGCCGGGGTTGAGGGCGTTGGCGGTGATCCCGTCCGCCGCCCACCGCCGGGTGATGCCCACCGCCAGCAGTACGTCCGCCGTCTTCGACTGCCCGTACGCCGTCCACCGGTCGTACGGCCGCCGCTCGAAGTGGGGATCCGCGGCGTCGAACGGGGCGCTCAGGTGTGCTCCGGAGCTGACCAGCACGACCCGCGCAGCGCCCGCCGCCCGCAGGTTGTCGCGCACTCCAACGGCCAGCGCGAAGTGCCCCAGGTAGTTGGTCGCGAGCTGGAGCTCCCAGCCCTGGGCCGAGAGCTGACGGGTCGGCAGCGCCATGATGCCGGCGTTGGCGACCAGCGCGTCGAGCGGGCCGTCCCAGGCCGCGACGAACGCGTCGACCGACGACAGATCGGCGAGGTCGAGCGCGGCCGACCGGACGCTTCCCCGCGCGGCGTCGCCGGCGAACTCCTCGACGATCCCCGCGGCCCGATCCGGGTCACGGACCGCTACCGTGACCTGCGCGCCGGCGCCGGCCAGTGCGCGAACCGTCTCGACACCGATGCCCGAGGCGCCGCCGGTGACGATCATCCGACGCCCGGTCAGGTCCACGCCGTCGAGGATCTCGGCGGCGGTGGTGCGGGCGGTGAATCCGGTGGTGAGGCGTGCGTGCGCTGTCATGTCCACCACGCTATGCAAGCTCACCCTGGACTGCCTATAGTCATAAGTCCTTCATACTTTCGCGAGCGTCCAGGACGGTGCGGATGGACCCACTCGAAGACGTGCTGGCACTGCTCGGTGCCACCGCGCACCTGTCCGCCGGTCTCGTCGCGGGTGGGCGCTGGGCGGTCCGGTTCGACCCGCCGGCCGGCGCCAAGTTCAACGCCATCCGACGCGGCAGCTGCCACCTGCTCATCGAGGGCGAGGCCGAACCGATCGCCCTCACCGAGGGCGACTGCTACCTGTTGACCCGGCCGGTGTCGTACACGCTCTTCAGCGATCCCGACGTACCGACCCAGCCGGCGTACCCGATCTTCGCCGCCGCCGGCGACGGCGTGGCACACGTCGGCGAGGGTGCCGACATGTTCCTCATCGGCGGCGCGTTCTCCCTGGGCGACAGGGGTCGCAGCCTCCTGCTGGACGGCCTTCCGCCGGTCATCCACGTGCCGGCCGACGCTCCCGAGGCCGCCACCATCCGGTGGGCCCTCGACCAGATCGACATCGAGCTGCGGCGGCCTCAGCTCGGGTCGCGGCTCGTCGCGGAACACCTGGCGCTCGTCCTGCTGATCCAGGTCCTGCGGGTGCACCTCGCCCGCGACCCGCAGCACACCTCCGGTTGGCTGGCCGGGCTCGCCGACCCGGTGGTCGCCCCCGCTCTGCGGGCGATGCACGCCCGGCCCGCGCAGCAGTGGACGGTGGATGCCATCGCCCGCAGCGCCGCCGTCTCCCGCTCGACGCTCGCCGCCCGCTTCCGGAAGGTCGTCGGCGTCGGTCCGCTGGAATACCTCACCGGATGGCGGATCGAACTCGCGGCGGACCGCATCCGGCACGGCTCCGACTCCGTCGCGGCCATCGCCCGAGCCGTCGGATACGGCTCGGAGAGCGCCCTCAGCGTGGCCTTCAAACGGGTCACCGGCGTCTCACCACGCGCCTACCGCCACAAGGTGGCCGGGAGCGTTCCGGGCGGGTAGGTGACGCGGCGAGCGCCGACCGGGGGCGACCCCGGGCGATTGGGCGCGTCCCGGCCGGGTAGACCCCGGTCCGCCACGCCGGTGGCGGGCCACCCACGGGCCGATCGCCGGCACCGGGCGGTCGGGGTGTCTCGGGGGGCGGTGGCGGATGGATCAGCGCGGATGAGCGGCCCCGACACCGCCTCCGACATCGTGGAGCTGCGGGTGCACGGCGTCTCCGGCGCGAGCACCGAGCAGGTGCTGGGCCTGGCGCGGACGGTGCAGGTCGCGGGCGACCAGATGGGCGGCTTCGTCCGGGTCCGGCCGAGCTGGGCGACCCCCGAGGCGCGCGGTGTGACGCTGGAGGCGTACCGCTGGGGCGACCTACCCTCCGGAACCGTCGCCCGCACCCTGGCGCTGGTGCTGCTACTGCCGTTCCTGCTGGTCAACGTGGCGATCTGGATGCGGCCGGCGAACCCCCGCTCGGAGAGCGTGGTCAAGTCCCTCTGCCGGGTGCTGGCACTCACCCTCACCGTGCTGTACGTGCTCGCCATCGCCGGCGTCGCCCTCGACCTGCTCGCCTGGCACTGCCTGAACTCGCCCCGCTGCCTGGCCGGCCGCAGCTGGTTGTCCTGGTTCAGCGGTCAGCCCGTCGGGCGACGACTGGCGGTGTTCGCGCTGGTCCCGGCCGCCGCGATCGGCCTGGTGTGGCGGCTCAGCAACCGGCCCGGACGGTCGTTCGAGGCGTTCCGCGCGCCCGACGAGGAGGTCGCCGGGCATCGGCTCAGCACGGTCGGCACGTGGGACGCGGAACCCCTGGTGGGGCGGCTGCGATCCGTACACGTCGCTGCGGCGTTCGGGACGTTGAGTCTCGTCCTGCTCACCGCTCGCGCCGCGCGCGGCGTCTCGGTCGCCACGATCGCGTTGGCGGTGGTCACCGGCGTGGTCCTGGCGGCCTGCGTGGCGCTGCTCTGCACGCCGGCGCTGATCGACCGGTCCCCCACCGACCGGCGGCTCGACACGATCACCACCGCCCTGCGCACGACCGCGATGGTCCTGGCCGTCGTGGTCGCCGCCCACGTGGCGACCAGCCCGGCCGGCTGGCGCGAGGACGCCGCACTGCCCGGCTACGACAGGACGCTGGTCTGGCTGTTCGCCACCCAGACGATCCTGCTGGCCGCCCTCGGCGTGTTCCTGCTCTGGCGGCGCAGGGGCAGCCCCCTGTTCGGGCTGGGAGCGCTGGTCATCGCGGCCGCGGGGATCAGCACGGCGGTGGGGTACTCCGCCGAGCTGGTCTACCGGGTGGCGGACTACCTCGACCGCGACCTGCCGACCGGGGAGGGCATCGCGTCGGGTCCGCCCCGGGCGTACACCTGGGCGATCTTCGGTTTTCTCCGCACCGCGCTGGTCACGGCGCTCGTCGCCGTGCTGGTCGTCACGGTCTCCCGCTCCGGACGTCGCCGCCGTGCGGCGGCGATCGTCACACGCGACTACCCGGACGCGCCGACGGAGGCCCGCCCGCGGCTGCGACAGGTACGCGACGCGGTGGCCCGGGCCAGCTTCACCGAACGTCTGGTGCTGCTGGGCGTGATCTTCGGTTGTCTCGCCGGGGTCGGCTCCGCCAGCACCACCCTCGGCCTGTTGGGCGTGTTTCCGGGCGACGTCGTCGAGCGGTACACCCGGTTGCCGGCGGGCGCGGTCACCTTCAGCATCGCGTTCACCAGTTGGGTGAAGGCGGTGGGCCTTCTCGGCCTGGTGCTCGCCGGTATCTTCGCCTACCGCACCACCAGCTTCCGGCGGCACATCGGTGTCATCTGGGACCTCGGCACCTTCTGGCCCCGGGCCGCCCACCCGTTCGCGCCGCCCTGCTACGCCGAACGGGCCGTGCCGGAGCTGACGCGGCGGATCACCTACCTGGTGGAGCGCGGGGACCGCGTGCTGCTCTCCGGGCACAGCCACGGCTCGGTCCTGCTCGCCGCCGCGGTGCTCCAGTTGCCATCCCGGATCGGCGGCCGGGTCGCGCTGCTCACGCACGGGTCACCGCTGCGCCGGCTCTACGCGCGACTCTTCCCCGCCTACCTCGACGACGCGGTGCTGCACGAGATCGGCAACCGGGTGGGCTGGCGGTGGGTCAACCTCTGGCGGGACACCGACCCGATCGGCGGGCGCGTCTTTCCCGACCGGGGACCCGAGGCGTCCGCCGGTGACCCGGCCGCCGCGGTGGATCGCCGGGAGGTCGACCCCAGCGATGTGGTGACCCCGCCCGGCGACAGCGTTCCGCCGCCGATCCTCGGGCACTGGCCGGCCGAGTCCGACGAGCGGTTCGCGGCGGCGGTGCGGGAGTTGGCGCACCGCCTGCGGCGCACGCCACCGGAGTGAGGCGGTGGCTACCTCGCCGCTCGGGCACGCCACCCGTCGAGGCGGGTGGCGGCGATGCGGGCGCCGTCGTCCGGAACGAGCGAGCGCTCGGTCAGCGTGGCGCCGAAGTAACGCGCCCCGGGGTCGGACACGACCGAACGGGAGTCGTGCCGGGTGGCGAGGACGGACCGTCCCAGCTCGTCGAGACGGAACTGTTCCGGGCCGGCGATCTCGACGACGCCGTTCGTCGGCGCGTCGAGCGCGACAGCGGTCACCTCGGACGCGACGTCGTCCGCCGCCATGGGTTGGATGAGCACCGGCGCCAGCCGCGCCGTGTCGCCGTCCGTGGCGGCGTCGACGATGCCCGGGAGGAACTCGAAGAACTGGGTGGCGTGGACCAGCGTGTACGGCAGACCGGACGCGGCGACGAGTTTCTCCTGTGCGACCTTCGCCCGCATGTACCCGCTCTCCGGGAGCCGGTCGGAACCCACGATCGAGAGCACGACGTAGTGCCGCACCCCGGCGGTGGCGGCGGCGGCGAGGAGATTCCGGGTCGACGTCTCGAAGAACTCCCGGACGGCGGTGTCCTCGAACGACGGGGAGTTCGACGTGTCGACGACGACAGCGGCGCCGTCGAGCGCCTCGGCCACCCCCTCGCCGGTCAGGGTGTTCACACCGGTCTTCGGGGATGCCGCCACCGCCTCGTGGCCCTGCCCGCCGAGGTTCTGGACGACCTTAAAGCCGATGAGACCGCTCCCGCCGATGACGACGATCTTCATGATCGGACCACTTCCGGTGTGCCGAATCGCCTGACGAACCCAGCCTACGGAGCGCGCCGGACCGGCGCGGTTGACATCGCGACCCATGATTGTGGTCGCCGCCCCGCGAATCCTGGAGGTCGACGTGGCCGCTGTGTCCCATCCGGTGTTCGCGCGGGTCTACGAGCGACTCAGCGTCGCCATGGACCGTGCCGGCACCGCCGAATTCCGCCGTGACCTGGCCGCTGGCCTGAGTGGCCGGGTGATCGAGGTCGGCGCCGGCAACGGACGCATGTTCCCCCACTACCCCCGCGCCGTGACCGAGGTCGTCGCGGTCGAACCGGAACGTCGCCTGCGTGCCGCCGCCGTCCGCGCGGCCGCGGGCGCACCGGTGCCGGTCACGGTCGTCGACGGCCTGGCCGAGGCGCTTCCCGCCGCCGACGGCGAGTTCGACGCGGCAGTGGTCGCGCTGGTGCTGTGCACCGTGCCCGACCAGGCGGCAGCGCTCGCCGAGATCCACCGCGTGCTGCGCCCCGGCGGGCAGCTGCGCTTCTTCGAGCACGTCGCGGCCGAGGAAACCAGCCGCCTGCGCCGGGTCCAGCGGCTGTCCGACGCCACGCTGTGGCCGAAGCTGTTCGCCGGCTGCCACACCGGCCGCGACACCACGGCCGCCATCGCGGCGGCGGGGTTCGCCGTCGAGGAGCTGCGACGCTTCCGGTTCCCGACCGGCAGCTCCAGCCCCTCCTCGCCGTGCGTCGTGGGCCGGGCGACCCGGGTCGACAAGCGGGCGACCTGAGCGCGCTCACCGGGGCGGCAGGCTCGACAGCCAGTCGTTCAGGGCCGCGGGGTGCGTGAACAGGAGAACCGGCGGGCCGGCCGGATCGGCCTGCCAGGCGCGCATCCGCCGCCGTGCGCGCCCGAACGCGGCGACGTGCCAGAGCAGGATCGAGTCCCGGGACAGCACGCTGCCGACTGATTCACGGTTGCCGTTGCAGATCACCTCGCCCGTGCCCAGGCGGCGCAGCGTACGACGCAGCAGACGCCCGAACGAACGCCACCGCGGGTAGTCCAGGGCCACCACCAGGTCGGCGCGCGCCAGCGGTACGTCCCGCCACCCGTGGTACGCGCCGTCGAGGATCCAGGCGTCCCGGCGGCAGATCTCCTCGATCCGGCGGCGCTGCTGGGCGACCGGCACCTCGACCCAGCCCGGCAGCCACAGCAGGTCGTCCACCGGATACCACGGCACGTCGAGGCGCTGCGCCAACCGGGCGGCCAGAGTGGACTTGCCCGCGCCGTACACCCCGTAGATCAGGATGCGACGCGGTGCGGCCATCGCGGCAGCGTACGCCGGCCGACGACTACGTAGTCGGGTGGGCCAATCTACGTAGCGGCTGCGGACGTCCAACCACCCGACTCGCGGCTGCAATGGACACATGACCAGCAACGAGGCCGCGAAGGCCAGCAACCCGGACAGCGCCGAGGCGATCGCCCGGCCCACCACCGCACCGACCACACCGCCGCAACGAACCACCCCGGACGAGGTTCCGGCCCGGGCGGACGTCGCCGCACCGGCCCCGCCGCCGGTCCGGGCACCCGCGCCGGCCCGCGAGGCCGAGCAGGCGCAGCGCGCCGACGGGCCGCCCGCCACGGCGATGCCGGCGGCCAAGGGTGACGCCCAGGCGGCACCGGCCACGCCGACGGCGACACCGCCGACGACCATCACCGCCGACACCGTCGCCGCCCGGGCCGTCGTGCTCGACGGCGCCGACAACGCTCTCGTCCTCACCAACTTCACGACCCGCGCGTACACGATCGGGATGAACGGCGGCACCAGCACCATCAGCCTGGCGAACGACAAGCGCGCCTACACGACCGTTCTGGACGGGCAGAACGGCAACCTGTGGGCCGCCAACAACGTCAACAGCCGGAGCCTGAGCGCCAACCAGGTCGACCTGGACGGGCCGGGCAACCACGTGAAGTTCTGTCACAGCAAGACCCGCACGTACACCATCGGCATCGACGGCGAGCACAGCTCGATGTCCTTCGCCCACCCGGACACCCGGCAGTACCGGCTGCTGCTCAACGGCACCACGGGCGACGTGTGGGCCGCCAACAACGTGAACAGCCCCAGTGTCACGGCGACCAACGTGTCCGCGACCAACGCGGTCAACTCCAAGGTCGTCGCGGCGAACGAGGTCGACCTCGACGGCGCCAACAACCACATCAAGTTCTGCCACAGCAAGACGCGCACCTACACGGTCGCGATCAGCGGTGACCAGAGTTCGATGTCCTTCGCCAACCCGGACACCCGGGCGTACACGGTGGTCATCGACGGGGTGCACGGCGACATCTCGCTCAGCAACGCCGACCTGGCCGAGGAGTTCGACGTCGCGGCCGGTCACCTGCCGTCGGCGATCCCGGGGGCGGTGCTCGTGATCGGCGAGACCGGCGCGTTGGAACTGGCCGACAAGCCGTACGACACGGCGGTGGCCGGCGTGGTCTCCGGCGCCGGCAGCTTCGCGCCGGCGATGGTGCTGGACCGGCGACCGGACAGCGAGCAGCGTCGCCCGCTGGCCCTGGCCGGCAAGGTCTACTGCCTGGTCGACGCGGCGCACGGCGCGGTGCGCCCCGGCGACCTGCTGACCACCTCCCCCACCCGGGGACACGCCATGCGGGTGGCCGACCCGCTCAAGGCGGTCGGGGCGATCCTGGGCAAGGCGCTCGGGCCGCTGCCGACCGGTCGGGCACTGGTGCCGATCATGGTGACCACGTCATGAACAGCCTGCGTCAGAAGGCCGGGAAGTACCTACGGTTCGAGGCGCCTCTGACGGTGCGGGAGGTCGGCACGGAACTCGGCCACCCCACCGGCTCCACCCGCCGGCTGCTCGTACAGCTCGAACAGACGTCGAGCGAGTGGTTCTCCGGGAGCCTGCTGCCCTCCAGCGTCAAGGGTTCGGCGTGGCTGCGGCTGTTCAGCGACGGCGGCTACATGTTCGACGGGCACGTGCACGAGAACGGCGCCGTCACGCACAACTGGTCGCTGGTCGCCACGCCGGGCTTCGTGGATGATGACGGCAACGCCTTCGTCTTCTCCGCGAGCGGCAAGGTGTCGGACAACCACAGCAGCGACGACTTCGCCGAGCACGGGCAGGACCCGCGGATCGCGCAGTACTGGGATCAGCTCAGCACGGCCAGCGTGAACTTCCGGCTGAGCGTGTCGATGAACGTGGCAGAGCTGATCGGCAACATCCTGAAGTGGATTCCGGTGGTGATCTTCGGCGCGGTGGTCGCCGGGTGGGTCGCGTTCTTCGGCCAGCCGGGCAAGGTCCACGCGTACAAGGACGAGAACGGGACCACCCACTTCTGGAAGTCGAGGGAGTGAGGTCATGGCCAGCGTCCGTACCGCCGCCGGCCGGTACCTCGACATCCGTGCGCCGCTGACGCTGCGTCAGGTGGGCGCGCAGGTCGGGCATCCGGCCGGGTCGACAAGGGTGGCGATGGACCGGCTGGAACAGGAGTGGACCGAGACGTTCTCCGGCAGCCTGCTGCCGTCGAGCGTGAAGGGCACGGCCTGGCTGCGGATGGCCAGCGACGGCCACTACTGGTTCCAGGGGCACGTACACGAGAACGGCTTCCTCAGCCACAGCTGGAGTTTCGCCGCCGGCCCGAACGTCGTGGACCAGCACAAGCAGGTGTTCGTGGCCGTCGCCACCGGCCGGGTGACCGACGATCACAGCAGCGACGACTTCAGCATCACCGGCCAGGACCCGCGCATCGCCGAGTTGTGGGAGCAGATCCGGTACGCGCCGGTCAGCTTCCGGCTCGACGTCACGGCCAACTTCGCCGAGGTCGCCAAGAAGGTCGGCATCGGCATCCTGACCGGATTGGGCTTCACGTTCCTGGTCGGCAGCATCAACGTCCTCGGCGCCAAGGGCGCGGACTGCCGTGAGGACTCCAATGGCCGGGTCACCTGCTACACGAAGAACTCCTAGGGGCGGTGGCCGGGGCGCACGTCGCGCCTCGGCCACCGCCGGTGGCCTCAGCCCGCCGGTCGTAAGGCGTCCGACAGGTCCCGCCGGGAGGTCACCGCCAGCTTGCGGTAGGCCCGTCCCAGATGTGTCTGCACGGTACGCACCGACAGCACCAACGCCTCGGCGATCTCCCGGTCGGACAGGCCCCGGGCGGCGAGCCCGGCGACCTGCCGCTCGCGCGCGGTCAGCCCCGCCACCCTCGCGGGGTCGTCCCGCACCGCCGATCGCAGCCGGGCACGCAGGTCGACGGCGAGCCGGACGGTGTCGGTGACCCCGGCCCGCCGGCCGACCTCTCCGGCCACCTTCAGCGCCTCGCCGGTCATGTTCATGTCCACCAGGCGGTGCGCGTGCTCCAGGATCACGGTGGGATCGCGTCCGGCCAGCGCGATCACCGCCCGGCCGGCGGCCACGAGCCGCTCGGCGTCCACGTGGACGAGAGCCTCGGCGATGCGGTCCGCGTAGCGGGCCGGACCGGCGACCGGATCCAGGTGCGCGGCGTAGATGAGATAGCCCAGTTCCACCAACCAACTCCCGGAGGCGTGCGCGACGACGATCGCCTCGTCCATCAGCTCGCCCGCCCGAGCGCGCCGACCGGTCGCCGCGGCGACCGCCGCCAGCGCCCACGGGCGCAGCCCCGGGACCAGCGCGACCGCGTCGACGGGGTGCTCCCGTAGCACCGACTCCGCCTCGTCCGGGCGGCCGTCCTCGGCCAGCGTGACGGCCAGCCAGCCGGTTGCCTCGGCGCGGAACATGCCGTTGCCGCCGGCCTGTTGGGCGACGGCGTCCCGGAGCCGGCTGATGGCGCCCGCTCGATCCCCGCTGACCCGCTGGGCGTACCCGTCGAAGAGGGGCCAGGCGGTGGGGGACAGACCGGAGACGAGCGGGTCCGGGGGCAGCGGCCACCGACCGGTGGCCGGGTCGGTGACCGGACCGGTCGGGGTGGGCTGACGCCACAGCTCGGCCAGTGCCAGCGCCGCCCCGGCCATGCCACGGATCTGCGGCATGGCCGACGAGCCGGACCGCTCGACCGCCTCGACCACCGTGCGGCCCACCCGTACCGCCTCTTCCGTGCGGCCGGCCAGCACCAGCGCCACGACCGACGCCAACATGACCCGAAGCCGCGCGCCGCGCGGGAGTGACTCGCCCAGGAGCTGACGGGCGCTCGCCAGCACCCCCGCCGACTCGCCGCTGAACAGCTGGACCAGCACGCCGAGCGCGGCCAACTCCGCCCGGCCGGCAGAGTCACCGGCCGCATCGGCTTCCGCGCGCAGTCGTCGCAGGTCGTCGTACGCCTGTCCGGGCTCCCGCCCGACCCAGAGGCGATGCGCGGCCAGGGCCACCCCCACCGTCACCCGGGCGGTCGGGTCACCGGCCGCGTCGGCGTCCCGGGCGGCGGTCCGCAGCGTCTCGTACGCCTCGACGGCGCGGCCCTGCTCGGCGAGGGCGGCGCTGAGCGCGACCGCCGCCGACGCCCCACCACCCTCCTGCCACGCTCGCCGGGCCAACTGTTCCGAGGCCTCCGGGTCGGCGTACAGGCACAGGCCGGCAGACCGCACCAGCTCCGGCGGGTCAACCGGTTGCCCGGCGTGCACCGCCCAGAGCGCGCGGGCCACCGCGTGCGAGCCGCGCGGCGTGGCCTGCCGTGCGCCGGTCAGCAGCGTGGCGGCGATGCGGCGACGCCGGGCGGGTGACATGCGTCGGCGTACCGCCGCGCCGAGCATCGGATCGCGCAACCGCACCAGGACCTCGTCGCCGCGCTGCTCGCTGCGCAGCATACCGAGCTGTTCGAGGTCGGCGAGCAGCTCCGCCGACGCGGCGGCCTCCGCGACGGGCAGCGGCAGCGGCCCGCCGAGCGCCATCGCGGCCAGCGCCTCCTCACCGGGGCGGCCGACCTGGTCCAGCTCCCGGTCGAGCAGGTCCGCCAGCTGTGCGGGCACCGCCAGGCCGGCGCGCCAGCGCCACTGGTCGCTGTCGCGGGCCAGCGAACCGACCTCCTGCCCGTGGTCGAGCAACGCCACCGCCAGATGTGGCAGTCCGCCGGTCCACTGCCACAGCAGGTGGGTGGTGGAGCGGCTGACCGGACCTGCCAACCGCTCCGCCGCCAGCGCGCCGACCTCGGCCTCGGTCAGGGCGGGCACCACCAGTCGGGACAGTCCGACGTCCTTCCACAGCGCGACGACGGCGTCGGGCACCGGGACCCCCGACCGGACGGTGAGCAGGGCCCGGACCGCTCGGGCCTGCACGAGGCCGAGCAGCACACCGGCGGACGGCCCGTCGAGCAGGTGGGCGTCGTCGACGACCAGGACGGGCGTGCGGGCCGGGCCGCACCGCTCGACGAGGCTGGTCAGCACGGTGCTGTGCACCAGGGCCGGGTGCAGGGCGGGGTGACCGCCCGCGAGGAGTCGACCGAGCGCGCCGAAGGGCACCTCCTTGCTCGCCTCGGTGGCGGTGATCCACACCGTGGCGAACAGTCGCGGCGGCAGGTCGGCGACCACCGCGCGAGCGAGGGCCGTGCGACCCACCCCCGCCGGACCGATCAGGACGGCGCCATCGGCCCGCACCAGCGCGGCGCGGGCCTCGGCGAGCGTGCCGTCACGCCCTGTCAGCATTCCCGGATGATGACGGGCGAGCCGCGTCCCGGGCCATCACCCATCCGACAGATGACGGACAGCGTCAATCGGTGCGAGGCCGACGGTGTCCACCGCTCACGATAACCAGTTGCCGTGCGCCACGGACGTCGCCACAGTGGTGCCCATGACGTACTGACGGACACCACCTGAGGACCGCGCCGAGGCCATTTCACGCCGCCCGGCGCCGTACCGCCGTCCGTCCACTTGCGACTCAGCGAGAAATGAGCGTCGTTGTCCGAGCACCACTCCCCTGGGGAGTCCCTGTCCCTGTCCACCCCCGCCACCGTCACCGTGTTCGCGTCCGCCGCGAGCTGGATCGAGTCCGCCGCGCTCGACCAGTGCCGGCAGGTGGCGGCCCTCGACGGCATGGTCCACGTCGCCGGCATGCCGGACCTGCACCCGGGCAAGGGCGCCCCGATCGGCGCGGCCATGGCGTCGACGGTCCTGTACCCGTTCCTGGTCGGCTCCGACATCGGCTGCGGTATCGCCGTCTTCCCGATTCGACTCCGGCGCGTCGTACCCGAGCGGCTGGCCGCCCGGTTCCCCGACCTCGACCGCGCGCTGGACCCGGAGCGGGACGCCGACGACCCCGCCTGGGCCGTCCTCGCGGGTGACGTTCCCGCCGGCCACCTGGACGGGCTCGGTACGGTCGGCCGCGGCAACCACTTCGTGGAGCTGGCCCGCGTCGACACCGTCTTCGCGCCGGAGCACGCCGACCGCCTCGGGCTGGCAACCGGTGACCTCGTCCTGGTCGTGCACAGCGGTTCGCGGGGCCTGGGTGAGCGGATCCTGCGGACGCACACCGAGACGCACGGGGCGGGCCCCGCACCCGACCCGGCCGCCTACCTGACCCGACACGACGAGGCGGTGCGCTGGGGCTCGCTCAACCGGCGGCTGCTGGCCGCCCGGGTCGCGTACGCCCTGGGGGCCGAACCGACCGAGCCGGTCGTCGACCAGTGCCACAACCTGGTCGAGGTGCGCGACGGCGTCTACCTGCACCGCAAGGGAGCGGCGCCGGGTGACGGTCGCGATGTGCTCGTCGCCGGTACGCGGGGCACCGCGTCGTACCTGGTGGCCGCCCACGCCGGGGCGGACGCCAACCACTCGGTGGCGCACGGCGCGGGTCGCAAGATGTCCCGCGCCGACGCGCTGCGCCGGGGCCGGGCCAAGCACACGGTCGAGGAGCTACGGCGTACCCCGGTGGGTTCGCTGGTGGTGTGCGGCGACCGGCAGTTGCTCTTCGAGGAGGCGCCCACCGCGTACAAGCGGATCGAGCAGGTGATCGGCGATCTCGTCGCCCACCAGCTCGCCACGCCGGTGGCCACCACGATCCCCCTGGTCACCTACAAGACGCCGGATGTCGGGGCCGCGCCTCGCTCGGACCGGCGGGATCAGCGTCGCGGGCGGGGTCGGTCGTGAGCCAGGCTCTGTTGCTGTCCGCCGGCCGTGGGCCGCGGGAGTGCGGGTGGGCGCTGGCCCACCTGCTGCGCCGTCTGGAGGGTGACGCCACCCGGCAGGGCGTGGCGGTCCAGCGGGTCCACGTGGTGCCCGGCGACCGGCCCGGCACCTACCGGTCGGCGCTGATCCGGCTGTCCGGCGTCGACGTCGAGGCGTTCGCCGCCTCCTGGACGGGGACGTTGTGCTGGCAGGCGCCCAGCCCCTACCGGACGAGCGCGGGTCGAAAGAACTGGTACGTGACGGCGCAACCGCCGCCGAGCGACGTTCCCCCGACGACGTTCGCCGAGGCCGACGTCGAGATCGTCGGCTGCCGCACCGGCGGTCCCGGCGGCCAGCACCGGAACAAGGCCAGCACGGCGGTACGCGCCACCCACCGCCCGTCGGGTCTCGTCGTCGTGGTGGACGACGAGCGGCAGTTCAGTCAGAACCGGCGCATCGCTCTGGAACTGCTGCGCCAGCGTGTCGAGCGGGGCGACGAGGTGGCCCGCCGCGCGGTCACCACAGCCAGGTGGCGCATCCACGACGACCTCGTGCGGGGCGATCCGACCCGCGTCGAACGCCCGGCGCCGACCTCGACGCCGGGTCGACGGCGGCGCGGACGGGCGGCCGCCGGCCACTGACAGCGGCGCGCTGGCGAGGGGTTGCAGGCGTGTCGGAGGACGTCGTATGTTAACGATCACATCGATGGGCTCGAATGAAATGCTCGCGCTCGCCGCCGCAGAAAGGTCGCCGACCGTGCCTCTGACCCGACGCGCGTTCACCCTGGGCGCGCTGTCCACCGCCGCTGCCGCCACCGGCGCGCTGAGCCTGCCCCGCACCGCCCTCGCCGCGCCGAACACCTCCTACGTCATGGCCTACTTCACCGAGTCGCCGCAGGGCCTGGGAGCGGACTACGGACTGCACCTCGCGGTCAGCCGTGACGGTCTCAACTGGACGCCGCTGAACCAGAACAACCCCGTCGTCACGCCGACCGCCGGGCAGTTGGGTCTGCGGGACCCGTTCGTCTTCCGCAAGCAGGACGGCGCCTTCGTGGTGCTGGCCACCGACCTCAAGGGCACCAACTGGAACCAGACCAGCCAGTACCTGCACGTGTGGGACTCGACCGACCTGACCAGCTTCACCGGCTACCGCCGGATCCGGATGCACACCCTGAACACCCACACCTGGGCGCCGACCGCCTTCTGGGACGCGGCGCGCGGCCAGTACGCCATCGTCTACTCGGCGAACAACGGCCAGGACGTCCTCCTGGTCAACTACACCAGCGACTTCCGGACGGTCAGCTCGCCGCAGGTGTTCTTCAGTCCGGGCTTCGGGGTCCTCGACGGCGACGTCGTCGTCGACGGCGGCACCACCTACCTGTACTACAAGAACCTCGCCAACGGGAACCTGTACGGCGCCCGGTCCAGCACCGCCGCCCCGAACAGCTTCACCACGTACACCTCGGGACTGCTGCAGGGCAGCGGCATCGAGGCGCCGCTGCTGGTCAAGGCGGTCGACGGTAGCGGCTGGCGGTTGTGGGGCGACTCGTACAGCCCGGTCAACAACGACTTCTACGCCTGGTCGACCACCGCCATCGGCGGCAACTCCTGGACGCCGCTGAACCAGCGCGACTACACGCCGCCGTTGAACTCGAAGCACGGGTCGATGACCGGCATCACCGACGCGGAGTACGCCGGTCTCGTCGCGCGGTGGGGTACGCCGAACTGGGTCCGACTGAAGTCCTCCAACCTGCCGGACCGCTACGTGCGGCACTACAACTACGTGGCCCGCGTCGACACGTACCCGTTCGACCCGTACCAGGACCAGTTGTGGCGGATGGTTCCCGGCCTCGCCGACTCGGCCGGGGTGTCGTTCGAGTCGGTGAACAAGCCCGGGTACTTCCTGCGCCACTACAACTACGAGGTACGGCTGGAAGTCACTGACAACACCTCGGTGTTCCGGGCCGACGCGACCTTCTACCGCACCGCCGGGCTGGCCGACGCGTCCTGGACGTCGTTCCGCTCCTACAACTACCCGACCCGCTACCTCCGGCACTACAACTACCTGCTGCGCATCGACCCGCTGAGCGCCAGCTCGGGTGCCACGGACCGGCAGGACGCCACCTTCCGGATCACCTCGTGACGCGAGCCGGACCGGATGGCACCCGCCACACGGCCCGGCCTCACACCTCGAGGACCGCGTCGGCGAACGCCCGCGGCGCCTCCTGGGGCAGGTTGTGCCCGACGCCGCCACCGACGGTCCGGTGCTCGTACCGGCCGGAGAACTGCTTGCCGTAGACGCTGGCGTCCAGGTGGGGCGCGCCGTTGGCGTCACCCTCCAGGGTGATGCTGGGCACCGTGATCTTCGGCTTGCCGGCGAGGCGCTTCTCCACCTCGGCGTACTGCGGTTCACCCTCGGCCAGGGCCAGCCGCCACCGATAGTTGTGGATCACGATGTCGACGTGGTCGGGATTGTCGAACGCCGCCGCGCTGCGGTCGAACGTCGCGTCGTCGAACGTCCATTTCGGCGATGCCGTCTGCCAGATGAGCCGGGCGAAGTCGCGGCGGTTGCGGTCGTACCCCTGCCGGCCGCGCTCGGTGGCGAAGTAGTACTGGTACCACCAGGAGAACTCGGCCTTCGGCGGCAGCGGCACCCGGCCCGACTCCTGACCGTCGATCAGGTAACCGCTCACCGACACCAGACCCGCACAGCGCTCGGGCCACAACGCGGCCACGACGTCGGCCGTACGCGCTCCCCAGTCGAATCCGGCGAGTTTCGCGCTGTCGATGCCCAGGGCGTCCATGAGGGCGACGAGGTCGAGCCCCATGGCGGCCGGCTCACCGTTGCGCACGGCGTCGTCGGCGAGGAACCGGGTCGTGCCGTAACCCCGCAGGTACGGCACGACGACCCGGTGGCCGGCGTCGGTGAGCAGCGGCACGACCTCGGCAAAGCTGTGGATGTCGTACGGCCAGCCGTGCAGCAGGATCACGGGCGGCCCGTCCGGCGGGCCGGCATCGACGTACCCGACGTTCAGGACCCCGGCGTCGATCTGTCGTACGTCGTCGAACAGCGCCATGGCCGGCACCCTTCATCGGTTGGTCAAGCCTGGGGGCCGCGCCCGGAGTGCGCCCACCCTGGGGAGAGCGTACGAAGCCCCGAGCCGCCCGGCGGCGCGTTGGGCAAGGAGACCGGGGCCCGGCCGGCGGATGGTTAAGATGCGCCGCCGTACGCCGTCGGCCCCCACCCAGGTCCGATGCTGGTCGTAGGGTGGTGACATGGCTGAGCGATCCCTGACCCTGATGGCGGTGCACGCGCACCCCGACGACGAGGCGACGAGCACCGGTGGCGTCCTCGCCCGGTACGCCGCCGAGGGTGTCACCACGGTCCTCGTGACCTGTACGGACGGGCGGTGCGGCGACGGGCCGGGCGGGGTCAAGCCCGGCGAGCCCGGTCACGACCCGGCCGCCGTCGTGGCGATGCGTCAGGCCGAGCTGGAGGTCAGCGCGGCCACCTTGGGAATCACCCACCTGGAGACGCTCGGCTACGCCGACTCCGGGATGATGGGCTGGTCGACGAACGACCAGCCCGGCTCCTTCTGGACGACGCCGGTGGCGCAGGCCGCGGACCGGCTCGCGGAGCTGATCCGCCGGTACCGGCCGGACGTCGTCGTCACCTACGACGAGAACGGCTTCTACGGCCACCCCGACCACATCCAGGCGCACCGCATCACCATGGCCGCCGTGGCGCAGACCGACGTCCCCGCGAAGGTCTACTGGACCACCGTGCCCCGCACGGCGTTCGAGGAGTTCGGCCGGGTCATGAAGGAACTTGGCGTCGAGTGGGCCGACCCGGACGAGTCGTCGGATATGCCGGAGCTGGGTCTCCCCGACGACGAGATCACCACCTGGGTCGACACCCGCGCCCACGGTGCGCAGAAGTTCGCGGCCCTGGCCGCGCACGCCAGCCAGACCGAGAACATCTTTTTCCTCCAGCTCGGCCAGGAGCGGTTCACCGAGTTGATGGGCATGGAGACCTTCGTCCGGGTGCGGGACACCACCGACGCGCCCGTTCCCGAGGACGACCTCTTCGCAGGCCTGCGCTGACGCCGCCCCCGCCTGCCCGCCACGGCGCGTGAAAGGAAGGGCCCCCTATTAGCAGACGTCTGTTAACAGGGGGCCCTTCCTTTCACCAACGGTTAGGACGCCGTGGCCGACTGTCCGCTGCGACGGTCCCGCTCCGGGTCCTCCCCGGGGCGGGACGTCAGCACCCGGGGACCGGACTCGGTGACCGCGATGGTGTGCTCGGAGTGGGCCGAGCGCGAACCGTCCGAGGATCGGATCGTCCAGCCGTCCTGGTCAAATTTGATCTTGTCGGTGGTCCGGCACAACCACGGCTCGATCGCGAGCGTCAGGCCGGGTTTGAGTGTCATGCCCCGGCCGGGACGGCCGTTGTTGGGCACGTGCGGGGCCTCGTGCATGGTGCGACCGATGCCGTGCCCACCGAACTCGTTGTTGACCCGATAGCCGTAGCGGTGGGCGACCTCGCCGATGGCGGCGGAGATGTCGCCGAGCTGGTTGCCCGGTCGGGCGGCGTCGACGCCGGCCTTCAGCGCGACCTCGGTGGCCTCGATCAGCTTCAGGTCGGCCGGGGCGGGAGCGCCGACGACGAACGACAGCGCCGAGTCGGCGGCCCAGCCGTCGATCTCGACCGCCATGTCGATGCTCAGCAGGTCACCGTCGCGCAGGAGGTAGTCGTGCGGCAGGCCGTGCAGCACCGCGTCGTTGACCGAGAGGCACAGGACGTTACGGAAGGGCCCACGACCGAACGACGGCGTGTAGTCCCAATAGCACGATTCGGCGCCACGCTCGGCGATGCGGCGGCGGGCGTGGTGCTCGATCTCCATCAGGTTGACGCCGACAGCGGCCACCGTCCGCAGCTCGGCCAGCAGTTCGCCGACGAACTGGCCGGTCACGGCCATCCGGTCGATCTCCGCGGCAGACTTCAGCTCGATCACGACAAACCCTCCCCATCCGGTGCGGTATATTTATACCACGCCGTGCGGGCGTCCGGCGGGTCGACATTGCCGGCCTCCAGCGGCGGAACTATCCTGCTCACATGGTTCGGCCACCGCTCACACCGGAGCAGATCGCCGCGGGGCAACGCCTTGGCGCGGCGCTGCGGGTCGCGCGGGGGGGCCGCAGTCTCGCCGAGGTCGCCCTCGCCGCCGGCATGTCACCGGAGACCCTGCGCAAGATCGAGGTGGGTCGGCTCCCGGCGCCCGCCTTCGGCACCGTGGTCTGCCTCAGCGAGGTCCTCGGTGTCGCGCTCAGCGACCTCGCCGACGTGTGGCTCGCCGACCCGCGGGTCCGCGAGGCGTCCTGAGCACTCGGCCAGGGCACGCTCGCGGGCACGCGCCGCGCGGAACACCCGGACCGGCACCTCGCTCGCTCCCTGAACAGGGGCGGCGGCGCCCAGAACCGACCGACGGTCGGAAAAGCCACCGATAACCGTCTATGGACAGGGCCGCCTGTTAACGCTAACGTAACGACGGCCGTCGATAACTGACCGTCACCGGTGCCTCCCAACTGCTGGCCCCGGCCGCGGTCTACGTCGTTCGCGGCGCGGGCGGGCGGAGCGTGGCCGACACGGGACGGCCCGAGCTCACCACCGGGCGACCCGTGCCGAGGGCCGGACGACGGATGCCTGACCAGCGGCGCCCGCAGGTCGGCATCACCTCGATCGGCCGGAGCCGTGCCGTCGATCGGCCTTCCCACAATCGCTCCAGGCCACAGCCACCGCCGTCACCGCGACCCCGGGCCGGGTCGCGGGCGGCGACCGCACCACCGCGTACCCGTCGCGCCCGGCCCGCCGACCCCACCGTCCGCGCGGTCAATCCCGCGCCGGACGGTTCCGGCGACGCCGTACGCGCCCGCGGACCGGGCCCCGTCCCGTCGTCCCCCTGCTCAGAGTCCGGGCCCGAGCAGGGTGAACGGGGCGGGGCCCGCACACCGCCAACTCCCACCCTTGAGGAGAGAACGTGCGAACCCAAGACATCCGACATCGGCGACCGGCGCTCGTCGCCGCGGCCGCCACCCTCGTGCTCGTCGGCGCCGCCGCCGCTCAGACGGGCGCCTCGGCGGCCGCCGCCGGCTGCCAGGTCACCTACGCGGTCAGCTCCCAGTGGCAGGGCGGCTTCGGCGCCAACGTCACCATCACCAACGTGGGCGACGCCATCAACGGGTGGCGGCTGAACTGGAACTTCGCCGCCGGCCAGACCGTCACCCAGCTCTGGAACGGCAGCTTCACCCAGGCCGGCGCCCAGGTGAGCGTCACCAACGCCGCCTACAACGGCAGCATCGGAACCAACGGCAGCACCAGCTTCGGCTTCAACGGCAGTTGGACCGGCAGCAACCCGACGCCGACCTCCTTCGCCCTCAACGGCGTCACCTGCAACGGCGTGGTGGACCCGACGACGCCCCCGCCCACCACGCCCCCGCCCACCACGCCGCCTCCGACGACGCCGCCACCCACCACACCACCGCCCACCACGCCGCCGCCCACCACTCCCCCACCGAGCACGACGCTGCCCTGCGACATCTACGCGGCGGGCGGCACGCCCTGCGTCGCGGCGCACAGCACCACCCGCGCCCTGTACGCCTCCTACAACGGCTCGCTCTACCAGGTACGCCGATCCTCGGACAACACCACCCGTGCCATCGGCGTCCTCAGCGCGGGCGGACGCGCCAACTCCGCCACCCAGGACAGCTTCTGCGCGAACACCACATGCGTCATCACGGTCATCTACGACCAGTCGGGGCGTGGCAACAACCTCGGCTACCAGGGGGCCGGTGGCATCGGTGGCGCCGTACAACCGGCGGTCGCGACCAGGGAGTCGTTGACGGTCGGCGGGAACAAGGTCTACTCGCTCTACATCAACGGCAACAGCAGCTACTGGCGGGACGGTCACCTGACCGGCATCCCGACCGGCGCCGCGCCCGAGGGCATGTACATGGTGACCAGCGGCACCCACGTCAACAGCGGCTGCTGCTTCGACTACGGCAACAGCGAGACCACCCGCCGGGCCGACGGCGCGGGCGCGATGGACGCGATCTACTTCGGCACCAGTTGCTGGTTCGGTGGCTGCTCCGGCTCCGGCCCCTGGGTGCAGGCCGACCTGGAGTACGGCCTCTACCCCGGCGGCAGCAGCTCCTGGAACAGCAACCAGCGGGCCTTCACCAGCAAGTTCGTCACCGCCACCCTGAAGAACAACGGCACCTCACGCTTCGCCATCAAGGGCAGCAACGCCCAGTCCGGCGGCCTTTACACCCTCTATGACGGGTCGCTGCCACGCGGGTACAGCCCGATGAGGAAGCAGGGCGCGATCATCCTCGGCAGCGGCGGGGACTGCTGCATCGACAACTCCAACCAGAGCGTCGGTACGTTCTACGAGGGCGCGATGGTGGCGGGCTACCCGTCCGACGCGGCCGAGAACGCGGTGCAGGCGAACATCGTCGCCGCCGGCTACCGCTGAGAGCGCGTGACCGCCGCCCCGCGACGCGACGGCGGCGGTCACGAAGGTCCGCGCACGCCGTGTGGCCCGACCCGGGAACGTCCCGGGCCGGGCCACACCGGTGGTTCAGGCCGCGTTCCGGCTCACCACCATCGGGTACGCCTCAACCGCGCGTCCACTTCTGACCGTTGCCGCCGTTGCAGGTCGCGAGCACCACCTGGGTGCTGTTGGCGGTTCCACCGGCGTTCGGCGCGAGGCACAGTCCGGACTGCACACCGGTGACGGAGCCGTCCGTGTTGAGGTTCCACTGCTGGTTCGCGCCCCCGGTGCAGTCCCAGATGATCACCCGCGTGCCCGCCGTCGTCGCGGCGCCCTCGGCGTCCAGGCACTTCGTCCCGTACACCTGGAGTTGCCGGCCCGCCGTCGAGGCCCACTGCTGGTTCGCGCCGCCGTTGCAGTCCCACAACGCGACCTGGGTACCGTTCGTGCGCGACTGCGCCGGGACGTCCAGGCAGCGGCCGGCGGCGGAGTTGCGCAACGCCCCGGTCGTGCCGCCCGGGGGCGGCGTCGTCGGAGGTGTCGTCGTCGGAGGCGTCGTGCCGCTGGTGGTGTCGAAGCCGAGGAACCGGATCGCCTGCGCGGCGTCGAACGGGATGGAGTGGCCGTACCCCTGGAAGCTGATCGCCTCGACCGGCGCGGTGCCGCCGGTGCCGCCGTAACGCGTCCTGGTGGCGCTGGTCTGCGGGTAGTCGGTGTAGCTGGGGGTCTGGGACACGCCCTGCACGTTGGTCCACTGCTTGATCTGCTCGCCGAAGTTGACGTAGCTCAGCGTGGTGTCCGTGGTGCCGTGCCAGATCTGGAAGCGGGGACGCTTGCCGGTGTAGCCGGGGTACGCGTTGCGCACCAGATCGCCCCACTGCTGCGGGGTCTTCACGATCCGCCCGCCGGAGCACTCGCTGTTCCACTCCGCGCCGTTGGTGGTCGCGAAGCAACCGAACGGAACGCCCGAGGAGCTGACGCCGGCGTTGAACAGGTCGGGGTAGAGGCCGACCATCACGTTGGTCATCATGGCGCCGGAGGAGAAGCCGGCCACACCGATGCGGTCCGGGTCGACCGGGTAGCGACTCCGGACGTAGTCGACCATCGACTTGAGGCCGACCGGGTCGCTGCCGCCGTCGCGGCGCAGGGCCTGCGGGGAGGAGACGTCCCAGCACTTGCTGCTCCGGGTCACGGACGGGTAGATGACGATGTAGCCGTAGCGGTCGGCCAGCGAGCTGAGCCCGAAGCCGGTGTGCACGGCCGGGCCGCTGCCGGTGCAGTAGTGCAGGGCGAGCAGGAGAGCCGGACGCGCCGCTACCCGGTCCGGCACGTACAGGTGCATCTGCAGGTTCGTCGGGTTCGTGCCGAAGTTGGTTACCTGGGTGAGGGTCGCGGCCGACGCCGGGGTGGCGACCGTGACCACGGCCGTCATCGTCGCCAGCGCCGTCGCCAACGCGGCGGCCAGCAGTGCGAACCTTGTTCTCATGGGCGGATCCCTCTCGGTCGGTGGCAGCGTTGGTGGCGCGCGGGAAGGACGTTCGGGACGACGCCCTCGCGGGCGCGCGACATCTGCCGCGCGTCGCCGGCGGCTGGTGACAGGTGCTGATGGCGACGTCCGCTTGCCCGGAGGGGACGTCCGGATGGTGCGGGCCCGAAGCGGATGGCTCGCCCGGTGAGCCGTGGGTGCGGTCGCCTCGACATCGACTGTGAGCGATAACATGCCGTTCGTCAAGCCGTAACGGAGGACGCCGACGAAGCCCGCCCGGGGAGAACCGGACCGGGTCCGATCCCGCGCGGCGACACCAATCGGCGGCAGGCATCATGTCGGCGTGAACTCAACCCTGGCCGCTCTGCTCGGCTCCGCGATCACCGCCTGCGCCTCACTCCTGGTCGTGTGGACGCACAGCCGGGTCAAGCGACGCCAACGCGAGCGGGCCGAGCTTCAGCGGGCGTACGTCCTGGTCCTGTCCGGCGCGCTCCGCCTCGCCCACAAGGTCGAGGCGCTGCGGCAGACCCGGTACTGGCGGTCGGGGCTGCCCGAGGCGGGCAACGACCTGCTCGGCGGGCACAAGCCGCTGGGGCCGATGGGGCTGCACGACTGGCTGGCCCGGGACATGGTCACCGTGGAGGCCGCGTGGTCGGAGATCTGGACGCGTGGGGACCAGGACGGCATCGCGCTCGCCAACGGGCTGATGACCGCGTACAACGCCGTGCTGGCGGCCGCGTTGCAGGCCAGCGGGAGGGAGCCGTTCGAGGCGTCCGACGAGATGACGACCGGGATCCGCCGCCTCGGTGAGGCACGTCGGCAACTCGCCCTGCACGCCCGCCGGGCCGCCAAGCTGGGTCCGCGCGACGTCGACCTGTTCACCGAGCGGGAGTACGGCGTACCGGTGGGCTGATGTCGGGCTGGGCGTCGGCCGGGGGTGCCGACGCCGGCAGCGCCAGCTGGACGACGCCGAGCATCGCCGCCGCCACCACAGCGTCGAGCCAGTAGTGGTTGCCGGTGGCCACGACGACGAGCATGGTGACGAGCGGATGGGTCAGCCACAGCCACCGTAGGCGTCCACGGGTCACCGAAACGAGCGCGACGGCGACGGCCAGCGCCCACCCGACGTGCAGGGACGGCATGGCCGCGTACTGGTTGCTGAGCGCGTCAGTGTCGGGCGGCCCGTAGACGGAGGGCCCGTACCGGCTGCCGGTGTCCACCAAGGCCGTCAGCGCGGTCAGCCGGGGCGGCGCCAGCGGGACCACGACGTGCACTGCCAGGGCCGCCGCGGTGAGCACGGCGAGCGTACGGCGGGTGCGCAGGTAGCGCGCCGGGTGCCGCAGGTAGAGCCAGACCAGGGTGACGGCCGTGGCCGGGAAGTGCACGTACGCGTAGTAGCCGTTGGCCAGGTGCGCCAGCAGGGTGTGCGAGAGCACGGGGTGCTGGACGACGGCCTCGTCGGGCAGGCGCAGCAGCCGCTCCAGATGCCAGACGGACTCGCCGTTGGCCAGCGCCGTGGCCACCCGACCGGCCACCACCATCCGCGCCCCCTTGTAGAGGAGGAACAGCGTGGCGACCAGCAGCAGCTCCCGCACGGCCCGGCGCGCCGGAGCGGCCCGCCGGCCGGGCGTGACCGGCCTCGACGCCGTCAGCTCGGCGATTCCCACAGGCGTCTCGATTCGGTCGTAGGGCCTGTTTCACCGGGGCGGTCGAGCCGAGGCGGGGCCTGGACGACGATCCGGCAAGGCCACGCCGCCGGTCGTCGTCCGGACCCCGCCGCAGGCCGGCCAGTCCTTGTGAAACAGGCCCTCGGATCAGGGGCCGCCACCGTCGTGACGGTGGCGGCCCCTGATTCTGTGCTCTGCAGAGGTCAGCGCCGCTCGGGCGCCGCGTTCGCCGTGGAATCGGCGGCGACCTGGTCGAACGCGGGCGCTCCGTCGACCGCGTCGGCGGCCAGAGCCGTCGACGTGGCGGCGTCCGGCAGGTCGAGGCTGGTCCGCAGGGTGACCGGCCGGAGCAGGAGCGCCGCGATGACGCCGACCACCCCGATGGCCGCGGAGATGAGGAAGATGTGGCCGGTGGCGTCGCCGTACGCGGCGCGCACGATGTGCTGAACTCCGTCGGGCAGCGCGGTGATGTTGAGGTTGCTGTCGCCACCGCTGCCGGAGGTGGGGATCCCGGCGGCGGCCAGGTCGCGCGTGATCTGGTCGGTGACCCGGTGGGCCAGCACGGCGCCGAGCACCGAGACGCCGACCGCGCCGCCGAGCGACCGGAAGAACGCGACGCTGGAGCTGGCCGCGCCGATGTCCTTGAGGGCCACCGTGTTCTGGACGGCCAGGACGAGGTTCTGCATGGTCATGCCGACGCCGGTGCCGACGATGAACATGCCGACGCCGACGAGCACCAGAGACGTCTCGTGGTCGATGGTGCCGAGCAGGCCGAACCCGACGACCAGGGTGATCGAACCGGCGACGATGTACGGCTTGATCCGCCCGGTCCGGGTGATCAGCCGGCCGGCGACGATCGAGGAGCCGAGGACTCCGGCCATCAACGGGATGGTGAGGAGGCCGGCCTCCGTCGGGCTGTAACCCCGGCCGATCTGGAAGTACTGGCCGAGGAAGACCGCGCCACCGAACATGGCCATGCCGACCGCGAGGCTGCCCAGGATGGCCAGGGCGGTGGTGTGCTGGCGCACGATGGCGAGCGGGACGACCGGCTCGGCCGCCCGCGATTCGACCCAGACCGCGAGGGCGAGCAGGAGGAGCGAGCCGGCCACCATGGCCGCGCTCTGCCACGAGACCCAGGCGAACGAGCTGTCGACGAAGGAGATCCAGATCAGCAGCACGCTCACGCCGGCGGCGATCAGGCTCGCGCCCAGGTAGTCGATCTTGACGTTGTCCCGTCGGAACGTCGGCAGGTGCAGAGTCACCTGGAGCAGGATCAGCGCGACGACGGCGACCGGCACGCCCACGAAGAAGCACCAGCGCCAGCCGAGCCAGGACGTGTCGACGATGAGGCCGCCGAGCAGCGGGCCGCCGACGGTCGCCACCGCCATGACGCCGCCGAGGTAGCCGTTGTAGCGGCCGCGCTCGCGGGGCGGGATCATGGCGGCGATCGCCACCTGGACGAGAGCCTGCAGGCCGCCGACGCCGATGCCCTGGAACGCACGGGCCGCGATGAGCTGGCCGGCGCTCTGCGAGAAGCCGGCGATGACGGAGCCCAACAGGAACACCACGATGGCGACCTGGATGAGGAGCTTCTTGTTGAACAGGTCGGCGAGCTTGCCCCAGATCGGGGTGGTGGCCGTCGCCGTGAGCAGGGTCGCGGTGACCACCCAGGTGTACTGGGTCTGGGAGCCGTTCAACGCGCCAATGATCTTGGGAAGCGCGGTCGAGACGACCGTGCTGCTCAACATCGCGACGAAGAGCACCAGCAGCAGGCCGCTGAGCGCCTCGAGGGTCTGCCGATGGCTCATCGGCTCGGCGCCGGGCGTGGTGGTGGGTGCGCTCATCGCGCGGCCTCCCGCTTGTCGTGGGTTCCAGGACGACAACCAGGCGTACGCGGCGGCCTCGGGTACGGACATCCGCGCGCCTGAGTTGGTTGCCTCACGCAAGCATCTACCGATCTTGCCCAGTCGGCAAGTTTGCCCATTGAGAAGCCGGTCACTCGACGTACGCTGACGACGATGGACGAGATCACCGGCCTGCGGGAGCGCAAGAAGGCGGCCACCCGCCTGGCCCTGCACGAGTCAGCCCTACGCCTCGCGGCCGAGCAGGGCCCCGACAGCGTGACCGTCGAGGCGATCGCCGACGCCGCCAACGTCTCCCGGCGGACATTCTCGAACTACTTCTCGAACAAGGAGGAGGCGCTCTTCTACGGCGACACCGTGCGCCTGCGCCGCCTGTTGCAGTTGGTGCGCGAACGGCCGGGCGGTGAGCCGCCGTGGACCGTGCTGGGCCGGGCGGCCGAACACTTCACCGCGGAGTCGGCGCGCGACCGCGACCACGACTGGCTGACCCGACGCCGGCAGTTGCGCGGGCACCCGGGCCTGGCCGCGCACCAGGTCGCGGCGTACACCGCGATCGAGCGCGAGTTGGCGGCCGAGCTCGCGCATCGCCTCACCGGCGCCGAGGTGGCGCTGCGCGCCCGCCTGCTGACCGCGACCTTCCTGGCCGCCCTGCGCGTCGCCATGCAGCACTGGATTGACCACCCGGGCCGCGACCTGCTGGAGATCGTACGAATCGCGCTGAGCGAGGTCGGTCCCCCGCCGGCCGTGCGGCCGGCGGGGGACTCGGTGTCCTGATCGTCGTCAGCGGTAGCCGGCGCTCACCACGTTGGACTGGACCGCGTTCTCGGTCGCGTCGGACGGGTAGCCCGCGACCATCGCGCCCTCGTAGAACGTGCCGGCGCTGAGGTTCGCGCCGCCGTCGGGCTTGCAGCAGTCGCCGCCGCTGCCCAGGATGATCGCGCCCTGCTTCTTCATCGGGCTGTAGCCGGACGGCAGCGAGCCGTCCCACAGCGTGTACAGGCCACCGGACTGCGCGTCACTGCCCTTCATCGCGAAGCGGGACGTGCCGTTGTTCTTCAGCGTCGCGGTGACGAACTTGCTGGTGAACGCCCGCTGGTTCGGGTTCCACGAGCTGCTGCCACCCGGGAACAGACCCCACTCCAGGTCGGCCTGCACCCACGGGCCGCTGCCCGAGCAGCCGCCGAACCAGCACTGCTTGCCGAAGTTGATGGCGTCCATCGCACCGGCGGCGTCGGCCTTGCGGGTCGTCTCGCTGTTGCCGTAGTCGAAGCAGCAGCCGCTGTTGACGTGCGTGCCGCTGGTCACCATGTACATGCCCTCGGGCGCGGCGCCGGTCGGCACGCCGGTCAGGTGACCGTCCCGCCAGTAGCTGTTGCCCGGGTTGATGTAGAGCGAGTACGCCTTGCTGCCGCCCACCGTCAGGGACTCGGTGGTCGCCGTGGCCGGCCTGCTCTGCGGCGAGCCCGGAACCACGCTCGATCCCTGGTACCAGAGGTCGTTACCGCGCCCGGACTGGTCGAAGACGACCGTGATCACGCAGGTCGTGCCGGCGCAGAACGAGTCCTGCGTCGCCGCGTTGGCGGTGCCGCCCGTACCGGTCAGCCCGATGTTGCGGGTCGTGTTGTCCGACGAGCGCCGGACCTGGTAGAGGTTGCCGGCGTACGTCCCGTAGAGGGCCCGCGTGGTGCTGTGGGCCGCCACGCACGGGGTGCCACCGGAGGCGTAGATGTCACACGGGCGCGCACCGCCCGGCGGCGGGCTGGTCGGCGGCGCGGTGGTCGGCGGGACGCTGGTCGGCGGGGTGGTCGGCGAGGCCCACTGCTGGTTGGCGCCACCGTTGCAGGCCCAGAGGATGACCTTGGTGCCGTTCGCGGTGCCGGCCCCGTTGGCGTCGAGGCACAGCCCGGACTGCACTCCGGTGATGGTGCCGTTGCTGTTGACGTTCCACTGCTGGTTGGTCTGGCCGTTGCAGTCCCAGATGATCGCCTGGGTGCCGTTGGTGGTGCCGCGGCCGGAGGCGTCCAGGCACTTGTTGCCGTACACCGAGAGCTGTTTGCTCGACGTCCAGGTCCAGGTCTGGCCGGCCGCGCCGTTGCAGTCCCAGAGCTGGGTCTGGGTGCCGTTGGCGGTGCTGGAGTTGGGGACCTCCAGGCACCGGCCGGAGGCCGCGCCGACGATGGTGGTGCTCTGCCCCGGCGCGATGGCCGCCGCCATCGCCGCGGCCTCCGCGGCTGACGACGAGGCACCGGCCGTGGCGCCGACGGTGACGAGGACGAGGGCGCCGGCCAACGCGCCGGCCAGCATGGCCAGGCGCCCGGGGCGACGTCTCGGGATGGGATCGCGGGCCAGGCCGGGCCCGGTGGGGGACGGGGTACGCACAGGGTGGCTCCTGGAGAGTCGTGGCAGCGCACGGGGTGTGCCGACGCGCCGCAGGGTGGTGGCGGGGCGGGCGAATCGATTCGTAGCGATCGTAGGAGCGGATTTTGATCAGTGTCAATGAAAGCCCGGTCGGCGGGAATCCGGCGGTGGCCGTCCGTGCCGGCGGCCACCGCCGGGGTTCACGCGCGTCGCCTACCGACCCCAGAGACGCCAGGTCTGGTTTAGCGGGCTGCCCTGGGTGACCGCGTTGCAGGGCCACTGGATGACCGACGCGCGGGCCGCCGTGGAGACCCCGTTGACGTCGACACACTTGCCGCTGTGCCGGGCCACGAGTTGGTAGTCGTGCGCATCGTTGCCGGAGTAGGTCACCTTCCGGAGGGCGAACTGCTGGTTCGTCGCGTTCTGGCAGGTCCGCTGGATCACTGCGGCGGAGTTGGCGGTGGAAGCGCCGCTGACGTCGAGACACTTGCCGCTCTGCTGGTTGACCACCGTGTACGTGTTGGCCACGCCGGCGACCGGCCGGAAGTTCCAGAGCTGCTGGTCACCGCCCTCGCAGTAGAACTGCTGCTGCGCGTTGCCGTCGGCGGTGCTCAGGTTGGTGTTGTCCAGGCACTGCTGGGAGTGCTGGGCCACCGCCACCGACTGGAAGCCCGCCTCGGAGGGCGGCAGCAGGGTCACCGTGTACGTGTCGTTCTGGTTGCCGTACGGCAGGTTCACCGTGGCGTTGTTGTTGGACAGGTTGACGACGGTGTTCGAGACCGTGATGGGCCCCTGCACCGCGCCACCGTTGTTGTACGGGATGCGCTGCGTGAGCACCCGCACCTGGTTGTTCTGCACCACGCCGCTCGTCGTGTCGAGACGTTGCAGGTTGACGGCCAGGTTTCCGGTCGTACGACCGCCGCCGACCAGGACCTTCGCCACCCCGCTCGCCTTCGTGGCGTACGCGTCGTAGGACTGGCTGCCGGTCACCGCCACGATCTCCCCGGCCTGGGAGGCGTAGTAGCGGTAGACCCACCACTCCCCCTTGGGCTGGTGCTGGCCGGCCGAGTTGCGGACCAACAGGTTGCCGAGGTCGTTGTGCAGGTTGCCGGCGCTGGCCCAGTTGGCGCGCAGACCGTCCGCCTTGGCCCGCTCCAGACGCGAGATGTACCAGGCGCCGTCGGCCGGGTTCTGCTCGTTGGACGCCCCGTACTCGTTGATCTGGTACGGGCGGGGGTGCGCGATTCCGCGCGGATCGAGGGTGGCGTTGGCGGCCGCGACGTTGGCGACCGGGTCACCCGGCAGGGAGTGCCAGCTGATGATGTCCGGCACGGTGTTCGTCGAGCGGACGAAGTCGAGGTACTGGTTCCAGAACGCGTGCGAGGTCGACGGCACGCAGGCGCAGCTCGGCCCGACGATGAGCTGGTTGGGGAACTCCGTGCGGAGCCGCTGGTACGTGCGTCGCCAGAGCTCGAGGTACTGGGAGATCGGCCGGTTCCAGAAGATGGTGATGTTGGGTTCGTTCCAGATGTCCCACTGCACGGTCAGGCCGGAAGCCCGGACGTCGCCGATGACGCGGTTCAGGAAGTTGTCGTAGTCCGTCCAGTTGCCGTTGTCGCCGGGAAAGCGCGAGATGCCGGCACCGTCGGCGCCCCACAGGTCGTGCGGCAGCAGGATGAACTGCCCGCCGAGGGCGACGGTCCGGCGGGCCTGGGCGAGGGTGGCGTTCCAGCGGCGGTCGTAGTTTCCGCCGACCCAGCCACTGCCGGGCAGTTGCGCGCCGCCGGCCCGCATGTAGCGGAAGTTGACGTCGCGGTAGAAGTGGTCGGGTGGGCCGCTGGCGTTCTCGGTCATGCCGTAGATCCAGCCGGACGCACGGTAGGTCGGTGTGCCGGTGGTCGTGGAGAAGTTCACGCTTATCGACTCGTCGGCGGCCTGGGCGGGGGACGCGGCGACGGTGACGGCCGTGGTGGCGGCGAGCAGGCCGACGGCGAGTCGGGCGACGAGCGCGCGCGCTCGGCCGGGCCTGCTGCGGGACGGGGTTTTCACGGGCGGCTCCTTGGTGGGGCGCGGGGGACGCTCTCCGGAGGGCTGCGCTTGCGAATCGATTCGCTCGGATCGTAGGTCGGAGACTCACTCATGTCAATGAAGTGACGGTCCGGTAAAGCCGGTGTTTCCCGGTGCTCCTCACGAGGGCTGCCGGCCAACTCTTGACCACCGAACACGGACGGTCCTATCTTCGTGCGAACCGGTTCGTCGAATCGGTTCGCCTCATGGTCGGACCCGGTCCGGCCCGCGACGGTCAACCCACGACCCCACCACCCGATCGAGTTGAAGTGAGGCAGCACATGACACGACTCAACCGACGGCGGCGACTGGCCGCCGTGGCCGTGATAGCACTCGCCGCCGTGACGACCAGCGCCTGCTCGTCGTCCGGAGGCTCCGGCAACGACGACGGTGGCGGCGGCGCCTACCTCGTCTGGGACCCGTACCCCCAGTTCGCCGACGACTCCGACTGGGTCGCCCTGCTCAAGAAGTGCGGAACCTCGGCGGGCGTGACGGTCGAGCGGACCGGCTACGACACCACCGACCTGACCAACAAGGCGCTGCTCGCGGCCCAGCAGGGCAACTCGCCGGACGTGCTGATCGTCGACAACCCGGTCATCTCGACCCTGGCCGAGGCCGGCGCGCTCACCACGACCGAGGAGAACAAGCTGGACACCTCGAGCATGGAGAAGAACCTGCTCGGCGCGGGACAGAGTGGCGGCAAGACGTACGGCGTGCCGATCGGCGCCAACACGCTCGCGCTCTACTACAACAAGGACCTGCTGACCGCCGCCGGCGTCGACCCGGCCTCGGTCACCGACTGGACGTCGCTGACCACGGCGCTCACGAAGGTCAAGGCCAAGGGCAAGAAGGGCATCACCTTCTCCGCAATCGGCACCGAGGAGGGCAGCTTCCAGTTCCTGCCCTGGTTCTGGGGCTCGGGTGCGCAGCTGACCAGCCTCGACTCGCCACAGGCGGTCTCCGCGCTGACGCTGTGGAGCGACTGGCTGAAGCAGGGGCTGGCCCCGAACTCCGTCATCAACAACACCCAGACCACGAGCTGGCAGGAGTTCGCCACCGGCGACTTCGCGTTCGCCGAGAACGGCACCTGGCAGCTCGCCAACGCCGAGAAGCTCGGCTTCTCGTACGGCACCATCGCGATTCCGGCCAGCGCGGGTGGGCCGGCCCCGGCGCCGACCGGTGGTGAGTTCGTCTCCATCCCGGTACAGAAGAAAACCGGCCGGTACGCGACGTCGCAGCAGCTCGTCACCTGCCTGACCAGCGCCGACAACCTCCTGACCACCGACACCACCCTCTCCTACGTCGCACCGGTGGCCGCCGTGCAGGACCGGCAGGCCACCGAGAACCCCAAGCTCAAGGTCTGGGTCGAGGCGGTCCGGGCGGCCAAGGGTCGCACCGGCGACAACCTCGGCACGAAGTACCCGAAGATCTCCGAGCCCCTGTGGAGCGCCGTGCAGGCGGCTCTGAGCGGTGGGAAGTCGCCGCAGGAGGCGCTGACCGCCGCGCAGGCCACGGCCGCGAGCAAGTAAGCGCGCCGACGCGACGACATGACCCCCACGACGCAGACCTCCAGTACCACGCGGAGCGACGGTGGGGCGGCCGACGCCGCCCCACCCGGGCCCGCCGCGCCCCGTACCCGTCGACCCGGCCGCTGGCTGGCGTGGTGCTTCCTGGCGCCGACGGTCGTCTACCTGCTGGCCTTCTACGCCTACCCGCTCTATCGCAACGTCGAGCTGAGCCTGCGCGAGTACACCGTCCGGTCCTTCGTGCAGGGTGGCGCGCCCTTCGCCGGCCTGGACAACTACCGCACCGTCCTGACCGATCCGGCGTTCTGGCCGACGTTGACGCACACCCTGGTGTTCACCGGCGCGTCGCTCGTCTTCCAGTTCGGCATCGGCATGGCCCTGGCGCTCTTCTTCCGCCAGCACTTCCCGCTGTCGGGCACCCTGCGGGCGCTGATCCTCGTACCGTGGCTGCTGCCCCTGATCGTGTCCGCCTCGACCTGGTCGTGGCTGCTCAACAGCGACTCGGGCCTGGTCAACGCCGCGCTCGGCGTGGTGGGGGTCGACCCGGTCAACTGGCTCACGTCGCCGACGTGGTCGCTCACGTCGGTGATCATCGCCAACATCTGGATCGGGATCCCCTTCAACCTGGTGGTGCTCTACAGCGGCCTGCAGGCGATCCCGGTCGAGGTGTACGAGGCGTCCGCGCTCGACGGCGCGACCGGCTGGCAACGGTTCTGGTCGATCACGTTCCCGCTGCTGCGCCCGGTCTCCGCGATCACGCTGCTGCTCGGGCTGATCTACACGCTGAAGGTCTTCGACATCATCTGGATCATGACCAGGGGCGGCCCCAGCGGCTCCTCCGCCACGCTCGCCACCTGGTCCTACCGCCTGGGCTTCGGCAACCTGCTGCCCGAGTTCGGGCCGGGCGCGGCCGTCGGCAACCTGCTCATCGTGCTGGCGCTGGTCGCCGGGCTCGTCTACATCCGGTTCCAACGGAGGCAGCACCTACGATGACCACGTCACCGCGTCGAGTCTGGTGGAAGACCCTCGTCGGCCTGGCGCTGACCGGGCTGATGCTCTTCCCCGTCTACTGGATGATCAACGTGTCGTTCACCCGGGACCAGGACATGCGGGCCAGCCCGCCGCACCTGTTCCCGACGAACGGCACGCTGGACGGCTACCGGGCCGTCCTCGACCAGCAGCTCCCCTACCTCGGCACCAGCTTCGTGGTCGGCCTCGGGACGGTGGCGCTGACGGTGGCGCTCGCCGCCCCCGCGGGATACGCGCTCGCGAAGCTGCGCCCACCCGGCGGCCCGGTGCTGAGCTTCCTGCTGCTGATCGCCCAGATGATCCCCGGGATCATCATGGCGATGGGCTTCTACGCCATCTACCTCACCCTCGGCGTCCTGAACACGCTGCCCGGCCTGATCCTGGCCGACACCACACTCGCGGTGCCGTTCGCCGTACTGATCTTCACGGCCTTCATGTCGGGCATCCCCGACGAGCTGCTCCAGGCCGCCGTGGTCGACGGCGCGGGCCAGCTACGCACCTTCTGGTCGATCGTGCTGCCGGTCAGCCGCAACTCGATCGTCACGGTGTCGCTGTTCGCGTTCCTGTGGTCCTGGTCGGACTTCATCTTCGCCTCGACCCTCGCCGGTGGCGGCGACCACCAACCGATCACCCTCGGCATCTACCACTACATCGGCAACAACAACCAGCAGTGGAACGCCATCATGGCCACCGCTGTGGTCGCCTCCGTCCCCGCAGCCGTGCTGTTGATCCTGGCTCAGCGGTACGTCTCGATGGGCGTGACCGCCGGCGCCGTCAAGGACTGACCACCCGCACCACAGAAAGGCAGCCGCCACCCATGACTGTCGCCCCGCCCGGTCCGGAGTTCGCCATCCAGGACATCCCGTTCAGCTATCGGGGATCCTGGCTCAACATCTCCCCCGTGGTCGCCGAGAAGACGTACGCCGACGACCTGCACCTGGTGTCGCACCAGACCGGGCTGCACCCGGTGCTACGCCTCTGCCCCGGCGCCCCGGACACCACCGTCGTCGCCACGCCCGCGCTGCTGACCTGGCATGCCGGTCCCGGTCGGGTCGAGGCCGTCTTCGACGGACCGGACACCCTGCGGATCCGGGGCCGGCAGCTCGGCCTGCGGATCGCCGCGGCGGCGGACACGCTCACCCCGTTCAGCGGCAGCTACCTCTACCGCGACCCGGTCGACGGCTCGCACGTCTTCACCTCGTACGAGACCGGGCGTCGCTACCGGGTCACGGTCCTGGCCGGCGCGCTGCGCCGCGCCGACGGCGTCGAGGCGCTCGGCACCGCCGACCGGTCCCTGGACCTCGCCGGTGACGAGCCCTGGGAGATCGCCATCGAGGAGTACGCCACCGCGCGCCAGCCCTACGCCACGGCCGTCGCCTTCGACCAGGTGTGCCACGACCGGAGCGCCGAGTTCGCCGCGTTCGTCGACGCGGTCGCGCCGTGGCGCGGCGAGGACACCCCGGCCGCCGAACTGGCCGCGTACGTGCTGTGGTCCGCCACCGTCGACCCGGCGGGCTTCGTCACCCGACCCGCCGTCCTGATGTCCAAGCACTGGATGGACAAGGTGTGGAGCTGGGACCACTGCTTCAACGCGATCGCCCTGGCGGCCGGCGAGCCGGAGCTGGCCTGGCACCAGTTCCACCTGCCCTTCGACCACCAGGACGCCGCGGGCGCCCTCCCCGACTCGGTCACCCACTCCGAGGTCCTGCACAACTACGTCAAACCCCCGATCCACGGCTGGGCGCTGCGGCACCTGCGCCGACGTCTCCCCCACCCACCGGATCGGACGGCGCTCGCGCAGACGTACGACCGGCTGGCCCGGTGGACCGGATTCTGGCTGGACGCGCGCCGCGCACCCGGCCAGGAGCTACCGCACTACCAGCACGGCAACGACAGCGGCTGGGACAACGCCACCACGTTCGACGACCACCGGGTCCTGCAGACCGCCGATCTGGCCGCATTCCTCGTCTCGCAGTTGGACTGCCTGGCCGACCTCGCCACCGAGCTGGGCGAAGAGGCCGACCGGTGGTCCCGGGAGGCCGACCGGATCCGGGCGGCGATGCTCCGGGAGCTGTGGGACGGTGAGCGTTTCGCCGCCCGCAGCCCGCACACCGGGCAGCGGCGGACCAGCCGTAGCCTGCTCGACCTGATGCCGGTCGCGCTCGGCGCCGACCTGCCCACCCCGATCACCGACGCGCTGGCCCGGGGCGTCGAGGCCCACCTCACCACCCACGGGCTGGCGACCGAGCCGACGGACTCGACCCACTACCTCGCCGACGGCTACTGGCGGGGCCCGATCTGGGCGCCCTCCACCGTGCTGGTCGAGGACGGCCTGCGGCGGGCCGGGCACACCGCGATCGCCGACGACATCAGCCAGCGCTTCCTCGCGCTCTGCGAGAAATCGGGCTTCGCGGAGAACTTCGACGCCGAGACCGGCGCGGGGCTGCGCGACCGCGCGTACACCTGGACCGCCAGCAGCTACCTCATCCTCGCCGCCGCCCAGCAGGAGCGCCGGGCCGCGCGGCGCTGACCGGGCCAGCGTGTTCGCGCGTGGCCAACGTGGTCACGCGCGGCCGGCATGGTCACGCGCGGCCGCCGTGTTCGCGCGTGGCCAGCGTGGTGCCGTACGGCCGCCGTGTTCGCGCATGGCCGGCGTGGTGCCGTACGGCCGCCGTGGTCGCGCGGCCGCCGTGGTCGCGCGGCCGCCGTGGTCGCGCGGCCGCCGTGGTCGCGCGGCCGGCGGGAGCGGGCCGGATCAGCGAGCCCGGACCGGGCCCGTGCTGGACCGCAGCGAGATGGGTGGGCTGTACAGGCGGTGCCGCGGCACGCTGCCGGGGGCCGCGATGATCTCCAGCAGCAGTGACACCGCCTCCGCGCCCATGTCCCGCATGGGTACGTCCGCGGCGGTCAGCGCCGGCCGGAAGTCCTCTGCCCAGTGCTGGGCGGCGACGCCGGTGACGGAGAAGTCCGCCGGCACGGCCAACCCGGCGCCGGTCAGCGCGCGCTGCATCCCGGGCAGCGCCGCCTCGTTGATGGTGGCCACGGCCGTGACCTCCGGATGTGTGACGAGCAACTGCTCCACGCAGGCCTCGCCGGAGGCGGTGTCGTCGCCGCAGCAGACGTCGATGCCGGCGAGGCCCCGCTCCGCCACCGCCGCCTGGAAGCCGGCCAGGGCTCGGTGGCTCGGACCGTAACCCGCCGCCACCAGCTCGGCGGAGCGGTTCACCAGGGCCACGTGGCGGTGCCCCAGGTCGGCCAGGTGGTGCACGCAGCGTGCGATCAACCCGGCGTAGTCGATGTCGACCCAGCTCATGCCGTGCGCCTCGGCCGTGCGACCGATCGTGACGAACGGCAGACCAGCGCGAGCCAGCCGGGTCACCCGGTCGTCCTCCAACCGGATCTCCATCAGCACGACGCCGTCGACGCGACGCCCGGTGACGATCCGCTCGAACGAACGGTCGTGGTCGCCTCCCGACGGGGACAGCAGCACGTCGAGGTCGTGTCGGGCGGCGGCCTCGACGACGCTGGCGACGAAGCCCAACTGCATGTCGGTCAATCGTTGGCTGGCCGGTGGGATCACCAGCCCGAGGGTGCGCGTACGCCCCTCCTTCAGCGCACGGGCGCTGGCGTTCGGCCGGTAGTCCAGCTCGTCGATGACCGCCTGGATCCGCTGCCGGGTCGCCTCCGACACCGTCCGCTTGCCGCTGAGCACGTACGAGACCGTGCTGCGGGACACCCCCGCCCGTCGGGCGATCTCCCCGATGTTCATCCGCCGCCCTCGAATCGATCCCTGCCCCGCCGGGGACGCGCCCTGACCCGGGTCCGAGCATAGGCGCTCGGCGAAGCGACCCGGAGGTCCCGCCCGGCGCACCCCGCCCCGAGCCGGTCAGGAATCAAGAAGCTCCCGGGCGCTGTCCGGGCCTAGCCTTTTCCCAGGTGGCCGGCAGGATGCCGAACCACGACGAGCGAGAGGGAGCCCGACATGTCCGAGAAGTCCTCCACGACCGATTCCGCCGGCTTCAGCGCCGAGGAGCGTGCCGCGATGAAGGAGCGTGCGGCAGAGCTGCGCGCCGAGGGCAAGAAGGGCGCCAAGAAGGCCGACGGGTTGCAGGCGGTCCTCGACCGGATCGCGCAGATGGCGCCGGACGACCGCGCGCTCGCCGAGCGGGTGCACGTGGCGGTCACCACCGCCGCGCCCGAGCTGTCGCCGAAGACGTGGTACGGGATGCCCGCGTACGCGAACGCCGCCGACAAGATCGTCGTCTTCTATCAGGACTCCGGCAAGTTCAACTACCGGTACTCGACGCTGGGCTTCCAGGACCCGGCCAACCTCGACGACGGCGACCTCTGGCCGGTGTCGTACGCCCTGCGCGCGTGGAGCCCCGAGGTGGAGAAGCGGATCGTCGAGCTGGTGCGCGCGGCGGTCTCCTGAAGCACGCTCTGGTGGGCCGTGCACCCACCAGCGATGATCGGGACGTGTCGCCCTGGGAGTTCGTCACGGATATCGGCGTACCGCTGTTCTTCGTCGTCGGTGCGGCAGTCACCGCGGTCGGCGCGTTCACCGATCCGCCGCAGGATTTCTCCTGGCCGCGCGGCTGGGAGTGGGCGTGGGTGGGCGTGTGGGTCATGGCGAGCGGCGAGGCGGCGTTCGGCACCGACCGACCGTGGTTCGAGCGCGCCTGGAAGGGCGCCGTCACCCTCCTCGTCGCCGTGGCATTCGTGGTCGCCGTGTGGCGACGATGGCGGTGGCGCACGAGGGCCCGAGGCACGGACGCCGGCGCGGCGGGGTAGACCACGGTTGGGCGACACGCCCGGCCCGCCGCCGGCGCGGGGCCGGCGGCGGGCGGGAACGCGCGGGTCAGGTGGTCGTGCAGGTGATGTCGGTCGGCGGGTTGTTGGTCCCCGTCGAGGTGGCGAGGAAGCCGAACGTGGTGGAGCCACCGGCCGGCAACGACCCGTTGTAGTCCACGTTCGTCACCCGCACACTCGCGCCGCTCTGGGTGTGCGTGCCGCCCCAGATCTGGCTGATCGCCTGCCCGTTGGGGAAGGTCCAGGAGACCGTCCAGCCACGGATCGCCGTCGCTCCGGCGGTCACCGTGACCGAGCCCTGGAACCCACCCGACCAGGCGTTCGTCACCGTGTACGTCGCCCGCGCGCCGGACGGCGAGGGTGTGCTCGACACGGTCGGCGTCGGCGTCGGGATCGGGCTCGGTGTGTCGGTCGGACTCGGGGTCGGCGAGACGGTGGGCGAGGGCGTGCTGGTCAGCGTCGGTGACGGTGTCACACCGGGCCGGGCCGCGCGATAGGTGTGACCGGCGCGGACGGTGAGTTGCACGACATCCGTTTCGGGTCGGGTGGTGCTGGGTGTGCTGCCGTCGGCGACGTCGACGAGCGTGAAGGACCCGGTGAAGAGGCGGGCGCGCAGGCGTACGGTGCCGTCCCGGTCGGCGCGGAGGCTGATCTCGTCGGCCTGCCCACTGGTCCAGGCCACGCCGACGGTGTAACCGCCGCGCCCGCGCAGGCCGGCGACCTGGCCGGTGGGCCAGGCGCTCGGCAGCGCGGGGAGCAGGTGCAGCTCGCCGTTGTGGCTGTGCAGCAGCATCTCGGCGACGCCGGACGTCGCGCCGAAGTTGCCGTCGATCTGGAACGGTGGGTGCAGGTCGAACATGTTCGGCGCGAGCCGGTCGGTGCGGACGAGGTCCTTCAGGAGCTTGTAGGCACGGGTTCCGTCCTCCAGCCGGGCCCAGTAATTGATCTTCCAGGCGAGGGACCAGCCGGTCCCGTCGTCGCCGCGCAGTTCCAGCGTCCGGCGGGCGGCCTCGTAGAGCTGCGGGGTGCCGCGCTTGGTGATCTGGTTGCTGGGATGCAGGCCGTACAGGTGGGAGACGTGTCGGTGGTTGCGTTCGGTCTCGACCCAGTCGGCGAGCCACTCCTGCACGTTGCCACGGGAGCCGACCTTCATCGGGGCCAGCCGGTCCCGCGCCGTCCGCACCTGGGAGCGGAACGTGGTGTCCACGCCCAGCACCTCGCTGGCCCGGGCCACGGCGTCGAACAGGTCCCGCAGGATCTGGTTGTCCATCGTGGGCCCGGCGCAGACGCTGGCGTTCGAGTGGTGCGGCAACTCGGGCGAGTTCGACGGGTTGGTGACCAGGTAACCGAGCGACGGGTGAGCGACCAGGGTGTCGAGGAAGAACTGGGCCGCGCCCTTGAGCGCCGGATAGTTGGCCGCCAGGAAACCGGCGTCGCCGGTGAACAGGTAGTGCTCCCAGATCAGCGTGGACAGCCAGGCCCCGCCGGTCTGCCACATCCCCCACAACGCGCCGTCGACGACCGAGGCGCCCCGCCACGCGTCGGTGTTGTGGTGGGTGACCCAGCCGCCCGCGCCGTACTGCGCCTGGGCGACGCGGGCACCGGTGGCCGTCAAATCCTTGATCATGTCGAAGACCGGCAGGAAACACTCGGCCAGGTTCGTGGTGTCGGCGGGCCAGTAGTTCATCGGCAGGTTGGCGTTGATCGTGTACTTCGAGTCCCACGGCGGCGTCATGGAGTCGTTCCAGATGCCCTGCAGGTTCGCCGGTTGCGTGCCCGGACGCGAGGAGGAGATCAGCAGGTACCGGCCGAACTGGAACAGCAGGGCCGAGAACTGCGGATCGTTGGTGCTCCCGTGCTGGGCGATCCGCACGTCGGTCGGTTGGTCGGCCGCTGCCGTCCGCCCGAGGTCGATGGTCACCCGGTTGAACAGGGCCTGGTAGTCGGCGAGATGGCGGCCGCGCAGCTGGTCGTAGCTCGCCCCGCGGGCGGCGCTGAGGCGGGTACGCGCGATGCCCTGGTAGTCGCCGTTGACCGTGCGGTAGTTGACGTAGCTGGACCCGATCGAGATCAGGACGGTCACGCTCGTGGCCCCGGAGACGCGCAGGGTGCCGCCCGAGCTGCTGACCGTCCCGCCCGTCGCGGCGGCGGAGGCCAGCGCCAGGAAGCGCACCGACCCGTTGACGCCCTCCATGGCTCCGGAGATGCCGTCGACCGCGATCGTGGCGGCGTCGGGGCTCGACATCGTCGTGCGTTGTGGGCTGTCGAAGGTGGCGTTGAACGTGATCGAGTTGGCGCGGTCCGCGGTCAACCGGAGCACGATCACCCCGTCGGGCGCGCTGGCGAACACCTCGCGCTGGTGTCGGACGCCGTTGAGGACGTACGTGGTGGTGACGGTGGCGGTGGTCAGGTCGAGCGTCCGGTTGTACTGCGACGCGCCGCTGGCGGAACCGAAGGCGAGACGCAGGTTGCCCACCGGCTGGTAGGCGAGCTGACCGCCCGGGTTCCCCATCATCGTCTGGTTGATCAGGTCCTGCGCCGACGTCCACTGGTCGGCGAAGACCCGCCGCCGGATCTCGGCGAGGTTGGCCGCGCCCCGGGTGTTGGCCGAGTCGTACGGGCCGCCGGCCCAGACGGTGTCCTCGTTGAGTTGCAGCCGTTCGGTGTCGACGTTGCCGAACACCATCGCGCCGAGACGCCCGTTGCCGATCGGCAGCGCGCGGAGCCAGTCGGTGCCCGCCGGCTCGTCGTACCACAGAGCCATGTCGTTGGCGGCGAGCACCTGCGGCGGCGCGACCGAGCCGGCGCGGGCGACGGCGGACCACGCGACCGGTAGCAGCGCGGCGCCGGCGCCCACGGCACCGGCGCGTAGCACGTTTCTTCGTGTCACTTCGGACATGGTCTCTCCAATCTGCGCAGGCCAGATACCTCACGCAGGTGGGGACGGCGCCGCTGGAGACGCCGCCGGAATTGGCGCGATGGCGGGGACGTGCCCACGGCCGGATTGCCGTTCGAGTCCTGGCGGGGACGGTCGGCGGTGGCCGGGACGCGTGGTGGGCGCTCGCTGTTAGCGTTAACAGGCGCGGCCCGCTCGCACCCTCTGGCAACGTTCACAGCCGAGACCCGGCGCACCGGGCTCCCGGCGGCGCGCCATACATCCTCCATAGACCTTCGTAGATGACGACGCTGCTCGTCAATAGATGACGACCATGTTTCGGATCGGCGCGCAGGGGCGCGCCACCGGCGGGCCGCCCGGACACCTTGCCATCGACGCAGCTCGTTCGTACCATCCGGAGCCACGAGATGTTATCGCGAACAAACCGCGACATCTCGGCACCGACCGCTCGGAGGTGGCAGCTGTGTCCTCAGGCTCGTCGGCCGTTGCGGGCTACGACAACCCGGTCGTACCCGGCTTCTACCCTGACCCGAGCGTCTGCCGGGTCGGCGAGGATTACTACCTCGTCTGCTCGAGCTTCGAGTACTTCCCCGGGGTGCCGCTCCTGCACAGCCGGGACCTGGTCCACTGGCGACAGATCGGTAACGTCCTCGACCGTGCCAGCCAGTTGCAGATCCCGCCCGACGCCGACGCGTCCGGAGGCATCTTCGCGCCGACCATCCGCCACCACGACGGCCGCTTCTGGGTGATCACCACCAACGTCAGCCTTGGCCGGCATCTCATCGTCACCGCGGCGGATCCCACCGGCCCATGGTCGGAGCCGGTCTACCTCGACCTGCCGCACGTCGACCCGTCCCTGGCCTGGGACGATGACGGCACCTGCTGGCTGACGACCTCGGGAGTGGACGGCTACCGGATCGACCCGGACACGGGCCGGGTGCGGGAGGGTCCGATCGCGCTCTGGTCCGGCACCGGAGGGCAGTACCCGGAGGCGCCGCACCTGTACCGGATCGGCGAATGGTGGTACCTGCTGCTCTCCGAGGGCGGCACCCACACCGGTCACGCCGTCTCGGTCGCCCGGTCCCGCAGCCCTCGGGGGCCGTTCGAGCCCGCGCCGACCAACCCGATCCTCACCCACCGGAGCACTGACCTGCCCGTCCAGGCGGCCGGGCACGCCGACCTGGTGCAGGCTGCGGACGGCAGTTGGTGGATGGTCCTGCTGGGGATCCGGCCGAAGGGCCAGTGGCCGCCCTTCCACGTGCTCGGACGCGAGACGTTCCTCGTGCCGGTCCGCTGGGTCGACGGCTGGCCCGTGATCGACCCCGTCCGAGAGGTCACCGCCGCACCCGCCGGCAGCCCGCCGGCCCTGGCCGCCCCACCCGATCCGGGCGCGCACCGCGACGACTTCGACACGACCAGCCTCGCACCCGGGTGGGTCTCGCCCCGCTCCCGTCCCGACGCGGCCTGGTCGTTGACCGAGCGGCCCGGATGGCTCACCCTGCACGCCACCGGTACGACGCTGGACCGCGCCGGCGCGACGATCGTGGCGGCCCGCCAACGCCACCATGACTGCCGCGCCAGCGTGCGAGTCGATCCGGGCGGCGGCACGGCCGGACTCACCCTGCGCATCGACGAGGCGCACCACTACGACCTCGAGGTCCAGGACGCCGTCGTCCGCGTGCTCGGCCGGGTGGGACCGTTCCGGCAGGTCTTCGCGACGCTCGACGTACCCCGTGGTCCGCTCATCCTGACGATCGCTACCCGGACCCACGATCTCTACCCGCCGACCGTGACGTCCGCCGCCGGCCTCGCCGCCACCGACGAACCCTTCGGGGTACGCGCCGCCACCAGCGACATGATCACGTTCGAGGTGGAGAGCACCGAGGGTCGGGTGCTGCTGGCCGAACTCGACGGACGCTACCTCTCCACCGAGGTCGCCGGCGGCTTCACCGGCCGGGTCATCGGCATGTACGTGACCGACGGCGTCGCGGCCTTCGACTGGTTCGACTACCGTCCCATGGCGCGTCCGCCCGGCTGAACGACCGGTGCCGCGATCGTAGACTCGCCGTGTGAGCGACGAGAGCCGGCGGCGCCGCCCCCGCAAGCCACTGCGGGGTGACCTGCCCGTCGCCACGATCGCCGAGCTCGCCGGCGTGTCCCCGCCCACCGTGTCCAAGGTCCTCAACGGCCGGGCCGGGGTGGGTGAACAGACCCGGCAGCGGGTGGAGGCGCTGTTGCGCGACCACGGCTACCGCCGACCGGAGCACGCCGTGAGAACCCGCTGCGTCGAGGTGCTCTTTCACCACATGCTGCCCTCGATCGCGCTGGAGATCCTGCGCGGCATCCAGGAGGTCGCCGACGCGCGGCACTGCACCGTCGGGTTCGTCGACCTCCGCCACCGCGTGACGGCGGGGCTGCCCTGGATGGAGCCTCTGCTGCTGCGGCATCCGACCGCTGTCATCGCGGTCTGTTCTCTCGTCACCGCCGAACACGGCCGGCAGTTGGCCGCCATGGGCATACCGCTGGTCGCCATCGACCCGGGCGGCGAACACTTCCCCACCCCCGCCGTCGGGTCGAACAACTGGAGCGGCGCCCTCGCCGCCACCCGGCACCTTCTCGACCTCGGCCACCGGCGGATCGGGGTACTCACCGGGCCGGTGCAGGACCTGGCGGCGCGGGCCCGCCTGGACGGCTTCCGCGCCGCGCTGGATCATGCCGGCATCGGCTTCGATGACAGCCTCGAACGGCAGGGGGTCTTCAGTTTCGTGGCCGGCCGGGACCTCGGCCGCGAGTTGCTGGCCCTGCCCGAACCACCCACCGCCATCGTCTGCGGCAACGACCTGCAGGCCCTCGGCGTCTACGCGGCGGCACACGACGTCGGCTGGCGGATCCCCGAGGACCTCAGCGTCGTCGGGTTCGACGACGTGGACCAGGCGACCTGGACGTCGCCACCACTGACCACGGTGCGACAACCGTTCACCGAGATCGGGGCCACCGCCGCCCGCCTCGCGTTGACGCTGGCCGACAATCACGCGCTGCCCCAGGAACGGTACGAGCTCAGTACGGCGCTCGTCGTCCGGGGCAGCACCGGGCCACCCGGTCCTCGGTAGCAGTGCCGACCGCGACATCGCCAAGATTTTTTCGGCGATGATGTCGAGAACCACCACCCGGCGTCGTCCCCGGGGTGAACGTGACCGGAACGGGTCGCGCCAGCGAGGAGGAACACGACGATGAAGTACCTGCTGTTGAAGCACTACCGGGGCGGTCCGGTCGGAGTGAACGACGTGCCGATGGACCAGTGGACGCCGGAGGAGATCACGGCGCACGTGCGGTACATGCACGACTTCGCCGCCCGGCTGGAAAAGAGCGGCGAGTTCATCGAAGGCCAGGCGCTCGCCCCCGAGGGAGCCTGGGTCCGCTACGACGGAGAGGGACGCCCGCCGGTCACCGACGGCCCGTTCGCCGAGACCAAGGACCTCATCGCCGGCTGGATGGTGATCGACGTCGACAGCTACGAACGCGCCGTCGAGCTGGCGGGCGAGCTGTCGGCCGCGCCGGGCGCGGGCGGTAAGCCGATCCACGAGTGGCTCGAGGTACGCCCCTTCCTCACCGAGCCGCCCACCATCACGGAGTGACCTGCGCGATGGACCAGGCACTGCTCCGGAGCCTCACGCCGAGCGTGCTCGCCGTTCTCGTCCGCCGCGGAGCTGACTTCGCGGCGGCCGAGGACGCCGTACAGGATGCGCTTGTGGAGGCCGTTCGCGTCTGGCCGGCCGACCCGCCGTGCGACCCGAAGGGTTGGCTGATCACCGTGGCGTGGCGTCGGTTCCTCGACACCGCCCGCGCGGACGCCGCCCGTCGTCGTCGGGAGGACGTCGTGGACACCGAGCCGACGCCCGGTCCCACGAGCGGGGTGGACGACACCCTTGCGCTCTACTTCCTCTGCGCCCACCCCTCGCTGACGCCGTCGTCGGCGGTCGCGCTCACGTTGCGCGCCGTCGGAGGGCTGACCACCCGGCAGATCGCCCAGGCCTACCTGGTGCCCGAGGCGACCATGGCGCAGCGCATCAGCCGGGCCAAACGCACCGTCTCCACCGTACGATTCGACCAGCCCGGCGACGTGACCACCGTGCTGCGCGTGCTCTACCTGGTGTTCAACGAGGGCTACACCGGTGCCGTCGACCTCGCCGCCGAGGCCATCCGGCTCACCCGGCAGCTCGCGGTCGCCATCGACCATCCCGAGGTGGCGGGACTGCTCGCCCTCATGCTGCTGCACCACGCCCGCCGTGCCAGCCGGATCGCCCCCGACGGCAGCCTGGTGCCGCTCGCGGAGCAGGACCGCGACCGATGGGACACGACCGCCATCGCCGAGGGCGTCGGCGTCCTCCAGGCGGCCCTCGCCCGCGACCGGCTCGGCGAGTTCCAGGCGCAGGCCGCCATCGCGGCGCTGCACGCCGACGCTCCCACCGCCGAGGAGACCGACTGGGTGCAGATCGTCGAGTGGTACGACGAGCTCGCACGCCTGACCGACAGCCCGGTCGTCCGGCTCAACCGCGCCGTGGCGGTCGGCGCGGCCGACGGTGCCCGAGCCGGGCTGGCGGCCCTCGCCGCGTTGGACGACTCGCTGCCCCGGTACACGGCGGTGGCCGCGTACCTGCACGAACGCGCCGGTGACCTGGCGACGGCGGCGCGGCTCTACGCCGAGGCGGCCCGTAAGGCGGCCAACCTGGCCGAGCGGGACCACCTGACCCGCCAGGCCGCCCGCCTCAACGACCACCGACGGCGGTGAGGGCTGGCGCGCGACCCGCCTCAGACGCTCGGCAGGGGCGCGTACCACTGCGCGCCGGTCACCCGGACCCGCTGCGACTGCCTGCGGTTCCACTCCACCCGCATGCCGTGCCGGCGGAGCATCGGGAAGGCGACCTCGTCCAGTAGGCGTTCCAGGTCGGCCTGGTAACGGGCCTGCTGCTCGGCCTCCGGCAGGGCCGAGTAGGCGGCCTCGTCGAAATCCGCCGCCGGATAGACGCCGTAGCCGAGGTAGACCTCGCCGTCCTCGCTGGCGAGCAGCGACTCCGTGTCCTGCTGGTGGTACCACAGGTAGCCCTGCCAGTGCCGCGAGTCGTCGCGCTCGTCGTGGATCTCGGCGGACGCGCAGGTGCCGCAGCAGCTGAAGTTTTCCCGGGCCACCACGCCGACCTCGGTGAGCTCGGCGAACGCGCGGTTCAGGTTGCTGCGCACCGCGCCCCAACCCTGCTGCTGCTCGCGGCGGGCGGTCAGCGCCCTCTCGTACGCCGATCTCAGGTCGTCGTCGGTGGCGCCGTGTCGCTCGTCGTCCCCGTCGAGGTAGTCCACGAAGTCGTCGGGGTCGTCGGAGCCGCGCACGACCCAGTCCCAGATCTCGGCCTCGATCTCGGCGCGCCCCGGCTCGGCGACCCGCTCGGTCAGGAAGCGGACGCCCGCGGGGCGGTCGTTGTACACCCATCCAGCCACGGCGAGGATCCTGGCACGGACCTCCGACAGTGCCCGGCGGTGGCGGTGCGGACGGTCCGGCCCCGCCGTCGTACGGCGGGGCCGGCTGCGGCGGTCGCGCCCGGTCAGCTCAGGGTGGCGAGCAGCGCGGTGCTCATGCCCTGCTCACCACGGGCGTTCGGGTGAAAGGGCGCGGCGGAGTTCTGCGGCACCAGGCCCTCGACCCAACGGGTGCCGCTGCTCTTGCACGCGTCCCGACCGATCGACGGCGTGTAGACGTCGGCGTAGGTGGCGCCGTTCGCGCCCGCGGCGCTGGCCAGCATGGCGTTGAGCGACTTCTCGATGCCACGCAGGTACGGCACGTCCTGGTACGCGATCGGCACCACCGGCCAGCAGCCGTACCCGCTGTCGGGCAGGATCGCCGGATAGCCGAGGACGACGACGCGCGCGCTGGGCGCGGCCCGGCGGATCGACTGGAGCACGGTGGTCACCTTCGGCACCGTCGCCGCGATCCGGGCCTGCAACTGGTCGGTGCCGCCGGCCGTGTACCGGTTCTTGCACGGCGAGCCGAGGGGACTGCTGAGGCTCGCCTCCGCGCACTCGCCGATGATGCCGGAGAAGCCGATGTCGTTGCCGCCGATCTGCACCGTCACCAACGACGTGCTCGAGGTGACCGCGTTGAGCTGCGGTGGCAGGTTGATGCCCAGTTGACCACTGCCGCCGTAGAGGATGTCGTCGGTCGTGGCCCCGGAGCAGCTCACGTCCGCGAACGACGTCGAGCCGGCGGCCGCGGCCACCAGGGAGGGATAGTTGCGGTTCGACCGTAGACAGTTGAGGTCCACCTGGGTCGGGATCAGGGGACCTGCGGTGTACGAGTCGCCCAGCGCGACGTAGCGGCCGGAGGGGACCGCGGCGCTGGCGGGTGTGGTGACGGCGAGCAGGACGCCGACGGTGGCCGTGGCGAGTGCGGCCACTCGGGCGGCTGCCCGCAGGAGCGGCAGGCGGGGACGGGACATGACGCCTCCCAAGGGAGATCGCGGTGGTGGTGGTGCCGAGATCCTGTCCCCGGTCGGCGATAGACGTCAATATAGATAGGCCTCACTAAATGACACGCTGGAATGTGGATTTCGCCTTCACCACACACCCCTGCGACACGCGATGATCCCCCGCCGCATAGCATGGCGACAGTTCGGGACGGCTCTGCTGAAACGAGGCGACATGCGTTGGCTCCAGCGGCTGCTGGGCGGCGGGCGGATCCAGCTCGACCCGGAGCGGCAGCAGACGCTGCTGCGAGACCTCCAGCACGGATACGGCCCGCGGGCACGGACCCCGTTCCCCGCGCAGGTCGAGGCGGCGACCGGGATGCTGAGCGGGGACGACGGGCTGGTGGTCGCGGCCCGGGTCCTGCACCAGGTCGCCGACGAGGCACACCTCGATCTTCGGGCGCAGGCCCAGGACATCCACCGTCGGACGGGCCGGCGACTCCTCGTGCACCGGCGCAACTACCGGCAACTGTGGTCGGAGGCCGGCCCCGGACTGCGCTGGCCGCTGTTCGCGCTGCCCTGCGGCTTCCACCCGTACGCACAGGTGGCCGCCGCTGTCGCGGTGGTCGGCGGTCGCGCGGCCCGGCTCGATCGGGTGACCGATCCGGCGCCGCTGGTGACCCACATGTTCGAGGTGCTCGACCTCACCACCGCCGGCTGGGAGTACGGCCGGGTGCGGGTGGACACCGACGGGGCAGCCCTGGTCGATCGACTGATCGCGAGCGCCGCGCAGATCCTCGCGGCCATGGACGACCCACCGCGACTGCCGCCGCCGGTCCGCGCGCTGATGCGCCGCAACAACAGCCTCGACGTCCACGATCCGCACGCCGGACATCCGGTGGGACGGTTCAACCTGGGCGCGCGGATGCGGGAGCAACTGCTGGCCTGACCGCCGATCAGGCGGGGGCGTGCGCGCCCAGGAAGGCGAGCAAGAGGGTCACCACCTCGTCGGGGTACTGCACGTGCGGGTAGTGACCCGCGCCCTCGACCATCTCGAGCCGCCCCCGCCCGCTCGGCAGCGCGGCCACGATGGCCTCGCCCTCGGCGCGCGGGTCGGCCCAGTCCGGGTCGAGCGCGCCCTCGACGATCAGGACCGGACAGCGGACGTTACCCAGTTGCGCCCCGGCGTCGGTCGGCGCCGACCGACCCATCCCACGCATCGCCGCCATCCGGCCGGGCTCGCGCATCATGGCGTCGATCCGGGCCGTGCGGGCGGCCCAGTCGGCCGGCTTGCGGCCCGGGTAGGCCACGTCGAGATAGCTGCGCCAGAGCCGGACGCTGCCGAACAGGCCGGTGCCGAGCAGCCGGGCGATGCCCCTGCGGTAACGGGAGACCCGCAGGTCACCCAGCTTGATCGACTGCTTGCGGGTGAAGGGGGCCAGTTCGACGACGCCGGCGACCAACTCGGGGGCACGGGCGGCGGCGATGGTGGCGGCCCCGCCGGAGATCGAGTGACCGACCAGCACGGCCGGGCCGCCCAGGTGGCGGATGATGGCGAGCAGATCACCCGCGATGTCGGTGCGACTGTAGGAGCGCCATCCGACGCTCGACTCGCCACAACCGCGCAGGTCGACCGCGGCCACCCGGTAGCCGGCGGCCGCCAGGCGCGGCACAACGAAGCGGTACGCCTCGCGGCTGTCACCCATGCCGTGGGCAAGCACGACGAGCGGCCCGGCGCCGGTCACCTCGTACGCCAGGGTGCCGCCGTCCACGTTCAGGTACTCGGTCATCGAAGCCTCCTAGCTAATCGTCTTAGCTAGAGGCTAATCCTATTAGCCACACCCGTCAAAGTGATGTCCACCGCCCCGCCTGACGGAGTGGGGTCAGCGTGCGGACGCGACGTCCCGGGTGATCACCCGCGCCACCTCGCCGAGGTCGTCGTCGAGCTGATGGTCGCGCCCCGGGAGCCGGTACAGGAGCGCCTGCGGCAGCGCCCGCGCGTAACGATCGGCGTGCGACGGCGGCACCGTCTCGTCCCCGAGGCCGTGGAACACCCGCACCGGCACGCCGCGCGGCAGCCTGGCACCGAGGTCGCCCGGCAACTCGAACTCGTCGCCGGGCCAACCGCCCGCTCCGACGAACGGAGCTGCGACCAGGACGATCAGCGCCAGCTCACGCTCCGGTGGCCGCTCGGCGAGCACGTGCGCGAGAATCGCCCCGCCCACCGAATGGCCGATCACGACCGCGCCGTCGTCCAGGGCCGCGATCTCCCGGCGAACGGCGGCGCTCCAGGTGGCGTAGCGCGGATCGCCCTCGTCGGGCAGGCGTGGATAGCGGACGTCGTACGAGTCACCGAGCTCGCGCCGCAGGCTGTCGACCATCCGGCTGTCCCACTCGTCGTACGTGCCGGGGCCGGCGCCCTGGACGAAGAGGATTTGCCTGACCGCTGTCACGGCAGCTCCCTCTCGTGCTTTCGGGGCGGGACCGCGCCGCTCTTTCGCGATTTTCATTCGTGGCCGGAAAACGCCACCGGTATCCGCTCCCACTTAAACGTATATCGCGACCGGGGCCTTGCCGCAAGACCCCGGTCGTGACGCAGAATCGTCGGCCGGAGACGGAACGATGCGAAGAATCGGGGCACCACGTGGGTGTGTTGTGCAGGACGCGAGTGTTCACGCCGACCGTGCGGGCCGAGGTGGCGCGATGACGGACCGGTACGTGTGGGATCTCGACGAGGTCGACGAGACGCAGGTCGCGCTCGTCGGCGGCAAGGGCGCCCGACTGGGGGCGCTGACACGGATCGACGGCGTCCGCGTACCGCCCGGCTTCTGTGTGACGACCGACGCGTTCCGACGGGTCGTGGCCGAGGCGCCCGCGATGGCTGATCACCTCGACCGCCTGTCGCGCCTCGCGGCGGACGACCGGGACACGATCCGCGACCTCAGCGCGGAGATCCGCCGAATCATCGAAGCCATCGTCCCGCCCGACGAGGTGGTGACGGCGATCGGCGCGGCCCTGCGCCGCCACGGCGCCGACACGGCCTACGCCGTCCGGTCCAGCGCCACCGCGGAGGACCTCGCGACGGCCTCCTTCGCGGGCCAGCAGGACACCTACCTGAACGTCCGGGGCGCGGAGGCCGTCCTCGCGCACGTCAGCCGGTGCTGGGCCTCGCTCTTCACCGAGCGGGCCGTCAGCTACCGGCAGCGCAACGGCATCGACCACCGGACGGTCCACCTCGCGGTCGTGGTGCAGAAGATGGTGTTCCCGCAGGCGGCCGGCGTGCTGTTCACGGCCGATCCGGTCACGTCCAACCGGAAGGTCGCCTCCGTGGAGGCCAGCTTCGGTCTCGGCGAGGCGCTGGTCTCCGGGCTCGTGAACCCGGACGCCTACCGGGTGCGCGACGACGCGATCGTCGACCGGTCGATCGCCGTCAAGCGCCTCGCCATCAACGCCCTCCCCGGCGGCGGCACCGACCGACAGACGATCAGCGCGGACCGGCAGGGCCAGCCGGCGCTGACGGACGACCAGGTCCTGCGACTGGTACGGGTGGGGCGGCGCATCGAGGCGGCCTTCGGTTGCCCGCAGGACATCGAGTGGTGCCTGTCCGACGGCGACGCCCAGATCGTCCAGAGCCGGCCGATCACCACGCTGTTCCCGGTACCCGCCGCCGCCGGGGACGGGGCGAACCACGTCTACCTGTCCGTGGGACATCAGCAGATGATGACCGACGCCATGAAGCCGCTGGGGCTGTCCATGTGGCAGCTCACGGCGATGGCGCCGATGCACGAGGCCGGTGGGCGGCTCTTCGTGGACGCCACCGGAATCCTGGCGTCGCCCGCGAGCCGCGCCGGCTTCCTCGAGATGGCGGGCAGGTCAGATCCGTTGACCCGGGACGCGCTGGAGACCCTGCTCGCCCGCCCCGACTTCGTACCGACGCTGACCGACGACGCTCCCCGTGTCCCCCGGCTGGGCGGCGCGCCGGCCACGATCGAGAACGATCCGGCCATCGTCACCGAACTGGTCGAGCGCAGCCGGACGTCCCTCGCCGCGCTGCGGCGTGACATCGCGACGGTGACCGGACCGGCACTGTTCGACTTCCTGCTCACGGCATTCGAGGAGCACAAGCGGCTGCTCGCCGATCCATTGAGCATGCAGGCGATCATGGCGGGGATGGAGGCCACCTGGTGGCTCAACGAACAGCTCGCCGGTTGGCTGGGTGAGCGGAACGCCGCCGACACCCTCACCCTGTCGGCCCCCGGCAACATCACGTCGGAGATGGGCCTGGCGCTGCTCGACGTCGCGGACGCGATCCGCCCGTACCCCGAGGTGGTGGCGTTCCTGCGGGACGTCGACGACGACGGCTTCCTCGACGAGCTGCCGAGACTGCCGGGCGGCAGCCAGGCGCGCGACGCCATCCGGGCCTATCTCGACCGGTACGGGATGCGCTGCGTCGGCGAGATCGACATCACGAGGCCGCGCTGGGCCGAACGCCCCACCACGCTCGTACCCCTGATCCTCGACAACATCAGGTTGCACGAGCGCGGCGCGGCCGCACGGCGCTTCGCGCAGGGGCGCGAGGAGGCCCAGCGCAAGCGCGAGGAGCTGCTGGAACGCCTGCGTGCCCTGCCGGACGGGGTGCGCAAGGCCGACGAGACCGCACGGATGATCGACCGGGTTCGCACCTTCATCGGGTACCGGGAGTACCCGAAGTACGCGATCATCAGCCGCTACCTCGTGTACAAGCAGGCCCTGCTGCGGGAGGCGGAACGCCTCCTGCGGGCGGGCGTGCTGCGCCAGATCGACGACATCTTCTACCTCACCTTCGCCGAGCTGCACGACTTCGTGCGGACGCACCGGATCGACGATCACCTCGTCGAGCGGCGCAGGGAGGCGTTCCGGACGCACCAGAGGCTCACCCCGCCGCGGGTGCTCACCTCGGAGGGAGAGGGCATCTCCGGGGCGTACCGACGCGATGACGTGCCGGCCGGCGCGCTTGTCGGTCTCGGCGTCTCCGACGGGATCGTCGAGGGTCGCGCCCGCGTCCTTCCCGACCTGGCCGAGGCCGACCTGGAACCGGGCGACATCCTGGTCACCGCGTACACCGACCCGAGCTGGTCGCCGCTGTTCGTGGCGGTCGCCGGACTGGTCACCGAGGTGGGTGGCCTCATGACCCACGGGGCGGTCATCGCCCGGGAGTACGGCCTGCCCGCCGTCGTCGGCGTGCCGGACGCGACCAGGCTCATCCGGAACGGGCAGCGGATCCGGGTGCACGGCGCCGACGGGTACGTCGAGATCGTGTCGGACGAGGGCGCTCAGGTGTAGGGCATCGTCGGGAACCAGCCGTAGCCCGATCGCCGCGAAGTCCAGGATCGAACTGTGCGGCATGGCTGTCGATCTACCGCCCGCCCGAGCCGTCGTAGTGTAGGGGCCCACCACCGAGGGGGCCGGCACACGGACGGGACTTGAGCCATGGCCAAGTACATGATTCTGATCTACGGCGACGCCCAGCAGTGGGAGGCGATGACCGACGAGCAGTGGAAGGCACACGACGCCGCGCACGCGGCGTTCGCCGAGAAGGCTGGGACTCAGATCATCGACGGAAAGCAGTTGGAGATGTCGCCCACGGCCACCACGCTGCGCTCGGACTCGATGGGGCAGATCACGACGACCGACGGCCCGTTCCTGGAGACCAAGGAGGCGCTCGGCGGCTACTACCTGATCGAGGCCACCGACCTGGACGAGGTGCTGTCGTTGGCGAAACTGCTCCCCGAGGTGCGCGCGTCGCACAGCGGTGTGGAGATCCGCCCGGTGGTCGACCACGGTTGACGTGACCGACCCACGAACGAAGGACGAGGTCGTCGCGGCGGTCGCCCAGGCGCACCGCCGCGACTGGGCCCAGGTGTTCAGCACCACGGCCCACCTGACCCGCGACCTCGACCTGGCCGAGGAGTGCACCCAGGACGCGTTCGCCCGGGCCCTGGAGACCTGGACGCAGACCGGCATCCCGGACCGGCCGGGCGCCTGGTTGACCACCATCGCGCGTAACCGGGCCCGCGACGTCCTGCGCCGCGCGTCGGTGTTCCGTCGCAAGATGCCCCTGCTCGTGGCCGACGAGACCACGCCGGGGCCGGAGGACGGTCTCGTCGACGACCGGCTGCGCCTCATCTTCACCTGCTCACACCCGGCCCTGGCCCGGGACGCCCAGGTCGCCCTGACGCTGCGTCTGGTGTGCGGGCTGTCCACGCCCGAGGTGGCCCGCGCGTTTCTCGTGCAGCCGGCCACCATGGCCGCCCGCATCACCCGGGCCAAGAAGAAGATCGCCGCGGCCCGCATCCCGTACCGGGTGCCGGGCCCGGACCAGCTGGAGGAGCGGGTGAGCGCGGTCCTGGAGGTCGTCCACCTGATCTTCACCACCGGCCACACGGCGCCGCTCGGCGCCCAGCTGGTCCGCCAGGACCTGGTGGACAGCGCGGTCGGGCTGGCCCGCATGCTGCACCTGCTGATGCCGACCAACGCCGAGATCAGCGCACTGCTCGCGTTGCTCCTGCTCAACGCCGCCCGCCAGGACGCCCGCAGAGCCGCGGACGGGCGTCTGGTGCTGCTGTCCGAGCAGGACCGCTCGCGCTGGGACCGGCAGCTCATCGCCGAGGGCCGGGCTCTGGTCGCCGACGCGCTGCGTCGACGGCCTCCGACGCGGTACGCGTTGGAGGCGGCGATCGCCGCCCTGCACGCTGCGGCGCCGAGCTGGCAGGACACCGACTGGGCCCAGATCGTCGCGCTCTACGACACCCTGTTCCGGATCTGGCCCTCCCCCGTGGTCGATCTCAACCGGGCGGTCGCGATCGGGCTGCGCGACGGACCCCGGGCCGGCCTCGACGCGCTCGACCCACTGCTCGCCGACCCGGCCCTGGCCACGTACGGATACCTGAGTGCCGCCCGGGCCGACTTCCTGCGCCAGTTGGGGCAGTGGCGGCAGGCCCGGACGGCCTACGAGGAGGCCTTGACCCTCACCGACAACGACGTCGAACGGGCATTTCTCAGCGACCGGCTGACCGAGGTGGAACGGAATCTGTGAGCGCCAGCGCCAGGGGAACGGCGGTCGGTCAGACATCCGCCTCGATGGCGAACGTGTTGCCGTCCGGGTCCTGGATCCAGGCGATACGCCCACCTCCGGCCCGCGCGGTGATCCCCTTCGGGTCGTGCTCGAACTGCTCGTAGCGCACGGGGTCGACGCCGGCGGCCATGAGTTCGTCGACGATCTCGTCGAGGTCGTCGACGTACCACGTCGCCAGCGTCGCCTCGGTCGTCCCGGCGGTGACCGACTGGTACACGTTGAGGGCCGGTCCGCCGCCGGAGGCGTAGATGCGGCTGCCGTCGGGGATGTGGGCGCTGGGCGCGGACCGCAGCGCCCGCAGGCCCAGCCTGCCTTCGTAGAAGGCGACCGCCCGTGCGATATCGGACACGGCGACTGACGTTCTGAGGTGGTGTGCGCTCAAGGGCATGCCCCAGCCTGGCAGAGACGGGGGCCGGTGGACGTGACGCGGGGCGGGCTCGGCGTGGTGCCGGGCCCGCCCCTCGGTCGTGCGTCAGGTCAGCGTTGCAGGGTGAGCACGCCCGGTCGGTACGGCAGTAGGCCGTAGTCGACGCCGTTGGAGGAGGGCGATCGGCCCTGGTAGAGCAGTTGGAGGTTGCAGGGGTTGACGGTGAAGGTCTGGTCGGCGCTGGTGCGGATCAACTCGCCGTGGCTGATGTCGTTGGTCCAGGTGGCGCCGCTGTTGGCCTTGCCGGCGAAGGGGTTGCTCTCGGTGGCGGCCTGGGGGGTCCAGCTGCCGTTGAGGCTGGTGGCGGTGAAGGAGCGGAAGTAGCGGCCCTGGCCGCCGATGGCCTCGACGATCATGAGGTACTTGTTCTGGCCTTGGAGCTTGTAGACCTGGGGCGCTTCGAAGAGGTTGTTGGTGGAGTCGCTCATGATGGTCGTGTAGCTGGAGCCGAAGCTGCTGGGGAAGTTCCCGATCGGCATGCTGGCGCGGTAGATCTTGCCGTTGTCGCCGGCGAAGAAGAGGTACATGTTCTGGTCGTCGGCGATCAGGGTCTGGTCGATCGGGCCGGTGCCGGAGCCGGTGATGCTGCCGCTGAACAGGGTCTGGGCGGCGGACCAGCCGTTGGCGTTGGTGGGGTCGGTGGAGGTGCGGTAGGAGAACGCGGCACCGCCCCACTGGTAGGCCAGGACCCAGATGTTCTTGGGCGCGAAGTAGAACAGGGTCGGCGCGACGGTGCCGCTGTTCATGGTGTTCTGGCTGGCCGAGCCCATCTCCGACCAGTTGGTGAACAGACCGAAGTTCATCGACCCCCACGACGAACCGAAGTCGTGGGTGGTGGCGTAGACGAGTTGCCGGCCGTTGTAGGGGGCGACGGTGAAGTCCTTGAGTGACACCCAGCCCGACTTCGGCTGCGCCAACGCCCCGGTCGACGACCACCGGTACGACGACGGCAGGTCACAGGTGCCACCCGGGGGCGGCGTGGTGGGCGGCGGCGTGGTGGGGTTGCCCCCGCCGTCGACGCGGACGAACTGCCACTGCTGGTTGGTGCCGTTCCAGTCGTCGTACTGCACGATGTTGCCACCGTCGGCCGTCGAGGCGCCCTGCACCTCCATGACCTTGTTGCTGTTGCGGTTGATCAACCGCACGTACCCACTGTCCGAGTCGGCCAGCCGGAACTGCTGGTTGGTCCCGTTGTTGTCCGACCACTGCACGATCGCCCCGCCGTTGGCCGTCGACCGGCCGGAAACATCCAGCACCTTGCCGGACAACCGCGACTTGACCCGGTAGTAACCACTACCCGAGTCCACGAACTGCCACTGCTGCTGGTTGCCGTTGTTACGCGTCCACTGCGTGATCCGCGCACCGTCGTTCGTGGCCAGGTTGTAGACGTCCAACGCCTTGCCACTGTTGCGGTTCACCAGGACGTACCACGCGCTCGTGTCGACGGTCGCCGCAGCCGCGGGCGACGACACCGCCATCGCGGCGGCGCCAGCGACCACCACCGCCGCCACGCTGGCGGCTGCCGCTCGTACCAACCGCCCTCGCCGCCGCGAGGGCGGCGCTATCGCCGGGGTCGTATCAATGGCGGACATGTTCCTCCTCAATCACAGGGAGCCGAACGGCTCCCCGAAGCTAGGCGCACCACGACACGCGACCGGGCGCACACGGCGGGAATGTTCGCGTTAACACGATCCCTGCGTGCTGCGGACAGTGTCGGATTGACGGTCGACGAAGTCGGCCGGCGGTACATCGCACCCGACGTCGTCCTTGACCATCGACTGTGAGCGATAACATGCTGTTCGTCAAGACGTAACATCCGCGTAAAGCAGGGCCGACCCGTCGGGTCCGACCATTGACGCCGGTCGCACGCCTGCTGCCCGGCCACCCACCGCCCGACAACCCGGGCCGACGTACTCGGCAACCCAGAATGACTGACGCTAACATCGACATTCGCGCATAAAGCGCCGCGTCTTCCCCGCTGCCGCAGCCGTGCTCGCGAGGATTCATCGACGGACTGCCGGCCGCGCCCGCCCCGGTGCCCAGGCCCGGAGTCGGTGACTCCCGGCCCGGGCATCCGTGCTCAGGGGCTGGTGCAGGTGACGTTGCCGGGCGGGGTGGCGCCGTCTCCGGTGGCGGTGAATCCGAAGGTCGTCGAGGCGTTCGGCGCGAGCGTGCCGTTGTAGTCGGCGTTGCGCACGGTGACGTTGCCGGTGGTCCCGGTGTTGACACCGCTCCAGAGGCTGCTGATGGCCTGGCCATTGGCCAGGGTCAGGCGCACCGTCCAGCCGTTGATCGTGCCGGACGTCCCGTTGGTGACGGTGAACTCGCCCTGGAACCCGCCCGGCCAGCTGTTGATCGCCCGATAGGTGGCGGCGCAGGTGCCCGGCTCACCGGTCGGCGGCGGGGTGGTCGGCGGCGGCGTCGTCGGCGGCGGGGTGGTCGGCGGCGGCGTCGTGGGCGGGGGCGTGGTCGGCGGCGGCGTGGTGGGCGGAGTCGTCGACTGGAACTGGCTGAAGAACCGCCAGATCTCACCCGAGGTCCAGGTCCGCGAGTCGTTGGGGCTGCCCGACCCGTCGACCGGGCTCGGGGTGTGGTCGCCGTCGAACGCGGCCCACTGCACCGGGTACCCCGAGCGGCAGCCGGAGTAGGTGGTGGTGATGTGGGTCAGGCTGCCCTGGCTGGGCTCGCGTGGGCTCTGTGCCGTGCAGCCGTTGTTCCGCACGAACGTGTCGCGCAAAGCCCGACCCTGCGAGATGTTGAGCACGCTGTCGTGGATGCCGTGGATGCCGAAGTACGGAACCGGCTGGGTGCCGCCGCTACAGCCGCTGAGGTTCGCGCCGGAGAGCACCGCGACCGCGCGGATGACGTTGGGTCGGGCACAGGCCACCGCGTAACTCATGGCCCCGCCGTAGCTCCAGCCCAGGGCGAAACGCTGCGTCGTGTCGACGCAGAGGTCGTTCTCGACCTGCCTGGAGATGTCGTCGAAGAGGGTCAGGTCCCGCCCGTTGGTGTTGGCCCACCCGGCGTTGATGCCCTGCGGCGCGACGAAGATCGTGCTGTTGTTCGACAGCGGCGCGAGGCCGTAGTAGCCGGCCGAGGCGACGTTGTTGGCCGATCCGTTCAGCCAGTGGAAACCGAAGACCAGGCGGTACTGGCGGTTCCGGTCGTAACCGCTCGGGATCTGGAGGATGTAGGTGCGGCTCTGGCCGCTGCTGGTGATCGTGCGTGTCCCGTTGGTGAGGGTGGGCGCCTTACCGCAGCCCGCGGTCGCCGCCAGGGTGCCGTTCGTGGCAGCCGCCGCCTCGCCGCGGAACCCGGCGGTCAACGCGCCGCCGGTAGCCACGACGAGAACCGCCGCGGCCGCGACGAACGTCAGTAGTTGTCTCCGTCTGACCATTGCTCGACTCCTTGCCGTTGATCGTGCGTACGACATGCACCTCGAGCCGGTTCGTGCCGGGTGGGGTGCTCGCCCGCGCGGGCGGGACGAGGGCCGACCGACGAGGTGCCGTGACAGGACGTCCTTCCGTTGCGGGCCGACGTGCTCGTGCGGCCGGTGCGGCGTACACGGGTGGTGTACGGGCCGTACCGTCGCTGCCGGGTTGTCCGCGACGGGGCATGGAATGCGGGGAATGCGGCCGGACCGGGGGGGCGTCCGACGACCGCGCGGTCGCCTGGCAGTGGCGGAGCGGCCCGGACTGGTCACCGATCGGTGCGGCGGCGGGAGGGCGGGCCCTCGGCATGCCTGCGCCGACTGACTGCAGTGACTGGGAGCGTGCCCTTCACTCCCCGCGCCGGAACATAGCATGTTATCGATAACACGCTCAACCGACCGAGTGCCGCGCAATCGACCGACATGGTCGGTCCGACCCATTAAAGCCCTGGTCAGGCGGTCGACCGCAGAGCGGCACGCCCATCCCCGGGAACACGCGTCACCGCTGCGTGTCCTCGGATCGCGAGGCGAAGGGGGTGACCTCGAGGAGCCTGTCCCCCAGGTCGCAGACCGTGTCCCGCATGCGACGGGTCCCGCCGTTCTGCATGGCGTGCATGGCGTCGCAGGCCCCCCGCCAGGCCTGACAGGCGCCGGGCACATCGTCGAGATCCAGCAGGGTCCCGCAGAGCTGGGCGGACGCCTCGAAGACGTCGATCCGACTGTGCGCCTCGACGGCCGCTCGGAGGCCCTGCTCGAGCTGGTCCCGAGCGTGGCTCTGGTGCCCCAGCAACGCCAGGCACTCGGCGATCAGAATGCGGATCGCCGGTTCGTCCGTCCCTGGTCCGACCTTCTCGCTCTGGGCCAGCGCCTCGTCGAGGCACCCCATGGCCTCGCCGGGAGCACCGAGTCGGACCAATGTCCGGCCCCGGGCCACGCACGCCCAGATCTCGCCCTGCTCGAAGCCGGCGGCCCGGTAGAGGGACAGTGCTCGCTCGTTCTCCGCGAGTGCCCGCTCGTGCCGGCCGAGCTGACTGTGGATCCGGTGCAGGGCACTGTGGACGCCGCCCAACTCCGCGATCATGCCGCGCTCGGTGAAGATCTCTCGGGCGCGGGTGAGCAGGTCGAGTGCCTCGTCGTAGCTGGCGAAGTGGAAGCAGGAATCGGCCAGACTCCACATAGCGTGGGCCGCACCCAGGTCATCCCCGCTGCCGTTGGCAGCCCGCAGAGCCACCCGCATCACGTCCTGCCAGTCGTGGAACCGCCCGGTGAGCCGCAACCACGGCCAGATGGTGAGAGCCAGCCGCCAGGGTGGGACACCGAAGTCGCCCTCCGCCGCACGGCGAACCGCCTCGAACAGGACCTCCCGGTGATCGTCGAACCACCGCATCGCGGCCTCGTACGAACCGGGTCGCTCGGCGATGACGCCGGCCGGGGCCGGAGTGGGGGCAGCCGCCGGGCTCGTCGGTACCAGCCGCAGCGCGGCCTGGTGGCTGCTGTGCAGGTAGTGGTGCAGAAGTCGGTCGATCGCCGCCTCCCGGTCGCGGACCGACTCCGCCGCCAGGATCAGCTCCTGCGCGTACGCCCGGACGAGGACGTGCGAGGTGAACCGGCCCCGGTCGTCCTCGTCGAGCAGGGCCGCCTCGGCGAGTTCGCGCACCATGGCCCGCGTCTGCTCCAGCGGGGTCTGGGACATGCTGGCGAAGGCCTCGGCCGAAACGCCGGCCGCCATGGCCGCGGAGGACAGCCGGAAGAGCCGTGCCGCGTCCGGGCTGAGCTGACGGTACGACCAGGCGAAGGCGGCACGCGGATCGCATCCGCCGTGGTTGCCGGAGAAGGCGGTGAGTCGCCGCGCGCCGTCCCGGAGTTCCGCGGCGACGTCCTCCAGAGCGAGTCGCGGACGCGCGCTCAACCGGCCGGCCAGGATCGCCAACGCGAGGGGCAGGCGCCCACACATCTCGATGATCTCGTCGAGGGTGTCGGACACCTCAGCGCTGCCCGCCGGGGAGCGGTTCGGCGCGTCCTTCAGCCGGCGCTGGACCAGCCTTCGGGCGGTCGGCATGTCCGGAGGATCGAGATGCAGCAGGTGGGCTCCGTCGCGGACGGCGAGATCGACGAGCGGACTGCGGCTGGTCACCAGAACCAGACACTCCGGGGAGTTGGGCAGCAAGGGGCGCACCTGGGCGGCGTCGAGCGCGTTGTCGAGGAACACGAGCAACTTCCGGCCGGCGGTGAGGCTCCGGTAGATGCCGACCCGTGCGGCGAGCGTCTCCGGGACGCTGGACATGTGGAAACCCTGCGACGACAGCAGGGATCCGAGCGCATCGCTGGCCGAGAGGCTGTCGGTCTCGGGCTGCTCCGCGCGCAGGTCGAGGTAGAGCTGGCCGTCGGTGAACTCCCCGGCGACCAGGTGGGCGAAGTGCGCGGCCAGCGTGGACTTGCCCACGCCGCCCATTCCGTCGAGTGCGACAACCAGCGGACCCGTCCCGCGCGCGTCGGCCGTGTACTCGCACATTCCGGCGAGAGTCGCGAGTTCGGCGGTACGTCCGACGAAGGCGGGGAGATCGGGTGGGAGCTGCGCCGGACGCACCAGCGGCACCGGCCACGAGCGGTCGCGCCGCCGCGTCTCTGGGCCGGTCTGGCCGTTCGGCACCGAGGTCGCCGTCCCCGCCAGGACGCGCCGGTGCGCGGCCTGGAGCGCCTCGCCCGGATCGATGCCCAGCTCCTCGACGAGACGGGTGCGGACGGTCCGGAAGAGCCCCAGCGCCTCGGCCTGGTGGCCGCTCGCCCCGAGCGTGGCGATGAGACTCGCCTGCACCGGCTCGTGGAACGGCGCCATCGAGGCGGCCAGCCGGAGGGGCCGGAGCAACCGCGTCGGCCGGTCCAGTGACATGGCGAGTTCGGCCGCCGGCACGCACCCGTCGAGGAATTCCTGATCGAGCGCCGCGAAGATCGACATCGAGGTGGTGCCGTGGGCGTACGTGTCACCGGCGGGCCCGCGCCACAGCCCCAGGGCCTGGGCGTACCGATCCAGCGCCGCGTGACGGTCGCCGGCCGTGAGCTTGGCGCGGGCGGCCCCGACGAGCTCACGGAAGCGGAACAGGTCCAGCGAGCCGGGCGCGGGCGCGAAGAGGTAGCCACTACCGTGCCGCCGCAGGTACGTGCCGGAAGCGCGCAGCGGGAGCGAGGGTTCCATCAGCCGCCGCAGCGCGCCGACGTACTTGTGGATGACGTTCGTGGCGCTGGCCGGAGCGTCCTCACCCCAGACCAGTTCGATGAGGTCGGTCGCGCTGACCGGTCGCCCCGCGCGGGCGAGGAGCAGGGCCAGCAGGCGGCCCTGCTGTCGGGGGCCGACGTCCACCTCGACACCGTCACGCCACAGTCGCAGGGGACCCAGGATCTCGAAACGCAGGCTGCCGTCGGTCGGCCGGGGTCCGTCTTCTCCGTGGCGGGCATCGGTCGAAATCGACAATTCAATCTCCTGTTTCGCCGTACCCGCCGCCACCACCGAGCTTGCCAGTCTACGGGTGCGCGGCCGAGGACGACCCGTCACCGAGACGCGATCCGGACGAAACGGTGGAGCACGGCACCCGACAATAGAAATGTCACTGCGCGGAATACACGAGGCAGGGCCTCTCCGACGCCGTTCGTCGCTTTTTCGCCGACTCCGTGGATTCCAGGCGATACGGCCGCGAGACTGCCCTTTCGGCTCCTAGACTGCGAGCGTGTACGGCGGGGCCGCCCCTGCCAACGGGGAGGTGCGGGTGCCATGAATTCTCGGCCGACGAAACAGCAGGAACGCCCTCACGGCGGAGCCAACCGTGACATGCCTCCGGAACTCGGCTCCGATTCCGTTGGCATATTCGAGGGCCGAACCTTCATGTTGTCCAATGCTGTCGGCGACGTGCCCGCCGATTCCATTGCGGGACTGGTGCACGACGACACCCGTTACCTCAGCCGTTGGGAGATGACGCTCGACGGACACGCCCCGCTGGTGCTCAGCGCCAGCACCGTCGACGCCTACTCCGCGGCCTTCTTCCTCGCCAACCCGGAGCTACCGAACCTGCGGGCGAACGGCATCGGGCTGCGCCGGGAGCGGTTCGTCGGGGACGGCATGTACGAGCGGATCGAGTTGCAGTACTTCGGCGTCGAACCGGTCTCCGTACGCCTGCGGCTGGATGTCGGCGTGGACTTCGCCGACCTCTTCGAAATCAAGCGAGCGGGGCGGAGCCGGCTCGCCGATATCCGACGGAACCACCGGCGGGACGGCTCCGCCCTGCTCTTCTCCTACCGGAACTCGGGCTGGTCGGCCGGCACCACCGTCGAGGCCAGTCCCCCGGCCGACCGGGTCGAGGGCGACTCGCTGGCCTGGGAAGTGCGCCTGGAGCGCGGCGACACCTGGGGGTGCGAGGTGCGCGTGCTGCTGAACTGTCAGGGTACGGACTTCCAGCCGACCAGCCGTGTCTTCGGCGAGGCACACGCCACCGACCCCGACGACGTGGCATCGCGGTGGACGACCAACAAACCGGATCTCAGCGCGGATTCGGAGCTGTTGCGCAACGTCTACCACAAGACGGCCGTCGACCTGGTGTCGATGCGCATCGTCAAGGAGATCAACGGCCAGAAGGTCGTGCTGCTGGCCGCCGGCATGCCCTGGTTCCTGACTCTGTTCGGCCGGGACACGCTGATCACGGCGTACCAGAGCATCACCTGCGGTCCGGACGTCGCGCGCGGGGCGCTGGTCGCTCTCGCCGCGCACCAGGGCACCGTCGTCGACGACTTCAGCGACCAGGACCCCGGCAAGATCCTGCACGAGTTCCGCTCCGGTGAGCTGACGCAGCTCGGCATCGAGCCCTACGGCCCCTGCTTCGGCGCTGCCGACACCACCCAGCTCTGGCTGATCCTGCTCTCCGAGTACTGGCGGTGGACCGGCGACGACGCGTTGGTGCGGCAGTTGCGGCCCAACGCCGACGCGGCGCTGCGGTGGATCGACGAGTTCGGGGACCGCGACGGTGACGGGTACGTCGAGTACGGCACGCGCTCTCCGAACGGCATGCGCAACCAGTGTTGGCGCGACTCGCCGGACGGCGTGCAGTTCGCCGACAGCAGGCTCCCCGACCTGCCGGTCGCCACCTGCGAGATCCAGGGCTACACCTACGACGCGAAGGTACGCGCCGCGGAACTCGCCGACGGGCCGTGGGCCGACGCCCCGTTGGCGCGACGGCTGCGGACCGAGGCCGCCGATCTGCGGGAGCGGTTCAACCGTGACTACTGGCTGCCACAGCGCGGTGGCTACTACGCGATCGGCCTGGACGCGGAGAAACGCCCCATCGACTCGATGACCTCGAACATGGGCCACCTGCTGTGGAGTGGGATCGTTCCGCCCGAGCGGGCGGCCCTGGTGGCGCGGCAGCTGATGTCCGACGAGATGTTCTCCGGCTGGGGCGTACGGACGCTGTCGACCACGGACGTGGGGTACAACCCGATCGGCTACCACCTCGGGACCGTGTGGCCGCACGACAATTCGATCATCGCCGCCGGGCTCGCCCGGTACGGCCACCGGCACGAGGCCAACCGCATCGCGATGGCGTTGCTCGAAGCGGCGGCCCACTTCGACTACCGCCTGCCCGAGGCGTTCTCCGGGTACGACCGGTCACTGGGCCGACGACCCGTGCCCTACCCCACCGCCTGCAACCCCCAGGCGTGGGCCAGCGGGGCGCCCCTGCTCTTCCTGCGGACGATGCTCGGGCTCGACGTCCGCGACGGCGTCCTCGCCACCGATCCGCACATCCCCGAGACGTTGGGGGGCATCCGGCTGACCGGGGTCACCGTGCACGGCGCGAAACGGATCGTTGACGCCTCCGGTTCGCGGTTGCGCTCCCCCGCCTGAGCTGGCGGGCGAACCGGCCCGGTCAGGCCGCCGGGCGGCTCGTCCGCAGGGTGTGGAGCGCGTCCTGATGCCGGGAACGGACGGTCCGGACCGGGACGCCCAGCGCACGGGCCGTCTGGTGGGTGGTCCGTCCCGCCAGGTAGGTGTGCAGCAGCACCGCGCGGTGCTCGACGGACAGCCGGCGCAGCATCGAGACCGCCTCGGCCGCGGCGACGGCGGCGTCCGCGTGGTCCGGTTGGGCAGCGTCGACCTCCGGCTCGATCCTCTCCCGCCCGACGGCGACCTCCCGCAGCGACGCGACGGCCAGGTCACGCGCCACCGTCATCAACCAGTCGCCGATCGGGACCTCGATGGGGCGGAGGCGGGCGCCCTTCTGCCAGGCGTGGATGAACGTCTCCTGCACGATGTCCTCGGCGAGGTGGTGGTCCACCACGAGCCTCTCGACGAAGGTGAGCAGCGGCCCGAAGTTCTCGGCCATCAACTCGTCAAGCGCGGGAGTCCGGGCGGACGCCGCACAGGTGTGGGGAGCCGTTGTCATCGCTGGTGCCTGGTCCTTAACGAGCTGGTCTACGAGCGGGCCCGCCACCGGCACGTCCGGCAACCGGCGATCGGCCCGGCCCCGACGCTACGGTCGGCCAGTTACCAGCCTCGTGACGAACTCTTACCGACCCGGCCGGCCCGGCAGCGAACCCGCCCGCCCTGGCCGGCTACTTCGGGCGCGCGACCTCCAACTGGCCCGTGGACCGGACCGTCACCCAGGTCGTGACGGTAGCCCCGTCCACCTCGGCGGTGCAGGTGAACCGGTGGCCCTCGATGACCGGCTGGTCGACCGGGCAGGCGACGGTGTCCGCGTTCAGCCCGTAGTCGGCCCGGAGCACGGTCAGCACCTGGCGTTGCAGGGCGGCCGTGTCGAGGACCTTCTGTCGCGGGAGGTCGGGCCGGGTCACGGCCACGACCGTCCCCGCGACGACCAGGAGGACGACCGGAACCGCGACGGCCACCACGAGTTTCGGAGCGGGCCGCCAGCGTCTCGCCGTCGGCACGGTCGCCGCCGGCCCCCACTGCGGCCCAGGAGCCGGCTTCCAGCGGGGTGCCCGCAGGGCTGCCCCCGCGCCGGTGACCGCCGGGCTGTCGGACGCGCCGTCCGGGCTCATCGTCGACTCCACGATCTCAGCGGGCGGTGGGGGTGGGCACGGTGACGACCTCCGGTAGCGGCTTCGTCTTCGCGCCGGTCGGGGCGACCGCGAACCAGGTGCCGCCGACTCCCTGGCCCCGGATCTCGCCGGGCGCGGTGTCCTTGGCGAACAGGTAGACCGGCCAGCCGCCGACGGTCACCTGGCAGGTGCCGTCGGCGCGCTCGACGTACCCGACGAGTTGGGGGTCGACGCCGTCGGGATAGATCCGGCCGGGTGACGAGATGAGCAACGGGGGCCAGGTCCTGGCGCAGTCACCCGCGCAGGTCGCCTTCGGTGGCTTCGCCGAGTCCTTGTCGAACCGGTAGAGCGTCCTGCCCTGGCCGTCCGCGACGTACGTGCCGATGTCAGGCTGCTCCATGGCCCGCAACGCCACCACGTTGCTGCCCTGACCGCGGTCCGGGCTACCGGAGACGGGGACGTCGGACCGCCCGCTGAAGATCTGGACGCGGCGCTGCGTCTTCGCCACGGTCGGCGGCGGCACCGGGCTGACCTCGATGACCTGCGGGCCCGGGTCCGCGGTCGCGGTGACCGACGCGGCCACGGACGCCCCCTGGGTCGGCGCGCTCGCGGTGCCGCCCGCCCCCGTGGCCTCCCCGCACGCGGTCAGCGCCGCCAGGCCGATCACCGCGATCGCGATCCGCGCTCTCTGCACCATGTTCGCTCCACCTCGTATTCGGTGTGGACCGGGCTCGTGCACAGGTCCGGCACCCACACGGACGCCGTACCGAATCGGTTCATCGCCGTACCGCGACGGACAGCCCGGACGGATTCGAACTTGCCCTGAACCGGATGGCGCGAGCATCCGTGTGGGTGGCGGCATCGGCGCAAGACGGTCCACGAGGGGACCGCTCGCCGACCCGCAGAACCACAGGAATACGGGAGGGCGACATGGCCACGTACCACATCGTCAGCGAGGACATCCAGGAGTCCGCGAGCTGGCTGCAGCAGAACATGCAGACTCTGCTGGACGGGATGACCCAGGCCAAGAGCAAGATCGACACGCTGATCCAGGGTGGCTACAACACCCCGGGCGCGCAGCAGCAGTTCGGTCCGTACTTCGAGGAGTACAAGGGCAGCGTCGACCAGACCCTGCACGGCATGGAGGGCATCAGCCAGTACCTCACGCAGGTCAGCGACGCCTTCTCGGAGACCGACACGCAGACCGCCGCCAGCCTCAGCCGCTGACGCGACAAACGGTCGGGGCCGCGTGGTGAGCGATCACCACGCGGCCCCAACCGTGTTCCCGACGGATCGCCCGACCAGGAGATACCCGTGCGCCTGCTGCTCACCGTCACGGATCAGTCCACCCCCGCAACCGACTACCAGGTCGAGGCCGCCCTCGACTCCACCGTCGCGGAGCTCGCCGAGGTGCTGGCGGGGCGCCGTCCGGAACCCGGCACCCGAGCACCGACGATCTTCGTCGCCGGCGCTCCCCTCGACCCCGGGCTGACGCTCGCCGACGCCCCGCTGTGGCAGGGCAGCGTCGTCGAGCTGGATCGTCCGACGTCCGTGTCACCGCCACCGGCGGCCGGTCCGCTGGAGATCCGGGTGGTCAGCGGTCTCGGCGCCGGCAACCTGTACCCGCTCGCCATCGGCGAGCACGCCGTCGGCGCCGCCGACGACAACCACGTCCGCGTACACGACGACCCGCTCGCTCCCGTGCTCGCCCGGCTGCGGGTGACCGAGGACGGGGAGTGCTGGCTCCGTCCGATGGAGCCCGGCCTGTTGCTCGACCGGGTGGAGGTCGACGAGCAGGAGCGGATCTGGAAGCCCGGAGCGCAACTCGCCGCGGGCTCCTCCCTGCTGGAGCTTCGCCGCCCCCTGCGGGACGAGGCGGCGCTCCAGATCTCGGAGGACCGTACGGGCCTCGACTACAACCGTCCGCCCCGCCTACTGCCCGCGGCGCGGACCACCCAGTTCACGCTTCCCGGGCCGCCGGCGCCTCCGGAGCGACGGCCGCTCACGCTGATCACCGTGCTGGCGCCGGTCGTGCTCTCCGGTGCCGCGTTCGTCGTCACCCGCAACCCGCTCACGTTGCTCTTCGCCATCCTGTCGCCGCTGGTGCTGATCGCCGGCCAGATCGGCGCGCGGCGTCAGGGCCGGGCCACCTACCGCTCCCGGCTCACCGAGTACGAGAAGAAGCGGGCCCGCATCAGCGGCGAGGCCGAGGAGGCGCTGGCCGCCGAACGGTCGGTCCGCCGGGACGACTTTCCCGATCCCGCGTCGATGGGGCTGATCGCCACCGGCCCGCAGCGTCGGCTGTGGGAGCGACGCCGCACCGATCCTGACTTCCTGGAGCTGCGGGTCGGCAGCGCGGACCTGCCGTCGGACGTGGTGCTCCGCGACCTGAGCCAGGACGAGAACCGGCGTGAGGTCCGGTGGAGCGCCCTCGACGTACCGGCGACCGTGCCGGTACGCAAGCACGGTGTCGTGGGGGTGGCCGGCGACGCCGTCGCGCGTACGACGGCCCGGTGGATGATGGCCCAGGCCAGTGCCCTGCACAGCCCGGAGGACCTGCAGATCTACCTGCTCTGCGGCACCGCCGACGAGAGCGGCTGGGCCTGGGCGGGGTGGCTGCCGCACCTGCGGCCCCGCGACGGTCAGGACACCCTCGCCACGGTCGGCACCGACACCCAGACGTTGGCCCGCCGGGTCGGCGAGCTGGTGGCCATCATCTCGTCCCGCTCCGGCGAGCGGGGCAGCGGAGCGTTCCGGGACATCCTCGTGGTGCTCGACGGCGCCCGCAAACTCCGGTCCCTGCCCGGCGTCACCCAGATCCTGCGCGAAGGACCGGCGGTCGGGGTGTACGCCATCTGCCTCGACGCCGAGGAGCGGCTGCTGCCCGAGGAGTGCCAGGCGGTCGTCGCCCAGCAGGAGGACGGGTCGCTGCTGGTGACGCAGACCCTCGCCGCCCCGATCGGCGACGTCCACCCGGACGTCGTGTCGCCGGAGTGGCTGTACCGGACGGCGCGGGCGCTGGCGCCGCTGCGGGACATCGGTGGCGCCGACGAGGAGAGCGCCCTGCCCGGGTCGAGTCGGCTGCTCGACGTACTCGGAATGGAGCCGCCGGAGCCGGATGCGGTGACGGCCCGGTGGACCTCGGGTGGTCGGACCACCGAGGCGGTGCTCGGGGTGTCGCTCGACGGGCCGTTCGCGCTCGACCTGAAACGGGACGGACCGCACGGCCTGGTGGCCGGCACCACCGGCTCCGGCAAGTCGGAGCTGCTGCAGACCCTCGTCGCCTCGCTCGCCGTGGCCAACCGTCCGGACGCGATGACGTTCGTGCTCGTCGACTACAAGGGCGGCAGCGCGTTCAAGGACTGCGTCCTCCTGCCGCACACCGTCGGCATGGTGACCGACCTGGACACCCACCTGGTGGGCCGGGCGCTGACGTCGCTCTCGGCGGAGCTGCGCCGACGCGAACACATCCTCGCCGAGGCCGGGGCGAAGGACATCGACGACTACGTGGAGCTGCTGCGCCGCGAGCCGTCCCGCGTCCCGATGCCGCGCCTGCTCATCGTGATCGACGAGTTCGCGTCGATGGTGCGTGACCTGCCCGACTTCGTGACCGGTCTGGTCAACATCGCCCAGCGCGGCCGATCGCTCGGCATCCACCTGGTGCTGGCGACCCAGCGACCGGGCGGCGTGGTCTCCCCCGAGATCCGGGCCAACACCAACCTGCGCATCGCCCTGCGGGTCACCGACAGCAGCGAGAGCCAGGACGTGCTGAACGCCCCGGACGCGGCCGCCATCTCGAAGTCGACGCCCGGTCGCGCCTTCGTCCGTCTCGCCCAGTCGTCGCTGGTGCCGTTCCAGGCCGGCCGGGTCGGCGGGTTCCGCCCCGGCGCGCGCAGCACCGACCGCCCGGCCCCCTGGTTGGCGCCACTGTCCTTTCCCGACCTCGGTCGCCCCGCGCCACGTCGCCGCTCCGGCGAGGCGGCGCCGTCGGCCGAGCTGACCGACCTCGCGGTGCTCGTGACGGCGATCCGGGACGCGAGCGAACGGCTCGGCATCCCGGCCCAGCACAGCCCCTGGTTGGCGGCGCTGCCCACCTCGCTGACCGTCGACGCGTTGCCCCCGGCCCGCGCCAGCGACTACCACCTCCCGGCGGTCGCCTACGGGCTGGTGGACCTTCCGGCCCAGCAGGACCAGGTGCCGCTGGCACTGGACCTCTCCACGCTCGGGCACCTGCACGTCATCGGCTCCTCGCGCAGCGGCCGATCGCAGACGCTCCGGACGATCGCCGGGGCGGTCGCCCGCGTCCAGTCCACGGCGGACGTCCACCTCTACGGCGTCGACTGCGGCAACGGGGCGTTGCTGGCCCTCAACGGCCTGCCGCACTGCGGGGCGGTGGTGCAGCGCACCGAGGCGGAGCGGCTCGGCCGGTTGTTCGCCCGTCTCGTCGCCGAACTGGGCCGGCGGCAGCAGCTGCTCGCCACCCGGGGCTCGGCGAGCATGGTGGAGTACCGGACGGGTGCCGCCCCGGGTGAGCGACCGCCACACATCCTGGTGCTCCTGGACCGGTTCGAGGTCTTCGACAAGACCTTCGCCGACTACGACAACGGCACGATCATGGCCGCTCTGCTGACCCTGCTGCGCGAGGGTGCCGGGGCGGGCATCCACGTGGTGCTCGCGGGTGACCGGGCGATGTTCTCCAGCCGGATCTCGTCCACCACCGACGACAAGCTGGTGTTGCGGTTGACCGAACGCGGCGACTACAGCATGGTCGGCATCAACCATCGGCAACTGCCGGACGAGATCGAGGCGGGTCGCGCGATCCGGGCGTCCGACGGCGCCGAGGCGCAGATCGCCCTGCTCGGCGAGGACACCTCGGGTCAGGGGCAGGCGCGCGTACTCGCCGACATCGCCGAGACGGCCCGGCGGCGGGACGCGGACGTCGCGTCCGGCGACCGTCCGTTCCGGATCGACGTGCTGCCCGACGAACTGACCCTCGCGGACACCGAGACGCTCCACCGACCCGACGGGCCGCTGTGGACGATGGTGGGTGTGGGCGGCGACGAGCTCACCGCGATCGGGCCGGACCTGACGGTCGTCCCGACCCTGGTCCTGGCGGGTCCACCTCGTTCGGGACGGAGCACCGCGCTGCTGACGATGGTCGCCACCCTGCTGCGCAGGGGGACCGAGGTGGTCGTGGCGGCGCCCCGCAGATCGCCGCTGCGCGAGCTGGCCGACCTCCCGGGCGTGCTCGACCTCGTCGCGAGCGAGAACCTCACCTCCGCCATCTTGACGGCCGCGCTGGAGCGCAAAAGCGGACCGGCCGTGGTCGTGCTCGACGACGCCGAGCTGCTGCTCAAGTGCGACGCGGGCAGCGACCTCGGGGAGATCGCCCGAACCGGCGCGGAACGGGGGCTCGGGTTGGTCATGGCGGGCACCATCGACGGCCTGTCCGGCGGCTTCGGCGGCTGGCACGTCGACGCCCGGCGCAACCGGCAGGGCGCGCTGCTCAGCCCACAGGGCCTCGGTGACGGCGAACTGATCGGCGCCAAGCTGAGCCGGGGCCAGCTCGGCGGGGGACGCCTGGGTCGGGCGTTGCTGCACCTGGGCGACGGCACCGTCCGCCTGGTGCAGGTGCCCCGCACCGATCCGGTGGCACTGCGGTCACTGGTGACGCCAGCGGAGTAGAACCCGAACGAGAGGGGGACACCGCGCTGCGGTGTCCCCCTCGTCGATCACCGCTCAGGCGTCGGTCGTCCCCGTAGACTCCGGCCGCGCGGCCAGCACCGGCCGGTCGTCGTCCCAGGTGAACGCCAGGGACTCGGTGATCGCGCCGAAGAGCTCGAAGATGTCCTCCGCCTCCGCGAGGTTCGGGCTCGACCCGGTGACCACCACGACGTCCGCCGATCCCGGCATCGGTACGACGGTGTGCATCACCGCGCACCGCATCGTGACGCCGTCCTGGACGACGTTCTGGATGCCGTACACCCGACCGACGGTGCCGATGCGGGGAATCGTCGCGGTGGTCACCCGCCGCCAGGTCCCGTCGGCCCGGTTGGGGTGCGCCACCGCCGTCAACGCGCCGAGGATGTCGCCGTTGGCCGGTGGCGTGACCACCGCGACCACCACGGTGGCGGTGAGCGGGCCGTCCTCGTACATCTCGAAGACGCCGGCCGCGTGCACCGCGCCACCGCGCCGGGCCTGGCGTACCGACCGGCGTACCTGCTCGGCGAAGCGGCCCGCCTGGTCGGCGGTGAACCCGCCGGTCAGGGCGTGGCCCCGCGCCTCCTCGCCGAGCCGGTTCTCGCTCGCCTCGTCGGCCACCGCGAAGTCGACCCACGCCTGCGGGGTGCGCAGCTCGAAGCCGGTCGGGGTGGGCGTCGCGGCATGGGCCTGGGTCGGGGCGCTCACTGTGCCGCCTGCTGGTCCGGCGCGGTCAACGCGTTGACCGTCTGGGTGTCGGTCTCCCGGAACGCGTCGGCGACGGCCTTCGCGGCGTCGCGTACGCCCCCCAGGTCCTTGCCCACGACGTGCCGACCGTCGCCCCACCGCTTCTCGAAGTGCCGGGCGGCGTCCTCCAGGCCGCGCTGCCCGAGCGTGTCGACCACCGCGCCCATCGACCGGACCGACGCGCTGTCCATCAACTCCTTGGTACGCCGCAGCAGCTCGTGTACGCGTTCCAACTCCGCGCCCGGAACGAGGATCTCGCTCATCGCGCGCACTCCCCCGCCGGCCTGCTCATCGCATCGCTCATCTCCGCACCCTCCCGACCCGTCTCGGCAACTGGGGCGTACACGGATCGGCGGCCGGCCCGGTTCACCAGGTGAACCGATCCACCCCGCGCTACGTGTGCGACTCGGCTCCCGGCGGATGGCTCGGGCGCCGGCCTGACGATGCGATGGGGAGGTTCGTCATGACGCGTCCGGGCGACGCCGAGTGGTCCGTGTTGCAGCTCGACTCAGATCCCGTGCCGGGTGATCCGGAGTCCTTCGAGGAGATCACCAGGGCGTACCAGGAGCTGGCCAGAACCACCCAGGAGGCGCACGACCTGCTCGCGTCCGGCAGCCAGATCGACGTCGGTCAGGGCAAGGCCATGGACGCCTTCCGCGACCTGATCGGCAAACTGCCGGGACGCCTGGACGGGATGGCGAACTCCTACGCCAGCGCCGCCGACGCGTACCTGCGGTACCTGCCCTCGCTGGAAGAGGCGCAGACCATGTCCCTGCGCGCCCTCGACCAGGCCCGACAGGCGGCCGGGGACCAGAGCGCCGCCCAGGCGGCGGCCGTCAGCGCGGCGGCCGCGCTCCTCGTCATGAACGCCGACACCACGACCACTCCGGACGCCAAGGAACAGGCCACCGACGACGCGACCGCCGCCAAGAACCGCGCCGCCGACGCCCAACAGGCACTCGATGGCGCGAAGTCGCTCCTCGGCCAGGCCACCGCCCTACGCGACCAGGCCGCCCGCACCGCCGCCGACACCCTGCGTCAACTCGCCAAGGACGCACCACAACGATCCCTCTGGGACAAGATCGTCGAAGCGTTCAACGCGTTCATCGACTTCCTGCAGAGCACCGTCATCGAGTGGATCACCACCATCCTGGACGTGCTCTCCGTGGTCGCCTCGTTCATCTTCCCACCCCTCGGTTCGGCGATCGGCTTCCTCTCCGGCGCCATCGACCTCGCCGCCGCAGCCCTCGGCGGCGACCCCGCCGAGATCGCCCTCGCCGCCGGCGGACTCGCCCTCGGCCTCGTACCCGGCGGACGCATCGTCAGCCGGGTCCTCAAGTTCGCCAACAAGTTCGCCGGCAAGATTCGCCCCGGCAGCGTCGCGGACGGCATCAGGAACAGCACCAAGGAGGTCACCGGCGGCAGCCGCAGCGTGCCGGGCGCCGGCGCGGCGCCGGGGCGCGGAATCGACGCGAACGTCACCGAGGTCGGCCTCGGCAAGGTCATCAAGGGCGTGTTCAACAAGATCGACATGAAGCTGTTCGACCTGCGGTTCAACCGGGACCTCAAGGCCGCCAAGAAGAAGCAGGCCAACGACCCGACCCTGATCATCGGCCAGAACAGCAAGGGCCACCTCAAGACGTTCCACGCCTCGGACGTCGAGTCGACCCCGCTGGTGGACAACAACGGCAAGCTGGTCGGCGTGCTCTTCCCGAGCAGGGCCACCGACAACGACAACTTCACCAGCTGGGCCCGGACCGACGCCAACCTCGCATTCGGCCGGAACATCGGCGGGACGGCCGCCGACCCGGGGACGAAGGCGGTCCGCAAACTGCCCGGTACCGACACCGGCTTCGCGGGCAACGAGTTCCTTCCCCCGCCCTGGGCCGGCCTGAGAAACGATCCCACCCTGGTCATCGCGCACGGCAACCCGAACGGTGCCGCCGTACGCCTGGCGAACGGCAAGCTGCTGCACGTCCCGGGTGGAGAGTTCGCGAAGGTTCTGCACCACAACGAACTCTTCGATCCCAATTCGAAGAGGTCCATCGCCCTGATCTCCTGCAACTTCGCCAACGCTTCCGGCTCTGCGGGGCAGGACTTCGCCGACGCCATGGCTGCTCTCGGCAACCGGCGAAAGATCTTCGCGGCGAACGAGGTGGTCGTCACCACCGAGGGCGTGGACGTGGACGGTCTGGTGACCAGCCCGGGCCGGCCCATCGCGACGTTGGCGGTGCAGAACGGCGGCGAATTTGCAGAGCTCAAGCCGAAGGGCAAGGGGGCAAAGTGATGAACGAGAACGACAACGGTGACCGGCAGCGAAACTGGATGCTGCTGACGGACGCGCGCTGGAGCGCGCCCGACGAGGGTGCGGCGGACGCGACCGACGTGCCCCCGGTGGAGGCGATCGTCGGTGGCTGGCTGGTGGAGCCCGACGGCACCGTGGGCCGCTTCACCGCGAATCCGCTGTACCGGCCGGAGGACCCGGGGGCGCCCACCAGCCCGGTGGACGCCGCCGCGCAGTTGGTCGCTTCCGGCCGCGCGGGGGTCGACGTGGTGCTCCTGGCGCTGCGGGACAGCCTCGTGGACGTCGCGCTGGACAGCGAGGGTGAGGTCATCGTGGCACCGGCGCCCGACGACGTGCCGTGTGTGCTCGTCGCGACCGGGGTGGTGGACCAGGCCCGGGTCGACGCCGCCGAGTGGCGGCAGGTCGACCTGGGTGATCTGCTGACGCTGCTCCCGGACGGCGTCGACGTCCTGCTGAATCCGGGCGGGCCTCGCTCCATGCGCCTGTTCGCGGATGCGCTGCGGGACGTCGCCGTCGAGGGCGAGCCGTCACCGACCGCCCCGTGACGCACCACCCCGCTGGGGCTCGGACGTGACGTCTGCGCCCCAGCGGGGTGGTGCCGCCGGAAACGCATCGGCGACGGTTGACGTCTCGAATCGGTCTCGACGTGGGTCAGTAGACAAATCTTTTATTGATCAACTAACGGTACTAACAGGACGTGCATCCTGAGGCCCCGTAGACAACCGGCGGGCACGCCGGAGACGTGAGGGTCGGCAAAAGGGTGGTAGCAATGGCGGGATCAGGACCTGTTCGTCGGCGCGAAGTGGCAGGCGAGGCACTGGTCCGGTCCATATTCGAGGAGCACGGACGCGCGATGCTCGCTTACGCGACACAGTTGACCCGCGACCGCGCGGCCGCGGAGGACGTCGTCCAGGAAGCGCTGGTACGCGCGTGGCGTCACCCCGACAGTCTGGTCAACGGCAAGGGCTCGGTACGGGGTTGGCTGTTGACGGTCGTCCGCAACATCGTGACCGACACCGTCCGCGCCCGGAACGCGCGGCCACCCGAGGTGCCCGACGGCCCGACGGAATCCGCGGTCGAGCGTGACCACGCCGACCAGGTGGTCAACTCGATCGTCGTGACGGACGCCCTCAATCGCCTCTCGATCGAACACCGACAGGTGCTCGAGCAGGTCTACCTGCGCGGGAGTACAGTCGCGGAAGCCGCCCAGGTCCTCGGGATCCCGCCGGGCACCGTGAAGTCCCGCTCCTACTACGCACTCCGAGCCCTCCGCGATCTCGCCGAGCGTCGCGCCGGGGTGGAACGGCCTGCCTCATGACATCCGACAGCTCATCGCCCCACGCCGACCACTTCGACGTCGGCGGTTACCTGCTGGGCGCGCTCGACGAGTCCTCGGCCCGCCGAGCCGAGGAGCACCTGGCGGGTTGTGCGCAGTGCCGGGCCGAGGTCGAATCGCTGCGGACGTGGACGGACGCGCTCGAGAACGTACCCGACGTGATGCTGCTCGACGGCCCGCCGGAGGACGGCGACCTGCTGTTGCAGCGCACCCTGCGGCAGATCCGCGGCGAGGCCGCCGACGAGCGCCGCCGCCGTCACGCCGTGACCGGGGTCGCCGCGGCGGTCGTCGCCTCGGCCGTCCTCGGCGGCGCCTTCCTCGTTCCCCGGGGCGACACGACGACGGACGCCACCGCGCCGCCGCCGAGCCCGAGCGTCCCGGCCGACCGGGCGGTCCGCTCCGCCAGCGCCGCCGATCCGCGCACCGGCGCTCGTCTCGCCGTCGCCGTCCAGCCGGCCCCCGGCTGGGTACGCCTCAACGCCACGGTGTCCGGCATCCCGCAGGGCCAGCGTTGTCGCCTGCTGGTCGTCGGCAAGGACGGCAGCACGGTACTGGCGGGCAGTTGGCTGGTGTCGGAGCGCGGGGCCGCCGAGGGCGTCACCCTGGACGGCAGTGCCCTGATCGACGAGGCCCAGATCGGCAGTGTCCGGGTGGAGACGACCGACGGCACGGTGTACGTCAGCGCGACGCTGTAGGGCATACCACCAGCAGCGACAGACAGCAACGCGCCGGCCCGGCCAGTGGCCGGGCCGGCGCGAGCCGCACCGCCGGGATCAGCCCAGGCGCACCGAGACGACCGCGTTGTCGAAGTCGACGGTCGCCAGATCCGCGACGTCCCCGTTGATCACCTTCGAGCGGCCGGTGCAGTCCGGGCCCGCCCAGAGCTTGAGCGAGCCGGGCGCCGCCACCGAGGAGGAGACACCCGGGCGGCTCAGGTTCCGGCAGCCGGTGCCGGCGACCCCCTGCGAGCCAGCGCCGTCGCCGAAGTTGGTGTCGTCGAAGAAGACGGCGCTGGTGGCCGGCGGGGCCGGCGACTCCGCGCCGGGCTGCTCGCCACCGGACGCGCCGGCCTTGCCGCCGGTCGGGGTCACGCCGAACCAGGTCCCCCCGACACCCTGCCCCTTGGTCTCGCCGGGCTTGGTGTCCTTGGCGAAGCGGTAGGCCGGCCAGCCGCCGATGGTGACCTGCCGGCTGCCGTCCGAGCGCCGGACCGTACCGACGGCCTCCGCCTTGACCCCCGCGACGAAGATCTTGCCGCCCGGCGTCACCGTGACCGGCGGCCAGGTGGTGGCGCAGTCACCGTCGCAGTTCGACGTCGGCGGGTTGTTGCTGTCCTTGTCGAACCGGTACAGGGTCAGTCCCGCGCCGTTGACGACGACCGGGTCGAGTTTGCCCGCCCGGCCCACGGTCAGCTGGACCCAGCGCTGCGCCGACTCGCGGGCGGCCCCGGTCGCCACCCCGCCGTTGGGTACCGCCCAGTCACCGGTGCCCTGAGCCGCGTTGTTGGACTTCGCGGTGCCGGACGTGAGGGCGAGGTCGGCGACACCGGCCCCGCCCTGTGGTGATGCCGCCGGGCTGCCGCTCAGGTCGGCGGCCCGCGCTGGGCCGGGTGGCACCTGGCTCGGGCCGCACGCCGTGAGCGTCACCGCGCCGACGGCCAGCGCGGCGATGAGGGGTGTCACGTGGTTGCGCATCATCGGAAATCTCCAGCAGTCACCCGGCTCCCAGGAGGTCCGGAAACCGTTCGCCCCTCACACGGAACAGGTCCGGAATCGGTTCAGGGCGGGTGCTGCCGCAGTCGGCCCCGAGGAACTCAGGTGGTGCCGAGGGCCACCTTCAGCCAGCCGGGGCTGCGCAGGTCGAACTCCCGGTACGCCCCAACGGCGTCGGTCAGCGGTTCGTGCTCCGTCACGACATCCTCCGGACGGACCTGACCGGCGGCGACCATGGCCGCCAGCCTGGGGATGTACCGGGGATGGTTGCCGTTGCCGGCGCGGATGGTCAGGTTGCGTCCCATGGCCACACCGATGGGGAAGTACCGGTCGCCGGGCGGATAGACACCCACGATGCCCAGCGTGCCGACCTTGGCCAGGCTGTCGACCGCCCAGGTCTGCGCCTGGCTCGGCGCGTCACCCGGCTTCCAGTGCCCATCCTGGCCCTGACTGTCGAGGTTCGGGGAGATCCCGCGTTGTTCCTCGGCGTTGCGCTCGGCGTCCTTGCCCGCCGCAGGTCCCGACTTGGCGCTCTCACTGTCCACTCCGACGGCGTCGATGGCGCAGTCGGCGCCGATACCGTTCGTCAATTCCATGATGGCGTCGACCGGGTCCACCTCGTTGAAGTTGATCACCTCGGCGCCACGGCCACGGGCATGCTCCAGCCGGTCGGCGTGCCCGTCGATCGCGATCACCCGGGACGCGCCACGCTGGTACGCGGAGAGGATGGCGAACTGACCCACCGGACCGCAACCCCAGACCGTCACCACCTTGCCGTCGTCGGCATCGGCGAGGACCGCTCCGAAGTAGCCGGTCGGGTAGATGTCGGACAGCGTAATGGCCTGCGACTCGGTGACGTTCTCGCCCAGGGAGATCAGGTTGGTGTGCGCGAAGGGCACGCGCGCGTACTCCGCCTGCAAGCCGTTGAACGGACCCTGCATATCGGGTGAGCCGGGCGAGGCCGTACCGGTCCGCGGTCCGAGCGGGTTCGCGTTGTCGCACTGCGCGAAGAGGCCCCGGCGGCAGTACCAGCAGGACCCGCAGCCCAGCACCGCCGAGATCACCACCCGGTCACCCGGTCGGAAGTTGTGGATCTGCGAGCCCACCTCCTCGACCACCCCGACGCCCTCGTGGCCGAGGATCTTGCCCGGCGACATCCCGGGCATGGTGCCGCGGACGAAGTGCAGGTCGGTGCCGCAGATCGCCGCTGTGGTGACCCGGACGATCGCGTCCGTGGGTTGTTCGATGCGGGGCTCGGGCACGTCGTCGACCCGAATGTCACCGATTCCGTGGAAAACGACGGCCTTCACGCGTACTCCCATCCGCGCTGGTCGCCGCAGTGGCGCCAGCCCTCGACAACGGGACCCGGCTTCCCCGGGCGGGCCACGACAAACCGCCCGCTCACGCCAGTTTCTGGGCCAGTCGGGTGACCGAGGCACGCATCCCCTCGGTGCCGCCGTCGGGAAACTCCCGCAGCAGCGTGCGCGCCTGTTCGAACGCCCGGCGGGAACCGGGCAGGTCACCGACGGCGATGAGCACGTCGGCCATCTGCCGCAGCGCGGCGAACTGCGACGGCCGGTTCCCCACGCGCCGCGCCGTGCTCGCCGCGAGTTCCAGCTCCGTCACCGCCTCCGCGACCCGGCCGGTCTCGACCAGGTTGTCCGCGACGGCGGCGCGAATCGCGCTCTCCTCGTGCGCACGCCCCGCCCGCTGGTTGAGGTCGAGCGCCTCCCGGAGCACCTGGATCGACTCAGCGACCTGCCCCAGGGCGGTCAACGACCGTCCCATCCGCAGCAGGCTGCAGATCTCGCCCTGCCGGTGGCCGAGCAGCCGGAACAACGCCAGCGCCTGCGTGCTGTGCGTGAGCGCGCGGTCGTGTCGGCCCAGCACGCTGAGCACCTGGTGGCAGTTGTTGTGCACCAACGCCTGTTCCAGACGCATGCCCCGGTCCTGGTAGGTCGGTGCGGCCTCGCCGAGCAGGCCGAGCGCCTCCTCGTGGGCTCCGAGAAAGTACCGGGCGCCCGCCAGGCTGCGCAGGACGTGCGCTTCCCCGACGACGTCGTGGCGTGCCCGCGCGGCACGTAGCGCGTTGCGCATGACGTCCTCCCAGTCCTGGAAGCGTCCGGCCCACTGCAGGTACTGCTGCATCGAGATGGCGAGCTGCCACGGCACGATGCCGTACCCGACGTCGGCGGCGAGGCGCACCACCTCCGTGAGCACCTCCCGCTGGCGGTCGAACCAGGCGATCGCTTCGTCGTGCGTGTCCGGCCGTTCGACGACGACACCGGGCAGCGGCGGCGCCGGCTCGATCGGCGAACGGTTCGGGTTCAACGCAAGCTGCGCCTGGTAGCTGCTGTGCAGATAATGCTGCAGCAGGCGGCTGAGCGCCGCCTGTCGTTCCGCCGCCGGCTCCTCGGCCTCCCACAGCTCCTCGGCGTACGCCTTGACCAGCACGTGCGACGTGAGTCTGCCGTCCTCGTGCTCGCTCACCAGCGCCGCGTCGATCAGCTCGGCGAGCAGGGCACGCGTGGTGTCCGGGCCGCGGTCGGCGAGGCTCACGCAGGCCTCGGCCGTGACACCGGGCAGCGGGGCGGCCGACAGCAGTCGGAACAGCCGGGCGGCCTCCGGACTGAGCTGCCGATAGGACCACGAGAAGGCCGTCCGGGGATCGACCAACCCGCGGCTGGCCGCGAACGCCTCGAGCCGGTGGGCGCTGTCGCGCAGCTCGGCGGCGATGGTGGCGAGCGACAGGCCCGGACGAGCGGCGATCCGGGCCGCCAGGATGGCCAGCGCCAGCGGAAGCCGACCACACAGCTCGATGACCTCGTCGGCCGTGCCGGCCCCCTCCCCGTCGTCGGTCGACCGGCCTGGCAGGCCGGCGAGACGACGTTCGAGCAGTCGACGGGCCGTCGGCAGGTCGGGCGGGTCGACCCGGAGCAGGTGCGCGCCGTCGAAGGCCGCGAGGCCGACGAGGGCCCGCCGGCTGGTGACGATCACGAGACTCCGTGCCGAGTTCGGCAGCAGCGGGCGCACCTGGGCGGCGTCGTGGGCGTTGTCCAGCAGGAAGAGCATCTGCTTACCGGCCGTCATGCTGCGGTACGTGCCGATCCGCGCGTCGAACGTGTCGGGCACGTCGGAGGCGGGCACGCCCACCATGTGCAGCAGCGAGCGTACGGCGTCGTCGGCCGACAGGCGCTCCCCCGCGCAGAGGTGCCCCCGCAGGTCGAGGTAGAGCTGCCCGTCGGCGAACTCGTCGGCCACCCGGTGGGCGAAGTGCGTGGCGAGCGTCGAGGTGCCCACTCCACCCATGCCGTCCATCGCGATCACCAGTGGACTGGTCCGCCCGGCGGTCCGCATCCCCGTGGTCAGGTCGCCCAGGATCAGCAGTTCGGATTCGCGGCCCACGAAGAAGGGCGGGTCCGGCGGGAGCTGCGCCGGGCGGACCAGCGGTGCCGGACGGGCCACCACGGGGTCCGCGTCCTCGGCGGGTGTCAGCGCCGTCTGGGTGAGGGCCCGCCGATGGGCGTCCTGTAGGTGGTAGCCGGGATCGATGCCCAACTCCTCGTCGAGGCGCGTCCGGATGACGCCGTACACGGCCAACGCCTCCGCCTGCTGCCCCGCCGCGGCGAGGGTCGTCACGAGGCTCGCGTGGACCGGTTCGTTGAGCTCACCCATCGTCGCCGCGAGCCGCAGCGGCGTCAGGACCCGGGCGGGCTGACGCAGCCGTACGGCCACCGCGGCGGCGGCGATCGCGGCGTCGAAGAACTCGCCGTCGATGCCCGCGCAGACCGCCGCGGCGGCGGCGCTGTCGAGAAGCCCGTCACCGGACGAACCGTGGCAGCGCCCCAGCGCGTCGAGATACTGCTCCAACGCCTGGTCCGGGCGGTCCTGCGCCAGGCTGGACTTGGCCGCCGAGACGTCGCGGCGGAACGCGACGAGGTCGAGCGTCTCCGGCTCGGCCACGAAGAGGTACCCGTTGCCGTGCCGCAACAGGTACGAGCCGACGGCCCGCGCGGGCAGGTCGGGTTCGAGCAGGCGGCGCAGCGCCGCGACGTACTTGTGGATCAGGTTCACGGCGCTGGCCGGCGAATCTGGACCCCAGACGAGATCCATCAGATCGCTGGTGGTGGTGGGACGCCCCTGCCGGGCCAGCAGGACCGCCAGGAGGCGGCGTTGCTGGCGCGGGCCCGCGTCGAGTTCGGCCGCACCGCGCCAGACCCGCAGCGGGCCCATGATCTGCAGGCGCGGTCCCCCCTGCGACGCCGGTTCCGCTGTCCGACCGGAGCCGACATCGTCCGTCACGTTGATCACGCTGCGTCCACCGAGTGGAGGTCTACTTGACGACGACTGGATCGGACAGTTCGCCGCAGGATCCGACAATCCCGGGCGCGGGGAAGCCGACACCGGGGTCGAAGGCGGCACGCACCGACCGGCTCGGCCCTGCGGAGGCGAGGTCCTGTCTCGTAACCCATGTTCAGCAGACGTCGCCGGCGAGACGAAAGTTCGATCCTCTTAATGGATTTTTCCCACCGGCGAGCTAGCGTTCCCGGATGCTTCTCCCGACCTCGACGCACGTGTCGGCCGACGACATGGTCGAGCAGGTCCGGAGCGCCCAGCAGGGCGATCCGGCCAGCTTCGCGCTGCTTCTCGACCGCCACTACGCCGGCATGCTCGCGGTGGCACACCGTCTGTTGGGCTCCCGGCCCGACGCCGAGGACGCCTGCCAGGATGCGGCGATCACGGCGTTCAGCCGCATCGGTGAGCTGCGCGACCCCGGCGCCGCGCGGTCCTGGCTACACGCCATCGTGCGCAACAACTGCCGGACGATGCTCCGCGCCCGCATCCCCGTTCCGGTCGGGGTGGCCGGCGAGAATCTGCTCGCCTCGGAGCTGGACGACCCGGTCGCCCGCATCGAGCGCAGCGCCATGCGGGACTGGGTCTGGCACGCGATCCAGCAGTTGTCGCCGGCCGCGCAGACGGTGGCGTTGCTGCGGTACTTCACCAACAACAACTCGTACGAGCAGATCGCCGACCTCTGCGGTACGCCGGTCGGCACTGTCCGTAGTCGCCTGAGCGAGGCACGCCGGCAGTTGGCCGAGGTCCTCCCCCGTGTGCACGACGAGCGGCACGGCGAGACCGTGGCGCTGCGCGCCGAACGACAGCAGGAGGCGGCGACCATCCTGTCGGCGGTACCGGACGGCGCCAGGCTGAACAAGGTGGCCGCCCGCTGGGCCGAGGACATGACCTTCTGGTGGCCGAGCGGCATCCGGACGACCGGTCGGGAACCGGTCTTCGCCGTCATGCGGCAGGACTACGAGTCCGGCGTCGCTGCCAGGATCACCGGAGTGCTCGCCGGGTCCGGCGTCACGATCTGGGAGAACGCCTTCATCAACCCGCCGGAGGATCCGCACCACTGCCCGCCCGGGGGGACCTGGTTGCTGAGGGAGAAAGAGGGCCTGGTGCGCGAAGTGCGCCTTCTGCACACCCCACGGCCGCCCCGGTTCTAGAGAATCCGCGGCGGAATCGAACTTTCCCCCGCCGAGCCATGTCCTGAGGGTATGACCACGTACTCCATCCACGACCTGGAACCACAGCTCGCCGCGAACCGCACGTACTGGTGCGGTTGGGCCGGCGGCCAGCCCGACACCGACCTGCCGACCTATCGCACCGACATCCCGCACCCGCTTCTCAACGGTGTCCTGCGCGTACGCGGGCGGCAGCTCGACGACGCGATCACGGAGGCGAGGAAGCACCTGACCGGCTCGGTCTGGGGCTGGTGGGTGGGTGCGGACAGCGACGAGGGCACCGCCGAGGGACTGCTCGCGCGCGGCGCGACCCAGATCTCCGACATGCCCGTCATGGCGGTGGACGTGACCACGCTGGCCGAGGTCGAGGGCCCCAGCGACCTGCGGATCCAGGTCGCCGCCACGCCGGCCGAGATGCGCGAGTACGTCGAGGCGTACGCCGGGCCGCTCGGCGTCCCCGGCGACCTCGGGCTCGTCGTCGACCGGGAACTGTCCTTCGCCTATCCGGACGTGATCCGCCTCGCCGGCATCGTGGACGGCCGCACCGTGGGCACGTGCACCCTGTCGCTCGGCACCGACGTCGGCGCTCTGTACTGCATCGCCACCCACCCCGACCACCGTCGCAAGGGCATCGCGACCGCCCTCACCCGCGAGGCGCTGCGCATCACCCGCGCGGCCGGACTGCGGATCGCCACTCTCCAGGCGAGCAGTGAGGGCGAGCCGGTGTACCGGCAGATCGGCTTCGACACCGTCACCCGCTACCGCCTCTACCAGCTCCCGGAGTGAGTCCGCGGCGCTGTCGGGCGGGTCGTACGCCGGTCGGCGCGGCAGCGTGGTGACCGGTTCGGCAACAACTTGCTCGTACGGAAAGTGAGTGTTAACTTTCCGTACGAGCAAGTACTTTCCCTAGCTCAAGGAGTTGCGCGATGAGCACCACCCCGACCCCAGAAGAGGCACGGCGAGCTCTCGAGGACGTCGACCGGCGCCGGGACCAGACGGCGGCGGCCGCCAGCCGGTCACGCTGGACCTGGCTCGCGGCCGGAATCCTCGTCGCGGCGTACGGGATCGTGGCCGACCGTTATCCGGACTTCGTGCGCACCTACGGCACCACCATCGTCATCCTGCTTCTGCTCGCCTCGATGGCGGCCAACACCCGATGGGGAGCGGCGCTGCTGCGGCGTCCGGTGCGTCCCCGGGCCACCCCCGACACGTCGAGCCTGCTGTGGTCGGCCCTGGTGCTGGCCCTCCTGATCGGTGGCGCGGCCTTCGCCACCGCCCTGGACGTCCCGCACCTCTGGGCGTGGTTCGGCCTGGTGGGTGGTGTCCTGCTGGCCGCCGCCGGGCCGTGGTGGCAGCGCCGCGTCCTCACCCGCCCGGCCTGACCGTGGCGGCCGACCCGAAGCTGGACCCGGTCCTGCTCGATCCCACCCGGCTGGCCATCCTGGCGCTGCTGGCGGGGACCGAGTGGGCCGAGTTCGCGTTCGTCCGCGACGCCATGGACCTGAGCGATTCCGCCCTTTCCAAGCGGATCTCGAACCTGAGCGACCGCGGTTACGTCGAGGTGCGCAAGGGCTACGTGGGCAAGCGACCCCGCACGTGGATCAACCTCTCCGTGGCCGGGCGGTCGGCCCTGAGCGGCCACATCGCCGCCCTGCGGGACATCGCCGCCCGCGTGGACGGGCCTTAGTCCGTGTGTCAACGACTGCACCCGCTTCACCCACGTCATGGCCGCGATCCGGGTCGAGCGACCAGGGCCCGTGCGACTGACGGCGACAGCACCCTGATGAGCGTGATGCCTGTGAGTCATCTAGATGACTCACAGGCATCACGCTCATCAGCAATACCGCCGCCGCTCAGCGACCGGCCCCGACCGTGTTGATCGCGGCCTCGTTCCAGGCCACCGTCACCATCGCCGCGCTGCTCCAACCTTTGAAGATCCGGCCTAGCGGTTGTCGTTGTCGCGGCGCTGGGTCATGTGGACCTGTTCGAGGTCGAGTCCGTCCTGGACCCGGCGAAGCACCTCGTCGTCAATCTCGCCCGCGTCGCGCATGCGCACGACGGTCTCGTGGCGGTGGTCGATGACCGCGAGGTGCAGGTCGGCGTACTGCTTCTCGTAGTCGGCCGCGGCCTCGTCCGGGCCGGCGGGGGCGTCACCGTCGCGCAGCACCCGCAGCCGGCGGTCGTACTCCGTGCGCAGCTGCTCGTGCACGTCGTCGCTCGTGCCCAGCTCGGCGGCCATCGTGGGCAGGGACTCCAACGCCCGGTCCATGGACGTGATCTCGGCCTGCCGGCGTTCCCGCTCGGCCTCGGAGTCGGCGCCCAGCCCGGCCCAGCGCGTCACCCGGGGCATCAGCGGCGCCTGCACCAGCAGGGTCACGGCGATCACGACAGCCGTGACGAAGACGATGAGGTCACGGTCCGGGAACTCCGCTCCGGAGGGAAGCGTGTGCGGTACGGCCAGCGCCGCCGCCATCGACACGGCGCCCCGGAACCCGGCCGCCGACATGAGCGCCCGGGGACGCCCGCTCAGTCGTCGTTCCCGCTGCTGCGGTCGCCGGTCGATCGCCCGGATCACGTACGGGCTGGTGAAGAGCCAGCCGAAGCGCACCGCGACGATGACCGCGCAGACCACGAGCGCGACGAGCATGCCGTGTGCCAGACCGGTGTGGTCCAGCCCGCGCACCGCCGACTGCGCCTCCAGCCCCACCAGGACGAACAGCGCGGCGTTCGCCAGCATGGTCACGAACTCCATGACGGTGTGGACCTGCCGGCGCGCGTTACCAGGGAACAGGCGTGGCGAGGCCCGGCCCACCCACAGTCCGCTGACCACGGCCGCGAGGACGCCGGACACCTCGGCCGCCTCCGCGATCAGGTAGGCGGTCAGGGGTGTCAGCAGCGCGAGCAGATTGTGCTGGAAGGGGTCGGTCAGCCGGCGACGGATCTGCAGGACGAGGAACGTCACGACCGCGCCGGACGCGATGCCACCGAGGTACGAGAAGGCGAACAACCCGGCGACCCGACCGACGCTCAGGTGCTCCTCGCCCAGGGTGATCCCGACCGCGAGCGTGTAGATCACCAGCGCCGTACCGTCGTTGACCAGGCTCTCCGCGCGCAACGTGGTCGCGATACGACGGGGCAGCATCCGGCCCAGGACGCCGACCGCCGTCGCGTCGGTCGGCGCGACGGCGGCGCCCAGCACCCATGCCGCTCCCCAGCCGAGCCCGAGCGCGTGCGCGGCGACCGCCACACCGGCCGCCGTCGCCACCACGAGCAGGGTGCTCAGCAGCACGATGACCCGCAGGTTCCGGCGCATCTCGCGCAGTGAGGAGGAGAACGCCTCCCAGTAGAGCAGCACCGGAAGGAACACCAACAGGACTGCCTCGGGCGGCAGGTGCACCCCGCGCAGCGCGGGGGCGAAGCCGAGGAGGACACCGGCGATCAGCAGCAGCACCGGCGGAGCGATCCGGAGCCGACGGGCCGCGCCCGTACCGACCAGGATCGCGACACCGACCGCTACGACCAGGGCGAGGCTGGACACGAGGTTTCCGCTGTCCTTCGTTCGGGGGTGACTCGGACCCGGCAAGGATGACCGGACCCAGTGGACGGCTACTTGACGCTCCCCCGGGTCACGACGACGGAGGGCTCGACGGCCTGGCCTTCTGCGGGTACGGGGTCTCGTGGCGGGCGAGCATGGCGACGAACTCGGCGATCTTCCGCTCGCGGGTCTCAACCCGCTTGACCGCGTTGACGCGGTGGATGAGAGAGAACCGGTTGGTCTTGGTGAGCACGTCGAACATGGCCTGGGCGGCGGGATCGGCGGCGATGGCGGCGAGCAGGTCGGCCGGCACCTCGGCTTCCGATGGCGGAGCGTACGCGGCCGCCCACCGCCCGTCGGACTTGGCGGCCTCCACCGCGGCCCGGCCGGCGGGCGTCATCCGCCCCTCGGCCTCCAGCCGCGCCACGTGCGCGACGTTGCGTTGTGACCAGATACTGCGCGGACGGCGGGGGGTGAACCGGATCCAGGAGGACTCCTCGTCCCGCTTGCGGGCCTGCCCGTCGATCCAGCCGTAACAGAGCGCCTCGTCGACCGCCTGCTGCCAGGTCAGCGTCGTGACCGTGCCGCCCTTCTTGGTCAGGGCCAGCCAGACGCCCGGCGACGTGGCGTGGTTGGCGGACAGCCACCCGCGCAGCGCCTCGGCGTCCACGACGATCAGCTCCTGGAGTTCGGCGCTCGCCATGACAGCAGGCTATCGTCGCGCCGGTCGGCCAGCCTCCACCAGGTGGGCCGTTCCGGCACCGACCAGCGGTGGGCGCGGGGACGGCCGGGGGTGCGGCACGTCGACCGTGCCACACCCCCGATCCCACCTCCGGTGGTCAGCAGCCGATCCGACTGGCTCCGACCGCGACGTCGTCGTACCAGAGGGTGTCGGACCCGTTGCCGTAGCTCTCCCAGCCCAGCTTCAGGTCGGTGAGCTGCGGTCGCCAGGTGCGGTTGTACCACTGCCCGTCGATGTCGTGCGTGGGTACGCCGTCCGCGGTCAGCCCCGCGACGGCGGCGCCGTCCAGCCAGGTGCGGAGCTGACCGGACGAGCCGTCCACCATGAACTCCAGGCAGGTCCACCGGTTGGTGGGCAGCGGCACGCTCTGTGCCACCCCGGCCGGGCTCTGCTCCGGCAGGGTCGCGTCGTCGGAGGCGCGGTTCCACTGCAGGGCGCCGTTCTGGCCGCCCATCCGCAGGTCCCGGTTACCGTCGGCGGCGTCGGTCATCGCCATCATCGTGGTGTGGTCGGTGGGCTGGGCGGTGGTGTGCCGGACCCAGATCCGGCCGTAGCGGACGCTGCCCACGCTGCCGAGGTTCTTCGTCGACCTGATGAAGACGTGGTTGCAGTACCCGGCCGCCCCGTTGATCCGCACGGCTCGGCTGCCGCTGTGCGTGGTGGTCGTGTCGATGGTGGCGGTTCCGGCGCCGGAGCAGTCCGGGCTCACGACGGCCCAGTCGCCGGACGGTGTCGAACCGGTCTGGTTCTCGAAGCCGTCGCAGAGCACCGCTCCGGCACAGCCGACCGGCGGCGGCGTCGTCGGCGGGGGCGTCGTGGGCGGGGGCGTGGTCGGCGGCGGCGTCGTGGGAGGCGGCGTCGTCGGCGGCGGCGTCGTCGGCGGCGGCGTCGTCGGCGGCGGCGTCGTCGGCGGCGGCGTCGTCGGCGGGGGCGTCGTCGGCGCGACGCCGTTGCACGGTACGCCGTTCAGGCTGAAGCCGGTCGGCGCTCCACCGCTGGTGCCGTACGTGCCCTGCACGCCGAACTCGGTGACGCCACCGGCCGGAATGCTTCCGTTGTACGACATGTTGCGGGCGGTCACCGTCGATCCGGACTGGCTGACCGTGGCGTTCCAGCCGCTCGTGACGCGCTCGTTCCCGGCGTACGTCCAGGTGACGGTCCAGGTGGAGACGGCGGTGTCGCCCGGGCTGACCTTGACGCTGGCGGTGAAACCGCCGGGCCACTGGTTGGGCGTGTAGTCGACCCGGCAGCCCTGGGCGGCCGCGGCCGGCGCGACGAGCAGGGCCGTGCCGGTCGCGGTCACGGCGGCGGCCAACGCGGCGACGACCGCGAGGGTCGGGGCGGGGCGGGCGCGGAGAATGGTCATGGGAAGTCCTTCTGCCATCAAGCGGGAGACCGGCGCGGCAGCGCGCGTCCGGGGCGGACACGGCGACACGCCGGGTACGGCGCGGCGATGCGCCACAGCGAGTGGTCGATGCGTACGACCGACGTGCCCGGCTCGAGGTGAAGCTGTCAGTCACCGCTTCGGGTTGTTACCCGGAACGCAGTGACGCCCGCTCCCAATGTATTGACAGACCACTATCTAATCAAGCGCGCGTAAATCGGTGGCCCGACGCCGGCGGCCGTGCCAGCCTGGCCGGAGAAGGACCGGGCCCGCACGGCCCGGCACCACCAGCAGACGGGAGCACGGCGATGCGAGGACTCGAAACCCCGCCCATCCGGACGCGAGCTTTCGAGGACCAGAGCGCCTGTGCAGACCATCAACCTTGGCATCGTCGCCCACGTCGACGCCGGTAAGACCAGCCTGACCGAACGCCTGCTCCACGCCACCGGGGTCATCGACCGGCTCGGCAGCGTCGACGCGGGCACCACCCAGACCGACACCGGAGCGATCGAGCGTCGGCGGGGCATCACCATCCGCAGCGCCGTCGCCTCGTTCACCGTGCGCGACCGCCAGGTCAACCTGCTCGACACCCCCGGGCACAGCGACTTCGTGGCCGAGGTCGAACGCGCGCTCGGGGTGCTCGACGCGGCCGTGCTGGTGCTGTCGGCCGTCGAGGGCGTCCAGCCGCACAGCCGCCGGATCATGCGCATCCTCCGGTCGCTCCGGCTGCCCACCCTGATCTTCGTCAACAAGATCGACCGGGTCGGCGCCCGCGTCGACGAGCTGGTCGCGGACACGCGCCGGCTCCTCGCGCCCACCGTCGTCCCGCTGGGCACGGTCCGCGCGCCCGGCACCCCCGACGCCACCTACCGGCCGCGCCATCGGGGGTACGACCACAGCCTCGCCGAGGTTCTCGCCGAACACGACGACGAACTACTGGCCGCCCTCGTCGACGACCGGCCGCCCGACGCCGACAGCGTCGACGAGGCCCTGCGGGCACAGGTCGCGGCGGGGCAGGCGTACCCGCTGCTGTTCGGCTCGGCGCTGTCCGGGGCCGGCGTACCGGAGCTGCTGGACGCCATCGCGGCAGTGCTTCCGCCCGCGCCCCCGGGCGAACCCGACCCGCGAGCGCGGGTGTTCGCCATTGAGCGCGAGCCCTCCGGCGAACGCGTGGCCTACCTGCGCTCGTACGGCGGGCAGTTCCGGGCGCGGGAGCGGGTCACCGCGTACCGCCGGGAGTCGGACGGCCGGACCACCACGACGCACGGGCGGATCACGCGGCTCGACGTGGTCGGCGCGGCCACCGACCAGGCCGCGCTGACCGCCGGCCACATCGCCCGGGTCGGCGGCCTGACCGAGGTACGCCTCGGCGACCAGCTCGGCAGCCCGGCCGGCCTCGACGGGCGGTCGTACTTCCCCGCGCCGACCCTGGAGGCGGTGGTGCGACCCCGCGACTCGTCCCAGACGCTGGCGCTGCACGCCGCGCTGCTGGACATCGCGGACACCGACCCGTTCCTGCGGACCCGGGTGGCCCCCGAGGGCGGCACGAGCGTGCTGCTCTACGGCGAGGTGCAGCGCGAGGTGCTGAGCGCCACGCTGGCCGAGACGTACGGGGTCCAGGCGGAGTTCGGGCCGGGACGGCTCATGCACGTGGAGCGGCCGACCGGCACGGGCACCGCCGTGGAGATTATCGGACACGGCTTCTTCGGGACGGTCGGGTTCCGGGTCGAGCCCGGCGTCGGCGTGGACTACCGGCGGGAGGTCGAGCTGGGCTCGCTGCCGCTGTCGTTCCACGCGGCCATCGAGGAGGCCGCCCGCGCCGCCCTCGACCAGGGCTGTCGCGGTTGGCCGGTCACCGATATCCGGATCATCCTCACCCACAGCGGCTACTGGTCGCCGATCACGACCGCCGGGCACTTCCGGGACCTCGCCCCGTACGTCCTCATGCAGGCGCTCGCCGAGGCCGGCACCCGGGTCTTCGAGCCGTGCCGCCGCTTCGAGGTGGAGGTGCCGGCCGACCGGCTCGGCCCGGTCACGTCGTACCTGGGCCGGCTCGGCGCCCGGGTCGACGGCACCGACGACGTCGCCGCCGGCTGGCGGATCAGTGGCGTGCTGCCGGCGCGGCTCGAACTCCAGGCGCAGCGGCGTCTGCCCGACCTGTCCAGCGGGGAGGGGCTGTGGTCGTCGACGCCCGGCGGCGACCGACCGGTGTCCGGCGAGCCGCCGCGCCGGGCCCGCACCGACGGCAACCCGTTCGACCGGGCGGAGTACCTGCGCTTCCTCGCCCAGCCGAAGAACCGACCCGTAGCCGTCAGGGACGCGGGCCCAGGAGGCCCCGGTCGGCCATGAAGGCGCGCAACGTCTCGGCGTCCTCGGCGGACATCAGCCACCGGGGGATCACGGTCGCCGGCATCCGGCCGACGAACACGATCCAGAAGTCCGGGTTGTCCCCCACCCGCGCGACCCCGTCCCAGGCGATACCGCCGGACTCCGAGCCGCTGCGCATCATGATGTTGTCGTCGGTGATCTCGTACGCGCCCTCGACGGCGTAGTCACCCGAGCGGCGGCGGGCCCGCGAGCGTACCCAGGGCAGGTAGAGCATCGACAGCACGCCCGCGAGCACCAACGTCAGCCACAGCGGGGACGCGCGCTCACCCCAGCCCAGCCCGCGCGAGAACACCAGGCCGACCGCCCCGACCGCCACCAGCACCGCGCCGATGTAGCTGAACCGACGCAGTCGGACACCGGCGAGGGTGGCCGCCACCCGAGCGGGGTAGGCGTGGTCGGCGGGTACGTCGAAGCGGATGCGCACCCCAGAACGATAGTGCCTGCATCGGCCCGGGTCGCGGCGGACGTGGGGTCGCGGACGTTTCGGCCGCAGTGGCTTTCGGGTAGCGGATGGCGCATGAACCGCGATCTCCTGAAGGCCGTCCAGGTGGCTTGGGGGCTGCCGGAGTTCCGCGACGGGCTGCGACACCTCATCGACCTCGACGAGGTGTCCGTGCTGCTCGGCACGCTGGCCGTGCCGGATCACGACGGTGCGGTCGACCGCAGCCTGGTGGACCTGCTGCGCTCCGGCCTGGAGACGGTCGAGATCCGGGAGGCGGTGTTGCTGCTGCTGGAACGGGACGAGGTGCGCCGGCCGCTCGTGGCGGCGGCGGTGGAACCGCTCGCCGACCGACCGGGCCTCGCCGCCGCCATCGCCTCGGCCGCCGAGGATCCCGGGGTACGGCGTGCGGTCCGGGCGGCGCTGGACAGCGCCAACGTGCGTGAGCTGATCTGGCAGGCGATGGAGAACCAGCTCAGCGACCACCGGTTCGGCATGATCCGCCGGGCGGCGGCGCTGTTCGTCCGGCACCCGAGCGTGCGGCGGCTGGCGTGGGCCGCGCGCCGGCACGGCGTGCTACGCGAACTACGGCGCGGACCGCTGATCGACCAGGGGCCCTCGGCCGGCAAGGGGCTTTGACACACGCCCTTAGCGTGGTGGGGTGGCCGCGCCTCGCCCGGCACCGCCCCCGCACCTGAGCCGCCCGCTGACGTTCCTGCTCGCGCTGGCGGCCGGCGCGGCCGTCGCCAACCTGTACTGGGCGCAGCCGCTGCTCGGCGTCATCGCCGACGACCTGGACGCGCCGACGTCCACGGCCGGCTGGCTCGTCACCGCGACGCAGATCGGGTACGCCGTCGGCGTCCTGCTGCTCGTACCGCTCGGCGACGTCCTGGACCGCCGCCGCTTCGTCCCGCTGATGTTCCTGGCCTCCGCCGCCGCGCTAATGCTGTGCGCGCTGGCGCCGTCGATCGGCGTGCTCCTGGTCGCGCTCGGCGTGCTGGGCGTCACGACGATCTCCGGGCAGATCCTCACGCCGCTCGCCGGGGACCTGGCCGGCGACGCCGACCGTGGTCGGATCGTCGGTGTCGTCGGCTCGGGGACCCTCACGGGCATCCTGGCCTCCCGCACGATCAGCGGACTCGTCGCCGGCGCTGCCGGTTGGCGTGCGACCTACGCCCTCGCCGCGGTCGTCGCCGCCCTGCTCGCGGTCCTGCTCCACCGCGCGATGCCGCCGCTGCCACCGCGAGCACGCATCCCGTACCCACGGCTGCTGTTCTCGGTCGCGGCGATGGTCCGGCGGGAGCGGGCGGTCCGGTGGACGCTGGTCCTGGCCGCCGCCGGCTTCGCCGCCTTCTCGCTCTTCTGGACGGCGCTGACGTTCCTGCTCAGCGGTCCACCGTTCCACTATCCGCCGGCGGTGATCGGGATGTTCGGGCTGGTCGGACTCGCCGGTGTCCTCTCCGGCCTGCGCGGTGGTCGTCTGCACGACCGCGGCTGGTCACTTCCGGCCACCGGGGCGGCCTGGGCCCTGGCCCTGGGGGCGTTCGTCGTCGCGGCGTTCGGCGGCCGGTCCCTCGTGCTTCTCATCACCGTGGCCGTCGTGGTCGACGTCGCCTTCCAGACGCAGGCCCTGCTCAACCGTGCACGGTTGTTCGCCCTCGCGCACGAGGCGCGCAGCCGGCTCAACACGGCTCTGGCGACCGCCAACTTCATCGGCGCCGCCGCCGGTTCCGCCGCCGCGAGCACGCTCTGGTCGGCGGGCGGCTGGTCAGCGGTCGCGATCGCGGGAGCGGGCCTGGGCTGTCTGGCGCTCACCGTGTGGGCGCTGGGACGCCGTGGCCCGCTCGTCGTCGATTGTGCCGAACCAGGTCCCGTCACCTGAGGACGAGCGGGTCAGCGCGCCTGCGTCTGGTCGACGATCGGGAACGCCCGCCGTACGGCCGCCAGGAACTCGTCCCGGCGGGAAGCGTAGGTGCCGACCGCCGCCCACAGCGCCTCCAGGGCGGCCTGCAACGGATCCGACTCGCCGGCGGCCACGAGGGCCGGCAGGGCCATCGCGACCGGGTCCACCGGGCCGTCGAGCGCCGCGCGCAGCAGGTCGGTCGGCGCGGCATCCCCGCGGCGCAGCGAGGCGACGGCGATCGTGACGGTCGCCCTGCCCTGGATGCGTGTCCTGAGCGCCGTCGTGTCGGTGAAATCGGCGGGCAGCGGTCCACCCCGTTCCAGCGCCGTCCACGCGGGCCTCATCCAGTCGAGATCCGCGATGCCCGCGAGGGCGCACGCCTGCCGCGCCGCCCAGACCGCGATCTCGCGTTGGGTGACGGCGTCGGCATCGGCCACCCCGTCGACCAGGTCCCGGTCCAGCAACAGCATGCCGTGGATATTGCCGCGTACCTGTCGGAGTCGCTCGCTCGGCAGACGCCCGCCCCAGCGCCGCAACTCCTCGCGCCGCCGGTACTCCTCGTTGCGGCGATCCTCCTCCGCCCGCCTGCGCACCTCGGCCTCAACCCGTTCCCACAGCGTGAGCGGAGCCGGCAACCCGTGCGCCCAACCGTGCCAGTACGCCGCGTTGCCGCTGCCCTGGCGCAGCACCGCGTCGGCACGGACAGCGCCGTCACCCGGGTCGCCGGCCGCGCTGGCCTCCGGCCAGAAGCAGAGCAGGTAGCGGTCCGGTCGTCGGTCCAGGTAGGTGTGGTCGTCCTCGTCGATCTCGTCGGGGTCGAGCCCGCCGAACGGATCGCTCCCCTCGTCCATGCCCGCCGCGCAGTACCGCACGCGGTAGGCCGGCAGCCGGCCACCGTCACTCTCCTGCGAGGTCAGCGGCAGGTGGGCCAGCGCCCCATCGCCCCACGGGACCAGGTCGACCACCGGGGCCCTCGGCTGGAGCGACACCTCCACCACGTCCTCCCACTCGGCGGCTGCGGTCGGCGGCTCGGCGTCGTGCAGCTCGATCCGGAACCGGACCCGTCCGGAGTGGGTGCCGGTCATCAGGAACAGCGCGCCCGGGTGTCCGGCCCCGCATAGTCCGTTGACCTGCCCGGCGAACGCCCGGTCCATGTCGGGCAGCTCGCGACTCGTCACGTAGATCTGCCCATAGTCGACCGGCGCCGGGCCGTCGAAGAGAACGCGCATCGAGCGATCCTGTCATCGACCGATCGCCCTCCGCTGCCCCGCGACGAGGCGGCCGACCACCTCGTCAGTGAGAAACGTCGATGCCTTGACACTCCACATGCGATCGCTAACACTTGGCTGCAACACGCGCTTAACACACGGAACACACGCTGTCCGCGTCAGGGTGAGGGGCCGGGTCCACCCGCGCGGCACGCCAATCACGCCGCGATTCGACCGATCATGTCCGCGGTTCGTGTTAGCGCTAACACATTCACCACCGCCTCGGAGGCATCATGGTCACACCACCCGCTGACCGCGCACCTGATTCGACGCACGATCCTCGCCTGTTACGACGGACGCTTGTCGCCCTGGTGGCCGTGCTGACGGCGATGGTCGGCGGCATCGCGGTCCGGCCCGGGCCGGCCGCTGCCGCCACCAGCCAGTTCCGGGGCATGAACTGGGCCGTGCTGGGCGACAACTTCAGCACCGGCCCTCTCGTCGTACAGGGCCTGAGCATGTCCGACAGCAACGCCACCGTGCGCGCCAAGGCCAACGCCCTCTACGACGACATGGCGTCCACGCTGGGTGTCAACACCGTCCGGCTGCCCATCAACACCCACACCGTCGGGACGGCCTGGTGGGAGGCGTATCGCGGTGCCATCGACGCCGCCACCGCCCGTGGGTTCAAGGTGATCCTCGCCTACTGGGAGGACGGCGCCGCCTCCGGCGGCAGGATCACGAACCTCGCCGCGTGGAACGCGATGTGGTCCACGGTGACCAACACGTACGGCTCGAACACCAACGTCTACTTCGAGCCGATGAACGAGCCGCACGGCTACAGCTCGGCGGAGTGGCGCACCGTCGCGGCCAACTGGCTCACCTACCACTACTCGGCCCCGCCCGGCCGGGTGCTCATCGGCGGCACCGGCTTCAGCCAGGACCTGCGTGACATCTGTAACGACAGCCGCTTCAACGCCACGCTGCTCTCCTTCCACTACTACGCCTTCTTCTACGGCGCGATGACGTACGACGCGTTCCGCGGCCACATCCAGACGCGCCTCGGCAACTGCGCCTCCCGGGCGGTCGCCACCGAGTTCGGCGCGCCCATGAACGACGGCCGCAACTACGCCGACCCGAACAGCACCGACAACTTCGTGCGGTACATCCGCGCCATGGCCCAGGTCATGCGGGACAACCAGATGGGCGGCACCTACTGGCCCGCCCTGGGCGGCAAACCCGGCACCATCGGCTACGACTGGTACTCGATGTACGCGCTCAGCGGCGGCGGCACCGACCTCAACCTCACCGTTCGCAACACCTCCGGCGCGGACCGGATCCGCTACGGCTGGGGCGACACCATCGGCGGCGGCGACCCCACGACGCCTCCCCCGACAACGGGGACCTTCTACCGGGTCGACGTGCGGCACAGCGGCAAGGCCATGGACGTCCAGTCACCGAACACGAACAACGGCGCCCGCGTCGGCCAGTACACGTACGGCGGCAACGCCTGGCAGCAGTGGCAGTTCCAGGACGCCGGCAGCGGCTACTGGCGCATCATCAGCCGCAACAGCGGGAAGTGCCTCGACGTGACGAGCGCCTCGACCGCCGACGGCGCCGAGCTGATCCAGTACACCTGCGGCAGCGGCGCCAACCAGCAGTTCCAGATGGTCACCAACGGCAGCTACTTCCAACTTCGCGCCCGGCACAGCGGCAAGTGCGTGGACGTGCCCGCCGCGTCGACCGCGGACGGGGTGGTCCTCAAGCAGTACACCTGCAACAGCGGAGCCAACCAGCAGTGGTCGCGGACGGCCGTCTGACGACCGGCACGCCAGCGCCCCCGCTCATCGTCGTAACGGTGCGCGGGGGCGCGTCGTCCGTCCCGCGAAGATCAGGGCGTCCAGCGTACGTTCGGGTTCACCCGCCCGGACCAGTCGAAGACGGCCATGTTGTCCCACTGGTTTCCGGTGCCGTTGATGTTCGCCGGGTCCCAGCCGTTGCCGTTGACGGCGTACCAGGTCGGCTCCCAGTAGAAGACACCGATGGCCCCGGCGTTGCGGGCGGTGTTCTGCACCCAGTCGAACTCCTGAGCCTGACCCGACCAGGTCGCGCTGATGCCGTCGCACGTCGCGTCGCCGATGGCGTTCGGCTCGCTGTCCGCGTTGTTCCGCGTGAAGGGGTACGCGGTCTCCGCGATCACCACCGGCCTGCCGTAGCGACCGCGCAGGTCGACGATGTTGTTGTAGAGGTTCGCCAGGCTGCCGTGCCACATGCAGTAGTAGGACAGGGCCGTGATGTCCCACTGCACGCCCTGGGCGCGGATGCCGTCGTAGAACCAGCGGGCGTTGGCGTTGCTGTCGGCGTTGGCGGTGTGGATCATCACCGGGATGCCGCCCCCGCACGCCTTGGTCGCGTTGTAGCCCTGCTTCAGCAGGCCGGCCAGCGGGCGGAAGTCGTTGTTGACGACCTTGCCCTCGTCCCACAGCATTCCGACATTGATCTCGTTGCCGATCTGCACGCTGTCCGGCAGGGTGCCCTGCCCCCGCAGGCCGGCGCAGACGTCGTAGGTGAAGTTGTATACGTCGGCGCCCAGTTGGCTCAGGGTGTGGCCGGCCCACGCGACCGGCTTGTACTGCTTGCCGGGGTCGGCCCAGGTGTCCGAGTAGTGGAAGTCGATGAGCACCTTGAGGCCCTTCGCCTTCGCCGCCCTGGCCTGGGCCAACACCCTGCTCTTGTTGTTGTAGCCGCTGGTTGGGTTGTTCCAGACGCGCAGTCGGACGTAGTTCACGCCGACGGACCTCAGGATGTCCAGTGGGTCACGGGCGACGCCGCCGGCGTCGTAGTACCGCGCGCCCAGGTCGAGGCTGCGCTGCAACGAGGAGACGTCGGCGCCCCGCATGGTGAGCGTGTTCGCGGCGGAGGCGGGCGCGGTCAGGCCGCCGAGCGTGGTGGAGACGACGAGGACGCCGGCCAGGACAGCCCCGGCCAGGAACCTACGGCGACGGTGCGGTGTGCTCACGGGACTCCTCGGGAAGGGGGCGGGCTCAACCCACCGCGCACTGGGCGCCGTTCAGCGTGAAGCCGAGCGGCGGCGCGTCGCTGGCGCTCCACCGCCCCTGGATGCCGAAGGTCGTCGAGCCGTTCGGCGCCAGGACACGGTTCCAGTCGACGTTACGGGCGGTCACGGTGGAGCCGGTCTGGCTGACCGTGGCGTTCCACGCCGAAGTCACCTGCTGGTCTCCGCTGAAGGTGAAGGTGACGATCCAACCGTCGACCGGTGCGGCCTGGGTGTTCTGGACCGTCACCGTCGCCACGAAGCCGGTCGGCCACTCCGACTGGTTCCGGTAGGTCACGCGGCACGTCGAGGGCGGCGGGGGCGACGGCGTGGACGTCGTGGGCAGGGTGACCGTGTTGGACGCGATCGACACGTTGCCCACCGCGTCCCGGGCCCGTACGTAGTACAGGTTCTGCAGCGGCGTGGACGCGGGCAGCGACGTCGTGTACGTCGTTCCCGGCACGGTGGCGATCAGCGTCGAGCTGAACCAGCCGTCGAAGCGGTAGACGTTGTACCCGAGCACGCCGACGTTGTCGGTCGACGGCGACCAGGACAGGGTGCCGTTCGAGGCGGTCACCTCGGTGACCGTCAGGTTCTGCGGGGCGCTCGGCGGGGTGGTGTCCCCGCCGGTCTCCGTCACCGGCGTGACCACGGTCAGCGCGTCCGTGGACGTCGACCGGTGCCCGAGGGTGTCCCGGGCCGCCACCCGGAACGAGTACTGCTTGCCCGGCCCGATGTACGAGGTGATCGTGGTGCTGGTGACGGCCCCGACGCTGGCGCTGTAGATGACGTCGTCGAACGCCTGGTAGTACGTGATGTCGTACCCGACGATGGCGCAGCAGCCCGGCCTGGCGGCCGTCCAGGTGAGGGTGACCGATCCGGTGCGTACCTCGCTGGCGGTCAGGTTGGTGGGCGGGCTCGGCGGGAAGGGTGAGGTGCCCGGCGTGCCGGGCGGCGTGGTGGGCGGCGGTGGCGCGGTCCCGGTCGGTTCGGCGGCGGGCACTGCGCCGCCGTGCGGCGCCGGGGCGACCCCGGGGTACGCGGCGGGGGCGGCGGTGCCGGCGTCGGCCGCCGGCGCGATGCCTGCCACGGTCACGACCACCGCCGTCGAGAGCATGGCGGCGACCAGCAGACCCGGACCGAGACGGCGGAACAGCGAGGACGACGAGACGCCTGTCATACGTCGACGATGCAGCCGTCATATCGATGATCGCCAACGTATCTCATTACTCGGTCGCCTCTCTTTCGGCGTGTCACCCGGTGCGTGCCCTGGTGGGGAGACGATTCACTGGGAGCGATACCAGCCGGGGCGGAATTCCGCCCGCCCGATCGCTACACTCGCCCCAACGCCGGCACCGTCCACAGTCCTCAGCCTGCGCTGATTCGAATCGAATGGAGACGCCTGTGACCCGCGACAAGGCGGCACCCCCGGGCATCGACCCCCGCATTCCCAGCGTGGCCCGGGTCTACGACTTCTTCCTGGGCGGCAAGGACAACTTCGAGGCGGACCGACAGGTCGCCGAGCACGCCCTGCGGATCACCCCGGACGGGCCGGCAGCCGGCCAGGCGAACCGGGCCTTCCTGCGTCGGGTGATCCGCTTCCTGGTCTCCGAGGCGGGCATCGACCAGTTCCTCGACATCGGATCGGGGCTGCCCACCCAGGGCAACGTGCACGAGGTCGCCACCGAGCAGAACCCGAAGGCTCAGGTGGTCTACGTCGACAACGACCCGATCGTCCTGACGCACGGCCGGGCACTGCTCGCCGCGGACGGCACCGCGACGGTGATCCAGGCGGACATCCGGACACCGCAGGAGATCCTGCGCCACCCGGACGTGCAGCGGTTCCTCGACTTCGATCGGCCGGTCGGGCTGCTCCTCTTCGCGATCCTGCACCACCTGGGCGACGACGAGGATCCGCGCGCGGTGGCGGCGGAGCTGATCGACGCGCTGCCCTCGGGCAGCTACGTGGCGATCTCACACTTCCGCGACCCCGGCGAGCGGGACCCGGAGGGCTCCCGCAAGGCGCGCGAGGTCGAGCGGGTCTTCAACGAGTCGCTGGGCACCGGCCGCTGGCGTACGGACGAGGAGATCCTCTCGTTCGTCGACGGGCTGGAGGTGCTGGAGCCGGGGCTGGTGCCGCTGGCCGAGTGGCGGCCGGCGCCGGGCGCGTCCGCGCCACAGCAGACCGACACCTATCACACCTTCGTCGGGCTGCTCGCCCGCAAACCATAGGCTTCACCCCCGATGCGGTCCGTCGGCGAGAGCACTCGTCGACGGATCCGTCGTGTCGTGCCCGGCCGAGCCCTACCGACCCCCGAGACGGCTCACCCCTAGTTATTGACGACGCAAATTTCCACCGGTAGCTTAAATTTACATTGATAGTCGTCTATCGAAGGGGGCAGCCGTGCACTGGAAGTCCATCGCCGTTACCGCGTCCGTCGCGGGCGTCCTGGCCACCGCTCCCGCCGCACCCGCCGCGGCCTCCGGTGTCTGGGGTCCCGGGAACTGCCCGCAGGGCACGTTCTGCGCCTGGCCCAACTGGGACCACCCGGCGGAGGGCCCGACTGCGCCGCCGTCCCTGGTGACCAGCACCGAGTGGTCGGGCAGCGTCCCGGTCTTCAACTACTACAACCACACCTCACGGAACGCCGAGATCACCTGGTCCTACACGTACCTCGGCACGCCCCTCACCGGCACGGAGTGCGTCCGCCCCGGCGACGGGAACTTCTACGTCCCCATGTTCGTGACGAAGGTGACCTGGCAGACGCGTACCTGCTGAGACGCCACCCGTGCGGGCGGGTGCCCGGCATCCGCCCTCCGGGGCCTGGGTCTCCGTCTGACGTCGACGCTCCTCGCCGGGCGGAACGGACATCTCCACGCACGGTCGAAGCCTCGGCGTTCGCGCCTTGCCGCTACCCGCTTGGGGAAGAGTGTCGGGTGAGGCAGCTCTGTGCGCCGACGATTCCGCGTATCGGGTAGGAGACTCCGATGACCGATGGACCCCAGGGCGATCCCGCCCGCAACGTCGTCCTGGTGCACGGCGCGTACGCCGACGGCTCCTCCTGGTCCGACGTCATCCCGCTCCTCCACCGGGCCGGCCTGACCGTGACCGCCGTGCAGAATCCGCTGACCTCTCTGTCCGACGACGTCGCCGCCACCCGCCGGGCCCTCGACCGCCAGGACGGGGCGACGGTGCTCGTCGGCCACTCCTGGGCCGGTACGGTCATCACCGAGGCCGGGGACCATCCGTCGGTCACCGCCCTGGTGTACGTGGCGGCCCGCGCGCCGGACGCCGGCGAGGACTTCACCGCGCTCGCCGCCCAATTTCCCACGCCGCCGGCGAACGCGGGCCTGGTCCACAACGACGGGTACGCGCAGCTCAGCGAGAGCGCCTTCCTCGAAGACTTCGCCGGCGGCGTCGGCGAGGCCCGTGCGCGTGCCCTCTACGCCGTTCAGGGTCCGATCGCCGACGACCTGTTCAAGGCCCGTACGACAACGGCGGCCTGGCGGGACAAACCCTGCTACTACTCCATCTCGCGGCAGGACCGTACGACCGCACCCGAGCTCGAGCAGTTCCTGGCCGAGCGGATGAACGCGACGACGATCGAGGTCGACTCGTCGCACCTCGCCATGGTCACCCACCCGGAGGCGATAGCCGACCTCATCATCATGGCCACCCACGGCACCCGGAGCCCGGCACCGAACAGCACCGCCCGGTGACGTTCCACAGGTTATCTGTAAACAACCCTTGATATTAAACGTCACGAACGTCAATATGTGGAGGTCGCGGGTCGCCGAAGCCTGGGGAGTGAGCCATGAGAAGCCGTCGCATCGTCGCAGCGCTGGCCGGGGCGGCGATGTCCGTCGCGGCCGCCGTCGCCTTCGTCCCCAGCAGCATGGCCGCCGTGTCCTCGGGCAACGCCGTCGCGATGGTCGCCTGCACCGCACCCGCCTGGGCCGAGGGCACCACCTACCAGGTGGGCGCACAGGTCACCTACGGCGGCCGGCTCTACCAGGCTCTGGTCACCCACACCGCGTACGTCGGCGCCGGTTGGAACCCCGCTTCGACCCCGTCGCTCTGGCGTGACCTGGGAGCCTGCTCGGGAAACACTCCTCCACCCAGCACGCCACCGCCGACGACCGCGCCACCCACCACGCCGCCCCCGACCACCGCTCCCCCGACCACGGCTCCCCCCACCACGCCGCCGCCGACCGGCGGAACCTGCGGGGTGAAGTCCCGGCCGACCGGCAAGGTGTTGCAGGGCTACTGGGAGAACTGGGACGGCGCGTCCAACGGCGTACACCCCGGGCTCGGCTGGATCCCGATCACCGACAGCCGGCTCCCACAGCACGGCTACAACGTGATCAACGCAGCGTTCCCGGTGATCCGCGCGGACGGCACGGTCCTCTGGGAGAACGGCATGGACGCCGGCGTCAAGGTGGCGACCCCCGCCGAGATGTGCCAGGCCAAGGCGGCCGGCGCCACGATCCTGATGTCGATCGGCGGTGCCGCCGCCGGCATCGACCTGAGCTCCACCGCGGTCGCCGACCGGTTCATCGCGACGATCGTGCCGATCCTGACGAACTACCACTTCGACGGCATCGACATCGACATCGAGACCGGCCTCACCGGTAGCGGCAACATCAACACCCTGTCGACGTCGCAGGCCAACCTGATCCGGATCATCGACGGCGTGCTGGCCCGAATGCCGTCGAACTTCGGCCTGACCATGGCGCCGGAGACCGCGTACGTCACCGGCGGCAGCGTGGTCTACGGCTCGATCTGGGGCTCGTACCTGCCGATCATCAAGAAGTACGTCGACAACGGCCGGCTCTGGTGGCTCAACATGCAGTACTACAACGGCAGCATGTACGGCTGCTCGGGCGACTCGTACCCGGCTGGCACCGTGCAGGGCTTCACCGTGCAGACGCAGTGCCTGAACAACGGCCTCACCATCGGGGGAACCACCATCCGGGTGCCGTACGACAAGCAGGTCCCGGGCCTGCCCGCGCAGATCGGGGCGGGCGGTGGCTACCTGTCGACGTCGTTGGTCACGCAGGCCTGGAACTCCGTGCCCGGCCTCAAGGGCCTGATGACCTGGTCGGCGAACTGGGACGGCTCGAAGGGATGGACCTTCGGCGACAACGTGAAGCGCCTGCAGGGTCGCTGAGGCCCGCGCCGGCCCGCCCCGAGCCTGCGACAGGACAGGTTCAGGGCGGGCCGTCCGCGGCCTGGGCCCGGGTCCGTCTGATGCTGGCGATCTCACCGTTGATCGGTAGCCAGTAGAAGGGAATGAACGCCGCGACCGCGATCAGGCCGGCGATCGGGTGGACGACGCACAGGGCGGTTCCGACAGCGATCCAGACGGGGGCCACCCGGAAACGCCTGCTGATCGCTCGGGCGGTGGCCTCGTCGGTGGTGGACGTCAACAGACGGTGACCGCTGCTGGCGTACTGCCAGATGACGTTGAAGAGGATGGAGGCGGCCCCGTAGACGATGCCGTAGAAGACGAGCGCGGCCCGCTTGCCGGGCCCCTCCTCGAAGGCACGGGCCAGCACCGACGAGACGAACGGCAGGAACGCGATCACCATCAGCAGCAGGGTGTTCAGCAGTAGCAGCAGGCGGTCGGCGGAGCGGATGTGATCGAACATGACGTGGTGGTTCACCCAGATCTGGCCGAGCAGCAGAAAGGTGACGCCGTAGGCCAGGTAGGACGGCCACAGGTCGAGCAATCCGCGCATGAGGTGTTCGGTGTCCTCGGGCGGCTTGATCTCCAGGACGAGAAGGGTGATGGCGATCGCCATGACGGCGTCGCTGAAGGTGACCACCCGGCTCGGGTCACGTTCCGCTCCGAACGGCCTCCGGGATCTGGTCACCCCGTTCGAGGTGGCACCGCGGGAGGTCCGGATCCTACGCATCAGCCTCCCCCACCCGTACCCGGCTGCCGCCGGAGCGCTGCCGGGAATCCCCGCCGCGCAAGGAGCTAAACCGGCACCCGCGCCGTCGTCTGGTCGGCGCGGACGCCTACCGGGCCCGCAACCTGGCGCGGACGGCTGCGGCGTCCGGGTGGTCCAGGGCCGTGAAGATGTCCAGTGCCCGCTGCCAGTCGGCTCGGGCGGAGGCGGGGTCGCCGAGTGCGAGGCGGGTGTCGCCCAGCCGGCTCAGAGTGTCCGCCTCGCCCCAGAGGTCGCCGAGATCCCGGGTCAGGTCGAGCGTGCGCTCGTAACACTCCACGGCCCGGCCGAACTGGCCGAGGTGGTGGTGTGCGTACCCGAGGCTGTCCCAGGTCGCCGCCTCGCCCGCCCGGTCGTCGAGTTGCTGGAGCAGGTCGAGCGCCTGCTCGCAGTAGGCAAGCGCCGCGAGGTGTTCGCCGATCTGCGCGTGGCACCAGCCGACGGCGTTGAGCGCGTCGGCCTGGGCCCTGCGGTGGCCGGCGGTTCGGGCCAGGACCAAAGTCCGCCTTGAGTGCTCGAGCGCCTTGCGGGGCTCGCCCTGACGGTCCCAGAGCGAGGCGAGGTTCTGGTGCGTACGCGCCTCGCCCTCGGTGTCACCACCGGCCACGTACAGGTCGAGGGCGCGTTCGAGGTGGCTGTGGGCGTCGGCGTACCGGTTGACCACGGTGTGCGCACCGGCGAGGAAGCGGTGCGCGACCGCCTGGGCGACCGGGTCGCCGAGACGTTCGGCGGCGAGCAGGGCCGCCCGGCAGGTCTCGACCCGGTCGTGCCAGTGTCCCTGCCGGTCCAGGAACGTGTCGAGGGCCCGACCCAACCGCCAGGTGTGGGCGTCGTAGCCGGCGCTCGCGGCGAAGCGGAGCGCGGCGAGCAGCACAGGATGTTCGGCGGTCAACCAGTGCAGCGCCTCCGCGTGCGAGGCGGGCCGTTCCGGACGCACACCGGCCGCCGCCGGGGCCATGAGGTGGTCGACCGGATCGCTGTGCGGGCGCAGCAGGGCGTCGGCGGCGTGGGTGGTGTGGGTGTAGTGGTCGAGGAGCCGGATCGTGGCGGCCCTGCGGTCGGGCACGGAGTCGGTGCCGTCGCTGAGTTCGGCCGCGTACGCGCGCAGGAGGTCGTGCGCGGTGAACCGGCCGGGCCGGTACTCGGCCAGCAGGTTCGCCCGGGTCAGTTCGGTCAGCAGCAGTCGGGTGTCGTCCACCGCGCGACCGGCCAGGCTCGCCGCGGCGGCCACCGTGATGTCCGGGCCGGGGTGCAGGCCCACCAGCCGGAACAGCCCGGCGGCCGGTGCGCTGAGCGCGGTGTACGACCAGGAGAACACCGCCCTTACCTCGCCGACCGCGTCACCCGCGTTGAGTACGCCGAACCGTTGACCGGCCGTGCCCAGCTCGGCCGCGAGGGTGGCCAGCGGAAAGCCGGACTGCTGGGCCCGGGCAGCGGCGATGTTCAGCGCCAGCGGCAGCCGGGCACACGCGGCGATGATCGCCTCGGCGGCGTCCGGCTCGGCGGCCACCCGTTCCACGCCGAGCCGACGGGTGAGCAGCTGAGCGGACGCGTCGCGGCTGAGCAGGCCGAGCGGGAGCGGGTGCGCGCCGTCCAGGCTGACCAGCGAGGTGAGCTGGCTGCGGCTCGTCACCAGCACCATGGTGGTGGGCGTGCCGGGTAGCAGCGGGCGGACCTGTTGGGCGTCCCGGGCGTTGTCCAGCACGATGAGGATCCGCTTGCCGGCGAGCGCGCTGCGGTACAGGGCGGCCTGGGCGTCGAGGTCGGCGGGCACCCGGGTGGCCGGAACGCCGAGCGCGTCCAGGAAGCCGTGCAGCGCCTTCGCCGCGCTCACCGCCTGCCCGCGCGGGTCGAAGCCGCGCAGGTTGACGTAGAGCTGACCGTCGTCGAAGCGATCGGCGACGCGATGCGCCCAGTGCACGGCCAGGGCGGTCTTGCCCACGCCCGCGGTTCCCGAGATCGCGGCCACCACGACGGAGGTGGGCGCGGCGACGAGCTTGTCGAGGAGGGCCACCTCGTCGTCGCGGCCGGCGAGGCTGGCCACGTCGGCGGGCAGTTGCCGGGGTACCAGCCGGCCGGGCGTACGCGGCGTGCGGCGGCGGTTCTCCTCGACGCGGTCCCGGGCGGTGGCCAACGCGCCCTGCTCGGCTGGCGTCGCGCCGAGCAGCCGGACCAGCGCGTCGAGCCGGTCGGTGGGCGGCAGCGTCTTCCCGGTCAGGTACTCCGCGATGGCGGTGTGCGACCAGCCGGTGCGGGCGGCCAGCTCCCGATAGGTCAGCTCGCCGTCGCCGTGTTGGCGTGCGTACCTGCGTCGCAACGCCCGCAACAGGCCGGCGAGGTCGTCGGACGTCTGCGCCCCCGCGGCATCCAGTGCCCTGCCCCCCACCGTCGACAATCGACGTTCGTCAGTGTACGGCGGTGTACGGAATTCCGGCCAGAGCCCGATCGGATCCGCGATCCTGCTCGTGCGCGGAGCACAGCGCACCGATCCGATCGATGGAGGTCACGTGTCCGTACACCTCAAGCCTCTGGCCCTGGCCCTGACCGTGCTCGCGGCGACGCTCGCCGTTCCGGCGGCGGCCGCGTCGGCGGCGACGCCCGACACGGCCATCTGCACGACGAAGAAGGCCTGCGCCGACGGCGGTCTCGCCGCGGCGTCGACGCACCGGGCGGCCCGCGCCATCGGCGGCGTCGGGGCCAACGTGATTCCGGTTACCCCGCCGGCCGCCTTCCCGCCGGGTACCCCCTGCTATCGCGAGGAGGTCTCCGAGCAGGTCTACGAGACCGCCACCTACTCCACCATCTACGAGCTGTACTTCCAGGCGAGCGTCTGCCTGTTCGCCACGGAGATCGTGCTGTACAACCTGGACACCTCGCTCTCCTTCCCCAACGACGTGCAGGACCCGCGACTGACCTCGATGCAGTTCGTGACGCGGGACGAGGTGTACGCCCACAGCCCGACCGAGAAGGACGGGTACTCCGAGCTGTGGGTGACCTTCTGCACCAACCCGGCGCAGCCGAACACCTGCCAGCGCTACCTGCACCGACTGGGGCTGATCTTCACCCAGGCCTGGGTGTACCCGTTCTCCGTGTTCGAGCGTCTGAGCTGACCGTCCGTCCGTGACCGATCAGGGCGCCCTCCGGGATTCCCGGCCCCGGGCGCCCTGGCCGCGCGTCCGCGTCGGTTGCCGATGGATTTCCACGCCGTTACGGTGGGGTGCCATCGACGTTTGTCTACAAACGGGGGGCCGTATGTCCATGCCTGTCACTCGCCGTACCGTGCTGGCCGGTGCGGCCGGCGCCGCTCTCGGTCTCACCCTGCCGGGCGCCGCCGCCCAGGCCGACGACCGGCACCACGAGGTCGGCGTGGGCTTCACCCTCGACGCGCGGACGCTCGACGGTGGTGAGCAGGTCACCTCGGTCACCCTCGACACCCGTCGGCTCGGCCCGATCGACCCGGCGGGGCTCACCCCGGACACGTTCACCGTGCACGCCAAGGCCACCAGCCCGCTCCCGATCGCTCCCGGCGATCTGATCTTCAGCGAGTACGACCTGGACCGCACGGTGACCGCGGCCCGGCTCGACCGGCACGGAAACATCGTCCTGGAGCTGAGCCACGCCGAGGGTCAACCCGGCGGCGGCACCCTCGGCTACATCCTGAGCAAGGGCCGCAACGTCCGACTGGACCTCGTCTACACCATCACGCAGAACACGCCGCTCGCGCGCCGCCACGGCTCCCCCCTCACCATCACGCGCTTCGTGCAGGGGCGACTGTCGAACCCCGAGGTGGACGCCTTCACCCACCACGTTTCGGGGTCGGGCCTCAAGTACCGGCTGTACTCCCCGGCACATTCGCCCCGCCACGGCCGACGGCCGCTGATCCTCTGGCTGCACGGCGCCGGCGAGGGCGCCTCCCTCCCCGACGACTACTACGACAACGAGACCACGCTGCGCGCCAACCGCGGTGCGCTGGGTTTCGCCACCCCGCAGGCCCAACGGATCTTCTCCGGCGCGTACGTCGTGGCTCCGCAGAGCACCTCGTACTGGATGGAGGACGGGCCCCGGTTCGCACCGCTGATCCGCGAGATCGTCCAGGATCTCGTGCGTCGCGAGCGCGTCGACCCCGACCGGATCTACGTGGTCGGTTGCAGCAACGGCGGCTACATGTCCCTGGAGATGACCGTCACGTATCCCGATCTGTTCGCTGCGTCGGTGCCGATCTGCGGCGTCGTCGAGCCGCTCGGCGGGCAGGGCCCGCCGCTGGTCACGGACGCGGAGCTGGCGGCGATCCGGACGCCGACCTGGCTGGTCACCTCGCTCGACGACGACACCGTGCCGCCGGAGACCAACACGATCCACGCGCACGACCTCATCCGAGGATCGCTGGTCACCCTGTACGACCACGTCGTCTGGGACGGCTACCAGTTCCCCGGTCACTGGTCCTGGATCTACGTGGCCCGCAACGACCCCAGCCACCACGGCACCCACATCTGGCAGTGGATGGCCCGCCGCAGTCGGTGATCCACCCCGCAGCGGTCAGCCCACCTGAACACCTGCCCGGTACACGGCGAGCGGGTGGCGCAGCACCCCGATGTCGCTCGTCGGGTCACCGTCGACGATCAACAGGTCGGCCTCGAATCCGGGCCGGACGCGGCCCTTACCGCCGCCCACGCCACACACCTGCGCGCCGATCGCGGTGGCCGCGGCGAGGACGGCGGTGGGGGGAATGCCGCAGGCCACATACTCGACGAGTGTCTCCGGCAGAATCCCGTGCGGTTTCGCGGGGCCGAGGCCCGCGTCCGAACCGGCCACCAGATGGACCCCGGCCCGGTAGAGCGTGGCGGCACCGGCACGTAGCGCGGCGGCGCTGAGCCCGGCCCGCTCCGCCATCGCCACCACCTCCGGCGGCGTCACCACGGCCGGATCGGTGCCGAGCGTGGCGCAGACCGCCGGTCCGGACGCGGCCAGGCGGTCCGCGAGTTCGTCGGGGACGCGGGCCCCGGCCGCAGTCACGCAGGTGCAGTGCTCGATGCCGTCCACCCCGACGCGGAGCGCCTGCTCGACCGCGAGCAGGGCGTGCGCGTGCGCGGTCACCGGCAGGTCCAGGTCGTGCGCCTGCGCGACGGCGGCGGTCATCTCCTGATCGGTGAACTGCAACCCACTGGTGTCCGTGCCAGGGGTGAAGACCCCGCCGCTGGCCATGATCTTGATCAGGTCCGCGCCGGCCGCCGCCCGCAGCCGCACGGCCTCTCGCACACCGTCGACACCGCTCGCCTCACCCCCCAGCGCCCAGCAGTGTCCGCCAACGCTGGTGATGGGCGTACCCGACGCCACCACCGTCGGCAGGTCGTCGCGTACTCCCCGAGCCCGCCATCGGAGCACCGCGTCGCGTCGGTCGCCCAGGTCCCGTACCGTCGTGACGCCGGCCGCCAGGTGCGCGCGCAGTGACGCCTCGATGACCGCGTCGAGATCCGCCTCGGCGCGCTCGGCGAGTCGACCGAGCGCGTCCGGCCCGGCGTCGGCGCACAGGTGCACGTGTGCGTCGACCAAACCAGGCAACACTGTCCCGTCTCGCGCCTCGCGTACCGGCCAGCCCACCGGGGCGTCGATCCAGCCCCGGTGCACGTCGGCGATGCGCCCGCCCTCGAGGAGGACCAGCACCCCACCATCGGTGAGCCGCTCGCCGTCGAACATCCGGGCCGCCCGGACAGCCTGCTTTGTCATCGTCACCCCATCCGCACGACCGCGGCCATCACCCCCGCCGCGGCGTCTCGTATCCTCCGGCGAACCACTGGCCGTGACCCGACCATCGCACCGGTGACGGGTGTCCAGCCTCCCTCGGCGGGGTGATCCTTCCTCCCTCTTCCGAGGCGGCTAACGATCAACACGGCTGATTGTCCACACAGGACGCGAGGCGGGTCGTCCCGAATCTTCGTTGCGCTTCCCGGGGCGCTCAAATTCTGCGACCCGCTGCTCCCAGTAACGGCGAGATCACCTGTAAGGTCATCGAGTCCCGTCCCTGACCTATCGCCTAGAACCTGGGGAGGTTCAGTTATGGTCACGCCTTCGGTGACCCCCCTGACGGTGTCCGCCGAGCGGGGACTGGCACGCAAAACTCTGCGAACGAGTTCTCTGGTGACGTTCGGCGCGACCGCGTCGTCTCCTATGGCCGTTCTCGTCGGCGGTATCGTCGCGACCTATGCGGCGACCGGCAATACCGGTGTGGCCTCCAGTTTCCTGCTCCTGACGGTCGTGATGCTCCTGTGGGCACCGGGGTACATCGCCATCGCCCGTTACGTGCAGCCCAGTGGAATCTTCTACACCGCCCTCGCCGCCGGCCTGTCCCGGCTCGTCGGGGTCGCGGGCGCGCCGGTCGTGCTCCTGGCCTACAACACCATTCAGATTTCGTTGTACGGGCTGCTCGGGTCGGTGATCAGCGGGCTGGTCGGCGGACCGTGGTGGGTCGGCGCGCTCCTCGCGTGGGCCATCGTCGCGGCGTTCGGTCTGCAACGCACCGGCGTCAGCACCGCCATGTTCGGCACCATCCTGATCGTCGAGATCACGTTGCTGCTGGTGTTCGTGCTGGTCGGCCTGGCTCACCCGGTGGGCGGTCAACTGACCTTCGCGGCGTTGAACCCGGCGCAACTGTTCGACACCGGGGTGGTGGCCGGGCTCGCGGTCCTTCCCCTCGGCTTCGCCGCGTTCTTCGGCACCGAGACCATCGCCGCGTACGGTGCGGAGGCGCGCACCCCACGGGCGGTGTCGCGCAGCATCATCTACGTGATCCTGGGCCTGGGCCTGCTCTACGCGCTGTGCGCGTGGGCGATGGTGGCAACGGTGGGCGCCGACCGGGTCGTCGACCTGGCCCGCGACCCGGCGGCGCCGCTGCCGTTCGAGGTCTTCTCGGGCTCCCGCGCCGGTAGCGCCGGCGTCCTGCTGGTGGCGCTGGGTGGCCTGCTGCTGGTCAGCAGCGTCCTCGCGGCGATGATCAGCTTCCACAACAGCGTGGCGAGATACCTGTTCGCGCTCGGCAAGGACCGGCTGTTGCCCGCTCGCCTGGCGGCCATCCGCGAGGGTGGGTCGGGCGCGCCGCTGGGCGGCTCGATCACCCAGTCGATCACCGCTCTGATCGTCATCCTGCTGTTCGTGGTGAGCGGCGCCGAGGCGTTGACCATGTTCACCTGGCTGAGCAACATCGCCGCGGTCAGCCTGATGCTCTTGATGACGGTGAGTTCACTCGCCACCGTCCGTTACTTCGCCCGGGGCGGCGGACGCAGCGAGTCGCTGTGGGCGCGGGCGATCGCTCCCACCCTCGGTGGTATCGCGATCGCGGTGATCCTGCTGGTCACGCTGGTCAACATCAGCGCCGCGCTCGGCACGCCACCCGGTTCCCACACCGCCTGGCTGGTGCCCGGAACGGTCGGCGTCTTCGTCGTCATCGGCGTGCTGTGGGCGATCAGCGTTCGGGCCCGCCGCCCGGACCTGCTCACCGGCATCGGGGAACGGGAGACCAACCCGACGCGGCAGGTCGACGAGGACCTGGGTCACCTCACGCTCTGAGCCGCGTCCACACGATGAAGCAGGCGGCGCCGCCGAAGCGGCGCCGCCTGCTTCAGGTTCTAGGCTGTCGCGCCCCTGGTCGGGCTGATCCGCTGCGCGCCGAGGTGCACCAGCGTCGCCAACTGGGCGATCCCCGTCCAGATCGGAGCGTCGCCCGAGTAGCTCTGCAACGGACGCCACGACTCGTAGAGCGGCGTGGTGGACTGGATCAGCGGTCTCTCCCACGGATCGGTGGGCCGGTCGACGACGATCCGCGTCTCTTCGGGATCCATCATCTGGATGTAGAAGCGGCCGGGAATGCGGTCCTCACCCTCCACCCGGCGCATCGTCTGCTCCCAGGTGCCGAGCGGACCGTCGAGCGAGCTGACCGCGAGCCCGATGAACGTCGACTCGGCGGTGATCCGCTCGTCGACCCGGTTGCACATCTGCGGGGGCTGACGCGGATCCAAACCTCCGTTATCGAGGTAGTGTCGCGCCGTCTGCGCGAGGTCGTACAGCAGCCTGGGCAGGTGTGAGACGTCCTCGCCGGCCTTGTCGAGACGCGTCGCCGCGCCCACCTCGAAGACCGATCGATCCGCTGTGGACCCGATGACCGGCACCGCGTAGAGGAAGGCGAAGCCGTAGGGGCACAGCGGGTTGCGCCGGCGCTGCGCCCACGCGTGCCGGCCGTGCATCGTGTTCATCAACCCGACCCGGCTCAACGCGGACGATCGCAACGACGCCCAGATCCGCCGCGTCTCCGGATCGCTGACCGGGGGCGCGGTCGGCGACTCGCGCGTGGTCGGCGACGGCTCCACCGGTGGCGGCGCGTACGCGGACGGCGTGGGCTGCCAGGGGACCGGCGGCTGCTGCTCGACGGCGGGCGACGGTATCGCGGTCGTGGGCGCCACCCAACCGTGGCGTCCAACCGCCGGCGCCGGCTCCGGAGGGATGGACGGCTGGCTGCCCGAGTGCTGGTCCCAGGGGACCGCTGCCGTCCTTCCGGCACTCGCCGCCGCTCTCCAATCGTCGGCGCTCCTCTCAAAAGGATTCGAGCGCGTTCCCGGCCTGTCGTACGCCACGGTGTCAGTCCCTCCAAAGACGTCGCCACAGCCTCTCATCGCACACACACCGCGATCAACCATGCACCGCCAGTCGGCTTGATCGCGATTCGGAGACTGTTGCCTGTACGTCGGCGTCATGGTCCACTCTTCGCTGAGTCGCCTATCAACGGAGAGCCCGTGACCTCCCCCACAAGCGTTCCCGACGACCTTTCCCTCACCGCTGAGATCGAGCAGTTACGAGCCGCTCTGTCAGCGCGCAGGTCGATCGGCTTCCCGGCCGCGGTGGATATCGACTATGGACCCGTGACCTCCCTGTTCGGACTGTTGATCAATAATGTCGGTGACCCGGATACCGACCCCGACACCGTTCACACGAAGGCCTACGAGCGCAGGGTCATCGACTGGCACGCGAACCTCTTCGGCGCCCCCGCCGACGATCGGTGGGGATATCTGACCAGTGGTGGCACGGAGGCCAACCAGGCGGCCATCCTGCTCGCCCGGGACCGGTTCGCCGGCGCGAGTCCCGTCCTCTACTACAGCCAGGCGACCCACGACTGGATCCGCAAGACCGCCAGCATGCTCAACCTCCCCGAGGTCGTCATCCGCACCGACGTCACCGGTGAGATCGACTACGACGATCTGCGCGGCGAGTTGGCCCGGCGCAGGGACCGGCCCGCCATCGTCGTGGCCAACGCCGGCACGACCGTGACGGAGGCGGTGGACGACCCAGCCCGTGTTCGTCGCGCCCTGTCCGAGCTGGCGATCCGCAACGCTCACCTGCACGTCGACGGAGCACTCGCCGGTGTGCCGTTGGCCCTGCTGCCGGACCGGCCGGTGGCCATCGACCTTGGCGGCGTGGTCGACTCCGTGGCCATCTCCTGCCACAAGTTCTACGGGACCACCATCCCGGGCGGTCTGGTGGTCACCCGCCGCTCGCTGCAACGGGCAGCGCGACGGATCTCCTACACCGCCACGACCGACAGCACCATCAGTGGCTCGCGCTGCGGCCAACTCGCCGTCCAGATGTGGTACGCGCTGCGACTGCTCGGCGAGGACGGGCACCGTGAACGCGCCGAGCGCGCACGCGAAACGGCTCGTTTCGCCCACTCCCTGCTGGCCAGCGTCGGCTGGCCCGCCTGGCGCAACGTCCACGCCTTCACTGTCTACTTCACGACACCGCCACCGCCGGTCTCCCGCCGCTACGGCCTGTCGAACGCCGACGGCGGCATCAGCCACCTGATCTGCATGCCGGGCGTCACCCGCCAACAGATCGAGGCGCTCGCGGCCGACATCGCGACCGTCCGGGGCACCGAACAGCCCAGCCCGAGCCGCGGCGTCCGGCGACTCGTGCCGGTCGCGCACCTGCCCCTGGCGGCCGCCGACCGGCCCTGATCGGCGGCCACCGCCCGAACGCGAGCCGTGCGGCGGGACGCCCGGGGGCGACGGCCCACCCTACGAAGGGCCGTCGCCCGCGGTGGCGGCGCGCATCTCCTTGAGGACGAACTTCGCCGCCTTCTCCACCACGCTGACGCCCGCCTCCTGGCTGACGTGATGGTCGGAGAGCACGGCGATCAGCCAGTCGTGACGGGCCTCGACGATCCGTCCGATGCTGTTGACGAGCCAGCGACCGCCGTCGACGTCCACGGTGTCCCAGCCGTTCTTGACGTACACGGAATTGCCCGGCTCACGCGCGGCGGTGACTCCCCACCGCTGCTCGGGGATCACCTTCTTCATGAGGCCCATGACGAAGGTACGGTCCTGCGGCGTCAGCGGGCCCTTCGACGACGTCAGCGCCGTCAGCAGACGGATCTGGTCGGCGGCCGTGGTCGTGGTCGTCCCCCAGTGCTTGTTGGCTTTGGTCTCCAGCAGACCGAGTGTGCGGTTCGCGGCCGTGAGGCCGCGCGAGCCGTCGATCTTCTGCCACAGGGCCACCGCGGCGTCGTTGTCACTGGACACGATCATGGCTTCGGCCAGCCGTCTGGTCTCCGAGCTCAGGGCCTTACCGGGCGGGTTCTGGCGCAGCAGCAGCGCCGCGAGGATATTGACCTTGACGATGCTGGCGGTCTCGAAGCGGGTGGGGCCGGCCGTCACCGCGGCCGTACTTTGTCGATCCACTGCCGCGACCGCGAGATGGCCGTCGTACCGGTCGACGTAGGCCTCGATACGTGCCCGCGCCGGTTTCAGCCGGTCGACGGCCGGCGTCGTCGGAACCGGACTGGCCGGCGAACGACCGGGTGACGCGTCGCCCCCGCCGCCGTCGCGGACGTGCGTCGTGCCGTAGGCGGCCGTCGCGACGCCGGCGAGGGACACGGTGACCGCGGAGACAACCCAGCGGCGTGGCAGCATCCGACCTCCCCGCTCAGCCAAGACGGGCCACCGCCTTCGCCGCGATCGTATCCACCGCAGCCTGGTCGCCCAAGTCGGGCAGGCTGATAGTCGAGACCGTCTCGTCCCGTTTCACCATGACGAAGTACCTAGCGGTAGTTGGGGTGTCGGCATGTGCGATGCGGCCCCTGACGAGCAGACCGGCACCGCCCAGATAGTGCGGGTCGATGATGTCGAACGAGACCCGTGATCCGTTAATCAGGTAGCTCGCGCACCGTCGGAGGACCGTACGGACGTCGTCGACACTGCGCTCGGCCCATCCAGGTTCGTACGTCTCCACGATGTGGTGGGCCGGCGACGAGCCGTCCGGCAGCCGGTAGTAGCGCTCCACGGCAGCCCGTCGGTGCGACTTCGCGGTGTAGTCGCTGCTCTGGTAGTCGGGGCAGTCGTCCTGCTCCCACGGCCAGGGTGGCAGACCGGGCCGCGCGTCGTCCGCACGCCAACCCGCACCCAGGTCGCCCGCTCCCAGCAGCATGCTCAGGCCACTCCGTTCGACGTTCACGGTCGGTGGCTTCTCGGGGCCGTCACCCGGCCCCGACCGCTGACACCCCGCGACCAGCACCACCAACGCCGACAGGACCAGCGGCACGACCAAAGCCGGCACCCGGACCCTGCCGCGAACCCGGCCCCGGCAGGTCCTGCTGCTCGACACGGACACCGAACCTCCCACACACAGATGACTGCCATCGCAGGTCGCGGCGTCGCCGAGGGTGCGCGGTGGCACCCCCGTCGCCGCCACCGGACAGACCCGGCCGATCAATGCCGCTCCTCGGCGAACAACTCGGAACGGGTCTCGCCGAGCAACTCGCGCAGCCGGCTGAGGGAGCGCATGCTCTGGCTCTTCACGACGGCCGTGGAGACGCCCACGACCTCGGCGGTCGTCTCCACGCTCAGGTCGTCCCAGTAGCGCAGGACGATGATCGCCCGATCGCGCAGTGGCAGGGTGGCGACCGCGTCGAGCAACGTCATGCGCAGCTCAGCCGGATGCTCCTCGCCCTGGTCGGGCGGCGTCGACATCGCCAACTCGGTGCTGGAGCGACGCCGCTGCTGATCGATCACGCAGCGCAGCAGTACCTTGCGGGCGTACGCGTAGAGGTCGTCGGCCCGTCGGACCCGCCCCCAGTTGGCGTACATCCTCGCCAGCGCGGTCTGGGTGAGGTCCTGGGCGAGATGCCAGTCGCGGCACATCAGGAACGCGGCGTCGCGCAGGCGGCCCACGGCCGCCTGCGCGAATTCCACGAAGTCTTCGTCAGCCATTCGACCTGGCCAGGGTGGGGAACCTCTTGGCGCCGCTCCGGACGTACTCGGCCGGAATTCTCGTCCCCCAGCTCGGATTGGCGGCGATCGCGATTGCCTCATCCACGGACAGAACGGCGGGCGCGGGCGAACTCCCCTTGCCATCCCAGGCCAGACAGGTGGAGAGCAGCACGTCGATCTGCAGGCCGTCCCGGTGATACACCGTGATCATCTTGTCCTGCACGCAGTTGCCGGGCACCTCGGTCAGCTCCACCGTCCCCGGGACCGGATCGCCGCCGAGGTCGTCCTGGTAGACGGAGAGCCGCACCATGCCGGGTCCGTCGCCCCGATCCAGGAAGGTCTGGACGTACGGCATGCCGGGGCCCGCCCCGCTGCTTCCCAAGCTCGCCTGACCGCTGGTCTCGCCCTTGGGTAGGAGCCGCATCAACAACTCCAGGGCGCCCTGCGGTGTGGTCGTCAGCAGTGGACCGTCCGGCCCCGCGCCGATCCGCACGTTGTCGATCACCGTGGTGGTGGGAGCCGCCGACGTGGCCACTCCCGGGGCCTCGGCTGCGCCCGCCACGGACCCGCCACCCGGGGCGCTGTCGGAAGTCTGCGCCCGGGACGGCGTCGGGCTGTCGACCGGCCCACCCGGCGAACCGACGCCCCACGTCTCGGACTGACCCACCTGGTCGGCGCCGCCGGTGAGCGGCCCGGCCGCCAGGCCGATCACGAGCAGCATCGCCAACGCGGATCCGCCCGCGCCGAACTGCGCCAGCCGACGCCGGCGGCGTAGTCGTCGACCCTGCACCACCGACTGCTCAACCAGGTCACCGAGCGGCGGGGCGACGTGTCGGGCCAGTTCGTCCCTGAAGCGCCCACGTAGGTCCCCCACGTCCCTTACCCCTCCTTGGCCGACCGCCGGCCGTGACCATCCGTCACCCTAAAGACGGGCCGACGGACCATTTTGGTCTCGCTTTTCCGGCACCAATTTCGGTCGCCAGTGGTGAGGTGGGTCGCACTTTCTCCACGTGGTCAGGCACTTCCGGAGAGTTACATCCCGCTCTCGAATCCCTGCAGAATGACCGGATGACCGAGGAGACCAACGGCAAAGTCGATTTCAAGAAGTCCCTTGACGCTTACCGAGCGCAACGAGGCCGCTTCCGGATCATCGACGTGCCCGACATGCGGTACCTGATGACCGACGGTCACGGCGACCCCAACACCTCACCCGCTCTGGCCGACGCGATCGCGGCGCTCTACCCGGTGGCGTACCGACTGAAGTTCGCCAGCAAGCGGGACCTCGGGCGCGACTACGTCGTCCCGCCGCTCGAAGGTCTGTGGTGGGCCGAGGACATGGAGTCGTTCACCACGGCACGGGACAAGTCACGGTGGAGCTGGACGCTGATGCTCATGGTCCCCGGCTGGATCGACCAGTCCCGCTTCGCCACCGCTGTCGAGCAGGCCGGCGCGAAGCGCCGACCGACGCGACTCGACGACGTCCGCCTTCAGACGCTACGAGAGGGGCGGTGCGTCCAGACACTGCACGTCGGTTCCTTCGACGACGAGGCGGCCGTGCTCAGGCAACTGCACCACGGGTTCATCCCCCGTGAAGGGCTTCGCATGGCGGGTCGGCACCACGAGATCTACCTCAGCGACTTCCGCAGGACCGCCCCCGACAAGCAGCGGACCATCCTCCGGCAGCCGGTCACCGTCAACGCCCGGACGGCCGCCGGGCCAGGCGGCGCGATGCGCGACGGGGGTTGACATTGGTGCAGGTTATGTCTCATCTTGTTGAGACAAGGCTTGCGACGTATCGGGGTGGATGTCATGCGCGAAGCGGATCATGCGGAAGCCGGACGGTGGCTCAGCCGCCACGGCCTGACCGACGTCGGGCCGACGCCGCTGCTCGCGACGCGACTGGCGGTACGGCGGCACGCGAAGCTCGTCGACAGCGTCCTGTTGGCCGCGTTCCTGATCGGCGCCGCGCTGACGCACGTGCTGGGCCGACTCGACGACGACACGTTCTCCTGGCCACCGCTGCTGGTGCTCGCGGCGCTGGTGGTCGTACTGCTGACGGGGCAGTGGCTGCTCGGCTGGTGGGTACGGCGGGTCGACCGGACGGCCGGCGCGCGACTGTCCCGTCGGGTGGCCCATCCGGTCGAGCTCGGCTGGCCGGTGGTGCTCGGTCGGCCGCACGCCGCCTTCGCGGTCGCCACGTTCAGCGGCGCGGCGCTCCTCGCCGTGAGCGTGCTGCCCGTGCCGGACCCCGGCCTGCGGTACGGAGCGGCCGTCGTGCTGATCGGCCTCACCGGCGTCGGGGCTGGCATCGTCATGCAGCTACGCCAGATCCTGACGACCCCGGCCGTGGCCGAGGACGAGGGGTCGCTCACCGCCGACGTCATCATGCGGGTCGAGGACGCCCGCCACCTCGTCACCCCGAGCCTCGTGTGGTCGCTGCCGGCCATCTTCCTGTACGGGGATTCGCTCGGCTGGTGGAACGCCGTCTCACTGGCGCTCGTGCTGGCGGGCGTCTGCGCGCTCGGCCTGATCGAGGGCCGGACCACGGACGTCGGGACGACGGCGCGGCGTGCCATGGCGCTGCGATGATCGTCATCGACGCGGCCTCACCGACGCCGCCGTACGAGCAGCTCCGGGCCCAACTCGCAAGGCAGATCCAGGGCCGCACGCTCGCCGTCGGCACCAGACTGCCGACGATCCGCCGGCTCGCGGCCGACCTTGGTCTCGCCGTGAACACCGTCGGACGGGCCTACCGGGAGCTGGAGGACGCCGGGCTCATCGAAACCCACGGACGGGCCGGCTCGTACGTGTCGGCCGGCGGTGAGCGGTCCCTCGAACAGGCCCGCCGCGCCGCCCGCGACTACGCGGCCGTCATCGCCCGCGTCGGCATCGATGCCGCCGAGGCGATCCGAATCGTCGAAGCGGCACTGGGCCAGGCCGCGAGGCCATGACGTGCCGGGCGGATCGGGCGTGCCGGTGCGGACGGGAGCACGCGCCCGAGGCTCCTCCCGCGCACCGCCGCGGCGGGCTACTGCTCGGCAGCGGGTCGGCTGTGCACCACCAGCTCGCCGATCTCCAACCGGCCGACGCGCAGCTCCCGCACGACCGCGCGGCGGACAGCCAGCCGACCGATGACCAGCGCCCCGACGGCCACTGCTCCGACAGCCAGCGCCCCCAGCGCCAGGGCGCCGAGCGACGCCGCCCCCGCCGCCCGCGCGCCGGTGGCCACCGCGCCCGTCGCCACCGCGCCGTCGATGCGCGTTCCGGTCAACCGCTTCAGCCGAGTCTCTCGCTTCATCGCTCCATTGTCCGCGTACCTCCGGCCGAACGGTGCCCGCACACCGCGGGTGTCACCCAGAGCACCGCTCCTCGCCCGGCGAACGGGACCGTCGCCCGTCGCCACCAGGGTCGGCCGATGATTGCGTACGAGACCGCCATCGGTCACCCGGGCACCGCGCTCAGGGCGGGAGGGGCCGGCGAACGGTTCGCCGGCCCCTCCCGGTCGGGTCACCGTCCGTACAGCTCGAATTCGTGCAGCGAGAATCCGTACGAGGTGGCCCGTTTGACGCCGTACACCCGCACGTAGCGGGCCGTGACCGGAGCGAAGGTGGCGTTGTCGACGCCGCCGTTGCCGGCGGTGGTGGCGAACACCGGCGTCCAGGAGCTGCCGTCGCCGGAGACCTCGATCCGATACGAGGTGCCGTAGGCCGACTCCCAGCGCAGCACCGCCCGGCTGACGGTGCGGGCCGCGCCGAGGTCGACGCGGAGCCACTGGTTGTCGTTGTAGCTGCTGGCCCACCGGCTGCTCAGGCTGCCGTCGACCGCCTTGTCCGGGGTGTAGCTGGTGAGGAACTGGGTGCTCGACGCGGTCGCCGGGCGGCCCTGGGCCAGGTTGGTGACGTCGTCACCCCGGCGGGCGGGGAACGAGACGACCTGCTGGTAGGTGGGACGGTTCTGCCAGGCGATCACCGGGTGGGTGATGCCGCCGAGCCCGGAGTGTGCGATCGAGTCCGCGCACCACTGGTCACCGGCGCCGCAGGACTTGTCGCCGGGGTAGACCGTGGTGGCCGGCAGCGCGGCGGCCTGGCCGAGCGCGTCCAACAGGGACTGTCGGCACGCGCCGAGGTTGCCGTTGCCGCAGTACGAGCGACCCGGCCCGCCGGCGACGGGGTCGCCGAGCACGGTACGCAGGTCCTTGTCGACGTAGCCCCACCAGCCGTGCTGGAACGACGAGCCCTTGTGCGCCTGACCTTGCGACGCCCAGCTCGCGGTGCCGTCACGCCCACCGTTCTGGCCGCCCGACGGCGCCTCGTTGACCTCGATGGCGTCGACCAGCGCGGCGTAGAGGTCCGGACCGAGGCCGGGCCGGAACTCGGCCGAGGCCAGCAGCGGCCACCAGGCGTCGAAGATCCGGATCGCGTCGGCGTGCTGGTAGACCTTGGAGCCGGGGGCTGTCTCGACCCGGCGGGTGCCCGCCTGCTGCCAGGCGCGCAGCTTGCCCACCGCGTCGACCAGCGCCGGGTCGGTGACCGGCGTGCTGTCCAGCACCCGCAACAGCTCGCCGAGGACCTGCTGGCCGCGCAGGTCGGTCACCGCCGCGTCCGCCATGATCTTGACGACGTCGGCGCGGCCGAGCTTGCGCTGGGAGATCGCCGTCCGCACCGGGCCGTCGAGCAACTGACCCCGGTGTACGGAGCCGAAGCTGAAGTTGCCGTCGGCCGCCCCGAAGTCCCGCGCCTGCTTGTTGTTCCAACTCACGTAGTAGTCCTGGTTGACCGACTGCGGGTGGGCCGACGCCGGCGCGTACGTGGCGTCGTTGGTGTCGGGATTCCAGCCGGCCCACTCGTACGCCGGCTCGGCCTTCGACGGGAGGTTCGGGTCGGTGCCGGACGACCGGACCGGGTTCGAGCCGGAGTTGAAGTACGCCGCCTCGGTCGAGTTGACGTAGAACCAGTTGAACGCGTACCCGACGCTGGCGGCGGAGCCCTGGAAGGCCGCCGCGCTGCCCATCGCCGCCGGGTCGTTGAAGGCCTGGAAACCGATCGCCGAGTCGGCCTCGTGCCGGTAGGTGGAGCGCAGCTTGGTGAACGCGGTCGGTTGCCCGTCCACCAGTCCCCGGTAGGAGACCAACCCGTACTTGGTGCGCAGCGCGCGCAACGTGTACGAGCCCGCGGGGGTGGAGTCCGCCAGCGTGGGCGACCAGGAGTTGCGCTGCTCCAACGCCTCCATCGCGAGACACTGCCCGTGGTAGAGGTAGCGGTTGGACCGCAGCGTCGGCGCGGTGCCGTCGGTGGTGCACAGCGGCACCGCGTACGTGTCGGTGAGGTCCTGCGAGGCCGAGGTGGCGCTCCACGCGTAGTCCTGGCCGCGACCGAGCAGCACGTAGAGGTTCAACCCGGCGAACGCGGCCCCTCGCGCGCTGATGCCCGGCCCCTGCAACTCCTGGAGCATGAGCAGCTGCGGTGCGAAGTAGCCGGTCTGCGGACCGAACACGGCGACCGGATTACCGGTGGTGGTGTGCCGTCCGGAGACCACGACAGCGTTGGACATGCCGTGCGCGCGCAGGTTCGCCAGCCCGCCGATCAGCTCCTTGGTAGCGGCGCTCGCGCCGGTGCGGGAGGCGGCCCCGCCGCTGGCGTCGTGGGCGAGCGGCTCGGCGACCACGGTCCCGGCGTCGGGGAGCACCGCGCTGGTCGCGCCCGGAGGCGTCCCCCCGTACGGGAAACTCTGCCCGTCGTGCAGGGTGAGCACGGTCTCCGGGTCGTTCTGCGACCGGAACGCCGCCCAGATCCGGTCGCCCTCGGTCGCGCCGTACTTGGCGCGGGCGGCCACCCGGACCAGGGCGGACTGGATCTCACTGCCGCCACCCCCGCCGAACAGGCCACCGATCACGCCGGCGGTGGCGATCAGGTCGGTCATGGTGAAGTGCCTCGGCTTGCCCGCGCCGGCGAGCACGTACTCACCCGGGTAGTTGTCGTCGGCGATCGACTTGTCGATGTAGGCGTTGATGCCGGCGATGTAGTCCACCACGTCGGTGTAGAGCTGCTGGCCCCGGGCGCCCTTGGTGCGCAGCGCGTCCACCTGGGCCTGGAGGTCCGCCTCGGTGTACGGGGAGTTGGCCCAGACGCTCTGCTCCAGCTCCCGGTTGCCGGGCGCGCCGCCGGCGAACGAGCTGACGTTCCCGCGGCCGACGTGCCGCAGCAGGTCCATCACCCAGAGCCGATCCTGCGCCCCGGCGTAGCCGGCGCCGAACATCGTGCCGCCGCGGGTGGTGCCGGTGACGTGCGGGACGCCGGTGGCCTTGTCCCGCACGATGGTCACGTCCGCGCGCGGCGAGACGGTGCTCTCGACCTGTGCGGCCGGCACGCCGAACGAGGCGTCGTTGTAGAACTGGGCGATCTGCTCGTCGGTCAGCCCGGCGTAGTTGTAGACGAGGTTCGCGTACTCGTCGAGCTGGTCGCTGGAGTGCGCGGGGCGGGTGCCGAGCGCCTGGTGCGCCAGGATGGCGACGAGCGTGGCGTTGCCGTTCTGTCCGGGGGGCAGGATGTCGGAGCACTGGCCGAGGCAGTAGTCGTTGGCGGCGAACGTGGTGGCGGCCAGCGCCGGTGACGGCGGGGTCACCGTCAGGACGCTCGCGGTGAGGGTGGCGGCGGTGAACGCCGCGAGCCGGGTGCGGAGTGCGGGACGGGGCATGGCGATCCTCCGGGGACGCGGAGTCGGGCCTTCGGTGCGCCCGGCTTCCGGTGCCGACGTCTCGCCCTCCGTGCCGGGCGCGCCACCCGGAGGTGAGAATGACTCACATCGATACCGGGCAATGATCGGCGCTGAACCGTCGTTAGGGATACCCGTCGTTCACCACGCGCGAATGCCGACGTTTCGCGGCTTACTCGCCCAAGTCCGACGCGCTGGCGCCGCACTGCTCACCCCCGGCGGGCAGGCGCACTCAGTCGTGCGCCCCCCGCGCGACGAGCGCTTCGATGCCGTCCAGGAGCAGGCCGAGCCCGAAGGTGAAGTCGGCGTCGTCGATCCACTCCTCGGTGCCGCCCAGTGCACTCGCGCCAATGGCCGAGGTCAGCTCCGGGTAGCCGTCCGCGTCGAGTACCTGCCCGAGGATCTCGCCGTACTCGGCCAGCCCGGCGATCGAGTCGTCGGTGGCGGCCGGACCGGCGCTCAGCGCGTGGGCCAGGGCCGCCTGCTGGGTAGCGTAACCACTGAGAACGGTGGCGATGTTGATCCGTGCACCGTAGGCGAGCCCGGTGCCGGCGAGCGCGGCGAGCGCGCGGTCCAGCCAGCGCAGCAACCGGGGCCCGGTGGGCGGGGTGCGCTGGTCGAGCGCCAGCAGCCACGGTCGGGCGAGCAGGAAGTCGCGGTTGGCGCGCGTCCAGTCGAACAGGTAGTCGCGCCAGGCGCGTCCGTCGAGCGCGGGCGGCTCGGGCGCTGCGGCGTCAGCCATCATGACCAGCAGCTCGTCCTTGCTGCCGACGTAGCGGTACAGGGACATGGCCGCCACCCCGAGTTGGGTCGCGACGCTGCCCATCGTCACCCCCGCCAGACCCTCACGGTCGGCGATCCGGATCGCGGCGTCGACGATGCCGCCCAGTTCGAGGCTGGGCCGGGGGCCGTGCCGGGAGCTGGTCTCACGACCCCACATCCGGGCCACCACTGCCGGAAGCCTCCGTTGCGCCACGTCCGATTCTCCTCGCTCTTCACCCGGGGGTCTTGCCTGCACTCTAGATCTCGTGGACTCTGTATCTCATACGCTGTAGCTCATACATAGATGGAGATCGTGATGACCACGCGGGTACCGGGCGGACGTCTGCACGACGTCGACGCGATCCGAGGGTTCGCCCTCCTCGGCATATTCGCTGTCAACGTCACCTTCATGGCCTCCGGCTATCCGGGGAACCTGGTGACGGATCCCGACTTCGCCTCGGGCCTCGACGACGCCGTCCGCACGTTCTCGTCGGTCTTCGTCGACATGAAGTTCTACGTGCTGTTCTCGTTCCTCTTCGGATACAGCTTCACCCTCCAGCTGACCGCAGCGAGCAGGGCCGGCGCGGCGTTCCCAGCACGCATGCTCCGCCGGATCGGTGGCCTCTTCGTCCTCGGCGCTCTGCACACCGTGTTCCTGTACGGCGGCGACATCCTCACCACGTACGCGGTGGCGTGCCTCGCGCTGCTCCTGCTGCGCAAGGTGGCCGACCGTACGGCGCTTCGGATCGCGGCGGCGCTCTACACACTCGTGCTGATCAGCCTCGTCGCCAGCGCGCTCCTCGTGGACCGCTCGGCGTTCCTGCCCGGCGAGGCCGAGGCGCTGGCCAACGGCGAGGCGGCAACCCAGGCACTGCTCGGCGGTTGGACGGCGAACATCGGCGAGCACCTCGCCGGCCTGCCCCTGCTGGTGCTCCAGGCGGTCACCCTGCAGGGCCCGACCGCCCTGGCCCTGTTCCTGCTCGGCATGGTCGCCGGACGCCGGCAATGGCTGAACCGGGCCTGGGGCAACGAGCCGGTGCTGCGCCGGATCCAGTGGATCGGTTTTCCGATCGGACTGCTCGGGGCGGCCGTCTACGCGGCCAGCGGCGGCAACGGCAACACTCTCGGCGTCGCGGCCAGCGTTTCGACCGCGCCGCTGCTGGCCGCCGCCTATGTGGCGACGCTGCTACGGATCATGCACAACCCGCGTACGTCGGTGGTCCGGGCGGCGCTCGCCCCGGCCGGCCGGATGGCCCTCACCAACTACCTCGTCCAGTCGGCGGTCGGCCTGATCGCCTTCACCGGCATCGGCTTCGGCCTCGCCGGGACGTTCTCACCCCTGGCCCTCTTCGCCTTCGTCCTCGTGGTGTTCGCGGCCCAGTTGGCGGCAAGCGCACTCTGGCTGCGGCGGTTCCGCTACGGGCCGGTCGAGTGGGCGCTGCGCTGGCTCACCAACGCCCACCGTCCCGCCTTCGTCGCCCGAACCGATCGGGTGCACGCGGTCGAGGACGGCGCACGGCGGCCCGATCACGCGTCCTCGGCGTAGCGGACGGCGTACCTGTGCAGCGTGACGCCCTCGGCGAAGGAATCCTGCTCGATCAGGTCCAGCTGCACCGATCGCTCCAACTCGTCGAAGAGTGGCCGACCCCCACCGAGGACGACGGGGTGTGTGAAGATCAGAAGCTCGTCCAGCAACCCCGCGCGGAGCAGCTGGGTGGCGACCGTCGCGCCGCCGACACCGATGTCGCCGTCCTGCTCCTCCCGGTACCTGGCGAGCAGCTCGACGGCGTCGCCGCCCGAGCCGAGGGTCCGGGTGTTGTACCCGGCCTCGGTGCGGGTGCGGGACACCAGCACCTTGGGCTTCGTCGTCCAGATCTCGCCGTACTCACGCATGAAGTCGGGCAGTTTCTCGTCCGTGCGCGCGGCCGGCCAGAACCCCTCCATCGTCTCGTAGATCGTGCGCCCCTGGACCATCGACGTCAGCGCGCGGGCCCTGGTGTTGAACTCCCGGTGCAGCGGCTCGCCGATGCGCAGCCAGTTCCCGGCGCCCTCCTCGCCGGGGGCATGCTCGATCCTGAGATCGAGAGAGACGTTCATCCAGTAAACGAAACGGCCCGACACGTAGCCTCCCGGTGATCGCGGTCTGCACCCACCTAACCCGACGTTGGCGAATGCTCGACAGATCCCGCCAGGCGTTTCCTGAACGCGTGGTACACGGGGGTGCCCGGCAGGCCGTCGTGGATGGCGAACACCACGCGGTCGAACCGATCGACCACGTGCAGAGCGTCGGCGAACGCGCCGGCCACCGCAGCGGGTTCGTTGCGGAACACCCCGCACCCCCAGGCGCCCAACACGATCGAGCGATGTCCGTGCGCGACGGCGACCTCCAACACCCGCCGCGCACGCCGGGCCAGCACGGCCGGCACGTCCGCCGCGTGCGCCGGCTGGTTGCGCACGATCGCGCCGAGGTTCGGCGCCGCGGCGGTCAGGAACGACGTCGGGTACGGCTGCTCGAGCAGGTTTCCCCTGTCGTCCCGGAACACCGGCACCAGCGGGGAGTAGATGACCCGGTCGCTGTAGCGCAGATCCTGCTCAGCACGGTGGAACGCGTAGAACTCCGGCACGGCACGCAGACACGGGTAGAGCGCCGACGAGCGGGCGATGCTCTCCTCCTGCGCCTGCGCCCCGCCCAGGAACCCGCCGCCCGGGTTCTTCGCCGACGCGAACACCAGGCATGCCGCGCCGGGCCCGAGCCGGTACGCCGCCTGCAACGTCGACTCGTGCGTCACCTCCACCGTCGCGGCGGCGGGTGCCGCGTCCCGCGCCTCGAACACCTCGTCGGGGAGGTGATGACGAGTCCCGGCGACCGCGGCGCGTACCGCCTCACCGACGACGACCTCGACGCCGTTGCCATTGCGATAGCGTCCCGACTCGACGATCGCGACGGTCTGCCGGGCGATCTCCCGAAGCCGGCCGCTCACCGGTCCACCCGCGGGATCAGAAGACGAAGGGGGGCCACAGCCAGCAGGCTAGGCAGGGACAGTAGCCGCCCACAATCGGATTTCGGGATCACGCCCGACAGCCGTAGGCGAGGGTCACAGGGGTGACGGGTCGTCGCGCAACCGGCTGTAGAGCCACGCGTCCCGCCAGGCGCCGGCCCGGAACTCACAGGCCCGCACGACCCCCTCCAACTGGAAGCCGGCCTTCTCCAGCGACCGCTGCTCGGCGACGTTCTCGGCGTGGGTGCTGGCCTGGATGCGCTGCGCCGGCGTGTGGCTGAACAGGTAGTCGCAGAGCAGCGCCTGGGCCCGCCAGCCGATGCCCTGACCGCGCCACTCGGGCAGCAGCACGATGCCGATCTCCCAGTAGGGCGCCCGACCTCCGTACTGGCGCTGGAGGTAGCTGAGGTAACCCGCCCGCGAGTCGGTCGCCGGCTCGACCTGCACGACCAGGCCACCGATCCGCTCACCGAGATAGCCGTCCTCGGCGAAGCGACGGGCCGGCGCGGCGGCGTCCCGAAAACCAGCCCAGTCGAGGCCGATCAGCCCGGGTTCGACCGCGAACCGGCGCAACATCTCCAAGTCGTCCTCGGTCACCGGACGCAGCCGTACCGTCGATTCGGAAGCCTGGTGCACGACGCCGACCACCTGCGGCTCAGAACTGGTCACCCTGGTGACCGTAGCGACGAAACGGCCGATCCGTTGTCCCGATAGGGCGTGTGTCAAAGTCCTGGGTCGAGCCGAGGCGGAGTCCAGGCGGCGGTCCGGCAAGGCGGAGATGGGCTCGGATACCGGTGTTGTATCCGGGCCCATCTCCAACGCCGCCGGCCGTCGGCTGGGCCCGCCGCAGGCCGGCCATGGGCTTTGACACACGCCCTAGGGCAGACCGACCGCCGTCAGCTCGCGAGGTGGCCGGTTGCCCCCAGCAGCGCCCGGGTGAACCGGTTGAGGCCAACACTTCGTAGCCGCGCCGGGGTGAACCAGTCCAGTTCGCAGATCTCCTCCTGGTCCGGGGCGGGCGTCCCGTCGACGATCACCGCCTCGTAGACGGCGGTGACGTACGCGACCTGGTCACCGTTTGAGTAGGTGACCTCGTAGTCCGTACCGCCCAGCACGTCCAGCAACCGCAGCCGGCCGATCTGGACGCCGATCTCCTCACCGATCTCGCGCACGGCCGCCTGGGCCGGTGATTCGCCGATCTCGACCGCACCGCCCGGCACACCCCACCTGTCCGGACTTCCGGTGTGGCGTACCAGCAGGAGCCGCCCGTGCTCGTCGACGACGAGACCGACACCGACGGCAACTGGATCAGCTCGGGTCCGATCACGGCCCGCAGCCGGGCCAGGTGCGCGGAAATGGCCATCAGAGCTCCCCCGGATCAGCGCGCGATCGGATCTGCCGGCAGGTCCGGTAGCGGCGGAGCGTCGCCCGTCTCGTCGACGACGGTGATCTGCCAGTTGACGAGTGTGGGCGCCGCCAGCCGGCTCACCCGCCAGGCGAGGACGCCGACGGCAATCACGAGCGCCACCGCCCCAGCAACGAGCAGCCACCGCCACGGTGACACCCGATGGTCGGCGCGCGGGGGCGGCTGCAGGTTCTTGCGCCGGAATACCCAGATCGGAGGCCCGATCAAAGCCACGACAGCACCTCCTGGGCAACGGTGGCGGCTGACTCGACCACCACCGGATCGGTGACGCCGGCGGCCTCGTAGTCGACGAGCACCCCGTGGGTGCCGAGACACACCGAGAAGTGGATACGCCGACCGGTCTCGCTGTCACCCGAGAGGTAGTAGAGGGCACGGTCTCCGAGCGCGAACGGTTGATTCCTTCTGTTCGAGGCCGGCTGCAGTCCACCACGGTCCAGGCAACGCGGACCGCGGCCTTCGTATCGGCCGTACCGTCCGAGTGACACCCACAACGAGGTACGTGGGGCCTGGGTCCCGGACATGCTCTTGACCCAGCAGTAGTTCGAGCGCATGGCCGACTCGTTCTGCTCGGCCGCCTCAGGGGTACCGTGCCCGGGAACGAGACGATCGAGCACCTCCGACCGGATGAGCGGGCAGACCGCGGGAGGCGCAGGCGGATCGACCGTCGCACTCCGCCAGCCCAGCCAACCGCCGACGGCCACCGAGAGCAGGACGCAGAGGGCCACCACCAGGGCGCTCACCCAATGTCCCCGCCGCATACCGGCAGTGTGACCGGACGCCGCAAATGGGCCATCGATACGCCGAGAGCGCCGCAACTGCGCCGCCCGCCGCTAGGCTCAGCCGCCTCGATAACCTGACGAAGGATGATTGTCGTGCCAGCCGCTCCCCTGTCGCCCGATGTGCCGATGCACGAGGGCCAGCTCACGGTCTCACTCGACGTGGTGCAGCAGTTGGTGGACACGCAGTTCCCCGAGTGGCGGGGCCTGGCTCTCCAGCGCGTCGCCTCGCAGGGGACGGTCAATGCCATCGTCCGTGTCGGGGAGCGGTTGACGGCCCGATTCCCCCTCCAGCCTCAGGAGGTCGACGTGGCACAGGCCTGGCTGGAACGCGAGGCGGAAGCGGCCCGAGAGCTGTTGGGGCGTACGCGATTTCCCACTCCGGAGCCGGTCGACATCGGTGAACCGGGTGCCGGCTACCCGCTTCCCTGGTCGGTCCAGACGTGGATACCCGGAGTTGTTGCCACCGATGACGACCCCGGCGACTCGGTCGCGTTCGCGCACGATCTCGCCGAGTTCGTCGACGGCGTGCGAGCCATCGACACAGGCGGCCGCACGTTCACCGGCCAGGGTCGCGGTGGCGAGCTACCCGCACACGACGACTACCTGAAGGACTGCTTCCGGCACAGCGAAACGTTGCTGGACGTTCCGCCGCTCCGCCGGTTCTGGGAGGTGATGAGGGAACTGCCGCGGGGCGAGGCCCCGGACACGATGAACCACGGCGATCTCATACCCGGAAACGTCCTTGTCTCCGACGGGCGGCTGGCCGGGGTTCTCGACGTGGGCGGGCTGGGCCCGGCCGATCCTGCCCTCGACCTCGTCGGCGCCTGGCACCTGCTGGAACGGGAGCCACGCCAGGCGTTCCGGAAACGACTCGGCTGCGACGATCTCGAGTGGGAGCGCGGTAGGGCGTGGGCCTTCCAGCAGGCGATGGGACTGGTCTGGTACTACCACCGGACCAACCCGACGATGAGCCTGATCGGCCGACGCACCCTCGCGCGCATCAGCGCCGACCCACCGGCATCCTGAGCATCGTCCGCCTCCCGTCCCGGGCGCGGTGATCGGCCGGTCTGCGCGGCCGAATCGTCACGACCTGGCGCCGCCGTTGAGCAGTCTCCAGTGACCTTCGGAGATGACGTCGACGGCCCCGTCGACCACCCTGATGGCGGTGTTGTCGTCGATGGCGTAGGTCGGGACCGGAATGCCGGTTGCCCACTTCTCGATGCTGGACAGTGTGGTGTCCGGCATGTCCGGATGATCGAGGTGGGGGTAGAGAGTGAAGTCCACCAGGCCCAGCGCCCGGTCGGCGCCCTGCGCCATGTCGCTGCCGTCCGGAACGAACTGACTGTCGAACTCGGCGTCGCAGTTGTACGGGGTGACCGCGATGCTCCCGGCGCTGACCCCCACATAGACCGTGTCACTCAACGACGGCAGGAGGTCGGCCAGGCCCGACTGGCGCAGCCAGTAGGTCAGGTACAGCACGTCGCCGCCCCAGACGAGGAGGGCGTCGGCCTCTCGGACCGCCGGGACCCAGTTCTCCTGCCGAATGGTCGGCAGCGCCGTGAGTTCCAACATCCCCAGGGACTTCCAACCCAGTTGGGTCAGCGGGATCGACGCGTGGCCGTGGACCGCCTTCCACGCTTTCTCGGCGCCACCGGGGAAGGGGTGAACGCCGGTCGGGATGAACAGGGCCGTGGACTCGGCGATCGGCTTGCCCAGCAGGTCGACGAGCGCGTCGGAGATGCTCGGGTTACTGATGCCCCCCGACGTGAGAAGGAACTTCATGACATCCGCTCCCCTGGTCGTCACTTGATGAGGATCATATTGCCCACGCGGACCGGCGACCGGGGCCGCCAGTGGCGGCCCCGGCCGGCGAATCAGCTCCCGCAGATGGCGTACCCGTTGAGGCTCCACGAGCCGGCGAAGCCGTCGGCGTCCTCGTCCGCCCGTGCCCGAACGGTGTTCCCCCCGGTGATGTTGATCGCGGTCAGCAACACCTGGCCGTTGCCGGCGTTGATGTCGGCGCCCGCGCTGTAGAGGCCCTTGCCGGCCGGGCACGACTTGACGGCGTTGTCCGACGAATTGCTCGCGCTCGTCCCGGTCAACGCGACCCGCTCCAGCCCCGCGGGCGCGTTGGCGCAGACGGCGATCGAGGTGGCGCTCCAGCCGGCCGGCGAGGTGCCCTGCACCGCGACCGCCCGGACGGTCACCGAGGTCAGGTCGAACGACGGCACGACCTGGTCGAGCACCACGTCACCCAGGCCGCTGTTGACCCGCCCACCCATGCCGATGACCTTCTTCGTCCCGCAGCTCGCGGTGACGTACTCCGTTCCGACCGCTCCGGTCGTGGCCACCACCTGGTATCCGGCCGGCGTCGTGGCGCACTGGGCGACGGCCTGCAACGCCCAGTCGCCGGCGAAGTTGGCCGGGCCTGCCTCCCGCATGGTCACGAAGAACCCGGTGCCGTTCGCCAGCGGCTCCAACCGGTCCAGCCCGACCCGCCCGGCGGCCGACGAGCCGGCGATCAGGAAGCCGCCACCCCCGGTGACCACCTTGCCGGCCGGGCAGGACGCCAGCGCCGACTTGTCCGCGCTGCTCTCGGCCGCCGAATGGGTGACCGTCTCCAGCCCGGCCGGCACCGCCCAGGCCGGTGCCGCCCAGGCCATGCCCGCCACCACGGCAGCCGTCGACACAACTGCCGTCAGCACGCCCCGTCCCCTGGTTACCCGCATGTCGCTCCCCTTGTCCACAATGGCCGGACGAGCCGGCCCGCCTCCCCCCGGACCTGCGGATCCGGCGGCTGAGGAGAGCCTGGGCGAGGCCGCTTGGCGTCCGCTATCCGACCGCTTGGCGCCGGCCGCACGGGTCCCGCCGTCCATAGACTGTGGTCGTCCCATCACGACTGACGAGGAAAGCCATGCGGTGGTCAGTCCTCGGCCCCGTCCAGGTGACCGCCGGCGGGCGCGTCCTCCCCATCGACCGCCCCCAGCAACGCGCGGTGCTCGCGCTGCTGCTCCTCAACGCGGACCGGTTGGTACCTCTCGGGCAGGTCGTGTCGGCGCTCTGGGCCGATGACCCGCCGGCCAGCGCACGGACGCAGGTGCAGGTCTGCGTCTCCCGGATCCGGGCGGCCCTGCGCGAGGCGGGCGCGGGCGACCTGCTGGCGACGCAGGGCGGCGGCTACCGGCTCACCGTAGGCGGGACCGAGCTGGACCTCACCGAGTTCAGCGTGGCGGTCGAGCGGGCCCGCGTCGAGGAGACAGCCGGTCGGCGGGCCGAGGCGGCGCGGCTGCTGCGGGACGGCCTGGCGCTGTGGCAGGGGCCGGCGCTGGCCGGCGCGGCCGGCGCCTTCGTCGACGCCGCCGCCGCCGGACTGGACGAGCAGCGGCTGCTCGCGTACGAGCGGCTCGCCGCCGTGGAACTCGGCCTCGGCCGGTACGCCGCCACCGCGCACACCCTGCGCCCGCTGGTGGTCGAGCATCCGCTCCGGGAGCCGCTGGTGGCCGGTTACCTGCTCGCCCTTGCCGGCTGTGGCCAACAGGCCGCCGCGCTGCGGCTCTACGCCGAGACCCGCCGCCGTCTCGTCGACGAGTTGGGCGTCGATCCCGGCCCCGAGCTGCGCGAGGCCCACCTGCGGGTGCTGCGGGGGCAGACGACGGCCGAGCCCGCACCCGCGGGGCCCGCCGGTCCGACTCCGGCGCAGCTCCCCGGCGACCCCGCCTGGTTCACCGGCCGCGCCACGGCGCTGCGCCAACTGGACGCACTGCTGCCCGCCGACGCGGCGCGGGCCGCCCGGGACGGCGGCCAGGACGATCTCGGCCGGGCGGTGGTCATCTCCGCGATCGCCGGCACGGCCGGGGTCGGCAAGACCACCCTCGCGGTGCGCTGGGCCCACCAGGTCGCGCACCGCTACCCGGATGGGCAGCTCTACGTCAACCTGCGCGGGTTCGACCTCGACGGTCGGGCCGTGTCGCCGGGCGAGGCGCTGCGCGGCTTCCTGGAGGCGCTGCACGTGCCGCCTCAGCGCGTACCCACCGACCTGGCCGGGCAGGCCGCCCTGTTCCGGACGCTGCTCGCCCACCGCCGGGTCCTGGTGCTGCTCGACAATGCCCGCGACGACGAGCAGGTACGGCCCCTGTTGCCGGGATCCCCGGGCAGCCTGGTCGTGGTGACCAGCCGTAACCGGCTCACCGGCCTGGTGGTCAACGCCGGAGCCCACCCGGTGATGCTGGACCTGCTCGCACCGGCCGAGGCGCGGGAGCTGCTGATCGCTCGGCTCGGTCGCGGCCGTGCCCGGCGGGAAGAGACGGCGTTGGACGAGATCGTCCGGTGCTGCGCCGGCCTGCCGTTGGCCCTGGCCGTCGTCGCGGCCCGCGCGGTCGGGCAACCGGACGTGCCGCTGGCGGTGCTCGCGACCGAACTGCGGGACAGCGGCCCGGACCGGCTCAGCCCACTGGCCACCGGCGATCCGATGACCGACGTGCGGGCGGTCTTCTCCTGGTCGTACCGGGCCCTGGACGCCGACTCGGCCCGGTTGTTCCGACTGCTCGGGCTGCACCCCGGCCCCGACGCCGGACGGACGGCGGTGGCCAGCCTCGCCGGTCTGCCGCCGGCTCGGGTCGGTCCGCTGCTGGCCGACCTCACCCGCGCGAATCTGCTCACCGAGCGCACCGCCGGCCGGTACGCGATGCACGACCTGCTGCGCGCGTACGCCGCTGAGCTGTGCCACGACACCGACCCCTCGGTCGAGCGGGAGGCCGCCCGACGCCGCCTGTTCGACCACTACCTGCACGCCTCGCACGCGGCGGACCACCTGCTCGACCCGTACCGGTTGGCGCGACCGGCCGCGCTGCCGCCGCCGGCGACGGGAGTGACCGTGGGCGACCGCCCGGAGCACGGGTGGGCGACGGCGTGGTTCGCCGCCGAGCACCACGTCCTGTTGGCGTGTGTGGAACAGGCGGCAGCCGCCGGCCTGGACCGGCACGCGTGGACGCTGGCGGCGGCCCTCACCACGTACCTCGATCGCAGCGGGCACTGGCCGGAGCTCGCCGCCGCCCAGCGGACCGCGCTGGCGGCGGCGCGGCGTCGGGGTGACCTGGCCGGTCAGGCCCTGGCGCACCGCGGCCTCGCCATCGCCTGCACCTGGTCGGGCGATCACGAGGCGGCGCACCGGCACTACCGACGCGACCTGGAGCTGTACCGCGAGCTGGGCGACGACACCGGACGGGCGCACACGCACCTCGGGGTGAGCTGGGTGCTCGCCCGGCAGGGTCGGCTGCGGTCGGCCCTGGACGAGACCCGGCTGGCCCTCGACCTCTACCGGGCCGCCGACTACCGGGTCGGGCAGGCCAAGGCGCTCAACAATCTGGGCTGGATGCACGCCCGGCTCGGCGAGCCGGGGCCGGCGTTGCAGTGCTGCCAGGCGGCCCTGCGGCTGCACGAGGAGACCGGCGACCGGCACGGCGCGGCGCTGACCTGGGACAGCCTCGGGTACGTCCGGCACGGCCTCGGCGACCACGACGAGGCCGCGGACTGCTACCGGCGGGCGCTGGCACTGCACCGCGAACTCGGCGACCGGTACGACGAGGCGGAGGTGCTGGACAACCTGGGTGACAGTCTGCGGGCCGCCGGTGACCTCGACGCCGCGCGCCGGGCGTGGCGGGAGGCGTTGACGATCTTCGACGAGCTGCGCCATCCGGACGCCGACCGGCCCCGGGCCAAGCTGGCCGTCCCGGCCGTCCCCGTGGCGCCCACCGGCGGTGGCGAGCTCTGACCGAGCCGGGCCGCCGGCAACAGCTGAAACGCGACGAGCATCCACCCCTCCTGACCAGGCATTCTTGGCTCATGGACCATTCCACGAACCTGGCTCTGGAGGTACGGACATGTTCACCACGAGATTCTGGAAGGCCACCGCCGAGCGGGCGGTGAAGAGCGCCGCGCAGGGTCTGCTCCTCTACTGGGGGGCCGACGTGGTGTTCAACGCGTGGCAGGCGGACTGGGCGGCAGCGGGTGGCATCGCGTCCGGCGCCGCGGTGCTGTCGGTGCTCACCTCGCTCGTGAGCGCGAGGGTGTCGGGCGAGGGTGACTCGCCCAGCCTGGTGGGCGGCGAGCAGTAGCACCGACCCAGCCGGGAGCCCTTCGGCGTCGAAGGCGCTCCCGGCCGTCGAATTGACTCGGAGGCACGAAGGCGCGACGCTGTGGCAGCGCTCCCATCGACGGGCTCCTATTCGAAAGGAATGCTCGTGCGTCCCCACACAGCTCTACTTCCGGTCGTGCTCGCCACGGCCCTCGGCGGTCTGGCCCTGCCCGCGCCCGCCCTGGCCGCGGCTGGCCCGGCACTGGCCGTGGACACCACCGCCGCCCGGCACCAGATCAGCCCGTACATCTACGGGATGAACTTCGCGGACGAGGCCCTCGCCCGCGACCTGCGGCTGCCGGTGCACCGCTACGGCGGCAACGCCACCACCCGTTACAACTTCCGCGCCGACACCACCAACCGCGCGGCGGACTGGTACTTCGAGAACATCCCCAACGACAACCCGAGTCCCGGGGACCTCCCGAAGGGCTCGGAGAGCGACCGGTTCGTGCGGCAGAACAAGGCCACCGGGGCCGCCACGGTCATGACGATGCCGATGCTCGGCTGGATCGCCAAGGACCGGACGCGGGCCTGTGGCTTCAGCGTCGCCAAGTACGGCCCGCAGGAGTCCACCGATCCCTGGGCACCGGACTGCGGCAACGGCAAGAAGCCGGACGGGTCACTGATCACCGGCAACGATCCGGAGGACACCAGCACCGCCGTCGGCCCGGAGTACGCCACCGACTTCGTCAACCACCTCAAGGAGCAGTTCGGGGCCGCCGCCGACGGAGGGGTCCAGTTCTACAACCTGGACAACGAGCCGGATCTGTGGCACTCCACCCACCGCGACGTCCGCCCGACCGGGCTGGGCTACGACGAGCTACGCGACCGCACCTACGAGTACGCCGCCGCGATCAAGGCCGCCGACCCCGGCGCGAAGACGCTCGGTCCCGTCGGCTGGGGCCTGAACTCGATCATCTACTCGGGCCTCGACCAGGACACCTGCTCGCGCACCGGCTGCTGGTCGAACCCGCCGGACAAGGCCGCGCACGGCGGGCAGGACCTCGGCCCGTGGTACCTCGACCGGATGCGCGAGTACGAGCAGCAGCACGGCACCCGCATCCTCGACTACTTCGACGTCCACCTCTACCCGCAGCAGTCCGGCGTGCTCGGCGACGCGGCCGGCGACGCCAACACCCAGGCGCTGCGACTGCGCTCGACCCGCCAACTCTGGGACCCGACCTACGTGGACGAGAGCTGGATCAACCAGCCGGTCCGGTACATCCCGCGCCTGCGCGAGCTGGTCGACCAGCACTACCCGGGCACGAAGATCGCGATGACCGAATACAACTGGGGCGGCTACGGGTCGCTCAACGGCGCTCTCGCCCAGGCCGACGTCCTCGGCATCTTCGGCCGCGAAGGACTCGACCTGGCGACCCTCTGGACCGCACCGACGACCGACCAGCCGGTGGCCAACGCCTTCCGCATCTACCGCAACTACGACGGCTCCGGCGGTGCGTTCGGTGACACCTCCGTCCAGGCGACCAGCGCCGACCAGGGCAAACTGGCCGTGTACGCCGCCGAGCGCAGCGCCGACAAGGCGCTCACCGTGGTCGTCGTCAACAAGACCGGCGACGACCTGACCAGCCCGGTCGCCCTCACCGGCGTCTCCGCGAGCACCGCCCAGGTCTACCGGTACAGCGGGACGAACCTGGCCGGCGTCGTCCGGGAGGCCGACCAGCCGGTGACCGCCGGTGGCCTCACGACCACCTTCCCGGCCAACTCGATCACCCACCTGGTGCTGCCGCGCGCCACCGCGCCCGGCGACACCCAGGCGCCGACCGCCCCGGGCAAGCCGACCGCCGGCACGGTCACCAGCGACAGCATCGCGCTGGCCTGGACGCCGTCCACCGACGACACCGCCGTCACCGGCTACGACGTGCACCGGGTCGACACCACCGGCACGGTGAAGATCGGCAGCGCCACCGGCACCACGTACACCGTGACCGGGCTGACGCCGGACACCCCGTACACCTTCGTGGTGACCGCCCGCGACGCGGCGGGGAACGTCTCGGCGGCCTCGCCCGGCCTGACCGTGCGGACCGCGCCCACCGCGCCCACCGCCCGTTGCGCGGTCGGCTACACCGCGAACAGTTGGCCGGGCGGCTTCACCGCGACCGTGACGATCAAGAACACCGGGACCACCGCGATCGACGGGTGGAAACTCGGCTTCGACTTCCCCACCGCCGGCCAGAAGGTCAGCCAGGGCTGGTCGGCCACCTGGAAACAGAACGGCACGAGCGTCACCGCGGACAGCATGAGCTGGAACGGCAAACTCGCCGTCGGCGCGTCCACGAGCATCGGCTTCAACGGGACGTGGAGCGGCACCAACCCGGCGCCGACCGCCTTCACCCTCAACGGTCAACGCTGCGGATGACCTGAGAGTCCCACTCCGTTAGCAGGCCGCAGGGGTCCGGGGCGCAGCGTCGCCCCGGACCCCTCGCCCGCGAGCGGCGGAGCACTGAGCTTCTACGGTCGGGACCTGATCGCCGCCGTCCTGGCAGCTGTCGAGCCTCAGGACCGGGCGGAGCAGGTTCTGTCAACGCGCGGCGGCTGTGACATCGGCGGCGGCGGCGAGGGGATCCGTGAGCGGTCGATCCAGCAGGCGCCCGAGGTCAGGACCGGTGTGGTGGAGAAACCCGTGGCGGACACTGCTGGCGATCGAGGCGAGCATCGGCGGCTGGAACGGCAGCAGGATGGCGTTGCCGAGCAGACGGGCGCGGTACTCGCCAAGATCGATCGTGCGGTGCGCGACGCCGAGACGATCGGCGATGTCGCCGGCGGTGATCGGGGTTCCGACCAGGTCGTACACCTTTCCGGCGTGGGCGCTGGGCTCGCTGGCGACGACGGCTGCGGCAGCGGCCAGGTCGGCCCGCGCCACCGCGGCGAGCGCGCCGGTCCCGAACGCCGACTCCAGGCCGTCGGGCGTCCACGTGAGCAGGGCGCCGAAGAGTTCGGCGTACAGCCCGTTCCGCAGGATCGTCCAGGCGAGCCCGCTGGTCGTGATCAGGTGCTCGGTAGCCCGGTGGGCCAGCGCGAACCCGAGATGGTCCCCGGCGCTGGTCAGGCTGGTGTACGTCACGTGCGCCACTCCGTCGCGCCGGGCGGCGTCGAGGAGGGCTCGGTGACGCGCGATGACTGTGTCGTCCTCGGCGTACCCGGCCGAGATCAGGACCAGGGTCGAAACCCCGGTGAGGTCAAGGGTCGCGGGATCGTCGAAGTCGAGGTGGCGCTGTGCGCCAGTGGGAGTGCGACTTGCCGCCAGGGCGGGTGTCCCTCGCTGGGCCAGCTCTGCGAGGGTGCGCGAGGCGAGCTGCCCGTTGGCGCCGGTAACCATGATCATTGCGGCTCGGTCTCCTGCCGTGGTTCTCTTCAGTAACTACCGGGCAGCCTGGACCCACGCCCGGCGGGCCACAAGGAGGCAGTCTCGTGTCACCAGCGCACACCGAGGTAACCGCGGAAGCCGCCGAGCTCGAACCGTGCGGACAGCCGGAACACCCGGACTGCGGCATCCGAGACGTTCTTGACCGGGTGGGCGACAAGTGGTCCGTACTCGTGATCGTCGAACTCGCCGCCGGGCCGCGACGCTTCCGCCAACTCCAGCGCGCCATCCATGGGATCTCCCAGCGCATGCTGACCCTCACGGTGCGCCGCCTGGAACGAGACGGCCTCGTCCTTCGGACCGTTTACCCGAGCGTGCCCGCCCAGGTCGACTACCGCCTCACCGAAACCGGCACCAGCCTCACCCATCTCGTCAAGGCCCTCGCCGACTGGTCGCTGGCACACCGCGACGTCATCGCCGAAGCCCGTCAGGCGTACGACAGCGACCACCCCGGCAACGAGATCCGGTGACCCGCAGCGCATCTTCGACAAGCTGACCGCGCCAGCTCGTCGGCCCGCCCATCACGGTGAGGTTCTGCTTCCGCGTTGTGGATGGTCCTCATCGCCCGGCGTCGTAGGCATCCCGCGCGCGTTCCACCTCTGGGAGGCTGGCGTCGGCCCACGTGGCCAGGTGGGCGAAGATCGGGCCGAGACTGGCGCCCAACTCGGTGATCTGGTACTCGACTCGCGGCGGCACCTCGGCGTGGTAGGTGCGCGTCACGAGTCCGTCGCGTTCGAGTTGGCGGAGCCGCTGCGTGAGCACCTTGGGCGTGATGCTCGTCAGTCGGCGCTCCAACTCCACGAAGCGCTGCCGACCGTATTCGTGCAAAGCCCACAGGATTGGCGTGGTCCACCGGCTGAACACGATGTCCACGACCGGCGCGACCGGACATGCCAGCTCGGGATCCGTCGAGCGCTGCATGTGCCCTCCGTCACATATCCATTACTATCCTCTAGGTACCTACTATATCGGCGCTACTAGCGTTTCCGGCAACCGCGCGAACGACGCGGTCGAACTGGAGACACAGACATGTTTGTCGTGGTTGGAGCCACCGGAAACGTCGGCAGTACGCTCACGTCAATCCTCGCGGCCTCGGGCGGTGGGGTGACGGCGGTATCCCGGGGACGACGCCCGATCGCCCTGCCAGACGGGGTCCGTCACCATCACGCGGACCTGGAGCGGCCGGAAAGTCTGAGCCCGGTGCTCGCCGGCGCCGACGCGCTGTACCTCCTCGTCGAGGGCGCCGGAGCCCATCTCGACATGCGCGAGATCCTGCGGGTCGCCGCGGCCGGTGGCGTGAAGCGCATCGTGCTGCAGTCCTCGCAGGCGGTCGTCACACGGCCCGACTCGCCGTCACACGCACCCCTGCACGCCATTGAGGACCTGATCCGCCGATCCGACCTCGGCTGGACGATACTGCGCCCTGGCGGCTTCGCCTCCAACGCATTCGCCTGGGCGGAACCGGTGCGGAGTACGCGGATGGTGGCCGCGCCGTTCGGCGACGTCGGTCTACCCTTGGTCGACCCGGCCGACATCGCCGAAGTGGCGGCCGCAGCCCTGCTCGACAGCTCGCACGTCGGCCGCACCTACGAACTGACCGGCCCGGCTCTGAGCACGCCTCGCGAACGGGTCGCCGACCTCGCCGCCGCGCTCGGCGAGCCGATCGGCTTCGTGGACCAGACGCCGAACGAAGCCCGTGAGCAGATGCTGCGCTTCATGCCGCCACCGGTGGTCGAGGGCACGCTGGCGATCCTCGGCACGCCCACCGAAGCCGAACAGCGGATCAGCCCGGACATCGCCGAGATCCTGGGCCGATCCCCACGCCCCTTCGCCGCCTGGGCGAAGCGCAACATCGACGCTTTCCGCTGACGCCTCGCGCCCGTGGCGGTACGGCGGAGCAGCGATCTCTCCTGGCGCCGGTGCTCAGCTCAGCGCGACCGTGCCCACGATTCGCGTGGGGGCGACGGAACCGCCCACCGGTTCGTTGGAGACGCCGAACGTTCCCGCCTCGGCAACCGGGCCGATGACCGTGGTCGACTCCCTGACTCCCTCTGCCAGCCGTCCCACCTTGCGGGGCTCGCTGCCACGGATGAGCCACAGCTCGTAGATCCGCCCGGGGCCGGGCTCGGGCAGGTCGCGCAGCAGCACCACCCCGCGGTCCCGGCTGCGGGAGACCACCACGGTCGCGGCGCCACCGGGCTGGAGAGACCGCTCGAACACCCGGGCGTCCGGGGCGTCCAGGACGGCGGCGATCTGCCGCGCCTGCTCGCTGCTGGCCCGCTCGTCGCTGACCCGATCGTTGGTCACGGCCCAGGTGGCCGCGCTCGCGCCGCCGGCCACGAGGACGGCCACCGCGGCGGCCACCGTAAGGCGTCGCCACCTGCCTGCCTGCCGTGTGGCGCTGTCCCCGGCGGCTGCGGAGCGCACCTGCGGGGTGCGCGCCGCCTGGACGAGGGTGCGCTCCCGCAACCCCTGGGGCAGGGCCTCGACGACGGTATCGTCGGCGAGCCGGGCGACCGTCTCCCGTAGCTCGGTCACCTCCTGTCGGCACGACTCGCAGTCGGCCAGGTGCCGCTCGAACGCCGCCCTCTCAAGGTCGTCGACCGCGTTCAGGGCGTACGCGCCGGCGAGGGTGTGGATGTCGGCACTCATGCCCGTCCCTCCATGTCGATGCCCAGGCAGTCACGCATCCGGATCAGTCCGTCGCGCATCCGCGTCTTCACCGTCGGCAGCGGTGTCTTCAGCTTTTCGGCGACCTCACGGTAGGTGTGGCCGCCGTAGTAGGCCAGGACCACCGCCTCCCGCTGGACCGGTGTCAGCCGGCCCAGACAGCGACGGACCTGTTCGCGCTCCAACCGGGCGGTGACGTCCTCGACGACCTCGTCGTAGGGGACGTGCGTCTCGGTCGCGGCGACCCGCTGGGTGCGGTCGGTGTGGGCCTGCTCGGAGCGCACCCGGTCCACCGCCCGCCGGTGCGCCATCGTCAGGATCCAGGCGGAGGCCGAGCCACGACCGGCCTCGAATCGGCCGGCGGTGCGCCACACCTCGACCAGCACCTCCTGCGTCACCTCCTCCGCCTGCGCCGGGTCGCGCACGACGCGGCGGGCCAGCCCGAGGACGCGGCCGGCCATGGTGTCGTACAGCGCCGCGAACGCCGCCTCGTCACCGCGTGCCACCCGCGCCAGCAGCTCGTCGGGGCTCGGTGGCGTCGCGGTATCCGGCGGCACCGAACGTAACCGCCGCGCGTGTTCCGGGTCGCCGCTCATCCTCGGCATGTCCTCTCCTGTGCAGGCGGCCGTGCAGTCTGCCGCCGCGTACTCGTTCCTGGCCGGAATCACGGCAAGCACCAGGTCAGGTGATCGTGACGGTGGTGCTGTGCCAGCCGGTCGCGCCGTCGGGGAAGGGCGCAGCCCGTTGGTCGGTCTGGGTCGCACCTGTCGCATCGGTGGCCCGTACGCGCAGGGTGTGGCTACCCGGGGTGGCGTCCCAGCGGTAGGTCCACTGCCGCCACAGGTCCGGCGATGGTCCATCGGCGAGGCGGGCCTGCCGCCACGGCCCGTCGTCGACCTGAATCTCGACGGCCACGATTCCGCGCCGTTGCGCCCACGCGACACCGGCGATGATGACAGGCCCGGCGCGACGTTGCGCGAAAGGTCTCGGAGTGTCGATGCGCGATGCGGTCTTGACGGGCGCGTCGGCGGCCCACCCGCGCTGCACCCAGTAGGGGTCGAACGCGTCGAAGGTGGTCACCTTCATCGAGGTGAGCCACTTGCAGGCCCCCACGTAGCCGTAGAGGCCGGGAACGAGCATGCGGACAGGGAAACCGTGTTCCAGGGGCAGGGGTTCACCGTTCATGGCCACGGCCAGGAGCGCGTCGCGCCCGTCGAGGATCGCCGCGAGCGGAGTGCCGATGGTCATGCCCTCCACCGAGCGGCTGACAAGCTGGTTCTGCCCGGCGTGGAGGCCCGCCTCGCGAAGCAGCGGTGCAAGGGGAACCCCCGTCCAGCGGGCGGTGCCGATGTAGGGACCGCCGACCTCGTTCGAGACACAGTTCAGGGTGATGTCACGCTCGACGAGGCCACGGGCGAGAAGATCCTCGAATGTCCAGGTACGAGGACGGTCGACTGCCCCGTCCAGGGTCAACCGCCAGGTCTTCACATCGACCTGCGGGACGGTGAGTGCCGTGTCGACACGGTAGAAGTCCCGGTTGCGGGTGAGGAACGCCGAAACCCCGTCGACACCGACGGAGACACCGCCGGGTAGCGGCGGTGCCGGTCGTACCGGCGGCGGAATGCGAACGGCGGCGCGGGAACGGGCGCCAACCGCACTGCCGCGACCGACGGCCTGGCCAACGGCGGCCGTGGCACCGGCGGTCAGCGCGGTCCCCGCTGTCGTGGCCAGGAACTGACGGCGGTTGAGCAGCCTCGGCCGGCTCGGCGCGATGGCCGTTACCGTTCGACCGGCGCGCGCCAACAGCAACATCGCGGCCGATCCGACGCCGACGCCCGTCAGGACCGGCAGGACGTCCAGGGGTGTCGCCCCCGGGCGGGACAGGACGGCCGCGACACCGACAGCGGCGAACACGGCGAGACCAGCCAGACCGTAGCGTCGTCGTCGAAGCGCCGCCGCGCCGAGCAGAACCGCGGCCAGGGCCAGCAGCGCGTAGACGCCGACGAGGAGCGCGATCTTGTCGTTCGCGCCGAAGGTGCGGATGGCGAACGCCTTGACGCCCTGCGGTGCCAGGTCGATGGCGACGCCGCCGACTGCCAGCACCGGATCGGCGGCCGGGGCAACCAGTGCCGCGAGGAGATGCGCCACGGCCAGGGTCACTCCGGCGGTCAGCAGGCCGACGACCGCGCCGCGGACGGCGGTCATGCGGAGGGTCGGCCCCGGCCGACGAGTCGCCGGCCGGGGCTCGATGTCGGTCGCCGCCATCAGCTCTTGGGCATCAGAACGGTGTCAACGATGTAGACGGTGGCGTTGGCCGTCGAGACGTTCCCGCAGACCACCATCGAGGTGCCGTTGACGGTGAACGACGAGCCGCTGCCGGTCACCTCGAGGTCGCCGCCCTGCAACGTCTTGTGGGTGCCCGCCAGGGTGTCCGGCGACAGCTGGGTCGTCACCACGTGGTAGGTCAGGATCTTCTTCAGCAGGGCGTCATCGGCCAGGACCTTGTCCAGGTCCGCCTTCGGGATCTTGGCGAACGCATCGTCGGTCGGCGCGAACACCGTGACGCCCTGCGCGCCGTTGAGCGAGTCCACCAGGTTGGCCTTCTTCACGGCCGTCACCAGCGTCGACAGCAGCGGGTTGCCGGACGCGGCCGTGGCCACCGGCACCTTCGCCATCGCCTCGAAACTACCGGGGTTGGACGCATCGGTCGGCACGGCAGCGCACCCCGAGCCGAACTGACCGGACATCATCGTCGAGGGCGAAGCCGATGCCATCGGCGCGCTGGCCGACATGCTCGGCGCGCCGCTGGCGCTGTCCCCGTTGTCGGTACCGCCGCAGGCGGACAGGGCCAGCACAGCGATCACGCCAATGGAGGCGAACAGGCGACGCTTCATACGAACTCCTCAAATGCTTGTACTTCACTGCTGTTGTCATGAGGCATTCGAGGCCGATCGCGAGACGGATGGGCGCAACAGGGAGCAAATTCGGAACGGCACCGGGAGCAGACCTGCGGGCTTGTGTCCAACCGGCCTCTGACCTGCACAATCCGAGCTGGCCTGGCCAGCCTCACGGCCAGGGCAGCATCTTGCGGAACTGCGCCGGAGCCGTCCCGCCCGAAAGCATGAGTGCCCAGGCACCGGGTGCCCGAGGTGGCATGGGCAGCCAACAGCGCAACAAGCACGACAGCGGCGGCGAGTCGGCGCGGGGCCGCCGGCACCCGGGCAACGGCGCACGGGGCCGGCAGGGGGCGACGGTCGAGCACTTGCCTGATCAGCGGCACGAGCGCACCGCTACCGGATCAGCGGGGATCGAGCGCGACCATGGCCGGTCGAAGGCGGCCCACGAGGGCCGAGTCAACCGCCAGGGTACGGCCTGACCGGTCGGAGCCGAATCACCGCCGAAAAATCAGCTACTCCGACAGCCGGGGCGCCGTCGCAGACGTCGACTGGTGCCAGCGATCCGGGGTATCAGGACCGGTACGCGGGTCATAAGATCCACCGATATGGCCCGCACCACGCCTCCGCGTCCGCTGGATATCACCGCGGTATTTCCCGAGCTACGGGAACATTCCACCACGGCCACCCGCCTGCATCCCCGACCCGGCGCTCCGACCGTCAGGGACAGCTCGGTCGGTGGACCGCTGCTGTGGCCGGCCCACGAGGTGTGGCCGGTCTGCGACGACGCCGGGGCGCACGAGCCGTGGAACCTTACGACCCCGGCTGCCCTGCGCCGCAGGCGGGAGATCCTCGCGACCGCAGAGGCCCGGGATCCGGTGCCGGGTGGGGACTTCTTGACCGTCAAGGAGCGGGCGGAACTCGACGCCGCCGACGCCCTGGAACTGGACGGCCTGATCGAGGATCCCATCCCGTTGGTCCCCGTCGCGCAGCTCTACCGACGAGACATCCCGGATTACGCCGGTCCGGACGACACCGACCTGCTCCAGGTGCTGTGGTGCCCGGTAGACCACTCGGACCGGCACTACAGCCCTCGCGTCTTCCTCTACTGGCGCGACAGTTCCACCGTCGGCCCCCTGCTCGAAGCACCTCCCGAGCCGCCGGTGATCAGCGACATGTACCTGCCGATCCCGTGCGTGCTGCACCCCGAGCAGGTCCACGAGTACCAGTACGCCGATCTGCTCCCTGCTGACCTACGCGACCGGCTCGACGAGTGGGATGACGACGAGGACGAGAGCCGTCCCCGTTATCAGAGCGACCTGTCGCTGGCGCCGGGATGGAAGGTCGGCGGGTTCGCGAACTGGTCTCTGACCGATCCGTACCCGATGGACTGTGTCGCCTGCGGCACCGCGATGACCTTGATGTTCACCGTGGATTCGGGCGACTGGAACGGGATGCATTGCAGCTGGCGCCCGTCCGAGGAGGACCCGACCGCGTCCCCCGACATCGTCGGCGTGCAGATCGGGCGCGGCTACTCGCTGTACACCTTCCGCTGCCCCGTGTCATTCGATCATCCTCCGCTCACCGCCATGCAGTGAAGCGGCCGCCCACGATGACCTGCCATCGGCCTCTCGTCCCGCGTGCCGCCCGCCACCCAACGATTGAGCAGCTCACAGGCGGGGTAGTCCCGGTCCTCGCGGAAGATCAATAGGCGGCCGGGTCGGGTCCGTCCGGCGAGAGGGGCAGCACCGGTGCGGACGTGGGGGCGCGACGCCGTAGCGCGGTTGCGGGACGACGGGATGACGGTGGTCGAGCTGACCGCCGCCGCGGTGGTCGCCTGGATCGTGGCGGCGGTGGTGATCCGTCACCCGGACCCGTTCTATGCGCCGACCGCCGCGCTCGTCGTGCTCGGTGAGTCCCGCGGGCGACGGCTACGGCAGACCGTCGAGATCCTGCTCGCGGTGGCCGCCGCCGTGCTCGTCGCGGAGCTGCTCGTGTACGCGCTGGGCCCCGGTACCGGCACGGTCCTGCTGGTGCTGCTGCTGACCACCACGACGCTGGTGCTGATCGGAGCCCGCCGTGCCCTGGTCGTGCAGGCCACCGTGTCGGCCATGTACCTGGTCGTGGTCGCCGCGCCGCACGGGACGCTGATGCCGTTCCGCTTCGTCGACGCGCTCATCGGCGGCGCGGTGGCGTTGGCCGCCAGCCAGCTAATGGCCGCCCGCGACCCGTTGGCGCCGCTGGTGGCGCAGGGCCGGCGCAGCTACACCGACCTGGCCGACCTGCTCGACGAGGTGAACACCGCGCTGCGGGGCTGCGACGAGGCAGCCGCGCGCGCCGCGCTGGACCAGGCTCGGCAGGTGGACGACTGCGTCGCCCAGCTACAGACCGCCGTGCTCGCCACCGGTGAGACGCTGCGGCTGGGACTGCGCCGCCGGCACCTGGGCAAGCTCGTCGACGTGGAGGCGACACTGCGGCAGCTCGACTACGCCGCGCGCAACATCCGGGTGCTGGCGCGGGCCGGCGTGACCCTGACCCGCCGGCACACCGCCACACCGCCGGAGCTGGCCGCCGCGATCGGCGCGCTGACCGCCGCAGTACGGTCGGCCGGGGAGGCTCTGGCCAGCGACCTCAGCGGCGCCGACGCCGACCGGCACGCGCACCGGGCCGACGCGGCGGCCCTGGAAGCGGTCCGGATCGCCGCGGGCCTGCTGCGGTCCGATCCGCCGCTGCCCGTCACCATGATCGTCGGACAGATCCGGGCGACCGCCATCGACCTGCTGCGCGGCGTCGGCCACGACGACGTGGGGGTGCTGGACCGGGTGGACGAGGCGCTCGGTCTGAGCCGGGTGTGACGCCCGGTCAGTCGGGGCGAGAGGCAGTTCGTGCCCATCTCGCCCGTTGCGGGCTGGACCGCGCCGCCGCGCGCGGCCGGTGGCCGGGCGTGACCCTCAGCCACCTGCGTGGAGGCGGATGCGGCGGTAAGCGGTATACCGCACAGTCATATTCATACCTCTGAGGAATACCGCTCAACAGCACCATCGCCACGGCGGGCAGCCAAAGCGAGGGAGCGCTTTTCGCCCAATTCCTTGCGCAGTTCGTTCACGAGCCCGCGTTCGGGTTCCCAAAAGATCAGCAGCTTCGGGCCCATCTGCGGGTCGCGCTCTGGCTGGCCCGCTACTCGCGTCCAACCCAGGTCGCGACGCATGCCTCATTACCCTCGGGGTCGGCCAGCACCCACCACTTCGGCGCGTGTGCGTCGGAGACGACGCGCCCGCCGGCGGCCAGGGCGGCGGCGACGCGGTCCTTCGCTTGATCGTGCGGGACGGCGATGTCGACATGCATCCGGTTGCGTTGCGGTCGCGCCGTCTCCATGGGTTGCAGCCCGAATCCGGGCCCCCGTCGCGCCGGATCGGCCAGGTAGTCGTCACCGATCTGCCGGTATCCCAGCAGCGCCTGCCAGAACGGCAGCACGTCCGACTTCACCAGGGCATCGAGGGTGATGTTGAGGAGCTGCACCGCCGTGGGATCGGCGGGGATGCCCAGCGCCCGCGCAGCGGCCGATATCCGTCGCGCCAATGAGATGTCACGCCGCGACAGCGACACGGTGACGCCCGCGTGGCGCAGATCCAGGTTGAGATGCTCCTGCTCGTCGCGGCCGGCGAGCCGGCCGATCTCGTCGACGAACGCGATCCCCGCCGACAGCGAGCCAGTCCGGAAGTAGGCCGAAACCAGGTGGTAGAGACAACGCCAGTCTTCTACACCGTCAGCCTCGTGGAAACGCCCAGCGGTGATCTGCACCGTCACGTTCGCGAACCTAACAGCAGGATGCTCACCTGAGCCAGCCGAGGAAGCGTCGGGGCAGCGCACCCGCCGGGTCCGCGCAGTCGCGGCAGGAGTGAATCCTCAACACGAACAGCGTTCAGACAATGGAGCCCCGGGGCGTTCCGGCAACCGACGTTCAGCGACTACCGTCAGCGCGTGCTCGATCCCACGATCATCTTCGACGCCTCCGATCCGCTGGAAAGTCCGCTCACCGACGAGGTTCTACGGCAGGTGGAGGCACAGCTCGGCCGCAAGCTACCCGCCGCGTACGTCGACCTGGCCCGGCGACACAACGGCGGATTGTTGGCTCGTGACGCCTACCCCTCGCCCAGCCGAACCTCCTGGTCGGCGAACTACGTCGCGGTGGACACCCTGGCGGCGATCGGCCGGACCGCGCCCTTCAGCCTGTGCGGCGAGCTCGGGAGCGCGTTCTGGATAGCCGAGTGGGGCTACCCCGACATTGGTATCTACATCGCCGACTGCCCCTCAGCGGGCCACGACATGATCGCCCTTGACTACCGGTCCACGGGCGAGCCGACAGTCGTGCACGTCGACCAGGAGTGGGATTACCAGATCACTGTCCTCGCCCCCGATTTCGAGACGTTCCTGGGCGGCCTCGTCGACGACACGGATTTCGATGAGGACGATTGATCGTCCGCTCGGCAACCACGGCAGTGATTCAGGACGATCGGCCTGCCTGTTTCGTCGCGACGAACAGAAATTCCTGGTCCAGGGCCCCGGTGCAGTTCGCCTGCATCGCCTCGGCGCCGGGGTTCACATCGGCCGGGCCCCCGAGCGCCCCAACGCAGAGACCACTGTGGATCGGACGTAGCCGATAGCCGCCGGGCACCGGCACGTTTGTGGCCTCCAACAGGTACCGCTGGTGGGCGGCACCGGTGCAGTTGTCCGGCGCCAGCAACGCGCCGTCCCCCGTCAGCGCCTCGTCGACGGTCAGACAGCCCGCGCCCTCCTTCGGATGGTGCCATTCGATCTCGTAGACCCCGACACCGACCGCTTTGAGGAAGGTGTCCGGGGAGATCCGGTCGCACGCCCGTTGCACCGCCAGCGGCCGGTCGGTACGGCCGTTACGCTCCCGCCCCTCGCCCAGGCACAGGTCACGATCCCGCACGTGCGCGGGTTGGATCAGGTACCAGCCATCGGGCAGGGCGGCAGTCGCGGGCGTGGAAGCCCCGGAGGATTCCACGGCACGGCCACCCGAGCCGTTCGAGCCGTCTGAGCCGAGGGCGCCCTTCCAGGCCAACGCCGTGCCGGAGCCGATCACGGCGGCGAGGGCGGCGATCACCACGATTGCCCTCCTCGACCGTCGCGGCCGAGCAGCCGGCGCGGGCGGCGCGACCGGTTCCGCGGCGGCCACCCCGGCCTCCTCGACGGGATCCGGAGAACCGCTCGAGATCGGCCCGACGGCAAGCCGGTTACGGACCGCGACCCAGCGGGCCGCGGCGGCGTCGCCGAGTCCGCAGGCTCTCGCAAAGGACTGCACCACCTGTTGCCGGGGCAGGGTCGTACGGCTCAGAGCCGACGCGATCGTGCTCGACGGCAGGGCGTCCCCTGAGGCGTCGGCCTTGGCCGCGAGTTCCCGGTACGTGAGGCCGGACCATTCCCGCAGGGCCCGCAGCGCCGTCACGAACTCGGCCGGGTTCGTCGCCTCGTCGGGGTTCGGCGGCTGCGTTCCGGCTTCGGACATTCGACTCCCCCATGCGTCGATCGGACTCGATCGAGGTTAACGATCCTAGTCATCTGACGCTCGCCGTGCGGGCCCGTTCGGGACTGTCCCGAACGCGCCGGATCCGTTGCCCACGGCGACGTCCGACGCCCAGTGTCCTAGTCGGATGGCCGATCCGGCGCGTGCGGGGCAACCGGCTTGTTCGCAGTCACCACTTCACGCGGGGGGAACAGGATGCCCATACCAGGTACCCGTCGGATCGGCTGGATACGCGCCGGTCGTGGCTCGCTGGCCGGCGCTCTCGTCCTGGCGCTGGTCATCAGTTTGGCCGGGGCGGCGCCCGCACAGGCCGGGCCCGCCGCCGGCCGCCCCCGCTCCCCCGCTGCCAAGAACCCGGTCGCGCCGGTCAAGGGGACGTCGGCACCGGCCCGCCCGCGTGCTGTCGACCTGGAGGAGCAGGCCGCGCTGCGTAAGGCGGCCCGCGCTGAGTGGCCGTCCGCCGCCGCCGTGGACGTACCCGTCGCCGCCGCCGTCCGGCCGATGTCGAGCGAGCCGGAGATCTCCCTCGCCCGGGCCGGTGCGCTACCTCTGTGGGTCGGATCGCCCACCGGGGCCGGCACGGTGCGCGTCGAGCTTCTCGGCCAGGACGCCGTCCGAGCGGCCGGGTTGACCGGCCTGCTCATCCGACTCTCCCGCCGGGACGACACGGCCCGGACGCAGGTGAGCATCGACTACTCCGGCTTTCGTACCGCCTACGGCGGTGACTACGGCTCCCGGCTGCGGCTGGTCCGGATGCCCGAGTGCGCGGCCACCACGCCGGCCGCCCCCGGTTGCCGCACCGGCACGGCGGTTTCCAGTCGCAATCAGCCGGCCACCGGTCGGGTCGAGGCCCGGGTGCCCGACGGCTTGTACGCGCTCACCGCCGGGCCGTCCGGCGGCGCCGGCAGCTACCAGGCCACCTCGCTCTCACCGACAGCCACCTGGGAGGTCGGCCTCCAGTCCGGAGACTTCACCTGGTCGTACCCGATCGACACGCCGGAGGTCCCCGGCGTCGAGCCCGACCTAGCCTTGAACTACTCGTCCGGTTCTATCGACGGGCGGGTGGCCGCCAACAACAACCAGCCGTCCTGGGTGGGCGAGGGCTTCGAACTTCAGTCCGGCTTCATCGAGCGCTCCTACAAGCCCTGCTCGACCGAGCCCGCCTCGCCGGTGGGAGACCTCTGCTGGGGCAGTGACAACGCGATCGTGTCGCTGCCCGGCGCGGCCGGCGAGCTGGTCCTGGACGACACCAGCCGCACCTGGCGGATGGCCGACGACGACGGCTGGCGGGTGGAGCGGTTGACCGGCGCCGTCAACGGCGACGACGGCGACGACAGGACCGACAGCCGCGACGGCGACAAGGGCGAACACTGGCGACTCACCGCACCCGACGGCACCCAGTACTACTTCGGCCTCAACCGGCTACCGGGTTGGGCCGCCGGCCGGGCCGAGACGAACTCGACCTGGACGGTGCCAGTCTTCGGCAAGGAGCCCGGGGCCTGGTGCTACCGGGGCACCCCCGCTGACGCCTGGTGTCAGCAGGCGTACCGCTGGAACCTCGACTACGTCGTCGACCCGCACGGCGACGCCATGTCCTACTACTACCGCCCCGAGACCAACCACTACGGCCGCAACGCCACCGCCACCGCGCCGACCCCCTACGTCCGGGGCGGCCAGCTCGACCGCATCGAGTACGGCCAGCGCGCGGACACCCTGTTCACCGTGCCGGCCGCCGCCCGCGTGGTGTTCGCCCCGGCCGACCGTTGCATCCCGGGGAGCAGCTGCGTCACCTCCCAGCCGCAGAACTGGCCGGACACCCCACTCGACCAGGCCTGCACGTCGACCGGGACGTGCCAGGTCTTCGCCCCCACGTTCTGGTCCACCAAACGCCTCGACCGGGTCACCACGCAGGTGTACACCGCCGGCGCCTACCGCGACGTCAGCTCCTGGCAGCTCACCCAGTCGTACCCCCGGCCACAGGACCAGACCAGCCCGCCGCTGTGGCTGGACGCGATCCGGCAGTCCGGTCACGTCGGTGGCACCACCACGCTGCCGCCGGTCACCTTCGACGGGCAGACCTGGCCGAACCGGGTGGACACCGCTGACACCGTGCAGGCGCTGTACAAACGCCGGATCAGCGCCGTGCACACCGAGACAGGTGGCCAGATCTCGGTGGCGTACGCGCCGGTGCAGTGCCGGCCCGGGGGCCTGCCGGCCGAGGACGACAACAACCGGCGCTGTTTCCCGGTGTACTGGGGCATCGGGTCCGCCACCCGGCTGGAGTGGTTCCACAAGTATGCCGTCAGCCAGGTGACCGAGGAGGACCTGGTGGGTGGCAACCCGCCGGAGATCACCTCTTACGAGTACGACATCGGCGGGCACGCCTGGCACCACGACGACGCCGAACTGGTCCCGACCGGCCGCAAGACCTGGGGGCAGTGGCGCGGTTACCGCACCGTGCGGGTACGCACCGGGGCCACCGGTGGTCAACGTTCCCTGACCGAATACGTCTTCATGCGCGGCATGAACGGCGACGTCAACAAGTCCGGTCCGCCGGACCAGGGCGTCCAGGTGGACGGTGTGCCCGACGATCCGCAGTGGAGTGGCTTGAACCGGGTGGTCACCACGTACGACGGCGACGGTGGTCCCTGGTTGCAGCGCAGGGTCTCCGCGCTGACCGGCGTACGGGCCACGGCCACCCGGGAGCGTACGGGGATGCAACCGCTCACCGCGTACCTGGTGACCGGCACCACCGAGCGGATCCTCACCGCGCTCAGTGACGGCTCGACCCGTACCACCGAGACCAACTACGGCTACGACCCCGACTACGCCGGGATGACCCGGGTCGAGGACAAGGGCGACCTGGCCGATCCGGGCGACGACACCTGCACCCGTACCTGGTACACCCGCAACCTGAAGGCGTGGATCACCGACACGGTGTCCCGGACCGAGACGGTGGCCGTGGGCTGCTCCACCACCCCGGCGTACCCGGACGATCTCATCTCCGACGAACGCGGCTACTACGACGGCCAGTTGGGCTGGGGTGCGCCGCCGACCGCTGGCGACGAGACCCGCAGCGAGGAGGCCGGCTCCTGGTCCGGCGGCCCGGTCTACGTCACCGCCGGCTCGACCGAGGTCGACGGGCACGGCCGGCCCACCGCCGTGGTCGACGCGTTGGGCCGCCGCAGCAAGACCGCGTACACGCCGGCACTGGGCGGGCCGACCACCCAGGTCAGCACCACCAACGCCCTGGGCCACACCACCACGAGCACCCTGGACCCGCTGCTGGGTAGCCCGGTCAGCACCGTGGATGCCAACGGGCGACGGACCGACCTGACGTACGACGCCCTGGGCCGGTTGCGCCAGGTGTGGCTGCCCGGCCGGGCCAAGGACACCCAGAGCCCCAACAGTCGCTTCGAGTACGTCGTCCGCGCCGACGGGACCAGCGCCACCCGCGCCGAGACCCTGACCGGGGACGCCGGCGGCGGTTACCGATCCGCGTACACCCTCTACGACGGCTTCCTGCGTCCCCGGCAGACCCAGACGGCTTCCCCCGCCGGCGGCCGGATCATCACCGACACGTTCCACGACGGCCACGGCCGTGTCGACCGCACCTACGACGACTACTGGGAGGCCAGTCGCGACCCGGTCCCGGAACTGTTTCGGCCGACCGGCAGCGTGCCCGGCGAGACCCGGTACGGCTACGACGGAGCGGACCGGGAGACGGTGGAGATCTTCCTGTCCCACGGCGTCGAGCAGTGGCGCACCGGCACCGCGTACGGCGGCAACTGGACGTCGGTGGACCCGCCCGACGGCGGCACCGCCACGACGACGGTCGTCGACGCCGACGACCGGGTCACCGCCCTGCGGCAGTACACCGGCGGGTCACCCACCGGCGCCTACGACGAGACCCGGTACACGTACACCAGGGGCGGTGAGCTGGCCACCGTCACCGACCCGGCCGGCAACGTCTGGCGTTACTCCTACGACCTGCGCGGCCGCCGGATCCACACCGAGGACCCGGATACCGGTACCTCGACCTCCCGCTTCGACGACGAGGACCAGCTGACCAGCGCCACCGACGCCCGCGGGCACACCGTCGCCAGCACCTACGACCCGCTCGGCCGCCCCACCGGCCGGTACGACGGTTCCCCGGACGGCACGAAGCTGGCCGACTGGACCTACGACACGCTGCCCGGCGGTATCGGGTTGCCCACCGCGGCCACCCGGTACGCGGGCGGCGACACGTACCGGTCGGAGACCCTGGGCTACGACCCGGCGGGTCGGCCGACCGGAACCGCCGTCACGGTCCCGGCCGCCACGGCCGGGCAGACCGAGCGGTACGCCAGCACGTTCAGTTACAACGCGGCGGGGGCGGTCACCTCCGCCAGCCTGCCGGCCGTCGGCAGCCTCGGTGGCGAGACGGTCACCTACACCTACAACTCCCTCGGTCTGCCGGCCACGATGACCTCGCGGACCGCGTCCGGCGGCAGCGTCACCTACGTCAACGACACCGCGTACGACCCGCTGGGTGACGTCGAGTCGTACCAGCTCGGCGGCCCGGAGGCGGTGCTGCTGCGGACCTTCGGCTACGAGACCGGCAGCCGCCGGCTGAGCACCGCGCAGGCAATCGGCGTGGGCACCGAGGACGCCACCATGGTCAGCGACGTCAGCTACCGCTACGACGACGCCGGCAACGTCACCTCCATCGCCGATGCCGCGGTCGGCGACACCCAGTGCTTCCGCACCGACTACCTGCGCCGGCTCACCGAGGCGTGGACCGCCACCGACGAGTGCGCCGCCAACCCCAGCCTGTCCGTCCTCGGCGGGCCGGCCGCCTACTGGCAGTCGTACCGGTTCGACAAGGTCGGCAACCGTACCGAGGAGGTCCGGCACGACGCCGCCGGCGACACCCGTCGGACGTACGACTATCCGGCCGCCGGCACCGCCCAGCCGCACACCCTGCGGTCGGTCATCACCACCGGGCCGGCCGGCAACCGGACCGACACCTTCGGCTACGACCCGGACGGCAACACCACCACCCGGGCGGTGGCCGGCAAGGACCAGACCCTGACCTGGGACACCGAGGGCAACCTGACGGCGATCACCGAGGGCGGCCGGACAACCTCCTTCGGGTACGACGCCGACGGCAACCGGGTGCTGCGCCGCGACGCCACCGGCACCACGTACTTCCTGGGCAACGCCGAGCTGTTCCGCCCGGCGGCCGGTGGCGGCGCCCTCGGCACCCGCTACTACGGCCAGGACGGCGACGTGATCGCCGTACGGACCGCGGACAACCGGCTCAGCTGGTTGGTGGACGACCACAACGGCACCGCCGGGGTGGCGGTGGACGCGGTCACCCTGACCCCGACCCGGCGCTACAGCCTGCCGTACGGCGGGAGCCGTGGCGCCGCGGCGAGCACCTGGCCCGGTCAGCGGGGCTTCGTCGGCGGCACCGTGGACGCCGGGGTCGGCCTGGTGCGGATCGGCGCCCGCGAGTACGACCAGGAGACCGGCCGGTTCCTCTCCGTCGATCCGGTGATCGACGAGTCCGACCCGCAGCAGATGCAGGGCTACGCGTACGCGAACAACAGCCCGGTCACCTACTCCGACCCGGATGGGCTGCGTCCCGACTGCGGCACCGGTAAGGGCTGCACCCAGTTCAACAAGACGCACCGCTACAACGGCAAGAAGTACGTCAAGAAGCCCAAGCCCAAGCCGAAGCCCAAGGCCAAGGCCGTGCGCCGGCCGGCGGCCGGGCCGAAGTCGGCGCGGGACCGACTGCTGGCCAAGGACAAGCAACTCGACGATCGCGACAAGCGCGGCAAGGTCAAGCCGAAGACGGCTAAGAAGAAGGAGAAATCCGACGACGGTCGCCCTTGTGCGTGTCTCACCGGGGGCCAACGTGGAAAACGCGACGGTAAACACTCCTTCCTCCAAGGCAAGAATGCTGCGGAGCTGGATGAGATGTACAAGCAGGCGCGGAAAGACCGGAACTTCGACCTAGCGAAAAAGATCAAGGAACATCAGAAAAACACGGGCTCCCGCAATTACGGAAACTCCAATAATTCGCGAACGGCCAAACCCAAGGCATCGCCGACACCTGCGCCGACGGCAACACCCCAGACCAAGTTCGAGCCGCCACGTGTTCGACCGGACGAGGGCGTGATAAAGACGGTCGTCATCTCATTGCTGGGAATCGGACTGGGAATTCTCGCTGGGATCGGCTGCGCCGGAACCGGTGGGGCCGCCTGCAGCTGATCGGCATCGCGTTCCTATTCGAATGACGACCAGATGTCCCGGGAGGTCCTGGTGCGCGTACGAAATTGTTGGTTGTTGGTTGTGGCGGTGGTTGTCGCGACGGTGGTGGCCTCGGCGCCGCCAGGGCTGGCTGCTCCGGCCGCTGGGTCGGCGGAGGGCAAGGGTTGGTCGGGGAAGCCGGCGCAGCGGGTGCTGGCCCAGCCGCGCGGGGCGGACCCGGAGGCGAAGGTCGCCCTGCGTAAGGCACCCGAGGTGGTCTGGCCTGCAGCCGGCATCGCCGAGGTGCTGGTGCCGCGTGAGGTCGGCGGGCTGGCGCGCGACGACGCGTCGGCGTTGGTGCGGGCCGGCGCGCTGCCGGTGAAGGTGGGCGCGTCGACGGTGGTCGCCGGGGCGGCCACCGACCCGGGCACGGCGCGGGTGGAGGTCTTCGACCGCGCCACCACCGCCCGGGTCGGCGCACGGGGGATGGTGCTGCGGATCGGCCACACCGACAAGGTGACCCGGCAGACCACGGTCGAGGTCGACTACTCGGGCTTTCGGCAGGCGTACGGCGGTGACTACGCCAGCCGCCTCGGGCTGGTCCGGCTGCCCGACTGCGCCTTGACGACCCCGGCCGCGAAGGGGTGCCGGACCGGCACGGCGGTGCCGAGCCGCAACGAGGTCGACAGCGGCCTGCTGCGCGCCGAGGTCGGCGACGGACTCTACGCCGTGACCGCCGCCCCCGAAGGCAGCGCCGGCAGTTTCCGCCCCACCTCGCTGGCCCCGTCCGCCACCTGGCAGGTAGGCCTGCAGAGCGGCGACTTCAGCTGGTCCTATCCGGTGAGCACGCCGAACGTGCCCGGCCCGACGCCGGAAATCGCGTTGCGTTACTCGTCGGGTTCGGTCGACGGGCGGGTCGCGTCCACCAACAACCAGCCGTCCTGGCTCGGTGAGGGGTTCGACTACCAGCCCGGCTTCATCGAACGGTCGTACGTCCGGTGCGGCGACGACGGCGGGCCCACGACCAGCGGCGACCTGTGCTGGGCGACGGACAACGCCACGGTGGTGCTGCCGGGCCTCACCAGTGAGCTGGTCTACGACGCGGGCAAAGATCTGTGGCGGGCTGAGCAGGACGACGGCTGGCGGGTCGACCGACTCGGCGGAGCGCCGAACGGCGCCCGCGACGGCGAGTACTGGCGGCTGGCCTCACCCGAGGGCACCCTGTACTACTTCGGTCGGGAGCGGCTTCCGGAGGGCAGCGCGAGCAGCCCGACCACCGGGTCCACCTGGACCGTCCCCGTCTTTGGCAACGGCACCGGCGAGCCCTGTCACGGCGCCACCTTCGAGGCGTCCTGGTGCCAGCAGGCGTACCGGTGGAACCTGGACTTCGTCGTGGACCGCCACAACGACGTGATGTCGTACTGGTACGCCCCGGAGACCAACCACTACGGCCGCGCGGGGCGGACGGACCTGCCCACCCCGTACGTGCGGGGCGGGCAACCGACCCGGATCGACTACGGGCAGCGGATTGGTTCCGTCTACACCGCGCAGCCCGCGGCCCGGGTGGTGTTCACTCCGGCCGACCGGTGCGTTCCGGGCACCAGTTGCGTCCGTTCCCAGCCGCAGAATTGGCCGGACACGCCGTGGGACCAGTGGTGCGACACGACCGGGTGCCTGGTGCTGTCACCGACGTTCTGGTCCACCAGGCGACTCTCGAAGATCACGACTCAGGTGGTCACCGGCGGCGCGGCCCGGGACGTGGACTCCTGGACCTTCGGCCAGTCGTACCCGGTGCCCGCGGACCGGCAGCCGGCGGCGCTGTGGCTCGACTCGATCACCCGGGCGGGCCTGGTCGGCGGGACCGCCACCCTGCCGGCGGTGACCTTCGACGGGCAGCCGGCGGAGAACCGGGTGGACCGGGCCGACACCCGACCGGCCATGTACAAGCGGCGGATCAGTTCCATCTACACCGAGACCGGCGGGCTGATCCAGGTCGCGTACCAGCCGACCGAGTGTCGGGCCGGGACCGTGCCCGCCGTCGACAGCAATGAGAAGCGGTGCTTCCCGGCGATCTGGGGGACCACGCCGACCGAGGACTGGTTCCACAAGTACGTCGTGAGTCAGGTGACCGAGTCCGACCTGGTCGGCGGCAACCCACCGAAGACCACCTCCTACGAGTACGTGTTCGGCGGGTCCGGCTGGCATCACGACGACGCCGAACTGGTGCCGGCCGGACGCAAGAGCTGGGGACAGTGGCGCGGCTACCAGCGGGTGAAGGTCCGCACCGGCGCGGCGGGCGGTCGGCGCACGCTGACCGAGCACCTGTTCATGCGGGGCATGGACGGGGACGTCAACCGCACCGGCCAGCCCGATCAGGTGGGTGTCGATGGTGAGCCGGACCTACCGATGTGGCGGGGCTTCAACCGGTCCGTCACCGTCTTCGATGGCGACGGTGGTGCGCTCGTCAGCCGTACCGTCGCCGAGCCCCGCGACCTCGGGATCACCGCCCAGCGTCCCCGCGTCGGCGGGACCGGCGGAACGCTGGAGGCCCACCTGACCGACCTGGAATGGGAACGCGTCGAGACGGCACTGGCCGGCGGCGGTGTCCGAACCACCGAGCGGGCCTACACGTACGACGCCCGGGGCCGCCTGATCGAGACGCACGACCGGGGTGACGTGGCGGAGCCGGGTGACGACACCTGCTCCCGGGTCGAGTACGCCGAGAACACCACCGACTGGGTCGTCAGCGCGGTCAAGCGGGAGCTGACCCTCGGCGTGGCCTGCGACGCGGCCGGGGCGTACCCGACCGACCTGGTCGCCGAGAAGCGCTACTACCACGACGGCAACACGACGTGGGGCGCCCCACCGACCGCGGGTGACGTCACCCGGGTCGAGGAGGCGCAGACCGGGACCGGGGGTCCCACGTACGTCACCACCAGCCGGCGCACGCTCGACCAGCATGGCCGGCCCAAGCTGGTGTACGACGCGCTCGACGAACCCACCCGCACGACGTACACCCCGTCCGAAGGCGGACCGTTGACCCGTACGGTGGTCACCGACGCCCTCGGCTTCACGACCACGACGGAGTACGAGCCGCTGCGCGGTGTGCAGGCCAGCACGACCGACACCAACGGGGGCACCACCATCCGGGCGTACGACCCCCTGGGCCGGATCACACGGGTGTGGCGGCCGGGACGGTCGCTGAGCGCGCCGGCGAACGTCGAGTTCAGCTACACGGTGCGCAGCGACGGGCCGAGCGCCGTGCTGACCCGTACCCTGCTCGCCGGGTCGACCTACCAGAACAGCTACGAGATCTTCGATGGGCTCCTGCGGCAACGCCAGACGCAGCGGGACTCGCCCCGGGGCGGGCGGATCGTCACCGACACCCAGTACGACCCGCACGGTCGGGTCGCCGTGGTCGTCGGACCCCGGCACGACCCCGACCCCGTCAACGGAGCGCTGGCACCCGATCCGCAACTGGTGACGGCGCAGACGGTGTACGGCTACGACGGCGCGGACCGGCCGACCTCCACAGCGCTCCAGGTCCTCGGCGAGGACCCGGACCGGTGGCGCACCACGACGGCGTACGGCGGAGACCGGATCTCCACCACACCGCCGGCCGGTGGTACCGCCACCACCGAGGTCCTCGACGCCCACGGCCGGCGGTCGGCACTGCGGCAGTACGCCGGACCGACCCCGACCGGCGGTTTCGACGAGACCCTCTACCAGTACGCCAAGGGCGGCCAACTGGCGACGGTCACCGACCCGGCCGGCAACGTGTGGCGCTACGGCTACGACCTGAGCGGCCGGCGGGTGCGCGAGGAAGCCCCGGACACCGGTACGACGCTCACCGGTTACGACGCGCGGGGTCAGGTGACCAGCGTCCGCGACGGTCGGGGCCAGACGGTGGCGTACCGCTACGACCCGTTGGGTCGCCGCACCGGCGCGTACACCGGTTCGACCGACGGCCCCCAACTGGCCGAGTGGACGTACGACACCGCGACGCTCGGCAAGGGACTGCCGGCCTCGGCGGTCCGCTACGTGGCCGGTCAGCGGTACGAAACCCGGGTTGTCGAGTACGACCTGCGGGGCCGACGGACCGCGACCGCGGTGGTGATCCCCGCCACGGAGACCGGGCTGGCCGGCACCTACCCCACCACCTACACCTACAACGAGGGCGACCAGGTCACCTCCACCGGGTTGCCGGCCGCCGGGGACCTGCCGGCTGAGACCCTGCGCCAGGGCTACGACAACCTGGGCTTCCCGACGAGTCTGACCTCGCCGCTGGACAGCTACGTGGCCGGCACCAGCTACACCAACCTCGGCGAGCCCGAGGAGTCGACGCTCGGCCCGGCGGGTCAGCAGGTGGTGCGCGGCTTCGGCTACCAGGACGGCACCCGGGCCCTCACCCAGTCCACTGTGGTGCTGGGCGAGGACCTGCTGGCCGCCACGGTGCACGAGTACGACCCGGCGGGCGACCTGACCCGGGCAGCGGATCTGGCTACCGGCGATGACCAGTGCTTCCGCTACGACCGGTTGCGCCGGTTGACCGAGGCGTGGGCGGGTTCCGGCGACTGCACCGCCGACCCGGCGACCGGTGACCTGGCCGGCCCGGCGCCCTACTGGCAGTCCTACGCCTACGACCCGACCGGCAACCGGACCAGGGACGTGCGGCACGCCGTGGGGGGCGACGTCACCCGCACCTACACCTACCCCGCGCCGGGTGGGGCGCAGCCGCACACCCTACGGACCGTCGATACGACCGGCCCGACGGGCAACCGCTCCGACGGGTACGGCTACGACGCCGCCGGCAACGCCACCGGCCGGCCCGGTCAGTCGCTGACCTGGGACGTGGAGGGTCGCGTCGCGTCGGTGACCACGAACGGGCAGACCACCTCGTACATCTACGACGCGGACGGCAACCGGCTGATCCGCCGGGATGCGGGCGGTAGCACCCTCTATCTCGGCGACACCGAGTTGCGCCGCTCCGGCGCGGCGACGACCGGGAACCGGTACTACCGGCACGACGGGGAGACCATCGCGCTGCGGGTCAAGGGCGGCGTCACGCGGCTGATACCGGATCAGCGCGGCACCGCCGTACTCGCGGTCGACGCGGCGACGCGGCAGGTGACCCGCCGTCACACGCTGCCGTTCGGCGACCCGCGCGGTGGCCCGGTGAACTGGCCGGGCGGCCGGGGCTTCCTCGACGGCGGCGTCGACCCGCTCACCGGCCTGACCCACCTCGGCGCACGCGACTACGACCCCGGGTCCGGTCGGTTCGACGCCGCCGACCCGGTGGTCGACCACCAGGACTCACAGCAGGTCAACGGGTACGCGTACGCGAACAACAATCCGACCACCTTCACCGACCCGGACGGTCGCCGGGTCCGGATCCCGGAACCGTACGACAGCCTGTTCAAGCGACTGGGCGTCGCTGACCCGGTCCGGGTGGCATCGCAGTCGAGCACCGGCAAGCCCGTACCGAGGCCACAGTGCCATGGCGGCACCTGCTCCGTCACCGGGGTGATCAACGGGCCCGCACCGGTGCGGGAGTCCGACTCGTGGGTGATCGACCTGCCGATCTTCGAGGTCTATCCCCGCAACTACGGCCGGGACATCCGGGAGAGCCGGTGGAGCGCCTGCGACAGCGGCGATCCGGCGCCGGCGATCGCCTGCGCTCAACGGCCGGACCCGGCGCCCCGGGTGGTCTACCAGTGGCAGGAGCGCGACTGCGTGGGCTGGAACGACTGCCTCAGCCCACGGCCCTACGAGAACGTACGGACCGAGATCTACGACGACGAACCGGACGGTGGCCCGCCGCGCAACAGCATCGACATACAGCGTTTCCTGCACGGTGGCACGGGCGGCGGCACGGTCGGAGGCACGGGGCGCTCCGCCGGTGGCTGGCCGTCGAGCGGCGGCGTCTACTACCTCGGCTGACCACCCCGCACGCTCCGACCGGGAACCGCAGAACGGGAGAACACGATGGGACGACTGGCGTACGCCGCGGCTGCGGCCCTGATGGGGGCGGCGCTGCTGGTGGGACCGTCGGGTTCGACCACGACGCGGTCCCGGCCACCGGAGCCGCCCGGTGTCGGGCAGGACCTCTCGGCCATGGCCCGGGCCCGGCAGACCGGGCGGCCGGTCGAGGACACGGCGTCGGGATCGGCGAACCGGGAGGTCTTCGCCCACCCCGACGGCACCTACTCGGCCCGCATCCACGCCCGCCCGGTGCGCGCCCGCACCGGAGCGGGGTGGGTGCCGATCGACACCACCCTGGGCCGGCGGCCCGACGGACGGGTGGCGCCCCGGGCCACCACCGTCGACCTGACCCTGTCCGGCGGGGGTACCGGGGACCTCGCCGTGCTGCGCACCGCCACCGGGGCGGAGTTGGCGCTGAGCTGGCCCCAGCCGCTGCCCCCTCCGGTGCTCACCGCCGACACCGCCCGCTACCCGGACGTCATCCCCGGCGTGGACCTGCTGATGCACGCCACCGCCGCCGGCTTCTCCGAGGTACTCGTGGTCCGTACGGCGGAGGCGGCCCGGCGACCGGAGTTGGCGCGGATCCGGTTCGGGCTGCGGACCGCCGGCCTCACCGTCCGCACCGATCCGGCCGGCACGGCCGTGGCGGTGACCGCCGACGGTACGCCCGCGGTCACCTTCGGAACCGCCTGGATGTGGGACTCCTCCGGTGCCCGGCGGCGAGCCGCCACGACCGGGGTGTCCGGGCGGGCCGGGCGGGCCGAACCGGTGGTGTCCCGCGAGCGGGAGCCGGCACTCGGTGACCGGCGGGCCCGGATGGGTCTGCGCGTCGAGCGGGACTCCCTCACCATCGTGCCCGACCGACGCCTGCTGACCGACCCACGGACCACCTTCCCGGTGTATCTCGACCCGCCGCAGTCGGCCGACCGGCAGCACTGGCTCATGGTGGAGCAGGACCTCTCGTACTACGGCTGGTGGGACTCCGCCTACGACGCCCGGGTCGGCCGTGATCCGGAGGACTCGACGACGGACCGGTTCCGGTCGTACTTCCAACTGGACACCGGCTACCTGGCCGACAAGCAGATCAAGAAGGCGATCTTCACGCTCAAGGAGAAGTGGCGCTACTCGTGCAGCCCGGAGCCGGTGTTCCTCTGGACCAGCGCACCAATCGCGGCGACCGGGAGCTGGGACGCCAAGCCGGCGTTGCTGCGCAACCTCGGTTCCGTCAAGACACCCTCCGGGGACTGCGAGACGCTGGAGACGGTCGAGTTCGATCTCCATCCGTTGGTCACCGAGGCGGCTGCCGCACACCTGCCACAGGTCACCCTCGCCATCGCGTCGGACGAGTCGAGCGGTGGGAACGGCGGCAAGGTGTTCGACAACGACCCGTTCGTCGACGTCTGGTACAACAGTCTGCCGGCGGCGCCCACCCAGGTCAGCACCGCCCGCGTCGCCGGCTGCTCGGCCACCACCCCGGTCTACGTGGACACCCCCCGACCGGAGTTCCGGGTCCGGCTCTTCGACGCCGACGCCGGTCAGTCGATCTTCACCCGGTTCGAATGGCGCGAGGCCGGCTCGTCCTCGATCTCCTCTGCCGACTCGGACGCCCACGCCTCCGGACAGGAGGTGGCCGTACCCGTGTCGACCGCGCTCGAACAGGATCGTGTCTACGAGTGGCGGGCGTCGGCCTACAACAACGAGTTCGAAGGGGTGGTGGACGTCGGTCCGGCCAGCCCGTGGTGCCGGTTCGTCGTGGACACCACCGCACCGACCGGCAAGCCGACCGTGACCCGGGTCTGCGTCGGTGCCTGCCCCACGACGTTCAAGGTCGACCAGCCCGCACAGTTCCGCCTCGACGCCCGGGCCATGCCGGACGTCGTCGCCCTCGCCTACGCCCTCAAGGACAGGTCGGCCACCACCGTGCCTGCCGTCGACGGCCAGGCGACGATCACCGTCACCCCGGTCAAGACCCTGGACACCCTGCGGGTCTACGGGGTGGACCGGGCCGGCAACCGGAGTCAGTACACCGACTTCTCGGTGCTCGCGACCGGCCTGCCCGTCGAGGCGGCGGGCTGGCCGGTCGACCGCACCGACACCGGCGTCCTGGCCGACACCCGTACCGCCAACCCCATCACCCTGCGCGGCGGCTACTCCTGGCGGGAGGGCCAGTCCGGCGGCGACGCCATCGCGCTGGACGGTGCCGACGGCACCGGCGGACAGACGCCGGGGCCCGTCGTGCACACCAACACGAGCTTCACCGTCACCGCCTGGGTCCGGCTCGACGCTTCCGCCGACTGGCGGGTCGCGGTCAGCCAGTCCGGGATGAATTTCGCCGGCATGGAGCTGCGCTACGACGTGACCAACCGGTGGGCCTTCGTCATGCGTACCAGCGACACCGAGGCCGGCACCGAGGACGTCGCGCTGTCCAACACGCTGGCACAGGTCGCCGTCTGGACCCACCTCGCCGGCGTCTACGACCACGAGGCCGGCGAACTGCGCATCTACGTCGATGGACGGCTCGCCGGGCAGGCGCCCCACCGCAGCACCTGGGACGCCGCCGGTCCGTTCGTCGTCGGCTACCGCAACTGGTACGGATTCACGCCGTCGCGCTGGCAGGGCCTCCTCGACGACCTGCACGTCTATCCGTACGCCGCGTCCAGCCGTCGGGTCGCCGAGATCACTGGCGCCTTCGGCCGGTGGGGTCCGACCGCCTGGTGGCCGCTGGACGGCACCGACAGCGACGCCACCAGCGGCCAGCACACCCTCGCCCGGATCGGCGCCACCGGCTGGACCACCCGGAGGCAGGGCACCGACGCGCTGACCCTCGACGGCGTCGCCGCGCAGGCGTACACGGCGAACCCGGTCGTGCACACCGACGCCAGCTTCAGCGTCGCCGCCTGGGTGCGCCTGGACCGGGACGCCACCGCCGTAGCGGTCAGCCAGGACGGTCAGGTCGACAGCGGATTCGTCCTCGGCTACCGGGCCGGCGTGGGTTGGATCTTCGGCAGGAAACGCGCCGACAGCGCGGCCGACACGGTCCCGTCCGACGTCGCCGCGTACCGGGTGCCCCCGCAACTCGGCGTGTGGCTTCACCTCGCCGGGGTGTACGACCACGACCGGCGCCAACTGTCCCTCTACGTCAACGGCCGACTGGCGGCCACGGCCGGGCACGAAGCCACCTGGGACGCCCGTGGATCCTTCGCCCTGGGTCGGGGTCGGCTCGGCGGCCGGGACGTGTACTGGCCGGGCGCCCTCGACGAGGTGCACGCCGTCGGCGTCGCCACCGGCGCCGACCAGGTTCGGGAGTGGATGGCCAGTGACGTCCCGTACGGTGCGCGGGCAACGTGGGATCTGGACGATATCGCGGCGGGTGCCACCCGCAGGGACGCCACCGGCAACGGGCACACCCTCTTCGTCGCGTCCGGCGTGAGCACCAAGGCCGGCAAACGGGGCAGCGCCCTGGCGTTCCCCGGTACCGCCGGCGCGGCCGCCTGGACCGCCGGACCGGTCGCCCGAACCAACACCGGCTTCACCGTCGCGGCCTGGGTCAAGCTCGACCGCCTGGATCGTCCGGCCACCGCCGTCAGCCAGGACGGCGAGGCAGCAAGCGGGTTCAGCCTGGGCTATGACGCCACCTCGCAACGCTGGGAATTCGCCATGAGCAAGGAGGACGGTCCGACCCGGCCCGGCGGCAGCACCGTCGTCCGGTCGACCCAGTCACCGGTGGCGCAGACCTGGACCCACCTGGCTGCCACCTACGACGGCCTCAAACACGAGATCAAGCTGTACGTCAACGGCGAACTCGTCGGCACCGTCGCACACACCAGCACCTGGACCGCCACCGGACCGGCCGTCATCGGCCGCGCCATGGCTGGCGGTGGGCCGGTCAACTGGTTGCCGGGCGCGGTCGACGAGGCCCGCATCATCGACCGGACCTCGGCGCCCGAGGAGATTCGGGACCTGTTGGACGCCACCATCCTGGGGCCCGGCGCCTGGTGGTCGCTGAACGCCGGCACCGGCGTCAACGCCTCCGACGACTCCGGCAACGGTTTCCCACTCGCTCTCGTCGGCGGTGCGAGCTGGACGACCGGGCGGTGCGCCAACGCGCTCCAGTTGGACGGACACACCGGTGGGGCCACCGCGCCCGGTCCGGTCCTGCGCACCGACCAGAGCTTCACCGTGGCGGCCTGGGTCCGCCTCGACGGCGCGGGTGGTGACTTCGCCGCCATGAGTCAGGACGGCCTGCTCGCCAGCAGCTTCTACCTCGGTTACAACGTGAGGCTCAACAAGTGGTGGTTCATCCTGCCCACCGCCGACTCGGCGAACCCCGAGGACGTCGTCGCGTTCTCGACCGGTCCGGCCCGCTCGGGAGTCTGGACCCATCTGGCCGGCGTCTACGACGCGACCGCACACGTGATGCGGCTCTACGTCAACGGCGTGCCGTCGACGGCGACGGCGGTCAGCGCCAGCTGGGACGCCGTCGGCATGACCAGGATCGGCGCGGCCCAGTGGAACGGGAACCTGGTGGACCACTGGCCGGGGCTGATCGACGACGCACGGGCGCTCGCACGGGCGTCCAGCCAGGCAGACGTCCAGGCCATAATGGCCGGCTGCCCGGGTGGCTGATCCCCGCGGGCGGCCGATCCGCAGCGACCTCGGCCACCGGATTGTGCCGTGCCCCATGGTCGCGGGTGCGATACTCGCGGCCGTGAGTTCGCCGCTGAAAGCCTTCGCCGGGCTGCTCGACCGCTCCATCCGCGAGATGACCGCCCTGGCCACGGACGCCCGGGGCTTCGACGCGGCTCGGATCGGCCGCATCGCCGATATCTGGGACAACAACGCCGTACCTCTGGTGGGTGCGGCATGCGCTCCCAGGCCACTTCGATCCAGACGAGCGCGCGCCGGCCTACGGTGGATGGCTGACCTCGGTGCCGACCGACGCAGGCTGATGGTCGACCTGGACCCGAGCCTGGACAGGGTGCTCCCCATCGCGCAGCCGGACCGTTCCGTCCGTCGGGACTACCTGGGGCGCGTCTTCCCGGGCGTCTTCCGGCTGACCGAGGAAATCGTCGACGCGCTCGCCCGCGACTACGACCTCGCCGCCGGCAGCGTGCGCTCACTCACGGCCCGACCTTCGGATGCGGGAATGCAGGTACAGCTCACCCTGGCCACTCCACGACGGTTCACCCCCGCTACCGGACGCGTCTCGCGGGACGGGTCCCAGAAGCCCTGGCCGGCCGCGCCGCTGAGGTTCACCTTCGACGGGGTCACCGATCTGCGGTTCGACGCCGAGGACCGGGTCGGGATTGCCGTGAGCCACACCGACGCCGGGCCGGGGGTGACGATCGGGCGCACCGGTCGCCTGCGGGCGACCGAGGCTTCCGTCTGGCCCGACGACCGACGATGGTACGAGTCAACGGCCGGCCGGGCGGCCGACCTCGTCACCCCGCACACACGGCCGCACCGACGAAAGCCGGTACCGACGACGACCCTCACAGCACCGCAACAGGCCGCCGCCCAAGCGCTCGTCATGTTGCTGAACCACGCTCGGCTCGTCCACCACTATCCGAAGCGGGCCGCCGGCGTGCCGATCCTCGACATCTGCCGCATCGCGGCCGACGCGGGCAGCGCCATTCTCGCCGCGAGCACGCGTCGGGGCGCCGACCGGCAGGCCGCCTTCGCGGAGCTTGCTCGACGGTGGCGTCACGTACCCCCCGGGGTGCCGCCTGAGACGATCCGCTCCGGCCCGGTCGTGCTGCGTCACGCACGGTACGACGAGCCCCACGCCGACCACGACGTCCCTCAGCACGGCGGCGTCGTCCTCCTCGCCGCGGTGCCGGGCGCAGACCCCGAAGGACCGTGGGCTCTCGCCAGTGCGGAGATCGCCGAGCCGTCACGATTCCGGATAGCCAGCACCGCGTTCGACGACGGTCAGCACATCGACCGCGCCGAAGGAGCGTTACGCATGGGCGAAGCGCTCGTCGTCCGGTGAAGCGTCAACGACCACGGGGGCGCGCGGCATCACGTGATCGGCGGCGTACTGACCTGGCTTAGCTGGCGGCAGTCGCGGACGGTGAGTAGCTGTACACGACATAGCCCCGGTAGACCGCGATCTTGTCGTACAGAGCTCGGGCCTCGGCATCGACCTCGGTGTTCCAGTACAGGCGTGGGGATCCGTGCTGGTCGGCATCCCTCGCCACCCATTCGATCATTGCGGTGGCAATGCCTCGCCGTCGTACTTCGGGCGTAACGAACAGTTCGGCCAGATAGCACCTCCCGGCGCCCCAGACGCTTGCGTGGAACAGGTAATGCGCGATGCCGACCATCGTGCCGTCGAGCCGTGCGCAGATGCCCCGGATCTGCCCACCGTCCACCAGGCGTTGCCAGGTCCGTTCGTAGCCATCGTCGTCGACCTCGGTCGCGGGCCGACCCGGCCGGCCAGCCCAGTGCGCGTGGAAACTCCGGGTCAACGCTTCCCACTCGCCGCGGTCGAGGTGTGTCAACGGGCCGATACTCAGCACCTCGCCATCCTCACATCAATCCCAGGCCCCGGCGCACTCAGGACGAGGCCGTGTGTGGGAGCCCTCGATCGAGCCGAGAGGGAGTACAGGTCGCGGTCCGGCAAAGGGCTACCGTGGCGAGAATGTCGATCAAGCCCCGTACGGTGCGGTGGCTCATGCCCCTGGCCGCGCTGCTGTTCCTGGGCCTCGCACTGCTGATTCGCGCTGTCGACGACGGGGCGCTGCGGCAGTACTCCGGCACCGCGCTGTACGCGTCGATGGTCTGGGCCGCAGTGCTGTTCCTGTGGCCACGGATGGCGCCGATGCCCGCCGGGACCGTCGCCACGGCCTTCTGCTGGGTGGTGGAGCTCGCACAGCTGACCGGGGTGCCAGCCGAACTGTCGGCGCGGAGCCTCGCCGCGAGGCTCGCGCTGGGTGTGCAGTTCGACCCGGTCGACCTGGCCTGGTATCCGGTGGGCGTGGCTCCCCTGGTGGCGCTCCACCACCTGGTGCGCGCCCGCCACCGCACAACCGACGCGTGACATCGTGTCCCAGCGCCTCCGAAGTGCCCCATGGAGGTGGCTTAATGGTCGCGTGCTCACCTACGTCCGTTGGTACTCGGCGGATGACGACCGTTGGAACTACGAGGAGCTGGACGCTGATGGGTGGGCGCTGCGCCACGTTGAGGTGCGCGTATCGGACGGGGTCGTCGTTGCGGCAGCGTCGCTCGCAGAGGTGCTCATCGCTCGCGACTCAGGGATAGTGGGCGCGGTGGGCGCGTACGAACAGCGGTACGGGGTTGTGCCGGAGGCCCCGTTCCCGCTGCCCGCCGCCACGTTGGATCCCGCCTTGGAAAATGTGTCCCCCGGAAAATTCGAGCACCTGTGGCGAAATGCTCGTCGGCAACTGGAACGGCAGACCGGCACCTGACCCGCTCGTCCCGAGGTCATGTACGGCTGGAGGCCACCGCCGCTGTGGTCTACCGGCCGGCTCGCAGCTCACCCAGGACCTGTACGACCTCGGCGCGGACCTGCGTTGGGCAACCCCAGTAGTCGTAGATGCCACCGCGGTCGCCGTTGTGACCACAGATGACGAACACCCCGGTACCCAGCCGGCGCTTCAACTCGGTGGCCAGCCACCCGACGAACCCGCTGTTGTCCAGTTCCGGCGGGAAGTGGAACGAGAACACCGTGAAGCGTTCACCGTCGGTCGCCCCGCCTGGCGCCAGCCAGGACCACCGATCCTCGTCGCGCACCACGGCCAGCAGGTCAACCGTCAAGGCCGGTGGCTGAGTGAGCGGCGCCTCGAAAAACGACCACTCGCCGTCGAATATGACCAGTTCGGCGGCCGCTATGACGCGTCGCAGCCGCTGCGCGGTTTCGTCACGGGATTCCTGACTGATGCTGACCACGCAACGATCCTGCCCCAGGACGGCAGCCAACGCAGTCGCCCTCGACACACCGCTGCTGGCGAGGCGTGAATCAGGGTCGGGGCTCGCCGTCGATGGTGCCGCTCGTCTGCGGCCGGAGCGCGGTCAACAGGCTGTCGAGTTGACCCCACGCCCGCGCGCTGGCGACGTGGTCGATGTAATCCCGGGACTCGATAATGAGCCCATCGCGGATACGCATCACGAAGACGCACGGCACCGTGAAGGCCTCACCCGTCTCGGCGACCCGCCCCTGATAGGCAAACTCGGCGACAATCACCTCCGGGTCCGCGGTTTCATGAATCCTCACGTCGACCGGCTTACGGTTCAACGTCCGGCCCACCGGAGGCGCCGCGGTGAAATGCTCGTGCAGCTCGCTGCGGCTGCGCAGCGGTGGCGGATTGAGCGGGTGAAACGGATGCGTGACATGGGTCTGTTCGCCGTACAGGTCGGCCAGGTCTTCGTACGGACCGTCGCAGACACCGTTCACCAGTCGGAGGAACGTTTCGCGTGGACCAGTCATGCCGAGCTTCCTTCGAATCAGATAGATGTCACGCGTGTCATGCCGAGGACGAGATGCGGAGACGGCCGAGACCGCCGTCCAGCTACGAGACAGCCCTAGTCACCAGAGGAACCCCAGAAGTAGATCTCGCTGGGATTGCCGTCAGCGTCATGCAAAACCGCACACCGGCCGAACCAGCTTCGGTTAGCGAGAGGTTCGATCGCCTCCACGTGCGACCGAGTCAGCTTGCGGGTACCCAGGTACTCGATCGCCTCCGCCTCGATCACCGGCTGAATCGTCCCGTAGCCAGGCTCTTCACCGTCGGCCAAGATTCGCGACATATCCAGTATCGAGTGGGTACCGGACTCCTGGACGGATTCGTCCGCCCACAGCTCGGCCTCCGTCATCGGCCGATTCGGAAAATCCGCCGCCGACTTGCCGTACTCATACGGCACAGCCCACCAGTAGTCGCCGGTCTCGAAAACCTGCCGCCGCAGTCCGTCCAGCGCGACTTGGAGATCCGGCTGATATGCGACGTAGTAGCTCCACCCGGACGCACCCACGTTGCCCCCCCCCTTGATCTTGAAGCAAGATAGCCGGAAGGCAGGCTTGCGTCCATCCTCCGCAATGGCACCGAAAATTGATCAAATCGCCGCGTGGTGCGCGGTGCCCGGATTGCTTCGGCAACGAGAGGCCCGGAGCGAATAGGCGGAAGCGGGTCAGCGGCGATCTTGATCATGCGGCCCATGTTCCGGATCTTGCGCGCCTCTCATGGCTGAGCGAGGAAGCCCCGCCAGGGCGGCAGCAAGATAGATGTTGCGGCGTGCGATGAGGCGTTGCAGGTAGGGCCGCAGGATGAGGCTGGCAACGAGGGCGCCAACGGGTCCCATCGGCGCGGTGAACTCGATGACGTCGCGCATGAGGGTTGTCGAGGAGTCATCCGGGATCGACGTGAAGCTGTGCTCGTGGCGCCATCGGCCGAATGGGCCGCTGATCTGCTCGTCCGCGAAGCCGTGCGGCCGCCGGTAGTCAACGATCCGAACCGTCATCCGCCAAGGAAGGCCGAGATGCCGGGCCTCCCACGTGACGGCATCGCCGGCCGTCAACCGGCCGGTCGTCATGCCGCCGACCGCCCGCTCGGCACTACTTCCCATGGATTCGGTGTGCATATCAACATCGAGGCAGGCGTCGAAGACAGCTTCCGGGACGGCCTGAACGTGCGTAGTCAGCTCGATGCGCGGCATACCGCCACCGTAAGGTTCCCGTGGGCTCGGCGACCATGGCGTGGCTGGCGGCGCCTTGTCAGCGGCTTGAGCGTGCAGCCGATCGAGTTGTCAGGCGGCATTGTCCCCACGGTGCCGGTCGGGTTCGGGTCATTCGTACGTGACGAGTCCGGCGCGCTGGGCGAGCAGGGCCGCCTCGGTCCGGTTGGTGCAGCCGAGCCGGGTCAGGACCCGCGAGACGTAGCCCTTGATGGTGGCCTCGGTGAGGTGCAGGTGGGCCGCCAGTTGAGCGTTGGTCAGGCCGCGGCCCAGGCCGGTCAGGATTTCGCGGTCCCGTGCGGACAGTCCGTTCGGCAGCGTCACCGCCGGGTCGGCGGGCAGCAGGACCTGGGCCGCACCGGGCGGCAGGATCGTGTGGCCGGCGGCGGCGGTGCGGATGAGGTCGGCGAACTCACGCGGCGGCGTGGTCTTGAGTACGTACCCGCTGGCTCCGGCGCGCAGCGCGGCGGCCACATACCGATCGGCGGTGAACGTGGTCAGCGCCACCACGACCGGGGCCGGGTTCAGGGCGGCGATCTGCTCGGTGGCGACCAGTCCGTCGACGCCGGGCATGCGAAGGTCCATCAGGACCAGGTCCGGACGGTGCCGGATGGCGGCCTCGACCGCTGCGGCCCCGTCTGTCGCGGTGTCCACGACCTCGATGTCGCCGGCGCTCGCCAGGATTGTCCGCAGGTGAGCGCCGACAAACGGATCGTCGTCGGCCACCACGACCCGGATCATGACGGCCTGTCGGGTTGCGCACCGGGCAGCAGAGCCCGCAGCGTAAAGCCGCCCCCGGGCTCGGGTCCGGCCGCGAACGTGCCGCCGAGCAGTTCGACCCGACGCCGCAACCCGTGCAGCCCGGTCCCCGCTCCGGAAGCGGCCAGCCGCGCGTCCGCCGCCGACCGAACTACTCCGTTGCGGACAAGGACTCGCACGCCGCCGCCCTCGTACTGCACCCCGACCTCGACACGGGCACCAGGCGCGTGTTTGCGCACATTGGTCAGCGCTTCCTGGATGACCCGGACCACCGCCTGACCGACCGCCGGGGACACCGGCACCGGGGTACCGATCACCGCCAGGGCCGCCGCACCCACCAGTGGTCGCAGATCTGGCAGCGGCTCCGGCGCCGGCTCGGGGGCAGGCGGCTGCTCAGGCAGGACTCGGACCAGGTCGCGAAGGTCGTCGAGCGCGGCGCAGCCGGCCTCTCGGATCCGTTCGGCGGCAACCCGAGTCGCCTCATCGGCTGCGGTGAGCCCGAGCGCACCGGCCTCCAGCACGATGAGGCTGACCTGATGTGTCACCACATCGTGCATCTCGGCGGTAAGCCGGGCACGTTCACCTGCGGCGGCCCGCTCGGCCTCCGCGTACCGGTCGGCCTCGGCCCGCCGGGCCCGCTCGCGCAGCATGTTGATCATGCGGCGCCGCGCCGCCAGGTACAGGCCGGCAAAGACCGGCACACCGAGCAACACCAGGCTGGAACGGAGCCGCACCCACGAGAGCGGCCACGGTGCCGTGGCCGCAACCAAGAGAGCGACCACGGCCGCCCAACCCGACACGCGACGCCTCGCGTACACCGCGACCGCATAGGCCGCGAACGGGGCAGCCGAAGTGAGGAACACAACCGTGTCCTCACCCGGCCGGATCGAGCCGCCCGAGCCGATGGTCTCGACGGCGGCCAGGACGGCACTGCCAGCGAAAACAACCCAGGCCACGGTGACCGGTGCGCTCCGGCGCCACCACAGCGCGCCGGCCGCCGCCGCGAAGACCACCGCGGTGAGGCCGCCACCGCCCCGAAGATCGGCGGTCGTCCCGGCCAACAACACCAGTCCGGAGAGCAACGCAACCGCTACCACCGCAGCGTCGACCAACCGCTGCCTCGGCGGGTCATCCCGCTCGGCGACCGCATCCGACCCACTCAAGCTGGCTACCACCACGCGACAACCGTAGGTCGGAACCGGGAACCCGTCCCTCCCGTACCGACGAAAGTAGGTTCGGAACCCCGCCATCGGCCCCGTACCGACCGACGGCTGCCGCTACCAAGATCAAGCTCTGGCACGCCCAATAGAGCGATGAAGAAAGACATCACCACCCGGCGGCTCCTCGCATGCGGCGCCGCCGCCGGTCCTCTGTTCGGCATCGTGATCATCGTTGGTGGCGCGCTGCAGCCCGGATACCGCCCGATCCGCCAGTCCGTCAGCGAACTGGCCACCGGATCGACCGGCTGGATCCAGACCACCAACTTCCTCGTGTGCGGTTCGCTGTTCGTGGTATTCGCCCTCGGTGTCCGCCGGGCCCTGCGCCCCCGCTCAGCCGCCCGGACCGCGGCGGCCCTGACCGGCCTGTTCGGCGTAGCCCTCATCGCCTCCGGGCTGTTCACCACCGATGTCGCCGGGCAGCCTCAGCACACCTGGACCGGCACCGCGCACAACGCCGCCGGCGGCATCGCGTTTCTGTCCCTACCGCTTTTGACCTTCACCTGGGCCATCTGCTCGGCCCGACGTCGCTCCTGGGTCTGGACGGTAACCAGCGCGGCGGCCGGCGTGACCATGCTCCTGCTCATCCAAGGCCTGGCCGTACCCGAACACCGCGGCCTGTATCAGCGCCTCACCATCGGAGTCGGCTGGACCTGGATCACCGCCTTCGCCCTGCACCTACGCCGCAATACGTCCACGCACAAAGGCGAAGCAACTCATCAGAAGCACCCGATCACTCGCCCGTTTCGCCAAGGCTGAGCGCGTCTCGCCAAGATCAGATGCGCGCTCAGTGGCATGGGCGGACTCCCGCCCTACCGACTCCCCGGGGCGCCGACGCTGACGCCTTCGCGGTCGGCGAGGAGAATCCGCCGGTCGCGGCGCTGTCTATGCCGGCTCGCGCACGCCGCCGGCGTTGCCACCATCGTCTGGCGACGGTTCGTGCGGGGCTTCGGGCAGCTCGTCCGGTCCGCCGGGCAGAAGGACGCCCGCGTCGTCGGGCACCGGTTCACGTGGGTCGATGGGAGGATACTGTTCGGGGTCGAGATCCGGTCCAGTCATCAGGCGAGTATCCGTCGTCTTCGGCACTGCCGCTCGTCGGGCCCGCGAGCCGGACGGTCTCCCCCTCCGGCCGGCCCGCCCGGCCCGGAGGCCGCCGCCGGCCGTCAGGCCAGACCGGCGCAGACCGCCCGGACCGCGGTGACCAGGCCGGGGTCGCCGCAGTCGGTGGATGCCGAGGTACGTCCGACGACCCGCCAGCCCTTGGTGTCCTTGCGCAGGAATACCTGGTCGCCACCGGGGATGGAGGCCGACTGCGGGGCGATCGCCATCAGCCGGGCGAAGCCGTTGCGGCAGCCGAGCACCTGCACGTCGGTGACGCTCTGCCCGTTGAGCGCGGCGCCGGTGGCCTCGAGCAGGACCGGCGGCCGGCAGGACGGGTCGGTGTCGGTGCTCGGCAGGGCGGCGAGCCGGGCGGGCCCGGTGGCGGCGGAGGCGGGGTCGACCGTTCGGCCGGATTCCGTACCGGGGCGGGCCGGGTCCGGGGCGGAAGCCGGTGGCGCGGGGACGCCGAGGGTGGTGGGCGTCGCCTGCGGTCCGACGGCGGTGCCCGCCGGGTCCGGCGCGGCGGTCGGCCCGGACAAGGCCGGTGCCGGGCCACCGGCCGCGGCACCGGCGCGGTCGGCGTGCGCGCATCCGGCCGCCGGGAGGGCCAGGGCCACCGCCACCACCAGGTACGCGCTGCTGCGTCGGATCGTCATGAAACGTCTCTCCATCTCGTCGAAGCTGCTGCCCGGGTGGGCGCCCGGTGCTGCTCCGACGCTAGGGAGCCGGCCTGCCGGCGATCTGGACGAAACCTGGAAGCGCAGGCCAGGGTGGGTTCAGGCCGGGTGGGCAACCGACACGGCCACGCCCACCGGCGCGGTCGCCTCGCAACCGCATGCCCACCGCTCGTGCCAGCCGGACGCCTCGTCGGCCTCGCGGGTGCCGAGCCGGCGGAACGTCGCCGCGGCGGTCTCCCATGCCTGGTGGGCGGACGCGACGTCGCCCAGCGCCGCATGAGCCGCACCCAGGTCGCGCAGCGTCCGTGCGGCACCGAGATCGTGGTGCAGCTCGACCCATCCGTCGTACGCGAGCCGAAGGTTCTCCAGGGCGACGTCCGGCCGGCCGGCCGCCAGGTGCAGTTCGCCGACGGTCCGCTGGACCAGCGCCACCCCGAACCGGTCGTGCAGCCGCCGGCACGTCCCGAGGGCGCGCTCCAACGGCTCCTGCGCCCGGCTCAACCTGCCCTGCCGGATCCACACCTTCGCCAGCGCCTGCTCCGTGTAGCAGGCGAGCAACTCGTCGCCGCTCGCCAGGATCAGGTCGTGGCTGCGGAGGCACCAGCGCTCCGCCTCGGCCAGCTCACCCCGGGCCCGATGTACCAGGCCGATCCCCCGGGCGGCGATGGCCTCGCCGCGAGCGTGGCCCAGCGAACGGTAGGTGTCCACGGTACGACCCATCCAGCTCAGTGCCGCCTCGTCGTCGCCGAGCTCCCGCAGGCAGTAGCCGATGCCGTAGGTCGCGTGCGCGGCGGCGGTCTCGCCCCCCAAGCGGCCCAGCACCTCGGCGGCTGTGGTCAGCAGCGGGACCGCCTCGCGATGCCGGCCCACCTCACGCAGTACGGTGCCGAGACCGTTGCGCGCCGCAGCCGACCCGTGCTCGTGGCCGGCGGCTTCGAACAGGTCGATGGCGGTCCGGAAGTTCCGTTCGGCCTCGGCGAACCGGTCCTCCTTGTAGCGCAGCAGCGCGATGCCGCACTCGATCACCGCCTCGCCGACCACGTTGCCGGCCGCCCGGGCGGCGGCCGACGCCGCCGCGTGGGTGCGTCCCCAGCCGACGAAGTCGTTGCGGACCGCGAAGGAGGCGTAGACCAACGCGTCCGCCAGCGCGCACGCCGCCACGTCCATGCCGAGCTCCGCGGCCCGTTCCACCGCGACGATCAGCGTCGGCGCCTCGACCTCCAGCCAACCGGGTAGCTGGTGATCCGCCGGAAGCGGGACGGCCGGTACGTCCACCGGCAGCGGCGCCTGCCGGTACAGCGGCGGGATGGCGTACGGCAGCCGCTGGTTGAGCCGCTCACCCAGCTCGGTGGCCGTGACCAGCACTCTGGCCACCGCGGCGCGCAGCGCGTCGTCGCTGTCCTCCTCGACGGCGCGTTCCCTGGCGAACAGCCGGACCAGGTCGTGCATGTGGTACCGGAGCAGTCGGTGCGTCGGGTCCGCAACGGCGGTCACCAGGCGGGCGTCGGCGAGCTGTTCCAGCAGTTCCTCGGCGTCGTCCATCGAGCCGCCGACGAGTGCCGCCACCAGCCACTCCGCGAAGCTCGACACCCCGAGAAAGCCGAGCAACCGGAACGCAAGACGGGCCGGTGGGTCGAGCGCCTGGTAGCCGACCGCGACGCTGACCCGGACGGCCAGCCCGTCCGCCGTCATCTCGTCGAGCCTCGCGCGTTCGTCGCGCATCCGCTCGGCCAGGCGGGCGATCCGGCGGTGCGGTCGGGCCGCGATCCGGGCGCCGACGATCCGCAGGGCGAGCGGCAGGCCAGCGCACATCTCGACAAGCGCGGCGGTCGCCTCCGGCTCGGCGGCCACCCGGCCTGGCCCGACGATGCGCTCCAACAGGACGACCGAGTCGGCCCGGTCGAGCAACGGCACCTCGATCTGCTCGGCGCCCGGGATGGTGGTCAGCAGGGCCCGGCTGGACACGATCAGGGCGCTGCCCGGCCCACCGGGCGCGAGCGGGCGAACCTCCTCGGCGCTGACCGCCGAGTCGAGCACGATGAGGAATCGGCGTCCGCTCAGCATGGCGCGGTACTGTCCGAGCTTGTCCTCCAAAGTGGGCAACTGCTGGATGTTCGTGGCGCCCAGGGCCCGCAGCACCCGGTCCAGGGCCTCCCCGGAGTCGCCGCCTCGGCCGGCGAGGGTGACGAAGATCTGCCCGTCGGGGTACGAGTGGCGCAGGAGGTATGCGAGCCGGATGCTGAGCGCCGTCTTACCCACGCCGCCCGGGCCGGAAAGGATCACCACGGGCGCGGCGTTGTCCTTGAGGCGCCCATCGCCGGGTTGCAGCACACTCAACGCGCAGGAGATCTCCGGTTCACAGCCGACGTGGTCGGGCAGGTCGGCCGGAAGCTGACAGCCGGGTCCCGGCGGAGCATGGTGTGCCGGCTCCGGTTTCACCTCGACACGCGTGGGCACGGCGGCAGCGGGCTGCGCCACTCCGGGCACCTCGACAGGGGCCGCGGCCACCCTCGGCGCACGCAGCGTGCCCCGCAGGATCTCCCGCTGCAGGTCCTGCAGGTCCTGCAGGTCGGTGCCCGGGTCGATGCCCAACTCGTCGGCGAGCTTGACGCGGGTCCGGGCGTACAGGTCGAGTGCCTCGGCTCGGCGACCGTCGAAGTACAGGGCGCGCATCAGGGTCACGGCCAGCGGCTCGACGAGCGGGCTGCGCTCCAGGGCCACCGTGAGTCGGTCGACGACCTGCCCCGGCCGGCCCTGGCCGATCTCGCTGTCGGCCCAGTCGAGCAGGACTCGGACGAGCTGCTGGGACAGGCCCTCCCGAACCCGGGCCGCCCAGGCGCCGGGCAGCCCGTCGAGCGGGTCGCCCCGCCACAGCTCGACCGCCTCCCGCAGCAGCGCCGCCCGGTCGGGGTCGGCCGCCGCGAGGCCCTGGGCCTGCTCGGCGAAGCGGCGCAGGCGGTGCAGGTCGACGCGGTCCGGGTCGATGTCGAGCAGATAGCCGGTCTGACTGCGGCCGACCGTGATCGGGACCGTCTCGGCGGATTGGGCCGCGACCAGGATCCGCCGGATTCGGGTGAGGTACGTGTACAGGACGCCCCGGGCGTCAGCCGGCGGGGCGTCGTCCCAGACCCGGTCGACCAGCGCCTCGATCGGCACGCTGCGGCCCACGTCCACGGCGAGCGCGGCGAACACCAGCCGTTGCTTCGGTGGCCCCAACTCGAGCGGCCGGCCGGCCGCGACCACGCGAAGATCACCCAGTATGCATAGTTCCACGGCTTCGCCCCCGCGTCCGTAGCGCCGCTGGACGGCCCGCGAGCAGGGCGTCCGAAGTTGTCAAGGATCCATCCAGGTTCGCTACCTGATGTGGCTGCGAGGGTTCTGCCAGCCACCGCACCGGCAGCTCGCGGACCACTCACCGGAGTGGACGGCCCTCATCCCACCTCCGACGAAAGGGTCGCGAACACACAACCGCACAGCAGGACCAAGCGGGACCAGCCATCGAGGGCAGGCCCCACGGTGGCTTGTGCGCTGCGACTTTACCTGTCGCATTGGGTCCAGCCAATGGCTGTCGTGCACCTCGATCCACGTTCGCGACCACTCCGTTCATCCCCACCACGAAGGGAAGACCCATGCGTCGCTTCCGAGCCCGCAGACCGGCCGCGATCCTCGGCACCATCACGATGGCCGCCGCTGGCCTGGTCAGCGTGTCGTCCGCGCCGGCCCAGGCCTCCACCATCGAGGGCCCGATCAGCCGCAGCGAGGTCCTGTCCCGTGCACAGAACTGGGTGGACCGGGACCTCACCTACACCCAGACCGGCTCCTGGGCGAGCGACATGGACGGCGACAAGACCTACCGGCGCGACTGCTCCGGTCTCGTGTCGATGGCCTGGCACCTGAACACCAGCTACATCACCGACGACTTCCAGGGGAACAACTCCCGCTGGGACACCCTCGGCAGCATCGACAGCTTCCAGGCCGGCGACGCGATGGTCCGCAGCGGCCACATCGAACTCTTCTCGCACTGGGCCGACCGGAACGACCACAGCAAGGGCGCCTACGTCTATTCCTTCAACGACGACGGCCAGACGGTCCAGAACCCGTACAAGGACAACAACGTCGGCAGTCGTGGGTTCAACAGCGCCAGCGACCTGAGGACGTACAAGCCGATCCGGCGCACCGGCCTGATCGCGGGGGCGACGGCGCGCAAGGGGCCGGCGTTGGGGCACGACGACGGCGACGGCACCCTGACCATCCACCGCTGGAATTCGACCGGTACGGCGTTCGACCACACGACCGATTACAAGGGTGAGAGTTCCTTCGACCTCGCGAACGTGGGCGATCGGATGGCCTCGGGTGACGTCGATGGTGACGGCACCGACGACATCGTCATGGCGTACCAGATCAGCGATGGCACCTTCGGCTTCTACGTCTTCGACGCCGGCCTGACCAGCCGCGGCCGCTTCTACACCTCCAGCCAATACAACCTCGACCCCGTCGCCGGACGCCTCGTCGTGGCCGACTTCACCGGCGACGGCAAAGCCGAACCCGCCCTCATCCACGACGACGGCGACGGCACCACCACCATCCACCGCTGGACCAGCACCGGCACCACCTTCAACCGCACCACCGACTACGTCGGCACCGGCAGCTTCGACCTCGCCAACGTCGGCGACCGCGTCGCCGCCGGCGACGTCACCGGCGACGGCAAAGCCGACATCGTCATGGCCTACCAAATCAGCGACGGCACCTTCGGCTACTACGTCTACAGCCAAGGCCTGACCAGCCTCGGCCGCTTCTACACCTCCAGCCAATACAACCTCGACCCCGTCGCCGGACGCCTCGTCGTCGCCGACTTCACCGGCGACGGCAAAGCCGAACCCGCCCTCATCCACGACGACGGCGACGGCACCACCACCATCCACCGCTGGACCAGCACCGGCACCACCTTCAACCGCACCACCGACTACGTCGGCACCGGCAACTTCGACCTCGCCAACGTCGGCAACCGCGTCGCCGCCGGCGACGTCACCGGCGACGGCAAAGCCGACATCGTCATGGCCTACGACCTCGGCAACAACACCTTCGGCTACTACACCTTCAACCAAGGCCTCACCAGCCTCGGCCGCTGGTACACCTCCGGCCCCTACAACATCACCCCCGTCAACGGACGCCTCGTCCTCGGCAACTGGTGACCTGACCTCGTCTCACACGAACAGGACTCGGGGGTCACCGGCTGCGCCGGTGACCCCCGAGTCGCGTCCGGTCAGGTCGCGGTGGTCACCTCGGCCTCGACCTGGCGATTCATCTTGGGTAGGTGGGGAGACGCCGCTGGCGGTGTCCGGCATGCTGTGGGCATGACCGAGGAACCGAAGAGTCGTTCCGCCTCATCCAGCGATACGGTGCTCGCCGCATCGCCAGTGATCTCGGTGATGTTGATCGTCTCCGATGCAGAGGCCGCAGTCGCCTGGTACCGGACTGCGCTCGGCGCGACGGAGCTGTGGAACCTTGGTGGCGTGGCCGGCCTAGCGATCAGCGGCGCCCCCTTCTTCCTCCACCAGGTCAATCCCGAGAACCCGACAGAGACGAGTCCTGGCCAGGTCGGAATCACGAGCACCCGCATCGAGGTGTTCGTCGATGATCCCGACACCTTCATCGAGCGCGCCGTCGCGGCCGGCGCAGTCGCCGGAGCGGCAATCGAGGATCACCGCGTGCCCTGGGGGACGCACCGTCAAGGTGGCTTCACGGACCCGTTCGGTCACAACTGGTCCGTGGGCGACACGTCGCCCCTGCGCCCGTTCCCACGTTGATCGGGCGAGCCTGCTCATGACGCCGCGTCTGGCCCGGCTCGAACGCGAAGAAGGCCCTGGCCGAAAGTCGGAACCGAGGACCGTGACCACGCCCGCCGTGCCGTCGCCGCGTTCAAGCTCGTCTACGGCGCCACGTTCGCCAACGCCGTCGCGATAACCACCGGCGATCTCGGCGAGCGGCTCTCCTCCTACGAGTACCCGAGCCCGCTAGCGGGCGGCCAACGCACCCCACCTCGTCGCGCTCGTGCGTGTGGACGCCCGCTTCGAACACGGCAAACTCGTCGGACGCCCCGCGGCCACCCCGGCCACCAAGGCCCCCGCCGCCACCCAACCAAGATCACCCAATCACACGTTGGCATCGCAGAGGAGGCACACGTGGGCGATCCGGTGAAGGATGCCTCGCTCGAAGGTCCCATTCCAGAGGCTTGGCGGCCGACGCTCAAGGCGGTCGTGGACTCGCTGGTGGGACGAGACGCCGCCATCGGCGCAGGCCTGCCGCCGGTAGACCCAGTTCCTACCGAAATCTCGCAGAAATGCCGCCAGGCGATTGACAACTACGGTGACGTCACGCTGATCACCCCACCAGACCAATCCTGGAACACATCAGTCGCATTGTGGTTCGGCGATCACTGGCGCTGCCTGGTCGACCTCTGGACCGAAGAGGAAGGCAGGAGCGACCTGGTGCTCGATGTCGACGTCTTCGAGAACGGACCTGGATACCGCTACCGCGTGAACCTCGTCTACGTCCCCTGAACCACCGATCCACAGGTGGTGACAATCGCTCACGCGGCGTCTTGACTGTCATCGATGGTGGCCGGTTGACGACGTCTTGCGCCCGCCTGCGTCCCCACCCGCCGGTACGGCGTGATTAGCTGCCGCCCTGGCATCGGATAGCGAACGGATCGACGTGGCGTTGGCCAAGAAGGGCTCTCGGCTCATCCCGGTCGACAGCGTGGTCTACCGGTGGCGGGTGCGCGGAAGGCCAACCTACGCCCAAACGCTCGGTGATCGACCACTCACCCTCGCCGTCGAGCAAGCCGACTGCAAGGGCGGCGTACTGCTGGTCGACCTGCCCCAGGACCACCCGAGGACCGTGCGTCACCACCGGCAATGAACGCCAGCCCACCTGGAGCGGCAGATCCGGTTGTTGCGGTGATCGCTACTGTGGGGGTTCGTGGCTGTTTCGCGGGCAGGTTTCGATGCGCCGAGCGTTGTCGGGATGCACTGTCGGCCGCTTGGCTCCGGCGTTTCTCGCGGTTCGGATGGCGTGAGGTGGGAGGCGTCATGCGGGTAGCGGTGGCCGGCGCCGGTCTTGGCGGATTGTGTCTGGTGCAGGGGCTGGTGCGGGACGGCGTCGATGTGCACGTTTACGAGCGGGACAGTGGCCTTGACGTCCGCCGGCAGGGCTACCGGCTGCACTTGGACGCGCGGGCCGGGCTGGCGCTGCAGAGGTGTCTGCCGCCCGAGTTGTTCCGGCTCTTCCTCGCCACGACGGGCCGGCGCAGCACCGTGGTCACGGTACTGACCGCACAGCTGCGCGTCCTGCGCCGCATGGCAGTTGACCCGAACCTGGACCCGGGCGATCCGGCGACGCTGTCTACCTCGGTCGACCGGGGCACGCTGCGGGAAATCCTCGCCGCGGGGCTCGACGCTCGGATCCACTTCGGCCGTGAGCTCGTCGGGTACGCGCAGGAGGCCGACGGTGTGACCCTGCGCTTCGCGGACGGGTCGACCGAGGCCGCGGACGTGCTTGTCGGCGCGGACGGGGTGAATTCCGTCGTGCGCCGCACACTGTTGCCGGACGCACCGGTCGTGGACACCGGCTCGAGGGTCATCTACGGCAAGGTCCCATTGGACGACGCTGCGCGGCGGCTGATCCCGCCGGCCATGTACGAAGGGTTCACCGCCATCATCGGTGGCGATGTCGGTTTGGCCGCTGGGCTGGTCGAGTTTCAGCGGGCACCCGAGGACGCGGCGGCCGAGATCGCGCCTGGAATACGCGTCACGCCGACCGGGGACTATCTGATGTGGGGTCTGTCCGCCGGACGCGATCGGCTTGGCGCGCCGGACACCGAACTGGCCGTGGCCGACCCTGCGGCCTTACATGCCGTCGCGTGCCGGGCGATCCGTTCGTGGCACCCCGACCTGCGTGCACTGCTGGCCCGGACGGCCGTTGATGAGACCTTCTTCATCCGGGTCCGCAGCAGCGAACGCGTCGCCGCCTGGGCGCCAAGCCGGGTGACACTGCTCGGCGACGGGATCCACGCGATGAGCCCGGCCCGCGGCTCAGGCGCGAACACCGCGCTGATGGACGCGGCGAACCTGTGCGCTGCCCTCACCACCGGCAGCGACATCATCGCGGCGATAGCCCAATACGAGGAAGGCATGCGCGACTACGGCTTCGCCGCGGTGGAGGCCTCCCGGGAAGCGGATGCGGCGTACGCCGGCCGGGGAAACCCTGTGTGGCTCTGGATCGTCAACCACCTGCCCAAACCGCGCGGCGCCCGCCGCTCGGTGCGCTGATCTCGCATATCCGCGAGCTGGCGCAGTGAGCCAGCCTGTGCCGCAGCTGCCCACTGGGCACCCAAAGCGGCAGATCCGGATGCAGTGTAGGAGCTGAACCGGCTTGTACGACGTATCGTGCCTCCCGTGGACGTCGAGGTGGAACTCGTCGAGGCTCTCGACGCGGAGAGCATCGAAGCGTTTTGCCGAGATGTGCCAAAGTTGTCGAGCCGGCCGAGTCGTCTGAGCCCGCAAGCTTTGGCCCGCATGATCGCGTTGCCTGAGTACCAGCTATTCGTCGCCCGGCAGAACGGGAGCATCTGCGGCACACTCACGCTCGCGGTTTACCAGGCGCCCGGCGGAGTGAAGGCCCGTATCGATGATGTCGTCGCCGAACAGACTGAAGGCGGGAAAGCGGTTGCCCTAAGGCTGATCCGAGAGGCCATACAGCGTGCCGTGGCGGCCGGCGCTGCTGGCGTCCAGGTCGTGTCTAAACCGGCATTGTCGGTGGCAAACAGTACCTTCGAACAGATCGGCTTCAGGCAGCAAGGCCCAGGGATCTACGTCCGGGTGTTCCATACCTAACCCCCGACTCCCGCTTCCGCAGGGCACGGCGGCGGTACGTCCAGGACGAGGCGCACTGTCATCGGCCAGTCCCGACGCCGCCTGCCCTTCTTCGCATGACGCCCCGTAGCGCACGGATCGTGGCGAGTCCGTGACCTAGGCGTCTAGCGACGGCTACCGTTCCGGCTGTTCGTGGAGGACGTCGCGAACTTGCATGAGCGCGAACCCGAGCAGGTTGAGGCCCCGCCAGCGAGCCGGTTCGGAGGCGACGGGGTCCTCTCGGGTTAGCCCGATACCCCAGATCCGGTCCACCGGGCTGGCCTCGACGAGAACCCGTCTTCCGGTACCGACCAGGAATTCGCGCAGCGCGGCGTGCTGTCCGAACTTAGCCAGGTTGCCGGCCACCACGATCTCGAAGCGGTGATCGTCCCAGGTCCGTTGATCGAAGCCGACGACCCGGCCGCCGAGCGCCTTGGCCGCGTGTGGGTGCGGCGCGGCGAGAACCCGCTCGGCCATCGCGTCGTCACCGAACACGGTGGCCTTGCGCCACATCATGTAGTGCTCGGCGGTCGCGAAGACGAGCCCGTCGATCATGAACGGCGTTGGCCACCACTGACTCAAGCATCCGGCGCCGACCCGGCCGTCGCGCTCCGGCTGGTGCCCCCAGAAGAACAGAAACTTGATCCGTTCCCCGCGCGCCTGCGCGGCGACCAGATCCGTGACGCTACGACATGAAGCCAGCATGATCGCGAGTGTCCTCGACCCGGACCTCGACGCGCCACAGTATTGTCCGAGGCAGAGCCGAGAGGGCGCTTGGCGGTAAGCGCCTCACCGACACCGCGCTCAGTCGGCGGCAGATCAGTATGCGGAAGCGGGCATGCGGACACGCACTGGGGCCACGCCGGTCGCGGGCGGTTGTCGAGGCCGTAGAACCCGACATGTCGGTTGCTCAGCTGCATCCGCAGGATGGTTCGGGAGTAGCCAGCGGACTCCAACTGCCTGTACGCGCGCTCGACCGTCCGTGCACTCAGCCGCGACGCCCGGGCCTGGCCCACGTACGGGTAGCGAGCGGACCAGGCCCGCGTCTGTCCGGATCGGTAGCTCGTGTCCCACCGTGATTGGGTCGCGGCCGACTCGGGCGCACAAAGCGTGCCCCCGAGTCGGCGCGACAATCGGCAGACCGTTACCGGCGGCCGAACTTGACACCCACCTCTGCTACTGGTCAGGCGGGTACGAACTGCCACTGCTGGTTGGTCCCGCCGTTGGCGGCCCACTGCACGACCTGCGCCCCGTCGCTGGTCGAGGCGCCGGAGACGTCGGCCACGAGTCCGCTGCTGCGGCTGACGATGGTGTAGTAGCCGTCACCGGTGGGCCGCAGGTACCACGACTGGTTGGCACCGCCGTTGGCCGACCACTGCTGTAGCTGCAGGCCCTGCGTGGTGCTGCCGGCGTTGACGTCGAGCATCTTTCCGGAGGCGGTGTAGCGCAGGGTGTACGCGTCCTGGGTGGTGCTGATCGTCCAGGTGGGGCTGCCGCTCTGCTGGACGGCCTTGGCGCCGTCGGCGGTGGAGTTGCCGGCGATGGCGAGGGGCTTGCCGCTGTTGCGGTTGACGATGCGGTAGGTGCCTGCTGCGGGCCCGGTTCCGCCGCCGCTTCCACTGAGGTTGAGGTATTCGACCGCGTCGGTGAAGACGGTGCTGCCGGACTTGGCGGTCGACAGTTGTAGGTACACGCGGCTGCCGGTGGCGGGGGCGGTGAAGGACACCGGTTGGGTGACCCGCGAGCCGAGTGGGACGGTCAGGGTGCTGTTGCCGGACGCGACGACCGCGCCGGTCGGGCTGTCGAGCCGGGCGGTCCAGGTGAAGCCCACCGAGGTGTTGGTGAGGTCGTCGTTGAACACGGTGATGTTGCGGGTCACCGTGGCGTTGCGGGCGTAGCTGGGCACCGCCTGCGCCAGCGGGAAGCTGCCGTTGGAGTCCGAATTGCCGGAGGCGGACCAGTACGGGAGGTCGATCGCGGCCACCGGGTTGAACGCCGCCTGCACACGCTGGATCTGCGCGTTGCTCCACGGATCGGGCAGGTTGTCCACGCCGTAGATGGGGTGACCGCCCTCCTCCGGGGTGAAGTCGGTGGACCGCACGCCCGGCACGACGCTGGCCCAGGCGGACAGCAGCGTGTACGGGCGCAAGTCGGTGGCGCCCTTGCCGCGCTTGGCAGCAGTCGCGGTGGCGAACCACTCGAAGCCCTGCTTGTTGTTGCATGCCGGCCAGATGAACTCGCCCTCGCCGTCGGGCCGCCCGTTCACGCTGACCAGGCCCTCCCCGTACCTGCCGAAGCCGTCGACGTAGTGCGGGATCACCGCGAAGTTGGCGTACGTCATCCCGGGATACAGGCTGACATTGTTGCCGACGCCCACCTCGACAATGATCGGCCGGGTGCCGTCGGCGCCGTTCATCGCCGCGTACAGGTCCTTCTCGAACTGCTCGGAATCCTGGCCGCTCTGGTTCGGCTCGTTGTTCTGACTCCAGCGGATGATCGCGGGGTGGTTGCGGTCGCGCAGGACCAGCGCACGGGCGTGGTTGATCATGTTGTCGCGCCCGACGGAGTTCTGCCACTCCTGCGAGGACTGAGAGCCGCGAATCGCGACCTCGTCGATGATCATCAGGCCCATCTCGTCGGCGACATCCAGCATGTACGGGCTTCCGGGCTCCTGGTGGATGCGCACCACGTTGTAGTTCAGCCGCTGGTAGTTGTCCACCGCCTGCGGCCAGCCGCCGTTGCCGGACGACGGGGGCAGGAAACCGGGCAGGGTGTGGTACGCGTCGCCCTTGCCGCCGTTGTTGATCCGGTCGTAGTCGCCACCCTGGAGGTTGTCGCCACGGAAGTTCACGCGCACGCCGTTGAGGTAGTAGTAGTCACCGTTCTGGGTGGCCTCTCGGAACCCGAACCGGGACGTGGCGTCGCTCGTCCGGCCGTCGTCGGTGACCGCATGCACCGTCAGCCCGTGCAGCTGCGCCCGGTACCCCGACCGGTACGGCACATTGGGCCACCAGTACGAGGTGCTGTCGAGGTTCCACGCGACCGGCCCCACAGTCACGGTCACGGTTGAGCGGGCCGCCACGGTGACCGTACGGCTGGGCAGTGCCGGGTAGCTGAAAGCCGTTCCGTTGCTGGACGACAGCGACCCGGTCAACGTCACCGACCGGGAACTGTCCGACGTGTTACGCACCGACACGTCGTAGGTCAGCGTCTTGTTCGCCACCGACGTACGCACGAATGTGTCGCTGACGTATACCGCCGGGTACACCCGCAGGAACGCGGACCCGAAGATTCCCTGCGGTATCGCCTCGGACCACGTGGCGGCGTCGGGCACCAGGTACCGGCCGTTGGATGCCTTCAACGCGCCGCGGCCCTTCACGTTCACGGTGATCGTGTGGGTGGTGCCGGGCGCCGCGTATGCGCTGATGTCGAAGTTCGACGGGGTGAACGCCGTCGTCTGGGTGGCGACCACGCGGCCGTCGACCGACAGTGTCGCCTGGTGGTTGACGGCGCCGAACTCGATCCAGGTCGACTGCGGCTGCCCCGAGTCCGGCACGGTGATGCTGCGCGAGTACACCGCCTCGTTCACGGTGGTGAAGCCCTGCTTGTACCAGCCGCCACCGGGCACCGCGATCGTGGTCGCCCCCCGACCCGCGGGCGTGAAGTTCCACGTCCCGCTCAGATCGACCGAGGTGATCGCAGCGTTACCGGCCGCCACACCGTCAACTCCGGCGGCCGCGACACTCTGCGTCGCGACCGGCGCGGCCAGGGCCGACCCGGGGGTCGCCAGGGTCAGACCACCCAGCGTCAGGGGCAGGGCGAGCGCCACGGTCGCGGCCAGCCCTCTGGCCAACGCCGACAATCGGCCACCCCAGTGGACGTTCGTACGATGCACGGTAACCCTCCTGTGACTCACCCGACAGCTCCGCAACACCGGTTCAGGGCACAGCCGCAAGGCCGATACTCGAATCGATTCGACAAATCTGCCGGCGTCGCCGACCACCCGGGAAGGGTGGTTACGGCCCAGATACATAGATATGTATTAATGGGTGTCTGGAGCGTGAAGTCAAGGTTTCAAGACGGTTACTTCCTGCTCCTGATGCCTCACAAGCCTCGAGTGGCTGCCGATGAGTACGACCCCTTTGGAGTGCCAGGGCATCGCGCTCAGGCACTCCGTGTCGCCGACCCACCGCCGCAGCGTCGATCGAATAGCGAACCGATTCGCCTCTGCGGCACCCGACCGCGTGACATATGGACAGCACTGTGGTCCTCGGCGAAGTCGGCGGGCGACGCGGCCTGACTTGTTCGGTTCGAAACTGAAGTTAGGCTGCTGGCAAGGAACGTGCTTCGCCAGCGTCACGGGCGGGTTACGGGAACTTAACGGTGAGTGTCTGACTGCGTAGACATGACTACGCAAACATACAGGACTATGGCCGGCGATGGGAGATGCCGTGACGCGATTGGCGGGGCCGGGTGGAAGCCCTCCGACGCCGCGCAGCGTGGACGTCGCGCGGCTGGCCGGCGTATCCCAGAAGACGGTGTCCAGGGTCCTCAACGACGAGCCGTATGTCTCGGCCGACGTGCGCCGGCGGGTCCTGGACGCCGCCGAGGAGCTCGGCTACCGGCGCAACCAGGCGGCCCGGGCGCTGGCCTCCGGGCGGACCCGGTCGATCGGCGTGGTGACGCTCGGCAGCGCCTTGTACGGGCCGGCGTCGTGGCTCATGGGCATCGAGCGGGCGGTCCGGGAGGTGGGCTACACGCTGCGGGTGGCCACCACGATGGAGGGCGACCCGGGCGGCATCGCGAGCGCCCTGGCGTCGCTGCTGGACCAGGGCGTGGACGGCGTCATCATCTCCGAGCCGATCGACGAGGGCGTCGGCCCCATCAGCGTCGACGTGCCGGTCCTGGTCCTCGGCGCGCCGCCCACCTTCACCGCGCGGCAGGTCGTGACCGCCAGGGTCGGCGCGGGCCGGCTCGCGCGGGCCGCGACCGAGCACCTGCTGGAGCTGGGGCACGCGACCGTCCATCACCTGGCCGGCCCGCAGCGGTGGTATTCGGCACGGGACCGTCTCGCCGGCTGGCGCGAGGCGCTGCGAGCCCACGGCGCGGACGAGCCGCCGGTCGTCGAGGGCGACTGGTCGGCCGCGTCCGGCTACGCGGCGGGCCGGCAACTGGCCGGCGACAGCACCGTGACCGCGGTGTTCGCCGCGAACGACGACATGGCAATCGGTCTCATCCGCGCGCAGCTCGAGGCCGGGCGCCGCGTGCCCGAGGACATCAGCGTCGTCGGGTTCGACGACATCCCGGTCGCCGCCTACGTCACTCCCCCGCTCACCACCCTGCGGCAGCCGTTCGACGAGGTCACGCGGCAGGGCCTCGCGCTGCTGGTTCAGGTCATCGAGAAGCCGGACGTCGAGCTTGCACCGGCGGCCGACCAACCGGTCGAGCTCGTCGTCCGCGCCTCGACGGCACCACCGCCGCCCCGGCCGCTCCCGGGACGTGGCCGCCGAGCGATCCCCCAGCCCACGGTGGCCCGCACGGTCAGCCCGCCGGCAGCGAAGTCGCATCCGCCGCGCCCGTGATCAGCGTCGATTTTTCCACCTACGGCGGCACGTCACCCGATGCCCCCACGGCCGTCGCCGACCAGCGGCGGTAGCACCCGCGCGGACGCACACCTCTCGATACCCCCTGTCCCCAACACGCCGTTGCCCGACGCGCCGGTCCCGCTACCCTTGCGACGGGAGTTGACCATGGCCACATCGTCCCCAACAGTCCCCGGTAAGCCGCCGAACCTTGCTTGCCTCGGCCGCAGCGGTGTCGTCGAGTGCCGCGCTGGCCGCGTGCGGCGGCGACGGCAAGGGCGGCGGTACCTCCGCCACCGCGGCGGTGAGCCAGGCCGACATCGACAAGGCGATGTCGACCGCGACCGAGCTGACGTTCTGGGGCCTGGGTTCCGGACATCGCGCAAGAGGTGGCGCTGTTCGAGCAGAAGTACCCGGCTGTCAAGGTGGCCAACGCCGGTCAGGGCGCCCCGGAGTACACCAAGCTGCGCACGGCGTTGCAGGCCGGTACCGGTGCTCCCGACGTGGGGCCTCGCCTCCTGCGCCTCCCAGACCGCAGGGGGCGGACCTACGAACAGCGACACGGTCGTACTCGTGGTGACCGGGTCCATGCTCTCGATCGTCCCGCTCGTCGTGGCCGTCCTGCTCCTGCGGCGGTACTGGCAGAGCGAGCTGGCCACCGACAGCGTCAAGCAATGACCGACCGCTCCACCTCGGAGGTTCCCCCCATGGCAGTGCTCCCCGCCCGCGTCCTCTTCGGCGCCGCGTACTACGTCGAGTACCAGCCCTATGAACGACTCAAGACCGACCTCGACCTGATGGTCGACGCCCGCTTCACCGTCATCCGGGTCGGCGAGTCGGTCTGGTCGACCTGGGAACCGGAGAACGGGCGGTTCAACCTCGAGTGGCTCCAGCCGGTGCTCGACGGCGCACACGAACGCGGCATCTCCGTCATCCTCGGCACGCCCACCTACGCCGTGCCGCCGTGGCTCGCCCGGCAGTACCCGGAGATCGCCGGCGAGCGGGCCACCGGGCAGCGCATCGGATGGGGCGCGCGGCAGGAGGTCGACTTCACCCACCCGGGCTTCCGATTCCACGCCGAGCGGGTCATCCGGCAGATCGTCGGCCGGTACGCCGGCCACCCCGCAGTCATCGGGTTCCAGGTGGACAACGAACCCGGCAACGAACTGCTGCACAACCACGGCGTCTTCCAGCGATTCGTGGACCACCTGCGCACCACCTACGGCGACGTCGAGACCCTCAACCGCGAATGGGGCCTGGTCTACTGGTCGCACCGCCTCTCCACCTGGGCGGACCTGTGGACCCCGGACGGCAACGCCCAGCCCCAGTACGACGTCGCCTGGCGGGCGTTCCAGGCCCGCCAGACGACCGAGTTCATCGGCTGGCAGGCCGGCATCGTCCGGGAGTACGCGCGCGGCGACCAGTTCGTCACCACGTGCATCGCCTACGGCCGACCCGCGGTGCACGACGACGAGCTGACCGAAGGCCTCGACGTCGCCGCCGGCAACCCGTACTACGTCATGCAGGATGCCCTGGCGCTGCCGGACCGCGACCACGACGACGTCGAACAGCACGGGAAGACCACCGGGGTATGGGCGCTGTACCAGAGCGCAGACCGCATGTTCTCGTCGCGCCAGGCGCCGTTCCTGGTCACCGAGACCAACGCCATGTCCATCGGCATGCCGTGGGACAACCGGCCGGCGTACGACGGCCAGTGGCGGCAGGCGGCCTGGGCGCTCGTCGCGCGCGGGGCGCAGATGATCGAGTACTGGCACTGGCACACGCTGCACTTCGGCGCGGAGACCTACTGGGGCGGGATCCTTCCGCACAGCGGCCGGCCGGGCCGCACGTACGCGGAGCTGTCCCGCCTCGGCGCGGAACTGGACGCCGCCGGCCCCCTCGTCGCCGCCCTCGAACCCGACGCCGACATCACGATGGTCTACTCGATGCCGAGCAACTGGCTCATGCAGAAGTACCCGCCGCTGTCTGCCGCGGACGGTGGACCGGACGCCGCGGCGTACCACGGCATCTTCGACCCCTTCTATCGCGGCGCATTCGACGCCGGCCGGCAGGTGCGCATCGTCCACGCCGGGCAGTTGCACGACCCGAGCGGTGAGCGGACCGGCCCAACGCCGGAGTCGGCCGCGCGACGGCATCCGGTCCTGGTCGTCGCGGCGCTGTATGTCGCCGACGACGCGACGCTCGACTGGCTCGCCGCCTACGCGGCCGCCGGCGGCCACCTCGTACTCGGCCCGCGGACCGGCTACGCCGACCACGAGGCCCGCGCGCGACACGAGCCGGCGCCCGGACGGCTCGTCGAGGCCACCGGAGTCCGCTACGAGGAGTTCAGCAACCTGGTGCGCGATGTCCCGGTCCGTGCCGCCTCGGGCGGGCCGCTCGACCTGCCGGAGCGGGCGGCGGCGACGCGCTGGGCCGACGGCCTCACCGTCGTGGACGCCGATGTGCTCGTCGAGTACCACCATCCGCACTTCGGCCGCTGGCCGGCGGTCACTACCCGCCGCCACGGCGCGGGCCGAGTCACCTGCGTCGGCACGGTACCCGGACGCGACCTCGCCCAGGCCCTCGCCGCATGGCTCGCGCCGGTGCCGACCGGCGGATGGCGCCGCCTCCCGGCCTCCGTCACGGCCACCACCGCCACCTCCCCGGACGGGCGCCGGGTCCACGTCGTGCACAACTGGAGCTGGGAACCCGTCGCGGTCGAGGCGCCGGTGCCGCTGACCGACGCCCTGAGCGGTGCCGCGGTCGCGCCGGGCACGGCGGTGCACCTCGGCGCGTGGGACGTGCGCGTCTTCGCGTCGGACGGAACTGAAGCTTCTGGCTGACCCGCCGGGGGTGAATCGCGGATCAACGAGCCGATCGTCGCGTTGCCGAGGGTCCGCGCTAGATCAGGATCTTTGGCGCGACGTCGGCGAAGAGCCCTGGTGGCGTCGAAGTGTTCGCGTCGGCCGTGGTAGCGGGCCTTCGGGATCACGCGCAGCTTTCCGAGGTCTCTGGATTGTCGCGTGCGGGCGACTACCCTGCTCGTGTGACTCTGCTACTCGAGACGCGTCCGTCCGACTCGCCGTGGGTCGAGTCCGTTTGGACCTCGACGAGCGAGCAGGTCTTCGAGATGACCTCCGTCGCGGCGGTGCGCTGGGGTCTGGTGTTCTGGCAGCGCGAGGGCAGGTCCTACGCGAGCGTCACGGGTCCGGGGAGCAGGTCCAGCATCGCGCCCGTGCCCGACGGCGCGACGTTTCTCGGCATCGACTTCGCCTTGGGCACGTCGCTGCGGACCATGCCTACCCGGGCGCTGCTCGACGGCGGCATCGAGCTGCCCGACACCACACACCGGACCTTCCGGCTGGACGGCGCCCGGTGGGAGATCCCATGCCCCGACGATGCCGAAGCGCTCGTCACGCGTCTGGTCCGCGCGGGAGCCGTCGTCCGTGATCCGGTCGTCACCGAGGTCCGGCGGGGGCACGTTCCCAAGGTCTCGGAACGCACCGTCGAACGCCGGTTCCGCGCGGCAACCGGGCTGACCCAGGGCACTGTGCGGCAGATCGAGCGTGCCAGGAAGGCATCGATCCTGCTGACCGCCGGTATGCCGGTCGCCGATGTCGTCGCCAGACTCGAATACTTCGACGAGCCGCACCTGGCCCGTGCCCTGCGCCAATACATCGGGCACACGGCACGGCAGCTGCGGGAAGGCGTCCGTGGCGCGATCTCGCTGGACCTCAATCAGCGAACGACGTCGTAGATCAGCTTGACCACACCGTTCGGATAGGCCTCAGACTCGCGTAGACGAAGCATCTGCTTGTCGTTGTCTGCCCGGCTGAACAGACTCTTTCCGGCACCGAGTAGCACCGGGAAGAGCAGTAAGTTGTACCTGTCGATCAGTCCCGCGTCCGCGAGGCGGCGAGCAAGCGCAGCGCTCCCGTGTATGAAGATCGCGCCGCCACCGCTCTTCTTGAGTTCCGCGACGTCATGAGTTGAGCGCAGGATCGTCGTCGGGCCCCAGCCGTCGAGGAGCGCGTCGTCGGCCAGGGTGGTCGATAGAACGTACTTCGGCAGTTCCTTGTAGGCGGCATGGTCCGGCGAGTCGCGCCAGACCGGCGCGAACAGCTCGTAGCTGTGCCGGCCGAACAACAGGGCGGTCGTGTCCTGCAACTCCTCATCTTTGAGCGAGAAGACCTCGGGCAGGACCTCAATGTCCTTGATCACCCAGCCGCCGCTGCGGTGCTCCTCACCCGGGCCGCCACCCGGGGAATCCAGCACGCCGTCGAGCGACATGAAGCCGGTGTAGACAAGATCGCGCATGGCGACACCCCCTGGTAGATCAAACACAAGCTGGTCCGCCCAGGGTAAGAAACGCCACCGCCCATCGTCTTGGACGGAAACGACACCCGCGGAGCCGTCAGCACGAAAGAGCGTCACCAACAGGGCCATGGACCGGCAAGATTAGTTGCCACGCACTCACATCGGCACGTCCGGATGCCTCACCCGGGCGTTATCTGGCTGCGCTCCGTGACGCGCAGGACGCGGCAGATCCGTACCCGCACGGACCCCGCTGGCCAGGCGTGTCAGAGCGGATCCAAGAGCAGCACGCCATCCGGTGAGTAGACGAGCACCGCCCTGCAGAAGCCACGTAGCGGCGCACCCGTCGCAGCCCCACCCGCGCGAGGTTGACCAGGAGGATCACGTTGCCGTGCGACCTGGCATGACGAAGATGTTTCATTGACGTGAACCAATGCTGACCCTACTGTTGTCGAATCGATTCGAACACGCGGACCCGCGGCCTGTAGGCAGACCCGACCGGGCTGCAGCAGCGCCGGGGCCATGTCGCACACAACGCTTGAGCCTCGGTGTCGAGAGGAACTTCTGATGACGGACCTGCCCGTGAGCCGTAGGCGCCTGCTCGCCACCGCCGCGCTGAGCGCCGGCTCGGCGGCCGTGATCCCGGCCGTGGGTGCCGGACGGGCCGCCGCCGCTGCGCCTCAGGTCACGCTGCCCGAGCGGGGGATCTACGACGCGACGGCGGCGACAACCTGGACGGACGGGTTTCTCACCGGCAACGGCGAGTACGGCGCCGTCCTGTACGGAACGCCGACCCTCGAGAAGGTGATCTTCAATCACCACCGCTTCGTACTGCCCAACAGCAGCCGGGGTGTGACCCCGCCAGTAATCTCAGGGCGGCTGGCCGGCGTGCGCGACAAGGCGCTGGCCGGGAACTACGGCGGAGCCAACACGGACTTCGCGGCTGGCTGGAACCTGCGCTGGACCCAGACCTACCACCCCGGCTTCGAGTTGCAGATCAGCACGCCAGGCATGACAACGGTCAACGGATACGCCCGCACCACCGACTTCCGGACCGGGGAGGTCAACTCCACCTGGATCGACAGCTACGGCACCTGGACTCGCCGCGCCTTCGCCTCCCGAGCCGACCACGTCGTCGTACACGAACTGACCCCGGCATCCGGACGATCCATCGACGCGACGCTGAGCGCCAACACATCCCTCGCGGGCGTCCCCGGCTCGGTCCGTTTCACCACCCTGGCCAGCGTCATTGACGGCTCCGGCTACCTGAACCTGCGAGGCGCCTACCCGTCCGGACAGGGCGCGTTCGGCTTCGAGGGCGTCACCCGGGTCGTCGCCAGCGGTGGCACGGTAGCCGCGAACGGGTCGACCATCGTCGTGACCGCGGCAACCAGGCTCCTCCTGCTGACCAAACTCGACCGTTACGAGTCCCCCACGGCCTGGGACGGCAAACCGTTGCACGCGGCGCTGGCCGCGGTGCGCGCCGACTATGCCGAGCTACGGACCCGGCACGTCACCCTGCACGCGGCGATGTACGACCGCTCCCGCCTGGACTTGAACGTCTCCGCCGCCGACCGGCAGCTGTCGACCACCGAGCTGATCGCCCGGCAGAACGCCAATCGCAACACCATCGATGTGGCCCTGCTGGAGCGCCTCTACGACAGCGGCCGTTACCTGTTCATCAGCTCCAGCGGCGTCCTGCCGCCGCGGTTGACCGGAATCTGGGCCGGCACCTGGAACGGCGCCTGGGCCGACGATTTCACCACCGATGCCAACATCAACCTGCAGGTCGCCGGCGGCAACATTCTCGACCTCACCGATGCCATGCAGGGCTACTTCAACCTGATCCTCGGCCAGCTCGCGCACTGGCGTACCAACGCTCGCAACCTGTACGGCGCCCGCGGCTTCCTGGCCCCATCGCGAACCGATGGCGAGTACGGACACATGCTGCACTTCGACGCCGGCTTCCCCGGCCAGTGCTGGACCGGTGGCGCGGACTGGCTGCTCTACCCGCTGCTGGAGTATTACCAGGTCACCGGGGACCGGACGTTTCTGGCTGAGAAGCTGGGACCGGCACTGATGGAGCTAGCACTGTTCTACGAGGACTTCCTGACCCGCACCGATTCGGCCGGCCGTGTGGTCTTCGTGCCGTCGTTCTCGATGGAGAATTCGCCGGCCAGCACGAACGTCCTGCTGGCGATCAACGCCACCGGCGACATCCAGGCCGGCAGACACGCCCTGCGGGCGGCTGTCGAGGCCGCCAACGCGCTCGGTGTCGAGCAGGGCGCCGGTCAAGGTGTCGCACGCTGGACGGCCCTGCTGGCGAGGATCCCGCCCTACACGGTCAACGGCAGCGGCGCCCTCGCCGAATGGTCCTGGCCGGGACTCACGGACCGCTACAACCATCGGCACGTCCATCACCTGTACGGCGCGTGGCCCCTGCACGAGATCAATCCCGAGGAGGCGCCCGGTCTGGTCACCGCCGCGCTCAGGGCCCTGGCGCTGCGCGGTGACGAGAACACCTCAGCGCACGGCAGCCTGCATCGAGCCCTTGCCTCCGCTCGGCTGAAGGACGCCGCCGGCGTCTACAACAACCTCCGGAAGATCATCGGCAACAACATGATCTTCCGGTCGCTGATGACAGCACACAACCCGAACCTGGAGACCTACAACGCCGATGCGGCAAACACGCTGCCGGCCGTGCTCAGCGAAGCGCTCGTGTACACCAGGACCGGTGTCATCGAGCTGCTGCCCGCCGTGCCCGGCCAGCTCGCCAAGGGCACCATCACCGGGGTCCGCGGACGCAACCAGGTCCGCATTCACAGCCTCTCCTGGGATCTGCCTGGTCGCTCAGTAACCGTGGCACTCACCTCGACGATCACCCAGGCGATTACCCTCATCAGCCGGCGCGGGATGGCGTCCATCACCACTTCCGCGACGGTCACCCCCTCGCCGCTCGGCCCGCATGCCCGGGTGATCTCGATGACGGCCGGACAACAGATACAGGTCGTCGTAGGTCTACCAGCCGCCGCCGGCGGCGGCGTCGTTCGACTGCTCAACCGGCGCAGCGCAAAGGTGCTGGACGTCAACGGCGGCTCCACCACGGACGGGGCAACTGTCATCCAGTGGCCGTGGACTGGCGCGGCCAATCAGCAGTGGCGACTGCTACCCAACAGCGATGGCTCATTCCGTCTGTCCGGTGTCAAGAGCGGGAAAGTCCTCGACAGCCCAGGCGGCTCCGGCCAGGGCGCGGCACTCGTTCAGTGGGCCGACAACGGCGGACGTAACCAGTGGTGGAACCTCGTCCCGGCAGCGACCAGCGGATACTACCGGCTCGCCAACGTGAGCAACGGCTGGTGTGTCGGGATCGAGGGCGGCTCCACCGCAGACGGCGCCAGGGCGGTCCAGCAACCCGTCAGCGGCGAGATCAGCCAGGAATGGCAGATCCTTGATGCCTGAGGCGGATGGTCAGAGGCACTGGTCGCAGCGGCTCCGGGCGATGGGCCGCCAGCACCTCAACAGCCACCGACGATCGTGCAAGCGGTGAGCGCACACCCCCAATGGCTTCGCCGAGCGCCCGTACAACACCTCACCCAACGGTCGATGACCGTCGATCGCCGCGGTGTCGTGCCGGGAGACATGGTTGTCGCGGAGTGAGCGGCTCAGCCCGCCGCAGGCTGCTTGTGTCTGATCTCTTCGAGCTCCCACAAGCCACGGATGTGGGCTCGGTTACGAGCCGTGCTGGTCGGGACGACAGCATCGCCGCGGTCCGGAGGGCAACACCTTGACCTTCGGTTGTTTCGGTTTTCGCGGCAGATGAGCATGCGTCTCGTCGGGGGGAAGCGGGACAGCGAGCAGGCCATCCCGCCTCGTCTTGAGATTTCGTCTACACCGTAGATAGAATCTACGACGTAGACGAGGCGTACGGTGGTCGCGAACTGACAGGGGCGGCGAGCATGACTTCGGAATATGTGACAGTTCCCGGGGCTCGGCTCTACACAGAGCGGGCAGGCTCCGGCGCTCCGCTGCTGCTCATTTCGGGCGGCGGGGGCGATGCAGGAATGTACGAGGAGGTCGTCCCGCTTCTCGCGCGCCGGTACACGGTGTTCACCTACGACCGGCGGGGCAATTCGCGCAGCCGGTTCACCGACCCGCAGGCACCGATCGGAGTCGCTGCGCAGGCGAGCGACGCCGTCGCGGTCCTGGACCATTACGGGGTGAAGAAGGCGTACGTCTTCGGCGGCAGCGGCGGCGCGATCATCGCACTCGAGGTGCTGGCCAACCACACCGACCGGCTATCCGGTGTGGTGGCGCACGAACCACCGCTAGTCTCGCTCCTCCCGGACGACAGCGCGGAGCGGCGGGCGCTCGCCGAGATCGCCCGGATCGCCCGAGAGAAGAGCCCTTTGCGGGCGTACGCGGCCTTCGGTGCCATGACCATGGACGACCCGCCCTGGCTGTTCCGCTCGACTGTGGGACAGGCCCTGGTCGCAGCCGCCTCCCGGGCCGCTCTACCGGTCGGCGCGGCCGTGCGCCGGGTCACCGGCCGCGAGCCCAGCTCGATGACGCGCCAGTTGGGCAATGCCGACCTGCTGCTGCGGCGGGAACTGCCGCTCATCGGCCTCGACTACCACCCGGACCTGCCCGCGCTGCGCGAGGTCGCCGTGCCCTGGCGGCTGGCCACCGGCCGGGACAGCGTCGGCAAGCCGTACTACCGGCCGGCGCACATGCTCGCCGAGCGGCTCGGCGTGCCGTGCGAGGAGTTTCCGGGTGGACACACCGTCTACCTCGAACAGCCAGACAGGTTCAGCGAAACCCTCGAGAGGATCCTCGAAGGATTCCCCAGGTGAGCACACCCGCCGTGCCGCCGCCCCCGACGCGTCCGACACTCAACCGCGAGTACCTGGCCACAGCCGCGCTCGCGCTGATCGACGCCGAAGGGCTGCGCAAGTTCTCCATGCGTCGCCTCGGTGCGGTCCTTGGCGTTGACCCGATGGCCGCTTACCGCCACTTCGCGGATCAGGAGGCGTTGTTCGACGGCATCGCCGAGGTGCTGTTCGTCGAGATGGACACCGACTCACTGCCATGGCAGGCGCCGTGGCCGGAACTGGCCGCGCAGTACTGCCGCCGCCTGCGCGACGTGCTACTACAGCACCCGAACGCCGTTCCGGTGTTCGCCACCCGACCCGTGCGGTCGTCTGCGTCCATCGATATGGGTGTCCGCGCGGTGGAAAAGCTGCAGAACGCCGGCCTGCCGCCCGCCACCGCCTTGCGGATCCTCCGATGCCTGCGGGAATTCACCATCGGGCACGCGCTCAGCGTGGCCATCCTTCAAGCGGGCGCACAGTCACGAAGCAGGAAACCTGACAAGGGCAGCTCGCAATACAACCTGTTGGCTCAGGCAGCCGACGAGACCACACCGGACGACCATTTCGAACCAGGCCTGCAAGCTATGCTCTGCGGCTTTCAACACTCCTGACCTCACCACCTGGACCGAAGTACAACCGTGACCGATCAACGCCCTGGGCTCAGCAGATCGTCCACCCGCTCCCGGCAACGGCGTCGCCTATCTCGGTGACACCCCAGGCACATACTTCGAGAACCCGGACGCGGCGCGCGGCACCGATGACGCCGCTGCGGTGATGGCGCGCCCTCGTGACACGGGCCATCGAGCCGTCGCACAATCCGTGGCATGAGTGCCGACGAAGTGCAGCCGCCGGTAATCCTGCGGGTACAGCAGCCCACCGACCCAGTCGGCGCGGTCACCGAGGAGGACGCGGCACGGCGAGCGGCCGCCTACCCGATGACACGCATCGGCGCCCCCCTGTTCGGCCACGCAGTGCAGGTAGATGACGGGCGGTGGCAGGTGTACGCCGTCGTGTCGGATACGCCACAGGCCGCCCGGGACGAGCTTGCGCACCACCTCATGGAGCAGCTCGACGAAACCACTGACCCCCCGCGGGCTGCGGAGTTGACCACCGCGCTCGACGTCCTGGACCGGGAGAAGGTAGACGAGGTGGTGATCAACGGCCGCGTGCACCGCGTCGTGCGGGTGGACACGTTCGCGCGGTTCGGCCCGGACGGGCCCGAACCGCCCCGACCCACCGACCGCGACCCCCGCAACGCCGAGGACCACGACAGCTTCCTCACCCCAGAGATCGTCATCGACCCAGACGCGGCGACCGGGCCGAGTGAGGCGATGCTGCGGGCAGAGCTGACGACCGCGCACTACCCCCGGGCCCAGGTGCCCGCCACCGTATATGCCGAGAGCGTCGCCGCCATCGCCTCTCACCCAGTCGGCGTCATCCTGCCGACCCGCTACGCCGCAGCCGAATCTGTAGCAGGGTCGTGGCGGCCGTACAGTCGCGCGGTCGCCACACCGCAGCTGGCCCGCGACGAGATCACCTTCGGCCTGCGCCACATCGAACCGCGTCTGCTGAGGCTGACCGACGACCAGACAGCCGCCTACCAGCAGACCGCCGACGACCTCGATACCAATCCCGTCGACGACGTCACCGCGCTGGGACGCCATTTCCGGGTCACCCGCATCGAGACGCTGCTGCGCATGAGCGCCAGCGGCCCGGAGATGCCCCGACCATCGGACCCCGATCCAGACCAGCCTCCGGGCGCGGGCCGCCAGCGCTAAGACCAGCAACGGCAACACTTCAGGCCCTGGACATCGTTCAACCGGCCGCCGAGAGCCGCTTCGCCCCCCTCGACGTCGACCGGTCTGGCACCACCAACTCCCGGACAATGAGCTGCGGCTGCTGACACGACCAGCGGTGCGACTGACGACACGGCGCCGAACTGGTGTAGGCATGATCCGAGAGCGCATGGCTGGGGAGGTGGCATGCCGATGGAACCCGAGATCGTCGGGTTGCCCGGTCAGGTCTGGGGCCTGGCGGCCGCGGACCGAGACGGGCCGATCTATCTGACCAGTTATGCGGGCCGCAGCCCGAGCACCCGCAACCTGTACACCACCGTCCTCACCGCGGTCGATTTGAGCGGAGCCACGCTCTGGCAACGCACATTCGCAGGCCATCCGTTCCCACCCCGCGTCGACGCGGGTGGGACCGTGTGGGTAACCCACCACGACGGTGCCAGCCCACCCGTGTTCACACTCACCAGCGTCGGCGCCGAGGGCTCGGTGCTGCATGAAGTCACCCCGCAGCAGGAGCCGGGCGAGCACCTGGGAGCTGCCGTTCGGATGCCGGACGGCTTCTGCGTCCTGTGGCTACCGACCGCGCCACGCCAGCGGCTTCCCCAAGGCCGCACTGCGCGCCTGGCTCGCCTCAGCGACACCGGCAGCACCATGTGGTTCACTCCCCTGCCCCTCGAGACGGTCTCCTTCTCCGGCGTCGTCGAAGCCGGCGTAGCGACCGGATGGCACGTCCAGCCCAAGAAAGAGTGGAGACCATCAACCCTGGAGGCGGATCACTGGCAACCGCTGCTCGTGGCCGGCGATCGCATTCTCGCTGGGATCAGTGACGGAGGCAGCGGCATCGGGAGGTGCACCATCCTCGACACCGAGACCGGAAACATCATCTCCACCACAGAGCCCGGCCCCTACCATCACAAGGCCATCGCCGGCCACGGCCGTTTCCTCGTCGGCGCCCAGGGCTACGGGGCGTTCTCCAGCACCCTCTACGGCCCTGACGGCCAGCCAATCCACACGTGGCCCAGCCACGGCCAGATGCTCATCGACCAGCACGGCACGATCCGTGGCCCGGAATCGGAGAACAGGCTGCCGTCCCGGTCGCAGTTCCGGGTTCTCAACCCCGACGGATCAATGGACGACGGCCCGCCTCTGTCCGGCTACTACACCAGCTATCCCGCGCTCGACGCCAACGGCGCCGCAGTGTTCTGGCGCGACGGCAAGCTCCTGGCCGTCGACGCGAACCTGGACCAGCACGAACTGTTCCGGCGCACCGATGACGACCGAACCGTCATGAGCAGAACCCTCCTCCTCCAGGACGCAACCGTCGCTTTCGCACTCGGCAACGAGCTGCTCATCTTCGGCGACACCGGCCTGGCACCGCTCGCCGCCGGCCCATGGCCCTGCGCCGACGGCAACATCCACGGAAACCCCGTCATCCCAACGCTGGCACCTCCCACCATCTGAACACCCACTCGACGAACCGCTCCCGACACCTACTCGTTCGGGCCCGCTGGAGATGTCAGCCTGCCTGTTCCCGGTCGTCGATAAGGCCGCCATGTCGACCTGCGGGTGTTCCTGGTAAATGCGGTAATCAAAGATGTTGGCCATGAGCCACGAGCACCACACCTTTCACAACCCTCCATCGGCAACGCCCGACGATGTGCGGAAGGCTCTCGACCGCAACGACATCGCCGGGGCCACGGATGCCATGGTCGGATCGGCGTTGTACGGCGACGGCGACTGGAGAGCCTCGCAGGAGCTCTACCTAACCCTGCTCGATCACCCCGACCACCAGGTGCAGGCGCTCGCGGCCACCTGCCTCGGGCACCTCGCGAGGGTCTACGGTCAACTCGACCAAGATCGTGTAGTGCCCGCACTCCGCCACGTACGCGCCAGACCTCACGTCAGGGGGACCGCCGGTAACGCGTTGGAGGACATAGAGACCTTCTTGCATCCTCGGCGTGCGCGCTGGCGTGGGCGCCTCTGGCGACTTGTACGACCGGGAACCTGGTTCTGACGCAGTCCGGCGCAGCGGTCTTCAGCAGTCGCGAGCCGGGTGCAGGCAGGACGTGCACGCTCAGTGGTTTGCCGCCGATCGGTCGGCCGCGCGTCGATCTCTATCCGCAGTGAATGGCAGTCGAGGCCGTGCGGGGAATCGAACCCCGGTGCGCGGTTTTGCAGACCGCTCCCTGACCACTCGGGCACACGACCAGGATGCCCACGGAAGGATTCGAACCTCCGCCAACCCGGCTCCGGAAGCCGGTGCTCTATCCGCTGAGCTACGTGGGCATGCGTGGGAGTCGAGAGATTCGAACTGCGCCCGTGTGGGCGCAGGGGACCGGCTGCGCGATGACGGCCGGGCCGGTTTCACGGCTGCAGCGAACGGAGGCCCAGAACAGGCATGTGGCCAAGGATCCGTGTGCATGCGGTGCACCCAAGTCCCATAAGGCCAAGCTGCGTCGATCCGGGACGTACGAGAGCAAGCCGATCGTGAGCGTGCCCGACCTGGCGCGACTGGCCTGGATCGCCGGGCTCATCGAGGGTGAGGGCGCCTTCGTTCGAAGGCGGTCCGGAGGAGGGGTGGTTCGCGTTCAGATGACCGACCTTGACGTGATCGAGACGCTGACCGAGCACCTTCCGTTCGCTCCGCGGGTCTGGTCGTACTCGCCCACGGTGGCTCACCACAAGCCGTCATGGATCCCCAGTGTCCAGCGGCGGCGCAGCAGCGCAATTGGCCACCTGATCTCTGTGCGCGCCCCTGGACTTGAACCAGGCGTGCCGTAAGGCACCCGTTTTACAGACGGGGGAGCGACCAGCCGCTCACGACGCGCTTGGGGTGACTGAGCGGAATCGAACCGCCATCACCGGGACCACAACCCGGCGCTCTACCGTTGAGCTACAGCCACAACTGCGGCCCGGAGGCCAGTGCCCGTACCTGGACTCGAACCAGGGCGACCCGGTGTGTGGGACCGGTGCTCTGCCGCTGAGCTACACGGGCGTGGCTCCCCCGCCTGGACTCGAACCAAGATCAGCCGGTTAACAGCCGGCCGCTCTACCTTTGAGCTACAGGGGAATGGCAGCGCGGACGGGACTCGAACCCGCAACGTGTCCCGGGTGAAAGCCGGGCGACTCTTCCATTCGTCCACCGCGCCAGGTGGGTTGCGTGCCGCGAGCTGGAATCGAACCAGCGACCTACGCCTTGTCGAGGCGCTGCTCTCCCGCTGAGCTACCGCGGCGGGAGCGGGGGCGGGATTCGAACCCGCGCTACTCCGGCTTATGAGGCCGGCGAGGACAACCGAACTCCTCCACCCCGCAGTGCCGCCCGAGGGAATCGAACCCCCGCAGTCCGGAGTAAAAGTCCGGAGCCCGGCCATCAGGCGCGAGCGGCTTGTGTACGTGCCCCGGGCAGGATTCGAACCTGCGACGACCCGGCTTAGGAAGCCAGCGCTCTATCCGCTGAGCTACTGGGGCAAATACGTGCGCCGGGAGGGAATCGAACCCCCGTCTTCGGATTAAGAGTCCGTAGCTAAACCAACTCAGCTACCGGCGCATGGCGGTGAGGGGGAGGACCCCACGCCTAAGATGATATGTATGGGTGACAAGTCAGCCCAGATGCGTTACCTGCGGCAAGCCTTACTGGTCAGCCGACCGGCGGCGTGAATGCGAGCCGTGCCGCTACCAGCGTCTGAAGCTGAGGTGGCGGTGCGCGTGTGGCGCACCGATGGACCGCAAGTCAGTGCGGTGCGCGACCTGCACACGCGAGCGGCCAGCCCCGCAGGAGCTACGCGCAGATCAGCGAGCATGGCTAGCCGGGCTCTTGGAAGGCGAAGGGACCTTCTTGGTGAAGGAAGGTGCACCCCGCGTACGGGTCCAAATGACGGACCGAGACGTAATCAGCGACGCCCACCAGATGACCGGGGTCGGCACGGTCAATGCGTACACGCCGAGGAACCGCGCGCATAAGCCTTCGTGGTACTGGACCGTCAACGCGCATCACCACACGGCTTGGCTCGTCGCGGAACTTGCACCGCTACTCGGTCACCGCCGCCGTTCGGCTGCCATCGGCCTCTGGTCGGCCGGAGGGCAGCCGGTTGACACCTTCCCCGCCCGGCGGGAGTTGACGCTCGCCGAAGGCATCCCGTGGGTCGCCGGCATCGTGGAAGGGGAGGGCTGCATCAGCGTCTCCGCCCGAGGTGACGTGTCTCTCGGAGTGAACTCGACCGACTATGACACCATCGTTCGGCTTCAGGCAGCGACCGGGATAGGGCGCGTCCACGAGCGGCCGTCACGGAACGAGAAGTGGCGTCCGACCGCGACGTGGAACGTGTGCCGCATCAACGAGCTGCGCGAACTGCTTCTGGAACTGCGGCCGTGGCTGAAATCGCGCCGCCGCGTGGCCGTTGACCGAGCACTGATCTGCCTCGCAGGCAAGCGCGGAAGGTAAAGGAGTCGAACCCTCGCCGTTTCCGGCGGCCCGGCTTTCGAGGCCGGTTGCCCACCACTGGGCGCTACCCTCCATGAGTCGGGTACGGGCGATTCGAACGCCCGGCCTCTCGGTCCCGAACCGAGCGCTCTACCAAGCTGAGCTAGTACCCGTTAGCGGCGCGGGGCTTACGCGCCGTGCTGACACCTACTACTCTCCGGTGCGTGCCGCCGACATCGCCGTCCCTGTGGACCTGGGCCGGGTGGGGCGCGCTCGAAGCCCTCGGAACGCTCGCTGCCGCGCTCGTTGCTCTCTCCGTCTACCTCAGCGAAGTTCGGCGACGCCGCCGGGCCGAGCGGAGCACCGTCCGAGTCTGGGCCTCAAAGGAAGCTGGCGAGACGGTGATCTACATCGCCAACGACTCCGCCGTGCCGATCGTGGACATCACCTTTCACGCCTTCTACCAGGAAGCTTTCTGGTCGAGCAGGATCTCTGGCGGAATGAGATGGTCCGCGATCGGCTGGCTCGCCAGAGGACCGGCCATAGTGCACCCTTCTCAAACGTTGGTGCTGAAGCTGAAGCACCTGAGGATGCACGGGGTGGAGGAGCCAATCAAAGGGCTACCCGAACTTACGCTCCTACACATGCGCTACGAGGCGCGGGCGGAGGCGCGGAGGGTGGCAAGCTTTCGTCGCGTCAAAAAGGCCCCGACGAAACTCCGCATGATCGGTGTTGGTGGGCTAGAGCGATGCGATGGGCAGTACCTGAAGTCGGGATAGCCGGATTCGAACCGACGGCCCCCTGACCCCCAGTCAGGCGCGCTATCAAACTGCGCCATATCCCGTAAGTGCCCCCGAGACGATTCGAACGTCCGGCCTCCTGATCCGTAATCAGGCGCTCTATCCGCTGAGCTACGGGGGCGAGCCTTACTGCGTGCCGACGCCCGGATTTGAACCGGGGGCCCCCGACTTATCAGGTCGGTGCTCTCACCAGGCTGAGCTACGACGGCTTGGCGAAGGGTGAGAGATTCGAACTCCCGGCGGTGTGACCCGCTCCGCGCTAGCAACGCGGCGCCATCGACCAGACTCGGCCAACCCTTCATGCGCGCCAACGACGGGGATCGAACCCGCGGCCCCCCGATCGACAGTCGGGTGCTCTCACCACTGAGCTACGTCGGCATGGTGGACCCGACAGGACTCGAACCTGCCACCTCCGCTGTGCGAAAGCGGCGCTCTACCAGATGAGCTACGAGCCCATGCGTACCCGGGGCGGGAGTCGAACCCGCAGAATCTCCGCAGTCTGAAGGCGGCGGCTTTGCCAGTTTGCCCACCCGGGCAGGTGGTGTTGCGTGCCGACGCCCGGTGTCGAACCGGGGCCACAATTGGTAGGATCAGGTGTGGCACATTCCAATCCCGAGGACCGAAAGCGATACGCGCAGGCCCACTACGCTGCCAACAAGTCAGCCTACAAGGCCCGCGCTGTTGCGTTCAATAAGAAGAACCGCGAGAAGTTAGCGGCTCTCGTCAGGCGGGCCAAAAGCAAGCCATGCGCCGACTGCAATGTGCAGTACCCCCCTTATGTGATGCAGTTCGATCACGTGCGCGGCGAAAAGAGCTTCAATATCGGCGAGTTCGCCGGTCGCAACATCTCCATCGCTCGGATGCTGGCTGAGATGGACTTGTGCGAGGTGGTGTGCGCGAACTGCCACGCCGAGCGCACTCACCGGCGCGGACGACCTCCCCAGCAGGAGTTGCCGCAGAGGAGTCCGATCAACGAAGCCCTCACGCTGTTCTGAGAGTGCCGACGGCGGGAGTCGAGCCCGCGGCCTTCCGGTTATGAGCCGGATGCTCTGACCACCTGAGCTACGTCGGCGAGAGAGCCACCGCCCGGACTTGAACCGGGTGCCTACGTCTTACGAGGACGTCGCTCTGCCAGGTGAGCTACGGCGGCAAGGTGTGGAGCCGGCGACCGGGATCGAACCGGCGCGCGTCGCCTTACAAGGGCGCTGCTCTGGCCTCTGAGCTACGCCGGCATGGTGCCCTCGACAGGATTCGAACCTGCCCTTTACGGCCCCTCAGACCGTCGCCTCTACCGCTGGGCTACGAGGGCATCGAGCTGGGAGCAGAGGATTCGAACCTCTACGCGCTGGGTCAGAGCCAGCGATGCTGCCGGTTACATCAGCTCCCATCGCGGCCGGCGGGGTGATGGCCCGCCGGCCGGGTCAGCGCTGCGCCAGCGACCCCCACGCGGGCACGAGCGGGCTGATGCGAAGCACCATGCCGGCCTCGGCCGGGGTCCGGTCGCCCTTGGCCTGGTTGCAGGGCGCGCACGCGCTGACGGTGTTCCGCCAGGTGTTCTGCCCACCCCGCGAGCGGGGCAGGATGTGGTCGACCGTGGCGGCCGGACCGGAGCAGTAGCCGCACTGCCGGTTGTCGCGGGCCAGGACACCACCCTTGGACCAGGCGGGGCCCTTCGTATACCGCCACCGGGTGACGACGTACCGCACCAGGCGGACGACCTTCGGCATGGGGAACACGCCGAGGGTCCGGTCGGGTTCGGCTTCGTGGATCTCGGCGACCCGCCGGCACAGCATCCGGATCGCGTGGGCGACCGTGACCCGGTGAAGGGGCCCAAGGTCGGCGTTGATGACGAGTACGGCGTCCACCAGGTCCCTCCTTCGGGTCGTGGGTGGTTGGACGGATTGACAGATGATCTGTCGATTGAGAGCGGCTGGCCGGATTCGAACCGGCGATCTTCTCCTTGGCAAGGAGACGCGCTACCAACTGCGCTACAACCGCGTGGAGCCACCGGCGCGAATTGAACGCGCGGCCTTCCCCGTACCAGGGGGACGCTCTCCCAATCTGAGCTACGGCGGCGTGGGTGCCTCTCCCACAATGGGCGGGAACGTACCTGGCGCCCCGGAGGCGATTGATCCCGCTGTGCCGGGTCAGCCGGCCGTACGGTTTCACCGTGGTCACAACGAGGCGTTGCGTGCCCTGCGGCGGACTCGAACCGCCACCAACACCGGGTTTGAGCCGGCGACCTTCCACGCTGACTCGGGGAGCTGCCCCGCGTCGGCCGTCAGCCAGGCTGCGCAACCCGGCCTCCGGATTCGCGGCGTCCGCCGCCCCACTCCCTGCCCCGTCGAGCGGTACCGGGGACTCGAACCCCGCCAATCTGCTTGGAAGGCAGGCGCTCTACCAGATGAGCTAGTACCGCGAGATCGTGCGTAGGCCGTGTCGGGCTCGAACCGACGATCTCCTGGCTGAGAACCAGGTGAGCTTTGCCATCAGCTCCAACGGCCCATCCAGCCGGCGGGGGCCGGGAGCCTCGCCCCGGGAGGTCCCCCACCAACGTGCCCACCCCCCGACTTGAATGGGGTCCTCGGGGGCTTCACGCCCGTGCGCTGCCAGTCACGCCAGGTGGGCAAGTTCTTGCGGGTGTGCCCACGTATTCGCGGCACACCGTGTGCGTGGAGTCGGAGGGGTTCGAACCCCCGGCCTTCGGTCTGCCAGACCGATGCTCTACCGGCTGAGCTACAACCCCATGGTCCGGGACCGGGGTGTCGAACCCCGTGTCTCTCGCTCCCAAAGCGAGCGGGTCAGCCGTCTCCCTCGTCCCGGATGTAATGCCCCCGGCCGGCCCGTGCAGGCGCCGGCCGGGGTCTTGCTCATGCCATTCACTGTGGAATTAAGAATCAACAACGCCACCGACCGAAGCCGGGACGAAAGCAGGGGCGACAGGACTTGAACCTGCGACCTTCGGTTTTGGAGACCGGTGCTCTACCAGTTGAGCTACGCCCCTATGAAGTTGTTCCGGTAACGAAAAAGCCGCCCTGTCCCCGTCGGGGTGGGCGGCTTCGCAGCTTGCGCTGACGCTATTCGCGTCGCCACCCCGGCTTCCAGTTCTGCTCACTCGCGCACAGATCGTGAGCCCGCCCGATCGGGAGCAGCACGACACCGCCGCGCGGCATGAGCCGCGTGGTTTCGGTGTAGGCGTACTGCGACACGGGGAACTCCTCTGGTGGATCGGTTTGACCTTGCTCATTCAAGGTAGGCGCGCTGCCCGTTGTTGGCAACGGATATTCCGAAGCCACATTCACGTACCCCACAGCCGGCAGTGATCAGTCGTTCGGGTGAGCGTCCGATGAGGACGACGTGTACGTGACCACAACGCCGGCTGACACCGATCGCAGCGGCGGTAGGTCAGGACGCAGGCAGGGGTGGGTGCCACTGACCGCCGTTCGGTGCCGTTGGACCTTGGTCAGCCCTTAACGGAGGGCCGAGGCGCTAACGGATGGTGAAGGTCAGCGGGTTCGAGATGCCGAGGCCGCCGTGGGAATCGTGGACCCGCACGGTGAAGGTGGACGACGTGCCGGCCGACAGGGCCGTCTGGAACTGGTAGCGCTGTCCGCTGTTGGTCGGCGTCACGGCCAGCCGGGTTGCGCCGAGGTAGAGCTCCACCCGGCTGACGAGGTCCCCGGGATCGGTGTCGGCGACGTCGGCGACCAGCGTGACGGTCGTCGGCTCGAGGAAGTAGGTCTGCCCGCCGGGGGTGCTCAACGCCGCCGCCGGCGGGTGGTTGGTGCCGGTGGACGGCGGCGTCACCACCGTGACCAGCAACGGCGGCGCGGCACCAGACAGCGACTGGTCGGTGCCGGCCGAGACGTACAGCACGAAGGTGGTGCTGGTGCCGGGCTCCCCGATCGGTGGTGTCCACAGCGCCTCGTACCGGTCACCGGTCGTCCTCACCCCCTGGGCCACCGTGACGCCGTCCACCCGGAACGACACCGAGGTGATGCCGTGTCCGCCTCCCACGGTCGCGGTCGCCGCCAGCGGGACGGTTCCCGGTGTGGTGTACACCGCGCCGGCGGTCGGGCTGAGCCAGGTGACGATCGCTGGGTAGTCAGCGACCGGCGGTGGGGTCGTCCGGGTCGGCGTCATGCTGGGCAGGACGCCGCCGGTGCACGTGACGCCGTTGAGCGTGAACGACTCCGGTATGCGGTTGCTGCCCGACCAGGCGCCAACGAAACCGATGTTCGCGGAGCCATTGGTGCCCAGGGTCGCGTTCCAGCTCAGATTGGTCGCGCTGACCTGCTGGCCCGCCTGGGCCCAGGTGGCGCTCCAGGTTTGCGTGAGCCGCTGGTCGACTGCAGGGAACGCGAACCGCAGCGTCCACCCGTTGACTGGGTCACCCAAGTTGGTGACCGCGATGTCGGCGTGAAAGCCTCCGGTCCACTGGCTGGTGACGACGTAGTTCACCCGACACCCGGCCGCCGCGTTCGCCGCACTGGCGTGTGAGATCGCGGCCATCGTCGCGACCACGGCAACAGCGATGGCGGCCACAGCAGTCAGCGACTTCCGCATGGCACACCTCGCCGCAGATAGTTGAACGTCAATGAATATGTCGACTGTCCTGCTGCTCCACCTTCCTGTCAAGGCACGCACGGCAGTCCTGCCGCCGGCAGGACAGGTCGTAGTCCGGGGTCCGACGGGATCCACTTGTGCGAGCCGTCGCTGTGGTCGAACTTCCCGTCGCCGGGCCGCAGGCTGCTCACCGCAGCCAGCCGAGGAAGCGTCTGTGCAGCGCACCCGCCGGCACCCAGCTCAGGTCCTGGGAGGCCCGCACCAGCTGGGCACCTAGGTAGATTGCCAGGGAGATCGGAGCGTCGTCGAACTCGGCGCGCAGCTCGCGCTGCCGTGTGCGGCAGGGCCAGGGCGCATCGCAGCCGCCGCAACTCCAGATCGGCAGCACCGGGCCGTGCGTGGTCATGCGCGGCCTGCGAGCAGCGCCGCCGCCAGGGACCGCGCCCGCCGACTGGTCCCCGAGGCCATCTGCCAGCATGGGTACGTGGTCACGGTCGCTGCCCTGCAACGGCGGCGGCCAGGACGTCGACGCTGACCAACACCTCGAAGCACCACGGGACGGCGCAGTCGGCCGTGGACCAACTGCAGTCCGGGCCGTGGCCGTACACCCACGCGAACCGCGGGTCGTGGGACTCGTGGACCTTGACGATGACGATGGTGTGGTGCGTCTGGCCCTCGATGCCGGGGCTGGGTTGCCACTGGCTGGGCCGCACCGACACCCGCGCGCCGGGCTCGGGCATCTGCCGGCCGCTCACCGGACCGTCCCGTCGGGGCGGCTGGCGCGGCGGTGCGCCTGCGTCACGGTCCGGGCGCTGGCCAGGAGTTGCCGCTTGGCCGCTTCCTGCTCGACGGCCTGGATGCGCTGGCCGGTGCCGGGCGGAACGGGCGGCGCGGCGGGCGTGAGCAGCCGCCGCAGCCTCTGGACGATGTGCACGGTGTCACCTCCCCAGGTCAGGGGCGCGACGATCTTCGCGACGACGCTGCAGTTGATCCGCGCCCGACTTAGTAACCAGGGACGCTATGTACGACCACGCAACGCGATGGGGACAGACCGTCCCCCTGGCACGGTTACCCCTCGACGCCGATGGCGAGTGCCAGCTCGCGCGCGTCCTCTCCGACAGTCCCGGGACGCGAGGACAGCTCGAATGCGGCGCTCCGCGAATACGGGTTGTGCCGGACCGTGTCGACGCTTTCGCGTAGCGCGCGGCCGAGCAGGTGCACAGCGGCTACTTCCTCGCGGCGCAGCAGGTGCGCGCGGGCCGCGTCGATCAGGTGACCAGCGCGGCGGGTACGCGAGGGAAGCGCGCTGTAGTTCGTCGAGTCGGCTCGCCGAACAGCCTCCCCCACGTGGCACAGGTCCGTCTCCAACGTCACCGCGTACGCAGCGCAGGCGGCCGGACCGAACATGAGCCACGGGTGGGCGTAGCCGGCTCCAAGGCGGCCAGCGGCGGCATCAGCGGCGTCCCACGCGCGCCACGCCTGCCCGGCGCGGCCGGCCTTCGCGTGACCGAGCGCGCGCCCCAGTTGAAGCTGGGCCCAGCGCGCGTACGGCTCTGCTCCCGCTTCCCTGTCGACCAACCGCTCGGCGTCGACGAGCACCAGCTCGGCCGCGTCGACTTGGTTCGCCGACCGGTAGACGTGCGCGTAGTACCACGCCGCCGCCGCGATCGCGTTCGGGTCGTCGGCGTCCTGCGCGGCGCCCATGGCGCGGTCAGCGGCCAGCCACACCAGTTCTGGGTAAGGCTGGTGAGCGACGTACAACTGCGCCAGGTGGTAGACGCGTGCCAGCTCGGCCAGCGCCGCCCGCCGGTCGGTGCCTTCGAGTCGTCTGACCGAGCGGCGGGCGTCGTCGAGCAGGCCGGGCAACACCACGGCCACGGCGGTCCGTTCGGTGCTGGACTGGTGCCACAGCGTCCACGCCTGGTTGACCAGACCGCGCAGGACGCCTACGGGCGTCGGCTCCCCGGCAGGCACCGTGGTGCGCTGCATGGCGGCGGCGACGTTGTCGACCCCCGGGTGCCCGGCCCGGGTCACCGACGCGACCGGCAGGGACTGGTCGCCGGTCAGCTCGGCCAGGTCCGAGACGTCGAGGACCTCGGCCAGGCGCAGCAGCATGGGCAGGCGCGGCGTGAGCAGCCGCCCGGACTCCAACGCCTTGACCCAGTCGGCGCTTCGACCGACCAGGCCACCGAGGACAACGCGCGTTTTGCCCGCTCGTTCGCGGTGGGCGCGTAGGCGGGCACCGAATGACGTTGGCTCGGTCATGGCCGCTCCCAGGTAGAGGACTGGGCGGCGGCACCGCCGGCCTCTACACCAGCGGGGCCGCCATGTCCGACCGTACCGCAGCAGTGACAGCCTGAGGTTGCCTGCGGTACTCAGGGCACCGGGGTACCCCCACTGTGGGTGGCCGATTAGCTGCGGCGTCGGGCGGCTCTCCGCGCTCGGCAGCCGGCCGCTGCCCTCGTCCTGGCCGGTTGCTGTCAGCCTTGCTGGCGGCGCTATCGATGCGCAGGGCTTGGGAGCCCCGGCATCGCCGGGGCTCCCCGGACTCGGCCCGGCTCGAACGGGCTGCCACCCTCTCCACCTTGCGGGCGTGGTCATCCGGAGCCACCACGCCTTGAGCGAGGACAGCCGGATTCAACCAGGTGACCAGGCGACGTGCTCGGACAGCAACGCTTAACTGGGCGGACGCTTCGTTTTCCCTCCAACGGCGGCCCGCAATTAGTCGTGACCGACTCATGGGTGACTCATGATCTCTGCTACGGGACAGCGAAAAGCCGGCTGGACTGTGTCCAACCGGCTTCTGACCTGCAGAAACTGAGAGTGGGCGATGCTGGTATCGAACCAGCGACCTCTTCGGTGTGAACGAAGCGCTCTCCCACTGAGCTAATCGCCCTCAGCGCCGTTGACTCTACCCGATCGTGGAACCAGACCAAAAATCCGGGGTCAGCGCGCCGCGAGGTACTGCCTCGCCTCGGCCACCACGTCGATGCCGAGGCTGAGCTTGAGGGAGAGCCAGACCACCGCCGCGACGAAGACCAGGCCGACGGCGCCGAGGACGAAGCGCAGCGGCAGTGACTGTCGTCTCACCCAGCGTGTCCAGCCGTGGACGTGTCGACGGGTGAAGCCGAGCAGTCGGCGGGCCCAGTGGAATTCGACGGCCCAGATGCCGAGGCCGGCGATGACCAGCAGCCAGCCGGGGCCGGGCAGCGGGATGAGGGCGATGCCGATGGTGACCACCAGCGCGCCGGCGATCGCGATGAAGATCTTGAGGGCGATCCGGCCGGTGGGGTTGGCCCGGATCAGGTCGAGCGTGGTGGAGATCCGCTGTCGCCAGTGCGGGCGGCGCGGCGGCTCGCCGACGACGAGGACGCCACCGGGGCGGCCCGGCTCGGGCGTCGACCGTCCGGGTCGCTCGGGCTGCTCCATCGGCACGTCGTACCCCCGCTTTTCGGCTGCTCGGACCGCGACGTTCGGCGGGCCCGGCGCGGTCACCGGATCCACTGAGGATCGGTTCGTGACCATTTCACCCCCCAGTGTCGCTCGGGCCCGTCACTGCAACGGCCGACTGGACGTTACCGGAGTAAGTCGACGACTGAGCCACCCGACGCCGGGCGGCATCACGCACTGGGCAGAACCGGAAATCCTACATGAATGTTCACATTCACGAGGCGCTTCCGTCCCCCTTCCCACCACTGGGTGAAGTCAGCGTATGGCGGAGCGTAGCCAGGAGTAGCACCTGAGTATGGGAAAAGCGGGACACGCGCGTTCCGCAGCGGTGCCGGGGGGAGAACGTCCATGAGTGTCATCCGACCGACGACCGTAGAGGTCGAGACGTCGCTAAGGCTCGTCGCGCCTGACGCCACCGCCTTGCCGGTGCGTGCCAGTCTGCGTTACGACCCTGCTGACCCGTATGCGGTCCATGTCCTGTTCCACGCCGAATCGGCCGGTGGGGAGGCGGTGAGCTGGTCGTTCGCTCGCGAACTGCTGGTCACCGGCCTGGACGAGCCGGCCGGCATCGGGGATGTGCGGGTCTGGCCCTGGGCCACACCGCGCGGCGACTTCGTCGCGCTGGCCCTCTCGTCACCGGATGGCAACGCCCTCTTCGAGGTGCCGCGCAGCGTCCTGGTGCGATTCCTTCGACGCACGTACGTGGTCGTCCCGCGCGGCCGTGAGGCCGAGCACCTGGACGTCGACACTGCGGTGAACCGGCTGCTCGCCGGCCGCTGACCAGAGCAACACGGGGCCGCGCGGATCTGCCGAGTCCGCGCGGCCCCGGCACACCCACCCCAGGGGGTACGACCACAGCCGGACCCGGGTTGGCCCGTGCTCAGCCGTGCGTGGTGATGCCGCCGTCGACGGGGATGACCGCGCCGGTCAGGTACGCGCCGGCCCGCGACGACAGGTAGATGGCGGTGCCGGCCATGTCCTCGGGGCGGCCGATGCGGCCTAGCGGCACCTGCTGCTCGATGGCGGACCGGCTGGCCGGGTCGTCGAGGGCGAACGCCATCATCTTGCTCTCGAACGGGCCGGGCGCGATCGCGTTGACGGTGATCTGCTCACCGGCGAGCTGGTGGGCGAGGCTGCGGGTGAGCATGTGCACGGCGGCCTTGGTGGCCGAGTAGGCGTACACCTCCATGAACGGCACCCGGATGCCGTCGATGGACCCGATGTTGATCACGCGGGCCGGGTCGTCGGCGCTGGCGGCGGCGCGCAGCGCCGGCAGCAGCGCAGTGGTGAGCCGGAAGACGGCCTTGACGTTGACCGCCCAGAGCTTGTCGAACGCGGCCTCCGGGTAGCTCTCCAGCGGCGCGCCCCAGGTGGCGCCGGCGTTGTTGACCAGCACGTCGAGGCGGTCGACGTGCTCGCGGACGGCGGCGGCGAGGGCCTGCGCGCCGTCGTCGGCGCTCAGGTCGGCGGGGATGGCCTCGCACCGGCCCTCGGCGGAGAGTTCGTTGGCGACCTGCTCGCAGACGTCCGCCTTGCGGGACGAGATGATCACGCGGGCGCCGGCGCGGACGAAGCCCTGGGCGATCATCAGCCCGATTCCCCGGGACCCGCCGGTGACCAGGACCGTCTTGTCTTCGACCGAGAACAGCTCCGTCATAGGAATCCCATCGCGAGTCGGCGTCTTGCGTCGTCCGGCGAGCGGCCGGTGGGGCGCCGGGCGGACCGGGACCGGACGGCGCTACCGCCGGGTAACGTAGCCCGGCCGTGGGGACCACGACAAGCCACGACGTTGCCGCGTACCCCGGTCGGGATGCGGTGACCTGCGGTTCGGGCTACCGTCGCAGGCGATGGTCTCCACCGATCCCTCCCCCGCGCCATCGATCGGAACGGCATCACCCGTACCCGACGAGATCTCCACGTTCGCGCTGGCCGACCTGGCCGGTGACCCCGGCTGGCGGCGGCCGGTGTTCGTCGAACAGGAGCTGCTGATCCTCACCACCCGCGGCCACGGCGACGCCGAGCTGGATTTCCACCTCCTGCCGTGCCGACCCGGCACGCTGCTGCGGGTCCACGCCGGTCAGGTGCTGCGCTGCGCCGGCCCCCAGTTCGACGCGTCGGTGGTCGGCTGGACCGCCGACGCCCTGCACGGCCTGGCCGTCGACGTGGACGCGGCGCCGACCTGGCGGCAGTTGGCCGGCGAGGACGAGGACGCGGTGATCAACGAGGTGAGCCAGTTGGCGGTGGACTGCCAGCGGCACGGCGACGGCCCGGCCGGCCGCGCGCTGCTGCGGCACCAGCTCGCCGTGCTGCTGCTGCGGTTGGCGCTGCCCGACGCGGACCCGGCCGGGCAGCGTAACGAGGCCGAGACGTTCCAGCGGTTCGCCCGGGAGGTGGAGCACGGCTACCAGGTGTCCCGGCGGGTCGAGGACTACGCCGCCGCGCTCGGCTGCTCGGTGCGTACCCTGACCCGGGCCTGCCTGGCCGTCACCGGCCGCAGCGCCAAGCAGGTCATCGACGAGCGGGTGGCGTTGCAGGCCGCCCGGCTGCTCGCGGCGAGCGACGAACCGATCGCGCAGATCGGCCGGGGGCTCGGCTTCTCCGAGCCGACCAACTTCGGCCGGTTCTTCACCCGGGAGATCGGGGTCAGCCCTGGGGCGTTCCGGGCCGCCCGCGACCAGCCGGCCGGCGGCCGGGTCGTCCGACCCCGACCACCGGTCGAGCCGACCGGCGCCAACAGCGGACGGTTCCGCTCCGGCGCACCCGGTAACTCGGGCCGGCCCGGTGGCCCGGGTATCCCGAGCGGGCGGGCATGATGACGGGGTGCAGATCTCCGCGCGCGGCGACTACGCGGTACGTGCGGCGCTGAGCCTCGCGACCGCGTACCCCTCGCTGCTGTCCACCCAGGCCATCGCGGCGGAGCAGGACATGCCGCGCAAGTTCCTGGAGGCGGTCCTGGCGGATCTGCGCCGGGCCGGGATCGTCCGCGCCCAACGCGGCGCGGAGGGCGGTTACACCCTGGCCCGTCCGCCTCGCGAGGTGACCGTCGGCGCGGTGTTGCGCGCGGTGGAGGGCCCGCTGGCGGGCGTACGCGGCCTGCGCCCGGAGGAGACCCGTTACGAGGGCTCGGCGGAGAACCTGCCCGGCCTGTGGGTGGCGGTGCGCGCCGCGGTGCGGCGGGTGGTCGACGAGGTGAGCCTCGCCGAGATCGTCAGTGGTCGACTGCCCGCGCACGTCCGCAAGCTCACCGCGCTGCCCGACGCGTGGGAGCCACGCTGACGCCTCACAGGGCGCGCACCACCTCGTCGGTGTCGAGTCGGGGCAGCCGGTCGCCCCAGGCGTCCGGACCGGGGTGGCCGACGTTCACCAGCAGCAGCGCCTCGTGCCGGCCGTCGGGAAAGAACTCCCGGGTCACCCCGGCCGCGTCGAACCCGGCCATCGGGCCGGCGGCGAGCCCCGCCGCGCGTATCCCCAGCAGCAGGTAGCCGATCTGGAGGGTGGCGCTGAAGCGAGCCTGCTCCGCGCGGGCCGTCCGATCACCCAGCCACTCCCGGGCCTGCGGTCGGTGCGGGTACAGCTCGGGCAGCCGCTCGTGGAAGTCGACGTCGGCGGCGAGCACCGCCGCCAGCGGCGCGCTGGACGTCTTCGCCCGGTTGCTCGACGACACGTACGGCAGCAGCCGGGCTCGGGCCTGCGGCGAGCGCAGCAGCAGCACCCGCAGCGGCTGGCCGTTGTACGCGGTCGGCCCGTACCGGATCAGATCGTGGATCGCGGCCACCTGGACGTCGGTGACCGGCTCGTCGGTGAACCTGTTGGCGGTGCGGGCTGCCCGGAACAAGAGGTCCTGGGCAGCCCGATCCAACACGAGCGGGTCGGCCGTGACGGGCCTGCTCACCCGCCGGCCGGCGTGGTGTAGCCGCCCCGGTGGTGCACCAGCGGCGGACCGTCGTCGCCGTCGCCCAGGGCGAGCGGTTCGGCGATGACCAGGGTGTGGTCGCCGACCGGGACGCGGTGCACCACCCGGCAGAACAGTCGGGCCAGCACCCCGGTCAGCAGTGGCACCCCGAACGGCCCGGCCGTCCAGTCCGGATAGGCGGCGAACCGGTCGATGCCGCTGGTGGCGAAGACGGCGGCCGCCTCCCGCTGCCCGGCGGCGAGCAGGTGGACCGCGACGTGTTCGGCACGGGCCAGCACCGGCCAGCTCGACGACTCGGTGCCGAGGCAGAACGAGACGAGCGGCGGTTCCAGTGAGACCGAGGTGAACGAGGTGGCGGTGAACCCGGCCCGGATCGGTTGGCCGATCCCGCCCAGGCAGGCCGGGTCGGTGGACCGGGCCACGGCGGTGACCACGGTGACGCTGGTGGCCTGCCGGCGCAGCAGCGCGCGGAACAGGTCCCGGTCCACCGGTCGCAGGTCGGTCGCGTCCGTCGTCGGACGCTCCATGGTGGTCACGTCGGCACCGGGGCCGGCGCGGCGTGGGCGATGAGGGGAAGCTCAGTCCGCGACAACATGAAACCCATGCTGCCGACGGCGCGAACGCCCGGTCAACGGTCTTCCACAAGATGAGACTTGCATCGCTGACGATGTTACGGAGCGCCTTTAGCAGCGTTTACCGCAGCGCAACACCCATCTGGTGGATAGGAATTCCCGTGTCGTGGCGGCGCACGGTCCACCCGGGACGACGAGGGGGTTTCGGAATTCGCCCGTCCGGGAATATTCGATCCCAACACGGCAGGGAACGGTTGACGAGGGGAGTGCTCCGATGGGCCTCATGTTTCGCAAGCGCAAGAAGATCGGTCCGCTGATCCTGAACTTCACCGAGAACGGTTTCTCCTCGTGGAGCATCAAGATCGGGCGTTGGTCCTGGAACTCGAAGGCCCGGGCACACCGCGTCGACCTGCCGGGACCACTGTCCTGGAAGCAGGACAAGGCCCGGTCGTAACGACCCGGGAGTCGAGCGGGGCGCCGGTGATTCACCGGCGCCCCGCTCGGCGTCTCCGCCCCGACCCCCCGCCCTCCATCTCGTCGATCTTGCACTTTCGGTCGACGTTCTGCGCGGGAACGTCCCTTGTGCCGCCGCAGCAAGTGCAAGATCGCGGGGGTCTCAGGGGGTTGGAGTGATGAGTTCGTCGCCGGCCAGGCGACCGGACTCGCGGTCTCGGGCTACCTTGCCCTCGGCGAGGAGGGCGGTGAGGGCCTGGTTGGCGTCGGTGGCGCGGTAGACCGTCGCGGTGAGGGTGTGCCGGCGCAGCTCGGTGACCGGGCGCGGTCCGTTGCGGCGCAGTTCGGCCAGCAACTCCCGGGCCAACGGTTCCCGGTCCGGGTCTTCGGTCACGTCGACGGGTGTGCCCGTCGGGTCGGCCGGATCGCGGTAGCGCACCCCGAGGCCCGCGCCGACCGTCCAGAGCGCGTCGCGGACCGCCTCCAGGCTCCGGTCCGACCGGCTCCCGAACGCAATCACGCCGGCCGCCTCGTCGTCCCCGTCGGCGGAAGCGTCGCCCACTCCCCCGTCCGCCTCCACCACCGGTGCCACCTCGGCGACCAGCGGAAAGCCGGCGAGGCCGAGGGCCGGGCGGGCGCTGGTGGTGGCGTGCAGCAGCACTTCGCCGTTGCGGCCGTTGGCGCAGGCGCGCAACACCTCGGCGTGCGCCGGGCCGGACAGGTCGACGAAGCAGAACAGCGGCGCCCCGGCCGCAGCGGCCGCCTTCAGCGCCACCGGAAGCCGGGCGGGGCCGCCGGGCAGCAGGTGCACGGTCACCTCGGGAGGCAACTCCGCCTCGACCGGTCCGAGCCGGGCCGGCAGGTCGCTGGCCTCGTCGGCCAGCGCCAAAATGGTCACCTGCCGGCCGCGTACCTGCGTGGCGTGACCGACGACCGCCCGTAGCGCCGCCTCCGCGCCACCGCCGTCGGCGCCGGCCCAGGCCAGCGCGACGGTCACGCGGCGGGAGCGGTGCAGGGCGACGGGCAACCACGTCGCCAGGTGGCGGACCAGGAGTTCGCGGAGGACGTCGGCGGTCCGGTTGGTTGGCACCGGTCCGTTCTACCCCATGGCCGTTCAGGCCGGGACGGAGATCCCCACGCCGCCGCGCGTCTGCCCGCCGTAGCGCTGCCGCTCGGCGGCCAGGTCGAGCCGGCCGATCCGCTTGCGGGCGGCCAACGTGGCGTCGTCGAGCAGGTCGGCCGGGACCAGCCAGACCACCTCGAACTCCAGCCCGTCCGGGTCCTGCCCGTAGAGGCTCTTGGTGGTGCCGTGGTCGGACGTGCCGGCCAGCGCCCCGGCGGCGGCGAGCCGCTCGGCGGTGGCGGCCAGTTCGTCGAGGGTGTCGACCTCCCACGCCAGGTGGTAGAGCCCGACGGTGGCCCGGCCGGCGGTCGAGCGCCCGGCGCCCGCGCCGATCTCGAACAGGCCGAGGTCGTGGTCGTTGGTGGAGTCGGGAGCCTGGAGGAACGTCGCACCCCGGAAACCGTCCGGGGTCATCGCGACCGGGGTGAAGCCCAGCACGTCGCGGTAGAAGGCGACGCTGCGGGCGAGGTCACTGACGTAGAGAACCGCGTGGTTGAGCCGGTGGATACCCATGACCCCACTCTAGCGCCGTTTGGTTGAGCGTTCAACCATCGGGAGTATGATGGCCGTCATGACCCGCTGGCTTAACCCCGACGAGCAGCGCACCTGGCGGGCGTTCCTCGCCTCCTCCCGAGCGTTGATGGACACGCTCGACCGTGAGCTGCAACGCGATGCCGGAATGCCGCACGCCTACTACGAGATCCTGGTCCGGCTCTCCGAGGCGCCCGGTCGGCAACTGCGGATGAGCGAGCTGGCCGAGGCGGCCGGGTCGTCGCGCAGCCGCCTCTCGCACGCGGTGGCCCGCCTGGAGGAGGCCGGCTGGGTGCGCCGCGAGGACTGCCCCACCGACCGGCGCGGGCAGATCGCGGTGCTCACCGACGACGGTTTCGCCACCCTCGCCGCCGCTGCGCCCGGCCACGTCGACGGCGTACGCCGGCACCTCTTCGACGCGCTGAGCCCCGCCCAGGTCGACCAGTTACGCCGAATCAGCGAGACGTTGGCCGAGCACCTGAGCAGATCCTGACCGATCGACACCGGCGCGGGTCTTGTACTTACCGTCGTCGGATGAGCACGATGGGGCGTGTCCTCCGGCTTCGACGAGTTGACTGACCAGGCGCACCACCTCGTGTCCGCTGGCGACATCGCCGGTGCCCAACGGCTGCTCTCCGACGCGCTCACCGACGCCGACCCCCGCCCGGCCAACGCCACGCCGGAGCTGGCCGAGGCGGCCAGCCTGCAGGCGCGGGTGCTCGTCGCCCTCGGCGAGCCCCACTCCGCCCGTGGCTGGGCCGCCTTCGCGTACGCGGCCACGACCCGGTTGCACGGCCGCTCCGACCCCCGCACGGTGGCCGCCGCCGCGACCCTGGCCGCCGTGCTGCACCGGGTGGGCAGTCACTCCCGGGCCGCCCGGCTGTACCAGGACGTGATCATCGAGCTGACCGCGCAGGACGGTCCCGAGTCACTGCGGGTGCTGGCCGCACACGCCGACCTGGCCACCGTCGAGTACGCCCGGGGCCAGTGCACGGTCGCCCGCGACCGTCTCCAGGACGCCTGGGAGCTGCACCGCGAGGTGTACGGCGACGGCCACCCCAGCGGCATCAAGATGTTGGCCCGGCTCGGCTCGATGCAGCGCGACTGTGGGCAGTTCGCCGAGGCGCACGACAACCTCGCGCTGGCCCGCGAGCTGTGCCGGCAGCATCTGAGCACCGACGATCCGCTGGCCCTGCAGGTGGCGGCCCTGGCCCGGGCAGCCGCCAACCCCGACCACGTCTGCGCCGACGACACGTCCGCCGTCCGGGACGCACCGGTGGTGCCGGCCGCGCGCACGCCGCCGCCGCAGCCCGATCCGCCGCTCGATGCCGCCTACTACCCGCCGGCCCCGCAGGCCGCTGCTCCCGCCGGCCGTACCGACGAGGGCCTGGCTGGTTCCGGAGTCTCCAGCGGCGGCCCGGTACCGAACCCACGGGTACCGGCCGACGAGCCGGACGGCTCCCCCGACTTCCGCTGGCCGCCGGCCGACGAGCCGGAGGGATCGTCGGAGGTCCGCTGGCCGCCAACCGACGAACCGAACTTCCGCTGGCCGCCGGACCCGGCGGACGATCCCGTCCCGCAGCCCACCGCCGCGCCGGTGCCCCCGTCGGTGGCCGGGTTCACGGGCGGCACCGAAGAGTCGTCCGGCGTGTACCGGCTGTACCGACCCGGCGCGTCGGCCGAACCGGACCGACCGTCGGCGTCGCTGACGCCGTACACGCCGTCGCGGCTGCTGCCGGTGCCCGTGCACCGGGCGCCGGCAGCGGCACGCAACAAACTGGTGCCGGTGCTGGTGGCCGGCGTGGTCGTGGTGCTGCTGGGCACGGCGGCGGTGATCGCCGGCGTGGCCCGCGTCGGCGACGACCCGAAGTCCGGGCCGGCACCGAGCGCCGGCCCGAGCGGCACGGCCGCGCCCCCGACCACCGGCGCCCCGACCACCGGCACGACCGCGCCGGCCGCCGTGCCGGGCACCCCGCCCGGCACGGTGTCGCTGCGCGACAACCGGGACAACATCGCCCTGCGCTGGACGTACCCGGCCGGCGGTGAGGGACCGGTCATCGTCTCCGCCGGCCGGGCCGGGCAGGAGAAGACCGCGATCGCCACGCTGCCCGCCGGCACCGACAGCTACATCGTGTACGCGCTGAACCGCGCCAACGACTACTGCTTCACCGTCGCGGTCGTCTGGTCCACCGACACCGTGGCGAGCGCCAACCAGGTCTGCACCCGCCGCCGCTGACGTCCGCCGTACTCAGGGTCGGGCAACGGTCGGTGCCGGCGTCGCCGGGAGCAGCAGGCGTACCCGTAGGCCGTGCGGGCCGTCGGCGTCGGCCAGGGTGATGGTGCCGCCCGCGCGGCGGACCAGCTCCCACACGATGGCGAGGCCGAGGCCGGCGCCGCCGTGGTCGCGGCCCCGGCCGTCGTCCAACCTCGTGAACCGGTCGAAGACGCGGCCGCGGTCGGCCGCCGCGATCCCCGGGCCGTCGTCGGTCACCGTCACCAGGTGGTACGCGGTCTCGTGCGGCTCGACCGCGAGGACGACGCTGCTCCGCGCGTGCCGGACCGCGTTGTCGACGAGGTTGGCCAGCACCCGCCGTAGCTCGGCCTCGTTCCCGGCCGTCCACAGCGGGCCCGGCGACGGCTCCACCCGCACCGGCGGCGACGGATACCGGGCGGCGACCTCGCCCACCAGCGCCGCCAGATCGACCGGGCCGGTGCCCCGCGACGCCGGCATCTCGTCCAGGCGGGCCAGCAGCAGCAGGTCGTCGACCAGCCGGCTCAACCGCTCGGTGTCGGCGAGCAGGTTGGCGGTCACCGCCGTCCAGTCCGTCCGGTCGGCGAGCCGCTGGGCCACCTCCAACTCGGTCCGGATGTTGGCCAGCGGGCTCCGCAGCTCGTGCGCGGCATCGGAGACGAACGCCCGCTGCCGGGCTCGGGCCGACTCCAACCGGCCCAGCATCCCGTTCAGGGTCACCGCCAGCCGGTGGATCTCGTCGGCGGAGGCGGGCACCGGAAGGCGACCGGCGCCGGCCCGACCGGTGATCTCCTCGGCGCCCCGTCGCAGCGCCTCCACCGGACGCAACGTCGCGCCGACCACCCGCCACGCCACCCCGGCCAGAACCACCACCAGCAGCGGGAACGCCACCAGCAGGATGGTCCGCACCACGTGCGTGCTCTGCCGCACATCGGCCATCGAGCGGGCGACCAGCACGGTGAGCGGATCGGCCGACGTGCCGGCGGGTACGGCGACCACCCGGACCGGTCCGCGAAGCCCGACCCGCTCGGCGGGAACGTCCAGGCGTTGACGGTGGCCGGTGTCCAACCACTCCGGGCGGGCCATCGGGACCAGCCGGTCCGCGTCGATCGAGGCCGCCCGGACCCGCCCCTGCGCGTCGATCACCTGGACCCGGACCTGCCCGCCAGCCACCGGCAGCGGGTCGGGCAGCGCGTTCTCGGCGGCGAGCAGGGCGACCGCGTCGGCGGTCCGGAACGCCTCGGTGTCCACGTTGCGTTGGAGCACGAAACGGAGCGCGCCGAGCAGCACCACCCCGCCGAGGGCGAGACCGATGGTGAGGCCGAACACGCCGAGCGCCAGGAGGCGGCCCCGCAGCCCCAGGCCGTGCAGGCCCCGACGGGGCGACCAGCCGCGCGGCGGGCCGGCGGAGTTCACGTCGCCAGCCGGTAGCCGGCGCCCCGGATGGTCTCCAGCCGATCCCGGCCGAGCTTGCGACGCAGGTAGCCGACGTACACCTCGACCACGTTGGGCGCCGTCTCCAGGCTGGCGTCCCACACGTGGTCCAGTAGCTCGATCTTGGAAATGACCTGGCCGGGGCGGCGCATCAGATAGTCCAGCAGGGCGTACTCGCGCGCCGTCAACGTCACCTCGGCGTCGGCCCGGGTCACCCGCCGACGGGCCGGATCGAGCCGCAGGTCGCCGACCGCCAGCACGGCGGGGCGCTCCGGCGCTCCCCGGCGCAGCAGCGCCCGCAGGCGGGCCAGCAGCACCACGTACGAGAAGGGCTTGGTCAGGTAGTCGTCGGCGCCGCAGTCCAGGCCGTCGGCCTGGTCGTACTCGCCGTCCTTGGCGGACAGCATCAGCACCGGCAACCAGTGCTGCTCGGCGCGCAGCCGGCGCACCACCTCGTAGCCGGAGAGGCCGGGCAGCATGACGTCGAGGATCATCGCGTCGTACCCACCGTGGCGTGCCGCGTCCAGGCCTTCGGGGCCGGTCGCCGCCACGTCGACCGCGAACCCCTCGGCCTGCAGGCCGCGTTGCAGGGCAGCCGCCAGCCGGGCCTCGTCCTCCACCACCAACAACCGCACACCTCAAGGGTGCCACCCGGGTCACAACTCGCGGTTCGGCGTCCTCAGCGCGTTCACAGCGCCGACCGGGCAGGATGTCGGGCAGGAGGTGTGCACCATGTCGATCCTGAGAAGTCGTCCCGTCCTGCGGTGGCTGGTCCCGGTGGCCGCCGGCGTCGCCGTCATCGGTGGCGGCGCCGCCGTCGGCACGTTCGCCGCCGAGGCCGAGCCGAGCCTGCCGCCGCGTACCGCCGCCCAGCTCCTGGTGGACCTCCAGACCTCCTCCCTGGAGGGGTTGTCCGGCACGGTCGTGCAACGCGCCGACCTCGGCCTGCCGCCGCTCGTCGGACTGGTGCCCGGCAACGACCTGACTGCCCTGCTCAGCGGCACACACACCCTGCGGGTGTGGTACTCCGGCCCGGATCGGCAGCGCGTCGCGCTGGTGGACACGCTCGGCCAGCGGGACATCATCCGCAACGGTCGGGACGTGTGGACCTGGGAGAGCCGCGGCAACACCGCCCGCCACCGCGCCGTGGGCGACTCGAAGGGCGCCGCGAAGCCCGAGGCGACGCCGAGCCTGCCGGCCACTCCCCGGGAGGCCGCCGACCTGGCGTTGAGCGCGATCGATCCGAGCACCGAGGTCAGCGTCGGCCGCTCGGCCACCGTCGCCGGGCGGGACGCCTACGAGCTGGTGCTCGCGCCGCGTGACCGTGACTCGCTGGTGCACCAGCTCCGGATCGCCATCGACGCGAAGCAGCACGTGCCGCTGCGCTTCGAGGTGCTCGCCTCCGGCAGCGACCAGCCGGCCTTCGAGATGGCGTTCACCCAGGTCGACTACCGCCGCCCCGACGCCGACCAGTTCGCCTTCAACCCGCCTCCCGGGGTGAGCGTCACCGAGGAGACCGCCGAGCGGCCGACCGCCGGCCGGCCGGCACACGTCGCGCCGGGTAAGGACCCCCAGGTGCGCACGGTCGGCGACGGCTGGACCACCGTCCTGGTCGCCCGCCTCGACGCCGCCGCGGGCCAGAAGCCGGCCAACGCCGCCGCAGGCCAGAAGCCGGCCGACGCCGCGCCGGACGCCGACCTGTCGAAGCTGCTCGGTGGCCTGCCGGCGGTCAGCGGCGACTGGGGCAGCGGGCGGCTGCTCACCGGCAAGCTGTTCAGCGTGCTGCTCACCGACGACGGGCGGGTGCTCGCCGGAGCGGTCACGCCCCAGCGGCTCTACCAGGTGGCGCGCGGCTGATCTCCGCACACTCCCTACGCCGGGTCGACCACACGGTCGGCCCGGCGTACCTGTGTGACCCGCATCGGCCCCGTCGGCTTGGTGACAGCGGGCCCGCCGCGCTATCTTCGACAATTCGAGGGCACAAAAAAGAACGGCATTAAATGCCGTTCTAGCATTGGATTCTAACGTTTAGGGAGACGGCTTGTCAAGGCACTCCGGCGGTACCGGTGAATTGCCGCTCGACGACGAGATCGGCCGCGAGCAGGAGTACGTCTCGATGCTCTACGACCGTCTGGACGGGTTGCGTGAGCAGGCCGCCCACCGGCTCACCGCCGAGCTGCGCAACACCGGCGGCACCCTGCAGGACCGCTCCCAGCGCGACAGCTCCGTGGCCATGTACGCCGACCAGGTCGAGCAGTTCTCCGCCGTGGAGAATGGCCTCTGCTTCGGGCGGCTCGACGGCGACGACGACTCCCGCCGCTACATCGGCCGGATCGGGATCTTCGACACCAGTGGCGACTACGACCCGCTGTTGATGGACTGGCGGGCCCCGGCCGCGCGGCCGTTCTACCTCGCCACCGCCGCCAACCCCCAGGGCGTACGCCGTCGCCGACACCTGCGTACCCGCCAGCGCAAGGTGACCGGGCTCAACGACGAGGTCCTCGACATCGACAGCGCCTCCCCCGGCGGGCACGAGGAGCTGACCGGCGAGGCGTCCCTGCTGGCCGCGCTCAACGCCGGTCGGACGGGCCGGATGCGCGACATCGTGGAGACCATCCAGGCCGAGCAGGACCGGATCATCCGCGCCGACCTGCCCGGCGTGCTGGTGGTCCAGGGCGGCCCCGGCACCGGCAAGACCGCCGTTGCGCTGCACCGGGCGGCGTACCTGCTCTACACACACCGACGCGAGCTGTCCAGCCGTGGCGTGCTGCTGGTCGGGCCGAACGCGACGTTCCTGCGCTACATCTCCCAGGTGCTTCCCACGCTGGCCGAGACGGGCGTGCTGCTGCGTACCCAGGGCGACCTGTTCCCCGGAGTGAGCGCCCAGCGCGCCGAGCCGGCCCAGGCCGCAGCGCTCAAGGGCCGCGCCGTACTCGCCGAGGTGCTGGCCCTCGCCGTGCGGGACCGGCAGTGGGTGCCGGACGAGCCGCTGGAGATCGAGGTGGAGCGCGAGGTGCTGACCCTCGATCCGGAGACCGTGCGCGTCGCGCGGGATCGGGTACGCCGCACCGACCGTCCGCACAACCTGGCCCGGGCGCTGTTCGACGTGGAGATCGTGCACGCGCTCGCCGACCAGGTGGCCGAGCGGATCGGCGCCGACCCGCTGGGCGGCGACAACCTGCTCGACGAGGCCGACCGCGCCGAGATCCGTCGGGAGCTGCGCGAGGAGACGGAGATCCAGGCCGTACTCGACCGGTTGTGGCCGGTGCTCACCCCGCAGCGACTGCTCGCGGACCTGTACGCGGACCCGGACCGGATCGCCGCCGCCGCGCCGATGCTCACCGACGACGAGCGGGCGCTGCTGCGCCGCGACCCGGGCGGCTGGACGCCCGCCGACGTGCCGCTGCTGGACGAGGCGGCCGAGCTGCTCGGCGAGGACGAGCGGGCCGCCGCCGCCCGGCGCGAGCGCATCCGCCTGATGGAGCGGGAGTACGCCGAGGGTGTGCTGGAGATCGCCCGGGGCTCCCGGTCGATCGACGTGGAGGACGAGGCCGAGGGCGGTGAGATCCTCGGCGTCACCGACCTCATCGACGCGGATCGGCTGCTGGAACGGCAGGAGGAGGCCGACCGGCTGACCACCGCGCAGCGCGCCGCCGCCGACCGCACGTGGGCGTTCGGCCACATCATCGTGGACGAGGCACAGGAGTTGTCGCCGATGGCGTGGCGGCTGCTGATGCGCCGCTGCCCGAGCCGGTCCATGACGATCGTCGGGGACGTGGCGCAGACCGGCGCGCTCGCCGGAACGCCCTCCTGGGCCGACGCCCTCGCCCCGTACGTGGCGCAGCGGTGGCGACTGACCGAACTGACGGTCAGCTACCGCACGCCGGCCGAGATCATGGCGGTCGCCGCCGAGGTGCTCACCGAGATCGACCCGGCGCTGCGGCCACCCCGCTCGGTGCGGGAGAGCGGCGTACCCCCGTGGGACCGGGCGGTGCCCGACGGGCAGCTACCCGCCGAGTTGGTGTCGGCGGTGACCCGCGAGGCCGCCTGGCTGGCCGAGGGCCGGGTCGGCGTCATCGTGCCGGCCAGCCGGGTCGACGCGCTCGGCGCGGCGCTGACCGCCGCGCTGCCTGAGGCCACGGTGGGCGAAAACCCGGAGCTGGAGAGCCGGGTGGTCGTGCTGACCGTCGCCCAGGCGAAGGGGTTGGAGTTCGACTCGGTGCTGGTCGTCGACCCGGACCGGATGGTGGCCGAGTCGCCGCGCGGGCGCAGTGACCTGTATGTGGCGCTCACCCGGGCCACCCAGCGTCTGGGCGTCCTGCGCCCCTGCGGCTGACCCGACACCCGACGTGCCCCCGCTGACCGGCTGGTCGGCGGGGGCACGGGTGGGATCACCGCCGGTCGGTCGAGCGGTCCCGGATGGACTTGCCCGGACCGGTCGCCGAGGTGGACTGGTCGCTGGTGCTGCCGCCGGTCGGCGTGCTCAGGCCGCCGGTGGTGGCGTCGCCGGTGGTCGTCGGCGCCACCTTGCCGGGGTGTCGCTCCGGCTGGCGGGCCACCCGGCGCACGCTCGCCGGCCCGGCGGTGCCACCGGTGGTCGTCACCGCGCCCTGCCCGCCGACCGGGCCGCCGTCGTGCAGCACCCGCGGGTCGACCCGTTCCTGCGCCGGGTCGAGCGGGTCGTCACGTTGGAGTTGGGACTCCACGTCGGTGGGGGGCACCGTCACCTCATCGAGGGCGCCCTCGCCGTACACGCCGCCGGCGATCCGGTTCTCGGCCTGGCGGGCGGCCTCCTGCCGCATGTCGTCCTCACGCACGTCCATCACCTCACAGAAGCTGTGGAACCGACTGCGTGCCCGACCTCCCGTGGACGAAACCCGCAGCACTCGTACGCCTTGGAAACGGACACTTCTCGCGACCGGGCGTGATGCGGGCGCGGCAGCGCGTCGTCGATTCTTTTCCGGGCCAGGGAGTGTTACCTGGTCGGCGGCCTCGGGTAGTCGGTGGGCGTCCCCGCCGTGCAAGCGAACCGTGCCGTGGCCGAAACGCGGTAGCGGGGCGAGGGTAGGCAGGTACGACTCATCGCATCCTGAGGAGGACCAGATGAGCACGCAGGCTGCTTCCACCAGGCCGATGAACCGGCCCATGAACGACCCGCAGAACCCCGCCATGATGCGGGACACGCAGCAGATGCCGGCAATGCGTGACGGGCACCGAGACCCGATGCCGTCGCCGGGTACGGAGACCAAGCAGGCGTTCCTGACGACGGAATTCTGGGTCTACGCCGCCGCCGTCGCGCTCCTCGTGATCGCCGCGTTCTGGAAGGGCAGCACCGCCAACGGGTTGAACATCAACAACCCGAGCCAGACGTGGCTGTTCCTGAGCATCCTGACCGGTGGTTACCTGGTCAGCCGGGGCCTGTCGAAGGCCGGCTCCGAGCGCCGGTCCGGCCGGGAGCGGAGCATGCGCGGGCGCTGACCCGTCGTACGAGAAACGGTGGCCTCCGGGAGAGTTCTCCCGGAGGCCACCGTCGTCCGCGGAACGCGTTACTCGTCGCCGCCGAAGTCGCCGAAGTCGCCCTCGAAGGCGTCCTCGATCATCTCACCGGCGATCATGCCGCCGGCGACGCCGAGCGCCGCGCCGGCGACCACGCCGCCCACACCCATGCCGCCCCGGCCGTGACCATGGCCGTGACCCGGACCGTAGCCGTGGCCGTACTGGGAGCGCAGGCTCCCGTAGCGGGACGTGGTCTCGCGCAGCCAGCCGTCGACGACCTGCGCCCAGTCGACCCGGTCGACGTCGGCGTGGGACACCTGGTAGCGGCCGAACGCGTCGTGCCCGGCGCTGAGGAAGCCGCCGCGCTTGTCGCACTCCAGGATCACCTCGACACCACGCTGACTGGTCACGAAGGTCAGCTCGACCTCGTTGATCGTGCCCGCGTACTGCGGCGAGGCGAAGAACTCGATCTCCTGGTAGAACGGCAGCGTCTGCTGCACGCCCCGGATGTGGCCGCGCTCCAGGTCAGCGGTCTTGAACCGGAAACCCAGCCGCTGGAACGCCTCCAGGATCCGCTCGTGCACCGGCAACGGGTGCACCGCAACGTGATCCAGGTCGGTCTTGTCGACCGCGCGGGCCACCGACAACTCGGTCCGCAGGCCCATCGTCATGCCGTGCAGGCGCTGGCCGTACACGTCGGTGATCGGGGTCTCCCACGGCACCGGGAGCTGGAACGGGATCGACAGCTCCTGCTTGGGCGCGAGCTGGAACGCCCCGCTGACGGCCATCCGGTGGAACTCCATGGTGCCGGCGTACTCCGTGTCGTGGCCCTCGACCTCGACCCGGGTGACCAGGCCGATCACCACCTGCTCGATGGCCGCCGGGTTGTCACCACCGACGATTCTGACCTCCCCGTCGAGGGTCAGGCCGGGCCGGGTGTTGGGGTTGGCCAGCACAGTGTCCACGCTGGGACCACCCACACCGAACGCGCTCAACATCTTCTTGAAGACCATCGGAACTCCTGTGCGACAGCCGACCGCTCCACCATGGAGTCGGACGTTGACTCACCGCGCACCCTATCCAGACCCCCTGTGAGGTGGCTGTGAGCGCATCGACCGCTTGCGCGTGATCGACCCCGACATCGCCGAAGTCGGGCTATCGACCCGACCCGGACACCCCGTTATCGGCGATGTGGAGTTGATCAGCGCTCCGCCGCGGCTCGGGCCGGGGTCAGGTCCGCGATCGCCAGCTCGGCCGCGCGCTCGGGATCGTCGCCGGCCCGCCGGAGCAACCCGTCGACACACCAGTACGCCGAGCGGTCGGCACCATCGGCGATGTCGAGCTGAAGGTCGAGGTCGCACCGCTCGCCCGCCATGGTGACCGCCCAGTCGGGCCGACGCGAGTGCACGGCGAGCAGTAGCCGCCAGGCCAGGTCGTTGCGCCGGTCGCGTCGCTGCGGATCGCACTCACGCAGGGCCTCGGCGACGTGGTCGGCGTCCGGATCGAAGCCGTCCAGCAGTGGCAACAATGACGGTTCGCCGAGGTACGCGGCGGCCTTGATGGTGAAGTTGTGGACCTCGTCCTGGGCGAGCAGCTCGCGTACCAGTGGAAGTGCCCGTGCGTCCCGCCGCCGGGCCAGTCCGCGGGCGCCTTCCGCGCGTACCTCCGGGTCGACGTCGCGCGTGCGGTCCCACAGTGCCTGCCGCACGGCGTTACCGTCCGCGGTGCTCAGCCAGCCGAGCCCGAAGGTGGCCCACTCCCGCACCCTCGCGTCGGGGTCGGCGCAGAGGTCGATCAACACCGCCTCGCCGGCCTCGGCCGGCGGGTCGTCGAGCACCATCGGCACCGCGGCGGCGACCTGGAACCGTACGTCGCTGTCGGGACTGTGCGCGAGGCTGACCAGGGTCGGCAGCGCGCGGGGGTCGCAGGTCGCACCCAACGCGCGCGCGATCGACCAGTGCACCTCGGGATCGGCCTCGGTGGCGGCCAGCGTGATCAGGGCCGTCGCGGCGTCCGCGCGCAGATCATCCCCGTGCACGGCGCTCGCGAAGCCGAGCAGGTCGCACGCCGCCGCGCGCACCACGCGATCCGGATCGGCGAGCCGGCCAACGGCCACCCGCACGGCAGCCCCACCTGAGCCGCTCCACCCTGGCCCCGCCCGCCCCGCATCGTCGATCATGGAGTTGTGGTGGGGGACCAAACGCCGGTTCGTCACCGAATCGGGCACCACAAGTCCATGATCGACGACCAACTGCCGGAGCAGGTCCGACCCGTCGTCGGATTCGCCGTCCTCGACGGTGCGCCGCAGCCTCTGCACCGCCTGGTCGAACAGGTCCGCCACCTCGCGCGCTTCCACGGCCACGATGGTGCCCGCCGGCCACCGGATGCCGCCACCGACTTCCGACCGGGACACCCCGACATCGGCGATGTGGGGGTATCAACCCGACCGGGACACCCCGACATCGGCGATGTCGGGGTCGATCACCGACCGGTGCGCGGGAAAGTGCCGTCCTTGACCCCGTTGACGAAGGCGGTCCAGCCGCTGACGGGGTAGACGAGGGTCGCCGCCGTGCGGTCCTTGCTGTCGCGCACCGCCACCCGCCCGGAGCCATCGAGAACAGGCCCCGCCTCGACGCAGCTCCCGCCGTTACTGTTGCTCCGCGTGCTGATGTGCCAGGCCACGGCCGGTAGGGCTTCGTTCATGGCAGTTCCTCCGTGATCTTCGCGATCAGCTCGGCCGCCTCGCGCTGATCGAGCGCGACATCCTGAAGGCGATGGTACGCAAGCGCGTAGCGTCTCGACTTCGGAGATTCCATGAATCGGCGCCCACCCAGAGTCTCGGCGTAGGCCACCTCGGGATAGGGCTTGGGCATTCCGAAGAGGACGAATGAGCCGTCGAGCCCGGCGTGTAGGCCGACCCGTGATGGCAGCACGCGGACGTCGATGTTCTGCCGCCGCATCAGCTCGACGAGGTGTTGTAGTTGGCCGCGCATCACGGCAGGGCTACCGACCGGTCGGCGAAGAACGCTTTCGTCGATGACGGCCGCCACCTGGAGGGCGGGATCGCGCCTGAGCACACGCTGACGGTCGACTCTCAATTGCAGCCACTTGCGCACTGAGAAATCCGATGCCTGCTCCCCCTCGGCGTTACGGATCACCGCTTCCGCGTAGGCCGCCGTCTGCATGAGCCCCGGCATGAGAAAGGCGTCCCACGAGCAGATGCGCTCCGCTCTGCTCTCCAACCAGGGAAAGTCGATGAATGAGGCGTCGACCAACTCGTCGTAGTCGTCGTCCCAACGGTCGGTCCGCCAGGCATCCTCGGCTAGTTGGAGGAAGCGGTTGCGCTCGCGCCCGTCGTGCTCGCCGTAGAGATCGAGAAGCGTTTCGACGACTCCCCGTCGAAACGGCCACTCGGCGCGTTCCCAGCGGGCGATGGACGAGAAGTCTCGTTCCAGGAACTCGGCCGCCTGCTTCAGAGTGATGCCGCGTTGCTCCCGCAACTGTCGCATCTGCTGGCCGAGCCACTGGGCACGCAATGTCTGGACGAACGATTCACGCCTGGCGGGCATGGGTCCCCTCTCTTGACGTCCCTCATGACGAATTTCGTTGGTGTCGTTGCACCAAGACCGAGGCCACTGGAAACGTGACCTGCGGGTGAGGGTGATCGCCGGCCCCCGGGGAAGCCCGGTGCAAACACGGCAACCGCGGCTGTGCCAACAGCCGAGAAGGTGACGAGAGACGGCCTCGCGAGTGGCAGTCGCATACCGGCTCTCGTCGGGTCTCAACTAGAGCGTCGGGATGACGTGATCCCGGCTCCGAACCGACTTGCACGAATACCTACCACGAAGAAGGACGCTCCCGCGACCCCGACGCGTCCATGGACCGACGACAGCAGAGGTGACCGATGACCAGAGGCTCGCTCTACGACGGTGGCCGGCTGCATCCGCGGCACGTGCGCGACCATCAGTTCGCCACCGTGGGCTTCGGCCGGCGAGGGCTCGACCCTCGGGAGGTACGTCGGTTCCTGCACCGCGTCGCGCTCGACCTGACCGCGCTGCACCACGATCTGGCGCTGCTCAGCGAGGAGAACGCGCGGGTCAAGCGGGCGCTGCGGGCCCGGCAGGGCGCCTGGCCCGAGGGGCGGCAGTGGTGATCCCACCGGACCGGATCTTCGTACCGCTCCCTCGGGACGCCGTGCTGGCGTTCACCGAGGCGGCCGAACCGCCGCCCGGCCACGTGATCCACCTGCCGGTGGCGGTCGCCGAACTGGCCGAGGCGCTGGAGTTGGCCCGGAGGCTCGCTCGGTCGCTGGCCTCGATTCCGCAGGTCGACGTCGCCGGGACCACGGTGTCGGCCGAGGACGCTCAAGACGTACGACACTGGGTCTTCTGTGACCGGATCCTGCCGGATCGCCGCCGCTGTGCGCGGCGGGCCGATCACCACGGGTCCTGCCTACCTACCGACGATCCCTAGGGTGTCGGTCGGGCTCGGGACCGCTGCACCTCACGGTCCTGGGCGGCGTTGTCCAGGACCGTGACCACCACGTGGTCGGGCAGATCGATCAGGGGACGCAGGTCACCGTCGAGCACCGTACCGACCACGAGCCGCCGCAGACCGGACGCGGCGGCGAGGGGCGACGCCGACGCGATCGCGCCGAGACGCAGGGTGTGCAGGTTCGGAAGACCAGCCACCGGATCGAGCCGCAGCGGCTCGACCGGCGCCGACCTCGCGTTGGGTCGGACCACAACCTCCTGCAGTTCGACCAGGCGGGCCAACGGCTCCAGGGAATCCACGGCGGCATCGACCACTTCGAGCTGCCGTAGCTGGTGCGCTTCTTCGACACCGTGCAGGGACAGGGCAGCCTTGCGCCCTTCGATCCTCAGGTACACCAGCTCGGACTTGGCCCCGAGCAGGGTCAGGTCCGAGCCGGCGTACCGGTCGATCGTCAGGTGTTGCAGGGCCGACAGCGCGCCGATCGTCTCCAGGCCCGGCCGCTCCGACAGCACGAGCGTGTCCAGCTTCGGCGTCAGATCAAGCCGGGCCGCCTTCTTGGACCGCGTCAGCAACGACAGACCGAGAAGATCCTCCAGTTCGAATACCAGCGTGTCATCACGTAACGGACCCTCGATCGCGACCCGGCGCAGATTGGGCAGGTCGCGCAGGAAACTCAGGTCGAGCGTCCGACCGGTATCACTGTCGAAGGCGAGGAAGACGGCATCGCAACCACCCTCGACGTACCGGCGGGTGTCACCCTCTCGCCAGACGCTGTCCGAGAGCAGATATTCGCCGGGATTCACCGTCTGACTGCCGAGCATGGTGCCGGCTCCTCCGCCCGTTGGCCCGACAGTTGACGATCAGGACTGGACGCCCACCCCACCGCACGGCCCCGCGCCAACCTGGTGAACACACTCGCGCTAGCCGGGCTCCACGACGACGAGTTCGCCGACCTGCTCGCCGATGGTGGTGCGCGCCTCCGCGGGCAGGCCAGGATCGGTGATCAGGACGTCGGCTGCCTCCAGCGGGGCGATGGTGGCGATGCCGATCGTCTCCCACTTGGTGTGGTCGGCGAGCACCACCAGCCGGCGGGCGGCCCCGATGAGGCACCGGTTGACGCCGGCCTCCAGCAGGTTCGGGGTGGTGAAGCCGGTGCGCGGGCTGAGGCCGTGCACCCCCAGGAAGAGCAGGTCGACGTTGAGCGCGCTGATCGCCGCCTCGGCGACCGGGCCGGTCAGCGCGTCGGACGGGGTACGGATGCCGCCGGTCAGGACGACGGTCTGGTCGGCGCGCGGGTTCTGGTAGAGCGCGTCGGCCACCGGGATCGAGTTGGTCACCACGGTCAGCCCGCGCACGTCGGACAGCAGGGTGGCCAGCGCGGCGGTGGTCGTACCGGCGGACAGCGCGATGGCCATCCCCGGCTCCACCATCGTGGCCGCCCGCTCGGCGATGGCCCGCTTCTCCGCCTGCTGGCGGATGGACTTCGCGGCGAAGCCGGGCTCGTCGGCCGAGCCGGGCCCGGCGAGCGTCGCACCACCGTGGACCTTGTCCACCAGACCGCGCTCGGCCAGCACCTCCAGGTCGCGCCGGATCGTCATGTCGGACACGCCGAACCGGCTGACCAGGTGGCTCACCCGCACCCCACCGCGCTGGCGGATCAGGTCGAGGATGGCGCTCTGCCGCTGCTGGGCCAGCATCTGGGGAACCTCCTTCGCACCGCGGCCGTCGACCACACTACGACCGGTCCTCACGGACCACGGCCACCTCGCCGGCCGGCACGGTCAGCTCACCCGCACACCGCGTGCCGGTCAACAGCTCGACACCGGTCGCCGAGATCCGTACGTCCGACGACGTGTGGTTGATCGCGAACAGCCAGGTCCGCTCGCCGTCGCGGCGTCGTACCACCTCCACGCCGGTCGGCGCCTGCGCCGCCGGACGGACGCCGGCCTCGTCGAGCAGCCGGGCGACCAGCCGGTCGGTGGCCGGCTCGTCGAGCCGGGCGCCGACGTACCACGCGACGCCCGCGCCGACCGGCCGCCGCGTGAGCGCCGGCACGCCCGGCAGGGGCCCATCGGTGTACGACGCCAGCACCTCGGCGTCGTCGGCGTGCAGCCACTCGGTCCACACGTCGACAGCGCCGCCGTCGTCGAGTTCGACGCGCTCGTCCTCGCGCAGGGGGAAGAACTCCTCGGTGTGGACGCCGAGCAGGTCGCGGAACGCGCCGGGGTAACCGCCGAGACGGATGTGGTCGTTCTCGTCGACGATGCCGCTGAAGTAGGTGACCGCAACCGTGCCGCCGGCCTCGGCGAATCGGCGCAGCGCCTCGACGTCGGCGTCCCGGACGAGGTAGAGGGTGGGCGCCAGGACCAGTCGGTAACCGCTGAGGTCGCTCGACGGGTGGACGATGTCGGCGGTCACGCCGGCCCGCCAGAGCGCGCCGTACAACGCGTTGAGGCGGTCGGCGTACGTGACGTCGACGCTCGGGTGGGAGTCCAACTCGACCGCCCACCACGCTTCGAAGTCGAACAGGATCGCCACCTCGGCGTCGACCCGGCTGCCGCGTACCTCGGCGAGGGCCTTGAGGTCCGCGCCGAGCTGGCAGACCTCGCGGAACACCTTGGTGTCCGGGCCGGCGTGCGGCACCAGCGCGGAGTGGAACTTCTCGGCGCCGGCCCGGGACGCACGCCACTGGAAGAACAGCACCCCGTCGGCGCCCCGGGCGACGTGGGCCAGGCTGTTGCGGCGAAGCTGGCCGGGGAGCTTCGCGACGTTGCGCGGCTGCCAGTTGACCGCGCTGGTGGAGTGCTCCATCAGCAGCCAGGGCTCGCCACCGGCGACGCCCCGGGTGTGGTCGGCGGCGAGCGCCAACCCGAGGTGGGCCCGGGGGTCGGCGGCGTTCAGGTAGTGGTCGTTGGAGACGAGGTCCACGTCGCCGGCCCAGGAGTGGTAGTCCATGTGCTTGGCCATGCCGATCATGAAATTGGTGGTGACCGGTTGGCGGACCAGCGTCCTGAGCGTCTCGCGTTCGGCGCGGAGTTGGGCGCGCTGCTCGTCGGAGGAGAAGCGCAGGAAGTCGAGCTGCTGCGTCGGATTGGCGAACGTCGGCGCGGTGCGCGGCGGATTGATCTCGGCCCAGTCGCCGTAGCGCTGGCTCCAGAACGCGGTGCCCCACGCGTCGTTGAGCCGGTCCAGGTCGCCGTAGCGCTCGCGCAGCCACCCCCGGAACGCCTCGGCGCTGACGTCGCAGTAGCAATGCACGTTGTGGCAGCCCAGCTCGTTGGAGACGTGCCACATGACGACGGCGGGGTGCTCGGCGTACCGGCCGGCGACCGCGCGCACCAGCTCCAGGGAGCGCTCGCGGAACACCGGGGAGCTGGGGCAGTACGCCTGCCGTCCGCCCGGCCAGAGGATCGCGCCGTCGGCCCGTCGGGGCAGCGTCTCCGGGTGCGCGCGGGACAGCCAGGGCGGTGGACTGGCGGTGGCGGTGGCCAGGTCGACCTGGATGCCGCCGTCGTGCAGCAGGTCGAGCACCCGGTCCAGCCAGCCGAACTCGAACCGTCCGGGGTGGGGTTCCAGGCGTGCCCAGGAGAAGATGCCGACGGAGACCAGGTTGACCCCGGCCCGTCGCATCAGCTCGACGTCCTCCGACCAGGTCTGCTCGGGCCACTGCTCGGGGTTGTAGTCGCCGCCGAAGTAGATGCCCTCGCCCTGCCATCGCCGCATGACAGGTGAGGGTGCACCCGCCATCCACTGAAGTCAACAGGTTCCAACATCGACTTCTTTTCCAACGTTTACCTCGTAACAGCCGGATCACGACTGGGTTATCAGAGGCGAAAGTACCTCTTGACAGCGGCCTATGGAGAGGTAGCTTGAGGCCCCAACTGGCCGATCGTGTTCACCAATGTGGATTCTCGGTGGATCACGATGCGTCTTTGCCAGGCTGCACCGCTCCTCACCACACCCGACCCGTTGGACGTAGCACCTCTTCATCCGCAGGAGGCACCGATGTCCCGTCCCCGATCGCAAGCCGAATACCTGGCCCGGCTCGTACCGCCCTCCGTGGCCGGCATCAACCGACGGTCACTGCTGGCCGGTGCGGCCGGCACGGGCGCGCTGCTCAGCACCGGTCTGCTCGCCGGCTGCGGCGACGACTCCGGCTCCGGCGGGTCCAGTAAGGACGTCTCACTCGGCTCCAACCAGTCCGACCCGAAGCCCAAGGACGTCCTCGCCAAGATCACCGACGGGTTCAAGACCTCGTCCGGCGTCCAGGTCGCGACCAACACGGTCGACCACAACACGTTCCAGGAGAACATCAACAACTACCTGCAGGGCAAGCCGGACGACGTCTTCACCTGGTTCGCCGGCTACCGGATGCGCTTCTTCGCCGCCAAGGGCCTGGCCAGCGACATCAGCGACGTGTGGGGCAAGATCTCCGGCTACTCCGACGCGTTCAAGAAGGCGTCCACCGGGGACGACGGCAAGCAGTACTTCGTGCCGGGGACGTACTACCCGTGGGCGGTCTTCTACCGCAAGTCGGTCTGGCAGCAGCACGGCTACCAGGTGCCCACCACGCTGGACCAGTTCACCGCGCTCGGCGCGCAGATGAAGAAGGACGGCCTCACCCCGATCGCCTTCGCCGACAAGGACGGCTGGCCGGCGATGGGCACCTTCGACATCCTCAACCTGCGCATCAACGGCTACCAGTTCCACGTCGACCTGATGGCCGGCAAGGAGGCCTGGACCTCCGACAAGGTCAAGAAGGTCTTCGACACCTGGGCCGGTCTGCTCCCCCTGCACCAGCCGGACAGCCTCGGCCGCACCTGGCAGGAGGCCGCGCAGTCGTTGCAGCAGAAGAAGAGCGGCATGTACCTGCTGGGCCTCTTCGTCGGTCAGCAGTTCAGCAACGACGAGCAGGACGACCTCGACTTCTTCACCTTCCCGGAGATCGACCCGGCCATCGGCGCGAAGGCGCTGGACGCCCCGATCGACGGCTACATGATGGCCCGCAAGCCCAAGAACGAGGACAACGCCCGCAAGCTGCTCGAGTACTTCGGTGGCAAGGCCGCTGCGGACATCAACCTCAAGAACGACCCGGCCGTCCTCGTCGCCAACAGCGGCGCGGACGTCGGCGGCTACACGGCGCTGCAGAAGAAGGCCGCGGAGCTGGTCGGGTCGGCCACCGAGATCGCCCAGTTCCTCGACCGGGACACCCGGCCGGACTTCGCCTCCACGGTGATGATCCCGGCGATCCAGCAGTTCATCAAGAACCCGAAGGACATCGACGGGCTGACGTCGTCCATCGAGAACCAGAAGAAGTCGATCTTCACTGACTGACGGCGGAAGGGGAAGGACATCGTGTCCGACCTACCCCTGATCCAAGCGGATCGCGCCGTGCCGCCGCCGCCGGCGACCACCTCCACGGGTGGTCGTCGCCGGCGGCTACGGCTCCTGTCCCCCACCGACCGCGTGGTCATCACGCTGATGGTGCTCGTCCCACTGCTGCTCGTCACCGCGCTCGTCTGGCTGCCGGCCCTGGCGACCGTGGTGCTGTCCGGCACCGACTGGGACGGCATCGGTCCACTCAACGAGATCGAGTTCGTCGGCGGGCGCAACTACAGCGACGTGGTGAACATCTACCCGCCGTTCGTGCCAGCGGTCCAGCACAACCTGCTGTGGCTGGCCGTGCTGTTCGTGGTCGCCACGCCGTTCGGCATGTTCCTGGCGGTGCTGCTCGACAAGGAGCTGGGCGGCAGCCGCTTCTACCAGACGGCGCTGTACCTGCCGGTGGTGCTCTCGCTGGCGCTGATCGGCTTCGTCTGGCAGCTGCTCTACTCCCGTGACCAGGGTCTGATCAACGCGGTCCTCGGCACCGGCACCGACTGGTACGGCGACTCGAACGTCAACATCTGGGCGGTCATGGTCGCCTCCGGTTGGCGACACGTCGGCTACATCATGCTGCTCTACCTGGCCGGGCTGAAGGGCGTCGACCCGTCGCTGCGCGAGGCCGCCGCGGTCGACGGCGCGTCCGAGGTCCGGACGTTCTTCCGGGTCGTCTTCCCGGTCATGCGACCGATCAACATCATCGTGCTGGTGGTGACCGTGATCGAGTCGCTGCGGGCGTTCGACCTGGTCTGGGTCGTCAACAAGGGCCGCAACGGCCTGGAGTTGATCTCCGCGCTGGTCACCCAGAACGTGGTGGGTGAGGCGAGCCGGATCGGCTTCGGCTCGGCGCTGGCGACGATCATGCTGGTCGTCTCGCTGGTCTTCATCACCATCTACCTGGCGACCGTGATGAGGGAGAACCGGAAATGAGCGTCGACACCCCGATCCGCCGACGCCGGCTGACCCCGCTGCGGATGCTGCTGCACGGCTTCCTCATCGCCGTGGCGCTGATCTGGCTCTTCCCGATCGCCTGGGCGGTCCTCACGTCGTTCCGCTCGTACCAGTACACCGCCGCCCACGGTTACGTCTCGTTCGGCGGCTGGACCATCGACAACTACGTCACGGCCTGGGATCAGGCGGAGTTCGGCAAGCACTTCCTCAACTCGGTCTACATCACGGTGCCGGCGGTGCTGCTGACGCTCCTCCTCGCCTCCTGCGTGGCGTTCGTCATCGCCCGGTTCAGCTGGAAGATCAACCTCCTCCTGCTCGGGGTGTTCACCGCCGCCAACCTGCTACCCCAACAGGCGCTGCTCATCCCGCTGTTCCGACTGTTCACCGAGGTGCCGTTGCCGGAGTTCATGAGCGACTCCGAGCTGCTCTACGACAGCTACTGGGGCCTGATCCTGATCAACGTCGCCTTCCAGTGCGGGTTCTGCGTCTTCGTGCTCAGCAACTACATGAAGGCGCTCCCCCACGACCTGTACGAGGCGGCGATGGTCGACGGCGCGAGTGTCTGGCGGCAGTACTGGCAGATCACCATGCCGCTGTGCCGGCCGGCCCTGGCCGCACTGGCCACCCTGGAGGTGACCTGGATCTACAACGAGTTCTTCTGGGCCACCGTCCTCATGCGTACCGGTGACAAGTTCCCGGTGACCAGCTCACTCAACAACCTGCGCGGCCAGTTCTTCACCGACAACAACCTGGTCTCGGCGGGCAGCGTGCTCGTCGCGATCCCCACCCTCGTGATCTTCTTTATGCTCCAGCGGCACTTCGTCCGGGGCCTGACCTTGGGAGCCTCCAAAGGATGACGATCCTGCACCTGCGCCGCGGGCGGACCAGCCTGGTGCTCGACGCGCGCGGCCCGGGGCTGCCCCGCGTGGCGCACTGGGGTGGCGACGTCGGCGACCTGGACGACGACGGCCTGCGCCACCTCGTGGACGCGACCGTGCCACCGGTGGTGCCGAGCAGCTTCGACGAGCCACCCGTGCTGTCGCTGCTGCCGGAGGCGAGCGCCGGGTGGAGCGGCCGACCGGGGTTGGCCGGGCACCGCGACGGGCGGGACTGGTCCACCGCGTTCCGGCTCGACGGTCTCGCCGTCGACGATCCGGCCGACGCCCCGGCCCGGGTCACCGTACGGGCGTCCGACGCGGCCGCCGGGCTGTCCCTGACCATCGAGATCACGCTCGACCCGTACGGCCTGCTGACCATCCGGCACCGGCTCCGCAACGACGGCGACGGCACGTACGAGGTGCGGGAGCTGACCCCGGTGCTCCCGGTGCCGGCGGTCGCCACCGAACTGCTCGACCTGACCGGCCGCTGGTGCCGCGAACGCTCCCCGCAGCGGCACCCGTGGCAGCACGGCGCGTGGGTCCGCGAGGGGCGGCACGGTCGCACCGGACACGACGCCACCCTGCTGCTGGTGGCCGGCACCGCCGGGTTCGACTTCGGCCACGGCGAGATCTGGGCGGTGCACACCGCGTGGAGCGGCGACCACCTCACCGTCGCCGAACGCCGGCCCACCGGCGACTCCACCCTCGGAGGCGGGGAACTGCTGGCCCCCGGCGAGATCCGACTCGCCCCCGGCGAGGCGTACGAGACTCCACTGCTCTACGCCGTCTGGTCCGACGAGGGGCTGGACGGACTCAGCGACGTACTCCACTCGCACGTGCGGGCGCGGCCCGGACACCCGCGATCCCCGCGCCCGGTCACCCTCAACGTCTGGGAGGCGGTCTACTTCGACCACGACCTGGACCGGCTGCGGGCCCTCGCCGACCGCGCCGCGCAGATCGGCGTGGAACGGTTCGTGCTCGACGACGGCTGGTTCCGCGGCCGGCGCGACGACACGGCCGGGCTGGGCGACTGGTACGTCGACGAGGACATCTGGCCCGACGGCCTGCAACCGCTCATCGACCACGTGACCGGCCACGGCCTTCAGTTCGGCCTGTGGGTGGAGCCGGAGATGGTCAACCCCGACTCGGACCTGTTCCGCGCGCACGCCGACTGGCTGCTAACCCTGCCGGGACGACTGCCGCCCGCCTGGCGCCGGCAGCAGGTGCTCGACCTGGGCCGCCCCGAGGCGTACGACTACGTGCTGGAACGCCTCGACGCGCTGCTCACCGAGCATCCCGGGATCAGCTACCTCAAGTGGGACCACAACCGGGACCTCACCGAGGCGGGGCACCACGGCCGGCCCGGGGTGCACGGGCAGACCCTCGCGGTCTACCGCCTCCTCGACGAGCTGCGCCGACGCCACCCCGGCGTGGAGATCGAAAGCTGCTCCTCCGGGGGCGCCCGGGTGGACCTGGCCATCCTGGCCCGCACCGACCGGGTCTGGGCCAGCGACTGCAACGACGCCCTGGAACGGCTCGGCATCCAGCGCTGGACCGGGCTGCTGCTGCCACCGGAGCTCGTCGGCACGCACATCGGGCCGCAGCGTTCGCACACCACCCACCGCGTACACGACCTGGGTTTCCGGGCGGCCACGGCGCTGTTCGGTCACCACGGCATCGAGTGGGACATCGCCTCGATCAGCGCCGCCGAACAGGCCGAGCTGACCGACTGGGTGGCACTGCACAAGCGGCTGCGCCCGCTGCTGCACTCCGGGCGGGTGGTCCGGGTCGACCACCCGGACCCGGCCGTCTGGGCGCACGGCGTGGTCGAGAAGGACAAGACCCGAGCGGTGTACGCGGTGGCCCGGCTCGCCACCTCGGTGGCGCAGACCCCGGGCGCGGTACGGCTGCCCGGTCTCGACCCGGCGCGGCGTTACCGGGTGCGCCCGGTCCCGGACGTGCCACCTCCGGCGACGATCGACCTGTCCGGGCCGCCCTGGCTGGCGTCCGGCGTCACGCTCAGCGGAGCGGCGCTGGCCCGGGTGGGCGTGCAGCTACCCGCGCTGCACCCCGAACAGAGCCTGCTGTTCGAGGTCGACGAGGTCGGCTAGAAATTTCTTTGTCCGGGGTGTCGAGAACGGTGTCGTCGGCTTCTACCTCAGGGTGAGAGCACCGACCACGGTGCGCGGGCGTGAGGAGCGAGACGATGAAGTACATGCTGTTGATGCAGTTCAGCGCCACCGGGACCGACTTCCCCGGCATCGACACCTGGACGCAGGACGAGGTCCGGGCGCACGTCGCGTTCATGGGTGAGGTCAACGAGAAGCTGGCTGCCGATGGCGAGTGGGTCGACGCGCAGGGCCTCGGCGGCCCGCAGCAGGCGCGGATCGTACGTGCCGGCGAGGGCGGCGCGCCGGTCGTGACCGAGGGGCCGTTCGCCGAGACGAAGGAGTTCCTCGCGGGCTTCTGGATCGTCGACGTCGACAGCCCGCAGCGGGCGGTGGGGCTGGCCGCGCACATCTCCACCGCGCCCGGCCCCGGCGGTCGGCCGCTGAACATGCCGATCGAGGTGCACCCGGTGATGTCCGCTCCGTCGCAGGAGCTGTGAGCGCTGACCACCGACCTTCGCATCGAGGACCTGCTGCGCGAACTGGCGCCGCAGGTCCTCGGCGTGCTCACCCGCCGGTTCGGTGACTTCGCCACCGCCGAGGACGCCGTCCAGGAGGCGCTGCTCGCCGCCGCCAGCCAGTGGCCGGCCGACGGGCTGCCGACGAACCCCCGGGGCTGGCTGATCCAGGTCGGCTACCGCCGGATGATCGAGCTGATCCGCGGCGAGCAGGCCCGGCGTCGCCGTGAGGACCTGGTCACCCGTCAGGACCCGGACGACCGGCGGTACGCGCCGGCCCCGGACGAGGAGCTGACCGCCGAGCGGGACGACACCCTGGTCCTGCTCTTCCTCTGCTGCCACCCGGCCCTCGCCGCGGCGTCGGCCGTCGCGTTGACCCTGCGCGCGGTCGGCGGTCTGAGCACCGCCGAGATAGCCCGCGCGTTCCTGGTGCCCGAGGCGACCATGGCGCAGCGGATCAGCCGGGCAAAGCAGCGGATCCGCGCGTCCGGGCTGCCGTTCCGGATGCCCGAGGAGGCGGAGCGGGCCGATCGGCTGGCCGCCGTCCGACAGGTGCTCTACCTGATCTTCACCGAGGGGCACACCAGTACCGCCGGCCCGGACCTGCGCCGGGTCGACCTCGCGGCCGAGGCGATCCGGCTGACCCGGGCGCTGCAGGTACGCCTGCCCGACGACAGTGAGACCGCCGGGCTGCTCGCGTTGCTGCTGCTCACCGAGGCGCGCAGCCCGGCACGAACCGGGCCCTCCGGAGAGCTGATCCCACTGGCCGAGCAGGATCGCAGCCGCTGGGACGCGGCGGCCATCGCCGAAGGCGTCGCACTGGTCACGGCGGCGCTGCCGCGCGGCCCGGTCGGCCCCTACCAGGTGCAGGCCGCCATCGCCGCCCTGCACGACGAGGCTCCCGGCACCGACGCGACCGACTGGCCCCAGATCCTGGCGCTGTACGACGTGCTGGATCGGTTGGCCGGCACCCCGGTGGTGGCGCTCAACCGGGCCGTCGCGACCGCCATGGTGCACGGGCCCGCTGCCGGCCTCCGCGCTCTCGACGCGCTGACCGACGATCCCCGGCTGGCCGGACACCACCGGCTGCCCGCCGCCCGCGCGCACCTGCACGAGATGGCCGGCGACCGGGAACGGGCCATCGCGGACTACCGGGATGCCGCCGCCCGCACGAGCAGCCTCCCCGAACAGCGCTACCTCACTATGCGCGCCGCCCGCCTGGCCGATGCCGGGGTGGAACACTCGATGGCTCGACCGGGAACCGAGGACTGAGGGGCCGTATGGCGTACGTGCTGCTGGGAATCGCGATCCTCGCCGAGGTGGTGGCGACCAGCCTGATCAAGAGCACCGCCGGGTTCACCCGGGTCTGGCCGACACTGGGCTGCCTCGCCGGGTACGCGCTGGCGTTCCTCCTGCTCGCCCAGGCCGTCAAGGAGATACCGGTCGGTGTCGCGTACGCCCTCTGGTCGGGCCTCGGCACCGCGGCCATCGTGGCGATCGGCGCGGTGTTCCTGGGCGAGTCGGTCGGGCCGGTCAAGCTCGTGGGCATCGCGCTGATCATCGCGGGCGTGGTCATCGTGAACCTCACCGGCGAGCAGCACTGACCGCTCTCGGTCACCCGAACGACGCGATGGCCGGGCCCGGTGCGGGCCCGGCCACCTGGCGTCGGTCGCCGCCGGTCGCTCAGCTGGCGGTGCAGCTCACCTGTGGTGTGGGGTTGGCGCCGCTCCAGCCGCCGAGAAAGCCGAAGGTAGCGCTGGCACCGGCGGCCAGTCGGCCGTTGTAGTCCGCGTTCCGCGCGGTCACCGTGGAACCGCTGCTGGTCACCGTTGCGTTCCAGGCCTGCGTGACGCTCTGGCCGTTGGCGTAGGTCCACCGGGTGGTCCAGCCGGTGATCGCGGACGCGCCGGCAGTCACCCGCACCTCACCCTGGAAGCCACCCTGCCACTGGTTGGTGATGGTGTACGTCGCCGAGCAGCCACCGGCGGGCGGCGGCGTGGTCGGCGGGGGCGTGGTCGGCGGGGGCGTGGTCGGCGGGGGCGTGGTGGGTGGCGGGGGGCCGCCGAAGACGGTGGCCTCGCGGGAGGTCTGCCGGATGCCGTTGACGCCGTTGAAGACCCGCTGCCCCCAGGTGGTCAGGCTGGCCGGGTTGAACGCGGTGGCCATGTCGAGATACTCGACGCCACCCCCGTTGCCGCTCCACGACCAGCCGAGCCAGCCGATCCCGTTGGCCTGGCTGTACGCGAGGATGGTGTCCTCGTCCGGGTCGCCGTCGGAGTGGTTGAAGCCGAACTCACCGACCACGATGGGCAGCCCCGCCGTACGGAACCGGCCCAGATAGTCGGTGATCTCGGCAGCGGTGTCGAAGACGCCGTACATGTGGATGGAGAAGAGCGTGTTGCGGGCCGGGTCGGCGGCGAAGACCGACGGGGCGTTGTCGCGCATCGTGAACGACCAGTCCTGACCCCAGTTCGGGGCGTCCACCATGATGGTGTGGGTCAGGCCCCCGGCCCGCAGCCGCTTGATCGCGTTGGCGCTGTCGGCGGCCCACGAGGCGTAGTTCTGGTTGCCGTACGGCTCGTTGCCGATGTTGACGAGAACGTACCGCTCCTGGCCGACCAGCACGTCCTTCAGGCTGAGCCAGTAGTCGACGGCACGGTCCAGGGTGATCGCGCCGCTCTGCTCGCCGTACCCGGTCGTGTCGTGGACCTCCAGCACGCAGATCAGCCGGTTGGTCCTGCACAGCGAGATGACGTTGGCGACGTCGGCGTTGGTGTTCCGGGTCCAGCGGTCGCCGCTGGCGAGCACCACCCGCACGGTGTTCGCGCCGAGCGCCTTGACGTCGGCGAACGAGTTGGTCTGCTGCGGGTACCAGGTGTGCGCGTGGTTGACGCCGCGCATGACGAATTCGGCGCCGTTGGCGTCGTACAGCTTGCCGCCCGCGACGGAGAAGCCGGCCGCGGCGTGCGCCGGTTGACCGAACGCCAGCACGGCGAGCAGCAGCGCGAGCAGGGCGGCGCCGACGGCGGAGAGTCGAGTCTTCATGGCCTTCCTCAGGGAGGACCCCCGATGCCCGGCGAGGGTGGGGTACGACAGGGGAAGGCGGCTGCAGCCCGACAGCCGCCGTCCGACTCCCGGCGGCGCGCATCAGCCTAGGGCGATGGATCAGCCCTCGCAACCGGTTCAGTAGAACGCTCGAAGGGGCGGACGGCCGTGACGGCCCGCGCGGACGCGGGCCGTCACGGGGCGGTCATCCCCACCACAGGATGTGCGCCACACCGAGGGTCTTAACCGGTTAAGAGGACCGTAGGCGGGTCCACGACATCCGTCAAGCATCGCCCGGCCGAACCGGACGGGAGGGTTGACCGTTGCTGACCTGGGTATCCCGGGACGAACCGTCGGCGAGAAGGAGATAACGGGATGGTGAGCGTCGGCTACACCCTGATGTGCGAGCAGGCCGGACCGAAGCAACTGGTGGACCACGCGGTGCGGGCCGAGGCGGCCGGCTTCGACCAACTGGTGATGTCCGACCACTACTACCCGTGGCTGGACTCGCAGGGCCACTCCCCGTACGCCTGGTCGGTGCTCGGCGCGGTCGCGCACGCCACCTCCCGCGCGGAGCTGATGTCCTTCGTGACCTGCCCGATCCGCCGCTACCACCCGGCCGTGGTCGCCCAGAAGGCCAGCACCATCGGCGCGCTCTCGGACGGGCGGTTCACCCTCGGCCTGGGCGCCGGGGAGAACCTCAACGAGCACGTGGTCGGCGGCTGGCCGCACGTGCAGCAGCGCCACGAGATGTTCGAGGAGGCGTTGCAGATCATCCGTCCGCTGCTCAACGGCGAGACGTTGACCTTCTCCGGTAACCACTTCGACGTACCCGACGCCTACGTCTGGGACCGCCCCGCGCGGCCCGTTCCGATGGCGATCGCCGCCTCCGGCCGGCAGTCCGCCACGCTCGCCGCCGAGTACGGCAACGGCCTCGTCTCCACCGAGCCCGACCGGCACATCATCGAGATGTACGACGACGCGGGCGGCGCGGGCCAGCCCCGCTACGGGCAGGTGGCGATCTGCTACGGCCCGGACGAGGCCGAGTGCCGCAAGATCGTGCACGACCAGTTCCGCTGGTTCGGCATGGGCTGGAAGGTCAACGCCGACCTGCCGGGGCCGGAGTCCTTCGCCGCCGCCACCCAGTTCGTCCGCGAGGAGGACGTCGCCGAGGGCATCTCCTGCGGCCCGGACGTGGAAGCGCACGTCGACGCGTTCCGCAAGTTCGTCGACGCCGGATTCACGCACGTGGCGATCATCCAGGTCGGCGGAGAGACGCAGCCGATGTTCCTGGACTGGGCGCAGGATCAGCTACTGCCCCGGCTCCGGGAGCTGTGAGCCACCCGACGGGCCGCGAGCGGATCCGGCCGGCCGGGCACACGCCCGCCGGCCGGGTCGGGTTGACCGAGCTGCGGCTGACGGTCCTGCTCAAGCTGGTGCGCTGAGGCGTCGTCAGCGGCGCAGACCCAGTGCGCTCAACACCTCGCGGGACGCCACCCGGGCCGGGTCGAGCACCGCACGCCGGGTCCACCGGGCCGCCGGCGTGACGGTGGCCCGCCAAACCGCGCGCAGGCCACGCGCCGCCGGCACGACCGTCACCGACCAGACCCAGCGGATGCCCGACAGCAGCGGACGTACGGTGTGCCGCCACAGCCAGCGCAGCCCCAGCCCGACCGGGCGCAGCAGCAGTCGGTAGACCCACCGCAGCAGCCAGCCGGCGGTCCGCCACGCCCCCACCAGCGCGGCCACGACCAGCCGGCCGAACCCGACGACGAGCCACCAGACTCCCCGCGCCAGGCCGACCACGACCCACCGGACCGCCCGCGCCAGCGCGACGAGCAAGGCGCCCACCGCCCCGGCGAGCACGGCGACGCCGCGCCACAGCAGCCGTCCGGCGGGGGCGAGGGCCACGCCCAGCCAGCGCAGCGGCCGCACGACCAGGTGCTCGGCCAGCCAGACCAGCGCCCGGCCCAGGGCCACCAGAGGTGGGCGCAGCCCGTGGCGGGCCAACCACACCAGCGGCGTCCAGAGGATCGTGCGGACCGCCCCGGCGAAGGCGTACGCCAGCCACACCAGCGGCAGCCAGACAAGCGTGCGGGCCACCCACGCCACACCCCGTCCCAGCCACACCAGGGGCACCCAGACGAGATTGCGGGCCACCCACGCGACACCGCGCCCCAGCCACACCAGGGGCACCCAGACGAGATTGCGGGTCACCCAGCGCAGGGGACGCCACAGCAGATGGTCGGCGCACCAGAGCAGCGGACGCCACACCAGCCGGTCCAGGGCCCAGACCAACGGGGCCACCAGCCAGTCGCGCAGGAACCGTCCAACCGGGGTGAGCAGGTACCGGCCCAGCAGCCGGCCGGCAGCCGCGATCAGCTCCCAGAGCAGGCGTACCGGCAGCACGAAGACCAGCGCGACACCGCGCGCGACGGCCGCGACGAGCGGCAGCGCGACGGTGTCCGGCTCGGTCGTGCCCACCGCCGACGGAGCTCGGGCCGCGAGCGTCACCGTCGGCGCGGCCGGCCGGTCGATCGACGGCGCGGCCGGCGGCGGACGAAGGGTGGGGCGGTCGGTCACGGTGGGCACGGTAGCCCGGCAACGCCATCCGCCGGGGCCCCCGGCGCGGTCACAGGTCGATGGTGGCCAGCAGCGGATAGTGGTCGGAGGCTGTGTCCGTCGTCGCGTCGCGGATCACCCGGCAGCTCCGCACCCGCTCGGCCACCGCTCGGCTGCCCAACAGGTAGTCCAGGCGCATCCCGGCGAACTCCGCGCCGCCGAACCGGGTGGGGACGGTCAGACCCGCGGCCTCCGGTGCGTCGGCGTTGGCGGACGGCCACAGGTCGACCAGGTCGGCGGCGAGCAGCCGGGCGACCGCGCGGGTGTCCACGGCACCGCCGCGCCGACGGAGGTGCCGTCGCTTGTAGAGAGCGGGCAGTCCGTCCAGACGGGCGGTGTGGTCAACCGTCGGATCGAGCGAGTTGAGATCACCCGCGAGCAGGGTCAGCGGCCCGGGGGCGCGGCGCAGGGCAGCGACCAGCCAGTCGACCTCCATCCGTCGGCGGCCTCCGGAGTACGGGTACAGGTGGGTGCCGAGCACGGTGAGCGGCCCGGCCGGGGTGGACACCTCGACGCGGGCGGCGGCGTGGTGGAACGGCCGACGCAGGGGCCCCGCGGCGAGCGCCCGGTACGGCGGCCGGACCAGCACCGCCACCGGCTGCCCGAAGCAGGACCGGGCCAGGTGGGGCGTCATCCCGACCCGGTCCGCGATGGTGGCCATCAGTCCCGCCCGGTCGAAGCCGCGCAGCTCCTGCAACACCAGCACGTCCGGCGCCTGCTGGTCGACGACCTGGACCACCCGGTCCAGCCGGTCGGAGCCGCCACCCCGGCCGCCGGTACGGATGTTCCAGGTCATCACCCGAAGCATCGCGGTGCTCAGTCGGGTCGGCCGGCCCGCGCCAGCTCGTCGTCGAGGGTGTCCACGTCCTCCGACTCGATGGCCGGTTGGTTGCCCTCGGCCAGGTCGGCGTTGGGGCGGATCACGAGGTACAGCAGGCCGATCCAGAGCGCCGAGAGCAGGATCGCGCCCATGAAGTCGGTCGGGTGGTGCATCCCCCGGTACATCCGGGAGATCGCGACCCCGGCCGGCATGATCACGGCCAGCGCCACGAAAATCCACCGCCACCAGCGGTCGGTACGCGGGAACACGATCAGCGTGATCGCCAGCCAGACGCAGATCGTGGCCGCGATGTGCCCGGACGGGAACGAGGAGGTCGGCATCTGCCCGTCCAGGTTCTCCACCGGCGGACGCGGCCGGCCGACCACGTGCGCCGAGGCGAGGAAGAGGGTCAGCTCACCGACCATCGCCAGCACCACGAACAGCACGGGCCGCCACCGCCGCCACACCGCGAGCACCAGCGGGCAGAACACCAGCGAGATGAGCAGGATGGCGTGGGTGTCCCCGAACTTGCTCCACCACCAGCTCACGTCGGTCAGCACGTCGGTGTGCCGGTCGGCGAACCAGCGGGGGACCTCGGTGTCCAGGGTCGCGAAGAAGGTGCCCTTGGCGTGGTAGCTGACGAACGTGCCAAAGCCGTACAGCGCGCCGAACACCAGCACCCAGCCGACCAGCAGTTCGGCCACCGCCGAGCGGGGATGCGCCAGCACATGCTCCTCGGCCGGGGCGATGGCGATGTCGTGCCCCGCCTCCGGCTCCAGGCCCTCGGTCAGCGGCGGCACCGGCTTGCCGCGCTCGCGCCGCCACAGCCGGAAGGCGTACGCGGTGACGCCCAGCCAGGCGGCACCGAGCAGCCAGGCGCCCAGCACGTCGGAGACGAAGTGCACGCCCAGCGCGATCCGGGTCAACCCGATCAGCGCCACCAGCACGCCGACGCCGACGATCGCGGGCTTGCGCCAGCGGGGCGCCATCGCCGGCAGGAACACCAGCAGCAGCGCCCCGTACGCGACGATGGAGCCGAGCGCGTGCCCGCTCGGGAAGCTGTTGCCGGGCGCGCTGGCCACCGGGACGTCCACCACCGGGCGGAGTCGACCGACGAGCGCCTTGAGCGACGGGTCGAGGATCAGCCCGCCGACCCCGGTGACGATCAGGTAGACGGCCAGCCGGGGCTGCCGCCGGATCAGCAGACCGATCGCGGGGATCGCGACCAGCCAGATGAGGATCGGCCGGCCACCCAGGTCGGTCACCGCCTGGAGCACGGTCACCAGCGCGTGGTGTGGGGCGACGAGCGAGTTGAACCACTCGGCTAGCTCGTGGTCGGCGTCCTGCAACGGGCTCCACCGGAAGCGGACGAGCAACAGCAACAGTCCGAACGCCGCACCGGCGCCGATGACGGCGACCAGACCGGCGATGCTCCGTTCGGCGAAGTGACCGATCGGACGCCGAGTCACATCTTTGACCGCGGTCACCCCGCACCTCCCTTGTCGTACCTGGCGAGGCGAGGTACCCGATCCGCGTCCGGCGTACACCCGGACGCGCTCAGAGCGCGGTCATGTCACCGGTGTCGAACAACTCGGCGCGGTCGGCCTCCGGCTCCCACAGGTCGGGCTGCGCCGGCTCCTGCACGCCGATCCGCAGCGCCTCCAACTGGGCGGCGAAGGCCAGCCCGCCGAAGAGCGCCATGCCGGTCAGGTTGGCCCACAGCAGCAGCGCCATCATGCCGGTCAGCGCGCCGTACGTCTGCCCGAAGCCCTCGCTGAACTTGACGTACGCGGCCAGCAGCAGGCTGGCCAGCCACCACAGGGCGGTGGCTATGCCGGCGCCGAAGAACAGCCACGACAGGCCGGGCTGGTTGCGGCGCGGCGCGTGCCGGAACAGCACCGCCACGGCGAGCACGGTCAGGCCGAGGCTCAACGGAAACCGGATCACGTTCCAGATGATGTTGGCGGTCTCGCCCCACTCGTAGTGCTCGCGCACCGAGTCGCCCATCGCCCCGCCGCCGACGAGGATCAGGAAGCCGGCCAGCGCGGGCAGACCGGCGGTGACCGCCAGGACGGCCGCCCGCAGGTACTTCCACAACGCCGGGCGGTCCCGCTCGACACCGTAGATGCGGTTGGCGCCCCGCTCGATCTGGGCCATCGTGGTGGTCAGCGCGACCAGACCGGTGAGCAGACCCAGGGTGAGCGCCAACTCCCCCGCGTCCTCGACGCGTTCACCCTCGCCGAGCAGTTCGCCGACCACCTCGGCGCTCTGGCCGGGGGTGAGCGCCAGCACGGTGTCGGCGACGACCCGGCCGCCCTCCTCGACGCCCAGCTCGCTGATCAGACCGGTGAGCGCGATGAGGAACGGCACCACGGCCAGGCAGAGCTGCAACGCGAACGCGCGGGAGTGGCTGAACCCGTCGCCGTAGCGGAACCGGATGAACGCGTCCCGCAGCAGGTGCCAGCCGCCCTTGCGGCGCAGTGTGCGCCAGGCGTCGTCGGCCGACAGCTCCTCGTCGGCCATCAGCCGGGTCTCCGGCACGATCCGGGTGCTACTCACGGCGCGCTTCCTCGATCAGCTGCTCGCCCCGCTCCCCGGCGCCCTGTGCGTCGACGGACAGGTCGGGAGCGTCCTCGGGCTGCGGAACGCAGAGCCACAACGCCTGCGGCCGGATCTCGGCGCGGAGCCGCCGTCCGGGGGCGATGAGGTCGCCGTCCAGCTCCCGTGGCTGCGGGCGGTTGCTGCTGACCACCACCGTCCGGCCGCGGAAGACCTCCATCTGCGGCACCTGGCCGCTGCGGCGGACCACGGCCCAGCCGAGCGCGAGCCAGTGCCGCAGGTTACGCGGGGTGAGCACGGCGACGTCGAGCCAACCGTCGTCCGGCTCGGCCTCGGTCAGCAGGGTCACGCCGCCCTGGAGCCGGCCGACGTTGGCGATCAGCACCGAGCGGGCCCGGCGGCGCACCGCCGGCCGGTCGTCGATGCGGATCTGCACCCGCATCGGCCGGTCCCGCAGGTGCTTCACGGCACCCATCACGTACGCCGGCCAGCCGATGCGGGCCTTGGTGGTCTCGTTCGTGGCGTCGAGCATCTGGGCGTCGAAACCCATGCCGGCCATCACGGTGAAGTACTGGTCCTCCACCGCGCCGACGTCGAGCAGCCGCCGACCGCGTTCGACGGCGACCTGGAGGCCCGCCGGGAGGTCGGTGGAGAGGCCGAGGTTGGCGGCGAGCAGGTTGCCGGTGCCCTGCGGCAGAACGGCGAGGGCCACGTCGGTGCCGACAAGCGCGCTGACGCAGGACATCACGGTGCCGTCGCCGCCGCAGGCGAAGACCAGGTCGACGCCGTCCTTGACGGCCTGTTCGGTCTGGCCCCGGCCCGGGTCGTCGACGGTCGTCTCGAACCACCGCGGCTCGGGCCACCCGGCGGCGGCGAGCGCGTCGTTCACGGTGCGGCGCAGCTCGTCGAGATCGGTGACCTTCGCCGGGTTGACCACCACGGCGGAGCGCAGCCCGCCGTCGCCACCTGAGGGGCGCCTGTCCTGTCCAGCATCCACGGCGTCAGTGTGCAGCACCGGGCCGCTGTCAGCGACCCGGCGAACCGCAGGCGTCGGAAGTGCCACAGACAGGTTTCAACGCGCGGGTGCCCGTCACGCCGCCGCGCGCAGCGCCGCCTCCACCCGGCGGCGCAGATCGTCGAGGTCGACCCCGGCCTCGGTGAGCACCAGCGCGCCCAGTCCCTGGCCCTCACGCAGCACCCCGAGCAGGATGTGCTCGGTGCCGATGTGCTTGTGTCGCAGCCGCAGCGCCTCCCGCAACGACAGCTCCAGCGCCTTCTTCGAGCGGGGTGAGAACGGGCCGCCCAGGTAGCGGCGACGCCCCCAGCGGCGACGCGGGGCCGGCACCGCCTCGCGCAGCGCGTCGGGGCCGAAGGACTGTTCGATGCGGGCCACGATCGCGGCGAGGTCGATGCCGATCTCGCGCAGCGCCGCCGCGTCCGCGTCGCCGAGGCCGGCGCCCCCGCCCGTGGTGTGCCGCCGGACCCGCTCGCGCAGGTCGTCGGCGCGGACCCCGGCGTCGGCCAGCACCCGGCCGGCCAGGCCGTCGTCGTCGGCGAGCAGGGCGAGCAGCAGGTGTTCGGTGCCGACCGGCCGCCGGCCCTCGGCCCGGGCCTCCTCGAGCGCCCGCCGCACCACGCCTCGCGCCCGATCGGTGAACCGTTCGAACATCACGCCTCCCAGGATGAGTTGACCGCCGGTCGCCCGGCGTGCTTCTTGTGCACCGCCTGCCGGCTGACCTCGAGCGCGTCGGCGATCTCCTGCCAGGACCAGCCCTGTCGCCGGGCGTTGTCCACCTGGACCACCTCGAGTCGCTCGAGCAGCCGGCGCAGCGCGCGGACGGCGCGGAGCCCGACCCGGGGGTCGGTGCTGCCGGCTGCCGCCGCGAGTTCCGTTGCCTGACTCATGGGTGTCAACATACGTTGACAGACGGCGTTCGTCAACATTCGTTGACACCGCGAGCCCTGGTTCGCGTACCCCATGGGTCGATCCCACCCACACGCCGCAGTCATCCGACTACCCTCGGTACGGGGACAGCGTGGTCGTGCCGGGCGCGACGCCCGGGAGGTGGTATCGGATGGCGGCATCGGCCGACGCGGAGGTGCTGGTCGGCCTCGGCTCGGACGGTGACCTACCGGTCGTGGAGCAGGCCGCCCACGAGGCCGCCGGCCACGGGCGGCCCCTGCACCTGGTGCACACCTTCGACTGGCACGCCGCCTTCGCGGCGGACACCGTGGCCGCGCCCCGCGACGCCGCCGAGAGTCTGATCACCCGGGCCGCCCAGCTCGCCCACCAGGTCGAACCAGGCCTGACCGTGCGCGCCGAGATCGTCGAGAGCGCCATGCTGCCCACCCTCATCCGCCGGTCCGAGACGGCCTTCCTGCTGGCCGTCGGGGACAGCGGAATGGCCGGCAGCGGTCAGTGCGTACCGGCCGACACGCCCGCCGTGCAGTTGGCGGCGCGGGCCAACTGCCCACTGCTGGTGGTCCGCCGCGAACCGCCGCCGCAGGGACCGGTCCTGGCCGGAGTGGACGGCTCGCCCAGCTCGCACCTCGCCCTGCGGTGGGCCGTGGAGTGCGCCGCCCGACGCGGCGCGCGCCTCGTGGCCCTGCGGGTGGTGGAGAGCGACGAGGACACCGACGCGGTCACCGAGCAGCTCGGCGAGGCGCTGGCCCGGCACGCCGGCCGGCACACCGCAGTGCCCACCGAGTGCCGGGTCGTCCGCGGCGACCCCGCGCAGGTGCTCATCGACACGTCCCGGTCGGCCCAGATGGCGCTGGTCGCCGCCCGGGGTGACGAACCGGGACGCGCCATGCTCGGCGCGGTCGCCCAGTCCCTGCTCTACCACTCCCCCGCCCCGGTCGTCGTCGTACGCGGCCTCGCCGAGGTGCCGCTGACCGGGCCCGACGCCCACCCGACCCGGGACCAACGACCCTGACCAACCACGTCCGCAGCGGCGAGGCTGGACGGCGAACACCCACCCCCTACCCGCGAGAGGCAGCATCATGGACACCGCTCTCGACGCGCAGCGCGCACTCACCGACGACGAGCTGCGCCGGCTGGACGCCTACTGGCGGGCCGCGAACTACCTCACCGTCGGGCAGATCTACCTGCTGGGCAACCCCCTGCTGCGCGAGCCGCTGACCCCCGACGACATCAAGCCCCGGCTGCTCGGGCACTGGGGCACCAGCCCCGGGCTCAACCTGATCTACGCCCACCTCAACCGGGTGATCGTCGCCCGCGACCTGAACGCCATGCTGGTCACCGGCCCCGGGCACGGCGGCCCGGCCATCGTGGCCAACACGTGGCTGGAGGGCACCTGGTCCGAGCGCTACCACGACGTCGCACGCGACGAGACCGGCATGGCCCGGCTGTTCCGACAGTTCTCCTTCCCCGGCGGCATCCCCAGCCACGTCGCGGCGGACGTGCCAGGTTCGATCCACGAGGGCGGCGAGCTGGGGTACGCCCTGAGCCACGCCTACGGCGCCGCGTTCGACCACCCGGATCTCGTGGTCGCCTGCGTGGTGGGCGACGGTGAGGCGGAGACCGGCCCACTGGCCGGCAGTTGGCTCTCCAACGTCTTCCTCAACCCGGCGCGCGACGGCGCGGTGCTGCCCATCCTGCACCTCAACGGCTACAAGATCGCCAACCCGACCGTGCTGGCCCGGGTACCCGAGGCGGACCTGCTCGACCTCATGCGGGGCTCGGGTTACGAGCCGTACGTGGTGGCCGGCGACGACCCGAGCGTGGTGCACCGCACTCTCGCGGCCACCATGGACCGGGCGCTGGACGAGATCGCCACGATCCAACGCCGGGCCCGCTCCGGCGGCGTCGTCGAACGTCCCCGCTGGCCGATGATCATCCTGCGGACGCCGAAGGGCTGGACGGGACCGCACGAGGTCGACGGTACGGAGGTGGAGGGCACCTACCGCGCGCACCAGGTGCCGCTGTCCGGCGTACGTGACAACCCGGCGCACCTGGCCGAGCTGGAGCGCTGGCTACGCAGCTACCGACCGGAGGAGCTGTTCGACGCCACCGGAGCGCCGGTCGACGAGCTGCGGACCCTGCCGCCGCGCGGTGACCGGCGGATGAGCGCCAACCCGGTCACCAACGGCGGAGTGGTCCTGCGCGACCTGGCCCTGCCCGACTTCGGCGCGTACGGCGTGGACGTACCCGAGCCGGGTCAGCCGATGGCCGGCGCGACCGGGGTGCTCGGTCCGTGGATCCGCGACGTGATCGCCGCCAACCCGCAGACGTTCCGGCTGTTCGGCCCGGACGAGGTCGCGTCCAACCGGTTGGGCGCCGCCTTCGAGGTGACCGACCGCGCCTGGATGGCCGCCACGGTCCCCGGCGACGACCACCTCTCCCCGGACGGCCGGGTCATGGAGGTGCTGTCCGAGCACCTGTGCCAGGGCTGGCTGGAGGGTTACCTGCTGGCCGGCCGGCACGGGGTGTTCACGAGCTACGAGGCGTTCATCCACATCGTCGACTCGATGCTCAACCAGCACGCCAAATGGCTGAAGGTGACCCGGGCCATCCCCTGGCGACAGCCGATCGCCTCGCTGAACTACCTGCTGTCCAGCCACGTCTGGCGGCAGGACCACAACGGCTTCTCCCACCAGGACCCGGGCTTCATCGACCACGTGGTCAACAAGAAGGCCGAGGTGGTCCGCGTCTACCTGCCGCCGGACGCCAACACCCTGCTCGCCACCATGGACCACTGCCTGCGCAGCCGGCACTACATCAACGTGGTCGTGGCCGGCAAGCAGCCGGCGCCCAGCTGGCTCACCGTCGACGAGGCGATCCAGCACACCCGCCGCGGCCTCGGCATCTGGGAGTGGGCCAGCACCGACGACGACAGCGAGCCGGACGTCGTCCTCGCCTGCTGCGGCGACGTGCCCACCCTGGAGACGCTGGCCGCCGCCGACCTGCTGCGCCAGCACCTGCCGGAGCTGAAGGTCCGCCTGGTCAACGTCGTCGACCTGATGCGCCTGCAACCGGACACCGAACACCCGCACGGCCTGCCCGACAAGGAGTTCGACACCATCTTCACCCCGGACCGACCGGTCATCTTCGCCTACCACGGCTACCCCTGGCTCATCCACCGCCTGACCTACCGCCGGTCCAACCACGAGAACCTGCACGTACGCGGCTACAAGGAGGAGGGCACCACCACCACCCCGTTCGACATGGTGATGCTCAACGACCTGGACCGGTTCCACCTGGTCATCGACGTCATCGACCGGGTGCCGGGGCTGGGCGCGCGCGCCGCGCACCTACGCCAGCAGATGGTCGACGCCCGACAGGCGGCCCGCGACTACACCCGCCGGTACGGCGAGGACGACCCACAGGTCGCCGAGTGGCGGTGGGTCCGCGAGACCGACCCGACCAACCCCTGAAGGAGGACGACGTGCGGGACGCGGAGATTCTGGTCGGCTACGACGGCTCGACCGACGCGTCGGTGGCCCTTGACTGGGCGTTGGCCGAGGCCGAGCGCAGCGGTCAGCCGGTGCGGCTGGCGTACATCTTCGAATGGCTGACCGTGGCCAGTTGGGTCGGTCCGGGCGTGGCGCCCGGCATCTGGCCGGACGACACCGCCCGGCGGCAGGTGGACGAGCTGGTCCGCAAGGCCGCCGCGGACGCCGCCACCGCGCATCCCGGCCTGACGGTCACCGGCGAGGTGTACGACGGACCGCCCGCCCTCGTGTTGCAGGAACGCTCCACCGACGCGGGGATGCTGGTGCTCGGCAGCCGGGGCCACGGCGGGTTCGGCGGGCTGCTGGCCGGCTCGACGGCGGTGGCGGTCGCCGCGCACGCCCACTGTCCCGTCGTCATCGTCCGCGACGGCGCGGCCCACGGCCCGGCCGACCCCGTGACGGTCGGGGTGGACGCCTCCGAGCCGTCGCTGGTGGCACTCGGCTTCGCGGCCGAGCGGGCAACCCAACGACGGGTACCGCTGCGCGTGCTGCACGCCTGGACGCCCGGCCCGGGTGGGGCGGCCGGGACGCCCGACGAGCGGGCGGCCGTCGAGGAGGCGGTCGAACCCTGGCGGCGGACGTTCCCCGAGCTGGAGGTCGCGGTCGACCTCGTCGGGGGCAGTCCGGCGGCGACGCTGATCGAGGCGAGCCGGTCGGCCCAGTTGGTGGTGGTCGGCAGCCGGGGACGGGGCGGGCTGGCCGGGATGCTGCTCGGCTCGGTCAGCCAGCAGGTCATCCAGCACGCCGGCTGCCCGGTCGCCGTCGTCCGGGAGCGTTGACGCCCGACCCTCCGGCACACCGCCCAGCAAAGCGCACGATGAAACGGCAACACACCGCGCTAAGGAAGGGCCCCTTTCTAACGCCTGGTGTATAGGAAGGGCACCCTCCTTACAAGTCGAAGGTTGGGCACGATGGTCGAGACGGAAAGGTCGTGACGATGAGTCAGGAAAGTTCGCTGACCACCGCGCTGGCGGAGGCCGCTGCCACCGCCGGCCACGCCCCCTCGGTGCACAACACGCAGCCCTGGCGTTGGCGGGTACTCCCCGACTCGCTGGAACTGCACACGGTCGCCGACCGGCAGCTCGCGGCCGGCGACCCGGAAGGGCGACTGCTGGCGGTCAGCTGCGGCGCCGCCCTGCACCACGCCCGGGTGGCGCTGGCCGCCGAGGGCTGGCGCGCGGTGGTGCGCCGCCTGCCCGACCCGGGCGAGGAGAGCCTGGTGGCCCGTCTGACCGACCTGAGCCGGACCGAGGCCGATCCGGACGCCATGCGCCTCGTGCAGTGCATGTCGGTGCGGCACACCGACCGACGGCCGGTCAGCGACGAGCCGGTGCCCACCGACGCGATGGGGGAGATCACCCGGGCGGTCACCGCCGAGGGCAGCCGCCTGCAGATCCTCGACCGCGACCAGGTGCTGGAGCTGGCCGCCACGGCCGGGCACGCCGGCGCGGTCGAGGCCGAGGACCCGGAGCTGCGCGCCGAGATGGCGTACTGGACGAGCCGCGCCGAGACCGGCACCGGCCTGCCCGCCGACGTGCTCCCCGCGGAGCCGCCACAGACCACCGTGCCGGGCCGCGACTTCGGCCGCCCCGGCAGCCTGCCGATCGGTCCCGGCCACGACCGGATGGCGGTGTACGCGCTGCTGCACGGCGACGAGGACGACCGGGACAGCTGGCTCCGTGCCGGTGAAGCCCTCTCCGCCGCCTGGCTGACCGCGACCCGGCTCGGCGTGTCGGTGGTACCCCTCAGCGCGGTCGTCGAGGTCCCGGGAACCCGGCAGACACTGCGTCAGGTGCTCGCCGGCATCGGCTTCCCGTACCTCGTGCTGCGCCTGGGGATCGCGGACCCGGCGCACGCGGGGCCGCCGCACACCCCGCGACTGGCCAGCGAGCAGGTGGTCGACACCTCGGCGGTGCGCGGCGACCAGGCCTGACGGGTCGATCGTCGCCGCCGGTCGACGCTACGATCGCGCGGTGACCAGCAGCGTCCCGCAGCCTCGCCCGGAAACCCCGGTGACGCCGTCGCTCGGGCTGAGCCCGCTGTCGCGGGTTCGCCTCGACGAACTGCTCCAGGAGATGCTGGACCGGGTCGGCGAGGTGATGACCAGCCGGGAGCGGCTGCGGGCGCTGCTCGACGCGGTCGTCGGCATCGGCACCAACCTGGATCTGCGCACCACCCTGCGGCGCATCGTGCAGGCGGCCTGCGAGCTGGTCGGCGCCCAGTACGGCGCGCTGGGCGTGGTCGGCCCGGACCGGTTGCTGCACGACTTCATCGTGCACGGCATCACGCCCGAGCAGCACGCGCAGATCGGCGACCTGCCGCACGGGCGGGGTGTGCTCGGCCTGCTCATCGACGATCCGCGCCCGCTGCGCATGCCGGACATCACCCAGCACCCGCGCTCCTACGGCTTCCCCGCCAACCACCCGCCCATGCACAGCTTCCTGGGCGTGCCGGTACTCATCCGGGACCAGGTGTTCGGCAACCTCTACCTGGCCGAGAAGCAGGGCGGCGCGCAGTTCACCGAGGACGACGAGGAGATCGTCGTCGCGCTCGCCGCCGCCGCCGGCGTGGCCATCGAGAACGCCCGCCTGTACGCCCTGGCCCACCGGCGGGAACGCTGGCTCGCCGCGACCGCCGAGATCACCACTGTGCTGCTCGGCGAGGTACGCCGCACCGACGCGTTGGCGCTGGTCGCCCGACGGGCCCGGGAGGTCGCCGAGGCGGAGCTGGCGCTGGTGCTGCTGCACGACAGCGAGTCCGCGCAGTTCACCGTGGAGGTCGTCGACGGCGTCGACGAGCAGGCCCGCGCGCTGGTCGGCGCGGTCCTGCCGGCCGCCGACACCAGCTTCGGGGCGGCCGTCGCCGAGGGCCGGCACGACCAGGTGGACGACCTGGCCCACGCCGCGCCGTGGCCGGCGCTGCTGCACACCGGGCCCGCGATCGTCTCGCCGCTGGCCACCGCCGACACTCTGCACGGCGTGCTGATCGTGGCGCACCGGCCCGAGCGCGGCGGCGGCGCCAGCGAAGAGGACGTGGCGCTGCTGGGCAGCTTCGCCGGTCAGGCGGCGCTGGCCATGGAACGGGCGCGTGGTCAGGAGGAGCGCGAGCTGTTGGTGGTCCTGGAGGACCGCGAGCGGATCGCCCGGGACCTGCACGACGTGGTGATCCAGCGGCTCTTCGCCACCGGCCTGCAGTTGCAGAGCGCCGCGCCGATGATGGCCCGCCCCGAGGTCGCCAAACGGATCAACGCGGCCGTCGACGACCTCGACGACACCATCCGCGACATCCGGCGGACCATCTTCGAGCTGCGGACACCGATGACCGCAGCGCTGCGTACCGAGATCCGCGAGGCGGTCGAGCTGGCCGCCGAATCCCTGGGTTTCAAGCCGCACCTGAAGCTGACCGGCCCGGTGGACAGTGCCGTCCCCGACACCATCCGCCCGGAGCTGGCCGCCGTGCTGCGCGAGGCGCTGTCCAACACGGTCCGCCACGCGCGGGCCACCCGCGTCGACGTGGCCGTACGCGTCGAGGGCGAGCAGGTGAGCGTGACGGTCACCGACGACGGGGTGGGCTGCGACCCGAGTGCGGCCCGAGGCGGCCTGGTCAACCTCCGCGAACGCGCCGACCGCCGCAACGGCGCCTTCACGATCCGCCCCGCCGACCCCCACGGAACCGAGCTGCACTGGTCAGTGCCCCTGCGCGACTGACCGACGCCAGTCCTCCGACCGCGCCGATCTTGCACTTTCGGTGGACGATATGAGGAGCAAGGTCGGGTTTGTCGGCGCAGAAAGTGCAAGATCGCGAGAATGGGGGCGGCTCAGGGGGTCTTGCCGAGCAGGCGGGTGGCCAGGACCGCCGCTTGGGTGCGGCGCTCCAGGCCCAGCTTGGCCAGCACGCTGGACACGTAGTTCTTCACCGTCTTCTCGGCGAGGAACATCCTTCCCGCGATCTCCCGGTTGGTCAGCCCCTCGGCCACGTACTCCAGGATCCGCCGCTCCTGCTCGGTGAGCGACTTCAACTCGCGCGGCTGCTCGACGCCGTTGCGGATGCGGTCCAGCACCCGCGTGGTGATCGCCGGATCGAGCAGGGACTGCCCGGCCGCCACCCGGCGCACCGCGTCGACCAGATCGGTGCCGCGGATCTGCTTGAGCACGTACCCGGCGGCACCCGCCATGATCGCGGCGAACAGCGCCTCGTCGTCCTCGTACGAGGTCAGGATCAGGCCCTTGATGGACGAGTCGACGGCCCGGACGTCGCGGCACACGTCGATGCCGTTGCCGTCGGGCAGCCGGGCGTCGAGGATCGCCACGTCCGGCCGCAGCGCCGGGATGCGACGCGACGCCTCCTGCGCGGAGCCGGACTCACCGACCACCTCGATGTCGCCGCTGCTCTGCAGCAGGTCGGCCAGGCCACGGCGGACGACCTCGTGGTCGTCGAGGAGGAAGACGCGGATCATCCCTCGTTTCTACCCGCGCCGCACGACGGGTGCACGGGCCGAAGGTCCCGAACGGAGGGACCGACCGTCGATGGGGCGGTCGGGCCCGGTGGGTCGGGACGTCCGGCCCTGCTCGCCGCCGCCCGATCGGCGGACCGTGAGGGTGTGCCAGCCGTCGCGGCTCGACGACCGGCCCAGGGAAAGGAGCACCGCCATGGACATCGGCTACACCGCGAACCACCTGCGGACCGCCGCCGACAGCGCGGTCCGGGCGCCGTCGCTGCACAACACGCAGCCGTGGCGGTTCCGGCTGCGTGCCGGCGGGATCGAGGTGCTGGCCGACCCGTCACGTCGGCTGCCGGAGACCGACCCCAGCGGCTGGGGCGTACGGGTCGCCTGCGGCGCGGCCCTGTTCAACCTGCGGATCGCGTTGGCCGTGGCCGGCGTCCCCGCCCGGGTGCGACTGCGTCCGGACCCGGCCGAGCCGGATCTGCTGGCCCGACTGGTGCCGGACCTCCCGCGCCGGCCCAGCCCCACCGAGCAGAGCCTGCACACGGCCATCCCCCGCCGGTTCAGCAACCGGCTGCCGTTCTGGCCGGACCCGGTGCCGTCCGACGCCCGCTGGCGGCTCGGCGACGCGGCCCGCGCCGAGGGGTGCTGGCTGGAGCTACTGGTCGGGGTGAGCGCCGTGAACGCGTTCGGCGAGATCGCCCGTGGCGCGCACCGGGTGCTGGAACGCGACCCGGCGTACCGCGCCGAGCGGGAACAGTGGCTGCGTCACGAGTCCGCGCCGGACGGCGTACCCACCTCGGCCGGCGGCCCGCAGCACGAGCCACAGGATGTGCTGCCGACGCGCGGCTTCGGCGGTCGCGACCGCGCGCCGGGGCGGGACTTCGAACCCGAGCCGCTGGTCGGGGTGCTCGGCTCGGTCGGTAACACCGCCATCGACCAGGTGGTCGCCGGTCAGGCCCTGCAACGGGTGCTGCTCACCGCCGTCGACGCCGGGTTGGGCGTGTCGATGTTGTCCCAGCCGATCGAGGTGCCGACGGCGCGGGAGCAGCTACGCGTGTCGCTGGGGCGGTTCGGCACCCCGCAGATGGTGCTGCGCGTCGGGTACGGCCAGCCGGGCCGACCCACCCCGCGCCGGGAGGTCGACGAGGTGTTGGACCTGCCGGTCGTGCCGGCCTGAGACTCAGTCGGCGAGCAGCCGGTCCAGCGGGCGCGGCACCCGATCCGGGTCGAGCGCCCGCACGAGCGCCTCGGCGTAGCGCGCCTTGCGCCCGCTCATGGTGCCCAGAAAACGACGCAGTTGCCGCTCGATCGACCGGCCACGTTGGGCGGGCTGGTTCTGGAAGACCCGGAACCGCGCCAGATCCCGCTGGTCCGCGATGACCCGCCGCACGCCGTCGCTGCCCAGGGCGCGGATCAGCTCGTCCTCCAGGTCGGTAACGCAGACCCCGAAACCGAGCGCCTCCATCGCCGACCGGTCCAGGGCGGCACCGAAGCCCGCCTGCTCCAGGCCACGGCGGAAGAAGCCCTCCTCGGCCTCGTCGCACAGCCCCCGTACCGCGACGGCGAGGCCCTGCGACCCGAACAGCCGCAGGTACCGGCCGACGCTCATCGCGCCGCCGAGCGGCACCACGCAGACACCCTCACCGGCGAGGTCACGGTGCCGTCGCTCCGCCAGGGCCTCCACCGCGCGCTGGTCGCTGACCCCCTCGACGAGGACGACCGTACGCAGGCCGGCCGCCGACTCCCGGGCGGCTGCGGCGGCCGTCGCGGCATCGGGGCCGCCGGCCGCCCACAGGTGTACGGCGGCTCGGAAGCGGTCCGGCTCAGGCACGGCACCGAGTCTCGCAACGGTTGGTCCACCCCGCCACCGGATTCATGCCGGATTGGCCGGCGTCGAGTGACCCGGGCAGCCCGAACGGGCGGCGTCTGCCGGCTGGTGGCCAGGTCCACGGCCGTACGTTCCGCGACGTCCGGGACGCCGAGGGCCAGGTGACCATCACGTGTCGGCCGAGTCCGGGACCGTGGCGCGGCGCAGGACCGCCACGGCGCGCGGCGCCAGGACGTCGTTCCCGGAACCGAGCCGTTCACCGTCGACGGCGGAGATGTCGAGGGGCTGCCCAGTACGGTTGATCAGGAACCAGTACGGTCCGCGTACGGCCAGTTCGACGCGACCGCGCAGGCCCGGCGGGAGTTCGCTGTCGAGACCGGCCCGCTTCGCCAGGTCGGCCAGGACGACGGTGAGCCCGGCGGGCCGCAGGCGGGTGGAGACGTAGGCGGCGGATCCGGAACCGACGGCCCGACGGGTGATGGCCGGCCGGCCGGTCTGGCCGCCCTGGCCGTACCGGGCCAGGACTTCGGTCGCGGGGTCCGTGAGGTCGATGCGGTCGGTCCACAGGGTGCCCACCGTGCCGTTGTCGAGCTCGACGCTCTGCTCGTCGGGCAGGGGGGCGAACTCCTCGATCCTGATGCCGAGCAGATCGCGCAGGGCTCCCGGGTATCCGCCGAGCCAGACGTGGTCGTGCTCGTCGACGATGCCGGAGAAGTAGGTGGTAACGAGGTGGCCGCCGTCGGCGACGTAGCCGCGTAGCCGGTCGGCGAGCGCTCCGGGCACGACATGCAGCATCGGGGCGACGAGCAGACCGTAGCGATGCAGCGGCGCGTCGACGGGGACCACGTCGGCGCGGATACCGAGTTCGAGAAAGGCCGTGTACCAGTCGAGGGCCTCCTGCCGGTAGCGGAGCCGGTCACTGGGGTGCGCGTCGTGCTCGGCCGTCCACCAGGACTCCCAGTCGAAGACGATGGCCGCGTCGGCCGGCCGGCGCGTGGTGCCGGCCACCTCGGCGAGATCGCGCAGCGTGGCACCGAGATCGGTGACGGCGCGGAAGATGGTGCTGTCGACGCCGGCGTGGGGCAGCATCGCCGAGTGGTACTTCTCCGCGCCCGCCGCGGACTGACGCCATTGGAAGAAGCAGACCGCGTCCGCGCCGTGGGCGACGTGCGTGAGCGAGTCGCGGGCCATCTCGCCGGGCCCCTTGGCGACGTTGATCGGCTGCCAGTTGAGCGCGCTGGTGGAGTGCTCCATGAGATACCACGGCCGCCCGCCGGCCAGGTTCGAGGTGAGGTTGGCGGAGAACGACAGTTCGTCGTGCGCCTGCGGGCCCGGCGTCGTGTAGTGGTCGTTGGCGACGAAGTCGACCTCGGCGGCCCAGTCGGCGTAGTTGAGCGCCTTGGACCAGCCCATGACCATGAAGTTGGTGGTGACGGGTACGTCCGGGGTCACTTCGTACAGCACGGACCGTTCGGCGCGCAGGTGGTCCTTGAGCGCGTCGGAGGAGAACCGTTTGAAGTCCAGTTGCTGCGTCGGGTTGAGGTGCGTGGTCGCCCGCCGTGGTGGCAGGATCTGCGCCCAGTCGCCGTACTGCTGCGACCAGAACGTGGTCGCCCAGGCCCGGTTGAGGGCGTCCAGGCTGCCGTACCGGCGGCGCAGCCAGTCCCGGAACGCGGTCGCGGCGTCGTCGGAGTAGTCGTAGGCGTTGTCACCGCCCAGTTCGTTGTTGACATGCCAAGCGGTCAGCGCCGGGTGGTCGCGGTACCGCTCGGCGAGTGCGCGGGTCAGGCGGAGCGCATGCAGTCGGAAGATCGGCGAGGTCGGCCGCCAGTGCTGCCGGGCGCCGGGCCAGATGGTGCGGCCGTCTCCGTCGACGGGCAGGATCTCCGGGTGCGTCGTGGTCAGCCAGGGCGGCGGGGACGCGGTCGCGGTGGCCAGGTCGACGGCGATGCCGTGGGCGTGCAGCAGGTCCATGACGTCGTCGAGCCACCCGAAGTCCCACACGTCCACCTGCGGCTGGATCCGGGCCCAGGAGAAGATCCCCAAGGAGACGATGTTCACGCCGGCCACCTGCATGGCCCGGACGTCCGCGTCCCAGATGTGGCGTGGCCACTGCTCGGGGTTGTAGTCGGCGCCGAACGCGAGGCGGCTCCGGGACGGGTCCGATGGCCAGCGCAACCATCGATGATTGTGCTGCGGCTGCATGCCGGCTCCTCTTCCGCGGTGCTGTTGTTGATGGTGACGTGGGTCCGGTCGCCGCCGGGTCGGCTGTGCCCCGCTCACCCGGTGAGCGGCTTGGCGGCGAACCTCAGCTTTTCGACCTCGTGGAAGGCCTGGCCCCCTTCGTGCCCGTTGAACGGGTAGACGCGGATCTCCTTCGGTCCGGCGTAGTGGTTGTACGAGGCGTACACGGTCGACGGCGGGCAGGCCGCGTCCATCAGCCCGACGGAGTACAGCGCCGAGGCGCTGGCCCGCTTGGCGTGGTTGACCGTGTCGAAGTACGAGAGCGTCCGCATCACCTGGTCGCGTTGGTCCCGGCGGACCTTGAGATAGCCGGTGATCTCGGCGTACGGCGAGGCGTCGGTGATGGTCAGCGCCCGGGGGAAGTCGGCCAGGAACGGGACGTCGGGCATGGCGGCCACCAGACCCGGGACGAGGCCGGCCACGGCGGTGGCGATTCCACCGCCCTGGCTGGTCCCGGCGACGGCCACTCTGCTCGGATCCACCTCGGACAGTTCCCGTACGGCGTCGATGGCCCGGACCCCGTCGGTGAAGACCCGGCGGTAGTAGTAGGTTTCCGGACTGGCGATGCCTCGGGTGGTGAAGCCCGCGATCGCGGGGTCACCAACGGGGTCCGGATCGGGTGTGTCCCCCCTGGGGCCCTTGGCGCCCTGACCTCGGGTGTCCATGATGAAGTGCGCATGTCCGGCCATGGCCCACAGCGGTCGTTCGTGTGGCAGGCCGCGGCCACCGCCGTATCCGACGTACTCCACCACGGCGGGCAGTGCACCGGTGCGGGTGACGGGCAGGTGCAGCCATGCCTTGACCGGGTTGCCGTCGTAGCCGGCGAAGGTGACGTCAAGGGTGTCGATCAGCGCGAGGCCGTTGTCGACCGGCGTAGCGGTGAGATCGAGAGAATGGGCGCGCGCGTCCTGGAGCGTCGCGGTCCAGAAGCTGTCGAAGTCTTCCGGCTCCGCGATCGCGGGCCGGTAGCTGCGTAGACGGTCTTCGGGCATGTCGAACTGTGCCATGGCATCTCCACGGTTGCTGGGTGGTCGGAAGTCGAGTGGGTCGTCACCACTCGGTGAACGCGCCGTCCGGGCCGCGCCAGACGGGGGAACGAAAGCGGTGGCCTCGTGCCGCCGCCGCGCGCACCGCCTTCTCGTCGACGTCGATGCCGAGGCCGGGCGCGCCGAGACGCTCCACGTGCCCGTCCCGCAACCGCAGGACGTCGGCGTCGACGAGATAGTTCAGGCCGTCCTGGCCGTTGTTGTAGTGGATGCCCAGGGCCTGTTCCTGGATGAGGAAGTTGGGGATGGCCAGGTCGATCTGCAGGCAGGCGGCCAGGGCGATGGGGCCGAGCGGACAGTGCGGGGCCAGGACGGCGTCGTACATCTCGGCGACCGCGGCGATGCGCCGGACCTCGGAGATGCCCCCGGCGTGCGAGAGGTCGGGTTGGACGACGGCCACGCCGGCGTCCAGGACGTCCCGGAACTCGCGCCGGGTGTAGAGCCGCTCGCCGGTGGCGATCGGCAGTGCGGTCGCCGTGACGATCCGGGCGATATCGCTGGAGTACTCGGGCCGCAGCGGTTCCTCGACGAACAGCGGCACGTACGGCTCCAGCAGTGGCAGGAGGCGACGGCTGGCGGCGATCGAGGCCCGGCCGTGCAGGTCGATCGCCACGTCGTGGTCGGAGCCGATCGCGTCGCGGACCTTGGCCAGGAGATCGACGACGGATCTCAGGCCCGCGGGTGTGTCCAGGAACGCCATCGGGCCCGGCGGTGCGATCTTGACGGCGGTGTATCCGGTCGCGATCGCCGCCGCGGCGTTCTCGGCGACCTGTTCGGCGGTCTCGCCGTACGCCCAGCCGTACATCCGGACGCGGTCGCGTACCGGCCCGCCGAGCAGTTCGTGGACCGGTGCCCCGCGAACCTTGCCGGCGATGTCCCACAGCGCCTGGTCGATGCCGGCGACGGCGCTGGACAGTACGGGGCCGCCGCGGTAGAAGCCACCGCGGGTGAGGACCTGCCAGTGGTCTTCGATGCGCATCGGATCGCTGCCGATGAGCAGGTCGGACAGCTCACCGATGGCGGCCTGGACGGTCTCGGCGCGGCCTTCCACGACCGGTTCGCCCCAGCCGACGACACCGTCATCGGTGGTGATCTTCAGAAAGAGCCAGCGGGGCGCGACGAGGAAGGTCTCCAGACGGTCGATCTTCACGGGGCCACGATCCCGCCGTCGAGGTGCCGTACCTGGGCCGACCACCGTTCGTGGAGGTGCTCCACGGGCGGGTACTTGGCCGCCTCCGCCTCGTCGAGGTCGATTCCCCAGCCGGGTGCGTCCGACGGATAGAGGAAACCGTTGCGGGGTGCGAGCGTGCCCGGGAACACCGCGTGGACGTCGGGTGCGTACTCGTGGCCCTCCTGGACGACGAACGCGGCGCTGGTCACGTCGAGCGCGACGTTCGCCGCCGCGCCGATCGGGGACACGTCGGCCGGCGCGTGCCAGGCGGTGCCGACGCCGTGGAGTTCGCACAGGGCGACGAGTTTGCGCGCCGGGCTCAGGCCGCCGATCGAGGAGAGGTGCAGGCGCAGCAGATCGACGCCGCCACCCGTCACGAGCCGGGCCGCGTCGGCCACCGACGCCACCTGTTCCCCGACCGCGATGGGCATGGGCGCGGCCGCGCGGACCTCGCCCAGCCGGTCGTAGAACTCCGGCGCGATCGGATCCTCCAGGAAGAACAACCGGTACTCCTCGAGCTGGCGGGCAAGTCCGACAGCCTGCTTGACGGTCAGCCGGGAGTGGACGTCGTGCATCAGGTGCGGCTCGGGCCCGAGGGCCGCGCGGGCCTGCGCGAACAGGTCCGGTGTGTCGCGCAGGTAGCGGTGCACGTCCCACCCGCCGGGGTGCGGTGTCCCGGGGTACTCGCCGGGCGTGGCCGGGGCGCCGTAGGTGCCGACACCGGGGCTGCCGACCTGGAGCCGGACGTGCCGGTAGCCCCGGTCGAGCAGGGCGCGGGCCTGCTCCAGGGTGGCGTCGACGGTGGCCCCGCCGGCGTGCAGGTACGTGTCGGCCGCCGCGCGGACCCGCCCGCCGAGCAACTCGTAGACGGGCATGCCGGCCCGTTTGCCGGCGATGTCCCACAGCGCCTGGTCGACGCCGGACAGGGCGTTGTTGGTGACCGGGCCGCTGCGCCAGTACGACGAGAAGTGGACCATGCGGAAGATGTCCTCGATGTCGGCCGGATGGCGGCCGACGAGCAGCGGCGCGACATGACGGTCGACGGTGGCGGCGACCGCGTGGAACCGCTGGGTGAACGTCGCGCAGCCGAGCCCGTACAGGCCGGGATCGTTGGTGTCGACCCGGACGACGACGAGCGGCACGCCCTCCGGGGCGGTGACGATCGACCGGACGCCGGTGATGCGTAGCCGGTCTCGGCCGGGCCAGGGTGCCTGCGTCTCCGGCATGGGGTTGAGGGGCACGAACGTGGTCTCCTGTTCGAGGATCGTTGCGTGGATGGACGGCGACGGCGGACCGTCAGGCGTAGGCCCGCACGGCGATCAGCTGGGCCGAACCGGTGCCGTTGGTGGCGGTGACGACAACCCTGATCCGGTCGGTCACGATCGGGGCCGCGAGACTGTGCGTGCGGCGCCGCTGCCGGTTGTCGGCCACCGACACGAGCGCCTGCCAACCGGTCCCGGCGGCGCGGGCCTCGATCCGGTAGTCGCGCACGAGCGTCGGCATGAGCGTGAACGGCATCCGGTGGTGGGGCAGGTTGATCAGGTCCTCGTTGACGTCGTCGTTGGCGATGACCTCGACCCGGCTCACCGTCACCGGCTCCGCCCAGGTCAGTTGCAACCACGGCGCACCGTCCGTGGCGAGGGGCCGCGACATCCACAGGTGCGGTCCCGCGAAGGGGCGCAGGTACCCGTCGACCACCTTGTCGGCGGAGTAGGCCGCCGTCGGACCGGTGCGCAGGCAGAAGGTCCGCCGGCGCAGGGCCGCGCTCTTCCACTCGAGCACCGGCTGCCGCTCGTCCCGGTCCGTCTTCGGCGGTACGTGGGACAGGGACAGGACGCCGGGGACGGTCGTGTCCGCGACGTGCAGGGTCACGGCGGGGTTGGCCCGTACCCGCAGGAAGGCGTTGCGCGCGGTGGGCGGCGTCCACTGCAGCGGGAGGCGGACCCATTGCCGGACGCCCGCGGCGACCGGGACCCGCGCGGTGTCGACAAGCGTTCCCGGTACGTAGTTCTGGCCGGGGCCGGGATCGTAGAGGTCCACCACGAGCGTCGTGGCCTCGGCCGCGTCGACGAGGAGTTCCGGCCCTACCAGGGCGGGATCGACCGGCAGCACGATGCCGGCGTCGGCGGTCAGCGGCCACTGGGCACCCGGTCCGGCCACGTCGATCCGGTCCAGCGTCGAGGACGCCGTCACCAGCGCCGTGCGGGCCTGATCGGTGGGGTCGGCCGCGGCCACGCCGATGAGCGACGCGTCGGAGCGCAACAGGGTCTGCTGGAGGTGACCCGCGTCGAGTTCGCGTGGGACCACCTTTCCGTCGAGACACAGGGCGGCGGCGGTTCCCGCCGCCTGGCCCAGCGTCGCGCAGGTGGCCATCACCCGGGTCGACCCGAACGCGATGTGGCTGGCCGACACGTTGCGTCCGGCGAACAGCAGGTTGGTGGTGTTCACCGAGTACAGGCACCGGTAGGGGATGGGGTAGACGCCGTCCGGGTGCAGGTGTTTGGAGGCGGCCTCCGTCGCGTACATGCCCTGCGGGGGATGCATGTCGATGGACCAACCGCCGAAGGCGATCTGGTCGGGGAACTCCTTCTGGCCCATGATGTCGTGCTGGGTCAGCACGTAGTCGCCGATGAACCTGCGGTACTCCCGCTTGCCGGGGACGGCCCCGACCCATTCCAGGGTCATCGTGTCCGCGTCGAACCGGCCCGAGTTCTTGATGTGGTCCCAGATGCCGTAGATGACCGACCACAGCTCGTCCCGGATGACGTCGTTGTCGTGGACGGTGTCCAGCTCCCCGCCGTACTCGATCCACCAGTACGCGGTGCCGTTGTCACCGGCCCGGATGATGCGTCGCTGCGGGATGCTGGTCTGCGTGATGTCCTTGGCGAACGACGGCGCCACGTAGGTGACCGGCTCACCGGCGTCCTTGGTGTAGAAGAGCAGGGTGCTGCCGAGGGTGATGTCGTCGGCCTCGGCGGGCGCCCAGGGTTCGCCGTACTCGCCGCTGGCCTCGCGGCCGATGCGGTACTCGGCGCCGGCCAGGTGTCCGACCAGTCCGTCGCCGGTGCAGTCGAGGAAGATCGGCGACGAGAAGTGGATGAGCCGTTCCGAGCCCATCATCCATCCGGTGACGGTGTGGATCTGCCGCGCCTCGGGCGGCCCGTCCGCCTCGACGTCGCGGACGTCGGTGTTGAGATACAGCGAGATGTTCGGTTCCGCCCGTACGGCGTCGAGCACGACCGTGTCCCACACGTACGGGTTGCCCTGCGGGTTGCGGTACTGGTTCTCCACGAACAGCTCACCCATGATCCCGCCTTCGCGGGCGTAGTGGTTGTCGCCGTGGCTCGTGGCCCCGACCACCCAGACCCGCACCTCGCTGCTGGAGTTGCCGCCCAGCACCGGCCGGTTGTTGATCAGCGCGACCGTCCGGCCGAGGCGGGCGGCGGCGATGGCCGCGCACACACCCGCCAGACCACCGCCCACCACGGTGATGTCGTGTCCGGCGTGTTCAACACGCATGGTGATGAGCCTCCGTCGGTGTCACTTGAGCCCCGTGCGGCTCAGTGCGGACAGGAACTGGCGCTGGAACACGAGGAACACGATGATCATCGGTACGACCGAGGAGGTGGCCGCGGCCATCGACAGCCCACCGGCGAGGCCGCCGTCGCCGTCGACGAAACGGGTCAGGCCGACGGGGAGCGTGTAGTTCTCGTCGGTGGAGAGCATGATCAGCGGCGTCTCGTAGCTGTTCCACGACCAGACGAACCCGAGAATCGCCAGTGCGGCGAGGACGGGCTTCGCCATCGGCAGGTAGATGCGCCAGTAGATCGACCACTCGCCGGCGCCGTCGATGCGGGCGGCCTCGGCCAGTTCCCCGGGTACGGCGGAGAAGTGCTGGCGCATCAGGAAGGTGCCGAAGACGGTGAACATGCTCGGCAGGATCAGCGCCCACAGGGTGTCGTACAGGCCGACGGCCTGGAAGAACATGAACCGGGGCACGAGCAGCAACTGGGTCGGCACGATCGAGGTCGCGATGTAGAGCAGGAAGAGGCGGTCGCGACCCTTGAACCGCATGCGCGCGAAGGCGTACCCGGCCAGGGAGGACGTGAACAGCTCGCCGGCGACGGCGACGGTCGCCACGATCAGGGAGTTGGCGAAGTAACGCAGCAGGGGTGGGTCGCCGGCCCACACGTCCGCGTAGTTGACCCACCGAACCGGGTCGGGAATCCACGTCACCGGAAGCGTGAACACGTCGATGTTGCGTTTGAGCGAAGCCGAGATCATCCACAACAGCGGGAGGGCGAAGAGCACGGCGATCGCCCACATGACGACGCTCAACAACCAGGTGCGCAGGGTCCGGTCAGTACGGCTGCGGGTCATGTGTAGAGCCCCCGTCCCTTCTGGAACCGCCACAGCACCAGCGTCAGCAGCAGTACCGCGGCGAACGTGACGACGCCGATCGCTGCGGCGTAGCCGAACTTGTAGGCCTGGAATCCGGACTGGTACATGTAGTAGGCGAGCACGGTGGTGGACTCCCCCGGGCCGCCGCCGGTCAGGAAGGCGATCAACCCGAACCCCTGTGACGTGCCGATGAACGACGTGATCGCCAGGAAGACGGTGGTCGGCATGAGGCTCGGCCACGTGATGGTGCGGAACCGACGCCACGCGCCGGCGCCGTCGATCATCGCCGCCTCGTGCAGGTCCTGGGGCAGCTCCTGGAGAGCGGCCAGGTAGATCACCGCTTGGTAGCCCATGCCGGCCCACACCTGGATGAGCACGAGCGCCGGCAGAGCCCAGTCCTCGGACACCAGCCAGGTCGGCGGCTCGGACAGACCCAGGAACCGCAGGGCCTGGTTGAGCAGCCCGGCGCTGGGGTTGAGCACGAGCAGCCAGACCATACCGATGGCGACCGTGTTGACCATGCTGGGTACGAAGAACACGACCCGCAGCGCGGCCCGGCCGACCAGCGGTCGGTTGAGGGCCAGCGCGAGCAGCAGGCCGAACGCGATCGACAGCGGAACGCCGAGGCCGGCGAAGAACACCGTGCGGCCCAGGGCTTTCCAGAACTTGGGGTCGGCGAACAGCTCCGTGAAGTTGTCCAGGCCCACCCACTCGATCCCGCCCAGGCCGGACAGCACGTTCCAACGCGTGAACGCGATGCCCAGCCCGGCCAGCATCGGACCGAGGGTGAAGGCGATCAGTCCGATGAGATTGGGAGCGATGAACAACCACGGCAACCAGGAACGGACCCCGGCGGGCCGGCGCTTCTTCTCCCGTACGACGGGCGGTACCGGTGACCGGGCCGACCCAACCAGAGTCTGCATGTGTCTCTAGGCCGCCTTTTTGATCGCGGCGTCGCACTGTTCCCTGGCGGTCCGGGCCCACTGGTCGATGCTGATGTTCCCGAGCAGGACCCGCTGGTTGAGCCCGTTCATGATCGTGGAGATCTCCGCGTGCGCCGTCTGGATGGCGTCCACGGGAATCCGCGCGTCCGAGGTCAGCAGGTTGGTGACCAGCGACTGCTCGTCGAACAGCTTCGCGGCGTCGGGTCCGCCCAGATCGGCGGCCAGTTTGGCGGTGTCGCCCCCGGGCAGCGACGGGAGCCGGCCGCCGGGCACCATGTGTGCCGCGCCTTCGCCGAGCCAGAACTGCAGGAGCGTGAAGGCGGCGTCCTGGTGCTTGGACTTCTTGGTGATGGCCACGTTGTCGCCGTAGGCACCGGTGTTCCAGAACTGCGCGCCCTTCTGCGGCGCCGGCATCGGCAGCAGAACGGTCTTGAAGTCGTGCGGATACTCCTTGGTGTCCTTGATATAGCGCAGGACGAACGGCTGGGAGATCCACATCGCGACCTTCCCCGTGAGGAACGGGGTCTGGGCGAACGCGTCCCACTTCTGCGCGACGATCTCGGTCATCGGGACGGCGGACTTCTCGGCCATCATGTCCAGCCGGAGCTGGAAGTTCTCCCGGAACGCCGGGTGGTCGAAATTGGACTCGCGGCCACCGGGCTTGTAGGTGAAGTCCGGGCCGAGCTGCTGGCGGGCAAGGTCCGGCGGGATGAGACACCCGTACACGCCGTTGCCGGAGAGCTGCTTCGCGATCGCCCGGAAGTCGGCGGTCGTCCAGTCCGCCGGGACGGTGACGCCGGCCCTGTCGAGCAGGCTCTTGTTCGCCAGCACCGTCTCCACGCTGCGGCTGGCCGGAGCGGAGTACGCCTTACCGTCGAAGAAGTAGTTGCTGGCCGGATTCGCGCCGGGGGCGAAGGCCTTCAACACCGGGTCACCGGAGAGCCGGTCGGTGAGGTCGGTGAGCAGACCCGCCTCGACGCGCTTGGCCAGGGCCGAGCGCGCGTACGACACGACCACGTCGATGTCGAGACCGCCCTGCAGCGCGGTGTCGAGCTTGAGGTTGCCCTGATCGTCGTTGACGAAACGGGTGTACTTGACCTTGATGTTCGGGTGCTTCGCGGTGAACGCGGCGAACAGGGCGTCGGGGCCGTTCTCCGCAGGCACCCCGCCCCAGACGTTGAGGGTCACCGTGCCGGCGTCACCGGAGTCGTCCTTGCCGCAGGCCGCGAGGAGGGCGGCGGAACCCAGTCCGGCCGCGCCGGCGAGCAGGCGCCGGCGGCTGATCGTACGTGTCATGGCGTCACTTCCTGAGCTGAGAATGGTGGCTGTCCGGGTGGGGACAGTGGATAGCGGTGCTCGGGGGTGAAGCCGAGCAGCCGCGCGGCTCGGCCGGTGTCGATGGCGACGCTCCGGCCGGTCAGTCGCGTCCGCCGGGGCACCCCCGGTAGGTGTTCGTCCAGCAGCGCCTCCGTATCGGTGGCGCTCAGGGTGTCCGGCGCGGCGACGAACACCGCGTGGAATCCGGTCACGGGGGCGGTGAGGGCCAACAGGCCGGCGCGGGCGGCGTCGCGGGTGTCCAGGTACGCCCACAGTTCGTTGGCCCCCCACGACGGGTGTTCGACGTAGTTGCGGGCGTACTTCTCGAACTGATCGCCGGGACCGCCGAGCAGCGGCAGGCGCAGGGCGACGACGGCCATCCCGTGCCGGCGGGCCATCATGGCGCCGATCGCCTCGTCGGTCTGCTTCGACAGCGCGTACGGGTCGGCCACCTGCAGCGGCAGATCCTCGTCGAGGGGCAGGTAGGCCGGTGTCTGCGGGTGCGGCGACCAGGGCAGACCGGTCACCGACAGGCTGCTGGCGATGACGGCCCGGCGGACGCCCCGCTGAGCCGCCTCCTCCAGCACGGTGAACGTCGCCTGGGTGTTGGTGGTGAACACCTCGTGCGGTGTGCCCAGGGTGGGCGCGGGGATGGCCGCGCAGTGGAAGACGGCGTCGACCTCCGCGAGGGCGTCGCGTACCACGATCGGGTCCCCGGCGGATCCGGTCACCATCCGGCCCGCCCGGGTGTCGCCCGGGTCGTGCAGGTCGAGACCGGTGGTGGGGATGAGTCGGTCGGCGAGCAGCGTCAGGGCCGCCCGGCCCAACCGTCCGGCCGCACCGGTGACCAGGACCCGCCGGGGCCCGCTCACGGCGCCATCACCTGCACCGGCCGGAACTCCGCGGTGTTCTTGGCCAGGACGATGCCGCCGCCCCACTGGATCCAGCCGGCCCGGCCGATGCCGTCGTCGTCATCGTTGACCACGAAGGACAGGGCGACCGGTGCGGTGGGCGGACCGCTGAGCCCGAGTGCGGACCAGGGCACCGACACGCGGTAGGAGGTGGTGGTCCCGTTCCGGACGATCGCCGCCGTCGCGCCCGGCGTCGCCCCGGCCACGCCGCCGGCTGGCGGCGTGAAGGTGTACACGGCCGGACCGGTGCCCAGCAGCGCCGCGCCGATCTCGACGCGGGCGGTCGACCGCCCCGGAAGGTCGGGGCTGACCGCCAGTTGGATGGAGTCGCCGTCCCACATGCTGCCGGCCGTCTTCGTCTGGGCGTGGACGTTGTCGGTCACGTCGGCCGTCAACCAGAGGGCGTCCGCGGTGCGGGTGAGCTTGACGGTGCCCGACAGGTCCGACGTGCCGCCGTAGGGAACCCGCCGGTAGTCGACCGCGCCGTCGGCCGCCAGATTCACGGGTACGACCGTGTTCTGTCCGTCGGCCTCGATCGGGTTGAAGCCGACGGTCCCACCGGCACGGAACGCGCCCAACTGTGTCGTGTCGACGCGTACCGACATGTCGTAGGACTTCCACGGGACGATCCCCGCGACCGGTATGTCGACCGAGGTGACCGAGTTCGGCGGTACCGGGGCGACGCCGGTGACCGTGCCGCTCTGCGTCCCCACCGTCCACGCGATCTGTGCGACGTCCAGGGCCGTCGCCGACTTGTTGTTGGTGATCTTCACCCGCAGCGACCCGCCGAGCGGCCCGACCGACGTCACGATCGGATCGACGGTCGCCACGACCGGATCGGTGATCATCGCGTCGTCGCGCAGCACCATCGACGCCGATCCGCCGGACCCGGCCCGCACGTGTACCGTTCGCGGACCCTTCACCGTGCTGCCGGGAACGGTGACGGTCTTCGTCCCCACCTGCCCGGCCGGCGCGTACACCGGGTAGGTGCTGTCCTCGATCTGGAAGTTGGTCCACGTGCCTCCACCACCGTGGGTCCGGTCCACCTTCAGCGTCACCGGGATGTCGTCGCCGACCGCGACCGTGTCCGGAACCGAGACGGAGTAGACCTTCGGGTTGCTCACCGCGAGGGCCGTCGGCTTGCCCCTGGTGAAGACCGGGTGCTCGGTCAGGTCCAGCGTCACCTTGCCCTGTAGGGGTTCCAGGGTGTTCGACCGGCCGTAGGCGTTGGTGACCGTGACGGGGGTGGTGGTGCTCAGCTCCACCTGCGTCGGTGTGGTCGCCCACATCACCCGGACCGGCGTCTTGCCGGCCCCGCCGGCGAACTCGTACGAGTAGACACCCGAGCCCAGGTTGTCGGCGGCACGGAAGTCCAGGCCGGCGAGCTGGCGGATCAGCACCGACTGCGTGACCAGCGCCGGCTTCGGGGCGTAGGCGTTCATCCCGAGGTACCCGGGACGGCGCATCACGCCGAAGTTGTACTCCTGGTTCGACGCGGTCGTGCCGTCGTTGAGGAAGTCGTACCAGTAGTAGCGGCTGGCCCCGTTCGCCACGGCCAGGCTCGCCGTGCGGACCAGGTAGTCGCCCTGCTGCAGTTCGGTGACGCCACCGTTGGTGTGGGTCGGGTATCCGTTCTCGGTGATGTCGATCGGCATGTCGCGACCGTTGTTGTAACGGCGGATCAGGTCCTTGAACGTCGGGATCAGGGTCACGCCGCGGACCTCCGGCGGGGCCGGGAATCCGTAGAGGTGCGCGCTGAAGCGGTCCATGTACTGCAGGCCGCCGATCTGGAACAGCTCCTCCCACCACGCGGGTCCGCCGCCGGCCGGCGCGACGACCTCGGCCTGCGGGTGGTCGGCCTTGACCTTGGCGTAGGTCTTCTGCAACAGAGGCAGGTAGCACTGCGGGGTACGACCGCACAGGCCGTTGTTGAAGCCCCCGTCGAACTCGTTGTACACCTCGACCTTGTTGGTACCGGAGAGGGTGAGCATCGCCGAGGCGTAGGCGGCGAAGGCGGCGTGGCCCTCCGGCGTGCTCGGCGTCTTCCCGCCGTCGTAGAGCGGATTGGCGAACGCCGCGACCAGCAGCGGCTCCATGCCGTTGGCGGCCAGCCCGTTGAGGAACGGTGCGCCGTAGGTGGGCATGGTGTAGGTGCCGGCGGTCTTCTCCACGTGCTGCCAGGACAGGGCGTCGCGGACGTGGGTGTAACCGACCTTCGCCATCGTGGGAATGAGACTGGCCGGGTCGCTCTGCGAGAAGTGGGTCCCGACTCCCCATGGCGCCCCGGGCCTGCGGGCGTCGGCGGGAAGCGCGTCCAGCAGCGCCACCGGTGTGTACCGGGTGACCGGGAGTCCGCCCACCTCGGCCGTGACGCCGAGGGTGTAGTAGCCGGGCTTGACCGTGGCGAGGTTGACCGTCGCGGCGCCACCGGACACCGCGGCCGTGCCGCTGGCCGCCGGCACCCCCTGCTCGTCGGCGACCGACCAGCTCACGCTGGCCGCGCTGGAGGTCACCGGGATGGTCCGCGGCTCGGATCCGCTGAAGACCAGGTTCGTCGCGGTGATGCGCACCGCCTCGGCGGTGCTGAAGCTGACCGAGACGTCGGAGACGCACAGGTCGGTGGCCGACCGCCCGAGCCGGCTGTCCCACGAGGCGATGCGGAAGTCGGCGCCGGACGGCAGATCGCCCTTGAACTCGGCGTCGGGCAACTGGAAGACGTAGGAACGCCAGACGTTCCCGCCGGTCAGCGGGACGGCGTCGCCGGCCCGGTTCTGCCCCGTGCCGTCGTACTGGATCGTGAAGTGTCCGGGGCCGGCGTCGAAGTAGCTGACCTTGACGAACGCGTACCCGGTGGTGGCCGGCTGTCGGGCGGCGTCGACCCGGAAGTACAGGAAGTCATTGGTGATCGGCGTCTGCGTGGTGGTCCAGCAGGGGCGACCGCCCCGCTCGGTGGCCGCCGCGGAGATCTGGCCGGAGGCGTCGCCGGGATTGCCGGCCATGCCGTTCCACTGTGGAGGCGCCGAGAGCACCGCGGAGGCCGCGGCGGCGTCGGCGAACGCTGGCGGCGCGACGCCGATCATGGGTAGACCGATGAGAACGGCCAGTCCGGCCGCGACGTGCGTGCGCCACCTGTGGCGGCGCACGTTCGAGGGTCGTGTCAAGTTCGTCACCTCTCGGCTCAGCCACGGTCCGCTCGTTGGCGAATCGTCGTCCCGTGACTTGGGCGCGTGGCGAGCCGACCGGCTCGCCACGGTTCGCAGCATGTGGCGCCTTTCCGTCCATGGCGGCAACCCGCCGGGACCCACCCCGTGATGTGAGAAACCGACCCGGGCAGCACTCATCGCGCCTGCTCTAGCAGGGTCGACTGCGGCGACCAGGCGGGATCGTTGGTCAAGTGCGGCGAGCGTAATGGTGCAGTAATAGCACCGTCAAGACACTCCGTCGAAACTTACGCGACACGATCCCGTAGCGTCGGCGCTCAGAGTGATGCTATAAATGCAACATGCTGCCGTCTCAGCCGAACAAGTCGCTCCAGGATGGGCTCGACTGCCTGCAGTTGCTGGCCAGCTCCGCTGAGGCCCTCGGCTCACGCGAGGTCGCACGACGACTCGGGCTGGAGCCGTCACGGGCGAACCGGCTGCTCAAGACCCTCGCGCACATCCGGCTGATCGAACAGGACGAGCGGCGCCGCTATCGTCCCGGCCCGGGAATCCATGCCCTGGCCGCGCAGAGCCTCTTCGGGTCCGGCCTGATCCGCCGGGCGCTCGGGCCCCTCGGCGAGCTGCACGTCCACGGTCACACCGTGGCCATGGGTGTGCTCTGGCGCGACCAGATGTCGTACCTCTACCACGCCGACCCGGGCATGGACACCAGCACGGCCCTCGGCCGGATCGGCCTGTTCCCGGTCGCCCGGTCCGGGCTCGGGATGGCCCTCCTGGCCGACCAGGACGACGAGAACGTCCGCGCCATGTGGGCGACCAGCGCGAACGACATACCGGTCGAGCAGGTCCTCGCCGATCTTGCGGAGATCCGCGAAGCCGGTTTCGCCCTGCGCTCCGGCAAGACCGAACGCACCGTCGCCGTCACCGTCGGCTCGGCACCGTACGCCGCGATCGGCATGTCCGGCCGTTTTCCCGACGCGCACCTACCTGAACTCGTCAGCGCGCTGCGCCACGCGGCGGAGAAGATAGACAAGAAGGGCTGAGGCGCAGCAGAAGCAAGACGCCCGTTACCGGAGATCCGATAACGGGCGAGCTGACGTGCTCAAAGAGATGGTGGGCGATACTGGGTTTGAACCAGTGACCTCTTCCGTGTCAGGGAAGCGCGCTCCCACTGCGCCAATCGCCCATGGTGCCCGCTCAACCCGGCGGTCAGGCCCGTCGAGACGGATCGCGAGCGGACGACGGGATTCGAACCCGCGACCCTCACCTTGGCAAGGTGATGCGCTACCAGCTGCGCTACGTCCGCACGTCCCCGGCTACCGCCGGCAACGGAGCGAACTCTACCCGATGCCATGATCGGCCGGCGCGGGGCCCTCGGGCGACCGCGATTGCGCTGCTCGACGGCGGGGTACTGATGAACCTCGACAGCACACCACACCCCCTAAGGAGGCTGTCGTGGGTATCGGCACCAGCATCTTCCTGATCGCGCTCGGCGCGATTCTCACCTTCGCCCTCGACGCGAGCGTCGGCGGCATCAACCTCGACGTGGTCGGCTGGATCCTGATGGGCGCCGGCGTCCTCGGTCTGATCATGACGGCGTTGATCTTCCAGCGCCGCCGTGGCGCGGTCGTGACCACCACCGAGCAGCCGGTCGAGTACCGCCGGGTCGAGGAGCGGCGGGACATCGCCCCGCCGCTGTGAAGGGCTCGGATGAAACGGGCCGGCGACCTCCTCGCGAGGGTGCCGGCCCGTTTCCGTTTCCGCTGGTCAGGCCCGGCACGCGCCCGCGTTACGATCGCGCTCATGGAGTCCCTCGACACGGTGCTGGCCGCCCACCGGTCGTACCTGCTCGGTTGGAACATCGGCGCGGGCGGTGGCCCGGACCTGCCGACCTACCGCAGTGACGTGCCGCACGCCACCCTCAACGGGGTGCTGCGGGTGGCCGGGCCGACGCCCGGCGAGGCGCTCGTCGAGGCCCGGCGACGCCTGCGGGGCGTACCCCGAATCTGGTGGGTCGGGCCGGACAGCGACGTCGGCACCGCCGACGGCCTGGTCGCCCTCGGCGCGACCGAGGTCGCCCGCATGCCGATCATGACGAGGGCGCTCACCACGGCGGCCGGGGCCCCGACGGCCACCGGCGTGCACATCACCGAGACCGACGACCTCGACACCTTCGTCACGGCCTACGCCCGGGTGTCCGGCATCCCGGCCGAGGGTGTCCCGGCGACGATCGAACGGGAAAAGGCGTTCAGTGGCGACGGCACGGTGATCCGGCTGGCAGGTCGCCTCCCCGACGGCCGAATCGTCGGCACGGCTGTCGCCTGGCTCAGCCACGGTCTGGTCACGCTCTACTTCGTGGGCACCCAGCCCGAGCAGCGCCGGCAGGGCATCGGCACCGCCATGACCCGGGCCGCGCTCGACCTGGCCCGTGAGCGGGGCGCCCACACGGCGGCCCTCACCTCGTCCCCCGTCGGCGAGGGAATCTACCGCCGCCTCGGCTTCCGGCCGGTGGGCGAGTTCCGGCTGTTGACCTTCTGACCGGTCGACGGCGGCTCCTCGTGCCAAACCCGAAATAACCGCACGGGGGGCATGGTCAACGAGGCCGCCGGTTGCGAGACTGCTGGGAATGTCCACCACACCGCTGTCCCTGCCGCAGCCGTCCGCGCGGGCACCCGAGTTCGGTCGGGACGCGCTCATCGTCTGCGAGAACCTGGTACGGATCTACCAGACCGGTTCGGTCGAGGTGCAGGCACTCCAGGGCCTGGACCTGGCCGTGGAGAGCGGTGAGCTGGTCGCCGTGGTCGGCGCCTCCGGATCGGGCAAGTCGACGCTGCTGTCGATCCTGGCCGGCATCGACGCCCCCACCGCCGGACGGGTCCGGGTCGACACGTGGAACCTGCTGGCGATGTCCCGCGCGGACCGGGTGGAGTACCGGCGGCACACCGTCGGGTTCGTCCGGCAACAGACGGCGAGCAACCTCATCCCGTACCTGACCGCGCGGGAGATGGTGGACCTGCCGATGACGGCGGCCCGCACCGCGAAGAAGGAGCGGCAGGAGCGCGCGGCCGAACTGCTGGACAGCCTCGGCGTCGCCGACTGCGCCGACCGCCGCCCCGGCCAACTCTCCGGTGGGCAGCAGATGCGGGTGGCGATCGCGGTGGCCCTGGCCAACCAGCCACGGGTCCTGCTCGCCGACGAGCCGACCGGCGAGTTGGACGCCGCCACGTCCGCCGAGGTCTTCGGCGTACTACGCGACGTCAACCGGCGCTACGGCGTCACCGTCGTCGTGGTCACCCATGACCCGGAGGTCAGCGGCCAGGTCGAACGGACCGTCGCGATCCGCGACGGTCGCACCAGCAGCGAGGTGCTGCGCCGCACCACCACCAACGCGGAGGGCGACACCCACATGACCGCCGAGGAGTACGCCGTGATGGACCGGGCCGGGCGGGTCCAGGTGCCCCGCGAATTCCGCCAGGCGCTGGCGCTGACCCGACGGGTCCGGCTGGCCCTGGAACCCGACCACATCACGATCCGCTCCGACTCGCGTAGCGGCGAATGAGCGAGCCGCTGCTGCGGGTTCGGGACGTGCACCGAAGCTTCCGCGCCGGACCGACCGTCGTGCACGCCCTGCGCGGCGTGTCGTTCGAGGTCGCCGCCGGTTCCATGGTGGCGCTCGTCGGCCGGTCCGGCTCGGGCAAGACCACCCTGCTCAACGTCATCGGCGGCCTGGACCGCCCGGACGCCGGCACCGTGCACGTCGACGGCACCGACGTCACCACGCTGGACGAGGACGGCCTGTCCCGGCTGCGGCGCGAGAAGGTGTCGTACGTCTTCCAGAACTTCGGGTTGATCCCCGTGCTGTCGGCCGCGGAGAACGTCGCCGCGCCGCTACGGCTGGCCCGCGTCGCCCCGGCCGAGCGCGAGCGGCGGGTCGAGTTGCTGCTGGAACTGGTCGGCCTGGCCGACCACGCCCAGCAACGGCCGGCCGAGATGTCCGGCGGCCAGCAGCAGCGGGTGGCGATCGCCCGCGCGCTGGCCGCCTCGCCCCGGCTCCTGCTCGCCGACGAGCCCACCGGCCAACTGGACGCCGAGACGGGCCTGTCGGTGATGGCCCTGCTGCGCGGGGTGGCGGAGTCCGAGGGCGTCACCGTGCTCGTGTCGACCCACGACGCGGTGATGATGGCCCTGGCCGACCGGGTGATCCGGATCCACGACGGGCACCTCGACGAACAGGCGTACGAGCCCGTGTCGGACGGCCGGTGACACGACGATGCTGAGGCTCGTCCGCCGACGCGCCCGCGCGCAGTGGCCGTTACTCGCGGCCCTCCTCGGGGTCGTCACGATCGGCGCGACCCTGCTGGGCACCTGCGCGCTGCTGGTCACCCGCACCGCCGAGCGGGCCCTGGAGGTCGCCCTGGCCCGCGCCGAACCCGCCGCCGTCGACGCGACCGTCTACACCGGTTCCGTCGATGGCCCCGACGCGTCGTCCGTCCTCGCCGACACCCGCGCCGGGGTGACCTCCGCGCTGGCGCCGTTCCCGCTGACCACCACCGCGCGGGCGTCGACGGTGCTGCGGGCACTACCGCCCGCGCTCGCCCCGGGCACCACCGTCGGCCCACAGGCCTACCTGTCGGGGCTCGACGACCTGCCGACCCGGGCCGAGCTGGTCACCGGACACTGGCCCCAGCGCCCCGGCGACGCGGTGCTCCTGGAGTCCACCGCCCACCTGCTCGGCCTCGCTCCCGGTAGCCGGGTGCACCTCGGCGCCGAGCTGGCCCACCCGCCCGTCCCGGCCATCGACGTGACCGTCGTCGGTGTCGTACGCCCGCTGTCCGGGCGCGGTTGGGACCGCGACCCGCTGGCCGCGGCCGGGTCCGCCACCGGCTACCGGGACGGTCGCTTCCTGCAACCGGTAAACGCCTACGGCCCGTTCCTCGTCGACCTCGCCGACCTGGTCACCACCGGCGCCACCGTCGACCGCCTGGAGGTCACCGCCCATCCGGACCTGAGCCACGCCAACCGCCGGGACCTGGAGACCTTGGCCGGGGCCGTCGACAGTGCCGACCGACGGCTGGCCGGCGCCCTCGGCGACCGCGTCCAGCTGGCCCGCGTCGCCACCGACCTGTCGCTGACCCTGCGGTCGGCCGACGACCAACGGCACGTGACCGCCGCCGTCGTGCTCGCGATCGCCGTCCTCGGCGGTGTCCTGGCCGCGACGGCGCTCGTGCTCGCCGGCCGCCTGACCGCCGGCATCCGCGCCGACGAGACCGCCCTGCGCTCCGCCCTGGGCGCCAGCCGTCGTCAACTCGCCGCCACCGCGACCCTCGAGGGCGGGCTCGTCGCGGCCGTCGCCATCGCGCTCGCGATACCGGCCTCGTCGGCCCTGCACGCCGGCCTGACCCACCTGCCGCCACTGGACGACGCCGGCCTGACCGTCCGGCCGGCCATCACCGGCGTCCAGGTGCTCGCGGTCGCCGGGGGCACGCTGATGCTCGCCGCCGTCCTCACCGTCCTGGCGATCCGTCCCGTCCCGGCGGCCGGCGAGCGGCGCACCCGCCGCGAGCTGCTGGCCCGCTCCGGCGCCGACCTGCTGCTCGCGGTGTTCGCCGCCGTCGGATGGTGGCAGCTGTACGCGCAGCCCACCGCCGCCAGCCCGCGCGCCGACGCGGTCCGGGTGCTCGCTCCGGCGCTGCTGCTCACCGCTGGCGCCGCCCTGGCGCTCCGGGTGGTGCTGCCCGCCCTGCGCGGCGCCGACCGCCTGGCCTACCGCGCCCGCGGGCTGGCGCTTCCGCTGGCGGTAGCCGAGAGCGCCCGCCGGCCCCAGGCGGTCGCCGCCGGCCTGCTCGTCGGGCTGGCCTGCGCGGCCGGAACCTTCGGCCTGGCCTTCGACGCCACCTGGCACCAGTCGCAGCGCGACCAGGCCGCGCTCTCGGTCGGCACCGACCTGGCGCTCACCCTCAGCACGTCGCCCTCGGCCGGCGATGGCGCGCTCGTCAGCGCGGCCACCGCGGGGGCGGTGAGTCCGGTCCTCGACCGTGGTATCGCCGTCGGTCAGTGGCTCGGGACCTCCGGCGAAGCGCCACGCCTGGTCGCCGTGGACACCACCCGCGCCGACGCGCTGCTGCGCGGGCCGCTGGACAGCGACCGCGAATGGGCGCACGTGGGTGCCGCGCTGGCACCACCAACCCGGGTCACCGGTCTCGCCGTCCCGGCCGGCGCACCCCTCGTACTCAGCGGAACGGCGGCCGGCGACGCCCCGCTCGTCGTGACACCCCGGCTGCTGCTGCAGGACGTCACCGGTCTGCGCACGTCCTGCACCGGTCCCGCCGTACCGCTCGACGGCCGCGAGGTGCGGCTACCCGCCTGCGCGACGGCCGACGGGCTGCGCCTCGTCGCGGTCGCCCTACCGGTCGCCGTCGACTTCGGCGACGAACCCGTGGCCGGCGGAGGAGTGGCCGTAGCCGTCACGCTGACCGTGCCGGAGGCGGCGTCCACCGACGGATCGGACTGGACCGCCACGTCCGCCCCACCGGTACCGAGCAAGCTGAGCGACCTGAACGTCCGGCTGTCCCCCACCCCGACCGGAACCGCGCTGCGGATGGCCGCGACCGTCGAGCTCGACGGCGCCGACGACGCCGCCCGGACCCTCGTCGCCAGCGCCTTCCCGGACCCCGGCGAGGTGCCGGTCGCCGTCTCCGCCCGCTTCGCCAGCGAGCTCGGCGTCCACCCCGGCAGCAAGCTCAGCGTCACGGTCGGCACCACGCCCGTCCCGGTCGTCGTCTCCGAGGTCGTACCGGCCGTACCGTCCGCCCCCGGGGCCGTCGCCGTCCTGGCCGACCTGGACGCGCTGTCCCGCGCGCGCGTGCTCGCCGGTGACCTCACGTTCCCGGTCGACGCCTGGTGGGTCGGTCACCCGGCCGGCCCCGGCGCCGCCGAGCGGGCCACCGCCCTGCACCTGGGCACCGTCACGACCCGCGAGGTGGAGACCGCCCGACTCCTCGGCGGCCCGCTGCGCGCCGGGCTGCCGGGCGCGCTCCGGCTCGTCGTACCGGCCGCGGCCCTGCTGCTGCTCGCCGGCGTCGTCCTGCACGTGACCTGCGACCTGCAGCTCCGGGCCGTCGAGGTGGCGCGGTTGCGCGGCCTGGGGATGTCCCGGCGCGGCATCCGGGCCGTGCTGCTCGGCCAGCACGCCGGCGTTCTGCTGCCGCTGCTCGCGGCGGGCGCGGCCGTCGGCGCGCTCGCCACCCGCCTCGTCGCTCCCCTGCTCGTACGCTCCGACACCGGCGCCGCGCCCGTCCCGGCCGCCCAGCCACACTGGCCGTGGCCGGCCGAGGCCACGCTGCTCGCGGTACTGCTGGCCGGATGTCTGCTGGCCGTCGCCATCGTGGTCGGCATCCAGGTACGCCGGGCCGACGCCGCGCACCTGCGGGTGGCGCCGTGAAGCGGTTGACCCGCCGGTTCCCGGCGCCGCACTGGCCCAGCGTCCGCGGCCGGAGCCGGGCCGACGCCGGCCCGCTGCTGCTCTCCGCAGCCGTCATCGCGGCTGTCGCGCTGCTCGCCGGGGCCGTGCCGGCGCTGCTCGGCGCGGCCGCCGACGACACCGTCCAGGACAGCGTCCGCCGCGGCAGTGACGACGCGAACGTCCTCGCACACGCCGACTGGGAACGCGACGACGGTCCGACGGGTGGGCGGGTGCGGGTGGAAGGCCTCGCCAAGGAGGTCGACGACCTCCGCGTCCGGGCGACGTACGCGCTCGGGCCCGACCTGGACGCCGCGCTGCTCCCGCCCATCGCCGTCGTCGACGGCCCGGTCCTGAGCATCACCGACGGCACCACGCCACGTACCTTCCAGTTCACCTACCTGGCCGGTGACGCCGGCGGCCCGCAGGTGACCTGGATCGCCGGAAACGCGCCCGCCGGGGCCGTCCCCGACGGGTTCGTCGAAGTCCCCTACCAGGGACCGCCCTGGCCGGTGCAGGTCGGCATCTCCGAGGCGGACGCCGCCGCCCTCGATGTCGGCCCCGGCGACCGGATCCCGGCCAAGGACAGCCGGGGGCGCGACAAGGACCTGCGGATCAGCGGGATCTACCGACCCACGGACACCGCCGACCCCGCCTGGCGACTCGCCCCGGCGCTCCTGCGCCCCGTGCCCGGCGCGGACGGCGTGGGGATCACCCGGTTCGCCGGTCTGCTGTCGCGCGACTCGCTGCCGGACGCCCGGCTCGCCGTCGACCAGGACCAACTGCGGCGCGCCGTCCACTTCGCCCCCGACCCCGACGCGCTCACCTGGGCCACCAGCGCGACCCTGGTCAACCAGGTGGTCACGCTCAAGGCGGCTTCCGGCTCGTCAGGCGCCCGCGACGACTCCCTGAAGTGGGAGTCGCAGCTCGACGCCACCCTGCGCGCGACCCGCGCCCGGGTCAGCGCCGTACGGGCGCAGGCGGCCGTGCTGCTCACCGGCGTGCTGACCGCCACGGTCCTGGTCCTGCTGCTCGCCGCTGACCTGCTGGTCCGCCGCCGAACCCTGGCGCTGAGCACCGCCCGGCAGCGTGGTGCGGCGTTACCCGACCTCGGCGCGGAACTGGCCCTCGAGTCCACAGTGGTGTCCCTGTCGGCCGCCGCGGTCGGGCTCGCGCTCGCCCGCGTGGTGGCGCCGGGCGTCTCGTGGAGTTGGGCCATTCCCGTGGTCCTGGCCGGCGCCGTCGCCGGGCCGGCGTTCGGCACCCTCGCCGCCGGCCGCGCCAGCCGGGACCGGCGTCAGCCCGCCAACCCGTCCGCTCGGCGCTGGTTGCGGGCCACCGGGCAGCTGCGCCGCGCCGTCGTGGAGGCCGCTGTCCTGATCGCCGCGGTCGCCGCCCTCGTCACACTGCACCAGCGCGGGCTCCTGCCGGTCACCTCCGACGGCGACACCGGCGAGGTGACCGGGGACGTGATCCTGCCGGTCAGCGCCGTCGCACTGGGCGCGCTCGTCGGCGCGCTCGTCCTGATCCGACTGTTCCCGCTGGGCGCGCGGTTCGCGCTCGGCCAGGCCCTGCGCTCGCGCCGCCCGCTGGCCGTCTTCGGTGCCGCCCGGGCGGTCACGACGGCAGGGCGCACGCTGCCGCTACTGGTGCTGGTGAGCGCCACGGCGCTCGCGTCGTTCGCGCTCATCCTCGGCTCCACCGTCACCCGGGGCCTCGCCGACGGCGCGTGGAGCATTGTCGGCGCCGACGCCCGCCTCGACGTCGCCGCGGACGCCAAGGCCGGCACGCCCGCCATCGCCGAACGGATCGCCGCCGCTCCGGGGGTCGGCCAGGTCGTCGTCGCGCAGGTCACCGACTCGGCGCGCGTCTTCACGGACTCGACACCGTTCGCCCCGCGCCTGGTCATCGTGGACGCCGAAGCGTTCCAGCGCCTGTTGGCCACCACCCCGCTGCCCGACGCGCCCGCGCTGGCCCGGCTCACGACGCCCGGTCCCGGCCCCGGAGAGGTCCCCGCGCTGGTCCGATCGAGCGACGGCGAGCTGCCGGCCGGCACGCGGTTGCAGCTACCCCGGGCCGACGCCCCGGCCATCCACCTCACCGTGGTCGGTACCGCGCCCTCGGTCGGCGGCGCCGACGACGTCGTGCTCGTGGACGCCGCGGCTCTCGCCGACGCCGGCCTGCCCGCCGTTCCGAACACGGTCTGGGTGACCGGTCCCGGCGCGGCGCGGGCGGTGTCGAACAGCGGCGTCGCCGCCGATGTCGTGTCGCGCGCCGACGTCCTGCGGACGCAGCGAGCGGCTCCGCTGACCGCGGGGCTTCTACGGCTGGCGTGGGCCGCCGCCGCGGTGCTGCTGGCGCTGGGGCTCCTCGGCCTGGCGCTCGCCGCCGCCGCGGGGGCGTCCGAACGATGGCAGACCCTGACCCGGCTGCGGACCCTCGGGCTGCGGCCACGCGACGCCCGCTGGGTGGCCGCCGGAGAGCTGCTGCCCCCGGTCGCCGTCGTCGCGGTGTGCGGCCCGCTCCTCGGGGCCCTGCTCGCACGCGCGACGCTCGGCCCTCTCGACCTGCGGCTGCTCACCGGCCAGGCCGACGACCCGGCGGCGATCCTGCCGTGGTGGCTGCTCGCCCTGCTGGGCACGGCGCTGCTGGCGGCGGCCGCCACCGTCGTACCCGTCGAGTCGGCGCTGCGACGGCGCGACCGGTTGAGCGAGGTGCTCCGCGCCGGCGAGTAGGTCTGTTTGGTGACGGCGGGCGGCCAGTTCTCTTGGAACAGCGTTGAGGCCCGTCACCGGATCCGGTGACGGGCCTCAACGATCACGTCGTACAACTGGTGGGCGATACTGGGTTTGAACCAGTGACCTCTTCCGTGTCAAGGAAGCGCGCTCCCACTGCGCCAATCGCCCGTGCTCCTTGCCGAGGTGGGGACGGGATTTGAACCCGCGTACACGGCTTTGCAGGCCGTTGCCTCGCCTCTCGGCCACCCCACCGAGGTTGCCCCCGTCATGCGTGGCGGCAGCTCCGAGCGGACGACGGGATTCGAACCCGCGACCCTCACCTTGGCAAGGTGATGCGCTACCAGCTGCGCTACGTCCGCACGCCCCCGGCTTTCCCGGGTGACGGATGAGAACTTTAGCCGAGCCGGCGAACGACTGCCAAATCGGGGTCCGTGTCGGCGCGTCCCATCCCGCCCGGTCCGACGCCGAACGGGGAGATGGCCACCACTGCAGGCGGGCTTCCTAGTCAGCTGACCTGATGTCTCAATTGACCCTCGACCGTCACACTCCGGCATCATCCGACGGCGGGCGCCGGCGCGGCGAACAGCCCGCAGAGCACTCCGACGGCACGCCGCCCACCTCGCCGAACTCGATCAGGAGAACGAGCCACGGCACCCGTCGGCAAGTGTCCAACTTCCGACTCTTACCCCACGAATCGGACGGTAGCGGTAACTGTTCGTGTTCGGGCCGATGGGCTACGGTAACGGTCGTGACGAGACGTGCGGCCGAGATCCGCCTGGATGCCCTGCTGCGCACGGCCTGCGACGTGATCGTGGAGCGGGGTCTGTCCAACACACGAACCGCCGACGTGGCGCAGGCCGCCGGGGTGAGCCAGGCACTGGTGTTCTACCACTTTGCCACCAAGGAGCGGCTGCTCGCACAGGCCTTCGCGTACGCCGTCGAGCAGGATCTGGCCCGGCTGGACGCGGTCACCCGCTCCTCCGCGCCACCGCTGACGAAGCTCCGCCGGATCCTCAAGCTGTACACCCCCGCCGGCCGGGCGACCTCCTGGTCGATGTGGATCGACGGCTGGTCCGAGTCGCTGCGCACCCCCGAGCTGGAGAAGGTGTCCCGCCGGCTCGACCTACGGTGGCGACAGGATCTCGCCGCCGTGATCTCCACCGGAGTCGCCGACGGCACCTTCCAGTGCGCCGACCCGGACGGGGCGGCTTGGCGGATCAGCGCGGTGATGGACGGCCTCGCCGTGCAGCTCGCGGTGCACGACCGGGTCATCTCCCGGCGACAGTTCGGGGAGTGGGTACGCCTGGTCACCGCCCGCGAGCTGGGTCTGGACCCGACCGACCTGGACTGAGCGGCCGACCGCGCCATACGCCAGGCCGGGCAAAACGGCTCGGGCCGGCGTGCCGAACGGAACAATCGACGGCATGGATCTGCTGGAGGCGTACCGCCGGAGCCTGGCCGAGTTTGTCGAGCGGGTGGACCAGATCGGGCCCGATCAGTGGTCGGAGGAGACACCCTGCTCCGACTGGGACGTCCGGACCCTGGTCAACCACGTGGTCGGCGAGGACCGGTGGAGCGTCCCCCTGCTCGCCGGTCGCACCATCGACGAGGTCGGCGACCGCTTCGACGGGGACCAGCTCGGCGCCGACCCGCTCCGGACAGCCCGGGAGGCGGCCGCGCAGGCCGAGATCGCCGTCACCCACCCCGGCACGATCGACCGCACCGTGCACCTGTCGGCCGGCCCGACCCCGGCCGCCGAGTACGTCCAACAGCTCCTCGCCGAACACCTGATCCACGGCTGGGACCTGGCGGTGGCGATCGGCGCCGACCCACGGTTCGACCCGGACGCGGTGCACGTGTGCGCCCAGTGGTTCGCCGGCCGGGTCGACGACTACCGACGCGACAAGCTGGTCCGGGACGCGGCGCGGGTGCCCGCCGACGCCGACGAGCAGGATCACCTGCTGGCCGCCTTCGGCCGCGACCCCGACTGGGCGCCCGGCGACTGAGCCGTCACCGCCGGGCGGCTGAGCCGTCACCGCCGGGCGGCTGAGCCGTCACCGCCGGGCGGCTGAGCCGTCACCGCCGGGGTCCGGCGACTGAGCCGTCACCATCGGGGTCCGGTGTTGGCCAGCGCCCGGTTGCGGCGCGCTGCCGGGCCGGCCCGTAGTGCTCCAGGTAGTTGACAACCTCCAGCAGGGAGCAGCCGACCACCGCCTGCAGCGCCAGGAACGGCAGCACCGCCGGGCCGTAGAGCACGGCGTACTGCGCCGAAAGGTAGAGGTAGGTCAGCCAGCGGTAGTAGCCGTCGGCGGCCAGCCGGGGCTCCGCCTCCTCGGGAGGGTTGCGCCGGTCGTCGCCGATGAGCAGGTCGATCACCGGGATCAGACCGAACACGACGACCGGGGTGAGCCGGCACGCCCCGGCGCCGCCGGCGCTCCCCCACAGCGCCAGAGGGGTTTGCGCCGGTCCCGCCAGGCGATCATTCGGCGCGCCGACCATCCCGGGACCCTTGCCGCTTCCTCGGCCGACTGATATCCACAGATGCGCATGCGTCACCGCGCATCGTCGGTCGGCGGCCGCCGGCCATCCCGCTCCCACAAGGAGGTCCCGTGCCACAACCGGAGTGGTCACCCCCGATGAGCCGGCGTCGACGCCGGCTCATCGCCGTCCTGGCGACGACGGCGACCCTCGCCGCGCTGCTACCCACCGGCACGAGCAACGCCGCACCCGCCGCCGCTCCCGCCGAGCGCACGTCCGGGCCGTTCGCCGAGGGGCACCAGCCCGCCGACCTCGACAACCGCACCGGTACGGCGGCACCCGACGCTCGGCAGCGCGGGCTGGCCCGCGCGGCGGACCCCGACGCGCGGTGGAACCGGCTCGGCACCCCCCAGGCGCTCGGCCCCGGTCGTACCCCCCTCGCCACCGGACTGCCCGCGGACCCGGAGGCCGCCGCGCGCGCCTACCTGACCGCCAACCGCGACCTGTACGGCATGGACGCCGCGACGGTCGCCGACCTGGACCGGGTGCTGGTCCGGCCGATCGGCAGCGGTGCGGTGGTGACCCTGCGGCAACGCTTCGGTGACCTGCCGGCCGGTCACGACGGTCTGGTCACGCTCGCGGTCAGCGGCGGCTCGGTGCTCGCCGTCAACTCCTCGCTGGCCCGGGACACCCGCGCGCCCGCGCCCGCGACCCGCACCGCCGAGCAGGCGTACGCCGACGCGCTCGCCGACGCCGGGTTGAGCCCGACGGCCGTGGCCGACCACACCGTTCGGGCCGTGGCCGTGCCCACCCCGCTGGACGGACCCCGGGCCGCCTACGAGGTGACCATGATCGGCGCGGACGCCGACCACCCGGCGGCGTTCACCAGCTACGTGGACGGCAGCACGGGCAAGGTGCTGATCCGCGAGGACCTTGTCGACTTCGACTCGGAGAACCCGAGCTGGGCGGTCTTCCCGGCCACCCCGCCCCGCGACCTCGCCGCCGGCCAGGACCCCCGGGTCCGCTGGTGCGGCGACCCGGCCCCCGACTGCCAGGCGGCGTTCCGCGACCCGGCCACCGGGCAGCCGTGGGACGTCGACGCGGCGACCGGCACACCCACCTTCACCTCGCGCGGCAACTCGGCGAACACCGTGCTCTCCTGGGGCAACAACACCCCGGTCGGGCCGGCCACACCCAGCCCGGACCGCCGCTACGAGTACCCGTTCACGGACCAGTGGCACCAGGCGAGGTGCAACCCGGAGGTGTTCACGTCCACCCAGCGCAACGACGCGGACGCGGCGATCGCGAACCTGTTCGTCATGCACAACCGCATGCACGACTGGGCGTACCAGCTCGGCTTCACCGAGTCGGCGTGGAACCTCCAGGCGGTCAACCTCACCCCGTCCGGACTCGGCGGCGACGCCGAGCAGGGCCGCGCCCAGCAGGGCGCGCTGACCGGCAACCGCAACAACGCCAACCAGGGCACCCCGCGCGACGGTCTGCCGCCGACCACCAACATGTACCTGTGGCAGCCGCAGGCCGGTGGCCCGTACCCGCCGTGCGTGGACGGCGACTACGACATGACGGTGATCGGCCACGAGTACACCCACGCCATCACCAACCGGATGATCGCCGGCCCGGACAGCGGGATCAGCGGCCACCAGGGCGGCGCGATGGGCGAGTCGTGGGGCGACCTGATGGCCGCGGAGTACCTCTACCAGAACGGCCTGCGCGCTCCCGGCGAAACGCCCTTCGTCACCGGCGGCTACGTCACCGGCAACCTGGTCAGCGGCATCCGCAACTACGACCTGAGCCGCAGCCCGCTGAACTACTCCGACATCGGCTACAACACCGCCGGCCCGGCCGTGCACGCCGACGGGGAGATCTGGGGCGCGACCAACTATCGGGTACGTGCCGCGCTGGTCAAGCGGTACGGCCTGGGCACCCCGCAGCGGCAGCGGGAGTGCGCGCAGGGCACCGTTCCGGCCGACCGGTGCCCGGGCAACCGGCGCTGGTCGCAACTGGTCTTCGACTCGTTCCTGCTCCAGGCGGCCAGCCAGGTCAGCATGCTGGACATGCGGGACAACATGCTCACCGCCGACCTGCTGCGCTTCGGTGGCGCGAACCAGGACCTGATCTGGGCCGAGTTCGCCCGCTCCGGGATGGGCCGGGACGCCGCCACCAACGGCGCCGCGGACACCGACCCGACGCCGAGCTTCGCCTCGCCACGGGGCGGCAACGCGACGCTCACCCTGCGCCCCCGTGGGGACAGCGCCGACGCGCCGATCCGGGTGTACGTCGGGGCGTACGAGGCGCGGGCCGTACCGATCGCCGACACCGACCCGGCGACGCCGATCCCGGACACGGTGGAGATGGTCGCCGGCACGTACGACCTGCTGGCCGTCGCGCCCGGCTTCGGGCACCAGCGGCTCAGCGTGGTCGCCGACGCCGGCAAGGCTGGCTACGTGGACCTGCGGATGAGCCGCAACCTCGCGTCCACGGCGTCCGGCGCGACGATCAGCGGTGACGGGGTCAACCTGGACCGGGTCGCCGACGACACCGAGGCGACGAACTGGGCCTCGCTGGACGGGGTGGCCGGCAAGCAGCTCACCGTGGCGCTGGCCGGTGACGCCCCGCAGGTGGTCAAGCGCGTGAACGTCAGCGCGATGCTGCGGCCCGCGATCGTCGGGGACGCGGACACCGGCAGTCAGAACGCGCTCAGCGCGCTGCGCTCGTTCGCCGTGTCCGCCTGCGACGCGACCACCACCGACTGCGCCGACCCGGCGCGCTGGCGGCGCATCTACACCAGCGCGGCCGACGCGTTCCCCGGCGGGGCGTACCGGGCGTACAGCCGCGACATCAACCTGCGCACGTTCGCGGTGCCGACCACCGTCGCCACCCACCTGCGCCTGGAGGTGCTGGCCAGCCAGTGCACCGGCGGACCGCAGTACGCCGGTGAGCAGGACGACGACCCGGCCACGACGACGGACTGCGCCACGGCCAGCCCGTCCCGTGCCCAGGTCAGGATCGCCGAGTTCCAGGCGTTCGCGAAGTGACACCGTCGGGGCCGGCGGTTCCCCGCCGGCCCCGACAACCCCCGATCAGCGGCGTGCCGGGTGCCAGCGCCCGGTCGGCGCGGGCCGCTCCCAGAGCCGGTCCAGCGGCGGGTCCTCGGTCTCCTTGTTCGCGGCGCGGGTCAGGTGGCGCAGTCGCAGCAGCAGGCCCACCCCGAGCGAGAGCAGCAACCCGCCGAGCAGGAACGCCGCCTGCACCACACCGAACCCGCCGGTCTGCGCGACCGGACGGCCGGCCGACGGTGGCGCCGCGTCGACCGGTTGCTCCGCGACCGGTTCCTCGGCCTGGGTGCTCTCCTCCTGCGCCGGTTCGCTCGGTGGGTCGCTCGGCCGCGCGGGGGTCGGGCTCGGCGTCGGCGTACGGGCGCCGGCACCGCTCGCTCCCACCACCGATCGGGTGGCGGTCTGGCGGGCCAGCAGGCGCAGGTTGGCGTCGTACGCCTCGGCGGCGAGGGTGACCCGCCCCTCGGTGACGTCCTCGGCGAAGGCCACCCGGTAGCGGGCGGTCACCGTGCGTCCCGGGCAGAGGGTGCCCGGGTCGAGTTGCCGGTCGGTCAACCGGGCCACGTCACCCTCGGTCCGGATCTCCACCGGGAAGTCGCCGTTCTCCTCCACCCGGTCCATCTTCACCTGGTCGAGCCGGATGCCCTGCACCCGGAGCACCATCGACCAGCGCACCTTCGCGCAGCCGCCGCGCCGGTCCGTCTGCGAGACCACCGCGGAGATCGTGCGCACCTGGTCGCCGGCGGTGAACCGGGCCGGCAGGCCGCCCATCTCGGTGGCGAACGCCGCCTGCGCCGGCGCCGCCAGGGTGAGCACCACCCCGGCGCTGCCGGCAACCAACGCCCCGAGCCGCAGCGCGTACCGCCACACGATCACCACCACCTCGTTCCTTCTCGTCCCTGTAGGGAAACGCTAGGAGGAAACGGGCGGATCACACAGAGGGGTGTCTTCGCACCGGACGACAAGGATGAGGGGTCATTTCACCGACAGTGGTGAACCCGTCACCACTGCCCCGCGACACGCCGGGCGTCGGGTCGCTGGAACAATCGGGCGGGTGTCCGAGCTCTCCAGCACGTTCGTCCGGCTGCACGCCCGGCTGACCCCGGTCCCCTTCGTCCCCGAGGTGCGTCTGCACCAGGCGGATGAGCCGATCGGGCTCTGGGAGTTGACCGAGGGCCAGTTCTCCACCGACCGGCCGCCGCCGTTCTGGGCCTTCGCGTGGGCCGGCGGGCAGGCGCTGGCCCGCTACGTCACCGACCATCCGGAGCTGGTCGCCGGCCGGCGGGTGCTCGACCTCGCCTCCGGCTCCGGCCTGGTGGCCATCGCCGCCGCCCGGGCCGGCGCGGCGTCCGTGCGCGCCGTCGAGGTCGACGAACTGGCGGTCGCGGCCGTCGCGCTCAATGCCGAAGCCAACGGGGTACGCGTCGACGCCGAGTTCGCCGACATCCTCGACGGCGACGCGGGCGACGCCGAGGTGGTGCTGGCCGGGGACGTCTTCTACAGTGACGCGATGGCCCGCCGGGTGCTGCGGTTCCTGCTGCGCGCCACCCGGGCCGGGGCGCCGGCCCTGGTCGGTGACCCCGGCCGGGCGTTCCTGCGCCGGGATCGCTTCGACGAGCTGGCCAGCTACGACGTGCCGGTGCCGGAGGCCCTGGAGAGCGTACGGGTGAAGCGCACCACCGTCTGGCGGTTGCGCCCGGGCCTGCCCGGAGCCGCCGGCTAGCGTGTCGGCGTGCTCTTCTCCGGCTGGGCGTCCGCGGTCGAGGCACCCTGGCCGGACGTCGCCGAGGTGACCGACCACGTCGGCGTACGCCACCTCGTCGTCACCCGCCACGCGCTGGTCCGCCAGGTCCTCGCCGACCCGGAGCGCTACCGGCCGGACAACGCCCTGGATGCGGTGACCCCGATGCCGGTGACCGCGCTGCGGGTGCTCGCCGGGCACCGGTTCCGGCTGCCGCCGACCCTGGCGAACAACGCCGGAGCCAGCCATCCGCAGATCCGGGGCATCGTGGCGGACGCGCTGCACCCCGCGAAGGTCGCCGCGCAGCGCCCCTGGCTCACGGCCCTGGTCCGGGAGCGGGTGGCCCGGCTACGGGCCACCCTCGACGCCGGCGCGCCGGTCGACCTGTACGCGGACCTCGCGGCCGACCTGCCCCTGCTGGTGCTGGCCCGGCTGGTCGACCTGCCGGACGCGCCGGTCGGCGCGGTCAAGGAGTTCGCGCGGGCGGCGCTGGAGCTGTTCTGGGCGCCGCTGGACGACGACCGGCAGGTGGCGCTCGCCGCCGAGGTGGGCCGCTTCCACCACGTACTGCGGGAGTTCGCGGCCACCGGCGGCGGCCTGGCCGCCGAACTGCGCGCCGCCGGGCATCCGCCCGACGTGGTGGTCGGCGCGCTCTTCTTCCTGCTGGTCGCCGGACAGGAGACCACCTCGCAGTTCCTCACCCTGCTGCTGCACCGGCTGGCCGGCGAACCGGCGGTACGCGCCGCGCTGCGCGCCGGCGACGTCGCGGTGGCCGACGTCGTCGAGGAGGGCCTGCGCCTCGAACCGCCCATCGTCACCTGGCGGCGCGTGGCTGCGGCGGACGGCGTTCTCGGCGACACGGCCGTGCCGGCGGGCACCAGCATCGTGCTGTGGCTGGCCCGCGCCGGTCGCGACCCGGCGGTCGTCGACGCGCCGGACGATTTCGTTCCCGGGCAGCGCGGGTCGCGGCGGCACCTGGCGTTCGGGGCGGGGGCGCACCGGTGCGTCGGCGACGTTCTGGCCCGCATGGAGGCGGCCGTCGTGGTGGCCGAGGCCGCGCCACTGCTGGACGGGGTGACGGTGATCCGTCCGCCGTGGTGCCCGGACAATCTCACCTTCCGGATGCCGGACGCCTTCGTGGTGCGGTCAGTCGAGCGGCCCGCTGACCAGTAGCACGATGCCCCCGATAACCGCGGCGGCGCCGAGGAGCAGGAGGGCGCCGCCGACGAGGAACCGCACGGCGGCGAAGCCGACGCCGTGCCGTAACTCAGCCGGATCACGGTCGGGAATCCCCCACTGGCGATTCCACAGGTTCCTCGACAACCGGCGGGCCTCGGCGTCGACAAACCCGAACAGGTTGCAGGTCATCGTCAGCCCGATGAACCCCAGCAGCGCGCCGAAGCCGACGACGGCGAGCACTTGCAGGATCCACCGCGCCATGGGCCGCCTCCGCAGGTCGAATCGACTCGATCCGAGGCTAGGCCGGCCAGGCAAGACCGTCCGGGAAGATCGCCACGGGACGCGGAACCCGACCGTGACCCGCTATGTTTCCGGGCGTGTCATCAGCCCACCCGCGCCGCATCTCCGCAGTGGTAACGCTTCTGGCCCTGCTGGCGCTGAGTGCCTGCGCAGCCGGACCCGCGTTCCACGCCCGGCAGATCGCGGCCCAGCCGAGCCCGTCGGCCGTACCGATCCTGTCCACCACGCCGTCCCCGTCGGCCTCGCCGTCGCCGACCGCCCCGCCGGCACGCGGGACCCTGGACTGGTACGTGTCGCAGGCGCCGACCTTCCCCGCAGCGCCACCTCCGGAACCGGTGCCGCTGCCGGTGACCGGTGCGATCCCGTTCTGGCACCGTCTGCCGACCGACCAGAAGGTCGCCTTCATCACCATCGACGACGGCGGGTTGGCCCGCCCGCCGGCGGTGCCCGACTTCATCGCCCGCGCGCACATCCCGGTCACCATGTTCCTGAACTCACCGGCGGCCCAGGAGCACGACGTCTACTTCCGCCAGATCCAGGTCGCCGGTGGGGTCGTCGAGAACCACACCATCCGGCACAACTCGCTGGCCGGCCGGTCGTACGACTACCAGAGGCAGGAAATCTGCGGAGCGGCGGACAAACTTGAGACGCTGTTCGGCCAGCGGGCGACCCTGTTCCGCCCACCGTTCGGCGAGTACGACAGCACCACGCTCCGGGCCGCGCGGGACTGCGGCGCGAAGGCGGTCCTGCACTGGTCCGAGACGGTCCACGAGGGCAAGGTGCGCTACCAGACCGCGGAGAAGGTGGTCCAGCCCGGCGACGTGCTGCTGATGCACTTCCGGCCGGCGCTGATGGACGACCTCCTGGCGGCGTTGAAGGCCATCCACCGGGCCGGACTCACCCCGGCGCTGCTGGAGGACTACCTCCGCTGACCCGGGGCGACCTGACGAAAGTCAGTGCTGGTGGGTGCCGTTCGGGCGCGGCGAGCCGGGGCGGCCGACGCCTAGCGTCAACTCATGATCACATTACGTGGGTTGACGAAACGGTTCGGGTCGGCCGTCGCGGTCGACGCCCTGACCGTCGACGTCGCGCCCGGCCGGGTCACCGGCTTTCTCGGCCCCAACGGCGCCGGCAAGTCCACCACCATGCGGATGATCCTCGGCCTGGACCGGCCCACCGCCGGGCAGGCGCTCGTCGCCGGGCGGTCGTACCGGGAACTGCGACGGCCGTTGCACGAGGTGGGGGCCCTGCTCGACGCCCGAGCCATCCACCCCACCCGGTCCGGACGGGCGCACCTGCTGGCCATGGCCCGCAGCAACGGCATCCCCGCCCGCCGCGTCGACGAGGTGCTCGACACCGTGGGGCTGGACGGGCGTGCCGCCGGCAAGCCGGGTCGCGCCCTCTCCCTCGGCATGGGACAGCGGCTCGGCATCGCCGGAGCGCTGCTCGGCGATCCGCCCGTGCTGATGTTCGACGAGCCGGTGAACGGTCTCGACCCGGACGGGGTGCGCTGGGTACGTCAGCTCACGCGCTCGCTCGCCGACGAGGGCCGGACGGTCTTCGTCTCCAGTCACCTGATGAGCGAGATGCAGCTCACCGCCGACCAACTCGTCGTGATCGGCCGGGGACGGCTGCTCGCCGACGCCCCGGTCGGCGACGTGATCGCGAGCAGCGCGGTCGTCGTACGGGTCCGCAGCCCGCACCGCGAAGGGCTCGCCACCCTCGCCGCCCGTCTCGCCGCGACCGGCGGCACCGTCGAGCGGGCCGGACCGGACGAGCTGAGCGTCACCGGCAGCACCGTGGACCGGATCGGCGACCTGGCGTACGAGCTGGGGGTGCGGTTGCACGAGCTGAGCCCGCACGGCGCGTCGCTGGAGCAGGCGTTCATGGAGCTGACCGCCGAGAGCGTCGAGTACGCCGGCGGGCCGACCGGAGGTGACGCCCGATGAGCACGCGGACCGCCACGCCTACCCGTCCCTTCCCCGGCGCGCTGGCCGCCGAGTGGACCAAGCTGTTCTCGGTACGCAGCACCTGGTGGACGATGGTGGCCGGGCTGCTCGTGATGGCCGCGAGCGCCGGACAGCTGGCCATCTACGCGGCCAACTCCAACACCAACGACGACCCCGCCGACGACGCCGGCATCGTCACCGTCGGCACCGTGTTGATCGACGCGATCGAGCTGACCCAGTACGCCGTACTGGCGGTGGGTCTGCTCGCCATCACCACCGAGTTCACCAGCGGCACCATCCGGACGGCCCTCCAGTGCACCCCGGCACGCGGTCGGGTGCTGCTGGCCAAGGCCGTCGTGACGGGCGCCGTCACCTTCGCCCTCGGGCTGCTGCTCGGCGGTGTCGGCGCCCTCGTCGCCCGCCCGGTGCTGGGCGACTGGGGCAGCGCGCCCACCGCCGACACGATCGGCGACGTCGTGGCGGTCGCCACCTACCTGGCCCTGGTCGGCGTCCTCGCGCTCGGCCTCGGCGCGGCCCTCCGCAGCGCGGTGCTCACGATCATCGTGCTCTTCGCCACCCTGACGATCGTGCCGCTGTCGCTCCAGGAGCCGGACATCACCGTCCTGAACCGGATCGCCGACGTGTTTCCCGGCGTGGCCGGCGGGCACTTCCTCGCCGGGGACACCGACCCGTACCCCGGTGTGGTCGGGTTGCTGCTGCTCGCCGGGTGGGCGGGTGCCGCACTGCTGCTCGGTCGGGCCATGCTCCGCCGTCGCGACGCCTGAGGCGGTGAGCGGGGGCTCTCCCGGCCCCCGCTCACCGCTCGACCAGCCCCGCCTCGTACGCGAGGATCGCCGCCTGCACCCGGTTGCGCACCTCCAACCGGGTGAAGATGCTCGTCAGATAGCTCTTCACGGTGCCCTCCACCAGGTGCAGCCGGCGAGCGATCTCCGCGTTGGACAGCCCCGCGCCGACCAGCGCCAGTACCTCGCGTTCCCGTTCGGTCAGCCCGGCCGTCCGGTCCCGCGCGGCGGGCCGGCGCGCCAACCGCCCGGCGCCCAGCTCGATCACCCGACGTGCCACCCGCGGCGACAGGTACGCCCCGCCGTCGGCGACCGCGTGCACCCCGGCGATCAACTCCCGTGGATCGCCGGCCTTGAGCAGGAACCCGCTCGCGCCGTGCCCGAGCGCCCGAGCCACGTGGTCGTCCTCACCGAAGGTGGTCAGCATCACCGTCGCCGTGGCCGGCGCCAACCGGTGGATCTCGGCCGCCGCGGCCAGGCCGTCCAGGCGGGGCATCCGGATGTCCAGCAACGCCACCCGTGGCCGGTGCGCGCGGACCAGCTCCACCGCCGCCCGGCCGTCGGCGGCCTCGGCGACGACCTCGATACCCGGGTCGGCCGCGAGGATGGCCCGGACCCCGGCCCGGATCATCGCCTCGTCGTCGGCCAGGACCACCCGGACGGGCGCGGTCGGAACCGTGTCGGTGTCCACTACGCGATGCGCTCCTTGCTGACCAGTCGGCCGTCGGTGAAGCAGAGCCGCCACGTCGCCTCGGCGAGGGGGAAGTTGCCGTCGGTGTAGTACTCGCAGCCCGGCGCCGCGACACCGAGCGGCGGGGCGAGCTGCCGGCGCGGCAGCCCGGGTAGGTCGGCCCGTGCCGTGCCGGGCCGCATCTGGTCGTACGTCGACTCGTCGAGCACCGTGCCGGCCGTGGCGAACGGGTAGTAGACCAGCGACAGGGCCAGCCCGAAGCCGGCCGGAGCCGCGAGCGCAGTCAGCAGGCTCCGTCGAGCCCGGCGACGAGCCTCGCGCAGCCGGCGTTCGGCGTCGAGCGGCCGTTCCGAAACGCCCCCGGACGCGGGGACGTCCTCGAACGTCCCGCTGGCGGCGGCCACCGCTGACAGCCCCGGTTCGGCGACGAGCGGCAGCCGGGCCCGCACCGCGAATCCGCCGTCCGGGGCCGGGCCGGCGTCCAGGACGCCGCCGGCCAGGCGTACCCGCTCGGCGAGCGCGACCAGACCACTACCCGAGGAGGCCGGTCGGGGCAGCGGACCGGCCGGCGGCGGGGCGTTGCGCACCCGCACCTCGACCCCGTCCAGGTCGGACGCCAGGCGCACTGTCACCGGGGCGCCCGGGGCGTACCGGGCCGCGTTGGTGAGCGCCTCCCGCACCACCTGGTGGGCGGCGGCCCCGGTCATGCCGGGCAGGCGCAGGGTGTCCGGCGGCGCGTCCAGGCGTACCGCCATCCCGGCCTCACGAGCCCCGGTGACGAGGTCGACGACGGTCTCCCCCACCGGCCGGACAGCGGCCGGGCCGCCCTCCTCCCGCAGCACCCCGATGATGTCGTGCAGCCGTTCGGTCGCCGCCGCCACGCTGGCCCGCAGGTCCCCGACCGCCGTCCGGTGCGCCGGAGCGAGGTCGTCGGCCAGCTCCAACGCGGCGGCCCGCACCGCGATGAGACTGAGATCGTGACCCAGCGAATCGTGCATCTCCTCGGCGATCCGCGCCCGCTCGCGGAGCCGGATCCGCTCCGCGACGCCACGCCGCTCGCGCGCCACCGCCTCGACGTGCCGGCGGCCGGCGTCGGTCAGCGCCTGCTGCTGCCGGCGGTACCGACCCACCAGCCACGGGAACACCCCGCCGAACAGCAGCACCGACGCCAACAGGAACCAGGTCGCCGCCCCGGTGCCGAGCAACCCGAGGTTCAGCACCGTGCCGCCGACGGCGATCACGCCGAAGAGCACGGCCGCCGGCGTCGCCGTCGCGCTGCGCCGGCCGCTCAGATAGCTGAACACCGGGATGGCGAAGACGAAGTTGCCGTCCACCAGCGAACCGAGCACCACCAGGAGCAACCCCACCAGCGGCCACCGTCGCGCCGACGCGACGGCGACCGCGAGCAGCGCCAGCGAGCCGAACAACAGCGCCACCCCGAAACGCGGGTACGGCGGAGTCACCCGCGCGGCCGCGATCGGCGCGGCCACCAGCGCCCAGAGCGACACGTCCCGCAGTGGACGCCGCCACCGGGGCGCCCCGCGCACGGACGGCTCCAGGATCCTCACGGCGGCCACGCTACCCACGCACGACCTGCCCGGACACCGACGAAAGTCAGGTGTTCAGCTGCTCTCCTCGGCCCAGACGCGCCAGTCGTCGAGCACCCCGTGCAGCGCCGGAGTGAGCCACCCCGGCGCCGACCGCCGGAACACCCCCGGATCGATCGCGCTCGCCCCGGCCGGCACCGCGCCCAGCAGGTTCGGCACCAGGTCGGTCAGGTTCGTCCAGTGCACCAGCTCCGGCGACGCCGGCCAGGCCCCGATCACCACTCCGGCCGGTACCGCCCGACGGTCCAGCGCCTCCAGGGTCAACGCCGTGTGGTTGAGCGTGCCCAGCCCGGCGCGGGCGACCACGACCGCGGGCGCGCCGAGGGACACCGCCAGGTCGGCCATCGTCCACGGCTCACCGGACGGGCGCAGCCCCATCGGCACCAGCAGACCGCCGGCCCCCTCGACGAGGACCAGGTCGTGCTTGTCCGCCTCCGCGCGGACGGCGTCCACCGCCGTGTACAGCTCCAACGGGGGCAGGTCCGCGACCCGGGCCGCGGCCAGCGGCGCGAGCGGGTCCGGAAAGCTCGCCAGGGTACGACCGGTCAGCGGGGCCGCTAACCGGTTGACCGCGTCCACGTCACCCGGCTCACCACTGGCCGTGCCGGTCTGGCCCGGTTTGACCACCGCCACCCGCAGGCCGGCGGCCTGCGCCGCCGCCGCGATCGCCGCCGTGACGACCGTCTTGCCCACCTCGGTGTCGGTGCCGGTGACCAGCACCGGCCCCTCCCACGCGCTCACGGCACCAGCTCTGTACGCGACTGCGGGGCTCGCAAAACCGGCTCACTCCTCGCGCTCATGGGGCACCGTCCACGATGACGTCCAGCGCCCGCTCGAAGTCCGCCCGCGGCACCCCCGCGCTGATGGTGAGGCGCAGCCGGGAGCGGGTGTCCGGGGTCGACGGGGGCCGGAAGCACCCCACCGCGACGCCCCGGTCCCGGCAGTCGGCCGCCCAGGCCGTCGCGGCCTCCGGACCGGGCGCCGTCACCGAGATCACCGCCGCGTCCGGCGCGGAGACGGCCAGCCCGGCCGCGCGCAGTCGACCGACCGCCAGCGTCACCCGGTCGGCGATCTCGGCGCGCAGGTCGTCACCGGCTCGGGCCAGCCCCAGCGCGGCGTGCACCCCGGCCGCCACGGCCGGCGGCAGCGCGGTGTCGAAGATGAACGTACGGCCGGTCTCGACCAGGTGCCGGACGAACTCGGCCGGACCGGCGACCACCCCGCCCGCCCCGCCGAGCGCCTTGGACAGGGTGGCGGTGACCACCACGTCCGGCTGACCGGCCAGACCGGCGGCGGCCACCGCGCCCGCTCCGGACGGACCGGTGACGCCGAGCGCGTGCGCGTCGTCGACCAGCAGTAGCGCGCCGTAGCGGCGGGCCACCGCGTGCAACTCGGCCAGCGGTGCGAGGTCGCCGTCGACCGAGAAGACCGACTCGGTGACCACCACCGCCGGGCGTCCCGGCGCCACGGCCAGCGCTGCGGCCACCGCCGTCACGTCGGCGTGCGCGCTGACCACCGTCTCGGCGCCCGAGATCCGGCAGCCGTCGATGAGCGACGCGTGGTTGTGCGCGTCGGAGACGAGCAGGGTCCGGGGCTGCACGAGAGCCCGCAACGCGCCCAGGTTCGCCAGGTAGCCGGAGGAGAAGACGAGAGCCCGGTCGGTGCCCAGCCACCGCGCCAGGTCGTCCTCCAGGGCGTGGTGCGCGTCGGTCGAGCCGCGCACCAGACGCGAACCGGTCGCGCCCAGCCCGTACGCGGACAGTGCCGCCGTGGCCGCGGCCGTGACCTCCGGGTGGGTGGCCAGGCCGAGGTAGTCGTTGCCGGCGAGGTCGGTCATCCGGTCGTCGGCGGGACGCGGGTGCAGCCGCCGGGTCAATCCGGCCTTCGCCCTCAACTGCGCGCGACGATCGAGCGCCGCCAGCCAGTCCGCCACCGTCACCCCTTCACCGCCGTCCGCGCCGGTCACGCCGACGTCCGCCGGGCGAAATTACCACCCGCGACCATCGAGCAGACGAATCCATTCGGTACGCGAGGCACGGCGGCGGCGAACGTAGCCGCAGCGAGACCGGCCACCACGGACCGTCGTAACGTCGTCACGGATGGTTGCCGCAGGCGCGGTGCGTCGCCCGACCCGCACGGCCGGCGATCGGGCCCGGCCCCGCCGGTTCGCGTCGACCCCGGCGGCAGGTCGTACCCGGCCGGACCGGGGCCTTGTAGGGTACGAGCCATGCCAGAGATCCTCGACCAGGCCCGCACCCAGGTCCTGGGTGACGGCGTCGGCCTCGACCAGGCCGGCGTCCTCGCCGTGCTCACCCTGCCCGACGAGCACCTGCCCGCCGCCCTGCAACTCGCCCACGAGGTGCGGATGCGGTGGTGCGGCCCCGAGGTCGAGGTCGAGGGCATCGTCTCGCTGAAGACCGGCGGCTGCCCGGAGGACTGCCACTTCTGCTCCCAGTCGGGCCTGTTCACCTCGCCGGTGCGCTCGGTCTGGCTGGACATCCCGTCGCTGGTCGAGGCCGCGAAGCAGACCGCGAAGACCGGGGCCACCGAGTTCTGCATCGTGGCCGCCGTGCGCGGCCCGGACGCGCGGCTGATGAAGCAGATGCGCGAGGGCGTCGCCGCCATCAAGGCCGAGGTCGACATCCAGGTCGCCGCGTCGCTGGGCATGCTCAGCCAGGAGCAGGTCGACGACCTGGTCGACATGGGTGTGCACCGCTACAACCACAACCTGGAGACCTGCCGGTCGTACTTCCCCAACGTGGTCACCACCCACTCCTGGGAGGAGCGCTGGGAGACGCTGCGGATGGTCCGCGACTCCGGCATGGAGGTGTGCTGCGGCGGCATCCTCGGCCTGGGCGAGACCGTCGAGCAGCGGGCGGAGTTCGCCGCGCAGCTCGCCGAACTCGACCCGCATGAGGTGCCGCTGAACTTCCTCAACCCGCGCCCCGGCACCCCGCTCGGCGACCGCCCGGTGGTCGAGGGCAAGGACGCGCTGCGGGCCATCGCCGCGTTCCGGCTGGCCATGCCGCGCACCATCCTGCGGTACGCGGGCGGCCGCGAGATCACCCTCGGTGACCTGGGCACCCGCGACGGCCTGCTCGGCGGCATCAACGCGGTGATCGTCGGCAACTACCTGACCACGTTGGGCCGGCCGGCGACCGCCGACCTCGACCTGCTGGACGAGCTGAAGATGCCGGTCAAGGCCCTCTCCGCCACGCTGTGACGACCATGACGACGACCTCCGACGCCGAACCGACCCGCAGCGGCGGCCCGGCGTCGGCGGCCGTGCCCTGGTGCGACAGGTGCGGCGAGGCGGCGGCCGACGACGCCCACCCGGGCTGCGCGGCGGCCCGGCAGTTGGAGCCGCCGCGCTACTGCTCGCGCTGTCGACGCCGGATGAAGGTGCAGGTCCTGCCGGTCGGCTGGTCGGCGGTCTGCGTCGAGCACGGCGAGATCCGGGGCTGAGCCGATGCTGCGCGGGCGGGCGGTGACCCTGCGACCGGCGACGGTCGCGGACGTGCCGGCCCTCGCGGCCATCCGGGCGCACCCCGAGGTACGCCGGTGGTGGCGCGGCGGTGACGACCTGGCCGGCGCGGTCCACGCCGACCTCGGTGACGACGACCTGACGCTGTACGCCATCGAGCACGACGGCCGGGTGATCGGCGCGATCCAGTGGTACGCCGAGTCCGACCCGGACTACCGACACGCCAGCCTGGACGTGTTCCTCGACCCGGCGTCCCGTGGCGAGGGCCTCGGCGGCGACGCCATCCGCACCCTGGCCCGGCACCTGATCGACGAGTACGGCCACCACCGGTTCACCATCGACCCGGCGGCGGCGAACACCGCCGCGATCCGGGCGTACGCGAAGGTGGGCTTCCGCCCGGTGGGCATCATGCGGCGGTACGAGCGCGGCGAGGACGGCCGCTGGCACGACGCCCTGCTGATGGACCTGCTCGCCGACGACCTGACGGACTGAACCCAAGGGCGTGCCCGGCACCGCACGGGTGCCGGGCACGCGTTCCTCGAACTGGCTGACGCCTAGCGCTGGAGGGTCAGTACACCCGGCCGCCACGGCAGCCGGTTGTAGTCGCCGCTCGCGTTGGGGTCCTTGCCCTGGTACAGCAACTGCAGGTTGCAGGCGTCGACGGTCTTGGTCTGGTCGGGGTTGGTGCGGACCAGGTCACCGTGGCTGATGTCGTTGGTCCACGTGGCGCCGCTGTTGGCCTTGCCGGCGAACGGGTTGCTCTCGGTGGCGGCCTGCGGGGTCCACGAGCCGCCCAGGCTGGTGGACGTGAACGACCGGAAGTAGCGCTGCCCCTGGCTTCCGATCGCCTCGACGAGCATCAGGTACTGGTTCTGGCCCGCCACCTTGTAGACCTCGACGCCCTCGAACAGGTTGTTGGACGAGTCGGTCATGATCGTCGTGTAGCTCGAGCCGAAGCTGCCCGGGAAGTTCCCCAGCGGCATGCTCGACCGGTAGATCTTGCCGTTGTCCCCGGCGAAGAACAGGTACATGTTCTGGTCGTCACCGATGAGGGTCTGGTCGATCACACCGTACGGCGCGTCCGAGAGGGTGGCCGTGGACAGCGTCTGCGCCGAGGACCAGCCGTTGGCGTTCGTCGGGTCGCTCGACGTCTTGTAGCTGAACGAGGTCGGTCCCCACTGGTACGCCAGCACCCAGATGTTCTTCGGGGCGAAGTACAGCAGGGTGGGCGCCACGGTGCCCTGGCTCATTCCGTTCTGGCTGGCCGAGGCCATGTCGGACCAGTTGGTGAACGTGCCGAAGTTCATCGAGCTGTACTGGCCGCTGCTGTTGACGTATGACCCGTAGACCAGGTGCTGGCCGTTGTAGACCACGTTGGTGAAGTCCTTGAGCGAGAGCCAGCCGTTCTTCGGGCTCGTCAGCGCGCCGGTCGACGACCACCGGTAGGTCGACGGGAGCGCGCAGCCGTTGTTCGGCGGCGGCGTGGTGGTTGGCGGCGGCGTGGTGGGGGCCGGCGTGGTGGGGGCCGGCGTGGTGCCGCCGCCGAAGTCGGTCCGCCACTGCTGGTTGGTCTGCCCGTGGCAGTCGTACAGCTGGACCTGCTGGCCGTTGCCGGTGCCCCAGACGTCCAGGCAGCGACCGGACTGCACGCCGGTGATGGTGCCGTTGGAGTTGATGTTCCACTGCTGGTTGGCCCCGCTGCCGCAGTCCCAGATGATGATTGCGGTGCCGTTGGCGGTGGCCGCGCCGTTCGCGTCCAGGCACTTGTTGCCGTAGACCCGCAACTGCTTGCCACTGGTGTACGTCCACTGCTGGTTCGACTGACTGTGGCAGTCGTAGAGCTGGACCCGGGTGCCGTTGGTCTGCGTGGAGTTGGGCACGTCGATGCACCGACCCGACTGCACTCCGACGATCCGGCCGGCGCCACCGCTCGGCGGCGGGCTCGTGGTCGGACTCACCGTCGGACTCACGGTCGGGCTCACCGTCGGGCTCGCGGTCGGGCTGGAGGTCGGCGGGGCCGCGTTGAGCGCGTTGAGGACGGAGTTGTAGGCGGCCTTCTTGTTGCCGTTGCCGTCGAAGAGCAGCGGGCTCTCGTTGGAGCGCCAGGAGTCGCTGTCGCGTACGCCCCAGACGGTGATGCCGATGCAGCGCGGCACGTTCAGGCACGCCTGGGTCAGCCCGGCGTACTGGGTGGTGGAGGCGTTGGTGACGTCGACCTCGGTCAGCGCCACGTCCACGCCGAGCGCGGCGAAGCTGGACAGCGTGGTCTGGAAGTTGCTCGGCAGCGAGCTGCCACCGGTGAAGTGGGTCTGCAACCCGACGCAGTCGATCGGCACGCCGCGGGACTTGAAGTCCTGGATCATGCGGTAGACGCCCTGCGTCTTGCCGTACGACCAGTTCTCGATGTTGTAGTCGTTGTAGCAGAGCTTGACCGACGGGTCGGCCGCCCGCGCGGTGCGGAACGCCACCTCGATCCAGTCGTTGCCGGTGCCCTGGAGGTTGGAGCTGCGGCGGCTGCCGTCCTCGTTGAACGCCTCGTTGACCACGTCCCACGCGGCGAGCTTGCCCCGGTAGTGGCCCATCACGCCGTTGATGTGGTCGATCATCGCCTGACGCAGGGCGCTGCCGCTCAGGCTCTGCATCCACCCCGGCTGTTGGGCGTGCCAGGCCAGGGTGTGCCCACGCACCTTCAGGCCGCGCTGGGTCGCCCAGTTGTAGATCTGGTCACCGGAGTTGAAGTTGAACTGGCCCCGCTGGGGCTGCGTCGACTCCGGCTTCATCTCGTTCTCGGCCGTGATCATGTTGAACTCTTGTGCCGCGATCGTGCTGTACTGCGAGTTGCTGAGCCGGCCCGCCGCGATGGCGGTGCCGAAGTACCGGCCCGACTGCGCGGCGGCCGCGCCGAGCGTGCTCGCGGCGGCGTTCGCCGAGGGCATCATGACCGCGACGGCGGCCACGGTCACGACGCTGAACGCGCCAGCGAGCAGCGCTCGGAAGACGGGCGATCGCCGTCGCCGAGTGCCGCCGCGATGAACGGATGGGCGCACTGCCATCTCGGCCTCCTTAAAGGGCCAACACCCGGGCCGCCGAGGGCGAGGACGACCGGATGTATCGATTGAGACATCTAACTCAGTCGATGCTAACCACGCACCGGTCCGGGCAATGGAGTTTTCGGAAATGTTTCGGAAATGTTTTGGCCCTGCGCGGCGTGGCCGGTCGCCAGAGTTCGGCGCCGGCCACGCCACGACCCGTCAACGAGTCAGGCGACGGCGCAGGTGGTGTTGTTCACGGTGAAGGCGGTCGGCTTCGGGTTGCTGCCGCTGTGCGTGCCGTTGAAGCCGAAGCTCACCGACGCGCCCGGCGCGATCGTGCCGTTGTAGGACAGGTTCGTCGCGGTGACCGCCGCGCCGGCCTGGCTGACGGTCGCCGACCAGCCCTGGCTGACGGTCTGCCCGCCCGGGAAGCTGAACCGCAGTGCCCAGCCGTTGATCGCGGCGGTGCCGGTGTTGGTGATCGTCACCGTCGCGGTGAAGCCGGTGTTCCAGTCCGTCGTGGCGTACCCGACCGAGCAGGTGCCGCCGACCGGCGGCGCCGCCGTGGTCACCGCGACCGGCGCGGACGCCGCGGAGGTGTTGCCGGCCGCGTCGACGGCCACCACGTAGAACTGGTACGCCGTGGAGGCGGTCAGCCCGGTCACCGCGAGGGTGCTGCCGGTCGGCGACCCGATGAGCGCGTCGGTCGCGCCGGCCTCGCGGTAGACCCGGTAGCCGGTGACGCCCACGTTGTCGGTCGACGGTGTCCAGGCCAGGGTGAGGCCGGTCGCGGTGACCGCCGAGGCGACCGGCGTGCCGGGCGTGCTCGGCACGGTCGTGTCGGTGGAGCCGGTCGGCGGCGTGGTCACGGTGAGCACCGGCGAGGCCGCCGAGGTGTTGCCCGCGCCGTCGCGGGCCACGACGGTGAACTCGTACGACGTCGCCGGCAGCAGCGTCGAGATGGTCAGCGTCGTGCCGGTGACCGGCCGGACGACGACCGTGTCGCTGTTGACCTGGACCTCGCGGACGTTGTAGCCGGCCAGCCCGCTACCGCCGCTGTCGGTGGACGCCGACCAGGTCAGGGTCACCGAGCGGGACGCGAAATTGGACGCCACCGGCTTGCCCGGGACGCTCGGCGCGGTGGTGTCCGGCACGACCGGCCCCGGCTCGTCACCCCAGACGCGGGTGCTGCCGGCGTAGAGCGGAACCTTGCGGTTCGGCCCGGCGGTGGCCTGGTACGACGGGTCGTTGGTCGGATCCCAGGTGCCGCCCTCCGGCACACCGATCTTGAACTGGACCTCCATCCGGTGTGCCGACTGTCCGGCCGGGGCGATGGTGTAGCCGGTGCAGTCCACCTCGACGTACCAGATGTCGCCGCTGTACTGCTTGGCGGTGGTCGGCGACGGGCAGCCCTGGGTGTAGCCGGAGGTGACCTGCACCGGGCCGCTGCCGTCGGGCCGGAAGTAGTACCGGAACTTGCCGTTGGTCAGCGCGCGGGCCGGGAACGCCGACTTGTTGTAGACGATCGCCTTGAGCCCGGTGGCCCGCGGCTCGGCCTGCATGACGGTGGTCTCCACGGTCATCTCGTCCATGTCCGGCGTCTCGGCGACCGGGAAGTTCGCCAGCGGGGTGCCGCCGTACTCGGAGGTCAGCCGGACCAGCGCGGACGTGAAGCCGGCGTTGTAGTCGGTGGCCACCTCGTTCATCACGTAGTCCGACCGACTGTCGGTGTACGCGTCGTTGGCCGAGGACGGGCCGCCGACCAGCGCGCCGTAGAGGGTGTGTCGGGTCTCGACGGGCACGGTCTGGCTGTCCCACCAGGACCCGTGCGCGGTGCGGTGATGCGGGTTCTTCGGCGCGTTGGCGCCGAACCCGATGACGTAGCTGGAGTTGCGCGGGTTGTCGCCGAGCGCGTAGTTGATCTGCCGGACGGCGAAGTCGTGGTACCGCGCCTTGCGGGTGGTGTCGGTGGTCTTGTCGCTGTAGACCAGCGCGGCGAAGGAGGTGTTGGCCGCATAGCGCAGTGCGCCCCAGGAGTCGAGCACCGCCATCCCACCGGGCGAGTACGGCACCCGCTGCCCGTTCACCCCGACCGTCCAGTAGTCCAGCCAGCGGTTGGCGTCGTCGACGTACTTCTGCTTGCCGGTCAGGTTCGCCAGCAGCACGTACGCGCCGAACTGCTTGTTGTCCCAGGCGATCGTCCACTTGTAGGAACGGGTCGTGGACTGCGGCTCGGTGCCGAGCTTGTCGTACTCACTCTCGGCCTTGGTCAGGTAGCTGGCGTCGCCGGTGGCCCGGTAGAGCCAGATGGCGGCCCACACCAGCTCGTCCTGGTAGCCGCTCCACGATTTGTAGAACGCGGCCGCGTCGGTGATGCACTCGCTGTAGGCCTTCCGCACGGTGTCGGCGAACGTGTAGAGCTGCCGGGCGTGGGTGAGCAGCTTGTCCGCGTAGGTCGCATCGGTGGGCCGGAACACCATCGAGGACGCGGCCATCGCCGCCGCCGTCTCCCCCGCCAGGTCCGCGCCGCCACAGCTCGCATCAATCTTGTACGCGGGCCGCGCCATCGGCAGCACCTCGGCCGGGCCCCACCACTTGTGGTCGTCGTCGCCCTTGCCGACCTGTCCGTAGAGGACGTTCGCCGACGGGTGCGCCTTGATGAAGTAGTCGTTGACGAAGCGCAGGTTGTTCAGCAGGTGCGGCAACTGGCCGGAGGCGCTGTAGCCGCTGCGGTACTCCACCGCGCCCCAGGCGAGCATGGTGGCGCTGAACGCCATCGGGAAGCCGAACTTGACGTGGTCGCCGGCGTCGTACCAGCCGCCGGTCAGATCGACTCCCGTACCGGCGCCGTCGGTGAGCGCGCTGTCGCCGCGCCAGGAGACGCGGTTCCAGTCGGGCAGTTGGCCGGACTGCTGCGCCTCGTAGAACAGCAGCGACTTCTGCAACGCCTCGGCGTAGTTGAAGGTGGGCGCGGCGGACGCCGGTCCGGGCGTCGGCGCGGCGACCGCGAGGGCCGCGCCGGTGAGCAGGGCGACGCCGGCGGCCAGCAGCCGCCGGGGCCACGGTTGGTCGACGGGCGACCGGCCGGGGTGGCCGGTGGACGGCCGGGTCAGGTGGCGCATGAAGGGCTCCTGTTAGCCAGGCGCCGCCGGCGGTCGCACCGACGCGGGACGGCGTGGGGGCGGCACGGCCACCGGCGACAGCGGGGGTGGCGGTGTGGCCACGGGCGTGGAAGCGCTCCCATGGATATCCGACAATGTAATGTGCGCCACGTCGAATGGGAAGCCCACGCCGCGCCACAGCGCCATCGCGCTCGCCGACGTTACGGCGACACGCGTGCCACCGCGCGGAAAGTCGACCCGGCCGCCAGGTCCGTCCGAGACGTCGTCCCAGCTCAGCCCGATCTACCGAGGCCGTCGGCCGGTCCCGGACATCCCCTGGTGGCCGGTTGTGGTCGTTTCGGACGGCATCGGAACCCCGAGCGGTACGGTCAGCGCGAGCAGACCGCCGTCCCGCTGCACCGAGCTGGGCCGGTCCAGTCGACGCAGCGTCCGCAGCATGGGCGCGTTGTCCGCCCGCACGTGCAACACCAACGCCGCGTAGGCGGCCCGGTCGGCGTGCGACACCAGCCGGCGCAGCAGGGCCGAGCCCAGCCCACGCCGCTGCCAGTCGTCGCGGACCAGAAGCGCCACCTCGGCCTCGTCGCCCTCGCCGAGCAGGTTCGCCATGGCGACCACCGCGCCGTCGGTGTCGGTGGTCGTCGCGACCAGGGTGAGCCCCCGAGCCGGCTCCAACAGTCGACGCAGTCGGGCCGGTCGCGGCAGCGCCGCCCCACTCAGGTAGCGCCGTTCCCGACTGCGCGGGGAGCACGACTCGTGCAGCTCCACCACACCCGCCAGGTCGTCCGCGCACGCCGGTCGCACCGCCACCTCGACGCCGTCCGGCAGCACCAGGGTCACCTGCTCGGCGGCCCGCCGAGCCACGGTGGCGGCCAGCTCGACCAGGGCCCGTGCCCGGGCGTACTCCGCCGGAGTGAAGGCGGGCGCCGTCCGGCTCAGCGCGAACGTGCCGCCCGCCGGGTCGGCCAGCACCATGCTCGTGCCGGTGCTGCCCCGGTCCGTACCGGTCGCCGCCGGACGCCAGCTCACCGAGTCGGCGCCGAGCAGCGTACGCAACGCCTCACCCGTCGCGTCCGGATCGCGCACCAGCCGGTTGGCCAGGCCGAGCACCCGGGTCGGTTGGTCGACCAGGCCGCGCGCCTCGCTGCGCGCCACCCAGCAGTCCCGCCCGCGCCCTCGTTCGACGGCGGCGATCAGCTCGGTCTCGTCGAGCGTGTCCGGCGCGTCCACCAGGAAGTCGTCGACCGCGCCATGCTCGGTGGGCTGCACCTGCACCGTGAGGATGTTGACCCCGCGCAGCGCGAGGCTCGCCGTGAGGACCGACAGATAGCCGGGCCGGTCGTCCACTGTCGCTCGGATCCGCCACAACGTCATGGGTTGGCTCCCTTCCCCACCCAGAGCCTCGTCCGCGGCTGTTGCCGCCCGGTTGCTCGCCGGTGTCGACCCGGGAACTCCTCGCGCTGGTCAGGGACCGGCGACCACCGGAGGCGCACCGACCAGGTCCAGTCGGTCGCCCAGGATGACCGCGCTGGCCCGGACGAGTTGGGTGAGCCGGTCGACCTCCGTGCTGTGGAAACCCGCGGCGCAGAGGGTCTCGTTGTGCTCGCGGGCCACCACCAGCACCAGACCCGCCCGCCCGAACGGGGCGATCCCGTAGTGGGTGCCGTCGGGGGCGGTCATCGACCGCCCGCGCAGCGGAGTCACCTCCGGCAACCGCGGCGGTACGGGAGCGCGCCAGCTCGCGTGACCGACGGTGGCCCCGCCACCCCCCGTACGCGACGCCCAGTCCACCGGGACCACGGCCGCCACCGCCCAGTCGGCCGCCAGCAGGCCCGGTACGGCGTCCACCAGGGTCGCCAGTCCGTCGGCCGGGTTCGCCGCGACCTGGGCCAGCAGCTCCGCGTCCTGGCCGGTGGTGGTGGGCGCGCCGATCGCCCGCCACACACCGTCCACCCGTACGCCCGGGATCGCCGCGAGACCGGCCAGCAGACGCTCGACCCGTGCCGCGCCGGGCCACACCACCGTGAAGTCGTCCACCGCGCGCCCGCCGAGGCGCTCCAGAACCACGACCTGCACGATGTCCGCGCCGGAGACACCCAGCGTGCGGGCGACCTGACCGAGGGTGCCCGGACGGTCCGGCAGGGTGACCCGAACTCGCAGCAACATGTCTGTCCCTCCGCTCGGCGGGCCGGCGACGGCCGGCGGGCTGCTCACAGCCTGCCGGGTGACCATTTCGCCCCTGTTGCAGAGGCATATCCCGAGCGGAAATTCCGGCGGCCGATTACGGGGCGAAACCGGACGCTGACGCTCAGGGGAGCCCACCCAGGGGCAGGACCGGCGTGGAGGCGAGCTGTGCGTGGTAGTCGGCGGCGGACGTCTCCCGACCCCACTGGGGCATGCCGGTGGGCAGGTCCAGTGGGTCGGTCTCCACCTCGATCAGGGTCAACTGGGCCGGAGGGCCGTCGATGCCGGCCAGGATGGCGGCCAGCTCGGCTTCGGTACGGGCGACGTGCGCGGTGAAGCCCCGGTCCCGTCCGAACACCGCCGGCAGATCCGTGTACCGCCAGTTGTCGATGTCGTTGTACGGCTGGTGCCGCCCGTCGACCGCCCGCTCGACGGTGTAGCCGCCGTTGTTGACCACGATGATGATCGGGCGTTGGTTCGTGGCGAGCATCCGGCTGATCTCCTGCACGGTCAGCTGCAGTGATCCGTCGCCGGTGACCAGCACCGTCCGGCCTCCTCGGCGAGCGGGGTGAACGGCGCGCCGGCCGGTCGCCAGAGCCGGGGCAGCAGGTCGACCGTCGATCCGGTGCCGCCACCGCGGCTCCGAAGGCGGCCGGGGTGGCGTAGCCGATCGAGCCCCAGATGGGCGGCCACACGACGGTGACGTCGGCGGGCAGGCGCATCGTCGCCGCGCCGAAGGAAGGGGTGCCGGTCTCCGGGACGAAGATGTCCCCCTCGCGCAGCATCCGCTGGATCGCCGGCCAGAGCCGTGCCTGCCGGATCGGCTCGTTGCTCGACGGGTCGAGTGCGGGCGGGTCGGCCGCGAGCAACGGCGCGCGTGACCACTGCGCCGTACGGTTCGGGGCGATCTCGTGCAGGCACCGCAGCGCTGCCGGCAGGGCGACCGGGGCGAAGCGGGTGCCGCCGACGACGGCGGCGTCGCGGTGCAGGCTGATGACCCGGTCGACCTTGATGTCGGCGGTGAACAGGCCGTCCCAGTCGAAGAACGTTGCGCCCACACAGACAAGCGCGTCCGCGTCCTCCACGACCGCGCGGACCTCGTCGACGCTGTCACCGCCGTTGTAGGCGCCCACGTAGTGCGGGTCGGACTCGTCCAGCAGCCCCCGTCCCAGCGACTGCGCGGCGACCGGCCAGTTCCGTTCGGCGGCCAGGGCGGTGACGGCAGCGCCGAGGTGCAGGCGGATCGGCAGGTTCCCCACCAGCAGGGCGGGCCGCTCGGCGCCGGCGAGCAGCCGCCGGGCGGCGGTGGCGAAGGCGTCGAGTTGCCCGGGTGAGACGACCGGCTCGGGGCGGGTGAACGGTCGCCCCGGCTCGGCGACCTCGGCGTGGACCACGTCGCCGGGCATCCGGACGTAGACCGGACGCTGCTGCGACCAGCACTCGGTGAGCACCCGGTCGACCTCGTCCAGCGCGTTCTGCGGCGTCAGCGAGGTCTGGGCGACCGTCACCTCGCGTGCCACCCGTACCCAGTGGTCGAAGTCGCCGTCGGCGAGCGAGTGGTGCATGGAGGTGCGCTGCCGCATGATCTCCGCGGTCGGACCGCCGACGATCGAGACGATCGGCACCGACTCCGCCATGGCCCCGGCGAGGGCGTTGACCGCCGACAGTTCGCCGGGACCGAACGTCGTGAGGATCGCGGCCACACCGGCGAGGCGGGCGTATCCATCGGCGCTGTAGCCGGCGTTGAGCTCGTTGCAACTGCCGACCCACTCGATCCCGTCGAACGCCTCGATCTGATCGAGGAAGTCCATGTTGTAGTCGCCCGGCAGCCCGAAGACATGGCGTACTCCGAGGTCGTAGAGCCGGCTGAGCAACAGCTCGCCCACCGTCGTCGTACCCTCGCTCGCCTTCGCCACGATCGCCCCCCACCGCTCCGGAGACCACTGCCGCGGTCCGCCCATCAAGAGACGATATCTGGGCAAATGTCGCAAGAAGGGGAGATCGCCCGTCGACTGGCTCGACCGCCGGCGACGCCACCTCACCTGGCCGAAGCGCTGACCACGGCACGTCAGGCGTACCTGACCTTGACAACGTGAACGGGCTGCCATCAACTAGTCGGATGAGTGATCCGGCCGCCAGCGCGCTCCGGCCGGGCGCTGTTCCGGCCGCCCCCGCCGGGATCGACCTCGATCGCCTCGCGAGCTACCTGGCGACGCACCGACCCGAGCTGACCGCCGGGCCGCTGCGCGCCCACCTGATCGCGGGCGGCAAGTCCAACCTCACCTACCTGCTGCGCTTCGGCGAGCGGGAGGTCGTGCTGCGCCGCCCACCGCTGGGGCACGTGCTGGCCACCGCGCACGACATGGCCCGCGAGTTCCGGGTCATCTCGGCGCTGGCGCCCACCGAGGTGCCGGTCCCCGGCGCGCTGCTGCTCTGCACCGACACCGAGGTTCTCGGCGCACCGTTCTACCTGATGGAACGGATGCCCGGCGAGGTGTTCCGCACCCGCGCCCAGACCGACCCGCTGGGCGACGAACGACGCCGGGCCCTCGCCATGGCGATGATGGACACCCTCGCCGCGTTGCACACCGTCGAGCCGGCCGCCGTCGGGCTCGCCGACTTCGGCCGCCCCGAGGGCTACCTGGCCCGGCAGGTCCGCCGCTGGGCCGGGCAGCTCGACCGCTCGCGCAGCCGCGACCTGCCCGGCATCGACGAACTGCGCGACCTGCTCGCCGCGACCGCCCCCGAGGGCGCGAACGCCGGCCGCATCGTGCACGGCGACTACCGGCTGGACAACCTCCTCGCCTCGGCCGACCCGGTGGCCGTACACGCCGTCCTCGACTGGGAGATGGCCACCCTCGGCGATCCCCTCGCCGACCTGGGGCTGCTGCTGACGTACTGGGACGTGCTGGGCGACAGCGACACCGCCGCCGGCAATCCCGTCGCCGACGGCCTCGGCCCGCGCGCCGGCTTCCCCACCGGCGCGGAGCTGATCGACAGGTACGCCGGGCGCAGCGACGTCGACGTCGGGCCGCTGCACTGGCACGTGGCGCTGGGCTGCTTCAAGCTCGCCGTCATCTGCGAGGGCATCCACTACCGCCACACGCTCGGGCAGACGCTCGGCGAGGGCTTCGACCGGATCGGCGACATGGTGGCACCGCTGGTCGCGCACGGGCTGACCGCTGCCAGGGAGCGGTGATGGACTTCGCGTACGACGCCCGGACCGAGGAGCTGCGCGACGAGCTGACCCGGTTCCTGACCGAGCACGTCTACCCGGCCGAGCCGGTGCACGCCGAGCAGGCGGCCACCGGCGAGGAGTGGTCGCGTACCCCGGTGCTGGCCGAGCTGAAGGCGGAGGCCCGCAAGCGCGGCCTGTGGAACCTGTTCCTGCCCGATCCGCGCTACGGCGCCGGCCTGACCAACCTCCAGTACGCGCCGCTCGCCGAGCTGACCGGGCGCAGCCCGCACCTGGCGCCCGAGGCGGTCAACTGCGCGGCGCCGGACACGGGCAACATGGAGCTGCTGGCCGAGTTCGGCTCGGACGCCCAGCGCGAGCGCTGGCTCGTGCCGCTGCTGGAGGGCGAGATCCGCTCGGCCTTCTGCATGACCGAGCCGGAGGTCGCCTCGTCCGACGCGACCAACATCGCCACCCGGATCACCCGCGACGGCGACGAGTACGTCGTCAACGGCCGCAAGTGGTGGTCGTCCGGCGCCATGGACCCGCGCTGCGAGATCCTCATCGTGATGGGCAAGACCGACCCGGACGCCGACCGGCACCGCCAGCAGAGCATGGTGCTCGTCCCCCGGGACACGCCGGGCGTGACCGTCCGCCGGGGCATGCACGTCTTCGGCTACTCAGACGGTACGCACGGCGGGCACGCCGAGATCGACTTCACCGACGTACGGGTGCCGGCGGCCAATCTGATCGGCGCGGAGGGCACCGGCTTCGCCATCGCCCAGGCGCGACTCGGCCCGGGGCGCATCCACCACTGCATGCGATTGATCGGAATGGCCGAGCGGGCACTGGAGCTGCTGTGTCGCCGGGCCAACGAACGGATCGCGTTCGGTCGCCCCCTCGCCGAGCAGGGCGTCGTGCGGGAGTGGATCGCCGAATCGCGGGTCCGCATCGAACAGGCCCGCCTGCTCGTGCTCAAGACGGCCTGGCTGATGGACACCGTCGGCAACAAGGGCGCGCACACCGAGATCCAGGCCATCAAGATCGCCACACCGGCGATGGCGGAGTGGGTGGTCGACAAGGCCATCCAGGGGTACGGCGGCGCGGGCGTCAGCCAGGACACCCCGCTGGCCGCCCTCTGGGCACAGACCCGCACCCTGCGCCTCGCCGACGGTCCCGACGAGGTCCACCGCAACTCCCTGGCCAAACGCGAACTCCGCCGCTGGCTCCCCTAAAACCCCCCACCCCGTCCCTGCCCCGCGCCCCGCGCCCGCCCCCCAGCACGCGATCTTGCACTTTCTGTCGACAGTTCACGCGGAAAATCCCGTATGTCGCCACAGCAAGTGCAAGATCGGCCGGGAGAGGGGGCGGGGAGCGCGCGGGAGAGGTTACGCGCTGGCTCGGTGGACGAGTTGGGTGTCCAGGAGGATGTGCGGGGCGGGTAGGTCGTCGCCGCGGATGCGGGCGACCAGCAGCCGGGCCATCTGCCGGCCCATCTCCTCGACCGGCTGGAACACGCTCGTCAACGGTGGGTCCGCCTGGCGGGCGACCGGCGCGTCGTCGAAGCCGATCACGGCGACGTCCTCCGGGACACGCCGGCCGGCGTCGCGCAGGGTCCGCAACGCGCCGAACGCCATCAGGTCGGACGCGACGAAGACGGCGTCCAGGTCCGGGCAGGCGTTCAGCAAGCGGCGCATGGCGGTCGCCCCGCTGCTCTCGCTGAAGTCGCCGTACGCGATCAGGTCGGGGTTGACGCCGACGCCGGTGGCCTTGACGGCCTCGGTGTAGCCGGCCAGTCGGGCCAGGCCGGCGCCCATGTCCTGCGGTCCGGCGATGGTGGCGACGCGTCGCCGCCCCTGGCTGGTCAGGTACTCCACCGCCTGCCGTGCGCCGCCAACGTTGTCCACGTCGACGAACCACGCCGGCTGGGCCCCGGGTTGCAGCATCCGGGCCGGTCGGCCACCGAGCACCGCGGGCAGGCCGCGCTCCTCCAGCAGGGTGGGCAGCGGGTCGGAGTCGTGCAACGACAGCAGCAGTACGCCGTCGACGTGCTGGTTGGTGAGGTGGTGCTCGACGCGCTCACGCTCGACCGGCGACTGGGCCATCGCCAGCCAGAGCTGCATGGGCGTCTCCAGCAGGCCGGAGCTGATCCCCCGCACGATCGCCGCGAAGAACGGCTCGGTGAAGACCCGCTCCCCGGATTCGGACACCACCAGGGCGACGGAGTCGGTCCGCTGGGTGACCAGCGCGCGGGCGGCGCGGTTCGGCACGTACCCCAACTCGGCGATCGCCTGTTGGACCGCGGCCCGGGCCTCCGGGCTGACCTGGGGCGAGCCGTTGACCACGCGCGAGACCGTGCCCCGACCCACGCCGGCGCGCGCCGCGACCGCATCGAGGGTCGGGCGCCCGAGCGAGCGGGTGCGCTGCGTTGTCATCGTCTGCTCCTCCGACGGCGGGCGGACCCGGCGCCACGCGAGAGTGGACGCCGGGACCGCCCTGATGGCTGGCCCGAGCCTATTGTGCGGCCAGACCGTTGCGTCGGATCACCGAGGCGTACCACCTGGCGCTGGACTTGGGGATGCGAAGCTGGCTGTCGTAGTCGACGTGGATCATGCCGAAGCGCTTGGTGTAACCCCAGGCCCACTCGAAATTATCCATCAATGACCAGGCGAAGTATCCCCGCAGGGGCACGCCGGCGTTGATCGCTTCGTGGCAGGCCCGCAGGTGCGCGTCGAAGTAGGCCAGCCGGTCGACGTCGTCGACCTGCCCGTCGACGACGGTGTCGACGAACGCGGAGCCGTTCTCGGTGACGTACAGCGGCAGGTCCGTGTACTCCTCGTGCACCCGCCGCAGCGTCTCCCCCAGGCCCGGGGCGTCGATCTCCCAGTCCATGTCGGTCACCGGAACGCCCCGGGTGACGAACCGGACGTCCTCGCTGCCCGGCCAGCAGGAGGGTGCCCGCCAGTACGGCTCGGGCTCGGCGCCCTCGATCGGCGCGGCGACCACGTGCCGGCTGTAGTAGTTGATCCCGACCAGGTCCAGCGGCGTGGAGATGGTCGCCAGGTCACCCTCGCGGACGTGGTCGAAGTCGGTGACCTCGCGCAGGTCGGCCACCAGATCCTCCGGGTACGACCCACGCAGCAGCGGGTCGAGGAAGAAGCGGTTGGCCAGCCCGTCGATCCGGCGGGCCGCGTCCACGTCGGCGGGAGCGTCGGTGGCCGCGTCGACCGGGTACAGGTTGACGGTCACGCCCACCTCGGCCGTGGGCCGGACGGCCCGCAGGGCCTGCACGGCCAGGCCGTGCCCGAGCATCAGGTGGTGGCCGGCGCGCACCGAGTCCGCGCCGTTGGACCGGCCCGGGGCGTGTACGCCGGAGCCGTACCCGAGGAACGCCGAGCACCACGGCTCGTTCAGGGTGGTCCAGTAGCGCACCCGGTCGCCGAGCGCGTCGGCGACGAGCGTCGTGTAGTCGGCGAAGCGGGCGGCGGTGTCCCGCGACGGCCAGCCACCGGCGTCCTCCAGCTCCTGGGGAAGGTCCCAGTGGTAGAGGGTGAGCCACGGCTCGATGTCGTGGGCCAGCAGCTCGTCCACGAGCCGCCGGTAGAAGTCCAGGCCCTTCGGGTTGGCCGCGCCCGTGCCACCGGGCTGCACCCGGGGCCAGGAGACCGAGAAACGGTACGACTTGAGGCCCAGCTCGGCCATCAACGCGACGTCGTCGCCGAGCCGGTGGTAGTGGTCGCAGGCCACGTCGCCGGTGTGCCCGTTGACCACCAGGCCCTCGGTGTGGCTGAAGGTGTCCCAGATCGACGGGGTGCGGCCGTCCTCGGCCGCCGCCCCCTCGATCTGGTATGCCGCGGTCGCGGCTCCCCAGAGGAAGCCGGGTGGAAAGGTCAGCCCGGAACGCTCGTCGAGGTCGACGGCGGATGGGCTGGCGGGGTTGCTCACGACTTGACGGCACCTTCCATGATCCCGCCGATGATCTGGCGGCCGAACAGAACGAAGACGATGAACAGCGGAAGGGTAGCGATGAGCGTACCCGCGAAAATCTGAGAATTGTCCGCGAAGTACGCGGTGTTCAGACTGCGCAGGGAGATCTGCACGGTCGGGTTGGCCGGGTCGGCGAGCACCACGAAGGGCCAGAAGAACTGGTTCCACTGCTCCATGAAGGTGAGCAGCCCGAGCACGGCCGCCGCGGGCCGCAGCGCCGGCACCACCACGTGCCAGTAGACACGCCAGGTGGAGCAGCCGTCGACGCGGGCCGCCTCGATCAGCTCGTTGGGCACCGCCTGCTCGGCGTACTGGCGCATCATGAAGATGCCGAAGCCGCCGATCAGGAACGGAACCGTCACCGACGGCATCGTGTTCAGCCATTCCAGCTTGGCCATGAGGATGTACAGCGGGAGCACACCGAGCTGGATGGGAATCATCATCGAGGCCAGGATGATGAGCAGCAGCGCGTTCTTGCCGCGGAAACGCAGTTTGGCGAACGCGAATCCGGCGAGCGAGCCGAAGAACACGGTCGCCACCGTGATCGTGCCCGACACCAGGAACGAGTTCATCAGGCCCTTGACGATGTTCGCGTCGCCGTTGTCGAGCACCCGCTGGATGTTCTCGCCCAGCTTGCCGCCCGGCAGGAACGGCGGGGGCCAGGAGTTCGCGGCGTCACTGGTCCGCGAGGCGATGACGATCATCCAGTAGAACGGGAAGAGCGACAGGATGACGCCGAGGACGAGCCCGAACCAGGTGAGCGGGCTGGCCGTCCAGAGCTTCTCCGCGCTGTGGCGGATGCCGTTGCGTTCGGCCGGTGGCCGGACCGACGGCGGTCGCAGAGTGGTACTGGTCATGGGTGGGCCACCCTCACTTGTCGGAGCTGATGCGGCGGGCCAGCAGGTAGTTGATGAACGAGACGGACGCGATCAGCAGGAACAGCACCAGGGCGACGGCGCCCGCGTACCCCCACCGGAACCGCTGGTTCATGACGTCCAGCAGGTACATCGTGATCGTCTGGAACTGCCCCTCCGTGCCGCCGGAGAGCGCGCCCGAGCCGCTGGTGAACATCAGCGGCTCGGTGAAGAGCTGCAGACCGCCGATGGTCGAGATGATCAGCGTGAAGATGATGGTGGGGCGCAGCTGCGGAATGGTGATCGACCAGAACTGGCGGCGTTGCGAGGCGCCGTCGAGGGCGGCCGCCTCGTACACGTCCTTGCTGATCGACTGCATCGCGGCGAGGTAGATGAGGGCGTTGTAGCCCACCCACCGCCAGTCGACCATGGTGGCGATGGCGACCCAGGAGGCGAAGCGGTTGGCCCGCCAGTCGATGGGGCCGAGACCGACCAGGTCGAGCAGCCAGTTCATCAGGCCGAAGTCCCGGGCGTAGATCATCGAGAAGATGAGCGCCACCACGGCGGTCGAGGTGATGATCGGCATCGCGATGGCCAGCCGGAAGAACATCTGGCCGCGGATGCGGCGGTTCAACGCGTTGGCCAGCATCAGCGCGATGAGCAGCTGCGGGATGGTGGAGAGCGCGAACATCCCGAAGGTGTTCACCACCGCGTTCCAGAACTGCGGGTCGTTCGTGAACAGCTCGACGAAGTTGTCCAGGCCGACGAAGCTGATCGTCGCGTTCATCGGTGACCGGTCGGTCATCGCGATCCAGAACGTGTAGACGATCGGGTAGACGCCGAAGATCGCGAAGAGCACGAAGAACGGCAGGACGAAGACGTACGGGGTGAAGCGCAGGTCCAGCCGGTTCAGCTGCCGGCGGCGCGCCGTTGAGTGCCGTGGCGCCGGGCGCGGCCCGCGGGCCGACGCGTCCGGTGGCGCGGGGGTCTTCAGGGAGCTCATGAGCGGTCCTTCACACTCGGCGGCGCCTCGTGGGGCGCCGCGGCAGGGCGTGTTGACGCGGGTTCACGGGTGGTGCCGGAGCGGCACCACCCGTGAGCGCGTCGCAGCCGTTACTTGCCTGCTGCCTGGCCGTTCTTCACCGCGTCCTGCCAAGCGGCGTCGGCGGCCTTACCCTGCTCGATGCTGCGCAGCGCGTTCTCGACCGCGTCCCGGACCGCCTGGTTCTTCGGGCCGAGGTAGACCGGCTTCAGCTCCTTGGCGCCAGCGGCGAAGATCTTGCCGATCGGCGCGCCGCTGAAGTACTCGTTGGTGGCGGCGAGCACGGCCGGGTCCTCGAGGGCCTGCGGCGACGACGGCAGGTTGCCGACCTTCTTGAACGCCTCGGTCTGGCTCTTGGCGCTGGTCAGGAACTTGGCCAGCTCAGCGGCTTCCTTCTGGTGCTTGCTGGACTTCGGCACGGCCAGCCAGGAACCGCCCCAGTTGCCGCCGTTGCCCGGCGCCTTGGCGACGTCCCACTTGCCGGCCGCCGCGTCACCGGCCTGGCCCTTGATGACACCCGTCATCCAGGCCGGGCAGCCGATGGTGGCGAAGCTGCCGTTCTTGAAGCCGGCGTTCCACTCGTTCGAGAAGCTCCGCAGGTTGTTCGACAGACCCGCGCTGATCATCTTGGTGGTCTGCTGGAACGCGGTCTGCACGTCCGGGTTCTCGCCGACGACGAGCTTGTTGCTCTTGTCGAAGTAGGTGTAGCCGTTGCCGGCGCCCGCCGTCTGCATCAGCACGATGTTGTAGAAGTTGGTGGCCGAGTCGACGAACTTGTGCTTCTTGTCGGCGGCGGTGAACTTCTGGCCCTGCTCGATGAACGCGTCCCACGTCGGCCAGAGGGCGCCGACCTGCTCGCGGTCGGTCGGCAGACCGGCGGCCTTGAAGAGGTCGCTGCGGTAGCAGACGGCCATGCCGCCGACGTCGGTGCCGAGACCGAGCACCTTGCCGTCCGGCGTGAGGCCACCCTCCCACTTCCACGGCAGGAAGTTGCCCTTGAGGTCGTTGGCGCCGTGGTCGGCCAGGTTCACGAACTTGTCGGCCTGCGCGAAGAACTGCACGATCGTGCCCTCTTCGAGGGCGACGACGTCACCGGCACCGGCGCCGGCGGTGATCTGCTGCGTCAGCCGGGTGTTGTAGTCACCGAGGCCGAGGCCCTTGCCGCGCTCCTGGATCGTGACGTTCGGGTGCTCCGTCTGGTACTGCTTGTAGAGATCTTCGTAGCCGAAGCCCTGGTCGCCGAAGACGTCGACGACCAGAGTGACCTTGCCGCCGTCCGAATCGGACGACGAGTCGCCGTCGCCGCAGGCGGTCGCCGCGGCAAGCACGGCGACGGACGCGAGCGCGATCGCCGCAAAGCGGCGACGTGAGGTGACGCTCATCCTGACCCCTCTCAAGTGGTGAGGCTTGGTGTGTCGTACGTGGTGGGGGGTGCTGTAGCGCCCCGCGCCGCTCAGCCGGTGGCCGTGGACGCCTGGGGAGAGCTGTGAAGGAGACTTCCGCCACTCCCCCGGGAGCGCTCCCATGAGATTGCCGGGGCGCTACCAGGGTGTCAATAGACCATTGGGAGCGTTCCCAGATCGTTACCGCCCTGTTTCAGGCCGGCACACGAGGCATCGACGCCAGCCTGACCAGCCCGTTCAGCAGAAGCGACGCAGCAGCGTGGTCGCGACGGCGGGATCGAAGAGCGCCGGGTCGAAGCCGCCGGTGACCCAGCCGGTCAGCAGAGCCCGCTCCGGATGAGCCGGATCGGCCAGGGCCGCCAGCAGCGTCTGGTAGCCCAGTGGACCACCGATTCCCTCCGGCGGGCAGGCGCCCTCCCCGTCCAGGCAGACCGGGTACCGCTCGTCCTGGTCGGCGGTGAGTGCGTCCTCGACGACCAGGTCGTGCTCCCACCAGTCGCCGAAGTCGTACGTGTAGGAGAACCTGCTGCCCTTGCCGAGCACCGCGTCCAGCCGGACGTCCAGCTCGTCGTGCAGCCCCAGGCCCTCGTCCGGGACGGGTTCGCCGTAGGTCACCGTGTCGATCTCGAACGAGTGCAGGTGGCAGTCCCGCCAGCCCATCGCGTGCTGCGCGACCCGGTGCAGTCGGTCCAGCGTGTAGCCGGCCGGGACGAGCACCCGACGCCAGATGATCGGGCGCACGCCGGCGAGGGACATCTTCAGCTGGAAGATCTGACGCGGCATGCTGTCCTGTCCTCCCGCGGCTTAGGCTGCGACCATGATCTGCCGAGCGTGCCGGGCCCGGCGGCACGACGACTGCCCGGGCCGGAACTGGTGCGACTGCCAGCACCGTACCGCTGAACCGACCCCTCCGGTCACCGGTCCGGCCGGCGAATGACGGTCGGAATTCCGATCCGGCGGCTGTGGCCCGAGCCGTCCGTCGAGCCCCTCGACGACGCGGCGTTGACCGCCCTCTACGGCCGCGCCGACCGGCCCCGACTGCGGGTCAACTTCGTCTCCAGCCTGGACGGCGCGGTCACCGTCGACGGCTTCTCCGCCGGGCTGTCGGGCGAACCGGACAAGCGGGTGTTCGGCCTGCTGCGGATGGTCTGCGACGCCCTCGTGGTGGCCGCCGGCACCCTGCGGCACGAGGGGTACCGGGCCGTCCGCCTGGACGAGGGCCGCCGCGCCTGGCGCAGGGCGAACGGGCTGGCCGCGTACCCGACGTTGGTGGTCGTCTCCGGCGCCCTCGACCTGGACCCGGCGCAGGCCGCGTTCGCCGACGCGCCGGTCCGGCCGATCGTGCTCACCCACTCCGACGCCGAGCCACCCCCCGGCCTCACCGACGTCGCCGACGTGCTGCGCTTCGGTACCGGCCGGGTCGACCTCGCCGCCGCCCTGGCCGAGCTGCACGGACGCGGACTGACGCAGCTGCTCTGCGAGGGCGGCCCGCACCTGCTCGGCGCGCTCACCGCGGCCGACCTGGTGGACGAGCTGTGCCTCACGGTCGCGCCGCTGCTCGCCGGGCCGGGGCCGGGGCGGATCACCGCCGGCGACGCCACCGGGCCGACGCGCCTGCCGCTGCGGCACGTGCTCGCCGCCGACGACGGCGTCCTGCTACTCCGCCACGCCCGCGACTGACGGCCGCGCCCTGGAGGCGGCCCGCCACTCACCGACGCGTGACGGGCCGTCGCCCGGTCACCCACCCAGCGTCGCGGGTGTGACCGACCATGGTGTCGTCCGCCGCGTCGCGTGGCGACCTGTCGTACTCCTCGGGCAGGATGCACCTCATGCTTCCCGACCGCGCTGCCCGCCCGACCCGAGTCGTCCGATGACCGACGCCGACCTCGACAGCCCGGGCGAGCTGGTCGGCCGGGTGCTGGGCACCGCCGACGCCACGCCGTTGCAGTTCTGGACGGCGGTGGCCCCCGGCAGCTACCTCCAGCTCGACGACGTGGTGGTCACCCGTCGTGAGCTGCCCAACCGCGAGCCGGTGACGATCGCCGGTGTGGTCACGCAGGTCCGGGCCCGGCACGAGGGCGCCCAGTTCGACTCGGACGTCTTCGCCATCGCCGACGGCACCCTGCCCGCCCAGGTCCAGGAGGCGGCCGAGGTCACCACCACGCGGGTCGACCCGGAGCTGTACGTGCCGCCGACCCCGGGGGCCGTGGTGCACCGGGCCGAGGGCGACGCGCGGGCCCGCGCGCTGCACTTCGACCGGATGGAGCGGCGCATCCCGATGGGGATGGGCCGCGACGGCGTGCCGGTCTACCTGAACGCCGACTTCCTCGACGGCAGCCGGGGCGCGCACGTCTCGATCTCCGGCATCTCCGGGGTCGCCACCAAGACGAGCTTCGCCACCTTCCTGCTCTACTCGGTGTTCCGCTCCGGCGTCCTGGGCGGCGACGCGGTCAACGGTAAGGCGCTCATCTTCAACGTCAAGGGCGAGGACCTGCTGTTCCTCGACCACCCCAACACGCGCCTCGACGAGCCGACCCGGGCGGCGTACGCGAAGCTGGGCCTCAGCGCCGGCGCCTTCCCCGACGTGCGGGTGTACGCCCCGCCCCGGGTCGGTGACGCGGCCGGCACGCCGGACGTGAGCAGCCGGCTGACCGGCGTCGACGCCTTCTACTGGACGCTGAGCGAGTTCTGCTCCGACCGCCTGCTGCCGTACGTCTTCGCGGACGCCGACGACGAGCGCCAGCAGTACACGATGGTGGTCCACTCGGTGGCCGCGCACCTGGCCCGGTACGCCCAGCCCGCCGACGGGGGCGTGAGCATCGACGGGGTGCGGCTCGGGTCCTACGGCGATCTGGTCGACCACATCGTCGAGGCGCTCAACAACGACGAGACCCGCTCCGACTGGGCGGGCAGCGCGGTCGGACTGGGCACCGTCAACGCGTTCGCCCGCCGGCTGATCGGCAGCAAGAAGGACCTGGCCCGGCTGATCCGCGGCGACCTGGCCGTCCGTCGCCCGCACTCGATCAACACCAGCGAGTCGGCGCAGGTGACCGTCGTCGACCTGCACAACCTCCCCGACCGGGCGCAGCGGTTCGTGGTGGGTGTGACGCTCAAGAGCGAGTTCGAGCGCAAGGAGAAGGCCGGCACGGCCAAGCCGCTGCTCTTCGTCGTCCTCGACGAGCTCAACAAGTACGCCCCCCGGGAGGGCTCCTCCCCCATCAAGGAGGTGCTGCTCGACATCGCCGAGCGCGGCCGCTCGCTCGGGGTCATCCTGATCGGGGCCCAGCAGACGGCGAGCGAGGTGGAGCGGCGCATCGTCACCAACTCGGCGATCCGGGTGGTCGGCCGGCTCGACCCGGCCGAGGCGTCCCGCCCCGAGTACGGCTTCCTGCCGCCGGCCCAGCGACAGCGGGCGCTGCTCGCCAAGCCGGGCACCATGTTCGTCAACCAGCCGGACATCCCGGTGCCGCTCTGCCTGGAGTTCCCGTTCCCGGCGTGGGCCACCCGGGTCTCCGAGGCGGGTCGGGCCCCCTCGGAGACGCTGCGCTCGATCACCCAGTCCGCCGACCCGTTCGCCGTGGTGGGCTCCGGCGGCGGCAGCGACGACGACATCCCGTTCTAGGGGGCCGGCACACCTATGAAGATCCTGCACACCTCCGACTGGCACGTGGGCAAGGTGCTCAAGGGGCAGTCCCGGGCCGAGGAGCACACGGCCGTGCTGGCCGGGGTGATCGACATCGCCCGCGCCGAGCAGCCCGACCTGGTGATCGTCGCCGGTGACCTCTACGACACGGCCGCACCGACCTCGGAGGCGACCCGGCTGGTCACCCGGGCGTTGACCGCGCTGCGTCGTACCGGCGCGGACGTGGTCGCGATCGGCGGCAACCACGACAACGGGCCCGCGCTGGACGCGCTGCGCCCGTGGGCCGAGGCCGCGGGCATCACGCTGCGCGGCGGGGTACGCGAGAATCCGGCCGAGCACGTCATCGACGGCACCACGGCCGGCGGTGAGCGGTGGCAGCTCGCCGCGCTGCCGTTCCTGTCCCAGCGGTACGCGATCCGCGCGCTGGAGATGTACGAGCTGACCGCCGCCGAGGCCAACCAGACGTACGCCGACCACCTGGGTCGGGTGCTGGGCCGGCTCACCGAGGGTTTCTCGGAGCCGGACCGGGTGCACCTGGTAACCGCCCACCTGACGGTGATCGGCGCGGCGGCCGGCGGCGGCGAGCGGGACGCGCACACGGTGCTCGGCTACGCGGTGCCGGCCACCGTCTTCCCGGCGACGGCGCACTACGTGGCGCTGGGCCACCTGCACCGGGCGCAGCGCGTCGAGGGCCCCTGCCCGGTCCGGTACAGCGGCAGCCCGCTCGCCGTCGACTTCGGCGAGCAGGAGAACGTGCCGTCGGTGACGGTCGTCGAGGTGACCGCCAGCACGGCGGCCCGGGTGCGGGAGGTGCCGGTGACCGCGGCGAGCGCGCTGCGGACGGTCCGCGGCACGCTGGCCCAGCTCGCCGAGATCGAGGCGCCGGACGCCTGGCTGCGGGTGTTCGTGCGGGAGCACCCCCGCGCGGGCCTGCGCGAGGAGGTCCAGGAGCTGCTCCCCCGCGCGTTGGAGATCCGGATCGACCCGGAGTTGCTGGCGACGCCGGGCAGCGGCACCCGGATCGCGCAGCGGTCGGGGCGTTCCGCCCGGGAGCTGTTCGGCGACTACCTGGACAGCCGGGGCCACGACGACGAGGGCGTTCGGGAACTCTTCGACGAGCTCTTCGAGGAGGTCGATCACTGATGCGACCGATGCGGCTCGACATGGCCGGGTTCACGGTCTTCCGGGACTCCACGACGGTCGACTTCACCGACGCCGACTTCTTCGCGTTGATCGGGCCGACCGGTTCGGGCAAGTCGACAGTGCTGGACGCCATCTGCTTCGCCCTCTACGGCACGGTCCCCCGTTGGGGTGGCGCGCGGGGGTTGGCGAACGCCCTCGCGCCGTCGGCGACCGAGGCCCGGGTGCGGCTGGTCTTCGAGTCCGGTGGCGCCCGGTACGTGGCGACCCGGGTGGTGCGCCGGGACGGCCGGGGCAACGTGAAGACCGCGAACGCCGGGTTGCAGGTGATGCCGGCCGGCTTCGACGTGACCAAGCTCGACACCGGGTTGAGCCCGGACGACCTGGGTGAGGTGGTCGCCGGTACGCCCGCCGAGATGGAGCAGGCGGTGCTGGAGGCGGTCGGGCTGCCGTACGAGCAGTTCACCAGCTGCGTGGTGCTGCCGCAGGGGCAGTTCGCCGACTTTCTGCACGCCAAGCCGGCCACCCGGCAGCAGATCCTGGTCAACCTGCTGGGCCTCGGCGTCTACGAGGACGTGCAGAAGAGGGCCACGGCCCGCGCGGCGCAGGCGGAGGCCAAGCTGGACGCGGTCGACCAGGTGCTCGCCGGCCTGACCGGGGTGGACGACGAGGCGGTGGCCGAGGCCGACGCCCTCGTCGAGGAGATGGTTGAGCTGGCCGGCGCGGTGACCGGGGCCATGCCGGAGTTGGCGGCGGCCCGGGACCGCGCGCGGGAGGCGGCGGTGGCCCTGACCGCGCTCGACGACGAGCTGAGCGTGCTGTCCGCCGTCCGCGCCCCGCGCGGGGTGGCCGAGGTGGCGCACGCGGTGGCCGCGGCGCGCGCCGAGGCCGACGCGGCTGTCGCGGCGGTGTCGCTGGCCGAGGAGCGGGAGGAGAAGCTGCGCGGTGAGTTGGCCGGCGCCGGTGACGAGAGCGCGCTGCGGCTGCAACTGCGGGCGTACGACGATCGGGATCGGCTGACCGGCGAGGCCGACACGGTCCGCGCGGCGGTGCGTACGGCGGACGAGGAGCACACGACGGCGGTGGCGGCGGTGGCCGCCGCCCGCGCCGAGGCCGAGCGGGCCGACGCCGAGTTGGAGGCGGCCTTCCGGGCGCACGAGGAGGCGAAGGCCACCGACCTGGCGGTCGGCCTGCGGGCGCACCTGCATCCGGGCAGGCCCTGCCCGGTGTGCGAGCAGCCGGTGACGCGGGTGCCGGCCGTCCCGGCGGATTCGGCGGTGGCCGCCGCGACGGCGGCCGGCAAGGCGGCGCGGGCCGCCACCAAGGCGGCGCAGGCGGCGGTGCAGCAGCGGGACGCCGCGGCGCGTGACCTGGAACGGCTGCTGGTGCAGGCCCGCGCCCGGCAGGAGCAGGTGGACGCCCGGCTGGCCGAACTGGACGGGCAGCTCGCGGGCGCGGCCGAGCCCGCGGTGCTGCGCCGGGAGCTGGCCGAGCACGCCCGGCTGCGACGGGTTCTGGACGAGGCGGCGACCGCCGTCCGGGCGGGCCGGGAAAGCGCGCGCCAGGCCCGCGCCGGGGTGGACGCGGCGCAGGAGCGGCTGCGGGCGACCTGGCGGGGCTTCGACACCGCCCGCGACGGGCTGGCCCGGTTCGGGCCGCCGGCCGCCGACCGGGACGACGTGGCGGCCTCCTGGGCGGCGTTGACCGACTGGGCGACGGCCGAGGCGGAGCGTCGTCGTGCTGACCGGGCCGGCCGGGTTACCGTCGTCGCCGAGGCCGAGGCGGCGGCCGACGAGGTGCAGCGGCGGATCGCCGACATCTTCGCCGCCGCCGACGTGCCGGTCGGCGATGATCCGGTACACGCCGCGACGATCGCAGTGGAGCGGGCCGAGGCCGACCGGCGTCGACTGCACGAGCGCCGCGAACAGGCCGGCACGTTGCGCGAGCAGCGGGCCGGGCACGAGCGCGAGGCGCAGGTCGCGCGGGCCCTCGCGGGCCACCTGCGGGCCAACAACTTCGAGCGGTGGCTGCTGGCGGAGGCGCTGGACCTGCTGGTCGACGGCGCGTCCGGGATCCTGCGGGAACTGTCCTCGGGTCAGTACGAGCTGGTGCACGACAAGGGCGAGTTCTTCGTGGTCGACCACCACGACGCCGGGCTGCGCCGGGGCGTACGGACGCTCTCCGGCGGCGAGACGTTCCAGGCGTCGCTGGCGTTGGCGTTGGCGCTCTCCGAGCAGTTGGCCGGCATGTCGACGACGGCGGCGAGTCTGGAGTCGATCGTCCTGGACGAGGGTTTCGGCACGCTGGACGCGGCCACCCTGGACACGGTGGCCGCCACGCTGGAGAACCTGGCCGCCCGGGGTGACCGGATGGTCGGCGTGGTCACCCACGTCGCGGCGCTGGCCGAGCGGATCCCGGTCCGCTTCGAGGTACGCAAGGACGCCCGCTCGGCGCGCGTCGAACGGACCGGCCGGTGAGCGCGAGGAGTGCAGCGCAGCGGAGCCCCGCAGTCGCGAACGAAAGGTCCGGCCGGTGAGCGCGAGGAGTGCAGCGCAGCGGAGCCCCGCAGTCGCGAACGAAAGGTCGGGTCGGTGAGCGTGGGCGACGCGGCGTTCTTCGTCGACTCGTGGGACCCGTCGTACGGGGCGTCGTTCGAGGCGTCCGCCTCCGGGCCGGCCACCCCGAGCAGCACCCAGGTCGAGGTCGACGTGGAGTTGCCGGCCGTCGACTGGCGGGCGATCGGCGTACGCGCCGACGTGCGGGCGCCGGACGTGGTGCTCCTGGTCGACGGGGTCCGCCGGGTCGACGCGAGCATCTGGACGGCGGAGGAGGACGGCGGGTCGTTTCCGGGGCTCGCGGCGTCGTACGCGGCCGGGGTGGTGCGCTGCGACCTGGGTCGGGGCGCGGCGCAGTTGGCCGGCACGCAGGTGGGCCGGGGTCTGTTCACGGCGAGCCCGTCGGCCCGGGACGTGGTGGCGGGCGCGATCCGCTATCCGGTGCACCGGGTGGGCGGCACCGGCGAGCTGGCGAAGCTGCCGGCGGCCGTGCAGGGCCCGTTGACGGCGTTGGAGGTGGCGGTGTCCGACGCCGCCCGGGTCGACGGCGATCTGTTGGTGGTGGACGGTCCGCTGCGCAGTCGGCACCATCTGCCGCGCACGCTCGGCTACATCAAGACCCAGCACAGCCAGTACCTGGACGCCCGGCTGACGGCGGTGGTGACGGGCCTGGCGCCGGGCGAGCGGTCGCCGGTGTTCCGGCTCCGCACGCCCTGGGGCGGCTGGTCGTGGTATCTGCGGCTGCCGGTGGCCGTGGGCGCGCCGTGGGCCGGCATCGTCCGGGTGGAGTGCTCCACCGAGTTGCCCGTCGAGGCGGCGATCGACCTGGCCGACCTGTCGCTGGTCACGCTGCCCCGGTTCGCGTCGACACCGTACAAGGACCCACGGGCGCCGCAGAACCTCATCCCGATCGCCGGCCTGGAGCGCCGCCTACGCGCGCTGCTCGGCGACTCCCGGCTGCTGCACCGCGCGTTGACCGCCGCGGCACGTGTCGGTCGCTGAGCGGGGGTCGCGGTGGGGCGTAAACGAGCGGGTGACCGGGTGGTCGAGCGGGTGGACACCGGTCTGGCCGAGCTGGTGCCGTCGGCGGACCGGCCCGGTTCGTGGACGCTGCTGTTGGACGGCGCGCCGCAGTCGCACGTCGACCTGAGCGACCCCACCCACCTGGAGTTCGAGTACGTCCGACGGCTGGCCGCCGCGCTGGACCTGATCGCGCCCCCGGGCGAGCCGCTGCGGGTGCTGCACCTGGGCGGCGGCGCGTTGACCCTGCCCCGGTACGTGTCGGCGACCCGGCCCGGCTCGACCCAGCGGGTGTCCGAGGTGGACGGCGCCCTGGTGGAGCTGGTGCGGCGCATGCTGCCCTGGCCTGCGGACGCGCGGCTGCGGGTCCGCGTGCAGGACGCGCGGGCCGTGCTGACCTCGACGCGCGACGCCAGCTACGACGTGGTGGTCGCCGACGTCTTCGCCGGTGCCCGCACCCCGGCGCACCTCACGTCGGTCGAGTACGCCGCGGAGGTCGCGCGGGTGCTCCGTCCGGCGGGCTGGTTGCTGGCGAACCTGGCCGACGGCCCGCCGCTGCGGTACGCCCGCAGTCAGGTCGCCACGGTGCGTTCGGTGCTGCCGCAGGCGTGCCTGGTCGGCGACGCGGGGGTGCTGCGTGGTCGCCGGTACGGCAATCTGGTGCTGGTCGCCGGGCGGACCACTCCCCCGGTGCCCGGCTTGACCCGGCGGGCGGCCGGCGACTGGTTTCCCGGCCGGGTGGTGGCCGATGACGAGTTGGACCGCTTCGCCGGCGGGGCGGCGGTGGTGCGCGACGTCGACGCCACCGGCTCGGACCCGCCACCGCCGGGGCTGTTCTCCGTCCGCCGTTGACCGGTCACCGGTGACGCCGCCGAAGTTTTTTTCGTTGTTCGTTGATCCGCTCGGGGCGTGGCTGCGTACCACCGGGCGGCCCGCCTTGTGGGGGCGGCGTTGGTCACGGACATCCCGGAGGTCTGCATGCATGCGGTGGCGGCCGGTTGGCATGGCGACGCGGTTGGCGCGGACTGGTTGTCCGCGCGGTCGTCGTCACGGTCGACCTCGTCTGCCCGGGGGGTCGACGCCCGAGCCACGTCTCGCCAAAATGGTCCGGTGACGCCCCGACCGGCGCCCGGGCGCCACCAGGCGACGACAACCGAGGCCAGCCACTCCGACCAGTTGATCCGGCTGCTCTACGCCGAGCACGCCGGCCCGTTGCTGATGTTCGTCATGCGGCTCACCGGGGGGGACCGGCAGCGCGCGGAGGACATCGTCCAAGAGACGCTGTTGCGGGCCTGGCGCAACGCGCACCGCCTCGGCGCACAGGGGCAGGGTTCCCTGCGGCCGTGGCTGGTCACCGTGGCACGTCGGATCGCCATCGACGAGCACCGCAGCCAGGAGGCCCGGCCGCCGGAGACGTACGACCGGGACCTGACGGCGTTCGCCGAGGCGGACAGCACCGACCGGGTGCTGCGCACGATGACGGTGGCGGACGCGCTGCGTACGCTGAGTCAGTCGCATCGGGAGATCCTGATCGCGACGTACTTCCGGGGGCGGACGGTGCCGGAGGCGGCGGAGGAGCTGGGGCTTCCGTTGGGCACCGCCAAGTCGCGGGTCTACTACGCGCTGCGCGCCTTGCGCACGGCTCTGCAGGAGCGGGGGGTGACAGAATGAGCCGGCCGGACCACATGGACGTCGCCGCGTACGCGCTCGGCGTGCTTGACGAGCAGGACACCGAGCGGTTCGAGGAGCATCTCGCCGCTTGCTGGGCGTGCGCGGCCGAGCTGGAGACGATGGTGCCGGTGGTGGGCCTGCTCTCCGGCATCGACGGCGAGACGATGATGGCCCTGGAGCAGACCGCCACGGATCCGGCGCTGCTGGACCGGACATTGGTCGCGGTCCGGGCCGACCGGCGGCGCACCAGGTTTCGTCAGCTGCTCGCGACCGCCGCGGCGGTGGTGGTCTTCGGCGGGTTGACGGGTTACGGCTTCGTGAGTGTGGCCGGGGACGAGACGCCGGGCAATCTCGCGGAGCCGTCGACGAGCGCCGGCGTCAACGACCCGCCGACGAGCGCGCCGACCGCGCCGCCGAGCGGACCGGGCGTCGGCGGCACCGAGGAGGAGGGCGACCAGGTCGACGCCACCGACCCGACGACCGGCGTCCAGACGACCATGTTCCTCCTTGAGCGGGAGTACGGCACCCGCATCAACTTCAGCCTGCGGAAACTGCCCGGCCCGCGGACCTGCCGACTGGTGGTGGTGCGCGACAACGCCACCACGGAGGTGATTTCGACGTGGTCGGTGCCCGAGGGTGGTTACGGCACCAACAGCCGCCCGCAGGGTCTTGAGCTGAGCGCGTCGACGTCGGCGTTGACGCGCGACATCAAACAGCTCCAGGTGCAGTCGGTGGACCGTAACGGTGTGGCGAGCCCGCTGGTCACGGTGCCCATGTAGGGTCGCGTACCATCGTCGACGCCGGCCATTGTCCAATGGCCGGCGTCGATTTTTGTTTCCGTCGAAAATTCCGCGTGGGGCCGTACGCATCATCGTTCGCTACGGTTCAATCAAAACCCGTGAAATTGACCACTGTTACTTCTTCAACCTTGACAGCCCGCTCGCCGTACCTATGGGTGAACTGCCAAGAATGAGGAGGGCACGTGGCACAGATGAAGCGGACCGTCATCGTCGCGAGCGCGATGGTCGCACTAACGGCCTGCGCTCCCGCGGGTTACGACGGGGCGAACTCGAGCGCGGCCGAGCCGGTCGCCGTCGCCGCGGCCGAGCCCAGCGCGTCGGCGGAGCCCGAGGCGTCGGCATCCGCGGAGGCGCCGGTCGCCGACGCGCCGCCGGCCGCGGACGTCGACCTGACCGAGCAGTTGATCGGCAAGAAGATCGCCCGGATGGGCAACGTCGTGACGGACCAGGACGGCTGGGTCCTGTACCGCTTCGACAAGGACACCGCCGACCCGCCCGCGTCGAACTGCGTCGACAAGTGCGCGCAGGTGTGGCCGCCCGCGCTGACCGACGGGAACCCCCAGCTCACCGGCCTCTCCGACGACAAGGTCGGCAGCGTCACCCGCCAGGACGGCACCCGCCAGCTCACCATCGGCGGCTGGCCGGTCTACCGCTACATCGGCGACAAGAAGCCCGGCCAGTGGAAGGGTCAGGCCGTCGGCGGCACCTGGTTCGTGGTCGACCAGAACGGCAAGAAGAACCTGACCTGCCTGCCCACCTCGACGCCAAAGGCCGTCGCGCCGCCGGCGGACAGCGGGTCGAGCGACGCCGGAGGCTCGGGCTACTCGTACTGATCCCGGCACCGCCGGGGTACGACGGTGGCCGGTCGCAGCCGCAGCGGGCGCGACCGGCCACCGTCGTACCCGGTGGCACGTCGGCGGACGGCGGCGACCGGCACCGCCGCGTGACCTGGCAGAGTGGCAGGGTGACCGAGACCGAACCCGCCGCGACCCGGGTGCTGCACCCGCCGGTCGGATACCGGCTGGCCGCGTCGGTCCGCGCGCTGACCTTCAGCCCGTACGACCCGTGCGCGCGGATCGCCGCCGGCACCTTCTGGTGGGCGACCCGCACCCCGCAGGGACCGGCCACCCTCGCGCTGCGACCGACGGGCGGTGATCTGCTCGCCGAGGGGTACGGGCCGGGCGCCGAGCATGTGGTGGCACACGCCGACGGGATCGCCGGGCTGCGCGACGACCTCACCGGCTTCGCCGAGTTGGCGGCGGCGCACCCGCTCGTCGCCCGGCTGGCCCGGGAGCACCGGGGATTGCGCATGCCCACCACCGGGCAGGTCTTCCCCCGACTGCTGCGGGCGGTCTTCGAGCAGAAGGTCACCGGCAAGGAGGCGTACCGGGCGTACGCGGCGACCGTGCGGCACTTCCGCGAGCCGGCGCCCGGCCCGCTTCAGCCGCTGCTGCTGCCACCCGAGGCCGCCGCGGTGGCCGCCACCCCGTACTGGGTGTTCCACCCGTTCGGCGTGGAGCAGCGCCGGGCCGACACGCTGCGCCGGGCCGCCGCGCTGGCCGACCGTCTGGAGCGCTGCGTCGACGCGGCGGAGGCGACCCGCCGGCTGACCGCCATCGCGGGCATCGGGCCGTGGACCGCTGCCGAGGTGGTCCGGATCGCGTACGGCGACCCCGACGCGGTGAGCGTCGGCGACTACCACATCCCGAACACCGTGTCCTGGGCCCTGGCCGGCGAACCGAGGGGCGACGACGCGCGGATGCTGACCCTGCTGGAGCCGTTCCGGGGGCATCGGGGTCGGGTGTGTGTGCTGCTGGAGGCCGCCGGTATCCAGGCGCCGAAGTACGGCCCGCGCGCGCCGATCCGCTCGTTCGCCCGCTTCTGAGCGTTTCCCGGCTGCCGGGCAGCGGCCGGGCCGCCCGGGTTCGGCAACGCCGGCTGTGTTGTGCTGCCCCGATGAGCGTCGAGGTGAGCATCGTTGCGGCGGTTGTCGCGGACGCCGGCGAGATCCTGACCGTCCAGCGCGCCGCGTACCTGAGCGAGGCGCAACACTACGGCGAGCCCTTCCTGCCGCCGTTGACCGAGACCCTGGACGAGGTCGCGGCCGTGCTGGCCGGCCCGGATATCGTGCTCGTCGCCCGCTCGGGGCACCGGCTGGTCGGCTCGGTGCGCGCCCACCTGGCCGGCGACACCGCACAGGTCGGACGCCTCTCGGTCGCCCCCGACCAGCAGGGGCGGGGTCTCGGGGCGCGACTGCTGGTCGCGATCGAGGAGGCCTGCGCCGGCCGCGCGGCCCGGTTCACCCTCTTCACCGGCGCGGACAGCGCCCGCACCCTCGCGCTCTACCAGCGGTACGGCTACCGGGTCGTGGCGCACCGTCCGGACCCGAACGGCACCCCGCTGGCCGTGCTGGAGAAACCGGCCGTCAGCTCCGCTCACAGCGACGCCTGAGCCCGTCGGCCTCCAGCCCGACGTAGCGGCGCAGCAGGCCGCCGTACAGCCGGCCGATCAGACCGGCCAGCGGTCCGCTCTGGTCGATGGCCACGTCGACCCGGGTACGTCCGTCGGGCAACGGCACCAACCGGTGCTCGCCACGGGTGTGCACACCCGGGACGTCGGAGACCCAGGTGAATTCCCACCCCTCGGTCAGCTCGACGACCCGCCAGACCGCCGGGCGCAGTTTCGGCTGGGTCAGGCGGGCGGTCGCGCCGACCGCGAGGGGCCCCGGCTCACCCCGCTCGGCCCGGGTCACCGAGGCGGTCCACTCCGGCCACCGTTCCACGTCCACCAGCACCGCCCAGACCCGCTCGGCGTCGGCGCCGATCTCGGTGTTCGCTGCGAACCGCATCGCGTCCCCTCCCCCGGTGGCGCCGTCCGGCTCCGCCACCTCCTGCCGACGACGCTGCCCGGCGGACCGTCACCGCGGCATCCACCGGGCGGTCCGATCATCGATCGGGCCGTGGGTCCGCCGGCCGCGCGGGATCAGGCGGCTTCGCGCAGGTCGGCCAGGCTCAACGGGGTACGACGCCGCAGCAGCTCTTCCAGCTCGGACACCGTGGCGACCTCGCCGAGCACGTCCCGGCCGCCACCGAACCGCTGTGGATATCGACGGGCCAGCCGGTAGCGGTAGCGGCCGCGGACCAGCTCGACGCTGACCCGCCACCGCCCGCAGCAGTCACAGACCCACTCGGCCATCCCGCGAAACTAGCTCTGACCTGCGGTTATCTGATTCGCCCGTGGGGGACGAGGGGCGCGCGGGCGGACACGCCACCGCCGCACCAGCGGTGATCTGCCTCACGGCTGTCGGTGCCGTCTGATTGACTGGTCGCCGTGGACCTGCCGATCAACCCTCCGGTCGAGCCGATGCTGGCCAAGAGCGTCGCCAAGCTACCCACCACGCCCGGTGTGACGTACGAGCCCAAGTGGGACGGGTTCCGGTGCATCGTGTTCCGCGACGGCGACGAGGTCGAGCTGGCCAGCCGGGGCGGCAAGTCGATGACCCGCTACTTCCCCGAGGTGGTCGAGCAGGCCCGCCGGCAGCTGCCCGAGCGGTGCGCGGTCGACGGCGAGCTGATCGTGATCCGGCGGGACGGGCCATCCGGTCAGCCGAGGCTGGACTTCGAGCTGCTGGCCCAGCGCATCCACCCGGCGGCGTCGCGGGTCAAGCTGCTGGCCGAGACCACGCCCGCCGACTTCGTCGCCTTCGACCTGCTGGCCGTCGGTGACGAGGCGTTGCTCGACCAGCCGTACCCGCGCCGCCGGGAGCGGCTGGTCCAGGCCCTGGCCGAGGTGCGCCCGCCGGTGCACGTCACCCAGGTCACCACCGACCCGGAGACCGCCCGCCGCTGGTTCGACGTCTTCGAGGGCGCGGGGCTGGACGGCCTGATCGTCAAGCCGGCCGACCTGACGTACGAGCCGGGCAAGCGGTTGATGTTCAAGGTCAAGCACGCCCGCACCGCCGACGCGGTGGTGGCCGGCTTCCGCTGGCACAAGTCCGGCCCGGTGGTCGGCTCGCTGCTGCTCGGCCTCTACGACGACGAGGGCGTCCTGCACCACGTCGGGGTGAGCGCGTCGTTCAGCATGGCCCGCCGGGCCGAGTTGCTCGACGAGTTGGCCCCCTACCGGGACACCGGCAGCGAGCACCCGTGGGTGCACGGCGACCACGAACGCGGTCAGCGCATCCCGGGCGGGGTGAGCCGGTGGACCGGCACCAAGAACCTGGAGTGGGAGCCGCTGCGCCCGGAACTGGTCGTCGAGGTGGGCTACGACGCGATGGAGGGCGACCGCTTCCGGCACACCGCCCAGTTCGTCCGGTGGCGACCCGACCGCGATCCCCGCTCCTGCCGCTACGACCAGCTCGACCGTCCGATCCGCTTCGACGTGGACCAGGTGCTGCGCGGCGATCCGGCGGTCACCCTGGATCGGGCCGCCACCGGTCCGGCGTAGCCTGGCCGTCGACCCGACTCCGGAGGATCACGTGAGCCGCACCGCCGACCACCCTCGGATGGCACCCGGTCGCCGGGTCCGTCACCGTTTCGTCGCCTTCGCCGTGGCGGCCCTGCTCACCGCCGGCTGCACGCTACCGGCGTTCGCGCCGCGCACCGAGGTGCAGGGTGAGGCGGCCCCGGCCGGCTCGTCGGCCACCTGGCGGCCGTGCCCGGAGGTGGCCGAGGATCTGGTGGGGCGGGGCGCACCGGACATGCGCTACGAGTGCGCGCGGATCGCCGTGCCCCGGGACTGGGGCACCGGCAGCGGGGCCACCGCCGGACCCGGCGCCGGGCAGACCTTCGAGATCGCTCTGCTGCGGGCCCGGTCCACCCGGCAGCGCGACCGCATCGGCTCCCTGGTGGTCAACCCCGGCGGACCGGGCGGCTCCGGTGTGGACACCGCCGTCTACCTCTCGTTCGGCACCCAGTTCGGTGGACTGCCCACCTCGATCACCGAGCGCTTCGACATCGTCGGCTTCGACCCGCGCGGCGTTTCCCGCTCCAGTCCGGTCAAGTGCATCTCCGACGCCGACCTGGACACGAGCTTCGGCTACGACCCCGACCCGCAGAGCCAGGCGTCGTTCGACGGCTTCGCCGGGTTGAGCCAGCGGATCGGGCGTGGTTGCGGGGACCGCTACGGCGACCAGTTGCCCCTGTACGGCAGTGAGCAGGCCGCCCGGGACATGGACGCCGTCCGCGCCGCCGTCGGTGACGACAAGCTGACCTACCTGGGTTACTCCTACGGCACGCTGCTCGGCGCCATCTACGCCCAGCTCTACCCGCAGCGGGTACGCGCGTTGGTGCTCGACGGCGCCGTCGACCCGCAGCAGCGGTTGGTGGCCGGCTCGGAGAGCCAGGCCCGCGGGTTCGAGCGGGCGTTCGACAACTTCACCCGATGGTGCGCCGCCAACGCCCCGCGCTGCCCGATCGCTCCCGACGCCCGCGCCGCCGTGACCTCGGCCATCGACAAGGCCAAGGTCTCCCCCGTCCGGGGCGACGACGGGCGGGAGGCCACCGCGGGCTGGGTCTTCTACGCGGTCATCTCGTCCCTCTACACGGAGTCCGGCTGGCAGGAGCTGGCACGGGCCATCGACCGGCTGGCCGAGGGCGACCCGAAGGACGTGTTCCGGCTCGCCGACTCGTACGCCGGGCGGGAAAGCGACGGGCACTACTCGAACCTGTTCGACGCCAACCTCGCCATCAACTGCGCAGACGAGACCGAGAAGCCGAGCCGGGAGCAGATCCGCCAGTTGCAGTCGCAGTGGCGCGCGAAGTACCCGCTGTTCGGTCCGGCGCTCGCCGTCGGCATGCTGAGCTGCGTCGAGTGGCCGGGCGGCCGGGACCCGTACCCGACCGGGCGGGCCAACGGCGCGCCACCGATCGTGGTGGTCGGCACGACCGGCGACCCCGCGACGCCGTACGAGCAGACCGGCCGGCTCGCCTCGATGCTGGGCGTGGGCCGGGTGCTCACGTGGGAGGGCGAGGGGCACACCGCGTACCCGCAGACCTCCTGCATCACCCAGGCCGTCGACGCGTACCTGCTCGACCTGACCGTTCCCCGCGAGGGCCTGCGCTGCCCGGCCAAGTGACGTTGTGCCAGGCTGACCGGTATGAGCGACATGATCTTCCGGGAGGCTGTCCGCGCGGACCTGCCCGCCGTCATCGCCCTGCTCGCCGACGACGTCCTGGGCAAGGCTCGTGACTTCACCCAGGTCGACGAGGCGTACGAACGGGCGTTCGCCGACATCAGCGCCGACCCGCGCAACTTCCTGATCGTCGCCGAGCAGGACGGCGACCTGGTCGGGTGCCTACAGATCACCTACATCCCGGGGCTGGGCCGGCACGGTGCCGAGCGCTCCCTCATCGAGTCGGTCCGGGTGCGCTCCGACCGGCGCGGGCAAGGGCTCGGCCGGCAGATGATGGCCTGGGTCATCGACCAGGCCCGGCGGCGGGGCTGCGCCCTGGTCCAGCTCACCACCGACAAGTCCCGTACCGACGCGCACCGCTTCTATCTGGGCCTCGGCTTCAGAGCCAGCCACGAAGGCATGAAGCTTCCGCTCTGACCCGCCCGAGACGCCGGGCCGCCCGCCTACGCCGCCCCGCCGGTAGCGCCGGCAGGGCGGGGGCCCCTGACAGGTGGTCGACGGCTCGGGCCCCAGGTTGCCACTGGACGCCTGTCGAGCTGCCCCAGATGTGGGGCGCAGCGATCCACGCCGACGGCCTGGCCCGGCACTCACCTAGGCCAACCACATCAACCGCCGACACAGCACCCACCAACGCCAACCACATCACGGCCGACCCGGCACCCGCTGACGCACAATGGCTGGCACAGGCACCCGCCGCACGCCAACCGCGCGCCCCATTTCTGGGGCAGCTCGACAGGGAGCGGACAGACCTAGTGGTCCGCCCTGACCGAGTCGACGGCCCAGCGCACCGGCGACCAGGCACCGGCCACCGGCTGCCAGCCACCGGCGGCCGGCGGCCGGCGGCCGGCGGCCGGCGGCCGGCGGCCGGCTCAGACCGCCGCTCAGCAGGCCGTTGCGGGCGGCGGGCGTTGGTCAGCCGTCGACTAGCCGGCCGTCGCGCAGGACGAGGACCCGGTCGGCGAGGTCGATCAGGGCCGGGTCGTGCGTGGCGACCAGGGCTGTCATGCCTCGCGCGTGCACCACCGCGCGAAGCAGGTCCATGATGGACCGTCCCGTCTCCGAGTCGAGCTGACCGGTGGGCTCGTCGGCGATGAGCAGGTCCGGTTCGTTGGCGAGCGCACGGGCGAGGGCGACCCGCTGCTGCTGGCCGCCGGAGAGCTCGTACGGGCGCTGGGCGGCGTGCCCACCCAGGCCCACCAGTTCGAGCAGCACCGCGACGCGCTCTTCGCGCTCGGCGGCCGGCACCTGCGCCAGCCGCAACGGCACGCCGACGTTCTCGGCGGCGGAGAGGATCGGCACCAGCCCGAAGGTCTGGAAGACGAACCCGACCGTGCCCCGGCGCAGCCGCAACAACTCGGCCTCCCCGGCCGAGGTCACCTCGTGCCCGGCCACCACCACCTGGCCGCTGTCCGGCCGGTCCAGCCCGCCGATGAGGTTCAGCAACGTGGTCTTGCCGGCACCCGAGCGACCGCGGATGGCGATCAGCTCGCCGCGGTTGGCGGTGAACGAGACGTCCCGCACCGCGTGCACGGCGTGCTCACCACGGCCGAAGGTGCGGCTCACCCCGCTGACCCGGACCACCTCGGCGGGCGGCACACCCGGCCCGCCAGCAGTCGAGGCCGCTCCCGCGACCGCCATGTCCTGATAGTTCACGCCCGTGCCTCCCGCTCCTCCGAGACCCGGTCACCGGGCCGTACCTGCACATGGTCGGGCTCCAGATCGAGCCGGACCCGCTCCTTCAGCGACAGCGCGTCGACGAACGCGGCCGGCAGTTGCATCCGGCCGTTGCGGTCCAGCACCGCGTACTCCTCGCTGACCAGTTCGGTGTTGCCGTCCGCGTCGACGCGCGCGGTCCGGCGTACCTCGGAAGCGGTTCGACCGTCGCGGATCGCGACGGTCCGGCGGACCTGGGTGGCGACGGCGTGGTCGTGGGTGACGACCACGATGGTCACGCCCAGCTCGGCGTTGATCGTGCGCAGCGCCCCGAAGACCTCCGCGCCGGTGGCCTCGTCCAGCTCACCGGTCGGCTCGTCGGCGAAGAGCACCTCGGGGTCGTTGGCCACGGCCACCGCCACCGCCACCCGCTGCTGCTCGCCGCCGCTGAGCTGACCGGGCCGCCGCTGCGCGCCGTAGCCCACGCCGACCAGGTCGAGCAGTTCCCGGGCCCGTTCCCGGCGGGCCCGCGCCGAACGCTTGCCCGCCAACTGCATCGGCAGTTCGACGTTCTCCTGCGCGGTGAGGTACGGCAGCAGGTTGCGGCCGGTCTGCTGCCAGACGAACCCGACCAACTGCCGTCGGTAGCTCAACCGACGCTTCGCGGAGAGCGAGAGCAGGTCGTAGTCGGCCACCCGGGCGATGCCGGCGGTCGGCGTGTCGAGGCCGGAGAGGATGTTGAGCAGGGTCGACTTGCCCGAGCCGGACGCGCCGACGATCGCCACCAGCTCACCCCGGTCGATGACCAGGTCGAGCCCCTGTAGGGCGACCACCTCCACCCCCTCGGTCTTGAAGATGCGCACCAGACCGTCGCAGACGATGTGGCCACGCAGGCGGTCCTGCCCGCCGGCCCGCTCGGCGGCGCGTTGCGCGGCCCGCTGCTGCAGGGAAGCCAAATCGGGCACCAGGGCACTCTGGGCGGTAACGGTCATCTCAGCTCTCCTCTCCGAGCCGGAGCACCTCGCCGAGGCGCAACCGGCGGTTGTTCAGGGCCTCGACGGCGACCGCGAAGCCAAGGGCGATCGCGCCGAGCGCGACCACCGCGACGACCAGCCCGGGTTCGAACGCCACCCGGACCGGCACTCCGCCGGTGAACGCGGACAGGCCGAGCACCGGATTGAGCACCAGGGGGAGCACCGCGCCGACCAGCGCTCCGGTCAGCACCGACACCCCGACCAGCGGGGTCAGCTCGACCAGCAGCAGCCCCCGCCACTGCCGGCGGGACAGCCCGAGGGTGCGCAGCCGGGACAGCACCTGCCCCCGGGCCCGCGCCCCGGCCAGCACGGTGAACGCGATGGCCAGCAGGCCGAGGACCGTCCCGCCGGCGGCGCCGCCCACGAACCCGAAGGCCAGGACGCCGTTCGCGCCACCGTCCGCGAGCTGGTGTCGTACGCCCGCCCGGGTGTCGACGGTGACTCCCAGTGGCCGTGCCCGACCGGTGACCGCCCCCTGCTGCTGGAAGCGCAACTGACCCTCGTCACCGGCCTGCCGCAGCGCCTCCGCGTCGAGCCGGTCGCCGGCGACGAGCAGGCTGGTCGGCGCCGGTTGGGTGGCCCGCTGCGGCAGCGCCTGCCAGGGCAGGATCACGAACCGGCTGGTGCTCGCCGGCAGCAGGGGGAAACCGTCCTGCGCGCCGGCCACCCGGAACTCGTACCGCTGGCCCTGCACCGAGACGAACGCCGAGTCCCGCAGACCCGTCCGCGCCAGGTCGGCGGCGACGGCCGGTGACACGATCGCGGGCAGCGCCCCCGCTTCGGCGTGGGCGGTGCGCAACGGCTCCGGCACCCGGACGTCCACCCCGGACTCACCGGTCACCGTGGCCAGACCGGGACCGTCGACGAGCAGCACGGTGGTCTGGCCGATCCGCGCGTCGGTGCCGACCTCGTCGGCCGCCAGCCGCTGGTCCGGCTCGATGAGCACCGGTGTGGCGGCCTGGACGCCGGGCAGACCGTTCAGCGCGTCGACCGTGTCCGGGGCGAAGCGTTCCCCCCGGATCAGCGCGTCGGCGGGAACGACCTGTTCGGCGGCCCGGCCCCGGCTCGCGTCGACGCCGCCGGCGACGACCGCGCAGAAGGCCGCCGTGCCGATCGCCAGGACCACGACGACCAGCGGCGCGGCGACCGCCGACCGGCCGGCCCGTGCGGTGCCGAGGAAGGTCACGCTGCCGCGGGTACGCGCGGCGAGCCGACTGACCAGCAACAACGGCCACGGGTACGCACGCAGCGCGAGCACCGCCGCGGCGACCGCGAGCAGCACCGGCACCGACACGAGCAGCGGGTCGACCTCGCCGAGGGTGAGCCCGCGCCGGCGCAGCAGCACGGCGGCGAGCCCGGCCAGCACCAGCAGGAAGACCTCGACGGTCAGCCGGCGAGTCGACGGACGCATCCGGACCAGGTCCCGGCGGGCCGCGCCGACGCCCTGCACCGTCAGCGTCGCCAACGGCAGGGCCAGGGTGACCAGCAGGGTCACCACGGCGGCGTACGGCGCGGTCGGGTCGGGCGTACCGGGGAAGAGGGTGCCCAACCACCAGCCGACCGCCGCGGCGACCGGCACCACCAGCAGTGACTCGGCGAGGCTGCGGCGCGCGCCGGCGGTGGCCGCGCCGCCACGGGCCCGGATGAGGGCGAACTCCGAGCGGCGTCGGCGGGTGGACAGGGTCGCCGCGAGCAGGATCAGCCCGGCCAGGGTGGCCAGGACGCCCGCACCGACCACCGCGAGCAGGGTCCGGGCGGAGTTCACCTGGGCGGCGAACGCGCGCAGCGGGATGTCGACCGCCTGCGTCAACGTGAGACCGGGCGGAACGTGTCGCTGCAACTGTTGCAGGCCCTCGATCATCTGGTCGAGCTGGCGCGCGCTGATCCGATCCACGCCGAGCCGGTAACGCCACTGCGTACGCACCGGCCAGCCGGCCGCGGCCCCCTTGTCGAGGACCACCGGGGCGACCACGCCGACGCCGATGAAGGGCTGGCCGTCGCCCTCCGGTTCGACGACCTGGAGCACCTGCGGCAGACCGCCCCAGGCGCCACTCGCGCGGTCGACCGGTCGGAACAGCCCGGCCACCACCATGGGTGTCGGTTTGCCGCCGTCGTCGGGCTGACCCAGGTCGAGTCGGCTACCGACGCGCAGGTTGAGCTTGCGCGCCACGTCCGCGTCGAGAGCCAGCTCGATGGGTCGGCCGGCGACGTAGGTCTCGTTCGGCCAGGCGCCCTCGACGAGGGTGCTCTCCTGCTGGATGCCGGGCATGGCGCGCAGACCGAGGTGGACCAGCAGGTTGCGGGCCTTCAGGTCGGGACCGACCACCAGGTTCGGCGTGGTGTCCACGCTGAACCAGCGCTCGGTGACGGCGGACCGTAGCTGCGGTGGCATCTCCTCGACCAGGCTGTCGAACTGCTTGCGGGCTCCGGGCATGACCGGTGCCGCAGCGGTGTCGACCTCCCCGGTGGCGTAGTTGAGATCCCGGCGGTCAGCCGACTCGCTGTTGAGCTGCGCCCGCAGGCCCTCTTCGGCGAGCCGGTTGACCAGTCGGGGCACCCCGCTGACCAGCAGCGTGACCACCAGGGTCAGCACCGCCAGAAGCAGGAACTGCCCGCCGTACGCCCGGACCCGGCGGGCGGCCGCGCCGACGCTCATCGTTCTCCCCCGATTCGCAGCTGCACCGCCGCCACCCGCTGTCGGATGCCGGTGGCGATGAACGCGCTGAAGGCGAGCGCCGCCAGCAGCAGGCCGACCGCGGTCAGGCCGATGGGCACCCAGGGCAGCGCGAACGCCGCCGGGGGCACCGGCCGGCCGGCGGCCGGAGTGAGGATGACCAGCGGAGCCATGGTGGCCCCGACCACGGCGCCGAGCAGCAGCCCGACGCCGACGCCGATACCGGCCAGGAAGGTCTGCTCGGCCAGCAGCGCCCGGGCCAGCAGCCGGGGCGTCGCGCCGAGGGTGGTCAGCACGGCGAACTCGCTCAGCCGACGCCGTGCGGTGGCCCACACGTCGACCATGAGGCCCACCAGGGCGAGCAGTACCGCGCCGAGCGCGGCGGCGAGCATCCCGGTGCGTGAGCCCCGCCAGTACGGGTCGTCGGCGGCGGCCGCGATCTCGGCGCGCCGGTCGAGGACGGTGACGCCGGCCAGTTCACCGGCGGCGCGGGTGGCGGCCGCCGGGTCGTCGGCGCCGATCCACCACTCGGGTGTGTTCCGGACGGTTCCACCACCGCGGACCAGCGCCTCGACCGCTGCGGGCAGGTCGAGCAGTACGCCCTCCCCCGAGGTGGTCGGCACGGAGCTCAGCTCACCGATCAGCCGGGCCGGCACGGACGCGCCGGCAAGGGCCAGGGTGAAGGTGTCGCCGGTGTGCAGGCTCATCGCGTCGCGCACAGCGGGCGTCATGAGGACCGGAACGGGCGCGATCTGCCCGGCGGGCACGATGGCGAAACGGGTGGGCGGATGGAATGCGTACTGTCCATCGGGAATCGAGTCCACCGGATAGTCGGCGACGACGCCCCGCGCGCTGGACCGGGCCGGGATGGGCGGGTTACCGCCGGCGGTGGTGTTCCAGGCCCCGGTCAGCTCGGCGGGCCGCTTGGCGCCGTCCGCGCCGACCAACGTCAACCCGTCCACCTGGAGCCGGTACGAGTTTCCGGCGTCCGCTCCGCCGTCGGCCTCGAATCCGGCCAGTCGCAGTCGCGCGTCTCCCACGTCGGGTAGCCGCACGGTGAACGGCGTCTCCCGTCCGTCGCTGGTGGCGTCGACGGCCGGCAGCCGGTAGGCCGACCCGTCGCTGCTGGTGACCAGCAGCGACACGGTGACCTTCAGCGGGCGGGAGAGCCCGTTGACGGGCGTGCGAGCCGTACCGGTGATCGCTCGGGTGCCGGCGGGCAGTTCGAGGCCGCCGGGAGCGCCCCGGGCCGCGATCATCCGCTGGTACTGCGTCGACGCCGGATCGGCGCTCAGCCGGTCGGCGAGCCGGACGACGCCCCCCGCGCCGGCCGCGTCGAAGCCGATCACGGTGACGGGCAGGTCGCCGCGACCGACGCGCATCTCGTCGCGCCACACCGGCAGCGCCCGGCGCACGCCCGGCAGCGCGGCGAGTTCACCGGCCCGGGTCACCGGGGCGGCGCCGCCGCGCTCGGTCACCCGCAGGTCCGCGCCGACCGTGTGGCCGGCCTGCTCGACCTGGGACCGTTCCCCGGTGCTGACCAGGGACCAGGCGAGCGTGCTGCCGCCGACGGCGAGGGCGAGCAGCAGCACCGGCCCGGCGTGGGGACGCCGGCCGGCCTGCCACATGCCCAGCATGGTGGCGGTCCACGGTCGCCGGTCGACGAACCGTTCGGCGAACCGGGTGAGCGGCGGGAGCACCCGCAGTGCCAGCACCGCCCCGGCCAGCACACCCAGGGTCGGGGCGGCGACCAGCAGCGGGTCCAGTCCGAGCCGGCCGTTCGAGCCGGCGAGCGGCGAGGCGTACCGGCGGAGCTGCACCCAGGCGAGCACGGCGAGTGCCACGAGCACCAGGTCGACGCTCGCGCGCTGGATGCTCGCCGACCGGTTCGGGCGGGATCGGGCGGCCATGTCGGCCACGTACGTGCCGGAGCCCCGCAGCGTCGGCGCGACCATGGCGACCAGGCAGCCGGCGGCCGTCGCGGCGGCCGCGGCCCAGATCAGGGTGGTGTTACCGCCGGCGGTGGAGAGTTCCGCCGCGCCGCCGGGCCGGACGAACCGCAGCGCCTCTCCGGCGATCACCGGCCCGAGCAGGGCGGCCGGGGCCACGACCAGGGTCGCCTCGCGGGCGGCCAGGCCGGCCAGTTGGCGGCGGGCGGCACCACGGGCGCGCAGCAGCGCGGTCTGCGGACGACGGTCCTCGTGCAGGAGCGCGGCGACCAGCACCAGCGCGTAGCCGCCGAGCACCAGGATGAGCAGCAGCGGGGTAGCCAACGCGGAGCGGCCCACCAGGTCGGCTCGGGCGATCCGGTCCAGCAGTTGGTCGATCTTCGTGGTGACCTGCCCCGAGCTGCCCAGTTCGGCGGCCTCGGGCACCGCGACCGCGGCCGCGCTGACGGAGGCCCGTACGGCGGGCAGGTCGGCGGCGTCGACACCGCCGAGGTCCGGTTCGGCCAGCCAGGACGCCGTCACCGAGCCCGGAAAGAGGGTGGTGAAGTCGGCCGGGTCCAGCGCGAACGGCCCGTACGAGGTACCGGACCCGACGCTGCCCGTACCCACACCGGGGGCCAGCAGCCAGTACGCCTCGGTCGGGTCGCGGGGCCGCCAGGTGCCGGCGAGCACCACCGCGCTGGCCTTCTCGGTGGCGCGGTCCCGCAGCGGAATCCGCGCGCCGACGGTCAGGCCGAGTGTCGTGGCGACCCGCTCCGGCAGGCTCACCTGGGCCGGCTTCGCTCCGGCGCGGGGCCAGGCCCCGTTGGTCAGCTCGGCGTGCGCGGTCAGGCCCTCGAGAGTGGCCAGGTTCGCGAAGATGGGATCGGTGCCCTTGCGCGGCACCGAGCCGAGATCGCCGGTCAGTTCCCGGCCGGTGCCGTACCGCGCGGCGGAGACGGCGACCGGCACTCCGGCGAGCCCGTCGGCGAACTGTGCCCGCGCCGCCCCGTCACGCTTGGCGAACTCGGCGGCGTCGCGGCCGCCGGACCCACTGACCAACAGGCCGCGTTCCTCGACCGGCGACGCCGCGACCAACGCGCGTTGTCCGGCGTCCACCGCGCGTCGGTTGTAGTCCGACAGGCCGGTGACCAACGCTACGGCGACCAAGGCGGCGAGCACCGCGGCAAACAGCAGTCCCCGCGCCTCGCGGGCCCGCCTCCACACCAGCTTCATCCGACGCCTCCCCTGGCCCTGGTGGGCCGACGACCTTCAAGACAGGTCACCTACGGGGAAAGGTTCGCGCCCGTTACATGATCGTTATTACGAGAACGGCCGGCGCGGTCACGCGCCGCGTCGGGCCGCCCGTACGGCGAAGGCGATCGCGCCCACGACGAGCAATGCGCCGATGAGCTGGAGGCCCGGCGAGTCGTCGGCCCCTCCGTACACGACGGCGGTGACGCCGAGGGCGACGGCCGCGATGGCGACGACGTACCTCATGCGGTCTCCTCCTCGACCCATTCGAGGAGGTCTCCGGGCTGGCATTCGAGCACCCGGCACATCGCTTCGAGGGTGCTGAAGCGGACGGCCTTGGCGCGGCCGTTCTTGAGCACCGCCACGTTCGCCGGGGTGAGCCCGACGCGCTCGGCGAACTCGCCGACGCTCATCTTCCGCTTGGCCAACTCGACGTCGATCCGGACGACGATGGGCATCAGATCACCGCTTCCATGTCGGTCCGTAGCGTGGTGGCCTGCCGCAGCAGGGCGCGCATGACCACCATGAGGAGGCCCAGCACGGTGACGCCCACCGTCAGCAGGAACAGCAGGAGCGGCAGTCCGGGGTCGTCGGCGTTGAACCCGACGTAGAGGAAGACGCCCACCAGCACCAGCCACGCGGCGGCGATGGCCCAGACGATGGCGTCCACCCACTTCAGCGACGCCTCGGTGAAGATGCGGTCGTTCTTGACCAGGCTGAGCAGCTGCCACGTCGCGACGATCACCACCTGGACGCAGAGCACCCAGAAGACCGTCACGATCGTCGCCGGCCACCGGAGGTACGCGTCCTGTGGCGACTCCTGCGCCATGTGCGCGAACTGCCCCGGCAGCGAGAGGGTCTGGAAGAGGACCAGGACCCCGAACAGCACCAGGAGGAACACTCGGAGAGCGGACACCGCTCGACGTTCAACAAACATGCATCGAGTCTCGCTCGTAACCTATCGAAAGTCAATCGGTGCGGCGATTGACGTGCGGCGGTGCCACGCGGATCACATCGGGGTGAGGAGACAGAACTCGTTGCCCTCCGGATCGGCGAAGACCTTCCACGGAATCGTGCTGTCGCCCAGGTCGATCGGGGTCGCGCCGAGAGCCCGCAGTCGCGCCGCCTCGGCCTCCATCTCGTCGTTCGGGTACGGGCGTACGTCGAGGTGGACACGGTTCCACCCCGTCTTGACGTCGGGCGTCCGCAGAAACTGCAGGTACGGACCCACGCCCCGGGACGAGCGCAGGACCGCGCTGTCGTCGGTCACCTTGTGCACGGTCCAGTCCGTCGCCTCGCCCCAGAAACGGGCCATGGCTCTCGGGTCCGCGCAGTCGACCACCACGGAGGCGATCGGGCCGGTGTCCTGGTCCGGGTCGTGCCAGTCCAGCACGCAGAACTCGTTGCCCTCCGGGTCGGCCAGGACGATCCACGACACGTCCCCCTGACCCACGTCGACGGGCGTCGCGCCGAGCTCCTTCAGGCGCGCGACGACCTGGGCCTGGTGCGCCGCCGAGGTCGTCGCCAGGTCCACGTGCACGCGGTTCTTTCCCGTCTTGGGCTCGTCGGAGACGACGATGTCGATAAAGACGGCGACGGGATCGGGATAGCCGATGCCCTTCGGTTCGAGGTTGGTCACCCCGGGCCCCTCGCTGGACATCTCCCAGCCGAGCACCTCGGCCCAGAACTGGCCGAGTGCCACCTCGTCCCGAGCCTTCATGTTGATCTGCACAAGCCGCGTCGCCATGGCGGCGATGCTATCGATGCTCGCGCGCCCTATGCAGCCCTATTCAGGTCGACCGCCGGTCACGCGCCGGAGGCCCGACCCGGGTCGTTCATCTGGCGACGGAACGCGAGGTACGCGGTCAGGTTCGCCAGCAGCATCACCACTCCGATCGCCGAGGCCAGGAGCCCGACGTCGAGGCTCGGCAGCGCGACGAAAGTCAGGGCGGCGAGCACGATGGCGAAGATGTTCAGGAAGGTGAAGGCCAGCACCAGTTCGTTGAGGAGGCGGGACCGGCGGTCCTGGAGGCGGCCGACCAGTTGCTGGTGCAGCGTCCGGACGAAGTCGAGCCGCTCGTCCAGCGTGGTGAGGACGAGCCGGAACTTCCACTGCTGCTCCAGCGCGTTCCACACGGTGCCGCCGGCCGCGTCGAGGTGCGCCTCCACCGACGAATAGCCGAGCCGGAACAGGCGGATGCGGTGGTAGCCGCCGAGAATGCGCTTGGCCTGGTCTTCGAGAGCGCTCATGGACAGGCCGCCACGCCCGGGGTCGATCTGGGACAGCTCCGCCGAGAGCACCGCGTCGTAGCGTAGGGCCGCAGCCCAGCAGACGTGATGCACCCCGGTCAGCCGCGCCAACAGCAGGGCCGGGCGCGACCCGAAGTCACTGACCACGGCCGTGGTGTGCGAGCCGACCCGCAGAACGCCGTCGGAGATGCCGTCGGGCGTGCAGTCCACGCCGTCCGGGCTGAACCGCTCGGCGATGGCCCGTCGGCGTGCTGGATCGCAGTCCGGATCGACCCGGACGGCGAAGGTGGTGTTGGCCCAGAGGACGAACACCTCGTCGGTACCGGCCGGCGCCGGCAGGACGGCGCGCAGGAGCCGCGTCACCGCGGGCAGCATCCGCTGCACCGGCGGGGCGACCTCGGCAACCACGTCGTCGACGCCGCTGACGATGCCGTCCGGCAGTTGGTAGGTGACGCAGACCAGGCCACAGTCGACGTTCCAGAGGCTGATCCGGGCCGAGACCACCTGCCACGCGCCGGATTCCGTGGTGGGCGACAGCGCGGGATCGATCTCCTGCCCGGCGGTCCGCAGGATCTCCTCGCCACCGCTGATCTCCATCGTCGGCCGGGGCATGCTGCCGAGCAGGTCGTCGAGGAGCCGTTGACCGTAGGGCTGCAACGCCAGGTCGTCGAGGCCGTCGGTGACGCTCCACCCCGTGGGCACGTCACCCTCGGCCGGGGCCGGCGCGGAGAGCTGACACGGGAAGTAGGCGAGCACCCGTACCGACGTGACATCCGTGAGCATCAGCCACCTCTCCCCCGACCAGCGCCTTGCAGGGTATCGACAATGTCAACTGGCTCGGCCGGTGCGGATGCCACCCTGCGGACTATGTGCGGCGGTGGAATTCGTTGCGGCGCGGGAGCTGGTCGGGATCGAGCCAGGCCGGCGGCACGAACTCCGGGTGGCCGTCGTCGCCGAGTCGCACCACCCAGTCGGTCTGGTGGGCGTGCCGGTGGTGGTGGCCGCAGAGCAGGACGGCGTTGTCGAGGCTGGTCGGTCCGCCGTCGGCCCAGTGGCGGATGTGGTGGGCGGCGCACCAGCGCGGCGGCCGGTCGCAGCTCGGGAACGCGCAGCCCCCGTCGCGCAGCACCAGTGCCCGGCGCAGCGGCCCGGTGACGAGTCGTCGTTGCCGGCCGACATCGAGGACCTGACCGCCACCGCCGAGTACGGCCGGCAGGATGGCGGCGTCGCAGGCCAGCCGCCGCACCGTGTCGGGGGTGAGCCGCAGGCCGACGTCGAGCGTGCCCGCGCCCAACTGCCGGGTCAGCCCGTCGAAGCTGGTGGTGACGACGAGCTGCGCGGGGTCGCCGCCGGTCTCGGGCAGCTCGCCGGTGCGCAGCGCCAGTCGGCACACGTCCGCGAGGGCATCGTGGCGACGCTGACCAGCGCAGCGGTTGTCGTCCGGCCCGGCGGGCGCGCTCAGCGGGTCGATGGCGGCGCGGAGCAGCGCGGCGGCCTCGGCGTCGAGGATGCCGCTGAGCCGGAGCCGCCCACCGGTCTGCTCGGAGACGGTGACGTGCCGGTCGCGGGCCGCCCGGGCGTCCTCGGCGGCCAGGGCTGCCGCGTCGGCGGCGTCGGCTAGACCGGGAGCGACGTGATCGAGGATGCGGGTGCCCATCCGCCGCAGCAGCGTCGGATCGAACTGCCCCGCCCACTCGACGAGCACCCCGACCGCCTTGTCGGCCACCTCCGCACCCGCCACGGCTGACACCGTGGCGGCCGTGTCGGCGATGACCCGGGCCTGCTCCACGCTGACCGTGCCGTCCGTCAGCGCCTGGCGCACACCTGGCGGCGCGACGTCGACCGAGGCCGCGAGGGCGACCAGCCGGCGCGCGGCGGCGATGTCGACTCGCAGCCGCTCACGCAGCCAAACCGCCGTCGAGGACGCCCCCTGCGCGACAGCCGTGCCCCGACCGTCCAACTCACGGATCGCCGCCAACTGCACCGCCGCCAGCCGCTGCGTCAGCCGGTGGCTGGCGTCGAGCGCCGCGATCAGATCGTGGTCAGCGAGGGCCCAGACGGCGGTGTCGGCACACGCCGCCACCGCCCGGTCCGCCCGCGCCAGCTCATCGAGCACAGGCAAATTCTAGAACAGGTGTACGACAAGAACGCGCCGCCGCGTTCGCGACGTGCGCCGCCGATCGGTCAACTGGTCGTGGACTCCGGACGGTACTTCCTGATCCACGCCTCGACGTCCGACCTCCGCCAGACCTTGCCCATCGCCAGCACGGCGACCGGCTCCGGGAAGTTGCGCTGGTTGGCGATGACCGACGCGCGCTGCCGCGACACGTTCCCGAGCATCACCCGGATCTCCGCTACGCCAACCAAGTCCACACGTTGACGATGACAGCGGCGCTGTCCGCCCACTCCGACAACTACGCAGGCTGTTGACACCGGCAACAGCATCACCCACGATGGGGTGATGCCTTCGCCGAACGAGCCGCCGGTCCCGTACGTCCAGCGGAGAGCGATCCGCCCGCACACGCCGATGCGCCCGCTGTGGTTGTGCCGCGTCTGCGCGGCCGCCTGGCCGTGCCCGCCGGCCCGACTGCTGCTGACGATGCAGTACCGGCGGGATCGGGTGGGGTTGTCGGTCTACCTGGCGAGCCAGTTGTTCGAGGCGACGGCCGACCTGCTCAAGCTGAACCCGGACGCGGTACCCGACCCTCGGGAGCTGTTCGACAGGTTTGTGGCGTGGACGGCTCGGCCGCCCTCGTGACGACGGACCTAGCCGTCCTCGGGGGTGCGCTTGGCGCGGCTGGGCTGCACCCGCTTGGGTTCGCCGGGCATCTTCGGGTGGTCCGGCGGGTACGGCAGGTCGCCCTGGCCGGCGGCGGCGTCGCGGTCGGCCCACTCCAGCAGGGGCGTGATGTCCCACGGGGCGTCGTCGATGCCGGCGTGCGGGTCGCCGCGCTCGGCGAGCCGGGCCGGCACGGTCCGCAGGTCGAAGTCGTCCGGGTCGACGTCGGGCAGCTCGTCCCAGGTGACCGGAGTGGAGACGGTGGCCCGGGCGTTGGCGCGCAGCGAGTACGCGCAGGCGATCGTCCGGTCCCGGGCCATCTGGTTGTAGTCGACGAAGACCCGACTGCCGCGCTCCTCCTTCCACCAGGCGGTGGTCACCAGGTCGGGGTTGCGGCGTTCGACCTCACGGGCCAGGGCGATGGTGGCGCGACGGACCTCGGTGAACGTCCAGCGGGGTTGGATGCGCAGGTAGACGTGAACGCCGCGCCCGCCGGAGGTCTTCGGCCAGCCGATCGCGCCCAGCTCGTCGAGGACAGCGCGCACCTCGGCGGCGGCCCGGCCGGCGTCGGCGAAGTCGGTGCCGGGCTGCGGGTCGAGGTCGATGCGCAGTTCGTCGGGGCGGTCGGTGTCGGCGGCGCGCACCGGCCACGGGTGGAACACGATCGTGCCCATCTGCGCCGCCCAGGCCACGTGGGCCAGGTCGGCCGGGCACAGCTCGGCCGCGCCGCGACCGCTCGGAAAGGTGATGTCGGCGGTGGTGATCCAGGGCGGCACGCCCCGGGTGGGCACCCGCTTCTGGAAGAACGCCTCACCCTCGACGCCCTCGGGGAAGCGTTGCAGCGTGGTGGGCCGGTCCCGCAGGGCGCGCATGATCCCGTCGCCGACGGCGAGGTAGTAGTGGAAGACGTCCGCCTTGGTGAAGCCCCGCTGGGGGAAGATCACCCGGTCGGGGCTGCTGAGTCGTACGGTGTGCCCGGCCACCTCGACCTCGGCGACTGCCTTGGTGCCACCCATCCCGCGACCTTATGCCACGCCCCCGACGTTCGACGTACCGTTGACGGGTGAGTCTTGACGACAACAACCTGCCCAAGACCGAGGACGAGTGGCGCGTCCGCCTGACCCCGGAGGAGTTCCACGTCCTGCGGGAGCACGGAACGGAACGTCCGTGGACCGGCGAGTACGTGGACACCAAGACGTCGGGCGTCTACCACTGCCGGGCCTGCGGTCTGGAACTCTTCTCCAGTGACACGAAGTTCGACTCGCACTGCGGGTGGCCGAGCTTCGACGACGCCATCCCGGGCCGGGTCAAGGAGATCGAGGATCGCAGCCTCGGCATGGCCCGTACGGAGATCCGCTGCGCCCGCTGCGACAGTCACCTCGGGCACGTGTTCCACGGCGAGGGTTTCACGCCGAAGGACACCCGGCACTGCGTCAACTCGATCTCGGTGCGCCTGGAACCCCGCTGACCTGATCGTCGTACCCGCTGAGCAGCTGGACCTCGGCGGACCGGGACTGTTCGATCCGCCGGGCCAGGTCGCGGACCCGCTCGTCGCGGCCGACGCCGACCTGGGCCCGGGCCAGGTCGGCGGCGGCTCGCTGGTGGTCGGCGAGGACCTCGCGCAGCACCCGGTCGACGTCGGCGTCCGACGCGGCCCGCAGCCGGTCGAGCGCCGCGTCGTCGCCGTGCCCGGCGTGGTCGTGCCCGGCGGCGGCGCTGACGCCCGGCCCGGTTGTCGGCAGCCAGCCGCGCATGGTCGACAGCTCGTCGGCCTCGGTCACCTCGATGGCGGCGGCCAGTGTCTTCAGCGCGTCGTCGCGTAGCCGGTCCCGGGCGAGCCGGACGATCTGGAGGGTGCGCTCGCTGTGCCCGGCCATCGTGCTCAGGAACACCACGTCGATGCCGCTCAGCTCGGCGGCGGCCGGCGCGGAGTCGGCCACCACCGGGGACGCGGGAGCCGGCGGGCGCGGGGACGGCCCGGCGCAGCCGGCGAGCAGCGACGCGGCGACCAACCACGCCAGGTGGGTTGCGCGGGGCATGCCGGGGCTCCGATCGGGTGGGGGTGGCGACGCGGGTGCGGCCGGTACCGCACCCGCGCGGTCAGACCTGTTGCCAGAGCGCCGGTACGTTCGGCGGCTCCCAGCCGGCGATCGCGGTGTGCGCCTGCCGGCAGCGGTACGTCCGGCCGCCGTAGGTGACCTGGTCGCCGACCTGGTAAGCCCGGCCGGCCGTCCAACTGCCGCCCGCCGGGGGCGGGGTCGTCGGCGCGGCGGTGGGGCTGGTCGTCGGTCGCGGCGTGGGTGAGGTGGTCGGCGTCGGGGTGGGGGTCGACCCGCCGCCGCCGATCTGCACGTCGATGCAGGAGTAGAAGGCGTTCGCGGTGTCGGAGATGTTCCACACGGCGAGGATCTTCTGCCGCCCGGAGAAACCGCCCAGGTTGACGGTGTGCGAGACCGTCGCGCCGGGCTGCTGCCCGTTGCCGTTGACCACGCCGACGCGGGTGTTGCCGATCCAGTACTCCCAGTTGCTGGTGGCGTGCCGGGCCGTGTTGAACCAGGTGAAGGTCAGCGAGTTACCGACCGACGTGGCCGGCCAGCCCCGGCTGTCGTCGTTGAGGACGGCGAACTGGGTGATGCCGGCGTTGCAGCTCTTGAGGCCCTTGGGCCCTTCGACGCTCTGCGGCTCGTACTTGATCTGCCCGCAGTCGGGCACCTTGCCCTGCGCGCAGAGCGCCTGCCGGCTGGGCGGGGCGGAGACGTAGCCGTGCGCCTGGGCTGGCGCGGCGACGGTGAGGGTGGCGGCGACAGCGCCCGCCGCCACCAGCGGGACGGTGATTCTTCGGCGCATGGGGGCAGCTCCTTCGGCAGGTGCGGTGAGGTGCCCCCAAGGTAATTTAAACTTTATTAACAGTAAAGAGCATCATCGATAAATACATCGATGGTGACGAGTTGACCTCTCACAGTCGCAGCAGGCTGCCGTTGTCGTCGACGCCGTCGGCGCTCTCGTCGTCGAGCCAGACGCCGCCGGTGGCGAGGTAGCGGAAGCGGTACTCCCCCGGACCGAGCTTCACGGTCACCGTGCGGGTGCCGTCGCGCCGCGCCACCAGCTCGTGCCGACCGGGCTCCCAGTCGTTGAACGAGCCCACGACGCTCACCGGGCCGGGCGGCGCGTCCCGCGGAAGGCAGAAGGTCACCCGGGTCTGGCTGCCGAAGAGCTTGTTGCGCTTGATCATGGTGATCCTCCGGGGGTCACGGCGGTTCACCTGGCCTAACGCAGGACACGCCGACGCCGACACGCCGTCCAGCGAGGCCGGCTGGCGGTAATTCGCCCGTCGCCGCCCCACCCTGAGGCAGTGTGGTAACACATGTCCTGATACGGGGGGTTCCTGTGGCAACGTGCGAGGTCTGCGGCAACGACTACTGGATGGCGTTCGAGGTGCACACCGTCAGCGGTGACGTGCACACCTTCGACTCCTTCGAGTGCGCGATCCACCGCATGGCGCCCATCTGCGAACACTGCCAGGTCAAGATCGTCGGACACGGCGTCGAGGTCAACGGGCGATTCTTCTGCTGCGGGCACTGCGCCCGAGCGGTCGAGGGCGCCGAGGGCGCCGAGATCCGCGACGCCGTCGGCGCGCGCCCGGCCTGACCGGGTCGGCCTGATCGGGTCGGCCCGGCCGTGGGCCAACCGGACCGCCAAGCTGGGGTACGGTCGTCGCCATGCGGCCATTCCTGGGCGTCCTGCCCCCGCCGCGCTCCTGACCGGAGCGCCGCGCCTCTCGCCGACCGGGTGACCTGACCCCGCTCGGCCACTCTGTCGTACGCGCTCCGTCGACGTCGTCCCGTCAACGGCTCACCCTTCGGAGCGCCCCCGTGTCGACCACCCGTACCCTGTTGCCGGCCGCCTCGGCCGCCCGCAGCGGCCTGCTCCAGATCACCGTCACCGGCGTGCTGTGGGGCACCACCGGCGTGGCGGTGCAACTCCTGCGCGAGGGCACCGGGCTCAGCCCGGTGAGCATCGGCTTTCACCGCCTCGCCATCGCCGCGCTCGTGCTGCTGGCGTGCGCCGCCGGCCGGCTCCGCACGATCGCGGCCACCCTGCGCGTCGCACCCGTACCGCTGCTGCTCACCGGCGTCGGCCTCGGCGTCTACCAGGCGCTCTACTTCGCCGCCGTGGCGCTGGCCGGAGTCAGCGTGGCCACCATCGTCAGTCTGGGCCTGGCCCCGGTGCTCGCCGCGGCCTGGGAGTCGGCGCGCGCCCGTCGGCTCCCCGGGCCGCTGCGACTCGGCACGCTCGTCGCGGCGGTGGCCGGCCTCGTCCTGATCACCGCCGCCACCGAGCAGCCCGGCACGGCGGCGCCCGCCCCACTGCTCGGCCTGCTCGCGGCGGCCGGCTCCGGCCTCGGGTACGCGGTGACCACCCTGATCAGCCGCCAGGTGTCGCAGCGCACCGCGCCGATGACACTCACCACCATCTCCACCGTGGTCGGTGCGCTGACCCTGGCGCCGTTCGCCCTGGTCGCCGGGGTCAGCGTGCCGGTACGCCTCGACACCGTGGCACTGCTGTTGCACCTCGGCGTGGTCACCACCGCGGTTGCGTACGCGTTGTTCTACGCCGGGCTGCGCACCACGCCGGGCAGCGTCGCGGCCGTGCTGACCCTGCTCGAACCGCTCACCGCCGCCGCCCTGTCGGTGGCGCTGCTGCACGAACCGCTCCCCCTGCCGGTGATCGTCGGCGGTGTTCTGCTGCTCACCGCCGTGGCCGCCACCTACCTCGCACCCGAGCGCGCGAACATCGGGTGAACCAGCCCGACCTACCATCGGTGGATGCCCCAGCAGACCACCGAGATCCGAACCGCGCTCTTCGCCGACCTGGACGCCCGCACCCTTCACGACCTGCTCAAGCTGCGCATCGATGTGTTCGTGGTGGAGCAGAACTGCCCGTACCCGGAACTCGACGGGCGTGACGTCGAGCCGGGTACCCGACACGTCTGGCTGACCGACGGCGACGCTCTGATGGCGTACCTGCGGATCCTGGCCGACCCGGACGGCGTCGCCCGGATCGGCCGGGTGGTGGTGGCCCCGGCGGCCCGTGGTGGCGGGCACGCCGGCCGGCTGATGGCGGCGGCGCTCGACCTGGTCGGCGACCAGCCATGCGTGCTGGAGGCCCAGTCGCACCTGGTCGCGTTCTACGCCCGACACGGCTTCACGGTCAGCGGCCCGGAGTACGTCGAGGACGGCATCCCGCACACCCCGATGCGCCGAGACGCGCGACCGGCAGCCATTGACGTCTGACGATCAACCTGGCATCGTGCCGGATAGAGCCATCGCGGGAGCCAGCGAGTAGGCACGGGAGCGGGCAACTCCCGGCAGTCCGGGTGTCGTCGTCCGACCTCATCCCCCCGGGGGCTCCATGTCCACAATCGCCCGAACACCACGCGTGCTCCGGCCGCTCGCCATCGCGGCAGCCGCCACGCTCCTGCTGACCACGGCGCTGAGCGTCTCGCTGGTCCCATCCGCCTCCGCGCACGGCTCGGTCGTCGACCCACCCTCGCGTAACTACAGCTGCTGGCAGCGCTGGGGTGGTGACTTCCAGAACCCGCGCATGGCCACCGAGGACCCGATGTGCTGGCAGGCCTGGCAGGCCGACCCGCAGGCCATGTGGAACTGGAACGGCCTGTTCCGGGAGGGTGTGGCCGGCAACCACCAGGGCGCGATCCCGAACGGCCAACTGTGCAGCGGCGGACGGACCCAGAACGGCCGCTACAACGCCATGGACACGGTCGGCGCCTGGAAGACCACCTCGGTGGCGAACAACTTCCGGCTGCGCTTCTTCGACCAGGCCAGCCACGGCGCCGACTACATCCGGGTGTACGTGACGAAGCAGGGCTTCAACTCGGCCACCCAGCCGCTGGGCTGGAACGACCTGGAGTTGGCCGGTCAGATCGGCAACACCCCGGCGTCGCAGTGGGACAAGGACACCGGCGGCGTCTCCATCCAGATCCCGGTGAGCGCACCGGGACGGACCGGGCGGCACATCGTCTACACCATCTGGCAGGCGAGCCACCTGGACCAGTCGTACTACCTGTGCAGTGACGTGGACTTCGGTGGCGGCACCAGCACCCCGCCGCCCACCACGCCCCCGCCGACGACTCCGCCGCCCACCACGCCCCCGCCGACGACGCCGCCGCCCACCACTCCCCCGCCGACGACTCCCCCGCCGAGCACCCCGCCGCCGGCCGGGGCCTGCACGGCGACGTACCAGATCACCGGGCAGTGGTCCGGCGGCTTCCAGGCCGAGGTGAAGGTCACCGCCGGTGGCTCACCCACCAAGGGCTGGTCGGTGAGCTGGAACTACAACAACGGCCAGCAGGTCGCCTCGTCGTGGAGCGCCACCGTCACCACGAACGGCACGCTGGTCACCGCGCGCAACGTCAACTACAACGGCACGCTGGCTGCCGGAGCGAGTACGACATTCGGTCTGCTCGGCTCGTGGAACGGCAGCAACCCGGTTCCGCTGGTCTCCTGCACGGCGACCAGTTGATCCCCGTCCGGTGCCGCACCCGGGCGGGGGCGCGGCGCCGGACGGCGGGAATGCGATGGTGCCCGGCGATCCGTCCGGGCACCATCTCCGCATGATCGACATCTTGGTGCTCACCCCCGACGACTGGCCCACCTGGCGGGAGCTACGGCTGGCCGCCCTCGCCGAGGCGCCGGACGCGTTCGGCTCACGGCTCGCCGACTGGCAGGGTGACGGCGATCGCGAGCAGCGCTGGCGCGACCGGTTGAGCATCCCCGGCTCACTCAACCTGGTGGCCGCCCTGGCCGGGCGTCCGGTCGGGATGTCGAGCGGCGTACCCACGTCGGACCCGCTGACGCGGGACCTGATCTCGATGTGGGTGCATCCCGACGCTCGCGGCAGCGGTGTCGGCGACCGCCTGGTGAACGAGGTGGCGCACTGGGCCCAGAAGCGCGGCGCGGAGCGGCTACGGCTCTGCGTCAGGGTGGACAACGCGCGCGCCAAGTCCCTCTACCACCGCGCCGGCTTCCGCTTGACCGACGAGCCGGGTGACCTCATGCCCGACGGCATACGCCGAGAACAGATCATGCTCCGCCCCCTCCGCCCCCTCCGCCCCACCCCCTCGCACTAACCAACAACCCCCGTCACCCCGCGCCCGCCGCGCCCCCGCGCCGCCCCGTCACCCCGCGCCGCGGTCACCCCCCGTCCCGCCGCGTCGATCATGGAGTTGTGGTGGTCGACAAAGCACCCACGGGCGGGCAAACCAGGCACCACGACCCCATGATCGACGAGATCGGGCAGCCGGTGCGGCGATCTTGCACTTTCGGTTGCCAGATCGCGGCCTATGCCCCTTTCGTCGCGACAGAAAGTGCAAGATCGCGGGGCAGGGCAGGGCAGGGGGCGGGGCAGGGCAGGGGCAGGGGGCGGGCAGGGGGCTGGGCTGGGGTGGGCGCACCCGGGCGGGGGTGAGGCGGCGGGCGGCGAGGGTCAGACCAGGCAGTTGACGATCTCGGCGACCGAGCGGCGGCGGCCCGTGTAGAACGGGACCTCCTCGCGGACGTGCCGGCGGGCCCCGGAGGCGCGCAGGTCCCGCATCAGGTCGACGATCCGGTGCAGCTCGTCGGCCTCGAACGCGAGCATCCACTCGTAGTCGCCAAGCGCGAACGAGGCGACCGTGTTGGCGCGTACGTCCGGGTAGCCGCGTGCCATCTTCCCGTGCTCGGCCAGCAGCTCACGCCGCTCGGCGTCGGGCAGCAGGTACCACTCGTACGAGCGCACGAACGGGTAGACGCACAGGTAGGGGCGGGCCTCCTCGCCGGCCAGGAACGCCGGGATGTGGCTCTTGTTGAACTCGGCCGGCCGGTGCAGCGCCATCTGCGACCACACCGGGGTCAGCGCCCGGCCCAGCGTCGTGCGCCGGAACCGCAGGTACGCGTCCTGGAGGGCGTCGCTCGACGCCGAGTGCCACCAGATCATCACGTCCGCGTCGGCGCGCAGGCCGGCCACGTCGTACACGCCCCGGATCACCACGTCCTTGCCGGCCAGCTCGTCGAAGAGGGACTCGACCTCACCGGTGACGTTGTCCCGCAGCGACGGCAGCGTTCCGCTGGCCCGGAACACCGACCACATCGTGTAGCGGATGCTGTCGTTCAGCTCGCGTAGCCGGGCCGCGTTGGTCTGCTCGCTCATCTCGCCGATCCTCCCAGTGCTGTGATGATCTCGTCGGCCGCCGTCTCGCCGGAGCGGACGCAGACCGGTATGCCGACACCGTCGTAGCCGGCGCCGGCGAGGACCAGGGTGGGGTGCGCGGCCCGCAGCGCCGTCCGCGCGGCGGCAACCCGGTCGGCGTGCCCCGGGGTGTACTGCGGCAGCGCGCCGCCCCACCGCTGCACGTGCCCGTCGACCGGGGCGGGCAGCGGGGTGTCGAGCACGGCCGACAGCTCCCGGTGCACCGTCGCGGCCAGGTCGGCGTCCGGGCGCTGGAGCTGCGCCTCCTCGCCGTAGCGGCCCACCGAGGCGCGCACCAGCGCCAGCCCGTCCGGCCGCCGCAGGTGCCCCCACTTCGTGGTGAAGAACGTCGCCGCCTTGATCAGCAGCCCCTCGGTGCTCGGCACCAGGAAGCCGGACAGCTCGGGCAGCGGCGGCTGCGGCAGCGCCAGGGTGACCAGCGCGACGCTCGCGTAGTCCAGCTCGCCGACGACCGACGCGGCCTGCGGGGCCGGGCCGGCGAGCAGGCGGGCCGCCGGCCGGGCCGGCACCGCCAGCACCACGGCGTCCACGTCGACGCTCTGCGGATCGCGGGTCGGGCCGACGGTGAGCCGCCAGCCACTGTCGGTCCGGGTCACCTCGCGCACGGCGGCGTCCCGTCGGATCGTCGCGCCGCTGGCCGTCACCGCCGCCTCGATGAGGGTGCCCAGCCCGCCGGCCAGGGTGCCGAAGACCGGGGCGCCGGGTGCGCGCGGGGCGGCGGCCTGCGCGGCCCGGACCGCGCCGACCAGGGTGTGCTCCACCCGCGCCGCGCGGGCCAGCGCCGGCATCGTGGTGACCAGGGACAGGTCGTCGGCGCGGCCCGCGTACACGCCGCCGAGCATCGGGTCGACCAGCCGGTCGACCACCTCGTCACCGAAGCGGGAGCGGACCAGCGCGCCCACCGAGACGTCCGCGTCGGGCCCGACCAGCGGCCGACCGCCGTCGAGGTCGGCGTCCGCCGCCGGCCGGGCGACCGCCGCCACCCGATCCAGATCCCCGGGTACGCCCACCAGCGTCCCGCCCGGGATGGGGCGCAGCCCCCCGTCGACCACCAACGCGGCCTGCCCGACGGTGGGGTGCACGATCTTCTCGGCCAGCCCGAGCCGGCGGGCCAGCGCCACCGCCGCGCTCTCGGCCCCGGTGGGGTCGCGCATCAGGAACGACTCGGCGCCGAACTCCACCGGTCCACCGGCCAGCGTGCCGGTGCGCAGCTTGCCACCGAGCGCGCCGGACTGCTCGTACACGGTGATCTCGGCGCCCTCCGGCGCGCGGTCGCGCAAGCGGACCGCGGCGGCCAACCCGGCGATCCCGCCGCCGACCACCGCCACCCGCCAGGGCTGCCGCATCGCCTTCTCAGCCCTGGTCGGCCCGGCGGCTGGACACCTCGTGCACCAGCGCGACCACCCGGGTCAACACGTCCGGGTCGACCTCCGGCAGCACACCGTGGCCGAGGTTGAACACGTGCCCGGGGGCGGCCCGGCCCTGCTCGACGATGCGGCGTACCTCGGCCTCGACCACCGGCCACGGCGCGAGCAGCACGGCCGGGTCCAGGTTGCCCTGCACCGCCCGGTCCGGCCCGATCCGGCCGGTGGCCACATCCAGTGGCGTACGCCAGTCGACGCCGACCACGTCCGCGCCGGCCTCACCCATCGCGCCCAGCAGCTCGGCGGTGCCCACCCCGAAGTGGATGCGCGGCACACCGGCGTCCGCCAACCCGCTGAGCACCTCCGTCGAGTGCGGCAGCACGTAACGGCGGTAGTCGGCCTCGGAGAGCGCGCCGGCCCACGAGTCGAAGAGCTGTACGGCGGACACCCCGGCCTCGATCTGCACCCGCAGGAAGGCCAGGGTCACCTCGGCCAGCCGGGCGCAGAGCGCGTGCCACAGCTCGGGGTCGCCGTACATCAGGGCCTTGGTCTTGGCGTGGGTCCGCGACGGGCCACCCTCGACGAGGTAGCTGGCCAGCGTGAACGGCGCCCCGGCGAAGCCGATCAGCGGGGTGTCGCCCAGCTCGACCACGAGCTGCCGGACGGCCTCGTCCACGTACGGGACGTCGTCGCGGCTGATCGGACGGATCCGCTCGACGTCGCCGGCGGTACGGATCGGCTCGGCGACCACCGGGCCGGTGCCCGGCACGATGTCCAGGTCGACCCCGGCCGCGGCGACGGGCACCACGATGTCGCTGAACAGGATGGCCGCGTCCACCCCGTGCCGGCGAACCGGCTGGAGGGTGATCTCGGTGACCAGCTCCGGGCGGCGGCACGACTCCAGCATCGGCACGTTGGCCCGGATCTCCCGGTACTCCGGAAGGGAGCGTCCCGCCTGGCGCATGAACCAGACCGGGGTGTGCGGGCCGGGCCGACGCCGGCACGCCCGGACGAAGGGCGAGTCGGCCGGGCCGCCGGGGCGCGGGTGTCCGTCTCGGGCGGCAGTGCCCGTGGTATCCGTGGTCATCGCCGCAATCGTGCCACGCCGCCCACCTCGGACCGGGTGGGGGTGAGAGGAAGGGCACGTTCCACACCCGGACGCCTCTCGCGAGTGTCGGCGCGCCGTCGAAGCGGGCGACCACACGGCGGCATAGGCTGCCGACATGGCCCCCCCGATCGCGCTCCCGGAGACCTTCGCCCGCGCGGTCGCCGGGCTCCGGTCGCCGGCGCCCCGGCCGGAGATCACCCTGGAGGAGGTCGGCGCGCCCCAACGACTCGCGCCGTACACGTTCGCGCTCTCCGCGACGGTGCTGCGCGACGGCGACGAGGTGGCCACCGGGCGGCTGATCCTGCTGCACGATCCCGCCGGGCACGAGGCGTGGCAGGGCACCCTGCGGTTAGTCACCTATGTGACGGCCGAGTTGGAGGTCGACCTCGCCGCCGACCCGCTGCTACCCGGGGTCGGCTGGACGTGGCTGACCGACGCCCTCGACACGCAGGACGCCCGTCACCGCGCGATCGGCGGAACGGTCACCCAGACCATGTCGACCCGGTTCGGTGACCTGGCCGGCCCACCGACGGCCGGCGACATCGAGATCCGCGCCTCCTGGACACCCGTCGACGACAACCTGGCCCCCCACCTGCTCGGGTGGTGCACCCTGCTCGCCTCGACGGCCGGTCTGCCCCCGCCCGGGGTCACCGCGCTCGCCGACCGCCGCCCGGCCGCCACCGCCTGAGGGCGGGGGTGGCGGCGGGCGGCGCGGCGGATCAGAGGTAGTTCTCCGCCTCGTCGCAGACCTTGTCGAGGCCCTTCATCGCCGCGTCGTACTTGCTCTTGTTGCCGGCGGCCGCCGCGCCCAGCGCCGTGGTCAGCTTGTCCAGGCAACTGGCGATGACCTTCTTCTGCCGGGTCTGCTCGTCACGGTCGTTCCGGGTACCGGTCAGATCCTGCTCGGTGTTGTCGAGCTTGTCCTGCATGACCTGCAGTTCGGTCTTGAGCCGACCGATCTCGGTGGTGTTGGCCGCGATGGTGCCGTCGCGCTGGCTGACCTGGGCGTTGAGGCGCTTCTCGGTCCGGTTCAGCTCGTTGCTCTTGGTCACGAACAGCCCGGTCATCACCCCGCTTACGAGGAAGAGCAGCGTGGCCACCAGAGCCAGCACCAGCACGGCGCGGCTGCGCCGCGGGGCCGGCGCAGCGCCGTACGGCGCCATACCGGGCGGGCCCGACATGGGCTGCCCGTACGCGGGACCGGAGACCGGCGGGCCCGACATGGGCTGCCCGTACGCCGGGCCGGAGACCGGCGGGGCCGACATGGGCTGCCCGGCGTACGGCGGGGCGCTGGCCGGGTAGGCGGTCGTCTGGCCGGCGCCGTACTGCGGGGCGGCCTGGCCCGGCGCGTACTGCTGCGGCGGCATCGCCTGGCCCGGGGCGTACTGCTGCGGGGCGGGCTGACCGGTCGGGTACTGCGCGGTCGGTTCGGTGCCGGTCGGCTGGGGCACCGCCGCGTGCGGCACCGTCGCGTCGGCGTCGGGCGCACCGGCCGGCGGGGTGGCGGCCGGCGGCGTCGGCGCGGCGGGCGGGGTGCCCTCCGGGCCGGTCGGTGGCTGGGACATGTTTCTTCCTCCAGGTGAGCGGGTCCTCCGCTGGTGGGCGCGACGGACCGGATGCAGCGTCGGGATCGTCCGGGGCCGAGGACCCGGACGGGGTGGGGGACGGCCCGGAGGGCCGTGGGGTGGCGCGAGCGGCCGAGGCCGCGGGTCAGCAGATCTTGAAACCGTCGCAGGCGACCTTGATCGGTACGGCCAGCCCGATGCCCTCGGCGTCGCGAGCCTTGGCGGTGGCGATGCCGACCACCTGCTTGCTGCCGTTGATCACCGGGCCGCCGGAGTTGCCGGGGTTGATCGGCGCGTCGAACTGGATGGCCGGGCCGGAGCCACCCTGGGCGGCGCGCAACGCGCTCACCACACCGGTGGTGACACTGTCTTCCAGGCCGAGCGGAGCGCCGACGACGACGATCTGCTGGCCGGACTTCACGGCGGTGGGCGCGGTGACCAGGCCGGTGAACTTGCCGGTGGTACGCAGGTGCGCCACATCGTTGGTCTTGTCGACCTTGACGATGGTCGCCGGGAAGCGCTGGTCCGTGCGCTCCAGGAAGACCTCGCGTCCGCCGCCCTCCCACACCGACTCGACCACGTGGAAGTTGGTGAACAGGTTGGTGCCGCCGCCGGCCGCCGGCTTGCCCACCGCGAACGCGCTGCCGGTGAACTGGCCGGCGCGTACCCGGAACACGCTGGGCAGTACGGCGCTGGCCACCGCCTCCGGGTTGAACGCGGCGCCGGCCTGCTTCTCCAGGGCGTCGGCGCGCTTCTCAAGGCCGTCGAGGCGGGCGCCGTCGCCGTCCTGGGCCTGCGCCAGCCGGCCGTCGGTGGCGGCGAGCCGGTCACCGAGGCGGTCGAGCTGGTACGCCTGCACACCGACCACGGCGGCCAACGCGACGACGAGCACCGTGGCCAGCACGACCGGCCAGCGGCGTCGGGTGGGTCGCACCGGCGGCGGGGTGACACCCGGCCAACCGGGCTGGCCGGCGGGGTACGGCGGCGCGCTGGCCAGGTCTCCGGCCGGCGGGTAACCACCGCCGTACGACGCGGGAGCGACCGGGGCGTACGGCGCGGGCCCCGCCGGGTAGGGCGCTTGTCCCGGCGGCGCGGCGGGCGGGCCGGCCGGAACCGGACCCTGACCCCACTGCCCGCTGTTGGGCGGCGCCGACCAACCGGTGCGGGGCGTCGGGACGGCCATGGGTTGCTCGGTGCCGCCCGGCGTGCCGGACCAGGTGGCGCCGACCGGTGGATGCGGTTCGATGCGCGGGGGCAGCGGACCGGGCCGTTCGGCGGCTGAACCGCTCATGCCGTCCGGGTCGGCGCCCATCGGTCGCCCGTCGCCCGCACCGAAACCAGCCGTCATGATCGTCTTGCCCTTCCCCGTGATCTCCCCGTGCGGCCGTCATCCCGGATGTCACCCGATCGGGGCCGACGGCTCGATGGACCGTACCTGCGCGAACGGGCTTTGTCTCCCCCGATGTCCGGCATCCGAAAGGACGCCTTGCGGACACCTGGTCGACACACGCCGGACCGGCTGCGCACGCGGGATCGGTGCGCGCACTAGGGTTGGCAGGTGACCGACGAACCACCCCTGCGCCGTCGGCCCACCGCAGAACCTCCGGGACACGCACCCCAGCACCCGCCGTCGGCCCAGCCGCAGCCGGCGGGCGAGGGGCCCGACCCGACCGACGGTGGGCCCGTTCCGCTGACCGCACCGCGTGACGGCACCCCCGAACCGGTGGCCACCCCGGCCGAACTCGCCGAGGTCGTGGCCCGTTTCGCGGCGGGCACCGGCCCGGTTGCCCTCGATGCCGAACGCGCCTCGGGCTACCGCTACAGCCAACGCGCGTACCTCGTGCAGCTACGCCGCGCGGGCGCCGGCACGGCGCTGATCGACCCGCTGCCGCTGCCCGACCTCAGCACGCTGGACGCGGCGATCGGCGACGCCGAGTGGGTGCTCCACGCGGCCAGCCAGGATCTGCCGTGTCTGGCCGAGGTGGGGCTGCGCCCACGCCGGCTGTTCGACACGGAACTGGCCGCACGGCTGGCCGGGTTCGAGCGGGTCGGCCTGGCCGCGCTGACCGAGCAGCTACTCGGCTACACCCTGGAGAAGCACCACTCGGCGGCCGACTGGTCAAATCGCCCGCTGCCCGAGTCGTGGCTGACCTACGCCGCGCTCGACGTGGAGATGCTCACCGATCTGCGCGACGCGCTCGACGCCGAACTGGCACGGCAGGGCAAGTCGGCCTGGGCCGCCGAGGAGTTCGCCGCCCTGGTCCGTACCGGCGCACGCCCGCCCCGGGTGCGTGCCGAGCCCTGGCGGCGCACGTCCGGCATCCACCGCGTGCGAGGGGCGCGGGCTCAGGCCCGGGTCCGCTCCCTGTGGTACGCCCGGGACCAGATCGCCGCCCGACGGGACGCCGCGCCCGGTCGAGTGCTGCCCGACTCGGCCATCGTCGCGGCGGCCGAGCTGGACCCGAAGGACGAGAAGACGCTGCTGACACTGCCCGGTTTCGGCGGCCGATCGGTCCGCCGGCTGGCCCGTACCTGGCTGGCCGCGCTCGACGACGCCCGGGAGCTGCCGGACGACGCCCTGCCGGTCACCCCGACGGTGGAGGGGCCACCCCCACCGCACCGCTGGGCCGAGCGGGACCCGGTGGCGGCCGGTCGCCTGGCCCGCTGCCGGGAGGTGGTGGTCCGTCTCGCGGGCGAGCACAACCTGCCCCCGGAAAATCTGATCACCCCGGATTCGGTACGTCGGCTGGCCTGGACTCCTCCGGAGGAGATCACCGAGGCCACGGTGGCAGAGGCGCTCCGCGGCTTCAACGCCCGCGAGTGGCAGATTGGCCTGCTCAACGCACACCTGACCGAGGCCCTGGCCCCCAACCCCATCCCCTGACCCACCCCCTCCCCCCGCCGTTGATCATGAAGTTATCGCCATCGCCATCGGCGTGTCGTGACAACAACTTCATGAGCAGCGAGGTGGGACGGGGGGTGTGGGGTGGGCCACAGTGGGGCGTGGGGACGGGGTTGGTTACTGGCGAGTAGCATTCGGGGTGACGTGCCCCGCCCGGCCGACGCTCGTTCGGTCCGGAGCGCCGCCCAGCGGTGCGGAGGCCGAATTGTGGTCGATTAGGAGGCTCAAGTGCCCCGTGAAGTTCGGGATGTCGTCTTCGTCGACGGCGTCCGTACCCCATTCGGCAAGGCGGGTGGCATGTATGCCAACACCCGCGCCGACGACCTGGTGATCCGCTGCATCCGGGAACTGCTGCGCCGCAACCCGCAGCTCCCGCCGGAGCGGGTCGAGGAGGTCGCCATCGCTGCCACCACCCAGATCGGCGACCAGGGCCTCACCATCGGCCGTACGGCCGCGCTGCTGGCCGGCCTGCCCAAGACCGTTCCCGGCTTCGCCATCGACCGGATGTGCGCCGGCGCGATGACCGCCGTGACCACCGTGGCCAGCGGCATCGCCATGGGCGCGTACGACGTCGCCATCGCCGGCGGCGTCGAGCACATGGGCCGCCACCCGATGGGTGAGGGCGTCGACCCCAACCCGCGCATCATCGCCGAGAAGCTGGTCGACCCGTCGGCGCTGGTCATGGGCGCGACCGCGGAGAACCTGCACGACCTGGTCCCGCACATCACCAAGGAACGCACCGACGCGTTCGCGCTCGCCTCGCAGCAGAAGACCGCCAAGGCGTACGCCAACGGCAAGCTCCAGGACGACCTGGTGTCGATGTCCATCCGCGACGCCGAGGGCGGCTGGGGTCTGGCCGGAGTGGACGAGGCTCCCCGGGACACCTCGATGGAGAAGCTCGCCACCCTGAAGACCCCGTTCCGCCCGCACGGCAAGGTCACCGCCGGTAACGCGGCCGGCCTGAACGACGGCGCCACCGCGAGCCTGCTCGCCGACGAGGCGACCGCCCGCGAGCTGGGCCTGCCGGTCGCCATGCGGCTGGTGTCGTTCGGCTTCGTCGGGGTGGAGCCGGAGGTGATGGGCGTCGGCCCGATCCCGTCGACCGAGAAGGCCCTGCGCCTGGCCGGGCTCACCATCGACGACATCGGCCTGTTCGAGCTGAACGAGGCGTTCGCCGTACAGGTGCTCGCCTTCCTCGACCACTTCGGCATCGCCGACGACGACCCGCGGGTCAACCCGTGGGGCGGCGCGATCGCCATCGGCCACCCGCTCGCCTCGTCCGGCGTACGGCTGATGACGCAGCTGGCCCGCCAGTTCGCCGAGCACCCCGAGGTCCGCTACGGCGTGACCGCGATGTGCATCGGCATCGGCATGGGCGGCACGGTCATCTGGGAGAACCCGAACTGGGAAGGTGGCGACAAGTGAAGGCACCGAACGAGGTCGTCACCAGGGCGCTGCTGCGTCAGGTGAACGTGCCGGGGCTGGACCGTCCGGCCGCCCTGATCACCCTGGACAACGGCTTCGACCACACCAAGCCGAACACGTTCGGCCCTGGTGGGCTGGCGAGCCTGGACGAGGCGATCAGCGCCGCGCTCGCCGCCGACCCGGCGTTCATCGCGGTCACCGGCAAGCCGTACATCTTCTGCGTGGGCGCGGACATCGTCGGCCTGCCGCAGCTCGCCGACCGCGCGCAGGCGCTGGAGATCGGTCGGCTCGGTCACCGGGTCTTCGCCCGGCTCAAGGACAGCAGCGTGCCCACGTTCGCGTTCGTCAACGGCGCGGCCATGGGTGGCGGCCTGGAGTTGGCGCTGCACTGCCACTACCGGACGCTCTCCGGCGGCGCTGCCGCGCTGGCCCTGCCCGAGGTCTCCCTCGGTCTGGTGCCCGGCTGGGGCGGCACGCAACTGCTGCCGAACCTGATCGGCATCCCCGCCGCCACGCAGGTGATCATCCAGAACCCGCTCATGCAGAACAAGATGCTCAAGCCGAAGCAGGCCGCCGAGCTGGGCATCGCGGACGTGCTGCTGGAACCGGCCGACTTCCTGGAGCGCTCGCTCGAGTGGGCCGCCGGTGTGGTGCGCGGCCAGGTCACGGTGACCCGGCCCGAGGTCGACAAGGACATGTGGGCGGGCGTGCTCTACTTCGCCCGGGAGACGCTGAACCAGCGGCTGCACGGCGCGGTACCGGCCGCGTACAAGGCGTTGGACCTGCTGGAGATCGCGAAGGACGGCGACTTCGCCGCCGGCACCGCCGCCGAGGACGAGGCCCTCGCGGACCTGGTCTTCTCCGAGGAGCTGCGCAGCGGCCTGTACGCCTTCGACCTGGTGCAGCGGCGGGCCAAGCGCCCGGCCGGCGCACCGGACAAGGGCCTTGCTCGCACGATCACCAAGGTCGGCATCGTCGGGGCCGGCCTGATGGCCAGCCAGTTGGCGCTGCTGTTCGCCCGCCGCCTCCAGGTGCCGGTCGTCATGACCGACCTCGACCAGGCCCGGGTGGACAAGGGCGTCGGCTACGTGCACACCCAGATCGAGAAGGCCGTCACCAAGGGCCGGATGGACAAGGGCACGGCCGCCAAGCTGTACGGCCTGGTCAGCGGCACGGTCGACAAGAGCGCCTTCAGCGATGCTGACTTCGTCATCGAGGCGGTCTTCGAGGACCTGGGCGTCAAGAAGCAGGTGTGGGCCGAGCTGGAGAAGATCGTCTCCCCGGAGGCGGTGCTCGCCACCAACACCAGCTCGCTGTCGATCACCGAGATGGCGGCGGAGTTGGAGCACCCGGAGCGGGTGGTCGGCTTCCACTTCTTCAACCCGGTGGCGGTGCTGCCGCTGCTGGAGATCGTCCGGGGCGAGCGCACCGACGACGCCACCCTGGCCACCGCGTTCGCGGTCGGCAAGCAGCTCAAGAAGTCGAGCGTGCTCGTCAAGGACGCCCCGGCGTTCGTGGTGAACCGGCTGCTCACCCGCTTCCTGGGTACCGTCTTCGCCGCCGTGGACGCCGGCACCCCGCTGGACGTCGCGGACAGCGCCCTGGACCCGCTGGGCCTGCCGATGCGACCGCTCGCCCTGCTCCAGCTCGTCGGGCCGGCCGTGGCGTACCACGTGGGCGGCACCCTGCACGCCGCGTACCCGGACCGGTACGACGTCAGCGAGAACCTGAAGCGGATCGCCGACTCGGGTCAGCCGCTCGTCGTCGACGACCAGATCAACGCTGAGGTCGCGAAGCTGCTGGTGGTGGGCGATGAGCCGCTGACCGCCGAGCAGGTACGGCAGAACGCGCTCGACGCGCTCGCACAGGAGATCCGGCTCATGCTGGACGAGGGTGTGGTCGCCGAGGCACAGGACATCGACCTGTGCATGATCCTGGGCGCCGGCTGGCCGTTCCACCTGGGCGGTGTCACGCCGTACCTGGACCGCACCGGCACCTCCGAGCGGGTCACCGGCCGGCGGTTCCTGCCGCGCGGGGCGGCGAGCCTGCCCGCCTGACCGATCAGCTCCTCCGTCGCGGTGGCCGGACCGTCCCTCGTGGACCGGGCCGGTCACCGCGACCGTTTGCGGGCGGTCGTGGTGGCCCGCGGGACCCGGTCGGTACCACACGGGTGCCCTGACCGGGTTACGATCACGCGTTTCGCACCCCATCCTGGAGCTGACTGATGTCCCAGCCACCGGCCAACCCCTTCGGGCCGCCGCCGCACGACTCCCCCCTCCCGCCGCAGCAGCCGGGCCAGCCGGCAGCGCCGTACCAACCGGGCCAGCCGGCAGCGCCGTACCAGCCGGGCCAGCCGGCAGCGCCGCAGCAGCCCGGCCCGCCGCAGCCCGGTTGGCCGCAGCAGCAGGGCTTCCCGCCCCCGCAGCAGCCCGGTGGCTGGCCGCAGCAGCAGGGCTTCCCGCCCCCGCAGCCGGGGCAGCCCTACGGGGGCCCGCACCTGGCCGGCCCGCCGCCGAAGAAGTCGAACGTCGGCAAGATCCTCCTGATCGTGCTGGCCGTCGTGCTCGTGCTCTGCCTCGGCGGCGCGGCGATCACCTGGTTCGCGGTCAAGGACGAGGTGGGCGACGTCGTCGACGCCACCAAGACCCGGGTCGTCGCGCCGGCCGCCCTCGCCGGCCGGGCCAAGAACACCGACCCGCAGTTGCAGACGGTCGCCGACCAGATGGTCACCCAGATGAAGACCGAGGTGCAGAACGAGACCAGCACGGTCGGCGCGTTCTACGGCGATCCGACCAAGCAGGACCTCGTCCTGATCGCCGCGGTGTCCGGCGTGATGGCCGACCCGAAGAAGGAGCTGGACGAGGCGGTGACCGGGCTCGCCAGCCAGCTGTCGGTGACCAACATGGCGGCGGTCGAGGCGGGGCCGCTGGGTGGCGACGCGCGCTGCGGCGACGGCAAGGCCGAGAGCGTCCCCCTCGGCGTCTGCGTCTGGGCCGACCGGGGCAGCGTGGGCCTGGTGGTCATGTACTTCAAGACCGCCGCAGAGGCCAAGGCCGAGTTCGTCGGCGTCCGGGGTCAGATCGAGCAGCGATCCTGAACGAACGCACGACCGGGCCCCGGCCACCCGAGGGTGACCGGGGCCCCGCCGTACCGCCGTCAGGCGACCGGGAAGTACGCGTCGAGCTTGCCGCGTAGGTGAGCCGCGTAGATGAAGCCGAGCGTGGGGCTCCCTCGGAAGGCGGCGGCGACGCCGGTACGGGCGTCCACGGCCACCGGACGGGCCAGCGCGGCGAACTTCAGCCGCTGCTTCTCCTGGGCCCACGCCGCGGCTGCCGGCTCGACCTCAAGGCCGACCAGGGCGGGGAGCACCGCCACCCCGTTCTGGAAGCCCCGCAGTTGCCCCTTGCGCGCCAGCACGTAATCCATCGCCGAGGTGCTGAACGCCTCCAGGACGTCGGCCGTCACCCGCATCGTCGGCGCGGCGATCGTGAACAGGTGCAGCTTGGTGGCCATCCACCGCATCCTGAAGTCGCCCCGGTAGCCGATCAGCACCGGCGTGCCACCCCAGTCCTCGATCCGCACCTCGCAACCGTCGGCCCGCAGCCGGTCACCGGTCGCGGTGAGGTACGCCTGCACCGGCTCCATCGCCGTCGTATCCATCCGCCACACACCCTTCACCCTGCTGTGGCCGCTCATCTAACAGCACCGGGCGCGCACCCCGCCACTGCCATGATCGCCGATCAAGTGGATGTCCATTACGGACCTTTAGCGTCTGTCGCGTCATTGATGCCTGCATAAGTATTGGAGTACGAGAGTGGGCTCAACCATCATCCGACGCGGTGTCGCCGCGGCGGCGGGCGTCCTGCTCGCGTCCGCGCTGCTGCCGATCAACGCGCAGGCCGCTCCCCCCGGCGCCAGGGTCGCCGAGGCGGCGAACTCGCTGCGGGCGAGTCTCGGCGCGGAGGGCATCGTCGAGATCGACCGCGACACCGCGACGCTGCGGCGACTGGCCCGGCTCGACGGTTACCTGACCGGGCCGAGCGCTGCCGCGCCCGAGCGGATCGCCCGCGAGTATCTGGCGGCCCATCGCTCGGCCGTCGGCCTGACCGTCGCCGAGATCGCCGCCCTGCGGCTGCGCAAGGACTACGTCGACATCGAAGGCACCCACCATCTGAGCTTCGTACAGCGCGTGGACGGGGTCGACGTCGTCGGCAATGGCCTCAAGGCGCATGTCACCAGGGACGGCCGCCTGATCGCGGTCGACGGCGTGCCGCTGGCCGGGCTGCCCGCCACGCTCGGCGCGGCGCGCGTGGACGCCGTCGCCGCCCACCGAGCCGCGGTACGCACCGTGTCGGGCGTGCCGGCCGCGGCCGTGCGCTCCCGGACCACGTCGTCCGCGACCTTCTCCGACGGCGGTCGCGCCCGCCAGGTCGTCTTCAACACGAAGGCCGGCCCGAGACTGGCCTGGGAGGTGATCGACATGGCCGGGGGCTACCTCAGCGTGGTGGACGCGGCCGACGGCAGCGTTCTCTTCCAGCGGAGCATGGTCGCCAACCACCACGCGACGACGTGGCAGAACTACCCGGGCGCCCCGGTCGGCGGAAGCCAGCGCACGGTCGACCTGAACAGGTGGTTGCCGCCGAACGCGACCCGGCTGGAGGGCAACGTCGGGCACGTCTACTCCGACGTGAACGCCGACAACGTCGCCCAGGCGTCGGAAGAGGTCGCGCCGAACGCCGCGAGCAGCTTCGATTTCCCGTTCACGAACTTCTCCGACCAGGTCGGCGCCCCGTGTTCGGCGCAACGGCAGTGCTCGTGGAATCCGGCGGTGCCGTACTCCTGGCAGACCAACCGCGAGCAGAACGCCGCGCAGCTCTTCTCCTTCCTCGGCACCTGGCACGACCACCTCGCGGCCGCACCGATCGGCTTCACCCGGGCGGCCGGCAACTTCGAGGCGGTCGACGGCGATGCGGTCGTCGCCGAGGCGATGGACGGCGCGGACACCGCCAACGGCCTGCCGGACAGCAAGCACGCCAACAACGCCAACATGACGACCCCGCCGGACGGCATGGCGCCGCGCATGCAGATGTACCTGTTCGTCAAGTCGGCAAGCGTTCTCGCCGGCAACTCGGGAGACACCGCGGACATCCTCTACCACGAGTACACCCACGGACTGTCCGACCGGCTGGTGGTCGACGCCAACGGCAACTCGACCCTCATCAGCGCCCAGGCGCAGGCGATGTACGAGGCGTGGAGCGACTGGTACGGCCTGGACTACCTGGTCGACAGCGGTCTCGAGCGGGACGACGCCGTCGACGGTGACGTCCGCGAGGGCGACTACATCCTGGGCGGTCGTTCGGTGCGTAGCGAGGCGATGGACTGCCCGGTGCACAGCACCGAGCCGGTGTGTGCCGGCAACCCCGCCGCGGGCACGGGCGGCTACACGTACGGCGACTACGGCAAGATCCGCAACTCGTCGACCGTGCCGGGGACCACCGAGCCGGAGATCCACGCCGACGGTGAGATCTGGGCACAGACGCTCTGGGACCTGCGTGCCGCGATCGGCAGCCGCATGGCCCGCTCGCTGATCACCCGGGCGATGGAGCTGTCGCCGTCGGACCCGTCCTACCTGGACATGCGCGACGCGATCCTGCTGGCGGACCGGGTGGTGAACCACGGTCGCGGGCAGCGGGAGATCTGGCGGGTCTTCGCCGCGCGTGGCATGGGCGTGCACGCGAGTACGGACGGCGCCAGCGACACCACTCCGACCGAGGACTTCTCGGTGCCCCGGCGCTGACGCGCCGGCATGGGGACGGCGGGGCGTCGCGACTGCGGCGTCCCGCCGTACGGCACCAGGCCGACGGCGTCTAGCCCGCCGGCCCCGCCGGGGTTGCCGCCCGCTCGGCGGCGCTGCGCAGCACGCAGAACTCATTGCCCTCCGGGTCGGCGAGCACCACCCAGCCGGCGCCGTCCGGCCTGGTCTGATCGTCGACGAGGGTCGCGCCGATGCCGAGCAGTCGCTCAACCTCCTCGGCCCGGGTCCGGTCGGCGGGTTGCAGGTCCAGGTGCAGCCGGTTCTTCACCGCCTTGCCCTCGGGCACGGCGATGAACAGCACCTCCGGGCCGCCCGGCGGCAGCAGCATCGCCTCCGGGTCGCCGGGAAGGTCGTCCGGCTGCATCGGGCAGTCGAAGACCTTCGACCAGAAGCCGGCCAGGGCGTACGTGTCGGCACAGTCGATGCTGATGTTGTGGATCGTCGAACTCACAGTGGTCCTCCACGAGGGTGATGTCGCGCAATCGTCGCTCAGCCGCTGATGGCCACCGGGCCCGGTACCGCCGGGGCGTCCACCGCCGGCAGGGTGACGGTCACCTCCAGGCCGCCACCGGGCTGGGCGACCACCCGGACCGTTCCGCCGTGCGCCTGACAGACCGCGCGGACGATGGACAGCCCCAGGCCGGAGCCGCGCGCGCCGGTACGTTCCCGGCCGCCGCGCCGGAACGGCTCGAACAGCCCCGGCACGTCGGCCTGGTCCACCTCGAAACCGGTGTTGCCCACCACCAGCCACGAGCGGTCGCCGTCGGTGCCCGTCCGTACCCACAGCCGGCCGTGCAGGTGGTTGTAGCGGACGGCGTTCTCGATCAGGTTGCCGGCCAACCGGTCCAGCAGCCCCGGGTCGCCGACCACCGGGGCGGACTCCAGTGACGTCTGCACCCGCAGGCCGATCCGGTCGACCTCGCGGCGCATCGCGGACAGCGCGTTGGCGGTGCCCGTGGCCAGGTCGCACTCGCTGCGCCGGCCCAGCCGACCCCCGGCCTGGGCCTCGCTGCGGGCCAGCACCAGCAGCGCGTCCACCAGGCTGTTCGCGCGCTCCGAGGCGTCCCGCACCACGGTCGCCATCCGGCGGTACTCGGCGGCGTCCGCGTCGTCGTCGCTGAGCGTCACGTCGATCTCGGTCCGCATGACGGCGAGCGGGGTACGCAGCTCGTGCGAGGCGTTCGCCACGAATCGCTTCTGCGCCTCGAACGCGGACGCGATCCGGTCCAGCATCGCGTCGAACGTCTTCGCCAGCTCGGCCACCTCGTCGTCCGCGCCCGAGTAGCCGATGCGCTGGTCCAGGGTCGCCTCACCGAGCCGCTGGGCGGTCGCGGTGACCTGGTGCAGGGGTCGCAGCGCCCGGCCGGCCACCGCGTACGCGCCAGCGACCCCCACCACGCTGATCGCCAACAGCGCGACCAGGCCCTTGGCCAGCAACTCCCCGGAGGCGGAGTCGACGAGTTGACGCTGCCACTGGGCGGCGTCCAACTCGCCGCCGTCGGCAAGCAGCACGGTCGTGCCGGGCAGCAGTTCATCGGTGGGCCGCAGCGCGTCGCGCACCAGCAGCCAGGCCAGCAGCACCAGGATCGCGCCCGCGCCGACCAGCAGTACGCCGTTGAGCAGCGTCAACCGCAGCCGCAGGGTGGGCCGCAGCCGTGCCGGCCGGCTCACGGCAGCACCTCGGCGGTGCGGTAGCCCGCCCCCACCACCGTCTCGATCAACGGCGGATCGCCGAGCTTCTTGCGCAAGGTCATGACGGTCACCCGGACGATGGTGGTGAACGGGTCGGTGTTGGCGTCCCAGACCCGCTCCAGCAGCTCCTCGCTGGACACCACCGCGCCGCGGGCCTTGAGCAGCTCGCTGAGCACGCCGAACTCCTTGTTCGTCAGGTCCACCGGCACACCGGCGCGGGTGGCGACCCGGCGGGCCGGGTCGAGCACCAGGTCGGCCAGTTCGAGCACCGGCGGCGCGGCCGGGGTGGCCCGCCGACCCAGCGCCTGCACGCGGGCGACCAGCTCGTCGAACGCGAACGGCTTGGGCAGGTAGTCGTCCGCGCCGAGTTGCAGCCCCTCCACCCGGTCGGCCACCGTGCCGCTCGCCGTCAGCATGAGCACCCGGGTCAGCGCCCCGGAGGCGGCGAGGTCGGCGCAGATCTGGTCGCCGTGCACGCCGGGCAGGTCGCGGTCGAGGACCACCACGTCGTAGCGGGTGACGAACGCCGCCTCGTGGCCGGCGTCACCGTCGTACGCCACGTCGACCGCCATGCCCCGCTTGCGTAACCCGCGCGCGATCGCGTCGGCGAGGTTGCGTTCGTCCTCGACCACCAGTACCCGCATCCCGGCCTCCTCGCTGCTGACCACCGACAACCTAGTGCCGGCGGGCAAGCAATCCTCCCTCGTGGGGCCGCCGGTGGTCAGCTTGGCAACCGCCACAACCCGAAGTCGCCGTCCCGCCGCCGGCAGAGCAGTTGACCGGTGAGGGTCTGACACTCCCCGCCCGCCCCCGGCAGCACGTCCAACGTGCGCACGGTGCCGGCACGGACGTCCAGCCGGGCGACGAGCAGCCCGCCGCCGGGGTGTCGGCGTACACCGATCAGAGGACCGTCGGAGGCGTACTGCGCCACCTCCCACCGTCCCAGCTCCGCGAGCACCCGGCCGGTCGGCGCGTCGAGCACGACGAGATTCTCGACGCCCGGCGGGGAGCTACCCACCGAACTGGCGAGCAGCCGACCGGCGGACGGCCAGACCCATCCCCAGCGGTCGTCGCTCCAGCGCGGCGCACCGGTCGCGGCGTCGATCGTCCGTACGCCGCCGGAGCGGGTCTGCACGCAGATGACGACACCGCAGTCGCTCGCGAACATCGCCTCGCCGGACGGGACGCTCCAGCGCTGCCGCAGGTCGTCAAGGCCGTACGCGGTGATCATGGCGGTACGGCCACCGATGGTGACGAGCAGGTCGCCCAGCGGCTGCACGGACACGGCGCCCGAACCGCCGGGCGGGCGGACGTCGGCACGGGCCAGGACGACGCCGGTGGCCGCCTCGCGGATCTCGGTCGGCCCGTCGGGGTGGCGCAGCACCAGACGGTCCACCCCGTACCCACCCTCGTGGAACGACAGGTCGACGCCGGGATCGACGGACATCTGCCAGCGCACCGTGCCGCAGCACGGATCGACGGCGCGCAGCGCGCCACCGTCCTCGCCCGCCGACCACAGCAGCAGGCCGCCGCCGGAGAGCCCGGTGGCGTTGCCGGGCTGCTGCCACCGGTACGCCCCGGTCTGGCGGTCCAACGCGATGGTGAGCGTCCCCTGCCCGTCCGCGCCGACCTCGTGGCCGGTGACCAGCAGCGTCTCGCCCTGCTGCGCGACCCCCCAGTACCGGCCCTCGGTCGGTAGGGACGCCCGCCAGGCCAGCTCGCCGCCGGGCAGGCGGGTGGCCCGGACCTGCCGCTGTCCCGGCTCGGACAGCGGTTCCACGAGGACGAGCAGATCGTCAGTGACCAGCGCGTCGGCGCCCGGCCCGGCCGGCAGCGTCACCACCTCACGCGGGGCGGTCGGCGTCGACGCGGCGAGGCCGACGAGCACCAGCAGCGCGACGAGCGCGGTGCGGGTCCGACGCCCCCTCCTCCACGGTGGGCGGGGCAGCGGATCGGGGTCCGACCCGTCCCGCAGCTCCCCGAGGTCGATCACCGCATCGCTCACCGGGACAACCTCCAGAGTGCCGTCGAGCCGTCGAGCCGTCGGCAGAGCAGGACGGGCCGCGCCGACTGACACCCGCCCGCCACCTCCGGCAGGACGTCCAGAATCCGCGTCCGGCCGGCGGTGAGGTCCAGCTCGGCCACGACGAGCCGACCGTCGGACGTCGGGCGTACGCCGAGCAGCGCGTCCTCCCTGCGTACCTGGTTCACGAGCTGCCACCGGCCCAACTCGGCGCGTTCCCGTCCGGTCCGCGCGTCGCGCACCGCGTACTGCTGCTCGGACGTGGCCACCAGCAGCCTGTCCCGCCGGACGTCCACCAGCATGTCCGGCCCCGGGTCCGACCAGCGGACCGCGCCGGTGGCGGGCTCGATGGTCTGGATGCCGCCGGTCTGCTGGACCGCGCACAGCAGATCCGCGCACGGTACCGCCCAGGCCACCAGCGGCACCGGCGATGTCCAGGCCCGTTCCATCGCGGGCAGCCGGAAGGCGACCAGCTCGGTGCTGCCGGGTGGTACGAGCAGCACCAGGTCGTCCACGACCTGCACCCGCTGGAACGCCGAGCGATCACCGGGCAACGTGTCGACGCTGTGTCGCAGGTCCCCGGTGTGGGCGTCGTACACCTGCACCTCACCGGTCGGCTGGACGAACACGATCTGGTCGACCTGCCCGCCCCGCCGGTGGAATTCGGTGCCACCGAACGGAACCGGCACCGACCACAGGAGCCGGCCGGTGTCGGGCGTCACCCGACTCACCGTGCCCAGCGCGTCGCCCGTGTCGTTGGCGAGGAGCATGCCCCCGTCGGTCGCCCGCTGGGCGATCCCCGGGTGACGCCAGCGCCGCTGGCCGGTCTGCGCGTCGTAGGCGGTGGTCTCCAACACACCGCTGGCGACGCTGACACCCACCGCCAGCAGCATTCCGCGTTGGATCCACACGGTCACGTAGTCACCGCTGCGCTCCAGCGCCGCGCGCCACCGACGCCGTACGCCGTCTCCGCCCGCCGGCCCGGCCTGGTCGTAGACGCTCAGGTACCGGTCCCCGGTGGGCGTGGACGCGTCGACCACCACGACGCCATCCTCGGTGAGGTACGCCGAGGCGCCCGGCGTGGTCGGCACCGACGTGACGGCACGGTGCCGGACCGGTGTCGCGCCAGCGAGGGTGACCAGGGCAAGCAGCAGCACGGCCACGGTACGCAGGGGGCGGCCGGCGGCGCGCGGCGGGCGGACCGGCGGCAGCGACGGAGGCTCGTCCCGGATCTCGCCCAGCTCGATGATCGACAAGGACCGTCCCTCCATCGCCGGCGCAACCGACCGGGTGCGGCCCGGCAAACCGGCCGTGGGCGTACCGGCCCGGCAAAAGCGACGCATCCTCGCCTGTACGATGGCGCGTCGTGGCTGTGCCGGTGGTAGACCCCTCGCTGAATTCCGTGACCGACCCCACGTCGGCCGAGGTCGAGCCGACACGGCGGCCTCGACGTCGCCCGGCCCGAGCCGACCTGTTGGCCCTCGGAGCCTATGTGGTGCTGGGCGTCTTCGTCTGCCTCAACTACTGGGGGGACGTGACCGGTCGGGTCTCGTCGCACCTGCCCACCGACCACAGTTGGTTCGAGTGGCTGTTCGCGCACGGCGCGTACTCGCTGCGGCACCTGGAGAACCCGCTGTTCACGGCCCGGCAGAACGCCCCGGACGGGGTGAACATGATGGCCAACACCTCGCTGCTCGGGGTGACGCTGCCGCTGGCCCCGCTCACCATGCTGCTCGGCCCGCAGGTGATGTACGCCCTCTACCTGGGCGGGGCCCTGGCCGCCACCGCCGGCACCGCGTACTGGATGCTCTCGCGGCACCTGGTGCGCTCGCGGGCGGCGGCCTTCGTGGGCGGGGCCTTCCTCGGTTTCGCGCCGGGCATCATCCACCACGCCAACGGCCAACCCAACTTCGTCTCCAACTTCCTGCTCCCGTTGATCGTGGTGCGGGTGCTGCGCCTCGGCGAGCCGGGCCGGTGGCGGCGCAACGGGCTGGCGCTCGGCGCGCTGGTGGCGTACCAGATCTTCATCAACGAGGAGATGCTGCTCCTCACCGCGCTGGCCTGCCTCGTCGTCGTGCTGGCGTACGCGGTACAGCGGCCCCGGGCCACCCGCGCCATGGCCGGCACCTTCCTGGCCGGGATGGGGGTGGCCGGTGGGCTGGCCCTGACGCTCACGGCGTACCCGATCTGGTTCCAGTTCGACGGCCCCCAGTCCTACCGGGGCCTGCAGGGTGGCGTCTTCCACAACTGGGGCGAGGATCTGGTCGCCTTCGTCTCCTTCGCCCGGGACACCTGGGCGGGTGACCCGGCGATCGAGAAGACGATCGGGCTGACCGAGCAGAACACCTGGTTCGGCTGGCCGCTGGTACTGCTCTCGCTGGTGGCCCTGGCGCTGCTGGTACGCCGCTCGCTCGCCGCCCGGGTCGTCGCGGTGCTCGTCGTGGTGTTCACCGTGGCCTCGATCGGGCCGTGGGTGCGCTTCGACGGGGTGGAGACCGACATCCCCGGCCCGTGGTCGTACGTGTCGGACGATCTGCCGCTGGTCGAGATGATGATGCCGACCCGGCTGGCGCTGGTGGTCGCCGCCGCGGTGGGCGTACTGCTGGCGCTGTTCTGCGACGCGGCGGCCCGGCAGGCCCGCGCGGGCCTCGCGCCGGCCCCGCGCGCCGGGGAGCCGGCCGCCGCGCCGGTCGCGCCGCGCCGACGGTGGCTGCGACCCCTGGGGTATGCGGCGGTCGCCGTCGCCCTGCTGCCGCTGTTCCCCCGGCCGCTGCCCGCGCAGCAGATCGACCCGCCGCCGCACTTCATCACCGCGGGCGGCTGGCGACCGTACGTGCCGGCGGGCCGGACCCTCGTGCCGGTGCCGATCCCGAGCAACGTGCACGGTCTGCCGACGCTGCGCTGGAGTGCCCTGACCGAGCAGGAGTTCCCCATTCCGGGCGGCTACTTCATCGGCCCGAACGAGTTGGGTGAAGGTGTCTTCGGCGCGCCGAACCGACCGACCAGCAGCCTCATCTACTCCACCATGGACGCGGGAGTCCTGCCCCCGCTCACCGACGAGAACCGGCGGCAGGCCGTCGAGGACCTGCGGTTCTGGCGGGCGTCGGTGGTGGTGCTCGGCGCCCACCCGCGCGAGGCGGTGCTGCGCGAGCTGGTCACCGCGCTGCTCGGGCCGCCGCAGCGGGTCGACGACGTCTGGGTCTGGGACGTCCGCGCCCTGGTGGGCTGATCAACCGACGAGGGGCCGCACGTCCCACATCCACCCGCCGTCGACCGGGCGGCCCGCGCCGATCAGGTCGTCGACCGTCCGCCGGACGGCGTCGCCGTTGGGCAGCCGGCCGAGTACCACGACCGCCGCTCGCCAGTGCCGCAGATCCTCGACGGCCTGGCGGCGGTCGGCCGCGCTCAGCACCGGTGTCAGGCCGGTCTCGGCGCCCCGGCGCAGCAGCAGGGCGGTGGGCCGGTCCGGGGCGCCCCAGCGGGCCGCCGGGTCGTCCGGCCCGCTCGGCCCGATGAAGTACCCGCCGGGGGCGTCGAACGACAGCCCGGCGCGCGCCGACCAGAGCATGACCGGGCTCAGCGCGGCGCCGGTGACCGGAGGCAGGCCCACCACGGTCCGTCCGGGCGGCACCAGCGTCCGCCATCGGCCCTCGGCGACGAAGGCCGGCACCGGCGGGACCGGAACAACCCGGATCGGTGTCGGCGTCAGCGGCAGCAACGCGGCGGCCACCGCCGACGCCCACACCAGCCGTACCGGCAGGCCCGGCACGGCCGTCCGGCGGGCCCCGGCGACGCGGTCCACGAAGAGCGCCACCAGGACGCCGAGCACCGGCACGCAGACCAGCGCGAACCGGGCCGGCACCGCCAGGTCGAGCAGCGGCAGCCCGGCGACGAGCCGGTACGGGCCCGGGATCCCGGTGGCGCTGCCGTCCACCCGCAGGTCGGTGCCGAGCGACAGCAGGGCGAAGACCACACCGCAGCCGGCCAGGGCGCGGACCAGCGGTCGTCGCCACAGCCAGACCACGACCACGACGGCGAGGACCAGCAGCCCGGGTCCGAAGAACGAGTTCTCCTCCGTCGGGTTCGGTGAGAGCAGACCCGGCAGCCAGTCGTCCCCGAGCACCGTCTGCCGGGCCGAGGCGGTGAACGACGCCGCGTCGAGCTGGAAGCCGTGCGCGGCGAAGGCCATCCCGGTGTAGTGCTGCGGGCCGTGGAACTGGAACCACAGCGGGTACGCCAGCAGCACCGCGCCGACCACCGCCGCCACCGCGAGCCGGCCGAGGAGGGCCGGCGCGAGACGACGGGCCGCGGCTCGATCGGCCAGGGCGTAGCCCAGCGCGAACACCCCGGCGGCGAGCGCCAGGAAGACCAGCACCTCCTCGCCGATGAAGACCTGCCAGACGAGCAGCAGCCCGAGGCCGACACCGGGCCGCCACACCGCCGACCGGCCGGTGCCCGCCCGGAACACCAGGGCGAGGATCGCCGGCAGCAGGAACTGGGCGGCCACGTGCAGGTGCGCGCCGGCCTGGGCGACCATGCCGGGGGCGAATCCACAGACCAGCCCGCCGAGCGCCGCCGCGGAACGGGCGGAGACGAGCCGACGGCGCAGCAGCGCGTACCAGGCCGTGGCGGTGCCGGCGAGGCAGCCGACCACCGCCACACAAAACGCCACCTGCGAGCCGAACAGCAGCGTGACCGGGGCCAGCGGCACGCCCAGGCCGAGCACCGACGTGTTCGCCATCAGGTTGATGCCGTACGGCGCGTTCAGGGCGGCGCTGAAGAGCGGGTTCTCCCCCGCGACCACGGCGTGCGCCGCGTGGGCCAGCATCCACTCGAAGAGCACCTGGTCACCGGCCTGGTGGAAGAGCCGCTGAGGATGGCCCCACTGCCGGCTGGTCAGCACCGCGGCCAGCGTCAGGTAGCCCGCGACCACCAGCGCGTCCGGCAGCCACGCCGCTCGTGGCGGGCGCGCGGTCGGGGAATCGGCCGGCGTCGTCGACGGCGCCGTTCCCGTGGTCATCAGACCGAGCGGTCGGTCAGCGTCCGGACATCCCACACCCAGACGTCCAACTCCTGGCGGCCGGGGCCGACCAGCTCTTCGACGGTACGCCGCAACGGCTCGGCGTTCTGCTGACGGACCGGGAGTACGAGGATCGCCGCCCGCCAGTGCCGCAGCTCGTCCGTGAAGCGCCGGCGCTGCCGGTCGTCCAGTTTGGAGGTACGACCGGTGGTCGCCACCTCCTCCAGCAGTTGGCCCACTCCGCTGGGTCGTCCGCCGAACCGGCCAGGGTCACCGGTGTTGCCGTTGCGGGGGGCGAGGAAGTAGCCACCCGGGATCTTGAAGTCGAGGTTGGTGGCCGCCGCCCAGCGCATGCCGTGCGTGTTGCCCATGCTGGGCACCGGGATCGGCACGAGCGTCTGGTCCGGACCGACGTACGCCCGCCACCGGTCGGCGGTGATGAACTCCGGCACCGGGGGCCGGGAGACCATCCGCAGCGGCATCGGAGCGATCGGCAGCAGCGCAAACGCCAGGCCGGCGGCGGTGAGCGTCCGGACGGTACGTCGGTCGGCCGGCCGCAGCGCCCAGGCCCGCTCGACGGCGATCGCGAGCAGCAGACCGATGACCACCGTGGTGATCAGACCGAACCGGGTGGGCACCACCGCGTCCAGCAGGGGCAGGTGCACCAGCAGCTCCCACGGCCCGGTGACCAGGTCCCGGTCCCACCAGGAGATCTGCTCACCGAGCGAGAGCAGGGCGAAGAACGCGCCGGTCACGGCGAGCGCCCGGACGAGCATCTCCCGACGCAGCCAGACCACGACGCCGACGGCGAGCATCGACAGGCTCCAGCCGAAGAAGGCGTTCTCCTCCGAGTAGTTGGGCGCCAGATTGACGTTGGCCCGCTGGTTGCCGCCGAGAGTGGCCGAGCCGGGCGCGAAGAAGGCGGCGATGTCGTTGCCGTAGTCCTGCACCGCGTCGCTGAGCCCGTGGTACGCCATCGGCCCGACGAACTGCACGTACAGGGGGTACGCCAGCAGGGCCCCGGCCAGCAGCGCGCAGGCGGCGAGACCGGCGGCCAGCGGTCGCCACGCCGCCCGCCAACGGTCCGGCTCCTGGACCACCACAGCGATCAGGAAGATCCCGCAGGCCAGCGCCGTGAAGAGCAGGATCTCCTCGTTGATGAACGCCTGCGCGGTGACGAGCAGAGCCAGCAGGGCGCCGTCGCGGACCGGCCGGCGCGAACGGGTCAACACCAGGACCCGCCAGACGATGAACGGCAGCAGGAACTGGCTGATGATGTTCGGGTGCCAACTCGCGTGCGAGAGCATCGCCGGGGAGAAGCCGCAGAACCAGCCACCGACGGCCGCCGCGAGCGGCGTACGCACGAGGTGGCGGCGGAGCACGAGATACCAGGCCATGGCGGTGCCGGCGAGGCCGAGCGTCACCAGCACCACGAAGGACACCGCCGGACCGAACAGCAGGGTCACCGGCACCATCGGGATGCCCAGCGCCAGCACCGCCGTGTTGGCCATCAGGTTGACGCCGTCGGGGTAGTTGAACTGCTCGGTGTAGAACGGGTACTCACCGTGCAGCACCACCCGTACCGAGTGGGCGAGGAAGAACTGCACCTGAGCCGGGTCACCGGTGTAGAGCGACGCCACCCGGCCGGCCGGGTCCAGCCAGAGCCGGCTGGTCACCCAGAGGGCGGCGAGCAGGAACAGCGCCCCGACCGCCAGGTGTTGCCGCCGTCGGGTCCAGCGGGCCCAACGGCTCCGCCTCGGCCCGGACGCCGGGACCGTCCCGTCCGGCGCGGTGGTCGCCGCCCCGGTCTCGTCCCGGTCGACCTCGTGCGGCACGACCTGGTCCAGCGCGACCTCGTGCGGCACGGCCTGGGCCGGCGCGGCCTGGGCCAGCGCGGCCTGGTCCACCGCGACCTCGTGCGGCACGGCCTGGGCCGGCGCGGTTGTTTCGGGCGCGGTCGAGGTCACCGGGGCCGGGGCGGTGTCGACCCGGTCGGTCAGGGCGGCGGAGTCGCCGGGCGCCCCGACGGACCTGGCCCGGGAAGCGAGGGCGCGGGACTCGGCAGGCGTCACAGTCGGCGGAGTCTACCCGAGTGGCGAAAAGGGCACTAAAGCCCCGGTGATGTCCATTGTGGCGGACGAGGAACCGGCCAGCGGCGGCGTCGCATCGGACATCTCGTACTATGGCGCTTTCCGACAGCGACGGCGAGGCGATCGGGGGCGGATCAGGTGACTCCGGGCCGCCGGCACGGCAGGATGCTCGCCGCCCTGCTGACGGCGTTGTTGGTCAGCACCGCGTGCGGTCCCGTCGCGGACCGCGCGCCTCGCGACCTGCGGGTGGGGTACGACAGCCTCGACGGCACGCTGGCCGTGTGGCCGCCCCGGGGCGATCTGTCCGGCGACGCCGCAGCGACGACGGCGGTCACCGAGGCGGTACGCGACTGGCGGTCACCGGACGACGACCGGGCGCACCTGCCATCGTCCGGCATCCTCTTCTCCGGACGCGTCGACGGGACCCCGGTTGCCCTGGTCGCGGCCGACGTGCCGGGCGAGAGCGCGTCCTGGCTGCTGCAACTCACCGGTGACGGCGGCCGGTACGCGATCAGCCGCGCCACCGAGTACACCGACCCCGGCTACCTGGTCTACTCCGACGTGCTGCCGGTCCAGACGGCCGGCGGTCGGCGCTACCTGGTCTCGGCCCGGGTGCAGCAGTTGCTCGGGCCGCAGGGTCGGGCGTTGGCCGTCACCGACGGCCTCAGCGCCCCGGTCGACGTGCCAGCCTGCACCGCTGTCGGCGTGACGGCGACCCTGCGCGCCACCGAGTCACTGCCCCGGGGGCGGGCCGCCGACCGGCTGCTCGACCTGGGCACCGGCACGACCGACCCGCGTTATCCGCTGGTACGGGACGAGTCCGGCGCCGGCCGCCGCGCGCTCACCGGCCTGGACACCTGTGTGCTGGCCGGCGAGCGGGGCCCCTTCGGCAGCATTCCGCGCCGGATCGGCGACCGGGACGCGCCGAAGTCCGTACCGACGTCCTGGCCGATGGCGAAGCTCTCGGTCCGGTCGCTCGGCGAGGTGGCGCTCGGCGGCGGCGAGCCGGCCGAGTTGCAGCAGCTCAGCTGGGACACCGACGCCGGCACGATGACCGCCGTCGTCTACCGGCCGGCGGACGGGAGCGCCCCGGTGGTGTCGCCGGCCGACCGGGCCACCCCGTTGCAGACGTACCAGCTTCCGATCCCCAACCAGCCGCTGCTGGTGCTCAGCTGGCGGGCCACCCGGGACAGCTCGCTCTCCGTGCCGCCGGGCACCCCGCTGCTGGTGGAACGCCCCGGCCTGGTGGTCGTGCCGGAGCCGTCCCACACCCAGACCTACAGCCTCGCCAACACCGACAAAACCCACTACCGCTCAGTAAGCCCTCACCGCTAACCCCCACCCCGCCCGCCCCACCCCGCCCGGCCCACCCCGGCCCGCCCCGGCGATCTTGCACTTTCTGCTGCGACATAAGGCGCAAAAGGGTGCGCTTCGACAACCGAAAGTGCAAGATCGGCGCGCGGCGAGAGGGCGGGAGGGTGGCGGGAGGGCGGGAGGTCGCGCGGGGACGCGGCCGGGGTGGCGCGGACGCACGACGGCGGGCAGCCCCTGGGGGCGCCCGCCGTCGGTGGAGCCGGGGCTAGTTCTGGGCGGCCGTGTTGCTGGTGGGGGTCAGGTGGTCCGGGGTGGCGTCCAGGCGGGAGATCCAGCCGGTGACGTCACGGGCCACGTCCTGCGCGGTCAGGCCGAGGTCGGCGAGGATCTGCGCGCGGGTGCCGTGCGGGTGCCAGTCGGCCGGTACGCCCAGGTCCTTGAGCGGCACCCGGACGTCGGCGTCGCGCATCGCCTGGCCGATAGCGTCGCCGACACCGCCGACGCGGACGCCGTCCTCGACGGTGACCACCAGGCGGTGGCGGGCGGCCATGTCGACCAGCTCGGCCGGGGCCGGACGCACCCAGCGGGGGTCGACCACGGTGACGCCGTAGCCGTGCTCGGCGACCCGGGCGGCGACCTCCATGCCCATCTGGCCGAAGGAACCGACGGCGACGAGAAGCACGTCGGTACGCGCCGACTCGGCCAGCACGTCGACGGTGCCGACCCGGCGCAGCGCCGGAAGGTCCGCGGCGACCGCGCCGGTCGGGAAGCGCAGGACCGTCGGGCCGTCGTCGGTGGCGACCGCCTCGCGCAGCTCCTCGCGGAGGGTGACGGCGTCACGGGGAGCGGCGATCCGCAGACCGGGCACCACCCCGAAGACCGACATGTCCCAGATGCCGTAGTGGCTGGGGCCGTCCGGGCCGGTGATGCCCGCCCGGTCCAGCACGAAGGTCACCGGCAGCTTGTGCATCGCCACGTCCAGCAGGACCTGGTCGAAGGCACGGTTGAGGAACGTGGCGTAGACGGCGACCACCGGGTGCAGGCCACCGAGCGCCAGGCCGGCCGCCGAGGTGGCGGCGTGCTGCTCGGCGATGCCCACGTCGTACACCCGCTCGGGGTACTTGCGGGCCAGCTTGGCGATGCCGGTCGGCTCGGCCATGGCGGCGGTGATGCCCACCACGTCGGGCCGATCGTCGGCGATGGCCAGCAGCTCGTCGGCGAAGACGTGGGTCCACTTCACCGAGGGTGCGGCCAGCAGCGTGCCGGTCTCCACGTCGAAGGCGCTGCTCGGGCCGTGCAGGCAGTCCGCCTCGTCCTCCTCGGCCGGACGGTAGCCGTACCCCTTGCGGGTCACGGCGTGCACGATCACCGGGCCGCCGAAGTTCTTCGCCGCGCGCAGGGCCGACTCGACGGCCGCCACGTCGTGCCCGTCCACCGGGCCGACGTACTTGATGCCCAGGTCCTCGAACATGGCCTGCGGGGCGACCGCGTCCTTGATGCCCTTCTTGACCGCGTGCAGCACCTCGTACATCGGCTTGCCGACCAACGGGGTGGAGCCGAGGGCGTCCTTGACCGTGTCGAGGACCTTCTCGTAGCCCGGGTTGAGTCGCAGCGAGGAGAGGTGGTCGGCCAGCCCGCCGATGGTGGGCGAGTAGGACCGGCCGTTGTCGTTGACCACGATGACCAGCGAGTTGCCGGCGGTGGCGATGTTGTTCAGCGCCTCCCAGCACATGCCGCCGGTGAGCGCGCCGTCGCCGACCACGGCCACGACGCTGCGCTGCTCACCGCGCAGGGCGTACGCCTTGGCCAGCCCGTCGGCGTAGGAGAGCGCGGTGGAGGCGTGCGAGTTCTCGATGAGGTCGTGCTCGCTCTCGGCCTGGCTGGGGTAGCCGGAGAGGCCACCGCGCTGGCGGAGCTTGTCGAAGCCGGCCTGCCGCCCGGTGAGGATCTTGTGCACGTACGCCTGGTGGCCCGTGTCGAACAGGAGCCGGTCCCGGGGGGAGTCGAAGACGCGGTGCATGGCCAGCGTCAGCTCGACCACGCCGAGGTTGGGCCCGACGTGCCCGCCGGTGCGGGAGACCTTGGCGATCAGGAAGTCCCGGATCTCGGCGGCGAGCACATCCAGCTCCTCGCCGGACATCCGCTTGACGTCCTGCGGACCTCGGACCGTCTCCAGCAGCCGACCGTGGTTGGCCGTGTCCTCTTCAACGCTCATGACCGGAGAGTCTATCGGCCGCCCGGTACTCCGCAGCCTGGCCCGAGCCGCTTGCCGCGGAGCAGCCCGCTGAGCACCTGGTCAGGCTGGCGGCAGCAGCAGTCCGACGCACTCGACGTGCTGGGTCATCGGGAACAGGTCGAAGCCGCGCAGCGCCGTCAGCCGCCAGCCCATCTCGGCGAAGGTGCGGACGTCCCGGGCGAAGGCGGCCGGATCACACGCCACGTACGCGACCGCCCGTGGACCGGCGGCGGCCAGGGCGCGCACCACCGGGGCGCCGGCGCCGGAGCGCGGCGGGTCGAGCACCACCACGTCGACCGGGCCGGTGATCCGTCGGCGGGCCAGCGCGGTCTCCACCCGCGCCGACACGACCTCGACGCGGGGCAGGTCGGCCAGGTTCTCCCGGGCGGCGGCGACACCCTGCGCGGAGGCCTCCACCAACGTCACCCGACCGGACGCGCCGACGCGGGCGGCCAGCCCGGCGGCGAACAGCCCGGCGCCCCCGTAGAGGTCCCAGGCGACCTCGCCCGGTCGGGGGTCCAGAAGCTCCAGCACGGCCGTGTTCAGCGTGTCGGCCGCCGCCGGGTGCACCTGCCAGAACGCGGACGCGGGCAGCGCCCAGTCCCGCCCGGCGGCCACCTCACGGACCTCAGTGGGCCCGCTCACCGGGGTGACGACCCCGTCGCGGACCTCGGCGACGCTCACGTCCCCGCCGCCGCTGACGACGGTCTCCACCGCCTCCGCTGCCGGCCAGCGCGCACCGGCCGGACTGAGCACCGCAAGCTGCTGGATGGCCGGGTGGGCGATGCGGCAACGGTCGATCGGCACGACCTCGTGCGAGCGGTGTTTGAGCAGGCCCGCCCGGTCGGCGGCGTCAACCGCGTAGCGGACCCGGGTACGCCAGCCGAGCGGTCCGCCCGGGAGCGCCTCCACCTGCACGCCGAGCCGATCCAGCTCGACGTCGGTGAGCCCGCCGAGACGGGCCAACTGCTCCCGCACCACGGCGGTCTTCCAGGCCAACTGCGCGGCCGGGGCGACGTGTTGCAGGTCGCACCCGCCGCAGGCGCCCGGCTTCGCGTACGGGCAGGGCGGCTGCACCCGGTCCGGCGAGGGGTCCAGCACGGTCACGGCGTCGGCCCGGACGAACCCCCGGTGCACCTCGGTGACCTCGGCGATCACCCGTTCCCCGGGCAGCGCGTGGCGGACGAACACCACCTGCCCCTCCACCCGGGCGACACAGTGCCCGCCGGGGGCCACCGCGTCGACGGTCAGTTCGACCCGCTCCGCCTCGCCGAGGCCCCGCTCGGCCGTCGAAACCGAGGCCGATGCCGATGCCGATGCCGAGGCCGGGGCCGGGGCCGTGGCCGCAGCCGCAGCCGCACCCGCGGTCGTACGCTCAGTCACGGCTCTCTCCCAGCGTCTCGCCGCCCGCCGGGGTGGCCTCGCCGGGCGGCGGCGCGGCCACCGCCGCCGGCACGGTGCCCCGGGGTCCACGCGCCGGCGTGTTGGAGAGCGTGGCGTCGAGCCGGTCCAGGTTCTTGCTGGCGGTCGAGGCGAGCTGCCACGGCACGCTGACCACCATGACCCCCGGTTCGAAGAGCAGCCGGCCCTTGAGGCGCAGCGCGCTCTGGTTGTGCAGCAGGTTCTCCCACCAGCGCCCCACCACGTACTCGGGGATGAAGACGGTGACCACGTCGCGCGGCGACGTACGGCGGGTGGAGGCGACGAAGTCCAGGATCGGTCGGGTGATCTCCCGGTACGGCGAGTCGACGACGGTGAGCGGGATCGCCATCTCCCGCCGTTCCCAGTCGGCCTGCAGGTCGCGGGTGTCCTTCTCGTCCACGTTGACGGTCACCGCGGTCAACGTGTCCGGGCGGGTGGCCCGGGCGTACGCGATGGCCCGCAACGTCGGCTGGTGCAGCTTGCTGACCAGCACGATCGCGTGGTTGCGGGCGGGCAGCACGCCCCGGCTCTCGTCCGGCGGGGTCAGTTCGGCGGCGACCCGGTCGTAGTGCCGGCGGATGGCCAGCATCAGCGCGTAGATCACCGCCATCGCGGCGATCGCGATCCACGCGCCGAGCAGGAACTTGGTGATCAGGACGATCACCAGCACCGTGCCGGTCAGGCCCATGCCGAACGTGTTGATGGCCCGGGAGCGGTGCATCCGCTTGCGGGCCTCCGGGTCCCGCTCGGTGCGCAGCCGCCGGTTCCAGTGCCGGATCATGCCGGCCTGGGAGACGGTGAACGAGACGAACACCCCGACGATGTAGAGCTGGATGAGCCGGGTCACCTCGGCCTGGAAGCCGACGATCAGGACGATCGCGAAGAGGGCGAGGAACGTGATGCCGTTGGAGAAGGCCAGCCGGTCGCCCCGGGTGTGGAACTGGCGGGGCAGGTAGCGGTCCTGGGCGAGGATCGAGCCGAGCACCGGAAAGCCGTTGAACGCGGTGTTCGCGGCCAGGAAGAGGATGAGCGCGGTCATCCCGGCCACCACGTAGAGCAGGATCGAGCCGGCGCCGAAGACCGTCTCGCCGAGCTGGGTGGTGACCGTCTTCTGCACGTACCCCTCGGGGCCCGAGACGATCTGCAGGGCGGGGTCCTCGACGAACTGCAGGTGGGTCAGCCGGGCCAGCCAGATGATCCCGACGAGCAGGCTCACCGCGATCGCGCCCAGCAGCAGCAGTGTGGTGGCGGCGTTGCGGCTCTTCGGCGCCTTGAACGCGGGGACGCCGTTGGAGATCGCCTCGACGCCGGTGAGCGCGGCCGCGCCCGAGCTGAACGTCCGCAGCAGCAGGAAGATCAGCGCGAAGCCGGTCACGCTGTGCTCGGCCTGGATGACCAGGTCGGCGCTGGGCGCGCGGAGGTCGTCGCCCAGGACGAAGACGCGGAACAGCCCGGTGAGCAGCATTCCGCCCATCACGATCACGAAGCCGTAGGTGGGGATGGCGAAGGCGGTACCCGACTCGCGCAGCCCGCGCAGGTTGACGGCGGTCAGCAGGATCACCGCGAGGACCGCGATCATGACCTTGTGGGTGGCCACGAACGGGACCACCGAGCCGAGGTTGGCCACCCCCGAGGAGACGGACACGGCCACCGTGAGCACGTAGTCGACCAGCAGGGCGCTGGCCACGCCGATGCCGAACTTGGGGCCGAGGTTGACCGTGGCCACCTCGTAGTCGCCGCCGCCGGAGGGGTAGGCGTGCACGTTCTGCCGGTAGCTGGCCACCACCGTGAGCATCACCACGACGACCGCGAAGGCGATCCACGGGGAGAACACGAACGCCGACGCCCCGGCGATCGACAGGGTCAGCAGGATCTCGTCAGGCGCGTACGCGACGCTGGACAGCGCGTCGGAGGCGAACACGGGCAGCGCGATGCGCTTCGGCAGGAGGGTGTGCTGCAGGCGGTCGGACCGGAACGGTCGACCGAGGAGCAGCCGCTTCAGCAGCGAGGTGGGACTGGCCACGAACGCCAAGAGTACGACCACCACGGTGCGAACGCGGGGGTGGGCGATCATCGCCGTGCACGGCGGCGGGGTACGGTCGGTCCCCGCTCTCGACCGGGACGTGGCAGGCTCGCACTCGAAGGCCACCGGTAGCGGGAACGGTACGCACCTTGGGAGGGACAGCGTGCACGTCGTGATCATGGGATGTGGGCGGGTCGGGTCGACCCTCGCCCACAGCCTGGAGTCCCGGGGACACTCGGTGGCGGTGATCGATCAGGACGCCGACGCCTTCCGCCGGCTCGGCCCCGACTTCGCCGGCATCACGGTGACCGGGGCGGGCTTCGACGGCGAGGTGCTGCGCCAGGCCGGCATCGAGCGGGCGGACGCCTTCGCGGCGGTCTCCAGCGGCGACAACTCCAACATCATCTCGGCCCGCCTGGCCCGCGAGACCTTCGGCGTGTCCCGGGTCGCGGCCCGGATCTACGACCAGCGCCGGGCGCAGGTGTACGAGCGCCTCGGCATCCCCACCGTGGCGACGGTGCGCTGGACGGCCGACCGGATGCTGCGGCACCTGGTGCCCGAGGGCAACGTGGAGATCTTCCGCGACCCGACCAGCACCGTGTCGATCGTCGAGGTCCCGGTGCACCGGGAGTGGATCGGTCACCCGGTGCACGTGCTGGAGCAGTCCTCGGGTGCGCGGGTCGCCTACCTGATCCGCTTCGGCATCGGAACGCTGCCCACCGCGTCCACCCTCGTGCAGGAGGGTGACCAGGTGTTCATGCTGGTCAGCGACGACATCGTGGCCGCGGTCACGGCGGTGGCGGCGACGCCGCCGGAAGGAGGGCACTGAGCCATGCGGATCGCCATCGCCGGCGCCGGCAACGTGGGCCGTTCGATCGCCCAGGAGCTGATCGAGAACGGCCACCAGGTGATGCTGATCGAGCGTCAACCGAAGATGCTCCGACCGGACCGGGTGCCCGCCGCCGAGTGGGTGCTCGCCGACGCGTGCGAGGTGGCCAGCCTGGAGGAGGCGAACGTCGCCGGCTGTGACGTGGTGGTCGCCGCCACCGGCGACGACAAGACCAACCTGGTGCTGTCGCTGCTGGCCAAGACCGAGTTCGCGGTGCCCCGCGTGGTCGCCCGGGTCAACCGGGCGGAGAACGAGTGGCTCTTCACCGAGCAGTGGGGCGTCGACGTCGCGGTGAGCAAGCCCCGGGTGATGGCCGCCCTGGTCGAGGAGGCGGTCACCGTCGGCGACCTGGTCCGGCTCATGACGTTCCGGCAGGGCGAGGCCAACCTGGTCGAGATCACCCTGCCGCCGACCGCCCCGTACGTCGGTCAGCCCCTGCACGCGGTGCCGCTGCCCCGCGACTCCGCCCTGGTGGCGATCCTGCGCGGCAAGCGTGTCCTGGTGCCCAGCCCGGACGACCCCATCGAGGCCGGCGACGAGTTGATCTTCGTTTGTACGGCCGAGGTGGAGGACGACGTGCGCGCGGTCATCCTCGGCCCGGACAGCGTCGAGCGGACCCGCGGCTCACGCTGAGCCGGCCCCGGCCCCGGCGCCGGCCCTGCTCAGGCGCCGGGCAGCGGGGTGGGCTGCGGCTCCCGGGTGACCCGGCGCACCGTCCAGACGGTGATGAGCAGCAACAGCGCGTACGGCGGATAGCCCAGCGCCAACCGGGCCACGCCCAGCGCGGTGTCCTGGTGGGCCAGGTAGAGCCCGGCCTGCACGCCCACCTTGGCGAGCCACACCACGCCCCAGAGCACGGTCAGCCGGGTGAAGATGCGCACCAACTTCGGGTCGGTCCGCCACTCGGAACGGCCCTTGGCGACCAGCACCGACCAGATCCAACCGACGAGGGGCTGTCGGACGGCCGCCGAGATCAGCAGGGCGATGCCGTAGCCGATGCCGTACAGGATGCCGGGCAGGTAGAAGTCGCGCTCATCGCCGGTACGCCACGCGATGGCGGCGCCGATGCCGACGCCGAACAGACCGTTGACCGCATGTCGGATCGGCCGGCGCTGAGCCAGCCGCAACCCGGCGATCAGCAGCGCGACGGCCACCGAGGCGATCACGGCGGGCCGCAGGTCACCGATGATGTTGGCGACCACGAAGACGACCACCGGGATGCTCGACTCGACCAGCCCACGCCAGCCGCCGAGCTGGTCGGCCATCTGCTCGGCGATCGTCGGCAGCGCCTCGTCGTCCTCGGCAGGAGTCTCCGGCTGTGCCGCCCGGTCCTGTCCCGTCGTCATGACCGGCCTTCCGTCCCCGGCGCCGTCACTTCGGCGAGTCCAGCTCGTAGTACGGGTTGTAGATGACCTTGCGGTCGTCGCGCATCGCCACCCGGCCACGAGCGGTCAGGTGCCGCCCCGGCTCGATCCCGGAAATGTGCCGCCGGCCCAGCCAGACCAGGGTGACGACGTCGCTGCCGTCGTACAGGTCGGCCTCCAGTGTGGGCAGGTTGGTGCGCGGCGTGTAGACCACGGTGCGCAGCCGACCGGCGACCGAGACCAGTTGGCCCCGGGAGCACTGCTGGGCCAGGACGCCACCGCACTCGGCGCTCTCCTGCCGCAGCTCCTGCGCGTCGATCTCGGCCTCGCTGGCGGTGAACCGTTGCAGGATGCGCCGCAGCGACACCTTGCTCTCGTCGGTCGTCATGACCTCCGCGTCACCCTCTCCACGCTCGCCGGGACCAGCCCGGCTCCGGCGACGCCGGAACCGTCCCGCCAGCGTACGCCGACGGGGTCGGTTCCGGCGGGCCGGGACGCGGTCGTTCAGACCTGGCGGGGCTCGCTGGACGCGTCCTCGGCCTGGTCGGCCATCTCGCGGGGCAGTCGCAGCGGCAACGGCTCACGGACCGGCTTCGCCTCCTGGCCACGGTCGACCACCAGGCCTTCCAGGCACTCGGCGAGCGGGCCCGAGCTGGCCGAATCGGTGGCCGCCGGCCCCTGGAAGACGCCACGGACCATCCAGCGCGGCCCGTCGACGCCGACGAACCGCAGGTTGGTCGGGCCGTCCGGGGTCCGTACCTGGGCGTGCAACTCCGTGCCGTACTCGCCGTCGACCTCCTGCGCGGAGGCGCCGTCCCGCAGCAGCGACTGCCGGATCTCCTCGCGCACCTCGTCCCAGATCCCCTCGGACCGGGGGGCCGCGAAGACGCCGAGCTGCAACGCGTTGTCCCCGTGCACCAGCACGACCTGCTGGATCACGCCCTGCGGGTCGGCCTGCACCCGCACCTCCACCTCGGCGACCGCCGGAATGTGCAGGCTGCCCAGGTCGAGCCGCTGCACCTCGTCGTCAACCTCGGAGATGTCGTACGGCCCGCGCACCAGCGCCGCCGCCGCGCCGCCCTCGTCGAGGACCTCGGTGCCCCGCTCGTCGCGGGTGTGCCGCCCGGCGTCGGCCCGCTTTCGGGAGAAGATCACTGCGCCCACCCTCCGCTGTTCACGATCACCCTGCCACTTCTTCCGTCTGCCCGCCGGCCGGCGACGGCACCAGCTGAGCGTGCCCACCGGTCGAACCGTGCCCGCCGGTACCACGCGTGGACCCGGGCAGCTCGGCCACCGGCTCGAACCGCGCCCGTGCCACGCGCTGGATCACGAGCTGGGCGATCCGGTCCCCGCGAGAGATCTTCGCGGGCGTGTCCCGATCATGGTTGATCAGGTTGACCATGATCTCACCCCGATAGCCGGCGTCGACCGTACCGGGCGCGTTGAGCACCGTCACGCCGAGCCTGGCCGCCAGGCCGGACCGGGGATGGACCAGGCCCACGTAGCCGTCCGGCAGGGCGACGGCCACGCCGGTGGGCACCAGGGCGCGGCCGCCGGGCGGCAGCTCCACGTCCGCGGCGGCCACCAGGTCGGCCCCGGCATCGCCGGGATGGGCGTACGTGGGCATCGGCAGCTCGGCATCGAGCAGCCGTACGGGCACGGGTACGACGTCGGTCACGGGTCCCCTCTTCGGTCCGGTTGTCTCCGGTGACCCTGCCATCCTGCCGGTTGGCCGGCCCGCCGTGCGCCGTACCCTCGCAGGAGTGAGCATGTCGCCCTCCCCGTCCGCCGATCGGCCAGGGGTTCCGGCCCGCCCGGCGTACGCCGAACGGCTGGACCTGCCCTGGTGGCTGTGGCTGATCAGCCTGGTGGCCGCCGGACTGCTGGCGGTCGAGATCTGGATGGGTGGCTCCGGCGCCCGCGCCTGGGTGCCCTTCGCCGTGCTGCTGCCGGTCACCGCCGTCGGGCTGTGGTGGCTGGGCCGGATCGGGGTGGCGGTCGTCGACGGCGAGCTACGGGTGGACGACGCCCGGCTGCCGGCGCGCTTCGTGGCCGACGTGGTCCCGTTGGACGCCTCCGGGCGTCGTGAGGTGCTGGGCGTGGGCGCGGACCCGCTCGCCTTCGTGGTGCAGCGGCCGTGGATCAGCGGCGCGGTGCAGGTGGTGCTCGACGACCCGGCCGACCCGACCCCGTTCTGGGTGGTGAGCAGCCGGCGTCCGGTCGAGTTGGCCGAGGCGCTGCTGGCCGCGCGGGACGCCGCCAGGCCCGCCGACACCAGGCCCGCCGACACCAGGCCCGCCGACACCACGGCCGGCGAGCCGGGCTGAACGCCGCCCAGGGCCCGCTCAGGTGCCCGTGGGCGGGCCGGGCAGGGCCGGCGGTGGCGCCGGCCGGGCGATGCCGCGACGACGCAGGTCCGCCTGGAGCTGGTCGGCCATCTGGCGGGTGGCCCGGCGGTTCAGGAAGCTGGCCACCGCCGCGCCCGTGAGGAACGGCCCGAGGGTGGTGAGGTTGCGGCCGAAGCGCCGCAGCAGCATGTCCCGCATCTCCTTGCGGGCGGCGGTGCCGAGCACCGCGCCGACCCCCACGCCGGGCACCATCGGGTTGACCCCGCGCTGAGTGGCCCAGGAGTGCACCAGGGCCACCGCCCGCTGACTGCCGGCGTCGGGCAACGACACGCCGTGGATCTCGTGCAGCTCACCGATCAGTTTCAGCTCCACCGCCACGACGGCGACGGTCTCGGCGGCGAGCAGCACGGGCGCGGAGAGCAGCGTGGGCGCCACCGTCCACTCGACGGCGGCGACTCCCCCGCCGGCCGCGCCGATCCCCGCCGTGGTGCGGGAGGCGTTACGGATCAGTCGCTCGGCCAGGGCGGCGTCGTCCAGGCCGGGGAAGTGTCGACGCAGGGTGGCCAGGTCCCGGACCGGCACGTGCGGGGCTATCTCGGCCACCGTGTCGACCATCCAGCGCACCGCGGCACGGGGCTTGAACAGGTCGGAGATGCCCCGGCTGCGGGCCTGGGACACCATCCGGGTGAGTAGTTGGCGTCGCCGGGCCGGCGCGATGTCGTCCTCGGTCAACGCCGCGACGGTGGCGCCGAGGTCGTCCGCGCCGCCGTCGGTGGTGTCGCCTCGATCGCTCATGGGTGGAACCTCCCGGTGCTGTGGCTACCCGCTACGAGTCAAGCAGGTACCCACCGGCGTCGCACGCCTACACCGGTAGCGGCGGCCCCGATCAGGAGGCCGCCGCCGGTGTCGTGCGTGTCAGACGCACTCTCGGCAGATCAGCTCGCCGTTGCGCTCGACCGCCAGCTGGCTGCGATGGTGGACCAGGAAGCAGCGGGCACAACGGAACTCGTCCTGCTGCATCGGTAGCACCTTGACAGTGAGCTCCTCGTCGGCCAGGTCGGCACCGGGCAGCTCGAAGCTCTCGGCGACCTCGGCCTCGTCGACGTCCACCGCGCCCGACTGTGAGTCGACGCGCCGGGCCTTGAGCTCTTCCAGGCTGTCCTCGCCGAGGTCGACCTCGTCGCGACGCGGGGCGTCGTAGTCGGTGGCCATCGGATGTCACTCTCCCATATCGATGTTGTCGCTTCCGGTTGTAACGCCGGACGACGCTGTTTCGGTTCCGCTGGCCGGCAACCACTTGTGTCGGGCACCCGACCCGCGGACCGTACGGGTCGGGACCGCTGGGGCCACTCCCCTGCGAGCGCGGAACCTTACCCCCCCTTGGGCGAGGCATGTATACCGCCCTTGCGGCTGAGATGTACGCCCCCGCACGCGAAGTTGTTCCCAATGTGATTCAGGCGACACGAAGATAGGGGTAGTAGTACCCGGTTCGCGGTCGGCGCGCCGGCATGTCGGACTGTTTCCACGCGACGGCCGGACAACCGTTAACCTCAGCGGCGTATTCGACGGCCGGCGGTCAGCGCGATCGTTGGCGGCCGCCACCACCCACCTCAGCTCCGGGGAGCGCCCAGATGAGTTTTGCGCGAGTGCGAGCACTCGTCGTCGTCGGCCTGCTGGGGGTCCTGGCGCTGGCGTTCGTGATCACCGCGATCGTCCGGGACAGCCAGGGCAAGGCCGGCGCGGCGGGCAGCTGCCCGGACGGCTGGCCGCTGGCCGACGTCACCCTGCACGAGACCAAGGACGTCAAGATCAACGTCCTGAACGCGACCGACGAGCCGGGCCGGGCGAGCGCCGTCGCCGACGACTTCCGGAACCGCAAGTTCCAGGTCAAGAAGGTCGGCAACGCGCCCAAGGGCATCGACGACGTGGCCGTGCTGAAGTTCGGCCCCAAGGGTGTCAGCTCCGCCCACCTGCTGAAGGCGTACTTCCTGGACAACGCCGATCCGGTCTACGACCCCAAGCGCACCGACGACACCGTGGACGTGGTGTTGGGCAACGGCTTCCAGCAGCTCGCCACCACCACCGAGGTCAACCAGTCCCTCGGCGACCTGGGCCCGCCGGTCGCGCCGCCGGGTTCCTGCCCGTCCCCCGGCCCCAAGAAGTGACGGCCTGACCGGCAGTCCCACCTAGGGGCCGCCGGAGGCGTCCAGGGCGGCCAGCCGGTCGTGCAGCCCGGCGAAGAGGGCCGGCGGGGCCGCGATCACCAGGTCCGGGCCCGCCGGGCGCCCGGCCAGGCCGGCCACCCGGGCGCCCGCCTCGGCGGCGACCAGGCCTCCGGCGGCCTGGTCCCAGGCCGACAACCCCTTCTCGAAGTACGCGTCCAGCCGCCCCTCCGCGACCATGCAGAGGTCCAGCGCGGCGGCGCCGAGGCGACGGATGTCACGTACCGAGGCGATCAGTCCGGCCACCACCGACGCCTGGTGCGCCCGACGGCCGGCGTCGTAGCCGAAACCGGTGCCGACCAGCGCCTGCCCCAGGTCGGTCTCACCCGAGCAGCGCAGCCGGACACCGTCGCGCCACGCCCCGCCGCCGGCCGTGGCGGTCCACTCCTCACCGGTGTGCACGTTGCGCACCACGCCGGCGACCACCGTCCCGTCCACCTCGGCGGCCAGCGACACCGCGCTGTACGGCAACCCGTAGAGGTAGTTCACGGTGCCGTCGATCGGGTCGACGATCCACCGCACCCCGCCCGGTGCCACCGGACCGGTGTCCGTCGTGCCGTACTCCTCGCCGAGGACCGCGTCCCCCGGTCGCAGCCGGCGCAGGGCGTCGAGGACCTGGCGCTCGACGGCCCGGTCGGCGGCCGTGACCACGTCGGTGACCGTGCTCTTGGTCGCCGCCACGGAAACTCCCTCGACCCGCATCCGGTACGCGGTCGACGCGGCGTCCCGCGCCACCTCGATCGCGATCGCCAACAATTCCCGCGTTAACGGTGCCGAACGGTCCATTCCAGGGTCCCCTTCCGGCACGACCGGGGCGTTGCGGGCCGTGCGCGAGTATCATCCTTACAAAGTCCACATCTGCGCCGAATCGGCGGTCCCGCCGCCGTTACGCCGTGCGGCGCAGGATGATCGCCGCAGACGGCGTTACAATTCACCCCTACCCACGCGCCGCGGGCCGCCGAGACCACCGGCCGGCCCGGGACACGGGGGTTCCTCAACCACATCGCCCGGCCCGGTTGACCCGCCGTGCCGGACGACCCGGCCGTGCCCGCTCTTCGCCTCCGGAAGGTCATTCGTGACAGAACCCCGCCAGCCCGGCGCCGACGTTCGCTCGCTCACCGACACCCTGATCGCCCATGCGCAGAGCGCTGGCGGTCAGCTCACGTCGGCTCAGCTCGCGCGCACCGTCGAGACCGCCGAGGTGACTCCGGCCCAGGCCAAGAAGATCCTGCGGGCGCTCTCCGAGGCGGGAGTGACCGTGGTGGTGGACGGCTCGGCCAGCACCCGCCGCCGGGTCGCCGCAGCTCGCTCGACGACCCCGGCGTCCCGAGCCACCACCGCCAAGACGACCAAGAAGGCCGCCGCGCCCGCCCCGAAGCAGGCGCCCGCCTCCGACGAGGCGGCGGCGACGCCCGCCCCGCGCAAGGTGGCCGCTCGCAAGACCGCCGGGGTCGCCGCCGCGGCAGCCACCCCGGCCAAGGCGACCAAGTCCACCCGCGCGACCAAGGCCACCGTGGCCGCGGCGGCCGGCGCCAAGCCGGTCAAGGCAGCCGGCAAGGGCGAGGGCGCCGAGGGTGAAATCGACCCGGAGGAGCTCGCCGCCACCATCGAGGACGTGGTGGTCGAGGAGCCGGCCGAGCTGGCCCAGGCCGCCGAGACCGACGCCGCCGCGTCGGCCACCGACAACGACTTCGAGTGGGACGACGAGGAGTCCGAGGCGCTCAAGCAGGCTCGGCGCGACGCCGAGCTGACCGCCTCCGCCGACTCCGTGCGGGCGTACCTGAAGCAGATCGGCAAGGTCCCGCTGCTCAACGCCGAGCAGGAGGTGGAGCTGGCCAAGCGGATCGAGGCCGGGCTCTACGCCGCCGAGCAGCTGCGCGCGGCCGACGAGGGCGAGGAGAAGCTCGCCCGGGAGATGGTCCGCGACCTGGGCTGGATCTCCCGCGACGGCGAGCGCGCCAAGAACCACCTGCTCGAGGCGAACCTCCGTCTGGTCGTGTCCCTGGCCAAGCGGTACACGGGACGCGGCATGGCCTTCCTCGACCTCATCCAGGAGGGCAACCTCGGTCTCATCCGGGCGGTCGAGAAGTTCGACTACACCAAGGGCTACAAGTTCTCCACGTACGCCACCTGGTGGATCCGGCAGGCCATCACCCGCGCCATGGCCGACCAGGCCCGCACCATCCGTATCCCGGTGCACATGGTCGAGGTCATCAACAAGCTCGGCCGCATACAGCGTGAGCTGCTCCAGGACCTGGGCCGCGAGCCCACTCCGGAGGAACTGGCCAAGGAGATGGACATCACACCCGAGAAGGTGCTGGAGATCCAGCAGTACGCTCGGGAGCCCATCTCGCTGGACCAGACCATCGGCGACGAGGGCGACAGTCAGCTCGGTGACTTCATCGAGGACTCCGAGGCCGTGGTCGCCGTCGACGCCGTCTCGTTCTCGCTCCTGCAGGACCAGCTCCAGCAGGTGCTGCAGACGCTCTCCGAGCGTGAGGCGGGCGTCGTACGGCTGCGCTTCGGCCTGACCGACGGTCAGCCGCGGACGCTGGACGAGATCGGGCAGGTCTACGGGGTGACCCGGGAGCGGATCCGCCAAATCGAGTCCAAGACGATGTCCAAGCTGCGACACCCGTCCCGGTCACAGGTTCTCCGGGATTACCTGGACTGAGCCTGTTTCGTCAACCGAACGTGTCGTTTTGACCACCTGGCGTGCAACGCCAGGTGGTGATCGTCCGGATACACGAATGTGATCGTTGACGTGGCACCCTGGGTTCACGGCACACTGTCCCTGCCATGTGTGACCTCGGTCCCCCGCGGGCACACAGGGAAGGCAAGGCCCAGCACGGGTGTTGCACGATAGGTGAGCAACGACCGAAGAGATTGTTCATCGGTGACGACCAGAGGAGGAAGGCGATGACCCCGACCCTCACGCCGCCGCCCGAGACGGTGGCTCCCCCAGCCGCCGATGAACGGTGCGACCGCTGCAATGCTGCCGGCAAGCTCCGAATCACTCTCTCGGGTGGGAGCGAGTTGGTGTTCTGTGGGCACCACGCGAACAAGTACGCGGAGGATCTCGTGAAGATCACCGTTCGGTTCGCGACGGACCCCGAGTTCACCTGGCGTGGCGCCGATCTGATGGCGAACTAAGTCCGCGACCGACATAGCCGACCGGAGGTACCCCACACGGGGTGCCTCCGGTCGGCTTTTCCCTGCCCAGCCCTGCCCAGCGCCCGCCAATATCCACGCAACTTCGGGGATATTGCTGATTCCGACGCGCGAGAGGCAGCAACATCCCCGAAGTTGCGCAGATCTTGGGCACCGGGCCCTCCCCGCGCCCCGCGCCGCCGCGCGCCCCGCGCCGCGCCGCGCCGCGCCGCGCGCCCCGCGCCCCGCCGCGCCGCGCGCCCCGCCCCGCGCCGCGCCGCGCCGCGCCGCGCCGACCAAGATCGTGCTCGAACCAGGATGTAGTGGCCTCACAGACCGTGACACCACTACATCAGTGATCGAGCACGATCTTGGTGGGCACGCGACACCTGGGGGCACGCGACACCTGAGGGCACGCGACACCTGAGGGCACGCGACACCTGAGGGCGCGGGGGCCTGGGGGCGGGGTGCGTCGAATACGCGGGGTGCCTCGAATGCGCGGGGTGCCTCCGCAACCCGGGGGTGCCCGGGTTGCGGAGGCGCCGGATGCCCGCCGTGCGTCCGTGCCGGGGTCGTGGGGTGCGTGGGGTCAGAGGGTCTGCACGGTGGCGATGCGTTCCTCGAGCTGTTCGATGGTGGCCTGGGCGCTCGGCGGCCCACCGCAGAGCCGGCGCAGCTCGGCGTGGATCTTGCCGTGCGGCTGGCCGGTGCGGTGGTGCCGGGCGGCCACCAGAGCGTTGAGTTGGCGCCGGAGCGCCACACGACGCTGGGCGGCACTCAGGGGTACCGGAGGCGCCGCCGAGGGCGCAGCGGCCGGCTGAGCGGCCCGCTCGGCGGTACGGCGACGCTGGGCGGCCAGTTGGTCCGCCTGCCGCTTGGTCAGCAACAGGGAGACCTGGTCGGCGGTGAGCAGACCGGGCAGGCCCAGGTACTCCTCCTCCTCGGGCGTGCCGGCCTGCGCGGCGGTCCCGAACGACGCGCCGTCGAAGATCACCTGGTCCAGTTCGGCGGTGGCCGAGAGCGCGGCGAACCGCTTCTCCAGCTCCCCGCTGGCCTGGTCGTCGCGCTGCGCGCGTTCCAGCAGGTCGTCGTCGAGGCCGTCGGACTCCTTGGGCTTGCCCAGGACGTGGTCCCGCTCGTTCTCCATCTCGCTGGCCAGCCCGAGCAGGTGCGGCACGCTGGGCAGGAACACCGAGGCGGTCTCACCGGGGCGGCGGGCCCGCACGAACCGGCCGATCGCCTGGGCGAAGTACAGCGGGGTGCTGGCGCTGGTGGCGTAGACGCCGACGGCGAGCCGGGGGATGTCGACGCCCTCGGACACCATCCGCACCGCGACCAGCCACCGCTGGTCGGACGCCGCGAACGTCGCGATCCGCGCGGACGCGCCCTGGTCGTCGGAGAGGACCACGGCGGCCTTCTCACCGGTCACCTGCTCGATCAGCTTGGCGTACGAGCGTGCGGTCTGCTGGTCGGTGGCGATGATCAGGCCACCGGCGTCGGGCATCCCCGCGTTACGCAGCACGGTGAGCCGGGCGTCGGCGGCACGCAGCACCTGCGGCATCCAGTCCCCCGCCGGGTCCAGGGCGGTACGCCACGCCTGCGCCACCAGATCCTGGGTCATCGGCTCGCCGAGGCGGGCCGCCAGCTCGTCCCCGGCGTTGGTACGCCAGCGGGTCTCCCCCGAGTACGCGAGGAAGAGCACCGGCCGGACGACCCCGTCGCGCAGCGCGTCGGCGTAGCCGTACACCGAGTCGGCGCGGGAGCGCAGCAGCCCGTCACCGCCCCGCTCGTACTCGACGAACGGGATGGGGTTGTCGTCGGAGCGGAACGGCGTGCCGGTGAGCATGAGCCGGCGTACGGCCGGCTCGAAGGCGGCCTTGACACCGTCGCCCCAGGTGCGGGAGTCACCGGCGTGGTGGATCTCGTCGAGGATGACCAGGGTGCGACGGGTCATCGTGCGTCGCCGGTGCACCTGCGGGGCCATGCCGACCTGGGCGTAGGTGATCACCGCGCCGTGGAAGTCGGCGGCGGAGTGCACGTCGGCGTTACGGAACGCGGCGTCGAGCTGGATGCCCACCCGGGCCGCGGCCTCGGCCCACTGGGTCTTCAGGTGCTCGGTCGGGGCCACCACGGTGACCGCCTCGACGGTGCCGTCGGCGAGCAGTTCGGCGGCGATGCGCAGGGCGAAGGTGGTCTTGCCGGCGCCCGGGGTGGCGACCGCGGTGAAGTCGTCGGTACGCCGGCGCAGGTACTCCACCAGGGCCTTGCGCTGCCAGGCTCGCAGTGCCGGGAACGTCTCGAGCACCGGCGTCCGGGCTGCCACGCGAAGCTCCTCTCCGACCGCACCAGGGCGGACACCGGGCGAGGGCCACGAGTACCGCCGCCCATGAAAACGCCTCCGCGCAGTAGCTGCCGCGAAGGCCGACTCAGCATAACCAGCGCGCGCCCGCAGGCCCAGGCGACGCCACGCTGGTCACATTGGCAACGGCGGTGCGACGGGCCTCACCAGGGGTCGCCGGTGTGCGGTGGACGCAGGGTCGCCACCGGCGCGGACCAGCGTCGGCGCAGCGCGACCAGGCGCAACCCGAACACGCCGACGGCGGCGGCGGTGAGCGGCACCGGGCCGGTCTGGCCGGTCAGGTGGAGCAGAGCGACCGCGACCGATCCGACCAGCGCGGCCACCGCGTAGATCTCCCGGCGCAGCACCACGGGGATCTCCGCGGTGAGCAGGTCGCGGCCGAGCCCGCCGCCGATGGCGGTCAGCATGCCGATCAGGCAGGCGCCGACGGCCGGCACCCGGGCGTCGAGCGCCTTGAGTGTGCCGGTCACGGTGAACAACGCGAGGCCCGCCGCGTCGAGCACCAGCACGGTGGTGCGCAGCCGGGCAAGTTGCGGGTGCAGCCAGAACACGGCGACCGCGGTGATCGCGGCGGTCGCGGCGTACCGCCAGTCGGCGAAGGCCAGCGGTGGCACCTCGTCGATGACGAGGTCGCGGAAGATGCCGCCGCCGAGCGCGGCCACGAAGCCGACGAACGCGACGCCGAAGAGGTCGAGCCGTTTGGCCACCGCGGCCGAGGCCCCGGAGGCGGCGAACACCGCGACCCCGGTCAGGTCGGCGAGGAGCAGGGCGGTGGAGGTGGTCACCGCCGCAGGCTACGTCGCCGGCCGAAGGACCGGCCGGGGTTCACTCGCGGTACGAGTCGTAGATCTCCTTGCACTTGGGGCAGACCGGGGAGCCCGGCTTGGCCGCCTTGGTGACCGGGAAGGTCTCTCCGCAGAGCGCGACGACGAAGGTGCCCATGACGGCACTCTCGGCGATCTTCTCCTTGCGGACGTAGTGGAACATTTCCGGACCGGTGTCGGCGTCCTTCAGCTCCGGACGCTCGAGAACCTCTGTGCTCACGTCTGCACCTCCAACCGACAAGTTTGGCAGGTCATCACGGCCGGGTCCACTTGAGGCCGGCCGACGTCCGACCCCGTACGGTGCCCGGGTGACTGACTTTCGCATCAGCTACGGCACCGAGGTCGCCGCAGCCCTGCGCGACGGCCGACCCGTCGTCGCCCTGGAGAGCACCATCGTCTCGCACGGCCTGCCCCGCCCGCAGAACCTGCGGGTGGCGCGGGAGATCGAGCAGGCGGTCCGGGACGCCGGGGCGGTGCCGGCGACGATCGGCATGATCCGTGGCGATCTGGTGGTCGGCCTGGACGACGCGCAGCTGACCCGACTGGCCACCGTCGATGGTGTGACGAAGCTCTCGGTGCGGGACCTGGCCGTGGCGGCGGCCGCCGGCGCGGACGGCGCCACCACCGTGGCCGCGACCAGCGCGGTGGCCGCGGCGGCCGGGATCGGGGTGTTCGCGACCGGTGGGTTGGGCGGGGTGCACCGGGAGGCGGAGCACACCTTCGACGAGTCGGCGGACCTCGTCACCCTGGCCCAGACGCCGATCACGGTGGTCTGCGCCGGAGTCAAGTCGATCCTCGACGTGGGCGCGACGTTGGAGCGCCTGGAGACCCTCGGGGTCGCCGTGCTCGGCTACCGCACCCGACGGTTCCCCGGCTTCTACCTCACCGACGCCGGCTTCGACCTGGACTGGTCGGTGGACTCGCCGGAGCAGGTCGCCGCCGTACTGGCCGCCAGGGACGAGCACGCCGTGCACACCGGCGCGCTGCTCGTCGCCAACCCGCTGCCGGTCGACGAGCAGCTCGACCCCGAGCTGCACGACCGGACTCTCGCCGACGGCCTGGCCCTGCTGGAGCGGGACGGGGTGACCGGCAAGGCCGTCACGCCGTACCTGCTGGCGCACTTCCACTCGGCCACCGAGGGCGCGAGCCTCGCGGTCAACATCCGGATCATCCTGCGCAACGCCGACCTGGCCGCGCGCATCGCGGTCGCCACGGTCGCCCGCGCCTCCGCCGTCCCGGCATGACCCCTGGGACCCGGGTGGTCGTCGTCGGAGACGTGATCACCGACGTGGTCGCGGTGCTCACCGGGCCGCTCGCGGCGGGCACGGACACCGAGGCCGGGATCAGCCTCGGCGGCGGCGGCCAGGCGGCCAACACCGCCGCCTGGGTGGCCGCCCAGGGGTTGGCCGTCACGCTGGTCGGCGCGGTCGGCGACGACGACGCGGGGCGCGACCGGGCGGCCGAGTTGGCCCGCGCGGGCGTGGACTGCGTCCTCGATCGGGTGCCGGGCGTACCCACCGGCACGGTGGTCGTGCTGACCGGCGACGGCGAGCGGACCATGATCACGTCGCGGGGCGCGAACCTGCGGTTGAGCGCCGAGCACGTCGACAAGGCCCTCGCGGCGGCGCCCGACGCGGGGCATCTGCACCTGTCCGCGTACACCCTGTTGGACGCCGCGTCGCGCGCAGCGGGGCTGCGGGCGTTGGCCGCCGCCCGCGAGCGCGGGCTCACCACCAGCGTCGACGCGGCCTCCGCGGGGCCGCTGCGGCGCGTCGGCGCGCGGGCCTTCCTGGGTTGGGTACGCGATGTCGACCTGCTCCTGGTCAACGCGGACGAGGCCACGGTGCTGGCCGGCGGTCTGGACCCGGCGGCGCAGGGGCGGGCGTTGTCGGCGACGGCCCGGCGGGTGGTGGTCAAACGTGGCGCGGCGGGGGCGGTGTGGGTCGAGGGCCGCCCGGCAGCGGTCAGCGTGGCAGCGGCCCGGCGGGTGGCGGTGGTGGACGTCACCGGGGCCGGCGACGCCTTCGCGGCCGGGCTGCTGACCGCCTGGCTCGGCGGGGCCACCGCGACCGCGGCCCTGGACCGCGCGACCGAACTGGGGGCGCTGGCCGTCTCCAGCGTCGGCGCCCGACCACCGGCCTGAGACGTCGGAGCCCTGGCCCGCGGGGCGGGTCAGGGCTCGACGTCGATGATCTTGTGAGGGCGCTCCTCGGCGGTGAGGCTCATGGGTGGGGTCTCGACCCGCCGCCGCGGGTGGAACCGGTTGGACAGCCGGTGCTCCTCCTTGGGCGGTCGGTCGTTCGCCAGGAGCACGGCTAGCCACGGGATGAGCACCATGCCGAGGGCGCACAGCGGCAGCCAGAGCCAGAGCAGGGGAGCGTTCGCGCCGACCAGGATCGCTCCGGCGACGATGCAGGCCACCCGGATGCCCATCATGAGGACATAGCGGCGCTGACGGCTCGTGAGCTGATCGTGCTGGCTGCGCGAGGCATCGGTGATCAGAATCGGCTCGTACGCCTGACGCTTCACCAGGGACCTCCTCGAGGGGATTACGCCCCATCCTGTCACCACGAAGCCGTGATCAGCGAATATCGAGTCATCCCGGTACGTGTTACGCGCGTGGTACGCTGCGCGACGTGGGCAGCAGGTTCAGCTTCACCGACGAGGCGTTGGCCAACCTGAGGGTCTACGACGTCACGCCCGGGGAAGTCTGGGAGGCGCTGCACAGCGCGCGACGGGTCATCCGCCACCTGGGCGACGACGTGATGGTGGTCTACGCCGCCGCCCGCCGGGGCCGTCGCCTGGCGGTGCTGCTCGCCGAGGCCGATGGCACCGACAACGACTGGGACATCCTCTCCGCCCGCGAGCTGAGCGACGCCGAGTCCAAGCGCTACGACGAGGCCGTGCGGAGAGATCGCCGATGAGGGGGGCCGTGACGATGCACCGCAACGACGCGACGAAGCAGTTCCACAGCGGCGACGACCGGCTCGCCGAGCTGATCGACGAGAGCCCCGCGGTGGACCTGCCCACACCCGACACCGACGTGCCGATGGTCAGCCGGTCGGTCCGGCTGCCGCTGGAGACCTACGAGCGGGTCCGCGCCGCCGCCGACGCCCGGGGCATCGGGGTCACCACGCTGATGCGGCAGTGGATCGAGGCCGGCCTCGCCGACCTCGACGACTCGGCCACCGTCTCGCTGGCCGACGTCCGGCGCGCGCTGGCCTCCCTGGCGCACCCCACCGCCGCCTGAACGTCAGCCCTGATCGGCCTTCGCCGCCGCCTTCATCTGCTGCTTGTACTCCCGCACCCGGCGCAGCGAGTCGGCGTCGGTGACGTCCGCCACCGACCGGTACGCGCCGGGGTCGCCGTACCCGCCGGCCGCCGTCCGCCAGTCCTGCGGGGTCACCCCGAACCGCTTGCCCAGCAGCGCCACGAAGATCTGCGCCTTCTGCCTGCCGAAGCCGGGCAGGTCGGCGACGCGCCGCAGCAGCTCCGGCCCGTCGGCGACGCCCGACCACAGCAGCGCCGCGTCGCCGTCGTAGCGCTCCACGAGCACCCGGCAGACCTCCTGCACCCGCGTCGCCATCGCCTTGGGGAACCGGTGCAGGGCGGGCGGAGTGGCGAAGAGCGCGATCAGCGCGTCCGTGTCGTAGCCGGCCAGCTCCGCCGCGTCCAGGTCGTGACCGAGCCGCTGCGCCAGCACGTACGGCGAGGAGAAGGCCTTCTCCATCGGCACCTGCTGGTCCAGGGTCATGCCGATGAGCAGGGCCAGCGGGCTGCGCTCCAGCAGTCGGTTGGCCTCGGGGCCGATGGGAAGCACGAGCGTCATGGCCACCATCGTGCCCCGCCCACCGACCCGGTCGGACACCGACGCTCCGACGTCCGTCGGCGGGTGCCGCCGACCCGGGACGCGACGCGGGGCAGGATGGCGACGTGGACGAACACGACATGCTGCTCTCCCCCGCCGGCGTCGACGCCCTGCGGACCGCGCTGACCCGGGCCGGGTTCACCAGCAACGGCATCGCCGAACGGCTCGGCCCGCAGGCCACCGCCTCGGTCGCGCGCAACGACTACCGGGCCGCGCTGCGCGCAACCGAGGACCGCGATCCGCTCGCCACGCTGATCCGGCTGTTCATCTGCGACCAGACCGAACCGGAGACTGCCGTCGCCGCCGCGCTGGCACCGTTGGGGCTCGCCGAGGCGCTGGCCGGCGGGATCGTCGAGCGGTACGACGAGGGCCTGCGCGCGGGCGTCGACCTGGAACCGTACGGCGACGACTGGTGGGTGCTCGCCGACGTGCCGGCCTCGGCCCGGCCCGGTCGACCCCTGCACGCCGAACACGTGCTCGGTATCGGCGGGGCCACCCACACCCTGATCGGGGCGACCGTACGCCGGCCGGTCGGCGCCGCGTTGGACCTGGGCACCGGCTCCGGCGTGCAGGCCCTGCACCTCGCGACCCACGCCGACACGGTGACTGCCACGGACCTCTCCGAGCGGGCCCTGCGCTTCGCGGCGACCAACGCCGCCCTCAACGGCCAGGACTGGGAGCTGCTGCGCGGCGACATGGTCGCGCCGGTGGCCGGCCGTCGATTCGACCTGGTGGTGAGCAACCCACCGTTCGTGGTGGGCCCGGGCACCACCACACACGTCTACCGCGACTCGGGTCGGGTGGGTGACGCCATCGCCGCCGAGCTCGCCGCCGCCGCCCCCGGCCTGCTCACCGAGGGCGGCACCATGCAGTACCTCGCGAACTGGGTGCACGTCGCCGGTGAGGAGTGGGACGAGCGGGTGGCCGGCTGGTTCGCGGGAACCGGCCTGGACGCCTGGGTGATCCAGCGCGAGGTCGCCGATCCGATGGCGTACGTCGACCTGTGGCTCACCGACGTCGGTGAGGGCGCCGACCCGCAACGGGCGGCCGTCTGGCTGGACTGGTTCGACCAGCACAAGATCGAGGCGATCGGCTTCGGGATCGTGTCCCTGCGCCGCGGCGGCCACGCCGATCCGGTGGTCCGCGTGGAGGACCTGCGCCAGCGGGTCCAGCCGCCGCTGGGCGACCAGATCGGCGCGTGGTTCGACCGCCAGGACTTCCTGCGGGTACGGGACACGGAGGCGTTGCTCGCCGAACGCTACCGGGCCGCCGACGGTCTCCAGCTCCGCCAGGAGGCCACCATGGGTGACGAGGGCTGGGCGGTCGACCGGCAGGTGCTCGCGATGCCGCACGGCCTGCGCTGGACCGAGGAGATCGACCCGTTGGTGCTGGCGCTGGTCGGCGGGGCGGACGGCCGCCTACCGCTCCGCGACCAGCTCGCCCTGCTCGCGGCCGCCCACGACGTCGAACCCGCCGAGATGGCCGAGGCCGCCGGCCCGATCGTCGCGCACCTGGTCGAGCGCGGCTTCATCCAGCCGGTGACCGAGTGATGCCGCGGACCGGCGCGGCGACGCTACCGCCGACTCCTGCGGCGGCAGCGGTGCCCACGGCGGCGGCGCTGGTGCCGACACCCGCGGCGCTGGTGCCCCCGACGGCGGCAGCGCTGGTGCCGACAGCGGCGGCGCTGGTGCCGACAGCGGCGGCGCTGGTGCCGACAGCGGCGGTGGTGCGCTGATGCGGGCCGTGGTGCAGACGGTCGGGCGGGCCAGCGTGACGGTGGACGACGAGGTCGTCGGTGCGATCGAGGACGGCCTGCTGGTGCTGCTCGGCGTGACGCACACCGACACCGCCGAGACCGCCGCGACGATGGCCCGCAAGGTGCACGAGCTGCGCATCCTGGACGACGAGCGGTCCGCCGCCGACGTCGGGGCGCCGATCCTGGTGGTCAGCCAGTTCACCCTCTACGGCGACGCCCGCAAGGGCCGCCGTCCGAGTTGGACAGCAGCGGCCCCCGCCGAGATGGCCGAACCCCTGGTGACGGCGGTGGTGGAAGCCCTGCGCCAACGCGGCGCGAAGGTCGAGACCGGCCGCTTCCGCACCCACATGCTCGTGGAAAGCACCAACACAGGCCCCAAAACAATCCTCCTAGACCTCTAACCCCTCCCCTCCCCTTCCCCCCTCCCCTCCTCCCTCTCCCCTTCCCCCCTCCCCGCGTCGATCAAGAGGTTCGCGTCAAATTCCGCACGATTCTTGACGCAAACCTCTTGATCACCGGGAGCGTCGGGGGCGCCGGGAGCGCCGACAGCGCCGACAGCGCCGACAGCGCCGACAGCGCCGACAGCGCCGACAGCGCCGACAGCGCCGGGAGCGTCGACAGCGCCGGGAGCGTCGACAGCGCCGGGAGCGTCGACAGCGCCGGGAGCGTCGACAGCGCCGGGAGCGTCGGGGGGCCCGGGGGGGGGCGGCAAGCGGGCTGGTGACAGTTTTTTGTGGCGATCCTGCGGGATTGCTGTCGGGTCCGCGATCAGCTCACTCCCGTTTCACGTCCCGCCCGCCAAGCTGTGTCTCACACCGGCACCACTGGGCCGGAGACACGGCACAGACGTGGGATACGGGGAGACGAAGATGACGGAACACCGGACGCGCCCGGCCACCAGCACCGAGACCGAGGCCCTCACCGACCTGGACGCCACCGACGAGCGCGGCATCTCCACCGACCTGGTCCGGGCGTACCTCAACGGCATCGGCCGGACGAAGCTGCTGACGGCCGCGCAGGAGGTCGAGCTGGCCCGGCGGGTCGAGGCCGGACTGTTCGCCGAGGAGAAGCTCGCCACCTGCACTCCGGTCTCGGACGAACTGCGGGCCGACCTGGAGCTGATCGTCGTCGAGGGCCGCGCGGCCAAGGACCACCTGCTGGAGGCGAACCTGCGGCTGGTGGTCAGCATCGCCAAGCGCTACACCGGACGCGGGATGGCCTTCCTCGACCTCATCCAGGAGGGCAACCTCGGTCTGATCCGGGCGGTGGAGAAGTTCGACTACGCCAAGGGCTACAAGTTCTCCACGTACGCCACCTGGTGGATCCGGCAGGCCATCACCCGCGCCATGGCCGACCAGGCCCGCACCATCCGTATCCCGGTGCACATGGTCGAGCAGGTCAACCGGATGGTCCGGGCCCGCCGCGAGCTGGCGGTGACGCTGGGCCGCGAGCCAGGCGTCGCGGAGATCGCACGGGCGCTGGAGATCCCCGAGTTCCAGGTCATCGAACTCATCTCGTACGACCGGGAGCCGGTCAGCCTGGACCAGGCCGTCGGCGACGACGGGGAGAGCGCGCTCGGTGACTTCGTGGCCGCGGTGGACCCGCGTACCGACCCGGGCGAGGGGGCCGCGCAGGGCGAGCTGCGTAACGAGGTGAGTGTCGTGCTGGCCACGCTGTCGCAGCGGGAGCAGGCGGTCATCCGGCTCCGGTTCGGGCTGGACGACGGCCGGCAGCGCACCCTGGACGAGGTCGGCCGGGAGTTCGGCCTGTCCCGCGAGCGTATCCGGCAGATCGAGAAGGGGACGCTGCTGAAGCTGCGCGCGCCGGAGCGGGCCCAGCGCCTGGAGGCGTACGCCTGCTGACGCGCCCGAAGTTGTGGAAGGCCCTGGCGGTTCGCCGGGGCCTTCCCCCTTGCCGCGATGGTTGACTGGAGACCCGACGAGAGGCCACCCGTGAACTGGACGCTGGAAGTCGTGATCGTGCCCGTGTCGGATGTGGACCGGGCGAAGAGCTTCTACGCCGACCAGCTTGGTTTCGCCGTCGACCACGACACCGTGATCGGTGACGACGCGCGCATCGTGCAGCTGACCCCGCCCGGTTCCGGCTGTTCGATCGTGGTCGGCAAGGGCGTCGTCCCGGAGATGCCGCCCGGCTCGCTCAGGGGCCTGCAACTGGTCGTGCCCGACCTGAAGCGGGCCCACGCCGAGCTGGTCGAGCGGGGCGTGCGGGTCAGCGAGATCCAGGTGGTGGGCGTCAACCCCCGACCGGTGCCCGACCCGCTGGACAATGTCGGCTTCGTCTTCTTCGCCGACCCGGACGGAAACACCTGGGGCGTGCAGCAGATCTCCAGCCGCGCCTGACCGACGCGCGCCCTCACAGGCGGCGGGGGCCGGTGTCCGGCCGGGCGGCCACGCCGCCGACGCGTACCTGGGCGTGCAGGACCGAGATGCCGTCCGGGCGGGCGAGCACCGGATTGAGGGTGACCGAACGTACCCGGGGCTGCTCGTCGGCGAGCTGACCGACCCGCAGCAGCAGGTCGGCCAGGGCCGCGCCGGTGTCCCCGCAACAGCGGCGCCGCGCGGGGCTCGTCCACCAGTTCGGCGGCGTCGGTGTCGGTGAGCGGCACCGCCCGCCAGGCCCGGTCCCCGAGCAGGTCGGTGGCGACTCCCCCGAGGCCGAAGCCGACCACCGGGCCGAACGCCGGATCTTCCACCAGTTCCACCACGCAGGCCACCCCGGGCGGGACCATCGGCTGCACCAGCACGTCCGCGCCGAAGCCGGCGGCCATCTCGGTGTACGCGCGGCGGACGCCGGCCTCGTCGCGCAGGTCGAGACGGACCGCTCCCAGGTCGAGCCGGTGCCGCAGCCCCGGATCGGCGGCCTTGAGCGCCACCGGGAGACCCACCCGCGCCGCCGCTTCGGCCGCCGCGTCGACCGTGTCCACGAGCGTCGACGGCACGGTCCCGATGCCGTACGCGGCCAGCAGCGCCCCCGCGTCGACGGGGTCGGCGCGCAGCGCGGCCTGCGCGGCGTCCCGGTCGATGCGGGGCAGCTCGGGTGCCACGCCGGACGGGCGGCCCAGCCACCGCGCGTACCGGTGCACCCGGGCGAGGGCGCGGACAGATTCCTCCACGCCGCCGTACGCGGGCACCCCGGCGGGCAGCCGGCCGACCAGGAAGGTCGCCACGGTCGGTTTGCCCAGGGCGAGGGCCGCCGGAAGGGCGGCGGTGACGTCGGCGTCCACGTCGGTGCGTTGACCGGGCAGCGGTGGGGCGAAGACCACCACGAGGGCGTCCACCCGGTCGTCGCCGGCCGTCTCGGCGAGGGCGGTGGCGAACTCGGCGGCCCCGGCGCTGGGCCCGACGTCACGGGGGTAGCCGTCGGCCACGGTCAGGCCCTGCGCGACGCACGCCCTCGCCGCCAACCCGGTCAGCGCCGACGAGTTGCCGACCACGCCGACCCGGTCGCCGGTGGGCAGGGGCTGGTTGGCCAGCAGCACCCCCACGTCGAGCAGTTCCGCCACCGTGTCCACCCGGATCACCCCGGACTGGGCGAAGAGCGCGGCCACCGCCACCTCGTCCGGGCCGGCGGCGTCACCGACCCCGGGCGGGCGGGCCGGCGAGGCGAGCGCCACCACCGGTTTGGCGCGACCGATCCGCCGGGCCAGCCGGGCGAACTTGCGCGGGTTACCGAACGTCTCCAGGTACAGCATGATCACGTCGGTGCCGGGGTCGTCCTGCCAGTACTGCAACAGGTCGTTGCCGGACACGTCGGCCCGGTTGCCGGCGGAGACGAAGCTGGACAGGCCGAGGCCACGCCGGTCCGCCTCGGCGAGCAGCGCCACCCCGAACGCGCCGGACTGGCTGAAGATCCCCACCCGACCGGCCGGCGGCAGCGCGGGCGCGAGCGTGGCGTTGAGGCGTACCGTCGGATCGGTGTTGGCCACGCCCAGACAGTTCGGGCCGACCACGCGCATGCCGGCGGCGTGGGCCGCGCGGACCAGCGACCGCTGGGTGGCCGCGCCCTCGCCGCCGGCTTCGGCGAAGCCGGCCGAGATCACGACGAGGCCGTGCACGCCGGCGGCGGCCGCGTCGGCGACCACCGCGGTCGCCGCCTCCGGCGGGACCGCCACCACCGCCAGGTCCACCGCCACCTGGGCGTCGACAGCGCTCGGGTACGCGGGCAGCCCGGCCACCGTGGACGCGCTCGGATGCACCGGCACGACCGCGCCGGTGAACCCGCCGTCGCGCAGGTGCCCGAGCACCGCCGCGCCGACGCCCTGCCCGGTGGCGCTCGCGCCGTAGACGGCGATGCCCCGCGGCGCGAGCAGGCGGGCGATCGAACGCGCCTCGGTGCGGTGCTCCCGGCCGCGCTGCACCTCCAGGGTGGCCTCGGTCGGGGCGGTCGGGAAGCTCAGGTGCACCACGCCGTCGGCGTACGCGCGCTGGACCTGGTAGCCGAAGTCGGCGAAGACCCGCAGCATCGTCCCGTTGGCCGGCAGCACCTCGGCGACGAAGCTCATGATGCCGTTGCGCCGGGCGGCGTCGGCCAGGTGCTCCATCAGCACCGAGCCGATGCCCCGGCCCTGGAAGGCGTCCTCCACCACGAAGGCCACCTCCGCCTCGGGCGCCTGCGGGCCCAGGCGCTCGTACCGGCCAACCGCGACGATCTGGTCGGCGGCCAGCACCACGAACGCCTCCCGGTCGTGGTGGTCGACCGTGACGAAGCGGATCAGGTCGCGTTCCGGGATGCGCGGGTACGGCGAGAAGTACCGCAGGTAGCGGGTGCGCTCGGAGAACCGGCTGTGCATCGCCACCACGCCCGGCGCGTCCGTCGGGTCGATCTGTCGCAACTGGACCGTGCTGCCATCGCTGAGCAGCACGTCGGCGGGTTGGTCCACATTCGTCACCGGAAACGGCCCGGCTCAGTCCCGCGGATCGTACGGATCGAGCCCGAGCAGCGGGAAGACGGTCTTGCGGGTCGCCGCGATGGCCCGGTCCACCGCGTTCGGCTCGCCCGTCGGCTGCCACGGCTCGTACGACGGGTCGGCGTCGTCGGTCATCCGCAGCGGGATCTCCCGGCCCGGTCGACGGGCCGCCGCCAACTCCCGCCAGGCGAGCGGGGTGAGTGTCGCCGGGTCGATCGGGTCGCCGGTCGCCACGGCCAGCAGGTGCGTCCACGCCCGGGGCACCGCCTCGACCAGCGCGTACCCGCCACCGCCGGTCGCCACCCAGCGGCCCTCGCACAGCTCGTCGGCGAGCGACCGCAGCGCGAGGTAGGTGGCGCGCTGCCCGTCCACCGTCAGGTTCAGGTCGGCCAGCGGGTCCAGCCGGTGCCCGTCCGCGCCGCACTGGGTGACGAGCACCTGCGGGCGGAACGCGCGCAGCACCGACGGCACGATCGCGTGGAACGCCCGCTGCCAGCCGGCGTCGTCGACGCCCGGAGGCAGCGGCATGTTCACCGCGCTGCCCCCGGCCCCCGGCCCGCCGGTCTCGTCGGGAAAGCCGGTACCGGGAAAGAGCGCCAGCGGCGTCTCGTGCAGGCTGACCGTGAGCACCCGCGGGTCGTCCCAGAAGATGTCCTGCACACCGTCGCCGTGGTGCACGTCCACGTCGACGTACGCGATCCGCTCCGCGCCCAGGTCGAGCAGCCGGGCGATGGCCACCGCCGGGTCGTTGTAGACGCAGAAACCGGACGCCCGGGCGGGCATCGCGTGGTGCAGGCCACCGGCCACGTTGACGGCCCGACGGGCGTCTCCCCGCCAGACCGCCTCCGCGGCGGCAACCGTCGCGCCGGCGATCAACGCGCTCGACTCGTGCATCCCCTCGAAGATCGGGTTGTCGGAGGTGCCCAGCCCGTACCCGGCGAACAGCGGGTCGCGCGGCGCGGCCCGTACGGCGGCCAGGTAGGCCGGGTCGTGCACGCGGGTCAGCAGGGCGTCGTCGGCGGGCTCCGGCTTGACCACGCGCACCCCGGGTCGGGTCAGGACGCCCAACTCCTGGGCGAGCGCGACGGTCAGCTCCACCCGGACCGGGTCGAGCGGATGGTCACCCAGGTTGTAGGCGAGCAGCGCGGGGTCCCACACCACCACCGTGTCGTCGGACATGAGCCCATCGTCGCACGAGGACCGTCGTCGGCCCGTCGCACGCGCTGGTCAGCGCTCTGGTGTCGGCCCGGTGGCGACCGGCCGGGACGCGTCGGCGACCCAGTTGCTCCACGACCCGACGTACAGCGCGGCGTCCGGCCGGCCGGCCAGGTGCAGCGCGAGGACCGCCTGCGCGGCGGTGACACCGGAACCGCAGTACGCCCCGACCTCCCGCGCCCCCTGGACGCCGACGGCGGCGAACCGGTCCCGCAGCACCTCGGCGGCCGGGAAGCGCCCGTCGGCGCCCACGTACTCGCCGGCGGGCAGGTTCGCCGCGCCCGGCACGTGACCGGCGACCGGATCGATCGGTTCGACCTCGCCCCGGAAGCGCGGCGCCGCGCGCACGTCGAGCAGCACGGCGTCGTCCGCGCAGGCCAGGGCGGCGGCCTGCCCGGCGTCGAGCACCGGGAGCGCACCGGGGCGCACCTCGACGTCGCCAGGGCGCGGGGTGGGCGCTTCGGTGGAGACCGGTCGGCCGGCGGCGACCCAGGCCGGGAAGCCCCCGTGCAGCAGGCGCACCGGCCGGTGCCCGACCCACCGCAACGTCCACCAGGCGCGGGCGGCGGCCAGGCCGTCGCCGCCGTCGTACACCACCACGGGGTGACCGGAACGGACGCCGGCGGCCCGCAGCACCCCCGCAGCGCGCCCGGGTCGGGCAGCGGGTGCCGGCCGCCGACGCCGGGCGGCCCGCACAGCGCGGTGTCCAGGTCGACGAAGACCGCGCCGGGCAGGTGGCCGGCCAGGTAGTCGTCGTGGCCGGGCGGGCCGGTGAGCCGCCAGCGGACGTCGAGCAGGGTGGGCGGGTCGGCGTGGTCGAGTTCGGTGGCGAGCCGGTCCACCTCGACGAGCAGCTCCTCGGTACCGGACATGGCGACCATCCAACACCATCCGGGTCAGCACGGTGCGATTCGGCAGCGGTCGCTCGGCGCGCGGCAGGGTAGCATCGTGCATCGGAGGGCCGCTTACCTTATGAAGTCTCACGATCTGGTCGACACGACCGAGATGTACCTGCGCACCATCCTCGAGCTGGAGGAGGAGGGAGTGCCGCCGCTGCGCGCCCGGATCGCCGAACGCCTCAAGCAGAGCGGCCCCACCGTCAGCCAGACCGTGGCCCGGATGGAGCGCGACGGCCTGCTCACCGTCGAGGGCGACCGGCACCTGACGCTCACCGCGCTCGGCCGGGGCAGCGCGGTGGCCGTGATGCGCAAGCACCGCCTCGCCGAGCTGCTGCTCGTCAACGTCATCGGGATGCCCTACGAGGAGGCCCACGAGGAGGCCTGCCGCTGGGAGCACGTGATGAGCGACGCCGTCGAGAAGCGGGTGTACGACCTGCTCAACCGGCCGACCCGCTCGCCGTACGGCAACCCGATCCCGGGCCTGGAGGAGCTGGGCTCCCCCGGGGCCCCGGCCAGCGAGGCCGGCGAGGGCGAGCGCAACCTGGCCTTCCCCGGGCTGTCCGGGCCGGTCGTGGTCCGCCGGATCTGCGAGAGCGTGCAGACCGACTCCGACGTGCTGCGCCAGCTGCACGCCGCCGGCGTCGACCCGGGTGCCACGGTCACCGTGGCCCAGGAGCGCGACGGGGTGTCGATCGACCGCTCCGGTGACCGGGTACGGCTGCCCCGCGAGGTCGCCTCCCGGGTCTTCGTCGCCGCCAGCTGACCGGGACTCGGGCGGTCACAGCGCCCGGGTGTCGACCTTCTTGGCCACGGCGATCAGCTCAGCGGCCAGCTTGTCCGCAGCAGTGCGCTCGCCCCGGGCGCCGGTCCAGGTCAGGGTGGCGAGTCGGCCGTCGGTGGCCAGCCAACCGACCTCGGCGACCGGCCCGTGCCCGCCGCTCGCGGCGGCCGTCCGCCGGTACGCCTGCTGACCCAGGCCGGTGACCTTCGTCGCCTTGTCGGGCACCACGTCCGCGCCGAAGGTGGTCTTGTCGATGCTGGTCTCGGACACGCTGAGCATCAGCTCCGGCAGCGCCGCGCGCTCGGCCCGGACCACGCAGGTGTGGGTGTCGTTCCGGTCGCTGGCCGCCGCCACGTCGAAGCGCACCTTGACGATCTGTTCGATCACCGCGAAGTCCAGCAGCCGGCACGCCCCGCCCGACGAGGCCGCCGCCACGTCCAGCGCCACCGGCGCCGGTGGTGGCACCGCCACCGGCTCGGCCTCAGCGGCACAGCCGCTCACCAGCAGGCCCGCCAGCCCGGCGACCACGATCCGCCCGCGCACGCTCCACCCTCTCGCCGACCGACGGCGGAAGAGGCCCCGCCGGATGTCCGTCGGACACCGTACGGGGTGTCCGGGTCCGGCGGAAGTCCTCATTCCGAGGGTGGATCGCCCACGTACGGGCAGTGCCGGCAACCCCGTCCGCAGCACGTGCCACGACGGGCCAGGAAGGCGGCGCTGAGCACGAACAGACCCGTCGCCGGATCGGGGTAACCGGCCTCTCCGGCGGCCAGCGCGGCGTCGTGCGCGGCGAGGATCCGGGCCCGGTCGGGGTGCTCGGGCGGCAGGCGGGACGGGTGCGGCTCGGTGAGCGGCCGGCCGGCCAGGGGTCGTCGCTCTCCGCTCACCGGGCCAGTCTGCTTGAGTCTCCACCGGGGGGAGACGCGAGGGTGGGGGCATGAGCGGTGACGAGCGGTACACGATCGGCGACCTGGCCCGGCGCACCGGCCTGAGCGTCAAGACCATCCGCTACTACGCCGACAGCGGGATCGTCCCGCCGACCGACCGGAGCTCCGCCGGCTACCGCCTGTTCGACGCCGCGGCGGTCGCCCGGCTGGAACTCGTCCGGACGTTGCGTGACCTGGGCGTCGACCTGGCCGCCATCCGTCGGGTGGTGGACCGCGAGGCACCCCTGCGCGAGGTGGCGGCCACCCACGCGCAGGCCTTGGCGGCGCAGATCCGCGTGTTACGACTGCGCCAGGCGGTGCTGACCGTCGCCGCACGGCGCGGGGCCGGCCCGGCGGAGGTCGACGACCTGCGCCGGTTGGCCCAGCTCACCGCCCACGAACGGGCGCACCTGGTGGACGACTTCCTGGACAGCGTCTGCACCGGCGATCCGCCGATGTACCCGGGTGTGCTCGTCTCGATGACGCCGGAGCTGCCCGACGACCCCACGGCCGAGCAGGTGCAGGCGTGGCTGGAGCTGGCCGAGCTGTGCCGCGACCCGACCTTCCGGACGAGCATGCGGCGGCTCGCCCGCCAGCACGCCGCCGACAACGAGGTGCCCGGACTCCCCCGCCCGGACGCCGTCGCCCTGGTCCGGGACGGGGTGGCGGCTGCCCTGGCCGCCGGTCTCGATCCGGCTGGGCCCGAGGCCGATCCGGTGGTCGCGGCGGTCACCGGCCGGTACGCCCGCCTGCACGGCCTCGCCGACGACGCCGACCTGCGCCGACGGATGCTGGACCGGCTGGTCCTGGCCAACGACCCCCGCCGGGACCGCTACCTCGACCTGCTGTCGGTGATCAACGGCTGGTCGGGTGGGGGCGCGGTCGCGCCGGCCGTGGGCTGGTTCGTCCGAGCGCTGCGCGTCCGGATGCCGGTGGAGGCTCGGTCTCAGCCGAACCAGGTCATCGCCTGACCATGGCCCCGGGTCCAGGCCAACGGCTTGCCGTCCAGCGCGAGGACGTTGTGCAACGCCGCGTTCGGCGAGTCGGGTAGCCCCTCGTGGGGCAGCACCTCCGGGGCCTCGTTCGCGATCCAGTGCCCTGGCAGCTCACCGACCAGCCGCACGAACGCGTCCCGGCGCGCGGCGGGCACCTGATAGAGCACGGACGTGTGGAAGACCACGAGCGTCGCGTCGGCCGGCGCGCGGGCCGCCAGTGCCGGCAGGTCGTCCACCAGGTCGCCCCGGACCAGCAGCGGCGGGTCGGCGGCGGCGACCGCCGCCGCCGCGCGCAGCCGGGCCCGCCGGTGCGCGTGCTCCGGCCAGATCAGGGCGTCCAACCAGGACACGTCGTCGGGGTCGCGCACGTCGAGCGGGTTCAGGTCGAGGCCGGCCCGCCACACCACCTGGGGTACGCGCCCAGGCGGCACCAACCCGCTGGCCGCGCACTCCAGGACGGGCCCGCCGTCGCCGACCTCGTGCTCGCCGTACCGGTAGGCGTACCGGTCGGGATAGAGGCACAGCCCGGCCGACGCGCCGACCTCCAGCAGGGCGAGGGGCTGCGGCAGCGCGGCGAGCACCGGCAGCAGCACCGCGCACCGGCCCGCCTCGTTCGTCTGGGTGGCCCTGCGCTTCAGCTCGGTGTCGATTGCCGGCCAGTGGGCCAGCACGTAGTCGTGGAACGCGGTCGGGTCGTCGACCGGGCCGCCCAGCCAGCGGACCACGCCGTACAGCAGGTTCGGCTGGCGCTTAGCCGGCGGGAGCCCGTCGAGCAGGGCGAGCAGGGCGTGGTCGTCGGCGACGGCGTACGACAGCCGCTCGTACGTGGGTGAGACCCCGTACGCCTCGCGGCGGGCGAACTCGACGTACGCCTCGGCGGTTGTCATGCCCTGATCGTCGCAGCCCATTGGCCGGAAATTCAGCCCCCGGACCCGTGCGCTGGCTCACCCACCTTCTAGAGTGCTGCCGCGGCCAAACCGCTGAGCAGCAGCTCAGCCGGCCGGCGCAGCGGAAGGGAACACGTCGTGCGGGGTGACAATGTCCGGGTACTCATCGTCGGCGGGGGCATCGCCGGGCTGGCGACGGTCGCCGCGTTGCGTCCGTGGGGCGCGACGGTCGACGTGGTCGAGCGGGCACCCGGGCCGACCGACTCCGGCACCGGCATCTACCTCACCGGCAACGCGACCCGCATGCTCGACGTCCTCGGGCTGCGCGAGCCGGTCGCCGACGTCGCCGTGGAGATCACCCGGCAGCGCAGCGCCAACCAGCAGGGACGTCGCCTCTTCGACATCGACGTGACCGCGCTGTGGCAGGGCGTCGGCCCGTGCGTGTCGCTGCCGAGGGCGCGACTGCACCGGGCCCTGGCGGCCGGCGTCGGAGACGCCCCGATCCGCTGGGGTCGCCACCCGGTCGCGCTCGACCCGGAGGGCGACCGGGTCGCCGTCGAGTTCGACGACGGCAGCACCGGACGGTACGACCTGGTGATCGGCGCGGACGGGGTGCACTCGACGGTGCGCCGGCTCGCCTTCGCCGGTCAGGCGGCCCGCGACCTGGGCCAGTACGCGTACCGCTGGGTCGCTCCCCGGATCGACGACGAGCCGTTCTGGTCGGTGCAGCTGGGGCGGGGCCGGCAGTTCCTGACCATCCCGATCAGCGCCGAGCACACGTACTGCTACTACAACGACGGCCCGGTGGCCGACCGGCCGGGCTGGCGCGACGACGTGGCCGCGTCGTTCACCGAGCCGGCGGCGACCATGCTCAAGGCCCTCGACCACGACGACAGCACCCTGCACGCCGGCCCGAACCAGGAGGTCGTCCTCGACTCCTGGACCCGCGGGCCGGTGCTGCTGATCGGCGACGCCGCCCACGCCACCTCGCCGAACATGGCCCAGGGCGCGGCGATGGCGCTGGAGGACGCGGTCGTGCTCGCCTCGTCGCTGGCCGCCGCCGACTCCCTCCCCGAGGCGCTACGGGGGTACGAGGCGCGGCGACGCCCCCGCACCAACTGGGTGCTCAGCCAGACCCACCGCCGGGACAAGGCCACCGGCCTCCCGCCCGCGCTGCGCGACCTGGTGATGCGCCGCCTCGGTGAGCAGATGTTCCGCTCGAACTACGGTCCGCTGTTCGCCCAGCCCTGACCCCCCCTCGGATCGGTCGGGGCACATTCCACGATCATTCGCCCGGATTCCACGACCCGTTCAGCCGCCACCGCGCCCGGCTCACCAGGCAGGGTGGACGGTCGCCAGGCACGGCCGGCAGCAGCGGATCCGGGGAGTGGAGCCAGTGCGCAGACAGTGGACGAGCTGGGCGTTCGCCGCGGTGGCGACCGGTATGGTGGTCGGCGTCGTGCCGTCTGCCGTGGCGGGCGCGATGGACGGCGCGCGGGCAGCGCCCCTCGGCATGATCCCTTGATGCTGACCAGTCGTGGCCGAGCTGCTGCGACTGGTCAGCATCAGATGATCGTGCCGGTGTTCTGAGCAGGAACTGGCTCACGCAGCCGGCTTGTCAGGCCACTCAGCCCGGCAGGGCGAGTTCCAGATCGCGACGGGTCAGGGCGGCGCGCAACCGCAACCCTTCGGCGGCCAGATTCTCCCGCCCGCCCTGCTCGCGGTCGATCGCACAGATCACCGACTCGACTGTCGCGCCGTTGGCCCGTAACTGCCGACACGCATCTCCCCGGCCGGCAACTAACCTCCGTGCCCACCGCCTTGACCTCAAGTTCGCTCAAGGTCCGAGCATGGGTGCATGACGGTGCTGAACGACACGCGACAGGCGCTGGAGCGGCAGCGCACTGTGGACATCACGACGACCGGGCGGCGGAGCGGTCAGCCGAGAAGGACGGAGATATGGCGCTACCAAGCCGGCGGCCGCTACTGGCTCACGGGGAGCCCGGGGGCGCGTGACTGGTACGCCAACGTACTCGCGCATCCCGAGTTCACGCTGCATCTGGCCGGCCTGGAGGTGCAGGTGCGGGGGCGTCCCGTGACCGACCCGGACGAGCGGGCACTCGTGCTCGGCGAGATCGTTCCGACCCTGGACTGGGCCGGAAGCTTGGGAAGCTGGATCGCCGGAAGCCCTCTGGTGGAGATCGAATTCGGCTGACAACGCCCAACTTCGCGGACATCTCCCGAACCGGAACTGAGCCTCGCAAACAGCGCTGCCCCGACCTCCACCAAGGAGGCCGGGGCAGCGCTGGGGCGTACGTCAGCTGCAGCCGCTGGTGGAGCCGCAGCCCTCGCAGACGTAGCAGCTACCGGCCGGGCGCATCTTCGTACCGCAGGTGAAGCAGAGCGGCGCGTCGGCGGCCTTGCCGATCACGGCCTCCAGCAGCTCGGTGCTGGAACCCACGCTCGTCACCGGCTTGGCGGCGGCCACGTCGGCCATCTCCTGGGCCGGCTGGGCGACCGCCTCGGTCTTGGCCGGAGCCTCCACCGGCGCGGAGGACGCCATGGCGGTGAGGTCCGCACCGGTGACGGCGGCGGCCTCCGCGTCGGCCTCGGCCCGCAACTGGGCGGCCCGCTCACCGGCGGTGAAGATGCCCAGCTCGGCGCGGCGCTCGTAGGGCAGGAAGTCCAGTGCCAGGCGACGGAAGATGTAGTCCATCACCGAGGCCGCCATCCGCACGTCCGGGTCGTCGGTCATGCCGGCCGGCTCGAAGCGCATGTTGGTGAACTTGCTGACGAACGTCTCCAGCGGCACGCCGTACTGCAGGCCGATGCTGATGGCCACCGAGAAGGCGTCCATCACGCCGGCCAGGGTCGAGCCCTGCTTGGACATCTTGAGGAAGACCTCGCCGAGGCCGTCGTCCGGGTAGGACGACGCGGTCAGGTAACCCTCGGCACCACCGACGGAGAAGCTGACCGTCTCGGACGGGCGCTTCTTCGGCAGGCGCTTGCGCACCGGCCGGTACTCGATGACCTTCTCCACCGCGGCCGGCGCGGCGGTCGTGGTCTCGACGGCGGCCGGCTCGGTGGCCTTGTTCTTCTTGGCCACCGACAGCGGCTGGCCGACCTTGCAGTTGTCCCGGTAGATCGCCAGGGCCTTGAGGCCGAGCTTCCAGCCCTCGAAGTAGATCTTCTCAACGTCCTCGACGGTGGCCGCCTCCGGCATGTTGACCGTCTTGGAGATGGCGCCGGAGACGAACGGCTGGATGGCCGCCATCATCCGCACGTGGCCCATCGGGGCGATGGTCCGCTCACCCATCGCGCAGTCGAAGACCGGGTAGTGCTCCGGCTTCAGGCCGGGGGCGTCCACCACGTGGCCGTGATCGGCGATGTGCTCGACGATCGCCTCGACCTGCTCCTCGGGGTAGCCGAGGCTGCGCAGGGCGCGCGGCACGGTCTGGTTGACGATCTGCATCGAGCCGCCGCCGACCAACTTCTTGAACTTGACCAGCGCCAGGTCCGGCTCCACGCCGGTCGTGTCGCAGTCCATCATGAAGCCGATCGTGCCGGTCGGGGCGAGGACGCTGGCCTGCGCGTTACGCCAACCGTTCTTGTCACCGATCTTGTTGCCCTGGGTCCACTGCTTGGTCGCCTCGCGGACGATCGCGGTCGCCACCGGGCTGGTCGGCTTGATCTCGTCATTGGCGGCGGCGTGCTTGCGCATGACCCGCTTGTGCGGCTCGGCGTTACGGGCGTAGCCGTCGTACGCGCCGACGACCCCGGCCAGCTCGGCCGAGCGCCGGTACGCGGTACCGGTCATCAGGGACGTGATCGCGGCGGCGACCGAGCGGCCCTGCTCCGAGTCGTACGGCAGACCGGTGGCCATCAGCAGGGCGCCGAGGTTGGCGTAGCCGATGCCGAGCTGCCGGTAGGCCCGCGACGTCTCGCCGATCTTCTCCGTCGGGAAGTCGGCGAAGCAGATCGAGATGTCCATCGCGGTGATGACGAACTCGACGGACTTGACGAACTTCTCCACCTCGAAGCCACCGTCGGCGCGGAGGAACTTCATCAGGTTGAGCGAAGCCAGGTTGCACGAGGAGTTGTCCAGGTGCAGGTACTCCGAGCACGGGTTCGACGCGGTGATCCGCCCGGTCTCCGGGCAGGTGTGCCAGTCGTTGATCGTGTCGTCGTACTGCAGGCCCGGGTCGGCGCACTCCCAGGCGGCCTGGGAGATGGCACGGAAGAGGTTCTTGGCATCGACGGTCTCGATCGTCGCGCCGTCCAGCCGACCGCGCAGGTCGAAACCCTTGCCGTTCTCGACCGCCGACATGAACTCGTCGGAGACCCGGACCGAGTTGTTGGCGTTCTGGTACTGCACGCTGACGATGTCGGAGCCGCCGAGGTCCATGTCGAACCCGGCGTCGCGCAGCGCGCGGATCTTGTCCTCCTCGCGCGCCTTGGTGACCACGAACTCCTGGATGTCCGGGTGGTCCACGTCGAGGATGACCATCTTGGCCGCGCGCCGGGTGGCACCGCCGGACTTGATGGTGCCGGCCGAGGCGTCCGCGCCACGCATGAAGCTGACCGGGCCGGAGGCGTTGCCGCCGGAGGAGAGCAGCTCACGGGACGAGCGGATGCGCGACAGGTTGACGCCGGAGCCGGAGCCGCCCTTGAAGATCAGCCCCTCCTCCTTGTACCAGTCGAGGATGGAGTCCATCGAGTCGTCGACGGCCAGGATGAAGCAGGCGCTGACCTGCTGCGGCGACGGCGTACCGACGTTGAACCAGACCGGCGAGTTGAAGCTGAACACCTGGTGCAGCAGCATCCAGGTCAGCTCGTGCGCGAAGATCTCGGCGTCGGCCGGGCTGGCGAAGTAGCCGTACTCCTCGCCGGCGGTGCGGTACGTGCTCACCACCCGGTCGATGAGCTGCTTGAGCGACCACTCCCGCTCCGGGGTCCCCACCGCGCCCCGGAAGTACTTCGTGGTGACGATGTTCGCCGCGTTGACGCTCCACGACTCCGGGAACTCCACGCCCCGCTGCTCGAAGTTGATCGAGCCGTCCCGCCAGTTCGTCATCACGACGTCCCGGCGCTCCCACGAGACCTCGTCGTACGGGTGGACCCCCTCCGTCGTCCACACGCGCTCGATCTTCAGCCCCGCGCCTGCCTTGTTCCGTGAACGGCTCGTTGTCACGCCGTCGCCCCCCTCGTCTGCGCGGTCACCCACCGCGCGTCCTGATCTCTCGGAAAAACAGTGAAGTCTCAGTTGGCACGGCCGGCGGCCTCGACCGCGTCGGCCCGACCCTGCTCCCGGGCTCGCGCCGCAGCCCGCAGCGTCTCGATCTCGCGCTCGAAGTCGGCGAGCGAGTCGAAGGAGCGGTAGACGCTGGCGAACCGCAGGTAGGCGATCTCGTCCAGGTCGCGCAGCGGGCCCAGGATCGCCAGGCCCACGTCGTGGCTGGGGATCTCGGCGGCCCCCTTGGCCCGGACCGTCTCCTCCACCCGCTGCGCGAGCAGCGCGAGTGAGTCGTCGTCCACCGGCCGGCCCTGGCACGCCTTGCGCACCCCGCCGATGATCTTCGTGCGGCTGAACGGCTCGGTCACCCCGCTGCGCTTGACGACCGCGAGGACCGCCTCCTCGACCGTGGTGAACCGCTTGCCGCACTCCGGGCAGGAACGCCGCCGTCGGATGAGCTGACCGTCGTCGGCCTCCCGCGAGTCGACCACCCGGGAATCGGCGTGCCGGCAGTACGGACACCGCATCGCGGACCCCCTAATCATGATCAATCGCGTCGTACCGGACACACCCGGGCACAGGCCGCCGCAACGGTGCCATGCGCTCATGGCGCCCGCTGTGATCGACCCTACGGGAGTGCGGTCGGTAGTCAGACCCAACCTGTGGGCAACTTACGCCCGTGTCACTACTACATCTAGGGGTCGACGGTATGTCGCCGACGAACCCGGGTCAAGTTGACCGGCGTGTCCGGCGCGTCACGGACCATCGGCGTCGTCCACCCCCCGCGAGACCAACGCCGACACCCCGCCCGGGTTACCGGCCACCCACCCAGAGCGCGACCGGAATCGGCCAACAATCGAACACGCGTGCTACTCGACGTACCATTTATCAGAACATCCGTACGAGGAGAGTGGTTTTTCACCCCGACACGCCGGTGAGAGGTCGTACAGATGTTTGAAAATGACCGATCTCACCTATACGGTCAGGAACAACCGCACGCACCACGAGCCGACGAGGCACCCAGCGCCGACCAGGGAGGACGGACGTGACCGAGGACCGGGCCAGCCGGCCGAAGAGCCCGCAGCAGATTACCGAGGCGGGCCCGCCGGCCACCCGACGCCGCACCGCCGCGCGCAGCCGGACGGGTCAGCCCGCCGTGCGCCCGGTCACACCGGTGGTCAGCGCCTTCCCCGACCCGGCGACGGTCGACCTGACCGCCCGCCAGCGCCGCATCCTGGAATTCATCCGCAACTGGGTGGAGCGGCACGGCTACCCGCCGAGCGTCCGGGAGATCGGCGAGGCGGTCGGCCTGGTGTCCCCGTCGAGCGTCGCCTACCAGCTCAAGGAGCTGGAAAAGAAGGGCTTCCTGCGACGCGACCCCAACCGACCGCGCGCCGTGGACGTCCGCGCGCCCAGCGAAGCCATCGACGACGAGCTGTCCCGCGCCCAACGGCCCACCCCGGCGTACGTGCCGATGCTCGGCCGGATCGCCGCCGGTGGACCGATCCTCGCCGAACAGGCCGTGGAGGACATCTTCCCTCTCCCCCGCGAGCTGGTGGGCGAGGGCGAGGTCTTCATGCTCCAGGTCAAGGGCGACTCGATGCTCGACGCGGCGATCTGCGACGGCGACTGGGTCGTCGTACGACAGCAGCCGACCGCCGACTCGGGTGAGATCGTGGCCGCCATGCTCGACGGCGAGGCGACCGTCAAGACCTACCGTCGCCGGGACGGGCACGTCTGGTTGATGCCGCAGAACCCGGCCTTCGACCCGATTGCCGGTGACGACGCCACCATCATGGGCCGGGTCGTCGCGGTACTCCGCCGGATCTGACCGACACGCGGGTGGGTGCCGTCGGCGCTCACCCGCGTCGCTCGACTGTTCGCCCCCTGCTGACCGGGCAATCCGGCAGGACCGTCGCAGTGCGGCCAGGTGACGCCGATCGCGTCAGTAGCGGTCGCCCCGAGGGCCACGACCGCCGCCGGGATACTGCCCGTACGGGTCGACGGGCGCGTCATCGTCACGTCGGCGACCGGGCCGCTGAGCCCGGTAGTCCGGCTCCTGCCCACCGCGGCGCGGCGGCTCGGCCCGACCGCCACCGGCTCGACCACCGCCGGGCTGACCGCCGCCGGGCTGACCACCGCCGCCGTACACACCGCCGCCCGGCCGGCCACCACCGCCACCGGGCCGGCCCCTCCGGGACCGCCGGCACGGCCGCCGCCGTACACACCCCCGCCGGCCGGAGCGCCGCCACCCCCACCGGGCCGGGCAGCGCCATAACTGCCTCCTGCCGGGCCGGCTGGACGCCCACCCCCGGCACCGGCCGGACGTCCACCCCGCCGCTGGGGCGTTCGCCTCCGCCGCCGTAGACAGCACCGCCAGCGGGAGCGGGACCACCCCGGCCGGAGCCGCCGTAGACCCCGCCGCTGGCTGCTGCGCCGCCGTACACGCCGGCGTTGGGACGGCCGCCGCCCGGCGGAACACGGTCGGCCCCGGGCGTGCCAGCGCGGTCGTCGGCGTCGTCCGCCGAATCGTCGGCGGCGGGCGGTCGACGGCGGGCGCGCACGATGCCGAAGATGCCGGCGCCGACGAGCAGCAGACCGAGTACGCCGACCGCGCCCACCAGATAGGTGATATCGGTGAAGCTGAGCCCGTCCATCCACGACTTCTTGGCCGCCGGCTTGTCGCCCGCGGTCGCCGCCAACGGCTCGGCCGCGCTGGTGGACGGCGTGTAGCTCAGGATGTCGACCGGCTCGTCGGCGGCGAACTGACCGGCGTCGGAGACCGTCACGAAGGACTTGCCGTCCGGGGTGTAGGAGATCGCCTCGCCGAACGGGTCGGCCAGCGCCGTCACCCGTGGCTTACCGGTGGTGAGCGCTCCCACGATGTCGTTGTTGGTGACGTCGTACTCGAAGGCGTCCGCGTAGGTACGGACGACGACGCGGGTGCCATCCGGCGATCGGGCGGCGCCGGTGATCGCGAGCCGCCCGTAGACGCTCAGCGGATTCTCGGTGGTGGTCTTCGGCAGCTTGATCTCGCCGACCTTCTTCATCGGCACCGGCGGGGTGTCGCCGTTGTTCAGCTTCGCCGACGGGGTGAAGATCTCCGAGTTGCCCTTCGCCACCTTCGTGATGATCAGTGGCAGGCCGTCGGCCCCCACCAGCAGCGCCTCCGCGTCACGGGGCTTGTTCTCCGGGTAGGAGAGCCGGTGCAGCACCGGCTGCTTGTTACCGGCGATCGGCATCGTCCAGACCGCGATCCGCGTCCGCCGCTCCTTGCTGGTGGCGTTGTCGCCGATGTCACCGATCCACAGGGTGTCGCCCTTCGGCGAGACGGCGAGATCCTCGGTGTCGAACGGCCCCGAACCCGAGTAGCGGACCGCATCCTTGGCGACCTTGCACTTGCTGTCGAGGAAGAAGATCCGCTTCCGCGAGTCGACCTCGGTGCCATCGTTGATGACGATGTAACCGCTCTTGGTCGCGACCAGGCCGGACAGCTCCCGCAGGCGCTCGTCGGTGACCGTACAGCGCTTCTTGCCGGCGACCGCGGCGAGCGGCTGGGATGACACGGGAGCGGGAGCGGCTACGGCGACTCCGGCCAGCGCCACGGTTGCCCCGAACAGGCCGAGGGCAACCGTGACCGAGGAAACAACGCGGCGCATTCGGCCAGTGTCGCATGCCGCGCGTTTCCGATGGATGACGCCGGGGCCGCTCAAGGCCGGCTGCCGACCGCCTCGCCCTTGGGCGCCACGTCGTACGGCGCCAGCTCGGCGGCGAGCGCCGCGCTGACCCGGACGTGCAGCAGAGTGCCTTCCGCCAGGTGCGACGTGCTGAGCACCTCGCCCGAACGGTGCACCCGGGACACGAGGTCCCCCCGGTCGTACGGCAGGACGACCCGCACCTCCACGGCGGGTTGCGGAAGCCGCTCCTCGATCGCCGCGCGCAACCCGTCGACGCCCCGACCGGAGTGCGCCGAGACGAAGATCGCGTCCGGCCAGAGGCGCTTGAGCCGCAGCAGCGTGTCCTCGTCGGCGGCGTCGGTCTTGTTGACCACCAGCAGCTCGGGGAGCCGGTCCGCGCCCACCTCGGCGAGCACCTCGTGCACCGCCCGCACCTGCTCCTCCGGATCCGGATGGGTGCCGTCGACGACGTGCACCACCAGATCGGCCTCCGCGACCTCCTCCAGCGTCGAGCGGAACGCCTCGACGATCTGGTGCGGCAGGTGCCGTACGAAGCCGACCGTGTCGGAGAGCGTGTAGAGCCGCCCGTCCGAGGCGGTGGCCTTGCGGGTCGTCGGGTCCAGCGTGGCGAACAGCGCGTTCTCCACCAGGACGCCCGCGCCGGTCAGTCGGTTGAGCAGGCTGGACTTGCCGGCGTTGGTGTAGCCGGCGATGGCCACGGCGGGCACCGAGTTGCGGGTACGACGGGCACGCTTGGTGACGCGTACCGTCTTCATGCTCTTGATCTCGCGACGCAGCCGGGAGATGCGGTGGCGGATGCGCCGCCGGTCGGTCTCCAGCTTGGTCTCACCGGGACCACGGACACCCACACCGCCGCCGGCGCCGCCGCCGCGACCGGAACCACCGGTCTGGCGGGACAGCGTCTCACCCCAACCGCGCAGCCGGGGCAGCAGGTATTCGAGCTGGGCCAGCTCGACCTGCGCCTTACCTTCCTTGCTCTTGGCGTGCTGGGCGAAGATGTCGAGGATCAGCGCCGTGCGGTCGACGACCTTGACCTTGGTGCGCTGCTCCAGGTTGCGCAGCTGCGACGGGGACAACTCGCCGTCACAGATGACCGTGTCGGCGCCGGTGGAGAGCACCACCGCGCCGAGGTCGTCGACCTTGCCGCGACCGATGTAGGTGGCCGGGTCGGGTCGCGTACGACGCTGGATCAGCCCTTCGAGCACCTGCGAACCCGCCGTCTCGGCGAGCGCGGCCAGCTCGGTCAGGGAATTCTCCGCGTCGGTCACCGTGCCCTCGGTCCAGACGCCCACCAGGACCACCCGCTCCAGCCGCAGCTGGCGGTATTCCACCTCGGTGACGTCGCTGAGCTCGGTGGAGAGGCCTGGGACGCGCCGGAGAGACTGCCGCTCCGACAGGTCCAGCTCGCCGGTGGTGACATCGTCGAACTCGTCCTCGACAGGGACGAAGTTCTCCTGGTCTCGCAAGCGGTTCTCCTGTCCGTTTTGATAAGTAGAACGTAATCCTGACACGTCACAACGCCCAGCGCACCTGCTATATGCCCGTGCTGGAGGTCGCCAAAAGCGGGGGCGAATACCAGTCGACCTCCACAACCCGGTAGAAATGCTCAGGCGGCGGCCGACCGGCCGCACAGCCGTGACGGAGGGATCCCGTGGCCATCACCCGACTGCCGAGCGCCGGATTTTCGATCACCATCCGGATCGCCGTGACCGCGGACGCATCCTCGATCGGTCGGCTCACCACCTCCGTCGGCGAAGCCGGAGCGATCGTCACGGCGCTGGACGTGGTGGACTCGGACCCGACCCACGTGATCGTCGACCTGACCTGCGACACCGCCGACGCCAAGCACGCCGACCAGGTGGTCGACGCGCTCCGGACGCTGGACGGCGTGGACGTGCGCAAGGTGTCCGACCGGACGTTCCTCCTGCACCTCGGCGGCAAGATCGAGGTGACCTCGAAGGTCGCCCTGCGCAACCGTGACGAGCTGTCCCGCGCGTACACCCCGGGGGTGGCCCGGGTCTGCATGGCGATCGCCGAGAACCCGGCGGACGCCCGGCGGCTGACCATCAAGCGCAACACCGTCGCGGTGGTCAGCGACGGCTCGGCGGTGCTCGGCCTGGGCAACCTGGGCCCCGCCGCCTCGCTGCCGGTGATGGAGGGCAAGGCCGCGCTGTTCAAGCGCTTCGGCGGGGTCGACGCCTGGCCGGTGGTGCTGGACACCCAGGACACCGACGAGATCGTGCAGATCGTCAAGGCGATCGCGCCCGCGTACGGCGGGATCAACCTGGAGGACATCGCCGCGCCGCGCTGCTTCGAGATCGAGGCCCGGCTGCGCGAGGCGCTGGACATTCCGGTCTTCCACGACGACCAGCACGGCACCGCGATCTGCGTGCTGGCCGCGCTGACCAACGCGCTGCGCGTCGTGGGCAAGCAGCTCTCGGACGTCCGGGTGGTCGTCTCCGGCGCGGGCGCGGCCGGCACCGCGATCATGAAGCTGCTGCTGCGTCAGGGCGTCGGCGACATCATCGCGTACGACCGCCAGGGCGCCCTGCACCGCGGCCTGACCGACCTCAACCCGGCCTGGCAGTGGCTGGCGGAGAACACCAACAAGGAGAACTACTCGGGCGATCTGCCCGGGGCGATCCGGGGCGCCGACGTGTTCATCGGGGTCAGCGCCCCGAACCTGCTCACCGGCGACGACATCGCCGGCATGGCGAAGGACGCGATCGTCTTCGCGCTGGCCAACCCCGACCCGGAGGTCGACCCGCGGGAGGCGCGCAAGCACGCCGCGGTGGTCGCCACCGGCCGCTCGGACCAGCCGAACCAGATCAACAACGTGCTCGCCTTCCCCGGGGTGTTCCGCGGCATGTTGGACGCGCACGCCGAGGAGTTCACCGAGGAGATGGCCATCGCCGCGGCGCGGGCCATCGCCGACGTGGTCGGCGAGGAAAAGATCAACCCGACGGTGATCGTGCCGAGCGTCTTCGACTCCCGGGTGGCCCCGGCGGTCGCCGCCGCCGTCCGCGCCGCCGCGCACAACCCCAGCCCCCTGCCGGCAGCCGACCCCGGCCCGGCGGACCTCCCCGAAATCGCCGCCACCGCCAGCGCCACCCCCTAAACCCCCACCTAGCCCCCTCCCCCGCCCGGCCCCCGCTTCGACCACCCCGGTGATCAAGAGGTTCGCGTCAGAATCGGTGCGATTCTTGACGCGAACCTCTTGATCAACACGTGCGAAGGGCCCGGAGGCAGGGGGGGTGGGGGGGTTAGGGGGTTGGGGTGGGGAGGGTTACCTGGCCGGTTGCTACCAGGATTGCGGGGCCGGAGAGCCAGCAGGAGTCCTTGGTGACCGTTACGGTCAGGCGGCCGCCGGGGACGTCCACCGCCACCACACCGGTGTCCCGGCCGGCGTCACGCAGGACCACGGCCGCCACCGCGCAGGCGCCGGTGCCGCAGGACAGGGTCTCGGCGCTGCCGCGCTCGTACACCCGCATGAGGCTGTGCCCGTCGGTGTCGCCGACCGGGTCGCCCGGCACGATCAACTCGACGTTCACGCCGGCCGGGAAGACCGCCGGGTCGAACTCGGGCGCGACGGTCAGGTCCAGCGCGGACAACTCCACGCCACCGGGCAGGACGCACACCAGATGCGGGTTGCCGACGTCCACGACCGTGCCGGACAGGGTCAGACCACCCAGGGTGGCGGCCGACTCGTCGTACATCCGGGGTCTGCGCATCTCGACGGAGACCGCGCCGCCCTCGACCAGCGCGCGCACGACGCCGGCGCGGGTGGCCACCGGCAACGCCGCGCCGACGGGCGTGGCGAGCCCGGTGTCGAGCAGGTAGCGCACGAAGACCCGGGCGCCGTTGCCGCACATCTCGGCGAACGAGCCGTCCGCGTTCCAGTAGTCCATGAACCACTCGGCCTCGCCGGCCTGGCCGGCGCCGTCAGGATGCTTGGCCGCGCGGACCACCCGCAGTACGCCGTCCGCGCCGATGCCGCGACGCCGGTCGCAGAGCGCCGCGACCAGCTCCGGGGTCAGGCCGAGCTGACCGTCCGGGTCGGGCAGGAGGACGAAGTCGTTGCCGGTGCCGTGCCCCTTGGTGAACTCCACGATCCCATCATCGCGCAGCAGCCGGCACCAGGTGCAGGGCGGCCTCGATCAGGTCCGGCGCGGCCGAGTCGAGCCACTGGATGCGGGGATCACGCCGGAACCAGGACCGCTGCCGGCGGACGAACCGCCGGGTGGCCCGGACCGTCTCGTCGTGCGCCTCTTCCTCGGTCAGCTCGCCGTCGAGCAGGCGCAACACCTGCTGGTAGCCGAGCGCCCGGCTCGCCGTCCGCCCCTCGGCCAGGCCCCGGCCGACCAGCTCGCGGGTCTCGTCGACCAGCCCGTCGGCCCACATCCGGTCCACCCGCAGCGCGATCCGCTCGTCCAGCAGGCCGGTGTCGAGGTCGACGCCGAGCTGCACCGACGGGTAGTACGGGGTGGGCTGCGGCAGCGACGCGGCGAACGGCGCGCCGGTCAGCTCGATCACCTCCAACGCCCGGACGATCCGCCGGCCGTTGCCCGGCAGGATGCCCTCGGCGGCCACCGGGTCGACGGCACGCAGCCGGGCGTACAGCGGCGCCGGCCCGACCTCGGCCAACTCGCGTTCCAGCCGTTCCCGCAGCGCCGCGTCGGTGCCCGGGAACTCGAAGCGTTCCAGCACCGCCCGCACGTACAGCCCCGAGCCACCCACCAGCAGCGGCACCCGCCCCCGGGACAGGATGTCGTCCACCGCCGCACGGGCCAGCCGCTGGTACTCCGCGACGCTGGCCGGCTCGGTCACCTCCCAGATGTCGAGCAGGTGGTGCGGCACGCCGTCCCGCTCGTCGACGGTCAGCTTCGCGGTGCCGATTTCCATGCCCCGGTAGAGCTGCATCGAGTCGGCGTTGACCACCTCACCGTCGAGGGCGTGCGCGAGCGCGATGCTCAGCGCCGACTTGCCCGCCGCCGTCGGCCCCACCACCGCGACGACTGTCACATCCGCTCCCAGGACGCCACGAAGTAGGCCACCCCGTAGGGCGCCGACTCGTGCAGCAACTCGCCGCGCCACCCGCCGCCGCCGACGCGGGCCGCGTCGGCGAGCACCTGCCACGCCGCCCGGCCGGCGACCTTCAACTGCGCCGACAGACCGGGGTCCAGGTCGCGCAGGGCGTCCAGGTCCGCCTCGGCCAGGGCCGTGGCGACCCCTTTGTCGTACGGGAGAGCGCGCTGGTCGTCGTACCCGGGAGCCTGCTGGCCCCGGCAGGCCGACCCGTCACCGAGCACCAGCAGCGCCACCCGGTCGCCGGCGGCGGCGACCTGGGCGCCGAGCGCGGCCACCTCGACCGGCCCGGCGTCGGCGGCCACCTGAACGGCGGTCACCTGCGCTGCGGTCTCGGGCCCGGCCGCCACCCGCGTCGCGGTCGCCTGCCCGGCCGTCGTCGGCCCATGCCGGGACAGCAGCCACGCGCCGATGGTCAGGCTCAACGGCAGCACGGCGCCGCGGTCCGGCTGGCCGGGGACCAGGGGCACGTCCAGGTCGACGCCCCACGGCTGGAGCGAGCCGGTGGCCGGGGGCTGGACCGGGCCGGTCACCGGGCCGACGCCGAGCAGCACCACCACCTCCGGGCCGGTCGCCAGCAGCCGGCCGACGGCGAGATCGCAGGCCGACCGCAGGTCGTCCAGTTCGCTGGCGGCGGCACCGGCCACTTCGGGCACGAGCAGGGGCGGATGTGGGCAGACGGCGGCGGCGACCAGTGGCACCCGTTCACCGTAGCGGGAATCCCCGGTGCGTCTCCGCCGCGATCCGGTCAATCAGGCCCTAGGACACCGTATGGTCACGGTCGGCGATAGGCGCTCGACGCGGACCGGGTCGGACCTGTGACAATGCCGGAAGCAACTTGGCTGCGCCGTGGCGGCGACGGGGGACTGCTCCCTCGACGCCGGGAGAACGAGGATGGGCACATGAGCGACTGGACTGCCTTCGGACGGGTGGACGCGGACGGCACCGTTTACGTCAAGACCGCCGAGGGCGAGCGGGTGGTCGGATCCTGGCAGGCAGGAGCGCCGGAGGAAGGGCTCGCGCACTTCGCGCGCCGCTTCGCCGACCTGGTCACCGAGGTGGATCTGACCGAAGCGCGGCTCAACTCGGGCGCGGCGGACGCCGGGCACTCGTTGAGCACGATCCGGCGGATCCGCGCCACGCTGCCGGAGGCCCACGTGGTCGGCGACATCGACGCCCTGACCGCCCGACTGGACAAGCTGGCGACCCTCGCCGAGGAGAAGGCCACCGAGGCGCGCGCCGCCCGGGACGCCGCCCGCGGTGAGGCCCTGGCCCGCAAGACCGCCCTGGTCGAGGAGGCCGAGAAGCTCGCCGCGGAGTCGACCGGTTGGAAGACGGCCGGTGACCGCCTCAAGGAGATCCTCGACGAGTGGAAGACCATTCGCGGGGTCGACAAGAAGGCCGACGGCGAGCTGTGGAAGCGCTTCGCCGCCGCGCGGGACGGCTTCACCCGACGCCGCGGCGCCCACTTCGCCTCCCTGGACGCGCAGCGCAAGCAGGCGCAGACCGTCAAGGAAGAGCTGGTCGCCGAGGCCGAAAAGATCAAGGAATCCACCGAGTGGGCCGCCACGGCCAACCAGCTCAAGGAGCTGATGACCCAGTGGAAGGCCGCGCCCCGCGCCTCCAAGGAGGCCGAGCAGAAGCTCTGGGAACGGTTCCGGGCCGCCCAGGACGCCTTCTTCAGCCGGCGCAGCGAGGTCTTCTCGGCACGGGACAACGAGCAGCGCGGCAACCTGGAGCGTAAGCAGGCCCTGCTGGCCGAGGCCGAGGCCCTGGACATCGACGCCGACCCCAAGGGCGCCCAGGCCAAGCTGCGCGAGATCCAGGCACAGTGGCACGAGGCCGGCCGGGTGCCCCGCGAGGCCGCCGCCGGCCTGGAGCGCCGGTTGCGCGTCATCGACGACAAGGTCCGCGAGGTGATGGACTCCGCGTGGCGGCGTACCACCAAGGAGGACAACCCGCTGCTCGCCCAGATGCGGGCCCAGGTGGCGGAGGCCGAAGAGCGGCTGTCCCGGGCGCAGAGTGCCGGGGACGCCCGGCGCATCAAGGAGGCCGAGCAGGCCCTCGCCTCCAAGCGACAGTTCCTCCAGCTCGCCGAGCAGGCCGGCTGACCCGACGCAATTCGCGAGCCCCCGGTCCCCGCGCGGGACCGGGGGCTCGCGCGCGTCCCGGGGTCGTCCACTCCGCACCACCTAGCCGCGCATCCCCACCTCATCCGACACGCCCGCCCGCACACCCGCACACACGCACACCCGCACGCCCGCACGCCCGCACGCCCGCACGCCCGCACGCCCGCACGCACGCACGCACGCACGCACGCCAAGATCCTCACAACATCCCCGAAGTTGCTGCCTCGGACGCGCGGGAACCAGCAACTTCTCCGAAGTTGTGAGGATCTTGGAGCGGGCTAGCGCGGGGGGCGCGGGAGTCAGGCCTCGGGCGTCTGCCCATCGACATGATCGCGCTCGATCCTGGATCCAGTGGCTATCCAACGCGGTGACACCACTACTTCCAGGATCGAGCACGATCTTGCCGCCACCGGGCGGCGCGGGGGCGGCGCGGGGGCGGCGCGGGGGCGGGACCGGGCCGGACGGGGGCGGGACCGGGGCGGGACCGGGGCGGGACCGGGGCGGGGGCGGGACCGGGTGTGCAGTTGACGCATTGAGGTGGGCTGATGAGAATGGGCGACGGAGTCAGGTAGGGCCACCGGGCCGAGGGCGCCGACGGCGAGCATCGCCGTCGAGGATCGGCCGGTGAGCTGCCGCGAGTTTCCCGTCCGCGTGACATGGGCCGTCGCGCACTGTCCGCGTACCCCCGAAGGGGCCGTGATGTGCGCACGGCCGCCTGCCGACGTCGTCGATGGACGGCGTCGTGCGTCCGAAGTGGAGCTCGAATGACCCGTACGAAAGCTCTCGGCAGCGCGCTGACCGCGCTCGCCACCGCCGCGGCCGGCGTGTTCCTCGCCGCCACCGTCAGCACCACCCCGGCTTCCGCCGCCGGTACCGGAACCGGTTATCTGCACACGAACGGTAGCCAGATCGTGGACAGCACCGGGGCCACGGTCCGGTTGACCGGCATCAACTGGTTCGGCATGGAGACCGACAACAAGACCTTCCACGGGCTCTGGTCGAGCAATCCGTGGCGGGGTCAGCTCGACACGATGGCCCGGCTGGGCTACAACACGCTGCGGGTGCCGTACTCGAACGACGCGCTGAAGGCGGGCGCGACCGCCACCGGGATCAACGACTTCGTCAACCCGGACCTGGTGGGGCTGTCGCCGTTGCAGATCCTGGACAAGGTGATCGCCTACGCCGGCAGCAAGGGGATGCGGATCATCCTGGACCGGCACCGGCCGACGTCGGCGGGGCAGTCGCCGCTGTGGTACACGTCGACGGTCTCCGAGGCGACCTGGATCAACGACTGGAAGATGCTCGCCCAGCGGTACGCGGGCAATCCGACGGTGATCGGCGCGGACCTGCACAACGAGCCGCACGCCGAGGGTACGAACCCGGCGGCCACCGGCGCGTGCTGGGGTTGCGGCGACACGGCGCGGGACTGGCGGCTCGCCGCGGAGCGGGCCGGTAACGCCATTCTCGGCGTGCAACCCAACTGGTTGATCTTCGTGGAGGGGGTGAGCTGCCCGAGCGGTGGTCTCTCCAACGTGTGGGACAACGACCCGAGCAACGACGAGGACTGCGGCTGGTGGGGCGGCAACCTGTCGAAGGCCGGTCAGTACCCGGTCCGGCTGAACGTGGCGAACCGGCTGGTCTACTCGCCGCACGAGTACGCGACGTCGGTGTACCGGCAGACCTGGTTCGACGCCCCGGACTACCCGGCGAACATGCCGGCGATCTGGGACAAGTACTTCGGTTACCTCTACAAGCAGAACATCGCCCCGATCATGATGGGTGAGTTCGGCAGCACCCTGGCCGACCCGAAGGACCGGGTGTGGCTGGAGAAGTTGATGGCGTACACCGGCACCGGCGTGACCGGGATGTCGTTCACCTACTGGTCGTGGAACCCGAACTCGGGTGACACCGGCGGCATCGCGCTGGACGACTGGACCAACATCAACACCACCAAGCAGGCGATCCTGCAGCCGTACCTGATCGCGCCGAGCGGCGGCGGACCCACCGGCGGGCCGACCGGCGGCCCCACGGGCGGGCCGACCGGCGGGCCGACGAGCGCGCCCCCCGGCGCCTGCACGGCCACCTACCGGCAGGTCAACGCCTGGCAGGGCGGCTTCCAGGGTGAGTTGACCGTGAAGAACACCGGCACTGCCGCAGTGAATCCGTGGTCGGCCACCTGGACCTGGCCGTCCGGCGTGACGCTGGGCAGCGGGTGGAACGCCACCGTCACCCAGTCCGGTACGACGGTCACGGCCGCCGCGCCCAGCCACGCGCCGTCTCTGGCGGCGGGCGCCTCGGTCACCGTGGGCTTCACCGCCAACGGTACGGCCAGCGCCCCGGCGACCGTGAAGCTCAACGGCGCGAGCTGTTGAGCAACCGAGGTGGTCGACGCCCACGCCGAGGGCGTCGGCCACCTCGGGCCGGGCGCACGTCGTGCCGGGCCGAGAGCCGGGCGCACGCCGGGCCAGGCCAGGGCAGGCGCACACCGAGCCCTCCGTAGGGTGGCGGACCAGGGCCGCACGGAGCATTTACATCAAGGTTCTTCTATGCTTCCATCGGGAAAGCGCTTGCCTTCGCTGCGGCCGGCGCGAACGCGGGAGCCGCTTCTTCGCACCGAAACGCACCGGCGGACCCGGGACCTGAGATCCCGGATCACCTAGCCGCCCACGGGCATGGGCGTCGCGACAGTGTGTCCGCCTCATCGAAAGGAAGCAGCATGCGCACAACACAGCGTCGGATGACGCTGCTCGCCACCACCGCCGCCGCGACCGCCGCGCTGGTCACCGGCGGTCTCCTGACGGCCGTGTCGGCCCAGGCGGCAGCCGGCTGTCAGGTCGCCTACTCGGTCGCCAGCCAGTGGCCGGGTGGGTTCACCGGCAACGTCACGGTCACCAACCTCGGCGACCCGGTCTCCGGGTGGACGCTGCGCTGGTCATACGGGGCCGGCCAGCAGGTCAGCCAGGCGTGGGGGGCCACCGTCACGCAGAGCGGCAGCCAGGTCTCCGCCGCCAACGTCGACTACAACGGCAACCTGGCCACCAACGGCAGCGCCTCGTTCGGCTTCAACGCGAGTTGGAACTCCAGCAACCCGGCGCCGACCAGCTTCACCCTGAACAACGTGGCCTGCACCGGCGGCACCACCACCCCGACCATCGCCCCACCGACCACCCCGGGCACGCCCACCAACCCGCCCACCACGCCGCCGATTCCCAGCGATCCGCCGCCGAGCGTTCCGCCGCAGACGGGCCTGGTCGGCTGGGCCACCCAGAACGGCGGCACCACCGGCGGTGGCGGCGCACCGGCGACCACCGTCACGAACGCCTCGGCGCTGACCAGCGCGCTGAACGCGACCGGGTCGGCGGTGATCCGGGTGTCCGGCACCATCTCCTGCTCGGGCATGCTGCGGGTGCGGTCCAACAAGACCATCCTCGGCAACTCCGGCGCGACGATCGTCGGCTGCGGGCTCAACGTCAGCGGTGACCGCAACGTCATCATCCGGAATCTGACCTTCCGGGACTGGAACGACGACGCGATCAACGTGCAGGAGTCGGCCACCAACATCTGGATCGACCACAACACCTTCAGCAACGGGTACGACGGCGCGGTCGACATCAAGCGCGGCTCGGACTTCGTCACGGTGTCGTGGAACCGGGTCTTCAACCACGACAAGACGATGCTGCTCGGGCACAGCGACGACAACGGCGCCCAGGACACCGGGCACCTGCGGGTCACGTACCACCACAACTGGTTCGACGGCAGCAAGCAGCGCAACCCCCGGGTGCGCTTCGGCAACCCGGTGCACGTCTACAACAACTACTACCGGGCCAACACCGGCTACGGCGTGGCCTCCACCGAGAACGCGGGCGTGCTCGTCGAGGGCAACTACTTCGAGAACGTCCCCGACACGTACCACCTCGGCGAGGCCGACTCCGGGCCGGGCCGGCTGGTGGCCCGCAACAACCACTTCGTCAACTCGCCCGCCGGCCAGACCGGTGGCAGCGTCGCCAGCATCCCGTACTCGTACCAACTGGACACCGCGAGCAACGTCAAGTCCATCGTGACGGGCGGCGCCGGCGCCGGTCGCATCACGGTCTGACCGTGGGTCGGTCGGGGTCCGCCGTGCCGGCGGGCCCCGACCTGCGTCAGTGCGCGGCGCAGCCGCCGGCGGGCGCGGGCGCGACCGCCGGGGCACCGACCGTGGGCAGTCCGAGCAACACCCCGGGGGTACGCGGGGAGCGCCCGGCCTCGGCGGCGTCACCGGCCCGGGTCCGGCGGTGCGACAGGGGCGCGCCGTCGGCGTTGAGGTGGTGCGGCGCGGCGTAGGTGATCTCGGTGTGCACGATGTCGCCGGGCCGGATCGACCCGGCGAAGCTGCCGGCGTCGAAGTGCACGAGACGACCGTCGCGGGCCCGCCCGGACAGCCGCCCGGTCCGCTCGTCCTTGCGCCCCTCGCCGACCGCGACCAGCACCTCGACGGTCTCCCCCACCAGGCGCTTGTTCTCCGCCCAGGTGATCTCCTCGACGCAGGCGATCAGCCGCTCGTAACGCTCCTGCACGACCTGCTTGGGCAGCTGGCCGTCCATGGTGGCGGCGGGGGTGCCGGGGCGCTTGGAGTACTGGAAGGTGAAGGCCGACGAGAAGCGGGCCTCGCGCACCACGTCCAGCGTGCGCTGGAAGTCGGCCTCGGTCTCGCCGGGGAAGCCGACGATGATGTCGGTGGTGATCGCCGCGTCCGGCATCGCCGCCCGGACCTTCTCGATGATCCCCAGGTACCGCTCGGAGCGGTACGACCGGCGCATCGCCTTCAGCACGTCGTCGGAGCCGGACTGCAACGGCATGTGCAGCGAGTGGCACACGTTCGGGGTCTCGGCCATCGCGGCGATCACGTCGTCGGTGAAGTCCTTCGGGTGCGGGCTGGTGAACCGGACCCGCTCCAGGCCGTCGATCTCACCGGTCGCGCGCAGCAGCTTGCCGAACGCGTACCGGTCGCCGAACTCGACGCCGTACGAGTTGACGTTCTGCCCGAGCAGGGTCACCTCCAGCACGCCCTCGTCGACGAGGGCGCGCACCTCGGAGAGGATGTCGCCGGGGCGCCGGTCCTTCTCCTTGCCGCGCAGAGAGGGCACGATGCAGAACGTGCAGGTGTTGTTGCAGCCCACCGAGATCGAGACCCAGCCGGCGTACGTCGACTCGCGGCGGGTCGGCAGCGTGGACGGAAAGACGTCCAGCGACTCCAGGATCTCCACCTCGGCGGCGGCGTTGTGCCGGGCCCGTTCCAGCAGGACCGGAAGCGCGCCGATGTTGTGCGTGCCGAAGACCACGTCCACCCAGGGCGCCTTGCGGACGATCTCGCCACGGTCCTTCTGCGCCAGGCAACCACCGACGGCGATCTGCATCCCCGGGTGCTTGTCCTTCACGGGGCGCAGATGACCGAGGTTGCCGTAGAGCCGGTTGTCGGCGTTCTCCCGCACCGCGCAGGTGTTGAAGACGACGATGTCCGGGGTGTCGTCGGCTTGGGGCGCGCGCACGTAGCCGGCCTGTTCGAGCAGGCCGGAGATGCGCTCGGAGTCGTGCACGTTCATCTGGCAGCCGTAGGTGCGCACCTGGTAGGTGCGCGGGCTGCCCGCCGCTGCGGTAGTCATGACCTGGACAGCGTATCCGGGTCGGCCGGATCACCCCGAACCGAGGAGCACCCGACATGTGCCGAAGCATCAAGACGTTGCGGGAGCCGTTCACCCCGCAGGTGACCGACGCGGACATCGAGGCGGCGGCGTTGCAGTACGTCCGCAAGATCTCCGGCTTCCGGGCGCCCGCCGCGCACAACGCCGCCGCCTTCGAGGCCGCCGTGGCCGCCGTGACCGAAGCCACCCGCACCCTGCTCGACCAGTTGGTCGTGCGGGGTGGGTCGAACGCCGCCGACCGGCCGGCCGCCACCGCCCCGGGGCGCGGCTGACGCCCCGGCCCGGCCGGCTCGGCGCGAGCGGGCCCGGCCGGCTCGCTGGCGGTCAGGCCCGGCCGGCCCGGCGTGAGTAGGCCCGGCCGGCTCGGCGGCGGTCAGGCTGCGGCGAGGACCGGCGCGACGGTGTCGGGCGCCCAGCGGGAGCGGTGACACTGCGACCAACCCCGGCAGCCCGGGTCACCCAACGAGCAGAGCCGTCGCCGGCTGAGCACCTCGCCGTCGTCGGTGTCCCGGACGTCGAAGTGCACCGGGCGGACCGTGCCGTCCGGTGCGACGAGCAGGTGCCGGCTGGCGTCCAACGTGTCGTCCCGCAGCAGGCAGTCCCGGCCCAGCAGCCGGGCCAGCGCGGCGATGCTGGCGTGCTCGGAGAGCCGCTCGGGCACTCCGTAACAGTCGATCACCGTCGGGAACTCGCCCGGCGCCTGCCAGACGTCACACACCACCGCGTACGCGGGCAGTCGCGCCGGGTCCGCCGCGGCCAGCGGCATCACCACCCGACCGAGCGCCTCGGCCAGCGCCGGGTAGACCTCCACGGGTCGGACCCGGTCGATTCTCCAGTTCCACAGCTCGGTCATTCCGCCTCCTCGCTGCGTTCGTCCCACCGGCCTCCGGATCGGGCCTTACTGACGATGGTGGGGGGCATATGACCTCAGCCGGGGGCAAGTTACCGGTCTGTGACCATTCCGGGCAAAATTTCCCTGAGCGGCATTGCTCGGAGTAGCGGGAAGGTGACAGTTTATCGGGTATCGTGCGCCAGCCGAACCACCGGGCCAGCGTGTCCCGGCACCATCGGTAGCGGTTCGGTGGGCCGTGGGTCAGCGCAGGACGACCAGGTGCTCCCCGCGGGGCAGCAGCTCTCCCACCACCGGTGCGCCCGGCAGCTCACCCGCGACCAGCAGACCGCCGGACGTCTGCGCGTCGGCCAGCAGCAGCCGCTCTCCCTCGTCGGCCGCGCCGAAGTCCGTCCACGGGGTGACCCACTCCAGGTTGCGTCGGCTCCCGCCACTGACGTACCCGTCGCGCAGCGCCTCCCTTGCGCCCGCCAGGTACGGCACCCGGGCCGTGTCGATGGCCACCGTCAGCCGGCTGGCGCGGGCCAGCTTCGAGGCGTGCCCCAGCAGACCGAACCCGGTCACATCGGTGCCGCACCGGATGCCGGCGGCGACCGCGGCGCGCGCCGCGTCCCGGTTCAGCGCGCTCATCGAGGCGACCGCCTCCGGGAAGCTCTCGCCGGTGGACTTGTGTCGGGTATTGAGCACGCCCACACCGAGCGGCTTGGTCAGGGACAGCGGTATCCCGGCCCGGCCCGCGTCCAGAGTGATCAGCTCTTCGGGGCGTACGGTGCCGGTGACCGCGAGGCCGTACTTCGGACCGTCGTCGTCCACACTGTGCCCGCCGGCCAGGTGACAGCCCGCCTCCCGGGCCACGTCCTGGCCGCCGCGCAGCACCTCCCGCGCCAGTTCCAGCGGCAGCACGTCCCGCGGCCAGCAGAGCAGGTTCAACGCCACCAGCGGGATGCCGCCCATCGCGTACACGTCGGACAACGCGTTGGCCGCGGCGATGCGCCCCCAGTCGTACGCGTCGTCGACGACCGGGGTGAAGAAGTCCGCGGTGCTGACCAGGCCCGTACGCTCGTCCAGGCGGACCACCGCGGCGTCGTCGCCGTGGTCGAGGCCGACCAGCAGCTCGGCGGTGCCGGTGGCCGGGCCGAGACCGGCCACCATGGCCTCCAACTCGCCCGGCGGGATCTTGCAGGCGCAGCCGCCGCCGCGCGCGTAACGGGTCAGCCGTACGGGTTCGGTCATCCCCCCATGATTTCGGCAACGCCGTGCCACCGCCACCGTCGCGGCCCACCGGTGACCGAAACCGGACCCCCGTAGCCGATCGTGACCGGTGTTACCGCTCCGTGACCAACTGGGTTGCGTTCCGCCACATCATGCCGCCTACAGTTGCCCAACCGGGGGTCGACCGACCCCGATCCGGGGAGACGACAGGGACGGTGGACGACGTGACGACGGGCGAACCGCTCATCGTGCTGGACGCGGTCAACAAGTGGTTCGGACCGCTGCACGTGCTGGACGACGTCTCGCTGTCGGTGGGTCGGGGCGAGGTGGTCGTGGTCATCGGCCCGTCCGGCTCCGGCAAGTCGACGCTGTGCCGCGCCATCAACAGACTGGAACCGATCAACTCCGGCACCATCACCTTCGACGGTCAGCCACTGCCGGCCGAGGGCAAGCCCCTCGCTCGCCTGCGCAGCGAGGTGGGGATGGTGTTCCAGTCCTTCAACCTCTTCGCCCACAAGACCATCCTGGAGAACGTCACCCTCGGGCCGGTCAAGGTCCGCAAGGAGAAGCCCGCCGTGGCCCGCGAGCGCGGTCTGGCCCTGCTCGACCGGGTCGGTATCGCCAACCAGGCGGACAAGTTCCCCGCCCAGCTCTCCGGCGGCCAGCAGCAGCGGGCGGCCATCGCCCGAGCGCTGGCCATGCAGCCCAAGGCGATGCTGTTCGACGAGCCCACCAGCGCCCTCGACCCGGAGATGGTCGGCGAGGTGCTGGACGTGATGACCTCGCTGGCGCGCGACGGCATGACCATGGTCGTGGTCACCCACGAGATGGGCTTCGCGCGGCACGCCGCCAACCGGGTCATCTTCATGGCCGACGGCCGGCTCGTCGAGGACGCCTCCCCGGCGGAGTTCTTCGAGAACCCGCGCAGCGAGCGGGCCAAGGACTTCCTCTCCAAGATCCTCACGCACTAGGCGTCCGTAGTGGAGCGCGCCGCACAAGGGCGGGCTCCGTCGAAGAAGGAGAAGAGTATGCGTATGACGCGCGTGGCGGCGGTCGCCATGATGGCCTCCCTCGCCCTTTCCGCCGCGGCCTGCGGCAAGGAGGGTGAGCCGACGCCGAGCGCCGGTGGCAACGCCTCCGGCGCCGCCCAGGGAGACACCTGCAAGAGCTCCGGCGCGACCTTCACCCCGAAGTCGGACGCTGCCGTCGCCGGCAGCCCGACCTTCGAAAAGATCAAGACGGCCGGCACGGTCTCCGTCGGGGTCAAGTTCGACCAGCCGAACCTCGGCTACAAGGACGCCCAGGGCAAGCGGTGCGGCTTCGACATCGAGATCGCCCAGTACGTCGCGAGCACGCTCGGCATCGACCCCGCGAAGATCCAGTACAAGGAGATCGCGTCGGCCAACCGGGAGACCGCGATCAAGGGTGGTGAGGTCGACTACTACGTCGGCACCTACTCGATCACCGACAAGCGCAAGAACGACATCTCCTTCGCCGGCCCGTACTTCGTCGCCGGCCAGGACCTGCTGGTCCGCAAGGACGAGTCGTCGATCACCGGCAAGGACACCCTCAAGGGCAAGAAGGTCTGCTCGGCCACCGGCTCGACGCCGATCCAGAGGGTCCGCGACGAGGGTCTGACCGAGGCGAACAACATCGTCGAGTTCAAGACCTACTCGGAGTGCGTCTCGCAGCTGCTGGACAAGAAGGTCGACGCCGTCACCACCGACGACGCGATCCTCAAGGGCTACGCGGCGCAGGACCCGGACGGACTCAAGGTGGTCGGCCAGCCGTTCAGCACCGAGAAGTACGGCATCGGCCTGCCGAAGGATGACAAGGCGCTGCGCGACTACGTCAACGACCAGATCGAGGCCGCCTTCACCAACGGCACCTGGCAGAAGATCTACGACGGCACGCTCGGACTCTCCGGCTCGGCCGGCACCCCGCCGAAGGTCGAGCGGTACTGATCGACCCGGCTCGACACGAGTAGCGGCGCCGGGCGGGGTTCGTCCCCGTCCGGCGCCCGTGGAGAGGGACTGAGAGCGAGGCATGGGCGAGTTCTTCCGCGTACTGACGGACAACGGGCAACTGTTCGTCGACGGGTTCACCAACACCGTCAAACTTTTCCTGATCGCCGCGGTCGGCAGCCTCGTCCTCGGCACGCTGCTCGGCGCGATGCGGGTCTCGCCCGTGCCGGCCCTGCGCGCGTTCGGCGCCACGTACGTCAACCTGGTGCGCAACACCCCGCTGACGCTGGTCTTCGCGTTCCTCGTGTTCGCGGTGCCGAAGCTCGACGTCAACTTCGACTACGACACCAGCGCCGCCATCGCGCTGACCGTCTACACCTCCGCGTTCGTCTGCGAGGTGATCCGCTCCGGCGTCAACACGGTCGCCGCCGGGCAGGCCGAGGCGGCCCGCGCCCTGGGCATGACCTTCGGTCAGGTGCTCACGCTCATCGTGCTGCCGCAGGCGCTGCGCGCGATGGTCCCGCCGATGGTCAGCGTGTTCATCGCGATGCTGAAGAACACCACCATCGCCGCCGGTTTCTCGGTGCTGGAAGCGGGCGCGATCCCCGCGTACATGGCCGAGCGGGGCGAGCCGCAGTTCGCCGTCCTGCTCTGGATCACCATCGGCTTCCTGATCCTGATCCTGCCGCTGGTGGCGTTGCAACGGTTCCTCGAACGCAAGTGGCGGGTGGCACGGTGAGCCCGGCTACGGCGAACGAAAGGTGCGCGGTGAGCGCGAGGAGTGAGCTTGCGAGCCCCGCAGTCGCGAACGGAGGGTGGTTGAGTTGAGCCAGGCGTCGATCCTCTACGACCTGCCCGGTCCCCGCGCCAAGCGGCGCAACGCGATCCTGGGCGTCGTCTCCACCGCCGGCATCATCGCCCTGCTCGCCTACATCGGCTACAAGTTCGCCGACACCGGGCAGTTCGAGGCTCGCAAGTGGGAGCAGTTCCAGTACGCCTCGGTGCAACGCGAGCTGCTCGGCGGCCTGTGGGCGACGCTGAAGGCCGCCGGCATCGCCGCGGTCCTGGCGCTGCTGTTCGGCGCGATCTTCGCCAGCGGCCGCCTCAGCGACAAGTGGGTCCTGCGGGCCCCGTCGACGTTCGTGGTGGAGCTGTTCCGCGCGATCCCCCTGCTGATCCTGATCTTCTTCGGCTACTACGTGCCGCTGCAGTACGGCTGGTCGATCGACAAGCTGTGGGCGCTGGTCATCGGGCTGATGCTCTACAACGGCTCGGTGCTCGCGGAGATCTTCCGCGCCGGCATCAACGCGGTGCCGTACGGGCAGACCGAGGGCGCGTACGCGGTCGGCTTGCGCAAGAACCAGGTACTGCGGCTCATCCTGCTGCCGCAGGCCGTCCGGTCGATGCTCCCGGCGATCGTCAGCCAGCTCGTCGTGCTGCTCAAGGACACCGCGCTGGGCTTCATCATCACGTACCCCGAGCTGCTGTTCGCCGGGAAGCAGATCGGCGGCCGGTTGCCGTTCGGGCTGCCGTACGTGCCGACGTACCTGATCGTGGCGGCCGTCTACATCACGATCTGCGGGCTGCTGTCGATCTTCGCGTGGTGGTTGCAGCGGCGGCTGGGCCGCATGCCGCGAACTGCGGCCAAGATAGTGCCGTCCCAGGACTTCGGTCGAGACTCAACGGCGATGATCTGACCGGACGACCGCCTGGAGTGTGATCGACCCAGTTTCGCCAATATCGGGGTGTCCCCATTGAGGGGACACCCCGATATTGCTGAATTCGTGGTGATCGTGTCGGAGGGTCAGCGGGCGATCTCGGTGACCCGGGACTCGCGGACCACGGTGACCCGGATCTGACCCGGGTAGGTCAGCTCCTCCTCGATCTGCTTGGCCACGTCACGGGCCAGCACGGCCGCCCCGATGTCGTCGACGTCGTCCGGCTTGACCATCACCCGGATCTCCCGGCCGGCCTGCATGGCGAAGACCTTGTCCACGCCGAGCTTGCCGGCCGCGATCTCCTCGATCCGCTCCAGCCGCTTGACGTACGCCTCGAGGCTCTCCCGGCGCGCGCCCGGCCGACCACCGGAGCAGGCGTCGGACGCCTGGGTGAGGACGGCCTCGATGGTCTGCGGGGGCACCTCGTTGTGGTGCGCCTCGATGGCGTGCACCACGTCCTCGTGCTCGCCGTACTTGCGGGCCAGGTCGGCGCCGATGATGGCGTGGCTGCCCTCGACCTCGTGGGTGAGCGCCTTGCCGATGTCGTGCAGGAACGCCGACCGCTTGATGGTGGGCACGTCCAGCCGCAGCTCGGCGGCCATGATGCCGGCGATGTGCGCGGTCTCCACGAGGTGCTTGAGCACGTTCTGGCCGTACGACGTGCGGTAGCGCAGCCGGCCCAGCAGGGTCACCAGCTCCGGGTGGATCTCGGTGATACCCACCTCGACCAGGGCGTCCTCGGCGGCGCGCAGGCAGAGCTGCTCCACCTCCTGGCGGGCCAGGTCGTAGACCTCCTCGATCCGGTGCGGGTGGATCCGCCCGTCCAGCACGAGCTTCTCGAGGGTGAGCCGGCCGACCTCGCGGCGCACCGGGTCGAAGCAGGAGAGCAGCACGGCCTCGGGGGTGTCGTCGATGATCAGGTTGACGCCGGTGACCGACTCGAAGGCCCGGATGTTGCGGCCCTCGCGGCCGATGATGCGGCCCTTCATCTCGTCCCCGGGCAGGTGCAGGACGCTCACCACACTCTCGGCGGTCTGTTCGCTGGCGACCCGCTGAATCGCGTCCACCACGATGTGCCGGGCCCGCTGCTCGGCGGTGTTGCGCGCGTCGGACTCGATGTCGCGCACCAGGAGCGCCGCCTCCCGCTTGGCGGACGTCTCGATCGCCTCGATCAGCTCCAGCCGGGCGGACTCGGCGGTGAGGCCGGCCACCCGCTCCAGCTCCCGGCGGCGCAGCTCCTCGGCCTCGGCCAGCTCGGTCTCGCGCTGGGCGAGCGCGGACTCCCGGGCGGCGAGGGCGGCGCCCGCCGCCGTGAGCTGCCGCTCCCGCTCGGCGAACCGCTCCACCTCCTCGGTGTGCAGCCGCTCCCGCTCGTCCATCCGGGCCGCCCGCCGCTCCACCTCGGCGGCCTGTTCGCGGGTCGTGGCGGCGAGCACCGCGACCTCCCGCTCGCCGCTGCGGCGCGCGGCCGTGCGGAGCTGCTCGGCGTCCGCCTCGGCCTGCTTGTGCGCCCGTTCCAGCACGGTGTCCGCCTCGGCGCGGGCGTCGTCGAGCACTCGCCGGGCCTCGGCCCGGGCCGCCTTCGCCTCGGCTTTGGCCGCCGCCGCTTCGGCGCGGGCCGCGGAGGCGGCGGACTTTGCCACGTCGATCGTGCTGTTCGCCTGGTCGGCCGCGTCGCGCAGGGCGGCCAGGGACTGCTCCTGACGGTCCTTCTCGGCGATGAAGGCGGGATCCTCCGGGGCGGATGTCGAGCCGATCCGGCGCAGCGTCCGGATGCCGACCAGCACCGCCGCGACCACGACCACGGCGAGGATCAGGACGGCCGCGAGGAGCACCACGTCGAGGGCGTTCATGCCGGAACCCCGCGAGGTCCATCCGTGCGCCTGTGCCGCCGCCCCGCCATGGCCGCCTCCCCTGAACGTCATGACCGCAGCGACTGTGCCCAGGGCACACTCCTGCGGCTGTGGACGCCCGACCGGAGCGGCTGGCCGTAGATAGCTCTCTCCGCCGGCGGTGCCCTCGGGCATCGTCGGCGACCGGGTGCAGTTGTCGCGACGTCCCGGACCGGCCAGTCCGGAACTGCCGCCAAAGGCCGTGGAGCCGGCCAAAGTGATGCTGTTCTGTTACGAGATCTATGTTGTGCGCTTAGCCTGCAATGGTCGGGCAATGTGAGCCTGTATGGCGAGGCTAGGTCTCCGAGGGCGGTCTGGTCAAGGACTCATGATCAAACCCCCCGAACGGAGAGAAGTTGCAGCGTCACGCAAAGCTGATGTCGTGTCGGACACGGCAGGACAAAGGCGGCGAGCCGACGCCTCGATTCGACCGTCGTGCCTGTTCAGCGACCGCACAGGTCCGCCGACGGGCCGTCAATGTGACACCCGCGACCCGACGTCGGCCCGTCGCACCCGTCCCTGGGTCAGCGCGGGATCGTGCCGTTCAGTCGATCGGGCGGTTGTCCCGCTCCAGCTCGCCCTCGGCGTCGGCCAGGGCGTCGGCGTCGATCTGCTCGGCGAACTCGGCCGCCTCGGCGCTCTGCGCGGCGAGCGCGTCCTTCACCGCCCGGATGGCCACGCCGGGCGGGTAACCCTTGCGGGCCAGCATGCCCACCAGCCGGCGGAAGACCGCGTCCGGCTCACCCCGGGCGGTACGCAGTTTGCGCTCCACGAGGGCACGGGCGGTCTCCGCCTCGGTCTCCTCGTCCAACTCGCCCAACGCCTCGGTGGCCACCTCGCCGTCCACGCCCTTGCGGCGCAGCTCGTTGGCGAGCGCCCGGCGGGCAAGACCGCGCCCGGAGTGTCGACTCGACACCCAGGCTCGCGCGAACGCGGCGTCGTCGATGATGCCGACCTCGTCGTACCGGTCGAGCACGTCGGCCGACACCTCTTCGGAGATGCCCCGCTTGGCCAGCGCCCCGGCCAGCTCGGCGCGGGTACGCGGTCGCACGGCGAGTTGGCGCAGGCAGATCTCGCGCGCCAGCTCGGACTCGTCGCGCGGTGTGGACGCCTGCTCGTCGGCCGGCGACTCGGCCCGCCGGCCGCCCCGGCGAGGGCGCGGCGGAGCGGCGTCATCGCCCGTACGAGGCGGACTGGCATCCCAGCCCCGCCCCGTACGGGCGCGTCGTCCTGCCATCGGTCAGCGACCGGTCAGAAGTCGACCGGCGGCAGCTCCGGGCCACCGGCGGCGTCGCCCGCGCCGACCCCGACGCCGAGCTTCTCCAGGATCTTCTTCTCGATCTCGGCGGCCACGTCCGGGTTCTCCTTCAGGAACTCCCGGGCCTTCTCCTTGCCCTGGCCGAGCTGGTCACCGTCGTACGTGTACCACGCGCCGGACTTGCGGATGATCGCCTGCTCCACGCCGACGTCGATCAGCGAGCCCTCGCGCGAGATGCCCTTGCCGTACATGATGTCGAACTCGGCCTGCTTGAACGGCGCGGCCACCTTGTTCTTCACGACCTTGACCCGGGTGCGGTTACCGACCACGTCGGTGCCGTCCTTGAGGCTCTCGATGCGGCGCACGTCGAGCCGGACCGAGGCGTAGAACTTCAGCGCCCGACCACCGGTCGTGGTCTCCGGGCTGCCGAACATCACGCCGATCTTTTCCCGGAGCTGGTTGATGAAGATCGCCGTGGTGCCGGTGTTGCTGAGCACACCGGTGATCTTGCGCAGCGCCTGGCTCATCAGCCGGGCCTGCAGACCCACGTGGCTGTCGCCCATCTCGCCCTCGATCTCGGCGCGCGGCACCAGGGCCGCCACCGAGTCGATCACGATGATGTCGATCGCGCCCGAGCGGATCAGCATGTCGGCGATCTCCAGCGCCTGCTCGCCCGTGTCCGGCTGGGAGACCAGCATCGCGTCGGTGTCGACGCCGAGGGCCTTCGCGTACTCCGGGTCGAGCGCGTGCTCGGCGTCGATGAAGGCGGCGATGCCGCCGGCCCGCTGGGCGCTGGCCACCGAGTGCAGGGCCACCGTGGTCTTACCGCTGGACTCGGGGCCGTAGATCTCGACCACCCGGCCGCGCGGCAGGCCGCCCACGCCGAGCGCCACATCGAGCGCGATGGAACCGGTCGGGATCACGGCGGTCTGGACGACCGGCCGCTCTCCCAGCCGCATCACCGAGCCCTTGCCGAACTGCTTGTCAATCTGAGCGAGAGCAAGGTCGAGTGCCTTCTCCCGGTCAGGCCCTGCTGCCATGGTTGCCACCCCTGCCTTCGCCGGCGTCTTTGCTGAGCTTCGCGTCACGCGGACACGCTAGGCGCTAGGTCCGACAGAAAACCAGCCGACGGGCCGCGAGCTGTGGACGAGCACCCCGCTGTGGACAATAGCCGAACAGGTGTACGACTCGACAAGCGACACGCGGACCCGACGAAAAGGCTGCTCAGCGTAGTCGCGCGGGCACGCGGTCGGGATACGCGGCGCAGACCGCCCGCCACACCACGTTCGTCCGCTCCCCCGCCGCCAACGCCTGCTCGACGGTCCGGCCGTCAAGCTGGGACAGCACCTGATCCCGGGCGATGCTGGCCGCGTAACCCGGCCCGAACGCCTCCTCCAACCGCGCCCAGAAGTCGGTCAGCCGCACGTGATCAATCCTCCTCACCCGGCGCCCCGGTCGGCACCGGGCGCAACGCTAGCGCCACCAGGGGCACGGTCGCGACCGCCGCGAGCAGGGTGAGCACGGGATAACCGGCCACCTGCATGACAAACCCGCTGAGCACCGCGGCACCCGCGCCCGCCAACCCCATGATCAGGTCCGAGAATCCCTGGACGCTCGGCCGCACATCGGCCGACACCGACTCGGAGAGCAGCGTCGAGCCGGCCACCATCGTCCCCGACCAGCCCAGCCCGAGCAGGACGAGACCGACCGAGAGCCGAGGCGTGTGGTGCCCTGCGGTGCCGGCCACCGCGCAGGCGGCCAGCAGCAGTCCGACCCCGCCCAGGATCACCGCCCGCCGGCCGAGCCGGTCGGTGAGCCAGCCGACGACCGGGGAGAACGCATACATGCCGGCGATGTGCAGACTCAGCACGATCCCGACCAGCCGCAGCACGTCGGCGTCGGCGTGCGACTCACCGAGCCGCACCGGGGTCATCGCCATCACCGCCACCATCACCAGGTGACCCACCGCCACCGCGGCGATGCCGAGCCGGGCGGCGGGCTGAGCGCGTACCACCGACCAGGCCGCCCGCATCCCGGCGCCGCGCGGCGCGCGGGCACCGACCGGCGCGGCGGCCGGCCCGCCGCCACCGCCCGTCGGCGACCCGGCGGTCCCGGCGGCGGGGGCGGTCGCCGCCGCCGCACCGCCCGGCGGCACGGCGGCGACCGGCCCGGGACCGTCGGGCACGGATGCGGCGTCGGCCGCCGCGAGTCGCCGCGCGGTGAGCAGCGGGTCGGGCCGCAACAGGCCGAGGAGTACGACGGCAGCCAGCACGAACGCCGCCGCGCTGAACGCGAACGGACCGGCCAGCGCGGGCAGCCCCCAGCCGGTGGTCACCCGGTCGGCCAGGGCGGCGAAGTTCGGCGCGGCCACCGCGCCGATGGTGGTGGCCCAGACGATCAATGAGAGCTGGCGACCTCGACGGGCCGGCTCGGCGAGGTCCACGGCGGTGTAGCGGGCCTGGAGGTTGGCGGCGGTGCCGCCACCGAACAGCAGCATGCCGAGAAGGAGCAGCGGCACCGAGCGGGTGGCCGCCGCCAACACCACGAGGACGCCACCGACGGCGCCCACCGTGTACGCCAGCACCAGGCCGGGCCGGCGACCGTGCCGGGCCATGATCCGGGTGACCGGGACGGCGAGCAGCGCCGCGCCGACCACCCCGGCACTCTGCGCGATGCCGGCCAGCGCGGTGCCGGCCACCCGGGCGGCGAGCAGCGCGCCGACGGAGATGCCGATGGTCACGCCGATGCCACCGATGATCTGGGTGGTGACGAGCAGCCGCATGGTGCGCCGCTGAATCGGCGCGACGTCGAGTCGGGCGGCGGTACGCGGCTCGGTCAGGTCGGTGGCCATCGGCGCTCCTCGAGGACGGGGTTCCCATCCTCGCGCACCCACCCCGGACCCCGACGCCCCGCGCCCCGCGCCCGCCCCGCCGCGCGCTGGCCCGCCGCGCGCTGGCCCGCCGCGCCCTGGCCCGCCGCGCCCGTCACGACCGCAAGATCCACGCAACAACAGGGAAGTTGCTGTCTCGGCGCGCCGGGAAGCAGCAGTTTCCCCGATGTTGCGCGGATCTTCGCGGCACCGATCTTCGCGCGGGTCCGTCGGTCAGCCGGTCATCACCCGCTGGTGCAGGGAGGACACCGCCGCGCGGGCCGCCACGAACGCGCCGTGCTGCCAGGCCACCTCGTGACTGAGCCAGTCCCCGGCGAAGTAGACCCGCCCGGCCGGCTGGAGCAGCCGGTCGTATCCGGCGGTGCCGTACCGGGGCGAGGTCCAGGCGCCCTCGATGTAGCGGGTCCGGTCCCAGGCGTGCGAGTACGAGGTGACCAGCTCGCTGCGGTACTTGTCGCCGTGGATCTTCACGCCCTGGCTGACCGCCCGCTCCTGGCGCAGCTCGGGGGTGAGCCCGCTGTAGGCCCGGGCGTTCGCCCCGGTGTTGTAGTAGCCGACGACCAGACCCCGCTTGCCGTGGAAGCCGTAGGACGGGTACCAGATGTGCGACAGGTCCAGGTCGGTCTCGGTGATGCCGCCGTAGATCCGCTGGTCGGTCTCCCACCAGCGGCTGCGGTACTCCAGACCGATCTTGCCGGCGGCGGTGACGGGGAAGTCGGCCAGGGCGGCGGTCACGTCGACGCCGAGGTTGTGCGGCACCCGGGCCATCAGGTGCGGTGGCAGCGCGGCCACGCAGTAGTCGGCGGTGATCTGCGCCAGCCGGCCGCCCTGGCGATAGGTCACCTCGACCCGGCTGCCCCGGTCCGTCACTCCGGTCACCTCGGCGTTGAGGCGGATCCGGTGCCCGCCGACGGCCTTGGCGAGGGCGCGGGGGATCTGGTCCATCCCGCCGACCGGCTGGAACATCAGCATGGCCTGGTCGTAGCCGAACTCGAAGGAGAAGTACCGGCCCACGTTGCTGGCGAAGACGTCGGAGAGCGCCGGCGGCGCGCCGAGCAGGCTGCCGACGTCGTTACCCGCGCCGGGGTACGTGGAGAAGCCGCGTCGGCTGGTCCCGGTGTACGCCCAGTCGCTGGCACGCCCGCCGATCGCGCCGAAGCTCTGCAGAAACGACAGCAGCCGCTCCCGGTCCTCGGTGGTGAGTCGCGCGTCCAGCGCACCCTGGTCGGTGGCCTTCGCGAGCATCTCCGAGACGTAGCCGTAGACGTCGGCCTTGGCGGTGCGGTAGCGGACCGGCTCGGTCATCCCGGCGGACTCGTTGTAGATCCAGGCGTCGGCGTTCTGGTTGGTGAAGACCTCGACGGGTACGCCCAGCTCCCGGCAGTAGTCCATGGTGACCATCCACTGTGCGATCCGGCCCGGCCCGGCGTTGAAGTAGACGCCGTCGGAGAAGCCGGCCCGCTGGGTGTGGCCGTCGAGGTCGGTCTCGACGTCGCCGCCACGGATGGTCAGGTTCCGCCCGCCGACGCGGTGCCGCGCCTCCAGGACCGTGCAGTGGTAACCCGCCTTGCCCAGCTCGTACGCGGCGGTGAGCCCCGCGATGCCGCCGCCCAGCACCACGACGCTGGCGCCCGGCCGCCCGGACAGCGTGAAGTCGGACGGCTCCGGCGCCCGGAAGGCCGGCGTCGGCGACGCGGCGGCGCTGGGCGCGAGACCCATGGCGCCCATCGTGGCGAGCATCGCGCCGGCCCCGCCGCTGACCCCGACCGCGCGCAGGAATCCACGCCGGCTCACCGTCGACTGCGTCTGATCACTCATGAACGCCTCCCCTACAAGATCGACTCACGTGAGTCTGTGGAGGGCGTGTTACACCGTTCACGCAACGCGGTTTCCAGTAGGTATCCGGTCTTCTGAATACCGTGGCGACCCTCAGGACGGTGGGTGCCGCGCCACCGAGCGGAGAATGCCGTCCAGGCCCTCCTCGAACAGCAGGTCGTCGCCCCACCGGGAGTCGTCGAGGTGGCCGGAGGCGTTGAGAGTCGGGTAGGCCTCGGCGTGGGCGGTGACATGGTCGCGGGCGGCGGCCCGCGCGTCCGGGTCGGCGCTCCTGCGCCAGGTGGCCTCGGTGAGCGAGGCGCCGATGACGTAGTTGGCCAGTGTTCGCGTGGCCACCGCGAGGTGGCGGCCACGGCAGCCGCCGCGTACCAGCGCCGCCTGGAGGAACTCGGTGCGGGCCAACACGTTGGGGCCGAGCATCGGACGCCCGACCAGGCCCGGCGCCCAGGGATGCCGGAGCATGGCGGAGCGCCAGCCGCGGACGAGGACGCGGACGTCCCCCGGCCAGTCGTCGGTCGCGTCGGGGATCGGCACGTCGCCGAAGATCTGGTCCATCGCCAGGTCCAGCACGTCGTCCTTGGTCCGCACGTGCCAGTACAGGGCGGTCGCCGTCACGGTGAGGCGCTGGGCGAGGCTGCGCATCGTGAGGCCGTCGATGCCGCGCTCGTCGAGCAGGTCGACCGCCGCGCCCACGATCCGGTCGATCGTCAGTGGTGGCCGGCGCTGCGTCCGGGAGGGCTCCGGGCGTAGCCACACCGACGAGGGAGAACGGCGCTCTGTCATGCCGTCACCCTAATACGGTGGACAGGAAACTTAACGTCGGTAAGCTAGCTGAACATCCGTACACCGACCACCGCACGGAGGTCCCCTCATGCCTCTTCTGCGAGTCCACGTCGACACCGACCGGAGCACCGCTCGGCGCGTCCTGCACCTGCACCAGGAGGGCAGGAGCCATCACGAGTCGCGGGAGGCGGCCCGGGAACAGGCGTGGCGGCAGGGCCGGACCCCGGCTGGGGAGCCGGTCTTCGTCGGCGTCACGAACGGCCGCCGCAACGTCCAGTTGCTCTACGACGTCGAGGTCTACTCCGACACCGCCGGCTGACGCCCGGCCCGACGCGAGCGGGCGCGACGGCGCCGCGCGGCTATCCGGCGAGGGCGCGGGCGGCGACGGTGAGGTCGGCGACCAGCCCCTCGTACGCGGCGTCCTGGTCGTCGGCGCGCAGCACCGCGGACGGGTGGATGGTCGCCAGCAGCCGGGTCGGCGGAGCGTCGGCCAGCGCGCCGGCGCTGTCCACCGGGACCCGCTGGAAGTCCTCGGGGCGCTGGGCCGCCGCGGGCCAGGGCAGCAGTTCGCCGCGCTGCCTCGTGACCCGGAAGGACGGGCCGAGCAGCGCCTTGGCGGCGGTGGCACCGAGCACCACCACGATCGCCGGGTCGAGCCGGGCGAACTCGGCGACCAGCCAGGGACGGCAGGCGGCGATGTGGATCCGGTCCGGCGTCTGGTGGATGCGCCGCTTGCCGCGCACCTCAAAACGGAAATGCTTCACAGCGTTCGTGAGGTACGGCGCGGCCGGGTCGAGGCCGGCGTCGTCGACGGCCCTGCGCAGCAGCCGACCGGCGGGACCGACGAAGGGCAGGCCCTTCTGGTCCTCCATGTCGCCGGGCTGCTCGCCCACGAGCACCACGCGGGCGCTCTCGTCACCCCGCCCGAAGACGGTCTGCGTGGCGTCCCGGTACAGCTCGCAGCCACGACAGTCGCCCGAGGCCGCCCGCAACCCCTCGATGGTGTCGGCCTCGGGAGGGATGAACCGCTGGGCGCCGGGGGCGGCGTCGGTCTGCTCGGCCATGCCGACTGTTATATACCTTTTCGGCCGGCCCTGCCGGATCTGCCTTAGGTGAGATCCGACGGTCCCCCGTCAGTACCCGCCGCCACCGCCACCACACGACGCGAGCGCGATCAGCACGATGATGATCACGATGACCGCGACCGCGACCCCGATCCAGAGCCCTCGATTGCCGCCTGAAGCCATGTCAGCCACCTCCACCGGCGCGCATACCCACCACGGACCCGGCAAACCTCCCGACCCGGTCGCCACGGGTCAGGTGGCGAAACCGGACGGTGGATCGGGACGAATGGCGCGGGCCAGCGCGGCGGCCAGGGGCGTCAGGTCCGCCACGGCCAGGGAACTGACGGTGACGCGCACGGCGGGCGGGGCGGCGATCCGGTAGAGGGCGCCGGGCGCCACCACCCAGCCCGCGTCACGTAGCGCGGTGACCACGCTGGTCTCGTCCGGCACCGGCAGCCAGACGTTGATGCCGCTGCGGCCGTGGGCGGTCAGGCCCTGCTCGGCGAGCGCGGCCACCAGACCCGCGCGCCGCAGCTCGTAGCTCTGCGCCGCACGGCCCACCAGGTCGTCGACCGCCGGGTCCCGCCACAGGGCCAGCACCAGCCGTTGCAGCACGGTGGACACCCAGCCCGCGCCGACCCGCGTCCGGCCGGTCACCCGGGCCACGGTGGTCTCGTCGCCGGCCAGCACCGCCAGTCGCAGGTCCGGGCCGAAGGGTTTGCTCACCGACCGCACGAAGGCCCAGCTCGCGGTCGTGCCGGCAAGCGGGTGCAGGGGTACGCGGGCCAGCTCGGCGGCGTGGTCGTCCTCGATGAGCAGTAGGTCCCGTCGCCCGGCGAGCAGCGCGCGCAGTTCCTCGGCGCGGGCGGCGGAGACGGCCGCGCCGGTCGGGTTCTGGGCGCGGCTGGTGACCACCAGCGCCCGCGCGCCAGCGGTCAGTGCGGCCGCCACCCCGGCCGTGAGCGGCCCCTCGTCGTCCACCGGTACGCCGATCGGGCGCAGCCCGAGGGCGGCGACCAGGTCGAGCAGGTTGGCCCAGCCGGGGTCCTCCACCGCAACCGCGTCGCCGGGGCGCAGGTGGGCGCCGAGGAGGCGTTCGATGCCGTCCAGCGCGCCACCGGTGAGGGTGAGGTCGTCGGCGGGTACGCCGTCGGCGCGCAGCCGGGCGCGGGCGAACTCGGCCAGCTCCGGGAGCACTCCGGCCTGCGAGTAGCCGATCGGTGGGCCGGCGTCGGCGGCGAGCGCGGCGAGGTGCGGACCGATCGGGGGCAGCAGCCGGGGGTCGGGCTCGCCCCGGGACAGGTCACGCGCGCCGGGCAGGGGCGCGGGGCGCAACGCGGAGCGACGGGCGGCCACCGGTGGCCGTGGGCGGACGCGGGTGCCGTGCCGGCCGGCGGTGGTGAGCACGCCGCGCTGGCGCAGCTCCTGGTAGGCGCGGGCGACGGTCGCCGGGCTGACGGCGAGGTCGGCGGCGAGGGCCCGCACCGGCGGCAGGGCCGCTCCGGGTGGCAGAGCGCCGGTACGGATGCCCGATTCGATGCTGGCCAAAATCGTGGCGGCCGTCGTCCCGGTGAACTGATAGCGTGCTGACACAAACAAAAGATTGTACTAGAACAAAGGGGCGCGCATGTACCCACCCACCGCCCGGACCACCGCCACCCGTTCCCGCGAGCGGATGAGCTACGACCGCGAGGCGGCACACGCCGTCCTCGACGAGGCGTACCACTGCGCGCTCGGCTTCACCGTGGACGGCGAGCCCCGCGTACTGCCCACCCTGCACGTCCGCGTCGGCGACACCCTCTACCTGCACGGCTCCACCGGCAGTCGCCCCCTGCTCGCCGCCCGGGGCGATGGTCTGGCCGTCTGCGTCGCGGTCACGCTGCTCGACGGGCTGGTGTACGCCCGCTCCCAGTTCCACCACAGCGCCAACTACCGCTCGGTGGTCGGACACGGCACCGCCCGACTGGTCACCGACGCCACGGAGAAGAGCGCCATGCTCACCGCGCTCGTCGAGAAGGTGGGCGCGGGCCGCAGCACGGACAGTCGCCCGCCGAACCGGCGCGAACTGGCCGAGACCGCCGTGCTGGCGCTGCCGCTGCGCGAGGTGTCCGTCCGGTCGCGCACCGGCGGCGTCCGCGAGGACGAGGCCGACCTGCACCTGCCGCACTGGGCCGGCGTCCTGCCGCTACGGCTGACCGCCGGGCTGCCGCAGCCCGCCGCCGGGGTCGCCGCGCCGCTGCCGGCGTACCTGCGGACGATCCGTACGCCCTGGCACGACCCGGCGCCGCTGAGCGGCGAGCACGTCCGGCTGGAACCGCTGGACCTGGCGCACGCCGACGACCTGCACGCCGCCACCGCCGACGACGACGTCTGGCGGCACCTGACCGTTCCACGGCCCACCGAGCCGGCCGGGACCGCCGAGGTGATCGCCGCCGCGCTGGCCGCCCAGCAGCGCGGCGAGCGGGTGCCCTGGGTGCAGCGCTGCGCGGCGACCGGGACGGTGGTCGGCAGCACCTCGTACTACGAGATCGACCCGGAGCGGCGGTCGGTGGCGATCGGGCACACCTTCCTCGGCCGTCCGTGGTGGCGTACCGGGATCAACACCGAGGCCAAGCTGCTGCTGCTCGGCCGGGCCTTCGACGAGCTGGGCGCGGTACGGGTCGCCTGGCACACCGACATCCGCAACGTTCGGTCCCAGGCGGCCATCGAACGGCTCGGCGCGACCCGGGAGGGGGTGCTGCGGATGCACCGCCAGCGCCCGGACGGCTCATGGCGGGACACGGTGCAGTACGCGATGACCGTCGACGAGTGGCCGAACGCACAGGCCACGCTGCGGAAAAGCCTTCGCCGTACGGCGTCGGTGGCGTGATGATGGCGGGCGTGCTGGGGATCACCGACATCTGGACGTACGTGCTGGGCACCGTGGCCATCATCCTGCTGCCCGGACCGAACTCGCTCTTCGTGCTCTCCACCGCCGCCAAGCGGGGCGTGGGGGCCGGCTACCGGGCCGCGGGCGGGGTGTTCGTCGGCGACGGGGTGCTGATGATCCTCTCCGCCGCCGGGGTGGCGTCGCTGCTCAAGGCGTACCCACCGTTGTTCCTGGTGATCAAGTACGCCGGCGCGGCGTACCTCGGTTATGTCGGGCTGACCATGCTGCGCGGCGCCTGGCGGCGCTGGCGCGACCGCAACGACCCGACCACGCCGCGGCTGATCGACGCCGCGGAGCCGGCGCAGCTGCGCAGCCCGTTCCGCAAGGCGCTGGTGATCAGCCTGCTGAACCCGAAGGCGATCCTCTTCTTCATCTCGTTCTTCATCCAGTTCGTCGACCCCGGGTACGCGTGGCCGGCGCTGTCGTTCCTGCTGCTCGGCCTGATCGCCCAGGTCAGCAGCGCGCTCTACCTGACCGCGCTGATCTTCGCGGGGACGTTCCTGGCGGCCCAGTTCCGCCGCCGCCGTCGTCTCGCGGTGGGCGGCACCACGGCGGTGGCAACGCTCTTCCTAGCCTTCAGCCTCAAACTAGCCACCGCCAGCGCCGGCTGACCCCGACCCCACCGCTCGTCGCCCACCCGACCCCACCGCTCTCCGCGATCTTGCACTTTGTGCTGTCTTTTTGCGCCTTTCGCACCGCTCTACGGCGACAGTAAGTGCAAGATCGGCGCGGGGGGTCAGGTGCCGTCGCCTCCTCCGCCGCCGCCGACCCCGGCTCCTCCGGCTGTGCCGCCCAGTCCGTAGCCGGGTTTGATCGGGGCGTCGGGGTGGCGGCTGACGTGGGCGGAATGGCCGATCTGCGCGGACCAGTCGGCGTGGGCGGCGGCCGCCGCGTGGCGGTTGATGGCGTGGCGCAGCCAGCCGTCCACGGTGGCGACCCAGTCCCGCTGCCCGGCGTCGGCGTGCCAGATCCGGAACCGGCTGATGCTCTGGTGGGTAATCCCGGCCAGCGCCAGCTTGCGGTCCACCCAGGTGATCACCTCGAGGCCCGCCGAGTTCGTCACGAAGATCAGTTCCAGCTCGGTGATCGGGCCGGCGTAGAGCGGCCCCACCCAGTAGCCCCAGCGCTGGTGCAGCGGTAGAGCATGCTCCACCCCGGGCAGGCCGCCCTCCACCAGCCCGGCCTGGCGGATCGAGAAGCCCAGCGTGTCCAGCGCCGCCAGCACGTGCTGCTGGGTGGGGACCGGGTGCACGAAGACCGGCACCATGGCGCCCTGGTCCAGGTCCGGGTCGACGGACACCTCGGTCCGCAGACCCATCCGCAGACTGAGCAGCGGCACCCCACCGAAGGTGGTCACCGGGGTCTCCCACGGCAGCGGCAACGCGAAGTCGACGGCCCGGCGGCGGCCCGCCGGGACCACGAACCGCCCGGCGATCGGGAGCTGGAAGAACTGCATGAGGCGTCGCGGGGCCGCCGGGTCGTCCGGCTCGACCGTCGTGACCAGGCCGAGCCGGATGTGGCGTACGAGCACGTCGTCCGGCCCGGCGGCGAGAGTCACCCGCCCGGGCAGGCGCAGGCCCGGACGGGTGCTCGGGTTTCCCAGCGTGGTCTGTACGGACAGCCCGGTCCAGCCGGACTCCCGAGACACCCCCGTCAACCGCATCGCGCCCCCCGCCAGGTCACCTCAACTGTCGCGGACCCGGCGGGGGGTCACCCGGAACTTGCGGGAATTCTCCTAGCGGAGTCGCCGACCGCGCGGCACCGTGTCGGTCTCGTCGTCGAACTCGCCGATGACCTCCTCCAACAGGTCCTCCAGGGCGACGAAGCCGATCGGGCGGGCCGGGCCACCGCCGTTGCGGACCAGCGCGAGCTGCGACTGCCGGGCGCGCATCGCGGCCACCGCCTCGGTGACCGAGGACGTCGCCGGCAGGGTGAACGCCGGTGTCATCAGCTCCCCGGCCACGGCGGCCCGGCCGGTGGTGACCGCCCGTACCGCCTCCCGGACGTGCACCAGACCGCAGACGTCGCCGCCCGCGTCCAGCACGGCCAGCCGTGACCGGCCGCTGTCCCGGCTGACCTGCTCGATCCGCTCGGCCGGGTCGTCGCGCCGGACCGTGACCATGGTGGCGAACGGCTCCATCACCTGCGCCACCGACGTGCCCTGCAACTCGAGCATGCTGGTGAGCAGTTGGTGCTGCTCGGCGCCGAGCAGCCCGTGCTCGCGGGACTGTTCCAGCAGGATCCGCAGCTCGTCCGGACCGTGCACCTGGGCCAGCTGGTCCTGCTGGTTGACCCCGACCAGCCGCAGGATCGCGTTGGCCAGCGCGTTCAACGCGGACAGCACCGGCCGGGACACCCGGGCGAACGCCCGGAACGGCAGCGCGAGTAGCGTCGCCGACCGTTCGGCGTCGGTGATCGCCCACGACTTCGGTGCCATCTCCCCCACCACCAGGTGCAGGAAGGTCACCAACCCGAGGGCGAAGACCAGGGCGATGACGTGACTGGCCGCGTCGGGCAGCCCCACCACGTGCAGCAGCGGGCTGACCAGGTGCTCGATCGCCGGCTCGGCCAGCGCGCCGAGCCCCAGGGTGCACAGGGTGATGCCGAGCTGCGCACCGGCCAGCATCAGCGACAGCTCGCGGACGCCGTCGAGCGCGGCCCGCGCCGCCCGGCCACCGGTGGCCGCCGCCTGCTCCAGCCGGTACCGCTTGCTGGCCACCAGGGCGAACTCGGCGGCCACGAAGAACCCGTTCAGCCCCAGCAGGACGCCGGAGCTGATCAACGCGATGCCGGGGCTCATGCAGACACCTCGCGCCGCTCGCCACGGTCGGTGAGTTGCAGCCGGACCGAGTCGGCGACGTGCCGGTCCACGGCCAGCACCTCGACCAGCGCCCGGGGCTCCGCCTCGCCCTCGTCGGCCTCGACGCCCTCGGGCAGCAGACTGATCTCCAACCGGTCGCCGACCTCCGGCACCCGGCCCAGCTCCCGCATGACCAGCCCGGAGAGCGTGTCGTACTCCGGGGCCTCGGGCAGCGCGATGCCGGTGCTGTCGGCGACCTCGTCGATCCGCCAGCGGGCCGGCACCACCCAGGAGCCGTCGTCCTGGCGGGCGGGCGCCCGCTCCGGCGGGTCGTCCTCGTCCCGGATCGGACCAACCAGCTCCTCGGCGATGTCCTCCAGGGTGATCACGCCGGCGAAACCGCCGTACTCGTCGACCACGCAGGCCATCTGCCGGTGCCCGGAGCGCAGGCGGTCCAGCACCGTGGGCAGGGGCAGGGTCTCCGGTACGAGCAGCGGCGGGCCCGCCACCGCGCTGACCGGGGTGGTGGCCCGTTCGGCGGGGGGTACGCCGAGCACGTCGGCGATGCCGACGATGCCGAGCAGGTCGTCGACACCCTCCGCGCCACGAACCGGGAAGCGGGAGTGGCCGGTGTCCAGCAGCTCGACCACCCGACTCACCGGCTCGTGCCCCCGGACGATGTGCACGTCGACCCGGGGAACCATGGCCTCGCCGGCGGTCAGCTCACGAAAGTCGAGCCCCCGGTCGAGCAGCGTGGACATCTCAGCGTCCAGGCTGCCCTCCTCACGTGACTCGGCGATGATCTGTTCCAGGTCGGCGGGGGTCGCCCCGCTGGGCAGCTCCTCGATCGGCTCGATACCGACCCGGCGCAGCAGCCGGACCGACGCCCGGTCGAAGAGCCGGATCACCGGACCGGCGATGGCCAGGTAGAAGAGCGTGGACCGGCTCAGCGCCCGGGCCAGCGGTACGGCCCGGGCGATGGCGAGGTTCTTGGGCGCGAGCTCGCCGAGGACCATCTGCACGACGGTGGCGATGACCAGGGCCAGCGCCACCGACAGCGGCAGGCTCACGGACTCGCTGACGCCGGCGACGCCGAGCAGGTCGGCGAGGCCACCACCGAGGTACGGCTCGGCGACGTAACCGACCAGCAGCGCGGTGACGGTGATGCCGAGTTGCGCGCCGGAGAGCATGAAGGAGAGCCGGCTGGTGACGGCGAGGGCCCGGGCGGCGGCCTGGTCGCCGTCGTCGGCGAGCTGGCGCAGCTTGCCCCGGTCGACGGCGACGTAGCCGAACTCCTGCGCCACGAAGTAACCGGTGGCGGCGGTGAGCACGATGATGAGAAGAAGACCGACGACGATCAACACGGGACGCTCAGGGCTCCCGGGGCCGTCGGGACGGGGATACGCCGGGCACGACCCGGCTGGCTACTGCTGCCCTCCTGGGCAGAGGAGTCGATCATGCCGTCATTTTATCGGCGTTGCCTGGGACTCCGCTGGGGGTGGGCCGAAGGAGTCGATCGTCCTGTTCAGCCCGGCCGGGACCGGCTTTCGCCGCGCCCACCGGTCGACTCGGTCCCGGCCAACTCGTCGGCGTCGAGCAGGCCCCGGTCGAGTCGGCCGGACCGGTAGGCGGCCCGGCCGATCATCTGCGCGGCGACCGGGGCGGTGGCCAACTGGAAGACCCCGACCAGCAGGATCATGCCGAGGTCGGCCCGGGACCGCAGCCGCAGCGCGATCCCGAGCAGCAGCAGGAGCACGCCGAGCACCTGGGGCTTGGTGGCCGCGTGCATCCGGGACAGGGCGTCCGGGAAGCGCAGCACACCGATGCCGGCGCACAGCGCGAGCAGCGCGCCGGCGACCAGGCAGACGGCCCCGAGCCAGTCGGCGATCGTCGCGAGCACGCCCGGCATCAGGAACGCTCCCGGACGGCGAAGCGGACCAGCGAGACCGAGCCCACGAAGCCGAGCAGGGACAGCACCACCAGCACCGGCAGCGTGGTGGCGTGCCGGTTGACCGCCGCCTCCGCGCCCACCGCGCCGACCATGGTGGCGAGCAGCATGTCCGCCGCGATCACCCGGTCCAACAGCGAGGGCCCCCGGTAGAGCCGGATCAGCACGAGCAGCGCGGTCACCGACAGCAGGACGGTGAGGACGACGGCCAGGAACGTGATCATTAGGCGAATCCCTTCTCGGCGGGACCGGGCTCCACGCGGCGCAGTTCGTCCGCGCTGCCCACCGCCCGGACGATGCGTCGTTCGACGTCGAGGGTGCGGTCCCGGGCGAGCGCCAGGTCGGCCGGGCCGTGGGTGTCCAGCACGTGCAGGTAGAGCACCCCCGGCTCACGGTCCACCTTGAGGACCAGCGTGCCGGGCACCAGCGAGACCGCCTCGGCGGTGAGCGCCAGGATCAGATCCGTACGCACCCGCAACCGGACGGCGATGATCGCGCCACGGGGCCGGTAACCGGGTTGCACGGCGATCCGGGCGATGTGCAGGCTCGCGCTGACCAGTTCGACGACGAACCGACCGGCGAACGCCAGCAGCGCCCCCGGGCGCAGCCGCCCGCCGAAGGTGACCGCCGGCAGCGGGAAGAACAGCAGGACCGAGCCTCCCACCAGCAGGCCACCGATGATGTTTGCCAGGTTGATCTCGCCCCAGAGCAGGTTCCAGACGAGCACCAGCCAGCTCAGCGCCAGCGTCTGGTCCCGCCAACGCCCGAGCCGACCTTCCCTAGCGGCGTCCGTCGGGGGTGCGCCGCGTCGGCCCGTCACGGCACGCCGCCGGGCAGAACAGCGCGCACGTACGGCGTACGCGAGAGCAGGTCGGTGGCCGCGTCGGCGGTGACGTCGAACAGGGGGCCGGCCAGCACGGTCAGCGACACCCCCAGGGCGACCAGGGCGACGGTCGCGCCGACCGTCAGGGCGGGCAGCCGGACGACGGGTTCGTCGGTGGCGATCCGGGGCGCCCGCCAGAACGCGATGTTCCACACCCGGGAGGCGACGTACAGGGTGAGCAGACTGGTGAGCGTCCCGGCCGCCACCAACGTCGCGGGCAGCGCGCCGCCGGCCGCCACCCCGGCCTGGAGCAGCCCGAGCTTGCCGAGGAACCCGGAGAACGGGGGCACCCCGGCGAGATTCATCGCCGGGACGAAGAAGAGGACGCCCAGCAGGGGCGCCACCCGGGCCAGTCCGCCGAGACGACGCAGGTCGGTGCTGCCGGCGCGCTCTTCGACCAACCCGGCGACCAGGAACAGGGTCGTCTGGATGGTGATGTGGTGCACCACGTAGAAGATCGCCCCGGCGAGCCCGGCCGCGGTGCTCAACGCCACCCCGAAGATCATGTAGCCGATGTGGCTGACCAGGGTGAACGAGAAGAGCCGCTTCATGTCCGACTGCGCCACGGCGCCGAGGATGCCGACCACCATGGTCAACCCGGCGACGACCATGAGCAGGTCGTCGACCTGGCCACCCGGGAAGAGCAACGTCTCGGTACGGATGATCGCGTACACGCCCACCTTGGTGAGCAGCCCCGCGAACACGGCGGTCACCGGGGCCGGAGCGGTGGGATAGCTGTCCGGCAGCCAGGCCGACAGCGGAAAGACCGCGGCCTTGATCGCGAACGCGAGCAGCAGCATCAGTTGCAGGGTCACCCGGACGTTGTCCGGCAGGTCGTCGAGACGCTGGGCGAGCTGCGCCATGTTGAGCGTGCCGGTGGCCGCGTACACCAGCCCCACGCCGGTCAGGAAGATCATCGAGGAGAGAACGCTGACCACCACGTACGTCGAGCCGGTGCGGATGCGCGTCTCGGTGCCGCCCAGCGTGATCAGCACGAAGCTGGCCGCCAACAGGATCTCGAAGCCGACGAACAGGTTGAACAGGTCACCCGCCAGGAACGCGTTGGTGACGCCCGCGGTGAGCACCAGGTACGTCGGGTGGAAGATCACCACCGGCGCGCTCTCGCTGGTCTCGCTGCGGCCCTGCCCGATCGAGTACACCAGCACGCACAGGGTCACCGCCGAGGACACCACCAGCATCAGCGCGGCCAACTGGTCGGCCACCAGCACGATGCCGACCGGCGGCGGCCACCCACCGACCGCGAGCACCACCGGCCCGTGCCGGTACGCCTGCACCAGCAGCACCAGCGCAACGGTGAACGTCACCGCCAGGCAGAGCACGCTGACCGTACGCTGCACCCGGGGCCGGTCGGCCAGCAACAGGGTCAGCGCCGCGCCGAGCAGCGGCACCACCACCGGCAGGGGCAGGAGCCGGCTCACGACGCGTCGTCCTGCTGGCCACGTCGGAGTCGGCGGCGGGCCGGCTCCGGGTCGACCTGCTCCGGATCGCCGTTCGGACCCTCCCCGCCACGGTCGACCGCGCCCACCCCGTGGTCCTCCGCGCGACGGATGATCTGGCGGTCCTCCAGGTCGTCGGGCACCTCGTCGTCGCCGGTGAGATACCAGCTCCGGTACGCCACGGCGAGCAGGAACGCGGTGAACCCGAACGTGATCACGATGGCGGTCAGCACCATCGCCTGCGCCAGTGGGTCACTCATCCGGTCCACCGGGCCGGTGCCCACGACGGGAGCGCCACCCGATCGGCCACCCAGCAGGATCAGCAGGTTGACGCCGTTGCCGAGCAGGATGACGCCGAGCAGGATCCGGGTGAGGCTGCGCTCCAGCAGCAGGACCACCCCGCACCCGACGAGCGCCGCGACGGCGAGCACCAGCACCAGCGTCGGCCCGGCGCCACCCGCCGTCACGGCCGTCCGCCCTTGTCGATGGCTAGGCCGCCGCTCTCCGTACCGGTGGCCTCGATGTGCCGGTCCACCTCCGCGCCGAGACTGCGCAGGATGTCCAGCAGCAACCCGATCACGATCAGGTACACGCCGATGTCGAAGAAGAGCGACGTGACCAGGTGGACGTCGCCGACCAGCGGTAGGGACACGTCGAGCTTCGCGCTCTGCAGCACCGATCCGCCGGCCAGCAGCGCCACCGCGCCCGTACCCACCGCCAGGGCCAGCCCCGCGCCGAGGATCAGGCCGGCGCCCACCGGGGCGGCGTCGGTCAGCTCGTACCTGCCGCCGGCCAGGTAGCGGACGACCAGCGCGAGCCCGGCCACCAGGCCGCCCGAGAATCCGCCGCCCGGCGCGTTGTGCCCGGAGAAGAGCAGGAAGAGCGAGAACAGCACCACCGTGTGGAAGATCAGTCGGGTGACCACCTCAAGGACGAGCGAGCGCTGCTCGTCGTAAAGGGTCGGGCCACCCCGTAACCAGACGGGCCGGTGCGGCGGGGCGGCCCCTTCGGCGGACTCCGGCCGGCGCGGCCTCGGCCCGGTACGGGACCGCTCGAAGATCAGGCTGGCCACCCCGGTCGCGGCCACCACCAGCACCGACACCTCGCCCATGGTGTCCCAGGCTCGGATGTCGACGAGGGTCACGTTGACCACGTTGCGGCCGTACCCCTCGCCCACCGCGAGGGCCGGGAAGACGGTGGAGATGTCCGGCGCGCGGCGGGCGCCGGCCGCGACGAGCGCGAGCCCGCCCGCCACCACGCCCATCGCCACGCCGATCGCCCGACGCGTCCATCTGCTGCGGCGCAGCGGTCGGGCCGAGAACCGCTGCGGCAGGCGGCGCAGCACCAGCACGAAGACCGCGATGGTCGCGGTCTCCACCAGGAACTGGGTGAGCGCCAGATCAGGTGCGCCGTGCAGGATGAACAGCATGGCCGTGCCGTAGCCGGTGACGCCGACCAGCAGCATCGCGGTCAACCGCCGACGAGCGCCGACCGCGAGCAGCGCGGCCACCGCGATGACCACCACGACCACCGGTTGCAGCGGGTTGTCCCAGAGCGGGAGCCGGGCCCGCCAGGGGGCGGCGGCGAGCATCGCCCCACCGGGCAGCAGCACGAGGGTGACGAGAATGATGCCGAGGTACTGCGGTAGCGAGCCGCGCTGGGTCGCGCCGGTGACCCCGATGGCGAACCGGTCGAACCGGCCCACGACCCACTCGTACCCCTGATTGCCGCCGACCGGCGACCGGAGCCGGGCCAGCGCGGGGGCGAGCGGCCCGCGCAGCGCGAAGAGCAGGATGCCGCCGGCAAGCGCCAACACGGACAGACCGAGCGCCGCGGTGGGTCCGGGCCAGAGCGTCAGGTGCGCGTCGAGGGTCCCCAGCAGCTCGGCGTACGGACTGAGCAGACCGTCCAGCACGCCGGCGGCGGGACCGGCGAGCAGCCCGACGACGGCGAGCACCGCCGGTGGGAGCAGCATCGACGCGGCGACCGGCCCGGGTGGTACCGGTTCGACGCCCGGCCGGTCGGCGAACGCGCCCCAGAGGAAGCGGGCGCTGTACGCGACGGTGAGCACCGTTCCGGCGACCAGCCCGGCGAGGACCACCGGATCGCTGGTGAACGCCGCGAACACCGCCTCCTTGGCGACGAACCCGACGAGCGGCGGTACGCCCGCCATCGACGCCGCCGCCAGCACCGCGACCCCGAACAACGGGCGGGACCAGCGGCGCAGCCCGGACAACTCGCGCAGGTCACGGGTCCCGGCGCCGTGGTCGATGACGCCGACGACCAGGAACAGCGCCGCCTTGAACAGGGCGTGCGCCAGCAGCATCGCCGTGCCGGCCAGCGCGGCGTCCGGTGTACCCGAGCCGGTCACCGCGACCAGCAGGCCCAACTGGCTGACCGTTCCGTACGCGAGCAGCAGCTTGAGGTCGTTCTGTCGCAGCGCCGCCCAACCGGCGACGAGCATGGTCGCCACCCCGGCGATGAGGACCAGCGGTCGCCACGGACCCACCGTGGCGAGCACCGGCGCGAGCAGCCCGACCAGGTAGACGCCGGCCTTGACCATGGCCGCCGCGTGCAGGTACGCGCTGACCGGGGTGGGCGCCGCCATCGCGACCGGCAGCCAGGAGCTGAACGGGAGCACCGCCGACTTGGACAGCGCCCCGGCCAGGATCAGCAGCACCGCCGTGACGAGGTAGCCACCTCCGGGCAGCGGGTGGGCGGCGATCTCGGACCAGCGGTAACTCCCGGCGTGCTCGCCCAGCAGGATGAACCCGACCAGCATGGCGAGCCCGCCCAGCGTGGTGACGGTCAGCGCCTGCGCCGCCGCCCAGCGGCTGGCCCGGCGTTCGGTGCTGTGCCCGATCAGCAGGTACGAGAAGATCGTGGTCAACTCCCAGCCGACGTAGAGCAGCAGCAGATCGTCGGCGAACACCAGGACGAGCATCGCGCCGGCGAAGGCCACCAGGACGGCGGCGACCTGGGCCATCCCGGGGGAGCCGGCGTCGAAGTACCGGGCGCTGTAGACCAGCACGAGCGCGCCGACGCCGCCGACCAGCAGGGTCATGAGCCACGACAGCGTGGTGACGCGCAGCGCGATGTCGAGGCCCAACTGCCCGATCCACGGGTACGTCTCGACGACCGCGCCGCCGTGCGCGACGGCCGGGGTACGGGCCAGCGCCCAGCCGAACGCGGCGGCCGGCGCGAGCGCCAGCGGATAGCACGCGCGCGGACCCCACCACCGGACGAGAAGCGGCGCGACGAGGGCCGCCACGAGGTGGAGGATGAGCAGTACCAGCACTCGCGCTCCCGATCGAGGTGGCCGACACCCGTACAGCGGTGGTGTCTTCAGCGATCAGACGCCAGATCCCCGAGCCTCGGGCGGTTTTACCGGAATTGCCCCGCCATAGGGCTCAATGTGCGATCAACGGCGAGCGCCAGCGGCGGCGGTCAGCGCAGCAGAGCGTCGCCGACCGGCAGCGCGTCGTCGAGATCCTGGTGACCTCGGCGCAGGTCGGCCAGCAGGTCGACGCGACCGAGTTGGCGGGCGACCTTGGCGACGACCCGCTCCGCGACGGCGAGGGACCGCATCGAGAGCAGGCGGCCCCGGCTCTCCCGGCGCAGCACGAAGTAGTGCACCGCGACGCGGACCTGCCCCCGGTCGGCGGCGCTGGCCTGGGCGGTGGAGACGACCAGCTCCCGCAGGCAGCCGGCGAGACGCTCGGCGAGCTCCAGCTCGGGCCCGTGCAGACCGCCGCGGAGCGTGGCGAGGTGACTGTCGACCTTGCGGATCAGCACATCGGTGCCGGGCTCGACGTGTCGCGGCTCGCCGGTCATCCGATCCCTCCCACCCGATTCGCGTTGCGGGTGAAGTTACTTTATGTTGCTCCTTACAAGCAAGCAGTTAAGTGAGACTTAACGTATTAAAGGTGCATCACGCGCAATTTCCACACAGCGCGGCACGATCCGCCGTGGGTCGTTCGTTGTTGTCGTACCGACGGGGCACGATGGACCGGTGAGCGGGGCAGACACGGGCAAGGGCGAGGTGTTGGACGGGTTCGGTCCCGCCACTCGCGCCTGGTTCGACGCCGCCTTCGCCGCGCCCACCGCCGCCCAGACCGGCGCCTGGAAGTCGGTCTCGGCCGGCCGTAACGCCCTGGTCGTGGCGCCCACCGGCTCCGGCAAGACGCTCGCGGCCTTCCTCTGGTCGCTGGACCGGCTGGCCCGCGAGCCCGCGCCGACCGAGGCTCGCCAGCGGTGCCGCGTGCTCTACGTCAGCCCGCTCAAGGCCCTCGCCGTCGACGTCGAACGCAACCTACGCGCGCCGCTGGCCGGCATCCGGCAGGCGGCCACCCGGCTCGGCGTCCCACCACCCGACATCACCGTCGGGATGCGCACCGGTGACACGCCGGCCGACGAGCGACGGGCCTTCGCCCGCACCCCACCCGACATCCTCATCACCACACCCGAGTCACTGTTCCTGCTGCTCACCTCGGCCGCTCGGGATTCGCTGCGCGGCGTCCAGACGGTGATCGTCGACGAGGTCCACGCGGTGGCCGGCAGCAAGCGCGGGGCCCACCTCGCCCTCTCCCTGGAACGCCTCGACGAGCTGCTGCCCACGCCGGCACAACGGATCGGCCTCTCCGCCACCGTCCGGCCGATCGACGCCTGCGCTCGGTTCCTCGGCGGCGCCCGGCCGGTCGACGTCGTGCAGCCGCGCACGGCGAAGACGATCGAGGTCAGCGTGCAGGTGCCGGTGGAGGACATGACCCGCCTCGACGAGCAGGAGCAGCCTCCCGAGGACTCCCTCGGCGGGCCTGGGCCACGCCGCGCCTCGATCTGGCCGGCCGTCGAGGAGCGGGTCTTCTCGCTGATCGGGCAGCACCGCTCCACCATCGTCTTCACCAACTCCCGCCGCAGCGCCGAGCGCCTGTGCGCACGGCTCAACGAGCTGGCCGCCGAGGAGGTGGCCACCGCCGCGATCGCCTCCGCGTCGGGCGAGGGCGCGATCGTCGTACCCCCGGGGTCGTCGTCGGGCGATAAGCCGGCGGCCGACGACGGCCCGGCGAGCGGCGCGCAGCGGTGGGGTGGCCCCGCCGGCCCGGGCAGCAGTCGCGCGCCGGCCGAGGTGATGGCCCAGTCCGGCGCGGCGGCCGGGGCAGCGCCGGTGATCGCCCGCGCGCACCACGGCAGCGTCTCGCGGGAGGAGCGCAAGCACATCGAGGAGGCGCTCAAGTCCGGCCAGCTCCCGGCGGTGGTGGCGACCTCCAGCCTGGAGCTGGGCATCGACATGGGCGCGGTCGACCTCGTGGTGCAGATCGAGGCCCCGCCGAGCGTCGCCGCCGGCCTGCAACGCGTCGGGCGGGCCGGGCACCAGGTGGGCGCGGTCTCCCGGGGCGTGGTCTTCCCCAAGCACCGGGGCGACCTGCTGTCCTGCGCGGTTGTCGCCGAGCGGATGACCGACGGCGCGATCGAGGAGTTGCACTACCCGCGTAACCCGCTGGACGTCCTGGCCCAGCAGATCGTCGCGATGGTGGCCCTGGAGCCGTGGCAGGTCGGCGACCTGGCGGTGCTGGTCCGGCGGGCGGCGCCCTTCGCGGAGCTTCCCGATTCGGCCCTGCACGCCGTGCTGGACATGCTCTCCGGCCGCTACCCGTCCACGGCGTTCGCCGAGTTGCGTCCCCGACTGGTCTGGGATCGGGCCAGCGACCAGCTCACCGGCCGTCCCGGCGCGCAACGGTTGGCGGTGACCAGCGGCGGCACGATCCCGGACCGAGGGCTGTTCGGGGTCTTCCTGGCCGGTGCGGAGCGGGCCGCCCGGGTCGGCGAGCTGGACGAGGAGATGGTCTACGAGTCGCGCGTCGGCGACGTCTTCCTGCTCGGCTCGTCCTCGTGGCGCATCGAGGAGATCACCCCCGACCGGGTGTTGGTCTCCCCCGCGCCGGGTCAGGCCGCGCGGATGCCGTTCTGGAAGGGCGACCAGCTCGGCCGCCCGGTGGAGCTGGGCCGGGCCATCGGCGCGCGGGTCCGCGCCCTGCTGCGCCAGAGCGACGAGGCGGCGCTGGCCACGCTGCGCGAGGGCGGCCTGGACGACTGGGCCGCCACCAACCTGATGGCCTACCTGCGCGACCAGCGGACGGCCACCCGCTCCCTGCCCGACGACCGGACCGTCGTCGTCGAGCGCTTCCGTGACGAGCTGGGCGACTGGCGACTCGCCGTGCACAGCGTCCTCGGCGCGCGGGTCAACGGGCCCTGGGCTCTCGCCGTGGGTCGCCGGCTGGCCGAGCGGTACGGGGTGGACGCCCAGGTCATGCCCTCCGACGACGGAATCGTGGTACGCCTCCCGGACACCGCCGATGAGCCACCCGGCGCCGACGTGGTCGTCTTCGAACCCGACGAGATCGCCCAGCTCGTGCAGGAGTCGGTCGGCACCTCGGCGCTCTTCGCCGCCCGCTTCCGGGAGTGCGCCGCCCGGTCGCTGCTGCTGCCCCGCCGCGACCCGCGCCGCCGCCAGCCGCTGTGGCAGCAGCGGCAACGCGCCGCGCAACTGCTCGACGTCGCCCGCGAGTACGCCGACTTCCCGGTCACCCTGGAGGCGGCCCGGGAGTGCCTGCAGGACGTCTTCGACCAACCGGCGCTGGCCGAGCTGATGCGCGACCTCGCGGCCCGCAAGGTCCGCCTCGTCGAGGTGGAGACCAGCGCGCCGTCGCCGTTCGCCCGGTCGCTGCTCTTCGGCTACGTGGGCGCGTTCCTCTACGAGGGCGATGCCCCGCTCGCCGAGCGCCGGGCCGCCGCCCTGGCCCTGGACTCCACGCTCCTCGGTGAGCTGCTCGGCCGGGTCGACCTGCGCGAGCTGCTGGATCCGGAGGTGCTCGCCGAGACCGACCGGCAACTGCGCTGGCTGACCGAGCAGCGCCGCCCGCGCGACGCGGAGGACGTGGTCGAGCTGCTGCGGGTGCTGGGCGACCTCAGCGACGTCGAGCTGACCGAGCGGGGCGTGCCGGAGGGCTGGCTGAGCGAGCTGGAGGCCGCCCGCCGGGTGCTGCGGGTACGGATCGCCGGCGAGCAGCGCTGGGTCGGCATCGAGGACGCCGCCCGACTGCGCGACGCGCTCGGCGTGGCGCTGCCCGTCGGGGTGGCCGAGGCGTACCTCGCGCCGGTGGCCGACCCGCTGGGCGACCTGGTGGCCCGGTACGCCCGCACCCACGGCCCGTTCGCCGCCGCGACCTGCGCGGCTCGCTTCGGGCTCGGCGTCTTCGTGGTCGAGCAGACGCTGCGCAGCCTGGCCGCCACCGGCCGCGTCGTCTCCGGCGAGTTCACGCCCGACACGGCCGGCGCGCAGTGGTGCGACGCCGAGGTGTTGCGGATGCTGCGCCGCCGCTCGCTCGCGGCGCTGCGCCGGGAGATCGAGCCGGTGCCACCGCGGGCCCTCGCCACGTTCCTGCCCCGCTGGCAGCAGGTCGGCTCGTCCGCCCGGGGTGTGGAGGCGCTCGCCGCCACGGTGGAGCAGTTGCAGGGCGCTGCCGTGCCCGCGTCCGCGCTGGAACGGCTGGTGTTGCCCGGCCGGGTCGCCGACTACTCCCCCGCCCAGCTCGACGAGCTGTGTGCCAGCGGGGAGGTGCTCTGGGCCGGTTCCGGGGCGATCTCCGGAGGCGACGGCTGGGTCACCCTGGCGTACGCGGACGCCGCGCCGCTGCTGCTTCCGCCGCCTGATGAGGCGTTGACGCGTACCCCGCTGCACGACGCGGTGCTCGACGCCCTCGGCGACGGGCAGGCGCTGTTCTTCCGCGCGCTCGCCGACCGGGTCGGCGCCACCGACGATGCCGCGCTGACCGGTGTCATCTGGGATCTGGTCTGGGCCGGGCACCTCACCAACGACACCCTCGCCCCGCTGCGGGCGGTGCTCGGCGCGGGTGGAGCGCACCGGTCGCGCCCGTCCGCGCCGCGCACCCGCTACCGGCGGCCCGGCCGGGTGGCGCTGCCCACCCGCAGCGGCCCACCGACCGTCGCCGGCCGCTGGTCGCGGCTTCCGGATCGGGATCTCGACCCGACCAGGCGGGCCGCCGCCCTCGCCGACGTCCTGCTGGAACGGCACGGGGTCGTCACCCGGGGCGCGGTCATGGCCGAGCAGGTCGTCGGTGGGTTCTCGGCGGTCTACCCGGTGCTGTCGGCGCTGGAGGAGCGTGGCGCGGCCCGCCGGGGTTACTTCGTCGAAGGTCTCGGCGCGGCCCAGTTCGCGGTTCCCGGCGCGGTGGACCGGCTACGCGCCCTGGCGGAGCCCGCCGACGGCGCCCGGGGTCGGGGCGGGCCGGCCACCGTCCTGGCGGCCACCGATCCGGCCAACCCGTACGGTGCGGCACTCCCCTGGCCGGACCGCGTCGTCGACTCCGGCGACGGGGCCACCGCCGCGACCGGGCACCGGGCGGGCCGTAAGGCCGGTGCCCTGGTGGTGCAGGTCGGCGGCGACCTCGTGCTGTACGTGGAACGCGGTGGCCGGACCCTGCTCTCCTTCACCGACGACACCGAGACGCTCGCGGCGGCCGGTAAGGCGCTGGCCGACGCCGTCCACTCCGGAGCGTTGGGCGCGATGTCGGTCGAACGGGCCGACGGCGAGGCGGTGCACTCGTCGCCACTGCGTGACGCGCTGACCGCCGCCGGCTTCCGGGCCACCCCGCGCGGCCTACGCCTACGCGGTTGACCCGACCCGCGCGGCCTACGTCTGCCGGTCGCTCAACCCGTGGAAGCGTCCGCCTGCGCACGCGTGGCTCAGCCCCTGCCTGCGCGCCTGGCCGACCGCGCGTCCGGCCTCCGAAGGTGTCGCGGGCTGTCCTGCGTGACGACCACTGGTGGGGCCGATCCGCTCTCGCGCGGTATCCACACGCGATCTGGTAGCTCTCCCGTGCCAGGCACCGTCGACCACCTCTGCGACGTTGATGCCTGTGAGTCATCTTGATGACTCACAGGCATCACAGCCAAAGGTTGTGCCCCGGCCGCCACCTGATGGACAACGCGGCCGCGAGGCAGCGGGAGCAGCCTCAGCGGAGGCCGTTGAGAACCTTCTCGTAGCGCACGCGGTCGGCTGCCGGGGTCTTCGCCTCGAGGTAGTTGAGCACCACTGCCCCACGCCGGTACGACTGGCCGCCCCACGTCTCGGCGATGTCGCCGGCGCTGGTCTCGTCGGGGAACACGAAGACGGTGACGCCGTCCGTGGTGACGATCTCGGAGCAGCCCAGCCCGAGACCGTCCGGACCACAGTCGACCGAGCGGTCCTTCGGGTGCGTGACCCGCAGACCGGCGGCCTGGAACGCGTCGATGACCTGCCGGGCGCTGGGAGCGCCCGCCGGGCGCTGGGGCAGTACCACCGGCGGCGGACTGGCCGGCCGGCGTTCGACCGGTCCCTGCGGTGGCGCCGACGGCACGGTGGACGGCGCGACGGACCGTGGTGGCGGCGGTGCAGCGCCGTCGGTGCGGGACGGGCCCGCCGAGGTGCTCGGCACGCTCGGCAGATCCGTGGCCTGGACGGTCGAGGACGTAACACCGGGGACGGCACTCGACGGCGCGGGATCGTCACCACGGCCGCAGCCGGCGACGACGGCAGCGGCGACCAGCAGGACCCCGACGGCGGGCAGGCTCCGAAGTGTCACAGGCGAAGTCTGCCCAACCACGCTGGGTGGCGGGAGGGGCCGGTCGGCCAGCACGCTGTCCGCTATCTGCCAGCAGGGTCAGCCGGGTTGCCAGTCGCCCGCACCGATACGGCCCGATCCGACCACCACCCGCGGGACGCGCGGGGGGCGTTGGGCGCGGGACGCGCGGGGGGCGGGGGCGCTAGCCTGCGGGGGTGTCCGGCACACCGTGGATCTCGTTGACCACCGACTACGGCCTCGACGACGGCTTCGTGGCCGCCTGCCACGGGGTGATCGCCCGGATCGCTCCCGCCGCCCGGGTCATCGACGTGACGCACCTGGTGCCGCCGGCGGACGTCCGGCGCGGTGCCGCCGTGCTGGCGCAGACCGTGCCGTACCTGCCGGTGGGCGTGCACGTGGCCGTGGTCGATCCGGGGGTCGGCACCGCCCGACGGGGCATCGCGCTGGCCACCCCGGGAGGGCTGCTGGTCGGCCCGGACAACGGGTTGCTGCTCGACGCGGCCACCGCGCTCGGCGGGGTCAGCGCCGCCGTGGAGCTGACCGCGCCACGATGGCTGGCGGCCCGGGTGTCCGGCACGTTCCACGGCCGGGACGTCTTCGCCCCGGTGGCGGCACGCCTGGCGCTCGGGGCGTCACTCGCCGAAGCCGGTCCAGCCGTAGACCCGGGCGAACTGGTCCGGCTGCCAGCACCGGTCATGATCCGTGACGCCGACGGCTTCACCGCCGAGGTGCTGACCGTCGACCACTTCGGCAACGTGCAGCTCGCCGCGCCCGGCGAGGTGCTCGGCGCGCTCGCGGCCACCGTCCGGGTCGGCCCGCCCGGGCCGACGCCGTCCCACGCGGCGGTACACGGACGGACGTTCGGCGACGCGCCGCAGCAGGCCCTGGTGGTGTACGTGGACTCGGCCGACCTGGTGGCGGTTGCGGTCAACGGCGGTCGGGCCGTGGACGTCCTCGGCGTACGCCCGGGTGACCTCCTGCGGGTGGCCGGGTGACATTCGACTGTGGAATGCTGCCCCGGTGGGTGAACCGGTGGGTGAACACGTAGTTCCCGTGGGCTGTCCCTGTTGTGCCTCCCGGACCGGCGGCGGGACCTGCCCGGTCTGCTTCTGGACGGACGACGGCCAGAGCGACGCCGACGCGGACGCGGTGCGGGGCGGCGCCAACGGCGACCTGAGCCTGTCGCACGCCCGGCTCAACTACGCCGTCTACGGGGCCAGCCACCCGCGTTACCAGGACATGGTGCGTCCCGCCCGCCCCGACGAGCGCCCCTGACGCGGCGCCCGCCGAAGCGAGGTCGTCTCAGCAGACCGGTACGGTACCGCCGTAGACGGTGGCGACGTACGCGTGGCTGACGTACTGCCCGGTGGCCAGGCGGTTCCACCTGGTGGTGGTGCGGTACGGGCCGGCGACCGACTGGCCGGTGACGTAGCACTGGACCGGCACGTTGGCGAACCGCGCGGCGAGGCCACGGATCGCGTACGAGGTGCCGGGCCCGCTGCGGATGTTGAGCGGGCCGTCGCCCACCACGGCGCGCGGACCGCCGCCGGTCCACAGGTACGCGACGTCCACCCAGGCGTTGGTGGTGAGTTGCAGACCGTCCCAGAAGGTGCCGTCGGCCAGGTCGATGCCGGCCGGGTTGAGCACGGTACGCCCAAACTGGTCCCGCCCACCGTTGTAGCCGGACTGGTAGGCGGCCTGCGCCTCGGGCCGACCCTGCGGCAGGTTCTTCCAGTTCTCGCGTACGGCGGACGGGTTCCAGTAGTCGTCCCGGGTGTTCCAGGGCCCGACGTCCCAGACCGGGGCGTACTCGCAGCGCGCGCCCGTCGTGGTGCAGACCCGCACGGTGTAGTCGCCGCTGTTGAGTGGCGAGAGGCCCCGGCGCGACGGTAGGGCCACGAAGTGGTCGCGCGGCTGTACGGTGCGGCCGTTGGCGGTCAGTTCGCCGACCAGTCCGATCCGGGTGGCGTACACCCGGTAGGTGAGGCCGGGTGTGGCGGTGGAGACGGCGGCGGTCGCGTCGGCGGTGAGCTGGACGGCGCGTACCGTCGCGGTGGCCCCGCCGGCCCGCGCGGTCAGCACCACCCGGGTCTGTACGCGGCTGACCGGGCGGTCGAAGGTCGCGCCGGCGGTCGCGGCCCGCCACTCGGTCCAGCCGTTGAGCCGCCATCCGCGCACCTGCGCCTCCGCGCTCGCGCCGGCGGGGACGTCCGCGTCGATCTCGGCGCGGACCCGGGTGGCCGGGCGGGCGAGGGTGCGTGGGGCGCTGAGGAGCATGCCTTCGGCGAGCGCGCTGTGCGGGCTGCGAGGGCTGCGTCCGCCCGCGCGGGCCTCGCGCAGCCGCAGTCCGGCGGCGGTACGGCGGACGTTGACATCGTCCCGGTCGACGACCGACAGGTCGGCGCTCCACCGTTCCCCGGCCGGTGCGGCGGCGGTCAGGGTGAGCGATCCGGCGGTCGCGGGGACGGTGGTCCGGGCGGCGCTGGTGACGGGCACCAGGGCTGCGATGAGCGCGAGAGCGAGGATGGCGGCGAGCGTGGAGGGTCGGATAAGACAATGAGGTCGTCTCATGGGCATTCTCCTCAGAACCCCCTGACCATCGCATGTCCGGAGATCATGAGGAACCTGGCTACAAATAGCGACACATGCGAATCATGCTCGAAAGAGGGAGGATGGCAGCGTGCCCGAAGGTGACACCGTCTGGAACACCGCCCGCGTGCTGCACCGCGCGCTGGCCGGCGCGCGGCTGTCCGGCTCCGACTTCCGGGTGCCCCGGCTGGCCACCACCGACCTCACCGGCTGGACCGTCCGCGAGTCGGCCAGCCGGGGCAAGCACCTGCTGCTCCGCCTCTCCGCCCCGGACGACGCGCCGTGGACGCTGCACTCCCACCTGCGGATGGACGGCGCCTGGCGGGCGTACGCGCCGGGCGAACGGTGGAGCGGCCGGCCCGCGCACCTGATCCGGGTGGTGCTGCGCAGCCCCGGCGCGGTGGCGGTGGGCTACCACCTGCACGAGCTGACCCTGGTGCCCACCGTCGAGGAGGACGCCCTGGTAGGCCACCTCGGGCCGGACCTGCTCGGCCCGGACTGGGACGCCGCCGAGGCGGTTCACCGCCTCGGCGCACATCCGGAGCAGACCATCGGCGAGGCCCTGCTCGACCAGCGCAACCTGGCCGGGGTGGGCAACCTCTACAAGTGTGAGGTGCTGTTCCTGCGGGGCGTGTCACCGTGGACGTCCGTGCGGGCGGTACCCGATCTGCCGGGTATGGTCGCCCTCGCGCAGCGGCTGCTGGCCGCCAACCGTGGACGCTGGACGCAGAGCACCACCGGCTCGCTGCACCGGGGGCAGACCAGCTACGTGTACGGCCGCCGCGCCCAGCCGTGCCGCCGCTGCGGCACCGCCATCAGCAAGGAGGAGCTGGGCGAGCGCGTCACCTACTGGTGCCCGGTGTGCCAGCCCGAGCGGCCGGGAAGCCCGCCACCGGGCTGACCGGGCGTTGTGGATCGAGGTCATCCCAGATACGGACGATTGGGTAATTCCTAACCGACCCCTCGACGTCGCATGCTGCGGTTGGGTGCTCACCGCCTGTCAGCAGAGTGCCGAGGGCCGCCACGCCGGGGTGGTGTTCTTCCTCGTGCCCCGACCCCGGGGAGAGTCATGGCGATCTTCCGCAGACTCCGCTCCACCTTCTTCTACCGGACCGCCCCTGACGGCCTCGGTCGGACGGCGTCCGTTCCCACGGCGCGTACCGCCGAGGAGGCCGCGCCCACGGCGAGTCTGGATCCGTCCGCCGAGCCACGCTGCTTCGGAACGGTGCCGAACGTCGCGTACAGTCCCCGCCCGACGCGTGACCCCGATGGCCGGCCGGTGCCGGGCACGGGCCTGCGCAAGTTCGTCGACGCGCTGCCCGTACCCGGCGAGCAGGCGCTGCCGGTGGCGGTGCCCGACACGATCAGCTACCCGGGCTGCGACTACTACGAGATCGGGCTCCAGGAGTACGCGCAACGCCTGCACCGGGATCTGCCGGTCACCCGGCTGCGCGGCTACCGACAGCTCAACCTGGGCACCGACCCGTCGGGCCACAACACGGTGGCGCCACCGGAGCGGCCCTGGCACCTCGGCCCGATGATCCGCGCTCGGCGCGGCCGACCGGTCCGGGTGAAGTTCATCAACCAGCTTCCCACCGGCCGGGCCGGCGAGTTGTTCCTGCCGGTCGACGAGACGGTCGAGGGTGCTGGGCTCGGGCCGCTGGACGGCCCGGCGCCGTACCCGCAGAACCGGGCGGTGCTGCACCTGGCCGGGGCGCAGACCGGGTGGACCAGCGCGGGCAACCCGGGACACTGGATCACCCCGGCCGGGGAGATCACCCCGTACCCGACGGGGACCGGCCTCACGCCCGTGCCGGACATGCCGACGCCCGGCTCCGGCGCCACCACTCTCTACTTCCCCAACGAGCAGAGCGGCCGGCTGCTGTCGTTCCACGACAACACCCTCGGGCTGGCCCGGCTCACCGTCTACGGTGGGCAGCTCGCGCCGTACCTGCTCACCGACCCGGTCGAGGACGAACTTGTCGCCGAGGGGGTGCTGCCGGCCGAGCAGGTGCCCCTGGTGATCGAGGACAAGACGTTCGTGCCGGACGACACCCAGCTGGCCGCCGAGGATCCGACCTGGGACCGGGAACGCTGGGGGGCTCGCGGCAGCCTGTGGTACCCCCACGTCTACCAGCCCCGGCAGAACCCGTACCGGTCCGGCGGACGCAACCCCACCGGTCGGTGGGACTACGGCCCCTGGTCGCGCCGTCCGGCGCCGGACGGCGGTCGGGACGACAGCGGACCCACCGTGGACGGTTGGCCGATGGCCGAACGGATCGCGGGCGAGCCGCCGCTGACCGGTCCGGGGCCGGTGCCGAACCCGCACCACGACCCCGTCGGCGGTGACGCCGAACCACCGCTGCGCCCCGGGGTGCCGCACCCGTCGGCGGTGCCCGCGGCGTACGGGGATACCCCGCTGGTCAACGGTGTCGCGTACCCGTACCTGCGGGTACGCCCCACGGTGTACCGCCTGCGCATCCTCAACGCCTGCCTGGACCGCAGCCTCAACCTCCAGCTCTACCGGGCCTGCTCGGACGCGTCGATGTGGGCCGACGACGGCAGCCTGGCCGACGCGGACGCCGGCGAGGTGCCGATGGTGCCCGCCGTGCGGTCGGCGGACCGGCCGGCCGGTTGGCCGAGCGACGGGCGTGACGGCGGTGTGCCCGACCCGCGCGCCGCCGGCCCGGAGTTCGTCCAGATCGGCAACGAGGCCGGGCTGCTGCCCGCCCCGGTGGTGCTGCCGAACCGGCCGATCGGCTACCGCTACGACCGGCTCGACCCGACCGTGCTGAACGTCGACGGGCACACGCTCCTGCTCGCCCCGGGTGAGGCAGCCGACGTGCTCGTCGACTTCTCCAGCGTGGAACCGGGCAGCACGCTGATCCTCTACAACGACGCCCCGGCGCCGCTGCCCGGCTTCGATGAGCGCTACGACCAGCACACCGACGCGCCGGACCGCACGGCCGGGGGCGGTCCGCCGCCCACCGAACCGGGGTACGGCCCGAACACCCGTACCCTGCTGCAATTCCGGGTGGCCGGCACGCCCGACGGGCCGTACGACGTGGACCGGCTGCGGGAGCGGCTGCCGGCGGCGTACGCGGCCAGCCAGCGCCCGCCGATCGTGCCGCAGCCGGCGTACGACCCGGCGTTCGGCAGCCGGACCACGGCCAAGACGGTCGTCTCCGCGCACGCCGACACGGTGACGTTCACGCCGCTCGCGGGCACCGGTCCGGTGACGCTGCCGATCGAGGTCAAGGCCGCGCAGCAGGTCTTCGAGCCCGGTCACGGCCGGCTGGCCGGGCGTCTCGGGGTCGGTCATCCGCACATCGGGCCGCTCGCCCCGGCGACCCTGCCGCTCGGGTCGACCGATCCGGTGACCGAGGTGCTGTTCGCGGCCGACCCGGCCATACCGGTGGGCGCCCCGACCGACGGCACGCAGCTCTGGCGGATCAGCGGCAACGTACGGCAGACCGAGCCGCTGCGCTTCGGCGGCTGCGACGTGCAGATCGTCAACCGGGTGGGCTGGGACGGCACGCAGCGCCCCCCGCACCCGGCGGAGCTGGGCTGGAAGCAGATCGTCCGGGTCAACCCCCGCGAGGACGTGGTGGTGGCGCTGCGTCCGGTGGCCCCGGCCCTGCCGTTCAAGCTGGGCGACAGCGTGCGGCTGCTCGACCCCGGACGTCCGGCCGGCGCGCGGACCGGGTCGACGCCGGTCAGCCCGACCGACGGGCGACCGGCCGTGGTCGTCAACCAGATGGTCAACCTGGGTTGGGAGTACCGCTGGCACAGCCAGCTCGCCGGCCATCGCGACCTGGGGATGAGCCGACCGTTGGTGCTGCGGGTGACGCCGCGGGCGCCCACCGGACTCACCGCCACACCCGTGCCCGGCTCGGCCACCGCCCTACCGGCGATCGCCCTGACCTGGACCGGCAACGGCGGTCGCCCGCCCGCGACGAGTCACCTGCTGCAACGGGCCACCGACGGGTCCTTCGGCGGCGACGTCACCACGATCACCGTCGCGGCCACCGCGACCCGCTACATCGACGCGACGGTCACCCCCGGCGTCACGTACCACTACCGGATCCGGGCGGAGAACGAGGTGAGCTACTCGTCCTGGTCGAACAGCGTGCCCGCCTCGGTGCACCTCGCCGCGCCGGGCGGCCTGATCGCGGCGATCCCACCCGCCGCGCCGCTGCGGGTGGCGCTGCGCTGGACGAACCGCTCCTTCGCCACCGGCATCGACGTACAGCGGGCCACCAACCCGACCTTCACCAGCGGGCCGGGCACCACCGCGATCGGGGTCGGCGACAACCACCTGGACACCACGGCCGCGCCGGACACCACGTACTACTACCGGGTCCGCACCACGTACCTGGGCGCCGCCTCGGCGTGGTCGACGGTGGCCGCGGCGAGCACTCCGCCCGCGCCGAGCACCCCCGGCGAGGTGAACGCCACCGCGAGCGCGCCGGGCCCGGACACCGCCACGGTGGTGCTGGTCTGGACGGCGAACACCCCCGTCGGCCCGGGCTCCGGGTTCATCGTGCAGCGGGCGCTGGACCCGACGTTCGCGCACGAGGTGGCGACCTTCACGGTGACCGGTCGCGGCTTCACCAACACGGGTCTGGCCCGGGGCGTGACCTACCACTACCGGATCCGGTCGTTCAACGTGGTGGGCAGCTCGCCGTACACCGGTCCGATCCCGGTCACGACGCCACCGTGACGGGCGGGCGCGGCGCGTGGGGTGCGGCTCAGCGGGTGGGCGCGCGCAGGCCGGCGCCGCCGGCGCGCAGCTCGGCCAGGGCCGAGGCCACGCCGTGCAGAAGGTCGGTGGCCTCGGTGAGCCGGTCGGCGGCCGGGTGGGTGGGCTCCGGGCGGGCGTCCTCGGCGAGGTAGCCGGCGGCGGCGACCACCAACCGCTCGTATGCCGCCACCCCGCTCTCCAACTGGGCGGTCAACGCGGCGTGCGCGTCGGCCAGCGGCGGCCGGGCGTCGGTCGGCGCGAGCCGCAGGGCCCGTTCGACGCTGGCCACCCGGTTGGCGAGTTCCCGCAGCGACCGGTCGGCGGCAGCGGCCTCCAGCACGGCCGGCTCGGCCAGCCCGGTGAGCCGGGGCGCCATCCCCGCCAGGGTGAGCGAGGCACGGTCCAGTCGCGCCCACTGCTGGCCGGCGGTGGTGCCACGCAGCGCGACCCGGCCGCGCACCCGGCGTACCTCGGCCAGCACGCCCGAGCCGACCGGCAGTCGCTCCACGGCGGCCACCAGCCGGGCCCGGGACCGGGCGGCGGCCTCGGCCGGGTCCAGCGCCGGGGGCGCGGGCCGGGCGGCCAGCGCCCGCAGGTCGATCCAGCGCCAGGCGGCCAACGCCAGCGCGCTGCCCGCGGCGCCGGCCCAGGCCGCATCCGGCAGACCGAGCCCGGCGTACGGCGTCAGCACCGCCGTGGCCCCGCCGAGCCCACCGGCCAGTACGCTCCACCGCCGGGCGGACCGGCGCAGCCGACCCAATTGACGGAAGTAGCGTGTCCGCTCGTCTGCCACCGAAAGACCCCCTCGGACCGGTCGTTCAGCCGGCGGCGGTCGGGTCGCCGGTGCCCCGCTCGCGGGCCATGCTCGCGCGCAGCTCGTCCAGCCGGGCGGCGGCGGCCGGGTCGCTGCCCGAGCCCGCCTGCTCGCCCTGTGGGACCGCCGGGCGCTGCGCCGTGCCGCCGAGCTGCTCCCCCACCATGCTGGAACGGATCTGCTCCAGCCGGGCCGAGCCCGCCGAGTCGATGGTCGCCTTCTGGATCTCCAGCATCCGACCCTCGACGGAGTTGCCGGCCAGTTCGGCGCGGCCCATCGCGTTGGCGTACCGCCGCTCGATCCGGTCCCGCACCTCGTCCAGGGACGGGGTGGTGCCGGGTGCGGTGAGCGTCGACATCGACTCCAACGAGCGGGCCACGGTCTCCTGCATCTTGGCCTGCTCCAGCTGGCTGAGCAGCTTGGTGCGCTCGGCGAGCTTCTGCTGGAGGATCATCGAGTTGTTCTCGACGGCGCGGCGGGCCTGCGCGGCCGCGCCGAGCGCCTGGTCGTGCAGGGTCTTCAGGTCCTCGGTGGCCTGCTCGGCGGAGACCAGCTGGGTGGCCAGGGCCTGCGCGGACTGCTCGAACCGCACCGCTTCGGCCTCGTCGCCCTTGGCGCGGGCCTGGTCGGACAGCACCAGGGCCTGCCGGGCGTTGCCCTGGAGCCGCTCGACCTCGGACATCTGCCGGGACAGCTTCATCTCCAGCTGACGCTGGTTGCCGATGACGGCGGCCGCCTGCTGGACCAGCGCCTGGTGCTGCCGCTGGGCATCCTCGATGGCCTGCTGGATCTGCACCTTCGGGTCGGCGTGCTCGTCGATCTTCGCGCCGAAGAGCGCCATCAGGTAGTTCCAGCCCTTGACGAACGGGTTCGCCATCTCCGCGGTATCCCCTCAGTAGCGTCGCTGCACCGCGGTCGGGCCGGATTGCGCCGACCGACCGCGACCCGGCCGGTCTCCATCGTCCCAGCCGAACGCCAGCGCGGCATCCGTACCGGGCGCACGACGGGCACCGTCGGCTCCTGCGGGCAACCCTACGCGGCCGGGGCCACCTCGCCCATGGGCAACGGACGCACGGTGCTCAGGCGGCGCAGACCACGTCCCGGTCGCGCTCGGTGGGCCGGACCCGGGTGCTGCGCAGCGTCGCCCGCAGCGGGGAATCCTGCCGGACCGACACCGCGACCTTGCCGTCGGAGGTGACCTGGCGGACGCCCCGGTTGGCGGCCTTGCGCACGGCGGCCGGCGCGACGGGCGCGGCCTCGGCCGGCTCGTCCTGCATGCCGACGAGCACCCCGGCGGGCATCTGCTCGGCGAGCGCCACGGTGTCGCTCACCTCGCGGAGAAGTTCGGAAAGGCGGGCGCCGAGCGCGTCACAGATCGCGGCCAGCAGCTCGCTGGACGGCTCCTTGTGCCCCCGCTCGATCTCGGAGAGGTAACCGAGGCTGACGTTGGCGGCGGTGGACACCTCACGCAGTGTGCGCTGCTGTCCCTGCCGGCGCGCCCGCAGTGCGTCACCGATCACCCGGCGTAGCAGGACCATCGCACCTCCCCCTGAGGGATACCTCACGCCCGGCGTCGGGCAGCCGGCCGCGGCGGACCGCGCCGGCTCCGAGCGTCGGAGCCTTCCCGCAACCGTACCCGCTGCGCGCCCCGGCGACATCCCACCCCGCCCGTCGGATCCTGGCGGGACGGCTCACGGACGCCCCAGGCCGGCCGCGCCCAGACCGTCCCGGACGCTTTCGGCGGCCGCTCCCGAGCCGTTCCCGGCGACCCCGGCGGCCGTCTTCTCGCCAGCGGGGGCAGCCACGTCCGTTGTCTCCAGGCCCTCGATGGCGGCCTCGTCGGCGGCGTGGATGTGTTCGGCGAGCAGCCGCAACGCCTCGATCACGGCAGCCGAGCGTACGTGGTCCCGCCCCCCGTCGAGGTCGAGTTCGCGGACCTCGACGCCGGTCGGGCCGGCGACCGCGACGTAGACCAGGCCGACGGGCTTGCCGTCCTGCGGCTCCGGGCCGGCGACCCCGGTGGTGGCGAGCCCCCAGTCCGCCCCGCAGCGCCGCCGACCGCCCTCGGCGAGCGCCGCCGCCACGTCGGGGTCGACGGGTCCGCGCTCGGCCAGCAGGTCGGACGGCACGTCGGCGAGCGTGGCCTTCAGTTCGGTGGCGTAGACGACCAGCCCGCCCCGGTAGATCCGGCTGACCCCGGCGATCTCCACGATCGACGCGGCCAGCAGCCCGCCGGTGAGCGATTCGACGGTGGCGAGGGTCTCGTGCCGCTGCGAAAGGCTGTGCACGACAGCCGCCGCCGCGCTCCCCGTCGCGTTCTCGTCCCGCTGCATGATCCCGTCCTTCCCCACCCGCCAACCCCCAACCCTCCCGGCCGGACCCCGTGGATCATGAAGTTATCGCCTCGACACGCCGGCCCGAACCGCAACAACGTCATGATCACGCGCCGGGGCGACGGGCTCGGGGCGGGTTAGGGGTGGGGGCGGCGGAGGCGGAGGGCCTGGAGGATGTAGTCGAAGCCGGTTGCCACCGTGACCAGGACGGCGGCAACCATGATCCAGGGGCCGACGGCGGCGAGGGCGGCCGGCATCGGCCAGAGGTACCAGGCGATGGCCAGGATCTGCAGCGCGGTCTTGATCTTGCCGCCACGGCTGGCCGCGATCACCCCGTGCCGGATCACCCAGAACCGCAGCCCGGTGATGCCCAGCTCGCGGACCAGGATCAGCGCCGTCACCCACCAGGGCAGCCGGTCGTACCAGGAGAGCAGCACCAGAGCCGCGCCGGTGAGCGCCTTGTCGGCGATCGGGTCGGCCACCTTGCCGACCGAGGTGACCAGCCCGAACCGGCGGGCGATCCAACCGTCCACCAGGTCGGTCGCCGAGGCCACCGCGAAGATCAGGCAGGCGGCCATCCGCCAGCCGGCGTGGGTCATCCCCGACACGATCACCGAGGCGGCGAAGACCGGCACCAGCACCAGCCGCAGGGCGGTCAGCGCGTTGGCGGCGTTGAGCACGGGCACCCGCGCGACCACCCGGGCCGGCGTCGACTCCGTCGCCCCGGTCACCGTCTCGCTCCGCTCGGGCCGCCGTGGCGTTCCCGACACCGCACCACCTGGCTCCCCCGCTCCGTCCGGACCCGCCGTCACCGTGCCGCGCCGGGCGCCGCCGAGATCATCTCATCCGGCACCGCGAGCAGATCCACCCCTTCGGTGCCGGTCACCGTGGCCCGCACCAGGTCACCCGGGCGCAGTGCGCTCAGGTCGACCCCGCCGTCGACCGGCGCGACCAGGGTGGTCGATCCGTCCACCTCCGGCGCCTGGTGCGCGGCCCGGCCCTCCACCACGCCGTCCACGATCGCGTCGACCAGCACCTCGACGGTCGAGCCGAGCCGGTCCTCGGCCCGCTGGGAGCAGAGCTCGTCGGCGAGCGCGCTCAGCCGGTCGTACCGCCGCTTGATGGTCGCGGCGGACACCTTGCCGGGCAGTCCGGCGGCCTCGGTGCCGTCCTCGTCGCTGTAGTCGAACATGCCGATCGCGTCGAGCCGGGCCTCGGTCAGGAACCGGGTCAGCTCGTCGATGTCGGCGCGGGTCTCGCCGGGGAAGCCGACGATGAAGTTGCTCCGCGCGCCCGCCTCCGGAGCCAGCGCCCGGGCGCTGGCCAGCAGCTCCAGGAACCGGTCGGTGGAGCCGAAACGCCGCATCCGGCGCAGCACGGGCTCGCTGGAGTGCTGGAACGACAGGTCGAAGTACGGGGCCACCCCGGGGGTACCGGCGATCGCCTCGACCAGCCCGGGCCGCGTCTCGGCCGGCTGGAGATAGCTCACCCGCACCCGGACGATGCCGGACACCGCGGCGAGCTGCGGCAGCAGCTTCTCCAGCGCGCGCGGGTCGCCCAGGTCCTTGCCGTACGAGGTCGAGTTCTCGCTGACCAGCACCAGCTCCCGTACGCCGGTCTTGGCCAGCCACTCCGCCTCGGCGAGCAGCTCGTCCGGGGTTCGCGAGACGAACGCCCCACGGAACGCCGGGATGGCACAGAACGCGCAGCGCCGGTCACAGCCACTGGCGAGCTTCAACGACGCGACCGGGCCGGTGTCGAGTCGACGGCGCAGCACCTGACGCAGGTGCGCCGGGGTGTGCTCGTCGGTCTCGACGGCGGCACGCGCCACGGTGCCGTGCCCGGGCAGGGACACCCCGCTGTCGCGGCGCTTCACCGGCGTCAGGGGCAGCAGCTCCCGGCGGTCCCGCGGGGTGTGCGCGGTGACCTGTTCACCGGCGACCACGGCGTTGAGCCGGGCGGCGATGTCCGGGTAGTCGTCGAAGCTCAGCACCGCCTGCGCCTCGGGCAGACTGTCGGCCAGCTCCTTGCCGTACCGCTCGGCCATGCAGCCGGCGGCCACCACCTTCGCGCCCGTCCCGGCGGCGGCGAGCAGCGTCTGGATGGAATCCTGCTTGGCCTTCTCCACGAAGCCGCAGGTGTTCACGACCACCACGTCGGCACCCTCGCCGTCGGTGCTCACCTGCCAGCCGTCGGCGTGCAGCCGGGCGGCCAACTCCTCCGAGTCGACCTCGTTACGGGCGCAGCCCAGGGTGAGCAGGGCGACGCGACGGCCCTCGGCGTTGTCGGAAGCGGAAGGAGAGGTGGCAGACACCATCCGAGGGTACCGGGCCGCTCGCGGTAGCCCGCGCACGCGGGCACGGCGGCCGGCGGGATCACACCACGTGCGGGCGTCGGTCACCGGGTCACGGCGGTCGCCCGGGTCAGGGCGTCGAGCAGGAAGACCTCGGTACCGGCCAGGCCCGTGCAGCAGAAGACGGAGACCTGGTCCGCCGTGGTCCGGCCGGGAACCGCGCCCGCCAGGATGCCGCCCAGGTCCCGCAGCCGTCCGGCGTACGCGGGCAGCGCCGCGAGCATCGGCGGTTGGTAGTCCGCCGCCTGGGCCGGCGAGTCGGTGACCAGCAGGTCGGCGGCGTCCAGCAGGTCGGTGCCGAACTCGCTGCGGTCGTGCTGCTTGAAGCCGACCGTGTTGACGTGCGTGCCGGGGCTCACGTCGGCGGCGCGCAGCACCGGCGTGGGGCTCGTGGTGGCGAGCACCACGATGTCCCGGCCGGTGACGGCCGCGCCGGGGTCGGCGACCGCGCGGGCCGGCACGCCCAGTTCGGCGCGTACCCGGCTGGCGAAGGCGTCCCGGCGCGCGGTCGAACGGCTGTGCACCACCACCTCGCGCAGCGGGCGCACGGCCGCGGCGGCCCACACCTGGGTCCAGGCCTGCCGCCCGGAGCCGATCACGCCGAGGGTGGTCGCGTCCGGCCGGGCCAGCGCGTCCACCGCGACGCCGCCCAGTCCACCGGTGCGACGGGAGCCCAGCTCCTCGCCGACGGCGACCGCCCGCACCGCCCCGGTGGCGGCGTCGTGCAACACGACCAGTTGCTCGCCCTGAGGGTGGCCGAACGTGTCGTACGAGCGGTAGCCGTACCACTGGCCGACCAGGTGCCCGGCGGTGAGCACCATCCGCCCGCCACCGAGCGGGGCGGCGGCCCGGGGCGGGGCGACCAGGCGCCCCTCGTACGCGGCCACCAGGGCGGCCCGCATGGCGTCGACGGTGGTGGCGGCGTCCAGGGCGGCGGCGACCTCGGGGTCGGCATAGAGCAGGGCCATGCCCGCCATAGTGCAAGTTGAAGCGAAGTAGAGGTCAATGCGTGGTGGCGTGGGTCACCGTCCGGGGCCGCCAGCCGGTGCTAGCGTCGGCCGTGGTGGCCCCGGACGCGGTGGTCACTCCGGACGAGCGGTGGGCGTACCCGGTCAGGCCAAGACGCCCCAGCAGACTGACCCGACTCGTCCTCGTGAGGTGAACGATGGCCTGGCTCGTACTCGTGATCTCCGGGCTGCTGGAGACGGCCTGGGCCGTCGCCCTGGACCGCAGCGCCGGCTTCAGCCGGCTGCTCCCCTCGGTGGTGTTCGTGGTGGCCCTGGCGCTGAGCATGGGCGGCCTGGCGTACGCGCTGCGCGACATCCCGGTCGGCACCGGCTACGCCGTCTGGGTCGGCATCGGCGCGGTGGGCACGGCGCTGGTCGGAATGGTGGCGCTCGGCGAGTCGGTGAGCCTGCCCCGGGTCTTCTGCCTGCTGCTGGTGGTCGCCGGCGTGGTCGGCCTGAAGATCTTCCATTGACGATCACGCGTGGCGAGCGCCCACAGTGGGTAGTGATCGGTTCGTCACGACAGGCTCTCATCCGGAGGACGACATGGCCGACATCCCCACCACCGCCCGCCCGCGCAGCAACGCCGCCCGCATCCTCACCATCGTGGGTTTCGTGTTCGCGGTGCTCGCCCTGCTGCTCAACCCGATCATCTTCGGCGTGCTCGGCATCATCGCCGGCATCGTCGGCGCGGTCCTGGGTGACAAGCCGCTGGGCTGGTACGCCGCCGCGGCCAGCGGCGTGGCCGCGATCATCGGCCTGGTGGTCGTCGCGGCTCTGATCAACAACTGACCCACCCCGACGTCACGGGCCCGCCGGTATCCGGCGGGCCCGTCGGGTGTCCGGGGTCGCGAGTGGTCAGTCGACGTCGCCGCGCAGACCGACCAGGACCTCCTCCAGCTCGTCCGGCTTGACCAGCACGTCGCGCGCCTTCGACCCCTCGGACGGCCCGACGACCCCACGGGTCTCCATGAGATCCATGAGCCGGCCCGCCTTGGCGAAACCGACCCGCAGCTTGCGCTGGAGCATCGAGGTGGAGCCGAACTGCGAGGTGACCACCAGCTCCACCGCCTGCACCAGCAGGTCGAGGTCGTCGCCGATGTCCTCGTCGATCTTCTTCTGATTGTCCTTGGCGGGGGCCAGCACGTCCGGCCGGAACTCCGGCTCACGCTGGTCCTTGCAGAACTTCACCACGTCGGCGATCTCGCGCTCGGTGACCCAGGCGCCCTGGATCCGGACCGGCTTCGAGGCCCCCATCGGCAGGAAGAGACCGTCACCGCGCCCGAGCAGCTTCTCCGCGCCGGGCTGGTCGAGAATGACCCGCGAGTCCGCGAGGGACGACGTGGCGAACGCCAGCCGGGACGGCACGTTCGCCTTGATCAGACCGGTCACCACGTCGACCGAGGGCCGCTGGGTGGCCAGCACCAGGTGGATACCGGCGGCCCGCGCCAGCTGGGTGATCCGGACGACCGAGTCCTCCACGTCGCGCGGCGCGACCATCATCAGGTCGGCCAGCTCGTCCACGATCACCAGCAGGTACGGGTACGGGCGCATCTCCCGCTCGCTGCCCGGCGGCGCCTTGATCTCGCCGTTGCGCACCTTGCGGTTGAAGTCGTCGATGTGCCGGACGCCGTTGGCCGCGAGGTCGTCGTAGCGCATGTCCATCTCGCGGACGACCCAGTCCAGCGAGTCGGCCGCCTTCTTGGCGTTCGTGACGATCGGCGTGACCAGGTGCGGGATGCCCTCGTAGCCGGTCATCTCGACCCGCTTCGGGTCGATCAGCAGCAGCCGCACCTCGTCCGGGGTGGCCCGGGTGAGCACGGAGACCAGCAGGGTGTTGAGGCAGGACGACTTGCCCGCGCCGGTGGCCCCGGCGATCAGGATGTGCGGCATCTTCGCGAGGTTGGCCACCACGTAGCCGCCCTCGATGTCCTTGCCGAGCGCCACCACCATCGGATGGTGGTCGCTCGTCGCCGCCCGCGAACGCAGCACGTCGCCGAGGGCCACGTTCTCCGGGTCGGTGTTCGGGATCTCCACGCCGACCGCGCTCTTGCCCGGGATCGGGCTGAGGATCCGTACGTCCGGCGACTTCACCGCGTAGGCGATATTGCGGGAGAGCTGGGTGATCCGCTCGACCTTGACGCCGTGCCCCAACTCCACCTCGTAGCGGGTGACCGTCGGGCCCCGGGTGAACCCGGTGACCGCGGCGTCCACGTCGAACTGGTCGAAGACGCCGGTGAGCGCGGCGATCACCTCGTCGTTGGCCTTGCTGCGGGTCTTCGCGGCAGCACCGGCGCTGAGCATGTTCGCCGGGGGCAGGGTGTAGTCGCCGGCCAGGCCGGTCAACGCGAGCTGCTCGGCGCGGGTGGGCGCGGGCGAGTGCTCGGGCGGCTCGGCCGGCTTGCGGCTGGCCGGCACCTTCGCCGGGGCCTTGCGCGGCAGCACCATGGTCTCCTGGAGGTCCGCGCCCTCGGTGTCCTCGAAGTCGTCCGGGTCGATCGGTGGCGGCATCCGCTTCGACGGACGCCTGCGCGCGGGCCGCGCGACCGGCTCGTCGTCCTCCTCGGTGGTCTCCGGAGACGCGACCAGCCCTCCGGCGAGCAGGCCCAGCCGCTCCGGGATCTTGTTGATCGGCGTCGCCGTGACCACGAGCAGGCCGAAGAGCAGGAGCAGGACCAGCAGGGGTACGGCCACCCAGGCGGTGACCGCCCGTTCCAGCAGCCCGCCCACGCCGGCGCCGACGAGGCCACCGGCGAAGTCACGCTCCACGGTGTCCACCGGGTCCTGGCCGATCTGGAGCAGCGCCGCGGTCGACACCAGCAGCGAACCCCACCCGATCAGCCCTCGACCCCGGTGCTCCGGATCGATCGGCTGACGCATGAGCCGCCACGCCCCGATCATCAGCAGCACCGGCACCACGACGGAGATCGCGCCGAGGAACAGCCGGACCGTGTCGGCCAGGCGGGCGCCCACCGGGCCCGCGCCGGAGAACCACAGCGCCACGGCGCTGAGCAGGGCCAGCCCGAACAGCAGCAGTCCGGCCCCGTCACGGCGGTGCTCCGGGTCCAGGTCGCGGGCGGAGGCGGCCTGCCGGCCGGCGGCCCGCACCGCCCACCCCATCCCGTGCGCCAGCCCCATCCACAGTGCACCGACAGCGCGGCCCACGTAGACGGCGGGGCCCGGACGGGCGGGTGTGGTGCGTCGCCGTACCGGTGCCCGGGTCTTCTTCGCCGGTTGACGGGCACGGCTGTTGGTGCCACCGCGCGGCGACGCGCCGCGTCGCCGGCTCGCCTGAGAGGTACGGCCCGCCATAGAGTCACGGTAACGGTGGGGCCGGGCAGATCGCCGCTTTTCCGGGTCGTGTCCGCGCGTCGCAGCACGGACCCCGCCGCCGGTCGTGATATCCGCCTCAGAAGGGATGCCCGATGGCGTCGCCGGGAATCGAGGACGATCCGCTGGCCGGGCACCCCGGTGCGGTACGCCCGCTGACCGGCGAGCTGATCGCCGCGGTGCTCGCCGCGCGCGGCCGCCCGTTCGGCCGTGCCCCCGACGGTGACCTCGTGGGACGCTTCGACGACAACCTGATCTGGTTCCTGCGCCTCGGCGCCGATGGCGAGCTGCTCCAGGTCCGCACGATGGTCGCGCCGACCTTCGGGATCGAACGGGTGCCCGACCTGTACGCCTTCTGCAACGCGTGGAACCACGACCGGCTCTGGCCGAAGGCGTTCGTGCACGTCGACGACGCCGGCCGGGCCCGGATCCACGGTGAGGTGATCACCGACCTGGAACGTGGCGTCACGCCCCACCAGCTCGACCGACTGCTCGACTGCGGCATCACGACCGGCTGCCAACTCGCCGTGGCGGTCGGTCGCCTGCCCGGCGCGGTGTCGACGTGACCGGCCGGGAGGAGACCACGGGCAGCCGTACCGACCGGGCGCACGCGCCCGCCAGCGGAGACGGCGGCCGGGGTGTCGGGCAGCGCGTCCCGGCATTGGTGTCCGCGCTCGCCGACGCCCGGGACCTGCCCGACGGGTCCGGCCGGCTGGCCGCGCTGGAACGGGTCGCCGAGCGCGCCGACGCCGCCGCGGACGCCCGGTCCGCGCTGGACGCGAGGTTCGCGCTCATCGAGGCGTACCTGCTGCACGGCGAGCGGTGGCGGATCGTCGAGCCGGTACGGCGCTGCCGGGCCGCCGCCGACCGGTGGCCCACGCTGCTCGGCGACCCCGAGACCGTGCTGCTGACGCGCTACCAGCGGTACGCGGTGGAGGCGCTGCTCGGCACCCCCCGGGTGGGGCTGGACCAGACCCGACTACTCCTGACCGATTTGGCCGAGCGGGTGGGGACGGGCGGGCTCGACGGGCCGACCGTCGCCGAACTGCGCTGCCGGATCGCCGACCACCTGGGCGACGAACCCACCGCCCGGCACTTCTACCGGCAGTGGGCGGGTACGCGTGGCGGTCCGGCCGGCGGGTGCCCCGGCTGCGCCCCGGCCCGCCGCGCGGAACTGCTGGCCGGCTGGGGCGAGTGGCGGGAGGCCCGCGCCGAGCTGGAGGCGTACGACACCGACGCCCCGGCCTGCACCGACCAGCCCGAGCGGGCGCTGGTCGCCGGACTGCTGCCACGGTTACGGCTCGGCGCGGCCGAGGAGGCCGCGGCGGCGCACGTGCGGGCGTACCGGCGGCACCGGCGCGAGCGCGCCGCGTTCGGGCATCTCGCGACCCACCTGCGGTTCTGCGCGCTCGGCGGGCATCTGGAGCGCGGGCTGGCCATCCTGACCGAGCAGCTGCCCCGGCTGGACCGGCCCACCGACGACCTCGCCGCCATGGAGTTCGCCGCGGCGGGGGCGCTGGTCTGCGGGCTGGCCGACGAGACGGGGCTGGGCGAGCGACGGGTGCGCCGCCCGGCGTACGGCGAGCGTCCGGCCACCGAACTGGACGTGTCGACGCTCGGCGCGCTGCTGCTCGGCCTCGCCACCGACCTGGCCGGCAGCTTCGACGCCCGCAACGGCACCGGTCACCAGTCCGGCAGGATCGCGGCCTGGCTGGCCGAACGTCCCGCCGCGGCGGCGGTGCCGCTGCCGGATGGCGGCGACGTCGCCGACGAGGAGGACGACGCCGGTCCCGGGCCGGACGGGGAGTCCGAGCGGGAGCTGATGGCGCTCACCGCCGACCTCATCACCGCGACCCTGGACCGGCGCGGCGACCGGTACCTGATCGACGACGACGGCACGGTGGTCGGCCGGTGGGGCGCCGCGGTGATCCAGTTCCGACGGGCTGGCGAGCGGGGCGAGGTGCTGCACACCCGGGCGATGGCCGACCGGCGGCTGCCGGCCACGCGGCGGTCCGAGGCGTACGCCTTCTGCAACGCGTGGAACCACGACCGGCTGCTGCCCAAGGCGTACGCGCACGACCTCGACAGCGAGATCGTGCTCGCCGGGGACGCGGCCACCGACCTGGCGCACGGGGTCGCGCCGGCGCAGTTGCGGGTGCTGGTGGACGCCGCCATCGCCACCGGCGTCGCGTACGCGGAGGCCGTCGCCGCCCTGCCCTGACCCGCGAGCGGGCCCGAAGGTTGCGGCCCGACGGGTGACTGTGCGACATCCGACAGCGCGCAACCGGACGTGCGCAACGGCTGTGGTACCGCCGTGGTCCGCAACAGAATCCGGGCCGGCCACCGACATCCACGGGGGACGTCGGCGACCGGCCCGGTCACGCGTGCGTCAGACCTCGACGACGGTGGGCACGATCATGGGCCGCCGTCGGTACGCGTCGTTGACCCACCGCCCCACGGTCCGCCGGACGATCTGCTGAAGCTGGTGCGGGTCGGTGATGCCGTCCGAGGCGGCACGGTTGAGCGCCTCGGTGACCAGCGGGATCACCGGGTTGAACGCCTCCGGGTCCTCGGAGAAGCCCTTCGCGGACAACGTCGGACCGGCGACCACCTTGCCGGTGACCGAGTCGACGACGACGGTCGTGGCGATGAACCCGCCGTCACCGAGGATCCGCCGTTCGGTGAGCAGCGACTCGCTGACGTCACCGACGGCGAGGCCGTCGACGTAGACGTACCGGCTCTTCACGTGCCCGACCAGGCTGGCGCGGCCCTCGACCAGGTCGACGACGTCGCCGTCCTCGCAGATCACCACCCGGTCGGGGGCGACCCCGGACTCGATGCCCAGCCGGGCGTGCGCCCGCAGGTGGCGCCACTCGCCGTGCACGGGCATCAGGTTGCTGGGCCGGACCACGTTGAGCAGGTAGAGCAGTTCGCCGGCCGGCGCGTGCCCGGAGACGTGCACCTTCGCGACGTCCTTGTGCACGACCACCGCCCCGGCGCGGGCGAGCCGGTTGATGACCCGGTAGACCGAGGTCTCGTTACCCGGCACCAGCGAGGAGGCCAGCACCACGGTGTCCCCCGGGGCGATGGTGATGTGCCGGTGGTCGCCGCTGGCCATCCGACCGAGCGCGCTCATCGGCTCGCCCTGCGACCCGGTGGACATCAGCACGATCTGGTCCGGAGGCAGCGTCGTCGCCTCCTCGATCCCGATGACCAGGCCGGCCGGGATGTTGAGCAGGCCGAGGTCGCGGGCGATACCCATGTTGCGGACCATGGACCGGCCGATCAGGGCGACCTTGCGACCGTGCTCCAGCGCGGAGTCGAAGACCTGCTGCACCCGGTGGACGTGCGAGGCGAACGAGGCCACGATGATCCGACCCTTCGCCTTCGCGAAGATCGAGTCGAGCACCGGCCCGATCTCCCGCTCCGGGGTGACGAAGCCGGGGATCTCCGCGTTGGTGGAGTCGGAGAGCAGCAGGTCGACGCCCTCGGCGCCGAGCCGCGCGAAACCGGCCAGGTCGGTGATCCGGCCGTCCAGCGGGAGCTGGTCCATCTTGAAGTCGCCGGTGTGCAGCACCAGGCCGGCCGGGGTACGGATGGCCACCGCGAGCGCGTCCGGGATGGAGTGGTTGACCGCGAAGAACTCGCACTCGAACGGCCCGAGCCGCTCGCGGCCACCCTCGCGCACGGTCAGCGTGTAGGGCTGGATCCGCCGCTCGGCCAGCTTCGCCTCGACCAGGGCGAGGGTGAACTGCGAGCCGACCAGCGGGATGTCGGGTTTGTGGGCCAGCAGGTACGGCACCGCGCCGATGTGGTCCTCGTGGCCATGGGTCAGCACGATCGCCTGCACGTCGGCCAGCCGGTCCAGGATCGGGCCGAAATCGGGCAGGATCAGGTCCACGCCCGGTTGCTCGACGTCGGGGAAGAGCACCCCGCAGTCGACGATCAGCAACTTGCCGTCGTACTCGAAGACGGTCATGTTCCGACCGATGGCGCCGAGCCCGCCGAGCGGGATGATCCGCAGGCCACCTTCCGGCAGCGGCGGGGGTAGTTCCGCCTCGATGTGCGCCTCGGTCACGCGTCCACCTCATTCTGCGACGCCGTCACTCGGCGTCCGTCGTGTCGTTCGATCATTCGGGTAGCTCCAGGCCCGCTGCCGCGAAGTCCGCGCGCAGCTGGGCGATCTCGTCGTTGGTGGCGTGCACGAGCGGGGGTCGCACCGGACCGGCCGGCAGGCCCAGCGATGCCAGACCTGCCTTCACCAGGATGGTGCCCTGGGTGCGGAAGATGCCGGTGAACAGCGGCAGCAGCCGCCGGTGCAGGGCCAGCGCGGTGGGCATGTCCCCCGCGTCGTACGCCTCGATCATCTGTGCGGTCAGCGCCCCGGTGAAGTGCGTGGAGGTGCCGACCACGCCCACGCATCCGACGGCCAGCGCCGGCAGGGTGAGCGCGTCCTCGCCACTGTAGTAGGCGAGGCCGGTCCGGCTGGTCACCCAGCTGGTGGCGATCAGGTCGCCCTTGGCGTCCTTGACCGCGACGATGCGGCCGTGGTCGGCGAGTCGGACCAGTGTCTCGGTGTCGATCGGCACACCGGAGCGGTGCGGGATGTCGTACAGCATCACCGGCAGTCCGCTGGCGTCGGCCACGGCGGTGAAGTGCCGCAGCAACCCGCTCTGCGGCGGCTTGTTGTAGTACGGCGTGACCACCAGCAGACCGTGCGCGCCGGCCTTCTCGGCGGCGGCAGCCAGCTCGATGGTGTGCCGGGTGTCGTTGGTGCCGACACCGGCTACGACCCGGGCACGGTCACCGACGGCCTCGACCACGGCCCGGATCAGGCGTTCCTTCTCCGCGTCGGTGGTGGTCGGCGACTCGCCGGTGGTGCCGTTGACCACCAGCGCGTCGTTGCCCTGTTCGTCGACCAGGTGGCTCGCCAGCCGGGCGGCGCCGTCGAGGTCGAGTGAGCCGTCGGCGGTGAAGGGGCTCACCATGGCCGTGAGCACCCGCCCGAAGGGGCGGGACACCGGTCGGGCGGCGGCGTCGGGGTGGTCCTGCGTCATACCCTCCAACCTAGCGGACGACCAGCCGGAGCCCGCCGGGGAAGGGCTCAGGACGCCTCGTGCGGGCTGGCCGCCACCTCGGTGCCGTCCGGCAGCGTGGTGATCACGAAGTCGGCGAAGACGTTCGGGGCGACCCCCTGGAGCTGACGCAGACACTCCACGGCCAGCTCGCGGATCTCCACGTCGGCGTGCTCGGTGGCCCGCATCGCGACGAAGTGCCGCCAGGCCCGGTAGTTGCCGGAGACCACGATCCGGGTCTCGGTGGCGTTCGGCAGCACCGCGCGGGCGGCCTGCCGGGCCTGCTTGCGGCGCAGCGTCGGGTTCGGCTCGTCGGAGAAGCGCTGCTCCAGACCCTCCAACAGCTCCGTGTACGCCCGCACGCTCGCCTCGGCGGCCTCGACGAACTTCTTGTGCAGCTCCGGGTCGTCGGCGATGACCGCCGGCTCGACCATGGCCGCGTCCCGCTCGGGGACGTACCGCTGCGAGAGCTGGGAGTACGAGAAGTGCCGGTGCCGGATCAGCTCGTGCGTGAAGGAGCGGGACACCCCGGTGAAGTAGAAGGTGACCGAGCCGTGCTCCAGCACGCTCAGGTGGCCCACCTCGAGAATGTGCGCCAGGTAGCCGGCGTTGGTGGCCGTGGCCGGGTTCGGCTTCTTCCAGGACTGGTAGCAGGCCCGCCCGGCGAACTCAGCCAGCGCCTGGCCGCCCTCGGCGTCGGTCGACCACGGCACGTCGTCCGGGGCCGCGAACTGGGTCCACGCGATCAACTTGACCTGGGGCTGCACCATCTCCGGCATGCCTGGGACTGTAGTGGCCGGCGGCCCCTTCCCGAATCACCGGGGGCCGTTGGTGTCCAAGATCTCGACAGCCGTGCCAGGGCTCCGCGGAACCGTGGGTCTCCCTCGTGGCCTGTCGAGCTGCCCCAAATCTGGGGCAGGAGCCGCACGGCCAAGGGCTTTCTCCCGCCGACGGAACCGGCACCCACAGCGCACCGGCCCCACAGCGCCGATCCCGGAGCAGCCCCGCCCCCGAAGCAGCGCCACCCCACAGCGCCCGCCCGCAGCGCACAGGCCGCAGCCCCGCCCCCGCAGCGCTCGCCCGCAACGCACACCCCGCAGCGCACGCCCACAGCGCACACCCCGCAGCGCCACCCCTCGCTTGGGGTGCCGCCGCTACCGTCCTCTGGCGCCCCACATCTGGGGCAGCTCGACAGGGGCACACCACCACGTCCTGCCTCCCGCTGGCGAACGGGTCGGGGCAGGGCCGCGTCGGGCAGCAGCGGCGCCAGACGTGAGAGCAGCCCGGTCAGACGAAGAGCCCTGCGGTCAGACGCAAGAGCCCTGCGGTCAGACGTAGAGCGAGGTGAACGGCGCCCAGGGCAGGTTGCGCACCACCGTGAATGCCAGCCACGCGGCCATGAAGCCGCTGATGACCTTGGGGCTGATCCGCAGCTCGGGCAGCCGCCAGCCGAACGCCTGGTTGCCCGCCCAGGCCACGAAGAGGTACGCCAGGAAGGGCAGCGAGAAGACGAACAGGAAGTGGTGTCGGGCGGCGGCCGGCAGGTCGGCGTGCAGCACGTACCAGAGCGCGCGGGTGCCGCCGCAGCCCGGGCAGTCGAACCCGGTGGTCAGCTTGAGAATGCAGGTGGGCGCGGCGTCCGGGTCGGCGTGGGTCGGGTTGCTCACCAGCGCGTAGGCCATGCCGAGCCCGACGCAGCCGACCGCGGCCAGTGGCACGGCCCAGCGCGGCGAACGTTGGTGGATCCGCAGGACGAGCCGGGTGAGCCGGTCGGGTTCGGGCGTCGGGTAGTGGTAACCGACGGGCGGCTCCGCCGACCATCCGTTCTGCGCAGCATCGGGGGCGGGCACCGTGTGGACGGCGCCGACGGTGGGCGGTGACTGGTCGACCGGTCCGGGAACGCTCGTCACGCGTTCACGGTACACCCGACACGCTCGCCAGGGCGGCCGTGAGCGGACCGGCCAGGTCACCGGCGGCGGGTGGGGCGACCGCGTCCAGCCCGAGCCAGCCGGCCAGCCGGTACAGCTCGGCGGCGAGCGCCACGGCGGTGTCCCCCGCGTCGGCGCCGGGCTCGAGCCAGGCGGCCGGCACCAGCAGCACCCCGGCCCTGCGGTCGGCCTTCAGGTCGACCCGGGCGGTGAACCGGTCGCCCTGCAGGAACGGCAGCACGTAGTAGCCGTAGACCCGCTGCGGCGCCGGCACGTAGATCTCGATCCGGTAGCTGAAGCCGAACAGCCGCTCGGTGCGGGCACGTTCCCAGATCAGCGGGTCGAACGGGCTGACCAGCGTGTTGCCCCGGACCCAGCGGGGCAGCCGTGCCGACGCGTGCAGCCAGGCCGGCTGCCGCCAGCCCGCCACGGTGACCGGCACCAGCTCGCCGGCCTCAGCCAGCTCGGCGACCGCCTGGCGGGCGCCGGCGACCGGCAGCCGGAAGTAGTCGCGCAGCTCCGGCTCGGCGGCCACCCCGAGCGACCGCGCGGCCAGGGCCACCAGACCGCGGTACGCCTCGGCGGCGGTCGGTGTGGGCGCGGCCAGCGCGGACGCCGGCAGCACCCGCTCGGGCAGGTCGTAGCGGCGGGCGAAGGACGTGCTGCGCTCGGCGGCGGTCACCTCACCCGCCCAGAACAGGAACTCCAGCGCCTGCTTGACGGCCGACCAGTTCCACCCCCAGTTGCCGGTCTGCCGGGGCGCGTCGTGCTCGATCTCGGCGGCGGTCAGCGGACCCCGGGCGGCCACCTCGTCGCGCACCCAGGCGACCAGGTCCGGCTGTTCCTGGGCGATGCGCCGCATGCCACCCCAGGCCTCGCTGCGGGCCCGGGCCATCCGCCAGCGCAGCAACGGGTGCAGCCCGACCGGCACGAGGGACGCCTCGTGGCCCCAGTACTCGAACAGGTCGCGCGGGCGGCGGTAGGCGGCCTGGTCGAGCAGGGTCGTCGGGTAGGGACCGAGTCGGCTGTAGAGCGGCAGGTAGTGCGCCCGTTGCAGCACGTTGACCGAGTCCATCTGGATCAGGGCGACCCGGTCGAGGACCCGGCGCAGGTGCCGGCGGGTGGGCACGCCGGTCGGCGGCGGGTCGGCGAAGCCCTGGGCGGCGAGCGCCACCCGCCGGGCCTGCGCGAGCGAGAGTGAATCCGGTGCGGCCATCGTCGGCGACGATAAATCATCGGTACGACGTCGGTGCGGGAAGCTGGACTCCGACCGTCACGGGGGCATAGAACGGTGCAATGCTGACCATCCGCCGGGAGGAGCCGGACGACGCCGAGGCGATCGCCCGGGTGCACGTGCACGGCTGGCAGTCGGGTTACGCCGGTGTCATGCCGGACGAGGTCCTCGGCCGGCTCAACGTGGCGGCCTGGGCGCAGCGCCGCCGTGAGGTGGGCACCGCCGATCCGGAGCACCCGTTCACCACGCTCCTCGGCGAGGTGGACGGGCTGGCCATCGGCTTCACCACCTTCGGGCCGTACCGCCGCAACCAGGACCGGGACGACCTGGACCCGAGCGTCGGCGAGGTGCTGGCGCTCTACGTCGAGCCGGCGTTCTGGGGTGACGGGACAGCCACCGCGCTGCTCGCGGCCGCCCGCGCCGGGCTCATCGAGCGCGGCTGGACCGGCTACCGGCTGTGGGTGCTGGCCGACAACGGGCGGGCCCGCCGGTTCTACGAACGGGCCGGGCTGTCACCGGACGGTGAGCGGTCGACCTACCAGGTGCCGCTCGCCGGCGGGCGCGGGCCGGTCGGGCTCGTCGAGCTGCGGTACGCCGGACGCCTCGACGACTGACCCGCCCGGCGTCAGCCACCGGCGGATCGGCAGGAAGGCCAGCAGAGCCAGGCTGATCCAGACGTACGCGTTGCTGCCGAGGAAGCCGTCCACGCCGGTGAAGTCCTTCTCCCAGAACCAGACGGTCCGGCTGATCAGCAGGACGTACCCGATGGTCGCGGCGATCAGCAGGACGCGCCGGCGGCGGCCGGCCGGCGCGGCCATCGCGTTGTCGACCAGCAGGATCAGCGCGGGCAGCAGCCAGACCAGGTGGTGTACCCAGGTGACCGGGCTGACCAGGCACATCACCGCGCCGGTCAGGGCCAGGCCGGTCGCCTCGTCGCCGGCCGCGACGGCCGCGCGGGAACGCCAGGCCCACAGCGCCAGGGTGCCGATCACCAGCAGCAGCCAGAGCAGGGTGCTCGGGTGCCGCGGGTCGAGGCGGGCGACCACGCCGCGCAGCGACTGGTTGGAGACGAAGGCCAACTCACCGACCCGAGCGGTGTTCCACAGCGCCTCGGTCCAGAACTCCCGGGACGCGTCCGGGAAGAGCGCGCCGGCCAGCACGGTCACCGCGGCGGCGGCGCCGCTGGCGGTGAGCGCCGCCCGCCACCGCCCGGTGACCAGCAGGTAGACGATGAAGATGCCCGGGGTCAGCTTGATCGCGGTGGCCAGCCCGATGCCCACGCCCGCCCACCGGTTGCCGGCGGGCAGCAGCCGGAGCAGGTCCACCGCGACCAGGAAGAGCAGCAGCGTGTTGACCTGCCCGAAGTTGATCGTCTCGCGCATCGGTTCGAAGGCGGCGGCCAGGCAGAGCGCCACGGCGAGGGCGAACCAGCGGGTCCACCCGGCCCGCCGGGCGATCGGGTCGACGAACCACCAGATCAGCACGGTGGTGGTGGCCACGCTGGCGAGCACGCTCACCACGATCGCGGCCGTCCACGGCAGGTACGCCATCGGCAGCATGACCAGCGCGGCGAACGGCGGGTAGGTGAAGCCGTACTGGGTGCTGGGCTTGAGGTAGTCGTAGATCTCGCCACCGTCGTGCACCCACCACGTCAACGCGCCGTAGTAGACCTTCAGGTCGAAGAAGCCGTGCCGTACGGCCGCGACGGAGAGGAACGCGGTGACCGCCGCGGCGAGCACCACCACCCCGACGACCTGCACGGCCGTCCTGTTGGCACCCTGCGCCACCGCCGCCTCCCCCGCCCTGCGTAGGCTTCCGTCCCATGGCTCTCGGGTACGTCCGCCCGGCGCGTCCCGAGGACGCCGGCGAAATCGCACGCATCCAGCTCGCGACCTGGCGGGTCGCGTACCGCCGGATCCTGCCTCGGCATGTGCTCGACAACCTGGACGAGGCGTTCCTCGCCCGGCGGTGGAGCGCCGCGGTGCTGGAGCCGCCCTCGGGCGCGCACCGGGTGCTGGTCGCCGTCGAACAGGCCGAGCAATCGTATCTGGTGGGGTTCGCCGCCTCCGGCCCGGCCGACGGCGAGGCGTTGGCGCCGGGTGAGCCGGCCGACGCCCTGGGCCCGGACGTGGCAGCGGTGACCGACCTGCTGGTCGAACCGCGCTGGGGTCGGCGTGGGCACGGCAGCCGGCTGCTCGCCGCCACCGTCGACCTGTGGCGCGAAGACGGGATGGCTCGGGCGGTGGCCTGGGCGTTCGACGGCGACGAGGCGACCCGCAAGTTCCTCACCAGCACCGGCTGGGAACCCGACGGCGCCGCGCGGGCGCTGGACGTCGACGACATGCTGGTGCCTCAGGTGCGCCTGCACGTGGCCGTACCGGCCGAGCCACTCGCCGAGGACCGCCCCGGCGAGTGACCCGGCCGGGTCAGCCCTTGTCCGAACCGTCGTTGGCGTCGCGGACGAAGTAGCGCTGGAACACCACGAAGATGATCGCCACGGGAATGGTGGCGAGCAGCGCCGCGCCCAGCTTCAGCGGGTACTGGTTGCCGCTGCCCAGCGAGCCGCTGACCAGGTCGGCGAGGCCACGCGGCAGGGTGAACAGGTCCGGGTCCTGCACCGACACGAGGCTGTGCGGGAACTCGTTCCAGGAGCCCTGGAACGACAGGATGGTCAGGGTGATCAGCGCCGGTTTCGCCATCGGCAGCACCACCGACCAGAAGGTGCGGAAGATGCTCGCCCCGTCGATGCGGGCGGCCTCCTCCACACTCACCGGGATCGACTCGAAGAACTGCTTCATGATGAACACGCCCGCCGCGTCGGCCAGCAGCGGCACCACGAGCCCGGCGTAGCTGTTGTAGATGCCGAGCTGGTTGAGCACCAGGAACTTCGGGATCAGCAGGACCACACCGGGGACCGCCATCACCGCGATGACGGCCGCGAACAACCCGCCGCGCCCGGCGAACCGCAGCCGGGCCAGGGCGTACCCGGCGAGCGAGTCGAAGAACACCCGCCCGAGGGTGACCAGCACGGTCACCAGCAGCGAGTTGCCCAGCCAGAGCGGGAAGTTGGTGCCCGCGAAGATCCGCTCGAAGCCGGCCAGGGTGAGCGGGTCCGGGAACGGCGAGAGCGGGTTGGCCGCCGCGTCCGGCTCGGTCTTGAGCGAGCTGGCGATCTGGATGACGAACGGGTAGAGGAACACCAACCCGAAGAAGACCAGCGTCGCGTACCCCAGGAAGCGGGTGGCCAGCGTGCGGGCCCCGCGCTGGTCACCGCGCGCGGGCCCCGCCGGGCGGTCGGTGAGCACGGCCATCTCAGGACCTCTCCGGTACGCGCCGACGCCACCGGCCGCGACGCGGCCGGTCGGTGTCCCGCTCGGCCAGCACGCGGCGCTGGACCAGCGTGAGCACGATGATGATCAGGAACAACACGAACGAGATTGCCGCGCCGGAGCCGTAGTCGAAGTCCCGGAAGGCGGTCCGGTACGACAGGTACGCCGGGGTGAGGGTGGTCTTGGCCGGGTCGCCCTGGCTCATGACGTACACCTGGTCGAAGACCTGCCAGGAGCCGATCAGGCCGAGGGTGAGCACCAGGAAGGTGGTCGGCCTGATCATCGGCAGCGTCACGTGACGGAAGCGCTGCCAGCGGGACGCGCCGTCGAGGGTGCTCGCCTCGTCGAGGGTCACCGGGACGTTCTGCAGTCCGGCCAGGAACATCAACATGAACGTGCCGGAGGTGGACCAGACGACCAGCGTGATGATCGAGGTCATCGCGACGCTCGGGCCGGCCAGCCAGTCCCACCAGCTCAGCCCGAACGGGCCGCCGCCGGTCAGCGCCGTCGGGGGCGTGTCGACGCCGACCGCGCCGAACAGCAGGTGCAGGACGCCCCGGGAGTCGGCGAACCACTCCGGTCCGTCGATCCCGACGAAGCCGAGCAGCGCGTTAACCGCGCCCGAGTTGGCGAACAGGAACAGGAACACCACGCTGATCGCGACCGAGCTGGTGACCGAGGGAAAGTAGAAGGCGCTGCGGAAGAAGCTCTTGCCCCGGAGCATCCGGTTGTTGACGATCAGCGCCAACCCGAGCGCGAGCACGGTCTGCGCCGGCACCACGATCGCCACGTAGTAGATGGTGTTGCGGATGCTGGTCATGAAGTCGCGGCGAGCCAGCCCGTCCTCGGTGAACAACCGGGTGTAGTTGTGCCCCCCGACGAACGGGACGTCGCCGGTGAACGGGCTGCCCTGGCCGTTCCAGTCGGTCAGGCTGACCCAGAACGCCATCAGGATCGGCAGCAGCAGGAACAGCCCCAGGATGACGATCACCGGCGCGACGAACAGCCAGCCGGCGAGGTTCTCGTTGCCGCGAACGCCACGACGGCGTCGGCGGCGGCCCGCGCCGGGCGCGGTGACCGCGGCGGTCAGTGTCTCGGTTGCCATCGTCCTCACCCCCTTTACTGAAGGAAGGGCCCCTTGTTATCGCCTAGTGCATAGGAAGGGGCCCTTCCTAACGAGTCAGCTGCCGCCGAGCGCGGCCTTGGCGTTCTTGTCGAAGTTCTGCAGCACGGTCTTCGGGTCACCGTTGGCGAGGCCCTGCAGGCCGGTGTCGAGGTCCTTGAGGACGCTGTCCATCTTCGGCGCGTTCACCGGGCCCTGGGCGTACGCGGCGCCGTCGATGAAGACCTTGTCGGCCGGGAAGGCAGCCGTGTACTGGTCGCGCACCGACTGCCGGGACGGCATGACGCCGACCGCCTTGGCGAACGTCAGCTGCTGCTCGCCGCTGGTCATCGCCTCGACGAACTTGATCGCCTGGTCCTTGTACTTGCTCTTCGCGGCGATGCCCCAGCACTGGGTGAAGGAGAGGGTGCCCTGACCACCCGACCCGGCCGGCAGCGCCACCACCTTGTACTTCACGTTCGGGAAGTCGTTCTGCATGGCGCCCTTGATCCAGTTGCCCTCGATCGTCATCACGGCCTTGCCCTTGCCGAACGCCTCGCCGGACCAGCCGGAGTCGAGCTGCTTCGGGTACTTGGCCAGACCCGAGGTGAGCAGGGTCTTGACGTACTCAAGGGCGGCCAGGTTCTTCGCGCTGTCAGCGGTGGGCTGCTTGCCGTCCTCGCTCATCAGCCAGCCACCGTTCTGCACCAGGAAGGCACCGATCCGGTCCCGGGTGTCGCCGAGCGCCAGGGCCACCTGCCCCTTCGCCTTGATCTTCTGGGCGGTCACGGTGAGCTGGTCCCAGGTGGTCGGCACGTCGGCGTCGGTCAGCCCGGCCTTGGCCCACAGGTCGGTGTTGATCTGCAGGGCGAGGGTGGAGAAGTCCTTCGGAGCGCAGTAGAGCTTGCCGTCGTACGTGAAGGTGGTGCGCAGGCTCTCGTAGAAGTCGCCCTTGTCCGCGAGCTTGTCGCCGTACGGCTCGAGCGCGCCCACGCTCGCGTAGTCCGCGAAGCGGGCCGCGTCGACGTAGAAGACGTCCGGCGGGGTGCCGCCGGCGAGGGACTGGCCGAGCTGTTGGGTGAGGTCCTGCGCCGGGGTGACCGTCGCGCTGTTGCCGGAGCTGCTGGCCCACTTCGCGGCGGCGTCCTGCACGGCCTTGGTCTCGGCGTCGCCGGAGGAGCCGATGAGGATCTGCAGGTTGGCCGGGCCGCTGGACTGGGCGGCGTCGCCGGAGTCGTCGAAGCCGCTGCCGCAGGCTGCGGAGCCGAGCAGCGCGACGGCGGCGAGGCCGGCGACCGCTGCCCGGGTGAGGGTTCTGGGTGCCATGGGTTTCTCCTGGTGGGGGGGTGGGTTACGCGGTGTGCCGCAGGGCCAGCGAGGGCGCGAGCAGCACAGGGGTGGGTGTCTGGTTGCCGTCGAGGACGCCGGTGAGCAGGTCCACGCAGCGGGCGGCGGCTTCGCCGAGTGGTTGGCTGACGCTGGACAGGCCGATGGCGGCGGCCACCGGCGTGTCGTCGAAGCCGATCACCGACACCGGCGGGTCGAGGTCGCGGATCGCCTGCAGGGCACCGAGCGCGAGCGAGTCGCTGGCACAGACCACGGCGGTCGGCGTCTCGGCGGCGAGCAGGTCGCGCATGAGGCGTTCCCCCTCGGCGACACCGTCCTCGGTCTCCCGGTGCAGTCCGGTGTGGTCGACGCCGTCGGCGTGCAGCGTGTCGCGCCAGCCGGCACGCCGGTCGTCGCCGACGCCGGAACCGGTCGGCCAGCCGATGAAGGCGATCCGCCGGTGCCCGGCGTCCAGCAGGTGCCGGGTGGCCGCGGCGGTGCCGGCCGCGCCGTCCACGTCGACCCAGGGATGCACGTCGAGCGCGTCCCATGGCCGACCGAACGTCACGAAGGGCACCTCCCGCTCGGCGAGCCAGGCGGTACGCGGGTCGCCGTACTTGGTGCCGACCAGCACGAACGCGTCCAGCTCGTACGTGCCGAGCAGGTCGTCGTAGGTGGCGATCTCCCGCTCGTCGTCGGTGGCGGTGTAGAGCAGCACCCGGTAGCCGGCGGCGTCGGCGGTCTCGGTGAGGCCGTGCAGGAAGCGGTCGAGCACGGAGCCGTTGATGCCGTCGCGGGTGGGTTCGATGCGGGCGGCGATGAGTCGGGACCGGCCGGTGCGCATCTGCCGGGCGGCCTGGTTGGCCCGGTAGCCGAGCGCGGCGATCGCGTCCTCGACTCGCTGCCGGGTCTCCTGGCGCACGATGTGCGGGGTGTTGAGCACGTTGGAGACCGTCTGGCGGCTCACTCGGGCGTGCCGGGCCACCGTCGCGATGGTTACCTTTTCAGGCACTTAATCCCTCTCGCCGTCTTGAACGATCCAATTCGGATAGTGCAGGATTAGATCGTTCAAGTTTCTGGAATGTTTCGCACTTTGCACCGCCCGGGGCGCGTTGTCAAGACATCCGCCCCGCACCCCGATGATCTGGAGCCGCACCGTGACCGACCGCCAGCTGCAACCCCTTCTGCACGAGTTGGTGGGGGTGGTGCTCGCCCCCACCAGCGCGCTGGGGGACGCGACCGGACAGATCCGCCCGACCGGCGTCCAGGGGGTCTTCCACGCCGACGCCCGCGTGCTCTCCCGGGCCGAGCTGCGCGTGGACGACCAGGAGTTGGAGGGGCTCACCCACGGCGAGGACGGCCCACACGGCGCCCGCTTCGTGGCTCTGGCCCGCTGGCTCGGCGATCCCACTCCCGACCCCACCGTCCGCGTCGACCGCTCCCGCCGGGCCACCCACAACGGCCTCACCGAGGAGCTGCGGATCGTCTCGACCGCCACGGTCGGCGTACGGGCCACCGTCAGCGTCGACCTCGCCTGCGACCTGGCGCCCATCGAGGTGGTCAAGTCCGGTGGCGCCGCCGCGCCACTGGAGGCCAAGACCGGCCAGCCGGGCCTGCTCACCTGGGCCGCCGACGGGATCACCGTCACCGTCACCGCGCCGGACGCCGCCGTGCTCGCCACCGACGAGCGGGCCACCGCGCCCCGGCTGACCTGGCCGATCGACCTGCCTCCGCGCGGCGAGACGGTGCTGCGCTGGCGGCTGGCCGTCGCGGACCCCCGCGCCGTGGTGGTCGGCCCGACCGGCGAGCCGGAGTGGGCCCGACCGGAGGTGACCGCCGACGACCGACGGCTGGTCCGTCTCCTCGACCGCGGCCTCGACGACCTGCGCGGGCTACGACTGGCCGAGACCGGCGCTCCCGGGGACGTCTTCCTCGGCGCTGGCGTCCCCTGGTTCCTCACCCTGTTCGGCCGGGACAGCCTCTGGGCCGCCCGGATGATGCTGCCGCTCGGCACCGACCTGGCCGCCGGCACCCTGCGCGTCCTGGCCCGCCGCCAGGGCACCCGCGTCGACCCGAGCACCGGGGAGGCGCCCGGCAAGATCCTGCACGAGCTGCGCCGCCACGAGTTCACGCTGCCCGACGACGGGCTCCGGCTGCCGCCGGCCTACTACGGCACCGTCGACGCCACCATGCTCTGGATCAACCTGCTGCACGACGCGTGGCGCTGGGGCCTGCCCGCCGAGCAGGTCACCCCGCTGCTGCCGCACCTTGAGGCGGCCCTGCGCTGGCTCGGCGACCACGCCGACCCGGACGGCGACGGCCTGGTCGAGTACATCGACACCACCGGGCACGGACTGTCCAACCAGGGCTGGAAGGACTCGGGCGACGCCGTACGCTTCCACGACGGCAGCCTGGCCACCGCGCCGATCGTGCTCGCCGAGGTGCAGGCGTACGCGCACGAGGCGGCGGTGAACGGCGCGGCACTGTTGGACGCCTTCGGCCGCCCCGGCGCGGACCGCTGGCGCGAACACGCCGCCGCCCTGGCCCGCCGGTTCCGGGAGAGCTTCTGGGTCGACGGCCGGTACGGCCCGCAGCCCGCCCTGGCCCTCGACCGGGACAAGCGCCCTGTCGACTCGCTGACCAGCAACATCGGTCACCTGCTCGGCACCGGTCTGCTCGACGCCGACGAGGAGGCGCAGATCGCCCGCCTGCTCACCACGGACACGCTGGCCGGCGGTTTCGGGCTACGGACGATGTCCACCGACGACGCCGGCTTCAGCCCGCTGTCGTACCACTGCGGTTCGATCTGGACCCACGACACCGCGATCGTGCTCGCCGGGCTGGCTCGCGGCGGGCATCGGGACGCCGCGCTCGGCCTGGCCGAAGGGCTGCTCTCGGCGGCCGAGGCGTTCGACTACCGGATGCCCGAACTGTACGGCGGCGACGACCGGACGCTGCTGCGCCGCCCGGTGCCGTACCCGGCGGCCTGCCGTCCACAGGCGTGGTCCGCGGCCGGCGCGGTCCTGCTCCTTCAGGCCGCGACGGGCCTCTACCCGGACGTGCCGGGCGGCACGGTCCGCGTAGCCCCCCTGGCCGGCCCCGACTTCGGCGCGGTGCGCGCCACCAACCTCCGGGTAGCCGGCACCCCGGTGAGTGTCACCGTCAACCACGTCGGCGAAGCCGAGGTAACCGGCCTCCCCACCCCCCTAACCGCCCCAATCCTCCCCACCCAACGCACCCCCCGATCCCCCCTCCCGAGCTAACCCCGCCCCTCCCAGCCCGTCGATCATGGAGTCGTGGTGGGCGAAAGCTCCACACCTGCCCCAAATACGGGGCACCACAACTCCATGATCGACGCCGACGGGGCGGCGAGGGCCGCCCCCAGTCCTGCGCGATCTTGCGGTTTGTGTTGCCGAGATGGGCGGGGATGCCGCCTTTGTCGCGACCGGAACTGCAAGATCGCGGAGGAGCGTCGGCGCTGGGGGGTTAGGCGAGGAGGGGGTCCAGGCCGATGGTCAGGCCGGGGCGGGTGCGGACGGCGCGGACGGCCAGGAGCACGCCGGGCATGAAGGACACCCGGTCGTACGAGTCGTGCCGGATCGTCAGCGTCTCGCCGGTGCCGCCGAACAGCACCTCCTGGTGGGCGACCAGACCGGTGGCGCGTACCGCGTGCACGCGTACCCCGTCGATGTCGGCACCCCGCGCGCCCGGCACCTCGTCCTTCGTCGCGTCCGGAACCGGGCCGAGGCCAGCCTCGGCGCGGGCCTGAGCGATCTGCCGGGCGGTGTGCGTGGCGGTGCCGCTCGGGGCGTCCAGCTTGCCGGGGTGGTGCAGCTCGATGATCTCAACGGACTCGAAGTGCCGGGCGGCCCGCGCGGCGAACTGCATCATCAGCACCGCGCCGATACCGAAGTTCGGGGCGATGACCACGCCCACCTCGGGTTTGTCGGCCAGCCAGCCACGCACCTGCGCCAGCCGCTGCTCGGTGAAGCCGGTGGTGCCCACGACCGCGTGGATGCCCTGCGCGATGCACCACCGGAGGTTGTCCATGACGACGTCCGGCGTGGTGAAGTCGACGACCACCCGAGCGGCGGACGCGGCGTCGAGACCGTCGCCCTGGTCGACCGCGGCGGTCAGTTCGAGATCGTCAGCGGCGTCCACGGCCTTGCAGACCTCGACGCCCATCCGACCACGGGCACCGAACACGCCGACCCGGGTCTTCTCCTGCTCGTCAGTCACGGGGCACAACCTATCCCAATCGGGACGTGTCCTTCCGGCCGGGACAGATCCCGACCGGCCTCAGCCGGAGAAGTCGCCCTCGCCGAACGGACCGACGACGGCCAGCGACATCGGCCGGCTCAGCAACTCGGCGGCGAGGGTGTTCACGTCCTCGACGGTGACCTCGTCGACCCGGCGGAGCAGCTCGTCCACCGGCATCAGGTCGCCGTAGAGCAGCTCCCCCTTGGCCAGTCGACTCATCCGCGAGCCGGTGTCCTCCAGGCCGAGCACGAACGACCCCTTGCTCATCCCCTTGCCCCGGGCCACCTCGGCCTCGGTCAACCCGTCGGCGGCCACCCGGGCCAGCTCGGCGCGGGTCAGGGCCAGCACCTCGTCCACCTTGCCCGGGGCGCAACCGGCGTAGACGGCGAACAGGCCGCTGTCGGCGTACTGGCTGGCGTAGGAGTAGACGGAGTACGCGAGGCCGCGCTGCTCGCGGATCTCCTGGAAGAGGCGGCTGGACATGCCGCCGCCGAGCACGTTGTTGAGCACCCCGAGGGCGAAACGTCGATCGTCGAGCCGGTCGATGCCGGGGCAGCCGAGGATGACGTGCGCCTGCTCGGTCTCCTTCGGCTCGACCACGGTGGTGGCCGGCTTGGTGCGTACCGCCGGGGTCGCCGCGCGGTGTGCGGCCGGCGCGGCCGGGTCGCTGTCCAGTGGGGTGCCCCGCACTGCCTGCCGGACCAGCTTGACCACGGCGGCGTGGTCGAGGTTGCCGGCGGCGGCGATGACGATCTGCGGCGCCGTGTAGCGACCCCGGTAGAAGGTCTGGATCTGCCGGCGGGTCATCGGCGTGACGGTCTCCTCGGTACCGGAGATCAGCCGACCCAGCGGGTGGTCACCGTAGACGGCCTGGGCGAAGAGGTCGTGCACCTCGTCACCGGGCTCGTCGTCGTGCATGGCGATCTCCTCGAGGATCACGCCACGCTCGGTCTCCACGTCGGCCGGCTCCAGCAGGGAGTCGGCGACCAGGTCGCACATCACGTCGATCGCCAGCGGCAGGTCCTCGTCCAGCACGCGGGCGTAGTAGCAGGTGTATTCCTTCGTGGTGAAGGCGTTCGTCTCACCACCGACCGCCTCGATCTGCGAGGAGATCTCCAGCGCGGTCCGCTTGTGGGTGCCCTTGAAGAGCAGGTGCTCCAGGAAGTGCGCGGCGCCGGCCTGCGGACGGGTCTCGTCCCGCGAGCCCACCGCCACCCAGATGCCGAACGAGACGCTGCGCATCGCCGGGATCGCCTCGGTGAGCACGCGCAGGCCGCTGGGCAGCACGGTACGTCGTATCGTGCCGCCCAGCGGGTCGTCGCTGAGCGTCCGCGTGACCGCGCGGGCGGTGCCGCCGGAGCGGCCCGCCACGGTGTCCCGAGACGGTGCCACCCCCCGTCGATCCGGTGGAAACGGCGCACTGAAGGCCCGACTCACGTGGTGCTCCCGGTTCGACGAGGGGTGGGTGTTACAGGTGCTGGTGGTCAGCTGTGCCGGGTCCGGCGACGCGGACGCTCGCCGCCGTCGCCACCACCCTCGCCGCCGCCGTTGCCGCCCTCGCCGCCACGCTCCGGGCCACGCCCGCCCCGGTCGCCGCCACGCTCGCGGTCACCCCGGTCACGCGGACCCCGGTCGCCCCGGTCCCGGCCGGACGGGCGGTCGCCACCCGCGGCCTCACCAGCGGCCGGCGCCTCGGCGCCCTCCGGGCGGACCTTGTCCAGGTAGATCTTGCCGCGGGCGTCGATGTCCGCGATCTCGACCTCGACCCGGTCGCCGACGTTGAGGAAGTCCTCAACCCGCTCGACCCGCTTGCCGTCGCCCACCTTGGAGATGTGCAGCAGGCCGTCGCGGCCCGGCAGCAGCGAGATGAACGCGCCGAACGCGGCGGTCTTGACCACCGTGCCGAGGAAGCGCTCGCCCTGCTTCGGCAGCGTCGGGTTGGCGATCCCGTTGATCCGGTCGACAGCCGCCTGGGCCGACGGGCCGTTGGTGGCGCCGACGTAGATCGTGCCGTCGTCCTCGATGGAGATCTCGGCGCCGGTCTCGTCCTGGATCGCGTTGATGGTCTGACCCTTCGGGCCGATCACCATGCCGATCTTGTCGACCGGGATCTTGACGGTGGTGACCCGCGGCGCGTAGTCGGACATCTCGGCCGGAGCCTCGATCGCCGCCTTCATGACACCGAGGATGACCTGCCGGGCCTCGTTGGCCTGCTGCAAGGCGGCGGCCAACACGTCCGACGGGATGCCGTTGAGCTTGGTGTCGAGCTGCAGCGCGGTGACGAACTCCGGGGTGCCGGCGACCTTGAAGTCCATGTCACCGAACGCGTCCTCGGCACCGAGGATGTCGGTCAGCGTCACGTACTGGGTCTTGCCGTCCACCTCGTCGGAGATGAGCCCCATCGCGATGCCGGCGACCGGCGCCTTCAGCGGGACACCCGCGGAGAGCAGGCCCAGCGTCGACGCGCAGACCGAGCCCATCGAGGTGGAGCCGTTGGAGCCGAGCGCCTCGGAGACCTGCCGGATGGCGTACGGGAACTCCTCGCGCGACGGCAGCACCGGAATCAGCGCCCGCTCGGCGAGCGCCCCGTGGCCGATCTCGCGCCGCTTCGGCGAGCCGACCCGGCCGGTCTCACCGGTCGAGTACGGCGGGAAGTTGTAGTTGTGCATGTAGCGCTTGCGGTTCTCCGGGGACAGCGTGTCCACCATCTGCTCCATGCGGAGCATGTTCAGCGTGGTGACGCCCAGGATCTGGGTCTCGCCGCGCTCGAACAGCGCCGAACCGTGCACCCGGGGCAGCACGCCGACCTCGGCGGTCAGCGCCCGGATATCGCGCGGGCCACGCCCGTCCATGCGGACCTGCTCGCGCAGCACGCGATTGCGCACCTCGGACTTGGTGAGCGACCGGAAGGCAGCGGACAGCTCCTTCTCCCGACCCTCGAACCGAGCGCCCAGCTCCTCGGCGACCCGAGCCTTGACCCGGTCCAGGGCCTCCTCGCGGTCGGCCTTGCCGGCGATGGTGATCGCCTCGGCGACCTCGGCGCGGGCCACGTCGGCGACCGCGTCGAACACGTCGTCCTGGTAGTCCAGGAAGACCGGGAACTCGGCGACCGGCTTGGCGGCGACCTCGGCCAGCTCGGCCTGCGCCCGGCACAGCTCGCGGATGGCCGGCTTGGCGGCCTCCAGGCCGCTGGCGACGACCTCCTCGGTCGGCGCGGTGGCGCCGCCCGCGATCAGGGTCACGGCGTTCGGGGTGGCCTCGGCCTCGACCATCATGATCGCGACGTCGCCGTCCTCCAGGGTGCGGCCGGCCACGACCATGTCGAAGGTGGCGCGAGCCAGCTCCTCCAGGGTCGGGAAGGCGACCCACTGGCCGTCGATGTGCGCGACGCGGGTCGCGCCGATCGGGCCCGAGAACGGCAGACCGGAGAGCTTGGTCGACATCGAGGCGGCGTTGATCGCCACGACGTCGTACGGGTGCGCCGGGTCGAGCGCGAGGATGGTCTCGACGACCTGGACCTCGTTGCGCAGGCCCTTGACGAACGACGGGCGCAGCGGCCGGTCGATCAGGCGGCAGGTGAGGATGGCGTCCTCGCTGGGCCGGCCCTCGCGGCGGAAGAACGAGCCGGGAATGCGGCCCGCGGCGTACATCCGCTCCTCGACGTCGACGGTCAGCGGGAAGAAGTCGAACTGCTCCTTCGGCTGCTTGCCGGCGGTGGTGGCGGAGAGGACGACCGTCTCGCCCAGTTGGGCGATGACGGAACCGGCGGCCTGGCGAGCCAGCCGACCGGTGGAGAAGGTGATCTCGCGGGTGCCGAAGGCCCCGTTGTCGATCACGGCGGTGCGGGATTCGGTGCCGAGTTTGGTCTCGGTCATGTGCTGTCGTGCTCCTTCGCGTCGTGGGCCCACGACGTCGGGGAGCTGCTCAGCCGGCCGGTCTTCGATCGAAGCGCCCGGGTGGCCGGCGTGCTGCCGGGTTCCCGGGGGCCACTACCGGAGACCGGTACGCTGACCGGCTCCCTCTCGGGTGGTCGCGCGGCCCGTTTTCTTTCAGGTGGGACGCGGGTCGGGGGAGCCGCCGTACGGCCGCTCCCCCGTCACGTCACCGGCGCAGACCGAGCCGCTCGATGAGCGTCCGGTAGCGGGCGATGTCCTTCTTCTGGACGTAGTTGAGCAGCCGACGGCGACGGCCGACCAGCAGCAGCAGCCCTCGGCGGCTGTGGTGGTCGTGCTTGTGCACCTTCAGGTGCTCGGTCAGCTCGGCGATCCGCTTGGTGAGGACCGCGACCTGGACCTCCGGCGAACCGGTGTCGCCCTCGGCGGTCGCGTACTCCGCGCGGATGCTGGCCTTGGCTTCCTGGTCGAGCGCCATGTTCTCCCTGTTTCGGTGGGTTGATCAAGTAGGTGTCCGTCGTCCCGATGAGACCGGGAACGGACCGGTTCCTCGCACCCGCGGCGTCGAGCAGGCACGCGAGGCCCCACGCCGGTCACCCGACGTCTCCGCAAGACTACCAGCACCCGCCGGTAACACCCGGCCAAGGCCCCGCGTGGCCCCCCGGATGGTCAGCCCAGCGCGCGTCGGGTGCGCTCGACGTCCTCTTCGATCTGGGCGATCAGCGGCTCGATCGAGTCGTACCGGACCTGACCGCGCAGGTGCGTCACGAAGTCCAGCGCCAGTCGCTCGCCGTAGAGATCACCGGAGAAGTCCAGCGCGTACGCCTCGACCCGCCGCTCCCGGCCGGAGAAGGTCGGGTTGGTGCCGACCGACACCGCGGCCATCAGCGGCTCGGGCTGGCCCCGGCGGATCATGCGGGCCGCGTACACCCCGTCGGCGGGCACCGCCGCGTACCGGTGGCAGAGCAGGTTCGCGGTGGGGAAGCCCAGCACCCGGCCGCGCTGGTCACCACGGACCACCACGCCCTCCACCCGGTGCGCGCGCCCCAGCGCGTCCGCCGCCGTGCCCACGTCGCCCGCGTCGACGCAGGAGCGGATGTACGTGGAGGAGAAGACCGTGCCGGCCGCGGCGATCAGCGGACTGCCCTCCACACCGAAGCCGAAGGTCTGGCCCAGCCGCTCCAGCAGTGCCACGTCGCCGGCCGCGCGGTGCCCGAAGCGGAAGTTGTCGCCGACCACCACCAGCGCCGCGTGCAGGTGTTCGACCAGGATGTCGTGCACGAACTGCTCGGGCGGCAGCCGCGAGAACTCGGGAGTGAACGGCACCACACACAGCACGTCCACGCCGAGGGCCTCGATCAACTCGGCCTTGCGGCCCGGCTCGGTGAGGATCGCGGGATGTGAGCCGGGGCGGACCACCTCGGCCGGGTGCGGATCGAACGTGACCACCACGGACTGCACGCCCAGCTCCCGGGCACGGGCCACGGCGTGTCCGATGGTCGCCTGGTGCCCCTTGTGCACGCCGTCGAAGACGCCGATGGTGACGACCGAGCGCCCCCATCCTCCGGGCGCCGCGTCGTACCCCCGCCACCGCTGCATGCCGTTCCTCTCCGTAAGGAAGGGCCCCCTCCTAACGCCTGGTGCATAGGAAGGGCACCTTGTTAACGCTGATCGACGCGCGCCGTGCGCAGAGCGATGCGCCAGCGCCGGCTGTCAGGCCGGGGCGAGCACGATTTCCGCGCGGGCTCGGCCGTCCCGCTCGCTGACGATAGCGATCAGACCTCCGGTGGGGCCGAACACGGCGTACGGCCCGGCGATGCCGGCCGGGTCCAGCGGCCCGCCGTGGCCGAGCACCTTCGCCTCGTCGGGGGTCGCGTCACGGCGGGGAAAGAACCGGTCGGCCGCCGCGTCGAGCGGCAGGTTCACCACCTCCGGGGCGCGCTCCTCGAGCTGTTCGAGGGTGGCCGCCTCGGCGAGGGCGAAGCCACCCACCGCGGTCCGGCGCAGCGCGGTGAGGTGCCCGCCGACACCGAGGGCCAGGCCCGCGTCCCGGGCGATGGCCCGGATGTACGTGCCCGAGGAGCAGGTCACGTCGATGTCCACGTCCACCACGTCCGGCTCGCCGCGGCGGATCGCCAGCACCTCCAGCCGGGAGATGGTCACCCGACGCGCGGGCAGGTCGACGCTCTCACCGTCGCGGACCCGCTTGTACGCCCGCTGTCCGTCGATCTTGATGGCGCTGACGGCGCTCGGCACCTGGTCGACCTCGCCGCTCAGCGCGGTCAGCGCGGCGTGGACGGCCTCGTCGGTGACGTGACCGGCCGGGGTCGTGGCGATCACGTCGCCCTCGGCGTCGTCGGTGACGGTGGCCTGCCCCAGCCGGATGGTGCCGGTATAGCTCTTGCCCGCACCGATCACGTAGGTCAGCAGCCGGGTGGCACGGCCGACGCCGATCACCAGTACGCCGGTGGCCATCGGGTCGAGGGTGCCGCCGTGTCCCACCCGCCGGGTCTTCGCCAGTCGGCGGATCCGCGCCACCACGTCGTGCGACGTCATGCCGCCGGGCTTGTCGACGACGATCAGACCATCGGTGCTCACGTCGGCCAAGCCTGCCAGACGACCCGGACCGCGCGCTGCGTGGGCACGCCCGCCGTGACCGGAGCCTCCGCTTGCGCAGGTCCGGCCGATTCGCTGGTTCGGTCGGTTTGTCCCACGGGTCGGCCAACGTCCTCTCGAAGATGCGAAGATCATCCGCCCGCACCCGTAGACGAGGACCAGGACTCCGATGACCCCCGACCGCCGTCCGGCCCACGAGCACCGCGCTCGGGTCGATCTGCCGCAGTGGATGCGGCAGCCGACACCGAAGCGGCGAACCCCGGCACGCTACGTCGACGATCTGATCGAACGGTCGCCGCCGCTGCGCACGGCCCGCCGCGCGATGTGGCACCGGCGCGACCGGGCTCGGTGGAGCGAGACGCATCCACACCTCGTCGCCGTGCTGTCCTTCATCGCGGCTGGTGTCCTCGGCACCGCTCTGGTGACGGGCGCCTACTATCTGCTCGCGCTGGCCGCCAGCGGCGATTACTGACGGGAAGAGCCATGACGCAGACTGCGCCGAACGAGCCCACACCCCCGGGCCCGACCGATCCGCCCTCGCCGCCGGCCGCCGTCGCGGAGGTCAACCCGGTGGCGCTCCCGGAGTGGATGAACTCGGCGCGGACCGAGCACCAGCCCGCCGGCTGGGATCGGGTCCGCTTCTTCTCCGCCCGGCACAACGGCGCGCTGATGCTGGGACTTGGACTCCTGCTGGCTGTGGCGATGGTCGGCGGAGGCCTGGTGATCGTCGACCGGCTGGCCGACAACGTCCGCACGTCCACCTCGGCGACTCCCACCCCGAGCGGCACCGCAGCGGTGAGCAGAGTGGGCGAACCGCGGGACCTGTTCGCCGGCTCACCGGCAGCCTCCTTCGCCCCCGGTGAACAGGCCGTGCGGATGCCGACGGCGAAGGCCACCGGGCCCTTCACCGAGGCCCAGGTAGGGGCGGCGTTGGAGACGGTGCGTAAAGGGTTGATCGAGAGCCGACTGGACACGTCCATGCTCTCGGGCGACCCGGAACCGTTCCTCCGGCTGCTCGCCCCGGACATTCGTGAGCAGCTCAGGTCGGACTTCACCGGCAACGCCTTCCTGCGGTACGCGACCCGGATGGCGTCGCCCTCGGACTGGGAGCTCGGTATCCGGGCCGACGGACGGGTCAGTTACCGGGCCACCACGGAGAACGGCACCCGGATGCTGGAGGTCTCCACGGAGTTCGTGTGGGCGTACCCCTTCGACGTGGACCTGCGAGCGCCGGCCGGCGCCAGTGTGGTGGCGCTGCGTGACCGTGTGGTGTGGCAGGTGCCGCACCCGGAGGACGTGCCGGCTTCCACTCAAGGCCTGCGGATCGTCTCAGCGAAGGTGGTGACCTGGAACGCGGACTGCGGCAAGCTCCGTGACGGCTGGGTGCAGGAGCAGTTCTGGGTGGCCGACACGCACGGGGATCGGATACCCGCGGGCGACCCGGGCACGATCTTCGACCTCGACGCGCCCCCGCCGACCACCGTCCGCTGTTGACCGGCGGGCGGGTCAGCGAACCGCCCCGACGACCGCCCAGCCGCCGGAGCGGACCCGCAGCAACAGGGCGACGAGTCGGATCACCACGAACAGGGTGAGTCCCGCCCAGATGCCACCGAGTCCCAGGTTGAGCACGTACGCCAGCCAGATGGCCGGCAGGAAGCCGCCGAGCGCCGCCACGATGGTGAGATTGCGCAGGTAACGGACGTCACCGGCGCCGATCAACACGCCGTCGAGCGCGAACACGACACCGGCCAGCGGCAGCATGGCGACGAACCAGGGCCAGGCGACCATTGCCTGCTCCCGTACCTGCCCGTCGGAGCTGAACCAGGACGGCACGACGCCCGCGCCGGCGGCGATGACCACGGCGAAGGCGACGCCGCAGACGCCGCCGAGCAGTCCGATCCGGCGGGCCAGCGCCCGCGCGCCCGCCGCGTCGCCCGACCCGAGCGCGGCGCCGATGAGGGACTGCGCGGCGATGGCGAGCGCGTCGAGCACCAGCGCGGTGAAGAACCACAGTTGCAGGGCGATCTGGTGGGCGCCGACGGCGGCGGCGCCGAAGCGGGCGGCGACCGCCGTCGCGGAGAGGAAGCTCGCCTGGAACGCCAGACCCCGGATCAGCAGGTCCCGGCTGAGCACCAACTGGTCGCGGATCAGGCGCGGCCGGGGCCGCAGCGACACCCGCTCGGCGACCAGCGCCCCGGCGAAGAGCACGCCAGAGAGGGTCTGCGCGACCGCGTTGGCGACCGCCGAGCCGGTCAGCCCCAGGCCGGCGGGGTAGACCAGCAGCGGGCAGAGCAGGCCGGAGACCAGATTGGGGCCGAGCACGAAGTACAGCGGGCGACGGGTGTCCTGCACGCCGCGCAGCCAGCCGTTGCCGGCCGCGGCGAGCAGCAGGCCAGGGGCGCCGAGCGCCGCGACGCGCAGCCACGCGGCGGCGGCGCCGGCCACGTCGCCACCACCTCCGGCGAGGGTACGCGCCAACGCGCCCCCGCCGATCTGCATGCCGATCGCGACCAGCAGTCCGACGCCGAGCGCCAGCCAGGACGACTGGACTCCCTCGGCCACCGCCGCCGCTCGGTCGCCGGCGCCGAAGCGACGGGCCGAACGCCCCGTGGTGCCGTACGCGACGACCGTTCCGAGCCAGGCGGTGAGCGTCATCACCGTGCCGCCGACGGCGAGCGCGGCGAGCGGTACGCGACCGAGGTGCCCGACGACGGCCGTGTCGACGAGCACGTAGAGCGGCTCGGCGGCGAGCACCACGAGCGCCGGCAGGGCGAGGCTCGCGATCCGACGTGGCGAGGCGGATCGGTCGACGGTGGCGGTCTGGCTCATCGCCGACGATCCTGACACGAGCGCGGTAAGGAGCACAAGCGCGTCAGAGGCTTACCCCCCGCACCGAGCCAGCAGCGGTGCCCAACCTCGTCGATCTTGCACTTTGTGCTGGCGAAATGCGCCTGTCGACCAGCTTTGTCACCACCGCAAGTGCAAGATCGGCAGACCGGGTGGGTGCTTGAGTGCGCTGTTCTACCAGGGGGTCACTGACGGGTGTCCATCGACGTCTGCAGCGCGCGGCGGGCCTGCTCGCGGGCGTCGTCGGTGGTCTCGGGCTTGGGCTTGTTCGGCATGGTGGCGCTCCTTCCAGGGTGCGAGCCACCGGCACGCGGCGGCCCTCACGGGCGGTCGTGCTGAGCGCCCCACGGCGGTCCGGGGTTACCGGAGCAGCCGACTGGGCAGCGAGCCCGGGTCGGTCCGACCCTGGAGGGAGGCGGCGCGAGGTGTGGCACCACCACCCACGACCTGCACCACACCGTGATGCCGGCCACTTCCCAAGTTATCGTTCAGGTCCATATGTTGCCCACGGTTCCCGCCATTTGGACTCTCGGCAGCCCGCCTCACCGGGCCAGGAAGTGCCAGCCCAGCCACCACCAGAAGCCGAACAGACCGATCCTGCCCACCGGCACCGGGCCGACCTCGTAGCGCATCACGTACGCGCACACGTCGCTCATCGTGGGGATCCGGGAGCCCTCCCGGCGGGCCAGCACCTCGATGACGGCGAAGAGCACGAGCGCGGCCAGGAAACCGCCGATCGCGAGGGCCCGCATCATCGCCGCACCAATCCCCAGAACGCGGCCAACCAGGCGAACCACGCCACCGACCGAGTCAGATGATCTTCCAGCAGGGGGTCGGCGAGCCGGGAGAAGGTGGGAAAGTCGTCGCCCACGGCGAGCACGAAGGTGGCGCCCTCGAAGACACCGAAGATCACGACGGGCAGGGCCCACCAGGCCGCCCCCGCGCGCAGCCGGGGCGGCGCCGGACGCCGGGGCACCCGGTTGCTCAGACCGAGCCAGATCAACACCCCGCCGGTGCCGAGCGTGTAGAGATTCGCCTCCGTGGAGAACGACGCGAACCGCCCCCCAACGAGGGACAGGCAGAGGAGAACCGGAACGGAGACGGCGGGCCGGTCCCAGGCTCGGGGGGCCTCCACGGTGAGATCGTGCGGCTGCTCCATCCCGCAATTCTTCCCGGTCTCACCCAGCGCGGGAAGGCCAACACTCCCCGGAGCTGACCCTGAACTTGCCGTGCCGACCACCAGCGCCACCGCAGCGGGCGGGCCGCCGGGGATCAGCCGATGCCGGAGACCAGCGCCGCGCCCAACTCGCCGCGGATCGCCTCGACGACCTGCTCGGCGCTCCCCCGGCCGGTGAACCCGGCCGCGAACCGGTGGCCGCCCCCGCCCATCGCGACCGCCACGCGGCTGACGTCCACCGCGCCCTTGCTGCGCATCGACACGGCCCACTCGTCGGGCGCGGTCTGCTTCAGCACGCAGCTCACGTCCGCCTCGGCGGTGCACCGCACCGAGTCGATGAGCGCCTCCAGCACGTACGGCGGCTGGTCGTGGCGGGCCAAGTCATCGAGGGTGGCGGTAGTCCACACCAGGCCCCGACCGTCGGCGGCGGCCGGCTCCAGACGGGCACGGCCGAGCACCTCGCCGAAGAGCCGAACCGCTCCGAAGGGTCGGGTGTCGAAGACGCGCCGGGAGATGTCACCGGGCGAGATGCCGGTGGCGAGCAACCGGGCGGCCATCTGGTGTACGGCCGGAGTGGTCGCCTCGAAGCGGAACGAGCCGGTGTCCGTGGTCAGCGCCACGTACAGGCACTCGGCGATGGCCCGGTCCGTCGTCACGCCCAGCCGCGCCAGGAGCCGATCGGCAACCACCGACGTGGCGGCGGCACCCGGGTCGATCAGATTGACCGTGCCGAAGCCCGGATTCGAGGCGTGGTGGTCGAGCACCAGCGCCGCACCGGCCGTCGACAGCCGGTCGGCCAGCGCGCCGAGGCGCGACTCGCTGGCCGCGTCGAAGCAGATCACCAGGTCCGGCGCGGGGTCGGCGTCGCCCGCCGGGACCAGGAGCTCCATCCCGGGCAGACCCCGCAACGGCTCGGGCACCTCCGGCGGCCCGGGAAAGGTCGCCTGCACCCGGTGTACGCCGAACTGACGCAGGCCCAGACCGAAGCCGAGCATGCTGCCCAGCGCGTCACCGTCCGGGTTGACGTGGCAGATCAGCAACACCCGGCCGGTCGACGGGAGAGCACGGATCAGCGCCTCGGCCGCCGCCCAGTCCGCCTCGGACGGGCCGCCGTCGACCGTCGCGGCGAGTTGGGCACCGGCGGCGCCCGTCACCGCGCCGCCCCACCCCGGGGGTCTCCGTGGCGTCGGCGGCCGCGTCGGCCTCCTCGTCCGTCTCGTCCTCGTCCTCGTCCTCGTCCTCGACGCGGTACGGCTGCGCGTCGCCCGCGTACTCGGCGCGCGCGGCGAGCCGCTGCACCTCCGCGTCGGCGTTGCGCGCGGCGGCGAGCAGGTCGTCGATGTGCTTGACCTGGTCCTGCACGTCGTCGAGAACGAACGTCAGCGTGGGCGAGTGCCGCAGCCCGAGCGCCTTACCGACCGTGCTGCGCAGCAACCCCTTGGCGCTCTCCAGAGCCGCCGCGGTGTCCGCCTGGGCCACCGCGTCACCCAGCACCGTGTAGAAGACCGTCGCGTCGCGCAGGTCGGCGGTGATCCGGGCATCGGTGATGGTGATCATGCCCAGGCGCGGATCCTTGATCTGGCTCCGCACCACCGAAGCGACCAGCTCACGCACTCGTTCCGCGTGCCGGCGTACCTTGGCCGGATCAGACATCTCGCCACCTCCACGGCGTCCCGCTCCCGGCCGGCCCGGCGGCCCTGGAGGCCGCCGGCCGACCGGCCAACATCTCGAACACTACCTTCGCGGCGGCGCCGGTCGCCGGGCACCGCCGGCCCCGTGGGTCAGTCGTCGTCCACGCCGTACAGCCGGCGTCGAACCGACAGCAGTTCGACCTCGGGACGGGCGGCCATCAGGCGCTCGCAGGAGTCGAGCACCTCGCGGACGTGCGCCGCCTCGGCGGCGACCACGGCCACCGCAATCTGGGCTCGACCGTGTAGGTCGAGCGCTCCCACCTCGGCGGCCGACACCTCGAAGCGGCGCAGGGCCGCCACGATCGGCCGTACATATGATCTCTTGGCTTTGAGCGACCGGGAGTCGCCCGGCAGCAGCAGGTCGAAGACCGCGGTTCCGGTGAACATCGCCCCGGACGATACCGCCACCCCACCCCGCATGATCAAGGGGTTTACGCCGGCCGGCGTAAACCCCTTGATCAGCGTGTCACTGCCGGATCAGGCGCGAACCTTCTCCCGCATCTCGAAGGTCTCGATGACGTCGCCGACCTGGACGTTGTTGTAACCACCCAGGGTCAGACCACACTCGAAGCCCTCGCGGACCTCGGTGGCGTCGTCCTTGAACCGCTTGAGCGAGGTGATCGTGAGGTTGTCCGCCACGACCGTCCCGTCCCGAAGCAGCCGAGCCTTCGCGTTGCGCCGGATGATGCCCGACCGGACGATGCAACCGGAGATGTTGCCGATCTTGGACGAGCGGAACACGTCGCGGATCTCCGCGGTGCCCAGCTCGGCCTCCTCGTACTCCGGCTTGAGCAGGCCCTTGAGCGCCGCCTCGATCTCCTCGATGGCCTGGTAGATGACGGTGTAGTACCGGATCTCCACGCCCTCGCGGTCGGCCATCTCGCGGACCTTGTTCGAGGCCCGCACGTTGAAGCCGATGATCGTGACCGGCTCGGACGACGCGCTGGCGAGCATGACGTTGCTCTCCGTGATCGCGCCGACGCCCCGGTCGAGGACCTTGAGCTGGACCTCCTCGGGGATGTCGAGGTTGAACAGCGCGTCCTCGAGGGCCTCCACCGAACCGGAGACATCGCCCTTGAGGATGAGGTTGAGCGAGGTCTTCTCGCCCTCCTTGAGCTGCTCCATGAGCGTCTCAAGAGTGGCCCGGCCACGGGAGTTGGCGAAGGACGCCGCCCGCCGCCGTGCCTGGCGCTGCTCGGCGATCTGCCGCACCGTACGGTCGTCCGCCGCGGCGAGGAACGTGTCACCCGCGCCGGGCGGCGCGGTCAGACCCAGCACCATGACCGGACGCGCCGGACCAGCCTCGGAGAGCTGGTTGCCGTTCTCGTCGAGCATGGCCCGGACCCGGCCGTGCGCCCCACCGGCGACGATCGAGTCGCCCGCCCGCAGGGTGCCCTTCTGCACCAGCACCGTCGCCACCGCACCGCGGCCCTTGTCCAGGTGCGCCTCGATGGCCACACCCTGTGCCGGCCCGTCGATCGGAGCGGTCAGCTCCAGCGACGCGTCGGCGGTGAGCAGGACGGCCTCGAGGAGTTCCTCGATGCCGATGCCCGGCTTCGCGGCCACGTTGACGAACATGGTGTCGCCGCCGTACTCCTCGGCGACCAGGCCGTACTCGGTCAGCTGCTGGCGGACCTTGTCCGGGTTGGCGTCCGGCTTGTCGACCTTGTTGACCGCGACCACGATCGGCACGTCGGCCGCCTTGGCGTGGTTCAACGCCTCGATGGTCTGCGGCATCACGCCGTCGTCGGCCGCGACGACCAGGATCACGATGTCCGTGACCTGGGCACCACGGGCACGCATGGCGGTGAACGCCTCGTGACCCGGGGTGTCGATGAACGTGACCGCCCGGTCCTCGCCCTCGTGCGGGACGTGGACCTGGTACGCACCGATGTGCTGGGTGATGCCACCCGCCTCACCGGCCACCACGTTCGCCTTACGGATGGCGTCGAGCAGCTTGGTCTTACCGTGGTCGACGTGACCCATGACGGTCACCACCGGCGCACGGCTGACCAGACGCTCCTCGGCCACCTCCGCGTCGAGGTCGATGTTGAACTGCGCGAGCAGCTCGCGGTCCTCGTCCTCCGGGCTGACGATCTGGATGTCGAAGCCCAGGTGCTCACCCAGCAGGTGCAGGGTGTCGTCAGAACAGGACTGGGTCGCGGTGACCATCTCGCCCAGGTTGAACATCTCCTGGACCAGCGAACCCGGGTTGGCGTTGATCTTGTCGGCGAAGTCCGACAGCGAGGCGCCACGGGAGAGCCGGACGACCTGACCCTGACCCCGGGGAGCACCCGAGCTCATGGTCGGAGCCGACAGGTTGTCGAACTCCTGTCTGCGCTGCTTCTTGGACTTGCGACCGCGCGTCGGCCGACCACCCGGACGCCCGAAGGCACCCGCGGCGCCGCCGCCACGGCCACGACCGCCCGCACCCGGACGACCGCCGCCACCGGCCGGACCACCCGGACGGAAACCGCCACCGGGAGCACCGCCACCGCCGCCGGGACCGCCACGGTAGCCACCGCCACCGCCGGCACCCGCACCGCCACCGGGGCCGCCGCGGTAACCACCGCCGCCACCACCGCCACCGCCGGGACCGCCACGGAACCCGCCGCCACCGCCACCGGGACGGCCCGCGCCGCCACCGGGGCGACCCGCGCCACCGGGGCCGGGACGACCGGCGGCCGGACGCTGACTCGGCATGGACGCCGGGCTGGGCCGCGGCGGCATGGAGTTCGGGCTCGGCCGCGGCGGCATACCCGCCGGGCTGTTCGGCCGGGGGCCACCCGCGCCGGCGGCCGGGGCCGCTGCTGCTGCTGGCCACCCTGGATGCCGAACGGGTTGTTACCGGCGCCACGCGCCGGCGGACGACCGCCGGGGCGGGCACCCGGACCCGGAGCCGGCGTGTTCGGACGAGCTGCCGGTGAACCGGGACGGGGCGGCATCGCCGCAGGACCCGGCCGAGGACCGGGCCGGTTGCCGTCGGCCGGGGGCTCCCGGCGGACGGGGTTGTCACGCTGCTGCTGGCGGGCGGCCTGCGCGGCCTTGACCGCGGCCTCCTGCTCAGCCTTCAGCGCGGCGGCGCGCGCCTCCGCGGCCGCCACCTCGATGTCGTGGGCACTCGCCGGCTTGGCGACCGGGGCCGCCGACTGCGGCGCACCGGGCACCGGACCCTTGGGCTTCGGACCGGGTACCGGCGCAGCCGGCCGCCGCGGCGGCATCGGCTTGGCCGAGACCCGGGGCGCGCCCGGGGTCGGTGACGGCGTCGGGGTCGGGTTGGAAGCCGGCGTCGACACGGGCGCCGACGGGGCGGCCGGAGCCGGGGACCCGGCGGACGCGACGAACGCGTTACGCAGTCGCCGGGCGACGGGCGCCTCGACGGTGCTGGACGCGGACTTCACGAACTCGCCCATTTCCTTCAACTTGGCGAGAACGGTCTTACTCTCGACCCCGAGCTCTTTTGCAAGCTCGTGTACGCGGGCCTTGCCTGCCACTGCACTCCTCACTCCGAGGTCGTGCGGGCAGCACCCGCAGCGACCTCACTCGTGCACTTGAAGCCTGGTCATTTCAGGGACTTCATCGTGTGCTCATGTCGGTCGTCCTACCCTGCTAGCGACCCTCGCCCGGTCGGGCTGACCGGACGTAGTGGTTGGCGCATCGACGTGCTCTGCCAGCACACCGTGGTCGAGGACCTCGGTGATGCGCAGCGCTCGCCCGAAGGCGCGGCGCCGCACCGCCAGCGCGAAGCAGGCCGGATCCGGGTGCATGTTCGCTCCCCGACCCGGCAGCCTGCGGCGCGGATCAGGCCGGAGGCTGTGACCAGCCTCGTCTCTGATCGCGACGACCCGCAGCAATTCGCTGGCCGGCGCACGTTGCCGGCAGCCCACACAGGTGCGCTCCGGCTGAGTGCGTCGTACCACTGGAAGAAGTCTACCCCTAGCTGCCCGAGATCGCGCCGCCCGGCTCCCGCACCTGATCCACGGCCCCGCGCGCGGCCGGAGCCGGCTGCTCCGCATCGGACCGAATATCGATCCGCCAACCGGTCAAGCGGGCAGCAAGGCGGGCATTCTGCCCCTCGCGACCGATGGCGAGCGAAAGCTGGAAGTCAGGAACGGTCACCCGGGCGGCCCGGCCAGCCAGGTCCACGACCTCGACCCGTAGCGCCTTGGCCGGCGACAACGCGTTTCCGACGAAGGTGGCCGGGTCATCCGACCAGTCGATGATGTCGATCTTTTCGCCGTGCAGCTCGCTCATCACGGCGCGCACCCGCTGACCCATCGGACCGATGCAGGCGCCCTTGGCGTTCACGCCGGGGGTGGTGGAGCGGACAGCGATCTTCGTACGGTGACCTGCCTCACGCGCGATCGCGCCGATCTCGACGGTGCCGTCGGCGATCTCCGGCACCTCCAGCGCGAACAGCTTCTTGACCAACGCCGGGTGGGAGCGGGACAGGGTGATCTGCGGCCCGCGCATGCCCTTGGCCACGTGCACCACCACGCACCGGACGCGCTCACCGTGCGCGTACCGCTCGCCGGGCACCTGCTCGGACTGCGGCAGGACGCCCTCCAGCTTGCCCAGGTCGACGCTGACGATGCCCTTCTCGGTACGCGTCTCGTGCGCCTGCACCACGCCGGTGACCAGGTCACCCTCGCGACCCACGTACTCGCCGAAGTGCACCTCGTCGGTGGCCTCCCGCAGGCGCTGAAGGATCACCTGCTTGGCGGTCATGGCGGCGATCCGGCCGAAGTCGTGCGGGGTGTCGTCCCACTCCCGCACCAGCGAGCCGTCCTCGTCCATCTCCTGCGCGTACACCAGGGCCGCGCCGGACTTACGGTCGATCTCCACCCGGGCGTGCGGCTCAGCGCCGTCAGTGTGCCGGTAGGCGGTCAGCAACGCGGTCTCGATCGCCGCGAGAATCGTGTCGAACGGGATCTCCCGCTCGCGCTCGAGTGCGCGCAGCGCCGCGAGGTCGATGTTCACCTCTCCTCGTCCTCCACATCATCATCGTCGTCGTCGATGTCTTCTGCATCGTCGTACTCGTCGGTCTCGTCCGCGTCGTCGAACTCGTCCGGCTCACCCAGCTCGGCGAGGCGGGTGAACTCGACCTGCACCCGGCCCGGGCCCAGCTGGGCGTATGCCCACTGGACCTCGCCGCCGTCGGTCTCCAGCCGTACGCCCTCGTCGTCGGCCCCGAGCACCCGGCCGGTCACCTGACGGTCCCCCGAGGGCTGCTCGCCGCGTTGGCCGGGCAGCGCCGCGGCGCCCCGGACGGTGACCTTGACCAGTCGGCTTACGTTGCGTCGCCAGTGCCGGGGCAGGGTGAGCGGCCGGTCCACGCCGGGCGAGCTGACCTCGAGCTGGTACTCCCCGGCGACGATGTCGCCGTCGGCCTCCTCGGCCGCGTCCAGCGCCTTCGAGACCGCGCGGGAGACGTCCGCGACGGCGTCCAGGTCGATCCCGCCGTCCGCGTCCACGATCACCCGCACCACGTGCCGGCGTCCGGCTCGGGAGACCGACAGGTCCTCCAGGTCGTAGCCCACGCCGTTGACCACCGGCTCGATCACGGTCCGCAACCGGGTACGGCGGGCCGCGAGATCACCGCCGCCGCGTGGAGCGCGGGGGCCCGCGCCGTCGCGGGGTCGACCCGTCGACCTGGTGGTACGGCCACGCTGCGTCATGTACGCACCCTTTCCCTGGTCGATCGGGACGTCGTCCCGCCATGCCGGCACGCCACCGGAGCGGACGCGCCGGTGGCTGCGCAGAGCGTAACGCGCCTGCCGGGCGACGGGCCGGGCGGCGCACCGACGCCGGTGACGCCCGGACCCGACCCGATGGTGTTGACTTGCCCGGTGGGGATCGGCAGAACGACTCAGCGCGACGAAGTATTCGGGCAATCTCGGCGAAAGCTCCTCCGGGCCGGCGCTCTCCTGGCACTCGGCGGCGCGGTGGCGCCGCTGACAGGCTGTGATCTTTTCGACCGTGACGACGAGCCGACGCCACCGCCGGACCCGCTGCGGTCGATGGTGGACGAGTCACTGAGCCTCGCCACGGCGTACCGGGCGAGCGCCGCCGCCCACCCGGACCTGGCCGACCGCCTCAATCCCATCGCCGAGACGCACACCGCGCACGCCACCGAACTCGCCCGGGTCGTCGGCATCACCCTGCCGTCCGCGCCCGCCGTCGACCCGAGCGCCACCGCGGCCACCGAGCCGGCGGGCGCGCTCGCCGACCTTCGCGCGCGGGAGAAGGCCGCCCAGCAGTCCGCCACCGCCGCCTGCGCCGCCGCGCCCGCCGCACGGGCCGCGCTGCTCGGATCGATCGCCGCGGCGCGGGCCACCCACCAGGAGGCACTGAAGTGAAGCAGCCCACCGCCGAGGAGGCCCTCGCCGCCGCGCTCACCGCCGAGTACGCGGCCATCTACGCGTACGGGCGGATCGGGGTCCGACTCACCGGCGCGGTCCGCGACGCCGCCCACCAGGCGGAGGCCGCGCACCGACGCCGACGCGACGCGGTGGTGGTGCAGTTGAGCGCCGCCGGGGGCACCGTTCCACCAGGCCGGGCCGGCTACGCGCTGCCGTTCCCGGTCACCAACCGGGCGAGCGCCCTCCGGCTGGCCATCGAGGTGGAGGAGCGCACCGCGGCGCACTGGCGTGCCGCGTTGGCGTCCACCACCGGCGCCGACCGGGACCAGGCGCTGGCCGCCCTCGTCGAGTACGCCGTGCGGGCCACCAAGTGGCGCAAGGCCGCCGGGGTGGCCCCACCGACTGTCGCATTTCCCGGCCGCCCGAGCTGAACCGATCCGCCCCGGTTGCGGAGCCCATACCAGGTATGCATACTCCGTTGCCATGTCCATCCGTCACGGGCTGCTCGCCCTCCTCGAACGCGGCCAGATGTACGGCTACCAGCTGCGCGCCGCTTTCGAGGAGTCGACCGGCTCGACCTGGCCGCTGAACATCGGGCAGGTCTACACCACGCTGGCCCGGCTGGAACGGGACGGCCTGGTGCGCCCGCTGCCGGAGAGCGAGGCCGGCCAGCGCCCGTACGAGATCACCGACGCCGGCCGGGCCGACCTCACCCTGTGGTTCGCCACGCCGATCAGCCGTACCGACCGGCCGCGCGACGAGCTGGCGATCAAACTGGCCCTGGCACTCACCACGCCCGGCGTGGACGTCCGCTCGGTGGTGCAGGCCCAGCGCAGCGCGACGATGCGCGCGTTGCAGGAGTTGACCCGGTTGAAGTACGGCAGCGACCGGCCGGAGGACCTGCCGTGGCGGCTGGTCCTGGACTCGATGGTGTTCCAGGCCGAAGCCGAGGTGCGCTGGCTGGACCACTGCGAGAGCAGTCTGGTGCGGCACCGGCCGGGTGGACCGCCGCCGCACCCGCCCCGACCGGGCGCTGGTGACGCGTCCGACGCCGCACGGTGGGCCGATGAGGAGGCGCGACGGTGAGCGGATCGGGCGACGCGGTGCTTGACCTGCGCGCCGTCCACCGCACCCACGGGGTCGGCCCGGCGGCGGTGCACGCGCTGCGCGGTGTCAGCCTCGTCGTTCGGCCGGGCGAGCTGGTCGCCGTGATGGGTCCGTCCGGTTCCGGGAAGTCGACGCTGCTGGCCCTCGCCGGCGGCCTCGACCGCCCGACCCGTGGCGACGTCCGGGTGGAGGGGCAGCCGCTCGGCGCGCTGGACCGCCGCGGGCTGGCGCAGCTACGCCGACGCCGCATCGGCTACATCTTCCAGCACCTCAACCTGCTCGGCAGCCTGAGCGCGCTGGAGAACGTCGCGCTCCCGCTGGAACTCGACGGCGTCGGCGGCCGGCGGGCCAGGGCGGCCGCCCTGGCCGCGCTGACCGAGGTGGGCCTGCCCGCGCTGGGTGACCGCTTCCCCGATCAACTCTCCGGCGGCCAGCAGCAGCGGGTGGCCATCGCCCGCGCGCTGGTCGGCGAGCGCCGGCTGGTGCTCGCCGACGAACCCACCGGGGCGCTCGACTCGCAGACCGGTGAGGCGGTGCTGCACCTGTTGCGCCGCCGGGTCGACGCGGGCGCGGCCGGCATCCTGGTCACCCACGAGGCGCGGCACGCCGGCTGGGCCGACCGGGTGGTGTTCCTGCGCGACGGCGTGCTGGTCGACACGACCGCGCCGCTGGGCAGCGTCGAGCAACTCCTCTCCGGTAGCGACCGTTGACCCTGCGCCGGACGCCGGTGACACGCGGCAGCGCCGACCCTCCGGTCGGGCCGCCGACACCGCTCGAACCCGGGCGGCGGCGACGGTTCGCCGAACTGACCGGCTCGTGGCGGGCGGCGCTGCGGATCGCTCGCCGGGAGTCGCGACGGGCGCGACGGCGTACCGCCCTGGTGCTGGCGATGATCGCGCTTCCGGTGCTGGTGCTGGCCTTTCTGGCGGCGAGCTACGACATGGCCGAGCTGACACCGCAGGAGCAGCTCGACCGCCGGCTCGGCGTCGCCGACGCGGAGCTGCGGTGGTTCGCCGACACCCCGGTCGTTCAGGACGAGTGGGGCGACACCTGGTATCCCCGTGACGACGGCCAATCGGCGATGAGTCGTCCGACCACGGCCGACGAGGTGACCGCGTTGCTCGGCCCCGGCAGCCGGGTCACCGAGATACGTGCCGGCAGCCCGGTGACGGTGCGGGGCCCGCGCGGCGACGAGACCCTCCAGGCCTGGATTCTCGACCTCACCGACCCGCTGGCCCGCGGTCTGGTGCGGTTCCGCTCGGGGCGGGCGCCGCAGCAACCCGGAGAGGTCGCGCTGAGTCCGACGGCGCTGCGCCGGCTGGACGGACGCCTCGGCGAGGCGGTGCCCACCGCCGACCGGACCCGGACGTACACGGTGGTCGGTGTGGTCGAGTTCCCCGACGACCTCGGCCCGGTGATCGCGCTGCACCCGGCGGCCGTCGGCCGGGCCGATGCGCAGCCGGACAGCAGGTGGCTGATCGACGTGCCCGGCACCGTCGACGCGGCGATGGTCGCCCGGCTCAACGAACGCGGAGTGGTGGTGGCGCGCCGCCACGTGCCGGATTCGATGACGTCTTCCCGGAGCTTCATCGGGTACGTCGGGCCCGCCAACACCAGCGACCTGAGCACGATGGTGCTGATCGCCGGGCTGGGATTGCTGGAGGTGGTGCTGCTGGTCGGGCCGGCGTTCGCCGTCGGGGTCCGCCGTCGACGCCGTGACCTGGCCCTGGTCGCGGTGGCCGGCGGTGACGCGGCCCACCTACGCCGGGTCGTGCTCGCCGACGGGGTGGTGCTGGGGGTGCTGGGCGCCGTGGCCGGGCTGCTGCTCGGCGTCGGCGCGGCGTTCGCCGGACGTCCCGTCATGGAGCAGTACGTGTTCGGCACCCGCTTCGGCGCGTACCGCTGCTGGCCGCTGGCCCTGGTCGTGCTCGGCGGGGTCGCGGTGCTGGCCGGAGTGCTGGCGGCGTTGGCGCCGGCCTGGACGGCGGCCCGGCAGGACGTGATGGCCGGGCTCGCCGGTCGACGGACCCCTCCCCGCCCCGGGCCCGGGCGCTCGTCAGCGGATTGGCGCTGGTCGTCGGCGGGGCGGCGCTCGCGGCGTTCGGGGCCAGTCGGACGTCCCCCGCGGTGATCCTGGCCGGTCTGATCCTCGGGGAGCTGGGCCTGGTCTGTTGCACACCCACCCTGATCGGCGGGCTCGCCCGGCTCGGTCGGCTGCTGCCGCCGGCGCCCCGGATCGCGCTGCGCGACGCGAGCCGTAACCGGGCCGCCGCAGCGCCGGCCATCTGCGCCGTGATGGCGGCGGTGGCCGGCAGCGTCGCGCTCGGCGGCTACCTGGCCAGCGACGCGGTCCGCGACGCCCGCACCTATCAGCCGCTGCTGCCCACCGGTCACGTCCTGGTCAACCGCAATGATCCGGCGCTGCGGCCGGAACCGTCGTTGGAGCAGGTCAGCACCGCCGCCCGGCACCACCTCGGCGCCAGCGCCGTCGCCCTGGTGCAGGGCACGGCCTGCCCGTCGGTGGGCGGCCCGGCCAGCTACTGCTCCGTCGTACCGGAACTCCCGGCGGATCATGCCTGCCCCTTTGAGCCCGGGGACAACCTGTCCGCGACCCAACGTCGGCAGGCGCTGGCCGACCCGCGCTGCCGGGACCGCGCGGCGGACTACTTCGGGAGCTACGTGCAGACGCTCGTGGACGACGGCAGCGCGCTGCCGCTCCTCACCGGCGCCGACCCGGCGGCGACCACCGCCGCGACCGCCGTGCTGCACGCCGGGGGCGTGGTGGTGACCGATCCGCGCTACCTGCACGACGGCCTGGTGACCGTGCAGGTGAACGAGGTACGGGCCGGCCGGGACGAGGTGACCACCACGCGATGGGACCTGCCCGGGTACGCCCTGACGCCGACACGCGGCCAGCCTCGCCTCCTGCTGTCCGCGACGGCAGCCCGGCAGCTCGCCCTGAAGCCGGTCTCGAACGGTTGGGTGATCAATACGTCGACGCCGCCCAGCCAACATCGCCAGGACCGGTTCACCGCCGACCTGCGGGGCTTCGGAACGTTCTCCCTCCAGGTGGAGCAGGGTGCCGCCCCCCGTGACGACTCGCCGCTGCTGCTGCTGCTCGCCGCCGCGGCCGGAGTGATCACGATGGGCGCGGCCGGGATCGCCACGGCGCTCGCCGCCGCCGAGGGCCGCGCCGAGCTGTCCACGCTCGCGGCGGTCGGCGCGGCCCCCGCCGTACGCCGGCTGCTGGCGATCTGTCAGGCCGGGGTGATCGCGGGACTCGGTTCGGCGCTCGGCATCGTGGCCGGTCTCGGCACCGCGGCGATCGTGCTGTTCTCGGCCAACCGGGAGTACGCGACGGCCTGGCCGGCGATGGAGCCGTACCCGTACCTGGTGCCGTGGCCGGCGCTGGGCGTCCTGGTGCTGGTGCCGGTGGTGGCGATGTTCGGCGCGGGCCTGTTCACCCGGGCCCGGCTGCCGATCGAACGTCGCCTCGACTGAGGCCTTGACCGCACCATCGGAAGCGGACCGTCCGGGGGTGCCGCCGGTGCCGGGCAACCGGCAGACTGATCCGCGTGTCAGCCCTCACCACCCTCACCCGCCGACTCGGCCACCACCGCTGGTTCGGGACCGCCGCCCGCTTGCTCGTACCCGCCGACCGGATCGTCGGCCGGCTCACCCGCGGACGGGTGGTCGCGCTCGGCTTACTGCCGTCCCTGGTGATCACCACGACCGGCCGCCGGTCCGGCAAACCGCGCAGCAACCCCCTGCTCTACGTGCCCGACGGCGACGCGTACGTGGTGATCGGTTCCAACTGGGGGCAGACCCACCAGCCCGGTTGGGCGATGAACCTGCTCGCCGACCCGGCCGCCGAGGTGGACGTGAAGGGCCGCCGGCTCCCGGTGCGGGCCGAGCCGGCGTCCGGGGCCGAGCGGGACCGTCTGTGGGACCTGCTCGTCGCCCAGTGGCCGGCGTACCGCACGTACGTCGAGCGGGCCGGGGGCCGTGAGATCCGCATCTTCCGGCTGGTGCCGACCGGGCGCGGCGGGCCGGCCAGCCCGCCGTCGGCTGGCTAGGCTGACGCCAGTCGCCCCAGGGGAGGTTGTGGACCCGTGAGCGCGCTCGGTGATGACCGACGGTGGTCGGTGGCGGAGCGGGTGGCCGAGGCGATCCAGCGACGTTTCCCGGCCGATGTGCTGGCGATCGCCGTCCACGGGCCCCTCGCGCACGGCGACGACGACGGTGGCGGGAACGGCGAGGTGGGGATGCTGGTGGTCACCTACCGGCCGGGGGGCGGGCCGCCGCCGGCGACCCGGCGGGTGGACGGCGTGCTGGTCGACCTGACCGTGGCCGCCGCCGACGACTACCTCGGACAGGCCCGGATGCTCTCTCCGTTGTGGCCGCTGACGGCCGACCGGTACGTCACCACCCGGTCGCTGTTCGACCCGACGGGCTGGCTGCGGACGTTGCGCGACGAGCACCTCGGCCGACTCGCCCGGGCCCGGCCGGCGGAGTTCAGCACGGCGGCGCGGCAGGCCTGGTACCGGGGCAGCGCCGCGCACGCGCGGGCGGCCCGACTGGCCGAGTGGTACGAGACCGACCAGGCGCTGCTGATGCTCGGTGAGGCGCGGTTGGCCGCGGCGACCGTGACCGGCCTGCTGGGCCGCACCTACTTCCGCGATCCGGGCGACGCGGTGCGGCGTACGGGTCTGGCCGGCGCGGACATGACCGAGGTCGGTGCGGTACTGACCCGGCAGGCCGAGGAGCTGGCGGCGCGCGGCCGCCCGGTCGACGGCACGATCGACGATCTGCTCGGCGGTTGACCGGGCGTCACAGCCCGCCCTGCACCCCGATCAGCGAACCGACCAGGTAGGTGGCCCCGGCCGCCGCGGCGCCCAGTACGAGTTGACGCAGGCCGCTGGTCCACCAGGGTCGGTTCGTGAACCGGGCCACCACCGCGCCGGCGGCGAACAGCCCGAGCCCGCCGACGGCGAGCGCCAGCCAGAGGTCGGTGGCGCCCAACAGGTACGGCAGCAGGGGGACCAGCGCCCCCAGCGAGAAGAACACGAAGGAGGAGATCGCCGCCGCCCACGGGCTCGGCTGATCGTCGGGGTCGACGCCCAACTCCTCGCGGACGTGTACCCGCAGCGCCTCCTCCGGGTCGCGCCGTACCGCCTCGGCGACCTGCATGGCGAGGTCGCGGGGCAGGCCCCGGGCCACCCAGGCGTCGGCCAGCTCGCGCGCCTCCGCCTCGGGGTGCCGTTCCAGCTCGCGCCGCTCCTTGGCGACCTCGGCGGCGACCTGTTCGTTGGCCGAGCGCACGCTGGTGTACTCGCCGAGCCCCATCGAGATCGCGCCGGCCACCAGGCCGGCGGTGCCGGTCAGCACGATGCTGTGCGGCGAGACGCCACCGCCGCCGACGCCGGCGATGAGGGCGATGTTGGTCACCAGGCCGTCCATCGCGCCGAAGACCGCCGGGCGCAGCCAGCCACCGGAGACGTCCGCGTGGTGCGCCTCGCGCAGGGCGGCGGGGGTCTCGGTCACGGCGTCCGCCCTTCGTTCGCGACTGCGGGACTCCGCTTCGCCGCGTTCCTCGCGCTCACGGCAGGGTCAGGATCTCGTGGCCGTCGTCGGTGACGACGATGGTGTGCTCGAACTGCGCGGTCCACCTGCGGTCCTTGGTGACCACGGTCCACCCGTCGTCCCACATGTCGTACTGGTAGGTGCCGAGGGTGATCATCGGCTCGATGGTGAAGGTCATTCCCGGCTCCATGACGTCCGTCGGCCGGGGGCTGTCGTAGTGCGGCACGTAGAGGCCGCTGTGGAAGGTCTCGCCGATCCCGTGGCCGGTGAAGTCGCGGACCACGCCGTAGCCGAACCGCTTGGCGTACGACTCGATGACGCGGCCCACCACGTTGATCTGGCGACCCGGCGCGACCGCGCGGATGCCGCGCATCATCGCCTCGTGGGTGCGCTCGACGAGGAGCCGCGCCTCCTCGTCGACCTCGCCGACGCAGAAGGTGGCATCCGTGTCGCCGTGCACACCGCCGATGAACGCGGTCACGTCGACGTTGATGATGTCGCCGTCGGCCAGGACCGTGGAGTCCGGGATGCCGTGGCAGATGACCTCGTTGAGGCTGGTGCAGCAGGACTTGGGGTAGCCCCGGTAGCCGAGCGTCGACGGGTACGCGTCGTGGTCGCAGAGGAACTCGTGCACCACGCGGTCGATCTCGTCGGTGGTGACGCCGGGCTTGCAGTGCTCGCCGGCGAGCTGCGTCGCCTGGGCGGCGAGGCGGCTGGCGATCCGCATCTTCTCGATGGTCTCCGGCGTCTGCACGTGCGAGCCGCGCCACTGCTGCGGCGCCTTCTTACCCACGTACTCCGGGCGGGGAATGTGGGCGGGCACCGGTCGCGTCGGGGACAGCGTGCCGGGGGTCAGCGGCGCACGGACGGTCATGCCCCCCAGCCTATCGTCGCTGACGCCGTGACCCGTGCCACGGCCGGTCGGTACCGGTTGTTGCCCTGCCTGGTCGGCTGTGCCATCGTGTCTGCGTGGATCAAGGGGGAGCACCACCCGTCTTCTCCGCCCGCGCGGAGATCGACGGAGAGCACCTCCACGTGGTGGTGACCGGCGAGGTCGACATGGCGACGGCCGACACGATGGCGCAGACCGCCCTACGCGAGCCCGCCAGCCGGCTCACCCTCGACCTGCGGGCGGTGACCTTCTTCGACTCGGCGGCCATCCACGCGGTGGTCCGGCTCGCCCAGCGGTTCTCCGGCACGCTCACCGTGTTGCCGTCCCGGCAGGTACGCCGCGTGCTGGAGATCTCCGGGCTGGGCGATCAGCCCTGGCTCGATCCGGTCTGAGACCCGGCCGCGCCCCGTCAGCCCTGCAACTGCCGGCGCAGCGTCACCTCGGTCCCCCCGTCGGTACGCCGCACCATCAGGTCACCCAACGCCTTGATCAGCGACAGTCCGCGCCCCCGGAAGCCGGAGTCGGTGGACTCCCGCCACTGGCCGGTGTCACGCACGGTGGCGATCACCGTCCGGTCCTCGATGGCCACCTCCACGGTGATCACCGCCTCGGCGGGCTGGACGGGGTGTTCGATGGCGTTCGCGGCGGCCTCCGAGACCGCCACGGTCAGGTCGAACAGGTCCGTCTCGCCGACGTTGTGCGCGACGAGGAAGTCCTCCAGGCGCTTGCGGAGCACGCTCAGTCGGGTCGGGTCGGCCGGCAGTCGCAACGCGAACCGGTTCAGCTCCGCCGCCTCCACGGCGAGCACCGCCACGTCGTCGCGACGTGGTCGCCCGGTCACCCGCTCGACGACCGTGTCGACCAGATCCGCCACATGGTGGCCCGGCGCGGCCGCGTCGACCCGCAACTGTGCCAGCGCGGCGTCGATGCCGAGGTGACGGTCCTCGATCAGCCCGTCGGTGTAGAGCAGCAGTCGGCTGCCCGCGGGCAGCTCACCCTCAACGGTCCGGTAGGTGGTGCCGGGGATGGCGCCGACCGGCGGGCCGAGCGCACGGTCGTGCAGGAACGCCACGTCGTCTCCTCGGATCAGCAGGGGGGACGGGTGACCGGCGCTGGCGTAGCGCAGGCGACCGGTGCGGGGGCTGAACAGCAGGCAGACCACCGTCGCGAACGACGACTCCTCGGTGGACACGACCAGCCGGTTGAGCCGGGTCAGCGACTCGCCCGGGTCGAAGCCCTCCAGCAGGTACGCCCGCAGCGCGTTGCGCAGCTGGCCCATGGCCGCGGCGGCCTGGACGCCCTTGCCGACCACGTCGCCGATGACCAGCACGAGGTTGTCCGCGTCGAGCGCGAGCGCGTCATACCAGTCCCCACCGACCTCGACGTCGGCACTGCCCGGCAGGTAGCGGCTCGCGACGACCGCGCCCGGCAGCTGGGGCAGCGTCCTCGGCAGCAGGCTGTGCTGCAACGTGGTGGCGATGTGGTGTTCGGCCTCGTAGAGCTGGGCGTTCTCGAGTCGGACGCCGACCAGCCGGGCCAGTTGGGTGAGCGCGGCCTCGTCGGCCTGCGCGTCGTCGTCGGCGGCCCGCCAGACCCGCAGCTCGCCGAGCTGTTCGCGGCTGGTCCCGGTGAGCGGGGCCACGAAGGTCGGATCGGCGGCCGTTTCACCGCCAGCGTCGGCCTCGAACCGGGAGCCGGCCGCGCTGACCACGACCCGGGCCGCCTCGGCGAGGCTGAGCGCGTGCCGGGCGGCGACCTGGAGCACGTCGGCGGTGGACCGGGCTGTGTTGACCGCCACCGCCGCGTCGGCCAGCGCCCGCAGACGACGGATGATCTGGCGGCGTAGCTGACCCAGCTCGACGTTGGCCCGGACCCGGGCGATCAGCTCCTGCCCGGAGAACGGCTTGGTCAGGTAGTCGTCGGCGCCGGCGGCGAGGCCGGCGACCGCCTCCGCGGAGCCGGCGCGGGCGGAGAGCAGCACGATCGGCACATCACGGGTACGGGGGTCCGCGCGCAGCGCGCCGACCAGACCGAACCCGTCCAACCGGGGCATCATCACGTCGCTGAGCACCAGGTCGAACCCGCCCTCGCGGGCCAGCGTCAAGGCCGCCCGACCGTCGCTGGCGGTGACCACCTCCCAGGTCGGCGAGAGCAACCGGGTGACGTGCTCACGCAGGTCGGCGTTGTCGTCGACGACCAGGATCCGGCCGCTCGGGGCGAGTGCGGTCGGCTGCTGGCCGGCCTCACCGGTGCCGTCCTCGGCGGCCCACAGGGCGGTCTCCGCCACGAAGAGCCGGGCCTGCTCGGGCTCGCCCGTCGGCAGGGGGGCGAACGCGACCACCCGGTCGGCGGACAGGTGATCGGACCCGAACGGGACGGTCACCGTGAAGGTGCTGCCCTCGTCGACCTGGCTGGTCAGGCCGACCGTACCGCCGTGCATCTCGACCAGCTCGCGGACCAGCGCCAGCCCGATACCGGTGCCCTCATGGGTACGGGCGCGCGCGCCGGGCACCCGGTGGAAACGCTCGAAGACGTGCGGCAGTTCGTCCGGGACGATCCCGACGCCGGTGTCGACGACATCCAGCCGGGCGAGATCGCCGTCGGCCCGGACCCGCACGCGGATCTCGCCGTCCAAGGTGAACTTCACGGCGTTCGACACCAGGTTGAGGACGATCTTCTCCCACATGTCCCGGTCGACGAAGACCGGCGCGGGCAGCGGCGGGCAGTCCACGACCAGCCGCAGGCCGGCGCGTTCGGTGGCCGAGCGGAAGGTGCTGGCCAGTCGGGCGGTGTAGTCGGCCAGGTCGGTGGGTTGGTAGTGGGCCGCGAGCCGGCCGGATTCCAACCGGGAGAAGTCGAGCACGGTGTTGACCAACTTGAGCAGCCGCATCGCGTTGCGGTGCATCACGACGAGTCGGTCGGTGTAGGCGGCGGGCAGTTCCGGGTCGGCCAGCATGTCCTCCAGCGGGCCGAGCACCAGCGTCAACGGGGTGCGGAACTCGTGACTGACGTTGGCGAAGAAGTTGGTCTTCGCCCGGTCCAGCGCGGCCAGCTCGGCGGCTCGGGCGCGCTCCTGCTCGTACGCCCGCTGGGTGCCGACCGCCCGGGAGACCTGCGCGGCCACCAGGTCGAGGAAGTCGCGGTACTCGTCGCCGAGCGGCAGCAGGCGGGCCACGCCGACGACCAGCGCGCCGACGGTCTCGTTGGTCGCCTTCACGGGCAGCACGAGCGCCACGTCGGAGGCGTCGGCCGGTCGCCGCGCGACCAGGTCGCGCACCCGCACGGTGGCGGAGGCGCCCTCGGCGACCAGGTCGGCGAACGTCGCCGGTGGAGCGTCGACCGCCGCCGGATCGACGCCGCTGGCCCCGGTGAGCCGGAACTCACCGGTGTCGTCGGCGAGGTAGATGAGCGCGAAGGGTACGTCGGCGGAGTGCCGGCCGAGCACGTCGGCGGCGGTCCGGCCCAGCTCGCCGGAGCTGTTCACGTCGGCCAGCTCGGCGCCCAGTTCGGACAACGCCCGCAGTCGCCGTTCACCGACCACCCGGCCGGTGGTCTCGTTGACGATGCAGTACACGCCGCTGACCGAGCCGTCGGCGCCGCGGATCGGGTCGTACGAGACGTCGAAGTAGGTCTGCTCGACGAAGCCGGAGCGGTCCAGCAGGAAGGGGTGGTCGGCGCCCCGGTAGGAGAGCCCGGTGCTGCGGACGCCTTCGAGCAGCGGGCCGAGGACGTCCCACGTCTCGGCCCAGTGGTGTCGGGCCGGCTGACCGAGCACGTGCGGATGCTTGCTGCCGATGGTCGGCCGGTACGCGTCGTTGTAGAAGGCGAGCTGGTCGTCGCCCCAGAACATGACGATCTGCGCGCTGGAGGAGAGCATCATGCCGACCGCGCTGGCCAGGGCCACCGGCCAGCGGGACGGCCCGCCCAGCGGCGCGGTGGACCAGTCGAGGGCGCGGAGCCGTTCGCCCAGCTCACCGCCGTTCGCGAAGGCGGCGGCCAACAGCGGGGGGATCTCGTGGCCGTCCGCGAAGGAACGCCCCGCGTCCGCGCCCCCCTGGGCCGAGCTCATGCAGCCTCCCCCGCTTCGGCCGTACCCCTCAGCCGTTGATCTCCACGCGCCGTGCTCCGACTTGTACCCCGGCGGACCAGCAACGTAACGCATGACGACCCGTGGACGCTGGTTACGTGCACTCCGGTGGTCGCCGACCCGACGGCACGGGGGCGGACGCGGCGCACCGACGGGGGCGCACACGTGTCCTGAGCACTCAGAAGACCGGCAATCCGTCGATGCTCGCGGCGTTCTTGGTGGCGCGATAGGTCACCAGATCATCGGCCGTGCGACGGGAGTGTGAGGTGAGTAACAGGTCGCGTTCCGCGCGGTAGTCCATCAGCGGCACCGCGTAGCCGCAGGAGTCGCTGACCCGCTGCACGTCGACGGTGATGACGGCCCGTACGGCGTGCACGTCCGGTGGAGCGGGAAACTCGGCGAGACGGTCGGCGAAGCCCGCCTCGGTCACCGCCACGGTGTGGCCCCTGCCGTGCAGGCGCACGATCTTCGGCGGCCCGTCGAAGGCGCAGAACATCAGCGTGATGCGGCCGTTGTCCCGCAGGTGGGCGATGGTCTCCGCCCCGCTGCCGTGATAGTCGAGGTAGGCCACCCGGTGCGGGCCGAGGACCACGAAGGTGCCCGTCATGCCCTTCGGTGAGACATTGACATGCCCCTCGGGACCGGACGGCGCGGTAGCCACGAAGAAGACCTGCTGGGCCGCGATGAACTCCCGCAGACGACCGTCGATCTCCGGATAGACCTTGCCCATGCGCTGATCCTCCCACCGCCCGACCCATGCGACGGGGGCGACCTGCGTCACAGCACCGGTGATCCGGCCACGCGTACCCCCTCGTCGTGGTCACTCACCGGCGGGCCGGACCCCCGGGCGGCCCGGACCAGCGCGGTGATCGGGCGCGGGTCCGGCTCGTTCTCCGGATGCCACTGCACGCCCAGCACGAACGCACGGGCCGGATCCTCCACCGCCTCGATCACGCCGTCGGCCGCCCAGCCGGTCACCGTGAGCCGGCCCGCGGTGGCGACCGCCTGATGGTGGTACGAGTTGACCTGCTGAACCCCGGCCAGGGTCCGCGCCGCGAGGCTGCCCGGCGCGAAGCGCACCGGGTGGGCGCCGTAGACGCCCGGCGCCGGCCGGTGCGCCTCGGAGCCGAGCACGTCCGGCAGGTGCTGGTGCAGGGTGCCGCCGTAGGCGACGGCGAGCAGCTGCATCCCCCGGCAGACCCCGAGCACGGGCAGGTCGGCGGCGAGGGCAGCCGCCAGCAGGGTCAACTCACCGGCGTCCCGGTCCGGCCGGTCCTCGGTCCGCGGGTGCGGCTGCTGGCCGTACCGCCCCGGGCCCACGTCGGCGCCCCCGGCCAGCAGCAGCCCGTCGAGGACCGCCAGCACGTCGGCGTCGACGTCGTCCGGGGGCAGCACCACCGCCCGGCCACCGGCGGCGGTCACCGCCCGCACGTACGCCTCGGGCACCAGGACCGCCCGCACACCACGCCAGACGGCCCAGTCGACGGGCTCGACGTACGCGCTGATCCCGATCAGGGGCCGCCGCGGAGCCGCTGGTGTTCGCGACTGCGGGGCTCGCAAACCCGGCTCACTCCTCGCGCTCATAGCGGAGTGACGTACGCGCCGGTGATACCGCCGTCGACCACGAACTGCGCGGCGGTCATGAACGAGGCGTCGTCGCTGGCCAGGAAGGCCACCGCGGCGGCGATCTCCGCCGGCTCACCGAACCGACCCATCGGCACGTGCACCAGCCGGCGGGCGGCCCGCTCCGGGTCGGCGGCGAACAGCTCCAGCAGCAGCGGGGTGGCCACCGGGCCGGGGCAGAGCGCGTTGACCCGGATGCCCTCGCGGGCGAACTGCACGCCCAACTCGCGGGTCATCGCCAGCACGCCGCCCTTGCTCGCGGTGTACGCGATCTGCGACGTCGCCGCTCCCATCAACGCGACGAACGAGGCCGTGTTGATGATCGACCCCTTGCCCTGCCGCCGCATGTGCGGAATCGCGTACTTGCAACACAGGTAGACGCTCGTGGTGTTGACCCGCAGCACCCGCTCCCACGCGTCCAGGCCGGTGTCCAGGATGGAGTCGTCGTCCGGCGGGGAGATGCCGGCGTTGTTGAACGCGATGTCCACCCGACCGTGCCGGTCGGCCACCCCGTCGAACAGGTCACGTACCGCCGCCTCGTCGGCGACGTCGGCGCGGACGAACTCGCCGCCGCACTCCTGCGCGGCCTTCTCGCCCGCCGCCGCGTCGATGTCGACGCAGACCACCCGCGCCCCCTCGGCGGCGAACCGCCGGACGGTGGCCAACCCGATGCCGCTGCCCGCTCCGGTGACCACGGCCACCCGGTCCTGCAACCGACCCTGCACTGGCCTCACTCCTTCGTCGCGATGAACACGTTCTTGACGTCGGTGAAGGAGTGCAGCGCGTCCGGGCCCAGCTCACGGCCGAGTCCGGAGCGCTTCATCCCGCCGAACGGGGTCCAGTAGCGCACCGAGGAGTGCGAGTTGACGCTGAGGTTGCCCGAGTCGACCGCCCGCGCCATCCGCAGCGCGCGCCCGATGTCCCGGGTCCAGATCGAGCCGGAGAGGCCGTACTCGGTGTCGTTGGCGAGCCGCACCGCGTCGGCCTCGTCGTCGAACGGCAGCACCGAGACCACCGGCCCGAAGATCTCCTCCCGCCAGTGCCGGTCGGCGGGCGAATCGGCCAGCAGCACGGTCGGCGCGTGCCAGAAGCCGGCGCCGTCGGGGCAGGAGCCGGTGAAGGCGACCTTCGCGCCGGTCACGTAACCGGCGACGCGGTCCCGCTGGGCCGCCGAGATCAGCGGGCCCATCTCGGCGGTGTCGCGGGACGGGTCCTCGACCCGGACGGCGCGTACCGCTGGTTCGAGCAGTTCCAGGAACCTGTCGTACACCGGTCGTTGGACCAGGATCCGCGACCGTGCGCAGCAGTCCTGGCCGGCGTTGTCGAAGACCGCGCCGGGCGCGGTCGCGGCGGCGGTCTCCAGGTCGGCGTCGGCGAACACGATGTTGGCGCTCTTGCCGCCCAACTCCAGCGTGAGCCGCTTCACCTGGGCGGCGCAGCCGGCCATGATGCGCGTGCCGACCTCGGTGGAGCCGGTGAAGCAGATCTTGCGAACGGCCGGGTGGCTGACGAACCGCTCCCCCACCACCGCGCCCTCGCCGGGCAGCACGGTGAACACGTCCTCGGGCAGGCCGGCCTCGCGGGCCAGCTCGGCCAGGCGCAGCGCGGTGAGCGGGGTCAGCTCGGCGGGTTTGAGCACCACCGTGTTGCCGGCGGCGAGGGCCGGGGCGAACCCCCAGGCGGCGATGGGCATCGGGAAGTTCCACGGCACGATCACGCCAACCACGCCGAGCGGTTCGTGGAAGGTGACGTCGAGGCCACCGGGTACGGGGATCTGCCGGCCGGTCAACCGCTCCGGCGCACCGGCGTAGTAGTCCAGCACGTCGCGGACGTTGCCGGCCTCCCAGCGGGCGTTGCCGATGGTGTGCCCGGAGTTGCGCACCTCCAACCGGGCCAGCTCGTCCAGGTGCGCGTCGACGACGGCGGCGAACCGCCGCAACAGCCGCCCCCGATCCCCCGGCGCCACCTCCCGCCACGTCTCGAACGCCGTCGCGGCCCGCGAGATGGCAGCATCCACCTCCCCCACCGAGGCCCCGGTAACCTCCCGAAACCCCACCCCGGAAGCCGGATCAACAAGCACGCTCACGCGTCCCACCCCTCACCCAATCCGCGCGATCTTGCACTTTCTGTGCCGACATAAGCCGCGAGTCGCCCCAAACCAACGACAGAAAGTGCAAGATCGCGGCGGAGGCAGGCCCTAGGGCCTGTTTCATAAGGGCGGTCGAGCCGAGGCGGAGTCCGGGCGGCGATCCGGCAAGGCGCGGTGTCGTCCGGATACCGGTGTTGTATCCGGACGACACCGCAACGCCGCCGGTCGTCGTCCGGGCCCGCCGCAGGCCGGCCAGTTCTTATGAAACAGGCCCTAGAGGCGTTCGAAGCCACGGGTCAGCTCCCAGTCCGTTACCGCCGCGTCGAAGGCCTTCAGCTCCACCTTTGCCTGGTTGGCGTAGTGGGCCACCACCTCGTCGCCGAACGCCTCGCGGGCCACCTCGGACGCCTCCCACAGGGTCAGGGCGTCGCGCAACGTGCTGGGGACGCGCTCGGCGTCCGGGTCGTCGTACGCGTTGCCGGCGCACTCCGCGCCCAGCTCCAGCCCCTGCTCGATGCCGTGCAACGCGCCCGCGACCAGCCCGGCGATCGCCAGGTACGGGTTGACGTCGGCGCCGGGCACCCGGTTCTCCACCCGCATGCCCTGCCCGTGCCCGACCACCCGCAGCGCGCAGGTGCGGTTGTCGACACCCCAGCGAAGCGCCGTCGGGGCGAACGAGCCCGGCTGGTAGCGCTTGTACGAGTTGATGTTCGGCGCGAAGAGCAGGCTGAACTCCCGCATGGTGGCGAGCAACCCGGCAAGCACCCGCTGCCCGGTCTCGCTCAGGTGCGCCGGCCCGTCACCGAGCATGGCCGACGAGCCGGACGAGTCCCGGAGCGAGAAGTGGATGTGGCAGGAGTTGCCCTCCCGCTCGTTCGGCTTGGCCATGAAGGTGATCGACATGCCCTCCTGGGCGGCGATCTCCTTCGCGCCGTTCTTGTAGATGACGTGGTGGTCGGCGCAGGCCACCGCCTCGTCGTACCGGAAGGCGATCTCGTGCTGGCCGAGGTTGCACTCGCCCTTGGCGCTCTCCGGGGTGAGCCCGGCGGCGGCCATCTCGGTACGGATCCGACGCAGCAGCGGCTCCACCCGGGCGGTCCCGAGCAGGGAATAGTCCACGTTGTACTGGTTTGCCGGGGTGAGGTCGCGGTAGCCGCGCCGCCAGGCGTCCTCGTACGAGTCGCGGAACAGCACGAACTCCAGCTCGGTGCCGGCGTACGCGGTCAGCCCGTGCTCAGCCAGTCGGTCCAGTTGCTTGCGCAGAATCTGCCGGGGCGAGGCGACCACGTCACCGGAGCCGTCCAGCCAGGCGAGGTCGGCCAGCAGCATCGCCGAGCCCGGCTGCCAGGGCACCCGGCGCAGGGTGGCGAAGTCCGGCACCATGGCGAAGTCGCCGTAGCCGCGCTCCCAGCTCGACATCGCGTACCCGTCGACGGTGTTCATGTCGACGTCCACCGCCAGCAGGTAGTTGCAGCCCTCGCTGCCGCCCTCGACGACCTGGTCGAGGAAGAAGGGCGCGTGGAACCGCTTGCCCTGCAACCGGCCCTGCATGTCGACCAGGGCCAGCACCACGGTGTCAATCTCGCCATCGTCGACGGCGACCCGCAGTTGTTCCAGCGTGAGCGGCGCATTCCTCATGAGCGGGCCTCCATCACCAAGGTCTACTGGCAAACCGGATCACCGTCAATGCCCCCGCGCACCGCCCCGGATGCAAGGAAGGGCCCCTTGTTATCGGATTTTGTTGAACAAGGGGCCCTTCCTTACACCGCAGGGGGGTCAGGAGCCTTCGGCGGGCGTACGCGCGGACCGCTCCTCGACGGTACGGACCGGGCCGGTGAACCACTTCCGGGCCGAGGCGTACCACCAGACGGCCACCACCAGCAGCACCCCGCCGACGGCCAGCGGCGCGTAGTTCACCGCGGACCAGGTGAACTCGTCGTCGCCGGGCACCCCGGCGGGCACGATCGGCAGCACGAAGTACACGGCGATGACCGCGATCTCGATGACCGCGACCCAGCCGAACAGCTTGTACTTGCGTCCCAGCGTCCACGGACCGGGCACGAATCGGTCGCCCATGCGCAGCCGCAGCGCGATCGGGATGAGGAAGGACAGGTAGAGGCCGAGCACCGCGACGGAGACCACCGCGTAGAAGGCGATCGGGATACCGGCCGAGCTCTCGTAGAGCGCCGGCAGGGTGAGCACCAGGCCGGCGACCGTGGCGCCGATGATCGCGTTGACCGGGGTGCCGTTGCGGTCGACCTTCGACCAGAGCCGCCAGCCCGGCACGGCCCGGTCACGGCTGAACGCGTACGCCATGCGACTCATCGACGTCACGCAGCTCATGCCGCAGAAGAACTGCCCGATGGTGGAGATGATGATGACGACCTTGAAGAAGACCGGGGTCAGCGCGGACTCGAAGATGGCGCCGGAGAAGCCGCCGGCGGCGTTGACCGCCTCGACGTCGGTGGCCGCGAACAGGAAGGCCAGCAGCAGGATCCAGCCGCCGACCGCCGAGTAGAAGATCGACTGCCAGAGCCCCTTGGCGGCGGCCTGGGACGCGCCCCGGGTCTCCTCGGACACGTGCGCGCAGGCGTCGAAGCCCGTGATCGTGTACTGGGTGAGCAGGAAGCCCAGCGGCAGCACGTAGAACCAGAAGGTCAGGCCGCCGGTGTCACCGTCACCGAAGCCCGAGTTGTTGAACCGCTCGGTGAACACGAACTGGAAGCTCTGGTGGTTGTCGGGGACGAACACCAGGATGGCCACCACGACGGCGGCGCCGGCCACGTGCCACCAGACCGAGACGTTCTGGAGTACGTCGATGATCCGGTGCCCGTAGATGTTGATCAGGCCGTGCAGCGCCAGGATGATCACGAACAGGATGAACGCCTGCCGCAGCGTCCCGGCCCAGCCGTCGAAGAGCGCCGACAGGGTGAGGTTGAGGAAGGTCGCGCAGCCGTAGTCGACCGACGCGGTGACGGCGACCAGGCCGATCAGGTTCAACCAGCCGGTGAACCACCCGTGCGCCGGACGACCCATGGTCGCCGCCCACCAGTAGATGCCGCCTGCCGTCGGGTACGCCGACACCAGCTCGGCCATGCAGAAACCGATGATCAGGATGAACAGTGAGATCAGCGGCCAGCCCCAGGAGATGGCGACCGGTCCGCCGTTGTTCCACGCCTGGCCGAACGTGGTGAAGCAGCCGGCCAGGATCGAGATGATCGAGAACGAGATGGCGAAGTTGGAGAAGCCGCTCCACTTGCGGCGCAGTTCCTGCTTGTAGCCGAGTTCGGCGAGACGCCGGGCGTCGTCGTCCATCGGTTGCTCTGCGGTCGGAACGGGCGTCGTGGCCACTGCGCACCTCCCTGAGGTGGTTCCGTCAACGAGTGCGCAAAGTGTCGTCCCGATGATCAGGGGCGGTCAATACGTCGCGGGTACCGTCCCGCTAATCCCGTTGCCACCGCACGCTTGACGACCGCATGCTGTTACCCGTGACCAGGCCCGATCGCGACGGGCTCCGCCGGGCGCTCGGCAACGTCCGGCACACGGTGGCGCGGGGCGCCGCCTCTCTCTCCCGTACGGCCTCCCGCCGTATCCGACGAAGGTGCCCCGCGCCGCCGCGCCCGGCCCCGGCAGGGCTGTTCGGATCCGTCCCGAACGCCGTCCACCGTTGCCCCGGTTGATCCGGCCTCCCCATCGTGGAGTCATCCGGCCGACCTGATTCCGGCCGGCACACGACCGGGAGGACGAACAGTGCTGCGAAGGATCTCAACCATGGCTCTGGCCACGCTCATGCTGTTGCCCGTCGGCGCGACGGCGGCCCAGGCGGGCACCGCTGCCGCGCGGACCGCCGCCCTCTACGAGATCGCCGTGGAGACCACGAACGACTCCGCGACGGCGTACCTGGAGGTCTACAACGCCTGGGAGCTGTCGGTCTGCGACGACAAGAAGGACGGCTACCGTGCGCGGGCGGAGATGCGGAACCTCACCACGGGCAAGGTCATCGCGACCGCCGAGGACGCCGACGGCTTCAACGACACCTGCGACGAGGGCAACCACGCCTATCCCACGCCGAAGCTGAGCGATACCGTCCGGGTGACCGTGTGGGTGCAGGACGGCACGACGGGCAGCCGCCGGTATACCGCCTACCAGGACTACTAGGGCCTACGCCCCTGAGGGGTGCCCGGTCGGCTGACCGGGCACCCCCTGTCCCGCCGGGCCCGGACGTCAGCCGGGCAGATCGAGCACCACGCCCGGTCGGGCCACGGCGACCGGCCCCGCGTACGCCTGCCGCGTCGCGGCGATCGCCGCCTCCGGGTCCGTGCCGGGCCACAGGTGGGTCAACAGGACCGCTCTGGCGCGTGCCGTACTGGCGTGACGGCCCACCTCGGCTGCGCTCGACAGGAATCCGACCTGCCGGTCCGGGATCTCGTCGACGTACGTCGCGTCGGCGATCAACAGGTCGGCGTCGCGGGCCAGCTCGGCCAGCATCGGGCTCGGGCCGGTATCCCCGGTGTACGCCAGCGCCGTCCCGCCGGCGGTGATGCGGGCTCCCGCGTTGGGCACCCAGTGCGGCAACGACCAGGTCCGCAGGGTGAACGGACCGATGTCGAAGGTGTCGCCGGGGGTGAACTCGTGCAGCTCGTACGCCGTGTCGACGAGCCCCGCATCGTCGATCGCGAGCAGCGCATCGAGGCTGCCGGTGGGCGCGTACACCGGCAGCGCCGGGGCGGGTCGGTCGGCCAACGCCCTGGCCCGCAGCAGTGGCTGCAGGTCGGCGCAGTGGTCGGGGTGGCCGTGGCTGACGTACACGGCGTCGACCGCCGAGGCGGGCAGCCGGGTCAGCAGCGGTTGCAGGGTCGCGTAGCCGGGATCGATCAGCAGCCGGAAACCCTGGCGCTCGACCAGGAAGCCGGCACAGCCCTGGTCGGCCGAGGGCCAGGCGCCGAGACCGCCGAGCACCACGATGCGCACGCGATCACAGGGTCGCGCTGTCGCCGACGGGGATCCGCCGGTATTCGGTTGCGCCCTTGTACTCCATCCAGCCGTCGAGGTTCTCATAGCCGACGTCCGCCGACAGTGCCCGATCGTGGATGGGAAACGCCCGCTCCGGGGCGATCGCCCGCGTCATGTCGATGGCCTCGCGGTGCCTGCCCCAAGGGCCTGCGGCTGGCACGAGAAGCGTCGTCACCCGCTGGTGAGGTACGAAGTACGAGTCGCCGGGGTGGTAGACGCCCTCGACCACATAGCCGAGGTTCACGCAGCCCGGCAGTCCGTCGTAGATCTCCGCGTGCTCACCGCCGACCGCCGCCACCCGGAAGCCGCCGGCACGAAACTCCGCACCCGCCGTGACCACGGTGACCGCCTCCGCCAATCCGCCCCGCACGGCGAGTTCTCGAACCGGCTCCGGCGCGAAGAGCCGCACCGGACGAGAGGCTGACACCTCGGCGACCCGCTCAAGATCGAAGTGGTCGTCGTGCTCGTGAGTCACCAGGATGTCGGTGACCCCGTCGAAGGCCTCCGGCTCGGTCCAGACGCCGGGATCGATCAGCAGTCGGCGCTCGTCGTCCTCAAGGCGGACACAGGCATGCGTGAACTTGACCAGTCGCACGCCCTCACCCTACGGCTCAACGGAACGCGTCGAAGCCCGGTGGATCAGGTCAGCAGGAGGCCGCCGACCCAGAGGGCGCCGATGGTCAGGCCGGCCAGGAACTCCACCAGCATGGACAGGCCGACCGCCTTGAGGGCCTGCACGGTGGACGGCCAGGCGAGCCGGTTGCTGCCCAGCCGCAGCCGCTCCGCCGCCCACACCCCGACGACGAAACCCAGCAGCAGGCCGACCACGGGGATCACGAAGAACCCCACCAGCCCGAGCGCGCCCCCGGCCAGCAGGGACGACGTCGGCACACCGGTCCGCTTGAGGTTCCGCCCCGGCCAGAGATACTTCACGACCATGCCGCCGACCGCGACGAGCGTGGCGGCGGCGAACACCGCCCAACCCGCGGGGCCGGCCCCGCCGAAGATCGCCCAGACCAGCACCCCGCCCCAGCACAGCGGGAGCGCCGGCAGGCCGGGCACCACCACACCCGCCAGCCCGGCCACGATGGCCAGCGCGGCCACCACGGTCACCACCGTCTGCGAGTCGTTCAGGCTCACGCCGTCGCCTTCCGTCGGCACCACGCGGACCGGACCGGCCCGCCGCTCACGCCGTCGCCGTCCGTCGCCGGCCAGCCCGCGTGCCTCACGCCGTAGCCTGCCGGAGCCGGGCCGTGATGTCCTGCGCGGGCACCGGAGCGCCGAAGTACCGCCCCTGCCCGGTGTCGCAGCGCAGGGCCCGTAGCCGCTCGGCCTGCACGCCGGTCTCCACCGCCTCGGCCGTGACCCACAGCTCCAACGCGTGCGCCAACCTGACCAACGCGTCGACGATCCGCTCGTCGCGGTGGTCCGCCGCCTCGTCCGTACCGTCGGCGCGGATGCCCTCGACGAACGGGCCGGCCAGCTTCAGACAGTGGATCGGCAGCCGCCGCAGGTACGCGAGGTTGGAGTAGCCGGTGCCGAAGTCGTCGACCGCGAGTCGGACGCCCAGCGCCGCGAGCCGGTGCAGGCTGCGCAGCGGCTCGCCCGCGCTGCCCATGACGGCGCTCTCGGTCAGTTCCAGTTGCAGCAGCTCCGCCGGGAGACCGCTGGTGGCGAGCGCGTCGGCCACCGTCGCGACGATCGCCGGGTCGTCGGCCTGCCGGGCGGCCAGGTTGACGCTGACCACGACCCGCGCCTCGGGGAACTCCCGCCACCACCGTTCGGCGTCGCGGCAGGCCCGCCGCAGCACCCACTCGCCGAGCCGGACGATCAGACCGGTCTCCTCGGCGAGGCCGATGAAGTGATCCGGGCCGATGAGACCAAGCTCCGGGTGTTCCCAGCGGACCAGCGCCTCCACGGCGAGCATGGTGCCCTCCAGCAGCGACACGATCGGCTGGTAGTGCAGGACGAACTCACCCCGGTCCAGCGCGGCGGGCAGTCCGGCGACCAGCGCCGACCGGGCGTGGTCACGGGCACTGCGCTCCGGGTCGTACACCGCCCACCGACCCCGCCCGGCCGCCTTTGCCCAGTAGAGCGTCGTGTCGGCGGCTTTCATCAGCTCCGAGGCGGTGGTCTCCGCGGCCGGGCAGTCCACGATCCCGACGCTGGCGGAGACCGCCAACTGCTGGTCGCCGACGTGTACGGGCGCGGCGACGGCGGCCAGCGCGGCCTCCGCCACGGCCACCGCGTCCTCGACGTCACCGCCGCCGTCGACCAGGATGACGAACTCGTCGCCGCCCATCCGGGCGACCAGGTGACCCCGGTCGGCCACACACTCGGCGAGCCGCCGGCCGATCGTCACCAACAGCCGGTCGCCGAGGTCGTGGCCGAGGCTGTCGTTGATGGTCTTGAAGCCGTCCAGGTCGAGGAAGCACACCCCGACCCGTTGGCCGGGGGCGGCGGTGTCGAAGACCCGGCCCAACGTCTCGAAGAACAACGTCCGGTTGGGGAGCCCGGTGAGCGGATCGTGCAGCGCCTGGAAGCGCAGCCGCTGTTGGAGCTCGTACCGCTCGGTGATGTCCTCGATCATCGCGACGGTGAACCGTGGCCGGCCGTCGTCGTACCGGATCAGCGAGACGGCCAGATCCGTCCAGACGACGCTGCCGTCCTTGCGGTAGTAGCGCTTCTGGACCCGGGCCGAGTCCTGCTTGCCCTCGATCAGCTCCTGGTACAGCTCCCACATGCCGGCGGCGTCGTCGGCGTGGAACAGCGTCGCCACGTTGATCCGGCGCAGCTCCTCGATCGAGTAGCCGAGCATCTCGGCGAAGGCCGTGTTGACGTCGATGATCTGCCCGTCCACCCCGGCGATGCCGATACCGATGGCGGCGCCCGTGAAGACCGCCCGGAACCGCGCCTCGCTGTCGCGCAACGCCTGCTCGACCTCGTCCCGCGCCTGCCACGCCGAACGGGCGATGCGCTCCTGCTGGGCGAAGGTGCGGTCGCGCAGGGCGCGGGCGAACCCGGCCGCCAGCGCGCCCTGCGTCGCCGCGATCCGGTCGCCCAGATCGGCGGGTCGACCGTCGGCCGCCAGCACCCGGGCGGGGAAGTCGTCACCGAGCGCGCGCAGCGACCACTCCAACGCCCGGGGCTCGGTCAGGTGCGCCTCCACCAGGGCCCGCCCCACCTCCTCGGCGGGACGGGCGCTGAACGGCTCGGCTCGCACGATCTCCGCCAGCCGGACGGTGTGCAGCAGCAGCAGCCGCTCGGTCTCGGCCGCGCTGTGCGGCACGAAACCGATGCGGCGTACGACACGGGCCCAGTCAGCGGCGTACGCCTCGACACCGGTCCGGCCGACGTCGACCCCGGTGGGGTCCGGGACGGCGGCCATGGGGTCAGCCGGCGGGCTGGTCGTACCGGGCGACGCCGCCGAAGGCGCCGAACCGCTCGGGGTGCTCGTCGACGTCCTCGGGCGAGTCGGGGCGCCACAGTGGCATGTGCACGACGCCCGGTTCGAGCACCGTCCAGTCGCCGAAGAAGCCGGTGACCTGCGCGCGGGAGCGCAGGGTGATCTCGGTGTCGGTTCGGGAGGAGAGGCGCTGGGCGTCCAGCATCTCCTGCGGCTGGTCCTCGAAGGTGGAGTGCGAGACGACCAGGAAGCTGCCCGGCGCGGCGGCGGCCCGCAGGGTCGCCAGGATCTCGTCGGGACGGTCGGCGTCCGGAACGAAGTGCACCACCCCGGCCAGCAGGATGCCCATGGGACGCTCGAAGTCGATCAACCCGAGCTGTCGGGTCTCGGCGAGAATCCGCTCCGGCTCGCGCAGATCGGCGTGGATCACTCCGGTCAGGTCGTTGCCCGCGAGCAGTTCCCGGCTGTGCGCGACCGCCACCGGGTCGATGTCGACATAGACCACCCGGGCCTTCGGGTTGGCCGCCTGAGCCACCTCGTGCACGTTGCCGACGGTCGGGATGCCGGAGCCGATGTCGAGGAACTGGTCGATACCGGCGTCGAGCAGCGCCCGGACGGCGCGGCGCAGGAAATCGCGGCCGGAGCGCATGGTGGCCGCGAGGTTCGGGGTCATGCTGGCGATCTGCTCGGCCAGCTGCCGGTCGATCTCGAAGTTGTGCGCCCCGCCCAGGAAGTAGTCGTACACCCGGGCCGCGCTCGGCCTGGTCAGGTCAATCTCGGTCGGCAGTGCGTCCGGCATCGGTGTGCCCCCCAGTTCGTCGCCGCAGCGCGAGGCACCGGCGTCGACGGGCGTACGCGGCCGCCGGCCGACCCCGCGGGTCGTGTGGTGTGGACCACTCTAGGCCGCCGGCCACCGCGTACGGGAGATCCCCTCACGTAACTTTCCGCACTCAGGCGGCGGATTCCAGCAGCAGCGAGATGCCCTGACCGACACCGATGCACATGGTGGCGAGCGCCCGACGGCCGCCCCGGCGGCGCAGCTCCAGTGCGGCGGTGAGCGCCAGCCGCGCACCGCTCGCGCCCAGCGGGTGCCCGAGCGCGATCGCGCCCCCGTTGGGGTTCACGTGCTCGGCGTCCACGGGCAGTCCCAGTTCGCGCAGCACCGCCACGGACTGCGCGGCGAACGCCTCGTTCAGCTCGACGACGTCCACCGCCGCCAGGTCGACGCCGGTCCGGTCGAGCAGTTTGCGGGTGGCCGGCACCGGGCCGATCCCCATGATCCGGGGCGGCACGCCCGCCGTCGCCGCGCCGACGACGCGGGCCAGCGGGGTGAGGCCGTACCGTCGCACCGCGGCCTCGCCGGCCACCAGCAGGGCCACCGCGCCGTCGTTGACGCCCGACGAGTTGCCGGCGGTCACCGTGCCGCCGTCGCGGAACGGGGTGGGCAGCGCGGCCAGCTTCTCCAGCGACGTCTCGCGCGGGTGCTCGTCGACCTCGACCAGTCGGGTCTCCCGACGGCCGGCGGGAACGGACACCGGGACGATCTCCTCGGCGAACCGGCCGTCGGCCTGCGCCTTGGCGGCGCGCTGCTGCGAGCGGTACGCGAAGGCGTCCTGCTCGGCGCGGTCGACGCCGTACTCGGCGGCCACGTTCTCGGCCGTCTCGGGCATCGAGTCGATCCCCCAGCCGTCGCGCATCAGCGGGTTGACCAGCCGCCAGCCCAGGGTGGTGTCGTACATCTCGGCGGAGCGGGAGTACGCCGAGGTCGCCTTCGGCACGACGAAGGGCGCGCGGCTCATGCTCTCCACCCCGCCCGCGATCACCAGCTCGGCCTCCCCCGCCACGATGGAGCGGGCGGCGGTGGCGAGGGCGTCCAGACCGGAGCCGCAGAGCCGGTTGACCGTGCTGCCCGGCACCTCCTCGGGCAGCCCGGCGAGCAGCGCCGCCATCCGGGCCACGTTGCGGTTGTCCTCGCCGGCCTGGTTGGCGCAACCGAGTACGACGTCGTCGACGCGGGCCCAGTCCACCGACGGGTGCCGGGCGACCAACTCGCGGATCACGTGGGCGGCCAGGTCGTCGGGGCGGACGCCGGCCAGCGCGCCCGCGTACCGGCCGATCGGGGTACGGACACCGGCCACCAGGTATGCCACGGTCATCGCGAGTCCTTCAGGGGTGCAGACGGCGGGGGTGGGGCAGGCCCACCGGATCGCGGGGGGCTGCCGGCCGCCAGGATATCCACGCCGGCAACGGATAGGTTGACGGCATGGCCCGGGCCCAGTTCAGCGCAGAGACCAGCCGTGGCGGCGCGTTCGTCCGTCAGCCCAACCGGTTCACCGGTCGGGTCACCGCCGACTCGACCTCGCCCCCGGGCGGCGGTCCGGACGAGCAGGACCGCTGGCCGTTGGAGGCCGGCCGGTACCGGCTCGTCTGGTGCCGCGCGTGCCCGTGGGCGCACCGGGCGAGGATCGTGCGTGGCCTGCTCGGGCTGGACGACGCGATCTCGCTGGGCACCGTCGACCCGATCCGGGACGAGCGGGGTTGGGCGTTCGCGCTCGACCCGGACGGCTTCGATCCGGTCCTCGGCGTCCGCTTCCTCTCCGAGGCGTACCTGGCCACCGACGAGGACTACACCGGCCGGGTGACCGTGCCGGCGCTCGTCGACACCCTGACCGGTCGGGTGGTCACCAATGACTACCCGCAGCTCACCCTCGACTTCTCCATCGAGTGGCGGTCACTGCACGCCCCCGACGCCCCGGATCTGTACCCGGTCGCGCTGCGCCCCGAGATGGACGCGCTGATGGCCGGGATCCACACCGACGTCAACAACGGCGTCTACCGGTGCGGCTTCGCGACCTCCCAGGAGGCGTACGACGAGGCGTTCCGGGCGCTGTTCGCCCGGCTGGACGCGCTCTCCGAGCGGCTGGCCGGGCAGCGCTACCTGATGGGGGACGCGATCACCGAGGCGGACGTGCGGCTGTTCACCACGCTGGTCCGCTTCGACGCGGCGTACCACGGGCACTTCAAGTGCAACCGGAACAAGCTGACCGAGATGCCGGTGCTCTGGGCGTACGCCCGGGACCTGTTCCAGACGCCGGGTTTCGGCGAGACGGTGGACTTCGACCACATCAAGCGGCACTACTACGGCACCCACCGGGAGATCAACCCGACCGGCATCGTGCCGTTGGGGCCCGACGAGTCCGGCTGGACGACGCCGCACGGACGTGGCTGAGCCGGGTCGGGCCGGCACCGCCACGACGCCTCGCGGACACGGGGGCCGGGCCCGCCGGGTCGCCGGGTCGGCCGCCGCCGGCTGCGCGGTGGCCGGGGCGGTCGCGGTGACGGTCGCGGTGGTCGCCGGTCCCGGTCCGGGCTTCACCGGGTACGTGAGCGAGGCCGGTATCGCCGGCAGCGCGCACGCCGTGACGTACCGGATCGGGGTTCTGGCTCTTGCCGGCGCGTTGCTGCTGATCGCCGCGGCGCTGCCGCCCGGGGTCCGGGTCGCGCCGGCGCTGCTCGCCAGCGGCGCGGTGCTCACGGCGGTCTCCGGGGCGGTGACCTGCTCCGCCGGGTGCCCGCTACCGCCGTTCGAGCGGACCACGGTGGCCGATCTGGTGCACGGCGGCGCGAGCATCGCGGCGACGGCGGCGGTGGTCCTCGCCATGGTGGCGTTGGCGGTGTCCGGGCCGGCCGGACCGGTGGTACGCCGGCTGGCGGCGGTGACGGCGGCGCTCGCCCTGCCGCTGTGCGCCACGATCGGCCTGGCCATGCTCGTGGTCGGCCGGGGCTCGCTGGTCGGCGTGGTGGAACGGGTGGTTCTGGCGTTGGCCGTGCTGTGGGGCGTGGCCACCGGCACGGCCCTGGCCCTGACTTGCCGACACCGAAGCCTGTAAGGAGCGTCACGCGCATCACACCTTGCAGATCGAACTTATCGGCGTATCGTCGACCAACGATGACCAATGTCTGGGGCCTTACCGTCCGCCTGTATGTCGATCTCCGACTGCAGGCCAGCGGCATCTGTCCGGCGTAGCCGTCCTTCACTCGCCTACCCCGACCAGACCACCTCACTTGGACATCCCATGCCCTTCGGCCTGCGCAAAATCCCCTTCTCCGTACAGATCCTGCTCGGCCTCGTCCTCGGCGTGGCGCTCGGCTTCCTGGCCCGCGCCAACGACGTGAGCTGGCTGACCAGCACCCTGCACACCATCGGCTCCCTCTTCGTCCAGCTCCTCAAGCTGGCCGTACCGCCGCTGGTCTTCACCGCCATCGTGGTCAGCGTGGTCAGCCTGCGCGGCGTGGCCAACGCCGCCCGGCTCGCCCTCAAGACCCTCATGTGGTTCGGCATCACCGCGCTGATCTCGGTGAGCATCGGCCTCGGCCTCGGCCTGCTCGTCGACCCGGGCCGGGGCGTGACCCTCGACCTGGGCGGCGCGGCCGCACCGAAGAAGACCGGCTCGTGGACGGACTTCCTCACCGGCATCGTGCCCACCAACCCGGTCGGCGCGTTCGTCGAGGGCAACGTCCTGCAGATCGTCTTCCTCGCCGTCGTCATCGGCGCTGCTGCCCTGCTCGTCGGTGAGGCCGCCGAGCCGTTCGTGGCGCTGAACCGCTCGCTGCTGGAGATCGTGCAGAAGGCCCTCTGGTGGGTCATCCGGCTCGCCCCGATCGGCACGCTCGGCCTGATCGGCAACGCCGTCGCCTCGTACGGCTGGGACCTGCTGGCTCCGCTGGCGAAGTTCACCACCGCCGTCTACGTCGGCTGCGCCATCGTGCTGTTCGTGGTCTACCCGCTGGTGCTGATCCTCGCCGGCCGACTCAACCCGCTGCGCTTCTTCGCCGGGGCCTGGCCCGCGATCGAGCTGGCCTTCGTGTCCCGCTCCTCGGTGGGCACCATGCCGGTGACCCAGCGCTCCGTCGAGCGCCTCGGCGTCCCCCGCGAGTACGCCTCGTTCGCGGTGCCGTTCGGCGCCACCACGAAGATGGACGGCTGCGCCGCGATCTACCCGGCACTCGCCGCGATCTTCGTGGCCCAGGTGTTCGGCGTGCAGCTCGGCCTCACCGACTACCTGCTCATCGCCTTCGTCTCGGTGGTCGGCTCGGCGGCCACCGCCGGCCTGACCGGCGCGATCGTGATGCTCACCCTCACCCTGAGCACGCTGGGCCTGCCGCTGGCCGGGGCCGGCCTGCTGCTCGCCATCGACCCGATCCTGGACATGATGCGCACCGCCACCAACGTGGCCGGGCAGGCGCTGGTGCCGACCGTCGTCGCCGCCCGGGAGGGCACCCTCGACCGGGCCGCGTACGAGTCGGCCGGCCGCCGTGACCTCACCGAGCCGGAGACCGTGGCCGCCGACACCCGCCCGGAGCTGAACCCCGTACCCGCCTGACCCGTTCTTCCACGGCGACGGACCCCTCGACAGCGGGGTCCGTCGCCGTACCGAGAGGATGAGCACATGAGTTCCCTGTTCACACCGCTGGCCCTGCGCGGGATCACCCTGCCCAACCGCATCGCCATGGCCCCCATGTGCCAGTACTCGGCCGGCCCGGACGGCCTGCCCACCGACTGGCACCTCGTCCACCTCGGCACCCGCGCGATCGGCGGGGCCGGACTGGTGCTGACCGAGGCGACCGCCGTACTCCCCGAGGGTCGGATCTCCCCGCAGGACACCGGGCTGTGGTCCGGCGCGCACGTGGACGCCTGGCGGCCGGTGACCGCCTTCGTCGCCGCACACGGCGCGGTGCCGGCCGTTCAGCTCGCGCACGCCGGGTTCAAGGCCTCCACCTACCGGCCGTGGGCGTCGGGCAACGGCGGGGTGCCGGACGCCGAGGGCGGCTGGACGCCGGTCGCCCCGAGCGCCGAGCCGTTCAGCCCCAGCTACCGGACGCCGACCGCACTCGACGCGGCGGGCATCGCGGGCGTCATCGACGCGTTCGCCGCCGCCGCCGAGCGGGCCCTCGCCGCCGGCTTCGCGGCCGTGGAGGTGCACGCCGCGCACGGTTACCTGCTCAACGAGTTCCTGTCGCCGCTGACCAACCACCGCACCGACGCCTACGGCGGTGACCGGGCCGGCCGGATGCGGCTCACCCTGGAGGTCGCCCGCGCGGTACGCGCCGCGGTCGGCGAGAGCGTGCCGGTGCTCACCCGGATCTCCGCGACCGACTGGGTCGAGGGCGGCTGGACCGTCGAGGACAGCGTCGTGCTCGCCGGGGAGCTGGCCGCCGTCGGCGTCGACCTGGTCGACACCTCCTCCGGGGGCGTCAGCACCGAGCAGCGCATCCCGCAGCTCGGCCCCGGCTACCAGGTGCCGCTGGCCGCCCAGATCCGCCGCGAGGCCGGCGTACCCACCGGCGCGGTCGGCCTGATCGTCGAGCCGGAGCACGCCGAGCAGATCATCGCCAGCGGCGAGGCCGACCTGGTGCTCCTCGGCCGGGAGCTGCTGCGCGACCCGTACTGGCCGCGCCGCGCCGCCGGCAAGCTCGGCGTCGCGTACAGCGGTCCCGCCCAGTACGCCCGCGCCTGATCAGCCTCGTCGGGCGGCTGCCGTTCCCGGCAGCCGCCCGACCCCGGCTCTCAGCCGGCGAGGTGCGACCAGTCGCCCTCCAGCTCGCGCCAGGTCCCCTGGGCCGCCACCGTGCCCTCCCCCAACACCACCACGTGGTCGGCCCGGACCAACGCGGCACGCTTGGCGGTGGACCCCACCACGGTCACGCCGTGCGCCCGCAGCGCCTGCCACAGCGCCAGCTCCGTCGTGACGTCCAGCGCCGACGACACGTCGTCCGCGACCAGCAGTTCGGTACGCGGCGCCAGCGCCCGGGCCAGGGCCAGCCGCTGGAGCTGCCCGCCGGAGAGCCGGGTGCCCTTGTGCCCGATGAGCAGGCCCAGCCCACCCCCGGCGGCGGCCAGGTCGTGGTCGAGCTGCGCCGTGCTGACCGCGTCCGCCGCGTCCACCTGGTGGCCGAGCGCGATGTTCTCGACCACCGTGCCGGAGAGCACCCGGGGTAGCTGACCGACGTAACCGACCTGGTTGGGGCGTAGGAACAGCTCGGGCTCGGTGACCGTGTCACCGTTCCACCGCAGCTCGCCGGTGTGGTGCACGATGCCCGCGAGGGCCCGCAGCAGCGAGGACTTGCCCGCTCCGACCGGCCCGACGACCAGCACCAACTGCCCGCGCTGAACCGTCAGGTCCACGTCGCGCACGGCGACCGTGCCGTCGGAGTGCACCACCGAGAAGCCGCGCAGCTCCAGTCGGCGCAGCGGGCGGCGCGGCGGCGGCGTCGGCGCGGGCGCGGTGCCGCCGGCCAGGTCGACCGCCGGCACCCCCACCGAGTACGCCCCCACGCCCGTCATCGCCACCGTCCGCCGGGTCCACACCCGCGCCGACGGCAGTTGGGAGATCAACGACGCGGTGGTCCAGGCGAACCACCGGGCCGCGCCCAGCGTGGAGACGGCCACCAGCACCGTGCCGGCCGACAGTTCGCCGCCCAGGTAGAGGGCCCACGCGCCGATCGGCAGCAGCCCGCTGACCACCGCCGGCGTCGACCGGGACCACACCTGCACGGCGATCTCCCGGCGCTGCCGGTCACTGCGCAGCACGTCCAGGTCGGACAGGTGACGCAGCACCGCTGACGTCGCGCCGGCGAGCTTGACCGTCCGCGCCGCGGAGAGCGCGGAGACCAACGCGGTGGCGAAGGCGGCCCGCGCCGCGACGGTCGCCCGCGCCGCGCGCTCCAGCTTCGGCCCGAACAACGTCGCGGCCAGGCCGGAGACCACCATCGTGCCGAGGAAGAACAGCCCCGGTACGACGCTGCCGGTGACCGCCGTCATGGCCACCACCAGCACCACCGCCACGGTCTGGTCCAACACGTTGTCGGCGAGCTGCACCACCCGCTCGGTGTCGCCGCCCTGGGCCACCACCTCCGCCGGGCTGTGCGAGCTGACCCGGCGAGGGCCGGTCTGGCCGTGCACCAGCCGCAGGCCGATCCGCAGCATCTGCCGCACCCACCAGTGCGGAAACCACACGTGCGTGTAGAACGGCAGCGGCAGGGTGACCAGCAGCCCGGCCACGATGCCCAACGCGGGCAGGTACGGACTGCCGGAGCCGTCGACCAGGTCGGCCCACAGCCACGGCAGCAGCGGACCGTCCAGCCCCAGCAGGCTGAGTCCGAGGAACAGGGCGATCGCGGCGGCTCCGTACCGGGGATCGTTGGTGCAGAGCCGGATGATCTCCCGGAAGGTCCGCGCCGGCGGCGTCGGCGGCAACGGCGGCGGGTCGGTACGCGACGCCGACGCCGACCCGGCCCCCGCCACCGCCGCCTCAACCGAGCCAGCGGTGTCCCGACCGGCGGTGTTCGGGCCGGCCCTGTCCCGACCGGCCAGCAGGTCGGTGCCCGCCGTGTTCGGGTCGGCCAGCAGGTCGGTGCCGGCGGTGCTCGGGCCGGTCAGGAGGTCGGTGCCGCCGCCGGTGCGGGACGTCGCCGCCCCGCCGGCGTAGACGGCGGCGTGACTGGTCGCCAGCAACTCGGCGAACCGCGTGGACGTCTCCAACGGACCGGCCTCGACCACCGCGCCGTCGGCGAGCACCACCACCTCGTCGCAGCGGCGCACCGAGGAGAGTCGGTGCGCGATCACGATGCCGATCCGGTCGCGCAGCAGTCGCTCGGTGGCCCGCTGCACCCGCGCCTCGGTCACCGGGTCCAACCGCGCGGTGGCCTCGTCGAGGATCACCACGTGCGGGTCCCGGACCAGGATCCGGGCGAACGCCACCAACTGTTCCTGCCCGGCGGAGAGCACGTGCCCGCCCTCCCCCAGCCGGGTCGCCAATCCGTCGGGCAGCTCGGCGATCCAGCCGGCCAGCCCCAGTTCGTCGAGCGCTCGGGCGGCGGCGTCCAGCAGGTCCGGGTCGTAGAGCGCGACGTTCTCGGCGAGCGTGCCGGCCACGATCTCGGTGCGCTGCGGCACCAGCGCCACCCAGCGGCGCAACTCCTCCACGTCGAGGTCGCACAGGTCGGTGCCGCCGAGGAAGACGGTGCCCGGCGGCACGTCCACGGCCCGGGTGAGCACCTTCGCCAGGGTCGACTTGCCCGACCCGGTACGCCCGATCAGGGCGTACGAGCGTCCCCGCGCGAAGGTGAGGCTGAGCCCGCGCAGGGCCGGACCTCGTCCACTCTCCGGGCCGCTCACCTCGTACCCGAACGTCAGGTCCCGGATGCGCAGGTCGCCCTCGACCGGGGTGGCCCCGCCGACCGGTTCCTGCCGAACCTTCTGGAGCAGCTGCACGCGGGCCCACGCGCCGAGGGCCTCCTGTAGTTCGGGCACCATCCGGCCGACGTGTTCCGCCGTGGCCCCGAAGGCCAGGGCGAGCAGCCAGATGGCGGTGAGCCGGGCGGCGTCGACCCGGCCGGTGGCCAGGGCCCAGGCCCCGCCGAGCACCACCGCGCCGACGCCGACCCGGATCGTGGCGGTGGCGACCGTCGCCACCTTGGCCGAGAGCACCCAGACCCGATGGCCGCGGGACAGCACGGTGGCGGCCCGCCGGGCATAGAGCCGCAGCACGTACGGCTGGGCCAGGCTGGTCCGCACGTCGTCCTGGCCGTGCACCGCCTCCTCCATCACGGCGGCCAGGTCGGACCATGCCTCTTCCTCGATCATCCGGGCCGGGCCGATCCGTGCCGTGGGTCGGCGCAGCCCCACCCCGAGCACCACGGTCAGCAGCAGCATCGCGATGCCGGCCGGCCACCACACGGCGAGCGCGACGACCATCGACAGCAGACCGACGCAGAGCCCCTGGGCGAGCCGCGAACCCTGGTTACGAACCGCCGACGCCACCTGGTAGACATCCCCGTCGATGCGGTCCAGCAGCTCGCCGACCGGGGTGGTCTCGAGGCTCGGCAGATCCTGCCCGAGCGCGACCCGGCAGAGCCGCCGACGGACGTCGGCGGACCAGTCGGCGGTCAGCCCGGCCATCACCAGGCTCACCACCAGGTCGCTGAGCACCACGGCGGCCAACGCGGCGGCGAGGACCGTGAAGGAAACGGCCGACCGGTGTACGAGCACCGCGCCGGCCAGCGCGGACGCGCCCGCCTGACCGGCGGCGCCCAGCACGATCAGGATGGCCACGAGCGTCATACGGCGTGGCGAGGTGGCCCACAGATCACGGAGCAGGCGCATGGGAGGTTCCTCCGGACGTGGGTGGCGGAACACCCAGCGTGCCGGCAGCGCCCCGGTCCCCTCAACCGATTTACCCGCCCTGAGCAGGTCATCCCCGATCGCCCGGCGCGCCGACAACGGGAGCGCGAGACCTGCCCGCCCCCGGACCGCCATGATCAACTCGACATCGCCGATCCAGGGGCATCAACCGGCCCCGGACGGCCATGATCAACTCGACATCACCGATATCGCGGTGTCATCCGGCCTCGGATACCCCGACTTCGGCGATGTCGAGTCGATCACCACCCGGATGCTTTGGCACCCGCCACGCCGATCGCGCCCGCTGGGCGATATGTCCGTTCACGGGGTCTTCGCGGGGGTGACCGGACGCACGGCTGGGCTGGAATCGTGGCGGGCCGCAGGTCGTTACACAGCCTGACGATCGCAGGATCACGGCCGAGCCCCCCGCCTGCGGGAATGGCCCCGGCCACCGGGTCGTTACACCCGGTCCCGGCGCGACGAGCCCCGCTCCCCGCGGATCGTCAGCCCCCGGGAATGACCCCGGACCGCAGGTCGTTACACCCGGTCCCGGCACGACGAGCCCCGCTCACCGCGGATCGTCAGCCCCCGGGAATGGCCCCGGACCGCAGGTCGTTACACACCCTCCCGGCACGGCGAGCCCGCTCACCGCGGATCGTCAGCCCCCCGGGGAATGGCCCCGCCCCCCGGGTCGTTACACCCGGACCGGCCGCCACGAGCCCCCCCCCCGCTCGTAGGCCGCCCCCCAGTCTTTGAGCGCCCGGACGAGGTGCTGACACCCCCGTCACCTGATCCCCCGAACGGTGACAGGTGGATGTTTCCTACCCCCGAAGGAGCAACCCCCATGAACACGATCTTCCGCAAGAGCATGCTGTCCATCGCTGGTCTCGCGTTCGCCGGTGGCGTCTTCGCCGGCCCCATCGCCGCCCACGCCAACCCGGTCGACGCCAAGCCCGCCGCCGCCGCGGTGCAGACCACCGCACCCAAGCCGCAGGGCGACCAGTCCCACATCGACCTCAACGGCGAGCAGACCGCCAACGCCAAGGCCATCATCGCCGCCACCAAGAAGGCCGGCCTGCCCGAACGGGCCGCGGTCATCTCCATCGCCACCAGCCTGCAGGAGTCCAAGCTGGAAAACCTGGGCCACCTCGGCGACGCCAACGACCACGACTCCCTCGGCCTGTTCCAGCAGCGCCCGACCAGCGGTTGGGGCACCCCGGAGCAGATCACCAACCCCGAGTACTCCACCACCGCGTTCCTCAAGGGCCTCAAGCAGGTCGACGGCTGGCAGGACATGCCCCTGACCGACGCCGCCCAGACCGTACAGGTCTCCGCCTACCCCGACGCCTACGCCCAGTGGGAGCAGCAGGCCACCGACCTGGTCGCCCACAACTGGAACAGCTAACACACACAGATGGCCGGCACCCCGACAACGGGTGCCGGCCATCGCCGTACCTTCAGCAAGATGCTTCAGAAGAGGACCGTGGCGAGCGTGCCGACCGGTTGGAAGCCGCAGCGTTCGTAGACTCGGCGGGCCGGGAGGTTAAAGTCGTTGACGTACAGGCTGACCGTGGGAGCGACCCGGGCCAGCGCGTCGCGCACCACGGCGGCCATGGCGGCGGCGGCGATGCCGCGGCCCCGCCATTCCGGGGCGACCCAGACGCCCTGGACCTGGGCGGTCCGCTTGGTCACGACGGCCAACTCGGCCTTGAACACGACCTTGCCGTCGACGAACCGGGCGTACGCGCGGCCGGCGCGGACCAGGTCGTTGACCCGGCGTCGGTAGCTGCGGCCGGCGTCCTCGGCGAGCGGGGAGACGCCCACCTCCTCGGTGTACATGGCGACCGCCGCCGGAAAGAGTCGGTCCACCTCGCCGGAGCGGACGCGGCGTACCTCTGGATCGGCCGGTACGGCCGGCGTCGTGTCGGTGGCCAGCAGCGGCTGGTTGGGGCGGACGTCGCGGGCCGGACCCCAGGTGTGGGAGAGCCGGTCCCAAAGGGCGAGGACGGCGTCCGCGCGGCCGACGATCGAGGAGCAGAGCCGGTCCTCCCCGGCGAGCAGGTCGGCGAAGGCGGAGACGGCGGCGTCGTTGGCGAGCACCGGCGTCAGGTTGCCGCCGAGCCAGCACAGTGATTCGAGGTTGCGGCGGGCGCCGTACCCCAGGATCCGCCCTTCGGCCCGCCACCAGGACAGTCCGCGCGCGGCGATGCGCTCGGCGACCTGCGCGCCCGCGAACGGGTCACGGTCGAGCAGGCGCTCGACCGCGCGGCGCTCCGATTCCCCCAGTTGCCGTACCGGCACCGTAAGCACGACTACCAGCCTGCCAGATCGACCCCTCGCCCCGCCGGCCGAGTGGCGAGGCGGACCGCAAAGGGCCGAATTGCTCGCCGCTACTTGTCGGCGATGCATTGCCGATATATCGTTGATGCATCAGCGACAGTACGTAGAGAAGGAGAACCCGATGCGGTTCCATCGACAGCACCACCCGATGCACGAGGCCCGGATGCGGGGCTTCGGCTTCCCGCCGGTCCCGCCCGGCCCTCACGAGCACGGCCACGAGCACGGCGGGCGCGGCCGTGGTCGCGGGCACGGCCGCGGCAGAGGGCGACGCCCCAACGTCCGCGGCGCGGTGTTGGCCCTGCTCACCGAGCGGCCGATGCACGGCTACGAGATGATCCAGGAGATCGACTCCCGTACCGGCGGGGCCTGGCGGCCCAGCCCGGGTTCGATCTACCCCACGCTCCAGCTCCTGGAGGACGAGGGTGTGATCGCCGCCAGCGCCGAGGAGCCCAGCGGCGGACGGAAGCGGTTCACCGTCACCGAGGCCGGTCAGGCCGAGGCCACCGCCGCCGCGCAGACGCCGCCCTGGGCGGACGTCGCCCAGGACACCGTGAGCAGTTGGCACGACATCCGCGACTCCGGCGCGCAGGCGATGAACGCCCTGCGGCAGGTGATGATGCACGGCACCGACGACCAGCGTGAGCGGGCCGCCCAGGTTCTCGACGAGACCCGACGCAAGCTGTACGCGATCCTCGCCGAATCCGAGTGAGACCCGCCAGAACGAATGCGGGCCGCTCCCCAGGGGAACGGCGCGCCGCAACGAAAGCGGGCCGCTCCCCGAGGGGGAACGGCCCGCTTTCGTGGAACTGGCTCAGTGCACGGTGACCGTCGGGCCGGTGACCAGCCCGCGCAGCTCCTCGGGCAGCTCGGCGCCCATCTCGTCGGCGATGCGCAGCGCCTCTTCGATAAGCGTCTCCACGATCTGGCCCTCGGGCACGGTCTTGACGACCTGCCCCTTGACGAAGATCTGGCCCTTGCCGTTGCCGGAGGCGACGCCGAGGTCGGCCTCGCGGGCCTCACCCGGACCGTTGACGACGCAGCCCATGACGGCGACCCGCAGCGGCACCGGCAGCCCTTCGAGGCCGGCGGTGACCTCCTCGGCGAGCTTGTAGACGTCCACCTGGGCACGGCCGCAGGACGGGCAGGAGACGATCTCCAGGCCGCGCTCGCGCAGGCCGAGGGACTCCAGGATCTGGTTGCCGACCTTGATCTCCTCGACCGGCGGGGCGGAGAGCGACACCCGGATGGTGTCGCCGATGCCCTCGGCGAGCAGCGCGCCGAAGGCGACCGCCGACTTGATGGTGCCCTGGAAGGCCGGCCCGGCCTCGGTGACGCCGAGGTGCAGCGGGTAGTCGCACTGCTCGGCGAGCTGCCGGTACGCCCGGATCATCACGACCGGGTCGTTGTGCTTCACCGAGATCTTGATGTCGCGGAAGCCGTGCTCCTCGAAGAGCGAGCACTCCCACAGCGCCGACTCGACGAGCGCCTCGGCGGTGGCCTTGCCGTACTTGGTGAGCAGCCGCTTGTCCAGCGAGCCCGCGTTGACGCCGATCCGGATCGGCACGCCGGCGTCCCCCGCCGCGCGCGCGATCTCCTTGACCTTGTCGTCGAACTGCCGGATGTTGCCCGGGTTGACCCGGACGGCCGCGCAGCCGGCGTCGATGGCGGCGAAGACGTACTTGGGCTGGAAGTGGATGTCGGCGATCACCGGGATCTGCGACTTCTTGGCGATCGCGGGCAGCGCCTCGACGTCGTCCTGGGACGGCACCGCCACCCGGACGATCTGGCAGCCGGACGCGGTCAGCTCGGCGATCTGCTGCAGGGTCGCGTTGACGTCGGAGGTGAGGGTCGTGGTCATTGACTGCACCGACACCGGCGCGCCGCCACCGACCGGCACCGAGCCGACCATGATCTGGCGGCTGGCCCGGCGGGGTGCGAGCGGCGGGGGCGGCACAGCGGGCATGCCGAGACTGATAGCGGTCACTTCAGCACTCACCTTGGGAAGAGCGTGATCGGGTTGACGACGTCCGCGGTGATGGTCAGCAGCGTGAACACGCCACCGATCAGGATCACCGCGTACGTGAAGGGCATCAGCTTGAGATAGTCCACCCGACCCGGGTCGGCCCGGCCGATCCGCGCGTAGAGCCAGGAGCGGGCCCGCTCGAACCAGGCGATGGCGATGTGGCCGCCGTCCAGGGGGAGCAGCGGGAGCAGGTTGAACACGCCGATGAAGAAGTTCAGCGAGATGAAGAGCAAGACGAACATCAGCCAGGCCCCGTGGGCGACCGCCTCGCCGCCGAGCCGGCTGGCCCCGACCACGCTGATCGGGGTGTCCACGTCACGTTCGCCGCCGGTGATGGCGGTCCACAGCGCGGGGACCTTCTGCGGCAGCCGCTGCAACGCGTCGACGGTGCCGACGGCCAGCCCGCGGGTGAAGTCGCCGGTGGCGCCGAACGCGGCGACCGGACCGTACGTGACGAGGTTCGGGGTGGTGATGGTGAGCCCGACGCCGAGCGCGGCGACCGGACCGACGGTGCCCTTCGGGTTGTCGAGCGGCGGACGCTCCGTCTGGGCCAGCACAGTGCTGGTCTCGCCGGGCTGGCCGTCGCGGACGTACCCGATCTTCACGGTCTCGCCCGGCTTCAGCGCGCGCAGGCCGGTGAGCATCTCACCGTAGTTGTTCACCGGCTTGCCGTTGAGTGCGGTGATCCGGTCGCCGTCGCGAAGCTGGGCCTGGGCTGCCGGGCTGGCCGGGTCACCCGGCGCGCAGGCGCGCTGGTCGATCTTCGGCATCACGCAGTCGGAGAGCGCGATCACCGCCGGCTCCTGCCGGACCTGCGCGTCGTTCGTGGGGAACTTGGGATTGGGCAGGCCGAGGGTGACGGCCGCCAGCCAGATGGTGACAAGCGCCAGCGCGAAGTGGGTGATCGAGCCCGCGGACATGACGATCGTGCGTTTCCACACCGGGAACCGCCACATCGCGCGCGGCTCGTCGGCCGGGTCGACGTCGTCGTCGTTCGGCGTCATCCCGACGATCTTGCAGAAGCCGCCGAGGGGGATGCCCTTGAGTCCGTACTCGGTCTCGCCCCGCTGGAACGACCAGATGGTGGGGCCGAAACCGACGAAGTACTTCGTGACCTTCATCCCGAACGCCTTGGCGGTCAGCATGTGACCCGCCTCGTGCAGGCTGACCGAGATGAGAATGGCCAGGGCGAAGAGGACCACCCCGAGCAGGTTAGACATCAAGCTCCTTCCACCGAACCCGCGATGATCTCCTGCGCGTGCGCGCGCGCCCACGACTCGGCCGCGAGCACGTCCTCGACGGTACCTGGTTCGCCGAAGTCCGGAGCGTCCTCCAACACGCGCTCGAGGGTGTCGACGATGCCGAGGAACGGCAGCCGTCCGGCCACGAACGCCGCCACGCACTCCTCGTTCGCCGCGTTGTAGATCGCCGGGCGGCAGCGTCCGGCCTCCCCGGCGGCCTTAGCGAGCGCCACGGCCGGGAACGCCTCGTCGTCCAGCGGCGCGAACTCCCAGCTGTGCGCTGCCGTCCAGTCGACGGCGGCGGCGGCCTCGGGCACCCGGTCCGGCCAGCCGATGCCGAGCGCGATCGGCAGCCGCATGTCCGGTGGGCTGGCCTGGGCGATCGTCGACCCGTCCACGAACTCGACCATCGAGTGGATCACCGACTGCGGGTGCACCATGACGGTGATGTCGGCGTAGGGCACGTCGAACAGTTCGTGCGCCTCGATCACCTCAAGCGCCTTGTTGACCATGGTCGCCGAGTTGATCGTGACGACCGGCCCCATGTTCCACGTCGGGTGCGCGAGCGCCTGCTCGGGTGTGACCTGCGTCAACTCGTCGCGCCGCCGCCCCCGGAACGGGCCGCCGCTGGCCGTGACGACCAGCCGCCGCACCTCACCGCGCGACCCGGACCGCAGACACTGCGCGAGCGCCGAATGCTCCGAGTCGACCGGAACGATCTGCCCCGGCCGCGTCACCGCGGCCTTGACCAGCGGGCCGCCGGCCACGAGGGACTCCTTGTTGGCCAACGCGAGAGTACGACCACCGCGCAGCGCGGCCAGCGTAGGAGCGAGGCCCAGCGAGCCGACCACCCCGTTCAGCACGACGTCGCACGGCCACTGCGCCAGCTCGGTCATGGCGTCCGGGCCGGCCACGATCTTGGGAAGCTTGAAGTCCCCGGTGGCCCAGCCGCGCCGGCTCGCCTCGGCGTAGAACGCGAGTTGCAGGTCCTGCGCGGCGGACGCCTTGGCCACCCCGACCGCCTCGACGCCCAGCTCGAGGGCCTGCGCGGCGAGCAGTTCGACGTTGCCGCCACCCGCCCCGATCGCCACCACCCGGAACCGGTCCGGGTTGCGCCGGACGATGTCGATGGCCTGTGTGCCGATCGAACCGGTGGACCCGAGCAGAACAAGATCGCGGGGGGAAGTCACCGGGCCATTCTCCCCCACCGCCGCTGTGTGCCCGCTGGGAGCCTCAGCCCACCCCGCCCGCCGCCGCCGGCCTTGATCCACACGAGTTCGCCGATCTCGGGGTATCCGCAGCTCCCGGACACCCCGACGTCACCGAACCCGTGTCGATCAAGCGGTGCCGGACTCGTCTGGGACCGATTCCTCGTCCAGCAGTTCGGCCGGATCGATGGAGAACTCGAAGGGCTCGCGCATCGCGAAGGTGCTGCCCGCTGCTGCGGCGGCCATCGGCCGGTACTCCCCGTTGACCAGCTCGAACAGAGCCAGCGTCGGTACCCGATTGCGCAGGTCCACTCGGAGAAAGAACGGAACTCCAGCAGCCGCGTACTCCCGGGGCCGGTCGATCACGTCCTTGCGTCGGTTGCCCGGCGAAACGATCTCCCCGAGTAGTACCGCCTCGGCGATGGGTACCGTCGTGCGGCCACCCCCGGAGCTGCGCAGCGCAACGATGTCTGGAATGAAGAGATCATCCCCGGAGAGGACGTTGATCTCCGGATAGACCCAGAAGCCAGCCTTTCGCGCTGCACGGTGGAGCACGTAGGGCAGTTCCCGCTCGACCGACTGATGGTCGATCCCCGCATGTGGTGTCACGATCACGCTTCCGCTCAGGACCTCAACCTTCGGGCCGTTGGTCTCCGGCAACAGGTCGAGGGCGAGCTGCGCGGTCCACGGCTCGTCGTGCCACCGCAGCACGTCGAACGACGGCTCGGTGTGCTGCGGCGCCGGCTCCGGCGCGAACGCTGCCTGGGCCATTCGGGCTCACCCCCTCAGCGGACCATCCTGCTCAGGTCAGCCTAGCCACCGCCGCCCACGATGTGCGTCGCCGCACACATGGTCCGTCTATCCGAAATGACCGCACCGCAGCCTCCGCGCGTGGCGGTGCAGATCTTGGACACTTTCCGTCATGGCCGAACGGAAACTTTCCAAGATCTGCGGGCCGACCCCGGGCTCGTCGTGGTCCGGTGCCGTACGACGGCCAGCCAGAACGCTGCGCCGATGCAGGAGACGGCCAGCAGGGACAGCAGCACCAGGGCCGGGTTGACCCAGACGGGCACCAGGTCGTAGGTGGCATTGCATCGATCGTGCAGGGGGAACCATCGCGACGACTCACGCCAGTGCACGGCGCGGTAGGCGCTGTCGTAGCTGACGCCGGCCTGTCGGCAGGACTCCTCCGAGCTCATGGAGGAACCCGCGAACGCCCCGACGAACCAGGTGACGACGGCGGCAGCGATCGAAAGCCCGGCCGTCGCGACGAACCAGCCCGGGGTCTTCCACCTGCCGGTGAGCAGAGGTCCGCCCCACAGCCAGAGCACGAACAGAGCGGGGACGGCGAGGCAGAGCCCGGTCGCGACGACACCCATCGTGATTCTCAGCCTCCCGCGAGCGAGCCGGCCGTGATCATTGCACGGGCTGGTGCACCGCCGTGAACTGGACGAACGCGGCCCAAGCCGAGGGTGTGAAGGTCAGCGTCGGTCCCTGCCGGTCCTTGCTGTCGCGTACGCCGACCGACTCAGCGAAGCCGGCCACCTCGACGCAGTCGCCCTCGCTGCCGGATCGGGTCGACGTGCGCCAGACTCCGTCACGCTCCATCGGTCATCTCCTTCGCTATGGCCGCGATCAGCTCGCGGGACTCGTCGGCGCTGAGCGCCCGCTCACCGAGGGAGCGCCAGGCGTCCTCATAAATCTCGATCTCGTGGGTCTTGTCAAGGTAGACCGCGCCGCACGGGCCGTCCATGTAGATCGTGGTCGGCTCCGGCTCGCGCACGTCGGACGGGGAGTCGAGCATGGTGAAGGTGCCGGCCTGCGCCCAGCGCACCAGGCCGGCGTCGAGCGGCAGCACCCGGACGGCGATGTTGTGTTGCCGTGACGACACCACCAGCGAATCCAGTTGCCGGGCCATCGCCGCGCGATCCCGCAGCGGCCGGCGCAGCACCGCCTCGCTCAGGATGACGTCGAGGCGCGGGGCGCGCGGTATCGCACGGGCCAGCAACCGTTGCCGGCGCAGCCGCACGTCCACCTTCGCCTGGCGGTCCACCTCGCTCAACTGCGGCTGGTCGATGGCGATCAGCTCGGTCATGTACTCGACCGTCTGCAACAACCCGGGGATGAGGTCCGCCTCGTACTTGCGGATGCGGGTGGCGGCGGCTTCCAGGCCGACGTAGAGCTTGAACCAGTCCTTGATCGCCTCGCCGTAGCTGTGCCACCAACCGTGCGCCTTGGTCTCCCGAGCAAGCGCCCGCATCGTCTCGATCGTCTCCGGGGACGCGCCGTAGACGCGACACATGGCCGCCACGTCGTTCGGGTGCATAGAGACCTGGCCGGTCTCGTACCGCCAGATCCGGGGTGCCGACCATTCCAATTCCTTGGCCGCGGCGGTAACCGTCACGTACGCGTTTTCGCGAAGCTCTCTCAGATATCTGCCGAGCTGCCTGCGTGGAACCGTGCTGCCGGAGTCGTCCACGTCATCTCCCTGGCTGTCGTCGCGTAAGCCGCCTCGTCCCTCGGTCCGGATTCTGCTCCGAAACATTGTGTTGAACCATCAGTGGAATGACCCTCATTGATGACGGCGACCGCGAAAATCCCACCGGAGGACGGCCATGGAAACGACCGACGACCTGCCATTGCCGCCCTACGTGACCAAAGAGGACGTCGTGTTCGCGCTGCGGGCGGTCAGCGTGCACGCCCCCGTGCGGCGACCGGACGGCGAGCGCTGCCGCAGGGACGACGCCCGGCACCCGTGTCGGCTGCACCGCTGGGGCCGTCGCGTCCTGCACCAGCGCGGGCTGACCGACGGCCAGATCCAGACGCTGGTGGACGGCGGAACGGTGGTCCTGCCATGAGCGTCGCAACCGAGCCCCGCTGGATCATCCACCTGCCGACCACGCTGACCAGCCTCGACGAGGTGACCGCCCTGGCCGTGGCACTGCGCGACTCGCTCGGTCACCTCGCCGTCGTCGACTTCGGGGAGACCACGCTCAGCGAGGAGGACGCGCAGTTCCTGCGTACCCGAGTGTTCTGTGACGCCCGGCTGGGCGAGGCCGGCCGGTGCCGGCGACCCGATGCCCACGGCGGACCCTGCGCGGCGACGGTCGACTCGGGTTCGTGGAAATCGGGGTGTCCGCAGTCCGCGGACACCCCGACTTCGGCGAAAACGTGTTGATCAAGCGCGGAACTGGCGGGTCAGCCGCCGTTGATGACGAACTGCGAGCCCGGCTGGATGACGATGTTACCGTCGGCCGAATTCGTGATGGTCACGTTCGTCAGGTTGGCGTTACCGCGCGCGCCGCTCATCGCAAGGATGCCGGCACCGTTGTTCGACTTGTCGATCCGTACGTTGGTGATGGCGACGTTCGGCATGTTGCCGCCACCGTTCTTGAACTGGATCCCGTCGTACGTCGAGTCGACGATGTCGGTGTCCCGGATGGTGACGCCGGTGATGTCCCGGGTGGAGGGGAAGAGCGTGATGGCGCCGAACTCCTGGTCCTCGTTCCAGAACGCGCCGCCGGTGCGGTAGAGCCCGTTGTTGGCGATCAGCGTCGTGCCGGAGAACGGCAGCGGGTCGTGGTCGGTCGCCAGCATGATGCCCGGGTAGTTGGCGGTGTCGTAGATCAGGTTGTTCTCGATCGAGTTGTCGTAGCCGCCGTAGATGGCGATGCCGTTGGCCCGCCAGGGCAGCTGGACGGTGTTGTTGACGAAGTGGTTGTCGTGGGCGATGTCGACGCTGCGGTCCTTGACGTACGGGTTGGCCCAGACGGCGAGCGCGTCGTCGCCGGTGGTCCGGAAGGACGAGTTGAACACCCGCGAGTTGCGCGTGCCGTTGCTGAAGTTGATGCCGTCGGCGTACGTGTCGCGGATCCGCATGCCGCTGAACTCCAGCCCGTCGGCCGGCCCCCACAGGTCGGGGATGTTGTCGTAGTCGCGGCCCACCCAGACGCCCACGTTGGCGTGCTCGATCCAGACGTTGCTGATCTTGGTGCCGGTGCCGAACCGGCCGTTCAGACCCACGCCGCCCTCGGCGTTGCCGTCACCGCCGCGGATCCGGCCCGAGCCGAAGATGGCGATGTCGGAGATCTGGGTGTTCTTGTCGATGTCGAAGCCGAAGTTGCCCTCGTGCGGGTGGTTGATGCCGCCCACCACGTTCTGCGGCTCGGTCAGCGTGTAGAGCTGCGAGTGCCACATGCCGGCGCCCCGGATGGTGACGTTGCTGATGCCGACCTGGTTGTACATGCCCCGGTTCAGCGGGTCGTCGGTCAGGATCTTCTGCTCCTGCCGCCACTGCCCGGCCGGGATCCAGACGCAGCTGATGACGCCGTTCTGGTCGTCGGTCACCGCCCGCTGGATGGCGGCGGTGTCGTCGAGCCCGTCGTTCGGGACCGCGCCGTACTGGGTGATCGAGGTGCAGCCGGCCGGCTGGCTCAGCGGCGGGGCCACCTGCTCCAGGTCGATCATGTCGATGACGTAGAACGAGGCGGTGTCGCCCGAGTCGCGCTGCAACTTGAACCGGGTGCCCGCCGGGTACGACTGCGACAGCAGCGCGTTCGACTCGTCGAAGAGCCGTCGGGCGTCGGCCTGCGGGGTGTTGGTCAGCGCCTCCGGCCCGTCGGTGTCGCCGTAGAGCCAGCTGTGCTTCGACGACAGGGTCAGCTTGCGGGAGAAGACGTCGTTGACGTAGAGGCTGATGGTCGCCTCGATGCCGCCACCACCGGGCGCGTCCGGGATGGAGTTGCGCACCACGATGGCGTTGGCCTGGTTGGCCGAGGTGAACTCGACGAACTGGCCGGTGCCGGTGAGGCGTACCGACTTGCGGCCCGAGGACTCGCTGGCGAAGTTGGTGTGCCCGAACGTGCGCAGTGGGTCGGCCTCCAGCAGCGTGCCCGAGTAACGGCCGGACTCCGCCTCGTACGAGACGTACGGCACCGCCGCGCCGCGTCCGACCACGATGGACTGGCTGAAGGTGTTGTTGCTCTCGTTGGTCTCGGCGACCACGTTTGTGGCGTCGGCGGTGGCGGTGATGGTCGCGCCGCCGCTGGTGGCGGTCCAGCTACCGCTGACAGCTACGGTGGTCGTCGAGCCGGCGGCGATCGAGGCGGTGTTGGTGTTGAGCGTGGTGCCGCCCACCACAAGTCGGGTGACGGTGGTCGCGCCGGTCGCGGTGGTGCCCCGGTTGCGGACCGCCACGGTGAAGGTGACGGACGCCCCGACGGCCGGGTTGGGCGGGTTCGAGGCGATGCTCAGCACCTGCAGGTCCGGCCCCGGGGCCTGCGCCACCACCAGCGGCGACGCCGCCGTGAGGCTGTTGTTGCCGTTGTTCTGCTCGACGACCGTGTTGGTCGGGTCGACCACCGCCGACACGGCGTAGCTGCCCATCGGTCGCGTACCGGCGTTGAACGACACGGTCGTCGAGGCACCGGCGGCGAGCGCGCCCACCGTGGCGCTGCCGACGAGCGTCCCAGCCAGGCTGAAGTTCACCGTGGTGGCCGCCGCGGCGGCGGTGCCGATGTTCTGCACGACGGCCGAGAGCGTGATCGCGGAGACCTCGCTGGGCGACGTGGGCGACCAGGACAGCGAGCTGACGACCAGGTCCGGGTTGGGGGCCGGGGTGCCGCAGACCTCCAGCTCGGCCACCTGGCCGGACGGAGCGCCGGTGTTGCCGGTGAACCGCAACTGCACGTCCGCCGTGGTCGCGCTGACCGGAATGGTCACCGTGTTGACGCCCTGGACGAACTGGTAGGCCGCCGCCGGCACCAGGCTGGTGTACGACGACGACGCCTGGTCGCGGCCGAGGACCTGGATCGTCTGGGTACGGGTGCCCCAGGACGAGTCGGGGTTGAGCTTGACGGTGACGCCGGAGATCGAGTGGTTCGCGCCGAGCGCCACGGTGAGGTTCTGCGGGTAGCTGGCCGCACCCTCCCAGTAGGTGCCGAGCTGCCCGTCGTTCGCCTTGTCGGGGGTGAAGGTGAAGGTGGAGCCGCTCGCCGTCATGCTCTTGCCCTGCGCCACGTTCGTGCAGGCCGGGGGGTTGCTCCCGGTCCGGGTGACGGTGTTGCTGTTGCCGGACAGGTTGCCCGCGCCGTCGCGGGCGCGGACGTAGTAGGAGACGGTCGCGGTCACCGGCTGGGTGTCCTGGTAGGTGAGGACCGCGCCCAGCGTCGCGATCAGGTTGCCGCCCCGGTAGACGTTGTAGCCGGCCAGGCCACTGCCACCGGAGTCGGTCGAGGCACCCCAGGTGAGCGTGATCGTGCTGCCCGACGTGCTCTGCGACAGCGTCCCCGGCACGCTCGGCGCGGTGGTGTCACCGCTGCCGGTGCGGGTCACCGTGTTGCTGGTGCCGGAGACGTTGCCGGCGGCGTCGCGCGCCCGGACGTAGTACGACACGGTCGCCGTGGTGGGCTGGGTGTCGTTGAACGTGGTCACGGTCCCGACGGACTGGAGGAACGCGCCGTTGCGGTAGACGTCGTAGCCGGCGACACCGCTACCGCCGGAGTTGTCGGTGGACGCGACCCAGGCGAGGCTGATGGTGGTGCCCGACTGGGTGTACGAGAGGTTGCCGGGCGCGCTCGGCGCGGTGGTGTCGGGGGTGGTGCCGCCGCTGCCGTACACCTCCAGCTCGGAGAGCTGCCCGGCCGGCCAGCCGCTGTTGGCGGTGATGGTGATCCGGACGTAGCGGGTGGCGGTGGCGCTGAAGTTGATCGTGGCGGTGCTGCCGCTCGCCGGGTTGAAGGTGTACGTCTGCGACCCGGCCAGGTCGGTGAACGACGAGCCGTCGGCGCTGCCCCGCACGCTCAACGTCTGGGTGCGGGTGCCCCAGCCCGAGGTCGGCAGCTTCAGCACGACCTGGTTGACCGACTGTGACGAGCCGAGATCGACCTGTACCCACTGGGGGAACGCGTTGTTGACGCTCTCCCAGTAGCTGCCCGCGTTGCCGTCGACGACCTTCGACGAGTCGTAGACGTCGGCGTGCCCGCTCTCCTGGGTGGGACGACCCTGGGCGAGGTTGGTGGCCGCCGCGGCGACGGCGCTGCTGGCGGCGGCCGGTTGGTCGGCGGGGCGGGCGGCGGAGGCCGGAGTGGCGAGGGCCGGGTTCGCGAGGGCGGTCGCGATCAGCGTGGTCGCGACTGTCGCCGCCACCATCCTGAACAGTGTCGCTCGTCGTCTCATGACTGTCCTGTCGTCGGGGGACGGTTGCCGCGGGCGGGGGTGACCACGGTGGGGTGGGTGGCGGTGCGTCGCCGACCGGTGAGGCGGGCCGGCGTTCGAGGGGTACGACCATCAACGGGCCTCCCCAGGAGGCCCGTTGAATCTTCCGCGAGCATGCACAGAATCGTGCACGCGTTTGTCTAGTTCTTGCGTAACTTTGACCAAAGGTTACTGACGTGCTACGAGAGCGTCAATACTTCGACCACCGTGACTATTGACGGAGTTGCCCACTGTTGGCGCACCTCGATCCACGCACAAATCAGGGAAGGCGCCACCCCCGACGAATGGAGGCGAAACCTTCCCCGAAGCTGTACGGATCTTGCGTCAGGTGATTCCGGAACGATCAGGCCGCTGGGGCCGCCAGGACGAAGGTCTCCAGCACCTCACCGCCGTACCAGTCGGTGCGTTGGCCCACGTGCTCCATGCCGAGTCGCCGGCAGACCGCCATCGACGGCTCGTTGCCCGGCGACACGACCGCGTAGATCTCGGAGGTGCCGGTTGCGAACTCCCGGACGATGAGCGCACGCGCCGCCTCGGTGGCGTAGCCGTGGCCCCACGAGTCGGGGTGCAGGTGCCAGCCCACCTCGATGTCGTCGGTGAGCTGACTCTCGTCGCGCCCCGGCAGCGGCTTGAGCAGCGCCGTACCCGCCACGACGCCGGTCTCCCGTACCTCGATCGCCCAGGTGCCGTACCGTCCCTGGTCGCCGGCGTGCCGCTCCTGCCAGAACCGCAGCCGCTCGGCTGCCTGCGACGGGTCGCTCATCGGCAGGCCGACCACGTTCAACCATCGGGTGACGTCGGCCCGCGAGTAGATGTCGTAGATCCGAGCCAGGTCCGCCGCTTCGTCGGTCCAATCGCGCAGGATGAGGCGTTCGGTGGTGATAACAGTCATGACCGGCGATCTTAAGGAGTGACCGTCCCGACGACAGGGAAGGAGAAGCCGATGGGCAGCGGTTGGCAGCGCGCGAAACGGATCACCAGTGCCGCGTTCCGTCCGGTGCGCGGACGCGACCTGTCGCTGCACGCCGCGGCGATCACCTTCTACGGGGCGATCGCCGTGGTCCCGGTGGCGCTGCTGGCCCTCTGGCTCACCTCGCTGGTCGCGGGCGCCGATCGGGTACGCCGGCTCACGTCGTACGCCGTGGAGGCCCTGCCGACAGCGATCGGCGCGCCCCGGGCGGTGGCCGCGCTGGTCGACGCCGGGGTGCAGTTGACCCCGCTGCTGGCCCTCGCCTCACTGCTGCCCGCGTCGCTGTACGGCGAAGGGCTGCGCCGGGCGTTCGTGTCGGTGGCGGCGCCACGCACCGACGAGCACCTGGTGGGGTGGCGGGGTCGGCTGCTGTTGCTGCCGCTGCTCGCGCCGGCGCCCGCGCTGCTGCTGTCGATCCTGCTGGCGTTACCGCTCACCACCCGCCTGGTCCGCCAGGGCGGCTGGGTCGGCGCGCTGGGCATCGTGCTGTCCTTCCTGGCGGTCTGGCTGGTGCTCACACCGGTGCTGGTGTGGGTGTTCCGGGTGGTCGGGCCGGCGTCGCCGGACTGGCTCTCCACCCTGGCGATCGGTTCGTTCACGGCGGCCAACCTCTCCGGGTTCCTGCACGGCTTCGTGCTGTTCGCGTCCCTGCCGCTGGACCTCGGCGTGCCGTTCGGCGGGTTCGACCCGATCGGCGCGGGCGTGGCCGTGCTGCTGTGGCTGTACGTGTTCCACGTGATCGTCCTGGCCGGCTACTCCGCGACCCTGGCACTCTCGCGGTGGCGTGCCCAGCGGCCGAGCTGATCACGCGCTGGCGAGCGCTTCGGTGGGGGTGAGGCGGGCGGCGCGGATCGACGGGTAGACGCCCGCCGCCATCCCGACCAGCATCGCGCCGCCGATGCCACCGGCCACCGAGGTCACCGGGATCGTCGGCGGCCAGCCCTGGTAGCTGGCGTACCCGACCGTCGCGAGCACGCCGAGCACCGCTCCGGCGGCTCCGCCGAGCACGGACAGCAGCACCGACTCGGTGAGGAACTGCACCCGGATCTGCCCCCGGTTCGCGCCGAGCGCCCGGCGTAGACCGATCTCCCGGCGGCGCTCCAGCACCGAGATGACCATGGTGTTGGCGACCCCGATCCCGCCGACCAGCAGCGCCACGGCGGCCAGCCCGAGGAAGAGCGCGGAGAACGTGTTCTCGGTGGCCCGCTTGGCGGCGAGCGCGTCCGAGGGGCGGCTGACCTGGATCAACCCGGGCAACTGCGGGTCGAGGGTGGCCGGCAGCACGGCACGCACGTCCTCCAGCGCGGCCTCGCGGGCCCGCACGTACACGACCGTGGGATGCCCGTCGAAGCCGAGCAGGTTTCGGGCCGCGTCCCAGCCGACCAGCACCGACCGGTCCAGGTCGGGGGCGATGGGCAGCGGATCGAGTACGCCGATCACGGTGAACCACCGTTCACCGACGAGCACCTGGGGCGGCCGGGCCGGGTCGACGGTGGCGAACCCGAGCCGGCTCGCGGCCACGTAGCCGAGGACGGCGGTCGGCAGCCGGGCCGTGCCGTCGTCCAGGAACCGGCCGACGCGGACCCGTCCGTTGACGGTGTCCAGCAGATCCGGGCGCGCGGCGAGGGTCGTGAGTCCCGACGTGTCGTAGCGGTCCACCAGGTCGTTGCGGCGGACCGCGACGTGGGTGTTCGCGACCGCGCTCACCGTCTCGACGGGTCCGATCCGGTCCACCATCGCCACCGACTCCGCCGGCAGCAGCACGGGCGGGTCCTGGTCCGGCACGGGTTCGGCGCGCAGCAGGTTGGTGCCGAGAGCGGAGAGCTGGTCCATCAGGTCGCGTTGGCTGGACGCCGGGATGCCGACCACAACGATCATCGTGGCGATGCCGATGGAGATGCCCAGGGCGGACAGCGCCGCCCGCATCCGCCGGCTGGTCAGCCCGAGCAGGCCGAGCCGGAGTACGTCGCTCGGGGCGAGCCGGGGCGGCCGGCCGCCGGGTGCCGCTGTCGGTGTGCTCATCGGTGGGTCCTGTCGAGGGTGTCGGAGACGATCCGCCCGTCGCGGATGTCCACCTGCCGAGGGGTACGGGCGGCGAGGTCCCGATCGTGGGTGATCATGGCGATGGTGGTGCCCTCGGCGTGCAGGCTCAGCAGCAGCGCCAGGACCGCCTCGCCGTTGGCGGTGTCCAGGGCGCCGGTCGGCTCGTCGGCCAGGACCAGCGCCGGGTCGTTGACCAGCGCCCGCGCGATGGCGACCCGCTGGCGTTCCCCGCCGGAGAGCTGGTGCGGCAGGTGGTCGACCCGGTGCGCCAGGCCGACCCGGGCCAGCGCGTCGATGGCCGTGCGGCGACGGCGACGACGGGGTACACCGGCATAGAGCAGCCCGGTGGCGACGTTCTCGGCGGCGTCGAGCCCTCCGACGAGGTGGAACTGCTGGAACACGAAGCCGAGCCACCGGCCCCGCAGCGCGGAGAGCCGCCGGTCGGACAGGTCCGTCACCTCCTGCCCGGCGACGCGTACCCGGCCGCTGGTGGGCAGGTCGAGCGTGCCCATGATGTTCAGCAGGGTCGACTTGCCGGACCCGGACGGTCCGACGATGGCGAGGAGTTCTCCCGCGCGTACGGTCAGCGAGACGTCGTCCAGGGCGGTGACGTCGCCCGGGTACGTCCGGCTCACCCCGTCGAGCTGCAGGACCGGTTCGGTGTACGCCGGGATCACCTCGGTCGGCGCGTCCCGGAACGGGAAGGGGATGACCGTGCTCACGCGGCGGTCACCACCGTGAGCCCCTCGGTGACACCGTCCCCGCTGACCTCGACGAGCCCCCGGGAGAACATCCCGGTCTGCACGGCCAGCAGCCCGCCGTCGGGCAGTTGGAGGGCGTGCCCGCCCTCGCGGAGCGCCACCAGCGCGCCGACCGGTACGGCCAGCACGTTCCGGCGGGCGCTCGTGGTGAACGTGACCTGGACCGACGCCGCGTCCAGCTTCCCCACGTCCGCCGCCTTGGCCGGCGTGACGAGGACGTCCACCTTGGGCGGGCCGGCCTGACCGGTCCCCGCGTCCGCGCCTGCGCCCTGCACGGTGTGGGAGATCGAGGCGACCCGACCGGGGACCTCGGTCGTGTCGGGCAGGGTGATCGCGACAGTGGCGCCCACCCGGATGCTGCCGACCTCGGTCGCCTCGACCGCGACGGTCACCAGCTTGACCTTCTCGGTGACGGCCACCAACTCACCGCCGACCGGGTCACCGGGCAGGGCCTTCACCGCGCTCACCCGGACCGGCCCCGGCAGTACGACCGCCTGCCCGACCTCGATCCGGCCGGTGGGCTCCAGGTCGAGCGCCTGCTGCCACTTCTTGATCGCGGCCACCAGCGTGTCGGTGAGCAGGGCCCGACCCGAGCCGATCTTCGTGCCGTCCTTCGCGCGGGTCGGCTGCGTGCCGACGGCGTACCCGAGGGCCTTCAGGTTGTCCCGCACGATCAGCACGTCGCTGCCCACCAGGCCGGGTTTGTCGAGGGTACGAAAGAGCGGGGTGCCGCCGAACAGCACCGGCACCGGCCGGTCGTCGACCCAGTACAGGGGCTTGCCACGGGCCACCGTGTCACCGACCTTGGGCAGGCGGGTGACGACGCCCTCGCCGGTGCCCTTGACCACCCGCTCCGGGCCGAAGCCGAGCGTTCCGTCGAGAGAGCGGCTGTCCGACAGGTCGGTGCGGGTCACCGTGGCCGTCGTCACCGGCGGAGGGGCGCTCGCCGTACCGTCGTCGTGCCGTCGCAGGGTCAGCGCCGTGACGCCCGCGCCGACGGCGACCACCACGGTCACCAGGGCCACGACGATCGCGGTTCGCCGCTTCGGCCTACCGTCCACCGAAGGCCTCCATCGTGCACTCGCGCTCCACCTTCGAGAGCGCCGGACCGTCGAAGCCGCCCGACGGGTCGGCGACCCCGTCGTCGTACGTCCAGCCGGAGCCGTCCGGCAGCGAGTGGATCTTCATACCGCGACCACGTAGGCACTGCACGTAGTCGTTCCACTGGCTCTCGTAGTTCGGGTTCCTCTTCTCGTCCAGCTCCGGCGGCTGAAGCGGCAGCTTGTTGGCGCACGCCACGTACGCCGCCTTCGGCTCGCCACTCTGGTCGAGGGAGATGCCCGGTCCGCTTCCGGTAGCACCGGCCGAGCGGCCCTTGTTCTCCTTCACGCCGTTGTCCCGCAGGCAGAGGTGGTACGCGTACCAGAGCCGGTTCTCCTCCTCGTCGGTCGTGTCCAGCCGCAACTGCGGCCGACCGATCGTGGCCGCGCCGGACGTGGCGGCGCTCGGCGTGGCGGACGTCGTGGCGAGGGAGGCGACGTCGGCGGCGCCCTCGGCTGCGGGCTTCGCACCGTCGCAGCCGGCGAGGACCGTGGCGAACAGGGTGAGCGCGGCGAGCCCGACTCGTCGTGGTGCGTTCGTCATGGCGGCAGCCTCACGAACAGTTGTCAGAGACCTGTCAGGAAGCGGTCCTCATCCGGTAGCCCCAGCTCACGGGCGTCGCCGAGGGCGGTTCAGGACGGCCCGCGACACGTACAGTCGCTGCCGTGACCGCGCGGGTGCTGATAGCCGAGGACGACGAGAAGCAGGCCGAGTTGGTCCGCCGCTACCTGGAGCGGGAGGGGCACACGGTCGTCGTCGTCGGCGACGGGCGGGCCGCCCTGGAGCACCTGCGCCAACGCCCGCCGGACCTGCTGATCCTCGACGTGATGATGCCGAAGGTCGACGGGCTGGACGTCTGCCGCATCCTGCGCCGGGAATCCGACCTGCCCGTGCTCATGCTGACCGCCCGCGCCACCGAGGACGACCTGCTGCTCGGCCTCGACCTGGGCGCCGACGACTACCTGACGAAGCCGTACAGCCCCCGCGAGCTGGTGGCCCGGGTACGGACGTTGCTGCGCCGGGGCCAGCGGACGACGCACCCGACCGACCCCGTGCTGCGGGTCGGCGACCTGCACGTCGACCCGATCCGCCACGAGGTACGCGTCGACGGACGACGCGTCGACTGCACGCCGGGCGAGTTCCACCTGCTCCAGGCGATGGCCGCCCAGCCGGGACGGGCCTTTACCCGGGACCAGCTCCTCGGCCACCTGCACGGCTTCGACAAATACATCACCGGCCGGACCGTCGACGTCCACGTCATGAACCTGCGCCGGAAGATCGAGCCGAACCCGCGCAGACCGGTCCGCCTGCTGACCGTCTACGGCGTCGGCTACAAGCTGGCGGAGGCGAGCCACCATGCGGCGTGAGGTGCCGCTGCACCGCAGCCTGCTGCTCCGGTTGCTCGCGCTGGCCGTCCTCATCGCCGTGGGCTCGATCGCCGCCACGGCCTGGCTGGCCGTCCGCACCACGACCGGGGCGATCCGGCAGGAACAGGGCCAGGCGCTCGCCGACGACGCCCGCATCTACGACACCCTGATCGGTTACGCGGCGACCCACCCGAGCTGGGCCGGTGTCGACACCGCCCTGCGACCGCTCGCCGAGCAGGTGGGCCGGCGGATCACCCTGACCACCGAGTCGGGTACGCCGCTCGCCGACTCGGCGCCGCAGGCCGGTCCGCTGCCCACCAAGCCCTCCGCGACCATCGACGCGCTCGCCGTCGACACCACGCTGACCCTGGGCTCCCCCGGGGTCGTCGACGCCGCGCGGATCGACCCCCGCGCCGCCGGCCCGTACCTGCTCCCGCCCGACGAGCGCCGCACGCTGCTCGACCGGGCCGACCAGGCCGTGCTGTGCCTGCGGGTACGGCCCAGGATCGCGGCCGTCGTGCGGGAGGAGCCCACCGGCCGCCCCCGGATCGAGACCCCCGGCGCCGACCTGAGCGACAACCCCGTCTGCGCCGAGCCACGGGCGGACCTGGCGACTCCGACGGCCACCGAACGCAAGGGCCTGGCCCAGCTCAACGCGTTGGTGAACACCTGCCTGGCCCGTCGCAAACTGGCGCCCGTGAGCGTCGACCTGGACTGGACGTGGAAGACGCAGCCCGCCCCCACGCGGAGCAGCCGCGCGGACGTCACCGAGGCCGACCAGGACCACAGCCAGGCGGTCAACGCCTGTCTGGGCACCAGCCGCAGGGAACAGCTTCTCCCGTACGTCGCCCCGGCGGCGACCCTGTTCGTCTCCGACCCGGGTGGTCGGCCCACCACGACCTTCGACCTGTCCCGCGTCAACCAGGCCCGGATCGTGGCGGTCGCCGGTCTCGTGCTGCTGGTGACCGTCGGTGTCACGGTGCTGGCCGGTGTCCGGCTGACCCGTCCGCTGCACGCGCTGACCGGCGCCGCCCAGCGGATGCGCGACGGCGACGGCGCGGCCCGGGTCCGCGTCACCGGCCGGGACGAGATCGCCCGGCTGGCCGAGGCGTTCAACGACATGTCCGAGCGGCGCGAACGCCTCGAACAGCTCCGTCGCGCCATGGTCAGCGACATCGCCCACGAGCTACGCACCCCGGTCACCACGATCCGGGGCTGGTTGGAGGCCGCCGAGGACGGCATCGCGCCGCTGGACCGGAGGTTGGTGTCGTCGCTGCTGGAGGAGGCGACGTTGCTGCAACACGTGATCGCCGACCTGCAGGATCTCGCCGAGGCGGAGGCGGGCGCGCTGCGGCTGCACCCCGAGACGGTCTACCTCGCCGACCTGCTGGGCCAGGTGGCCGAGGCGTACCGCGTGCAGGCCGACCTGGCCGGCGTGACACTGTCGGTGCTCCTCGACGCCGACCCGCAGGTGTACGCCGACCCGGTGCGACTGCGTCAGGTCGTCGGCAACCTGGTCGCCAACGCGGTACGCCACACTCCGGCCGGCGGCCGCGTCACGATCAGCGCCGGGGCGGCCGGCGGAAAGGTGACCATCGCCGTCGCCGACACGGGCAGCGGCATCAGCGCCGAGCATCTGCCCCGGGTGTTCGACCGCTTCTGGCGGGCGGAGAAGTCCCGCAGCCGGCAGACCGGCGGCAGCGGCCTGGGCCTGTCCATAGTCCGCAAGTTGGTGGAAGCCCACCAAGGCACGGTCCAAGCCCAAAGCACCCCCGAAAAAGGCTCAACCTTCACGGTCCACCTCCCCACCCACCCCAGTTGATCAAGAGGTTCGCGTCATCCGGACGGCGTTTCCTGACGCGAACCTCTTGATCACCGGGTTGCGGCGGGCGGTGGCGGGCGGTGGTGGGCGGTGGTGGGGTGGTGGGACTAGGCTGCGGCGGCATGAGTGGTGAGATTCCGGCTCGGGCGGACGTCGTCGTCGTTGGGAGCGGGCACAACGGTCTGGTTTCTGCGGTTCTGCTGGCGCGCGCGGGTCTGGACGTCCTCGTGGTCGAGGCCGCCGACGTGATCGGCGGCGCGACCCGCACCGAGAACCCGTTCCCGAAGGTGCCGGGGCTGCGCCACTCCACCGGCTCGTACCTGCTCGGGCTGATGCCGCCGGAACTGCTCGCCACCCTCGACGTACGCATCCCGGTGCTGCGCCGCGACCCGCACTACTTCCTGCCCACACCGGGTGGCCTCGGCTCGCCGTACCTGCTCTTCGGCAGTGACACCGCCGCCACCCGGGCGCAGCTCACCGAGTTCTTCTCCCCCGCCGACGTGGCCGCCGACGACGCCATGCAGGCCGAGCTGGCCGCGCTACGCGAGGACCTCGCCCCCGCCTGGCTGGCCGAGCCGCTGAGCGTCGAGGAGACCGCCGAGCGGCACGTCCGCCCGGCACTGCGGCAGGTCTTCGTCGACCTGGTCCGCGGGTCGGTCGCCGACTACCTGGCCCGCTTCGAGTTCCGCTCCGAACTGCTGGTCAGCATGTACGCCGTCACCGACGGCCTCTCCGGCCTCAACGCCGGCCCCGACGACCCCGGGACGGGCCACAACTTCCTCGTGCACAACATGTGCCGGCTACCCGGCTCGGGTGGCACCTGGATGATCGCCGAGGGCGGGATGGGCACCGTCTCGCGGACGTTCGCCGACGCCGCCCGCGCCGCCGGGGCGAGGATCCTGACCGGTACGCCGGTGAGCGCGGTGACCCTGGACGGCGGCGCGGCCAGCGGAGTGGTGTTGGCCGACGGTCGGCAGGTCAGCGCCCGCGTGGTGCTCGGCGCGTGTGATCCGTACCGGCTGATGGAGCTGTTGCCCGACGGCGCGCTCCCGGCGCGACTCGGCGAACGGATGGCGGCGGTCCGCCGGCCCGGCACCACCCTCAAGCTCAACCTGGCGCTGCGCGGCCTGCCGCGCTTCTCCTGCCTGCCGGCCGACGCGCCGAGCCCGTTCGGGTCGACCATCCACCTGCTGCCCGGCTCCGCGTCGCTGGTCGGCGGCGACGCCCCATCGCCGATGACCGCGCTGCGCGACATGTGGACGGACGTGCAGGCCGGGCGGCTGCCGGCCGAGCCGACCATCGAGTGGTACCTGCACACCACCGTCGACCCGTCGCTCTCCGACGCCGCCGGGCACCACTCGTCGGCGCTGTTCGTCCAGTCGGTGCCCTACGCGCTGACCGGCACCACCTGGGACGCCGAACTGCCCGGCTACGTCGACCGACTCGTCGAGATCGTCGAACGGTACGCCCCCGGCACCGCCGACCTGATCGCCGACGCGGTGCCGCTGCCCCCGCCGGGCATCGAGGCGCACTTCGGCATCACCGGCGGGCACATCCACCACGTCGACAACACCGTCTCGTTCACCGACCGGATGCCCTACGCCACCGGCATCGACGGCGTGTACGCGGGCAGCGCCGGCTGCCACCCCGCCGGCAGCGTGATCGGCGCCGCCGGCCACAACGCCGCCCGCAAGATCCTCAAAGACCTGGGGCACTAACCAGCCCTACCCGCCCACCCCCGCCGCCCGCGCCCACCCCCGCGCCCGCCCCCGGCCGGCCGGCCGCGTCGGCCGGCCGGCCGCGTCGATCATGTAGTTGTGGTGGTGAACAGAGACGACTTAATGGGGAGAAACGGGCACCACAAGTTCATGATCGACGCGGGGGGCGGGGGCGGGGGCGGGGGCGGGGTTAGCTCAGGGCTTCGCCGGCGGGGGCGGGGGTTTCCGCGTCCACGCGGTGGGCTCTCACCTTGTGGCCGACGCTCGTCAGGCAGCGGCCGCTGGGCAGGTCGAAGCGCCAACCGTGCAGCTGGCAGGTGAGCTGGTCACCATCGACGATGCCGAAGCGGGTCAGATCCGCCTTCAGGTGCGGGCAGCGGCGCTGCACCACCCAGTCGCCCAACGTGATGTCCTCGGCGTCGGTGCTGCGCTCGTGCTCGTCGTACCAGCCCTCGGCGTACTGGAGACGCTCCTCGGAGAGGCACTTGAAGAACGCGTAGACGAACTCGTTGTACTGGCCGATCCGCGCCGCCGAGAACCGGCAGGACAGGAAGAGCGAGTTGACCCAGTCCACCTCGTCGATGAAGAGCAGGTGCTCGATCAGCGACCGCTCGGTCCGGAACCGGTACCGGACCTTCTCGTCCGCGTACGGCCGGACCTCCTTGCCCGGGAAGTCCACCACGATCGACTCGACGCTCTCGCCGTCGTACCCCACCAGGTCGAAACGGACCGGACCGCCGACCCCCTTGGCCAGGTAGATCGACTCGTCGAGCAGCGGCTCGATCCGGCGCTTCATCTCGCCGAGCACGTCCACCTCGGGGTGCCGCCAGGATGCCTTCTCCGCCTCGATGATCGGGCGCTTACGCTCCCGCATCTCCTCCAGGTGGGCGACCTTGTTGGCGAAGAACTCCTCGACCGGCACCGGGTGGGTGGTGCTGGCGCCCTCGGTGGTGACCTCGGCGACGCTGCCCGGCAGCAACACGATCCCGTTGGTGCCGCCGACCTTGGCGTACTCCGACAGGAACACCGACTGGTCGGGGAAGATGTTGCCCTCGTCGCCGAAGATGTCGTTGAACTGCCACAGCTCGTCGTCGAGGAAGCACGGCGGGCCGGCGATCGGGAAGACGTGATCGGCCTTCAGGTCGTCGATGTAGCGCCAGGTCCGGTCGAACTGCCGGTCGCGCTTCTGCTTGCCGAACGCGGTCTTCGCCGCCTGCGGCAGCTCGTAGACCATCGGGTACCAGATGGCCCCGGAGAACTGCAGCAGGTGCGCGTGCACGTGCCCCAGCTCGGCGAAGACGCTCAGGTCGGTGGGGCGGGCGTCGTTCTGGTTCAGCAGCCGCACCCCGTCGTGCTCAACCCAGAGCGACGAGTCGCCGATCGGGCCGTCGGTGGGGCTGGTCAACGCCTGAATCATGATCTTCAGGCCGCCGGGCAGCTCCACGACCTGCTCGTTCGGCGCCTTCAGAAACTTGGTGAAGCCCAACGCCCGGAACTCGTCCTCCATCTCGGAGGTGGGGAACTCGGGAAGCAGAACCGTGGCGTCCTTCGAGATGTGGTCCCGCAGGTGCTTCGCGTCGAAGTGGTCCCGGTGCAGGTGGGAGACGTACAGGTAGTCGACCTGGCCCAGCGTCTCCCAGTCGAGCAGCGAATTGTCCGGGAAGGGGAACCACGAGGCGAAGTAGGCCGGATTGACCCACGGGTCGCACAGGATGCTGCCCGCGGCCGTGTCGATCCGCATGCTGGCGTGCCCGGTTCCGGTCACTCGCACCGCACAGTCCCCCTCAAACAGACAATCAGGTGTACGCCAAACGCTACCGGAGTGAGTCTGACCGCCACCCCTCGACGCCCGTAGAGCCGTCCGGCCTGGGCGGGCAGGGCTGTACGGCCGGGAAACCCCCACCGCACCGCCCCGGGCGGGAGGCGTGCCAGACTAACCAAAGATCCGATCGCGAGGGAAGGACCGACAGTGGCAGGAAGCGAGCCGGTAACGTCGCCGGACCAGCACAAGCCCGGGCACCGCAAGTCGGGGCGCATCGGCGCCGTGCTGTCCGCGCTGGCGCTGGTCGTCATGGCGTTCTGCGGCAACCACGAAGGCAGGGTCGAGGACATCTGGCTGGTCGGCCTCGCCGCGCTGCTGCTGGTCATCGTGATCGGCGATGCCGTGCTGCGCCGCAACGGTCTGCGCTCCTGACCCAGCCGTCCGCCGGTCGACCGGCCGAAAAACGTCGAGGGCCCGCCCCCACCTGGGGACGGGCCCTCGTTCGTGTACGCCTCCGGCTCAGCGCCCGAACAGGATGTCCTGCACGTCCTTGAGCGCCGCATCGACCTCGGCCTCGAAGTAGCCGCCGGGCACCAGACCGAACCGGAGCGTGTCCAGGTCCTTCGGGTCGACCGGCATCGGGTTGCGACGCTGCATGCCGCCGAGCAGGGAATCGAAGAACTGGTCCACCTGGTCCGGGTCGTACCCGCTGCCGAATCGACGGACCTGGAACCGGCGGCGGATCTGGTCGACCCGGTACAGGTCGCTACCGGGCGGGCCGGCCATCGGCGGACCACCCATCGGCGGACCGGCGACGGCGGGCGGGCCGGCCATCGGCGGACCGCCGATGCCCTGCTGTGGCATCGGGGGCGGACCGCCCGGGCCGCGCCGCAGGTCACGCAGGTCACGCTCGGGCATCCGGATCTCGGCCGTCATGTCGGCGCGGGCCCGCCGGCCGGCCTCGAAGCCGTCGAAGCGCGGCTCGTCCGGCTGCGGGTAGCCACCGGGCGCTCGCGGACCGTCGGGCGGGCCGTACCCACCGGGCATCCGCTGATCGTCCGGCGGACCGTACCCACCGGGCATCCGCTGATCGTCCGGCGGACCGTACCCACCCGGCATCCGCTGATCGTCCGGCGGACCGTACCCACCGGGCATCCGCTGATCGTCCGGCGGACCGTACCCACCCGGCATCCGCTGGTCGTCCGGCGGGCCGTACCCACCCGGACCGGCCGGCAGGCCACGCGGCGGCAGGCCGTGCCCACCCATCGGGCCGCCGGGCCCCATCTGGCCGGGACCCCCGGGCCGGGACCGGGGCCACCAGGGCCAGGGCCGCGCTGCGCGTCGTAGCCACCCCGGGGGGCGTCGTACCCGCCGGCGAAGGCGCCGGTGGGCTCGTCGTACCGGCCGTAGCGGTCGGCCGGCGGACCGGCCTGGGCGGGCATCGGGCGGGGAGGCATCGGCTGCGGGACCATGCCGCCACGGTCGTCGCGCATCGGCGGACCCATCCGGTCCGGGGGACCCATCCGGTCACCCATCCGAGGATCGCCGCCGCGTCCGGCGCTGTTGCGCTCCTCCAACTCGGCCAGCTGTCGCTCGACGCGGTCCAGGTGCAGGTCAACCTGCCACTCGTCATAGCCGTTGAAGCGGACCCGGAAGACGACGTCGTGGACCTCCTGCGAGGCGACGGGCGCACCGACCTGTCGGCCGTCGAGCGTCGCCTCGACCCGGTCGAGGAAGGCGTCCACCTCGTCGACCTTGTATCCCCGGCGAACCGCCTTGCGCCGGAAACGCTGACCCTGACTCGCCACTATGTCTCCTGGTGTCGTTCGCCACGCCCGGTCACGCCGGTGCCTCGTCGGCGCGGTCGGTGAAGGTGTCGGTGTCCTCGGCGGCGGCGAGCTGGCCACACGCGCCGTCGATCTCGCGACCCCGGGTGTCCCGTACGGTGGTGGAGACTCCCGCGTCGCGCAAGCGCCGGACGAACTCCCGCTCGACCGGCTTCGGGCTCGCGTCCCAGCGGCTGCCCGGGGTCGGATTGAGCGGGATGAGGTTCACATGCGTCAACTTGCTGGCCAACAGCCGCCCGAGCAGGTCAGCTCGCCACGGCTGGTCGTTCACGTCCTTGATCATTGCGTACTCGATGGACACGCGACGGCCCGTCCGGGCGGCATAGTCCCACGCTGCGTCCAGCACCTCGGCTACCTTCCAGCGCTGGTTTACCGGCACGAGTTCGTCGCGCAGATCATCATCGGGCGCGTGCAACGACAGCGCAAGGGTCACAGAGAGGTCTTCGCTGGCCAGTCGGCGGATGGCCGGAACCAGGCCGACCGTGGAAACGGTGATGTGCCGCTGGGACAGGCCGAGCCCCTCGGGCGCGGGGCTGACCAGCCGACGGATCGCCGCGATGACCCGGTTGTAGTTGGCCAGCGGTTCGCCCATACCCATGAACACGACGTGCGACAGCCGCGGCGGTGAGCCGGCGACCGCGCCGGAGGCCGCCACCCCGGCCAGGTAGACCGCCTGGTCGACGATCTCGGCGGTGGACAGGTTGCGGGTCAGCCCGGCCTGGCCGGTGGCGCAGAACGGACAGGCCATGCCGCAGCCCGCCTGGCTGGAGATGCAGACCGTGACCCGGTCCGGGTAGCCCATCAGCACGCTCTCCACCAACGCGCCGTCGTGCAGCTTCCAGAGCGCCTTGCGGGTCGCGCCGTCGTCGCAGGCCAACTCACGCACCGGCGTGAGCAGCGTGGGCAGCAACTCGTCGGCCAGGCGCGCACGGGTCGCGGCCGGCAGATCGGTCATCGCCTGCGGGTCGCGTACCAGCCGCCCGAAGTAGTGGTTGGAGATCTGCTTGGCACGGAACGCGGGCTCGCCCAGCCCGGCGACCAGCGACTGGCGGCCGGCCAGGTCCAGGTCAGCAAGGTGCTGCGGTGGCATGGAGGCCCGGCGTGCGGTGGGGGCGTCCGAGATGGCGGGGATCAGCGGCAGACTCGTCATGGCCGGTCCAGTGTGTCACGCCTGCAGCGTTCGGCACCCGTCCGGAGGCGTCGAACCGGCCCCCAGCGTCGGTCGGCAGCGCTCCGGCCATGGTGACGCATGCCTCACCCCGCCACCGGCACGAAGATCACCAGCAACAGGTAGGCGGTCGGCACCGCGAACAGGATCGAGTCCAGCCGGTCCATCAGGCCACCATGCCCCGGCAGCAGGTTGCTCATGTCCTTGATACCGAGATCCCGCTTGATCATCGACTCGGCGAGGTCGCCGAGGACCGCCGCGCAGGAGACGGCCACCCCGAACACCGCGCCCCACCACGGGGCCAGGTCGAACATCAGCCACAGCAGCAGGGCGCTGCCCAGCGCCGCCGCGGTGACCGAGCCGGCGAACCCCTCCCAGGACTTCTTCGGGCTGATGGACGGGGCCATCGGATGCCGGCCGAACGAGACGCCGGCCGCGTACCCACCGGTGTCGGAGAGGACCACCGCGATCAGCGTGGCCAGGATGCGCAGCCGACCGTCGTCGGGGGCCGCCGCCAGCAACGCCGCGAAACCGGCGAGGAACGGCACGTAGACGGCGATCAGGGTGGCGGCGGTCAGATCCCGCTGGAAGCCGGCCGGGCCGTCACCCAACCGCCAGATCATCGTGCCGAGCACCGTCACCAACAGCCCGAGGCTGAGCGCGTCCGGGCCGGCGAACCAGGCCAGACCCACCGTCAGGACACCACCGGCGAGCAGCGGCACCAGCGGCGGGTGAGCGCCGCTGCGCCGAACCGCCCGAGCCATCTCCCAGATACCGATGGCGACGGCGGCGGCGATCACCGGCAGGAACGCCGGCGGATAGACGGCCAACGGCACCACGATCAGCGCGCCCAGGGCGAGGCCGACACCGATCGCCGCCGGCAGGTTGCGGCCGGCTCGTCCGGTACCCACCTGCTGCGTCGCCGGTCGGTCGACGCTGGCCCGTCGGCGTCCCTTCGGTCGCCGCCCCACCGGCGGCTCCGGGTCGGTGATCGGGTCGTCGTCCGGCAGGATCTCGGCGCCGATGGGCGCGAGCTGCGCCGTCGGGAAACCGGCAGCGTCGTCGAAGCGGGGCGGAACCTCACGGTCGTCGAAACGCGGTGGCACGTCACCGTCGTCGTAACGCTGACCGGCGCCGGGGTCGGCATAACGTGGCACCGCGTCACCCGTTGGCGGGCCGTCGCCGTAGCGGCCGGGGTGACCCCGGTCGTCGTACGGGTCGGGCTGGTTCCGATCGTCGTCGTAGCGATCCCGGTCGTCGAAGCGGTCGCGCCGGTCCCGGTCGTCGAAGCGGTCGCGCCGATCCCGGTCGTCGAAGCGGTCGCGCCGATCCCGGTCGTCGAAGCGGTCGCGGTCGTCCGGGAGGACCGGCCGGCCGCGCTCGTCGTACGGGTCCGCCGGGTGCGGATCGGCGTACGGCCGGGTGCGGGGCTCGGCGTACAACTCGGGCCCGGCGGCCGGCCGGCGGCTCCACTGGCCCGCCTCAAGCTCCTGCTCGGGCCAGGGCAGGGCAGCCGGGCGCTCGGGCCGGTCCCAGCCGCGCGGCTCGTTGGTGTAGGGGTCGGGGTGGGACATCACGCACCGCGACGCGGCACGAGTACCACCACATGACGCAAGGCCACAAGCATCCCCTACACGCGCGACTGTGTTCCGCTGGCTCGACCGCCCCGATGGTCGGTCGATTCCCGGTGCGCACCGGCTGGTGGCCGGGAATCCTGACGAGCCTACTGCACCCGCCGCCGGGGCGAGGCGGACGATGGCACCCGTGACCGCCGGGCCCCTCCGGGTCACGGTGCGCAAGGGCCCGCGAGTCGCGTCGCCGTGCTGCCACGACGGCGGCGGACGCACGGCGGCCTGAGCAACCCCGCCCGCCGCAGACGCATCGACGCCTATCCGACCGAGCATCCGGGCGAACAGGGGATGACCCGCAACACCCGTCGGTGGTCGGCTGTCGGGGTGCCGGCGTCCGCCGGCGGTCTCTACCACAGCAGCGGGGAAGGAACGTTCGTGCGCAGAATCAGCCTGGCGGTGCTGACGATGGCCGCCCTCGTCCTGACGGCGGCCTCACCGGCCACCGCGGCGACACCGAACGCCAGCATCAGGATCGACCACCGCACCAGCGAGATTTACCTGTACGACGGAAGTCCCGACGGCACCGGGCCGGCGTTCCCGGCCGCCACCGCCCGGGGAGAGGTGCGCAACTGCCCGACCGGCGTGTACTTCCTGTCGGCGTCGCTGACCCAGGACGGCCTGCCGACCTTCTGGGCCACCGGCGGCCTCGGCGCCGGCGAGATCGTCTGCGACGGCGGCACCGCCAGCATCTCGATGGGCTTCTACCGGGCCGACCCGGTACTGCATCCGGGTCGGGCCACCGTGCGCTTCGAACTGCACGACGCGTACGTCGGAACGACCCTGACCGAGACGACCCGGACCGTCCGGATCCCCCGCTGACGCTCGGACGGCGCGAGGCCCGTCCCCGGATCGGGGGCGGGCCTCGCATCGGCTGCTCATCCGGCGGACGCCGGGTCGGGCCTCAGACCTCCAGCAGCTCGGTCTCCTTGTGCTTGACCAGGTCGTCGATGTTGGCGACGTAGCGCTGCGTCAGGTCGTCCAGTTCCTTCTCGGCGCGGCGACCGTCGTCCTCGCCGGCCTCGCCGTCCTTGACGATCCGGTCCAGCTCCTCCTTGCCACGGCGGCGAACGTTGCGGATCGCCACCTTGGCCTCCTCGCCCTTGTGCCGGGCCACCTTGATCATGTCGCGGCGGCGCTCCTCGGTCATCTGCGGGAGCAGGATGCGCAGCTGGTTGCCCTCGTTGTTCGGGTTCACCCCGAGGTCCGAGTCGCGGATCGCCTTCTCCATCGCGTTGATCTGCGAGTTGTCGTACGGCTTGATGATGGCCATCCGCGGCTCGGGAACCGCGATGGACGCCATCTGGGTCAGCGGCGTGGGCGTGCCGTAGTAGTCGATGATGACCTTGGAGAACATGGCGGCGTTGGCGCGACCGGTGCGGATGGCGCCGAACTCCTCCTTGGCGTGCTCGACAGCACGCTCCATCTTTTCCTCGGCCTCGAGGAGGGTGTCGTCGATCACCGGTCTCCTCGCCTCCTTCTGTGCTCGTCGTGGGCTCTGCTGAAAGTCGTCAGGCTCAAGCGGTGATCAGGGTGCCGATCTTGTCGCCACCCACCGCGCGGATGATGGTGTCGTCACCCTGCGCGCCGAAGACCAGCATCGGCAGGCCGTTCTCCATGCAGAGGCTGAACGCGGCCGCGTCGGCCACCCGCAGGTTGCGGCGCAGCACCTCGGAGAAGGTGATCGAATCGAGCTTGCTGGCGGTCGGGTCGATCCGCGGGTCGGCCGTGTAGACGCCGTCCACGCCGTTCTTGCTCATGAGCACCACGTCGGCGCGGATCTCCAGCGCCCGCTGGGCGGCCACGGTGTCGGTCGAGAAGTACGGCATGCCGGCGCCCGCGCCGAAGATGACCACGCGGCCCTTCTCCAGGTGCCGGATCGCCCGCAACGGGATGTACGGCTCGGCGACCTGGGCCATCGTGATGGCGCTCTGCACCCGCGTCTCGATGCCCTCCTTCTCCAGGAAGTCCTGCAACGCGAGGCAGTTCATTACGGTGCCGAGCATGCCCATGTAGTCGGCGCGAGCGCGGTCCATCCCGCGCTTCTGCAGCTCCGCGCCGCGGAAGAAGTTGCCCCCTCCGACCACCACCGATACCTGCACGCCGCGGCGGACCACGGTGGCGATCTGGCGGGCGATGGCCTGCACGACGTCCGGGTCGACGCCGATCGCGCCCCCGCCGAACACCTCACCGGAGAGCTTCAGCACCACCCGGCGGGCCCGTCCGGGCGGCGGTGCCGTCGGATCGTCCATCGCCAGCGTCCGGTCACTCACAACCTGCGTCATCCGCCCCGCCTTCCCCACGCGCACGCCCCGGGCGACGCGTTACCGCGAACCTGCCGCTGCCGACCCTATGTGACGAGGAGGCCGCGGTGCCTGTCACGTACACCGGCGGCCTCCTCGTTCGACGTCTCCTGCCCACGGGCGCGCGTGGCGCCCGGTGGCGGCTCAGGCCTGGCCGACCTCGAACCGCACGAAGCGGGTCACCTCGATGCCGGCCTCGGCCAGCACCTGCTTCACCGACTTCTTGTTGTCGGCCACCGACGCCTGCTCGACGAGGACGTAGTCCTTGAAGAAGGCGTTCACCCGGCCCTCGACGATCTTCGGCAGGGCCGCCTCGGGCTTGTTCTCCTCGCGGGCGGTCTGCTCGGCGATGCGCCGCTCGGACTCGACGACGTCGGCCGGAACCTCGTCACGGCTGAGGTACTTCGGCCGCATGGCCGCGATCTGCATCGCGACGCCGCGGGCGTCAGCGTCGCCCGCCTCGTCGCTCTTGCCGGTGTACGACACCAGCACGCCGACGGCCGGCGGCAGGTCCTGCGCCTTGCGGTGCAGGTAGACCGCGGTGGTGCCCTCGACCGTGGCGAACCGGTTGAGCACCAGCTTCTCGCCGATCTTGGCGGACTGCTCCTGGATCAGGTCCGCGACGACCTTGCCGTCCAGCTCGGAGGCGAGCAGCTCCTCGGCGTTGGTCACGCCGGAACGCTCGCCGTGCTCGACCAGCTGCTGGGCCAGCGCGATGAACGACTCGGTCTTGGCGACGAAGTCGGTCTCGCAGTTGAGCTCGAGCAGGGCCTTGCCGGAGTGGGCGACCAGACCGTTGGCGGCCGTACGGCCAGCCCGCTTGCCGACGTCCTTCGCGCCCTTGACGCGCAGGATCTCGACGGCCTTGTCGAAGTCGCCCTCGGCCTCGGTCAGCGCCTTCTTGCTGTCCATCATGCCGGCGCCGGTGAGGTCGCGGAGCTTCTTGACGTCCGCGGCGGTGATTTGGGACATGGCTCTCTCTTCGGTGTTGAGTCGGCGTGTGGATGGTCAGAGGTGCCGGTTACCCGGAATCGGGCCGAACGTGCCCGTCGTACCGTCGCCGCCCGCCGTCCGCGAAAACGGACGGCAGGGCGGCGACGATGCGATCACTCCGCGGCGGCGGCCGCCGGCTGCTCGGTGGCGGCCTGCGCCGGCTGCTCGGCGGCGGCCGGCTGCTCGGTGGCGGCGGGCTGCTCGGCGGCGGCAGCGGCCGGCTGCTCGGCCGGGGCGGCCGACTCGTCAGCCTTCTTCGGCTCGAGCAGCTCGCGCTCCCACTCGGTCAGCGGCTCGTCGCTCGCGACACCCTCGGGCTTCTCGTCGTTGCCCCGGCGACGGCCGGAACGCGCGATCAGACCGTCCGCGACGGCGGCGGCGACGACCTTGGTCAGCAGCTCGGCCGAGCGAATGGCGTCGTCGTTGCCCGGGATCGGGAAGTCGACCTCGTCCGGGTCGCAGTTGGTGTCGAGGACGGCGATCACCGGGATGCCCAGCTTGCGGGCCTCGTCGACGGCGATGTGCTCCTTCTTGGTGTCGACGATCCAGACCGCGGCCGGCAGCTTCTGCATGTCCCGCAGACCACCCAGCGTGCGGGTGAGCTTGATCTTCTCGCGGGAGAGCTGCAGGGTCTCCTTCTTGGTGTAACCGGCGGCGGTGCCGCTCAGGTCACCAAGGGCCTCCAGCTCCTTCATCCGCTGGAGCCGCTTGTACACCGTCTGGAAGTTGGTCAGCATGCCACCGAGCCAGCGGTGGTTGACGTACGGCTGACCGACCCGGGTCGCCTGCTCGGCGATGGCCTCCTGGGCCTGCTTCTTGGTACCGACGAAGAGGATGCTGCCACCCTCCGCGACGGTCCCACGCACGAACTCGTACGCCTTCTCGATGTAGTCGAGAGTCTGGCGCAGGTCGATGATGTAGATGCCGTTGCGCTCGGTCATGATGAAGCGCTTCATCTTCGGGTTCCAGCGCCGGGTCTGGTGCCCGAAGTGGACACCGCTCTCCAGCAGCTGACGCATGGTCACGACGGCCATGGTGTGGGTACTCCTCAAGATCCCTGGTTGTCACGCCCGGCCGGTGGCCGGGCGTCCTGGCGCCTGGTCGCCGGCCCATGGTGGACCCGACCAAGATCGGGACCAGGGAGGCCGTCGCTACACGACGATTCGTGAAGAGGGCGCGCGAGGTCGACCGCGCGAGGCGGTCGCCAGTTGGCCAGTGTACGCCCCTCCCCGGTTTCGGCGTGCCGGGGTGCCGCGCCGCCGGACAAGATCGCGCTAGTTCCGGGAAATAGTGGCCTCCGCGTCACCAGAGGCCACTATTTCCTGGTTGTTGCGTGGATCATCGGCCGCGCCGGGCGGACGGCGGCGGGTCAGCCGGCGGCGAGCGCCGCGGCGACGAAGAGCACCAGGCCGACGGTCAGGTACGCCGTGGGAGGGCGCAGCCAACCCCGGCCGCTGTCGGAGAGCGCGAGTCCGCCCGTCCTGAGCCCGTACAGCCCGGTTGCGAAGATCGGCAGCCCGGCGACCAGGCAGATACCCACCACGACGTTGCCCGCGTCCACCGGGTCGCCCGTCACACCGGCCAGCAACACCCGCAGCGCGGGGATCTCGAAGATCAACGTCAGCAGGGCGAAGAGGGCCGCCAACGCCGGCCGGCGGGTCCGGTAGACCCCGTCCGGAGCCGGGGGGTACGCCGGCGCGTCTCCCCCACCCAGGTCGGGGCGGGGGCCGATCCCCGGCATCGGGCCGGTCGGCATATCCAACGGATGCGGGTGCTCCCCGCTGCCGCCCCGGGTCGGCTCGACGATCGGGTAGCCGGCGAGCGGGGCGGGCCGGCTCTGCTCGGCCAGCGGGACGGGCTGGCTCTGCTCCCCGGGCAGGCCGGGGCCACCGAGCAGCGCGACCGCCGGCCCGACGTCCGCGGTGGGGGCCGGGCCGACGTTGCTGCCGGTCACCAGCCCGGCGTCCCGGGCGCTGGCCGTTCCGGCGTCTCGGGCGGTGTCCGGCGTCGTCATGGTCAGTGGCTCTCGGGCGGCCCGGCGGCCGGGCAGCTCACCGGAGATCTCCGAGGGGTCCCGATCCGCCCTGCGTGAGCGGGTCGGCCGGTAGCCGTCCGCGTCCGTGCGGACGTCACCCAGCGGATCGGGGGCACGCCCGAAATCTGCCCCGCCGACCCCCAACCGCCCCGGCTGCGCGTCGACGACACCGAACCGCCCGGAGTCCGGTTCCGGGGCACCCCCGAAGCGGACCGCGTCCACCGCGCCGAAACGACCCGAGTCCGGTTCTGACGCGCCGCCCAGGCGGGTCGGGTCGGGCTCGCGGCGTCGGCCGACTCCGGTGTCCTCGACGGAGCGGGCGTCCTCGACGCCGCGCTGCTCGGGGATCTCGCCGTCGCGGTATCGCGGTTCACCCGCGCCGCGCCACTCGGGCTCGCCGTACCCGCGCCCCCGCTCGTCGGGGTACCAGCGCGACTCCTGATCTTCCGGAAAGCTCCGTCGTCCGTCCACGTCAGGCACCGTATGCGACGGGCCAGGCCCGCGCCATTTGGCCCCGGCCGGGTTGATCGACACCAATTGGCGCCGTAGCACAGCAGGGGCTTGATCGTCCGGTCGTCCACAGAGCGACCGTCATCCACAGGCGGGCGCTCTCGGGGTCGCGGCCCTCGTGCCCCGAGGGGCACCGTCGCGGCCATGACGAAGCGGAACCAGGCGGTCGGCGCGTACGGCGAGCGGTGCGCCGCCCGGCACCTGAGCGAGGCGGGACTACGCCCGATCGTCCGGAACTGGCGCTGCCCGGAAGGCGAGATCGACATCATCGCCTGGGACGGGCCGGTGCTCGCGTTCTGCGAGGTGAAGACGCGTCGGGGCGACGCGTTCGGCTCACCGGCCGAGGCGGTCGTACCCGCCAAGGCCCGCCGCCTGCGCGGTCTCGCCGCACGCTGGCTCGCCGAGACCGGCACGAGCGCCGACGAGGTGCGGTTCGACGTGGTGTCGGTACGTCTGCCCGACACCGGTCCCGCGCGGGTCGACCACCTCAAGGGCGCGTTCTGAGATGCGCCGACGAACGGGGGACGCGTCATGAGCTACGCGAAGGTGCTCTGCGTGGGGTTGGTCGGCGTCACCGGCCACCTGGTCGAGGTCGAGGCGGACCTCGCCGCCGGCCTGCCGGCGGTGGTGATCTCCGGCCTGCCGGACACCGCCCTGCACGAGGCCCGCGACCGGGTCCGGGCCGCCGTCGTCAACTCCGGTCAACGGTGGCCCAACCGGCGCATCACGCTGAACCTGCTGCCCGCGACGCTGCCGAAGTTCGGCTCGGCATTCGACCTGGCCATCGCCGCCGCGCTGCTGGGCGGCTCCGGCGAGCTGCCACTGCTGCCACTGGAGAACGTGGTGATCCTCGGCGAGCTGGGCCTGGACGGGACGGTCCGGCCGGTACGCGGCGTGCTGCCGATGGTCGTCGCGGCGGCACGGGCGGGTATCCAGCGCGTGATCGTGCCGACCGACAACGCCGCCGAGGCCGCCGTCATCCCCGGCGTCCGGGTACGGGCGGTGGACACGCTGCACCGGCTGGTCACCTTCGTCCGTGACGGCAGCCCGCTGATCGAGCCACCGACGGACACCCCGGCGCCGATCACCGGCGGCCCCGACCTCGCCGAGGTCGCCGGACAGCAGATGGGCCGGCGCGCGTTGGAGGTCGCCGCGGCGGGCGGGCACCACCTCGCGTTGCTGGGCCCGCCGGGGGCCGGCAAGACCATGCTGGCCGAGCGGTTGCCGTCGCTCCTGCCGGAGCTGGACGACGACGCGGCGCTGGAGGTGACCGCCCTGCACTCGGTCGCCGGGCTGCTGCCACCGGGTGGTCGGCTCCTGCGTCGTCCGCCGTTCCAGGCGCCGCACCACACGGCGACCGTCCCTTCGCTCGTCGGCGGCGGTTCCGGGCTGGCCCGCCCCGGCGCGGTGTCGCTCGCCCACCGCGGGGTGCTCTTCCTCGACGAGGCCCCCGAGTTCAGCAAGGGCGCGTTGGAGGCGCTGCGCCAGCCGCTGGAGCACGGCCGCATCCAGCTCAGCCGCAGCGGTGGCGGCACCGAGTACCCGGCCCGGACGCAGCTGGTGCTGGCCGCCAACCCGTGCCCGTGCGCGAAAGTGCGTGCTGACATGAGGGGTTTCCGCGAATAGGCTGTCGTGCATGCTGCTGCCCGCATCGGCCGTGGATGTAGCCGACCTCTACGCCCGCAAAAGCTCATCCGACCAAGGCCGCAGTGTCGCCCGCCAAAAGCGACGATGGCTGGCCGACTGCCTCGACCTCGGCGTCCAACCTGGCCGCGTGTTCGTGGACCCGAACTTCTCCGCCAGTCGGTACGGGCGCAAAGAACGGCCCGACTACGCAGAACTGCTAGACCACATCCGCTCACGACACTGCAAAATGATCTCCCTGTGGGAGGTGACACGGGCCGACCGGCAGATGGGCCCGTGGGTGGCTTTCCTGGATCTCTGCCGAGACCTCGGAGTGTTCATCCGCATCTTCGGCGACGAAGATCCGGCCACCTACGACCCCCGCCGATGGCGCGACCGCGAGTTCCTGCTCAAAGAAGGCGTGGCAGCCGAAGGTGAAATTGAGAAGCTGCGGGCCCGCGTGAGGGAAGGCATCGACGACGCCGCCCACCAAGGGCGACCCCCGGGCCCCCTGCTCTACGGGTACGCGCGGGTCTATGGCGCACCCACCAGTGACAGCGTCACGGCATCCGGGCATAAGCGCCGAACCGTGAAGCAGGTCATTAACGAGGACGAAGCCCGGATCGTCCGACGGCTCGCCGCAGACACCCTCGCAGGCATTCCCTTGCAGCGGCAGGCGATCCTGTTGAACGACGCCGGGGTACCCACCCCATCCGGTGAGGGCAGGTGGACCGGAGGGCACATCAACAGGATGCTCCGCAACCCCGGCTACGAGGGGCATCGCATCCACCGAGACAAGCTGGCAACCACGGGCGCATGGCCCGCCATCCTCGATTCGGAGACGGCAAGCCAACTGCGGGCGATGCTGGAACAGCCAGGCCGCCTCAACCACGCTGACGCGTCACTTGCCTACCAGTTGAGCGGGGCAGCCCTGTGCGGGGTGTGTCGGCGGCCGTTGCGGCCCAAGAAGGCGAACGGCCGGCATCGCTACCAGTGCCTGCACCGCGGTTGCATGGCCGTGTCGGCGGGGGTGCGGGAGATGGACGACGTTGTCGACGAGTTCATCAGGGCCCGCCTGCGAATGCCGGATGCCGCCGCCGCGTTTACGCCGATAACGGGCGGCCCCGGGTTGGATCAGGCGCGGGCCGATCTGGCGGCGTTGAAGAAGCGGCTGGCCGAGTTGGAGGACGCAGCGTCGCAGCCCGACGGTGAGGGTCTGGATTTCCTGATGGCCGCAGCGCGCAAGTTGCGCCCGCAGATCGAGGCCGCTGACGCGAGGGTGCGCCAGTTGCAGACCCCGGCGACCTTGCGTGGCTACGACCCGCACGATCTGGCGGACAGGTGGACGGACTATCCGGTGGGTGAACGCCGCCTCGTGATCATGACGTTGGCGGAAGTTGTGTTATCGCAGGTCGGAAAGGCTGGCCGGTGGTCGTATCAGCGGCTCGCCGAGTCACGCTGGCAGGGCGATTCGCAGACGTGGGGCCAGGTGTGGCGCCGCAATGGCGTGGTTCTTTAGCCGGTGCCTTGGGCGTCGCGGCGCGTCTCGGGGTTGCTGGCTCGCTGGCGTCGACCCCGCAGGCGTGCGCGAAGCATCTCGGTGTACGCCTCGCGTTCGTGGTCGGGCAGGTCGGGGTTTTCGATCAGGTCGAGTAGTTCTTGTGTGCGGGCGCTGATGATGCGCGCCGGCTCGGGAGGCAGGGCGAGTTCGTCGCGGCTGAGGATGCCGAGGATGGCGGCGAGTTCCCGACGGTCCAGGTTGAGCACTTGGAAGATCGCGATGAGGTGTTCGCGGTCGGGTTTGTCGCTTTGGGCGTTCTCGTAGCGCTTGAGTGTGCGCAGGCCGATGCCGGTTGCGTCGGCGAGGTCTTCTTGCCGCCATCCGGCTGCTGCTCGCCCATCCTTGATGAGGGTGGCGAGTCGCTTTAGGTCGTCTTGGCTGACTGGCACGCCGCAACCATAAGTGCCCGATGTGGCACTCCTGAGCACCCTCTCCCCTACGTGCCGCACGTGGCCCCCAGCCCGCCCCGTCATGTTGGCCGCCTCTCCCGCACAAACATGAACACGCACCGCTCACCATACATCGATAAAGACGATTTGACTTACCTCGCGTCAACTCTTGCGTGCCATACGTGGCACCTGGCAAGCTAGGTGTCATGAACGGCACCCTTACCCGTGAGTCAAGTGCAGACCTTGGCACTGGCTACCGGCTGACCAAGGCAGCCGCCAACCAAGCGAAAACAGTGCTCGGCTTCACCAAGTACGAAGAGGTGGCTCAGCACATGGGCATCTCCCGGCGCAGCTTCTTCCGCCTTCTGAGCGGCAACTACCCGATCAGCCTCAACCAGGCCGCCGACTTCTGCGACCTCATCGGCTGGCCGCTCGCCGAGGCATTCCAGCGGGGCGAGCAGTGACGGTCCCCGCCTGGATCGTCCAGGCCACCGCCGAAGCCGCCCCCGAACTGGTCGCCGAGCAGATCGACCGCCTGCGGCTGGTGCTTGCGAAGGACCGCCAGCACGCGGCGCCCGAGTCCGCGCCGACAGCGCCCGAACGGCGGGCCGCATGAGCGCCACTACGATCAGCCACCCCGCCGGCACCGCCCGCCTGGCCCTGTCCGGCGGCTGGGTCGTCGACATGGGTGACCAGTTCCCGACGTGGACGCCCACCCGCGAGCGCGCCTACGACGTGCTCGACGCGCGGGTCGCCGCGAAGACCACCCGCATCCTCCCGTCGGGTGAGGTGCCGACGCCCGGCCTTGCCGCCCCCATAGCCGGGTGGGCGCGCGAAGCCGTGACCTGCGAAGTCACGGCAGGCGACAGCTTCCACTCCCCCTGAAAGAGCTGAACGCCCACCGGGGCCCACCGGTAGGCGTTCGTCGCTCTGTCACCACAACCCGATACCTGGATGAGAGGACATCGGACTTGATGACTCCACTAGTACAGCACACCATCGTCCGAACGGACGACACGGCCCGCGTTCTGCCCGGCTCGTCAGATTCGCAGGCGTGGACGGTGCCGCTGGTCGCCGGCCTCGCCGGTACGTCCGTGGATGAGGTGGCGCACACCCTCGCCCACCCGGTGCCGCAGCACGGCTGCCCGTACGGCGGGTGCGTGGACGCGACGGTCACCTACCGGAACCCGTCCGCAGAGCAGACGTGGCGAGAGGACGCCCTGGTGTCGCCGGTCCGTCACGAGGTGAACGTCTGATGCTCACCTCCGGCGCCCTGTGTAAGGGCTACGGCGGGTTGGAGATGGCCGCCGAAATGCTGTTCGGGCCGATGGAGCGCCTGTGGTACGCCGAGTTCGACCCGGCCACCACGACCAGCGGAAAGCCTGTTCAGCAGTACGCCGCCCAGGCGTGTGCCGCGCACTGGCCGAACGTGCCCAACCTCGGTGACCTCACCGCCGTCGACTGGGCCACCCTGCCGCGAGTTGACGTCCTGATTGCCGGGTTCCCGTGCACGGACGTGTCCGCGGCGGGCAAGCGTGCCGGGCTCAAGCCGGGCACCCGCACGGGCATCTGGTCGCACATCGCTTACGGCATTGGCGTGCTCAAGCCGCGCTTGGTGCTCCTTGAGAACGTGGAGGGACTGCTCAGTGGCCGATCCGATAGCGACGTGGAACCCTGCCCGTGGTGTTTGGGAGACATCCCGGCTGACCTTGTGGTGCGGGCACTCGGAGCCGTACTCGCAGACCTTGCCGCCCTCGGGTTCGATGCGGAATGGATCACTGTTCCCGCGTCAGACGTCGGGGCACCGCACCGGCGGAAGCGGGTCTTCATCGCAGCCTGGCCTGCTGCCGACGCCCAGGGCGTCGGACACGGGCACACCGGGGCGTCGGGCATCGGAAGGGTTCCGTCCGCCGCTGTCGCAGGTGCTGCTGGGGTTGGAGCAAACGGGGTAGCCCTGCTGCCGACCCCGCGTGCCACCGACGGGACCAAAGGTGGCCCGAACCAGCGGGGCACAGGCGGTTCCGCCAGCACCCCTGGCCAGTGGGGCCCGTACGCGTCGGCGATTGCTCGCTGGGAGTTGGTCACGGGCAGGCAGGCACCGAGCCCGACCGAACCCGGCACGAAGGGTCAGCCTCGGCTGTCGCCCCTGTTCGTCGAGTGGTTGATGGGCCTGCCGGCGGGCTGGGGGACGGGCCACGTTCCCCGCAATGGGGCGCTCAAGTGCCTTGGTAACGGCGTGGTGCCGCAGCAGGCGGCTTACGCGTTCGGGGAGCTTCTGCGTTCGGCTGGGCTACTTGAGGTGGCGTCGTGACCGCCCGTTTCCGTGACTCGGTGCCGTCGATGGCGGAGTCCAGCGCATCCCGTGAGGAGTCGCGCCGGCTGGAGTCGCGCCGCCAGTGGTGGTGGATTGCCGCCTGCTGGCTGGTGGCCGCTGCGGTGTTGGTGTCGGCGCTGCTCGCGTTGTCGGGCGGTGAGGTGCGGTGACCGGGGTGTTGCGTATTGAGCGCGCGTCTGGGCCGGTGGTGGTGCCGTTCGGTCCGGGTGACGCCCAGGCGGCCGAGCGGTTGCGTGACCGGTTCGCGGTTGAGGAGTCGGTGCGGTCGGGTCGGCGCCGGGTGGAGATCGTGCCCGCCGAGGACGGTGCCCGGTGACCCGCCAGTTGTCGAAGCCGCCGTTGGGCGCCCGCTACGAGTGCGGCGGTCCGTGCGCGAACTGCGCGGAACCGGTTGTCCGTCTGCGCGTTGACGGGAAGGTCGCACCGTCGCGGTGGCTGCACACCCCGAACCGGCTGCACTGCGTCAACCCGTTGACCCGTGAGCAGTTGCCGACGGTCGCGGAGGTTGCAGAGCCGTCGGTGTTGCGGGATCCGGCGGCGACGATGCGGCTGCGTGCCCGGGGGCGGTCGTGAGTCGCCGTCTCGCCCGCGTGGCTGCTGTCGCCTTGGCCGCGGGCGTGTTCTTGGTGGCCGCGACGGTGGCGGTGCTGCTGGCCGGGTCGGCGGTGTTGGACCTGTATTGGGATCCGCAGGCGGCGGTGGTGCAGGCGATCGTCGCGGTGTGGGTGGCGCAAACCCCGGTGCTGGCGTGGCTGTTTGGTCGCCGCACCCGCGCGGATCGGCGAACGGTGGTGCTGCGTTTGCGTGCCGAGATCACCGACCTGCGCGCTGAGGGTGAGCGCAAAGACGCCCGGATCGCCGCTTTGGAGGACGAGCGCTCCCAGTGGTGGGAGTCCGCCCACGGGTCGCGGTGGGCCGACGACGACCGGCTGCTGCCTGACACCGGTGACCGCCCTGACTGGGCGTCGATCAACCGCAAGAACGACACCACCACCACCACGGCGGCGGGCACCTCGCTGCCTGCGGCCGTTTCTCATCCCTGACCGTCCCTTCGAGGGGAGCCCGACATGAACCTGTTGACTCGTTTGGCCGGCAAGTTGCATCTCGCAACCCGCCGCCGCCCGGCCCCCGTGGTGGGTCGCGCCCGGGTGCCGTTGGGGAACATGCCCCGCGCCCGGGAGGTGGACGGTCCAACGGTCCGTCTCCTGCGGCCCGGTCAGCCCGGTGTGAACGCTGGTACGGCGTATGTGCGGCCGGAGGGTGTGATCGGCCGTCACCGTGCCCCCGACATGAACACGATGCCGGCCCGTTTCGCCCGTCAGCGGGTGGCTTGAGATGCCCGCCGACCTGATCGTGTACGCGCTGCTGTTGGGTGGCCTGCTGATCGCCGCCGCCGTCCTGTTCACCAACCCGGCCCCGCTGCTGGCCCGTGTCCGCGCCATCGGCACGGCTACACACGTCGACCTGCTCGGCTTGCCGCCGGGACGTCCCCTGCACGAGCGGGAGGACTACCCGGGCGGGCGGGACGGCGCGTACGTCATCCACTCCGAGATGCGCGCGTGGTCGGGCCTCGTCGCCGAGCTGGCCGACCTTGCTGAGGTGGCGCCGCTGATCGAGGCCGCGTACCTGCCGGTGGGGGCGTCGCGGTGAACGGGTGGGAGGTCGCCGGGTACACGTCGGGGTTGGCGGCGCTGCTCGCGCTGGCTGTGCTGGTTGCCCGCGAGTTCGTGTTGGAGGGCCGCGAGCACCGGGCCGCGAATGAGCAGATCGGTGCGGAGCATCGGTTGCCGTTGTGGCAGGCGCAGGCATGGCAGGAGTCGTGCGGTGCGGGCACGACGATGTTCCCGGCGTCGCATCCCCGTCTGCCGTCACGGCTGGCGGTGTGGTGGGGGCTGACGTGGTCGGTGCTGCGGGAGCAGGTGTCCGGCGGTGACCGGTTCGCGGTTCCGGGCGGAAGGCACACGCCGACGGTCGGATGGTCGCCCCGCGATGTGGCCCGGCATTTGGCGGCCCGCTCGTATCTGACTGATGGCGAGGTGCGGGAGATCGCCGAGCAGGAGTTCGCCGCCGGCTTGAACCTCGAACGGGCGCCGGAGGTTGGGGTGATGCCGGCCCGGCTGCCGTGGGATGTACTGGACCGGGCGTCGGGTAAGGCGTCGGTGAATCGGCCGTTCGATGAGCAGATCCGTGACCGGAATGACGTGCTGCATGGCCGGGTGCGTGCCGCGGCGAACAGTGAGGCGACGCAGTTCCTGCCTGTCGTCCCGTCGGACGGTGCCCGATGATCCGCCTCTACCACTTCACCTGCTCGCATGCGGCGCCGCTGATCCGTCAGGGCGGCCGGCTTCGCGCGTTCGCGCAGCCGCAGCTTGACGGCCGGAAGCTGATTTGGTTGACGGACCTTGAGGTGCCGACCCGCGCGCAACTCGGCCTGACCTCGCACCTGCTGCGCTGCGACCGGATGGAATACCGGGTCACGGTCGAGGTCGACGCCGACCGGTGGGTGTCGTACGCGCGTGCCGCGTTCGGATCCGCGAAGGCCCGGCGCCGCGCGGTGGACCTCGGTCGGGCCCCGGGTGCGCTGCCGATGCACTGGTGGGTGACCGACGTTGAGGCGCCGGTGCTGCTGGTGGAGCGTGCCCGGTGACGTGGTGGCGGTGGTTGCGGGCTTTCCTGTCGAACCAGGCCACGTTGGCGGCGCTGGTCGTCGACCTGGAAGCCCGCTCGGATCGACTGGTGGCGTTGCTGCGCCGGGAGAAAGCCTGCCGGGAACTTGAGGCGGAGATGCGCCGCGCCGAGCTGGCCACCGAGCGTGCCTCCCATCGGCGTGAAGCCGAGTCGCTGGACGCCGGCAACCAAACCCTGATCGAGCTGAACCGGCACCTTGAGGCGACGAACAGCAGGCAGGCCCAGCGTCTTGGGGCCGCGCACCGGTTCGCCGACCGCCTGCCCGACGACTTGGCCGCCGAGCTGCGCGCCCTGCTCGCCCCCACGTTTTCCGCCCAGCCTGAGGAGGCCACCCGTGTCCGTTGAGTTCACTGCCACGCCCATCGAGGTGGCCACGATCACCGCCGCCGACTATCTGGTCGCCGTTGGGTTGGGGTTCGTTCTCGCGCTCGCTGCTGCCGCCCTCGGGGCGTGGGTGTTCTCGCAGGGCGGTGAGTGCGAGCCGCCACCCGCCGACACGGATTCGTGGGAGTCGGCGGAGACGCAGGAGTTGCCGGAGTCGGTGCGGCGCCGTTCGGGTCCGCGTACGGGCACCCTGCACGGTCCTGTGTACCGCCGTTCGGACGACGACACGGTGGTCGTCAAGCCTGCGGAGTCACGCCGGTGATGGGGACGCTGTTCAACCCTGGCCCGTTCTGGATTGTGGCCGGCGGCGCTGCTGTCTGCGTGGGCTGGGTGATGCTGTGTCGGGCGGTTGGCCGCCGCATCAGCTTCTCGGCCCGGCAGGCTCACGCCGAGGCGGTCGCTGAGATCACCCCCGCGTCGGGTGTGGCGCGAGTGCCGCAACCATGGCATCCGTCGCAGGGTGCGCCTCGCCCGGAGCCGGTGACGGAGCTGTTCACGCTGTGCGCGGACGAACCCGACGCGACCGTGGTCATGTCGCGTGTTCCCCGGCAGCGGGCGGTGCGCCGTGGCTGAGACGCGAACTCCGGCACAGGCCGAGGAGAACGGCGACCGCTGGCGGCGGCGTGGCCACTACTGCCTCGCCGTCGCCGTCCCGTTCGCGCTGTTCGGGTACGACACCCTCTTCTGGTTCCTGGTTGTCGTCGGTTTTGCCTGTGCCCGCCAGGCGGCGAGTCAGTTCGGTTGGCGGGCCGGTTACCTGGACTGCAAGACCCATGCGGCGAAACGCCTTCGCGAGGTGCGCCGTGGCTGATCGGGAGCGGTGTGTGCCGCTGGTTGACGACGACGGCCAGGTGGTCGCGTCGGTGCGCGTGGCGGGCGATCTGGATGAGGAGTCGCGCGAGCATCTGCTGAACATCGTGCATGCCGCCCTGCGGCGCGAAGCCGAGCTGGACGCGGCGGACCCGGGGCGGGCGGAACGGCAGCAGGCCGCGATGGAGCGGATCCGGGAACGGGCTCGGCGCTGGCGGGGTGAGCTGCGGTGAACGCCACCGATCGACTGGTAGTCGGTGGGGCGCTCATCGCGTTCGGCGTGGCTGCTGCCGTCGCCGGCTGGCCGATGCCGGGCGCGCGTTGGTTGGATTCGGGTTGGGCACGGCGCTGTCCGGGCTGCTCGCCGTGTGGCGGGAACGTCGGTCGGGTGAGCCGTCGTGAGCCGAGCCTTCTATCGGGGCTACCAGTCGCGGCGTGTCACCCGCCTTCACGTCATGCGTGAGGACGGGCCATTCGCGGGTCGGCAGGGGTTGTGTGGCACGGGTGGTTGGGCTGGCCGCCGGTCGGAGCCGATCATTTTGGACCCGATGCCGTTGGTGCCGCCGGACGGCTTGTCGTGGTGCCCGTCGTGTGTGGGCTGGTTGGCGGAGCGGCGTGGGCTGCTGGCCGGGTGGGCTGCCGAGATGGCGAGCGCACGGTGAACGACTACAGGTCGGTGGGGTCGCCGAGGGCTTCGCGGGCGCGGCGGTACCAGTCCATGGGCACGAGCGCGCCCCGGTCGGCTCCGCGCTTGCCAATGATCGTGTGGACGCCGGTCTTCTCGCCCTCATCCAGTCGCTGGCCGAGCACTTTGCGCACTGCCTCCACGCCGAACCGTTCGGTGTTCGCCACGCCGGGATCGTACAGCGCGGCTGGTGTTTGGCCGTACTGCTCGGCCGGCGCGGGACGAAACACGGGCAACTCCTTAAGCCGAAACACTAGCCCAACCTTAAGGTTCAGGGTAGAGTTAGTGGTGTCGAGGGGTCAACCAGACCACCTCACCACCCGCCGGTCCCGGCGGTACGGCACCCGCAGGCATACCGCCCGCACCGACTGCCTCCGCCGGGACGGCGCACAAGCCAACCAAACGATCACCTCCAACCTTTGGAGTCGATGACGCATGCCCGAAATCATCCTGCCGCCGCTGGACATGCCGTGCCCGCACTGCGCCACCGAAGAGGCGCATAAGCGAGCGGCTGCCGAGTACAAGGCATGGTCCGACGAGGAGCAGGCCGCCTACGAGAGCTTCGCCCTCACCTACGACCTGTCGTGGGGCGTGGCAGACGCGTGGAAGAACAGCCCCACCTACCGCGAGCTTAAGGACCGCGAGCCGGAGCCCGCCGGGGTCGGCTGCGTGGAGTGCGACTACACGCAGCGGAAGCTGACGGATGCCGGGCGGCAGGTGCTCGACTTCCTTCACACGTGGACCAGCAAGTGACCGCCCTCAACACCGCCGAGACGCAGAGCCCGTCGTACGTCGCGCTGGTTGCTGCCCTGCGTTCGGAGTTCAACTCCCTCGCGCTTGAGGCGCTGCGTATTCAGCTCCTCCCCCACCGCGACAGCCCCAGCTCGCTTGGCCTGCTGACCCAGGCCGTCATCGACGCCGGGGACATCACCTACGACGCGGGCGAGTCAGCCCACCCGGCGGTGCGCGCCTACCTCGACCGCGCCATTCAGGGCACGGGCGGCGGTGAGCGGCTGTGACCGACTTCGACACGAAGCCCGAAGACTGGCAGATGCCCGTCCCGATGCGTCTGATCGACGCCGCCGAGGACGCGCGGCAGATGTACGGCGCGGACAAGGCCGCCGAGATGTTCCCGAATCTTCCCGAGCACGACTGGCGCTTCGAGGCGTCTCTGCCGACCGGCGGAACGGTCACCTTCTCGTACCACGCGACCGCCGAGTACATCGCCGCATACCTCAAGCGTGAGGGCGTCAACCTGGGCGGTGAGCGCTGATGCCCGCCGCGACCGTGTGCCGTCCAGCCGTGTTCCTTCTCCGCCGCATCATCCTTTGCCCGGTCTGCGAACGTCCCCGCCCGTTCGCCGGTTCCGACGCCCCCTGGTACGGCACCACATGGTCGTGCTGTGGCTGCGGCGACTCGTGGACTGACGGCGAGCGTCACGAGCGTCCGTTCGCCCGTGGCTGGCGAAAGAAGGCCATCGCGGAGGCGCGGCGGACGTGGATTGAGGCCATCGCGTTCGACCCGCGCGAGTACGTGGCGTGGGTGAGGGCTGAGGTCTTCGGTGATGCGGAAGCCGCCGCGCGTTACGACGCTGCCGTGGCAGGTGATCTGCTGTGACCGCCGAGGTGGAGTTGCTGCGCGAGGCCGCCCGGCTGATGCGTGAGCGGGCTGCCGCTGCCACGCCGAGCCCATGGACGGCGATCAACAATCGCAGCATCGAGGCACCGGCTGGTTGCCGGGGGCGGGTGGTGGCGTCGGTCGGTGCGTACGAGTGCGGCTGGCCTTCGACCGCTGACGCCCAGCACATCGCGTCGTGGGATCCGATGTCCGCTCTCGGGGTCGCGGACCTGCTGGACACGTTCGCCGAGTACGACTGGTCGGACGAGCGGCACCGCGCTGCGCTGACTCTCGCTCGCCGCTACACGCGGCTGTGCACCTGCACGATCGACCCGGACGGTGCCCGCAACACGGACGGCTGCGTACTCCACGACCTGCCGCCGTGCGGGTTCCTGGTCGACGAGGTGGGCCGATGACCGCGCCCGCCTTGGCCGCCCCGACGCTGCCCGTTCCGCAGCCCGCCCCGGACGTGCCGTTTCCGCACCCGATGCCGCCGCCCAACCAGCAGGCCACGTGCCCGACGTGCGGCAACCCGGTGGCGTCGCTGCTGGCCGCCTGCTGGAAGCCGGCGTGCCTGACCGCTGACGCCGACTACGACGCCGCCATCGATGCGAGGAGCGACGCATGACGATCGCCGCCGAGCGGCCCGCCGCGCCCATCTTTCACGGCGTCGACACGGTGGAAGACCAACGCTTCTACCTCATCGGCGACCTGCGGCTCATCTCCGTCACCACCGCGACCGGTGTCATCGAGAAGGAAGCGCTCGTGCGCTGGGCTGCCAGCTTGGCCGCCCAGGCTGCGTTTGCCGAACTGCCGTCCGTCGTCATCGCGTCCCGCATCAAGCCGTGCGGCAACACCGGCAGCAAGTGCGCCGGTGAAGGCGGGCACGACCACACCGAACGGTGCGCGCGGTGCGCGTGCGGCGAGTGCAAGGCGTGCATGGCCGCCTGGATCGCCCGGCGCCACTCGGTGCACACCAAGCGGCGGTCCGACGAGGGCAAGGCTGTCCACGACGTCGTGGAGTGGTGGTCGTACACGGGTGAGATCAAGCCCCACGATGAGGACATCGCCCCGTACGTGAAGGCGTTCCAGGCGTTCATCGCCGACTACGGCCTCACCCCCGACTCGTTCCAGGTGTCGGAAGCGCTGGTAGTCAACCGGGAAGCCGGTTACGCCGGCACCTGCGACGGCATCGTCGAGATCGACGCCTCCGCCACGGTCGCCGCCGCCAAGCTGGTGTCCAGGGTGACTGGGGTGTCGTGGCGCAAGGCCAAGAAGCTCGGCCTGAAAATCCTGCTGATCATCGACTTCAAGACCCGCGAGGGTGAGGAGCCGAAGTTCTACCCCGAGCAGGCGTTGCAGGTCACGGGCTACCGGCACGCCCCGATCATCCGCATCAAGAACTCGGACGTTGAGGAGCCGATGCCTGCCACTGACGGCGGCATGTTGGTTCAGCTCCGTCCCGACGGCGTGACTGTGCGGATGGTCGTCACCAGTGAGGAAACGTACCGCGACGGGTTCCTGCCGGCGCTGGCTTTGACGAAGTGGCTGATCGAGTCCGGGCCGGCCGCAGTAAGCCGCAATTCATTCGTGCTGCCCGAGACGATCGCCGCCCGCGCCCGCAAGGCCGCAAAGGATGCCGCACCCGCTCCTGCCGCTGAGCCGGCCCCGGCCGCCGCCTGAAATCTGAGGAGAACACATATGCCTATCAAGACTTTGCAGCGACGCCTGACGCAGGTTGGTGTGATCCGGCTCGGTGAGAAGCGGCTGTCGCAGCGCGGCAAGGAGTACCCGGCCAAGTTGGAGACGCTGCGGTTCACATCGCCGTCCCGGTCTCTGATCGAGGCGGTGACCGCGAAGTACGGCGGCGAGGTAAAGCCGTGGCAGCACACCACCGGCCCGCAGTTCGAGGTGGTCACCGACGCGAAGACGATCCCGGTGCTGGTGCCGCCGCAGCAGATCGACCCGAACTACGAGCTGTGGGGTAACGGGTTCAAGTCGCGGCACTGCGACGGGGAGACGGAGAAGATCCGCAACGCGTCGTGCCTGTGTGACCCGGTGCGGGCTGCCGCGCAGGCCGCAGGCCGTGACCTCAAGCCGGGCGACGTGTGCAAGCCGACAACCCGCATGTCCCTGATGCTGGCGGAGATCCCCACGCTGGGCACGTTCAAGCTTGAATCGCATGGCTGGAACGCTGCCGCCGAACTGCCGATGCTCGCCGAGTCCATCGCCACCGCCGCCCAGCCGATCCCCGCTCGGTTGGAGTTGCAGCACCGGGAGAAGAAGCTGTTCCACCCGGGCAGGCCGCAGAACGAGCAGATCGAGTCGCGGACGTTCATGGTGCCGGTGCTGCACTTCGAGTTCGTCACCCCGGCGCAGGCGTTCGGCGGGCAGATCGGGCAGGCCGCCCGTCAGGCGATGGTCGCCCAGCACCTAGCGGCGATCGGCGCCGCACCGGAGCAGCAGGCGGACCCGGAGAAGTTGACGGAGGCGCAGGTCATCGACGCCGCGCAGCGGGTGTCGACAATCCCGCAGTTGCAGGAGTTGTGGAGTACCGCCGGCAAGGACGGCGCACTGACCGATGCGGCGAAGGACGCGTTGAAGGCACGTGCCGCCGAGCTGGACCCGCCGAAGCCTGCCGCCCCGGCTGCTGCGCCGCAGTCCTTGGCTGCTGGCGAGCCGGTGGATGCCGAGGTAGAGCCGAACCCGGACGCCTTGTGGGTGCAGATTCAGGCGGTCGCCGGGCAGCGGAAGTGGAACGCGGCGGCGCTTGAGGAGCGCATCACTGCCCGGTTCAACAAGTCGTCCGATGAGATCAACGGCTTCCACATGGCGACGTTCCTCGCCGAGGTTCAGAGCGGGGTGATCGCGTGACGTGGCATCAGGGCGTCATGGTCGCCTGGGACTGCGAGTCGCGCGGCCTTACGTCCACCATCGGGCTGGTGACGTCGTGGTAGCACGAGTCAACGGTGTAACCATCCGCACTGGCGGTTGCGAATCAATTCGCACTCACGGAATGTCCTACACCAAGATTTATCGAATCTGGCAGGACATGGTGCGCCGATGCACCTATCCGAACCACGCGAGGTTTGCCGACTATGGCGGCCGTGGAATCACCGTTTGCGAACGGTGGATGACGTTCGAGAGCTTCTTTGCCGATATGGGTGAGCGCCCGCGGGGTCGCAGCCTGGACCGTCAAGACAACGATGCTGGCTACTCGCCAGAGAACTGCCGGTGGGCAACCCCGCAGGAGCAGCGCCAGAACCGCCGACCTATGGCCGTTCGGCAGACGTGCGCAGCGGGCCATCCGCACAGTCCTGAGAACACGCGCATCGACCGGCAGGGCAAGCGGCGGTGCCGCACCTGCGAGCGACTTTGGGCGGCGATGGCCCGCGCGAGAAAGAAGGCGTTGGTATGAGTTTTCACCTTGACAAGATGCTGGCCTTCGACATGGAGAGCACCGGTGTCGACGTCGAGTCCGACCGGATCGTCACGTCCGCCGTCGTGCGGATCGAGCCGGCCTGTGAGCCGCTGGTCCGCTCCACCGTCATCGACCCGGGCGTGGAGGTGCCTGACGCTGCGGCGGAGGTGCACGGGTGGACGACGGAGCGGGTGCGGGCGGCGGGTAAGCCGCCGGCCGTCGAACTGGACTGGATCGCCGACGAACTGGCCGCCGCGCTCGCCGACGGCGTTCCGCTGATCATTGCGAACGCCCCCTACGACTTGACACTGCTCGACCGGGAGTTGCGCCGCCACAACCTGCCAACCCTCACCGACCGGCTCAACGGTCAGCCGATCGGCCCGGTCATCGACCCGATGTGCATCGACAAGGCGTTGGACCGGTACCGGCCCGGCAAGCGGAAGCTCACCGACCTGTGCGCCACTTACGGGGCTCGGATCACCGACGCGCACGACTGCACGGCGGATGCGCTGGCGGCGGCACGGGTGGCGTTCCGGTTGGGCCAGCGGGCGCAGCAGGCGCTGGCTGACCCGTACGCGGTCGCTGGCCTATACGCCGACCGGCGGTACCCGGACCGCATCGTCCGCGGCTTCCAGGAGTTCGGGAAGCTGACGCTCGCTGAGGTGCACGCGGCGCAGGTGGGCTGGTATGCGGAGCAGGCGGAAGGGCTCGCCCAGTACTGGCGGCGTCAGGCGAACGAGCTGGACTTTCAGGCCCGCCATGCTGCCGACGAGGCCGAGCGGTCGACCGCCCTGGCGGACGCTGAGGAACTGCGGCAGCGTGCCGACGGCGTAACCACCGATTGGCCGATCCGCCCGTTTGGTGGTGCCCGATGACGGTCATCAACCCGGTTGCGGTGGAGGACGCCATCCGGGAGGTGTCGGGCCGGATCGCCAATGGGGTGATGGTGTGCGACACCCGCTACCGGGCGTTCCTCGCCGCCGACCGGGCGTACGACGCCGCATTCGCCCGCGCCTACATGGCCTACACCGGCGCCGCCCATGAGCGTCGGTATGCCGCCGAGTTGGAGACGGCCGCCGAGCGTGAGGCGCGGGACGTCGCGGACGCCGCCTACCGGTACGCAGACCGTCAGGCGAAGGCGCTGGAAAACGAGCTGCGGGCGTTGCAGTCGGTGGGCGCGTCGATGCGGGCCATGTATGCGACGGCCGGGGTTGGGGAGCGGTGATGGAGCGTCGGACGCCGATCGCGCGCATGTCGCAGAAGCGCCGCCAGGAGTTGGCCGAGCAGGGCAACACCAACCCGTTCTCCACGCTGTCGGCTGGGGCGCCGCTCAACCGTGCCGCGGGTGGCCGGATGGCGTCGCTGGACCGGAAGCCGGCGAAGCCGTCACGTAAGCGTCCCGCCGTGCCCCCGGCTGTCCGTGACTCCCTGATCGAGCGTGCTGCCGGGTGGTGCGAGATCCAACGTCTCGGCTGTTTCGGGCAGGGCACCGACCCGAGCCATCGCGTCAGCCAGAAGTCGGGTGGCCGGCACGGTGAGGCGAAGACCCGGCATGACCGGCTGTCGAACCTGATGTGGGCGTGCCGCCGCTGCCACGACTTCGTGACGAACAACCCGGAGGCGTCGAAGGCCCCGAGCGTGGGGTGGGCGCTTGAGGAGTGGCAGCGCCCTGCCGAGTGCCCTGCCTTGTACCGCGGCCGTCTGGTGCTGCTCGCCGACGACGGCTCGATGACTTTCTGCTCCCCCAACCACGACCACGCCACGACGGAGGTATCGGCATGAACTACACCGACAGCGAGCGTCAGCAGTTGGACGCGGTGCGCGACTTCAACAACACCTGCCTGCCCGGCTACTGGGTCAGCTTCAAGGTCGACGGGCGCGTGCGGTACGGCCAGACCATCGGCGAGGCGATCGTCGTGGGCCGGGGCGATGACATGCGGGCGATCGTCGGCGTGACCGGATACGACCGCCACGTGCACCTGTCCGAGGTCACCGTCATCCCCGAGCAGCCCGACGGCATCGAGGACGACAGCCGCGACCTGCCCGAGCCGTCCGCCGCCGCCGAGCGTGTCCGCGACTACATCACCGAGTTCGGCGACGGGATTCTCAACGTAATCGACGGGCACCCGCTCTACGCCCGTGACCTTGAGGCCCTGGCCCGTTTCGCTTGGGCGCGGGTGCCGGCGTGACCGCCCACCTCGTGCGCGACGACACGTTCACCGCCCTCACCGTCACCGACCCGTCTGGGGCCACACTCAACGTGGAGCGAACTGACGACGGTCGCCTGTCCGGGTGGATTGCCCCGCCCGGTAGCAACGATGGCCCTTCGGTGCAGCTCGACGAGGCGGACGCGATCAGCCTGTCCGCTTTCGTCGCTCCCGCCGCGCGGCCCGCTCCCGCCGAGCACGTGACGTGCGTTCAGGCTGGCCGTGTCCGCGGTGACAACGAGTCGCTGCGCCGGGCCAACCAGGCGTTCATCGGCGAGAACGCCCGCCTGCGGAACAACCTTGCCTACCTGGCTGGTGAGGCAGTCGACGAGGCCGAGCGGTGGGCGGCGATGCGGCCGGCGGAGGCCAACCAGGCGTTGGAGGCGCTGATCGACGCGGTCAGGCGCACCGCCGGTGTCGTGCCGGAGGGTGAGCGCGCGCGGCAGGTGAACGCCTGATGGTCGCCGAGATGATGCCGGAGCCCCCGGACCGCGCCCTTGTCGGCCTGTTCCACCCCGCTGGCCGTGACCTGCCGATCGTCTTGGAGCGCGACGACACCGAGGACGCCGAGCGCGGCGGCGAGGTCGACCACTGGTTCACGCGCGACAACGCCTACACGTGGGTGCAGGTGTTAGAGCTTGCTACCGACAAGGGGTGGCGGGTGGTGCGCCTGTACCGGGCCGACGACCCGGCCGTGACCGACGCGTTCAACGCCGGGGTGAAGGCCGCCGCCGACGCGATCGAGTCGCACGCGGAGTCGATTGGCTGGTATGAGGGTGACGGCGTGTGGGCCGAGGCGATCGAGGAAGCCCGCAAGGCGGTGAAGAACTGATGGCCGCCGAACTTGCCCACAGCCCCGCCGCGAACGCCCTCGGCGAGCACATGAGCGACATCTCGCAGGAGGTGTACGCCGCCGGGTGGATGCGCGGCACCGAATGGGTCCTGTGGCAGGCGCTGACCGACTGGCGTGCGACCGGCCGCGCCTACTGGTCGCCAGGCTCCGAGTTCCCAGGCGACATCACCGAACACATGCCCGAGTTGGACCGGTTGCAGAAGGCGGCCGGCGGCTGGGTGTGGTGGTTGGACGGCATGCAGTTCGTGCCGGAAGACCGCTGGCTGCGGTTGGTTGCCGTCCGCGAGGCGTCCCCGTGGGGTTGGCAAACCGAGAACCGTGAGCTTGACGCGGCGGTGACGGCATGATCGCCGACCGCCGGGAGTTCACCACCCGCACCGTCGAATACCTCGTCCCGTCCGGCACGAACGTGTCCGAGTTCGACAAGGCGTGGACGGCGGCGCTGGCCGAGTACAAGCGTGTTCACGGACTTGACGCCGCCGCCGAGCCGCCGTCGGACTGGATGAGCCTGCACGCGGGTGACGACGTGATCGTGTTGCGGTTGGAGTTCAAGACGGCGGCGGGCCTGTGACCGTCTACGTCGACAACGCCCGCATCCCTGCGACCGTCCGCCGCATCAAGGGCCGCTGGTCGCATCTCACCGCCGACACGGTGGAGGAACTGAACGAGTTCGCCGCCCGTCTTGGGCTGCGACCGTCGTGGTTCCAGACGTGCAAGCGGAAGTGCTCGCCCGAGGGTCAGCCCTGTCCCCACTGGCACTTTGACGTAGTGGACGCCAAGCGGGATGAGGCGATCCGGCTGGGCGCGAAGGCCATCGACGTTCGCGAGATGGGTGCCATCACCAGTGCCCGGCGGCAGGCGCTGCGAGCGGGTGAGGGCCAATGACGCGCGGGAAGCCGGAAGAAGACCTGCAACGGGACATCCTCAAGCTGTGCAAGCTGTTCGGCCTGCACACCGCGCACTTCCGGCCCGGCCTCACCCAAACCGGCAAGTGGCGTACCGCTGTCGCCGGCGATGGCAAGGGCTGGCCGGACCTGACCATCGTCGGGCCGGGCGGGGTGCTGTTCCGGGAGTTGAAGTCGGCAACCGGATCCCGAACCGCCGACCAGCGGAACTGGGCCGAATGGCTCACCGAAGCCGGCGCGGACGTGGCGGTGTGGAAGCCGCGCGACTGGCAGTCCGGCCGCATCGAGCAGGAGTTGCGGGCGTTGCGGCGCGGGCGGGTGGTGGCCGGCTATGACCTCTGACCTGACGGTCGCGGACATCATCGCCGCCCGCCCCGTCCTGCCGTACGTGTCCCCTGAGGGCGAAACCGTCGCCGTGTCCCGGGGTCGCATCTACCTGACCTCCCGAGAGATCACCGGGGCGTCGGCCCTGGAACTGTCCGCTGCCCTGGCCCGCGCCGCCACCGATGTTGGCGAGCTGCGGGCGGGCGGCACCCCCAACCACACCCGAACGGAGGCCACCCATGGCTGCTGAGATCATGCTCGCCTACCAGGAGCGGTTCGTGCTCGACGATGACGAGTACACCGGCCCCGCCGGCACCGCCTTCGCCTGCAACATCTGCGACACGCCCGTGGACGACCGGCCGTGCCCCGACCACGCCCCCACCGCCGTTCCCGGCCTGCGACTGGTCGACTGCGACGCCGAGCCCCGCCACCTGCTGTGGGTGCACGACCGCGACGACTACGGGGTGCCCTGCTTCCAGTGTGCGTGGGTGAAGCAGGCTGAGGCCGAGCGTCTGGAAATGCAGTGCCGTCACTGGGGGTGGCGGGCGTGGCGCATCACCAGTTGGTTGGAGCGCCGCGCCTACAGCCTCGGTGTCACCGGCGGTGGCGGCAACACGTACGGCGACGGCCACAACGGCTGCGTCACCGGTGTCCGGTTCCGTGGTTCCCGGTCGTACATCCTCGGGGTGTCCCGCGACGTGTGGCGCTGCTGGTTCCGGGGGCACCGCCGGGGTGAGCCGGTCGGGTTCGGGTTCTGCGGCAAGTGCGTGCCGTGGCCGTGCTGCCAGTCGATCCGTGAGGAGCACGCCGACGGCTGTGTGGAGGGCAATCCGCCGGTGACGTTCGACCCGTCGGTGCCACCGGGTGGGTTCGTGTGTGCGGTGCCGATGGCGGACATGCCGGGTGGGATCTGCGGGATGCCGGTGGAGTCGGAGCCGTGCTCGGAGCACAGCCCGCAGCGGGTGATCTCGTGACCCGCCACTCTTCCCGCTTCGTCAGCACCCGCGTGGACTCCGAGCCCGCCGACGACTGGCGTAAGCGCTCTGCCTGCCGTGACACCGACCCGGAGTTGCATTTCCCGATCGGCACATCCGGTCCGGCCCTGTTGCAGATCGAGCAGGCCAAGGTCGTATGCCGTCCGTGCTCCGTGAAAGACGAGTGCCTGCAATTTGCGCTCGACGGCGGTATTGACCACGGCGTCTGGGGCGGGATGTCCGAAGACGAACGCCGCGCCGTCAAGCGCCGCGGCGGCCTCCGTGTTTTGCGGACCGCCCAATGACCGCCAGCACCATGGCCCGCCCCACCATCGGGGCGGGCCCCGCACCCGAGGAACAGCGCTGCATGACCAGCAACCGCACCTTTGAACGGCTCCTCATCGGTGTACGCAACGGCACCGTTCGCCTCGACCCACGCGACTACCGGTACCGGGCCGCGAACGGCACCGACATGGACGAAGCCACCTATGAGGCCGCCTCCCCGGAGAAGGGCTGGGTGACTCTCGCCCCGGGCGTGGCGCCGCAGATCACCGACGCCGGACGGGCGTGGCTCGCCAACCGGTACGAACAGCACGGCCCGTCCCCCACCCGACCCGTGTTCCTCGCCCCCGACCCGGAGGCCGCCGCCCGACGGCTGCCACAGGGCGCGTACCGCGGTGAGCGCATCCACACCGCCCGGCTCACCGAAGACAACGTGCGGGAGATCAGGCGGCGGCTGGCGGCCGGCGAGGGAAGCGGCAGCGTCGCCCGGGAGTACGGGGTCGCTAAGGCGACGGTGTTGCGGGTCAAGACGGGCGAGACGTGGCGGCACGTCTCGTGAAGACGATCCCCGACCTGCACCCCGACGACACGGCCGCCCGGTACGTGCTCGCCCACCACCTGCGGACCATCCGCGAAGCCCGCAGCCTGTCCCAAGCCGACGCGGGTGAACGGTTCGGCTGCAACGAGTACGCGTTCTCCCACATGGAGCTGCGCCGGTCGTGGCTCATCCCCACCGTGCAGGCGTGGGCGCGGGTCCTCGACAGCCGCCTCAACCTGACCGTTCGGGGTTTGGTCGTGCCCGACGACGGCGACCCGATCGCCGCCCTGTACGAGGCGTCGCAGCCCGAGAGTGAAACCGCCGAAGACCGCCTTGACCTGCGGATCTTTGTCAACAACCTGGCTCGTATTCGCCGGGCGCAGGGTTTGACGCTCGCCCAGGTCGGCACGCGGATGGGTTGCTCCGAGTCGGCGGTGTCGCGCCGCGAATCCGAGCCGGACCGGCTGCTGGTGTCGACCCTGCAACGCCACACCCGCGCCTTGGGCGGGGTGCTCGACCTGACTGTTGTTCCCGCCTGGCAAGGAGCCGCCGCATGAACATCACCGACCAGCTCGCCCTGCAACGCCTCGGCCGCCGCTGGGGCATCCGCGTGTGGACCGACCAACCCGACCAGCCGCGCACCGTTCCGAACCGGGCCGAGCGGCGCCGCAACAGAGGGGCTGCCGTATGAAACTCACTGCCGAGCGTGACGCCCTCGTTGAGGCTGTCGCCACCGCCGCGAAAGCCGCCCAGCAGCGTCCGTCTGTGCCGATCCTCGCCGGGGTGAAGCTGGTCGCCGCCGACGACGGTGTCACTGTGTCCGGCTACGACCACGAGGTGTCCCACCAAGGGTGGGCGCGGGGCACCGTCACCGACCCGGGCACGGTGGTGGTCGCAGCCCGTCTCCTAGCGGAGATCACGAAGTCGCTACCGAACAAGCCGGTCAACCTCGCGTCCGTCGGCACCCACCTGGAACTGGTGTGCGGCAGCGCCCGGTTCACGCTGCCGACAATGCCGGTGGAGGACTACCCCACCCTGCCCGGACTGCCCGCCACCATCGCCACCGTGGACGCGGGGCTGCTCGCCCAGGCCGTCGCGCAGGTCGGTGTGGCCGCCGGCCGGGACGACACGCTGCCCATGATGACCGGCGTTCGCCTCGAATTCCGGGGCACCACCCTGTCCCTGCTGTCCACGGACCGGTACCGGCTCGCCCACCGCGACATCACCATCGACCCCGCCGACCCGAACCTCACCGCCGACGTGCTCATTCCGGCGAAGACCCTCGCCGAAACCGCGAAGACGTGGGGCGGCGGAACCGTGGATGTGAGCTACGACCCCAACGGCTACGGCCTTGTCGGGTTCGCGTCCGGGCACCGCAAAACCACCACCCGGCTGCTCGACGGGGCCAACTACCCGCCCGTCCGCACCCTGTTCCCGGCCGAGTTCCCGTCGGCCGCGGTCGTGCCCGTCGCCTCCCTCATCGAGGTCGTGAAGCGGGTCGCCCTGGTCGCCGAACGCACCACACCCGTTCTGCTCACGTTCGCCGACGGGTCCGACACGCTGACCGTGGAGGCCGGTGGGGTGGAGGAAGCCCGCGCGTCCGAAGCCCTCGGCATCAGCTCGTACGCCGGTCAGGACACGCTCACGGTGGGCTTCAACCCGCAGTACCTCATCGACGGGCTGCACAGCCTCGGCACGCAACACGCCCACATCGGCTTCGTTGACGCGTTCAAGCCCGCCGTGATTTCCGGCGCCGACGACGACGGGCAGCCGGTCGACGGGCACCGCTACCTCATCATGCCGATCCGGGTGAACCGATGACCGCCGTCGCCGTCACCCTCATACCGTCCCGTCGCACCACCGTTCTGCCGTGCGCCGCCGACCCGGAACTCTGGTACGACGGCAGCCGCGAAGCCGACGCCAAGGCAGGCTGCAAAGGCTGCCCGGCCCGCGGCAACTGCCTCACCCTCGCCCTCGAAACGGACGAGCCGTGGGGGTTGTGGGGCGGCTACACCGAGACGGAGCGGCGGCGCATCGCCGCCGGGCGAACCCCGCGCGCCTGCCGATCCTGCGGCTTCGACTGCGTACCCGACCAGCCGCACCACGCCCGCTGTGACCGGTGCACCACCGCACCCGACGGCCGGAACATCAACGACGACCGGGACGCCATCGCCCGCATGGCCGCCGACGGTCTCACCGACCGGCAGATAGGCGAACGCCTCAACTGGCCGATCGGGAAGGTCAAAACGTGTCGGGAGCGGCACAACATCGCCAGCGCCTGGACCAACGGCGGTGGCCTGAACCGGCCCGACAGCGAAGTGAAGCCGTGCGGAACGTACGCCGCCTACCGCCGGCACAAGCGGCGCAACGAACCCGTGGATGAGGCGTGCCGAGTCGCGCACAACAACCGGTCCGCCGAGATGCGGCAAGCCCGAGCGACCGCCACGACAGGTGCCGTCACATGACCGGAATCGGGCCCGCCCCACTCTGCCAGCCGTGCAGCGCCCAACATGCCAGGTGGCTCGACTACCGGCTCCCCCGAACGTTGGGCATCGCCTGCGGCTCGGGCACCCCCTACGACATGAGCGCTGCTGGTGTACGTGATCGGCAGCGCAGCCGTTTCGAGGAATGGCGGGTGACGATCAAGTTCAACCAGGACTTGATCGCCCGCACCTGCCGGGAGCAGCAGCACACCGAGCCCACACCCCGGGTTGCCCCGGCTGTCGTCGTCGTGCAACTTCCCCTGTTCGACGTGCCCGAGCCGGTGCGGGCGGCGGCGTGATGGACACCAGGCCTGGACCCCTACTCACGACCGCACTCGAAGCCGCCGTGCCCCTGCACATCCTCGACCTCGCCCAACTCCCCACCCGCGTACGCGACAGCATCCGACATCGCTGGGCCGCAGAGGGCGTAGACGAGGTCGCCCACCGGGGCGACGTGTTGTGCAGTACGGCGGCGGAAAGAAGGGTGAAGCGGCGAAGGTGTTCAACGCCCTCGCGCGCGCCCTCGCCGCCGCCGCGTTCCAGCCAGGGGGCATCACGTTCGCCGGCATGCACTGGTGCACCGACCACCAGCAGTGCGCAGACGCCGACGCGGACGCCGCAGCCAACCCGCTCGACGTCAACGCCACCCCGGGCGAACCCACCGGCCCCACCTACCAGGGGCGGCCCATCACCGACACGCACCTACCGGAGGTGGCCTGATGCACGACCACGAACTAGCCCACGGGTGGCGGCTGTCCGACATTGCCCGCCTCGCCCGGCAGTCCGCCGGCACCAACCGCACCATGGCCGCCGACCACCGCGACCTGCACGACGCCGCATGGTCGGCCATCGCCGAACACATCTATACCGCCGAACACTGGCCGTCCGAACACGACCTGCTGGCCGCCGGGCGGGCCGCCATCTGGGCGATCGTGCGCGCCCACCGCACCGTCTACGGCTACCGGGACCGCGAATGGGATGCGGGTGTGGCGTCGGCGCCCCGCTTCTGCGCCTACTGGCTGGGGCAGCGGCAAGTAACACCCAGCCCCGAGGGCCTGATCGTGGAACAGCACACCCTGCCCCGGCTGCTGGCCGCCCTCGGTGAGCCGTACCGGCAGGCCATCGTCGCGTTGGCCGCGCACGCCGGCAACGAACATGTGCGTGTGGTCACCGAGCATGACTGCGGGCATTGCGGGCGACGTTGGTCGGGGCACACGGACCGGGACGCCGCGGCCTGTTCGCTCGGTGTGAACCTGTCGGCGTTCAACCGGCGGTTGCAGGTTGCCCGGCGTGAATGCCTGCGGTGGTGGTTGGAACACGAGACGCCCCGCCGAGCTTTAGCGCAGCGCCCGGACCGGCGCAACAACCGGCGCGAGGTGCAGCCGTGTGGGACTCCGGCGGCGGCGCGTCGGCATCGAAGCCGCAGTGAGCGGCCGTGCGAGTTGTGTGGGCCGGTGGAGCGTGAGCGGGATCGGCAGCGTAAGACAGCGCGACGTCAGCCGGTGACCCCATGACCGCGAAGGTGATCGACCTGAACTCCCGACGCCGGACTTCCGCTGTCCGACCGGCCCCGCCCACCAAGCCGTGCGCCGCCGGGGTCAAAGCGTGTGGGGCTGAGCCTGCCCGCCTGTATGCGTGCGGGTGGCGGTGCGACGAGTGCGCGCCGGGGACAGCACGAAAGCCCGACACCGCGAAGGGGTCGGGTGAAGTGGCATGAGTGCCGGTCGTGCTACGTCAGGGCGTTACGGGCTGCTGAGCGCGCGCCTCGGCCTCAGCCTTCGCCTTCCGCTCCACGTAGTCGTTGCACAGGCGGCGCACGTGCTCGCGGGTGTAGCCGGTCTGGCGGGCGATGTCGGCCTGCCGGACGCCCCGGTCGACGACGGCTTGACCGATCGCGTTGGCCAGTTCCGACCTGCGGCGCTCCGCAGTCAGACGGGCGCGTTGGTACGCGCGCAGCGCCTCGCCCACCCGGTCGTCGGTCATGGGGCAAGTGTCGCAGATGTGCATGTGGCCTACGAGGGATGGCACCGACATCAAATCCGTCATGCCACCTAGTGTAGGCCACATGGATGTGACAAGATAGAGCCCGTGACGAGCGCTGCAAGTCGCCAGCACGGTTCCACCCACGCACAGATCAGGACCCCTGCATGACTTGGTTCAAGGTCGATGACGGCCTCCACAAGCACCGAAAGCGCATCCGATGCGGCCTCGACATCGAGGGCTTCGCCGCGCTCGGCTTGTGGACCACTGCTGGCTCCTGGTCGTCTGACGAACTCACCGACGGCTGGATTCCGGACGACGTGATCGACTACCTCGCCCCGGGGATCGGTCAGCAGCTCGCCAAGCGGTTAGAGCGAGCAGCCCTATGGAATCGCGTCACGCGTGACGGTGAAGAAGGGTGGCAGTTCCACGAGTGGACCGACCACCAACCGACCCGCGAGCAGGTTCTCGCCGAGAGGGCCGCCGCTGCGCTCCGGCAGAAGCGTGCGCGTGATCGGGCCAAAGAAAAGCGGGATGAAGAGGGGCAGAACCTTGCACCGTCACGGCGTGACTCACGCGTGACTGACGCCGACACTCACGGCGATGTCACGCCCGCCGTCACGGTCCCCCCGACCCGACCCGACCCGACCTATATACAACCTCCTTCGGAGGTTGCCGACGAAGCTGCGCTGTTCGAGCAGCCGGCATCGCAGACCAAGTCCCGCACCAAGCCGAAGCAGTCAACGGGCGACCCGACTGAGACTCAGCGCGCCTTCGGGCTTGCCCGCCAGTGGTCCGACTTCCGCGAGAAGCAGGGCACCCCCATCGTCGTTGCCGGCAAGGGCGAAAACCTGGACCTGCACAAGCTGCGCAACTTGATCGAGCCCTTCCTTAAGAAGGGCTACACCGACGACGAGGTGAAACGTGGACTCGTGGCCACCGGCGAAGGCATTCCCAGCACCGCCAGTCTCGACCGCGCCTTGACCCGTTTGCGGAACCAGCAGAACGGGCGGATGGACGGCGGCATGAAGCCCGCCAACCCCCGGATCTTGCGCAACAGCCACGAGAACCAAGACCGCTACGACGTGAAGCTCTAACGGAAGGAGGGCCAGTGGACATCAGCAGCACCGACCTCGGCGGCCTCGCCCGCGAAGTGATGGAACGGCACGGCATTGACCCGACCACCGTCCCCCCACGGCCCGGGTTTGACCTCGCCGACCATCTGACCGAGCAGGCCGAGGCGACGTTGAGCCTGATCCTGCCGCCCCGGTTCCGCAACGCCGAACCGGACCACCCGTTCGTGCGCCGGTGGGTGGACGCGTACCTGCGTGGCCCAGCGGACTGCCCCGGCCTGCTGCTGCTCGGACCGGTGGGCACTGGCAAGAGTCACCAGGCGTTCGGCGCCCTGCGGCGGGTGGTGTTGGAGTCGGCCCGCCGCTGCCGGCGGATGACGTACACGATCACCAGCCACCCCGAGTTCAACGCGGCGATGCGCCCGCAGCTCGACGACCGGCATCTGCGCGCCCTGGCTGACTTTCAGACGGTGGATCTGCTGGTGTTCGACGACTTGGGGGCGGGCAAGTCCACCGACTGGACGGAGGACACCCTGTACCGGCTGATGGACACCCGCTGGGCGAACCAACTGCCGACGATCACCACCACGAACCTCGACGCCGCCGGCCTGCGGGCCGACGTGGACGAGCGGGTGGTGTCCCGCCTGTCCACCAGCGTGCAAGTCGGGTTGAAGGGTTCGGATCGGCGCCGCGGCGGTGACCTGCCGTGACGGACACCCTGGATCGCGCCGACCCGGTGACCGTGTTCTACGACCACGGAGCCGAGCAGGTGGTGTTGGGGGCAATGCTCCGCGACCCGCTGGTCATCGGCGAGGTGGAGGCGTTGGTGTCGGCGGCATCGTTCCACAAGCCGTGCCATCCGCTGCTGTTCAAGGCGATCACCACGCTGCGGGAGAAGGGCCGCAAGACGGACCCGACGAGCGTGGCCGGGTATCTGGCGGACGAGAAGCTACTCACCCGCCTGCCGGGTGGCGCCCTGTACTTGAACGACCTGATGGCGGTGGTCCCGGTTGCCGCCCCGGTCGGTGAGGCGATTTATCACGCGCGGACGGTCGCCTCCAAGGCCCTGCTGAGGGACTTCGACGCCGGGCTTGAGAAGGTCCGTGACGACATTCGGTCCGGTAGTGCGAGCGATCCCGCTGAGCTGTTGGAACGCACTCGGGTGATGATCTCCGACCTAGGGATGCGCGCTGCTGGTGACGGCGGCCCGAGGCGGTGGCGGGACATCATCCGCCCCGGCCTGGACGCGATCGAACTCGCTGAGGAAGGCACCGGCCCGCCGGGAGTGCCGACGGGCATCCCCGACCTGGACCAGTTGATCCACGGCTTGCAAAAGCAGCGTCTGTACGTGGTGGCTGGCATCCCGGGCGGCGGCAAGTCGACGTTGGGCGCCGGCGACTTCGTGCGGTCGGCGGCGTTCGCGCACAGCCGCCCGACGGGGGTGTTCTCGATGGAGATGACCGAGCAGGAGTTGTTCAACCGGCTGATCTGCGCCGCCGCCCGCGTGCCAGCGAAGAAGGTCACCGACGGCACGTTGGACACCGACGACTGGACGGCCATCGCCCGGGTGTGCGGGGAGACCGAAGACGCGCCCCTGTGGATCGACGACACCAAGGGTTTGACGATGGCGGACATTCGGGTGCGTGCCCGCCGGTTGAAGCAGCAGCACGGCCTGGAACTGGTCGTCATCGACTACCTGGGGTTGATCGAGTCAGCGACCAGCGCGCCCCGCAACCAGCAGATCGACGAGATGGCCCGGTCGGCGAAGAACCTCGCCGGTGAACTAGACCTCGCGGTGGTGCTGCTGGCGCAGATGAATCGGGCGTACGCGCAGCGCGCCGACAAGCGGCCCGTCCTGACGGACTTGAAGGAGTCGGGCGGCATCGAAGCCCACGCCGACGTGGTGATTTTCGTGCACCGGGACGAGCAGTTCGACAAGACGAAGCGCCTCGGCGAGGCGGATTTGATCGTGGAGAAGAACCGTGGTGGCGCTCGCGGCACCGTTGAGGTGGCTGCGCAACTGCACCTGAACCGCTTCGTGTCGATGGCGATGCCGTGAGCGGGATGAGCCTGGTGGATAACGCCGCCGACCGACCGCCGTACTCGGACTGCTGCCCGCGCTGCCGGTTCAACCGAACTCCGCTACCCCCACTGATGGTTCGGGAGAACGAACGCGGCACGGGCGTGGTCGCCGACTACGTCTGCCCGCGCGGGCACATCTGGTTCACGGGCTGGGCGTGGTGGTCGGGCGAGCGCCATGACACGGACGGGTTGGCGGCATGAGTTGCGACTACTGCGGCCTTGCCACGGACGAGCCTGCGCGCTGGGAGGTGTCGTCGGGCCGTTTCCCCGGCGACGGGATGACCCGCTACGTGTGCGAGGTGCACCGGGGGTCGGCTGAGCAGCATGTGGCCCAGCTCGGCGACGTGTTCGTGTTCCCGATGAACAGCGATTCGAACCGGAGGGCTGCGGCATGAGCGAGGCGTGCACGAACACTGATCCGCACGGCCGGCACGAGCATTACGGGCAGCCTGCAACGCTGCGCCGGGAGTGCCCCGGCGTTGAGGCGAACGACGGCCACCGCATGGTGGCGGCCCTCGAAGCGGCCGGGTTCACGGTGTACGCGCGCCGCCGCGATGCTGTGCGGATGGCCCGCCCTGGCACGGATGAGGGTTGGTGGCCGGTGCCGACGGACCCGACCGCGCCCGAGTTCGCCGAGATGCTGGCGAAGGTACGGCGGGTGTTGTTGGAGGACGTCGCCCACGGTGAGGCAGCGAAGACGGCGCTGGCCCTGTACGACGGGGAGGCGTCGTGATGGAAGAAAATCCCCTGCCGAGCCTGCACAACAACGGCGCACAAGACCCCGACCGGTGGGCGCCGGCGTTGGGGAACCGCCGTGACCCGTACGGCTGCACCCACCCCGAGGAAGGCGACGTGGTGGCGTGGCGGTACGCGGCGTGGCTGGTCCACGAGATCCGCCCCATTCCCGACGCCGACCTGACCGATGAGCAGCGGGCGAAGCTGGTCGCGTCGGTTGGCCGCCTGTCGGGTGAAAAGCGGGCACTCGCCCTGTTCAAGAACCGGCCGTTCCACATCGTGCTGCGCCACCAGGCCGGGCCGCTGATCATCAAGCCGGGTGAGGAGCGCGGGTTCATCCGGTTGCACGACGGCACCCGTGAGGTCAGTTTCACGTCGTGGCCGCGCCAGAACGACTGGCATCGGCTGCCGGGCCCGTATCAGACGTGCTCGTGTCACGGGCATCCGTGGCCGTGCCAGGACCGGGATCAGCAGGTGCTTGCCCAACACCAGATGCGCAAGATGGATCGGCTGATGGCGACCGCCCAGCCGGGCGTGTGCGCGCATTGCCTTGAGCCGATCTCGACCCGGCAGAAGACGGTGACGTTCCCCGAGGAGTCCCGGTTCGTTCCGGGCGCTCCGGGGTCGACGTTCCACGCGGGCCGTGCCGCCTGTTGGGGCGCTGCCGAGGAGTACGAGCGAGCCGGCCGGCTCGTCGACAACCCGGACGTCGCGCGTCTCGCCTCATGCCCGGGGATCAGGTTCATTCACGAGCAGCACGGCATGCCCGCCGACCAGCGGGTCGAGTGCACGGCCGGACCGTTGTGCACGGGGCTGCACGGGCCGGCGGGTTTCCGGCAGGACGTGCCGTGCTGGCATCGGGTGGAGTTGGCCGGCAATGAAGGCGCGTACGCCCGCCCCAGCGTCGACTGCGGCTATCGGGGCCGTGGGGTGTGTCTGGGTGGCGACCTTTCTGGTGGCGGCTCGTCTCTGTCCCCGATCGCTGCCGACCTGCTGTGGGAGAACAAGTCGCGGCGGGGAGGTGGGCTGCTGTGACCGCCCCCGTGTGGCCGACGGTGATGGTGACCGGCCACCGCCCGCAGGACATCCCCGACGACGCCCACGGCTGGGTGCGGGAGCGGTTGGACGCGGCGGCGGTGTGGCTGCGCGACGAGCGCGGCATGACCACGGGCATTACCGGCATGGCGTTGGGGTCGGACATGTGGTGGGCGGACTCGCTGCACCGGGCGGCAGTGCCGTTCGTGGCGCACATTCCGTTCCCGCAGCAAGCGGACCCGTGGCGGAAGTCGAACCCGCAGGCGGTGGCCGAGTGGCATCGTCTGCGCGCCCTGGCCGCCGACGTGGTGCCGTACGGGGACCTCGCCGGCCTAGCCGTGCATGCCCGTAAGCGGGTGGCGGTGTCGCTGCTGCACAAGCGCAACGACGGCATGTTGGCCGCGACCGCCGAGGCCGACGGCGCGGTGCTGGCGGTGTGGCGTCCGTCGAAGCGTGGCGGGGGCACGTTCTCGGCGGTGAAGAAGGCCCACCAACTGCGCCTGCCGGTGATCCTCATCAACCCGGAAGCCCGCACCACGTCCCTGCCCAGCCCTGACCGGCTGGCCGACCTGCTGTACCCGAACCGACCCCAACCGTTGATTCAAGCCTGAGGAGGCCACCAATGACCGACACGACCGCGCCTGTAATCGAGGATGTGCCGCTGCCCGGCATGCCCGACGCCGACGACCTGTCCAGCCCGGCCGACCCAGCCGCGTTCCCGGAGCGGCTGGAAGACGTCAACGCGGACAGCCTCACCCGGTGGTTGGTTTGCCACGCCACCGAACGAGGTGCCCTCAACTTCACCGGGCTCAGCGTGCAGAACCCGGCCGCCTTCGCCCACTCGTCGTGCGCCCTCAACGCGGAGTGGGCGTTGGCGTACGTGCTGCGCGAGTTGCCCCCCAGCTTGGGTGACCGGCTAGCAAAGCAGATTTGGTCGACCTGGGACGAGGGGTCTGGTCCGTACGAGCTGCCAGCAGAGTGGATGACCGAGTACGGCATGAACCCGGACGCCCTGATCGAGCGGGTGCAGCGCAACCGTCGGGAGGCGGCGTGAGCAAACGCCCCTGCTTCTTCTGCGGCCAGGCCGAGCCGGATCACGTGGACGGCCGCTGCGAGCGGTACCAGCCGAACAACCCCGACTTCGAGGAGACGACCATGACCGAGCCCTACTACGAGATCAACGTCGTGAAGCACGACGTCCACCCGAGCGTGCGCGACCGGCAGGCCGACGCCGCCGCCCCCGTCGGGGTCATCTCGGCGACCGTCCTGCCGCAGCTCGCCGGGGACATTCTGCGGGCGACCGCAGACCAGATCGCGCCGAAGAAGCCGGTGACACGATGACCGACATCCCGGCGGCCGAGGCGTCGCCCACACTGCCCCCGGAGTTGATCCGATACTTCGAGGTCCGTCGGCAGGAGCGCGCCGACGCCGTCAGCCGGGCACTGTCCACACTTCGCCCATACGAGCGGCGGCTAGTGCGCGAAGCCGCCGTGATGGGGTACGTGCGCGGCACGATGGCCGGTCGCGTGGACGCCAACATGGGGCGCGACACGCAGATCCCCAAGGACTCGGCGGTCCTCTTCGAGGTCGTCGAAGCGTGCATCGCGATGGACGACTTGTACCCGTACCTCGCTGAGGCGGCGGATGGCCGTCGCCGTCGCATCACCAAGTCACGGCGGTGGCCCGGTGAGTGACCCTGTGATCGACACCCCGCGCGTGGTCGTCGCCCCGCCGTTCAACCCTGAGCGCGCCGCGCTCAACTTCGCGGCCCGCCTGCTGCGTGCCGACTACGAAGATCACGAGCTGCTGCACTCGCACCTGGCCGCCACTGACGAAGACGTGCCCGCCATCCGGGCGGCGTTGCGCGACCTCGCCGACCGGCTTGCCTCCGGCGGCAACCGCGAATGGTCGGTGCGCTACGCAGATGGGTTCGTTGACGGCATCCCGTTCACCGAGGCCGTTGCCCTGCAACGCGCGGCGGGCATGGGCGAGTATGCCGAGGTCGTGTGCCGGGACGGCGGCCCGTGGGTGACCGCACCCACAGATGAGGGGCAGCGGCCGTGACCGACCAGCCGTACACCGACGCTGACGTCAGCCTGATCGCTGGCGAGCTACGCGAGACCGGGATGAAGGACGCGTTCTTCGACGACTCGTCCGGGTCGTGGGAGGTAGAAGAGAAGCAGCACCAGTACGAGGCTGCGGCCCGCGCCGTGCTGGACGCCCTCGCGACGGCCGGGCGGCTGCTGCCCGCAGGGACGGAGACGGTGGAGCAGCCGGGCATCCGCATCCGCCGTGACGGTGTGGTGATGTCGGAGGAGCCAGCCACTCGGGAGCAGGCGCGGATCATGATCCAAAGCCACGAGGCGCACCGCGCGGTCGACCCGGGGTGGCGTGGCTCGGCGGAAATGATTCACCGCTACCAGCACACCACCCCGTGGGCGACCGTGGAGGAAACATCGTGACTGGGCGGCCGTACACCGACGACGACGTTAACCTCATTGAGGCTGCGTGGGACGAACATGCAGTGGCCTTCTACGACGGGTTGATCGCCGAGTGCCGCTGCGGGTCCCGGGAAGACAACCACGACGCGAAGGTCGCGCTGGCCGCTCTCGCCGCCGCCGCTCGCCTCGCCCCCGCAGACGACGACCCCCGCCATATCGCGGAATTCCGCGACGAAGGTTGGTGCATACAGCACCCGCTGGCCTGCCGCCAAAACGGTGGCTTGTTCGGCTGCCCGTTCAACCGGGCCGCCCTCGCCCTTGACAGCCCGCCGGCGCAACTCGGTCGATTTGTGGTGGATCTTTCCGACGAAGGTCAGGGCGGCGATCTTGTTATCGGTGACCGGGTTGGGCCGGGGGTGCCGTTATGACCGGGCAGCCCAGCACTGTCGAGGTTGCCTACAACACGGAAGCCCTCACCGCCCGGTGGTCTGCCGTGGTCAACGACGAGATCGGCGGGTGGGCGGTCACCACCAACGGCCTCGGCCCGCTTGATGGGGGCAGGATGGCCGCCGACCTAGTGATGACCCGCGAGCTGGCCGAGCACATCGCCGACGTGCACAACCAGTGGGTGGCGCGGCAAAACATGGGCGTGCCGGTGGTCACCGGATTCATCACCACCATGGACGTCTCAGCGCCGCCCCTGTTCCGCACCCTGTGGCGTCGCCTGCGACGTCGAAGTCCGGGCGGGGTGGGTCGGTGAGTAACCGTGACGGTGCGGACCGCCTGCGCCTGTTCCGGGCGTTGCGGCGTGCCCGCTGGCGGGTGGAGTTCGCCAAGTCGGGCCACGTCAAGATTTGGAACCCGAGCGGCCTGCTGGTCACCACCACCCCGTCGAGCGCATCCGACACCAACAGCTTGAATGCGCTGCGCCGGGACCTGCGCAAGGCCGGATTCCAGCACAACGGGCGCGGCCAGAAGCCGAAGCCCAACAAGATCCCGAACCAGAGGAGCCAGCCGCGCTGAGCGGCCCCACCGAAAGGAACAACCCTGTGCGCACTCACCTCGGCACCATTCTCACCCTCACCGCAGACAAGCTCGTCACCCCCGACGGCTTCGGCGCCGTTCACGAACTGCTCGACTACATGACCGGCGACACCCTGTTCACCCACCAACTGCCGCGCGCCGCCGACGAGTGCAAGCCGGAACTACTGCGACAGCACCCCGACCTTGCCGACGTCAAGCCGCCGGAGTTCCGCGACGAGGCGCACGTGTGGTCGTGGCTGGCCGAGCAGACCGACCGGTACGGCACCCACCGAGAGGTTCAGCCTCTGCCGGCTGACGCTCACACCCGAATCAACCCGCTGGACGAGCTGGCGATGAACCACCCGCACCTTGCCGTGATCCCGGTGGCCATGCCCGACTCGACGCCGTGATGACCCTGCCGCTGCTGCCCGGCCCGCCCGAGCCCCGTACCTGCCAGTCCTGCGGCCGAGCTGTGCCCAAGGGGCCGTTGGTGGCGGGCCTCGGCTCGGGCTGCGCACGTGAGCACGGCATCACCGCCCCGTCCATCGTCCGGCCCCACCACAACGGGCAAGACGGGCCGACTCTGCTCGACCTGCTCAACCAGCAGCAACGGAAGGAGCCCGCCGTGATCGAGTCGCCGGGCAACGTGGTGTGCCGGCAGCGCACCGACGACGAAGACGAAGCCGTGCGGGCGGCACAGCGGCGACGGGGGTTGGCCGATGGGTGAGCGAGATGAGGCGGCCCGGTGGCGGCACGCGGTCATCGTCAACTGGCACAGGCGGCTGTACCGACGGCGGCTGCGGGCGCGGCAGGTCGGCAGGTGGTGTCGGTGATCAGGCAGAATGTACGCAGCGTCATCGAAGGAGGGCTAGTGACGAGCGAAACCCCGGGTCCAGACCAACGCACTTCGATGGACAGTGACACGCTGTCACTCGCGGTCTTCCTGCGCGCCCGGTACGACGAACGCGAGCAGAAGGCGGAAGCCGCCGCAGCCGAAGGCCCCATGTGGCGCTCCTCCGATAGCGGCATCTACCCGAGCGACGAGAGCCGCCACCCAGGGGCGATCGTCGTCGGCCCTTACGACTACCTTTTCGAGTCGCACGGCGAACACATTGCCGACAACGACCCACAGTACGTGTTTGACGACTTGGCCTCCAAGCGGGTCATCCTCGACATCCACCACGACGACGGGCGCGGCGACTGCGCTGGCTGCGGCCTCGACCCGATCGGGCTGCCCATGCATCAGATCGACGAATGCCCGACGCTGCTGGCCCTCGCCCTGCCATTCACCGCCCACTCCGACTACCAGGAGGCGTGGAAGGCGTGACCGACGACCGGATGGAGTGGCTGACCGGGCAGATCGACGAAGACGAGCAGTTGGCGCACGACGCTGGCGGGTGGGGTGGCTGAACGAATGACGACCCGGGTCTTGAGTTGGCTCATCGACTTCTGTCGTGCGGGCACCGAACCGATCGCCCGCGCCATTGATGACATCGCCGACGGCATCCACTCGTTCTGCGACCGACTGTAGCCAGAACGGCAGCAGCGGCCCGGACTGCCATCCAAGCCGCCGCCAATCCCACCACCCCGAAATCCCCCGGAGTCTCCGCCACAGCGTAGCCACGCAGATCGGAGACCAGCCACCATGCACCAAGACACTGATGCCCCCGAAGGTGCGTGCAACGCCTGCCACCGACGCGACCCCGAATACGGGCTGATCTGCGAACCCTGCCGTCGCTGGCTACCCGTCGCCCTCACCAGCCTGCTCGAACTCACCGTCCGGCTTACTGACGACCTCATCCCCGCCGACGACAGCACCACCGCAGCGGTGCTCATCTGCCGCACCTGCCACCTCACCGTGCCTGCCGGTCAGACCCCCCGCCACCCCGGCCACCCTGAACACGACCACTCACCCACCGGGAAATGGCACGGCGGCTGGACCGCACACCACCTCATCCGCCGCACCGCCGGGCCCGCCCCCTCCATCGCCCCGGACATCATCGTTACGGGGGGTGGGCACGAAGCCCCCGTGCCTCTCGACCTGCACGCACACGACCTACTCGGACCGGTCATCCGCGACGGCGGCCGACCCATCGACACCACCGGCGACAACTGGATCCCCGCCAGCCGACTCACCCCTGTCGCCGTCAACTACACCCGCTTCGAAGTCACCGAGCGGCGCGAAGAAACAGAGAACGAAGACGGCACCATCGCGGTCACCTTCCACCGCGACTTCCACCACCACCGCCAACAACTCACCGTGATGGACCGGCAAGCCCGCCGCGACCCCAACGGGTACAAGGTGATGATCCCCGCAGGCGACCAGATCGGCGCCGTCCCCATCGCCCAAATCCTCGACCAAGAAATGCGGGCATGGGCAGACGCGGGAGCACCCGGCAGCCGCTACCGGCCCACCCCCACCATCAACAACCTTGTCGGCTGGCTCACCAAACGCCTCGACTGGGCATGCGACAACTACCCGGCCATGGACGCGTTCGCCGACATGCTCAGCAGCATCCGCGGCACCCTCATGGGCGCCCTCGGCGACTTCGACCCCCAGGCCGAACTGTGCGACGGCGTTGACTGCCCCGCCTGCACCCTGCGCATGCTGTACCGCCGCCAGGACGGCACCGGTGACATCGAATGCCAGAACCCGGACTGCCGGCGCATCTTCACCGCCACCCAATACCGGGACCATTTGAAGGAAATCACCCCCACCGCGAGGCGGAAAAAGCAACCCGCCGCCGTGTGATCGGCGTGTCACGCACCCGCACTGGTCAACTCGATCACGACCCTTTATCGTTGCGGGTGGCGAAGTCTGCCCACAAACACCATAGGAAGCCCCGCAGCCCACACGGCGCGGGGCTTTCCCGTGTACCCGACAGGGGGTGACGGTGCGCCCCGGAGCCAACCCCGACGCGAAGCTCACCGCCGCGCAACTCGCCCTCGCCCTCGGCGTCACCCCCCAGCTCGTCAACACATGGCACACCGACGGCTACCTCACCAACGGGGAGCGTGTCTACCTGCCCGAGGTGGGCCGCAACTGGAAAGGCCACCGCCTGTTCCGCTACCTCGACGGGGCCAAAGCCGAGTCAGCGACACGCCGGTCCCCCCGCTCCTACCGCAAGCCGCGGGCCATCCGCGACTGGGACGCACTCAACCGCAAGCCGTCCGACTCGGACGTACGGGTTGGCTGACTGTGGCTGACCGGATGCGCCGAGCCCGCACAATCGCCGCGTGGATCCTGCTGGTCGGTTTGATCGTCGGCTGGCCGCTGTGCGCATTCTGGTGGGCCAAGGATGAGCCGCCCGTCGTGCTCGGCCTCTCGTTTCTCGCGATCATCATCGAATCGGCGTCGTTGCTCACCGCATCGCAGGTGAGGCAGGCACAGGTCGATCCGTGAAGGCGGTGACCGTGCCGCAGACCGTGCACGTCGAACCCGTCAACGACCTCATCGCCCACATCACCGACGGCGAAGACTGCCCCTGCGGACCTGCCGTCGAACCCGTTCCCGACGGCGACGGGGCGATGGGTTGGCTGGTCATCCACCACTCGTTGGACGGCCGGGAACAACGCGAGCCACACCGCCAGCGGCCGGGAGGCAACCAATGACCGAGCCCCGCCACACCCTCTGGGACTGGGTGCGCTCCAACCTGCGAGACGACACCCTGCACGATCAAGTCACCCGAATGGAGACCGCCATGGCGAACGCCGCCGAACAGCTCACCGATCTCAAGGCCGCCTTCACCGACTTCAGTGCCGACGTGGACGCGAAGCTCGACCAGCTCCTTCAGGCTCAAGGCCAGCTCGACCCGGCTGCGCAGGCCGTGTTCGACGAGCTGAAGGCCGCCGTCGCAGATGCGGACGCCCGTGTGGGCGACGCCGACGGCTCCGACACCCCGCCCACCCCCGACGAGCCCACCGAGCCCGGCACCGACACCTTCCGCTGACCCCACCGGCAAGACCGGCCCCGGGTAGGCGTCGTCCCCAGCGCGCCACCCGGGGCCACCGGCCACCACCCCAACAACGCCCAGGGGAGGTGGATCACCCCATGGACGACGACAAGCGGTGCGGCGCGAAAGCCCGGTCCACCGGCCACGGCTGCAAACGCTCCCCCGTCCCCGGCGCCACACGCTGCCGGCTCCACGGCGGCGCCAGCCCGCAGGTGTTGCGCAAGGTTGAGCGCCAGCAGCAGGAACGGGCCCTCGCCGAAGCCGTCGCCACGTACGGCCTCGCGCTGGACGTGTCCCCCACCGAAGCCCTGTTGGACGAGGTGAAGTGGACTGCCGGGCACGTCGCGTGGCTGCGGGCGCGCGTGCAGGAGTTGGAGGCGTCCGCCCTGTCGTGGGGTGTCCGTTCGATCGTCGACAAAGAGGGCGGCGAGTTCCCCGGCGTTGACACCACCGAGGCCGCGGCCCCGCACGTGCTGCTGGACCTGTACCAGCGGGAGCGTAAGCACCTGGTGGATGTGTGCGCGAAGGCGTTGCAGGCGGGCATTGAGGAACGCCGGGTGCGCCTGGCCGAGTCGCAGGGCGCACTGTTGGCGGATGTGATCCGTCGGATCCTCGGGGATCTGAACCTGTCGCCGGAGCAGACAGCGCTTGTCGGCGAGGTTGTTCCTCGTCATCTTCGGGCGGTGTCCTGACGGGGGTGGCGTCGTGACGATCGCCCCCGTTTCGGCGTGGGAGGCAGCCGCGCGGCAGTTCGAGCCCGCCCCCGTGTCGCCTTACCTTCATGACCCGGTCGGCTGGGTCAACAACGAACTAGGCGAGCACCTGTGGAGCAAGCAGCGGGCTATCGCCGAGTCGGTGGTGACGAACCGGCGGACCGCCGTGAAGTCCTGCCACAACGCCGGCAAGTCGTGGATCGCGTCCCGGATCGCCGCGTGGTGGGTCGCTACCCACCCTCCCGGTGAGGCGTTCGTCGCGTCGACCGCGCCCAGCTATCCGCAGGTTCACGCGATCCTATGGGAGGAGATCCGCAAAGCCGCCCGCGCGTCCGCGAAGCTCGGCAACGCGGTACCCGGCCGGGTATTGCAGTCCGATGAGTGGAAGCTCGACGACGGCACGTTGGTGGGGTGGGGGCGTAAGCCAGCCGACACCGACGAGCACGGATTCCAGGGCATCCACCGGCGGTACGTGCTCGTCATCCTCGATGAGGCGTGCGGTATCCCCCGCCAGTTGTGGACGGCCGTTGAGGCGATTACCACGAACCGGGACTGCCGGATCCTCGCCATCGGCAACCCGGACGATCCGTCGACGGAGTTCGCCGACGTGTGCAAGCCCGGGTCCGGGTGGAACGTCATCCGCATCTCCGCGTTCGACACCCCCAACTTCACCGACGAGCCGTTCCCGGAGAACCTGCGCCCGTTGATGCTCGACCCGGACTGGGTGGAGGACAAGAAGCGGTGGGGCGTTGACTCCCCCCGCTACATCTCGAAGGTGCTCGGCGAGTTCCCGGAGATCGGCGAAGACGTCCTGATCTCCCCGGCGGCGATCGAGGCCGCCCGTCAGCGTTCGCTGACCCCAGAGGGTCGGGGGATCCTCGGGGTGGACGTGGCGCGGTTCGGATCCGACCGCACCGTCATCTACCTCCGCCGCGGCCCTGTTGCCCGCATCGTAGGCGAGTATTCGAAGCAGGCCACCACCGAAACCACCGGCCGGGTCGTCGCCGCGAAGAAGGAGACTGGCGCGGACGAGATCCGCGTTGACGGCGTCGGTGTCGGCGCTGGGGTGGTGGACCAGCTCACCGAGCAGGGCTTCGGCGTGCTGGACATGCAGGCCGGTGCGGCAGCCACGGACCGGGAGCGGTTCCTGAATGCCCGCGCCGAGTGGTACTGGGCGTTGAAGACCCGCTTCGAGGACGAAGACATCGACCTTGACCCTGCCGACGATGACCTTGCCGCCCAGTTGGGTGCGATCAAGTACCGGTACACGTCGCGTGGGCAGATTCAGATCGAGTCGAAAGACGACATGCGCAAGCGTGGCATGCCGTCGCCGGACCGGGCTGACGCGTTGATGCTGACCGCGACAGCTCCGGTCGGCTCCGACCTGTTCCGTCGGCTTCATTGGCGGTACTGGTCGTGGGCGCCACACGGCGGGTCGGATCGTGTCGTGTCTTGCGGTAGTCGGTCGTGGCCGCTGGCATCAATGTGGCTGTTCGCTACTGCTCATGTCGCCGTCGGCGAGGACGCGGGTACCGACTTTACGGTCGCGTCGGTGTGGGGTCGGGATCTCGACGGTGGCCTGATCTTGTTGGATCGTGTCCGGCGCCGCGTCGGGGAGAGCAACCCGATGACGGTCGTGGCAGACGCCATTCGGGGCTGGCCGGTGGACGTGACGTATGTGACCCGCAAGCAGCATGCGCTTCTCGTCAGGGCGGGGCTTCTTCTGCCGGGCCAGTCAGTGATGCCGCTGGACATCGAACCGGACCGGTTGGCGCGCGCGCTGCCCGCATCGGCGGCGGTGACGGGTGGGCGGGTGTGGATTCCCTCGACGGCGCCGTGGCGGGAGCAGTTCACGTCGGAGTTTCTAGCCTTCCCGAACAGCCGGTTCGAGGGTTCCGTGACGTGCCTGGCGATGGCCGTGTTTGCTGGTTCGACTCAGTGGGCGCCGCCGCCTGTCATGGCGCAGGCATCGCCGTCGGTTGGGTCTGACGATGGAGTTCGGGACGTGGACTGGCACAACGAGCCGCTGTAGCTGGTCGGGGGTGGATGATGACCGCCCCCACGTCTCTTGTCGGCTCGGTCAACGACTTCCAGTTCGGGTCGATCGTCACCGACGTGTACGAGCACATCCCGGCGCTGCTGTACCCGAATTCGGTGCAGGTGTATGCGGAGATGCGCCGTGATAGCCGGTTGACCTCGATCCTCGACGGCTACGGCTTGCAGCTCCGGCGGGCGCAGTGGCAGTTGGACGGTAGCGGTTGCCGGCCCGAGGTGACGCAGTTCGTCGCCGACTGCCTGGGCTTGAACGTGGTGGGCGTGGACAAGGCGTCGGGTGCGCGGCGTCGAGGTGTGTCGTGGAATGACCACCTGCGGTCGGCTCTGCTGTCGCAGGTGTGGGGGCACTACGGCTTCGAGATGGAAGCCGCCATCGACTCTGACGGCCGGGCCCGCCTGACGACGTTGGCGGAGCGGATCCCGGCAACGATCACGACGATCCACGCGGACCCGAAGACGGGCGCGCTGCTGGGCATCGACCAATTGATCACCGCTCGGGACAAGTCGCCGCAGATCGAGGCTGACCGGCTGGTCTTCTACTCCCGTAACCGGGAGGGCAACGGCTGGCAGGGCACTTCCCTGATCCGCGCCGCGTACGCCCCGTGGCTGCTCAAGCGGGAGATGCTGCGTGTCGCCGCGATCTCGAACCGGCGGTGGGGCGCCGGGGTGCCGGTCGCGCAGGCGCTTCCGGGTACGAATCCGACGACGGGGCAGATGCAGGAGGCGCAGCGTCTCGCATCAGCGGCACGCGCCGGCGATCAGGCTGGGGCGTCGATGCCGCCCGGCTTCAAGCTGGACATCGTTGGCCTGTCCGGCAGCATCCCCGACACGCTTGGGTTCATCCGGTTCCTGAACCAGGAGATCGCACAGTCGGCGCTGATGCCACACCTCGACCTGGGCAACACCGAGACAGGATCACGGGCGCTCGGCACAGTGTTCCTGGACTCGTGGACCCTGGCGTTGGAGTCGGAAGCCGAAGCCATCGCGGACACGATCACCCGGCAGGGCGCGGCGCGGATCGTTGACTGGAACTGGGGCGAAGACGAACCCGTCCCCCGCGTCGTCGTGTCGGGTATCGGCTCGCGGCGTGAGGTGACCGCCGAGTCGCTGCAACTGCTGCTCAGCTCTGGCGCGCTCGCAGCGGATCCGGGGCTTGAGGCGTGGGTACGCCGCGAGTACCGGCTACCGGAGCGTGAAGGCGCACCGGCTCCGGCGCCGACGGCCCGGGGTGGTTCGCCGCGCCGACCGGAGCCGACCGAGGTGACTGCCGCCGCCGCACCGCCTCCGACCGTGGACGCTCAGGGGTTGTCCACTGATCATGCCGAGACGGTCACCGAGGTCACCGAGGGTTGGGCCGCCGCGTCCGGTCCGCTGGTGGCCGCTCTGTCCGCTGCGGTGGCCGCTGAGGTTGTCGGCGGCGCGCTCGCCGGCTTGTCGGCCCTCGCCGTGCCGACGGCCGCGGTGTCATCCTTGGCGGGTGTGGTGACGGCCGGGCTGGTGGACGTTGCGGAGAAGGCTGCACGACGTGCCGCAGTCGAAGCCGCTGGGGCCGCCCTTGTGGCGAACCAGCTCAGCGACGATGCCCGGGATCGGCTTGCCGACCTGGGCCGTGCAACCACTGATCTGATCGTGGCCGGCTACCAGTCGGCGGCGTCCCGGGTCGCGCTCGGTTTGGCCGGCGCGGACGGCAAGCAAGTCAAGGCCGCGGTGACGGACGCGCTCGCCGACCTGTCGCAGGCGAAAACGTCCGGGCTGGTGGCGGGGCACGTGTCTGCCGCCGTGGGCACCGCGCAGGGTGTGGGCCGGGAAGACGTGTTCTACCGGCTGCCGGCAGGTACCCGTTTCAAGGTGTCGGAGGTCAACGACCGGGCGCGGTGCGGGCCATGTCGGGAGGCCGACAACCAGGAGTTCCCGTCGCTGACCGCCGCGTTGAAGGCCCGCCCGACCGGACGTCATCCGAAGTGTGAAGGCCGCGACCGCTGTCGGGGCTTCTTCTACCCGATCACCGACTAGCCTCGGAAGGACGGTGGCGGGATGAAGCCGACCGTTGGCCGCATCGTTCACTACACCAGCTACGGAACCCCGGGCGGCGAATACCCCAGCGTGTGCCGGGCGGCAATCGTCACCGCAGTCGACGACTACCAAACCCCAGCGGTGAACGACGGGGGGCAGCACATCGGCCACGTCAGCCTGTGCGTGCTCAACCCGGAGGGCATGTTCTTCAACCGGTCTGTCCTCCAATCGGACTCGGACGGCGGACACCGGGGCGGCACGTGGCATTGGCCGGAACGGGAGGGCTGATGCCTGACACTGCCGTGCTCGCCCGCCGTGAAGGCGTCGAACTGGTGCGCACCGGGACGTGGGCGCTCTCAAGCGGAACGTGGGATGCCGCGCCCGGCGACCTCACCGCCGCCGTCGCCTCCCTGACCTGCCCCGCCATCCAGAAGCCCATCGTGAAGATCGGGCACACGGACACGCGGTTCACGCCCGGCGACGGCGAACCGGCGATCGGCTGGTACGACAACCTGCGCATCGCTGATGGCGGACACACGCTCGTCGGCGATCAGGTCGCCCCCTCGTGGCTGACCGACGTTCAGGCCGCCGCGTGGCCGAACCGGTCCATCGAGGGCACCTACAACAAGCGGTGCGGCTTGGGCCACACGCATCCGTTCGTGTTGACGGCAGTGTCACTGCTCGGCGTCACCCCGCCCGGGGTGGCGACGCTGGCCCCCCTCAACAGTCTCGACGACGTGAAGGCCCTGTTCGGGCTCGCCGCGTCCGACGGGGTGGCGAGTGAGGGTGAGGTGCGAATCGTCGCGTCACTGCGCGCCGCTGCGGAGGTGCACACGGGGGCAATGGTTGCCCTCATCCCCACCACCGAAGACGCCGAACGGCTGGCTGTTGAGGGTGGCGAGCCGGCCGACGAGCTGCACGTGACGTTGGCCTACCTCGGTGAGGCCGCCGACCTGTCGGACGCAACCCGGCAGGACATCATCGACGGCGTGTCGTCGGCGATCAACGGCATGCCCCGCATCGACACCGACGGGTTCGCCCTCAACGTGTTCAACCCGGGCAACGCCCAGCCGGACCGGGACACGTGCATCGTCCTTGGCCTGTCGGGTGACCTGCTCGACGCCGCGCACACCCTCGTTGGGGATGCCCTCGCCTACTCGGGTGCGGGCATTCCGCAGCAGCACAGCCCGTGGCACTGCCACCTGTCGCTGACGTACACCGACGACCTGTCGACGCTCGCCCACCTAGTGGACCGTGTTGGCCCGGTGTCGTTCGACCGGCTGCGGATCGCGTTCGCCGGCCAGCACATCGACATCCCACTCATCGGCGACCCCGAGCCCGTCGAAGACCCGGACGCCGATGTTGCCGCCGCCGACGGGGACGACAACAACCTCAAGCGGTATTGGCTGGCCGGACCCGGACTCAAGAAGTGGGCCACGAGCGCGCACCCGTGGACGGCGCTGTACCGGCACCTGCGCAAGCACGTCGGCAGCGAACGGGCCAAGCGCATCGCCTCCGAGTGGTTCCACGAGCACTTCGGCTACTGGCCGGGCGACCGACGCCACCGCAAAACCGCCGCCTCGGCGCACACGCCAGGAGAGGACACCATGCCCAACCCTCAGCCCGCCGACGCGGACCGGATCCGCGCCGCCTGGAACAAGTCGGCGCCGGTGCAGCAGTACATCGTGCAGGTCCGCGCCTCCGACGTGATCGTCATGGACGAGACGGACCGCAGCACCCGCCGCGTGCCGGTGACCGTGAACGGCGACGAGGTGACGTTCGGGGAGCCGGTCCCGGTGGCCCTGGACTATGTGCCCGCCGACACGGTGGCCGCATCGGTGGCCGTGTACGCCTCCCGCGACGAGTCCCGTCCCGACCCGGAGGTGCCCGCCGGTGAACCGTCTGTTCCGGCCGCGCCTGCGCCCACCGAATCGGCCCCCACGGAGCCGACCCCCGAACTCCCGGCCGCCGAGCCGGAGCCCGCACCATCAACCGAACCGAAAGGAGAGGACCCTGTGTCCACTCTGAGCACTGATGTGCGCTCGCGGCTCGGCCTCGCGGACGACGCCGACGACAACGCGGTTCTGGCCGCGCTCGTCGAGCTGAAGTCGAAGGCCGACCAGCAGCCCAGCGCCGAGCAGGTCGCCGCGTCGGCTGCGGCCCGCGACGAGATGAAGACCGAGATCGAGCGCCTGTCCGGCGAACTCGCGAAGATCCACGCCAGTGCGGCGGCCGATGCGAAGACGGCCCTGTTCGACGCGGCTGTTCGCGCCGGGAAGCTGAAGCCGGCCGAGCGCGACGGCTGGGAGGCCCGCTACGACCGCGCGCCTGAGGTCATCACGGAGATCCTGGCGTCGATCGCCCCGAACACGGCGGTTCCCGTGGCGGCGTCCGGCTACACGGGCGACACCGAAGCCCAGGGTGTTGACCCGTTCGACGCCGACTACGCCCACTTCTTCGGCGAGAAGGCTGGTGCCTGATCATGGCTGACTACGCCCCGCTCTACATGCCCGGTGACGTCATCACCGGTGTCGCGTCCGGCGCGATCGTCGGCGGCAAGGCCGTCATGGTCAACGGCAACGGCACCATCTCCACCGCCACCGCCGACTCCAACGCTGTTGTCGGTATCGCCGCGTTCGACGCCGCGTCCGGTACGAACGTCACCTACCACGCCCGCGGTCAGGTGCACGTGTCCGTGGCTGCTGGTGCGATCACCGCTGCCGCCCGCCTGAACTCGGCCGCGTCCGGGAACGTCGCGTCGGCGACCGCCGGTGTCGGGAACATCGGCATCGCCCTCACCACCGCCGCCGATACGGCCCTCGTCACGTGGATGGAGTGTTGATCTTGGCTCCATGAGGGGAGCCTTCCTGCTTCTCGGGGACGCGCCGTCCCCGCTTTCGCGGTTCGGGTCTCACCGTCCCTCCACAGGCGTTTAACCTCTCCGCCAATCCAGCGGCGAGGATGTTCTTGGCTGCGTTGTGGTCGCGGTCGTGTGTGGTGCCGCATCTGCACGTCCACGACCGCGATCCGAGCGGCATCTTCTCGGTCAGCACTCCGCAAGCCGAGCACAACTTGGATGACGGGAACCAACGATCGACAACAAGCAGCTCTCGCCCGTACCATGCGGCTTTATACTCAAGCATGACTCGCATCTGCCGCCAAGAGGCGTCGGATATCGCGCGGGCAAGACTGTGGTTCTTCAAGAGGTTACGAACTGCCAAGTCCTCGATCACGACCGTTTGGTTCTCGCGGACGAGACGAGTAGTGAGCTTGTGCAGGTGATCGCGCCGTCGGTCGGCGATACGGGCGTGGATGCGAGCAACACGCAGACGTGCCTTCTCGCGGTTCGCTGACCCTGCTTGCTTACGTCTGAGGGACCGTTGGGCGCTTGCCAGCTTGCGCCGATCTTGTCTCTCAGGCTTCGGGTTGGTTATCTTCTCGCCCGACGACAGAGTTACCAAACTGGTAACACCGACATCGAGCCCGACGCTGGCGGTTTCTACAGGAAGTGGCCCTACAGAGTTGTCGTTGAGCAGGACCGACACGAACCAGCGTCCGGCAGCGTCACGGGTGACTGTGACTGTGGTCGGGTCTGCCGCCTCGGGGAGCGGTCGCGACCACACCACCGCCAACGGCTTAACCATCTTGGCGAGCCAAAGCTCGCCGGCCTTGATGCGGAAAGCAGACCTAGTGAACGTGGCCGAGTCCCGACTCTTGCGCTTCGACTTGAAGCGCGGGAATCGCGAGGTGCGCCTGAAGAAATTCCTGAAGGCACCTTCTTGATGACGCAGACATTCTTGTAGTGCGACAGCCGAAACCTCGTGAAGCCAGGAAAGCGCTGGATCGGCTTTAAGGATCGTCAGTTGGCGATTCAGGTCAACGTAAGTGAGCCTGGTGCCATCTTCGCGGTACTTGGCGACCCGCCGCTCTAGCGCCCAGTTCCAAACGTACCGAGCACACCCGAAGGTCCGCTCCAGCAAGTCAGCCTGCGCTGCGTCTGGATAAAAGCGATATCGGAACGACCGGTGCACGTTTAGACAATATCAGCTCGCCATCTAAGCGACTAACCGGAATTCAATTCACCTCCCCGGCGCCCTGCGTGCGGGGTTTTTTCATGCCCACACGCAGGGCGAAAGGGGACAGGCTGATGCCTCTCCAGACGTACCCGCCGGCTCCCGCGAGCCTGTCGGGTGACCTGATCACCATCAACCGGATGCTCGCCAACCCGGCGGTCATCCAGCGGCGACTGCGCCAGCTCGACAACATCCAGTTCATCGCCGACCGGCTGCTGCTGGCCAAGTACCGCACCTCCGGTGGCGCGGTCAGCTACGAGATCAACGACCAGCCGCTGTTCACGAACCGCAGCGTCACGGCCGTGTCGCCGGGCTCCGAGTACCCGCGCGCCCTCCCGCAGTCCGGCACCGCCGCCCTCGCGAACGTGTCGAAGTGGGGTCAGGCCACCGAACTCACCGACGAGCGGATCAAGCGGTCCGTGCCGATGGGTTCGGCGCTCGACTGGGCGCTGCGGATCGTCATCAACACGGTCGTGCAGAAGATCGACCGCCTCGCCATCGCCGCCGTCGCGTCGGCCATCAACTCGACGCCGATCACCGCCGGTGCTGCCTGGAACTCGTCGGCGACGATCCTGCGGGACCTCGAACTGGCGAAGGCTGCCGTCGACGGCCAGGAGATGGGCTACAAGGCCGACACGGTCCTGATGACGAACACCAAGTACGCGTACATGGTGTCCGACGACAAGATCGCCACCCTGCGCAAGCGGGAGACGTCCGACAACCCTGTCTACGGGGGTGAGATCGAGACGATCGCCGGCCTGAAGGTCATCACCACTCCGATCGCGAACATGCCCGGCCAGGCCGACGACGTGTACGTCCTCGACAGCAACGCCCTCGGCGGCATGGCCGACGAGACTGAGGTCGACCCCGGGTACGCGACGTCGGAGAACGGTGTGCAGGTGCAGACCCGCCGTGTCGCCGAGCGCGACGTGTGGCACATGTGGGCGCGGCGCATCACCGTCCCCGTGGTCACCGACCCGCTGGCCGGTCGGAAGATTTCGGGTACCTGACATGGCCAAGCGCTATCAGGTAGTGGCCGAGTGCGCGCACGTCACCACGTCCACGACGGGCGTCCGGTCGCAGGTGCTGCTGTACAAGGGCGCGTTCCTGCCCGACGACGTGGAGCCGGAGCGGTTGAAGTTCCTCCTCGACGGCGGGTTCGTCGCCGAAGAGGGCGACACGTCGGTGGCCCCGAACGCGGCCGTGGAGCAGGATCCGCGCTCGGGCGCGGATTCGGTGACCTCGGATGTGCTGCGCGGCGAGAAGCCCGCCGAGGATGAGCGCCCGCAGTCGGACGTGTCCGAGCAGGTCGCCGACGTGGTCACCGAAGAGGGTGCCATCGACAAGGCCGCGAACCCGCCCGGCGAGGATCCCGAGGTGGCGACGCGCCGCGCCGCGGCGCGGGAGAAGCTGCCCACGGACGGGTCGATGCCGAAGACGCAGAACGGCCACGACGTGTGGGTGGAATACCACGTCGCCCAGGGCGGCAACTACGACGACCTGGTCAAGCAGGACAAGGACGAGCTGATCAAGCTCGCGAAGTCCCGCCAGTCCTGACCCTTCGGACTCCGGCCGCCCGTGAACCCTTGGCGCGGGCGGCCGGACCCACCCCCGATCGGAGGCGACCGCTGTGGCGTTCGTTCAGCACGCGACCCTTGTCGCCAACACCGTCAACACGCTCACCTTCGCCACCAACGGGTCAACGGTTGAGGTGTTGAACGTGGACGGGGCTGCCGAGGTGTACTTCCGCGCCGACGGCATCAACCCGACCGTGGGTGGCACGAACTGTCACCTGCTGCCGGCGGCCGTGAACAGTCTGGAAGTCGCCGACGAGACGACGGGCAACAGTGAGGTGCGGCTCATCTCCGCCGGCACCCCCCGAGTGTCGGTGCGTGTGCGGTGACCGGATCCGCCCGCGCTTTCTACCCTTCCCCGCCGAATGCTGTCCGCCCTCTGGCGTCGGGGCGGTGGCGGTCGGTGCCAGGTGCCACAGTCACCGCGTCGGCGACGGTCAGCGTCGAGCGGGCGCAACTACTGTGGTTGCCGCCTGGCCTGCAACTTCAGGCCATCGCCTGCTACGTGGGTGCGGTCGCCGCGTCCACGGACCTGCGCATGGGTGTCCGCTCCGACAACAACGGCCTGCCGGGCACGCTGCTGCTGGACGCGGGCACGATCGCCGCCGACTCGGCGGGCGCGAAGTCCCTCCCGATCACGTTGACGGTGCCGGCGGGCGCGGCGACGGGTGTTCCGATCTGGTTGTCGGTCACCGCGCAGGGTGCGAACACCGTCACCATGATCGGTCTGTACCCGGTCTCCGAGTACCGCGACTTCACGACGGCCGCCGCCGCCACGTTCGGGCATGGCATGGCGACGCAGTCAGGTGTGACCGGCGCGCTCCCCGGCACGTTCACCATGGCCAGCGCCACCGGGCCGGGACCTTTGCTCGCCATTCAGGCTGCCTGACCTGGCCCCCGCAGCACCCGTCAGGAGGGTCAGTGCCGTACCGCTACTCCGACCCGAACACCCGCGCCGTGTGGGATCAGGCGACCGGCAGGTTCCAAGCGTCCGGTCGCATCGCCCGTTTCTGGTATGACGCGGACGGCACCGACCCGGTCCAGTTGGGCGACTACCTGCCTGACACCCCGGATGTTCCCGGCCCGCCCTTGGGCACGAACACCTTGACCGTTCAAGCCGACAGCATGTGGCCGGCGGTGTGGGACCTCGGCGTCGGCAACGACTGGGTGTACGTGCAGGTCGGCACGAACGCCAACCCGGGCGGCCTGTACCGCGTTTTCTGCGACGCCGACCAACGACTTGACGTGCAAGCCCAGCGGGTCGCCGACGTTGAGTCCGCATTGGGCGGTAAGGCCAGCAAAGGCGACTACTGGGTCAACGTCAAAGACTATGGGGCGGTTGGTAACGGCATCGTTGATGACACCCTCGCGATCCGGGCGGCCATCGCCGAGTTGAAGGCACCGCAGGGCAACCAGGTGGGCGGCGGAACGATCTACTTCCCTGCGGGCACGTACCTGTGTAATCAGGTGGACGTCAACGGGGCGGTTTTGACGGTCAGCAACCGCATCAACGTCACGTTGCGGGGAGGCGGCAACGGGTCGCGGATCCGCACGAGCACGGCGACCGCGACCGAGCTGCTGCGCATGGAGTCGTGCAACCTCGGCAGCATCCAGGATCTGTCGTTTCAGGTGATCGGCACGGCCCGGATCCAGCACGCCGTGCACGTCACCACCATCGGCGACGTCGGCTCGGTGCACGGCTTCCTGTTCGACCACCTCAACGTGTCCTGCAACGGCAGCTACCGGCGGGCGTTCGACCTCGCGTGCACGGCCGGCAGCACCACCCTCTACTCGGCGCAGGCGGCGTTCGCGGCCGGGGACGTCGGCGGCAGTATCGTCTTGAACCTGCCGGAGCCGTTGGTGACCGCGATCCAGTCGGTGGGCATCATCTCCGGCACTCTCGCGGCGGATGTCACCACGACCACCGCGAACACCATCACTCTGTCGGCGCCGCTGTCGGGTACGCCGTCCAGCGGCTTCACCATCCGCGTTGGCACCGAGCGGATGTACGTGTCCGCTGGCGGCACCACCACCACCCTGACGGTGTCCCGTGGGCGCGGCCCCGACCTGACCGCGACAACGCACACCGCCGGGGATGCTGTGGTCACGTACACGGCGACGATCGCCGACCCAGTCCCCACCGCGTTTACCAACGCCGCGCTGGCGGGGCGGATCCAGCCGGCGTCGGCGGCGCGGATGCTCAACGGCATCAGCATCGCCACCGACCACCCCGGCTCCCCCGACCTGGACGTCGCGCAGTCGACCGTGTCGGCGTGCGTGGTGTCCCGTGCGGCCCGCGCAGGTGTGGCGGTTGGCAACTCGGTGAGCGCGGACATCCTCGACCACTGGGCGTACGGGCTGTCGGTATACGAGTCGTTCGCTGGGGTGTACGCCGACGGTGGCTTCCTCGCCATGCATGGCGGCGACTTCAGCACCAACGTCGTCGACTACAAGCGGTACCGGGTTGTGTCGCAGGAAGCGAAAATCACCGGCATCAGGTCCGAGAACCCGGGCATGTTCTACGACTTCCAAGTCGGCGGCACCGCCGGCCCGTCAACGACGATCTCCGACGTGCAGGTCCGCACGTTCAACGCCGAAGACGGCGTCGTCATGCGCCACGTCCACTCGTCGCCGCTGACCCTCATGGGCATCGACCTGAACAGCTCCAACACGGCGCGCGGCAACGTCTACATTTCGGTGACCGGCGCCGGAGCGGGCACACCCTGCCATCTCGTCGCGATCAACGTGGCGTACAACGGCAGCAACAACGACATCTTCTCCGTGGGTCCGCCGTTCTGCCTGCGGACCATCATCAGCCTGCCGCGCATCGCCTCCACCTCCGGGAACAGCTTCAACCCGAACACGGTCACCGGCGTGTACACCGATCTGCGCCTGCAAGCGGCGGGCGGGTTCGCCCGCAGCCGCCGGGCGGTCGCCGACACCCCCACCACGGTCACCACGGCCGACTCGGTGGTGGCGTACACGTCGCTGACCGCCGCCCGGGTGGTGACCCTCCCGGCGCAGGGGCCGAGCCTCCCGGCAGGGCAGGAGTTCACGGTCAAGGACGAGACGGGGCTGTGCGACGGCACCCGCACGATCACGGTCACGCCGACCGCCGGCACCATCGACGGCGCGGCCAGCATCGTCCTCAACACCGCCTATGCGCGGGCCGCGGTTTACACCAACGGCACCAACTGGTTCACCCGGTAGGAGGCGGCCCCATGCCGATACCCGCTGGCGGTGACGATCTTGTCCCCGGCGATGACCTCACCCAGCCGATCGGCATGCTGCGGCTGCTGATCGCGGATACCTCCACGGTGCCGGCGGACCAACTGTTCAGCGATGAGCAGCTTGACGGTCTGCTGACGTTGGAGGGTGGCACGGTCAAGCTGGCGGCTGCGGCGGCTCTGGAGGTCATCGCCCGGTCCGAGGTGCTGATTTCGAAGAAGATCAGCACGCAGGATTTGTCCACTGACGGGCCGGCGGTGGCCGCCGAACTTCGAGCGCAGGCGAAAGCGTTGCGTGAGCAGGCAGCCAAGGACCGATCCGACGGCGGCCTCGACCCCACTCAGGGGCTGCTACCTCTGTACGCTTTTCCGGCTCCCGTCTTGTGGGGCGACTCGTACCTGTGACAGGCGGTGCTGACATGCCGCTACCGAACACTCGACTGATTCACCCCAGGTTCGAGGAGCATCACCGGCCGGTAGCGGAGCGGCAGGCCACCGCCGAGTGCCGGGTGGAGCGGCCCGCGCAGCAGGCGTTGTGGGACGACCAGGCAGGCAAGAACGTGTACCCGCCGCCGGAGCTGCTGTACGAGGGTCCGTGCCGCTACCAGTACCTGTCGGCCGCCGGGCAGCCGGTCGTAGCCGACACCACCACCCCGCTGGCCGACGTGCGGATCACTCTGCCCGTGGGCTCGGTGGTGTATCAGGCCAACGACCAGGTGACGCTGACGGCGACTGCCACGAACCCTGACCTTGTGGGCCGTGGCCTGTCGGTGACCGCCGTGTCCGGGTCGTCCATCTCGTGGCAGCGGGACCTGACCTGCCAGTTGAGGCAGCCCACCACCCGGTGAGGGGGTGAGCGGTGGACGACTTTGACCGACTGGCCGACGACATGGACGGCGGCGGCGACAAACTCGGCCGTGACGCCCACGACATGGTGCATTGGGCGACCAAGCGGACCGGGCTGTTGGGGCGGGCTGGTGCGCCAGTACGCACGGGCCGCCTGAAGTCGTCGATCACTGAGGACTTTGACGGCGGGTCGGGCGCGAACACGATCACCGGCGAAACCGGGCCTGATGTCCGGTACGACGCCTGGGTGCATAACGGGACGAGCCGCCAAGCGCCGAACCCGTTTATGGATCGGGCTGCGAACGCCGTCGAGCCCGAATTTTACGCCCGCGCTGAACTGATCGTCGGGCGGGTTCTCGATGGCTGACACCGATGTTGGCTGGGCGCACACCCAAGGGCTGGCGGGCCTACTCGAACCGCTCCCGTACCGGCTGTTCATCGGCCAGGTCGACGAGGTGGACGGGCCGCTTGAGTATCCGCACCTGATCCTGTGGCCACCCCCCGCCACCCGGCCGACGGTCACGTTGAACGGGTACGGCGGTGAGGTCACCACCACCACCCAGTTGACGGCGGTGGGCCGTGATCCCCGCGAGGCGATCACGGCCCTAGATCGGGCGTCCGCCATGTTGCACCGCCGACGACCCGTCATCGAGGGCCGACGCTGCTCGCTGATCACCCAGCAGCCGGAAGCCGCCGGGCCACCACAACCACAGCGGGACGAGCAGGCACGCACCCCCGACGGCCACGCCCCGTACTTCACGTTCGCCCTGTTCACTCTGCACTCATCACGGAGCCCCGATGGCTGAGATTCCTGTCCGAACGCCCTCCTACGAGGGTGTCAACCTTGCGCTCGCTGCGGCAGCCTCCGGTGACACCGCGAAGTGCGGTTCCGGCTATTCGCTGCTGGTCAACAACGGCTCCGGGTCGTCGATCACGCTGACGATCGCCGTTCCGGGCAACACCACGTACGGGGTGGCGGCGCCGGACAAGGCGTTCACGATCCCGGCGGGCCAGTTGTGGTCGATTCCACTGCTGGACGTGTACCGGGATCCGGCGGATCGGCTGGCGCATCTGACGTGGTCGTCGACGACGACCGTGACTCGCATCGTGACGAAGCGCTGAGGGGGCTGCCGTGCCGAAGTGGATCAGGGTGCGCGACACCGAAACGAGCCACACCTTCGATATCGAGGCCAGCGCGCTGGCCCGCCGTCGTGGTGTGGAGCCGGTGAACGACCCGGAACGGTGGCCGGACATCGAGGGCCCCCGGGTGGGGCCGCGCCCGGCGAAACCGTTCGTCGGGAAGGGCGGGCGAGCCCGGACCCCCAGCCCGGATGCGACCTCCGACGGCGGTGAGGTCGACACCAGTCAGGTGCCCGACGGGGAGCAGACCAACAGTGGTGAGCGCTCCACCCGCCAGCGCAAGACCCCCAGCACCCCGGCGGATGTGCCGGCTGACACCAGCAAGGAGCAGCAATGACCCAGCCGGCGAGCGTGCCTGCGGACGGTAACCAGGCCGTCTGGTGGGTGCCTGTCCTCGCGGACCCCGAACACCCAACCGTCGCCGAACTGACCTCCGGGTCCGTCATCGACGCGTCGTGCTACCTGACCGCCGAGGGCTGGTCGCCCGAAACGGATGAGCAGACTGTCGCCGATGAGCGCCTGTGCTCCGTGTCGACGTACGAGCAGCCGGGACGCCTTCAGCACAGCCTGAACGTGTCGTACGTGCACAACCCGGACTCCCCGGCGGACAACGAGCTGTACCTCGCCCTGACGCGGCTGACGACGGGCTTCTTCGTGGCTCGCGTGGGTGTGCCGTTCGACCAGGCCGTTGCCACGGGGGACATCGTCGATGTCTACCCGGCGAAGATGGGCTGGCGGCGCAAGAACCCGGGCACGTCGAACTCGGTGCTGACGGTGACGCAGAAGCCGTTCATCACCGGCCCGGTCGTGCAAGACGCCGTCGTCGTCTAACCCTCCCGCGACTCCCCTGATCTGGCGGTGTGGGCTTTCTTCAGCCCTTAGCCCACACCGCCTTCAACCATGTCCAAGGGCTGAACGAAAAGGGCTGACCATGTCAAATATCGTGATTGCACCCCTTGGCGAGCGCGGTGAATACCGCCTGATCGTCAACGGCGTCGACATCTCTGCTGCCGTGAGAGCGGACAGTTTGCGCATCACGTGGGAGAACAACCGTCCGGTACTGGGCTTGGTACTCATGCCCGAGTCCGTGCGGACCGAACTTCCGGACGCGATCGTGCGAGCGGTGGAGGGACTGTCGTGACCAGAGCCACCAAGGCGGCACCACCGCCGAGCACGAAGGACCGGCTGGCGGCGGCGAAACTCCCCGAACGCACTGTCGACATCTGCCTGCGCGGTGACCTGCAAGCCGAGTGGGAGGATCTGCACCGCCAGTTGGCGGACGCCGAAATGGCGGCGGCGAAGGACAAGCGCCTTGCCGGTGACGCTGCCGTGAAGGCCATCGGTGAGCAGATCACCGCCGTGCAGGACCAGATGCGCGCCGACACCATCGTGTTCCGCATGCGCGCCCTGTCCCGCAAGGTGTGGGCTGAGCTGATCAAGCAGCATCCGCCGCGTAAGGACAACGACGAAGACCAGCAGTTGGGCTACAACGTCGACACGTTCATGGTCGCCCTGATCCGGGCCAGCACGTACAGCCCCGACGACCTGGACGATGAGACGTGGGCAGATCTGCTCGATGAGCGGATCACGGAATGGCAGTTCGCCCAGTTGCAAAACACGGCGCTCGCCCTGAACGTCCGCAAGGTTGACGTCCCAAACTCGTTCGCCGTCTCACGGCAGACCCGGGCCTCCTAGCTCGGGTACGTGCCGCGAGACGGCAGCACATCACGCTGCGCGAATTCGACGGGTGGACCCCCGAGCGGGTCACCGAATACGAGTACGACACCGACGGCAATATGGTGCGCTCCACGGAGTGGGTGGAGTCGGCGTGGGATGAGCAGCAGCGCGGGTGGATGCTCGCGCTGGCCGAATATGACGCTGACGTGTGCCCCCACTGCGGCGGCCCGTCCGAGGTGTGCCAGTCGAAGGACGCCGACCGCAACAACCCGCGCGCCCAGTGGATCTACTGGCCGATCACTCCCGCCGAATGCGCGGTCACCACGGCTATGCGCCTGCACAAGCCTGACCCGGAGGACAAGCGCGCCCTCATCCCGAGGGTGGTGCGCGTGCGCCGGGGCTCCCCGAAACCCAGCAACGCCATCTGATCGGGCGGGGGTGGCGGGGTGCGGCGGATCGCGGTGCAGTTCGTCGCCGAACTCGCCAAGTTCAAGCGGGACATGCGCGACGGGGCGACCGAGGTCCGCCGCATGCGCGACGAAGCCAAAGCCACCCAGGCGGAGGTCAGCGCCCTCGGCAGGGCGGGCGATGATGCCGGACGGCGACTCGGTGACGGTCTGGTGCGCGGGGCCGACGGCAGGCTACGTAAGGCCCGGGGCCGGTTCGCGGCAGCCGGGCAGGCTGGCGGTCGGGTGTTCGGTGACAGTTTCACTCGTGACGCGTTGGGTCGGCTGCGTTCGGCAGACGGGCGGTTCGCCTCCGAAGGGCGGCGGCTGGGTTCTTCAGCAAGCCGCGGTGTCGCCGGTTCTCTCGGGTCGGTGTCTTCGGGTGGCCGGGCGTTCCTCATCCTTGCTGGCGGCGCTTCGGCCGCTTCGGCCGCGTTGCAGGGTGTCCCGCCGGTCTTGACGGCGATCGGCGGGAGTCTCGCCGCGATTCCCGGTCTGGCCGCTGGTGCTGCGGCATCGCTCGCCACGCTCGCCCTCGGCGGGGTGGGTGTCGGGTCGGCGATCGGGGAGGTGTTCAACCCTCCCGCCCGTGGCGGCGGCGGGGGTGGGGGCGGCGGTGGCGGTGGTAGGGACAACAGCGCGGCGAACGCACGCGCTATCGCCTCCGCCGAACGTGGATTGGCTCATGCCCAGCGTGAGTCCCGGCTAGCCCAACTGGATGTGAACCGGGCCCGCCGGGAAGCCACCCGCGAACTGCGGGACATGCGCATCGCCCTCGGCCGGGTCGCGTTGGATGAGCGTGAGGCTGCCCTGTCGCTGGAAGAGGCGCAGGCCGAACTGAACCACCTGCGGGAGGTCAACGCCGAATCGCCCGGCCTGGTGCCTGAGGGTGACATGCGGCGGGCGGAGTTGGCGTACGACGAGGCCGTTCAGTCGATGACGGAGGTGTCGGTTCGGGCGAAGGATCTGCGCGAGGATCAGTCGGCGGCGGCGAAAGCCGGTGTTGAAGGATCGGAGCAGGTGCAGTCCGCCCTGCGCCGGCAGCAGGACGCCGCCGAAGCAGTCATTGACGCCACCGACGCGTTGGCTGCCGCGCGGGAGTCGGCAGCAGCGGCCGGCGGCGGCGCGTCAGGTGGTGCCGCCGCAGCGGCCACCGCCTACGACAAGCTGTCGAAGAACGCGAAACTGTTCGTGGACGAGATCGCCCGGATCAAGCCCCAACTGGTGGGGTTGCAGCAGCTCGCCCAGGATCGGGTATTCGCCGGCCTGAACACGGAGTTGCGGGACACCGCGCAGGTGGCGTTGCCGTTCGCCCGCAAGCAGGTCATCCGGTTCGGTGACACGTGGAACGACACGTTCACGCAGGTGCTGCGCCTGGGCCGGGACAAGCGGTTCCTGACCGGCCTGGATGCGGCGCTGGCGTCGTCGGACCGGTTCTTCGACAAGGTGAATGCCCGGATCCCGGCGACAGGTCAGGCACTCGCGCACCTGTTCACGGGCAGCGCCCCGTTTGTGGACGCCTTCGGTGACTCACTGTTGCAGTACGTGGACGACTTCAACGCGTGGGTGGACCGGTCGGCCCGTAACGGCAACCTGGAGGCGTTCTTCGCTGACGCCGCCGAGCAGGCTGACGCGCTGCTTGATCTGACACGTGAGGTGTTCGTCCTTGTGGGGCGGATCGGCGGCATGCGGCAGGGCTCCATGCTGCTGCGGGACATGGCTGACGCGGTGGCGAAGTTCAACGACGAAGCGCACGACATGCGCTCGGTGGAGGGCATCGTCGCCACCGGAAATGCGGCGATCAAGGGCACCGTTGAGGTGCTGCTGGTGCTCGGGGAAACCCTCGGTGAGACCCTGGCTGACCCGGGTACCCGCGCCGCCGTGGAACTCTTTTTCGACGTGTTGAAGGTGGGCGCGCAGACGGTCGGCGAGCTGGCCGAACTGTTCAGCCACCTGCCGGACGGGGTGCAGGCGGTGATCCTTGCCGGGGCCGCCCTGACCATTCTGGGTAGCCGTGTGGTGACGGTGTTTGGTCGGGCGCAGGACGCCGTGGGTAAGTTCAGCGGCAAGCTCGGCGGGCTCGGTCCGGCGGGTGCTGTGGCCGGGCGCGGGTTGGAGTCCACCACGAAGTGGGCTGGTCGGGCGGCTGGCGCGTTCATCGCCTTGCAGGCAGCCGGTGTGGTGTTCGACCAGTTCCGTGCTGCCGCGCCCGATGTGGAGCGGTTGACGAAGGCGTTGCAGGAGTACGCGGTCAGCGGCAAGGTCACCGGCGAGGCCACCCGCATTTTCGGTGACAACCTGGGCGACGTGGGCCAGGACGTGAACGCCGCGTCGGACTCGTGGTTCCCGAAGTTGGGCCGCGCCATCGAGTCGATCATGCCGGGTGCGCGTGAGCTGAACGAGGTGTTCTGGGGCGGATCGTGGACCGGCGGAGCCGAGAACGTGAAGGCGCTGGACGAGTCGCTGGCCCGGCTGGTGGAAACCTCCGGCAAGACGGCGTCGTTCGAGGCGTGGAATCGGATCTTGTCCGAGTCGGGCATGAACGCCGACGAGCTGATCAAATTGTTCCCCGCCTACGAGCAGGCGTTGAAGGACGCCGACATGGCCGCCGGGTCGGTCGGGGCGAAACAGCAGTTGCTCAACGGCAGCATGGAAGACGCCCTCACCACGATGGGGTCGTACACGCGGGCGTGGCAAACCCTCAACGGCGTCCAGTTGGACGCCGACGAGGCCGCCCTGTCCGCCATCGACGCCATCGATGATGTGCGTGAGGCGTTCAAGCGGAACAAGGACACGGTCTCCGGGAACTCGCGGGCAGCTATCGAGAACCGGATCGCTGTCGGAAAGGCCGCGCAGGCCGCCGCCGACGCCGCTCAGAAACGGTACGACGAGACACAGTCGATCCAGGACGCGACCGCCGCCTACGACGGGCACATTGACGCGCTTCGAAAGGTGCTCGACCAGACGGGCCTGACAGACACCGAAATCGACGTGCTGTTGGACACGTTCGCGAAGATGCCACCGCTGAAGCAGACAGCAGTGTCGGCGCCGGGGGCTGCGGCGGCGAAGAAGCAAGTGGAGGACTTCAACTTTGTGGTGAAGACGGTGCCGCCCAGCAAGACGGTTCCGTTCAGGGCTGACGTCCAAGAGGCGAAAGCGGCCATCGCCGTCCTCAAGGCGAAGATCGATGAACTGAAGAATCAGAAAATCTACGTCGAGGGTTCGGTGCGGTGGACCAGCAGCGGCGACCTGAAGGTTCCCGGCGGCACCATACGCCGGGACCGGTGGGGCGGCGTTCACGAAGGCCCGTACGCGAAGGCGGCGACAGGGTTGCTGCGGGAAGCGGCCGTGTTCACGCCCCGCAACCCCGGCCGGTACATGATCGCCGAACCCGAAACGCAGGGTGAGGCGTTCATCCCGAAGGTCGGCGACCGGGACCGGGCAATCAGCATCGGCCGGCGGGCCATGGAGTGGCACGGCATGGCCGTGGTGCCCCGCTCGGCGATCACCGGGCAGCCCTACCAGCAGTCCGGTGGCGGTAGCCAGGTGCAGGTCAGCCAAGGCGACACCCACGTCTATGTGGAGATCGACGGCCAGCAGTTGGAAGGCCGCATCGTGCGGGTTGTCCGCGACCGCGACCGGGATTTGAAACGGCGTGTGGGCGCCGGGGCGGGGAGGTAGAGCATGGCTCGGCTGATTGGCCCGGATGCGGGCTCCCGCCAGGCGCAGCACTTCGAGGACGGCACGCCGGCTGCGGAGGCGACCGCAGTGGTGTACGCGAACGCCGCCGGGACGGTCCTCGCGGACATTCGCACCTACGACGGTAGTTCCACGCCGGGTGGGGCGATCCTCAACTCGCAGGTCATCACCGACAGCTACGGCCAGTTGCCGCCGTTTTGGTTCCCCGACGGCGCTGACCGGGTGTGGGTGCGCGTCGGCGAGGACGGCCCGGTGTGGCCGGTCGACGCGGACAACAACGCCCGCTTCGACGGCCCGTTCGCCGTGGTGGATCCGCAGTGGGAGCCGGGCCGGCCGTACCGGTACGGCTACTGGGATTCGGTGTACGCGGTGGACAGCTGGGACGACGCGTCCGGCGCAAGCACCCCGAGCATCCTGTACAGCAAGATGTTCGGCGGCACGGCCACGAAGACGGGCGACGGGAACATCGACGCGCACTGGGCGAGCATCGTGCACCGCGGTCCGGGCGAGGCGGGGCTGTTCATCGGCGACGTGACCGCGCCGTCGGGTGCTGCGGGCGGCAATCTGTGGGGTGGGCACTTCCGGCTTCAGGCGGACGTGGCGGCGTCGCTTCAGGGCCTGCATGTGGATCTGGTGCCGAACGCGGCGCCGACGGGCAAGCAGACCATCGGCGTGACGATCTCGAACGCCTCGGGCGCGAACCAGTTGCAGCAGGCGGTGCGGATCACCGGCAAGTGGGAGAACTCGGTGATCGTGTACTCGGACGCTGCCGGGTTGGTGCCGATTTGGTGGATCGACAACGCCGGTGGTACGCACCTGGCCGGGATGATCTATGTCGGGACGGGTGCGTCCGCGCCGACGATCCGGTCGGGCAGTGGCAGCCCGCAGTCGGTGGTGACGGCGCCGGTGGGGTCGCTGTACATGCGCACGGACGGGTCGAATGGGCAGTTGTGGGTGAAGGGCTCCGGCACGGGCAACACCGGCTGGACCCAGCTCACGTGACCGGAAGGCGGTGAGCTGTGCCGATTCCCGCTGGCAGTATTCCGCTGGCCCCGCCGACGACGGGCCCGCTGGTGTACGACCCGGTCCTGTCGCGGGTGCGGATCAACCTGTCTGGTCTGCGCGCCACCGACGCTTTCGGCCGCACCGTGTCCGCCGGGTGGGGTACCGCCGACACGGGCCAGGTGTGGTCGGTGACCGACGGCACCGCCGCCCAGCACTCGGTCACCGGTAGCGTCGCGCAGCATTCGGTGAATGCCCTGAACACGTTGTTCCGTGATCGCCTGGACGTGGACTACGCCGACTTTGACCTGCTGATGCTCGCGAAGGTCAGTGTGAGCCCGACCGGCCTGTACCTGCGCCACCAGGTTGACTTCCGGTTCGTCGACGCCCTGAACTACTACGCGGCCCGGGTGCACATCCAAACCTCCGGCGCGATCGACCTGATGCTCATCCGCGTTCTGGGCGGCGTGGAGAGCACGTTGCAGGCGGCGGCGACGGGGCAGACCCACGTGCCAGGCACCGCCCTCGTGTTCGACGTCCAGACCCGCGGGTCGCAGTTGCGGGCGAAGGTGTGGCGCGATGGGCTGACCCCGCCACTGAACTGGCAGGTCGAGGTCACCGACGCGTCGCATCCGTCGGGTGCGGTGACGGTGGCGTCGCTGCTGCCGCCGGGGAACACGAACACGCTGCCGGTGGCGGTGCAGTACGACGGCCTGACGGTGATCCCGACGTTGACGGTGCAGCGGTCCACGGACCAGAACCGGTGGACGACTGTGCGCGGCGGGTTCGAGATGGTGCCCGACGCTGGCGTGCTGCGCTTGGACGACTACGAGTTCACGCCTGACACGGTGAACTACTACCGGGTGGGCAACCTGTTCTCGGGGTCGATTGTGCCGCCGCCCGCTGGGGTTTGGTTGAAGTCGCTGGCCCGGCCGTTCCTGAACCGGCAGGTAGTGGTGCGGGACTACTCGGACGTCGGCCGCCGGTCCCGGGCTGGCGTGTTCGACGTGAAAGGCCGATCGCTGCCGGTGGCCGTCACCGATGTGCGGGGTTCCCGGCAGTGGACGTTGGACGTCAACACGTACAGCGATAAGGAGCGTTCCGGCCTGGACTTGCTGCTCGCCTCGGGTGACGTGCTGCTGGTGCAGGTGCCGCCTAACGCGGGCCGGATCTCGGCGGTGCCGAGCGGGTATGTTCTGGTCGGTGACAGCCGGGAAGCGACACCGCCGACGGCCGAGCTGGAATGGCGGGTGTTCTCGCTGCCGTTGACGGAGGTCGCGGCACCTGGCCCGGACGTTGTGGGCACCACCTCAACCTGGCAGTCGGTGTTGAATGCTTACGCGACGTGGGCTGAGGTTTTGGCCGCGCACCCGACGTGGGCGGATCTGCAAGAACTCATCGGCGACGGCACTGAGGTGATCGTCAGCTAGAGCCGTCCAGTAGTTCAAGCCAGCGCGTTGGCCAACCGATACACGCGAAAGCTGGTGGCCTCCACCGGCCAGTAGTCGGAGATCGATCCGCACGCTGTTCCGTCGCCGAAAGTCTTCTGGCACCTGTAGAGCACGGACTCAGCCGTTTCGACGGCAATGAACTCGCAGGCGTGCGCCTCGCGGACCACGTCCCCGGCGACCACGTATCGGGTCGGCCGGTTCGGCGAGCTGACATCGGTCACGTCACTGATCGTACGGGGAGGTACCCGTGCGCCCGGTCACCGACGCGTTCCTGCGCACCGTCCGGGGCAGCCACCGGGCCGTGTTCGAAGCCCGAATCGTCACCCCCGGGCAGACAGGCGTCGACCCCAACGGCACCACCATCACCATCCTCGACGGCGACGTGCAGCTCGACGGCACCGCCGACGTTCGCTCCACCCTCGAACTCACCACCGACGGCACCGGCATGTGGCCCACCGGGTCGGGTTCCCTGCTCGCCCCCTACGGCAACGAAGTGTTCGTTCGCCGCGGCATCGCCTTCGGCAACGGCACCACCGAATGGGTGTCGTTGGGATACCACCGCATCAACACCGCCGAACAGGACGACGCCCCGTCAGGACCCATTCGGATCTCGGCCCGTGACCGCATGTCCGGCATCGTCGACGGCCGCCTGACAGCACCGCGCCCTTTCCCCGCCGCCACCACTCGGGGGGCGCTGCTCACCGCCCTCGTGGCCGAGATCTACCCGTGGGCGAGCATCGAATGGGACGACGTGGCCGCCCGCGATGATCAGATCGGCAGGCAGGTCATCGCCGAGGAAGACCGCTACGCCGTCTGCAACGAGGTCGTCACCAGTGCGGGCAAAACGTGGTGGTGGGATCACCGGGGCGTCCTCGTGATTCGTACCTCCACCCCCGCCAGCCGCCCCGTGTGGGAGGTCAACCACGGGGCCAGCGGGGTGCTCGTTGAGATGGGCCGGCGTCTCACCCGTGAGGGCGCATACAACGCCGTCGTGGCCACCGGGGAAGGGGCGGACACCGCCTACCCGGCCCGTGCTGTTGTCGTCGACACCAACCCCCTGTCCCCCACCTATTGGGGCGGCCCGTTCGGGAAGGTGCCCTACTTCTACAACTCGCCGCTGCTGACCAGCGTCTCCCGCGCCCGCGCCGCCGCCGCAACCACCTTGGCGCGGATGGTCGGCTTGCCCTACAGCGTTGATCTGACGGCCGTCCCCAACCCCGCGTTGGAGCCCGACGACCCGATCCGCGTCACCTACCCGGGCCGGTCGGAACTGCACGTCATCGACCGCCTGAGCATCCCCCTGACAGTCGCCGACGCCCTCACGGCGTCAACCCGCGAACAGGCCGCCGTACTTCTTGGGGAGGTGTAGGCGTGGCTTCCTACGGCTCCGACGACCTGACCCCGGTTCTCGCCCCGCAACCCACCACGGGACTGGCACTACGGCAAGGCATCGTCCGCGCCTGGAACCAGACCACAGCGGAGAACACGGTCGAGGTGTCTGGCGTGCTCGTCGACAACCTGCCCGTCCTCAACACCAACGAAGCCGCCCAGCTGGCGGCCGGCGACGTGGTGAGCATCCTCGCCGCAGGCAGCGCCGTCGGCTCGTGGGCGGTCCTCGGCAGGCTCACCATCCCCGGCACCCCCGAAGCCGCATCCGCCCTGCGCCTGGTGTCCTCCCGGATCGTCGCCGCCGTCGACAACTCGACCGGAACCCTCACCGCACCGACCCCTGTGTACACCGACCTCGCCGGTGTCAGCGCCGGACCGTCCGTGACGGTCAACATCAGCAGCAGCGGCAAAGCCCTGGTCATGTTCGGTGTGGAGACAGCGTGGGCTGGCTCGGTTCCGGACGGCCTCGGCGCGTACGCATCCGTCGCCGTATCCGGTGCGACGGTAATCAGCGCCAGCCCGCAGTGGGGCGTCGGGCATGACGTTAACCCGGTCAACGAGGCGGAAACGTTCACCGCGTCGAAGCATCACCTGTTCACCGGCCTTACCCCGGGCTCGAACACGTTCACCATGAAGTACCGGATGTACACGGTCACCGGCTCGGGCACCCCGACGGTGTCGTTCCGCGAGCGGGAAATAGCCGTGTTCGCGCTCTAAGGGTTCGGCCACACGTTGTAGGCGCACCCGCCGAGCTGGTAGTTGATGGCTCGCATGACCGGCGCCGGCCCTGATCCGGGGCATTCCTGGTGGGCGTGGCCGAGTAGGTGCCCCAGTTCGTGTAGCACGATCCAGGCCCGCTGGTCGGTGAGGGTGCCGCCGACCTTCGCGAACCTCGGGCCGAGGGTCATCCACGCGTCCTCGGTGATCAAGGCCAGGTGGTCGTCTCGGTAGGCCATGCCGATGTGCCCGCCGAGGCCCTGCGTGCCGCCGATGCCCGGCTCAACGATCCGCAGCGTCCACTGATCGAAGTCGGCGTGCCAGGCACGGCGGTCGTTGACGATCCGCCCTATTTCGGCCGCCACCTGCGCGTGCGTGACGCCGACCCCTTGGTCGATCTCCACGGCCGGCGGCTTGTATACGGCCTGCTCGGCGGCGTCGGCGGGTTGTCCGGCGAGCACATTCAGCCAGGCGGCGGCGGCAGCAGCCGCAAGCAGTGCGGCTATCACGCCCATCGCAACGACTCGCCTCACTGTCACCCCCCGGGATCGCCTCGGGGTCGACGGTAGCCCACCCCCACCACCCGTCTCAGGAGGCGCGCATGCCCGGCACCACCGCGAACTTCGCGTTCCCCTACCAGACCGACAGCGACGCGCCCAACGGGCCGCTGCTCGGTCAGCAGCTCGCCGAAGCGGTCGACGCCGCCATGCTGGTCCGCCGCCCACTGGTCGGCAACGGCGCGCTGTCGTCGCTGTACACGTTGACGAACACCCAGACGGACCTGGCCGGTACCACGGTGACGATCAACGTTCCGACGTCGGCCGCTGTGTACTTCGCGTCGTGGACGATGGCGGGTCAACTGATGACCGCCGGCAACATCACCGCCATCTGTCAGCTTGTTGTCGACACCGTCGCCCAGACCGCCCAGGCGATCTGGAACCCCGGCAACGTGGCTGCGGCCAGCGGATCGCCGCGTGGCGGTAAGAGCCAGCAAACCTCCGGCCTGCTGTCCGGCTCCGGCAACCACGTGTTCAAGCTTCAGGCCCAGCGGGTGTACCCCACCGGCAGCACCGGCGACATCCGCCTAGACAACGTGCACACCAACCTGTCCGTGCTGGTGATCCCGCTCTAAGGAGGCACCGCCAATGGCCACGTACGCCCAGTTGCAGGCCGAGTCGTATTGGACGCGGGAGATCGTCACCGACGAGATCGACTGGTTGGGTGACGAACTGTGCCGCCGCACGAACCGGCCCCGCACGGCGTTCGGGTCGAAGGGCGACAACGCGCATCTGCGCGGCGCCCACCGTTCGCAGGAGTGGATCGAGCGGTCGCGGTACTGCACCAGCCGCACCTACACCGTGCAGTCGGGGTTGACGGCCGAGCAGAAGCGGCACGTCGCCGGCCTGGACTTCACGCCCGGCTCCGACATGCAGATGATCGCCCAGTGCAAGCGGCTGTTGGCGGCGATGAAGGCCGGACGGCTGGACGAGGTCCGCGAGTTCTACGGCAACGTCGACGGCGACCGGATCGTCGACGGGTGGGACAACGTCGCCGACCGGGCGGCCAGTTCCGACAGTAGTCACCTCTGGCATTGGCACCTGACGATTGACCGCCGGCATTGCCGGAACAAAGCCCTGATGGAGCGCATCCTTTCGATCGCGCTGGGACTCCCGACGGAGGACGACGACATGACCCCCGAGGAACACAACTGGCTGGCCACGGTGCACAAGAACCTGACGGTGCTGGACGGCCGGAACCCGATCGGACAGGTCTACACCCGGCTGACCAACGGCACCGACGAGGTCTTCGGCAAGGACCACCAGCAGACGTTCCCGTCGCTGACGGCGCTCGGTAAGCAGCTCACCGCCGTGCAGACCCTGTTGACGGGGCTCGCCGGGAAGGACTTCACCGACGAAGACGCCATCGTGCAGGGCGTGTTGGCGTCGCTAACACCGGAGAAGATCGCCGCCGCGATCCCACCCAGCATCGCCCGGCAGGTCGCCGACGAACTCGCCCGACGTCTGGTCGCCGAGTAACTAGCCCAACTACTCATACGGGGGCCCGCGTGACCACCGCCCGCAGCCGGCCCGAGCAGGTCCGCGACCTGATCATGATGCTGGTCTTGGCCATCTGGGTGATCTACGCGGGCGCGGCCGTGACCCAACTGTTCCTCTCCGGGGCGAAAGTCCTCGAAAGCCTCCCCCCGTTCTGGTTCTGGGGCATCCCACTCGCCCCCTATTCGGCGCTGTACACGCCATGGACACGCCCAGGATCGGGTACAGGTAGCCCCGTGGAACCCACCCCGCCGCAGCCGCCGCAGCCGCCGCAACCCTCGGAGTCAGCGCCGTGACCCCGGCCGTTTATGTCCTGCTCGCCGCAGCCAGCGCAGGCGTCTACTGGGCGATCGGGTGGGCTGTACGCCGCGCCTACCTGCACACCACGAGGCAGCAAGGAGATCCCCGATGACGGTGCCGGAAGCTCTCGCCCCCCGCCGGGTGTGGAGGTGGCTGGGCACTCCCGGGTCGGTGCGGGCCATCACCGCCGGCATGGTGGTGTATGCGCTGCTGATCGGGGCGCTCGTGTTCGGGTACGCCCGGGTCAGTTCGTGTCTCGCCCAGTACGCGGACGCTTCGGCCCGGTCGACGGCCGCCAGAGCGCAGGCAGCAACGGAGGACCGTGCGGTTGATGAGGCGGACCGGCGCATCAACGACCGGGATCGGGAGGCGGCGGCCCGCGCTGATGACGCCTTGGATCGTGTGTTGATGGCGATGGCCCGCAGTGATGAGGCGGGCACGCAGGCGGCGTTCCGCGACCTGTTGAAGGTGCGGACGGAGGTCGCCCAGGTGCGCGCGGAGTCGGCGTCGGCGCGGGTGGAGAACAACGCCATCCGGGCGCGTAACGATGTGGCGCGTCGGCAGAATCCGGTGCCGCCTCCCCCGTCGCAGTCCTGCTAGCTGGCGGGATCGTCGCGCATCCACGCGCCGCCCCGCCGCACCCACCCGTCGGCGCTCCCTCGGGCGTCGATGACGGCGGGCACTTCCTGCCAGTCGCCGTCCCACATCAGTTCGGCTAGTTGCCGTTCTGCGCGCTCCCGGCTGAGGTAGGCGCGGGATTCACGCGCGGTGTCGGAGTCTTCAACCAGCCACCGACCGTCGCCCATCTGTCCGAGGGTGAGATGCCGGGCTCCGTATCCGGCGGTGTGCCCGTGCTGCCAGCGGCGTAGCCGTCGCAGGCCGGTGAGCAGCCACGGGTCTACGCGCTCGCCGTCGTCTGCCACGCCGCCGATCGTAGGGCGGCTTTCATTCCGCCGACCCGATTTAAAGGTTCGGGCGGTTTCCTTTACATCCAAGATCCCCGGAGGGCTTCATGAGCACGGGCATGCCGGCCGGGATCTGGCTGACGAAGTTCGGCGTGATCGTCCGCGACTACTTCGGCCACGTCCCCTACCAGGTCGGATCGTCGCTGAACTCGAAGCAGTGGCGTGACGTTGACGTGCGGCTGATCCTGCCGGACGACGAGTTCGCCGTCCTGTTCGGCAAGAACGCCAGCAGCGAGACCAACCCGAAGCTCGGCGCGGTCACCCTCGCGTTCGCCACGCTCGGCCAGCAGATGACCGGCCTGCCGATCGACTTTCAGATCCAACCGCAGGGCTGGGCGAACGAGCACTATCCGGGGCCGCGCAGTGCCCTCATCGAGATCACACCCGAACCCTGAGGAGGGGTCATGGACTCTGTCATCCTGCCCGAACTGCCCACCTACCTGTTCGCCCCCACCCTGGCGGGCGTTCTGTCGCTGGCGCTCACGTTCCTGCTGCCGATCATCGCCGCCCTGTTCATGCGCACCACATGGTCGGCGTTCCGCAAGGGCCTCGTCCTGTACGCGGTGGCGGCGGTGAAGACGTTCCTCGAAGCGTGGCTTCTCGCGCTCGACGCGCACGTGGCGTTCAACTTCGCGGACGCCGCCTACGCGACGCTGGTGAACTTTGGCCTCGCCGTCGTCTTCTACGTCGGCCTGCTTAAGGAAACCCGGATGCAGCAGGCGGCGATCCAGGGCGGCGTGGTTCGCAGCAAGGTCATTGACGGCACCACCACGGAGCGGCTGGTCTGATGCAGCAGCCGAGCGTGGGCCGGATGGTCCACTACGTTGCGCGTGGAAGCGCGGACGGCAGGTTCCCGAAGCGCTGCCGTGCCGCCACGATCACCGAGGTTGACGACCCGAATGGCGCAAACGCCGACCTCAACCGTGTGGGCCTGATGGTCGCCAACCCGACCGGCCTGTTCTTCCACCCGCTGGCCGACGGTGGCGGATGCAAGGAGGGGTCTGGTTGCCAGGACATCGACCACCCTGACGCAGGTGGCAGTTGGCATTGGCCGGACCGCGTCTGACCTTCCGCCCCACGATCTGGTGCCGCATCTACTCCCCAGCGGCGGCACCGACTGGCCGCCCCAGCTTGTCCGTATGCCCCGCCGCCGCGCGGGCAGGACAAGCTGGGGCGGCCTCTTTCTGTGTTGGTCGAGCGGGGCGGTCAAAGGGTGGGGCCGTACGGACAGCATCGACCTGCGGAACTGAAAGTCGCACGTGTACGCAACTATCGTTGCAGGCAGGCAAGTAACCGTTGGGAGGTCCACGATGACACGTGGTATCTGGCGTGACTTCCTGGCCGCGATGTGGGAAGCCTGCAAGCCTCCGAGCGCACGCCGGGCAGCCGAGGTGGAGGCGGAGCGGGCGCGAGGTGTGGAGCGTCTGGCTGAGGATGTGATCCTGCGCAACGCCAGCCAGCGGCGGAGGGTCAACGGCCGCTGAACCTGCCGGCCTGCGACTGGTCCCCGAGTTCATTGTCGGCGCGCAGCCGGTAGTGGCAGGGCCAAGCCGCCCAGCAGTCGCGGCATCGGCGAGGTTCTGCGTCGCAGCGTCCGTGCCGTGCCGCGAGCGCCCGCCAATGCTCACGATCCACGACTGCTATATACCCGTGACCTGCACAAACAGAACCGGCCCGGACTCAACGGGGGAGAGTTCGGGCCGGTTCCGTCGGGTGGAGTATCGCTCAGCGGGCGAACTGTCCGCCAGCGACAGCCTCCGCGAACACAGCGAACGAGGCCGGCGAGAACGTCAGCATCGGACCCTGACGGTCTTTCGTGTCCCGCACGTCGACCACCTGGCCGTCACGGACCTCCACGCAGTTGTCGCAGTTCGGCCCGGACTTGCTGGACTTGAACCACACACCCTTAGGTTGTTTCACGACCGTGCTCCCTCAACTTCGCCGACGGTCGGGTTGCCGCCGGACGTATCCACGGGGGTGGAGTTGAACGCGCCGAGGTAGTACACGTCGTTGGCGATCAGGTCAGCCAGCGCACCCGCCCGCACCCAACACCTACGGGTGCCGCAGATGGGACACCTGCCGTACCGCGGTTGATGCTCGTCGAGGATCCGCCACCAGCGGGCCACCTGCTCGGGTGTCGGCGCGGTCACCGGGCGCCGTCAAGGTTCGCGCGGATCGACGCCACCGTCACCTGCGCCTCGAAACACCAGCCGGCGGCGCACTCCCCGTCCGGGCCGCACACATGGCCGCGCAACGTCGCCATCCCGTCGGCTTCCCGATGCACCGCCACCGCCCACACCACCTCATCCCGGTTCGTCGGGTTGGGCTCGAACTCGTGGGAGAGCAGAATCAGCCGGGTGCCGCGCGGCACGTCCGCTTCAACGATCACCGCAGCCGCCTCGGGTAGCGGTGGCCGCGGTTGCGGGCAACCCACGCCGTGCCGGACGCGAACAGGTGATCGGCGTCCAAGCGGGCGTTCGTGCCTGCGCCTCTCGGCGCCGGACTGCTGCCGCGCACTATGCGCCCGTTGTGCATCCGCCACATGTCCACGACACGCCCCCTGCTGGGTGGGGGTGGCGGCCGGTCAGGCTGGGGGACTGCCCCGGCCGCCACACCTCGGGTCGGCTACAACCACCCTCGACGTCCCGTCTGCGGGCGGCTGCGCCTTTCCCCTCCGACCCTACGAACATGTCAGTACAAGTAGCTTCACAGCCTGTTAACTCAGGTCAGGGCGTGGTCCGGGTCGAGCGGGTCTACACCCACACGCACCGCCAGATCCCGCAGCTCATCCGACCCGCCCCGGCGGGCGTCACGCACCAACTGGGCGACGATCTCTCGCACCGTCGTACGCGACCGCAGCTCAGGCGCGGACACCTCATCGGCGGCCAGGAACTGGCGCACCGCCCGGTCATGGTCACCAGCGGCATAGTGCCCCCGGCCGGCGTCGATGTGCAGGCGAACGAGCCGGTTCGCGGTGCGCAACTGGCTGCGGTCCACATGGCGGGCATGCTCGGGTGCCCGCTCCGGCTCCCCGTTCTCCACCGCCACACCCACCTGCCACACGCCCACATTCGCGGGTGTGAACTCCATCCGCCACGGATCCGAGGCAACCCGGCCCGCTGCCGCACGTGCCTCCCCAAGGTGGGTGGCGACATCCCCTACCCTTCCGATGGACGCCGCCGACAGGGCTGCGTGCAGGTGCAGCATCCCGTACCAGGCGGTGGTGTCATCGCCGCCGCTGTCGCCCACCTCAACGGCGGCGGCGGACGCGGTGCGCAGCGACCGGTGCTGCCCGCCCACGGTGCCCGAGGCGAGGGCGGTTTGCGCGGCGGCGAACCGGGCTGCCGCCAGCTCGGCGGGCCGTTCCAGCATGCGCGCGGCATGTTCGGCGCGCTCCGACAAGCGAGCGGCCAAATCCACATAGCCGAACGGCTTGATCGCCAGGGCGCCGCACACGGCGGCCCGCACAAACAGGGCCAGCCCGGTCGGGTCGCCGCCGTCGGAGAGTCGCCGCGACTCGGCGAGCACCCCGGGGAGGATGCGGGCGAGCGTCGGATAGTCACACATCATGCGGGCTCGCATCGCCCGGTCCACGTCGGCGGTGAGCTGGTCGACGTTGACCGGGTCCGCACTGTCCGGGTCGTCGTCCAACGCTCCCCGCAACAACGGCACCGCCGAATACACGGCCAGGTCGTCGCGGGAGCGTGGGCGTTCCGGCTGGCCGGTGAGGTCGTTCACGGACACTCCGAGGGCGGTGGCGAGAGCGATTAGCAGGGATCGTTTGGTGACGATCCGCTGCCCGTTCTCGATCATCGAGATGTAGGCGTTCGAATAGCCGACCCGTTCGGCCAACTGTTCTTGGGTGAGGCCGGCGATGTCCCGCCAGCGTGCGACCCGGAGCCCTATGTAGTCGGTGCGTGCCATGGTGCCCTCCTGCCCGAGGGGTGTTGTGTCGCTACTCCTGCCCGAGCGCGACCAGTCTCACTGACGGTACTCGCCGCCTTTGCTGGCTGCTACCATCGTGGCAACGACGCGTCGTTTGTGGAAGCCCGGCCTGCCCGCCGGGCTTTCACCGTTTCCGGGGCCTGGCGATCAGGCACGGGCCTCTCTCGACGCGGACATCGCAGCGGCGGGCGCGTAGGCGATCGAGAGGGCTGGCACCTCTTGCGCCACCCTGGCGACAACAGCCCGATGCCATGACGCAGGCCAGTCCAGATCGGGGTGGGCGGCGCGATAGTCGGCATCACTTCGGTAGGTGAGCACTACCAGGTCGGTTTCGTTGCTAGCGAGCAGCGTTCCCACGATTGCCGTGACGAACTGCGCAGTTTCCGCTTCCAGTCCCTCCATGGCGAGCCGGACGCCGTCGGGGATCGGGTACTTACCCTGCTCCCAGTGGCGAACGGTGCGGGCGGAAACGCCGAGGTGGCCGGCAAGCCAATCGCCGGTGAGGCCGAGGTGCTCGCGGACGACCCGGAACTCGGCGTCAGTCATGCGCTCGTCCTCGGGCATATCGGTTGGGTCGGTGTACTCGGTCACCGCGTGCCTCCTTGCGCATCAGCGCGGCCCAGACGCACCGGGCCGCGCTGAGGGTGATGGGGTAGGTCAGGAGCGCCGCACGTCGGCGTAGTAGGCGTTCTGGCTGGGCTCCCACTCGCCAACCCGGTCCCAGCCGGCGTTACGGAGAATGGCGTCGGCCTCGGTGAGGGCGTCGCCGATGTCGCCGTCGGTGCGAACGTTGGTCTCGATCGCTTCCATGGCCACGTCGCCCGTCATGCCGTACTCGGGGATCTCGTTGCCTTCGCTGTCTTCGCGGTAGCCGACGACTTCGGACGTGATGACGCTGACGTCGCAGTAGTCGCCGACGACACAGTCGGAGACGTTGGTGAGGGCGGCGACGAAGTTGGGCATTGGCCGGTTCCTTCCGGTGTGGTCTGGGGCTGCTCCCCTGACCTGACAACCAAAGCCTAGCTTCCTATTTTAGGAAATGCAAGTGACTCCGCCGGTCAAGCGTCGCCGACTGCCGTGCCGCGTCCACCAAGTCGACCAACCCCCACGCGCGCACCGCTTGAACGGGCCTAGGTGCCGGGTGACGATTACCGTCACGCCGGGCGTCAACGGGTGCGGCGGGTGCATAACCGCAGGCTAGCGCCGCCCAGCAGCCCGAGGCAGCAACTCCACCCTGTCCGACATGCGCGCCAACGGCCCACCCCGCAGCACCGACAACCACTCCTCCGCCTCCGACACGACCTCAGCACGGTGCACGTCGGACCACACCCGCACCCGCCAGCCTGTGAGGCGTTCCCACCGCGGCTCCACGTCGTACAGCAGCAACGCCATCTTGTCGGCCGCCCACCGTCCGGCCAGTCGTCGCTGCTCGTCGACAGTCCCCCACATGTCGACGGTGCCGAACGTCTGGACCTCGCCGCGCCCGTCCAGCACCTGCCACGACCACGCCACGGCAGTCACCGGCGGGACCTGCGGCGGCGGCGGCGCCGCTTCCCCGGCAGCAGCAGGCCAACCGCGCTCGTGGCGATGCCGGCGCCGTAGGCGATCCCATCCCAACTGGTAGCGACCGGCCCGGAGGCGGCCTGCCATCCCACCACGCAGGTGACCGCCAGCCAGCCGCCAGCCCACGCCGCGACCTTGATCCGCTCCGGTGTCCACTCCCAAGCCCAGGCGGCGACGGCCGTGGGGGTGCTCGCTGCCGTGGCGGTACGACGCTGGCGGGGAACCCGCGCGCCCCGCACCGGCGGCTGCCAGCCAGGCTCACGTGCCTGCCGTTGCGCCACCGCCTCCCACGGCTTGATCCGCAGCGGGTTCCCCATGTTGCACTCGACGTTGTACAGCGGGCGCTCCGACTCGATCGCCGCTTTCTCCGCGGCCAACACGGCAGCCTTGCCCGCGTAAACGGTCGAGTCGACTTCCCACCGGACGATCGTGTCCGACCACGGCTGGTCGTAGATGTGCTCCATCAGCCGCACGAACGGCATCCGCACCGTCTCCCCCACATACCCGAGGACGATTCGACCCATGGTCGGGTGGCGCACCCAGAAGCGGTACAGGGCGCAGTCACGGCGGTCCGTGCCCGGCATCGAAGGCTGCGCGGTCACTGCTCGGCGTCCTCGGCAGCCTCGGCGGCCTGCGAAAGCAGATCCTCCTGCACATGCTCCACGATCTGGTAGGAGCCGTGCTTCGGCTTGAACGCGAACTTGTCCTTCTCCACCAACTCCCGCAGCACCTTCCGCGCCATCGACGTCGAGCACTTCACACCCCGGGCACGCAACGGCTTCAACGCCTCGTCGATCGCGTCAATATCCATCGGGCCGCCGTTGGCAAGCAGGATCGACGCCACCGCCTCCTTCGCGCCTTTCACATCCGCGTCACCGGCCGTTGCCGTCTGCACCGCCTCAGCCGTGGCACCCGACGCCCAATTGCCGGCAGGGCGTCCACCCAACTGCTTGCCCGCCTCAGCCCACGCCACCCACTCCGGGCCGAACGCCTCCAACGTCTCCGGCGGCAACACCGCCGGGAAGCCGATGGGCTCGTTGTTGTCGTCGAACAGCAGGTCGTACACGTTGACGGGGGCGTCCTCGTCCGACGGAATGTACGACTGCCGGGCGTGCATCGTCTGCTGCTCACCATCGGCCACCAAGCACATGCCGGGCAGCTTCGGCAACTGACGCGGATCCGCCGTCAGGGTGCCACCCGTAACAACGGACGTCAGGCTGTCAGTGGTCCGTCCGAACAGGGCGTACCCGCCGGCCAGCATGTCCCGCAGGCCACGCGACCCCGTGTCGCCCAGGGTGCCCATGTGGGTGCCGATGACAATGCGGATACCGCAGGCGCGCTGCTTGCGGGCCATCAACTCCAGCGGGCCGATGAACTCCTTGTCCTTGGCGATCTCGTGGAACTCGTCGATCGTCCACGACAAGATCGGGCCGTGAACGCGCGGATCCCAACAGATGCCGCCTTCACGCTGCCGACCCTTCTTGTCGACCCACTGATGGGAGGCCAGCATGTCGTAGCGGCGGTTCATCTCACGGATGAGCGCGTCCCTCATGATGTACGCGTCTTCGACGGTGGAGCCGGCGGCGTGCACCGCCCGCCGGAACTCCCCGTACGACTCGAACTGCTTGAAGTCGTGCAGGAAGCTCGCATACAGGCCGCGCTTCTGCCCGGTGCCCGGGTCGTCGTAGGCGAAGTAGCGTTCGATGACGAGCTGCTTGCGCAGGTTCTCCGACTTGCCCGACCCGGTGGTGCCGGTGACGATCTTCGACGGGGCACCCCACCCATACCTGTAGAACGGCTCGAACATGGGGCTGCCATCGATGTAGTAGCCGGTCAACGCGACACCCTTGTCGACGTCGATCGACTCGGGCCCCGCCCACACCTTCGCCTGAGCGAGCGGCGGGTTCGGCTGCACCAGCATCAGCACATCGTTGGGGTCGTCCTGCTCCACGAAGTTGAAGTACTTGCGGTTGACGCCGAACGTGCCGGCAATGACCCGCAGGCGTCCCTTCGCGGACTGGTCGGTGAGCATGTCGATGGCGACCGCGCCGGGCTTGGTGGCGCGGATGATGATGCCCCACCCGCCGACCACCTGCCGGTACGACTCGGGCAGCAGGATCGTGTTCGGCACCGCCCCGTTCGGATCGTCGGCAACCCACCGTGCTGCCGCGCGCATCCCCGGCGGGGTGCTCGGTGCCGCGGATTCCACAGCGGGGGCGTCCTCCACAACGGGCGTGGTCTTGCGGTGGCCGTCCACGTACGCCCGGTAGGGGCGGGAGCACACCACACCCAGTCCTGCGAGCGCGGCCATGCCGACGACGGCCCGACCGGACGTGGTGGTCCAGTCGGCCAGGTCGGCGATGCGCTCCCAACCGACAGCGGCACCGGCCGCGTAGGCGGCGATACGGGCACGACGTGCGATCTTCCGACGGCGGCGGGCTCCCGCCACCTGATCGTCAGGGTCGAAGCCGGGCTTCTTCGCCTCCGCACGCGTCAACCACCAGCGGGTCAGCCACCACGACGACCACACCACGGCAGGCATCGCCGCGAACTCTGCGGCGTCACCCCACCACGGCAGATCCGCGACATCATCCACCGCACCGACCACACCGGCGGCGGCGGTCACCGCGGCGACCCGAACGCGCTCATCGGCGACGTCCCACACCTTGCCCCACGGCAATCCGGACGTCTTCGCGGAAGTCGCCTCGGCGCTCATCTCACAGCCGTGGTCGGGGCAGAAACGGGTCTTCTCGCCGGGCAACAGCCACATCGTCTGGTCGCACGCCACAACCTGCTTGACGGGCTTGCCGTCTACCTCAACCTCAATCTCGATCTTGCCTCGGGAGCAGGCGAACCGCTCATGTGCTGTGCGCCGATTGTCCTCGTCCACCGGCACCGGATACGGGCTGTGCTGCGGCATCCCGCTGGCGTCCAGCCACAGCGTCGACCACCCGTCCGCACCCTCCGGCGGACGCGGGCCCTTACCCCTCCACTCCCGGCGCGGCAGCGGAGTCGGCCTCATCTCAGTCTTCAACGTCATGGTCGTCATCTCCCCTCACAGGCCGAACCTCCGGCGTTCACGGCACGGGCCGGGCACGTAGCCCAGCCCGCACCGGTGGCGTCGGAAGTTCAGTGCTCCTCCAACGCCCGCCCGTCGATGCCCGTCTCCTGCACCCCAGCCGCCAGCTCCCCGAACTGCGACTTGACGTGCTGCAACGACCCCTGCACGCCCTCGATCGACTCCGCCAATTCCGCCTTCCACTGCTCGTTGCGCAGTACGGCGGCCTCGATGTTCTCCTGCACCTCAGCGATCGACCCGGCCGTCAGAGCGGATACCGCCTCAGCCGAACCCTGCGTGGCGTCGGCCCCGAACCGGCTGCCCTCCATGCCCTCCGACAGGGGGGCGAGCGCGGTAGCGACCTCGCTGCGGTTGGCGTCCATCGCCTCCACGGCGGCGAGCAGCCCGGCGGCGTGCTGCTCGAACGCGACAGCCTGCGCGTGCTGCTCCCGCAGGGTTTCGAGGGCGCGCTCGTGTTCGGCGACGGCAGTGTTGTAGTCGACCAGGTCGGCAGTTCCTGTGTTCATGGTGGTTCCTCCGTTGCTTGATTCGGTTCCAGTGGTGAGGTGGTCAGCCGGGCGGTGCTTGTAGTACTTGACCGCGTTCTGGATCTCGGCGCGGGTCCACCCGTGGGTGTTGTTCGCGGCCAGGGCGTCGAACACGGCCCGCCCGACCTGCCGGGAGTCACCGGTGTGGTTCGGGTCAAGGCGGGCCCACTCGGCTTCGGCGGCGGTGCCGAGCTGGTCGAGGATGTGGGCGCAGGCGGCGCCGACGGTTCGGCCGGGCAGGTTGGGTTCGTCTCCGCATCGGGAGCACGCACCGTGCTGCTTGCGCTGTTCGGCCATGTCGGCGGACATCCGGCCTGCAACGTTCGTGGTGGCCATGCGGGCCCGCGCCTCACGCAGCCGGTTCTCGGCGGCCTGCTGGTGCACACACGGCGGCTTTGCCCCGCGCCGCCGGCCGCACGAGTTGCAGCCGTGCACCTTGTCGGCGAGGGCCATCGCCTCGGCGATGACCTCCGGGTGGAGTCGCGGGAACATCCGGGCGATCGCCGCTTCCGCGTCGTCCAGGTTCTTCGGCCGGCGGTGCCCGTCCGGGTCGGCGTCGGCGAGCGCGTCTAGGGCGACCTGGGTCACCTTGTCGTGGTCCGGCATCCAGCCGCCTTCCGGCGCCGGGGTGTGGGTGGCGTCAGCGGCGGCCTGCTCGTACACGTGCTGCGGGTACCGGTCCCCGAACATGCCCCGCAGGTCCCGGGCGGTCTGCGTCTCCCCCAGTGCGCCGCTGCGCCCCTCGGCCCGGTTGAGCCGGTACAGCTCGGGTGCGGCTTGCTTCACCGGCCACGGCACGTGGTAGCCGCCGTCGGGCCGTCGGGCTGTCTCGCACGTCGACTCGGCCGGGTGCGACCACACGCCGTCGCGTTCGGTGAGGCTGTCCCCGCACACCTGGCAGGCGGTACGCGGACCGTCGGCGACAGGGGCGGGAGCGGGCGGCGGGCTGGCCGGTGGTGGCATAACCCCCGACGGCTGCCGACCCTCCCCCACCGGGTCGATCAGCAGCCGCCCTGCCTGCTTGATCCGACCCGTGTAGCCGGTCTTCGTCCGCTGGGCCTCAACCTTGCCCTCCACCGCACGGTCCATCCGCGACGGCGCGGGACGCTTCCCATCCGGGCCGACCTGCGGGCGGCTGGCGCGCTTCGCCTTCCGCTTCTCCAACTGGTCTTCCCACACCCCGTGGTAGACGTCGCCCAGGTAGGCGGCCATACCCGGCCGGTACTGGCCCGTGCCGCCGGCCTTCCTGTTCCGGGCCGCCCGGGTCGACTGCCACGCCTTCGACATGGCCTCCCGGCGGGACTGCGCCTTGGCGGCCTTACGGTCACGCTGCTTGTCGATCAGCGACCACTCACCGGCCTTCGACGCCCGCAACGTGGTCACCAGGTCGCCGGCAGTCTCCGCGGCAACCTTCACCCACAGGGCGAGGATCATCGCGCCGATCATCATCGAGATCATCGGCTACTTCCCCGACTTGCCGGCCGGCTTGTCGCCGACCTTCGACATCTGGTCGGCGACCTGCTTACCGCCGTCACCGATCTGGTTACCGACGGCGGGGATCTGCACGATCCCCACCACCAGCAACGTCGGCAGGGCGTACGCAGCCCAGAACGCCGGCTTGTCGGGCCGCTTGTCCATCGCCCAGTCGACGACGAGCACAACGAAGGCGATGAACATCAACGCCACGATGACGCTGGCCCAGAAGTCCGACAGAACACCCATCCAGTCACCGACGACCGCCGCGAGGGTGGCCAGCCCGGCAACGAACGCGAACGCCGTGCCGATCTTCTTGCCCTTCGGGTTGCTTGACTTGTGGAAACGCAGAGCACAGAACAGCAGGGCGGCGGCGATGACCACCGCACCTGCTCGGGTTCCGAATTCCATGGCTTGCTCCTTTCGAGAGGTCAGATGACGGTGGTCAGGTCGTGGAGGATGTCAGCGGCGAGCGCGACCGCGTTCGGGCCGAACACCACAAGGCAGGTCACACCCACCGCGAGACGGAAGAAGGTGCGGACGGCGTGCAGCCGCCAGCGGTCAACCCACGGGCTGTTCTCGACGCGCTCCACGTACCACCGCAGTAGGCGGGTGGCGTTCGTGGTGGTGAGGAACGTGCCTGCGGCGGCCCCGGCGATGGTCGCCAGGGTGTTGAGGTCGTGCAGGAAGTTCAGCAGGAACGATCCGATGGCGCTCACCCCCACACCACCGCCCCCACACCGGCACCGGTGGCGGTGAGGAACAGGGGTCCGCGGACGGGGTGGATCAGCATCCACTTCACGCCGTCGAGGACAGCCGCCGACGACACCGCCGCATACCGGTAGCCCCGGCACCACAGCCGGAACGGCAGGTAGTCGATCTTCGCCAGGGCGGCATAGTCGGTGGCCCACACCTGCCGGATCGACGGCGTGGCTTCGCGAACAATCCACGAATCGGCGGCGTCCAGGTACATGACCCGGCCGATCCGGCGGGTCACGGCGACCGGACGGACCGCCCCCGCAGCCCGAAGCCGATCACGGCGGGTTACACTCTCGTTGACCCTCGCGCGCCCAGACGCGCGCGGGCTGTCAACCCCCCGTGATGCACTGCCATGTGGCAGTGCCACAACACTCTCAGTCACGGACGGCTCCTTTCGTTCAGCTCGCGGGCAACCCCGCTGATGCGGTCGGCGAGGGCGGGCACGTCGTCCCGGTTCATGGCTCGGGCTTCGGCCATCACCCACTCCAAGGCGTGCCGCAGCCGCTCGTACGGCGACACCGCCCGCGCGATCTTCAAGGTGTTCGCGGTGGCCCGGTTGTCGGCGGCGCGGTTCAACGCTCGGACGGACATCACGCCACCACCGGCACGCTGAACTGGAACAACGCCCGACCTTCGGCCCGCTCGCCGCGCACCTCGTGCACGTCCAGGTGGAACAGGTGCGCCCGGTCCCGGCCGTGACCGGCACGTTCGGCGGCAGCCAGCAGATGCCCGGTGAGCCGCACGTTCGTGCCCCGCGCGTCGTCCAGGTCGAGGACGTCGCGGAGCCGGTTGGGGGTGTCAACCTCCCGGCGGCCCTGGAACACCCGCAGCTCGTACGTCTTCGGCATCTGACTGTCTCCTTCAGTGTTTGCGCAGGTCAGGGCGTGTCGGGGTCGGTCACATACACCCACAGGCGGCGGGTCGACGCGGTGAAGTCGCGGTGCAGCGCGAGGGCGGTCGGCGCGAGCAGCCCGGCGATGACCGTCAGCACCTTCGCCACCAGCAGGTGCCGGTCGGCGGCGAACAGGAAGACGCTGCCAGCGGCGGCGGGTGCCGCGACGGCGAGCGCCAGGTTGGTTCCGGTCTGCCGCCAGTCCCGGTACTGCCGCTGGACATGGGCGTGTTCCAGCACTTCACCGGACGACGGAGCGGGTGCCTCGTCGAGCTGGACGGCGATCGTCGGCCGGGTGGTGCGGGCGGGCAGGGTCTCGGTGCTCATCGGTTTCCTCCTCCGGTTCGGTGATCAGTCGGTGTGGGGTCTTCGGGTACTCGGGCCACAACGCCCGCAGGTAGGCCAGCGCGTCACGGTGAACGTCATCCGGCATGTGCGACAGGTCGAGCAATCTCCGCCCCCTCTCCACTCACGTTTCCTCCGGCCATCTCCGTGCCCTCCGCCGTCGATCGCCTCGCAGCACTCCGCAGGCGCTCCGCCTCGTCGGTGCGGTGAAACTCCGCGAGAGCGTTGAGTAGGCGGGGAATGCGCCCGAAGCCCGCACCGGTGACGCCACGAACCTCGTCCTGCTTCCAGACGCGGTCGGGGTCCATGTCGGCGGAGAACAACGCCTGAACTGCCTCTTCGTCACTCATCCGCGCCGCGTTCGACGGGGCGGTGTTCTTCTCCGAAGGCTTGCTCCGCTGCCCGGTGCTGGGCTTCCTCCGCTCTCCGGCGCGGTAGGCGGTGAGGTTCACCGTGCCCATCTCCGCGCGAATGCGAGCCTCGTTCTCCGCCATCTCGGTGCGAAGCCGGTTCGTGGTTTCGGTGAGTTCAGCGGCGTGCTTCTCCGCCGCCTCGGTGAGAGCCGACCGGAGAGCCGCCGCCGTCTTCTCCGCACGGTCGGCGGTGAGGCGGGCGGTGTGCGTCTCCGACTGCGCGTCGGTGAGCTGCCGGGCGAGAACCGCGGCTTCCTGCTTCGCCGCGATCCACTGCCGCTCGATCTGGTCGAGCCGGGCGGCGCTGTGCGCCAGCTCCGCCTGGGCTGCGGTGACTCGGCGGTCGGCGATGCTCTCGGTGCGGTGCACGGTCGCGGCGGCGTCGGTGCGGGACTTCTCCGCCTGCCGGAGCGCGTCGGCGGCCTTACCTTCGGCGGTGGCTTTCTCCGCGAGGGCGCGGGCGGCGTTGCGGGCCTGCTCCTCCGCGCGCTGCACCGCCGCGTCGGCGCGGGCCTTCTCCGCAGTGAAGTCGGCGGCCACCTTGTCGAGGCGCGCGGACATCTCCGCCATCTCCGCCTGCTGGACGGTGACGGTGGCGGTGAGCTTGCGAACGGCGGGAACCTTCACCAGCCACACCGGAGCGCCGGTCGTGCGGGTCTGCTCGTCGATGCGGAACTGGGCGATGCGCTTCGCGCGCCGCACCGTTTCCAGGTGGGCGACCGCGTGGCGCACCGACCCGTACCAGACGATCTGCTCGTCGGTGGGGTGGGCGGACAGCGGACGCGGCGGGTGGTTCTGCCACGCCAGCCACGCGCACACCGTGTTGGGGGTGTAGGTGACCCACCGCAGCCCGAACACCGGGCTGACACGGGCCGCCTTCTTCTCGGTGTGCGAGCGGAACAGATCCAACAGTTCGTGCAGGATCGCCATCGCACCCAAAGCGAGCAGGCCCAGGTAGATCGCGGCGAGCATCGTCTTGGTGGTGCCGTCGTATTCGTGGGAGAACCCGATGGCGGCCGAGGCGATGGTGGCGGTCCACACCACCCGGTAGGCGCGGTTGGCAGGCCGTCCGGCTCGGACTGCGGCGAACATGAGGATGGCGAAGGCGATGGCGACACCGTCGAGGGTGGCCGGCACCAGCCAGTCCCAACCGTCACGCCATTCGAGGGTGTCGCGCGCCCAGCCGATCAGGTTCTTGCCGGACCCGATGAGGACGCCCGCCCACAGGAGCATGGCGAAGCCGACGGCGACGCCGAACAGGGCGCCGAGCTTCTTGGTTGACGCTCCGGTTCCGGGCGGGTTGGCGCGGTGGGCTTTGCGGAGCCGTCCGAGTACGACGAGCAGGGATGCGAAGAGAAGGCCGGCGGTGGTGAGCCACATGAGGGGCCACACCCAGGCGGGGAAGGTGTTGCCGAGCCAGAGGTTGACGCCGTCAACCCAGCCGCTTGTCTCCGGCGCCGGGGTGCTGGGCACGGTCGTGTAGACCGACTCCCCCGGGTCGGGGATGAACGTGATGCTGGCCGTTTGGGTCACGCCATCGACCATACACATGACTATGCTGGCGTGTCTAGACAGGGGATGGTGTGGCGTGGTGTCCTTACAGGTGATGCGAATCTTGCAAGATCGGTCAGTAAGGTGACCTGCATGCCAGACGACCCGCGCCCCCGCTACGCCCAAATCGCAGACGAACTCGGGCGGCGAATAGACGCGGGCATCATCGGCAATGGCATGCCGTTCCCCTCCGACCACGACCTGTCCGCAGAGTTCAAGGTCGCCCGCAACACCATCCGGCAAGCCCTCGACGTCCTCAGGGCGAAGGGTCGCATCCACACCATCAAAGGCCGCGGCTCCTACGTTCGCCCCCGCGTCGAACCCCGCCGGGTCGCGTCGTCCCGATACCGGGCGGACCAGCAGTCAACGCCGGAGGCCCCTCAAACGTCGGTGACCCACGACTACGGGTTGACGTGGGAGCAGCACAAGCCGGACTTCGTCATCACCCGCGAGGACGCGCCAGCCGAGGTTGCCGACCTGTTCGAGGTTCCCGCTGGAACACCCGTGGTGCGGCGCGATCTGGTGTTCCGCAAGGACGGCTGGCCCACCCACATGTCGACGTCCTACTACCTGGCGGAGATGGTCGACGGCACACCCGTTGCCGGGCCAGGGTCGGAGCCGGCGCCGGGCGGGGCGATCGGACACTTGGCGTCGCTGGGGGTGACGGTGACTCAGGTGAAGGAGACCGTAGAGTCACGGATGCCGACACCGAGGGAGGCGGAGGTGTTGCGCATGTCCGCCGGCCCGGTGTTGGCGATCACTCGACGGATGTTGGCTGGGGACAGGGTGGTGGAGGTGGCCCGGGAGATCGTGTATCCGGGCGATGGGGTGCAGTTGGAGTACGACATCCCGCTGTGAGTTGGTGTGGCGGTGGCGGGACGCGCTGCTGCCGTAGACCGGTCGTGCAGCCGCCAAAGTTGCACTGAGCCCCAGACGGTCATCCGTCCGGGGCTTCGTCGTGTCGGCTCCTCCTACCGTGGCGGGAACGCACCTCTTGCCCTGTTCGAGGATTCCACCCGCGTTGCCGGGTCGGCCGGCCGTGCGATTGCAGGTAGTCAAAGCGGAGCCTGCATCCGGGTACGGGGCGATGACCGAGCTACGCTCACGTGCGTGAAGGTGCTGCTCAGGCATGGTCCCGCCGACGGTCGCGTGATCGACGACGGCGGGGAAACGGTCGTAGCCGGCGCGTGCCTGTACGAGCGGACCGGTGAGCGGGCCAACCGGCGGGGCGAGGATCTGCCGGTGTACGAGCATCGGGCGGACTGCTGCGAGGCGAATCAGCGGGGCGCGGTCGACGGCTGCGAGTGAGTCGCCCATCCCACGCATCATGGCTGGGCGGTCAACGCCGTGGGCCGGAGGTGCCTTTCGTCCACGCGTGGGCGAGGAGCAGGACGATGCCGGCCGCCGCGAACCCGTTCTGCACTCGCGGGTGCCCGGCCGCGGCGAGGCACATCACGAGGGCGACGATGCCGGTCCAGAACAGGCGGTCGCTGAAACTCAGCTTCTTCCACATGGTCACGACGTCCCCCCGTTGCTGCCCTTCCGCTGCTTGCATGCGAGAGCGTCGATACACAGGGCCGTCGCACCGCTCTCGCCGAGCCACTTCAGTTCCTCGATCTGACTGTGCCCGCACGAGTCGCAGGTAGTGGCGATCGGCGGCACTGTCGCACCGGGGCGGGGCTCGGCGGCGCGAATGAACTCGGCACGTCGCGCCAGCTCGGCCGGGCTCATGGGGGTGAACCCGTTGAGGGTGAAGTGCTTGTCGAACCAGGCGGCGGCGTGGGCTCGGGCGGTGGCGGCGTGCTCGGTCGAGTCGGTCATGTTGCCTCCTTGCTGGTCTTGGGCCGTACTCGCGTCTCGGTGGTCAGCTTCGGCTTGTACTTCTTGATCACGGTCTCTTGCGCCACCCCGAACACGTCGGCTATCGCCTGCCACGTCACCCCGGCGTTCCGGCAGGCCGCCACATGCTCGATGTCGAGGGCGTCGAGGCGCTGCTTCTCCCGTTCGAGCTGGGCGCGTTCGGGGGCGGTGTTGGTGCGGTGCGCGGCCAGGTCGGACAGCGCCTCATCCTTGGTCACTGCTGCACCTGCGCGTCGTAGTCGGCGAGTGCCTTCAACCCGTCCGGCTCGATGTGCCACGGCCGTTGGGCGCCCCGCTGCTCGCCGATGCGGATGAGGTTCAGGTCGGCCAGTGCATCGGCCTGCCGGGTGACGTTGGCGTGGGTGTCGGAGCGGAACGACTTGTACAGAGATCTGATCGACTCGCTGCGGTACAGGTTGCCGTCTGCGGCGGCCCGGAGAACCGCGAGCTGCACGGGGGTCAGTTTCTTGTCGGCCATGGTCACGCCTCCTTGCCGGTGATGGCGGCGCGGGTGGCGCGGATGCCCTTTTCCATCTCGTCCAGCGCGGCAAGCACTCCGTCCGCCCCCTTGCCATAGGCGGTGCGCGGAATCTGCTCGATCCGATGGACGAGTGCCCGCAGCTTCCGTTCGGCGATCACGTCGCGGATGCGCGGGTCGTTGGGCGGAACCAGCTCGTTGTAGCCGGAGTAGTTGTGGACCTGGCCGACAAGCCGCAGGTCGTTACGCCGGTAGCGCCGCTCGTTGTCGAGCACGATTTGCGTCTTGGTCAGCTTCGCGACCTTCGCGCGGGTGATGCCGTCGGGGGCGTTGAACTGGTGGCTGTACTCGACGACGGTCGCGCCTTCGCGGATCCAGTCCTGTTCGGTCATGGGTGGCGCTCCTTCGTCTCCATCACTTCTACTAGCCCTATGCTAGCGCACTAGCCAAACGCTAGCAACCATCGACCTATGCCACCGCGCCTACCGGCCAGACCGCCCGATCATCCCCAGCAGAAACACCACCCCGAACAGCCACGCGATCCAGCTACGCGGATTCGCCGACACACAGAAGCCGCAGACCAGCAGACCCACGCCGACATATGCCCAGAGCCGGTATGGGTGCCGCATACCTCGCTGCCAGCGCATCCACACATGGTCAGTTCGCCTCTCCGGTGATGACAGCGAGCAGCGCGTCTGCCTCCGCGTACACGGCGTCGAAGTCGATGGTTTCGGAGCGCTGGTCCCAACGCAGGGCGTCGTGGTCACGCCAGTCGGCGGGGCTGTTGCGCAGGAACAGGTGCCGGGCGAGGCGTTCACGCGCGTCCGGGGCAACCAGGCGGCTTGTCGCGTCCAGCCGTTGCGGGCTGGCGTGGTGCGCAACCTCCATCGCCTTGTCCAGGCCGGCGTCCAACGCGATCGTGTGGCAGGCGTCGGCGATGTACTCACCGACCACCTTGCGGAGTGCGGGGTCGGCGATCAGCACCCACGGCCCGTTCTCGACGATGCCGATGAGCGTTTCGTTGACGTCGGCGAGACGCTGCGCGTCGGTCTGCTCAGGCACAGCCAGCCCCTTTCAGCAGTCCAGCCGCGTCCAGTTCGGCGGCGATCTTCTCGGCGGTCGGCCAGTCCTGCCGGCACTGCAACACGGCCTCGGCCTGCGCGCGGATGGTGACGGTGCTGGTGCTGTGCCCGCCTACCAGCAGCCCAGCGCGGGCGAGGTCTTGCGCGTTGCCCTCGGCGAGGAGTCGCCGCTTGAACCGGGTGGCGATATGCGGCTCAATGATGTCGGCGGCCCGGTCGATGATGCTGCGGTCAGCCACGGGTACCACCGAGCCCCCGGAACGCCACCCGCCGCACGTCGGTCACGAACGCGGACATCTGGCCCAGGTCGCGGGGCGTGTCGAACTGGTCGACCATCGCCAGCAGGTCTCGCAATGCCTGCTGGGCGATGGCGAGCTGCGGGTCTTCGGTGGCGTCGCTGGCTCGGCGCACCAACATCGTTTGACCGTGCTCGTCTGGCGTATAGCGGGGGAGGTACTGCCCGTCGGGCAAGATCGAAGCGGCCATCTCCGCATCAGTTCGAGGTGCGGCCTCACCCGGGGTCGCAGCACACCAGCACGAAACACACCCCCGGATCAGGTTGTGGGCGTACTGGTCGTGCCGGCAGAAGCGACAAGCCCACCGACCGGTCAAGTACTGCATTTCCATGTTCACCTCTCCTGCCTGTCTGCCGCGATCCGCTCGGCGGCTTCCCGCTTCGCCTGCGGTCCGACGGGCACACGGGTGAGCATCCCGCCGTTGCCGAGCAGGCCGTCGATTTCGGCGTCAGTCATGGTGTCGCCTAATCCGTTGGTCCACGCGTTGACGTCGCCCTTGGTCCAGGTGGTCCAGAACGTCTGCACCTCGGCCCCGACGGGCAGATCCTTGGCAGTCTTCGTCTCGAACGGCATCGTCACTGCCCTTCCTTGTCGGTGGGCACGCCCATCGCCTCTTGCAGATCACTGACGAACACGAACCGCTTGCCGTCCTCGTTGGTCCAGCACTTCACTGTGGCGACCTTCATCGCTTTGACTCGCTCAGCGGACAGGTCCTGCGCGGCCCGGTCGTGCATGTCGCGGTAGCGCTCACCCCATGCGGTCTTGCGGGCAAGCTCACGCTTGAGCCGGGCGACCTCTTCACGTAGCTGTTGGACCTCGGTGTTGGTGGCGCGCTCGCGTACGAGGGTGGCCAGCAGTTGCCGGCCGAAACTGGAAGCCTGTTTGCTCATCTCGGTTCTCCCTGCTGATGGTCGGCGCGTGCGTGGCCGGTGGGGGTCAGGCGTACAAGGGCTGAGCGAGGGTCAACGTCTGGTCGGCAGGGAACACGGTGCTGTTGATGTGTCCGCTCCACCACACCCGAACAGCGCCGGATTCGGTGGTGACGATGGCAGCGGTGCGCCAGTCCCCGTCGGCGATCTTCACCACGTCGCCGGGGTTGAGGTCGGCGGCCGGCTTGGTCGGGAAGGTGCTCATTTCGGTACTCCCTGCTGCTGGTCGGGTCGGTGTGGTGCCTCCGGCCGCATTCGATGCGGCACCCTCACGGCGTGACTGCGGAGGCTGGGTGGTGTTCAGGGGCGCGGGTTCCAGTTCGTCCCGTTCGACAGACGGTGGCCGTTGATGCGCTGGTCGGCCTCGATCAGAGTGCCGGCGACACTCCACCGGTTCGGCGCGGCCAGGCATACGATCTGGTAGTCGTCGTGGCCGCCGGGGCGGTGGGTGACTTCGTAATTCGCATCTTGGCTGAGCCACTTTCCGGCGCCGGTCGGAATGAGCATCACGGTTCTCCCTGCTACTGGTCCGATTTTGGTGTTGTCGCCGGTCCGGATCATGACGTCCGGGCTGCGCGGCCTCCTGCGGCCGACCGGCGGGATGCTCAGTGGTTGCGGTTGCGGTAGCGCAGGCTGCGGGCGCAGTCGGGGCAGTTGGTGTTGTTCGAGCCGAACAGGGCGTCGTAAACGGTGGTGCCGGCGTCCGGGTCGGCGGTGATGTCACGCATCGGCTTACCGCAGAACGTGGTGAAGTCACCGGCGAGCATCAGGTGATTGGCGTGGTCGGGGGCGCACATGTCGCACCAGCCCTGCTGCTTGCGGCTGGGGGTGACGCCGGGAGCGTTCAGGGGCGTGTTGCAACCGGGGCAGACAGCATCGGCGTCGGCTGGTAGCGCGGCGAGGCCGTCGGTGGTGATGACGTACATCCGCCGGTAGCGGGTGACGGCACCGTCGGTGATGTAACCCAGGTCGGTGAGCTGCCGCACGTGGAGGTCTTTGACGGTGGCGCCGCCGAGGCCGATGGTGACGCTGCCGTTGTTGTTGCGACCGAGGGTGCCGTCTGCGGCGGCGCGGAGCGCGCGGATGGCGGCTTTGGAAAGCTTCGGTGCGGTCACGTCAGGCTCCTCGGTGTCGGCAGTCGGGTGGTCCCGCTCCCCAAGGGAGCTTCGGAAGCCCGCAGTCTGACCGGCGCTGGTTGGGGCTGTGACCCCCCAGCCGGCCGATCCCTACGGGAGCGGGGCCACGCTCTGGTGTTGTGTGTGGACTTAACTCCGTGTCCCTTACGAATACTAGGTTAGGCGCTTGCATCCACCACGTCAATAGCGCATACGGAGTTTCTTAGGTCGGGTTCTTCCGGGGCCGACCACCCACACCCGACCGATCCTGAATCCGGGCGAACCACTCCCGAATCTCCTGCTCACGCTCCACCCGCCACCACGGACCACGGTTCACCCGGCCGTCGGGCTCGGGGAACGGGTCCTTCTCGAACCGGCCGCCGGGCTTCGAGTCCACCTGATACTGCTTGACCGTGCTGGGCTTCACCCCGCCCATCTCCGCAACACGAGCGCGGTCAAGGAACGGCATGTCTCCCACAGGTGCCCCCAAAACTCGGTGTGCGCTAACGCCACCAGAGTAGGCCACCCCAGTCACCCCCCAGCCTTCCCGACAGGGCTGCCCAACGTGTTGTGCCCCATGCCGTCACGGCAGTAGTACTCGCCGTTGATATCCACGATGCGATTGCGGTCGAAGTAGTGTCCGCAGTCGGCGCACTGGTACCCGTCGCCGACTTCGTTCGCCCCAACCTCTTCGACAGTCGGCCATGTCGATTGCCGAACGGCCGCCGCCTTCACCCGGCGGGATTCGACGTTGTTGCGAGCCATGACCCACGGGTCGCGAAAGCCGCCCTTCATCAACCGAATCGCCTCGGCCTTGATCTCCGGGTCAGCGCTCAGCTCAGCAATCAGGGCGGCCTTCTGGGCGACTTCCGCACGCTCCTGCAAGATCGGGGCGACCGACTCGCGGCCTTCGTCGGTGACGTACGCCTTCCGGTCGGGTGTGCTCACCCATCCCGCCGCATACATCCGCTTGACCATGTCCAGGCGCACTCCGATCAGGTACGCGTAGTCGCGTCCGCTTTCGGCGTGGTCGACGATCGCTGCCACGAGGGCGCGGGCTTGGTTCGGAGTTGGGGTCTGACGCTTCGCGGTCATGGTCACTTCCCTTATCTCAGTATGCGTTATGCATACTAAGTTACCCTCCCGCCTGGTCCACGTCAATAGCGCATACGGAGTTTTTTGGGTTACAACGAAGACGGCTGGCAGAACGGGCACACGTCCGCCTGCCAGCCGTCGTCGTCCGCAGCCCGCCACGCGTGCTCCGCGTCGGCGAAATGCTCCCCGTCCCTCACCGCGTTCCCGCAACCGCAACACACCACCAGCAGGCAGCGTGTGTCGTGCTGCCACGGCACCAACGGAGGCCGGTCCGGGAACTGCGCCCACACCCGGGCGATCCCCGGCAGCCACGATTCGAGCGTGTCGCGGTGAAAGTCGTGCAGTTCTCCCGCGCAGTCCTCGACGGTGACAATCCAGCACAGGGTGTGGTGTGGGCGCAGCGGCACGGCGAACCTCAGATGCTGCCGGCGGGCACGTCGGTCCACGCCACGGTCTGCGACGAACGGTCCCGCCACACCTCGTACGTGCCGTCACCGACCAAGGTGACGAACCAGCCCTTGCCCCTGCCGACCACCTCCACGGTGACGACCTCGTTGGCGGCGAGCTGCCGGCGGATCTCGTCGGCCTGGGCAGCATGCACCCGACTGGGCGGCGGCGGGATGCGGCGCCGATGGATGCGGGCGGGAGCGGCGGTCAACGTGGGAGGGGTCATCGTTGGCGGTCCTTTCGGGTCGGGCAGTTGGTGGGGCACACGTCGGTGGACTGGTCGGTGAGACACGCGGGGCATGGTGGGGGCCGGCTCGTAGTCGACGGGACGGATGGCGCGGGGGCGGCTGGTGACGTCCGCCCTCGCGCTCTGGTCGCTGACGGTCATCGGTGCGCCTGATCCATGTGAATGCCGGCGTCCTCGGCCAGGTCGGCCAGGGTGTACCAGCGGCCGGGGAACGACACCCAATCCCCCAGCTCACATTTGCCCGTCCATCTGCCGTCGCCGTCGCACTGCAACTCGGCCCGGACGGAGCGTTTGTCGTTGCTGACGAGGATGCGGCTCACGTCCGCCCCGACCCGCCGCCGCTGTTGTCGCGGCCGTGTTCGGTGGTCCACGTGCCGTCGGACCGGTCGTAGGTGGATCGGCGGCCGGACGCGCCCGCGGCCATCGCACCGAACACGGCGGCGGCTCGACGGTTCGCCTCGACCGGGTCGGGACGCTGCGGGGCGGTCATCGGCGCCGCCCGATCGGGGTTTGCTGCGCCTGCCGGCGGTGAGCGTCACGTGCACGCCCGACCTCCGGGGACTCCCGCAACGTCTGCGCGGCGTCGGCCAGCGCCCGCTGGGCGTTACGGTCCTGCGGGTTGGCGTTCGCGAACGCCTGCGCGTCCTGGAATTCCCGCCTTCGCTGGGAGAAACTGGCCATGGTCGGCCTCCTTCGGGGGTTGGCCCACCCCTGGCGCTTCCGACGCCTTCGGGGTGGATCCTCGTGGTTGGGGATCAGGGCGGGGCGCGGCGGCTTGTCGAAGGGCTCCGCGCCCCGCCGTCTCATCGCAGGTGCCGCACCGCCAGCAGCGCACCAGCGGTCACACCGACGGCGCAGATCACACCGACTAGCCACAGCAGCCAGGCAGGCCACACGCGCGCGGCCGGAACGTCGGGCTGCTGCCGTAGCGCGATCTCGCCCTCAACAGTGGGCGTCAGATGTTCGACGCCGTCCGGGTCGACCTGCACCCACGCCATGCCGGCGTCGGCCAGCAGCCCGGCCGTGTAGTTGACCGAGGTGACCCACCGGCCGTCGCGGCGCACCACGTCACCATCGGCGATGGCGGCGAGCACCGCGGCTTCGTCGGCGGTCAGGTGGCCGTCGTGGATGCGGCGAACGTCGGCGGCCCGCAGCTCGGCGAGCACGTCCGCGACGTCCTCGTCGTCGGCTGCCGCCAGCGCAAGCAAGTCGTCGGCGGTCACCGTCTACACCACTTCGACGCGAGCGTCGGCGTCGTACTCGACGTGGCGGGCCCGGTCAGTGGTGACGAGCACCTTCCCCGGCGGTCCGTCTTCGTGGTTGACGCCGTGGACCCGGTCCCACGCGCCGTCGTCGGTGACGATCTGGTCGCCGCTGGACAGGTCGCGGTATCGCTTCGTGTGGCCGGGCATCAGCGGTCACGCTTCTGCTGCTGGTCCCACTTGAAGCGCGGGTCGGACAGCGCCTTTCCGATCTCGGCGTGGACGGACTGGGTGATGCCCTCGGCGAGCCGGTACGGATTGTCGGCGCTGCCGCCGCTGGCCTTCTTGGTGATCTTCTGGCCGTTCACGGTGACGGTGATGGCGACGTCGACGGTGTTCATGTCCATGGGTTCTCCTTGCTGTTGGCTGCTGGTCTGCGATGACCCCGCACCCGGGCTCGGACGTGCTGGCCGAGCCCGGGAGGCTCACTTGCAGGCTGCTGTTACGGCTTGACGGAGAAGGCGTTGTGCCAGGCGTCGCGATCGGTGTCGCTGCGGCTCTCGGTGCCGTCGCTGTACCACTGGGCGTCGACCATGGCGGCAGTGCGGGCCAGGTCGGCGTGCAGGTGGGCGCGCATCAGCAGGCGGTACCGCTGCTCATCGGACGGGCGGTTGACGCCATCCCAGGTGGGCTGCTCGGCGAGGTCGGCGAGACGCAGGGCCTCTTCGACGTGCTGCGGGCCGGTCAGGTTGGGAAGGTCGCCGGCCATCAGAAGCTCAGCCCCATCTGCGAGGCACGGATGGCGGCCTGCTCGATGTTGCGGCGGGCCGGTCGGCGGGCGGGCCGGTACGTGGTGACGGTGCCGGCCTCGTCGGCGATCTCGACGGCGATGCTGGTGCGGGTGGCGCGGGCGAGACGGCGGGTCGTCGACTTCGCGACCATGACACTTCTCCCTAGATCAGGATGAAACAGGCTTGGATGGGTGTGCCGGCCCCGCCCCCTCGACGGGGCCGGCGGGTGGAGCTACTTGCGGTTGTTGCGCTGGCTGCTGCGCGGGGCCGGCCTGTCCAGGTCGGCGCGAACCTCGTTCACCGCGTCAAGCAACTGGTTGTCGGCGGCCCGCCGGTTGCGGTCACGCTGCGCGGCCAGCGACCGCACCTCCGCGCTCACGACTGCGGCTCCACCTCGGCGGGCTTCGGGCGGGGCAGCGACATCAGCGCCAGCCACGACCCGGCCAAACCGAACACCGGGGCGGCCTCGTCAGAGTCGAGCCGAGTCGACTCGCCGCCCACCTCCACCACCGTCTGCGGGCGGGGATTTTCGGCAGTCCGGTTGTAGGTGACCGTCACCGCGAACCGCACACCGTTCTCACCGATGGCCGCGGTCGACACCTGGCATGGTCCGTCGTGTCCGACGGTGCGGCACCACAGTGGGTGCTGTCCGTAGTCGGCGGGCAGCTTGTCTACCTGCGGCTTGTAGTCGTCGTAGGCGGGCGAGTCGTTGCGCGCCTTGTGGCCGGCGTTCCAGCGGTCGAAGAAGCTCACGGGATCACCGCCAGCAGCATCGTGTCCGTCGACCAGTGCAGCGCCTCACCCGCAGCCCACGGATCCTGGGCGGGCCGAACATCCGACAGCGGCCGGACCACACCCGGTCGGTGCGCACCGTGCAGGCCGAGGATCCTGCGCAGCCGGGTCACGACGACACCGCCTGCGCGCCGTACGCGCCTGTCCGCTGGTCGAAGCCGTACGACACCCGCGACTCGAACGGGCCGTTCACCGCCTGCGGAACGGTCACCTTCCGGCCGTCCGTGTACGTCACGTGCAGCGTGTTGTTGCGGCGCCGCACCCGCGCGATCTGCGCCTTCGGGGTGTTGGTGTTCGCCTCCGAGGTCACTTGATCACCCCGTCCGCGTGCAGCTTGTCGTGGCGCTTCGCCTCGGCCTGCGCGTCCTTGAAGTCCCTGTGGCTGAAACCCTCCGGGAGTGGGCAGCCGGAGCGGTCGCACTTCGGGTAGTAGAACGGCCACCACGCTGACTCGGGGTCGTACTCGACAGTGGTCTTGCCCATCACGCCACCCCCGCCCGCTGGTTACGGATGTCCCGGGCGTACGCGTCGCGAAGCTCACGGAACGTCTGCGGGCGGGAGATCGTCTGCGCGATGTCGGCGAGCCGCGCCGCGTCCTGCGGGCCGGTCAGCCGGTCCAGCACGTCGTTCAGTTCGTTCGCCCGCGCCCGGCTCGGGGTGTCCCGGCGGCGCTGCACCTCGTGCAGCATGTCGGTGAGCTTCGCGACCAGTGCGGCGGCGATGTCGTCCGAGTGCATGCGGCGGCGTCCACCCTCACGGATGAGCGCGTAGGCGGCGCGGTAGGTGTCCCGGTCGGCGGTGGTGAAGCTGAGAGCGGAGACGCGCTCCGGGCCGACGAAGGTGTTGATGGCGTAGCCGCCGTCCACGGGCAGGCTCGCGGTGATGGTGACCGACCCGAAAGTCCTGGTCACGGGGTCGCTGAGGACAGCATTGCTCATATCGGGGACCTCTCCCGATCAGGGCTCCTCCGGTGTTTTGCCCCACCGGCGGTGCCGCTCTGTTGCCTTACAACTACGACGCTAGACCCTCGCGGTTTGCGTGTCAAGCGGGAACATGTTTACTATTGACTCAGATAATGAACGAGGGAAGGATGGGACGTATGGGAACAGCCACCACGTACCCTCAGCGCATGCCGCGAGGGAAGTACAGCCCGCCCACCAGCGACGTTGCCGACCGCATCGACGAGGTCGTCAGCCTCTACAACCAGCTCCAAGAGATCGACACGAAGTACCGCGAGAAGCTGGGGAAGCTCGCAGACAAGGAAGGCGACGCCGTACCCATCGCCCACCTTGCGGCCCGGCTCGGCGTGGAGAGGAAGACGGTCTACCGGCACCTCGGCCGGTCCATGACCTAGAAGAACGCGCACAACAGCGTCCGCACGTAGATACAAGTTCGGGCCGGGCAGGTGGGCAAACACCTGGGCTCCCGGCCCTAACCCAGAGAGGCCCTGGGCTGTGCAAGAAAGTACCACTGTAGCTACGCCGAACTGGTGTGCGATCAAGGTCGTGCACGGGTGAGGGTCCGCCGCACCATGCCCGAAGAGGGGTGGACGGGCATCGTGAACACCGCGCACCGCGACTACCGGCTGAGCTGGCGCGCACGGGGACTGCTCGGCGAACTGCTGTCGTACCCCGACGGCTGGGACACCAGCGTCGACAAGCTAGTAGCTCAGGCACGTGAGCACGGTGACGCCACTGAGGGGCGAGCGGCCATGCGTAAGGCGGTCGCCGAGCTGGCCGAGATCGGCTACGTCCGGTACATCCGCGAGATGGACGAGAAGGGCCACTGGTCCACGGTCATGTCCGTCTGCGATGTGCCGCAGCCCGAACCCGACGCCCGACGTACCAGAAACCGGACCGTCGGGGCACCGGACCGTCGGTCTACCGAGACGTCGGTTAACCGGACCGTCGGGCAACCGGACCGTCGGGGCACCGAGACGTCGGGCGGCCGGTCCATTACTAAGAAGACGGTGACAAAGACGGTTAAGAAGACAGATCAAACAACAGTGGAGGGAAGTGAAGTGGAGTGCTCCCCCTCCGGTCGCTTCGCTCCCTCCGGGGCCGGCGACGAAACCGAAGATCACCCGACACTGACGCTCGAAGCCGTACCACCCCGCCCCAGCGGCTGGGTTGACCGACGCCCCGAAGACTTCGACTGCTTCGCCAAGATCCTCGGAACGGAACAGGTGTACTCCACCGGCGGCAAAGCAGGCAAGGAAGGCCACTATCCGGCCCACGCGCTCTACCAGGCGATGCAGCGGATGCCCGACGGTGCGAGACAGTGGCCGGGCAGATACCTCGAAGCGATCCACGAACGCGGCGGTGAAGCGGCAGTCGACGCGTGGCTTGCCCGCTGGGACTTGGAACGAGCATGAACCGATCGGTTGCAACGGAGGTCACTCAATGACCGAGATCAAGCCCATCGAAACCCAGTACGCCGGGTGTCGCTTCCGGTCGCGCCTCGAAGCCCGATGGGCGGTGTTCTTCGACCACCTCAACATCGAGTGGCAGTACGAGACCGAGGGATACACCCTGTCCACCGGCGACCGCTACTTGCCGGACTTCTACCTGCCGGATTCTGATCAATGGGTGGAGGTCAAGGGCAAGGTAGGCCATGCCGACCTCCTGCGAATGCTCGTTGCCGCAGTCGACCTCCCAGTAGTCGACCAAAGCCAGATCCGTCCTGGCGTTCTTGTCCTTGGTCCGATCCCCAAGCCTGGGCAGACCTACTGCCATCCCAGGCTGTCGGCCGTCAACCAGGACATCATCATGATCCAGCACATGTTTTTCACGCAGCACAGCACGATCAAGCCCATTGGGCTAGCCGTCCTCTGGCAGGTTCGGTCGCTTCTGGCCTCATCGCCGGAGGTCACCGCCGAGGTCCGTGCAAACTTCGCCGAAGCCGCCGACTCCGACGACCTCGCCCTCTACGCGAACGTTGACGCCGCCTACCGTGCTGCCCGCTCGGCGCGGTTCGAGCACGGCGAGTCAGGCGCGACGCCAGTCCCGCGTCCCAAGCCAGTAAGGGCCAAAGTCAACCCCGGTGTGGGATACCTGCGCGGCACCCTGGTTCGCCTCGAAGAGACCTATGACCTGACCACGGTCGACGGGCGCGTAGGGGCGCTGCGAGAGATGGCACCCGTTCTCGCCGCCGTTGTTAGCGACGACATGCGGCGCGAGTGGACTTCCATCGTAGCCGTACGTCTTGGCTTGGGTGATCAAGTGGACGCGGTAGAGCGAGCCGTAACCCACCATCGCCGCTGACTGCCGTGTCTCGCGGCTAGCAACCCCGCAGCAACCCGATAGCAAACGCCATAGCAAGTGCTACAGCACCTGCCAGCAAAGACGAACGGAGAACGACCATGACGATCACTGCTGACGACTTCACCACCGACGCCGACCGGTGGAGCTACCGCAACGGTGCCCGCTTCGTCGGCCCCGGCGAGTGGCTGCACGGCGTTGAGCAGGCCGGGCTTGCCGTTGAGTCGCTGGTTATGGAATCCGTTGCCGACGCTCTTGCCGCTGCCGCCGACGACGACGGTCTGATCATCGACTTCCGCCCCAACGAGTGGTACGAGCGTCACGTGTCCGACGCGATGCGGAACGACGACGACGGCCCGGGTTGGAAGCTCACCTACGACAGGTTCGTGGCGATGGCCTTGATGGACATTGACATGACGCTGTCGAACTCCGGCTACCTCGCTGGGCGGGGCAACGGGGACTCGAAGGACCGGCGCCTGACCCTGCCCGCCGCCGAGCGCGGCTGACCCAACGACGAACGGAGAACGCCATGACCGCAGAAGAAACCGCCACCAACGCCAACATGCCGCTGCGCCCCGGTGACGTCCTCGCCGCCGGCTTGGCTGACGGCCGCTGCCCGGTCGGCATTGTGACCACCGTGGACGACGACGGCTTCCAGCTCGACCTGTTCTCCTGGATCACGGGCAGGTTCAGCGCGGGTACGGCGATCGTCCGCCACGAGCAGGTGCGCGAGTTCTCCAACCTCGCGGAGAAGGACGGCGACGGGGTGTTCCGGATGGACCCGCTGGCCGCGTTCCAGACCGCGTGGACGGAGCAGGCGAAGTGACCACCGTCGACCCGGATGACATCGCCGGCGCGCAGGAAGCCCTCCACCATGTGGGCCTCGGCGAGATCGACCCGCGCATTCTGGCCGCCGTCCTTGAAGCCGACCCGTCAATCGCAGGCACCGCGAAGTCGTGGGGCTGGACAGACACCGAGGTCCGCGACGACGTGGCAGAGATGGTGTCCCGCTTCCTGCTGGGCATCGCGGGTGAGGAGTACATCGCCCGCCTGCGCCGTGGTGAGCGCGAGCTGACCGCCGATGTGCGCGCCGCCCACGACCGGTGGGTTGCCGCCAACCCGACCGCATCCTGACCGCGACGAACGGAGACGACCATGACCGACACGACATCAGCACCCACATCCCCGGAGCCGCTGACGGCTTCGTGGCAGCACAACGAGCGGGCCGCCGAACTGGCGGCAACCGCGCAGGGCATCTACCAGATGGCCCAGGATGCCACCCGCAGAAACGGCGGCCTGTCCCCCGAGGTCCACGCCGGAATGTTCCGGGAGATGCACGCCGTGGCTGCGCTCGCCCAGGTCCACGCCACCCTTGCCACCGTCCGGGACGGGGCGTGACCATGACTGACACGACGACGCCCCCGCAGGTCAACAGCCAGTGGGCCGGCAGCGACAGCCGGATATTCACCATCACCGGCATCACCACGATCAACGGCAAGCCCAACGTCCGGTACGAGACGTCGTGGCCCGGCCGCGACGACAAGGGTGTGGGTGTCGCCGACCTGGACTACTTCCTCAAGCACCACACGGAGGTGCCCGCCCCCTGCCAGTGTCACAAGTCCCGGGCGGCGATCTCCCCAACCCACCCCGGTCACTGCTGCTTCGTGCCGGCCAGCCAAACCTGCCACCCGGCGGAGGTCGACGCGTGGATGGAGGGTCAGCGGTGACCATCGACCATGACCCGACCCCGCTGCGGGAGTGGGAACCCGAGCTGAACGAGCGCGTCACCACCTGGCGCGACCCTCACACCATCGGCATCGTGATCGCGTGCGACCGTCTCGGGCACTTCGCCGACCCGTACTGGCGGGCGTCGGTGCGCTGGGACGGCGGCCGGGTGGAGCACGGCATCGAAACGTCGGCGCTGGTGCGTGTCGACGGAACGCAGGGGCGGCGATGAACCTCATCCGCCGTCACCCCCTCGCAGCATTCCTCGCCTCCATCTACGCCTGGTTCGGCCTCACCGCAGCCGTCAGCATCACCACCGCAGCCACCGGCGGCGAAACCACCGGCACTGAGGCCGTCGTCATCGTCGCCGTGGGCGTGATCTCCCTGTGCGGTATGGGCGCGTCGGTGTGGCTGTACCGCCGACACGAGAACCGCCGACACGATGAGTTCATGCGCCTGCTGGACGAGCCGCTGCAACCGTCGCGCCTCACCCTGTGGCATCCGCCCACCGATCACACCTGACGAACGGAGAACAACCGTGTCCACCAGATACGCCCACCACCTGCCCGCGTGCGTTCACGTGGAGATCGGTGGCAACCTGCTACAAACCCGCGACTACCTCATGCACCTCGCCTCTGAACTGTCCGACGCCTATCCGAAGTCGTTCCCGCCAGTAAAGGCAGTCGATGAGGCGTTGCGAGCCGTCAATCGTCTGCGGCTCGCTATGGACAACGTGTCGTCCGCCGAACTGCCTGGCGACAGGTGGGCACCGACGATCTATCGCGGCGCCGATGAGGATATGCGGCAGGCCGACATGCAGCGGGTGATGGAAGCGCACTGGGCCGATAACCCGGACTGCCCCTGCATTGACGGCAACGGCTAACCCGAGGAGATGACCATGACCGACCCAGCACCTGCGCCCGTGATCCCCACCGCGGCGATGCAAGCTGCCGTGCAAGCCGTCAACGACTTCCTCGCCGAATATGCCAACCTCCCGGGGGCGGCAATCGGGGGGCAGCGGAACACCGTCGACGCACTCAAGCAACTGACTGGGTTCGGGCGTCTGGACCTGGCGGTGCGGGTGGCGGAGGTGGCGTTGCTGGCCGCCATTCCGCAGCTTGACAACGACGCGGAGGCTCAACGATGACCGGCAACTACCCACCCACGTGGACGACCGCCATCGCCAACGCCGGCCCCCCGGTCGACGCTGCCCGTGACGAGCAAATCCGCCGTGATGAGCGTGAGCGCATCCGCCGCAACCTGTCCCTGCCCATGCTGCAAGCACTCCGCCTCATCCCCCACGGCCGCATCCAGCAAGGCTGTGTCGTCTCCGACGGGAACGTGGTGCGTCAGCGGCTACGGGCCGCCTACTTCGCGATCGTCGACCCGGGCGCGGCCGAACGGGTGCCCCTCGACCTGGCGGAGGTCGCACCTTGGATGGAGCTGTGTGGGACGTGCGATGCCGGTCTGCCGCAGGCGTGCACCTGCCCTGCCGGCGACCCTCGTGTCGTGATCGCCGCACTGGTCGACGAGATCGTGAAGCAGCGACAGGAGGCGACACGGTGAGCCGCCATCCCGCCCTCGCCTTGGTGGCAAGGCCAGGCGACCGTGGCCTTGACGCCGACGTGGACGGCCTGACCGTCGCCCGCGTCGGGGTGGACGCGAACACCCGCAGCCTCAGCGTCGACCTGGTGGACGGGTTCGGCCGGTTCGTCGACACCACCGGCGGCGAGCAGACGTTCCCGCCCGGCGACCCCAACGCCCGCGTCAGCACCGCCGCGGTGACCGCGTGGCTGCCCGGCATGCCGCAAGCCAACTGGGACGAGTACGTGACCGTGCTGCGCCGCTGGTGGGAGACGGGCACACCCGTGCGCATGTGTGCGGCGCCGGGCCGGTACACGACACTGATCGAAGACCGGAACACGTTCCTGCTGTTTCCCCGCACCCACGACCGGACGGAGGCTGCGCGATGAGCGATCTGCGGCCGACCCCCACAATCCCCACCCCTCACAGCGACGACGAGGTGATGGCCCTCCTCGATGTCATCACCGACGCCCGGATGCGCGGCATCGGATCCGTCAGTTGGTCGATGGCACTTGCCATCCTCAACGCCGGCTACCGGCGCACCATCGTCTCCCCTGCTGGCGAGCCGGTCTGCCAGCACTGCCACCCCGCGCCGGTTACGTTCCGGTGCAGGGAACTCGGGCACGCCATCACCCCCAACTGAGCGGAGACGGCCATGAACGATCGGACGCGACTTCAAGCCGCCGTTGCCCGCTTGCAACCACAGGCCACCGACCCGGGTGTGTGGGACGACTTGGCCGCCGAGTACGCCGACCTCACCCCTGCGCGCAGCCGAGCGAACCGGGCGCTGCTCGGGGAGCGGGTGGAACCGTGCTGCGACATGCACAACGTGCACTGTGAGCCGCCGTCCGAGCTGTGCTGCTACCAGTGCACGGAAGCCGCCCACCCTGAGCATCCGCGAGGCGTGCGGTGCGTTCTCGAAGCCGCAGCCAAGAGTGACCGACCGAAGGGATACCACCGTGCTTGATTGGGCTGACTGGCTCATTGGAGCCGGCATCGTTTCTGCCGCCGCGCTCGCGGTTCTGGCCGCGGTCATCTGGGGTCGGATCGCCGGAGAAGCTATCGCGAATGCGGGACGCCCAGCACTGCACCCCGACGACCCGGAACGGAAGGCGGACGAAGCATGACCGCCGGGAATCGGCGCCCAGGTGGCAGATTGCAGGAGTTTCTGACGTGGCTGCAAATCGCGATGCTCCTGCTCATCGCCGCCCTCTTCGTGTTCTTCATCGGCGCAGCGTTCACCGGCGACGGCGTGTCCGACGGCGAGATTCAGGTTGGCGTCTATGGCGTGCTGGCGTTGTTTGCGATGGGGGCTGTGGGGCACATCCTCGACCCGGACAGCCCGCCGAGGAAACGGCGGCGCTGGTGATGGCCCGCATGCCCGGTAGGGCGCACCCGCCGTGGTGCCCGACCTGCCGCAAACCACCTGGCCCGGACTGCGTGTCGCGGGAACGATCCGGTAGGCAGGTGCGGTTGCAGTTGAAGCGGGACCTACGTCGCGACCAGCACGAAGACTGACCCGGACAGGGGTGCCATGACCAACAACGTCGAAGCGTTCATCCGGCAGGCGATGCGCACGCCTGTCCCGTTCGACACACCCCGGCGACCACCGCCGAAGCTGCCTTCCGAGGCACACCCGCCTTACGTCGCGCTGCGAGCCGCCACCAGCGGTGTTGTTCGCGCCCTCGTTGAGTTGCACGCACCCACCGACGGCTATCAGGTCGGCGATCGGATCTTCGGCTGGGTGTGTCGCGGCTGCGACTCGGAGGGCTACGAAACTGAGCCACCGGACTGGCCGTGCCGCAACAGCGCACCATCGCGGTTGATGCTGGCGTGATGGTAGGCGGCCTGCAAGAGGTGCGGCCGTGACCGCGCCGACCGTCGAAGTGATCGTGTCCTGCCCGGACTGCAACACACCGCTCCCGATTACCGTGTGGGCTGAGGTTGCCGGCCGGGCCGACGATGGCGAGCTGCAAGCGACCGTGCTCGGCGACATGATCGAGCTGAAGGCGCACAGCCTCACCTGCAACGGGAGCCTGACATGACCGACGCCCCGTGCCCCGGCCCGCTGGTCTGGTTCGACGCCCCACCCGACAATGCCGTGCTCGAATGCGCGGCCTGCGGCTACCTGATCGTCGCCGGCAACTTCAACGACAAGGCGCACGCCGACACGCCACTCATCCGGGAAGGACTCGCCGCATGACGCCATCACCTCGCGACGCCCTGGCCGTGGCCACCGCAGCAACCACCCTCGGCAAGGCCGTTACCGCCATCGGCGACGCCGTCAGAACTGCCGACGCAACAGGCGACGAACCGGTCCGCGTTCTCGTGCTCGGCGGCTGCGGGCACTGGTGGCGCGAGTCCCGTCCCGCCGAAGTGAAGATCCGACCCGACCAACCGCGCGTGTGCTGCCTCTGCAAGCCGAACCATCCGGCCGCCGTCGGCACGTCACCGCAAGGCATGGCGATGGTGCGCGTGGCGTACCTGCCCGACCCCGGACGGGAGACACTGCCGTGACCAGTCGCCTCAGCATCCAAGGGCTACTCGGCGAACAAGAAGCCGTCGGCAGCCTGCTCGTTGCCGCACCAGACGCGCGCCCCGACGTGGCTGCCGGACGCATTCTCAACGAGTTGATCCGGCGCGGCTGGCAGCCTCCCAGACCTGATCGTGTCGGGCCGCTGCGCGTCAACGTCCTCCACCTCGGCCAGCACAGCGACGAGGACCCGATGATCTACGGCCGGTCGGGCGACAACATCGCGAGCTGGGACTTCCCAGGGCTCCCCCGCCCGGCGCTGGGGCTACCGATCGTTGCCTACGATCCCGCCAGGATGCTCATCGCGGACGGCACCATCACCGAACTAACACCCCGCGTGATCATGTTCGAGATTCCCCGAGCTTCGATCCGCCAGGTGCCGTTCTTCGACTTCCCCGTTCCGGATGAGGAGTGGCACCGTGGCTGACTCCCCCATTGAGCGTCTGATCCACCTGTCTGACGTGCCGTCCGACGTGGTGGTGATCGCTTCAACCGTTGAAGCGGACGAGGTGCTGCCAGGCGAGACGATCGCTCGGGCGATGGCCCGTTTGAACCGGGCGGTAGTTCTCCACACGACCAGCCCGGAGGATCGCTGTGACTAACTCCCCGGTCGAGCGTCTGACGCAAGCGCTCACGAGGTCCACGCAAGACCGGCGGCAGCGGAAGCGCAATCGACGCGTCCGCCGAGCTGGCTGCCCCTGCGGTCGACGCGCCACCCGAGTCCGGTACGTCGACGAGTCAGTTCCGGTGCCCGTCGAGATTTGGACGTGCCTCGTCTGCGCCGACGCGGACAGTTGGCTCAACGGACGCCCGCAGTGGTGGCACGATCGGATGCTGCCAGGCCGAGAGGCTGAGGGCTGGTTCCCGAACGACCGCGAGCCGAAGCGGTGGCTGTACCCGACGCGCCCCGAGTTTCGGGGAACTCATGACTGACTTGCCCATTGAGCGTCTGATCGCCGCGTCGTCGCTGGGCACCCCCGAGGCGGTGGCCGCACGTGCTGGCGTGTCCGATGAGACGGCCAGGCGGATCGTGGAACGGGCGACGCGCGGCCTTGCAACCGAGGTCATGCACTGCCCGGTCGAAGGCTGCCGCTGGGATCATGTGCGCACCGATCCCAACCAGTTCGGGCACCTCATTCAGCTTGCCCCAGATCGCCGTGGATTCGACGTCAGCGCCGCCATGGCCGCCGCGACCCAAGCCGACGACGACGCCTGCCGCGCCCACCTCGACACGCACCCGGTGGAAGACTTCGTGCGCACCATCAACGACCTGCGCAACCAGCTTGACGGCCAGGCGGACACAACCAAGTCGCTGACCTGAACACCGGCACCAACCGCCTACGGTGTGTCTCCGAGACGTTCCCCCACGTGAGGAGACACCGGATGGCCGGCGCCGACAGCAAACCCGTTCAGACCGGCATCGGGTGGGGTGGTGCTACCGCCGTCATCCTCGCCGGCATGTACCCGGCGTTCCATGGCGTCTACTGGGCGATCCCGGTCAGCGCGGCGGTGCGCATCCTCGGCCTCACCCTCAACCACCTGCACTGGCGGGACGTTGAGGTGCCCGCCGCCGACGACTGACCGGGCGTGCAGCCCGAACGAACCTGTCGCCACCGCTCACAAGGCGCTAACCTGGCCGTTCGTTGATCAACGGATGTTCGGGGGTGGCCTATGGTCCGCAGAAACCGCAGCGCACCACCCGCCCACTCCGCCCCGCCCTTTCACGACCCGTGGATACCCCACGACTTCCCCAACACCACCACACTCATCTGCCGCGGCTGCTCCTACAGCCCCGAAGGCCGGCCACTCACCCCCGTGCCGTTCCCCTGCCCCGCCGTTGCCATCCCCCCACCAGATCCCGCCGAACAGCCCGCACCGCCCGACCCGTCGGTGCTGCTGAGTCGCGGCGCCCGGAAACGGCGGATCGCGTTGGGGCTCAGCCAGCGGCAACTCGCCGACCGTGGGCCAATCGCCCTGCGCACCGTCGCGAAGGTGGAGAACGCCCACCCGGGGGCGTTGACGTCCCGCACCGCCGCCACGTTGGAGCGGGCGTTGCAGTGGGACGCCGGCAGCATCCAAAGCATCCTCGACGGCGGCGAGCCGGTTGAACTGTCAAACCCGCCTATCGGTGGGACACCAGAAGTGACTGTGGTGTTGGAGGCCGGGTTGCCGGCGAAAGCGGAAGGGCTGCTGGTGGCCCACATGTCCGCGAGGCGAGCGGACATGGAGGCCGCGTTGGAGGAAGAGGCGAGGATGCTGATCGGCCAGGTTCGGGAAGCCATCCGCGCCGCGCAGAGGTTGGAGAGCGCCCACCGGTGACCGGCGTCGCGCCGGGCGTCCGGTTCATCGCGGGGTTCGGCGACGTGCCGGCGTGGGATGTGTGCTGCATCGAACTGCCCCGCAAAGCGCTCACCCGGCACCGGCTCACCCCTCAGCGGTATCGGGAGCTGCGCGACGCCCAAGACGGGGTGTGCGGCATCTGCGGTCGGGGAAACCTGCGTGGTTGGGACGCTGCGCCCCTGTTCGTCGACCACGACCACGTTTGCTGTATCGACCATCGCAGTGCCTGCGGCCGGTGTGTGCGCGGCCTGCTGTGCTCCGGCTGCAATGGCTGGTTGGGTGAGTTGGAGTTGTGGGGTTGGCGGGCTCACGACCCTGACCTTGCGTGGTGGCAGCCGGCCGCAGTTGCCTACCTTGCCCGTGCCGGCTGCGACCCGACCGATCCGGCCCGCCGGCAGCTCGTTGAGGCCGTGCACCGTCGGAAGGTCGCCAAATGGCCTCAGCCGTGCAAGTGCCGGATCTGTGACCCAGCCCATCCGTTGCATGAAGCCCACAAGCGACTGACCACCCCCGGTCCGACCGGCGGGCTACCTGCCAGTCAACAAGGGGAACCGTTGACCCTCCCGCCGATGTAACACTGACCGCCCCTGACCGGTGCGAGGTGACACCTGTGCGGATCGACGACCTGGATCACCGCCTTAGAGTGATCATGGCGAAGGTGGAGACCGGAAAGCCCACCACCGTTGAGGACGTGCGTCTTGCGGCGCTGCTGTGGGCGGTCGCCGACCAGCCCGACGAGGCTGCGACCGGGCACACCACCGGTGCCGATCTGCGGCTGATCGGTGCGGTCCGGGCGAACCGTGGCGGTGGTGATGCGGCAGCGCAAACGGTCTGCGACGCCGCCCGAGTGTGGCGGGCTAACACCCGCCTCGACGTGGAGCCCAAGCCAGGTCCGGCGCGCAGGCTGCTCGCCGCGGCCGTCGACCACCATCAGCGGTCGTGGTGGCAGAAGAACCGGTTCCGGGTGGCAGCCATACTCGGGTTTGTGGCCTCGGGCGCCATTGGCGCGGAGGCGATCATGGCGATTGAGGGCATGGGCCCGCCGGTGGTGCACGGCGTTCTACTTCTCGTGGTGTTGGCGTGTCTGATTCCGTCCGCGATGGTGATGCTGGTCGCGGCCCGCCGGGTCGGTCGCTGACTGCGGGCAGCTAGCAGCGTTCAGAAATAGACAAAAGCCTTCTTGTAGTCGCACAATCAACGCATGGCGACGGAGACGCGCACCGATGGATTCCGGTATGTCGTGCCCTACCACGTGTGGGCTAGCCGCCGCAGCAGCACCATCGCCGCCGCCAAGCAGTCCGCCCGCCGCAAGCGCAAGCGCGCCGACGGCGACCCGATCGTGCATGTCGTCCTCGAATGGCCGGCAGACGACGACCAACTGCCGCTAGAGCACTGCTGACCGCACCTCAACCAGCAGTCGACCCGTTTCGCCCTGCCATGAATGTCCGCCCTGCTCGTAGACTGGGCGCATGGCCGCCACAGCCCACAGCATCGCCGCCGAACTTCGCCGACGCCTCCCCGACCTCGGCACGAAGAAGCTGCACAAACTGCTCTACTACTGCCAAGGGCACCACCTGGCGACCTTCGACCGACCCCTGTTCGGCGAGACGATCGCCGCCTGGGACATGGGCCCCGTCGTCGGCGCCCTGTGGCGGCAGGAGAAAGACGGGGACATTCCCGTCGTCGACGCGCGCCTTGGTGAGGCCGAGCTGAACACGATCGGCTACGTCATCTCCCGCTACGGCAACCTCACCGGCAACGACCTGGAACACCTCACCCACAGTGAGACGCCGTGGCAGTTGGCGAACACCAGCAGATCCCCCGGCGGCAGCGTCGCCATCCGCCACGACTGGATCCGCGACTACTTCCGCACCGCCGGGGCGGCGGTCGACGGGCCGGCGTTCGACACCGTTCAGGTACGGGACTGGCTGTACGAGACGTCCGCCGCCCACCAGCCGGGTGACTTGGACAGCGTTGACGTGCTGCGGGCCAGGATGACGGCGGGTGCCTGACCCGACCTTGTGGGTGCTGCGCGGCTTCGACCGGCACCTTGACCTGTGGATTTCCGAGTTCGACCCCGACCAAGATTTGATCAACCTGGTGACGGCGTGGGTGCTGTCCCGCTTCGAAGATCCCTTCCAAGGTGTGCGCCGGGAGCAGGGCTTCGACAACCTGTGGTGGGGGCATGTGCCGCTGTCGCTGCGCGACGACACGGTGGTGGTGTGCTCGTATTTCGTTCACGAACGGGAGCGGACGGTGGCGTGCAACAGCATCGTCCCGCTGTCGCTGCCAACATGAAGCCGGGGGCGTAGATGATCGTGCGCGAGTTTGAGGGCTGGCTCGCCGGGGTGCTGGGCGCGCAGCCGTGGGCGGGTCAGGTGGCCCGTTGGTCGACCGGTGGCGGGCCGAAACCCGTGGGCCTGACGCTGGCTGGGCGGGTGCATCTGCAACTCGTCGGCGGGGATCAGAAAGCCGCTCCGCTCGACCCGGCCGACGTGGGTGTCGTCCCGAGCGTGGACGCGTCCCCGACCGACCCGGTGGGTTGGGCTGAGGCGATCGTCCGGACCGTCGCCGAGGTGGGCATGCCGCGCATCAAGTCTGCGGAGACGTACGCGCAGTGGGGCGGCAGTTCGAAGCCGGGCGGCATGCGGGTCGTGTTCGTGGACGGGTCGGAGCTGTTCGCGTCGATCCTTGCCGCAACCAGGTAGCGACACCCGTCGTTTAATCACTTAGAGCCCCAGGCGTACCGACTCGACCGCCTGGGGCTCTGTCGCGTCCACGCTCAGGCGGCCCGCCACCGCTTCTTGTCGTCCGCTGCCGTGGTGGTGCACACCATCGCCTTGCCGGTGACGGTCACACCTCGGGCCCCCTGCGGCGTGCAGAACGACCCAGGGTGCACGCCCTGCCTGACGCTGGCCTTGGTGGGTGTCGGGGACGCCTTGCGGGTGGGCGGCTTCGTTGTCTTCGCCGGTGCGGGCCGTGTCGGCGACTTGGACGTGGCGGACGGTTTCGGCGACAGCTTGCGGGGCGGCGTTGAGGTGGGCGCGACCGCCACATCAGTGGGCGTGGGAGCGTCAGGACTGGCGGTGGGGACGTCGGCGAGCTGATCGACACGCACCGTCGCGGACGGTTTCGGGCTGGCGGTGGGCTCGTTGCCGCCGAGTGCGTTGCCGATGCCGGAGCCGCAGCAGCACAGGCCGACGAGTGCGGCGAGGCCGAGGCCGATCTTCTGCTTCTGATTCAGTTTGCTCACCCGGTCATGGTGGTGAGTTGGTTACGCGTTGGGCACCCGCCGACCGGATACGGCGGTGTCAGGTAGGCGACTGGTCGCGCTTCTTCGGTGGGCGGCCCGACTTCTTGGGTGGCGGCCGGAACGGCGCAAGCTGCGCGATTGCCCTGCCCGGGTCCTCGATGATCCACGAAAGTGCGGCAATGACCGCCTCCGCAATGGTCCACCCGTGAGCATCCAGGGCGTCCCCCGCAGCGTCTTTCACCTCTTGCGTCGGGCGCGCGGTGACGGTCGGGTCGCGGTGGCGGTCGGGCATTTGATCAGTCTGGCACGTTGTGGCTTCCACATTTCACCTCCCTGCGATACTATAAGTGGAGTCCACATAACGAGTCTAGTCGGGAGCCTCGATGGCGATCTACTGCGGAGCGTGCAAGGGCTGGCACTTTGGCGGCCAGCAGGTCGAGAAGTGCCACGGGATCCCCGTCCGCAGCACCAGCCCCGGTGTCACCCTCGACGGCACCACCCGTTGGGCCACCAAGGGAGCCGCCGAGTCCGCTCACGCCGCGCTCGTCGCCCACTGGGACGCCCTCGCCGACGTCGAGGCCGCCTGACATGGCCCTAGCCGCAGAAGACCTCGATCGGGTGGCCCAGGCCGCTCGGTTCACCGGCATTGACGGCGTGCGCGCACGCCTGCGCCGACTCATCGAGCGCATCCAGCAGCAAGGCGATCGGATCGCCAAGTCCATGGACGGTGGCAAGTCGATTGACGACTACACCCAGATCGTCCAAGAGATCAACGACCTGACTGGCGAGGCACTGACCGTCGCCGCGCAGCTCGACGTGCTGGCTTCCATCGCCCGCACCGCCAAGGAGGCTTCATGAAGATCGAACGCTGCTACTGGTACCCGGCCGGCAAGCCGAGCCCGATCGGCTGGCGCTGGCGGTGGACGCGCACTGGCCGCTGGTACTACTGGCTGTCGAATCGGCGGCGGAAGTGACCCGCCAGCCTTTCGCCCACCAGGACGCCTGCGGTATGGCCGGCACCCCCTACGCCGTGTTCGTCAACAGCGTGTTCGTCGAGTACGTCGACACCACCAAAGACCCGTACGGCTACGCAGCCATGGAGCGGATCCTGGCCGCCCACGCACCCGCCCGGCCGTCGATCGAAACGCTGATGGTGTGCGTCAACCACCCGACCACCGCAGCCGTCGACTGCGTCATCTGCGACCCGGAGGACTGACCATGAACGTCACCCTGCCCGGCAACTGGACCGCACCCCGTCGACAGGCCCGCACCTACGAGCACGACGGCCGTGAGGTTTACGCCGACACGGGACGCCCGGTCGATGAGCGCCTGGGTTCGCACGTCGTCCTGTGGATCGTTGAGGACCCCAACTTGTGGGCCAAGGCAATCGAGGTGGAAGGCGACACCCAGCTCGCGGCGTGGCCGAAGCGGCACCGTCACATCGGCGTGCAGCGCCGAGACGAGGCGTACGTTAGTGCCGCCAAGGTGCGGGCCGCCGGCACCCGAAGGTCGATCCACACCACCTGCGGCACCCCCTCCGAGGCTGAGGCGCTGACCGCCGACCTCTACCGGTCCCACCCCAACCCCGGTGTGCGGTACGAGGTGGCCGCCATCACCGGTGCGGACGCCTGCCCTGATTGCCGGCAGCCGAGGATTCACGCTGACGGGCAGTGGCGACACCACACCGGTCGCTGGCCGGTTGAGTGCACCCGTCGACCGGAGCCCCGGCCGGAACCCGAACTGGCCGACGGGGAGTTCGAGATCGACCCTGGCACGGGTGCGATGACGTGCGGTTACTGCGGCTTGACCGAACGGTGGGCTGAGGCGGGGGTCGGCAACGTCCGCCTGACCGGTTTCCACCTGCTCGGTATCGAAGAGTCCACCAACGCGCTGGTGGTGCTCGCCGAGGCGACCGCCCGGTACGGGAAGACCGTCAACCTGCCGCACCACTGCCTGAACATTCCCGACGATGTCCATCAAAGGTACGCCCCGACATCAACCCGCGCGGTTGCCGCCCTGCCCGATAACGAGGACTAACCGATGCCCACCTGGACTGTGATCTCCACCGTTGAGCGCCTTGGTGGCCTCAACGACGCCTGCACCGGTCACCCATTCGCCGCCATCGAGGGCCGCGCCGACGTCGCCGGGTTCGGCATCCACGCCGCCACCGTCACCGCCGACACGGCTGACGCCGCATTCGACGTGGTCCGTGAGGCGTTCCGGATCGCCGGCAACATCGCCACCAACCGCGACCCCAACAACGGCCCGCCGATCGTCGTCGACCGGTGGACGGTCATCGGCACCGCCACCAACGGTGTGTGCGCCACCCACGACGTGCGCGCTGTTGTTGCCGGGGAGCACACGGTGCACGGCCGGTACGAGTCGATGCTGTCGCACCGCTGGGAGCGGGTCGTTGACGCCCCGGACGTGGGCGCCGCCGAGTCGGCCGGGTACAAGGCTGCGGCCGAGGTGTACGACGAGACGTGGGACTGACCATGAAGTCGAATCGACTTGCCGGCCACACCCTCCCCAATGAGGGCCGCATCAACTACAACAGTGGCTCGGCCTGCTGCGGACCTGCCGTCTGTTCGTGCGGGGAGCAGTCCGAGGTGCTGCATGGCGCGAACGCCCGGAAGCGGTGGCACAGGCAGCACAAGGACGACGTGCGGGCGAGGCGTGCCTGACATGCCGGTGATCAAGAACCGGGCAGCGTTCGCCGAGTACGCCGCCCCGGAGGCCGTCGCCGCGTACCTGCGCAAAGCCCAAGAGGCTGCCGCCAGGGCCAACGCCGAGGTGCGCTGGCTGACGCAACTGCTCGCCGACAAGACCAACGCCGCCAGTGAGGGCGGCACCCAACCGACGGACGGAGGTACCGCATGCTGACCGACCAGGAGATCACCGAAACCGCCATCCGGCTGATCGACGGGGAGCTTGACCGGCTCGCCCGCTACGACCGCACCGACCAGATCGACCGACTTGTGCGCGAGCACCACGACGTGCCCATCGAGTCGGGCCGGGACGTTCGCGCCGCCCACCAGCAAATCCGGGAGGCTGTCGCGTTCCTGCGCCTCGACCTGGCCCAGTACGCCGCAGCCCGCAACATCGCCATTCCTGCCACCTGACGGAACGGAGACACCACATGACCGACACCGCAGCCACCCTCGCCGAGGTGGAAACCGCCATCAACACCGCCGTCGCCGACGGCCTGCCGCAACCCGCCCGGAAAACCGTCGGTGCCAACCACGGCAACCACGGCCCGTTCGTCAACCTTGGGCTGAACACCCCCGCCGATGTCGACCGGTGGGCGGCGCACGTCGGCGCGACCGTCGGCTACGGCGACATCACCTACACCCCGGCCGAAGGTGACCCGTTCCACGAGTACGGCACGAACGCGGAGGGCAGCGTGTACGGCCGCTGGCTGGGTCGCACCGTGTACGTGTCGTGCCAGGTGCCCGGACCGCACCCGGCCTGATGGGCGTACTCAACTACCCGCCAGCACACGAACGGAGCACCGCATGACCGACCAGCAGACCACCACCAGCATCAGCCCCGAGGAGCAGAACGCCCGCCTCAACGGCCCCGTCCACGGCTGGTTCGAGCTGACCTACTCTAACTACCTCGTCCTCAACCGCTCCCTCATGCAGTCGATGCCCGTCGACTGGCAGGAACGCATGGTGGCGTGCCTCAACGAGATCCACACCGCCTACAACCACCTCGACCACCCCGAGGTTTACGACGTGACCGCGGCCGTGGAGTGCACCTACAGCGACCTCAGTGTCGATGACATGCGTGAGTTGGGCGTCACCCAGCCGGACGCCCCGGCCGGCGACTTCGACGACTCGTGGGAGGACCGCTACTACGACAAGGCTGGCAACGAGCACAGCGGCGGCGAACGCGTGCTGGTGCCGCGTCGGGGCGGTGACCCGATCCCGCACTACAACCGGGGGCGGACGTTCGTTGAGCCGATTTTCCTGGACGACGAAGCGTTCTTGGACGACGACGCCGCGTGGGAGCACGCCCGCACGGCCTGACCGGCGTACCGCCGCACCGGAACCCGTGTCCGGCGCGAGCGGCAGCCGACCAGACCACCAGGGAGTCCCAACATGGCAGACCAGCGCTACGAGATACGCCCCCTTGGTCCGTGGATCGGACCTGTCACCCGCAACCGCCAGTCCGGCTCAGCCTTCCGCGCCCCATGGTCGGCAACTCTCGACCTGATCGCACGGGAAACCGTGCTGCTGGGTGCTCGCCTGGTTGTCATTCAGGTGGACGCCACCGAAGCGGACCTGCGCCGCGACGGGATGCTCCGCGCCAACGCCAAGGTGAACTTCCCCGGCGTCAAGGTGTCGTTCGAGTCGAAGCACGGCCCGCTGACGTACGCCACCGACGAGTACGCCCACTGGCAGGCCAACGTCCGCGCGGTGGCCCTTTCCCTGCAAGCGCTGCGCGCAGTGGACCGGTACGGGGTGTCGAAGTCGGGCGAACAGTACCGAGGTTGGAACGCCCTGCCGGCTGGCTCCCCCGACGGGCAGATGACCGCCGATGATGCGGCGCGGCTGCTCGCCGGCTACGCCGACGCCGGGGTGACCGCTGAGCGGGTGCTGTCTGACGCTGAGGTGCGCCGGACCGCGTTTCGGCAGGCGTCACGGCGGACCCATCCCGACCACGGCGGCGACGCTGAAGCTTTCGCACGGGTAACCGCCGCTCGTGACCTGCTGGACGCCGCTGTGGGGGTAGGACGATGACCTGCCTTGAGATTGTCGCTGGATGCGCGGAGTGCGAGTCTGCCCCTCGGCCTGCGCTCCCCCACGAGTGCCACGAGTTGTGCCGTATGACCGGGGAGATGAAGCGCGCCAGCGACAGCTTCCACCGGCTGATGCACCAGCCCCACCGCCACGACTGCGGCACCGTCCTGGACGACCGCAAAGGCAACCACTTCGAGGTGCGGGTGGTGTGCGGATTCCGGTGCTGCGTGCAGTTGTTCTGCCCCGGCTGCCGCCGCGAGACGGGCGGGTGGGGTCCGATCGGCTGCCTTTGCCAGGGACGCAACGGGCACGGCACCCGCGCCGAGTTCAAACGGCCGGGTGCCGGACGGTTCGTGAAGCCGTCGAAGCGGAGGGGTCGATGACCACCCTCAACGACCTCAGCCAGGGTGACAACGCCTGCCACGCCTTCGGGCGGCCCGACGTGATCCAGCCGGACGGCACTGTCCCACCGCATGACGTGCTCGGGCTGGCGTCACCGTGCGACACGGCACCGAGCATCCTGCCGGGTAACGCGCGTGTCCAGCGGCTGCGGCACCCGTCCGCGCCTTCCCCGATGGGTTGCCGCTGGTGTGGTGTCGCCAAGCAAGAGCATCCGCAGTTGTGGGTGCCCGGCAAAAGCTGGCACGGCTGGACGGAACCCACCCGGGCGCAGATCGCGGCACGCCTACGGTCGCGGCTGTCCCCATCGCAGTGCGCAGAGTTCGCCGACACCGTCAACCTGCCCGCCTGACCCACCGAAGGAGATCCGCCATGGAGATCGACGTTCGCACCACGGAGTACTCCGTGTGCGCCCTGCCCGAGGACCACATCGACGCGGGCATGTTCACCATCGAGGTCGCGTACCGGGGCCCCGGGTCGTGGGCTGTGCTGCGTGGTCGCCTCTGCCTCGGCGCTGACGGCACGTGGGAGCTTGAGCCCATCCCGTCGGAGCGCACCGACGAGTGGAAGGCAGCGCACCGCTTCGACGAGAAGACGGCTGTCCGTTTGGCATACGAGGCGGCCCCAAAGCTGCGGATCAACGGCTGGACACCCGAGGCGATCCTCGCCCACGACCGCGCGGTTCAGGCCCAGCCGTGACCGCCCCCGCCGCCGTGCCGCAGTCGGACGACCACGACATGGAGATCGTCCGCGACGAGCAACGCAAGCGCGGCTGGTACCTGTCGTGGCACTGCACCGTGAAGGGCTGCCACGCCGCCGGCAACACCACCACTCCGTCACGGGAGTCCGCGCAGAAGCTGTTCCGACTTGTGGCTGAGGGTCACCGCCAGTCCGCAGAGCAGACCCGATAACTCCCATTTACGGACGAGATCAACAGAGGAGAAGCGAGATGGACACCTGCACAGATCCGGAGTGCTCGGCTCAAACTGACCTTCGATGTGACGGTCCGACCGGGCAGGGCTGCCGTGAGCCGTTCTGTGGCGAGCACCTGTTCGCCACCACCCGCGACGGCTACCTATGCTCCGTCGACTACGACAACGTTGAAGGCCACGCACTTGAGGGCGAGACCCAGCCGTGACCGCTCTCGCCGCCGCGCCGCAGCCGGGCGACCACCACGCCCGGCTCCTGGCCGCCTACCTCGACGGCCTCCGCAGCCCACTCACCGCCGATACCTACCGCCGCGACAACCCGGCCGTGAGCTGCGGCAACTTGTCCGTACATGCCCGGCCGCTGCCCCACTGGGCGGTTGACACACAATCCCGACGTGATCAGGCGGGATCCCCCGGACATCAGCTCAGAGGAGCTGGCGGGTGTCCTACGTGAACAGATCATGTCCGGGCAGCTAGCCCCCGGAGCCCGCGTCCCCTCCGAGCGGTGGCTACGCGAAACCCACGGGGTGTCCCGCGCCCTGGTGCGCCTCGCCGTCGCCACCCTCCGCAACGAGGGCCTGGTTGTCACCCGTCAGGGCCAAACTTCGAGGGTGCGGCCCGTGTACGACAAGCGCCCGATCGACCTCACCAGCGTGGTGAGGATCGAGACGCGCATGCCGACGGCGCCGGAGCGGGAACGCCTGGACGATGTGCTGCCGGACGGCATGGGTGAGGGTGTGCCCGTGTTCGTGGTGTGGCGCTCGGCTGTGGACTCGCCGGAGCTGCTGCCGGGCGACAGGTGGATGCTGCCCGGACCTGCGCAGGATCGTGAGCAACGCTAACGAGTAGTCCCGTCGGCGGGATATGCGTTCATGGAACCTTTTCACCATGAGCATGTCCGTACATGCGGGGGTTGCTTGCTGCGTCGATTCGGGCAGCATCGACTACTCAAACAAGCAACATCAACTACTCACTGGTGCTGGTCACAGCGTGCGTGACCCCCGAACAGCCGTCAACCGAACGGACACGACTTAAGGGATCTTTAAGGCAACAGCACCACCCGCACACCGGATAGTTCCCACAGCAAGCAATTTGAGAACGTGAACGACAGGTAACACGTACTACCACCGGCATCCACGGGGAGGAAGCCATGGCACCACCCACGCAGTCCAGACGAAGGCCACGCCTCCTGCTGCCCACCGCACCACCAGGCTGACCCCCAAGCCAGCCCGGCACGCGTGCCCTCACCGCACACGAGCCAACCGCCGCACCCCACCGGTCGGGACGACCGCGGCGGGGAGACGCCACCACCAGCGACGTCGTCTCCGACCCCTCCCCACGACGAATCGGAGCAAAGCCGCTCATGAGCCATGAATGGAAGACACAACCGACAGACGCCGCACCGGGCTACGTGCGCGCCGCCAACATCTGCGGAATCGCCGCCGCCGTCCTCGCCGCCGTGTTCGCTTTCTACTTCGCGCTGTACACCACCGGCACGCTGCCCACGCCGTCGATCGGCCTGACACCGGTGTGGACGACCGGCGTCGGCCTGCTCGCTGCGGTGAAGATCGTGCAGTGCGTGGCGGACCGAGCCGTGCAGCGCCTCTGCGATCTCGTTGAGATGCGGTTCGCCGCCGTCAACGACCGGCTCGACCGGGTGTCCGAGTCTTCGCTTGCCGCCGCTCAGGAGACGGGCCGGTGGAAGGGCATCGCTGCCACCTTGCGGGAGGCGCAGCAGGGTGACACCGGTGAGGTGATTGCGATCGGCGGTCAGCGGCGCCGTCAGAGCTGATCTGTTCGGAGGGTGCGGCGGGGCTAGGGTGACCTGGCCCCGCCTTTGTATCTCCCTTGTTCAGTGAGTACCCCTCAGGTCGACACACGCTAAACCGTCCGGCGACGCGTACTGCGAGTGCACGCCGGTGGCCCGCCGCCGCTACCTGGGCCGGCTGTCGGGGCCGCTGCTCGACCGGATCGACGTGCAGGTGCGGCTGATGCCCGTACGGGCGGCGGAGCTGATGGCGTCCGGAGGTGACGTCGAGTCCTCGGCCACCGTCGCCGCCCGGGTCGCGGCGGCACGCGGCGCGGCGGCCACCCGTTGGGCCGGCCTCGGACGGCGACTCAACGCCGAGGTGGACGGCCCGTTCCTGCGCCGCCCGCCCTGGCGACTACCGGCGCTGGTCACCGCCGAACTGCGCGCCCGGCTCGACTCCGGCTCGCTCTCGGCGCGCGGCTTCGACCGGGTGATCCGGATGGCCTGGACCATCGCGGACCTGGACGGTCGGGATCGGCCCGACCGTGAGGACGTCCGAGAGGCGACCCAGCTACGGACAGGAGAGACGGCATGAGCGCCGACGAGCAGAGCAGGCTGGCCCGGGTGGCGCTGACCTGGCTGGCCGAGCCCGGCACCCGCGTGGTGCACGCGCTGGTCGAGCAGCTGGGGCCGGTGGCGACGCTGGATCTGCTGCTCGACGGCGGCAGCCCCGACCGGCGGCTGGCCTCCGCCGTGACCGCCCGGATGTCGGCCGGCGACGCCCGCGCGGCGGCGGCCGAGGCCCTGGACCGGGCGGATCGACTCGGCGCGCGTCTGGTCACCCCGGACGACGACGAGTGGCCGGCCCGGGTCGCTGATCTCGGCACGCTGCGGCTCCCCGACCTGACCCGTCGCGTGGACGTGGAGACCGCCCCACCGCTGTGCTTCTGGGTGCGCGGCGCGTGGCCGCTCGGTGAGGCGTTGGAGCGCTCGGTGGCCGTGGTCGGCGCGCGGGCGGCCACGGCCTACGGCCAGCACGTGGCCACCGACCTCGGGTACGGGCTGGCCGAGCGGGACTGGACGGTCGTCTCCGGTGGCGCGTTCGGGATCGATGCCGCCGCCCACCGGGGCGCCCTCAACGCCGAGGGCCGCACCGTGGCGGTGCTGGCCTGCGGGGTGGACCGGCCGTACCCGATGGGCAACACCGCCCTCTTCGACCGGATCGCCGACACCGGGCTGCTGGTCAGCGAATGGCCGCCGGGCGCCGAGCCGCTGCGGCCCCGGTTCCTGATCCGCAACCGGGTGATCGCTGGCGGCACGCTGGGCACCGTCGTGGTGGAGGCGTCGGCGCGCAGCGGAGCGACGCAGACCGCCCGGCGGGCCATCTACACCGGTCGGGTGGCAATGGTGGTACCCGGGCCGGTGACCTCGGCGATGTCCGTCGGCGCGCACGAGTTGCTGCGCGAGAACGACAAGACCCGGCTGGTCACCGGCGTCGCGCACGTGCTCGAGGAGGTGGGCCGGATCGGGGCGGACCTGGCCCCGCCGGCCCGCGGCCCGCAGCGGCCGACCGACGACCTGGACGACGATGCCCGGTCGGTGCTGGAGGCGTTGCCCCGCCGGGGCGCACGGGGGGTGGACACGCTCGCCGCCCGCGCCGGTCTGGACGTGCGTACCGCGCTACGCAAACTGTCCCTGCTCGAAGAACTGTCCATGGTGGTACGACGTGACGACGGCTACGCCCTCGCCCCGGTCGACAAACCCAAGGGACCGGCCGACCGCCGGTAAACGCGGACGCCGACGTGGCCGGCGGAGCACGGTCCTCGGCCGTACGCTGGTGCCGTGCCTGCTGCCAGCGAAGGTGCGCGTGCCGCTCGGCGGACCGCATCGGTGACGCCGCGAGAGGCGCGGCGGCCGTGAGCCGGTCCGCCCGGGGCACCCGGGCCACTCATCAGAACCTGCCACCGCCGCTGCGGGACGCGGTCGACGACTTCGCCGGGCACCTTTCCCAGGTTCGCAACCGGTCGGCGCACACCGTCCGCGCGTACGTCACCGACGTGGTCGCGCTGCTCGACCACGCGGTGCGGATGGGTTGCCGCGACCTGGGCGAGGTCGACCTGTCGGTCCTGCGGAGCTGGTTGGCCCGGCAGCGGACCACCGGCGCCGCCCGTACGTCGCTGGCGCGCAGAGCCGCCTCGGCACGGGCGTTCAGCGCGTGGGCACACCGCGCCGGGTTGCTCGCCGCCGACGTGGGGGCCGCGCTGGCCAGCCCTCGCGCGCACCGGGAGCTGCCCGGCGTCCTGCGCGCCGACCAGGCCACCGCGCTGCTGGAGGCGCCGACCCGGCACCCGGCAACCGCACCCGGCACGCCCACGACAGGATCGCCCGCAAACGGCACGCCCGCGACGGGGTCCGCCCCCGGCGGGGAGCCCACGACGGACGGAACCACCGACGCGGCGGTGGCGCTGCGCGACAGGGCGCTGCTGGAACTGCTCTACGCCACCGGCGTACGGGTCAGCGAGGCGTGCGGGCTGGACGTCGAGGACGTCGACCACGCCCGGCGCGTGATCCGGGTGTTCGGCAAGGGCCGCCGCGAGCGGTCGGTGCCGTACGGCGTGCCGGCGCAGCGGGCGCTCGACGAGTGGCTGCGGCGGGGCCGCCCCGCGCTGGTCGCCCCGCACTCGGGCGACGCGCTGCTACTCGGGGCCCGCGGCGGTCGGCTCAACCCGACCACGGCGCGTCAGATCGTCGGCGGGTACGCCGAGGCCGCCGGCCTGCCCCGGACGAGCCCGCACGGGCTGCGCCACTCCGCCGCCACCCACCTGCTGGAGGGCGGCGCGGACCTGCGCGCCGTGCAGGAACTGCTCGGGCATTCGTCGCTGGCCAGCACGCAGATCTACACCCACGTGTCGGTAGAGCGGTTGCGCGCCGCCTACCGCCAGGCGCACCCCCGCGCCTGATCACTGGCGGGCCGGCCGGACCGCCCGACGGTTACGATCATTCGGTGAGCGTCCCGCAGCCTCCCGAGCCGATTCCGGGCGCCCGCCTGCTGTTCTCCCTGGACCCGGCGGTCAGCCACCTCAACCACGGCTCGTTCGGCGCGGTGCCGATCGGCGTGCAGCGCGCCCAGCAGCGACTGCGCGACGAGATGGAGGCCAACCCGCTGCGCTTCTTCACCCAGGGGCTCGTCGACCGGCTCGCGCACACCCGGCGGCACCTCGCCGGGTTCCTCGGCGCGGACCCGCAGGGCAGCGCGCTGATCGGCAACACCACCACCGGCGTCGCCGTGGTGCTCCAGTCGATGGGCCTGCGACCCGGTGACGAGATCGTCAGCACCGACCACGGGTACGGGGCGGTGAGTCTGGCCATCGCGCGGGAGTGCCGCCGCACCGGCGCGGTCAGCCGGGTGCTGCCGATTCCGCTGGACGCCGGCGACGAGCAGATCGTGCAGACCATCCGGGCCGGCCTGCGCCCGGGACGGACCCGGCTGCTCGTCGTCGACCAGCTCACCTCGGCCACCGCAAAGCTCTTCCCGACGGTCGCCATCGTGGCGGTGGCCCACGAGAACGGTGTGCCGGTCCTGGTGGATGCCGCGCACGCCCCCGGGATGCTCGCCACCACGGTCGCCAGCATCGGCGCCGACTTCTGGGCGGGCAACCTGCACAAGTGGGGGTACGCGCCGCGCGGCACCGCCCTGCTGGCGGTCGCCCCGCAGTGGCGCGAGCGGATCGAGCCGCTGGTGGTGTCGTGGGAGCAGGAGTCCGGCTTCCCGGCCCGGATCGAATGGCAGGCCACCCTCGACTACACCTCGTGGTTGGCTGCCCCCGCCGGGCTGTTCACGCTGCGCAGCCTCGGTGTCGACCGGGTACGGGAACACAACGCCGCGCTCGCCGCGTACGGCCAGCGGGTGGTGGGGGACGCTCTGGGGGTGCCCCCCGCCCAACTGCCCGACCCCGGCGGACCGGGGGTGTCGCTGCGTCTCATCCCGCTGCCGGCCGGGACGGGCACCACGAGCGACGCGGCGCGGGCGTTGCAGACGCGCATCGGCGAGCGGCTCGCCGCCGAGGTGGCGGTGATGAGCTGGAACGGCCGTGGGTGGCTGCGACTCACCGGCCAGGTCTACAACGCCGCCGACGAGTACGAGCGGCTGGCCACCCGGTTGCCGGCGCTGCTCGCCCAGCGCTGACCCCGCGCACCGGGTCGAGCGGGAGGAGCCGCACCGGGCCGAGGCCGAGCAGGGCGAGCGGGTCCAGGTACTCCGCACCTCGGCGCAGGCCCCAGTGCAGGCACGCGTCGGCCGGGCAACCGGGGTGGCCGGGCAGCAGTTCGCCCAGCGGCGCTCCTGCGGCGACCGCCTGACCGGGGCGTACCCCGGGTCGCACGGGCTCGTGGGTGGTTCGCAGCCCTCCGGCATGCCCCACGGTGACCACCGGTCGGCCGGCCACCAGACCGACGAAGAGGACGGTGCCCGGCCCGGCGCTGCGGACCACGGTTTGAGCCGAGGCGGCCAGGTCGACGCCCCGGTGGCCGGACAGCCACGGCTCAGGTGGCGGGTCGAAGCGGCGCACCAGTCGCGGTGGCCCGTCGAGCGGCCAGCGGAAGCGCTCGGTGGGAGCGGGAGGCTCGAACGCGATCGGCACGGTCGGCGTCGGTGGCAGACCGGGCACCGACGCGACAAGTACCGCAAAACCGCAGAGCTGCACGATCAGAGCGAGGGGGAACGCCGCGCAGAGCAGCACGGTACGGAGGTTCGAGCCGAGACGGGTGGCGGATGGCGATCGCATGCCGGCAGCCTCGGCCCGGGGCCGGGTCGTCCGCCAGCCCGGCCAGCGAAGCTGTGGACAACAGACGGCCCTGTGGACGACCACCCGGAGGCGCCGATGATCTGCTATGCCGCGCTGGGGAGCTGCTGTGCGTGCCGGGCTCGCCGAGGCGTCGGGTAGGCCCTTTCACCTACCCGACATCCTCGGACGAGCCCGGGTCAGCTCACCACCACTGTTCGTTGGAACCGGTTTCGTAGTCGTACTCCTCGACGTGGTCCCACTCCACCCCGGTCAGCTTCTGATAGGCGTTCGAGGGGACGTCGAGGATCGAATCCGCGTGCGCGGCCTCGACGGTGGTGAAGCGGGTGAACGCCGCCGGATCGGCCAACACGGCATCGAATGCCGCGGGCCCCGCCACCACCACCGCGCAGCGCGCGTACAGGAAGCCGTCCTCAGTCAGTTGATCAGCGCCCGGTGGGACCGCCTGAGCGAGCACCCGACGGTCCAACTGATAGAGCTTGAAGGCGAGCGTCTCAGCAAAATCGATGATCCGCTCCACCGGCTCGTCCGACAGCACGGAGGTCAACCGCTCGTACGGCCGGTCGTCCTGGACTTCGGGCTGGCCGCCGAGCACCGCCACGAGCCGCCAGAATTCCTCGTCTGCAAGCATCGAAATCCTCAACCAATCGTCGACCAGGTCGAACTAGTGCCAGTTCTTGTTTCCGTCAGGGCGTTTTCCGAAGATCCGGAAGAAGCCTCTGATCAGTCGTGTTTCTATAGCCTTTGCCCGCCGCTTACCCGGGATGCCGCGCCGCAGGTACTTAGCGGTGTACTTGTCATTCGGATTCTTGCGATTGAGCTTCCTGAGCTGTTTCGGAAGCCGGTCACCCTTTCCTTCGCCGTACCTGTACACCTCGCCGTTCTTGTCGATTCGGTAGACGTAGTGGGGGCAGGAACAGTCGAGTGAGTTGCCGTGTTTACCGCACGCGCTGACGTTGTGCGCCAACACGTCGACACCGTCGACCCGGACAGCGTACGTGTGCACATCCCCGACGTTGAGGTTGTACACGGTCTGTGCCGGCACCCAGCCACGGTCCACAACAGAGGCCACCTGCACCGTCGTTCCGTTGGCGGCGCGTAGCCGATCGCCGGCCCGCACCTTCTCGGCGAACGTCCAGCCCACGCCCTCCACCCACAGCGGGTGCTCAGCCGTAGCCTCCAGCGCCCCGCCCTGACCCTCGTCGAGGTCGATGTCGATCAGGTGCTTCGCGCCAACGCCGTCGATCACGGCGAGGACGGGCTTGGCCTCGGCCACGCCAGTCGTGGGATCGACCGCCATGACCCAGTCGCCCAGTTGAACGTCCGAGATGGGCAGCGATGACCCGTCCGCCATCAACACCTGGGTCTGCGGCGTGAAGGAGTTACAGCGACTTCGATGCCTGCCCTTGTACAACCGTCGTGCCCGGCTGGCCTTGCGGGCCTTCTGGGCGGCCCTCGCGGCACCGACGGCGAAGCGGGCTCCGCGGACCGCCGCGCCCGCCCCCACGGTCGCGGCCAGCGCGCCGCCGATGGCCCAGGCAGCCTCCCGCCAGTTGCCGGTGGCGGCGTACGAGACCGCGGAGACCACCCCGGCGATGGTGCCGATCGGCCCCGGGATCATCGACGCGTAGGACGCGACCTTGGCGACCTTGGACAGGCCCTTCTTGATGCTGCCCCAGCCGAACTTGCCGTCCAGGTCGGTGCAGTTGACCGGGTCCCCGGCGCAGTAGTCGTAGGCGGTGGCGTTTCCGCCGTCGACCGGGTCGACCTGGAGGAACCGCCCGATCCCCGGCGAGTAGAGGCGGACACCCATGAGGATGACGTCGCCCACCGCGTCGCCGGAGCGCTGCTTGCCGCCGAGCCAGCCGTACCGCTGGTCGGCCTGCCCCGCCACCGGCACACCGAACTCGTCGTAGTCGAGGAACTCGGGCTCCAGCAACGCCGTGTCGATCGTGGCGGCCACGTCGCCGTGCAGGTTCAACAGCTGCAGCCGGACGTCTCCCGCGTCGGAGGTGGTGGCTGCCAGGTCACCGTCGGGGCCGGACACGTTGCGGGTGTAGCTGCCCAGCGTGGTGTCCTCGATGATCCAGCGGGGCTCGTCGGAGTCGTCGCCGTAGTGGTTCAGCTTGGAGGTGGCGTTGACCCAGTTGCCGTCGACCATGGTCTCGGTGGTGAACGCCCGGAACCGGTGCGCGGGGTCCAACGTCCAGCTCTGGCGGGAGTCCCCGAGTTGCTGCCGTTGCACCAGATCGTTCGCGAAGTACGCGTTCGTCAGGCCGTCCGGCATGGTGGTGGTCCGCCCGAAGGCGTCGTAGACGTAGCCGGCGTCGGTGAGCCGGTCGGCGGTGTCGTAGCTGTGCGTGCCGGACACCGGGGTGCCGGTCTCGTCACACGTACCGTCGGCTGCCGGCGCGTACCGCGAGTTCCCGGTCCGGTTGGTCCGGTCGTCGTAGGTGTAGGTGCGGGTGACGCAGCCGTCGGTGATGGCGCTGTCGTGCTGGGCACGCGTCAGTCGGCCCAGCCGGTCGTAGCGGTAGGCCTTACTGCCACCGGTGTAGGTGTGGTTCACCCACTGACCGGCGGTGTTCTCCTGGACCGACTCGGAGTAGATGACCTCGTTGTCGGAGTCGCGGGTGTAGGTCCGCTCCACCGGCTGGAGGTTCGCGTCGAGCCGGTCGGTCCGGGTCAGCCCGCCCGGGTACTTCAGCTCGGTGAGTTGGCCGTCCGGGGAGTACTTCGCCGAGAACGTGCCGGCGACGCTGTCGGTGACGCTGGTCAGCAGGCCGCGGGGCTCCGCCGCACGGTCGTAGGCGAAGGTCGAGTACCCGGTGGGGTCGGAGACCTTCACCGACTTGCCGAACCTGTCGAACTCGTTGGTCGTCGTGCCGCCGTCGGCGTCGGTGTAGGACGCCAGCCGGCCGAGCAGGTCGTACTCGCGGGTGACCGTCGAGGTGCCCATCGTGGTGACGGTGACGTCGCCGGACGTCGGGCTGTAGGCGGTGGTCACCGCCGGCACCGGTGCGCCCTCGTCGGAGCTGACCTGCGTGCTGATCACGCGGGTGGCCGCGTCGTACTGGGTGGTGGTCGTGCGGGTCTTGCCGTTCGACGTCTCGGACACCACGGCCTCGTCGCCGTACCGGGTGTAGGAGTTGATCCTCCGCACCGGCAGGTTGGTGGTCATCCGAGCCGGATCGTGCCCGGTGACGGCTCCGACCGCCCGGGTGACGCAGGGCTCGCCGGCCCACTCGGGCCGGTTGCCGCACGCGCCGTCCTGAGCGTTGGCCCCGGTCGAGTAGTAGATGACCTCGGTAGCCATCGCGTCCGAGCCGGTGGAGCCGATGCCCCAGGACTTGAGCACCTGACCGCTGGCGTTGCGGACCACGTACGCGGTCAGGTTCTGCCCGCCCGCTCCGGCGTCCGCGATCACCTTCGTCGGGGACTTCAACGTCCAGCCGGACACGCCGCCGTACTCCGCGTCGTAAGCGTTCTTCGACACCCGCACGTCGGCGTCCGGATAGCCGACGATCTGCGCGCCTTCACTCTCCGTGGTCACCAGGTGGTAGGTGGCCCCGTCGGGCTTGCCCTCGTCGTACTTGTTGACGGCGTGCGACCGTCCGATCACCGTCGCGCCGGCCGGGATCGCCTCCAGCGGGCCGGTGCCGTCCGGATCGGCGAGGGGGTTCTCCAGTACCACCGTCGAGGTGGGCCCGACGGATTCGAGGAGGTCGACACCGTCGGTGCTGTACGTGTTGATGGTGGAGAGCGCCAGCGCTCTGCTGGCGGTGTCCGAGCCGGCCAGGCCCAACTCGTCGAGGTAGCGAGCGGAGCCCTGGAACGTGCCGAGGGCCAGTTCCCGGTCGGTGGCCTCCAGGCTCCGGACCACGTTGCCGAACCTGTCGTACTCGGCGGTGTCGAGGTGGCCACCCGGACTGGCCGTGTTGACCTCCTGTCCCCCGGCGTTGAGGTAGTGCACGGTGGCGTACGGGTAGCCGTTGCTACCCGGGCTGGCCGGGGTGGCGGCGTTGCGGCCGGGGTTGTCCTCGGGGCCGAACACGGCGGTCGCGTCGGTGGGCAGGTCGACCTGGCCCCACGTGGAGATGGCCGCCGAGTTCAGGTCGTACGGACCGCCGAGGGACCTGGCCAACGGCACGTTGTAGACGACGTTCGTGGCGACCTCACCGTCGGTGGCGGTCTTGGAGCCCTGCTGGAGCGCGGCCCGGCGGACCTTGAGCAGCCGTCCGGTGTTCTCGTCGCCGGAGAGGCGGGTGACCTGCTGGTCGGTGAGCGCCTTCCCGTAGACGCGGACGTCATCGACTTCGCCGTCCCAGATGTTCGAGGCGGCACCGGCCCACTTGGCCCGGCCGATCACGTAGGCGCCGCCGGCGTTCCAGCCGCCGGTGGCCGCGGTGGTGCTCTGCAACACGCCGTTGACGTAGAGCTTCATCTTGGCGCTGGCGGTGTCGTAGACGCCGGTCAGGTGGGTCCACTTGCCCGCCACGGCGGTGCTGTTCGCGATGGCCCGAACCGGGGTCGCGCTGTCGCTGTCCGAGGTCACCCGCGAGAACGCGAACTTGTCCTCGGCGGCGACGTAGTTCAGGAACAGGCCGCTGGTCCGGGAGCCGTCCTTGGACACCGCGGTGCGGTTGACCGACTTGTCCTTGATCCGCACCCAGGCGGAGACGGTGTAGGAGGCGGTGTTGGACAGGGCCGTGCCGGCGACGCTGATCTGCTGGCCGGTGCCGCCGGTGAACACCGAGGCCCGGTCGGCCGGGTTGTCCGGGTCGTTGCCCTGCCCCCAGGAGACACCGCTGGCCATGGTGCCGTTGCGGCCGCTGCCGGAGGAGTCGGCGACGGCGGTGCCCGAGCCGGCGTCGAGGTCCCAGCGCAGTGCCGCGGAGTCGACGTCCGGGTTGCCGTAGTCGAAGTTCCACGGCAGCTCGCCGGACGGGGTGACCTTGGTGACCCGGCCGCCGCCGTACTCGTAGGTGGTCTTCAGCGCCGGGGTGGCCCGGGGGTCCCACACCTCACGGAGTTGGCCGAGGTCGTCGTACGCGTATCGGGTGACCTGGGTGGCGGTCGTCGCCGAGGTGTCCGGGTCCCAGGCCCAGAGCTTCACTCCGGAGACCCGGTCGGTGTAGTCGCCGAACACCGTCTGGCTCAGTCCGGATGAGGTGGTGGTGGCGTACTCGTACTCCAGGACCTCGCAGCCCCGCGCCGGTACGGCGGTGGTGCAGTGGTTGGTGTCGTCGACGCCCGGCTCGGCCGGGTTGATCACCTTCTTGAGCAGCAATCGGCTGCCGGTCGTGTCATAGATGTAGCGGGAGGTGGTGTCGGACTCCGGCGTCCAGGACGACGTGGCCGCCCAGACCCCACCCTGCGAGGTGAACTCGGTGACGGTGCCGTCCAACTCCGACAGCCGGTAGGCGGTGGTACCGACCTTGGTCAGCACCATCCCCTCGGAGCCCGGCTCCGGTGTGAAGGTCACGCCGTCGGTGTTCTTGGCGAAGGTGATCCAGCCGCCACCGATGCCGTTGACCCTGGCCAATGACGGTTCGGGCAGCGTCACGGTGCTGTACTCGATGTCCGCTGCGCCGCCGGTCGCGCCGCCGGTCCAGGCCGGGCCGAATGGGGCGATGATCTCGGTGAACGACAGGTTGTCCCAGTAGACCTTGCGGCCGGAGCCGCCCTGCATGCCGTTGTAGAGCCGGAAGAACGCCTCGGACGCGCCGGCCGGGACGGTCATGTCGAGCGACAGCTCCTGCCAGCCGTCGGTGTAGGCGGCCATCGCCGAGGAGGTCTCGGTGTAGGTGCTGCCGGTCTTGGTGAGGCCGACGATCCGCAGGCCACGCTGGGCGTAGGCCGGCACCAGCCCGGTCGCGCCCGGCACGAAGATCCACCCGGTCATCCGGTACGTCCGGCCGGCGGCCATGTTCAGCCGCATCGCCCCACCGTCGCCACCGACCGCCACGTAGGTGTCGTTACTCGTGGTGGTGACCGGGGTGATCTCCAACGAGTCGGCCGGGCTGGTCTCGCCCTGGCCACGTGCGGTGGAACGCGCCGCCGACGAGGTGGACGGCACGGTGAAGCCGGTCAGGTCGGTGGAGATCTGCTGCTGGTTGGCGGTCAACCGCTGCGCCATCGGCTGGTAGCCGGCGGCCCCGTCCCGCGACGACGTGGCCCGGGCGACCGAGAGTCCCAGTTCGTCAGCGTCCGTCGAGGAGATGGAGTAGTCGCCGGTGAGGAGGTTGACTGAACCGGCGCCGATCTCGTCGTCGGCGGCGCCGTCGCCGCTCGAGTCGACGGAGACCCGCACCCAGGGGATGGTGTACGCCGGCGTCGTGCCGGTTGCGGTGTAGAGATGGGCTCGCACCTCGACGACACCACCGGTCAGGCCGAGAGTGTCGGTGGCGTTCCAGATCGCGTATCCGCCGAGCGCCGACAGGCCGACAGGGCTGGCGGAGGTCGCGGTGATCGGCGCCCCGGTGGCGGAGGTCAGGTTCGCCGAGGGCACCGGCAGGATCGCACCGCCCGGACCCCGACGATATTCGAAGTACGTCCGGGTGTAGCCGGAGACCGGGGTGGTGATCCGCAACTTGGTCCGCTTGACGATCGTCGCGCCCGGCAGCGGTTCGGCCAGCGCGGCGTTACCCGCGTCGAAGACGTATTGGTTGAGGTCGGAGAGGTTGCCGGCCGAGTCCTTGGCCTGCACGGACAGGGTGCGGTGCCCGTCGCGTGGGCTGAGCGTGACCGACTTCGCCCCGGTCGCGGCCACCGTGGTCGCGGCCGTGTCGTAGTCGAACTTGTAGACGAATGCGGCGAGGTCGGTGCTGCCCGAGGCGGGGGTGAAGGTGAAGGTGTCCGCCTGGCCCGCGCCGCCGTGCGGCTGGGCGTCGTTGAGGTAGATCGTCGCCGCCACGAAGGGAACACCGGGCTTCGTGGTGTCCACGGTCAGCGGGGTCCACGCCGTCGCCGTGCCGTAGGCGTACGGATCCTTGGCCCGGACCTGCCACTCGTACTGGACGCCGTTGACCAGGTCGACCGGCACCTGCCAGGAGGCGGTGGAGCCGTTGGTCCAGGCGGGACTGCCCGATCGCAGGCCGGACGACGAGACGACGGCCTGGGTGGTCTTGTTCCGCACCACGAACTCGGCCTGCAGGGTCTGCCCCGCGTTGGCGTCGGTCAGCTTCGCCGACAGGGTGGGCCGCAGCGAGGAAGTCTGGGCGCCGGATCCGCAGGCGGTGTAGCAGGGTGCGGCGGCCAGTGCCGACGGCACCGACGGCGCGCTGTTGTAGGTGATGGAGACCAGCGGCGGGTGGGTGCCCTCGGCCGAGTCGAAGCGCTTCCAGCCGGAGGTCGAGGTCTCGGATGTGGCCCGCAGCATCACGCTCGCGCTGGACGCGCTGGTGTCCGCCGCGTACTGCAGCGCCCCGCCGACCTCGACGTAGACGTAGCCGTCGCCGCAGGACGAACTGTAACCGCGGGTCTCGGTGGAGGTGCCCACCTTCGCCCGCGCGGTCGGCTGGGCCGTCCACCGCACCGACGAGTCGACCAGGTCGGTGCGCCAGGCCTCCCAGGACGCCGCCGTGCACGACCAGGAGTGGTAGTTCCACAGTCGCAGCTTCGCCGAGATCACCCGGCTGCCGGCGAAACCGCTGGTGTTGAAGCGGAGGTAGGAGCGGGCGGTGAACGAGCCACCGTCGTTCGAGTAGCCCAGCTTCAGGTCCGCCGAGCCGGACTGGTCGCTGGAGTAGGTGTTCTGCACGAAGGCGTCGAACGACGGCGACAGCGAGGTCGGTGGGTCGATCGTCACCGGGAAGGTCAGGTCCGGCCGTGCCAGGAACGTCGCGTCCGGCGTCAGCTCCATGACGGTACGACCCTTGCCGGCCGCGACGGCGCGCAACGCGACCCGGGCGTGGTTGAGGCGCTCGCCGGACTGCGGGGCCACCTCGGCGTCCCACATCAACGGCGTCTGGGCCCGGCCCACCTGCCGACCGCGCCGGTCCTTCAGCAGCAGTCCCCCCATGCCGTCGGTGGCGGCGGTGAGCTGGCCGGTACGCAGCGGCACCGACAGCTTGCGCACCTGCGCGAGCGCGGCCCGGTCCTTGACCACGAAGTGCTGCTCGTAGCCCGTGGCGTGCGCGTGGAACACCAGGTCGACACCCGGTCGTACGTCGGGGTAGGTGATCGTGCGTCCGTCGAGCACCGGCTCGGGCAGCGCGCCGGACCAGGCCAGCCCTGCCTGGTCCGCGCCCTCACCGATCTTCACCACCTCGTGCTCGCCGGTACCCGGTGTGGCGCCCGCGAACGTCAGCGCGAGGGGATGCGCGATCGGCGCCACCGAGCCGTCCGACCGGCGCTGCAGGGTGAGGTCGACCGGCACCCACTGGTCGCCCCGGCGCACCCGCACCGGGGCGAGTGCCTGCTCCTCGGTCAGGGTGCCGTCCGGGTTGGCGAAGACCTGGGTCGTCTCGGTCCGGCGGTTCTTCACCTCGACCCGGGAAGCACAGAGCTTGGCCGCGATCGCCGCCGACACCTCGTCGGCACGGTCGTCGGGACACTTCGGCTTCGGTGCGGGTGTCGGTGCCGCCGCGGCGGCGGCCGGCGGCGCCGGGCGGGTGGGCACGTCCGCCATCGTGGCCACCAGGGCCAGGATCAAGAAGATCGACAGGCGACGAACCCACGCCGCGCAGCCCTCCCCGGCCAACGTGATGAACACGCGTGACTGTCGGTGCATCGGCACGACACCCTCCCCCGCTCCTGGCTCTCTGTGAGCGAGCGGAGCGTACGAAGGCGGTTAACAGCTTTCAATGTCTTGACGCCAGGTCGGATCATGGATATTCGCTCGCCGATAACGCTCCTAAAAGGACGTTAAGCCGCAGTCTGGGAATCCCAGGCAACGCAACACGCAAGAAGGATGTTGCGCAGGTCGACGGCGGCCGGGCGGACCGAACCCGGCGCTCGAGATCCGCGCACGCACGGCAGCCGCCGATCGGCAAGCCCCACCGTCGATGATGTTTGTCACTGGCCCGGCGAATCCACCGCTGGGCTAGGCGCTCCCCCGGGGGTGATCCGTCCTCCGGCGCAGGCGGAAGGCCTACGCTGGGCCGCGTACGGCGGGTGCCGCCGTCTGTACCGGGGAGGCCGGCATGACCACTCTTGACGATCGGACGACGTCCCGCGCGGACGGCGCCGAAGGTTCCGGCCCGACGGTGGCGGACGTGAGCGGCCCGTCCCGGCTCGCCGAGCGGGACGAGGCGATCAGCGCCGACGAGTTGCAGTTGGCGGCCCGCAACCACGGCCTGCCGCTGGAGGCGCTGCGCTACGACGTCACCCCCGCCGGGCTGCACTACCTGCTGATCCACTACGACATCCCGGAGGTGGACCCGGCGACGCACGCGCTCACCGTCGGCGGGGCGGTCGAGCGGCCGTTGACCGTCGGTCTGTCCGAGCTGCGCGAGCGGCCCCGGGTCACCCACCGGGTCACCCTGGAGTGCGCCGGCAACGGCCGGGCCCTGCTGCACCCCCGGCCGGTGAGCCAGCCGTGGCTGGTCGAGGCGGTCGGCAACGCCGAGTGGACGGGTACGCCGCTGGCGCCCCTGCTGCGCGAGGCGGGCCTCGGCCCGGACGCCGTGGACGTGGTCTTCACCGGCGCCGATCACGGCGTCGAGCGGGGGGTCGAGCAGGACTACCAGCGGGCGCTGCCGGTGGCCGACGCGCTGCGCGAGGAGGTGCTGCTGGCGTACGAGATGAACGGCGCTCCCCTGCTGCCGCAGCACGGCGCTCCGCTACGGCTGATCGTGCCGGGCTGGTACGGCATGGCACACGTCAAGTGGCTGCACTCGATCGAGGTGCGGACCACGCCGTTCGACGGCTACCAGAACGCGGTGGCCTACCGGCTGCGCCGTGACGCGGACGATCCGGGCGAGCCGGTTACCCGGATCGAGCCGCGTGCCCTGGTGCGCCCACCGGGCTTTCCCGACTTCATGACGCGCCGCCGGGTGCTGCCGGCGGGACCGTGCACGGTGGACGGTCGGGCCTGGTCGGGGCACGCGCCGGTGGTGGCGGTGGAGGTGAGCGTCGACGGTGTGGCGAGCTGGGCGCAGGCCGAGCTGGACCCGGCGACGGGCGGGGAGTTCGCCTGGCGACGGTGGCGGTACGAGTGGACGGCGACGCCGGGCCGGTACGTGCTCAGCGCACGGGCGACCGACGCGTCCGGGCGGACCCAGCCGGTCGAGCAGCCGTGGAATCGTGGTGGCTTCGCCAACAACCTGGTGCAGCGCGTCGAGGTCGTGGTGCCCGCCGAGTGACCGCCACGGGTGGGGGCCCGGGGCGCGACGGTCCGGTCAGTTGCCGAAGCCGGAGTCGGCGGGCAGCGAGATGTCGGGCTTCTCCAGCTCTTCGACATTGACGTCCTTGAAGGTCATCACTCGGACGTTCTTCACGAAGCGGGCAGGGCGGTACATGTCCCATACCCAGGCGTCGTGCATCTCGACCTCGAAGTAGACCTCGCCGTCGGAGTTGCGCACGTGCAGGTCGACCTGATTGGCCAGGTAGAACCGACGCTCGGTCTCCACCACGTAGGAGAACTGGCGGACAATGTCGCGGTACTCCCGGTAGAGCTGCAGCTCCATCTCGGTCTCGTACTTCTCGAGATCTTCCGCGCTCATCGCACTCCGCCTTCCATGACCACATCTTCCCCCACGGGCGTCGAAGGCCGAGGCTGCTCGCCCAACGCCACGCCGACGGTACCCCCTGACGCCCCGGAGTGCCCCATCGGCTCGTCCGAGCCCGGGTCGACCGGTCGCCGGGCGCGCGGTGGCCGGCCGTCGCGGCCGGAGACCGTCGCGACATTGACGTACGAGAAGCGGTGTTCCCGGCACGGCCCGTGCTCGCGCAGCGCCGCGCTGTGCTCCGGGGTGATGTAGCCCTTGTGCTCGGCGAAGCCGTACGCCGGGTACACCCCGTCCAACTCCACCATGATCCGGTCCCGGGTGACCTTGGCGAGCACGCTGGCCGCCGCCACGCAGGCGGCCACCCGGTCGCCCTTCCACACCGCCAGCCCCGGCACTCCCAGGCCGTCCACGCCGAAGCCGTCGGTCAGCACGTACTCCGGTCGGGTGCTGAGCGAGGCGAGCGCCCGGCGCATCGCGGCCAGGTTGCACACGTGCAGCCCTCGGGCGTCGACCTCATCGGCGGGGATGATCACCACGGCGTACGCCAGGGCACGGTCCACGACCTCGGCGTACACCCGTTCCCGGCTGGCCGGGGTGAGCAGCTTGGAGTCGGCGAGCCCGTCGATCTCGCCGCGCCGCCCCTCCGGGAGCACGGCCGCGGCGGCGACCAACGGCCCGGCGCACGCGCCCCGGCCGGCCTCGTCGGCGCCGGCCACGTGCCGGAAGCCGCGCCGCTGCAACGCCCGCTCCAGCGCGTAGAGCCCGGCCTCCCGACGAACGACGGTACGCGGCGGGGTCAGCACGACGCCTCGGCAGCCGGCGGCAGCAGCCGGGCCAGCAGGTCGGGCAGCTCCGGTGGGTAGTACCGCTCGCCGCTGGCGGCCAACTCGGTGGGCAGCCACCAGCGGTGACCGGCGATGCTGCGCTGCTCGACGTCGTTGAAGCCGACGGTGTCGACCTCGCACGACGGGACGCGGAGCAGGAAGAAGTCCTGCTCCTGGCGGTACCAGTCGCCGTCGAACGGGAACTCGGTGGCGTCGGACCAGACCGGCTCACCCAGCTCGGCAGGATCGACCCGCAGCCCGGTCTCCTCGGCCAACTCCCGCACCGCGCCGGACGCCGGAGACTCACCCCTGTCGAGCCCGCCGCCCGGGGTGAACCAGTAGCGGTGCTCCGGGCGGGCCGGGTCGAAGCCGTGGAACAGCAGGACCCGGCCGGCCGCGTCGACCAGCAGCACCCGCGCCGCGCGTCGAGGGATGTAGACGCGGTCGGCACCGTTCGCGTCTGTGGGGCTCGTCAGCCCACTCCTCACGGTCACCGCACCAGCCTGCCAGACGGGCGGCCGATCGCCCACGCCCCCACCAGTTCTACGGCTTGGGAATGCCGTCGAACTGGTCGGGCACCGTCAGCCAGGTGGCCCGGTTGACGGGCCAGAAGACGGTGAACGCCCGCCCGACGACCTCGCTCTCGGGGATCGTGGCCTCGGTGATGTTCTGGTTGGACTGCTGCCAGTGCTCCAGCGAGTCACCCGAGGCGGACCGGTGGTCGCCCATCACCCACAGCCGACCCTTCGGCACGGTGATGTCGAACTCCTGGTCGGCCGCCTTGTCCTGGACCCCGTCGATGGAGAAGATGTACGGCTCGTCGAGCGACTTGCCGTTGATCATCAGGCGCTCTTGCGGGTCGCAGCAGACCACGTGGTCGCCGCCGACGCCGATCACCCGCTTGATGAAGTCCTCGCCGTCGGGGTTGCCACTCCACTCGGTGGGGGCCTTGAACACGATCACCTCGCCGCGGTGCGGTGACCGGAAGTCGTAGACCAGCTTGTTGACCAACACCCGGTCATCGATCTTGAGAGTGTTCTCCATGGACGGGGACGGGATGAAGAAGGTCTGCAGCACGAAGGCGCGGACCAGCACCGCGACCAGGATCGCCACACCCAGCAGGATCGGCAGCTCCTTCCAGAAGGAGCTACGCGGCTTGTCGGTCTGCTCGTCAATCACGCCAAGGAGCCTACGTTGCCGGACCGGACGTCACCGTCCGGAACGCGCGGGAACCCCTCAGCGCGACCGTCAGCGGGAGTATCAGCAGCACACCGCCCTGCGGGGACGGGCGGGTCGGCGGCACACCGGACGAGGCCGTGGCCGGCGCGGCCACGTCGTCGAACGTCGCCGGCACCGACAGCGCCGCCCAGCGCGACGAGGGCCAGACCACCATGAACGCCCGGCCGACGACGTTGTCGATGGGCACCGGCCCCTGACAGCGCGCGTCCTGGGAAACCTCACGGTGGTCGCCCATGACGAAGATCTGACCCGGGGGTACGACCACCTCGTCGAAGCGCCGCGAGCGGCACTCCTGCGGGTTGGGCGGCAGGTCCAGTGGCGAGTCGCGCAGCACGTACGACTCGTCGAGCGGGGTCCCGTTCACGGTGACCCGGCCCTGCGAGTCGCAGCACTTGACGCGGTCGCCGGGCACGCCGATCACCCGCTTGATGAAGTCCTTCTCGCCGGGGCGGCTCACCCCGACCAGGTCCCCGACGGTCCGGGCGAGCTTGCCGGCGAACCCGGGCTCGGGCTGCTGGTCGACCTGCGGCGCCCACCGGTCGGTGCCCCGGAACACCACCACCTCGCCGCGCACCGGGTCACGGACGTCGTAGACGACCTTGTTGACCAGCACCCGGTCGCCGATCAGGAGAGTGTCCTCCATCGAGCCGGACGGGATGAAGAACGCCTGGAGCAGGAACGTGCGGATCAACACCGCGAGGCAGAAGGCCACCACCAGCAGCAGTGGAAGTTCCTGCCAGAGGGGCATCTGACGCCGGGTGCGGCGAACCCGCCGCCGCCACGGATCGACAGTGCCGTCCTCGTCAAGCGTCTGCACCACGCCACTCCCCGGTCCGCAGAAACACCACCGCCCGGGAGCCTCGTCGAGGCTCCACGGGCGGTTGTGGACGGCTGCCCGCCTCGTGGGCGGGGCCACCGCCTGGCTGCGCCCGTACGACCAGGGTAGTGCGGTCCGGTCGGTACGGCATACGCGCAGCTCAGGCGGCGTGGCGAGCGGGAAGTCAGCTGGGCTGCTTCTCCCGCTTCTCCTTGATCTTGGCCTTCTTGCCGCGCAGCTCGCGCAGGTAGTAGAGCTTGGCGCGACGCACGTCACCGCGGGTCACGACCTCGATGCGGTCGATGCCCGGGCCGTTGAGCGGGTAGGTCCGCTCGACACCGACACCGAAGCTGACCTTGCGGACCGAGAAGGTCTCGCGCAGACCGTCACCCTGGCGGCGGATCACGACGCCCTGGAAGATCTGGACACGGGACCGGTTGCCCTCGACGACCCGCGCGTGCACCTTGACGGTGTCACCGGCACGGAAGTCGGGAAGGTCGGTCCGCTTCGACTGGGCGTCAAGGGCGTCCAGGATGTTCATCGCTGCGTCCTCGTAAGGCTCACGGCGCACCGTCACTCGATGCGCGGATGGGTGATTCTGATTCCCGGGTGGTGGTCGGCGGGCCAACCCCGGTCGGGGATCCTCGCAGCCGCCCGCGGGCGCGGACGGATGCGGCAACCCCTCTACTTTGCCACATCCCCCGGCGGTGGTTGAAATCCGGCCTGTTCCAGCGCCGCGATGTCCCGTTTGTCGAGCCGCTCGGGGGGCAGCGCGGCCAGCAGGTCCGGACGTCGGGCCGCCGTGCGCAGCAGCCCTTCCTCGCGCCGCCAACGGGCGATCTTGCCGTGGTCGCCGGAGCGGAGCACGTCCGGCACGTCGTGGCCGCGCCAGCTCGGCGGCTTCGTGTAGATCGGCGCCTCGAGCAGCCCGTGCGCGTGCGACTCCTCGTCCAGCGAGCCGGCGTTGCCCAGCACCCCGGGCAGCAGTCGGGTGACCGCCTCCAGGACGACCAGCACGGCGACCTCGCCGCCGAAGAGCACGTAGTCACCGAGCGACACCTCGGTGACCGGCATGCGGGTGGCGGCGTGCGTCAGGACCCGCTGGTCGATCCCCTCGTACCGGCCGCAGGCGAAGAGCAGGTGCGGCTCGGCGGCCAGCTCGTGCGCCAGGGCCTGGGTGAACGGCACGCCGGCCGGCGACGGCACCAGCAGCCGGGGCGGCGCGGCCCCGGCCGGGGCGAGCGCGTCCAGCGCCGCACCCCACGGCTCCGGCTTCATCACCATCCCCGGGCCGCCGCCGTACGGGGTGTCGTCGACCGTGCGGTGCACGTCGTGGGTCCAGGTCCGCAGGTCGTGCACGGCGAGCTGGAGTACGCCGTTGGCCCGGGCACGGCCGATCAACGACAGGTCCAGCGGGGCGAAGTACTCCGGGAAGATCGACACGACGTCGACGCGCATGCGCGGTGGTCCTAAAGATCGAGCAGTCCGGCCGGCGGGTCGACGATCACGCGTCCACCGGCCAGGTCGACCTCCGGGACGATCGCCCGGACGAACGGGATCAGCGCGGTACGCCCCTCGGGCCGCCGCAGCACCAGCAGGTCGGACGAGGGCGCGTGGTCGATCCGGGCGACCTCGCCCAGACGTTCGCCGGACGGGGTGACCACCGCCAGACCGACCAACTGGTGGTCGTGGAACTCCTCCGGGTCCTCCGGAGGCTCGACGTCGGCGCTGTCCACCACGAGCAGGGTGCCGCGCAGCGCCTCGGCGGTGTTGCGGTCCAGGATCCCGTCGAACGCGACGAGCATCCGGCCCTGGTGGAACCGGGACTCCTCGATGGTCAGCTCGGCCGGAACCCGGAACACCACGCCCGGCCCGTCCGCCGGCGCGGGCGGCGGAACCGCCCCCGGCTCAGTGCGCAGCACTGTACCGGGGGCGAACCGCGCTTCGGGCTCGTCCGTCCGCACTTCCACGGTGACCTCACCGCGGACACCGTGCGGCTTGCCGATCCTTCCGACGACGAGCTGCATCAGTACGAGTCGACGATGTCGACGCGTACTCCGCGCCCACCGATGGAGCCGATCACCTGACGCAGCGCCTTGGCGGTCCGACCGGACCGCCCAATCACCGTGCCGAGGTCCTCGGGGTGCACGCGGACTTCCAGCCGCTTGCCCCGACGGGAATCGACCATCCGGACCCGGACGTCGTCCGGGTGGTCGACGATGCCCTTGACCAGGTGCTCCAAGGCGGGACGCAGCGGCATGTCAGGCCTGCTCACCGGCGTCGGCGGCGGGGGTCTCGGCCGGAGCCTCGGTCGCCGGGGCCTCAGCGGCCGGCGCCTCGGCGGCCTTGGCGGCCTTCTTGGCCGGCTTGGCCGGGGTCTCCGGGGCCAGCCCGGCAGCGGCCTTCGCCTCGGCCTCGTACGCCGCCTTGCGGTCGGCCCGCTCGGGGGCGACCTTCAGCGGCGGCGGGGCCGGCAGGCCCTTGAACTTCTGCCAGTCACCGGTCAGCTCCAGCAGCCGCTGCACCGCCTCGCTCGGCTGGGCGCCGACGGACAGCCAGTACTGGACCCGCTCCGACTTGACCTCGATGACCGAAGGGTCCTCCTTCGGCTGGTACACCCCGACGAACTCGATCGCCCGGCCGTCACGCTTGGTGCGCGAGTCGGCGATGACGATGCGGTACTGCGGGTTGCGGATCTTGCCCATCCGCAGGAGCCGGATCTTTACGGCCACAGTTGTTTCGCTCCTGTTGCGATCTCACCGGCCCACTACGGGCGGTGTGCATGGGTGAGCGCCGACCGGCACAGTGGGGTTGGGCCGGAGACTACTCGGTGGACTGGCGACGTGCCCGGGTTAGAGGGCGCCGGACGCGCGCCGGATACCAGCGACCCATTCTGCCAGATCCGACGCCGATCGTTCGCATCGGACCCGGACACCACGTCACCGGTGATCCGGAACACCTCTCAGCGCACCGGCGGGCGATCCCACCCTAGGGGCAGTTTGTCCGGCACGTCCCAATCTGCGGGCGGGGTGAAGTCACCCCAGGTGCCGTCGAACGGGAACGCGCCGGCCTCGGCGAGCGCGATCACCCGCTCCCCCTCGGCCCGGACCGCCTTCTCGTCGGTCACCCAGTAGTCGTCGCCGAAGGCGAGCCGCTCGACGAACTCGTCCTCGTCCTTCCACTGCCAGCTCAGGTCCGGACGCACCACCACGTCGAGGTCCTGGTCCACCACGTCGACGCCGGCCACCGAGCCGTCGTCCCAGCGGACGCCGGGCTCCTCCAGGTTGACGTACCAGTGGGCGAACCGACCCTGCGCGTCCCGGAACCACCACACCGAATGCGCCGCGCCCGTGGGCAGGAACTTCAACAGCGGCGGACCGTTCCAGTGGCCGTGCGCCAACCGGTACGACGACGAGACCCACTGGGCGAACGGCATGGCCCGCATGTTCAGCCCCGCCTCGGTGACCTCGTGGGCCACCGGCGAGTCCCGGGCGATCCACACCAGCAGGCCACGCTCGTCGTCGCTGACCACCCGCCCCGGGCGCACCCAGCCGATCCGGCCGTGCCGCACGTTGCGGTGCATGATCAGCCGACCCGGTGCAAACCGCACGGCAACACCTCCGGACTGTAAGCAGGGGGCCCTTCCTCTACCGCAGACGGTAGGAAGGGGCCCTTCCTAACGTCTCAGTAGGCGCGGGCGAGGATGGCCACCAGGTCGGGCTCGTCCTCCGAGTCCGGCACCGAGCCGTCGGCCCGCAGCAGGCAGCGCACCGTCACGCCCTGGCCGTTCGCCTCGGCCTCGCCGGCCACGCCGACCGCCGACCACGGCACCATGGCCCACCCGGTGGCGGCCGCCTCGATGGCCTCGGCCAGGGTCGACACCTCCACCGTGCGCGACGTGCGGTGGGCCAGCGCCTGGTCGTGCAGCACCTGCTGGTCGGCCTCCAGCGCCGCCAGCACCGCGCCGACCACGTCGGCCACCGGCGTCGGAGACTTCGATCCGTCGGTACGACGAACCACCGTCGCGTTACCGACGGCCAGATCGCGGGGACCGACCTCGACGCGTACCGGATAACCGCGCAGCTCGGCGTCGACGGCCCGGCGGCCGAACGCGGTGTCGGTCCGGTCGTCGAGCGCGACCCGGACACCGGCGTCGCGCAGGCCGTCGCGCAGCTTGGCCGCCGCCTCCGCGACGCCCTCGCCGTCCTTGACAACCATGATGTACGCCTGGATGGGCGCCAGCCGCGGCGGCACGCGCAGGCCGTTGTCGTCGCCGTGCGCCATGATCAGGCCGCCGAGCATCCGGGTCGACGTGCCCCAGGAGGTCGTCCAGGCGTGCTCCCGGCCGCCTTCCTTGGCCGAGTAGCTGATGTCGAACGCCTTGGCGAAGTTCTGCCCCAACTCGTGGCTGGTGCCCAGCTGGAGCGCCTTGCCGTCGCCCATCATGCCTTCGCAGGTGTAGGTGGCGGTCGCCCCGGCGAACCGCTCACGGGCCGTCTTCAGGCCCACCACCACCGGGATGCCCAGCACGTTGACCATCAGGTCCTCGTACGCCTCATGCAGGATCCGCCGCGCGTAGGCGCGGGCGTCCTCGCGGGTCGCGTGCGCGGTGTGCCCCTCCTGCCAGAGGAACTCGCTGGTCCGCAGAAAGATCCGCGGACGCAGCTCCCACCGGACCACGTTCGCCCACTGGTTGAGCAGCAGCGGCAGGTCCCGGTACGAGTCGATCCACTTGGCCATGAACTCGCCGATCACCGTCTCGCTGGTGGGACGCACCACCACCGGCTCGGCGAGCTGCTTGCCACCACCGTGGGTGACAACCGCCAGCTCCGGCGAGAAGCCCTCGACGTGCTCGGCCTCGCGCTTGAGGTAGCTCTCCGGGATGAACAGCGGGAAGTACGCGTTCTCCGCGCCCGCCGCCTTGATCCGGTCATCCATCTCGGCCTGCATCCGCTCCCAGATGGCGTAGCCGGCCGGTCGGATGACCATGGTCCCCCGGACCGGGCCGTTGTCGGCCAGCTTCGCCTTGGCGATCAGGTCCTGGTACCAGCGGGGAAAGTCCTCCGCACGGGGAGTGAGCACGCGTGCCATGACCGCACATCCTATGCGCCGGGCGAGGCGTCACCGCGCCCGGGAGGCGTCACGCCCTCCGCGTGGCGGCATGGCGCCCCTTGCAAGCGCTGCTCGGCTGGGCCGGCGACCGCCTGCCGGGCGCGGATCCGACCGCGCTGGCCTTCGCCGCCGACGATCGTCCGACTCGTGGTGAGCCCACGCCAAGATCCTCACAACATCACCGATGTTGCTGCCTCAGCCACGCCGGAAGCAGCAATATCCCTGATGCTGTGAGGATCTTGCGCGGCCCAGCGCGGCCCAGCGCGGCCCAGCGCGGCCCAGCGCGGCCCAGCCCGGCCCAGCCCGGCCCAGCACGGCCCAGCCCGGCCCAGCCCGGCCCAGCCCGGCCCAGCACGGCCCAGCCCGGCCCAGCCCGGCCCAGCCCGGCCCAGCCCGGCCCAGCACGGCCCAGCACGGCCCAGCACGGCCCAGCACGGCCCAGCACGGCCCAGCACGGCCCAGCGCAGACGGGTCAGCGCACCACTCGGCCGCGCAGGATCGTGCGGGACGGGGCACGGACGACCCGCAGGTCGCGGCGGGGATCCTCGGGGTAGACCGTCAGGTCGGCGAGACCGCCCTCGACCAGCCCGGGAAAGCCGAGCCATTCCCGGGCGCCCCAGGAGGCGGCGGCGAGTACGTCCTCGGCGGGCATGCCGGCCCGCTCGTGCAGCAGCAGCATTTCTTCGGCGGCCAGCCCGTGGTCGATGCCGCCGCCGGCGTCGGTGCCCACGTAGATCGGCACACCCGCCTCGTGGGCGGCCCGCACCACCTCGGGGAAGCGGTCGCGCAGCGCGAGCATGTGTTCGGCGTACCCGGGGAACTTGGCTTGCGCCTGTTCGGCGATCCCGCCGAAGGTCGCGATGTTGATCATTGTGGGGACGAGCGCGGTGCCCCGGCGGGCCATCTCGTCGATCAGGTCGAGGCTCAGGCCGGTGCCGTGCTCGACCGAGTCCACCCCGGCGCGCACCATGATCTCGACGGCGGCCTCGGAGAAGGTGTGCACGGCGGCGCGTACCCCGGCGTCGTGCGCGGCCCGCACGGCGGCGGTCAGGGTGTCGGCGTCCCAGGCCGGCGCGAGGTCGCCCACGCCACGGTCGATCCAGTCGCCGACCAGCTTGACCCAGCCGTTGCCGGCCTTGGCCTGGGCGGCCACCGTCGCGGCCACATCGGCGGCGTCGACCTCGACGCCGATGTCCCGCAGGTAGCGCTTCGGCGGGGCGACATGCCGGCCCGCGCGGGCCAGTCGCGGCAGGTCGGGTTCGTCGTCCAACTCGGGGTACGGGTACGGCGAGCCGGCGTCCCGGATCGCCAGCACCCCGGCGTCCCGGTCGATGTGGGCCAGTTCGCGGGCCTGGTCGAGCGAGGTGATCGGGGCCCCACCTCGGGCGATGCCGAGGTGGCAGTGCGCGTCGACCAGCCCCGGCAGCACGAACCCGCCGTCGACGACGGTCTCCGCGTCGGGGACCGGGGTGAAGGTCACCCGGTCGCCGACCAGCCAGAGGTCCCGGACCTCGTCGTCGGGGAGCAGCACGCCGCGCACATGAAGGGCCATGCGCACAGTCCTACCCGATCACTCCCCCTCGGGGGCGAGCAGGTCGTTCTTCCGGCTGGTCAGCGCGGGCAGGTCCGCGTCAGCGCGGGCCCTTGTCGCCGCCCTTGCCGAGCTTGTTGAAGTCGATCTTCGGGAGCTTGAAGCCGGGCGGGAGGCCCTGGCCAGCCGCCAGGTCGTTCGGGTCCATCCCCGGCGGGAGCTGCGGCATGCCACCCGGGAAGCCGGCCGGCATCCCGGCGCCGGTACGCGGACGACCGCCGCCCTTGGTGCCCTTGCGCTTGTTCTTCGGCGACTTGGTCGCCTTGCGGCGGCCAGCACCGGGCAGGCCCATCATGCCGCCCATCTGCTTCATCATCTTCTGCGCGTCGGCGAAGCGGTTGAGCAGCTGGTTGACGTCCATGACGGTGACTCCGGAACCGTTGGCGATACGCGCCCGGCGGGAGCCGTTGATGATCTTCGGGTTGTTGCGCTCGCCCGGGGTCATCGACCGGATGATCGCGGTGACCCGGTCGAAGTGGCTGTCGTCCAACTCGGCGAGCTGGTCCTTCATCTGACCCATGCCCGGCATCATGGCCAGCACGTTGGCGATCGGACCCATCCGCCGTACCGCGATGAGCTGGTCGAGGAAGTCGTCAAGCGTGAACTGCTCGCCGCCCATCAGCTTGGCGGTCATCTTCTCCTTCTGATCGGAGTCGAAGGCCTGCTCGGCCTGCTCGATCAGAGTGAGGACGTCGCCCATGCCGAGGATCCGGCTGGCCATCCGGTCGGGGTGGAAGACGTCGAAGTCCTCCAGCTTCTCACCGGTGGACGCGAACAGGATCGGCTGCCCGGTGACCTCGCGAACCGACAGCGCGGCACCACCACGGGCGTCACCGTCGAGCTTGGAGAGCACCACGCCGGTGATGCCGACGCCGTCGCGGAACGCCTCGGCGGTGCGGACGGCGTCCTGACCGACCATCGCGTCGATGACGAAGATGACCTCGTCCGGGGAGACGGCGTCGCGGATGTCGGCGGCCTGCTGCATCATCTCGGCGTCGATACCGAGCCGGCCGGCGGTGTCGACAATGACGATGTCCCGGGCGGCGCGCTTGGCGTGCTCGATCGACGCGCGGGCCACCTGCACCGGGTCGCCGGTGCCGTTGCCGGGCTCCGGCGCGTACACCTCGACCCCGGCCCGACCACCGAGCACCTGGAGCTGCCCGACGGCGTTGGGGCGCTGGAGGTCGGCGGCGACCAGCAGCGGCTGGTGGCCCTGACCCTTGAGCCAGCGGGCCAGCTTGCCGGCGAGGGTGGTCTTACCCGAGCCCTGGAGGCCGGCCAACATGATCACGGTCGGCGGCTGCTTGGCGAACTGGAGTCGTCGCCCCTCGCCGCCGAGCACGTTGATCAGCTCTTCGTTGACGATCTTGATGATCTGCTGGGCCGGGTTGAGCGCCTGGGAGACCTCGGCGCTGCGGGCGCGCTCCTTGACGGCCGCGATGAAGCCCTTGACCACCGGCAGCGCGACATCCGCCTCCAGCAGCGCGAGGCGGATCTCACGCGCGGTGGCGTCGATGTCGGCGTCGGTGAGCCGTCCCTTGCCGCGGAGCTTGGTGAAGATCCCGGACAGGCGGTCACTCAAGGTGTCAAACACGCGAACATCCCGTTTGTCAGTGTTCCGGCGGGCACAACGCGGCCGGCACTGCGGAGTCCGGCCACCGCTAGGGTAGCCGCCCGGCCGCACGGCCGCTGGCGGCCCGGCCTCACCCCGGAACCAAGCCCGATTGGTACGCGAAGACGACGAGCTGGGCCCGGTCCCGGGCTGCCAGCTTGCCCATCGCCCGGCTGACGTGTGTCCGGGCGGTCGCCGGGCTGACCACCAACCGGGCGGCTATCTCCTCGTTGTTCAGCCCCTCACCGACCAGGCCCACCACCTGGCGTTCCCGGTCGGTGAGCGTGTCCAGTCGGGGGTGCGGACGGGGTGCCCGCGACGGCCGGGTGGCGAACTCCCGCACCACCCGGCGGGTCACCGACGGCGACAGCAGCGCCTCCCCCTCGGCGACCAGCCGGATCGCCCGCAGCAGCTCCGGCGGCCGGGTGTCCTTGGTGAGGAACCCACTCGCGCCGTGGCGCAGCGCGTCGAAGACGTACTCGTCCAGCTCGAAGGTGGTGAGTACCACCACCCGCGTACCGGTCAGGTCGGGATCGGCGACGATCCGCCGGGTCGCCTCGATCCCGTCGATGCCCGGCATCCGGATGTCCATCAGGACGACGTCCGGCCGCTCCCGCCGGGCCAGCTCGACCGCCCGCAACCCGTCGGCGGCCTCACCGGCGAGCGCCAGGTCGTCCTCGCTCTCCACCAGCGCCCGCAGCCCGAGGCGGACCAGGTCCTGGTCGTCGGCGATCAGCACCCGGATCATGGGGACGGCTCCACCGGCAGCCGGGCCCACACGCGGAACCCGCCGGCCGAGCGCGGTCCGACGCTCAGCCGCCCGCCCAACGCCGTCACCCGCTCCCGCATGCCGGCCAGCCCGTGCCCGCCGGACCGGCCGTCGGCCGGTTCGAGGTCGCCGGCCGCGTCGAGCCGGCCCGGGACGCCGACGCCCCGATCGGTGACCTCGACCGTCACCTCGTCGGCCCGGTAGGTCACGGTCACCTCGGCACGCGCCACCTCGGCGTGCCGCAGCACGTTCGTCAACGCCTCCTGCACCACCCGGTACGCGGCCAGGTCGACCGCCGCCGGCAACTCCCGTGGGTCACCGGCCAGGCGCAGGTCGACGGCGAGACCGGCGCCCGCCAGGCGGTCGCGCAGTGCGGGGAGCCGCGCCAGACCGGGCACGGGCTCACGCTCCGCGCCCCGCCGCACCGCGCCCAACGTGACCCGCAGCTCGTCCAGCGCCTCCCGGCTGGTGCGGCTGATGGCGGTCAGCGCGATCTCCGCCTGCTCCGGCCGTTTCGGCAGCAGGTGCAGGGCGATGTCCGCCTGCATGCTGATCGCGGCCAACCCGTGCCCCACCACGTCGTGCACCTCCTGGGCGATGCGCAGCCGCTCCTCGTCGGCCTGCCGCCGACCCTGCTCGGCACGCTCACGGGCCTCCTCGGCTCGGGTACGGGCGGCCGCCTCCCGGCTGACCCGCACCACCACACCCACCGCGAACGGTACGACCACCCAGGCCGACGCGGGCAGCACTCCGGTCCAGCCCGGCGCGGGGCCGCGCGAGGCGAAGACATGCGCCAGCAGCACCACGAACGCGCCGCTGCCGGCGAGCGCCGCCGGACGCACCGGCAGTCGCACCGCCACGGTGTACACCGCGAGCAGGAACGCGAGCAGAATCGGCCCGTACGGGTAGCCGAGCACCAGGTACGTCGAGGTGGCAAGCGTAACCACGACGAGAGTCGCCACGGGAGCACGCCGTCGGAGCAGCAGGGCGAGCGCGGCGAGTGCGATCAGTGCCCGGCAGAGGGCGTCAACCGGCATCGAGCCCGGCTGGTTGTCCCCGGCCAGCCCGGTGGCGAGTTGTCCGAACCCGAACAGCACGAGGGCAAGCACGGCGTCCGACACCGCGTCCCGCCCACGCCACCCGTTCCCTCGCATGGCCGTCATTCTGCCCGCGCAGACGTCTCCTGACGTGCGTCCACGAGCGGCACCGCCGCTACGTCCCCGAACGTAGCCACGACCTCACCTCGCCCAGGTAATCCCGGCCCCAGCCGCCGAGTGGGCCCGCGAGCCGGCGACGCACAGATGCCGACAGCCGACGACGCACGGATGCCGCCGGTGGCGGTAGCGCGGCGACGCCGCAGGCGCCCGAGGGGCCGGCAGCGTCTGAGCGGGCGCGGCGTATGGCGGCCGGAGTGTGTGGAGCGGGCGCTGCAACAAGCGTGATGACTCGGTGGCATCTTGATGCCACTGAGTCATCAGCCGCGAAGTGGCGCATGCGGGCCGCGGGCATCCCAAGGCTTCGCAGGGCCCACGACGAGCGCCGACCCACGACGGCCAGCGCGGGCCCAACACGGCCAGCGCGGGCCCAACACGGCCAGCGCGGGCCCAACACGGCCAGCGCGGGCCCAACACGGCCAGCGCGGGCCGTCGCACGGCGCGCATCGCTGGTCAGACGGCGGCCAGGACCGCGGCCTCCAGGCGGGCCCGGGTGGCGTCGTCCGGCCAGCCGCCCACGAGGTAGAAGGCGTCGACGACGTCCGCGCCGAGGGTCGAGATCCGTGCGGCCCGGACCAGGGCACCCGCCTCGTCGAGCGCGCCGGCCACCCGGTAGAGCAGCCCGGCGGCGTCGGCCGCGCGAAGTTCGAGCAGGACGGCGTCGGTGGCCGCCTCGCGGTGCCAGACGACCCGGGGTGCGGCGCCGCTGCCCCGGGCGGCGAGCGCACGACCCCGCAGCCGTTGGGTGACGGACACGTCGCCGGCGACCGCGCGGCGCAGGTCGGCACGGAGCGGGACCGGGTCGGCCGGTAGGCCGTAGCGGGGTTGCACCCGGCACTCGACGAGCGCTCGGCCGTCGACCACCGAGGCGTCGGCGGAGAGCACCTCCAGTCGGTGCAGGGCGAGGCAGCCGGCCACCGTGGCGAGCAGTCCCCGCCGGTCGGCGGCGGCCACCGCCACCCGGTCTCCGGTGAGGTGGACGACCGGCAGCGGCCCGGCCAGCAGCGCCGGGTCCGGGGCCGGGGGCTCGGGCAGCACACCGGTGTCCAGGGCGGTACGGACGCGGGCGACCAGTTCGGCGACGAGTCGGCCCTTCCAGTCCGACCAGGCGGCCGGGCCGGTGGCGGCGGCGTCGGCGCGGACGAGGGCGTGCAGCAGGTCGAGCGTGCCGGTGTCGCCCACCGCCTCGGCGACCGACGCGATGGTCACCGGATCGGCGAGGTCCCGCCGGGTGGCCACGTCCGGCAGGAGCAGGTGCAGCCGGACGAGCGTGCCGATCAGCGCCACCTCCGGGGCGGGCAGCCCGACGCGGGTCGCCACCGTCTCGGCGAGCGGCACCCCGACGGTGCTGTGGTCGCCGGGCAGGCCCTTGCCGATGTCGTGCAGCAGGGCGCCGAGCAGCAGCAGGTCGGGACGGTCCACCTCGCGGGCGTGCCGGCTGGCCTCGTGGGCGGCCTGCACGAGGTGCCGGTCGAGGGTGTATCGGTGCACCGGGTTGTGCTGGGGCAGGCTGCGCAGCCGGGTCCACTCGGGCAGCCAGCCGTCCACCAGCCCGTACCTGTCGCAGGTTTCCCAGGCCGGCACCAGGCCGGGACCGGCGCCCAGCAGCGTGGTGAGCGCGGCCCGGGCCTCGGCCGGCCAGGGCGCGGGCAGCGGAGGGCAGTACGCGGCCAGCCACTCGCAGGTGGCCCGCGCGATCGGCAGTCGGGTGGTGGCCGCCGCGGCGGCCACCCGCAGGGACAGGCTCGGGTCGGGGCGCGCGCCGATCGCCGTCCGGGCCAGCACCAGCTCGCCGTCGTGCTCGACCACGTCCCGGGCCACGGGCCGACGTACCGGGCTGCCGTTCCCACCCCGGGAGCGGCCCGAGCGCAGCCGGTCGGCGGCGCGGAAGGCGTCGTCGAGGGCGTGGCTGACCGTGCGGGCGTCCCCGGCCACCCGCCGCAGGAGGGCGTCGCCGTCTTCCAGACCGAGCAGCGCGGCGACGCCGTCGCGTTCCTGGGCGACCAGTCGGTCGACCCGGCGGCCGACCTGCTGGTGCAGGGCGTCACGGGTGTCCAGCAGCCGCAGGTGGGCGGCGCGGACGGCGGGACGCAGCGCGTCGGTGATCCCGGCGGCGGAGATCGCGCGCAGCAACCCCACGTCGCGCAGCCCGCCGGCGGCCTCCTTGAGGTCGCCTTCGAGGAGGAAGGCCAGCTCGCCGTGCGCCTGCCAGCGGGCGACGGTGATCTCACGCAGCCCCGGGAGCTGCCGCACGGCGGTCCGTCGCCAGTGGTCGGCGGCGGTGCGGGTCAGGGCGTCGGCCAGGGCCTGGTCGCCGGCCACCAGGCGGGCGTCGAGCAGCCCGAGGGCGACCTTGACGTCGTCCTGGGCCACCGACAGGGCCTCGGAGACGGTCCGCACGGAGTGGTCGAGGCGCAGTCCGGCGTCCCAGATCGGATACCAGACCGAGGCGGCCAACTCGTCCGTGCCGGGCACTCCGGCGTGCAGCAGCACCAGGTCGAGGTCGCCGTAGGGGGCGCACTGCCGCCGCCCCAGGCCCCCGACGGCCATCAGCGCGACACCGTCGCGCACGGGCAGCAGCCCACGCAGGAACTCGTCGTACGCGGCCGCCCGCCCCACTCGGGCGGCCTCCCCGATCCCCCCGGGTACGCCGACGACCTCGTTGATCAAGAGGTTCGCGTCACCGTTCTCGGCGTTTCCTGACGCGTTCTTCTTGATCAACGAGGTCATGTCAGTCGTGGTCCGGATCAGAGGGCGTCGAGGCCGCGTTCGCCGGTACGTACCCGGACGACCTCTTCGACACCGGTGACCCAGACCTTGCCGTCGCCGATCTTGCCCGTACGGGCGGCGCCGACAATGGCGTCCACGATCTTTTCCACGTCGATCTCGTCGGTGAGCACCTCGACCCGGATCTTGGGCAGGAACTCGACCGTGTACTCGGCACCCCGGTAGACCTCGGTGTGCCCCTTCTGCCGTCCGTACCCCTGGACCTCGCTGACGGTCAGCCCGGCCACGCCCAGGGCGTGCAGAGCCTCCTTCACCGCGTCCAGCTGGTACGGCTTGATGACCGCGGTCACCAGCTTCATGTCCAACCCCTCCATCTAAGGAACGTTAACCGGCGACCTTGGCGCTGACCGGCTCGGTGGAGTCGGTCTCGGGAGCGGCGGTGCTCGGCGCGCCACCGGGGGTGCCGATGCCGGCCATCGCGAACGCGCCACCCGTGCCGCCGCCGGACGGGGACAGGTCGTAGCTGCTCTCGGCGTGCTCGGCGATGTCGATGCCCTCGACCTCGGCCTCGTTCTTGACGCGGAAGCCGATCGTCTTCTCGATGACGAAGGCGAGCACCCAGGCGATGCCGAACGACCAGGCGGTGACGATCAGGCCGGCCAGGGCCTGCCGACCGAGCTGGGTCACGCCGCCACCGTAGAACAGGCCGTCGGAGGCGCCGACCACGTCGCTGATCGCGGCGTTGACCGAGTTGGTGGCGAACAGGCCGAGCCAGAGCGAGCCGATCCAGCCACCGACGAAGTGCACGCCGACCACGTCGAGGGAGTCGTCGTAGCCCAGCTTGTACTTCAGGCTGACGGCGAGCGCGCACACGATGCCGGCGACGATGCCGAGCAGGACGGACGCCCACGGGGCGATGAAGCCACAGGCCGGGGTGATGGCGACCAGGCCGGCGACCGCGCCGGACGAGGCACCGACCATGGTCGGCTTGCGGTCCTTGACCCACTCGACCGCGATCCAGCCGAGCACCGCGGCGGCGGTGGCGAGCTGGGTGTTGATGAAGGCGAGACCGGCGACCCCGTCGACGGTCAGCTCCGAGCCGGCGTTGAAGCCGAACCAGCCGAACCACAGCAGACCGGCGCCGAGCGCGACGAGCGGGATGTTGTGCGGCTTCATGCCCTCGCGGGGCCAGCCGAGACGCTTGCCGAGCACCAGTGCCACGGCCAGGGCCGCCGCACCGGCGTTGATGTGCACCGCGGTACCGCCGGCGAAGTCCAGCGCGTGGATGTCACCGCCGATGATGCCGCCGCCCCACACCCAGTGGGCGACCGGGAAGTAGACCAGGGTGGCCCAGCCGAACGCGAACAGCAGCCAGCCGGCGAACTTGGCCCGGTCGGCGATGGCACCGCTGATCAGCGCGACGGTGATCACGGCGAAGACCATCTGGAAGGCCATGAACACGTAGAGCGGAATGCCGATGCCGCTGGGGTTCTCCGTCGTCGCGCCCCACAGGTCGGTCTCGGCGAGGAAGGTCTTGGTGCCGAGGTACGCGCCCGGGTCGCCCCAGAAGCCGTTCACGTCGGTCCCGAAGGCGACGCTGAAGCCGTAAAACCACCACAGAATAGAGATGAGCCCGATGGCGGAGAAGCTCATCATCATCATGTTGAGTACGCCCTTGGCCCGGTTGAGGCCGCCGTAGAACAGCGCCAGTCCCGGGGTCATGAGCAGCACGAGCGCGGTCGAAACCAGCAGCCACGTAGTATTGGCGCCGTCGATCGTCGGTGCTTCAGGCACGCTGGCCTCCTAAAGGTGAAGTCCTCCTTCGCGGCTTTCCGGGGCAGCGTCGCCCGTAGGCCGGTTGCGCGGAAGCTTTGTTGCCGGCTGTTTCACCCAGGGTCCCGTGCGGGTTTCCAATTCGTGACGGCTTGTTTCGTACGTGTCACGGAGTCCGCACAGTCGGCGGCATGGACAATGGTGGATCGTTCGGACGGCGCACGTCGATGGCTGACCGGCCAGGCCCATCGACCGGTCCGCTTGACGGGCCCGGCCGAGCATCGACCGGTCCGCGCTCAGCGGAGGGCGTTCTCCAGAGCGTGCCGCTCGTAGTCGAGCAGCCGCAGGTCGCGCATCGGACGCCGCAGGTGCCCCTTGTGCACGATCCGGACGAACGCCGGCTCACCGGCGGCGGCCATCCGGCGGATGCCCTCGACGTGATCCACGATCCGCTTGCGGATGGTGCGGATCAGTCGGTGCCGGTCCCGCGGGATCAACCCGTACGCGTCGGCGAACAGACGCAGCCGGCGCGGGCGGTCCGGGTGCTTCCAGCCCAGGGTGATCGAGTCCCGGTCGGCGAAGATCGGCACCCACGTCCACGCCGCGTACGCCACGTCGTAGATCCGCGCGCCGGGCGAGGCGAGGTCGAAGTCGATCAGCCCGAGGGTGCCGTCCGGACGCCAGATCACGTTGTGCGGGGCGGCGTCGTGGTGGCAGATCACCTCGGTGTCCGGCGGCGGAGGGCCGAACGAGCGCCAGACGGCCCCCGTCGGCGGGGCGAAGCCGTACTGCGCGTCGTGGAACATCCGCAGCATGGTGGCGACGGTGACCAGCGCCTCGTCGGTCACCCAGTGCGGGGCGAGCGGGTACTCCCCGCACTCCCCCTCCAGGTACGACAGCACCTCACGGTTGCGCTCGTCCATCCCGAGCGCCCGCGGAGCGCCGGTGAAGCCGACGTACTCCAGGTGCCGGAGCAGGGCGTGCACAGACGGGGTCCACGGCCCGGCGTTGCGACGGACCGTGTCGCCGACCCGGACCACGGTGCTCACGTTCCCGCCGTGCAGCGGGATCTCCTGCGAAGTCACGTACGGTCTCCCGAGGCGCTGCGAGGAATGGCCGGGATCACGCCAGCCCGCGTACGCGCGATCGTCACTGGTCACCCGAGACTACGCGTCCCGTCCAGCGGGCTCGGTGCCCAGCAGCGCGTCGACGAACTGCGCCGGGTCGAACGGCGCGAGGTCGTCCTTGCCCTCGCCGAGACCGACGAGCTTGACCGGGATGCCGAGCTTGCGCTGTACGGCGATCACGATGCCGCCCTTGGCGGTGCCGTCGAGCTTGGTCAGCACCACGCCGGTCACGTTGACCACCTCGGTGAAGACCCGGGCCTGCTCCAGACCGTTCTGGCCGGTCGTGGCGTCGAGGATGAGCAGCGTCTCGTCGATCGGTCCCTGCTTCTCCACGACGCGTTTGACCTTGCCCAGCTCGTCCATCAGGCCGACCTTGTTCTGCAGGCGACCGGCGGTGTCGATGAGCACCGTGTCCACGCCGGTGTCGATGCCCCGCTTGACGGCGTCGAAGGCCACGCTGGCCGGGTCGGCCGCCTCGGGGCCCCGCACGGTCTCCGCGCCGACCCGTTCGCCCCAGGTCTGCAACTGGTCGGCGGCGGCGGCCCGGAAGGTGTCGGCGGCGCCGAGCAGCACGGTACGGCCGTCGGCGACCAGCACCCGGGCGACCTTGCCGCACGTGGTGGTCTTGCCGGCGCCGTTGACGCCGACGACCAGCACGACCGCCGGCACGCCGTCCTTGGGGGCGGTGCGCAGCGAACGGTCCATGCTCGGGTCGAGGGCGTTGACCAGCTCGGCGGCGAGCAGCGCGCGCAGCTCACCGGCCGAGCGGGTGCCCAGCACGCGGGTCTGCTCGCGCAGCCGGTCGACGATGTCGCGGGTCGCGTCGACGCCGACGTCGGCGGTGATCAGGCTGTCCTCGATCTCCTCCCAGACGTCCTCGTCGAGGTGGTCGCGGGCGAGCAGGCCGAGCAGGCCCTTGCCGAACACGTTCTGCGAGCGCGACAGGCGGGAGCGGAGCCGGACCAGCCGCCCGGCGGTCGGCTCGGGGACCTCGACCTGCGGTTCGAGCACCGGCGGCGGCTCGACCAGGACACCGGTGGACAGATCGGACTCTGGTGCCTCGACCGGCGGACCGGCGAGATCCTCTTCGGCCCGGGTGTCGACCTCGGTGCGCGGCAGCGGAGGCTCGGGCCGCCGCCGCAGACGGGGCACGACCAGCCCGACTGTGCCGACGATCAGCACACCGAGCAGGACCAGAGCGAGGACGAGATATTCGGCCATGCCGGAATCCTGTCAGATGCCGGCGACGCCGTCCCAGCCACCGCACCCGGCCGGTGTCCGGAAACCGGCGGTAGGCTCGCGTCATGCCCGCCGCACACCTCCTGATCGGCCCACTTCTGCGGCGAGTGGTCGACACTCGGGCGACGATCTGGGTGGAGACCGCCGCGCCCGCCGTGGTCACCGTCCGCACCGCCGACGGCGCCACCGGCACCGCGCCCACCTTCTCGGCGTACGACCACCACTACGCCCTCGTCGTGGTGGAGGGCCTCACCCCGGACAGCACCACCACGTACGAGGTGCTGGTCGACGACGAGTTGGTGTGGCCCGTGGAGAGCAGCGGCTTCCCGCCCAGCGTCATCCGTACCCGGGCGGTCGACGACCTGGACCAGCCGGTCAACCTGATCTTCGGTTCGTGTCGCGAGACCACCCAGCACGCCACCACCCGCAAGCTCCCGCCGGACGCCCTGGACGCGTACGCCCGGCGGTCGATGGCGGACCCGGAGTCGAACCCGCTGCCGGACCTGCTGGTGCTCCTCGGTGACCAGGTGTACGCCGATGTCACCTCACCGACCGTGCGTCGGCTGCTGCGCCGACGCCGTCGGCGGCCGAAGGGCGCTCCGGCCGACCAGGTGGTGAGCTTCGACGAGTACACGAAGCTCTACCTGGAGTCGTGGCGTGATCCGGAGATCCGCTGGCTGCTCTCCACCGTGCCCAGCGTGATGATCTTCGACGATCACGAGATCATCGACGACTGGAACACCTCGGCGTCGTGGCGTGCCGAGATGCGCGAGCAGCCGTGGTGGGCCGAACGGATCGGCAGCGGGCTGGCCTCGTACTGGGTCTACCAGCACCTGGGCAACCTCGCGCCGGACGAGATCGCCGCCGACCCGGTCTTCGCCAAGGTCGTCGCCGCCGAGGACGCCACCGGCGTGCTGCGCGAGTTCGGGCACCGGGTCGACCAGGAGGCCGACCTGGCACACGACACCGAGCGCTGGCGGGCCGTGCAGTACCAGTGGAGCTACGCGCTCGACCTGGGGCGTACCCGACTGGTCATGCTCGACAACAGGTGCAGCCGGGTGCTCGAGCCGGGCAGCCGGGCGATGCTGCCGCCGGGTGAGTGGTCGTGGTTCCTGGACCAGGCCCACGGCGTCTACGACCACCTCGTGGTGGGCGCCTCGCTGCCCTGGCTGCTGCCCCAGGGCATCCACCACATCGAGGCGTGGAACGAGAAGCTGGCCGACTCGCGCCGGCCGTGGGTGGCCCGGACGGCCGAGAAGCTGCGCCGGGCTCTCGATCTGGAGCACTGGGCGGCGTTCCGACGGTCCTTCGAGGCGCTCGGTGAGACGTTCGCCCGGATCGGCACCGGCACGCCGAGAGCGCCCGGCGCACGGGTCGGCGCCGGCCCGGCGTACGCCCCACCGGCGTCGATCAGCGTGCTCTCCGGGGACGTGCACCACTCGTACGTGGCCCGGGCCCGGTTCGCCGACCCCGCGGTGGTCACGCCGGTGCACCAGCTCACCTGCTCGCCGATCCACAACCAGGTGCCGGCCGGCATCCGACCGCTGATGAAGATGGGCTGGTCGTCGGGCCCGGCGGGGGCCACCCGGGCGCTGGCCCGCTCGGCGGGTGTCCGGCGGCCGGGGGTGCGCTGGCGCAAGCTGGCCGGGCCCTACTTCGGCAATGCGGTCGCCACTCTGACCCACCGGGGCCGGCAGGCTGAGGTGATCATCGAGGGTACGACCAGCGACGGGCACCTACGCCCGGTGATGAGCCGCCGCCTCTCCGGCGACGGGTGACCGGGCCTCGCCGTACTCTCTAGGCCGTGAGCGAGCATCAGCCGGAACCGATCCGGGCCGTCGAGCACGAGCTGACCGCGCTGCTGCGTCGCGGGCGGGCGGTCTCCTGGGAGATCGCCCGCGAGGTGCACCCGACCCTCGAACCGAACACCTACGGGCTGCTGCTCTGGTTGCGGCGCAGCGGGTCGATCCGGCTGACCGAGCTGGCGGCGCGGCTCGGCGTGGGCAAGGGAACGCTCAGCCGGCAGATCAACGGGTTGGAGGCACTCGGCCTGGTGCACCGCGAGCCCGACCCGAGTGACCGGCGGGCGGCGCAGATCAGCCTCACCGAGGAGGGCCAGCGACGGTTCGACGTGGCCCGGTCCGCCCGGTTGGGCGAGTTCCTGCGGGCGCTGGACGACTGGCCGGCCCGGGACGTGGAGGAGTTCGCTCGGCTCCTCGGCCGGTTCAACGATTCCTGGAGATGACCCGTGACGTGGGGAATGTTGTCACCTTCTCCCCAGTTGTTGCTTGAGGCAACCAAAGCGTCAAGGCTGGAGGCACCACACGATGACCCAGGCGACAGCGTCCCGAGCGCCCGCCGTCGACATGACCCACCGGCAGATCCTGGAGGCCCTCTCCGGGCTGCTGCTTGGCATGTTCGTCGCGATCCTCTCCTCCACGGTCGTCTCGAACGCGCTGCCGCGGATCATCACGGAGCTGCACGGCGGTCAGTCCGCCTACACCTGGGTGGTCACCTCGGCGCTGCTCGCGACCACCGCGACCACCCCAATTTGGGGCAAACTAGCCGATTTGACCAGTAAGAAGACACTGGTCCAGCTCGCCCTGGGCATCTACGTCTTGGGCTCGGTGCTGGCCGGCCTGGCGCAGGGCACCAGCGAGCTGATCGCCTGCCGGGTGCTCCAGGGCGTCGGCGCCGGTGGCCTCACCGCGCTGGCCCAGGTGATCCTGGCGACGATCATCGCGCCGCGCGAGCGGGGCCGCTACAGCGGCTACCTGGGCGCCGTGATGGCCGTCGGCACCATCGGCGGCCCGCTGATCGGCGGCGTGATCGTCGACACCTCGTGGCTCGGCTGGCGCTGGTGCTTCTACGTCGGCGTGCCGTTCGCCATCGCCGCGCTCGTCGTGCTCCAGAAGACCCTGCACCTGCCGGTGGTCAAGCGCCGGGCACAGATCGACTGGTGGGGCGCCACCCTGATCACGGCGGCGGTCTCGGTGCTGCTGATCTGGGTCTCCCTGGCCGGCGACCAGTTCGCCTGGGCGTCCTGGCAGACCGTCGCCATGGTGCTCGGCGCCCTGCTCCTCGGCGCGCTCGCCATCCGGGTGGAGACCCGCGCCGCCGAGCCGATGATCCCGCCGCGGCTGTTCCGCAACCGGACGATCACCCTCGCCGTCGTCGCCAGCGTCGCGGTGGGCGTGGGCCTGTTCGGCGCGTCGATCTTCCTGGGCCAGTACTTCCAGATCAGCCGGGGCGAGTCCCCGACGATGGCCGGCCTGATGACCCTGCCGATGATCCTCGGCCTGCTGGTCGCCTCGACCGTGGGCGGACGGATCATCACGAAGACCGGCCGCTGGAAGCGGTTCCTGGTAGCCGGTTCGGCGCTGCTCACCGTCGGCTTCGCGCTCATGGGCACGCTGCGCGCGGACACCAGCTACGCCCTGCTCAGCGTCTACATGCTGCTGGTCGGCGTCGGCCTGGGCCTCACCATGCAGAACCTCGTCCTCGCCGTGCAGAACACCGTCGGCACGCACGAGCTCGGCGCGGCCAGCTCGGTGGTGGCGTTCTTCCGCAGCCTGGGCGGCGCGATCGGCGTCTCCGCCCTCGGCGCGGTCCTCGCCCACAAGGTCAAGGACTACACCGCCGACGGACTGTCCCAGCTCGGCATCCCCGCGTCCAGCTCCGGCAGCGGCGGCACCCTGCCCGACGTGCACGCCCTGCCCGGCCCGCTGCGGGTGGTGGTGGAGGCCGCGTACGGCCACGGCGCCGGTGACATCTTCCTGGCCGCCGCCCCGTTCGCGCTGATCGCGTTGATCGCCGTGCTCTTCATCAAGGAAGTGCCGCTGCGGCAGCACAACGGCAGCCCGGTTTCCGGCGGGGGCGAGCGGGAATCGAATCCTGTCGTAGGCGCTGGCGCGGTGCCCGCCGGTGAGCAGAGGTGAGGTAGAGCCATGGGCGTGGGAGCACCGGACCGCGAGGAGTACGGCCCCCGGGTCAGCTCGCTTCCCTTCGAGCGCGGCACCGACGGCCCGAGGGTGATCATGGTGGGCGTCGACGGCACCCGCACCTCCGGGCGGGCCGGCTCCTACGCCGCAGGGCTGGCCCGCCGCCAGGGCGCCGCGCTCGTGGTGGTCTTCGTCAGCTCGGCGAGCGGCCTCACCTCCCTGGTGCCCGGGATGGACGCCGGCGCGGTCCAGCGCACCCACGACGAGCTGGCCGACGAGCTGCGCCGGGAGTGCCGACGCGGGGCCGAGCAGCTGGGCATTCCGGTGACGCTGCTGTGCCGACGCGGCGACGCGTACGCCGAGCTGTGTGCGGCGGCCGACGAGTTCCGGGCCGACATGGTCGTGGTGGGCGCGTCCGAACAGGCCGGGCACCGGCTGGTCGGCTCGGTCGCCACCCGGCTGGTTCGCAAGGGGCACTGGCCCGTCGTCGTGGTGCCCTGAATAACCCGTCGCGTGTTGTCCCACGTCCCGGGCAGGATGCGCGCCATGACGTGGACCGCACCGGAGCTCACCCGGACCCCCGAACCGTACGTCGGCGACGAGCGCACGATGCTCGACGGCTGGCTCGACTACCACCGGCAGACACTGCTGCTCAAGTGCGCGGGCCTCACCGAGGAGCAGTTGCGCACGCCGAGCGTCGAGCCGTCCGGGCTGACCCTGCTCGGCCTCGTCCGGCACCTCGCCGAGGTGGAGGCGTGGTGGTTCCGGGAGTGCTTCGCCGGCGAGCGGGTCGACTACCCGTACTTCACGCCCGAGAACCCGGACGCCGACCACGACGTGAGCGCCGCCGACGCCGAGGCGGACTTCGCCACCTTCCACCGGGAGGTGGCACTGGCCCGCGCGGTCGCCGCCGGGCACTCCCTCGACGAGACGTTCATCGAGGTCGGCAGCAAGAAGCGCACCTTCAACCTGCGCTGGTTGTACGTGCACATGATCGAGGAGTACGCCCGGCACAACGGCCACGCCGACCTGATCCGGGAACGCATCGACGGCGTCACCGGCGAGTGACCCCATCCGCCCGGCCGCCAGCGTGTGCGCGCCCAGCGGCGTAGGCAGCACCGACGAACCGGCGGGGTCGGGTAGGTCGGCACCAGGCGGGCCCAGCCACCCGCTTCCAGGGCCTGTTTCATAAGGGCGGTCGAGCCGAGGCGGAGTCCGGGCGGCGGGACAGCCCAGGTCGGGGCCGGGTAGCCCCGACCTCGCCGCCGCGCGTCTGACCGCGCCAGGGTGCGCCTGCGACGGTCTTCGACAGCTAACGGCGTCGGCGGTGTTTTCTGCGCCCCTGTTCGGGAGTCGGTGGCCGCACTTCGTCGAAGCTGTAGTCGGCCTGTTGGTTCGCCGGGCGCGCTGATGACTGGACGCCTGCCACGTCATGCTGCCAACTGTTGGTCGTGATGCTCATGGAGTCCATCTGTTGTGTCGTGTAGCTGATGGCTTCCTGGTTGACGCTGCTGCTGCCGTACTGATAGTTCGGCGCGCTGACGACTCGGGCGTAGTCGTGGTAATTGGACAGGCTCGGGCCGGCGGAGGAAGGGTTGGGACCTCCGCTCTCGGAGTATCCGGTGTATCGGGAGGCATCGGTGGTGGGCTGGTTGAAGCCGTAGGACGCGCTCGTCCCGTAGTCAGATGTGTACCCACTGACGTCGTGGGAGGGATGGGATCGTTGGAGCGCGAGCGGCGGCTGGGCCTCGACCGCATAGGGATTTACGCTCGGGTACCTCAGATCCGGTCCTGCCGGTCCTGGACCGGCGTACTGGAATTGCGCCGAGGACGCAAACTCGTACGGATTTTGCGCATAGTCGCCCTGCGGCGCAGGGTCGGCGGCGTACTGCCCGGAGGGCGCCGAATAGGCAAGGGCGGGTGCTCCTGGTGCGGGCAGCCGGTTGCCAAGCGGGTCGAGAACCTGGTCGTGCTGGCGGGCCTCGGCGGGAACGCCCGGTCGCCAGCCCGCCGGCAGACTGATCCTGGCCGCCGCCGCCTGTTCCGGGTTGGCACCATAGGGGAAGCGGTCGGGGTGTGACTGTAGGAAGCAGTTCCCGCCCTCTCTGGGCAGGGTGTACGAACCTCTGGGGAGTCCATGGGCATCGGTGAAATCGTTCAACACAGCCACGGTCATGTTTGAACTGCTGGCGTGGGCGAGCCGGCCGGTGTCGCGAGCCCAGGCTTGCAGGAGTCGGTCATCGACGATGCATGGATTGTCGATGACTTCCTGGTAGGCGGCGGGCGTAAAGGTTCTCACCCAGCCGGCGGGCAGGGGAATTTTTTGAGCTGCCGCCTGGGTCATGTCGGCACCATAGGGCGCGCGGTCCGGGTGTGACTCCACGAAATATTCACGACCCACTTTGGCGAGAGTGTAATACCCGTTGGGCAATCCGTGGGCAGTGGCGAAGTCGTTCAACACCCCCTGTCTCAAGTTCGCCAGTCCAGATTTCGGGTCAGCGAGTCGGCCGGTCTCCCGCGCCCAGGCCAAGGCGAGCCGGCCGTCGACGATGCCGGGGCTGAATATGACGTCCAGGTAGGCGGCCGGCGCATAGGGTTTTCCCCCGCGAGGGAAAACTGCATCCTCTTCGCCGCTGCCCACGCTCGATCGGCACCGTTGGGGAAATTCTCGCGGTGTGCCCGCAGCCGATATGACTTCGTCGATACGGCGCTGCCGCGACCGTCGTAGGTGAGGGTGTATGAGGCCGGGGGGAGCCCGTGGTCGGCGGCGAAGTCCACCAACATGTCCCGGCCGACTTTGTCGATTGTTCCCGAAGCGGGGAGTCGGCCGGTCGCCCGCGCCCATCTTACGAGGAGTTTGACATCGGCGACTTCTGGGTTGTCGATGACCTCATCGTAAGCCAGCCTTTCATAATTTCGCCCCCAGCCGTCGGGTGGGCGGATCCTGATGGGTGCCGCAGAATTTGGGTCCGCGCCGCCGGGAAAAAGATCCGGGTTCGATTGCAGCCGGTAAGACTTCGGCGAGTAGACCGAGCCTTCGCCGCTGTAGATGAGGGTGTACGAGCCTGCGGGTAGCCCGTGTGCGGTGGCAAAATCGTTCACCACCCCCGGAGTCACCCTGGCTATGTCCAAGCGGGACAGACGACCCGTTTCATGCGCCCAGGCCGCTACTAGCAGGGGATCGGCGAGCCCAGGTAAATCAATGACCTCCTGATACGCCGCCGCTGTGAAAACACGCCCCCATCCGGCGGGCGGTCGAATTCGCTGAGCTGCCACAGCTCCCAGGTTGACGCCGCCAGGGGCACGCTCAGGATGGTCCTGCAGGAGGTGTTCGGAACCCTTCCGCTTCAGTGTGTAGTAGCCGGAGGGGAGCCCGTGAGAATCGGCAAAGTCGTCCAACACTTTCTGGTTCAGGTCAGTGTATTTCCTGGTTTTGGGATTCAATCTGCCGGAGGCGTGTGCCCAGGCCATCACGAGGCGGGCATCGGCGACGCCAGGGTCGGCGATGACCTCGTCGTAGGCCATCGGATCATAAGCTCTGGGGCGTCGGGGCATGTTTCTGCTCCTCTCGTACGGGTGGCCGGGTCCAACTCCCCTACGGTGCGCCCATCACGAAAGTTCACCGCGTCACCGGGTCAAGTCGAATCAATGCGGGGCCGGGAGCTACGGCCGTTCCTGCCGGCGTGCCCGGACACGTACCCGGGCTGACCGCTGGAGGGGGCCGGTCGCAGTCACCGACCACCGCCGGCCGTCTGCACTGGGAACAGTCAGCTCCACGCGCCCAGTCCAGCCCGGCCGTTCACGGTCACCCAGGTCCCCGGCCTGCGCTGATCGTTCCTCACGCCGCCAGCGCGGCCCGCAGGTAGCGCAGGTCGGCGTGGCCGCCCCAGCGGTGGGCCGACAGCCCGGCGGCGCGGGCGCCCCGTACCGCCCAGTCCTCGTCGTCGACGAAGAGCACCCGGGCCGGTGGGGTGGCCAGCGCCTGGCAGGCGGCCTGGAAGTACTCCGGAGCGGGCTTGTGCACGCCGAGGGTGGACGAGTTGACCACCACGTCGAACTCGCCGACCAGGCCGAGCACGGCGAGGTCGGCGTCGAGCAGGTCGGTGGCGTTGGTGCCCAGGCCGACGGGAATGCCGGCGGCGCGCACCTCCCGGACGAAGTCGAGCACCTCGGTGTCCACCTCGCCCCGGTAGCGCTGCCACTGCTCGACGGCCGCGCGGGCCCGGTCCGGCCCGCCGGCCGGCTCAGCGAGCGCGTCGGCCACGCTGCTCACCCAGTCGGCGTGGCTGACCTGGCCGGTGAGCACCGGCTGGAGCCTCCCCCACTGCATGGCGATCTCGGTGAGCACCCCTTCGGAGAGGCCGTACTCCCGCTCGACGTCGGCGGCCACCGCCGGGTCCCACCGGCGCAGTACGCCGTCGAAGTCCAGCAGGAGCGCCTTCGCGCGTTCCCGAGCCACTACCCGTTCTCCTCGCCGCGGCCGGGCCGCTGGTCGTCCTCGTCGGTTCGGTTGAGCCGTTGACTGATCACCTGGGTGACCCCGCTGCGCATGGTCACCCCGTAGAGCGCGTCGGCGATCTCCATCGTCCGCTTCTGGTGCGTGATGACGATCAGCTGACTCTTCTCCCGCAACTGTGCCAGCAGCGTGATGAGCCGGCCCAGGTTCACGTCGTCCAGGGCCGCCTCCACCTCGTCCATGATGTAGAACGGGCTGGGCCGGGCGCGGAAGATCGCCACGAGCATGGCCACGGCGGTCAGCGACCGCTCGCCACCGGAGAGCAGCGACAGGCGCTTGATCTTCTTGCCCGGCGGGCGGGCCTCGACCTCGACGCCGGTGGTGAGCAGGTCCTCGGGGTCGGTGAGGATGAGCCGGCCCTCGCCGCCGGGGAAGAGCACCGTGAACACCTGCTGGAACTCGCGCGCGGTGTCCTCGAAGGCGCTGGCGAAGACCTCCAGGATCCGCTCGTCCACGTCCTTGACGACGGTGAGCAGGTCCCGTCGGGTGGCCTTGAGGTCCTCCAACTGCTCGGAGAGGAACTTGAAGCGCTCCTCCAGCGCCGCGAACTCCTCCAACGCGAGGGGGTTGACCTTGCCGAGCAGGGCGAGTTCGCGTTCCGCCTTGGCGGCCCGTTTCTCCTGCACCGGCCGCTCGTAGCGCACCGGCTCGGGCACCGGCAGACCGTCGCGTTCGGCGGCGGCCACGTCGACCTGGGTCGGTGGGACGAGCTGGCTCGGGCCGTACTCGGCGACGAGGGTCTCCACGTCCAGCCCGAAGTCCTCGGCGGCCTTCGCCTCCAGTTGCTCGATCCGCAGCCGCTGCTCCGCGCGGGCCACCTCGTCGCGGTGCACCTGGCTGGTCAGCCGCTCCAGCTCGGCGCCGAGGCGCTTGGCCGCTCCGCGTACCTCCTGAAGCTCCGCCTCGCGGGCGGCGCGTTCGCGCGCGACGGCGTCGCGGTGCTGCTCGGCCGTCGCGATCGACGTGGTGAGCCGGGTGAGCGCCGCGCGCGCTCCGCCCGCCACGGCCCGGGCGATGCCCGCGCCCCGGGCGCGCGCGGCCCGCCGGGCGGCGGCGCGTTCGCGCGCGGCACGTTCCGCGGTGGCCTGCCGGGCGAGCGAGTCGGCCCGGCCGGCGATCGAGGAGACGCGCTCTTCGGCGGTACGCACCGCGAGCCGGACCTCCATCTCGTTCTGCCGGGCCTGCGGCACCATGGCGGCGAGCTGGTCCCGCTCCTCGGTGGAGGGCTCGGCGTCGACCGGGGTCTCCTCGGCCAGCCGCAGCCGCTCCTGGAGCTCGTCGAGCGTGGCGAGATCCCGCTGCCGGGCGGCCTCGGCGCGCGCGTGGGACTCGCCGAGCCGGTCGGTCTCCGCCTTGGCGGAACGGGCGGCCGCGCCCAGCTCGGCGAGCCGGCGGGCGGCGGCGTTGCGGTGGCTCTCCGCCTCCCGCTTCTCGGCGGCGGCGTGCTGCACGGCCTCCTTCGCGGTCGTCACCTCGGCGCGCGCCTCGACGAGCTGGTCGCGCAGCTCCGCGCCGGTCCGCTCGGCGGTGAGCCGGTTGGCGCGGGCCTCCTCGACGGCCGCCTGCACCTCGATGTAGCTGGGCGCCTTGGCCGACCCGCCGGCCGCCGCGTACGCCCCGACCACGTCACCGTCCGGCGTGACGGCCCGCAGCTCGGGGTTGCCGGCGACCAGCTCGGCCGCCGCCGCGAGATCGTCGACGAGCGCCACGTCACGCAGCGCCCGGTGCACCGCCGGCCGGATGTCGGGCGCGCACTCCACCAGGTCGGGAGCCCAGCGGGCGCCGTCGGGGAGCTTCGGGCGCAGCGCATCGGCCGATCCGGTCATGCCGGGCCCGGCGGGGCTGCCGACCAGCAGACCGGCCCGCCCGGCGTCGGAGATCTTGAGCAGCCGCATCGCCTCGACGGCCTCGTCCACCCCGCTGACGGCGACCGCGTCGGCGAGACCGCCGAGCGCGGCGGCCAACGCGGCCTCGTGTCCGGGCGCGACGGTGAGCAGCCCGGCCAGGCTGCCGAGCAGGCCGGGTACGTCCCCGGCGCGGGCCAGCAGCGCCCCGGCGCCGTCCTTGCGCCGCAGGCCCAGCGCCAGGGCCTCCTCGCGGGCCTTCCAGGTGGCGGCGTCCTTTTCCGCGGCCCGCTCGGCGTCGGCAAGCGACCGGACGGCCGCCTGGGCGCGCTCCTGGACGGCGAGCGCCTCGGCGTGCCGGGCGTCCAGGTCCGCGTTGTCCCGGTCCGCCTCGGTGGACTGGGCGGCGACCTCGTCCAGGTCGGCCTGCGCCTGTTCGGCGCGACCCAGCGCGTCGGCGTGCGCGACGGCGAGGCGTTCGATCTCCTCACCGGCGCTGGTGGTCCGGGCGCGGGCCGAGTTGACCTGGCCGGTGAGGCGGGCCAGGCCCTCGCGTCGGTCGGCGATGGCCTTGGCGGCGGCGACCAGCTCGCGCTCGGCGGCGGCGAGCTGCCGTTCCAGCTCCTGGCGGTGCTCGACCGCCTCGGCCAGCCGGATCTGGTCGTCGGTGAGCGCCGCGCGCAGCTCCTCCTCCTGCTCGCGGACGCGCTCGGCCTCGGCCTCCAACTGGTCGGGGTCGCGGCCGGGCCGTTCGTCGTCGCCGCTGGCGCTGAGGTGCCGCAGCCGCTCCCGGGCGAGCTGTTCGATCGAGCGGAACCGCTCCTGCAGCGCGGACAGCTTGTACCAGGTGTCCTGCGCCGCGGCGAGCAGCGGCGCGTCCTCGGCGAGGGCGGCCTCCAACTCGCCGAGCCGGCCCTGCACCTCGGCGTGTTCGCCCTCGATCTGCTCGCGACGCTCCCGCAGCGCGGTCTCGTCGGCGATCTCCCGGTCGAGCGTGGTCCGCAGGGTGGCCAGGTCGTCGGCGAGCAGCCGCAGCCGGGCGTCGCGCAGGTTGGCCTGGATGGCGGCCGCCCGGCGGGCGACCTCGGCCTGCCGGCCGAGCGGCTTGAGCTGACGGCGCAGCTCGGCGGTGAGGTCGGTGAGCCGGTTCAGGTTGGTTTGCATCGCGTCGAGCTTGCGCAGCGCCTTTTCCTTGCGCTTGCGGTGCTTGAGGACGCCAGCCGCCTCCTCGATGAACGAGCGGCGGTCTTCCGGCTTGGCGTGCAGCATGCCGTCCAGGCGGCCCTGCCCGACGATGATGTGCATCTCCCGGCCGATGCCGGAGTCGGACAGCAGCTCCTGGATGTCGAGAAGTCGGCAGGTGTTGCCGTTGATCTCGTACTCGCTCTCGCCCGAGCGGAACATCCGGCGGGTGATGGAGACCTCGGTGTACTCGATCGGCAGCGCGCCGTCGGTGTTGTCGATGGTGAGGGTGACCTCGGCGCGGCCCAGCGGGGCACGGCCGGCGGTGCCGGCGAAGATGACGTCCTCCATCTTGCCGCCGCGCAGCGCCTTGGCGCCCTGTTCGCCGAGCACCCAGGCGATGGCGTCGACGACGTTCGACTTGCCGGAGCCGTTCGGGCCCACCACGCAGGTGATCCCGGGCTCCAGCTTCAACGTCGTGGCGGAGGCGAAGGACTTGAAGCCCTTCACCGTCAGGCTCTTGAGATACACCTTCTCGATCCTCGTCCGGTGGCCGCCGTACCGTCGCCGGCTGCGGGGACCTGGGTGAACCCGCAGACTAACCCGGTGACGGCACCCGCCCGGCACGCGACCCGCCCCGGCCGGGGCGACGACCCGCGCTCCCCGTCAGGCGGGAGGTGGCCCTGGTCTCGTCGCGGCGGTGGCGGAAAGACAAACACCGCTCATGATCGAAAGGTGCCAGCCGGCGTTCTGTCGAAACTGCGGGAGCGCTTGAGAGCGAGCCAGTTACAAGATCATAAATCGTCGGCCGTGAAAGGGGCCGGACAGCGTTGCGCGCCGGCACACGAGTGTCGGCGCGCATTTTTGCGGTGGTGCTGCGATTCAGTTTTCCAACCCCGAAGATCAGGTCAGCGCCGGCTCGGCGAGACGGAGCAGGTCGTCCGCTTCCGCCGCAGCCGCCGCGAGCCGATCATTGTCGGCACGCAGACGCGTGATCTCGAACTCCAGTGCCTGAACCCTGGCACGCAGTCGGGTGACCTCGTCGAGCAGACGCCGGTCGGGCGCTGCACCTACGTGGCCGTAGAGGGCCTTCGCCATGCTGACTCCTTGATATGCGCTGCCGGAAAGGCCGGCCAAGCGCGCGCCCATTAAGTACGCGGCTGTCATTCCAGGTGTATCTGGGCATGACCGGGCGCGACTGGCGACACCTATATATTGAGCCGCAAACCCCTCCTTCGTCAAGTTCTCGCAGGCCGTAGATCATCTCCACGTCGACCTGTCCACTTGTCGGGGGGGCTGCCGCAAGGCACGGACACGCTCTGTCCGGACGCCTTCACTGTACGCCCGTATTCCCGGAAGTCACCGCCTTGGCGTCCGACTTCCTCTTAACTCTTCCTTAGCCACGTTGCCGCAGGTCGCGGGCGAGTCGTAGCGTCACCCGGGCCCACAACCGACCCCGTGGAGGCAGAGGCGTGTACGGCTGGACCGACCCGATGGACCCGAACGGCGCCGCCCGGCGCGCCGAGCGGCCGACCGACGAGCCGGACTGGCTGACAGACCGCCCGGAGCCCCGCTCGGCGTACCTGTTCGGGGACGACCCCGACCAGCCCGCTGACGAGTGGCACGCCGCCGAGCCCTCCCCCCGCTGGGAAGCCGCCCCCGTGGACGCGCCGACCACGAGCTGGCCGGGACACGCCCGAGGCGACGAACCGACCGGTGACACCCGGGCGACTGAGGTCACGGACGGGTGGCGCGCCGGGACCGACGCGTACCCCACCGGAGGCCGGAACACGCAGGCCGCCGGCGACGGGCGGACCGGCACCGGACGGCACCGCTCGCCGCGGAACTGGCGTCGCCCGCTCATGATCGGCGGCGCGGCCGCGACGGCCACCCTCGTGGTGAGCATCGGCGTCGGCGCGCTCGCGATGCCCGGCGGCAACGGCACGGCCGACGAGCCGACCGCCGTCGACGACACCGTCGCCGCCGCGCCCGCGGTCCCCACCGAGCAGGCGACCAGCGACACCCCGGCCCCACCGTCGGCGACCAGCTCGCCCAGCCCGGCACGGCCGAGCCCGTCGCCGAGCAAGGTCGTCAAGCCCACCCCCGCCTCGTCGCGGACCACCGCCACGTCCCGCCGCAGCGTCGATCGCAGCACCGCGCCGAGCACCGCCAGCGGCACCGTCAGCGACCAGGCCCGCGAGGTGGTGGACCTGGTCAACGCCGAGCGGGCCAAGGCCGGCTGCAAGGCGCTCAGCATCGACGACAAGTTGATGACCGCCGCGCAGCGGCACAGCCAGGACCAGGCCGACCACAGCAAGATGACGCACACCGGCAGCGACGGCAGCGACACGGGCGTCCGGCTGGACCGCGTCGGCTACGCGTGGCGCACCTACGGCGAGAACGTGGCGTGGAACCAGAAGACGCCGGCCGCCGTGATGGATGCCTGGATGAACAGCTCCGGGCACCGCGCCAACATCCTGAACTGCGCGTTCACCGAGATCGGCGTCGGCATCGCCAGCAGCGACGGGCCGTACTGGACGCAGGTCTTCGCGGCGCCGCGCTGACCGCGCGTCGTCCGCGCCCCCGCGCTCGTTGACCCGGTTGGGTACGCCGGGGTACACGGCGGCGTGCCGGTGGGGGCGGCGACGGGCCGCCCGGGACCCGGGAGCTGCCGATGCGGATCCGGCCGCGGCGACGTCGCGCCGCACGCCCGCTACGCCGGATCGCGTCGGCCGCCGTCGCGCTCGTCCTGGTGCTGCCGGCGTACGGCTGCCGGCGCGAGCTGACCCCGCCCGGCGCGCCCACCCCCTGGCCGGCCGCCCAGTCCCGCCACTGGCAGTGGCAGTGGCAACTCGACGGCCCGCTCGACGAGACGGTGGACGCGGACGTCTTCCTGCTCGACCCGGTGGCGACCACGGCGGCGCAGACGGCCGAGCTGCGCGCCCGGGACCGACGGCTGATCTGCCAGGTGGCGGTCGGCACGGTGCGCCCGACCGACCCGGACGCCAGCCGACTGCCCGCCGTCGCGCTCGGCGCTCCCGGTCGACAGTCCGGCAGTCGGTGGCTGGACGTACGGGCCTGGGACGCGCTGGAGCCGGTGCTGACCGACCGGTTCCGGCTGTGCCGGGGCAAGGGCTTCGGCGCGGTGGCGCTGGCCGACGCCGACGGGTACGCGCACCGCAGTGGTTTCCCCCTGGCGTTCGACGATCAACTGCTGTTCAACCGCCGGCTGGCCCGCCTGGCCCGCTCGCTGGACCTCTCCCCCGGGCTGGTCAACGACGTGCCGCAGCTCGCGGCCCTGGCACCCGACTTCGACTTCGTGGTCAACGAGGAGTGCGTCCGGCTCGACCAGTGCGCCAAGCTGCTGCCGTTCGCGGACGCCGGCAAACCGGTCTTCCACGTCGAGTACGTCGGCACGACCGACGACTTCTGCGTCACCACGGTCGGCTACGGCTTCGCGTCGATCCGCAAGGACCGGGAGTTGGACGCCTGGCGGGAGCCCTGCCCGCTGCCGTGACCGCCCGGCGCCCCCGTGCACGCCGGTAAGGCACGTGCCGGGCCGCGAGTCGCGGCCCGGCACGGGGAACGATCTGCTGCTCAGGAGACGGGCACCAGCTCCGGGGCGGAGGTCGGCGGGTCGGTGGGCGCAGGCTCCGAACGCCGGCGCAGGAACCGCGGCGCCCACCAGTTCGCGTCACCGAGCATGGTCATCAGAGCCGGCAGCACCACACCCCGGATGATCGTGGCATCCAGCAGGATCGCCGCCGCCAGACCGATGCCGAGCTGCTTCATGTCGATCGTGCTCAACGTGGCGAAGATCGAGAACACCCCGACCATCACGATCGCCGCGCTGGTCACCACCCCGGCCGACGACGTGATGCCGTACGAGACCGCGTCCCGGTTGGACATCCCGGCCCGTACCCCCTCGCGGATCCGGCTCACCACGAACACGTGGTAGTCCATCGAGAGGCCGAACAGCACCACGAACAGGAACAGCGGCAGCCAGGAGACGATCGCCCCCATCGACGTGAAGCCGAGCAGTCCCTCGGCCCAGTCACCCTGAAAGACCAGCACCAGCAGCCCGTACGCGGCGCCGGCCGAGAGCAGGTTCAGCACGATCGAGCTGGCCGCCACCACGACCGAGCGGAAGGTGAGCGTCATAACGAGGAACGTGAGCGCCAGCACGAAGCCCATCACCAGCGGCAGCTTGTCGCGGACGTGCGCCGCGTAGTCCTCGCTGTCGGCCACGCTGCCGCCCACCGCGTACTCGATGCCGGGGATGCCCCGCAGCTCGGCCGGGACCAGGTCGGCGCGCAGCTTCTCCAGCGACTGCACCGACCGGTCGTCGCGGCTGGCGTACGGGGTGGCGACGTCCAGCACCGACACCCGCCGGTCGGCCGACACCTTGATCTTCGGGCCGTCCGCCTCGGTGGGGGCGAACAGCGGATCGGCGGAGGCGCGGGCGGCCAGGTCGGTGAGGGCCGCGCCCACCCGGTCGGCCTGGTCGGCCGGCGCGCGCACGGCCACCACGTGATTGGTGCCGGTGCTCGGGAAGGCTGCGGTGAGCCGGTCGTACGCCTGCATGGCCGGGGTGGTGCGCGGCAGGTCCTCCATGCCGGGGAACTTCAGCTTCATGCCGAGCGCCGGCGCGGCCAAGGCGAGCAGCAGACCGACCGAGATGACGAGCGTCGCCACCGGCGCCCGCAGCGCGGGACGCAGCACCGTCGGCCAGAGCCGGGGCGTACGCGCCTCGCCGTGCCGTCCCGTGCGCGGCGCGGTGAGGCGCCACAGCAGCGGCACCCGGGGACGGTCGACCCAGCGGCCCAGCCGGGCCAGCAGGGCGGGCAGCACGGTCAGCGAACCGGTCACCGCGACGGCCACCACCAGGATCGAACCCACGGCCAGCGACGAGAAGACGACGTCGCCGGCGAGGAACAGCCCGGCCATCGCGATGATCACCGCGACCCCGGAGACCACCACCGCATGCCCGGAGGTCTCCGCGGCGATCTCCACGGCGTCCAGGCCGGAGCGGCCCTTGGCGCGTTCCTCCCGCTCCCGGCGAATGTAGAACAGCGAGTAGTCGACCCCCACCGCCATGCCGATCAGCAGGATCACCGGTGACGTGGTGTCGGTGGCCGGCACCAGGTGCGAGGCCAGCGTGGACAGACCCATCGCCGCGGCGACCGACGAGAGCGCCAGCAGCACCGGCACGCTGGCCGCGATCAACGCGCCGAACGCGATGATCAGAATGGCCAGGGTCACCGGCAGGCTCAGCAGTTCGGCCCGCTCGAAGTCCTTGCCGAGGGTGTCGTCGAGCGCCTGACCGATCGACGGCCCGCCGACCTGCTCGACGCGTACCTGGGGGTGCGCGCTCTGCACCCCGGCGGTGGCGTCCCGCAACGGCTGCACCCGGTCGGACGCCGTCTCCGGGTCACCGGACATCGTGATCGGCAGCAGCAGCGCCGACCCGTCCCGCGCGGTGACGGGTGCGCCGATCTCGGCAACCCCGGTGACCGTACGCAGCCGGGCGGCGGCATCGTCGGCGGCCGCCTTCGCCACGGCCGGGTCCAGGGCGCCGCCCCGGGAGGTGATGAGGACGTTCTCCACGGCCGGGTCGTCGAAGGCCCCGCCGTCGATGATGAGGCTCGCCCGCCCGGCCTCGCCGATCGCCTGGTCACCGCTGGTGGCCTCGCTGAGGCCGGCGGCGTTGCCCCCAACGAAGCACACCGCCACGAACACGATCCACATCGCGATCGCCCGCCACGGATGCTCGGCGCTCCACCGCGCCATCCGCACCGTCACCGGTCTGCTGCCCATCAGTGCCCCCCTGTCACGTCGACCCCCTGCCGACCGTGCTGACGTTAGGGGGGTGACGAGGCGGTCACATCGGGGAACGGCCCCGGCCCGCCCCGGAATCGTCCGACCGGGGGCGGCGGGTCCGCCGGGCGGGCATCAACCCGCGATTCGGACGTACGCCGGGGAACTACCCGGAGCGTCCGGCCGCGACCCGCCGGCACCGACCCGGAGCCGGCTCCGGGTCATCCCCGAAGGGCACCCCGAGGCCGGGGCTGGCAACGCGGGCAGCTGTACGAGGAGCGGTTCATGAACGACTCCCGCCGGATCGGCGTGCCGCAGCGCCGGCACGGCTCGCCCTCGCGGCCGTACGCGTTCAGCGCGCGGTCGAAGTAGCCGCTCTCGCCGTTGACGTTGACGTAGAGGGCGTCGAAGCTGGTGCCGCCCTCCTTGATGGCCTCGGCGAGCACGTCACGGACGTGGCCGAGCAGGCGCTGGGCGGCCGGACCGGTGAGCGCGTCGGTCGGTCGGGCGCCGTGCAACCGCGCACGCCAGAGCGCCTCGTCGGCGTAGATGTTGCCCACCCCGGAGATCAGCGTCTGGTCGAGCAGGGCCCGCTTCACCTCGGTCCGCCGGCGTCGCAGCGCGGCCACGAACGCCGCGTCGGAGAACTCCGGGTCCATCGGGTCACGCGCGATGTGCGCGATCTCGGCCGGCAGGTCGGCGCCGCCCTCGCTCACCGCGAGCCCGCCGAACGTGCGCTGGTCGACGAAGCGCAGCTCGGGTCCGTCGTCGGCGAACCGGAACCGGACCCGCAGGTGGGTCTCGTCGGGGGTGCCGGGCGGCTGGAGCAGCAACTGACCCGACATGCCGAGGTGCCCCACCACCGCGTCACCGCTGTCCAGCGGAAGCCACAGGTACTTGCCGCGCCGCCGGACGTCCAGGATCGCCCGGCCGGCGAGCACGTCGGCGAAGTGCGCGCCGCCGGGTACGTGCCGCCGGACGGCACGCGGGTGCCGGACCTCGACCGAGGCGATCCGTCGGCCGGTGACCCACTGGGCCAGCCCCTGCCGGACGGTCTCCACCTCGGGCAACTCAGGCACGACCGGACCCCTGTTCCTGCGCCACGTCGGCCGGCATGACCTGCGCCAGGTGGTCGGCCTCCTCGGCCAGGGTCGCCTGATCGGCGCGCTCCAACGGCCCGGCCGCGTCGCCCTGGTCGGCCGTGCCGTGGTCGGCCTGCTCGTGCTGGGCCGAGGCGTCCCGGTCGGCCGCGTTGTCCTGGTCGGCCTGCTCGTGCTCGTTCGAGAGCATCCGCCAGGCCGCCTCGGCGGCGCGCTGCTCGGCCTCCTTCTTGCTGCGCCCCTCCGCGCCGCCGTACCGGTTGCCGGCCACCACGACCCAGGCCGTGAACGTCTTGAGGTGATCCGGTCCGGTGCCCTCGATCCGGTACTCGGGCACGCCCAGGCCGAGCGCGGCGGTCAACTCCTGCAGGCTGGTCTTCCAGTCCAGGGCGGCGCCCCGGCCGGCCGACTCGGCCATCAGCGGGTCGAAGAGGCGGTGGATCACGATCCCGGCGGTGTCCAGCCCGTACTGCAGGTAGATCGCGCCGAGCAGCGCCTCCAGGGTGTCGGCGAGGATGCTCGCCTTGTCCCGGCCACCGGTGGTCTCCTCGCCCTTGCCCAGCAGCAGGTACGCGCCGAGACCGTCCGGGCCGAGGCCACGGGCCACGTCGGCGAGCGCCCGCATGTTGACCACGCTCGCCCGGAGCTTCGCCAACTGCCCCTCGGGCAGGTCCGGATGGTTGTGGAACAGGGCGGTGGTGATCACGACGCCGAGCACCGAGTCGCCGAGGAACTCCAGTCGCTCGTTCGTCGGCAGGCCGCCGTTCTCGTACGCGTACGAGCGGTGGGTCAGCGCGCGTTGCAGCAGGTCCGGCTCCAGGCTGACGCCGAACGCGGCTTCCAGGTGACCGACGGACGCCCGCCGCCGCTTGTCGTTGCTCATGATGTGCGTACCTCGGTGTCGGTGGGGCGGTCGGTGCGGTCCGTCGCGGCGTCGCCGTCGAGCAACGCGGAGACCAGATCGGTGGCACGCCGCCGCCACAGGTGAGCGGCGAGGGCGATGCCGGAGGCGACGTCAGCGGCCCGGGCGGAGCCGTGACAGACGACGACGGTCCCCGCGACGCCCAGCAGGGCCGCCGCGCGGGGAGCGCCACCCTCGGCGGGTGGGCCGCCGGCCATCGCGTACGCGCCCTCGATCGCCTTGAGCAGCACGTTACCGGTGAAGCCGTCGGTGACCACCACATCGGCGCGCGCGCCGACGGCCACGTCGTACCCCTCGACGAGCCCGACGTAGCGCGCCCCGCCGGGCAGCGGTTCGACGGCGAGCAGGGGGTCGGTGGCCCGGCGTACCCGATCGCCCTTGCCGGCCTCGGTGCCCACCGAGAGCAGGCCGACCCGCGGCGCGGCGATCGAGTGGGCCACCGCGGCGTACGCGGCGCCGAGCACGGCGTGCCGGGCGAGGGTGGCGGGGCGGGGCTCCAGTGAGCCGCCCACGTCGAGCAGGACCACCGGCCCGGCGACCGCGGGCAGGGTGGCGACCAGGGCGGGTTGGCGGATCTCCGACCAGCGCCCGAGGCCGAGCACGGCAGCCGTGACCGTGGCGCCGGTGGCGCCGGCGGAGACGAGGGCGTCGGCGGTGCCGTCGCGGACGGCCGTGACGGCGGCCCGGACGGTGCTCTCCGAGCGGGCGGCGCTGGGATGGTCGGCCATACCGACGGCGGCGCGGACCGGCCGGACCGTGATCCGGGCCCGTTCGGCCGGGGCGAGGGCAGCGATCAGCCCGTCGGCGACCTCGGTCGGACCGACGAGCAGCAGGTGCAGGTCAGGGTCGGCGCGCATGGCCCGCAGAGCGCCGTCAACCACGACGGCGGGAGCGTCGTCCCCGCCGAGGAGGTCAACGGCGATCCGCGCGGTGCCCGGCTCCACCGGTACGCCGGCCGGAGTGGGCCGGGCGTCGGAGGGAGCCGGGGCACCGGGCGAATGCCAGGATGCGCGCGCCGCCCGACCTGGGGTCGGGGGCGTCACTCGGCGTCCAGGTCAGACCTCGAGAACCTGGCGGCCGTTGTAGGTGCCGCAGACGGAGCAGGCGGCGTGCGGCAGCTTCGGGGACTTGCACTGCGGGCACGCGACGGTCGCGACCACGGTCGCCTTCCAGTTCGCCCGGCGGGACCGGGTGTTGCTGCGCGACATCTTGCGCTTCGGGACGGCCACGGTTCTTACTCCTCTGTAACGGTCATTTGCGACAGGCCCGCCCAACGCGGGTCGATCTGCTGGTGACTGTGGTCGGCCGGCAGATCGTCCCAGTGCGCCCCACAGTCGGGGCACAGTCCTGGGCAGTCCTCCCGGCAGAGCGGGTTGGTCGGCAGCGTGAGCACCAACGCGTCCCGCAGCGCCGGCTCCAGGTCGATCAGATCGCCCTGCATCCGGCCCACCTCGTCCTCGTCGGTCGTGGCGTCCGTGGTGCTGTTCTCGTACGCGTACAGCTCCTGGATCGTCACGGCCATCGATTCGTTGATCTCACGCAGGCAGCGCCCGCACTCGCCCCGGACGGGACCGGTGATGGTCCCCGAGACGAGCACACCCTCGGACACCGACTGCAACCTCAGATCGAGGTCGAGGTCCGCGCCCTCCGGTACGGCGATCAACTCCACACCGAGGTCCACCGGTGCCGGCACGACCCGCTGGACCTCACGCAACGCACCAGGGCGGCGCGGCAGGTCCCTCGTGTCGAGGACCAGCGGCGACCTGGGGTCGAGTGTCGATGGCGAGTGCTTGGGCATAGTAAGACTCCGGCCGGTGAGAGGCCGACAAAAAAGGTTACCTGGGCGACCGCCCGGCCGTCGAACCGGGGGCGACGCCTGAGGCGCGAATGTCGGCTGGTGAGGTGCCGCTCAGAAGGGTAGCGGGCGTTCCGCCTCATCCCCACCGAAGGTGCCGATCTCCCGCAGCGCGTGCATCTTGTCGCGGCCACGCTCTATCGAGGCGAGGGCCCGGGTGAGGAACTGCTCGAAGTTGGCCAGCGCCGTGTCGACGTAGTCGTCGACCTCCTCACGCAGGCGCTGCGCCTCGGCACGGGCCTCGGCGATGATCCGGGCGCCCTCGTGCTCGGCCGACACGGTGATCTCGTTCACCGACACGAGGCGGGCGTGTTCTGCCTCACCCTCGCTGATGATCCGGTCCGCCTCGCGCTTGCCCGCGTCCATGATCTTGTCGCGTTCCTCCAGGAGCGCGGCGGCGCGACGCAGGTCGGCGGGGAGGTCAGCGCGCATCTCGTCCAGAGCGGCGATCATTTCGCCCCGGTCGACCATGCAGTTGTTCCGCGACATCGGGACGGAGCGCGCCTGCTCCACCATGGCGATCAGTTCGTCGATGCGATCGAGCGGGTCCACCGGTACCTCACCCCTGTCGTTCGTCGGCCGACCTCCATGATGCGGGCTACGGCCGGTTTCCCGCTGCGCCCATCATGGCCTGCCCGCCCCACCCGAGCCCCCACCACCCCAACCCGGCGCGTCGCGACATGGTCACTCCCCGCCCCTGCTGCGGCGATCTTGCACTTTCGGTCGCGGCAAAGCGTCCCGAAACGGGGCGATCCGGGAACAGTAAGTGCAAGATCGGCGCGAGGGAGAAGGGCCGGGGTCAGGTCCGGGGTGGGGGGCCCAGGCGGGACTGGAGGGCCTCGCGGACCGGGTCGGGGACGTGCGCGGAGATGTCGCCGCCCCACTTGGCCACGTCCTTGACGAGGCTGGACGAGAGGAACGAGTAGAGCGGGTTGGTCGGCATGAAGAGCGTCTCGACGCCGGCCAGCCCGATGTTCATCTGCGCCATCTGCAGCTCGTAGTCGAAGTCGCTGACCGCCCGCAGCCCTTTGATCAGGACGCTCGCCTGCTGCGCCCGGCAGAAGTCGACGAGCAGTCCGCGGAACGACTCGACCCGCACGTTCTCGTACGACGCGGTCACCTCGCGGAGCATGTCGATCCGCTCGTCGACGGTGAACAGGCCGCTCTTGGACTGGTTCACCAGTACGCCGACGATCACCTCATCGAACAGCCGACTGGCGCGGCCGATGATGTCGAGGTGTCCGTTGGTGACCGGGTCGAACGAGCCGGGACAGACCGCACGTCTCATGATCGGCGACCGTACCAAAGGGTGGTCTCGCCGTACCGGCGACTGCGCTGCGGGGTGATCCCCTGCACCCACTCGAAGTCCCTGGTCCGGCGCGACCGCTCCACCACCACCAGGGCGTCGGGCGTCAGCCAGCCGCCGTCGACAAGCGTCGTCAACAGCGCGGTGATCTCCGCGTCCGGCACGGCGTAGGGCGGGTCGGCGAACACCACGTCGTACCCGCCGCCGTCCGGACCGGCGGCCAGCACCGTCGCCACCTTGCCGGCCACCAGGCGTACGGCCGAGCCGGCCCGCAGGGTCGCCACGTTCTCCCGGATCACCCGGGCGGCGCGCGGGTCGGACTCCACCAGCAGGACGTGCCCGGCGCCCCGGGACAGGGCCTCCAGCCCGACCGCGCCGGAGCCGGCGTACAGGTCGGCGAAGCGCGCGCCGTCGAGGTCGACCTCGGACTCGACGGCGCTGAACAGCGCCTCCCGAACCCGGTCGGACGTGGGCCGGGTGCCGGCGCCGGGCGGTGCGGCGATCCGCCGGCCCCCGAGCGTCCCGGCCACGATCCGGGTCACCGTCTCCTCCTGCTCATGACCAGGACGCTACGCGATCAGCCGGACCCGACGGCCGACACGGTCGGTACCACCAAGCGGACCATGTGATCACTTCTCGTATATCAATGATCTCAAGTTCATAACATCAGTCTTAGCAAATCCTGAGCACTGTCTCACGCGAGGCGATATCGCTAGGGTCTGCCGGGTGCCGGCGACAACCCGCCGGCCCACGGCTCGGGAGGGCGCCTCTCCGAATCGGACGTGCGGTGACCGTCCACCGTCTCTCCCGTGCCACACCCCTGACGCTTCAGCACTCCAGGAGTACCCGTGATCCGTCCCAAGCTGTCGCTCCGGCGACCGCTGGCCATCCTGGGAGCCGCCATCGTCGGCCTCACCGGGGTCGTCGCGGTGGCCGCCCCAGCCAGCGCGCACCACACCACGATCAAGGCCACCGTCGACTGCGACCAGCAGACCGGCGAGCGCGTGATCACGTGGAACGTGGAGAACAGCGAGCGCGACAAGGCCGTGACGCTCCAGCGGGTGACCGCGGAGCCGGCGACGCCGGTGACCGTGCCCGTCGAGGGCGCCAAGGCGGTGCCGCTGCAGGGCTACGTCATCAAGAAGGCCGGCTCCGTGCAGGCCGTCCAGCGGGTGCCGGGCAACACCGCCAGCGCCAAGCTCGTGGTGTTCGGCAAGTGGAAGAAGAACGGCCAGGAAGCCACCAACGACGGCAGCATCACCATCCCCGCCGACCAGTCCTGCGCTCCGGCCCCGAAGTGCGTCGAGCTCGACAAGGCCAAGTACAGCCACACCTTCGACGGCCCGAAGGGCACCGCCACCGTCAAGCTCGACGGTGACCTGCCGCTCTGCGGCGAGGGCAAGCAGTACTTCACGCTGGTGTCGTACTTCGCGCCGCGGCCGCAGTTCGCCACCCCGCAGTACGTGTACGGCACGCCGGACAGCGACTTCGTCAGCGCCACCCAGACCGAGATCACGCTGAACGTCGAGATCCCGGACTGCCACACCCAGGTCGACCTCATCTGGGGCGACAAGGACCAGGTCATCGACGAGATCGTCGACGGCGGCAAGCGCTACGACAACAAGAAGCTCGGCTCGCCGGGCACCCCGGGCAACCGCTCCAAGGGCCCGCAGGGCTGGTACAACGGCGGTAGCAAGAGCTGCGTCACCCCGGCCTCGACCTTCGCGTCCAACTGCGACGGTTCGGTCGCCGTGTCGCTGAGCAACGACGGCAAGATCAGCAAGTACGCCGTCGAGTTCGAGGTCAAGGGCGAGAACGGCTTCACCAAGAAGGTCTCCGTCGCGCCCGGCAAGGCCGACACCAGCATCGTGGTGCCCGCCGCCGACGCCGGCAAGATCGAGGTCCTGGTCGACGGCAAGGTTATCGAGAACGGCACCTACTCGTGGGCGCGCCCCGAGGACTGCCCGCTGCCGGCCGTCACCACCAAGGCCGACTGCAAGGAGTTCGCCCTCACCGTCACCAACCCCGAGGGCGGCATGCCGGTGAAGACCACCTTCACCTACGGCGACAAGACCGAGACCCGTACGGTCGCGGCCGGCGCTTCGGAGACGGTTACCTTCAAGGCCGGCAAGGCCGAGTCGGCGCTCGTCGCCCTGCCGGACCTGGACCTGGAGCTGGAAGCTGTCTACACGCCGGAGGGCAACTGCGGCGGTAGCGGCGGCGGTGGCGGCGACGACGAGCCGGGTCTCCCGGTCACCGGTGCGGCGGCGGGCGGCATCGCCGCCGGCGCGGTCGCCCTGCTGATCGCGGGCGCGGTGCTCTTCGTCATCGCCCGTCGGCGTCGGGTGACCTTCACCGCCTGACCTGACCTGAGCTGAAGCCCGAGGGCGCGTCGACCACCCGGTCGACGCGCCCTCGGTCGTTGTGCGTTGACAGCATCTGCGGTGCAGTCAGCGGTCCCGCCCTCCGCAAGCAGGAGAGGGTCGTCAGCGCGCCAAGGAATCGACGCTATCCGAGATAGGGAGTGTCACGGCCTTCGAGGTGATGCTTGAGGCGGAGTCGAACGGTGTCATGGATGGGGATGTGAGGGAATTCGGCAGGGTCGATGAAGCGGACGTCCGTCGACTCGTCGCTGATGCTGATCGTGCCGCCGATGACGTGGGCGCGGTAGGTGACCGTGAATTCCTGGCGGACTTCGCCGTCGGGGTAGGCGATGACGTGCGCAGGGTCGCTGTAGATGCCCAGCAGACCGGTGACCTCGACGTCCAGGCCGGTCTCCTCCCGTACCTCGCGGACGACGCACTGTTGCAGGGTTTCGCCGATGTTCATTGCGCCGCCGGGTAGGGACCAGTTGCCGGAGTCGCTACGCCGCTGGAGCAGCACGCGGCCGTACTGGTCGGTGACGACGGCGGCGGCGGCGGGGACGAGACTGTTGGCGACCGGTGCTTGCGGGTCGTGGTAATAGTCGCGCCGGCCGGTCACCGGGCTTCCCTCGGGTAGGCGGTGGTGGTCTGCCATACCTGCTCGAACTGGTCGGCGTGGGCGGCGAAGATGCCGTGCGGCGAGAGTTCGCGCAGGTGCAGGGCGGGGTGTTGGTAACCGCGTGCGCGGTACAGGTGCGGGGTAACGATCATCTGGTGGTCGAACCGGAACACCGAGTTGTACAGATGCACGGCGTGCAGGCCGATCTCCACACCGGGCACGTCGTGGAGGGGTGCGCAGAAGTTGAGGGCGTTGCGGATCCGGCCAGGTAGTGTGCCCCCGATCTGTTCGAGGGCGTCGCGTTCGGCGACGTGCGGGCAGTCGGGATCGGCGAACGCGAGCCGGACCTGAGCGCCGTCCGCAGCCTTGTCGGAGATGAGCTGCATCGTGTTGGGCAGCAACTCAAGCAGAAACGGGTAGGCGTAGCCGAGCAGGTCGATCCGAGTGGTCGCGCCGGTGAGCAGCGCGGCCCAGACATGGTGCGGGATGTCGGCGCGGTGGGCGTAGGCGGCGACGACCTCGGCGGTGGCCTCCGCGCCGGGCGCCTGGTCGGGACGGGTCTGGGGCCAGAGGTCTGCTTCGGTCTCGCCGAGGGCGTCGGCGACGGCGAGCCGGGTGCGCTGGTGCGGGACGCGGCCGGCGAGCCACCGGGTGACGGTCTTGACATCGACACCGACAGCCGTGGCAAGAGCGGCCGAGTCGAGGTGGGCGCGGAGCATGGCCGCGCGGAGGCGGTGACTCATACCGCCCCACGGTAGTGGACACGTCGGGACGCATCAGGGGCGTGGAAGTGTCCGGCATGGTGTCTATCGGGACGTTGGGGTGCCGTGGGCCGGCTCTTAGGTTCAGCGGCAGTGCCTCGCCGGTCCGCTTGCGGCAGATTCGCCGGGCTGGCGAGCGCCAGGGGGAAGGGGTCCTCGACTCCCCCGGAGGGCCTCTTCCCCCTCTCCAAACTATCCAGGAGGGTGGTGGGACTGTTGTCTGCGCATCAGCCGGTACGGCCGCAGTGGACCTGCACGGTGTGCGGAGCACCGTGGCCGTGCAGAACCAGGAAACGGCAGCTCATCGAGGAGTTCGCCGGCGCGCGGATATCGCTGCTGCTGTATCTGTCCGCCTACCTGGTACAGGCGTGCGCCGACCTGCCGCTTACACCGTCCGGGCTGTTGCACTCGCGGTTTCTCGCCTGGCCGCGCTCACCGGCCCTGCGCGACGAGCCGCCGCAGTGACGTCAGCCCTTCTCCAGGTACTCCGCGCGGTCCTCGTCCACCAGCGCGGCCACCGACGCGGCCAGGGCCGGATTGCCTGTCAGCTCCGGGTCGTCCCCGATCAGGCTGATGGCCTCGGCGCGGGCGTCGCGGATCAGGTCGGCGTCGCGTCGCAGGGACAGCAGCCGCAGGTGCGAGCGGTGCCCGGACTGGGTGGCCCCGAGCACGTCGCCTTCGCGACGCTGTTCGAGGTCCAGTTCGGCGAGCTTGAAACCGTCGCTGGTGGAGGCCACCGCGTCCAGCCGCTCCCGCGCCGACGAGCCCTCGGCCGCCTCGCTGACCAGCAGGCAGAGCCCGGCGGCCGCGCCCCGGCCGACGCGGCCCCGGAGCTGGTGCAGTTGCGAGACGCCGAAGCGGTCGGCGTCCAGCACGATCATCACCGTGGCGTTCGGCACGTCCACGCCGACCTCGATCACCGTGGTCGCCACCAGCACGTCCAGGTCGCCGGCCGCGAAGGAGCGCATCACCGCGTCCTTCTCGTCGGCGGGCAGCCGACCGTGCAGCACCCCGATCCGCAGCCCGTGCAGCGGTCCCTCGGCCAGCAGCGGCGCCACCTCGGTCACCGCCAGCGGAGGCCGCCGGCCGTTGTCGTCCTCGGGCGGCGGCTCCTCGTCGGACACCGGGCCGTCCCCGATGCGCGGGCACACCACGTACGCCTGGTGGCCGGCGGCCACCTCCTCGCGCAGCCGACGCCAGGCCCGGTCGAGGAAGGCCGGCTTCTCGGCGGCCGGGACCACGTGCGAGGCGATCGGCGACCGTCCCCGGGGCAGCTGGGAGAGGGTGGACACCTCCAGGTCGCCGTAGACGGTCATCGCCACCGTTCGCGGGATCGGCGTCGCCGTCATCACCAGCGTGTGCGGCGGCTGGTCGGCCTTGGCGCGCAGCGCGTCGCGCTGCTCCACCCCGAAGCGGTGCTGTTCGTCGACCACCACGAGACCCAGGTCGGCGAAGTCGACGCCCTCGTAGAGCAGCGCGTGGGTGCCCAGCACGATGCCGGCGGCACCGCTGGCCACCTCACCGAGCGCCCGGCGACGGGCCGCCGCGCCCAGCGAGCCGGTGACCAGCTCGACCCGGGTGGCGTGGTCGGCGGAGTCCAGCTCACCGGCCCGGCCCAGCGGCCCGAGCAGGTCGAGCATGCCGCGGTAGTGCTGCGCGGCCAGGACCTCGGTGGGGGCCAGCAGCGCGGCCTGCCCGCCCGCGTCGACCACCTGGAGCATGGCCCGCAGGGCCACCACCGTCTTGCCCGAGCCCACCTCGCCCTGCAGGAGGCGGTGCATCGGGTGCGCGGCGGCCAGGTCCTCGGCGATCTCCGCGCCCACCTCGCGCTGGCCGGCGGTCAGCTCGTACGGCAGCCGGGCGTCGAACGCGTCCAGCAGCCCATCGACGCGCGGCGGCCGGGGCCGGGCCGGCCAGTCGGCGGCCCGGTGCTTGCGCTGCACCAGCGTCAACTGGACGGCGAACGCCTCGTCCCACTTGAGCCGCCGTCGCGCCCGGTGCAGGGCCTCCTTCGTGGACGGTCGGTGGATCTCGCGCAGCGCCGCGCCCAGGTCGACGAGGTTGCGGCTGGCCCGGACGGCGGCCGGCAGCGGGTCGTCCGGCGGGGTGAACGTGTCCAGGACGACCCGTACACAGCGGGCGATGACCCAGGTCGGTACGGCAGCGGCGGCCGGGTACACGGGGATCAGCGCGCCCGCGAACTCCTCGATCTCGTCGTTGACCGCCGCCTCACCCTCGCCGCCCTCGCCGAGCAGGACGTACTCCGGGCCGTTGAGCTGCCGTTTGCCCCGGAACTCGGTGACCTTGCCGGCGAACAGCCCCCACCGGCCGGGCCGCAGCTCCCGTTCGCGCCACGCCTGGTTGCCGAAGAACGTCAGCGTCAGAACACCGCCGGAGCCGTCGCCGACGGTCACCTCGAGCAGGTTGCCCCGACGTTGCCGCATCGGCCGTACGGCGGTGCGTTGCACCTGGGCCAGTACGGTGACCTGCTCGCCGACGTCCAGCGACCGGATGTCGGTGTGCTCGCCCCGCTCGTCGTAGCGGCGCGGGAAGTGGTAGATGAGGTCGCCCGCCGTGTGCAGGTCGAGCTGGGAGGCCAGCGCCTTCGCCGTCTTGTCGCCGACGAGCTTCTTCAGCGGCGTGTCCACCGTGGCCGGCTCACTCATTCGACCCCCACCAGGAGCGGATAGAACGGCTGACCGCCCGGGTACGCCTGCACCTCGACGAACGGCCAGCGTCGCGCGACGTGCGCGCGGACGGCATCGGTGAGCCCGGCGGGGGCGTCCACCCCGGCGAGCAGGGTGACCAGCTCCCCGCCACCGCCGAGCATCCGGTCGACGACGGCGGCGCAGGTGTCGGTGAGGTCGGTGCCGATCAGGTGCACCTCGCCCTCGACCAGCGCCAGCACGTCACCGGGGCGGCAGGGGCCGGCGACCGTGAGCGCCTCGCGGCTGGCGTGGCAGACCTCGGCGTAGCGGCACGCGCCGGCCGCCTCGGCCATCGCGATCACGTCGTCCTCGAACCGGCGGGTGCCGTCGCGGACCGCGAGGGCCGCGAGCGCCTGCACCGGTGAACGGGTCGGCACCACGCTCACCTTGACGCCGTGCCGGTGCGCCTCGCGGGCCGCCGCGCTGGCGACCGCCCCCGTGTTCGGATCGTTCGGCAGGACGACCACCCGGGCCGCCCCGGTGCCGCGCACCGCGGCCAGCAGGTCACCGATGGACGGGTTGCCGCGCACCACCGTCGCGCCCTCGGCGGCGAACAGCTCGGCGATCCCGGCGCCGGTGGCCACCACCACGGCGGCCCGGCCGTCCTCGGTCGGACCGCCGGACGGCTCCGGCTGATCGGCGAAGCGGGTCACCGAGATCCGGTACGGGCGGCCGGCGGCGATCCCCGCCTCGACCGCCGCGCCGACGTCGTTGACGTGGACGTGGACGGTCCAGGTGCCGTCCGGCTCGCGGCCGTCACCAACGACGACCAGCGAGTCGCCCAGCGCGTCCAGGGTGCGGCGCAGCGCGGCCACCGCGTCGGCGGGTGCGTCGAGCAGGTACTGCACCTCGTAGGCGTACTCCTCGGAACCGGTCTCGCGCGCGACGGTGGCCGCCGGACGGGCGGTGCGCGGCGGCGGCGCGGGTGGGGTGGCGCTCTCCCCGGTGAGGACCTCGACCAGGGCGTCGAGCAGGACACACAGCCCGCGCCCGCCGGCGTCGACGACGCCCGCGCGGGCCAGGGCCGGCAGTTGCTCGGGGGTACGGGCCAGGGCCTCGGCCGCCCACCGCGCCGCGTCCCGGGCCACCACCGCCAGGTCGTCGCTGCCCGCCTGCTCGGCCCCGGTGGCCGCGGCGGCGACGACGGTGAGCAGGGTGCCTTCGACGGGACGGCCGACCGCGGTGTACGCGGCGGTGGTCGCCGCCCGCAGCGCGGCGGCCAGGGCCCGCCCACGCACCGCCGGCACGCCGACGACCGCGTCGGCGAACCCGCGCAGGATCTGCGAGAGGATGACGCCCGAGTTGCCCCGCGCGCCCAGCAGCGCGCCCTGCGCCATCAGCCGCAGCGCGTGCCCGTGGGCGGTCGGGCCGCTGTCGGGCAGGGTGTCCAGGTCCATCGACAGGGCCTGCTGCGCCGAGGTGAGGGTGAGCACCAGGTTGGTGCCGGTGTCGCCGTCGGGCACCGGGTAGACGTTGAGCTGGTCGATCTCGCCCTGGTGACGCTTGAGCGCGACCAGCCCGCTCGCGCACCAGCGGCGGACCGTGGCGGCGTCGAGGGTGTCCAGCACGGGCAGAAGCCTACTGGCGCGCGCCGACACACGTCGGACTCGTCCGGCGTGTCCGGTTGCGCCGACGCCCGACGGGCCCCCACCCTCCCGGCCCGCACGAGCGGGATCAGCCCGCCAGGTACAGTTGCCGCCGGAACCACCCCCGTCACCCGGCGGGCCGGCCACCAGCCACTGAGCGGTGGGGCGGCTGCTCCGCGGGTCAGGGCGGTTGGTCACCTCGGCGGGGCATCGGGTAGGCTGACGCGGTTGCCCGGGCAGCACCTGCCGGCGACCTCATGAACGTTTCAATCCCAGGAGTATCCCGTGGCTAGCGTGTGCGACGTCTGTGGCAAGGGACCGGGCTTCGGCCACAACGTGCCCTGGTCCAAGAAGAAGACCAACCGCCGCTGGAACCCGAACATCCAGTCGGTGCGCACCCCGGCCGGTGGTGGCAACACCAAGAAGCTGCAGGTCTGCACCTCGTGCATCAAGGCCGGCAAGGTCACCCGCGCCTGACGCGGCAGCACCAACTCTTCTCGTTCGGCTCAGCCGGCGGGCCCTGCGGCCCGCCGGCTCTGTCGTGTCCGCACCCGGCTTGACGCCGGCCGCTCAGAGCGTGCGGCCGAAGGAGACGCAGCCCTCCGCGTCCTGGTAGAACCCGAAGTTGGGAATCCGGTCATAACCGGCGGACGCGTACATGGCGATCGCCTCGGGCTGCTTGTCCCCGCACTCCAGGACCATCCGCTTGCGGCCGTGCTCCCGGGCCGAGCGCTCGACGGCCGCGAGGACCGTCCGCGCCACGCCGCGTCCACGCGCGGTCGGGGCGGTGTACATCCGCTTCAGCTCGGCGGTGTCCGTGCCGTGGCTGCGCCAGCCGCCGCAGCCGACCGGCTCACCGGCCAGGTAGGCGACGAGGAACGCGCCGTCCGGCGGCTCGAACTCGCTCGCCGCCACCGGGGTGTCGTCGCCGGTGCCCCCGTACCGGGTGGCCAGGTCAGCCAACGCGGCCTTGATCAATTGTTGCGCCACCGGCGCGTCGAACCGCACCAGCCGAATCTCGATCTCACTCACGGTATCCAGGGTACGGCCGCCACATCGCCTCAGCGGAAGTGGTCCCAGCCCCGGGGCCCGTCGTAGGCACCGCCGTCGACCGTCACCCCGACACCGTCCGTCACCGTGCCGATGGGCCGCCACTGCGGCGGCAACGCCACCGTCGCAGGGAAGGTCGCGGCCAGCGCGTGGTCCTCGCCACCCGCCAGGATCCAGGTGTACGCGTCGACACCGAGCGCCTGCGCGGCATCCGCCATCTGCCGGGGCACCTCGAAGGCGTCGCGGCGCACGTCGATCGCCACACCGCTGGCCCGCGCCACGTGCCCCAGGTCGGCGAGGAGCCCGTCCGAGACGTCGATCATCGAGGTCGCGCCGAGCTGGGCGGCCTGCGGCCCGGCCGGGTAGGGGACGTTCGGTCGCCGGTACGCCTCGACCAGCAGCCGGGGAGTGCGGAAGCCGCGGCTGAGCACGGTCAGCCCGGCCGCCGCGTACCCGATGCGGCCCGCCAGGGCCAGCACGTCGCCGGGACGGGCGCCGGAGCGCACCACCGGCGCCCGGCCACCGAGGTCGCCCAGCGCGGTCACCGCGATGGTCAGGGTGGGGCTCGACGACATGTCCCCGCCCACCACGCTCGCGCCGACCGTGGCGGCCTCCGCGGCCAACCCGTCGGCCAGCTCCTCCGCCCAGCTCGCCTCGAGGTCGGCGGGCATGCAGAGGGCGACCAGCAGTGCGGTCGGGACGGCGCCCATCGCCGCGACGTCGGCCAGGTTGGCGGCGGCGGCCCGGTGACCGACGTCGCGCGCCGACCCCCAGTCCCGCCGGAAGTGCCGCCCCTCGACGAGCACGTCCGTGCAGGCGACCACCCGGCCGTCCGGCGCGGCCACCACCGCCGCGTCGTCACCCGGCCCGAGCACCGTCGTCGGGCCCATCGCCAGGCGGGCGGTGACCCGCCCGATCAGCCCGAACTCGCCGATCCCGGCCACGCTGGCGGCACTGCCGGCGTTCGACCCGTTCTGCCCGGCACCGCCGCGCTCGCTCACCGCTGCTCCTTGACCACCGATAGGGATCAGACCTGGTCCGTAAGGTAGTTTCACCCTTCGGGCCGCCTTCGGGCGGCGACGGACGGAGGTCGAGTCGTGGTACAGGCGTACATCCTCATCCAGACCGAGGTCGGCCGCGCACGGGACGTGGCGGGTCTCATCGCGGACATCGCCGGCGTGGTACGCGTCGACGCCGTCACCGGGCCGTACGACGTGGTCGTCCTCACCGAGGCGAACACCGTCGACGAGCTCGGCAAACTCATCGTCAGCAAGGTGCAGATGGTGCCCGGCATCACCCGCACCCTCACGTGTTCGGTGGTGCGGCTGTAAGTGGACGAGATGACGACCCCCTCGGCGGTTCGGGACGACGGCGAGCGGGAGCCGGCGGACACCGCGCCCGAGCCGGCTGAAGGTACCCACGCGGACGCCGATCCGGCCGTCGACGCGCCGGCCGGCCGGGACCGGACCGTCCGGGGAGCGGCCCTGCTCGCCACGGTGATCGCACTACCGGTCACGCTGCTGGTGGCCGTGCTGGCCTTTGCCAAACTCGCCCCGGAGACGCCGACCGCCGCGCCGAGCCCGTCGGCGAGCACGACCCGGGCACAGTCCAGCGCGCCGGTCGAGATGGCCGCGCCGGCGCTGGCCGAGCGCCCGGCCACGGTCTGCCGGGCGCTGCTCTCCCAGCTCCCGCAGACCATCCGCGACCTGACCCAGCGTCCGGTCACGGCGGGCCCCGAGCAGAACGCCGCGTACGGCGACCCCGCGCTCACCGTGGCCTGCGGCGGCGCCGAGCCGACCATTCCGGCCACCGACGAGGTCTGGGTGGTCAACCGGGTCTGCTGGCACCCCGTCGAGGGGACCGACATGACGGTGCTCACCACCGTCGACCGGGAGACGCCGGTGACGGTCCGGATCCCGCGCTCCTACCCGCAGCCGCTGCAGTGGGCCGCCCCGATCTCCAGCGCCATCGTGGCGTCGGTGCCCTCGGGCGGCGCCGTCCCCGCCGGCTGCCAGGGCTGACGCGCCGACGCGTGGCCCGTACGACGGGCCACGCGTCGAGGACGTCCTCGGCTCAGTGCAGGCCGACGCCGCGCCGCTGGGCGGTACGGATCAGCCGGCTGACCAGCTTGGGGTACTCCAGGCCGGAGGCCGCCCACATCCGGGGGAACATCGACGTCGGGGTGAACCCGGGCATCGTGTTGATCTCGTTGAGGTAGACGTCCAGGTCCGGGGTGACGAAGAAGTCGGCCCGAGCCAGGCCGGCGCAGTCCAGCGCGGTGAACGCGCGGACCGCGTACTCCTGCACCTGGCGGGTCACCTTGTCGGGCAGGCCGGCCGGGATGTCGTACTCGCAGGAGTCGTCGAGGTACTTGGCCTCGAAGTCGTAGAAGTCGTGGTCGGCGACGACACGCACCTCGGCCAACACGGACGCCTCGGGGGTGCCACCGGCCTCGCCCTCCAGCACACCGCACTCGATCTCGCGGCCGACGATCGCGGCCTCGATAATGACCTTGGGGTCGAACTGCCGGGCGGTGGCGACCGCCTCGTCGAGCTGCGCCCAGTCGGTCACCCGTGTGATGCCGAACGAGGAGCCCGCGCGCGACGGCTTCACGAAGACCGGCAGGCCGAGCCGCTTCTTGTCCTGCTCGCTCAGCGTCATCCCGTTGCGCAGCACCGCGTACGCGCCGACCGGGATGCCCTCGATGGCGCAGAGCTTCTTGGTGAACTCCTTGTCCATCGCGGCGGCGGAGGCGAAGACGTTCGCCCCCACGTAGGGGATGCCGGCCATCTCGAGCATGCCCTGGATGGTGCCGTCCTCGCCGTACGTGCCGTGCAGCACGGGGAAGACCACGTCCACGTCGGCCAGCGCCCGGGGCCCTTCGGTCGGGTCGAGCACCATCAGCCCGTTGCCGGTGGGATCGGCCCGTAGCACGATGTCCGCGCCGGACTCAGCGGTGATCTCCGGGAGCTGGCGGGCGTCGATGGCGAGTTGGGCGGGATCGCCACTGGTCAGCACCCACTGGCCGGCGCGGGTGATGCCGACCGGCACCACCTCGTACTCGTCGGGGTCGAGGGCGCCGAACACGCTGCCGGCGCTGACGCAGGAGATGCCGTGCTCCGGGCTGCGGCCGCCGAAGACGATCGCCACGCGGGTCTTGCCTGGGGTGGTCACTCCGGTCACCTCTTCGTACGCGGCTGCGGCTGGTCGTGCTCGCCGGTGGCGCTCACCCGGTTGACCTTACTGTGCGTGGCGATCAGGCGCGGCGATACCCGGCGAGCCACGACGCGACACGGCATTCGGTCAACAGAGCATATACGGTGTGTGACGGAATGGTGGGGTCGATCAGTCCCGGGAGTGCCGGCGACCGACCGCGATCACCTTGACCCGCTGCCGGCCGGCCCGGACCATGCCCAGCGCCATGAAGGCGCCGGCGATCCGGTCGGCGGCCTCCCTGCTGCTCGCGCCCACGACCTGGCGGCGACGCTCGGGGGCGACCCGCTCGTTGCGGTCGATGCCCTCGACGGGACGCACGTCGGTGAGCACGACCAGGAAGCGGGTCATCCCCGAACCCCGGGGCGCGGGGGCGGAGACTTCGGACCGGTACGCACGTCGTCCCCTTCCGGCGGTCGGGCACGGGCGGCACGCGGCGATCGGGTACGGGGGAGAAACCCGATCGCCGCGCGCCCTATCCCCTCCGGTCGCTCACCACCACCGTCGCCACGACAACCGGCGGTGAGGACGCGATAACAGATTGACACGTCTACAGCCATGAATGCAACTCTCATCGGCCATCTCTCATGTACCCGTTCCCATAAATGTGTGCGACCATCGATGCATGTCCCCCAAGACCGCCCGTGCCCGCCGACTCGGCATCGCCCTACGCCAGTTCCGGGAAGCCGCCGGGCTGACGCTGGAGTCCGCCGCAGACGAGATCAACAGCACCCGCAGCACCCTCTCGCGCTACGAGAACGCCCAGACGCTGATCAGCCCGGCCACCGTGCGCGCCCTGCTCACCTCGTACGGGGTGACGTCCGAGGAGGTGGCCGCCGCGGTGCAACTCGCCAAGGACGCCCGCAAACCGGGCTGGTGGGTGTCGTACTCGTACCTGCTCGACCCGCGCACCATCGACTTCATCGCCCTGGAGGCGGAGGCCACCGCGATCTCCAACTTCGAGCCGTCGGTGGTGCCCGGCCTGCTGCAGACCGCCGACTACATCCGCGGAGTGATGCGCGGCGGCCCGCACACCCTGAGCGACGAGCTGGTCGAGCAACGGGTCAAGATCCGGCTCGACCGCCAGCAGCGGCTCACCGCCGACACCCCACCCATCCTCGACGCGATCATCGACGAGGGCGCGCTGCTGCGCCCCGTCGGCGACGAGTCGGTGATGGAGGGCCAGCTGCGGCACCTCGTCAAGATGGCCGAGCTGCCGAACATCACCGTCCAGGTGATTCCCCTCTCCGCCGGCTACCACCGGGGCACCCGTGGCTCGCTGCACATCCTGGAGTTCGCCGATCCGGAGGACCCGATCATCGCGTCGGTGGAGACCGTCGCCGGTCAGATGATCCTCGACCGGGCGGGCGAGACGCGTACCTGCACCAAGATCATGGAGCATCTGCGCAGCGTGGCGCTCAGTCCGGCGGACAGCCGGGCGATGCTCCTGTCAGTCCTGAAGGGACGGTAGGAGACCGATGACACCGACGATCTCAGCGGCGTTGGCCACGGCGGCGTGGCGCAAGAGCAGCCGTAGCGGCGACGAGGGAGCCTGCGTGGAGGTGGCCGCGATCCCCCGACTGGTGGCCGTCCGCGACTCCAAGGACCCGGCCGGCCCGGCCCTGCTGTTCCCCCCGGCGGCCTGGGCCACTTTCGCCCAGGCCCCACCGCGCCGCTGACCACTCAGTAGGACCCGCGCCCCGCCGACCGGGCTGGACACAGCCCGGAACGCGGGGCGCGGCCGGGTGGGGTCAGGCGACCAGCGGGCGGGGCTCCGGCGCGGCACGTACGGCCTCCAGGGCGGCGATCGCCACGCCACGGGCGCCGGCCATGTCGCGGTCCGGCACGAGCGCGAAGGTGGCGACGGCGGCCTGCTCCGCGCGGAGCACGGTGTGCTCGCGGACCGTCGCCAGGAACCAGTCCCGGAATGCCGGCGCGGCCTCCACCACACCGCCACCGACGAAGTACGCGTGCGGGTCGGTGAAGTTGGCCGCCAGGGTGAACAGGCGGCCCAGCGCCATCGCCTGCTGGGTGAAGAGGTCCCGGGCCAGCGCGTCACCCCGCTCGCCGTAGCCCCGCACGAGCTTCGCCGCCCGTGCCACCGGCTCGGCCGCGAGGGGGTGGTCGGGATACCGGGCCAGCCAGTACGGCAGCAGGTTGCGCTCGATGCCGGTCAGCGACGCGATGCTCTCGACATCGCCGGTGAAGCCGCAGGCGCAGGTCGGCTCCGACTGCTCCGCGCCGAGCAGGCCGCCCAGCGGGATGTGCACGTGACCCAACTCGCCGGCCATGCCGGCTGCGCCGGCGATCACCCGGCCGCTCTCGACCACCCCGCCGCCGAGGCCCGTGCCGACGATCGCCGAGACCGACGACCGGGTCATCGCCTCGTCACCGAAGTACACGTGGTGGGCGTAGAGCGCGGCCGCGTTGCCGTCGTTGTGGTAGATCACCGGCAGGCCCAGCCGACGCTCCAACGCGCCCCGGACGTCGAAGCCACGCCAGGCCGGCTGCGAGAAGTTGGTCGAGCCGCGCGACGAGATGACGCCGGTCGCGCTCGCGGGTCCGGGGGTGTCGAGCCCGACCGCCCGGACCAGCTCGCGCGGAACACCGGTCTGCGCCAGCGCCCCGTCCAGCGCCCGCGCCAGCGCCTCGATCGCCGCCTCCGGGCCGGCCTGCACCTCGCTGGGGATCTCCAGCAGGCCGTCGACCAGGAAGCGGCCGTCCACCGTCAGCACGGTGGCGTTGTTGCTGGTGCCGCCGTTGTCCAGGCCGACGACCACCGGCACCCCTGCGCTGCCCACCGCAACCGCCTCCCGCCCTCATGAGTGTGAGCCGAGGCTAGTGCCAACCCCGCTCCCCCGCCACGTCACTCCCCCTCCCGACCCCGGATCCCCGCGATCTTGCACTTTCTGTGGCGACAAAGGGCACGTATAGCCACATCTCGACCACCGAAAGTGCAAGATCGCGGGAAGCGGGCGAGCGAGCGGGGGAGCGGGCGAGCGGGGTCAGTGGGGTCAGCGGGGGCGGCGGGCTGTTATCGCTGTCGCGTCACGGTCTTCGTCGTGGTGGACGGCGGGGGTCAGGCCGGCTGCGTAGAGGGCCGCGCACAGCGCGTCCACCTGCGTCTCGCCGGCCTCGACCACCAGGTGACCGCCCGGGGCCAGCCAGGTCGCCGCCTCGACGCCCACCCGGCGCAGCACGGCCAGCCCGTCCGGCCCGCCGTCGAGCGCCACCGGGGCCTCGTGCAGCCGTGCCTCCGGCGGCATCAGGGCCACCGCGTCGGTCGGCACGTACGGCGCGTTGGCGACCACCAGATCGAGTCGCCCCCGCCAGCGCTGGGGCAGCGGGGCGAACAGGTCACCCTCGTACACCTCGGCGGCCAGCCCGGCGAGGTTGCGCCGGGCGCACGCCACCGCCACCGGGTCGATGTCGGCGGCGGCCAGCCAGCGCGGCGCGAGCCGGTGCGCCAGCGCGACGGCGGCAGCCCCGGAGCCGCAGCAGAGGTCGACCACGGCCGGGGCGGGACCGGTCAGCTCGACCGCCACCTCGACCAGCAGGGCCGTCCGGCCGCGCGGCACGAAGACGCCCGGGTCGACGCCGATCCGGAGGCCGCAGAACTCCGCCCAGCCGAGCACGTACTCCAGCGGCTCACCGGCCACCCGGCGGTCGGTCAGCTCGGCCAGTGCCACCGGATCGTCGGTGGCGGCGAGCAGCAGCTCGGCCTCGTCCTCGGCGTACACACAGCCGGCGGCGCGCAGCCGACCCACCAGGGCCGACCGGTCGATCGGCGGTGACTTCACTCAGGCCCCCGCGCTGGCGTCCAGCGCGGCGGCGATGTCGGCCACCAGATCGGCCGTGTCCTCGGCGCCGCAGGAGAGCCTGACGAAACCGGGCGCGGTGTCGTCGCCCCACTGGGCCCGTCGGTCGGCGGTGGTGTGCAATCCGCCGAAGGAGGTGGCGGCCGCCACCAGCCGGGCGGCCTCGACGAAGCGGGCGACCCGATCGGCGTCGCCCAGGTCGAACGACAGCACCCCGGGCATCCGGCGCATCTGCGTCGAGGCCACCGCGTACGCGGGGTCGTCCGGCAGCCCCGGCCAGCGCAGCCCGGTCACGTCCGGACGGGCCGCCAGCAGGTCGGCGACGGCGGCGGCGTTCGCGCTCTGCCGGGCCAGCCGCAGGTCGAGGGTCGCCAGCGACCGGTGGGCCAGCCAGGCGTCGAACGCGCCCGGCACCGAACCGGTGCTGGTACGCCAGAGCGTCACCGCCTCCACCACCTCGGCGGACCGGCTGGCCAGATAGCCGAGCAGCAGGTCGGAGTGGCCGGTGAGCGCCTTCGTGCCGGACGCCACCACCAGGTCGGCGCCGAGGTCCAGTGGACGCTGCCCGAGCGGGGTGGCCGTGGTGTTGTCGACCGCGAGCAGGGCGCCGGCGGCGTGCGCCCGCTCCGCCAGGGCGGCCACGTCGACCACGTCCAGGCCCGGGTTGGCGGGTGTCTCCACCAACACCAGCCGGACGCCCTCGAACGACGGGTACGGGCCGACGGTCGGCACGAAGAGCACCCGTACGCCGATCGTCTCCAGCACGGCGGTGGCGAACGCCCGCACCGGGAAGTACCCGTCGGAGGGCAGCACCACGGCGTCCCCCGGGCGCAGCAGGGTGAACAGCGCGCCGGTGATGGCGGCCTGACCGCTGGCGAAGACGCGGCAGTCCCCGCCCTCCAACTCGCCTACGGCGGCTTCCAGCAGCCGCCGGGTCGGGTTGTCCGGGCGGCCGTAGCCGTTCGGCGACGCGTCCGGCCCCTGCCGCGGGTCGAGGTGGTACGGCGCGGCGAACACCGGCCCCGGCAGGAACGGGTCACCCGGTGCCGGCTCCGGCAGGCCGGCGCGGACACAGCGGGTACCGTCTCCCCACTCGCTCATCAGGTCCTCACTCGTACGACTCGGGCTTGGCGGTGCGGCTCATCAGCGCCTGGACGGCGAGACGCGGGTCCATCCCCTCATGGCAGATCCGTTCGACGTGCTCGGTGATCGGCATCTCGACGCCGTGCGCCCGCGCCAGGTCGCGGATCGCGAGGCAGCTCTTGACGCCCTCGGCGGTCTGTCGCGTGGCCGCCTGGGCCTGTTCCAGGGTCTCGCCCCGACCCAGGTGCTCGCCGAAGGTGCGGTTCCGGGCCAGCGGCGACGAGCAGGAGGCGACGAGGTCGCCCATGCCCGCCAGGCCGGCGAAGGTGATCGGGTCCGCGCCGAGCGCCACGCCCAAGCGGGCCGTCTCGGCCAGCCCCCGGGTCATCAGCATGGCCCGGGTGTTGTCGCCGAAGCCCATCGCCGTGGCGATGCCGTAGGACAGCGCGATCACGTTCTTGACCGCGCCGCCCAGCTCGCAGCCGATCACGTCGTCGTTGGTGTACGGGCGCAGGTACGGCGTCCGGATCGACGACTGCACGAGCGTGGCCCGGTCGGCGTTCGTGCCGGCCACCACCGTCGCGGCCGGCTGCTCGGCGGCGATCTCCGGGGCCAGATTCGGGCCGGAGACGACCACCACCCGGTCCGCGGCCACCCCGGCGGTCTCCACGATGACCTCACTCATCCGCCTGGTGGTGCCGAGTTCGATGCCCTTCATCAGCGACACGAGCGTCGAGTCCGGGTGCAGGTGCCGGGCCCACTCGGCGAGGTTGCCGCGCAGGGTCTGCGACGGCACGGAGAGCACCACCACCTCGGCGCCGGTGATCGCCTCGGCGGCGTCGGTGGTGGCGGTGACCCGGGCCGGCAGCAGCAGGTCCGGCAGGTACTCGGGGTTGCGACGCTCGGTACGGATGCTCTCGGCAACGGGGGCCCGGCGGGCCCACACCGTCACGTCCCGGCCCGCGTCGGCCAGGATCTTGGCGAAGGCGGTGCCCCAGGAGCCGGCACCGAGCACCGCGACGTGGCCGCTCATGCCGCTTCGCCCTCAGGCCGCTCGACGGACCGTCGGACCGGCCGTTCCCACAGGGGTGGCGGGGTCCCGCCCCGGATCTCGGCGAGCATGTCCCGCAGCCGCAGCATGATGGCGTCCGTCATCTCTTCGAGGGTTTCCCGGGTCGGCGGCGCGTCCGCCCAGCGGCTGAGGTCGACCGGGGCGCCGGCGACCACGGTCACCGGGATCCGGGGGCGCGGGTTGAGCCGGCTGGTACGCGGGTCGAAGATCCGCTCCGGCCCCCACATCACCACCGGCACCACGGGCGCGCCGGTGGCCAGCGCCAGCCGGGCGGCACCGGTCTTGGCCTTCATCGGCCACAGCTCCGGCTGCCGGGTGGTGGTGCCCTCCGGGTAGATCACGACCGCACCGCCCTCGTCGAGCGCGGCGACCAGCGCGTCCAGCGAGCGGACCGCCTCGACGCTGCCCCGCTCGACCGGAATCTGCCGGCAGCGGTGCAGGATCCAGCCGACCACCGGCACCCGGAACACGCTGGCCTTGCCCAGGAACTGCGGCCACCGGCCGGAGTCGTAGACGAAGTGCGCGGAGACCAACGGGTCGGCGTGCGAGATGTGGTTCGGCACGATGATCACACCGCCGTCACCGGCGAGGTGTTCCTGGCCGCGCCAGGTCCGCCGGGTCCAGACGGTCATCACCGGCTTGACCAGCCCCACGGCGAACCGTTGCCAGAACCCCAGCCTCCGCCGTGCCACTGTGCCTCCTCGTCGCGCCCCGACCACACGCGCGCGCCCCACCCGCGACACCCGCAGCGGAAATCATGCCTGCTCGCCCCCGGTACGGCCAGCGAGGGTCCCGTCGTCCGGCTGGCAGGATTGCGGACGTGAGTCAGCCGAGGTGGGCCGTCGTGGTGCCGGTGAAGCGTCTGACCGAAGCCAAGAGCCGGCTGCGGGGCGCGCTGCCCGGCGTACCCCATGAGGAGCTGGCGCTGGCGCTGGCGGCCGACACCCTGCGCGCGGTGCTGGCCTGCCCGGCGGTCGCCGAGGCCCTGGTGGTGACCGACGACCACCGGGTGGCGCGGGCGGCGCGGGCCCTCGGCGCGCGCACCCTCGCCGACCTGCCGGACGCCGGCCTGAACGCGGCGTTCCGGCACGGCGCGGCACAGACCGAGGCGCGGTGGGTGACCGGACTCACCGCCGACCTGCCGGCGCTGCGCCCGCAGGACCTGGCCGCCGCGTTGCTCGCGGCGCGGCGCGGGCCCGAGGGGTACGCCGGTTCGTCGCGGACGCGCCCGGTACGGGGACCGTGCTGCTCACCGCCCCGCCGGGCGTCGACCTCGATCCGCGGTTCGGGATCGACTCGGCGGCGGCGCACGAGGCGAGCGGAGCGGTGCCGCTGACCGGCGACTGGCCGAGTCTGCGACGTGACGTGGACACCGCGGACGACCTGGCCGAGGCCGCCCGCCTGGGTCTGGGGCCGCGCACGGCCGCGCTGCTCGCCACGGTCCGCCCGGCGCGCGCCACGCCTGAGGGTGCCGGCCGCGCAGCACCGGGGTGACCCCGCCGGTGTACGGTGCCAGCATGCAGGGCACGGTGGCCAGCTACGACGCGGCGACGCGCAGCGGCGTCCTGCTGCTCGACGACGGCACCGAGCTGCGCTTTCCCGCCCGGGCGTTCGACGCCTCCGGCCTGCGGCTGCTCCGGCTCGGCCAGCGGGTCCGCATCGACACCGATCCCGACGGCGAGGTCGTCCGGGTGACATTGCCGACGATGAACTGAGCTGGCAGGGCCAAGTTCATTTTGCGTTAACTCGAATCGGGTGATTATGAGCGGGTGAGCACCCCTCGCGAGCACCCGGTCACCCCGCCCGCCACCGACCCCCGCAACGGCGCCCGCATCCGCGGCACCGACGGCCGTTTCCGCCCGTCCCGAGCCGAACGGGCCGGCGCCGCCCGCGCCGACACGCTCGCCGACGACCCGGGGGGCGCCTCCTCCGGGCTGGATGAGGTCCTCGACCCCGCCGTCACGACCACCGAGACGGACGGCCCGGCGGCCGGTGGGGTCCAGCCGGGGTCGCCATCCGCCGGGGACGACGAGCAGGCACCGACCCCTCCCCCGCTGCCGGAGGACCGCTTCCTCAACCGCGAGCTGTCCTGGCTCGACTTCAACGCGCGGGTGCTCGCCCTCGCCGAGGACCAGCGCACTCCCCTGCTGGAGCGGGCCAAGTTCCTGGCGATCTTCGCGAGCAACCTGGACGAGTTCTACATGGTGCGGATCGCCGGTCTGAAGCGGCGGCTCTCCGCTGGCCTGCCGGTACGTGGCGGCGACCGCCTCCCGCTGCGCACGCAGCTCGAACTGATCGCCGAACGGACCGCCGAGCTGGGCGCCCGGCACGCGGCCTGCTTCGTCGACGACGTGCTGCCCAAGCTGGCCGACGAGGGCATCCGCATCCTGCGCTGGGGCGATCTGGGCGACGGCGAACGGGAGCGGCTGCGCACCTACTTCCGGGAGCACATCTTTCCGGTGCTGACCCCGCTCGCGGTGGACCCGGCGCACCCGTTCCCGTACATCTCGGGACGGTCGCTGAACCTGGCGGTGGCCGTCCGCGACCCGGACGGCGGCTCCGAGCTGTTCGCGCGGGTGAAGGTGCCCAACAACGTCCCGCGGTTCGTACGCGTCGACCGGGACCAGCCGGGCGTACGGATGCTGCCGGTCGAGGACCTCATCTCGGTGCACCTGGGTCAGCTCTTCAGCGGCATGCAGGTGGTCGAGTGTCACCTGTTCCGGGTGACCCGTAACGCCGAGGTGGAGGTCGACGAGGACCGCGACGAGGACCTGCTCCAGGCGCTGGAACGGGAGTTGGCCCGCCGCCGGTTCGGTCCGCCGGTGCGGCTGGAGGTCGCCGCGTCCATCTCCGACCACATGCTGGAACTGCTCGTCCGCGAGTTGGACATGGACGACCAGGACGTACTTCGGGTGCCCGGCCTGCTGGACCTGTCCGCGCTCTGGCAGGTGTACGGCGAGGCCGATCGCCCGGACCTGAAGGACCCGCCGTTCGTACCGGCCACGCACCCCCGGCTCACCGAGGGCGAGGTGCCGCGCAGCGTCTTCTCCACCCTGCGCGACGGGGACATCCTGGTGCACCATCCCTACCACTCGTTCGCGACGAGCGTGCAGCGATTCATCGAGCAGGCCGCCGCCGACCCGAACGTGCTCGCCATCAAGCAGACGCTCTACCGGACCAGCGGTGACTCGCCGATCGTGGACGCGCTCGTGGACGCGGCCGCCGCCGGCAAGCAGGTGGTGGTGCTGGTCGAGGTGAAGGCCCGCTTCGACGAGGTGGCCAACATCGGCTGGGCCCGGACCCTGGAACGCGCCGGCTGTCACGTGGTGTACGGGCTGGTGGGGCTCAAGACGCACTGCAAGACCGCGTTGGTGGTCCGGCAGGAGGGCAACCAGATCCGCCGGTACTGCCACATCGGCACCGGCAACTACCACCCGAAGACCGCGCGGCTGTACGAGGACTTCGGCATGCTCACCGCCGATCCGGAGATCGGGGCGGACCTCACCGACCTGTTCAACGTGCTGACCGGCTACAGCCGGCAGACCGCGTACCGGCGGCTGCTGGTCGCCCCCCAGGGCATCCGCAGCGGACTGATCGAACGGATCGAGCGGGAGATCGCGCACGTCCGCCTCGGCATGCCCGGCCTGGTCCAGTTCAAGGTCAACTCACTGGTCGACGAGGGCGTGACCGACGCGCTGTACCGGGCCTCCCAGGCCGGCGTCCACGTCGACCTGCTCATCCGGGGTATGTGCACGCTGCGTCCGGGGGTGCCGGGGCTGTCGGAGAACATCCGGGTCCGCTCGATCCTGGGCCGGTTCCTGGAGCACTCCCGCATCTTCCGCTTCGGCAACAACGGCGAGGCCGAGTTCTGGATGGGCTCGGCGGACCTGATGCACCGCAACCTGGACCGGCGGGTGGAGGCGCTGGTGCAGGTGAGCGACCCGATCGCCCGAGCCGAGTTGGACCACGTGCTGACCGCCGCGATGAGCCCGGACGTCGACGCGTTCGAGCTGGCCGGCGACGGCACCTGGACCCGGCGCGCCGGCGGCGACGAGACGTCCCGCGTCCATCTCCAGGAACTGTTGCTGCGCCGCGTCGGTGGCACGGCCGGCTGAGCGATCACCGCCTAGGCTGAGCTGATGGTCGAGGAGGAGCAGAAGTACGAGGTGGACGACACCTTCGTGATACCCGACCTGTCCGCCATCGCACCGGTCGGCGGCCGGGTCCGGGCGCTGCCGCCGGTGACGCTCGTCGCCCGCTACCTCGACACGGTCGACCTGCGGCTGGCCCGCGCCGGGGCGTCCCTTCGCCACCGTGACGGGGACGAGCCGCCGTGGACGGTGAAGCTGCCCACCGGCACGCCCGGCGTCCGGCACGAGATCTCCCGTCCCGGCCCGGCCGGTCAGCCGCCGCCGGAGCTGGTCGAGCTGGTCACCGCCCTGCACCGGGGTACGCCCCTGGCACCGGTCACGGTGGTGCGTACCGTCCGGCACGCCCACGAGGTGCGCGCCGGGGACGGCACGGTGCTCGCCGAGGTGGTGGACGACCGGGTGAGTGTCCTCGACGACGCCGGCGCCACCACGGGTGAGTTCCGCGAGGTGGAGGTCGAGCGCAAGGCCGGCGACCGCGACCTGCTGGGCCGCATCGGCGCGGTGCTGCGCGACGCCGGGGCGCGGGCCGGCTCGTTCACCCCGAAGCACGTACGGGCGCTGGGGGCGGCGGCACAGGCCGAACCGGACCTGGTCGCACCGGGCGAGCTGACCGACGACCCGAGCGCCGGGGAGGTGGTCACCGAGGCGGTCCGCAAGGAGGTACGCCGGCTGCTGGCGCACGATCCCCTCGTCCGGCTGCACACCTCCACCGGCGACGGCGACAGCGCCGTACACCAGATGCGGGTGGCCTGCCGACGGCTGCGCAGCGACCTGCGGACCTTCCGTCCACTCGTACGTCGGAGCTGGGCCCGTCCCCTGCGCGACGAGCTGCGCTGGCTGGCCGGGGTGCTCGGCGGGGCGCGCGACGCCGAGGTGCTGCGCGAGCGGCTGCGGCGCACCGCGACCGCCGACCCGCTCAGCCCACTCGACGCGGACGCGGTGGACCGGCTCGACGACGCGCTCGCGCAGCGGCAGCGGCAGGCGCTCGCCGCCATCGACGAGGCGCTGCGCTCCCCGCGCTACCTGGCCCTGTTGGACGCCCTCGTGCTGGCCGCCCGCGCGCCCCGGCTCACCCGGCGGGCGGCCACCCCGGCGGCCCGGACGCTACCGAAGCTGGTGGCCCGACCATGGCGGCAGCTCACCGGCCCGGACGGCGTCGACGGGCTCGACCCGCTCGCGCCCGACGACCGCTGGCACGCCGTCCGCAAGCAGGGCAAACAGGCCCGGTACGCGGTCACCGCCGTCCTCCCGGCGGTCGGCCGGGACGCACGGCGGCTGGCCCGCGCGCTGGCTCGCGTTCAGGACGTGCTCGGTGAGCACCAGGACGCCGCGGTGGCCGCCGAGACCTGGCTCGCCCTCGCCGCCCAGCGTCCCGGCGACCACGAGATCGCGGTCACCGCCGGGCGGCTGGCCGAGCGGGAACGCGACACGGTCCGTCGGATGCGGGCCCGGTTCCCCGACGCGTGGCACCGGGCGACCCGGCGACGGCGGACCAGATGGCTGCCGTGACGGGCATCCGGGCCGCCGGCGGGGTCTGCTGGCGACCGACCGACGACGGCGTACGGGTCTGCGTGGTGCACCGCCCGCGCTACGGGGACTGGACGCTGCCCAAGGGCAAGCTGGAACCGGGCGAACACCCGCTCGTCGCGGCGGTCCGCGAGGTGGCCGAGGAGGCCGACGTGCGGGGCGTACCGCAGGTGCGACTGCCGTCGGTGCGCTACCGCAGCGAAGGACAGGCCAAACTGGTCGACTACTGGTCGATGCTCGCCGTCGCCGAGGGGGGTTTCCAGCCGGGCACCGAGGTCGACGACATCCGGTGGTTGACCGTCGACGACGCGATCCGGCTGGTCAGCTACCCGCACGACGCCGAGGTGCTGGCCGCGTTCGCGGAGCTGCCGTCGGTGACCGCGACGATCGCGCTGGTCCGGCACGGGCACGCGGGCAAGCGGGCCACGTGGACCGGCCCGGACACCGCCCGGCCGCTCGACGACGAGGGGTGGGCCCAGGCGTACGCGCTGGCGCCGCTGATCGCCGTGGTCCGGCCGGCCCGGCTGCTGTCGGCGTCGGCACGCCGCTGCGTGCAGACCCTGGACCCGGCCGCCGCGCTGCTCGACCTGCCCATCGAGGTCTGCGGCGACCTGGACGAGCCGCATCCCGGCCAGCAGCAGGACGAGCGGGTGCTGGCGACCGCCGCGCGGGTGCTGGAGTTGGCCTGCGCCGGCGGGCAGGTGACGGTGTGCAGCCAGGGCAAGGTGCTACCCGGCGCGTTGAAGCGGCTGACCGGCCGCGCCGAGGAGGACTTCACCACCCCGAAGGGCGGCGGTTGGCTGCTCGCCTTCGTCGGCGATCGACTGCTCGCCACCGATCGCCTCTGACGCCTGGGCGCTGATCCGTACCGGTCAACCGACACACCGGCCACCGCGGCATCGCCGGCCCGACGCACCGGCTCAGCGCGGCTTCGCCGGCCCGACGCACCGGCTCAGCGCGGCTTCGCCGGCCCGACGCAGCGGGTCAGGACGGCATCGTCGGCCCGGCGCACCGGCTCAGCGCGGCGGCAGCGTGACGGTCACCGCCACCGGCAGGTGGTCGCTGGCCTCGCCACGCGGCGCGACCGGGTCCGCCGCCGTCAAACCGGGTGAGACGAAGACATGGTCGATCTGCTGCCGGGGGTCGTCGGCGGGGCTGGTCGCCAGCGGCCGGGCGGCCGCCAACGCGTCCACCAGACCCGCCCCCGTGAACTGGCCGAACGCCTCGTCACCCGGCTCGGTGTTCAGGTCGCCGGCCACGACGAGCGGGCGGCCCGCCGCGTACCGGATGGCGAAGTCGGCGACCGCACGGGCCTGGACCACCGGTCCCCGGCCGGGCGGCGGCTGGAGGTGGGTGCTCACCACGGCGGTACGCACCTCGTCGCCGAGGTCGAGGGTCACGGCGAGCGCCTGCGCGCCGGTCGGCGCCCCGACGGCCGACAACGGCAGGGACTCCGGCGCGGTCACCGGCCAGCGGCTGAGCACCGCGTCACCCCACACCGGGTCGGCGGCCGGCCCGAAGACGTACGGCATGCCGAGCCGATCGGACAGCAGGTCCAGCGTGTCGTGGCCGCCGTTGAGCAGCCAGCCCCGGTCCACCTCGCTGAGCAGCACGACGTCCGGTCGCTGCCGGTCGATCGCGGTGGCCAGTCCGGCCAGGTCGAACCGGCCGTCCAGGCCGAAGCCCATCCGGATGTTGTACGCCACCACCCGCAACCGCTCCGGCGGGCCCTCCCGGTTGCTGGCAACCGGAAGCTCCTCGTTGACCAGCGGCGCGAGCAGGGCCAGCACGGTCACCACGGCCGTGGTCGGCAGGGGCGACAACGGTCCGGGGAGCCGGCGGCGGAGGGGACGGGCCGTCACCGCCACCACGGCGACCACCGCGGCCACCACCACCGGCACGGCGGCGTTGGGGTAGCCGAGGTCGTAGGCGGAGTAGTAGCCGATCGAACCGACCACGAAGACGAGCATGCCGGCGGCCAGCGCGTACCCCCGGCGGGCCGCCGCCCGCGGTCCATCGCCCGCCTCGTCCGCCCGTACCCGGTCGGGGCCGGCGTTGTCGGCCCGGCCCGCGCTGTCGGCCCGGCCCGCGCTGTCGGCCCGGCCCGCGCTGTCGGCCCGGCCCGCGCTGTCGGCCCGGCCCGCGCTGTCGATCCGGCCCGCGCTGTCGATCCGGCCCGCGCTGTCGATCCGGCCCGCGCTGTCGATCCGGCCCGCGCTGTCGATCCGGCCCGCGCTGTCGATCCGGCCCGCGCTGTCGGTGAGGGCCAGGCAGGCGCCGAGGCCGACGGCGCTGAGCAGCATGGCCGCGACCAGCAGATCGCCACGGTCGAGAGCGAACAGCACCGCGCCCGCCAGCAGGGCCACCGGACCCAGCGGGCGGGTCCACGGCCGGGTCGAGCCGGCCAGCGCGGCCAGCAGGAAACCGGCGACCGCGACCGGCACCGGCGCCAGGCCGAACAGCGGCGAACGGGCGACGGCCCCATCCGCTTGCAGGTACGACATCCCGGCCTGTGCCAGAGCCGGCGCGAGGGCCACCATGCCGGACAGCAGCAGCGTCGGCCCGAACAGCAGCCACGCTCGGGCCCCGCCGGGGCCGGGCGGCGCGGCGGGCAGGGCGGCGTCGAGCAGGAACAGCGCCACCGCGACGACGCTGAGCAGCCAGGCCGCCCAGCCGCCGCGCCAGACGAGGTCGTAGGTGTCCAGCAGCGCGTGACCAACGGCGTTGACCGCCAGCCCGAGCGCCAGCCCCGGCACCGGGCGGTCGGTGCCGGCGGCGACGCCGACCAGCCACACCAGCCCGGCCATCAGGCCCACGGTGGCCAACCAGAGCTGCGGGCGGCCACCAGGGGTCGCGGTGAGCGCGAGCCGGGCCACGGCCAGCACGACGGCCGCGGCGACGGTCACCGGGCGGGTACCGAGCCGACGGACCAGTGCCGGCGCGGCCAACGCCAGGACGAACCAGCCGAGCGCGAACGCGCCCATCAGCTCGGCCGGAGTGGAAGCGGCCTGCCCGAAGATGGTGATGATGCCGGGTAACCAGACGCGCAGCACGTCGATGAGCAGGATGACGCCCAGCGCGAGCGATGAGGTGGTGAGCTGGCGGTAGCGCACCGGCGCCCCACTTCCCGTCGACGGACCGGCTCGAAAGGGGGGAGCCGGCACGGCGATTCTGCGCGTACCGCCGGGTCGGGTCAACGGTTCCGACACGCACGAGGGGCGTCCACCACGCGGTGGACGCCCCTCGCAGCTCGGTCGGTCAGCGCTTGCTGGCCGCCTTCTTGGCCGGAGCCTTCTTCGCCGGAGCCTTCTTGGCCGCCGTGCTCTTGCTCGCCGCCGCAGTGGTCTTCTTCGCCGTGGCGGACTTGGTCGCCGCGGCGCTCTTCTTCGCCGGGGCGGTCTTCTTGCTGGCGACCGTCTTGGTCGCGGTGGTCTTGCTCGCCTTGGCCGGGGCGGTCTTCTTGCTGGCCGCCTTCGTGGCCGTGGTGGTCTTGCTCGCCTTGGCCGGGGCCGTCTTCTTGCTGGCGGCCTTCGTGGCGGTGGCCTTCGTGGCGGTGGCCTTGGTGGCGGTGGCCTTGGTGCCCGTCGCCTTGGCGCCGGCCGCCTTCGCCGTGGTGGTCGCCGTCTTCTTCGCCGCCACCGTGGCCTTCGGCACCTTGCCGCTGGCCACCATCTCCTTGAACCCGGCGCCGGGACGGAAGGTCGGGACGGACGTCTTCTTGACCTTCACCGCCTCGCCGGTACGCGGGTTGCGCGCTGTTCGTGCGCCACGGACACGCTTTTCGAATGCTCCGAATCCGGTGATCGCCACCTTCTCGCCCTTGGTGACCGCCGCCTGGACCTCAGTGAGGACCGCGTCGAGCGCGGCCGTCGCCGTTTTCCGGTCCCCCAGGCGAACGGCGAGCGCCTCGATGAGCTCGGCCTTGTTCACGACTTCCTCCCGATTGTGCAACTGACTCGACGCGAGCCATTCTGCGCGCACCGTATGCCCTGTAGTGCCTGGACACAAACATTCGGCGGAAAAAAGCCCTTGTGTCGTAACGGATTCGCCCCCACCGGTTGGACCGGTGAGGGCGAAATCCGATGTGGGGTGCGCCTACGGCTATGCCACGGAGGGCAGGAACGGCGGTCGGCTGGCCTCGTAGGAGTCGATGTCGGCGGCGTGTCGGAGGGTGAGTCCAATGTCGTCCAGGCCCTCGATCAGCCGCCAGCGGCTGAAGTCGTCCAGCGGGAACGACCAGGTCGCGTCCCCGGCCCGGAGCTGTCGGGCGGTCAGGTCGACGGTCACCGGCGTGGTCGGATCGGCCTCGACGAGATCCCACAACTCCTCGACGGCTTTCAATTCCAACTCGACCGGCAGCAGGCCCTCCTTGAGTGCGTTGCCGCGGAAGATGTCACCGAAGCGCGGCGACACGACCGCCCGGAAGCCCCAGTCCCGCAGCGCCCAGACCGCGTGCTCACGCGAGGATCCGGTGCCGAACTCCGGTCCGGCGACGAGGATCGACGCCCCAGAATAGGTTTCATCGTTGAGCACGAATGCCGGGTCTTCCCGCCAGGCGTTGAACAGCCCGTCGGCGAAGCCGGTACGGGTCACCCTCTTGAGGTACACGGCCGGGATGATCTGATCCGTGTCCACGTTGGACCGCCGCAGTGGCACGGCCGTACCGGTGTGGGTGGTGAACTTGTCCATCTCGTCGGTCCCTTCTACAGGTCGGCGGGGGCGGCCAGCCGGCCGACCACGGCGGTGGCGGCGGCGACCGGCGGGGACACCAGATGGGTACGTCCGCCCCGGCCCTGCCGGCCCTCGAAGTTGCGGTTGGAGGTGGAGGCGGAGCGCTCGCCCGGCTTGAGCGTGTCCGGGTTCATGCCCAGGCACATGGAACAGCCGGCGAACCGCCATTCGGCGCCCGCGTCGGCGAAGACCTTGTCCAGCCCCTCGGCCTCGGCAGCCTCGCGTACGGAGGCGGAGCCGGGCACCACGAGCATCCGTACCCCGTCGGCGACCCGGTGCCCGCGCAGCACGTCGGCGGCGGCCCGCAGGTCCTCCAGACGGCCGTTGGTGCAGGAGCCCACGAAGACCACGTCGATGGGCAGTTCCCGCAGCGGGGTGCCGGGGCGCAGATCCATGTACTCCAGGGCCCGGCGTGCGGCGGCGCGCTCCGCGTCGGTGGTGAACTCCTCCGGGTCGGGCACCGGCGCGCTCAACGGTGCGCCCTGGCCGGGGTTGGTGCCCCAGGTGACGAACGGCGTGATCCGGCTGGCGTCCAGCGTCACCTCGGCGTCGAAGCGCGCGCCCTCGTCGGTGGGCAGCGTCCGCCACCAGGCGAGCGCCGCGTCCCAGTCGGCGCCCTGGGGCGCGTTCGGCCGACCCTTGAGGTACGCGAAGGTCGTCTCGTCCGGCGCGATCATGCCGGCCTTGGCGCCCCACTCGATGGACATGTTGGCGATGGTCATCCGCCCCTCCATGGAGAGGTTGCGGATCGCCTCGCCGCGGTACTCCACGATGTGCCCACGGCCACCGCCGGTGCCGACCTGGGTGATCAGCGCGAGCACCAGGTCCTTGGCGGTGACGCCCGGCGCGAGCTGGCCGGTGACGTTCACGGCCATCGTCTTCGGCCGGCTCTGCGGCAGCGTCTGGGTGGCCAGCACGTGCTCCACCTCGCTGGTGCCGATGCCGAAGGCGAGCGCCCCGAACGCGCCGTGGGTGGCGGTGTGCGAGTCGCCGCAGACGATCGTCAGACCCGGCTGGGTGAGCCCGAGCTGCGGGCCGATGACGTGCACGATGCCCTGGTTGTCGTCGCCGAGCGGATGCAGGCGCACCCCGAACTCGGCGCAGTTGCGGCGCAGCGTCTCGATCTGCGTACGCGACGTCGGGTCCGCGATGGTGAGCAGGTCACCACGGCGGAGGCGGAACGCCGGATCGGCGTACCCGGTCGGGGTGTTGTGGTCCTCGGTCGCGAGGGTCAGGTCGGTACGACGCACCCGACGCCCGGCGAGCCGGAGCCCGTCGAACGCCTGCGGGCTGGTCACCTCGTGCAGCAGGTGCAGGTCGATGAAGAGCAGGTCCGGCTCACCAGCGGCGGACCGTACGACGTGCGCGTCCCAGACCTTCTCGGCCAGGGTCCTCGGCTCAGGAGTGACTCCCACCATCTGGACATCCTAAATTCTGGGAGGTAAGTTTCGGCTTGTGGGACACAGTATGAGCGGTGTCGGCGTTCTCGACAAGGCGGTGGTCATCCTGGCCGCCTGTGTCGACGGCGCCAGCCTTGCCGAACTCGTTGAACGCACCAAGCTGCCCCGAGCCACCGCACACCGGCTGGCGCAGGCCCTGGAGATCCACCGGATGCTGGTCCGGGACACCCAGGGCCGTTGGCGCCCCGGGCCTCGGCTCGGCGAGCTGGCCAACGCCGCACCGGACGTCCTGCTGACCGCCGCCGAGCCCCTGCTCGCCGCGCTGCGCGACGCCACCGGTGAGAGCGCCCAGCTCTACCTGCGCCGCGCCGATGAGCGCATCTGCGTGGCCGCCGCGGAGCGCGCCAGCGGCCTGCGGGACACCGTCCCGGTGGGCTCGGTGCTGCCCATGACGGCCGGTTCGGCGGCGCAGATCCTGCTCGCCTGGGAGCCGCCGGAGGCGGTGATGCCGCTGCTGCCACGCAGCAAGTTCACCGGCCGCACCCTGGCCGAGGTACGCCGCCGCGGCTGGGCACAGAGCGTCGCCGAGCGGGAGGCCGGTGTGGCGAGCGTCTCCGCACCGATCCGCGACCGCACCGGCCGCGTGATCGCCTCGATCAGCATCTCCGGCCCGATCGAACGCCTCGGCCGCCGCCCCGGCGAACGCCACGCCATGGCCGTGGTGCGAGCCGGCCAACGCCTCTCCGGCCTCTAACCCAACCCCCGCACCCGCGCCCGCGCCCCCGTCGCCCGTCGCCCGTCGCCCGTCGCCCGTCGCCCGTCGCCCGTCGCCCGTCGCCCGTCGCCCGTCGCCCGTCGCCCGTCGCCCGTCGCCCGTTCATCATGAAGTTGTTGTCCCGACACGCCGCCGCGCGTGGCAATAACTTCATGATCAACGGGCCGGGCCGGAGCCGGGACGGGACGGGACGGAGCCGGGACGGGACGGGACGGGACGGAGCCGGGCCGGAGCGCAGCCGGGGGCGGGTGTGAGACCCCCAGACCGAGTCCAGCCAACCCCGCCCGCCGACCCGCCCGCCCACTCCCGGGTGATCAAGAGGTTTGCGTCACGACACGCCGATCCCGATGACGCAAACCTCTTGATCAACGGGACGGACCGGGTGGGCCGGGTGGGGTGGGTGGGGTGGATGCGGGTGGGGCGGGGGGACATGGAGAAGGCTCACCTCGCGGAGCGAGATGAGCCTTTGGTTGTAGCCCCGACCGGATTCGAACCGGCGCTACCGCCTTGAGAGGGCGGCGTCCTGGGCCGCTAGACGACGGGGCCAGAACTTTCCTGTTCACCGCCCTCGCGGGCGGTACGGCTTGTAGTCTAGCGGCACCGCCCTCGAGGACGAGAACCGGGTACGGGCAACGGCCGCACGTCCGGCGGCCCAGATCGACTCGGGTTTCGTGAAGTCGGGCTGTCAGCCGGCTCAGGACACCACGATTTCATGCAAGCCGAGTCGATCAAGCCAGGCCGCGACCGGCAGGCCGCGACCGGCGGGCAGGCGGCGGACACGAAACAGCCCGCCTCACCGCAGTGAGACGGGCTGTGCACGATGTAGCCCCGACCGGATTCGAACCGGCGCTACCGCCTTGAGAGGGCGGCGTCCTGGGCCGCTAGACGACGGGGCCAGAACAACTTTCGCTCCCCCACCCTCATCGGGCGGAGGAGCTGCACTCCACCGGAGACCACTCTCCGCCCCCGTAGGGACGGAGTCGATCTCCGTCAGAATCCAGCGTCCGGGATTCTCGCGAATCCCAGCTGCGCTGGGGTACCAGGACTCGAACCTAGACTAACTGAACCAGAATCAGTCGGGCTGCCAATTACCCCATACCCCATCGGCCCCTTGCGGCGCCGGGAGTGAACATTACCCTCCCGGTGCCGGCAGGCCAAATCCGATCCCCCCGAAACACCCTTGAGCTGCGGAAACAGGGGCATCAGACCGATCAGGCGACGGGGACCACCGGGTTGCTGAGCTCGCCGATGCCCTCGATCCGCACGGAGACCGTATCCCCCTCGACGAGCGGACTAACCCCCGCCGGGGTGCCGGTGAGCACCACGTCGCCGGGCAGCAGCGTCATCACGTGCGAGATGTACGACACCAGGCCGGGCACGTCGAAGACCATGTCCTTCGTCCGGCCGAGCTGGCGTACCTCCATCTCGTCGGGGTTGCGACCGACCTCACACCGGATCTCCAGGTCGGAGACGTCCAGCCCGGTGGTGATCCACGGCCCGATCGGGCAGAACGAGTCGAAGCCCTTGGCCCGGGTCCACTGCCCGTCGGAGCGCTGAAGGTCCCGGGCGGTCACGTCGTTGGCGCAGGTGTAGCCGAAGATGGCGCGTTCGGCGGCGGCACGGTCGGCCCGGCGGGCGCCCGGAGCGCCGATCACGACGGCCAACTCCGCCTCGTGCTCGACCTGCTTGGAGAAGATCGGCAGCCGGATCGCGTCGCGCGGCCCGATCACCGAGGTGGACGGCTTGAGGAAGAGCAACGGTTCCTTGGGCACGTCGTTGCCGAGTTCGGCGGCGTGGTCGGCGTAGTTGCGGCCCACGCAGACCACCTTGCTGGGCAGGATCGGCGAGAGCAGCCGGACGTCGGAGAGGGCCCAGCGGGCCCCACTGAAGGAGAGTTGGCCGAACGGGTGACCCTCGATCTCGGCGATGGTCAGGCCCTGCGGCCCGGCCTCCGGCTCGCCCTCGACGGCTCCGAACGACATTCCCTTGGCATGAGCGAAACGAGCGATACGCACCCGGCCAATCTAGCCCCGCCGACGCGTCCACCGGCCACAACGCCCGGCGGGTGTGCGCAACCCGTCAGTGTTGGGGCACTTTAGCGCAGGTCGGGACGGCCGAGGCGGGATTCCGCACTTCGTACCCGCACGGAGGCCGGGGAGCCCTAGCGTCGGCTCCGGAGGTTCGTTCGTATGCCTGCATCGACACGACACCACAGAGCCCTCGCGGTGTTCGTACACTGCCTCGGCATCCTCGCCGCCGTGCCGGCCCTGCCCGCGGCGGCCCCGGAGGCGGCGGCCGCGCCACGACCGGCGGCCGTGACGCCACCGCCAGCCGCGCCACGACCGGCGGCCGGCACGCCACAACCGGCCGCGCCACGACCGGCGAGCGGCACACCACAACCGGCCGCGCCGACGCCCACGACCGGTCCGACGGCGATCGGGCCGCCGGTGCCGGTGGCCGCGCGGGCGACCAGCGCGGAGCCCACGCCGCCCTCGGCGCCACCGGCGGTGGCGACGCCCACGCGGGCCGTCGCGCCGGCGCCCCCGCCTCCGGTCACGGTGGCGGTAGCGCCCGAGAGCAGTCCGGCGCCGCGTTACCGGATCCACGTCCGCAACGTGGGCAACTCGCCGGTCGACACCACAGTGCGGCAGGAACTGCCGTCCGGATCGTCGGCGACCGCGATCAGCGCGGGCGGCCGGTCCAGCCGGTCCGGCGGGTCGACGGCCGAGGTGACGTGGCGGTTGCGGTTGCCGGCCCACAGCAGCACGACGCTGGGCACGGCCCTGACCGCGACCGCGCCGGGCCAGCCGCTGACCGCACCGGCGTGCGCGTTCACCAGTGACGGCAGCCGGCCGTACGACTGCGCCACCGCCACCTGGCAGGCGGCGGCCGCAGCCCCGGCGGCGGAGGCCACCGAGGCGCCGCCGTGGCGGCGGTACCCGGTGCTGCTGGCCGGGTTGGGGATCCTGTTGCTGATCAGCGCCGCCGTGGCGTGGGTATGGCGTCGACGGCGGGGCCGCCGCGGACGACGGATAACCGCGGCCGCCCTGGCGGACGGTGGGCACGGAACGATCTATCCCCGCCCGGCGACGCCGAGCCCGAGCCGACGCCGGCGTACGCCGCCGGTCTGGCTGCTGGTCGGCGCCGCGGCGGTGGTCCTGGCCGGGGTGATCGGCACGGCCGGTTGGACGGCGACCCGGCAGGTCTCGTCGATCGACACCCAGAAGCAGCCGACCAGTGGCGCGTGGCGGGGTAGCGGGGTCTCCGGCCCGATGGGCGTGCCGCTGCGGGAGTCCGCGTTCGAGTTCACCGTCTACCGGATGACGTGCGGCGCGGCGGGTAGCGCGGCCACCGCCCCGGGGGCCAGCGCGCCACCGCCGGGCGCGCGGAGCTGTCAGGCCACCGTGGGTGTGCGCAACCTCACCGGGTCCCAGCAGCCCTGGCACGGCCAGTTGCAACGCGCCTACCTGCCCGGCAACCGCTGGGTGAGCACGGACGAGTCGGCCACCCGGGCGGCCAACCTGGGGCGGGACGTCTTCGCCAACCCGGTGGCCGCCGGCAGTCGGGTGGTGCTTCCGCTGGTCTTCACCGTCGACGGGCGGGACCCGCCCCGGCAGCTGGAGCTGCGCAGCGGGGTGTTCTCGGCGGGCGTCCGGGTGCAGATGCCCTGACCGGCGCGCGGGCGGCGGTCGTACCCTGGGTTCCGTGACCGCCGCCCTCGCCCCCGCCGTGCTCGACGTGGCGACCTGGCAGGCCCGTCGCCGGGCCCACGAGGAGCGGGCGGACGCCTGGCTGACGCCGCACCTGGCGCGGCGTCATCGGGGCGAGCGGCATCCGGTGGAGGACTTCCTCTTCACCTACTACTCGCACCGGCCGGCCCAGCTCCGCCGCTGGCATCCCGGCGCGGGCGTCGAGCTACGCGACGCCGACCCGGCCGAGTTCGGCCGGGACTACCGTGCCACGTCCGCCGGGGTCACCCTCGACACCGAGGGGGTACGCCTCAGACGCGGCGATTCGATCGCGTGGATCCGTTCGCTGCTGGCCGCCACGGCGGGCCGGACGCCGCACTTCGGCTGCTTCGGGATGCACGAGTGGGCGATGGTGTACCGGCAGACCCGCGAGGAGCTGCGTCACAACGCCTGGCCGCTGCGGCTGGCCCCGGAGCGGACCGCCGAGGTCGTCGAGGAGCGCGGCGTGCGGTGCAGCCACTTCGACGCGTACCGGTTCTTCACCCCGCCCGCCCGGCCGTTGAACCTGCTCAACCCGACGCGCGAGACGCAGCACGCGAACGAGCAGCCGGGCTGCCTGCACGCCAACATGGACCTCTACAAGTGGGCGTACAAGCTGTCGCCGCTGGTCCCGTCCGAGCTGGTGGCGGACTGTTTCGAGTTGGCCCGCGAGATCCGCACGCTGGATATGCGGGCCAGCCCGTACGACCTGGCGGCGCTCGGTCATCCGCCGGTGCGGGTGGAGACGCCGGAAGGTCGGGCCGAGTACGCGACGGCGCAGCGCGGGTTCGCCGACCGCGCGGCGGTGCTCCGCGACCGGCTGCTCGCGGCGGTCCCCTAGCCGCCTTGTCAGCGCGGGCGGGCCCGCAGTCCGTTGAGGAGCAGCGCGACCACCGCGTTCAGGTCGTCGTCGAGGCCCGGCTCGTCCCACTCCGTCCGGTGCGACGGGTGGTGGAAGCGTGCGGTGGCCTGGAGCAGCGCACGGCCGGCGACCGCCGGGTCGGGCACGGTGAACTCGCCGGCAGCCACCCCGTCGGCGACGATCAGACTGAGCTGACCGGCGAGGACCTCCAGGTGGTTGGCGACCGCTCCCTCGGAGAGCGTGGCGAGCTGGTGGAAGTTGTCGAACAGCTCCGGGTCCTCGCGGGCCATCCGCCGCTTGGTGCCGCTCAGTTCGGCCAGCCACCGGCGCAGCCGTTCAGAGGCCGGATCGGTTGCGCTGGCGACGTCGATCAGGGGGGTCGACACCCGGGCCAGCCAGCGTTCGGCGACCGCCTCGCGCAGCGCGGCCTTGCTGGCGAAGTGCCGGTAGACGCTGCCGTGGCTGACGCCCAGCGCGCGGGCCACGTCGAGCACGGTGGCCTTCGCCGGGCCGTACCGGCGCAGCACCTCCTCGGCGGTGTCGAGGATGCGGTCGGCCGTCAGGGCGGTGGCGTCGCTCATCGTCCCAGCCTCCCTGACGACGTCGCCGGTCGTGGCGCGACCCCCGGCCCGGCTGTCGCGCCACGACGGAGCGGTCATGCCCGCTCGCTGTCCAGCATCGCCATCTGCGCGTCGCCGTAACGGCTGCCGGCCACCGCGTCGGAGGGCACGGCGGCCTCGATCGCGGCCAGGTCCATCTCGGTCAGGGTGACCGTGGCCGCGCCGAGCGCCTCGGTCAGCCGCTCCCGGCGACGCGCGCCGATCAGGGGCACGATGGTCTCGCCCCGGGACAGCACCCAGGCGATGGCGATCTGCGCCACGGTGACGCCCCGCGCCTCGGCGACGGCACGCAGGGCGTCCACCAGGGCGAGGTTGCGGTCCAGGTTCGCGCCGGTGAACCGGGGCAGGTCGGTGCGGAAGTCGCGGGCGGTCGTCTGGCGCTGCGGCGTCCAGTGACCGCTGATCAGGCCCCGGGACAACACCCCGTACGCGGTGATGCCGATGCCCAGCTCGCGGGCCGTGGGCAGGATCGCGGCCTCGGGGTCACGGGAGATCAACGAATATTCGATCTGAAGGTCGGCGACGGGGTGCACGGCGTGTGCCCGTCGCAGCGTTTCGGCGCTCACCTCGGACAGGCCGATGTGCCGGATGTGGCCGGCCGTGACCAGGTCGGCCAGGGTGCCCATCACGTCCTCGACCGGCACGTCCGACGGGAGCCGCGCCGGACGGTAGATGTCGACGTGGTCGGTGCCGAGTCGGCGCAGCGTGTACGCCAGGAAGTTCTTGATCGCGACGGGTCGGAGGTCGTGGCCGATCCAGTTGCCGTCGACGTCGCGCAGGGCGCCGAACTTGACGCTGATCACGGCGTTGTCGCGGTTGCGGCCGCGCAGGGCGTCGCGCAGCAGCATCTCGTTGTGGCCCATGCCGTAGAAGTCGCCGGTGTCGAGCAGGGTGACGCCGGCGTCCAGGGCGGCGTGGATGGTGGCGATGCTCTCCGCCTCGTCGGCGGGGCCGTAGAGGTCGGACATGCCCATCAGGCCGAGCCCGAGGGCGGAGACGGTGGGGCCGTTGCTGCCGAGGGTGCGGGTGTCCATCGGTCTTCCTCTCACGTGGGGTACCCAAATGACAGTACACCGATCGACTGACAGATTCCAGATTCTGTCACCCAGGGCGGCACGAGGCCCATCGAGATGACGTCGGGATCCGCTACTCGCCGTCCACGCGGCGGTCGCGCTTGCGCTGCGACTGGCGCTTCTTCTCGGCCAACCGGCGCTCCTTCGCGCCCCGCGACGGCCTGGTCGCCCGGCGCGGCGGCGGGGGCGGGGCGGCCGCCTCGCGCAGCAGCGCGGCCATTCGCTCGCGGGCCGCCTCCCGGTTGGCGAGCTGCGCCCGGTGCTCGCTGGCCGCGATCGTCAGCACGCCGTCGACGAGGCGGTTGGCGAGGCGCGCCAACGCCCGCGCCCGCAGCGACTCGGGCACGGCCGGCGAGTTCGCCAGGTCGTAGCTCAGCTCGACCCGGGAATCGGCGGTGTTCACGCCCTGCCCACCGGGGCCCGACGAACGGGAGAAGCGCTCCCGCAGCTCCCCGGCGGGGACGACCCACCGGTCGGTCACCCGCAGTCCGTCGTCCACGCCCCGAGGCTAACCCGCCGGGAGTCGCACCGGGTCACCGGTGTGCAGGCTCACCCTGCGTCGTGGACGAGGTGGGCGCCGGGCCGGCGGTCTCGTCGTCCGAACCGACCGCGGCGTACGCCACCGCGCCGAACAGCAGCAACCCCACGACCGCGGCCTTCACGGCGATCCCGCGGACCAGCGACCACGCGCCACGGCGAGCGCCGGGCACCGCTTTCTTCGCGGCCTGGTAGTCGGTCCACCCGCGCCGTGCTCGGGCGTACGCCGACCCCACCGCCCATCCGATGACCAGGCCCACCAGCAGGAGGACCGTAAGAAGAGGACGCTCCACCTGAGCCAGTATCCAGACCGAGCGTCATATTTCCATCCTCCGATGGCCTCGGGCCGGATATCCGACACTGGAGGCGGCCGGCAGGGCCGTTCGGGCAGGTCAGCCACCCTTGCCGATGATCGTGTCGGCGGTCTGCTGGACCTGCTCGATGGGGATGGCGAAGCCGATTCCGATCGAGCCGTTGCCGTCGATGGTGGCGATGGCGGTGTTCACTCCGACCACCTCGCCCCGGGCGTTGACCAGCGGCCCGCCGGAGTTGCCCGGGTTGATGGACGCGTCGGTCTGCACCGCGCGGTGCCGGTTGTTGCCCAACCGCACCTGACGGTCCAGCGCGCTGACGATGCCGGCGGTGACCGTCCCGGACAGGCCCAGCGGTGAGCCCACCGCCAGCACCGGCTCACCGACCCGGGTCGCGCCCGGCTTCGCCAGCGGCAGCGGGGCGAGTCCGGCCGACGGTGGCACCTTCAGCACCGCCAGGTCGCTGCCGGCCTCCCGGCCGACCACCTCGGCTTCGTACCGGCGGCCGTCGGGCAGCTCCACCGTCACCGGTCCGCCGCCGCCCTTGGCCAGGATGTGGTCGTTGGTGACCAGGTGCTGCTGGTCGTCGATGGCGAATCCCGAGCCCGTCGCGGACGCGCCGTTCGCGCCGCCGGCGAGCACCGACACCACACCGGGCACCGTCCGCTCGGCGGCGGTGACCAGCTCCGCCGGCACCGGCGCGGCGGACGCGGCGGCCGGCCCGCCGGCACCGTCCCGGCTGGCCACCACGCCCCCGGCGAGCGCGCCCGACACGGCCGAGACCGCCACGATCGCCAGCGCGGCGAGCAACCGACCGGATCGCCGCCCCCCGGGGTCACGGCCCGAGCCGGGAGCGTCCCACCACCCTCGCCCGTCCGGGTCGAGGTCCGGCGAGATGAACCAGGGACCGCGCGGTTCGCCCAGTCCGGTCTGCACTGCCATGCGTACTCCTCACGGTCGACGTCGGCGCTACGGGTCAGGGCAGTCGGGAGAACCAGCGCATCGATCCGGCGGCGGCCCCCATCGCGAACACCAGTCCGAGGCCGATGAACCGCGCCGAGACGTCCTGGCGTTCGGTGCGGTAGCCGACCGAGCTGCCGATGTCGTCGTAGACGGCGCGCAGTTCGTCGACGGTGCTGGCCTCGTGGAACATCCCGCCGGTCTCGTCGGCGACGGCCCTGAGCGTCTGCCCGTCGACCGGCACCTGGATCGGCCGTCCGCCCCGGTCCACGAACCCCGACGGGGTGCCGAAGGAGATCGCGTGCACCGGCACCTTCGCCGCGACGGCCTCCGCCGCCGCCTCCATCGGGTCCATTCCCGAGGTGTTGGCCCCGTCGGACAGCAGGATGATCCGGGCCGGCGGTGGTTCCTTAGCGGCCTCGCTGTCCAGGCTCTTGACCGCTCCGAGCGAGGTGTTGATGGCCTCGCCGATCGCGGTGCCCTGGACCCCGGTCACCCCCTCGGCCAGCCGGCCGATGCCCTCGTCGAGGGCGTCCCGGTCGGTGCCCGGTGGTACCAGGACGGCGGCGCTGCCGGCGAACGCGACGAGCCCCACGTTGAACTCGTCGGGTAGGCCCTCGACGAACCGTCGGGCCGCCTGCTTGGCCGCCGCCAGCCGGTCCGGCTCGACGTCGGTGGCGAGCATCGAGGTGGACACGTCGACGGCCACCATCACGGTGGCCCGCTCGCGGGGCACCCGGACCTCGGCGGTGGGCCGGGCGAAGCCGACCACCAGCAACGCCAGCATGGCCAAAAACAGCCCGGCGGGTACGTGCCGACGCCAGGCCGGCCGTTCGGGCGCCACCCGGTCCAGCAGCCGCAGGTTGGTGAAGCGGACGGCGTAGCGGGCGCGTCCGCGCTGCACCACCAGGTACGCGACGACAAGCGCGAGCACGCCCACCAGCAGCCAGAGCCGCAGCGGGGACTCCCAGCTCACGCGGCACCTCCCCGGGCGGCCCCGGCCGGCGCGGCGGCCATCCGTCGCTGGGCGTGCACGTGGCGGACGATGTCCGCGCTGACGTCGCGGTCGGTACGCAGCCCCAGGTGTGTCGCACCACTGCGGCGCAACGCCGCTCGGACCTGATCCCGCTGGGCGGCGGCTGCCGCGGCGTAGCGCTCCCGCAGGCGACGGTCCGATGTGCACACTTCGCGGCGACGGCCGGTCTCCGGGTCGACGAGCGTGATCAGGCCGACGTCGGGCAGTTCCAGCTCACGGGGGTCGGTCACCTCGATCGCCAGCACCTGGTGGCGCGCGGACAGCCGGCGCAGGGTCCGCTCCCAGGGCGGCGGGTCGGCGGGGTCGTCCGGAAGGCCGTCGAGGAAGTCGGAGACCACCACCACGAGTCCACGCTGGTTGGCCACCCGTTGCAACGCGTCGAGCCCGTCGGCCAGCTCCGGAGCCGGCGCGGTCGACCGTTGCCCCGGCCCATGGGTGGGCGCGCTGGCACGCGGGGCCGCGAGCAACGCCCGCAGCAGACCGAGCAGATGGGTACGCCCGCAGCGGGCCGGGAAGCGTCGCATCCCGTCGGCGCTCAACACCTGGGCGCCCAACCGGTTGCCGACGCCTGCGGTCAGGAAGCCGACGGCCGCCACCGCGGTCACCGCCAGCTCCCGTTTGTCCAGCTCGGCGGTGCCGAACTCCATGCTGGCGCTGGAGTCGACGAGCAGCCAGGTGGTCAGTTCCCGGTCGGCGTCGACCTGGCGGACGTGCGGCACCGCGGTCCTGGCCGTCACCGCCCAGTCCATCCGGCGGACCTCGTCCTCCCCCGGCCGGTACTCCCTGCTGCCGGCGGGTTCGCTACCCGGCCCGGGCAGCAGGCCACGGTACTGACCGTGCAGCAGACCGTCGAGTCGCCGGGTGACGGTCAGTTCGAGTCGGCGCAGACGCTGGTCGGGGGTCAGCTCGGCCAGGCCGGGATCGGGTGCCGTGCGCACCGACTCACGGGCGGCGCGTCTCATGCCGCCGCCAGGTCGGGCGTCTGCTGGGGGTGCCCGGTGGCGACCCGGGGCGGGGGCACCGCCTCCACGAGTCGCCGGACGATACTCTCCGCCGAGACCCCGTCGGCCACGGCGTCGAAGGAGAGCACCAGTCGGTGGGACAGGACGTCCACCGCCAACTCCCGGACGTCCTCGGGCAACACGTACTCCCGCCCGCGCAGCAGCGCCTGCGCTCGGGCGGCGGCGACCAGGCCCAGCGTGGCCCGGGGGCTGGCGCCGTACGCGAGCAGCGGCGCGATCTCCGCCAGGCCGAACCGGCCCGGGTCTCGGGTGGCGAGGATCAGCCGGACGACGTACTCGGCCAGGGCGTGGTGGACGAAGATCCGCTCGGCGAGCCCCTGGAGGTGTCGCAGCCGTTGCGGGTCGAGCACCTGGCGCGCGGTGGGCCGGTCGCTGCTCATCCGGTAGAGGATCGCCAGTTCGTCGGCGTCGCCGGGGTAGTCGACGACCACCTTCATGAGGAACCGGTCGCGCTGCGCCTCGGGGAGCTGGTAGACGCCCTCGGACTCGATCGGGTTCTGGGTGGCCAGCACCAGGAACGGCACCGGTACGGGCCAACTGCGCCCGCCGATGGAGACCTGCCGTTCGGCCATCGCCTCCAGCAACGCCGACTGGACCTTGGCGGGCGCCCGGTTGATCTCGTCGGCCAGCACCAGGTTGGCCATGATCGGACCCAGCTCGATGTCGAAGGTCTCCTTCGAGGCCCGGTAGATCCGCGTGCCGACGATGTCGGAGGGGACCAGGTCCGGGGTGAACTGGATGCGGGAGAAGGTGCCGCCGACCACGGTGGCGAGGGTCTGCGCGGCGAGGGTCTTGGCGACGCCGGGCACGCCCTCCAGGAGGCAGTGCCCGTTGGCGAGCAGTGCGGTGAGCAGACGCTCGACGAGCCGATCCTGCCCGACGATCACGCGTTTGACCTCGAAGAGGGTCTGTTCCAGGTCGGCGCCGGTCGGCTCGGGATCGACCGAGGTGGGCATGCTGGCCAGGGTGTCCGAGATGTCCGTCACGGTGCTTGCTTCCCGGCCGGGACCCCCGGCAAACGTGGGATTGTGCGGGCCGGACCGGCCGGGAGCACCCGCAACGGGCACGGGCCGCGCGAAAGAGTGACGAGCCACGCGAGCCGGCCGCACGGGGTCGAATCACCCACGGGGGGCGACCAGGAGGGCACGCCGGCCGAGGGCCCGACATGCGATCCGGCCCCCGCGCGGGTGCGCGGGGGCCGGGTCGTGTCACCTCGCTCAGAAGGTGTGCGTGAGCAGCGTGAAGCCCAGGTCGGCCGGCACGCCGGACGAGTTGTACGTCTGGACGAAGACCGCGTTCGGGGTGCTCAGGCGCGGGGCGACCGAGACCTCGCCGGCGGGTGGGACGCAGCAGGAGTTGGCGCTCGAGATGGTCGCCAGGTAGGCACCGGTCGAGACGTTCACGCCGAACTGCACCTCATACTGGCCTGGGCCGTACTTGATGAGGGTGCCGGTGCCGCGGACCTTGGTGCCGTTGGCGTTGACGACGGTGTAGTAGGTGGCCGTGGCCAGGGTGCTGGCGCCGTTGGCCTTCAGCGCGGCCTTGGCCGACCGTGCCGACTCGGCCGTGACCGGCGGCTGGTCGCCTACCCGCTTCGCCGCCGGCTGGACGGCCGCCTGCGGCGCCTTCGCCGACGGCTGGGCGACGGCGATGCCCCCACCCGCCAGGGTGAGTGCCGCGACCGCGAACCCGATCGCTGCCGCCTTACGTCGGAAGGATGTACTCATGACAGGTCCCCCTTGTGTGACCGTGCGAATTCGGCCGACCCGCGGGGCGGGACGGATAACTGCCAACAATGAATTGGACGGTTGATTACTCGGTGAGATTAACCCGCTCTGAGCTGGGATTACTACTCAGAGTTGCGTCGTTTCAACCAGATGGAACGTAGCACCGCCAAAAGCCGCAGGTCAATAGTTGATCTCGCATTATCGACCTGTCATCCAGCCGTCAGATAATTGTGAAAGGTGAACGGAGAACCATTCACGAAATTGCTCGGCCGCGACCCCGGTTAGGCTGAGCGCCATGATCGTCACCGACGACCCGCCCGCGCCGACCCGCCGCCGAAATCTGATCCGCACCGCCCTCTGCTGGGTGGTCGTCGGGCCTACGGCCACCTGGGCCGCCGTACGTCTGGCCGGGCTGGACCGGGGACCGTTGGTGCAGGCGCTCGCCTTCACCCCGTACGTCGCCGGAGTGAGCGTTCTGGCGCTCGGGCTCAGCGTCGCCCTGCGGCGCTGGTGGCCGGCGGCGGTCGCGGCCCTGGCCGCCGTGGCGCTACTCGGCGTGGTCGCGCCCCGGGCCCTGGCCGCGCCGCAGCCGACGGCTACCGGCCCGACGATCCGGCTGCTCACCGCGAACCTGCTCGCCGGGGCCGCCGACGCGTCGGCGCTCGTGGAGTTGGTCCGGCGGCACCGGGTCGACGTGCTCACCGTGCAGGAGTTCACACCCGACGCGCAGGCCGCGCTGGACCGGCTCGGGCTCGACCGACTGCTCCCCCACCGGCAGCTCAACGCGCACGTCGGGACGTCCGGCTCGGGGCTCTACTCGCGCTGGCCGATCAGCGACGTCGGCATCCGTAACAACCGGGGCCAGGGCGGCTGGGGGTTCACCCAGGCGTACGGCACCGTGGCCGTCCCCGGGGCGCCACCGGTCCGCGTCGAGTCGGCCCACCCGTCGGCGCCGTCCGCGCTGGACCAGGTCGACGCGTGGCGTACCGACCTGACCGCCCAACCACCCGCCACGCCCGACGGTGAGCTGCGGATTCTCGCCGGCGACTTCAACTCCACCCTGGACCACGGGCCGCTGCGGGCGCTGCTGCGCACCGGTTACGTCGACGCCGCCGACGCGACCGGCAAGGGGCTGACCGGCACGTGGGGCCCGTACGACGGCGACCTCATCCCCCCGGTCACCATCGACCACGTGCTGGTCGACCGCCGGATAGCCGTCGACAAGGTAAAGGTCCTGGCCCTACCAGGCAGCGACCACCGCCCCGTCCTGGCCACCGTCACCCTCCCAACCCGGTAACCCACCGGTGCGGGGGCGCGCACCCCGGTGCGGGTGATGCCGGTGAGTCATCTAGATGACTCACCGGCATCACCCGCAACCGACTCCCCGCTTCCCGTCCGGCGAGGTGCGCCGCCGCCGCCGCGCCGGACCGACGGCGATGTGCGCCGCGGTGGTCTGCGGTCAGACCGGGGCGGGAGCCAGGCCGTAGGTGAGGGCGTCTACCAGGGCGTGCCAGCTCGCCTCGACGACGTTGGGGTGTACGCCCACCGTCGTCCAGTCCCGGCCGGTGCCGTTGGCGGTCTCCAGCAACACCCGCGTCACCGCGCCCGTGCCGTGGCTGCCCTCCAGGATGCGCACCTTGTAGTCGGCCAGCTCGAAGTCGCGCAACTGCGGGTAGTGCCGCGCCAGCCCGACCCGCAGCGCCTCGTCCAGCGCGTTGACCGGGCCGTTGCCCTCCGCGGTGGCGATGACCCGCTCGCCGCGTACCCGGATCTTCACGGTCGCCTCGGAGACGACCGCGCCGTCCTCGCGGTGCTCGACCAGCACCCGGTACGACTCCAGGGTGAACGGCCGCGCCGGGCCGCCCTCGGGCAGTTCGGAGCGGACGAGCAGCTCGAACGAGGCGTCGGCGGCCTCGAAGGACCACCCGCCCGCCTCCAACTCCTTGACCCGCTTGGTGACCCGGGTCAGCGCCTCCGGACGGCCGGCCAGGTCCAGGCCGAGTTCGCGGCTCTTGAGCTCGACACTGGCCCGGCCGGCCATCTCGGTTATCAGGATCCGCATGTCGTTGCCCACCACCGACGGGTCCACGTGGTTGTAGAGCAACGGGTCGACCTTGATCGCGCTCGCGTGCAGCCCCGCCTTGTGGGCGAAGGCGGCGGCCCCGGCGTACGCCTGGTGGGTGTCGGGGGCGATGTTGGCGATCTCGGCGATGGCGTGCGAGACCCGCACCATCTGGGCCAGGCATCCCTCCGGTAGGACGGGCATACCCAGCTTGAGCTGGAGATTGGCGACGACGGCGAAGATGTCGGCGTTGCCGGGGCGTTCGCCGTACCCGTTGGCGGTGCCCTGCACGTGCCGGACCCCCGCCTCGACGGCGGCGATCGTGTTGGCGACCGCGCAGGCCGTGTCGTTCTGGGCGTGCATGCCGAACAGCGCGGCGTCGACCCCGAGCCGGCCGGTCAGGTCGTGGATCGCGGCGGTCACCTGGGACGGCAGCATCCCGCCGTTGGTGTCGCAGAGGACCATCCGCTCGGCGCCCGCGGCGAGCGCGGTCTGCACCACGGCGGCGCCGTACGCGGGGTCGTGGCGGTAGCCGTCGAAGAAGTGCTCGCCGTCGACGAAGACCCGGCGTCCCTCGGCGACCAGGTGGGTGACGGTGTCGTGGATCATCGCCAGGTTCTCCGCGCCGGTGGTGCGCAACGCGCGCTCGACATGGCGGATGTCGGCCTTGGCGACCAGGGCGACCGCCGGGGTCTGCGCGTCCAGCAGGCCGCGCACCTGAGGGTCGTCGGCGACCGCGACACCGACCTTGCGGGTGGCGCCGAACGCCACCAGCACGGCGTGACGCAGGGTCAGCTCGGTGCGGGCGCGGCGGAAGAACTCGGTGTCCTTGGGCACCGCGCCCGGCCAACCGCCCTCGATGAACCCGACGCCGAACTCGTCGAGCAGCCGGGCCACCGCCAGCTTGTCGACCACCGAGTAGGTGAGCCCCTCGCGCTGGGCGCCGTCTCGCAACGTCGTGTCGAAGACCTGGAACGTCATCAGGATCCTTTCTCGGAGCAACAAAAAGACCCCCCGCGGGATGCGGGAGGTCTGCGCGCTCGGCGGAGGGGAGAGCCGGCGCGCTAGGTCGCAATAATCAGGGCGGTGCAGGTCACGATCGCTACTTTGCCACCCGCTCCCGCTTTTGGGAGAGACAATCCACATGGTGGGACATCCCGCCCACAAGGAGGCCCCGTGCGCACCGTGTCGCTCGACACCGACACCCCACCCGCCGAGGACTGACCCGTGGGACTGGACACGATCCGGGCGGCCCTGCCCGCGTACGCCACGGACATCGCCCACAACCTCGACTCGACGATCGGCGCGGCGACGCTGACCCCGGCGCGGACGTGGGGCACGGCGCTGGCCTGCGCGGTGGCCGCGCGCAACCCGCTGGTACTGCGCGAGATCGCCGCCGAGGCGCTCGACCCCCTCGGGCCGGACGGCGTCGAGGCGGCCAAGGGCGCGGCGGCCGTCATGGCGATGACCAACATCTACTACCGCGCCACGCATCTCATCGGCGACGAGGAGTACGCCTCGATACCGGCCCGCCTCCGCATGCAGCTCGTCGCCCGACCCGGCGTGGACAAGAGCGACTTCAAGCTGTGGTGCCTCGGCGTGTCCGCGATCATCGGCTGCGAGATCTGCCTCCAGACGCAGGAGAAGGCGCTGCGCCGTCGTGGCGTCCCCCGGGAGCAGGTGCACGAGGCGTTGCGGATCTCCGCCGTCGTCCACGCGGCGGCGGTCACGCTGGACGCCGAGGCCGCCCTGGCCTGAGGCCCCTCGTGCGGCCCGGACCGGCCGGCGCTCCGGTCCGGTCGCCGTTTCCGGGCCCCCGCAGCCGGGTAGCTCCTCAGGGGCGGGCACGACAGCCCGGGACGTCGGCGACAGTCAGGAGCGAACGGCATGGACAGGATCGACCCACACGCCGCCCACGCCGGGCCGGACCCGCTGCGCGGCGGCGACCAGGGCGCCGTGGCCGGCGGGGCGCCGGCCGGCACGTTCGACCCGTGGCGCTACCGCGACACCGCCGGCGTGGCCGACGCCGACCTGGTCGGCTACAAGGTCGAGGCCAGCGACGGCGGTGTCGGCAAAATCGACAGCGCCAGCCACGAGGTCGGCGGCAGCTACCTGGTCGTGGACACCGGGCCGTGGGTCTTCGGCAAGAAGGTGATGCTGCCCGCCGGCACGGTCAACCTGGTCGACCACGACCAGCGCACCGTCTCCGTCGACCGCACCCGCGACCAGATCAAGGCCGCCCCCGAGTACGACGAGGCCAGCCACAGCGACCCGGCGTACCGGGATCAGCTCGGCGGTTACTACGACGAGACGTACGGCGCGCTTCCCCCGGGCACCGCGCGCTGACCGATCCGACCCGACGGCCGGTGGGACATGAGCCCGCCGGCCGTTACCGTGTGCACGTGGACGCCATCGACGACGAACGTCACATCACGCTGCCCGCGACCTTCAACTTCCGCGACGTCGGCGGCTACCTCGGCCACGACGGCCGTACCGTGCGCCGTGGTCGCCTCTACCGCTCCGACTCCCTGCACCGGCTCGACGAGCAGGACCGCGACGCGTTCGCCGCCATCGGCATCCGCACCGTCGTCGACCTGCGCCGCCCCACCGAGGTGGAGCGCGACGGTCGGGTGCCGGCCTACCAGGGGCTGACGTACCGGCACATCCACCCGGAGCACGAGGACTGGGCGCTGACGCCGCACGAGAAGGGCACCGACCTGGCGCGCTACCTCGCCGACCGCTACGCCGACCTGGCCCAGACCGGCACCGCGGGCCTGGGCGAGGCGATCGGGCTGATCGCCGACTCGGCGAACGCCCCGGTCGTCGTGCACTGTGTGGCCGGCAAGGACCGCACCGGCATCGTGTGCGCCCTGACCCTCGCCGTGCTGGGCGTCGACGACGCGGACATCACCGCCGACTACGCGCTGAGCACCGAGGCGTCGGCCCGGTTCAGCGCCTGGCTGGCCGCCACCATGCCGGACGCCGCGGAGGTGCCGGCGCCGTTCCTGGCGTCGCCCGCCGAGGCCATGCAGATGTTCCTTGACGAACTGCGTGAGGGGCACGGCTCGATCGAGGCGTACCTGCGGCATGCCGGGGTGACCGACAAGCAGCTCGCCGCCCTACGCGACCACCTGCTCGACGAGGGTTAGGGCGTGTGTCCCAGCGCCGCGGCCGACCGGCCCGTTCGACGGGCCGGTCGGCCGACGGACGTCAGAAGACCTGGTGCACCCAACCGTGCGGGTCGGCGGCCTTGCCGCGCTGGATGTCGACCAACTGCTGACGCAGCGACATGGTGACCCGGCCGGGCTCGCCGCCACCGATCAGGAACTCGCCGTCGGGGAAGCGCACCCCGCCGATCGGGGTGATCACCGCGGCGGTGCCGCAGGCGAAGACCTCGCGCAGCCGGCCGCTGGCCGCGTCGGCCTGCCAGTCAGCGAACGAGACCGGCCGCTCCTGCACCTGGTGCCCCGCCTTGCCGGCCAGCGTGATGATCGCGTCGCGGGTGATGCCCGGCAGGATCGTGCCGGTCAGCGGCGGGGTGACCACCGTGTCGTCGTCGTAGACGAAGAAGACGTTCATGCCGCCCAACTCGTCGACGAAGCGGCGCTCCACGGCGTCGAGGAAGACCACCTGGTCGCAGCCGGCCTCGATGGCCTCCGCCTGGGCCGCCAGCGACGTGGCGTAGTTGCCGCCACACTTGGCCGCGCCGGTGCCGCCGGGCGCCGCCCGGGTGTAATCCGGGGAGACCCAGATCGTGACCGGCTTGACGCCACCGGTGAAGTACGCGCCGGCCGGCGAGGCGATCACCATGTACAGGTATTCGTTGGCCGGACGGACGCCGAGGAAGACCTCGCTGGCGAACATGAACGGCCGCAGGTAGAGACTGCCGTCCTCGCCGGTCGGGATCCACTCCCGGTCGATCTCGATGAGCTTGTGCAGTGAGTCGACGAACACCTCGGGCGGCAACGCCGGCATCGCCATCCGCTTGGCCGAGTCGACGAAGCGGGCGGCGTTGGCGTCCGGCCGGAACATCGTCACGCCACCGTCGGCCGTCCGGTAGGCCTTCAGCCCTTCGAAGATCTCCTGCGCGTAGTGCAGCACCGCGCTGGCCGGGTCCATCGGGATCGGCGCCCGCGCCTCCACCCGGGCGTCGTACCAGCCCTTGCCCTCCGCGTAGCGGATCGTGATCATGTGGTCGGTGAAGACGCGGCCGAATCCGGGGTTGGCCAGCAGGGCAGCCCGGTCGGCGGCGGATACCGGCGTGGGATTCGGACGGATCTCGAAGTCGAGCTTGTCACCACCGCTCATCGCGCTGACCTCCCTGCGGGACAACGGCATGCGGGATCGCACACCGACATGGCTGTGCCAGAAACTTACCCCGAACGACCGTTCAGAAGGTAGCGCCGCTCGGGACCGGGTGGACTGCCCGGACAGGCGAAGACCGCCCCCGGCCGCGACGCGGCCCGGGGCGGTCAGGCTACGGCGTGGGCGGCGAGCCGGTCGCCGACCTCGGCGGTGCGCAGCGTCGCGCCCGGGGTACGGCCGGCCAACTCGGCGGCGACCGCCGCGTCGACCCGGGCCGCCGCCTCGGCGTGCCCGAGCTGCTCCAGCAGCAGCGCCACGGAGAGCACCGCGGCCACCGGGTCCGCGACGCCCTGCCCGGCGATGTCCGGCGCCGAGCCGTGCACCGGCTCGAACATCGAGGGGTACGCGCCCTCGGGGTTGATGCAGCCACTGGCGGCCAGCCCGATTCCGCCGGTGACGGCGGCGGCGATGTCGGTGAGGATGTCGCCGAAGAGGTTGTCGGTGACCACCACGTCGTAGCGCTGCGGCTGGGTCACCAGGAACATCGCGGCCGCGTCGACGTGCTGGTACTCCGTCGCCACGTCCGGGTGTTCGGCGGCGACCGCCGCGAAGGCGCGCGACCACAGCGACCCGGCGTGGGTCAGTACGTTGGTCTTGTGCACCAGCGTGACCTTGCGCCGCTCCCGACGACCGGCCCGCGCGAACGCGTCACGGATCACCCGCTCCACGCCGTGCCGGGTGTTGAGGCTCTCCTCCGTGGCGACCTCGGCGGGCGTGTCGCGGTGCAACGTCCCGCCCGCGCCGGCGTACAGCCCCTCGGTGCCCTCGCGGACCACCACCAGGTCGACCTCGCCCGGCTTCACGTTGCCCAGCGGACCGGCGACGCCGGGCCAGAGCCGCGAGGGGCGCAGGTTGACGTACTGGTCGAAGGCGAACCGGAGCTTGAGCAGCAGGCCGCGCTCCAGGACACCCGGCGGCACCGTGGGGTCACCCACCGCGCCGAGCAGGATCGCGTCGTGCCCGGCCAGCTCGGTCAGCACCGAGTCGGGCAGGACCTCTCCGGTACGGTGCCAGCGGGCGGCGCCGAGGTCGTACTCGGTGGCCTGCACACCGGGAAGCACCGCGTCGAGGACCTTGCGGGCCTGCGCGACCACCTCGGGCCCGATGCCGTCCCCGGCCACCACCGCGATCCGCGTCACGCCCGCTCTCCCCACGCTCGACTGCCCTGTCCGGCAACGGTACGTCGCCGTCCCGACTCCCGGTACGAAGCTTCCAGCATCTGAGACAGGAGGATGCACAGCACCCTCTCAGCTGGGATTCATGTAGCGATCATCTGCGCTGCCTACGGTAAGGGACAGCGGGTCAGGGGGCCCGCGAACGGTGGTCGTGACGACGCGACGTCAACTGCGAGGGGGCAGGCGCCATGCGCATCGACGAGCAGCCGCGGACCCGCTGGCCGGACCTGTCGGCGTTCCGGCACCGCCGGCCCGACCTCCGCCTCGGCAGCCGCCGTCGCCGGTTCGACCCGGCCGCCGCCACCCAGGGCCGCATCGCCGTGCAGCACACCGTCCGCACCGCCACGGCGGAGTACACCCTGCTGCTCAACGCCCCCGAGGGGCTCGGCCGCCGGGGCGTCGGCGAGGCGTTGCGGGACAGCGTCGCCGAACTGCGCGCGATCGACCTGACCTACGGCCCGAACCGTCCGGAGAGCCTGGTCTCCAGGCTGCGCCGGGGCGAGATCAGCCCCGCGTCGTACGCGCCGCTGGCTGACCTGGTGGACCGCTGTACGGCGATGCGCGCCGCCACCGACGGCTGGTTCGACGCCTGGGCGGTCCCCGGCGGCTTCGACCCGGGCGGCCTACTGGGCGGCTGGGCCGTGGACCGCGCCGCCGCCCGGCTGCGCGCGGCGGGCGTGCACGACTACGCCGTACTCGCCGGCGCCGACCTCGTGGTCCGGGGCCGCGCGCCGCACGGCGGACCGTGGCGGGTCGCGGTACACCACCCGACGGCGCCGGACCGCGCGCCACTGATGCTGGAGATGACCTCGGGAGCAGTCGGCACCTCCGGGGTGTCCGGACGGCGGGGACACGTCGTCGACCCGCACACTGGCGAGCCGGCCAACCACCTCATCGCCGCGACCGTCGTCGGCCCGGACCTGACGGTCGCCGACGCGTACGCCACCGCGCTCTACGCCGCCGGCCCCACGGGCCTGGCCTGGTTCCGGGGTGGCTCCGAGTACCGGGCGCTCTTCGCCCACCGGCGCTGAGGGCCCGAGGGCCTGTTTCATAAGGGCGGTCGAGCCGAGGCGGAGTCCGGGCGGCGATCCGGCAAGGCGCGGTTTCGTCCGGATACCGGTGTTTTATCCGGACGAAACCGCAACGCCGCCGGTCGTCGTCCGGGCCCGCCGCAGGCCGGCCAGTTCTTATGAAACAGGCCCTAGCGTCCCGTGCTGGGGTCCGGCACGGTCACCCGCGCCGGGGTCCGTGCCCCGAAGACGGTGGCGACCAGATCGCTCACCGCGTGCACCCCCACATCGATCCCCTTGCCGGGTGGCAGTTGGTACATGACGGCGACGACGTAGCGCTGGTCGTCGCCGACGAACCCCACGGTGTTGGTGACCCAGTGCTCCCCGCCCGGGTCCGGCTCGATCGACCAGCCGTCCTTGGTGCCGGGGTGCTTGTCGCTGCCGGCCGCCCAGACACCCCAACGCTGGATCGAGCCGACCGAACGCATCGCGCCGACGATGTAGGCCCGGTCGGTCGGGTCGAGGTCGTCCAGCACGTACGACATCAACCGCTGCAGATCCTCAGCCGTGCACTTGAGGTGACCCCAGAAGCGCGCGTAGCCGGCGACGGTGGTCAGCCCGGTCATGCCGTAGCGCTGCTGGAAGCGTTTGAGCTGTCCGTCCCGGCCGTAGCGGTTCCACAGAGCGGTGGCCGCGTCGTCGGAGGAGAAGTTCAGCATGTCGGCGATCTGTCGACGGGCGGCGCTGTCGAGTTTGATCTCGCCCGCCCGTGAGCGCTCCAGCAGCCCGACGACCATCGCGAGTTTGATGGTGGAGGCCGTCCAGATCGGATGATCGGTGGTCCCCGCCCGCCAGGAAGTGCCGGTGCGCCGGTCCCGTACCAGGATTCCGAGCACCCCCGGCTTGCTCTTCAGGAGGGTGGCCGCCGCCGCGAAACGGCGGCGTTGGGCCTCGTCCGCGCTGCCCGTGCCGGGTTGCCGGCCCCCGGCCGGGCCGAGCCCACTCGTCGACCGCGGCTCGGCGGTCCCCGGAGCCGACGACGGGTCGCGCGAAGCGGGCGAGCCGGTCGGATCGGGCGAACAGCCGGCCAGCACGAGCACCGCCACCAGGGCCGCGAGGAGCCGCGTCGACCGCAGGGCTCGTCGTGGCGGCGCAGGTCGCCGCGGCCGGGCGACCCGGCGGCCACCGCCATTGAACAACTGGGCGCTTGTCACGGCGGCCGATCATAGCCGCGTCGCACGTCAGACGGGGTGACCCGCAGAGCGCCTGAATTGCGATCGGCCCCCACGGCCTCGGCAACGGCTGTGGGGGCCGATCAGCGACGAGTGCGCGTGGCTCGCACAATCGAGGGGTGCGGACCGGTCGGGCCGGACGTCGACCGCGCCACCCGAAGACGGGCCGGCGCCACGGCCTGGCGGCCAGTAACCGCAGTCGTACGCTAGCGAATCGACGCAACTCGACGCAAGAGTCTCCACAGCGGACGCCTTCGGACGCCGCCCGCACGGGTTCGGCGATTGGCCGGCGGTGAGGCAGTTTCGACATGGTGAACGACGGATGGCACGCTGTCCGCCGTGAGTTTCGATCTGAGTGTGTGGGCCCTGGAGGACGGGGCGACGCCCGAGGACGTGCGGGCAGCGGTCGAGGGTTGCCGGCAGGGGCGGCACGTGGACCGATACCCGGACCCGCGCGTCGTCGGCTTCTACCGGGCGATCACCGCGTCCTATCCGGACCGTCACCCCGGCCCGGACAGCCCGTGGGCGGTCGCGCCGCTGCACGCCGCCCACGATCACGTCGAGCTGAACCTGCACCCGACCTGCCCGGACCAGGTGCTGCTCGACATCGAGCGGCTGGCCGGCGAGCACGGGCTGATGCTCTTCGACGCCCAGGACGGTTCGGTCTACCCGCCCCCGGTCCGGTTGCCGAACTGACCGCTCCCGGGGCGGAACACCTCCCGGCGTACGACGAAGGGGCCCGGCGCTGTCGCCGGGCCCCCCGTGGTGCTGTCGTCCGCGCCGCCACCTGTCGCGTGGCGGCCGCTAACTACTCGTCGCGCAGGTCGGCCGCGCTGGCGGCGGTCGCGCCGATCGAGTCGGCCGCCGAGGTCAGCAGATCGGCGCCGAGCGCCTGGTCGACGGTGAGGGTCATCAGCGTCTCGCCGCCCGCCTCGCGCCGGGCCACCTGCATCGCGGCGATGTTGATGCCCGACTCGCCGAGCAGCGTACCGACGGTGCCGACGACGCCCGGGCGGTCCGCGTACCGCAGGAACAGCAGGATGCCCTCCGCGGCGATCTCCACGTCGAAGCCGTCCACTTCGGTCAGCCGCGGGACGTCGCGGCTGCCCGCGTGGGTGACCGTCCCGGAGACGCTCACCGCCCGGCCATCCGGCAGGGCACCGCGCACCGTGACCAGGAGAGGCTGGTCGGCGGTCTCGGCCTGACTGTCCAGAGTGACCTCGACGCCGCGCTCGGCGGCCAGGTGCGGGGCGTTGACGTAGGTGACCTGGTCCTCGACCACCGAGCTGAACAGGCCCTTCGTCGCGGCCAGCTTGAGCACCGACACGTCGTGGCCGACGACCTCACCGCGAACCTCGACGGTGACGTTGGCCGCGACCCCACCGGCGACGGCGGTGAAGGCCCGGCCCAGCTTCTCGGCCAGCGGCAGCAGCGGGCGGACGTCCTCGGCGACCACGCCGCCGGCCTGGACGTTGACGGCGTCCGGCACGAACTCGCCCTGCAGCGCCAGCTTCACGCTCTTGGCAACCGCCAGACCGGCCTTGTCCTGCGCCTCGTGGGTCGAGGCGCCCAGGTGCGGGGTGGCCACCACGTTGTCGAAGGCGAACAGCGGCGAGGAGGTGCAGGGCTCCTTGGAGTACACGTCGACGCCGGCGCCGGCGACCCGCCCCTCGGCGATGGCGTCGGCGAGCGCCTGCTCGTCGACCAGGCCACCGCGGGCGGCGTTCACGATGCGGACGCTGGGCTTGACGAGCGCCAGCTCCTTCTCGCCGATCAGGCCGACCGTCTCCGGGGTCTTCGGCAGGTGGATCGAGATGAAGTCGCTCTCGCGCAGCAGCTCCTCCAGCCCGACCAGCCGTACGCCGAGCTGCGCCGCCCGAGCCGGCTGGATGTACGGGTCGTACGCGATCAGTCGGGTGCCGAACGCGGCGATGCGCTGCGCGAAGAGCACCCCGATGCGGCCGAGCCCGACCACACCGACGGTCTTGCCCTGCACCTCGACGCCCGTGTACTTGGACCGCTTCCACTCGCCCGCCTTGAGCGCCGCGCTGGCGCTGGCGGTGTTGCGGGCGACGGCGAGCAGCAGTGCGACGGCCTGCTCGGCGGCGGAGACGATGTTCGAGGTGGGTGCGTTGACGACCATCACGCCCCGCGCGGTGGCCGCCGGCACCTCGACGTTGTCGAGCCCGACGCCCGCGCGGGCGACCACCTTGAGCCGCGGTGCGGCGGCGACCGCCTCGGCGTCGATCTGGGTCGCGCTGCGCACGATGACGGCGTCGGCCTCGGAGAGCGCCGAGAGCAGGGCCGGACGGTCGGTGCCGTCGACGTGACGGACGTCGAAGTCGTGGGCGAGCACCTCGATGGCGGCGGGGGCGAGTTCTTCGGCGATCAGTACGACAGGATTCATCGGTCCTCGTAGAGGTCGTGTTTGCGATCGGCGCGGGTGGCGGGGCGCCGCACTGCACCCCGTGCTGATCCGTGCCGTGGCCGTCAGGTGCCGGCTCAGCGCACCTACCCGCGATCGTAGGGGCCGCGCTGGCCGGCGTGTTCCGGTCTGCGGGGTGAGTGCCCTCACACGCCCGGACAAGCGACCGACATCAACCGTTCACCACCCCGAAACCCCACCCACCCCGCCCCCCTACACCCCTCCGTCCCCGCGATCTTGCACTTTCTGCGGCGACCTACGGGGCCAACCCCCACAAATCGCCATCCGAAAGTGCAAGATCGACGAGGGCTCGGAGCGAGCCCCGGGCGCGCGCTGGGGAGAGCGCGGCCCGGGGCTGGGTGATCCGTTTTTCGGGGTGGCGTCAGGCGGTTTCGGTGATCGGGCGGTCGACCCAGCTCATCATTCCGCGCAGCTTCCTACCGGTCTCCTCGATCGGGTGCGCCGCGCCCTCGGCCTGCCACTTGGTGAAGTTGGGGCGGCCGGCCTCGTCCTCGGCGACCCACTCACGGGCGAACTCGCCGGACTGGATCTCGCCCAGGATCTTGCGCATCTCATCCTTGACGCGGGAGTCGATGATGCGCGAGCCCCGGGAGAGGTCGCCGTACTCGGCGGTGTCGGAGATGCTGTACCGCATCTTCGCGATGCCGCCCTCGTACATCAGGTCGACGATCAGCTTCAGCTCGTGCAGGCACTCGAAGTAGGCGACCTCCGGGGCGTAACCCGCCTCGGTGAGCACCTCGAAACCGGTCTGCACCAGCGCCGAGGCACCGCCGCAGAGCACCGCCTGCTCGCCGAAGAGGTCGGTCTCGGTCTCCTCGGTGAAGGTGGTCTTGATCGCGCCGGCCCGGGTGCCGCCGATCCCCTTGGCGTACGCGAGGGCGAGGGCGAACGCGGTGCCGGTGGCGTCCTGCTCGACGGCGACCAGACAGGGCACACCCTTGCCGTCGACGTACTGGCGACGCACCAGGTGGCCGGGGCCCTTGGGGGCGACCATGGCCACGTCCACCTCGGCCGGCGGCTTGATCAGGCCGTACCGGATGTTGAAACCGTGGCCGAAGAAGATCGCCTTGCCGGGGGCCAGGTGCGGCTCGATCGACTCGGCATAGATCTTGCGCTGGGCGGTGTCCGGCGCAAGCACCATGATCACGTCCGCCTCGGCCGAGGCCGCTGCCGGCGTGAGCACCCGAAGGCCCTGCTCCTCGGCCTTGGGACGGCTCTTCGAGCCCTCCGGCAGACCGATCACCACGTCGACGCCGGAGTCACGCAGCGACAGCGCGTGGGCGTGCCCCTGGCTGCCGTAGCCGATCACCGCGACCTTCTTGGCCTGGATCAGGCCGAGGTCGGCATCGTCGTCGTAGTACACCTCAACGCTCATGAGAACTTCCCTTTCGTACGACGGCCTGAGTGCCCGTCGTGGTCTTTGCGGATGGGTCAGGCGGCCCGCAGCGCGGGACCGGCGGTGATCGAACGCGAGCCGCGCCCGATGGCCACCAGCCCGGACTGGACCATTTCCTTGATGCCGAAGGGCTCGAGGTCGCGCAGCAGCGCGTCGAGCTTGTCCGGCGTGCCGGTGGCCTCGATGGTCAGCGTGTCCGGTGCGACGTCCACGACCCGGGCCCGGAACAGGTTGACGGTCTCCAGCACCTGGGACCGGGCGGCCCGGTCGGCGCGGACCTTCACCAGCAGCAACTCCCGGGCGACCGAGACCTGCGGATCCAACTCAACGATCTTGAGTACGTTGACCAGCTTGTTGAGCTGCTTGGTGACCTGCTCCAGCGGGGACGAGTCCGCGTTCACCACGATGGTGATCCGGGAGACGTCCGGGTTCTCGGTCTCGCCGACGGCGAGGCTGTCGATGTTGAAACCGCGGCGGGAGAACAGGCCGGACACCCGGGCGAGGACGCCCGGCTTGTTCTCCACGAGCACGGACAGAGTGTGCATGGTCATGCCACGACCTCGCTTCGCTCGGTCGGGGCATCGGCCTTGATGATTCGTGCGCTTCGCTCACTCATGGTCAGATGTCATCCTCGTCGAAGACCGGGCGGACGCCGCGGGCGAACATGATCTCGTCGTTACTGGTGCCGGCAGCGACCATCGGCCAGACCATGGCGTCCTTGCCGACCACGAAGTCGATCACCACCGGGACGTCGTTGATCTCCATGGCGGCGGCGATGGTCTTGTCCACGTCCTCGGCGGTCTCGCAGCGCAGCCCGACGCAGCCCAGCGCCTCGGCGAGCTTGACGAAGTCGGGGATCCGGTGCTTGTGCGTGCCCAGCTCGGTGTTGGAGTAGCGCTCGTTGTAGAAGAGCGTCTGCCACTGCCGGACCATGCCGAGGTTGCCGTTGTTGATGACGGCGATCTTGACCGGGATGCCCTCCAGCGCGCAGGTCGCCAACTCCTGGTTGGTCATCTGGAAGCAACCGTCACCGTCGATCGCCCACACCACCGCGTCCGGCTTGCCGACCTTCGCGCCCATGGCCGCCGGCACCGCGTAGCCCATGGTGCCGAGGCCGCCGGAGTTCAACCAGGTGTACGGCTTCTCGTAGGAGATGAACTGGGACGCCCACATCTGGTGCTGCCCCACCCCGGCCACGAAGATCGTGTCGGGGCCGACGATCTCTCCCAACCGCTTGATCACGTACTGCGGGGAGAGCGTGCCGTCGGACGGCTCGTCGTAGCCCAGCGGATAACGGTTACGCAGGTCGTCGAGCTGGGTCCACCAATCCTTCAGGTCGGTGACCCGCCCCGCCGCACGCTCGACGGTGACCGCCGCGATCAGCTCGTCGATGACGTGCTTGGCGTCACCGACGATCGGGACGTCCGCGTGCCGGTTCTTGCCGATCTCGGCGGGGTCGATGTCGGCGTGCACCACCGCCGCGTCCGGCGCGAACGAGTCGAGCTTGCCGGTGACCCGGTCGTCGAACCGCGCGCCCAGCGCGACGATCAGATCGGCCTTCTGGAGGCCGTACACGGCGGCGACGGTGCCGTGCATGCCGGGCATGCCCAGGTGCTGCGGGTGCGAGTCGGGGAACGCGCCGAGCGCCATCAGCGTGGTGATGACCGGGATGCCGGTCAGGTCGGCGAGCCGACGCAGCCCCTCGGTGGCGCCGGCCTTGAGCACCCCGCCGCCCACGTAGAGCACCGGCCGCCGGGCACCGGCCAGCAACCGGGCCGCCTCGCGGATCTGCTTGCCGTGCGGGTGCAGGGTGGGCCGGTAGCCGGGCAGGTCCAGCGTGGGCGGCCAGGTGAAGGTGGTCGACGCCTGGAGCACGTCCTTGGGGATGTCGACCAGCACCGGGCCGGGCCGGCCGGTGCTGGCCAGGTGGAACGCTTCGGCCAGCACCTGCGGGATCTCCTCGGCGGTCTGCACGAGGAAGTTGTGCTTGGTGATCGGCAGCGTGATGCCCTGGATGTCCGCCTCCTGGAAGGCGTCGGTGCCGATCGACGGGCGAGCCACCTGCCCGGTGATCGCCACCATCGCGACCGAGTCCATGTACGCGTCGGCGATCGGCGTCACCAGGTTGGTCGCGCCCGGGCCGGAGGTGGCGATGCAGACGCCGACCTTGCCGGTGGCCTGCGCGTACCCGGTCGCCGCGTGACCGGCGCCCTGCTCGTGGCGGACCAGGATGTGCCGGACGGTGGAGTCGTAGAGCGGGTCGTACGCCGGCAGGATCGCGCCGCCCGGGATGCCGAAGACGACGTCGACGTCGAGCGCCTCAAGGGACCGCACCAGCGAGCCGGCACCGGAGACCTCTGCCGGGGCGGATGTCCGTACGGCCGGGACTGCCGGCGTGGCCGCGGCGCGGGTGGCGGGGTCGGCGGCGCCGGCCGGGTCGGCGGTCGCGCGGGCCCGCCGGGCGGTGTGGGCGAGGGTCTCGGGCGTTGGTCTCGTCATGGTGGTTCTGGCCTTCGGCTGGAGTGGCTGGGGCTTGTTCAGCGATGCGACGTGGGCGTGGGGCCCGTCGCGACAGGTTCCGACGGCAATAAAAACGGCCCTCGTGCAGATGCACGGGGCCAGCGCACTCTCGACGGAGGAGAGTGCGCTCAGATAAGTACTCGCAGCGACCGGTACGACGACATGCGGCTAAGCCTGACGCATCTCACGCGATGAGTCAACTGATCCCACATGTTGGTTAACGGACGGCGGCGCGTCGGCCGACGCCGCGCCGCCGCCAGGGGGCATGACCTGCCCGGACCCGCCGGGTGCGCGGCGCTGGACGGGCACCGGACCGGGCCGCGCGCCCGGCGAGGTGGCCGCCTCCAGCATCGCCTCCAGGTGCTCCGCGGGCACCCCCCAGCCGAACAGCGCTCCCTGACCGAACCGGCAGCCCGCGGCGACCACCGCGGCCAGCTCCGTCGGCGTGGTGACGCCCTCGGCGATGACCTCCATGCCCAGCTGGTGGCCCAGCCGCATGACGATGTCGACCATGGGCGCGAACGCCGGACCGTCCTTGCCCACCGGGCGGACCGGCTCGTGCTCGGCCACCAGGCTGTGGTCGATCTTCAGGATGTCGATGGGGAGCCGGCGTAGCTGCCCCAGCGACGAGTACCCGGCGCCGAAGTCGTCCAGCGCGATCCGTACGCCGGTCAGCCGCAGCGCGGTCAACCGCCGGATCAGCTCGTCCAGATCGGTGGCGACCGCGTGCTCGGTGACCTCCAGCACCAACCGCTGCGGCGGTACGTGGTGGGCGCGCAGGGCCTCGGCGACCTGGACCACGTACTCCGGGGCGTGCAGCTCGCGCGGCGAGACGTTCACCGAGACCCACACGTCGTGCCCGTCGGCCAGCCAGCGGGAGAGCTGGTAGCAGGCCTGGTGCAGCACCCAGGCGCCGAGTGTGGAGATCATCCCGCACTCCTCGGCGAGGGGGATGAACTCGTCCGGGCGGACGTTGCCCAGCTCGGGGTGGTGCCAGCGGAGCAACGCCTCGGCGCCGACCGGCCGGACCGACGGCAGCGACGCCACCGGCTGGAAGGCGAGCCGCAGCTCGTCGCGGTCGATAGCGCCCCGCAACTCGTGCTCCACGGTGGTACGGCGGCGCAACAACTGGTCGTACGCCGCGTCGTAGCGCTCGATCCGGTTCTTGCCGCGTTGCTTGGCGTAGCGCAGCGCCAGGTCGGCGTGGCGCAGCAGCAACTCCACGTCCGGCTCGGCGGCCCACCCGGCCACGCCGATGCTCACGGATAGGAAGACCGGGCCCTCCGGCTGGTCGTACGGGCGGTTCAGCACCCCGAGCAGCCGCTCGGCCACCCGGTCCGCCTCGGCGGGGCGGGCCGGCATGAGCACGGCGAACTCGTCGCCGCCGAGCCGGGCCGCCACGTCGCCCGGACGCAGGTTGCCGCGCAGCCGACGGCCCACCTCGGCCAGCACCGCGTCACCCACGTCGTGGCCGCGCATGTCGTTGACGTTCTTGAAGCCGTCCAGGTCCAGACCGAGCAGGACGCACGGCGTGCCCGCCGCCGCGCCGTCGTGCAGCGCCCGCAGCAGCCCGCGCCGGTTGGCCAGCGACGTCAACGGGTCGGTGTGCGCCAGCTCACGGAAGTGCGCCTCCCGCTCGACCAGGCGGCCGGCGTAGTCCCGGACGTCCTTGAGGGTGAGGTACTGCCGCGCCACCAGGGCGAAGCCCTCCACGCTGCCGGCGAGGATGCCCGGCGCGGTGAAGCGGCCGTCCTGGAGCAGGTGGTACATCGCCGAGGCCGCCATCGCCAGCATCGGGGCGAGGGCGTACTCACCGTCCCGACCGATGAGGTCCAGCGCGACCTCCCCCGGCTGATCGGCCCGGCGCACCTCGAGCGCGACGGCCAGCAGGCCGGCCGACAGCAGCGCCGCGCCGGCGAGCGCCATGGTCGGCCCGGACTGGCAGAGCCCCGCGCTGAGGCCCAGCCCGCCGCAGCTCACCGCGGTGATGCCGGTCGCGAGCACGGCCAGCCGGCGACGCGGCGCGGCGGCCCGAAAGACGACGATCACGGCGAGGCCGGCCCCGAGCGCGGCGCTCACCGTCGTCACCAGGATCGCCGGGCAGGCCATCGGAGTGGCGGCGCCGAGCAGCCGGGTCGGCTCGGAGAAGAGCACCCAGCCGACGAACCACAGCGCCGCCGCCACGGTGACGCCGTCCAGCGCGAGCCGGGCGGTCCCCGCGGCGGTGGCCGCGACGCCCGGCAGCCGGAGCAGACCGGCCGCGAAGGCCAGCCCGGCCAGCGCCGTACCGATCGCCGTGGCGGTGGCCCATCCGGTCCGCTGGCCCTGCTCGTGTGCCCAGTGGTCGCTCGCCGAGAGCACCGCCACCACCCCGGCCAGCAGGCTGACCAGGGTAACCCCGGCGGCGCCCGCGAGCAGCACGTGCGCCGGTCGGCGCGGCCCGGTCCGCTGCCCGACGACCATGGTGAGCAGCGCGGTGGCCACGGCCGCGACCAGCCCGCTCAGCGCCGCGACGGCGACCATGCCCGGGGGGAGATGCACGACAACAAGAGTGCCGGATGAGCGCACGTCGCGGGAGACCGGATGTGCATCTGTTGGGACACGGGCCCTCTACCGCGGGGTCCCGCGCGGCGGCGGTGTCATGCTGGTACGCATGCCTGAGCTGCGATCGAGGACGTCCACACACGGTCGGACGATGGCCGGCGCCCGGGCCCTCTGGCGGGCCACCGGGATGACCGACGACGATTTCGGCAAGCCGATCGTCGCCATCGCCAACAGTTTCACCCAGTTCGTGCCGGGTCACGTACACCTCAAGGACATGGGCGGCCTGGTCGCCGACGCGGTGGCCGAGGCCGGCGGCGTCGGCCGGGAGTTCAACACGATCGCGGTCGACGACGGCATCGCGATGGGCCACGGCGGCATGCTCTACTCCCTGCCCAGCCGCGAGTTGATCGCCGACGCGGTGGAGTACATGGTCAACGCGCACTGCGCGGACGCCCTGGTCTGCATCTCGAACTGCGACAAGATCACTCCAGGCATGCTGCTGGCCGCGCTGCGCCTCAACATCCCGACCGTCTTCGTCTCCGGCGGCCCGATGGAGGCCGGCAAGACGGCGGCGATCGAGGGCATCGTGCACAGCAAGATCGACCTGATCGACGCGATGGTCGCGTCCTCGAACGAGGCGGTCACCGACGCGCAGCTCGGCGAGATCGAGCGCTCCGCCTGCCCGACCTGCGGCTCCTGCTCCGGCATGTTCACCGCCAACTCGATGAACTGCCTCACCGAGGCCATCGGGCTCGCGCTCCCCGGCAACGGTTCGACCCTCGCCACCCACGCCGCGCGCCGGTCGCTGTTCGTCGAGGCCGGCCGGACCGTCGTCGACATCGCCAAGCGGTGGTACGACGGCGACGACGAGTCGGTGCTCCCCCGCACCGTCGCGTCCAAGGCCGCCTTCGAGAACGCCGTCGCCCTCGACGTGGCCATGGGCGGCTCCACCAACACGGTGCTGCACCTGCTCGCCGCCGCCCGCGAGGCGGAACTCGACTTCGGCGTCGCCGACATCGACGCCATCTCCCGGCGGGTGCCCTGCCTGGCGAAGGTGGCTCCGAACTCCCCGAAGTACCACATGGAGGACGTGCACCGCGCCGGTGGCATCCCGGCGATCCTCGGTGAGCTGGACCGGGGCGGGCAGCTCAACCGGGACGTGCACGCCGTGCACTCCCCCTCGCTGGCCCAGTGGCTGACCGACTGGGACGTGCGCGGTGGCTCGCCGACGCCGGAGGCGGTCGAGCTGTTCCACGCCGCGCCGGGCGGGGTGCGTACCGTGGAGCCCTTCTCCACCACCAACCGCTGGTCGTCACTCGACACCGACGCCGCCGAGGGCTGCATCCGCGACCGCGAGCACGCGTACTCCGCCGACGGCGGCCTGGCCATCCTGCACGGCAACCTGGCCCCGGAGGGCTGCGTCGTGAAGACCGCCGGCGTGCCGGACGACTGCCTGACGTTCCGCGGCCCGGCGAAGGTGTACGAGTCGCAGGACGACGCCGTCACCGCGATCCTCGCCAAGGAGGTCGTCGCCGGGGACGTCGTGGTGATCCGCTACGAGGGCCCCAAGGGCGGCCCGGGCATGCAGGAGATGCTCTACCCCACCTCGTTCCTCAAGGGTCGCGGGCTGGGCCGGTCCTGCGCGCTGCTCACCGACGGCCGCTTCTCCGGCGGCACGTCCGGCCTCTCCATCGGGCACGCCTCCCCCGAGGCCGCCTCCGGCGGCCTGATCGCCCTGGTCCGCGAGGGCGACGAGATCGTCATCGACATCCCGGCCCGGTCGATCGAGCTGAACGTGCCGGAGGACGAGCTGGAGGCACGACGGGTGGCCGAGGAGAAGCGCGACCGGCCGTACACCCCGACCGATCGCCAGCGTCCGGTGTCGGCGGCGCTGCGCGCGTACGCCTCGATGGCCACCTCGGCCAGCGACGGCGCCTACCGCCGCGTCCCCGAGTAAGCCGCGCGGCGGCTCGGCGGCTCGGCTGCTTGATCAACTCGACTTCGCCGATGTCGCGGTATCCCTGTCGACGGGATGCCGCGACATCGGCGATCTCGTGTCGATCAAGGCCGCGGACACACCGCACGCCCCTTCGCAAGATCGCGTCAGGTCCCGTCCTGTGCCCCGCTGCGTTGCTCGCGTAGCTGATTGAGCATGGCGGTGTCGGATGCCAAATCCGGGTGGTCGACCTGGCGGTCGAGGTCGACGACGAGTTCGAGCTCACGGATCGCCGCGTCGAGGTTCCCCACCGCCCGATGGATCATCCCTATGTTGAATCGGGTGACTGCCTCGGCGGCACGATCGCCCACCTCCACTTGGAGAGACAGAGCCTGCGCGTAGTAGGCCAGCGCCTGCTCGGCATCCCCACGCTGGTAATACACCAAGCCGAGGTTGTTCAGAGTGGCCGCCTCACCGACACGATCGCCCACCTCGCGCCGGATGGGCAGCGCCTGCGCGTAGTAGGCCAGCGCCCGCTCCCCATCGCCGCGACTGTCATACACGGCACCGATGTTGTTCAGAGTGGTCGCCTCGCCAGCATGATCGCCCACCTCGCGTCGGATGGGTAGCGCCTGCCCGTAGTAGCCCAACGCCCGCTCCCCATCCCCGCTCCTGTCATACAGGTAGCCAATGTTGTTCAGGTTGGCCGCCTCGCCAGCACGATTTCCCACCTCCCGTTGAATGGGTAGAGCCTGCTCGTAGTAGGTCAGCGCCCGGTCCCTGTTCCCGAGACTGTCGTACACGACGCCGATGCTGTTCAGCGTGGCCGCCTCGTTGCCGCGATTGCCGGCTTTGCGATACAGGCGCAGGGCCCGCTCGTAGCTGGCGAGGGCCTGCCGGGGCTGCCCCGTCGCGGCCTGCGTCCACCCCAGGTCGTAGAACGAACCGGCGTCCGGGCCGAGAGTCAGCGTCGCGCTGGCCAGCGCCGCGACGTCCGCGAACCGCGACCGGCGCAGCCACACCCTCGACACCAGATCGCCGACGTGCTGGGCGATGGCCAGCTCCCGGCCCGCCACCGCGAGCCGGTGCACCTCCACCCACCGGGTGTTCACGACGTGGACCCGGATGCCGCCGCGTCGACGACCCAGATGTTGTAGAGGCTGCGGGCCGCGGCGGCACAGGCCTGGGTGTACTCGTCGTCGGTGAGCAGAGGACGGATGAGCGGGCGCAGGACGTTGGAGACGAAGTACCGGGGATGACTGGTTTCCGGGTCGGTGCCCTCTTCGAGCAGGCCGAGTTGGACGGCACGCTCGACGTGCCGGTCGGCGTCGGGGTGGTCGTGGACGGCCCGGACGGTCTCGGCGGGTACGGGCAGTTCGATGACGTTGACCTTGGCGAGCATCCGTTGCAGTTCCCGGTCCTGCGAGCCGAGCAGGTTCTTGGCGAGGATGGTTTCGCGGCGGAACTTGTCGGTCTCCCGTTCGATGGCACCGATGAGACCGTCGACGTCGAGGGTGCCGTCGCCGACGATCAGGTCGAGCCAGTCGAGCAGGCGAGGGTTGCCGGCCGCGGCCTGGACGGCGCGCTCACGGATGTCCGGGTCGATGGAGGATCGCGGACGCAGGTTCGGCAGGTTGGCGAGCTTCTTGGCCTGCTCGGTCGGGTTGAGGGTTTCGAGCGACTCGACCACGGCGGTTCCGGCCGGGGTCGGGAAGCGGTAGCGGCTCGTGATCACCACTCGGCTGGGGCTGCCGGTCTCGCGAATGGCCTTGAGCAAGGCCGGAAGGATCTCTGCCAGCTCGGCCGAGAGCACGTGCCCGCCGTCGCGCTCGTCGAGGTTGCCTTCCTCGAAGTCGTCGAAGACGAACAGGCAGGCGGTCTGCCCGAGTGGCCCGTCGACGTCGAGCAGGTGCCGGAGGCGTACGACGAGGGGCGCCTCGTCGTTGGCCAGCAGCCGGTCCGCCTCGACCTGTTGTTCCAGGGTGGGGAATGACACCTTGGTGGCGAGGTCGCGGAAGCTGGTCAGGTCGACCCGGCCGTACCAGACGGCACGCTGGTGGTTGGGCATGCGTTCCAGCAGCCGGGAGGCGAGGCTGCTCTTGCCGAGACCACCCATGCCCTGCAGGATCAGGGCCGCGCCCGCGCTGCCCGTAGGGCTTCTGAGGGTACGTAGGCAGCGCTGGATGACGCGCCGTCGTCCGACGAAAGCGGCGCGGGGGGCGACCCGGGACAGGTGGGTCTGTGGGTCCAGGAAATCCTGCTCGGCGGGGCGGATCCGGGTCCGCGCACGCCCCCTGGTGTGCAGGGGCGTGACCACGGGGGCGAGTGGCGATCGGTCGGCGTAGACGCGCAGCAGGTGCCAGTTACCGTGCTGGCGCGCGTACAGCTGCTGCCGGGCCTCGACGATGGCCCGGTCGAGGGGCACCCCGTCCGCCAGGGACCGGTAGAGCTCGGCGGCGAACTCGGTGGCGGCGAGGTCGCTCACCGGCAGCGCCCATCCCAGCACGGCGGGGGCGCCGGCGTCGACCAGGCTCTCACTCATCGAGGGGAACGCGCCGGACTGGGGAGCGTTCCCGGTCAGGCAGCCGGAGACGAAGATCAGGCGGGGCCAGTGCCCGGCCATCGCCTGGACGATCTGGTCGGCGTTGGCGTCGACGCGCGCGCCGAACTCGTCCTCCATCAGGAAGACGGGCTTGCCATCCAGGTTGATCGTGGCGTGGCCGCTCAGGTGCAGGACGTCGAAGTATCCCGCGCCGTAGTCCCGGGTGAGCAGGCGCAGCCCTTCCAGCGTTCCACTCTCCTCGACGACCAGTTCGGCGCCGGTGCGGGCGGTGGCCTCCAGGATCGCGGCCTCCTCGGCCTCGTACCTCAGTTCGGGTTCGACGCCCTCGGGGGAGGTGGCCATGAACAGCACGCGCAGAGGCCGGTTGGCCGGACCGATCAGGCCCCTGCGGACGGTGTCGTTGCCCGCGGCCCGCACCGGCAACAGCGGCGCCGAGCCGGAGATGGCGAGGTGCGCACCGTCCGCGGCGAGCAGTTCCCAGGGCAGGTGCCGTAGTCGTCCCGCGCCGGTGATCCGCAGCGTGGCGCCGGGAGGCTGTTGGAGGATCGGTGTCAACCACCGCTCGTCACCGTCGAGGAGAGTGGCAAGCCGCGTCCCGAGATCGCGAAGCTGCGGCGAGCCGAAGACCTGTTGGACGATTGAGTGCTGGCTGTAGTGGCGATCCACGCGCTCGATCAACTGGTCGATGGCGGCCTGGTCCAGCCCACGGGTCTTGGGCCGCTCCCCACCGGTCGACAGCCGCAACTCCGAGTAGTCCGATGTCCGCTCGAAGATCTCCAGCTCATGGGTGTTCAGGTCACCCGCCACAGTGGTCTCCTTCCCAGCCGCAGTCCCCATCGCTCACCGTGCTCCGGTCTGCGCTATCTGAGCGAGGATCATTCGGAACCGGTCCAGCTCTGGATGATTCGTCTGCTCGGCCAGAACGACCGCGCGACGCAGGTACCCGGTGGCCTGGTCCACGTGCGCCATCTTCAGCAGCAGGAGGGCCATGTTCGCGCTGACCGTCGCCTCGGACCTACGGTCGCCGACGATGCGGAGGGTCTCGAGAACCTCGCTGAACATGTCTTTCGTGCCAACGAGATCGCCCTGTTGGAGGCGAATCGACGCCATGTTGTTGAGGGTGTTCGCCTCGCCCAGCCGGTCACCGATCGCACGGGCGATGGACAGCGCCTGCCCGTAGTAGGACAGCGCCCGCTCCGCGTCTCCGCGCCGGGCGTACACGAGGCCGATGTTGCTGAGGGTGTTCGCTTCGCCGAACCGGTCACCGACCTCACGGGCGATGGGCAGCGCCTGCGTGTAGTAGGACAGCGCCCCGTCCCCATCCCCCCGATCGGAGAGCACGAGACCGATGTTGTTGAGGGTGGCCGCCTCGCCGTTGCGGTCGCCGACCTCCCGCCGAATGGGGAGGGCCTGCGCGTAGTGGATCAGAGCCTGCTCCCCGTCCCCGCGCCGGGCGTACACGTAGCCGATGTTGTTGAGGGTGACCGCCTCGCCGACCCGGTCGCCAACCTCGCGTTGGATGGGCAGGGCACGCGTGTAGTGGGCCAGCGCCCGCTCCCGATCGCCCTGGTTGTCGTACACGAAGCCGATGTTGCTGAGGGTGGCCGCCTCGCCCTCTCGGTTGCCGACCTCGCGTTGAATGGGTAGGGATTGCCCGAAGTAGGACAGCGCGTCGTCCCACTCCCCGAGCCGGTCGTGCAGATGGCCGATGTTGTTGAGGGTGCCCGCCTCGCCGTCCCGGTCGCCCACCTCGCGGGCGATCGCCAGCGCCTCCTCGTAGTGGGCCAGCGCCCGCTCCCCGTCCCCGAGCCGGTCGTACGTGGCGCCGATGTTGTTGAGGGTGCCCGCCTCGTCGTTCCGGTCGCCGGCCTCGCGGTACAGGTGCAGGGCCTGCTCCTGACTGGCCAGGGCCTTCCAGGGCTGTCCCGTCACGTACTGCGCGTGCCCCAGGTGGTAGTAGGCGTCGGCGTCCGGGCCGAGAGTCAGGGTCGCCGTCGCCAGCGCCGCCACGTCGGCGAACCGCGACCGGCGCACCCACGCCCTCGACACCAGGTCACCGACGTCCCGGGCGATCTCCGGCTGCCGGCCCGCCACTGCCAGGCGGTGCACCTCCGCCCACCGGGCGACCGTCTGCGTCGGCGACCCCGGTTGCCCGGCCGGCCGGGCGTCGGCCGCCGGGTGTGGTCCGTCCGTCAACCCAGCACCTCCCGGGCCCGTCCGCCGATGGATGGTCACCATTCTTGGTGCTGAACGCCACCCCCGCTGCCGCCAGGACAGTCCAGGATCCGACACCAGTGCCCGCCACCGCGGCCACCGGGACCGTCACTCCCCGCGATCTTGCACTTTCGGTGCCGACACAAGGGGTATCTCACCCCATGTCGACAACAGAAACCGCAAGATCGGCGGGACGGTGGGGTGGGACCGGGGTCAGGTCAGGTCAGGTCGTTGACCGCGCGGAGCACGGGGCGGGTGGTCAGGGACGCCGGGTCCAGGGGCGCCTCGGACCGGACGGTGAACGTGGCCGACTCACCCGGCAGCAGAGTGACCAGGGCCTCGTCCACAGTGGCCGCCGGGTCCAACCGGTCCGGAAAGAGGGTCAGGTCGCGCAGCACCGTGCGCGCGGTCACCCGGACCCGCTGGCCGCCGTCGACCGGCTCGACCGTCGCGTCCCAGGCCGCCGTCGGCCACGGCACGTCCCGGTCCTCGGCGAAGAACCACAGCGCACGCTCCGCCGTGCCGCCGGCCTCGGCGACCAGCAGCTCACGGCGGCTCTCGTCCGGCCGCGCCAGGTCCGCCGGCAGCGCCAGCACGACCGAGGAGTACGCCGGGACGTCGAGGTGGACCGAGGTCTTCGCCCTCGGCTCCCCGGTGAGGGTGACGCGGGTGACCGTGGCCGGCACGGTCCACGCCTCGCCGGTCTCGTTCACCGCGACCAGCGCCAACCCACCGCCACCAGCCAGCACACCGCCACCAGCCGGCCCGCCGTCGCGGGGTTGCACGGTGAGCAGGCGGTCGGCGTACGCGTGGCGCAGCGCGTACCACAGGGGTTTACGGCGGCCGTCGCCGTCGACGGCCGACCAGGAGGTCACCGGCCAGCAGTCGTTGAGCTGCCAGACGATCGTGCCGGCGCAGACGTCGCGGTGGGAGCGGAAGTGCTCCACCCCGAGCTGGATGGCCCGCGCCTGGTTGAGCTGCGTGAGGTAGTGCCAGTCGTCGAAGTCGGCCGGTACGGGCAGGTGGGCGTCGAGGCCCCGCTGGAGCTTGGCGTCACCGCCAGCCGCCTTCTGGTGGTGGGCCATGCCCGGCGAGTTGGGTGCGAGCGGTTCGTCACTGAGCGCGCGTCGCAGCGTGGCGTACGTGGGCGGCGCCTGGTAGCCGAACTCGGCCACGAAGCGCGGCACGTACTCGCGGTACTTCGGGTAGTCGTCGGTGTTCCACACGTCCCAGATGTGGGTGGTGCCGTGCGCCGGGTCGTTCGGGTGGATGGTCTCGCTTCCCGACCAGGGGCTGCCCGGCCAGTACGGGCGGGTCGGGTCCAGCTCGCCGACGGTGCGGGGCAGTACGTCGAGGTAGTAGCCGCGTCCCCAGGTGCGCCCGGCCAGGGCTTCCTGCCAGCCCCAGTCGTGCCAGCCCCAGATGTTCTCGTTGTTGCCGGTCCAGAGCACCAGCGACGGGTGCGGCGTCAGGCGGGTCACCTGCTCGGCGGCCTCGGCGGCCACCTCGGTGGCGAACGGCTCCTCCTCGGGGTACGCGGCGCAGGCGAAGAGGAAGTCCTGTTGGACGAGCAGGCCGCGTTCGTCGGCCAGGTCGTAGAAGGCCTCCGACTCGTACCGGCCGCCACCCCAGACGCGCAGCAGGTTGACGTTGGCGGCGGCGGCCTGGTCGAACCGGTCGGCGAGCCGGTCGCGCGTGATCCGGGTGGGGAACGCGTCGTCGGGGATCCAGTTGACGCCCCGGACGAAGACCGGCACGTCGTTGACCGAGAGCGCGAACGGGGTGCCGTGCTCGTCGGGCGTGGTGTCCAGTCGGACGGAGCGGAAGCCGATCCGCCGGGACCAGGTGTCCAGGGTGTCGCCGTCCGGCGCGTGCAGGGTGACGTCCAGCAGGTGGCGGGCCTGTTCGCCGTACCCCCGGGGCCACCAGAGCGTGGGCTCGCGGACGGCGAGGGTCAGCACGGCCGTGCGCTGGCCGGCCTCGACGACGGCCTCGGCGCGGACGCCGCCGACGGCGACCCGGACGGTCAGCGGGACGTCGGCGACCCGCTCGACCTCGACGTGCACCTCGACCCGGCCGTCGCGGCCGTCGAGGGTGACCAGCGGACGGACGCTGGCCAGCCGGGCGGTGGACCAGGCGTGCAGGCCGATGTCCTGCCAGATTCCGGCGGTGACCAGTGTCGGCCCCCAGTCCCAGCCGAAGTTGCAGGCCATCTTGCGGACGAACTGGAAGGGCTCCGGGTACGCGTTGGGTCGGTCGCCGAGTCGGTCGCGCTGCGCCTCGGCGTAGCGGTACACGGAGTCGAACGCGACGGTCAGCTCGTTGTCGCCGGCGCGCAGCAGCGCGCGGACGTCGAACCGGTAGCCGCGGTGCATGTTCTCGGTGCGGCCGACCTCAACGCCGTTGACGCTGACGGTGGCGACGGTGTCCAGGCCGCCGCAGACCAGGTCGATCCGGTCGTGGTCGCCGGCCGGCGGACGGAAGGTCGTCCGGTAACGCCAGTCGGCGCGGCCGATCCAGGCCAGCGACGACTCGTTGTCGTCGAGGTACGGGTCGGGGATCAGCCCGGCATCGAGCAGGTCGGTGTGGACACACCCGGGCACGGTCGCCGGTACGGTCCGGTCGGCGACCTCCGCGGGCACGTCCACGTCGGACATCGCCCGCAGCGTCCAGCCGTCGTGCAGGGCCTGTCGGCTCACGATTCACCGCACCTTCGTGATCGAGACGTTAGCTGAACCGGATAAGCTCAGCCACCGTACGATCCGACCTCCGGGGTGTCAAAGCCCTTGAACCGCTAAGGAGCACGCGGTGAAGCGGCCGACAATCGCGGACGTCGCCCGACGGGCGGGGGTGTCCAAGGGCGCCGTGTCGTACGCGTTGAACGGGCAGCCCGGCGTCTCCGAGGCCACCCGGCAGCGCATCCTCGCCATCGCCACCGAGATCGGGTTCAGTCCGAGCAGCGCCGCGCGGGCACTCTCCGCCGCCACCGCCCGGGCCGTCGGCCTGGCCCTGTGTCGCCCCGCGCGGACGCTGGGCGTGGAACCGTTCTTCATGGCGCTGATCAGCGGTGTGGAGGCCGAACTGTCGGCCCGCTCGTACGCGCTGACGTTGCAGGTGGTGGCCGATCACGACGCCGAGATCGCCGTCTACCGGCGGTGGTGGGGCGAGCGCCGGGTGGACGGGGTCCTCGTCTGCGACCTGCGCACCGACGACGAGCGCATCCCCGCCCTGGAACAACTGCGCCTGCCGGCCGTGGTCATCGGCGGGCCGGGCGGCACCGGGGAGTTGGCCAGCCTCTTCTCGGACGACGCTGCGGCGCTGACCGAGGCCGTGGAGTACCTGGTCGCGCTCGGGCACCGCCGGATCGCCCGGGTCGGCGGCCTGCCCGACCTGCGGCACACCCAGATCCGTACCGACGCCTTCGCGGCGGTGTGCCGGCGTCTCGGCCTCTCCGACACGGTCACCGTCTTCTCCGACTACACCGGCGAGGAGGGCGGGCGGGCCACCCGACGACTGCTCAGCGCCACCTCCCGGCCCACCGCGGTCATCTACGACAACGACGTGATGGCCATCGCAGGACTCTCGGTGGCCCAGGAGATGGGCCTGACCGTGCCGGCCGACCTGTCCATCGTGGCCTGGGACGACTCGCCGCTGTGCCGGCTGGTGCACCCGCCGTTGACGGCCCTGGGCCGCGACATCTCCGCGTACGGGGCGCACGCGGCCCGCCACCTGCTCGGCGTTATCGCGGGCGAGCCGGCGACCCGGTTGCGGGACGAGACACCGCAGTTGACCCCGCGCGGCAGCACGGCACCACCCCGGGACAGGTGAACCGGTTCATCACCGGTACGCCGAGGGAAACTCCTCGAAGTACGCCTCGACGCGCTCGGCGGTCGCCGGACGGGACAGCGCGAAACCCTGCCCGTAACGGCAGCCGGCCCGATGGGCACCCTCGACCTGGGTGGGCGACTCCAACCCCTCCGCCACGATCTCCACACCCAACCGCTCACCGACGTTGACCACCACGTCGATCAGCGGCGGCTGCCCCGTGGGCTCGGCCCCGACCAGATCGGGCCCCACCTTCAGCAGGTCGATCGGCAGCCGGCGCAGGTGGGCCAGCGAGGCGTGTTCGGGCCGGAAGTCGTCGAGCGCGGTGCGTACGCCCAACGACCGCAGGCCCGCCAGCCGGGCCACCACCGTCGACAGGTCGGCGGCGACCCTCGGCTCGGCCACCTCCACCACCAGACGCTCGGGTGGCACCCCGTACGCGGCCAGGACCGCCGCGGCGCGCTGCACGAAGTCGGGCGTGGTCAGCTCGCGGGTGGTCACGTTGACGGCCATCCACAGCTCCCGGGGGCCCGCCGACCAGGCCGCCAACTGCCGGCAGGCCCGGTCCAGCACCCACCACTCCAGTTCGCCGACCAGATCCAGGTCCTCGGCGACCGGCAGCAGCTCGCCCGGGAGCACCGTGCCGAGCACCGGGCTACGCCACCGCAGCAGCGCCTCGGCGCCCACCGGCTGACGGTCGGTCAGGTCGAGCACCGGCTGGTAGACCAGGTCCAGTTCGCCCCGGGCGACCGCGCCCGGCAACTCGCGTTCCAGGTCGAGCCGACGGACCAGCTGCTCCTCCAGGAAGGCGTCGTACCACTCGACCCGGTCCCGGCCCAGCTGCACCGCCCGCCGCCGGGCCAGCTCGGCCTGACGAAGCACGTCGGCCGGCCCCGCGCCACTGACCTCGGCCAGCCCGATGCTCGCCTGCACGCGCAGCACCGACCCGGCCAACCGGTAGGGCGAGGTGAGCGTGCTCAGCAGCCGGGTGCCCAGCGCGTACGCCAGCACGGGCCCCGCGCCGGTGACCACCGCGAAACCGTGGCCGGCGCAGGCGGTCACCAGATCGCCGGACGCGACCACCGCCCGTGCCCGCAGGGCGGCCTCGGCAAGCGCGTCCTCGCGGGCCACCGGGCCGAGCCCTTCGATGCCGTGCAGCTCCACCAGCAGCAGCGCACCGGCCGGGGCGGGCACGTCGCCGATCGCGGCGAGGGCGGCGAGCAGGGCCGCCCGGTCCCCCGGCCCCTCGCCGGCCGGGCCGAAACCGTGGCGCGACCAGGAGACACCCGTTTCGGGCCAGGTCGCGTCGACGTCGGCCGCAGGAGTCCACGAATCGGTCGTCGGGGCCTGCCACGGCGGTTGCGACTCCCGGCGGCGGACCGTGTGGTCGGCCGCCCGGCGGTGCGCGGCGGGCCGCTCGGGGACGCCACCGTCAGCGCCGCGCAGCAGCTCCCGCAGGACCAGAGGTGGCACCGCCGCCAGGGCGAGCAACAGACTCGTCCGGTCCGGAGTGCGACCGGAGCCGAGGTGCAGGCCCGCCGCGAGCAGCAGCACCGAGGCCGGGAGAACCGCCCGTGGCCAGGTCGTGGCCGGTGAACCGGACGGCGGCGTCGAGCTGGCCGACGGTACCGCCGATGTCGCGCCCAGGGCCGTCAGCAGCATGCCGAGCACCAGCGGTGGCACCGCCAGGAGTGGCGCGCGCCCCGACGAGGCGGGCGGCAGGATCGTCAACAGCGCCAGACCGACCAGGGTGAGCAGGAGGCCGCCCCGGCAGATCGCGTGGCCCGAGCGCCGCCCGGCGCCGGTGAACGCGCTGAGCGCGGCGATGCCCAACCCGGCCAACACCAGCGCCGCGAGCAGCCGGGCCGGGGCGGGGAGAGTGTCCACGGGCAGGAGCAACCACCCGGCAAGGGTCAGACCGATCGTCGGTCCGGTCGCCTCGACCAACTCCCGCAATCGGGTCGGCGAGGGCGTCCGTGCCGGGAGCCCGCGCAGCCCGGCCACGGACAGGGCCGCGACGGTGAGCCACCCGAGCAGTGCGACCGCGCGCTGCCGGGTGTCGACCAGCGGCAGGGCGGCCGCGAACCAGCCGGCCGCCACCACCGCCGCGTCGAGCAGGACCAGCCCCGCCCGGCCCGGGGAGCCGCCCGACGGCGGTGCGGGCCGACCGGCGGCCAGCCGGGAGAGTCGTACGCCGGCCAGGGTGGCGCCCGCGCCACCGGCCAACGCGATCACCACCGGGGTCGGGACCATCCCCGCCACACCGGCGAGGACGAGCAGCGCCACGGCCGTGGACACGGCGGCCTCCGGGGCCGCCCGGCGGGGGACGAGGAAACGGAACGGGTACGCGAGGAGCACGGCGGTCGCCTTCGTGAGGGGGCACGGGGCGGTGCGGCGGTGCGGCGGTGCGGATGGTGCGGATGGTGCTGCGGTGGCATGGGCGGCGGATGTTGCGAGTCCGCTGCCCAACACTGGGAAACGACCGGCGACCGGATTGGTTACGCATCCGCCATCGGCACGAAGCAGTGACCCGTGTCACTGTACGCGTGCGGGCACCCGTGACACCGCCCGCCGCGACCCCGCCCGACCAGGGGTGGGATCATCGCGGGGTGAGTACGCGCGACACGGTCCGCTTCCGTTTCAACCAAGCCATCCTGGTCGCCTCGGTCATCGCCTTCATCGGCGCCCTGCCGCTGGCGAACGCCCGGGCGTACCTGCTGCCGGTGCTGCTCGTCCCGCTGGGCGTCGGGGTGTGGGCCTGGCGGGCCGGCACCGACGCCGACCCCCGGGAGCTGCGCCTGCGGGCGCTGTTCGGGCAACGCCGGATCGGCTGGGACCACGTCGTCGAGTTCGCCACCGACGCACGCGGACGGGCCGTCGCCCGGCTCGACGACGGCCAGCAGGTCGTCCTGCCGGCGGTACGCGGCACCGACCTGCCCCGCCTGGTCTCCGCCACCGGCCAGAGGATGCCGGACGAGGCCGCCGAGACGCCCGGCGCGTAGGCGGCCGCTCCCGCCCGCCGGCGCTCAGTAGCCGTCGACCACCGTGTTGACGAGCGGTTCACCGGCGGCGAACCGCCGTACCTGCTCGCCGACCAGCCGGTACGCACGCGGCAGCAGCCCCCGCACCGACCCTGCCACGTGCGGCGTGAGCAGCACGTTCGGCATCGTCCACAGCGGAGATTCGGCGGGCAGCGGCTCCGGGTCGGTGACGTCCAGCGCGGCCGAGATCCGGCCCGTGGCCAGCTCGGCGACCAGCGCGTCGGTACGGGCCACCGGACCTCGGGCCGCGTTGACCAGCAGCGCCCCGTCGGGCATCGCGGCCAGGAAATCCTTGTCGATCAGACCACGGGTCTGGTCGGTGAGCGGCACCAGCACCACCACCACGTCGGCGTCGGGCAGCAGTCTCGGCAGCTCCGCGACGGCGTGCACCGACTGCTCCGGCCGGGCGCTGCGGGCGACCAGGGTGAAGCTCACCCCGAACGGCGCGAGCCGGTCGCGCACCGCCGTGCCGATCGAGCCGGCCCCGACGATCAGCACCCGCTTGCCGGTCAGCTCGTCGGTCGGCGCGTTGCCGTCGTACGCCCACCGCCGCTGTCCCTGGGCGCGGGCGAAGGCGGGAAACGCCCGGAGCTGTGCCAGGATCGCGGTGACCACCCACTCGGCGGTGGAGGGATCGTGCACCCCTCGGGCGTCGCAGAGCGTGACCCCGTCGGGCACCCGACCCACCCAGGCGTCGGCCCCGGCGGAGAGCAGTTGCACCACCGCCAGGTCGGGCAGCTCACCCAACAGAGCGGTGGCATCCGAACCGCTCAGGAACGGCGGCACCCAGAAACGGACGTCGGCCACGGCGGACGGCAGGCGGTCGGCGCGTTCGGCGACCTCCACCGTCACGCCCGGCGGCAGCTCGCCAACGAGGTCCAGGCCAGCGTGGTGCGGAATCCATACCTTCACGTCCGCCGACGATAGCCGTCGCCACGGCGGCCGGCGCGGGCACGCCGGAACCGCGCCCCGGGCGAGACGCAACACACCGGTTTTCGGCCGGCAGCGACGAGGTATAAACCACGGATCGGAGGGCAGGTCGGCCTCCGCCTAGGCAGACAGGTGCTCGATGACCGACGGCTCCCCCGCCAGCGCGCGGCGATCGACCGCTCCACCCGGAGCGCTCGGCGACGCGGCGCGGCTGCGCGCGCTCGCCGACACGGGGCTGGACGCCGCCCCGGACGAGGCGTTCGACCGGTTCGCCCGGCTGGTCAGCGATCTGCTGGAGGTGCCGGTCGCGCTGGTCTCCCTGGTCTCCGCCGACCGGCAGTTCTTCCCGGGCGCGGTCGGTCTGCCGGAGCCGTGGTCGCAGCGGCGGCAGACCCCGTTGAGCCACTCGTTCTGCCAGCACGTGGTGGACATCGAGGTGCCCATGGTGCTGCCGGACGCCCGGCTCTACCCCCGGGTACGCGACAACCTCGCCATCGACGACCTCGGCGTCGTCGCGTACGCCGGGATGCCGTTGACCGACCTCTCCGGCCGGGTGCTCGGTTCGCTCTGCGCCATCGACAACAAGCCCCGGGCGTGGACCGCCCGACAACTGCGGACGCTGTCCGACCTGGCGGCGGCCTGCTCGTCGGAGTTGCGCCTGCGGATCGCGCTGGACGGGGCCCAGGAGGCAAGTCGTCGGGTGGTGCAGGCGCACGAGCGCCTGGAACTGCTGGCCGGAGTGAGCGAGACCCTGGCCGGCACGTTGGACGTGGGCACGTCGCTGCGCCGGCTCGCCGACGCCATGGTGCCGGTGCTCGCCGACTGGTGCCTGCTCATCCTCGCCGGGCCCACGGGACAGCCCCGGGAGGTCGTCGCGGCGCACCAGGACCAGGCCCGGACGCCGGACGTCGACCGCTTCGCCGCGCTGCTGCGGACCGGCCTGAACCAGGAGTCGGCGATCCGCGCGGTGCTGCGGACCGGCCAGCCCCGGCTCGGCGGGGTGGCGTCGCCGGCCGACGTGGCCCGGGGCACCACGGACCCGGAGCTGCCGGTGATCGCCGAGCGGCTGGGCATCGCCTCGTACCTCAGCGTGCCGGTGCGGGCCGCCGGGGGCACCGTGCTGGGCGCCATCACCCTGGTCAACAGTCCGGGCCGCCAACAGTTCGACGACCGCGACCTGCTCACCGCCGTGGACATCGGCCGCCGCGCGGGGCAGGCCATCGGAAACAGCTCGATGTACGGGGAACAGCGGCACGTCGCGGAGGTCCTGCAACACAGCATGCTGCCGCGGTTGCCGCTCGTGCCGGAGCTGGAGCTGGCGGCCCGCTACCAGCCGGCCGCCGAGCGGGTGGAGGTCGGCGGCGACTGGTACGACGCCTTCGTGCAGCCCGACGGCGACCTGATCGCGGCGATCGGGGACGTGGCCGGGCACGACATCGAGGCCGCTGCGACCATGGGTCAGCTCCGCAACCTGGTACGCGGCAACGCGTTCGGCCGGCACGACGAGGTCGGGGCGCTGGTGCGCCACCTGGACGACGCGATCCGCGGTCTGCGGCTGCCCATCGCGGCCACCGCCACGCTGGTGCGGATCGGCCCCGAACGCTCCGGTGTCCGTGAGCTGACGTGGTCCAACGCCGGGCACCCACCGGCCCTGATGGTCCGCGCCGGCGGTGCGGTGGAAGTCCTCGACGCGATTCCCGAGCCGCTGCTCGGCCTGGCCCGGCCCACGCCGCGTACCAGCCACTCGACCGGCCTGGCCACCGGAGACACGCTGCTGCTCTACACCGACGGGCTGATCGAGCGTCGGGACCGGTCCATCGACGACGGGCTCGCCGAGCTGGTGGGCCGGCTGACCGGCACCGACACGATGCCCCTGGACGATCTGTGCGACCTGCTGCTCGCGTCGATCCACCACCGCGAGGACGATACGGCGCTGCTGGCGGTCCGAGCCCGCTGAGAGCGGTGGACCTCGGCCGGACCTTCCGGCGGGCTACCCTGGGCCGGGTGAGAGCCCGTCCCCCGTACCCTCGCGTCCGCCGCCTCCGGGCGGTCCTCGCGGCGTCCTGCGCGGCGCTGCTGTTCGCCTCGGGTTGCAGCTTCGGCGAGCCGGACCCCGATCCGGCGGGCGAGCCACCCAACCTGCCGACCCCGTCGGCGTCGCCGAACGCCGGCGGCGCGGGCCAGCAGGCGGTGACCACCGTGCTGGCCAAGGGACTGCGGGTGCCGTGGGCCATCGCGTTCCTGCCGGACGGCGGCGCGCTGGTCACCGAGCGGGACACCGGCCGGATTCTCCAGGTGGGCCCGGAGTCCGGTCCGGACGGGCTGCGGGTCCGGGTCGTGCAGACGATCAACGACGTGGCGGCGGCGGGTGAGGGCGGCCTGCTCGGCATCGCCGTGTCCCCCGGCTACGCCAAGGACCGGACGGTCTTCGTCTACTACACCGCCGAGCAGGACAATCGGGTCGCCCGCCTGCAGATCGGCGGGCAGCCCACCCCGATCCTCACCGGTATCCCGAAGGCGAACGTGCACAACGGCGGCGGGCTGGGGTTCGGGCCGGACGGGCAGCTCTACGTCAGCACCGGTGACGCGGGAGAGCGGCCCAACGCGCAGGACACCAAGAGCCTCGGCGGCAAGATCCTGCGGATCACCGCCGACGGCAAGCCCGCGCCGGGCAACCCGTTCCCCGGCTCGCCGGTGTGGTCCTTCGGCCACCGCAACGTGCAGGGTTTCGCCTGGGACGCGGCCAAGCGCATGTACGCCGTCGAGTTCGGCCAGAACACCTGGGACGAGATCAACCAGATCACCAAGGGCGGCAACTACGGCTGGCCGGAGGTCGAGGGGCGGGCCGGCGACAGGCGCTACGCCGACCCGATCACGCAGTGGGCGACGTCCGACGCGTCCTGCTCCGGGCTGGCCGCGACGGACCGGCTGCTCGTCACCGGCTGCCTGCGCGGAAAGCGACTGTGGGTGATGGAGCTGACCGACACCGGCACCCTGCTCGGGCAGCCGAGCGAGCTGCTGACCAACCGGTACGGGCGGCTACGCGCCGTGGCCGCCGCGCCCGACGGCTCGCTCTGGGTGAGCACCTCCAACCACGACGGGCGGGGTGACCCGGCGGCCGACGACGACCGCCTCCTGCGGGTGGTCTTCGCCGGCGGCGACGGCGGCCGCAGCTGACCTGCGTCACCTTCCGCCCAGGTTTGCCAAGATCCTTCGACGGGCAGGTCAGAATCTGAGCATGGACGGGCAACGCGACGAGCAGCACGGCGACGCCGACGGCCGGGACGACCCGGTGACCGGCGGCGAGCCGTCGCGCCCGGCCCGCCGACGGATCGGCCGCCCCGGCGGTCCGGTGCGGCGCACGGGCATGATCCTCGCCGTGCTGGTGGTGGCCCTGGCCGGGGCGGCGCTCGGCGTGCTGGCCGGCGGTCGGGTGAACACCGACATCGGGCCGTTCCGGGCCAACCTCACCCTCTCGCCGGCCACCGACGGCGGGACGACGATCGACGTGCCGCCGCTGGGCGCGCTGCTGCTCGACAGCCACAGCGGGCCGACGCACCTCACCGTGCGACTCGGCGCGCTCGACCAAGGGCGCACCGAGGCGCTGCTGGACGACCCGGCGAGCATCAGTCGGGCCAGCCAGAGCGCCGTGGAGGATGTGCGCTCCGGGGTGATGCGGCTCGGTCTGCGTACCCTCGCCTCGGCGGTGCTGGTCACCCTCATCCTGGCCGCGTTGGTCTTCCGGGACGTGCGCCGTACGGCCTGGGCCGGCGGTTTGGCGCTGCTGGTCACCGCCGGCAGCCTCGGCACGGCCGCCGCGACGCTGCGCCCGCAGGCGATCGAGGAGCCACGCTACGAGGGCCTGCTGGTCAACGCGCCGGCGATCGTCGGCGACGCCCGCCGCATCGCCAACGACTACACCAAGTACGCCGAGCAGTTGCAACGCATCGTCGGCAACGTCAGTCAGCTCTACACGACGGTGTCCGCGTTGCCGGTGCTGGATCCCGCGCCGGGCACCACCCGGGTCCTGCACGTCTCCGACATGCACCTCAACCCGACGGGCTGGCAGCTCATCCGCACGGTGGTGGAGCAGTTCGGCATCGACGTGGTCGTCGACACCGGCGACATCACCGACTGGGGCAGCGAGCCGGAGGCGTCGTTCGTCGGCTCGATCAGCCTGCTCAAGAAGCCGTACGTGTTCATCCGGGGTAACCACGACTCGGGCAAGACCGGCGCCGCCGTGGCCCGCCAGCCGAACGCGATCGTGCTGAACAACTCGACGACCACGGTCGCGGGCCTGACCATCGCCGGCATCGGCGACCCGCGCTTCACCCCGGACAAGAACACCTCACCGGCCGGCAGCGGGCTCACCCAGGAGGTGGCCGACCAGGTGATCGGCGCGGGTGAGCAGCTCGCCGCGACGATCCGCAACTCGCCGCGGCCGGTCAACATCGCCCTCGTGCACGACCCGGCGTCGGCCGGGCCGCTCGCCGGCACCTGCCCACTGGTGCTGGCCGGGCACACGCACGCCCGGCAGGTCTCCAAGTTGCCGCAGGCCCCCGGCCAGCAGCCGACCGCCCTGTTCGTGGAGGGCTCCACGGGCGGGGCCGGGCTGCGCGGTCTGGAGGGCGAGAAGCCCACCCCGCTGTCGATGACGGTGCTCTACTTCGACCAGCAGAAGATGCTCCAGGCGTACGACGACATCACCGTCGGCGGCACCGGTCAGGCCCAGGTCAACCTGGAACGCCACATCGTGCAGGACCCGAGCGCCGGCGCGCCCGCCTCGGTCACCCCGACGCCGACCCGCTGAGACCGGTCAGCGCAGGGCGAGGGCGGCCAGGGCGGCGTTGACGATGCTGCCGGGCAGCAGGTCGTGCAGCTCGTACAGGTCGGCCACACTGCCGGACTGGCCGAACTCGTCCACCCCGAGCGGCACCGCCGGCGCGCCGAGCGCCGACCCGAGCCAGGCCATGGCGTGCGACGCCGCGTCGTGCACGGTCACCACCGGCACCCGGTCGGCGAACGCGGACCGCAGCGCGCCGGGCACACTCGGCACGGTGGCGGTGCGTACGCCCTGTCGCAGGGTGCGCTGCCAGGCCCGGTAGAGCCGGTCCAGGCTGGTCACATCCACCACGTGCGCGGCGATGCCCTCCTCGGCCAGTTCGGCGGCGGCGGCCAACACCTCGGGCAGCACCGCGCCGGAACCGGCGAGCTGCACCACCGGCGCGTCGGCCAGGTGTGGGTACGCCTGGTGCGCGTCGACGAGCCGGTACGCCCCGGCGACCACCTGCCGGCGCAGCACCGCGTCACCGAGCCGGGCCCGGGCCGCCTCGAACGGCGTCTGGTCCAGCGGACGGGTGCTGAGGCGGAAGTAGTACGCGCCGTCCTCTGCCGGGGCGGCGGTCGCGGCCGGGGTCGCCCCGCCGGCGATCTGCCCGAGCGCGTCGCAGAGCAGCCAGTCGAGGCTGCCCGCGTACGCCGGCTCGACGAACGTGACCCCGGGCAGCTCCAGGCCGACCGACGCGGTGATCGTGGACTGGTGGGCGCCGCCCTCGGGGGCGAGGGTGATGCCGGACGGCGTGCCGGCCACCACGAACCGCGAACCCGAGTACGTGCCGTAGAGGAACGCGTCGAGGCCCCGGAGCACGAACGGGTCGTAGACCGTGCCCACCGGCAGCAGCGGCTGACCGGACAGGTCCCACGACAGGCCGAGCTGACCGAGCAGCAGGAACAGATTCATCTCCGAGATGCCCAGCTCGATGTGCTGCCCGGTGGGGCTCTCGGTCCAGCGCAGCATCCGGTCCTCGGTCCAGGAACGCTGCTCCGTGGGGGCGAACACGCCGGTCTTGTTGATGAATCCGGCGAGGTTGGTGGAGGTGGCCACGTCCGGGGCGGTGGTGACCAGGTAACGGCCGACCTCCCGGTCCCGCGCCAGGTCCACCAGCACCCGACCGAACACCTCCTGGGTGGAGATGGGCTTGTTGGCGCGTACTCCCGTGCCCTCCGGAACGGTGACCCCCAGCGCGCGCTCGCGCGGCGCGCGGGACAGCGCCTCCCGGCGGGCGCCGGCCCGGACGCCGGCCGGCGACGCCGGGTCGAGGCGGTCCCACTCGGTCTCGGCGGTCAACCCGTGCGCGGCGCGCAGCGTGTCGACCTGCTCGGTGCTGAGCAGCGCGGAATGGTTACGCGGATTGCCGGCGATGGGCAACCCCCAACCCTTGACGGTGTACGCGAAGACGACGCTGGGCCGGTCGGTCACCGCGTCGCACTGGGCATAGGCGTCGAGCATCGCCTGAAGGTCGTGCCCGCCCAGGTCGGTGACGAGCGGGCCGAGGTCCTCGTCGGTGACGCCCTCGATCAGCTCGGCGATGCCGGCCGGCGCGCCGTCCAGGAACTGCTTGCGCAACGTGTCGCCGGCCAGTCCGAACAGCGACTGGTACTGCTCGTTGGGCATCGCGTCGATCCAGTCGCGCAGCGCCCCGCCGCCGGGCCGGGCGTACGCCTCGGCGAGCCGACGGCCGTACTTGACCTCCACGACGTGCCAGCCGGCGGCCTCGAACTGCCCCCGCCACTGGTTGATCCGGATGCCGGGCACCACCCGGTCCAGCGACTGCCGGTTAAAGTCGACGAGCCACATGACGTTGCCCAGGCCGGTGGTGGCCGGGTCGGCGACCGCCTCCCAGATGTTGCCCTCGTCCAACTCGGCGTCGCCGATCAACGCCACGAACCGGGAGTGCGGCCGGGCGCCGAAGTGCGCGTCGACGTACCGGCGGGTGGCGGCGGCGAAGAGCGGCGCCGCCGCGCCCAGACCGACCGACCCGGTGGAGAAGTCCACCTCGTCCGGGTCCTTGGTGCGCGACGGGTACGACTGGAGGCCGCCACGGGCCCGCAGCCGGGGCAGGTAGGACCGGTCCAGGTTGCCCAGCAGGTACTGGATGGCGTGGAACACCGGGGAGGCGTGCGGCTTGACGGCCACCCGGTCCTCGGCGTCCAGGTGGGCGAACCAGAGCGCGGTCATCGCCGTGACGAGCGAGGCGCTGGACGCCTGGTGGCCGCCGACCTTCACGCCGTCGCCGGTGGCCCGGTCGTGGTTGGCGGCATCCACGATCCGGGTGGCGAGCCAGAGCACCCGCCGCTGGATCTCGTCGAGGACATCGAGGTCGTGCTCGTTCACGGTGCTCCATTCGGGCGTCGCCGTTGACGCCGCAGCAGAAGGTGCAGAGGGGTGCAAGGAAGGGCCCCTTCCTAACGCCTGGTGCATAGGAGGGGGCCCTTCCTAACAACGGGTATCAGCTTTGGACGCCCAGGCGCTCCAGGATCAGCGTGCGGACGGCGGCGGCGTCGGCCTGACCACGGGTCGACTTCATCACCGCGCCGACGAGCGCGCCGGCCGCCGCGACCTTGCCGCTGCGGATCTTGTCGGCGATGCCCGGGTTGGCGGCGATGGCCTCGTCCACGGCGGCGGTGAGCGCGCCGGTGTCCGAGACGACCTCCAGGCCCCGGCTGGACATGATCTCGGTGGGCGAGCCCTCACCGTCGACCACGCCCTCCAGCACCGTGCGGGCCATCTTGTCGTTGAGCTTGCCGGCGTCGACCAGGCCCTGCAGCTCGGCGACCTGGGCCGGGGTGGCACCGATATCGGCCAGCTCCACACCGCTCTCGTTGGCGCGGCGGGACAACTCGCCCAACCACCACTTGCGGGCTGCCGCCGGGGTGGTGCCGGCGGCCACGGTGGCCTCGATCAGCTCGACCGCGCCCGCGTTGAGCACCGACTGCATGTCCAGGTCGGACAGGCCCCACTGCTCCTGGAGCCGACGCCGGTGCACCCGGGGCAGCTCCGGCAGGGCGGCCTTCAGCTCAGCCACCCAGGCCGGATCCGGGGCGACCGGCACCAGGTCCGGCTCGGGGAAGTAGCGGTAGTCGGTCGCCGTCTCCTTCGAGCGCCCCGGCGTGGTGTCGCCGGTGTCCTCGTGGAAGTGCCGGGTCTCCTGGGTGATCCGGCCGCCCGCGTCCAGCACCGACGCCTGCCGCAGCATCTCCGAGCGGACCGCCCGCTCCACCGACCGCAGCGAGTTGACGTTCTTGGTCTCGGTGCGCGTGCCCCACTCCTGCCCCGGCAGGTTGAGCGAGGTGTTCACGTCGCAGCGCAGCGAACCCTCCTCCATCCGCACGTCCGAGACACCGAGCGTACGGATCACGTCGCGCAGCTCGGCGACGTACGCTCGGGCCACGTCGGGGGCGAGCGCAGCGGTGCCCGTGATCGGCTTGGTGACGATCTCGACCAGCGGGATGCCGGCCCGGTTGTAGTCGACGAGCGACTCCGTCGCGCCGTGGATCCGCCCGGTGGCACCGCCGACGTGCAGCGTCTTGCCGGTGTCCTCCTCCAGGTGCACCCGCTCGATCTCGATCCGCACCGTCTCGCCGTTCACCTCGACGTCCAGGTAACCGTCGACGCAGATCGGCTCGTCGTACTGGCTGATCTGGAAGTTCTTCGGCATGTCCGGGTAGAAGTAGTTCTTCCGGGCGAACCGGCACCACTCGGCGATCGAGCAGTTCAACGCCAGGCCGATCCGGATGATCGCCTCGATGGCGGCCTTGTTGGCCACCGGCAGCGACCCGGGCAGGCCCAGGCACACCGGGCAGACCCGGGTGTTCGGCTCGCCGCCGAAGTCGGTCGGGCAGCCGCACCACATCTTGGTGTTCGTGCCCAACTCGACGTGGGTCTCCAGGCCGATCACCGGTTCGTAGCGCGCGACGACCTCGTCGTACGCGGGCAGCGTCGTCGTCATCTGGGCTCCTGCCTCACAGTGCCGGTGGGGTGAACGTGCCGACCGCGGACTCCAGCGCGGCCGCGACCCGGTACATCCGGTCGTCGGCCATCGTCGGGGCCATCACCTGCAGGCCCACGGGCAGCCCCTCGGAGAGGCCGCAGGGCACCGAGATGCCCGGCCCGCCGTACAGGTTGGTCGGGATGGTGAACAGGTCGGCCAGGTACATCTGGTACGGGTCGGCGGTGCGCGCACCGATCGGGAAGGCCGTGAACGGGGTGGTCGGCGAGATCAGCGCGTCGACCCGCTCGAACGCGGCGGTGAAGTCCCGCGTGATCAGCGTACGGACCTTCTGCGCCTGCCCGTAGTACGCATCGTAGTAGCCCGACGACAGCGCGTACGTGCCGATCATGATCCGGCGCTTGACCTCGGGGCCGAAGCCGGCCTCGCGGGTCAGCGACATGACCTCCTCCAGCGACCGGTTGCCGTCGTCGCCGACCCGCAGGCCGAACCGGACGCCGTCGAACCGGGCCAGGTTGGAGGAGCACTCGCTCGGGGCGATCAGGTAGTACGCCGGCAGCGCGTACGCGAACGTCGGGCAGGAGACCTCGACGACCTCGGCGCCCATCTTGGTCAGCGCGTCCACCGACTCGCGGAACGCCGTCATCACGCCCGGCTCGGTGCCTTCGCCGACGAACTCGCTGACGATGCCGAGTCGTACGCCGGTCAGGTCGCCGGTCGCGCCGAGCTTCGCCGCCGCCACCACGTCCGGTACGGGCTGCGGGATCGACGTCGAGTCGCGCGGGTCATGCCCGCCGATCACCTGGTGCAGCAGGGCGGCGTCGAGCACGTTACGGGCGCACGGGCCGGGGGTGTCCAGCGATGAGGAGAACGCCACCAGGCCGTACCGGGAGGTCCCGCCGTAGGTGGGCTTCGCCCCGACGGTGCCGGTAACCGCGCCGGGCTGGCGGATCGAGCCACCGGTGTCCGAGCCGATCGCCAGCGGCGCCTCGTACGCGGCCAGCGCGGCGGCGCTGCCACCACCCGAACCACCCGGGATGCGGCTCAGGTCCCACGGGTTGTGCGTCGGGCCGTACGCCGAGTACTCGGTGGAGGAGCCCATCGCGAACTCGTCCATGTTCGTCTTGCCCAGCATCACCGTGCCGGCGTCGCGCAGTCGCTGCACGATCGTCGCGTCGTACGGCGGGCGCCAGCCTTCGAGGATCTTCGAGCCGACGGTGGTCGGCACGCCACGGGTGGCGAGCACGTCCTTCACCGCGACCGGCACGCCCGCGAGCGGGCCCAACTCCTCACCGGCGGCCCGGCGCTCGTCCACGGCACGGGCGGCGGCGAGCGCGCCCTCGCTGTCCACGTGCAGGAACGCGTGCACCCGGTCGTCGACCGCGGCGATCCGGTCCAGGTGCGCCTGGGTCACCTCGACGGCGGAGGTCTCCCCGCCGGCAACCAGGGCGGCGATCTCCGTCGCGGTCATTCTGGTCAAATCGCTCATGCCGTCACTCCGCTTCGCTCCGTGACGTCACGAGACACCACGGCACTGCACCGATGATTCGCTCGCTGACGCTCGCTCATGACGCCACGTCCTCGCTCAGAATCCGGGGTACGCGGAACCGCTGCTCCTCGGCGTCGGGCGCACCGGACAGCACCTCCTCGGGGGTCAGGCACGGCGTGACGACGTCCTCGCGGAAGACGTTGGTCAGCGGCACCGAGTGTGAGGTCGGCGGGATGTCCGCGGCGGCGACCTCGCCGACCTGGGCGACCGCCTGGAGGATCACGTCGAGCTGGCCGGCGAACGTGTCCAGCTCCTCCTCGGTGACGGCGAGCCGCGACAGGCGCGCCAGGTGCGCGACCTCCTCGCGGGAGATGGCGGCCATCCGTGCCCCCTTCTGATGTCCTGCTGGTCGGGCGGTGTGCCGGCCGCGCGGCGGGTGCAGCGTGACGCGCGGTGACCGGAGCGAGTCTATTGTTCCGCGCCCCGCGCCGACTGCTCGGGTGGGTCAGCGCGTCAGCCGGCGGCCGGCATCCGTCTCCGGGCCGCCGCTGGGGCGCACCGGCCGGTAGCGGGCCAGCCAGGTGACCAGCTCCTCGGCGGGCATCGGACGGGCGTAGAACCACCCCTGGGCCGCGTCGCAGCCGGCTGCGTACAGCATCCGCCAGGTCCGCTCGTCCTCCACCCCCTCCGCGACCACCCGCAGGCCCAACGCCCCCGCCAGCTCGATCGTCGAGCGGACGATCGCCGCGTCGTCGGCGTCCTCGGCCATGCCCAGCACGAACGAGCGATCCACCTTCACCTCGGACAGCGGCAGCCGGCGCAGGTGCTGCAGGGACGAGTAGCCGGTGCCGAAGTCGTCGAGCGCGATGGCCACCCCGATCTGGTGCAACCGGGTGATCGTCGCCAGCACCCGACGCGGATCGGCCATCAGGGCGCCCTCGGTGATCTCCAGTTGCAGCCGCTCGGCCGGCACCCCGTAGCGGGCCAGCCGGTCGGCGATCTGGTCGGCGATCTCGCCGGTGTGCAGGTCCCGCACGCTGACGTTGAGCGCGGCGCGCAGCCCGATGCCGGCCGCCGACCACTTGGCGAGCTGCTCCACCACGTCGTCAACGACCCGCCGGGTGAGCAGCCGCATCACCGCGCTCTGCTCGGCGACCCGGATCAGCTCCTCCGGGTCGACCATGCCCCGGCGGGGATGCCGCCAGCGCAGCAGGGCCTCGACGCCGACCACCTCGCCCGTCGCGATGGCGATCTGCGGCTGGTAGTACATGGTGATCTCACCGGCGTCGTCGACCGGCCCACCGTCGCGCGCCCACCCGGTCGGCCCGATCGTCCGCCCGCCCGTGGCGGACCCGCCGTCGCGCCCCGGACGGCGGTCGCCCACCGCGGACAGCGCGCCACCGTTCGGCGAGCGCCGCCCGTGACCGCCGGAACGCCGGTCCCGGCTCGGACCGGGCCGGGTACCGGGAATCGTCGCGCGACTGTTGCGGCCCCGGATCGGATCGGCCCCGGTGGTGATCCGATTGATCAACTCATCGGCGTGCGCCACCTCGTCGCCGGCACGCCGACGGCGACCCCACCACCGCCCGCCGGTCACCGACGGCGCGGCGATCACCGGCGCGGTCCCGGCCGGCAGCGCGGCGCCGTCACCGCCGCGCACCTCGGCCTCCACCGCGAGGGGTACGTCTGCCGTCCGCTCCGACCCACCCCGCTCGGCGTGCCGGGCAGGCGCGGCCTCGCCCGCTGATACGGCCCGCGCGGCGTCCACGGCATGCCCCGCCTCGTCGGCGTGATCTGCCCTGTCGGCGTGACCTGCCTCGACCGCGCGATCCGCCCTGTCGGCGTGACCTGCCTCGCCCGCGTGGCTCGCCTCGACCGCGTGATCTACCTCGGCCGCGTGGCCCGCCTCGACCGCGTCGCCCGCCTCGACCGCGTCGCCCGCCTCGACCGCGTCGCCCGCCTCGACCGCGTCGCCCGCCTCGACCGCGTCGCCCGCCTCGACCGCGTCGCCCGCCTCGACCGCGTCGCCCGCCTCGACCGTGGGATCTGCCTCGACGGCGGGTGAGCCGGATTCGAGCACCCGTCGGAGGTCGGCGAGGAGCCCGAGACGCTCGGCCGAGTTGTGGTCGGACTCCGGGGCGTACACGGCGACCGTGTCGTTGCGGTGCTTGGCGTCGTACATCGCCACGTCGGCGTGGCGCATCAGGGTGGCGAAGTCCTCACCGTGCTCGGGGAAGAGGGCGATCCCGATGGAGCCGCCGACGTCCAGCGGCAACCCGTCCAACGGCACCGGCTCGGCCAACGCCCCAACCACCCGGTCGGCCAGCTCACGCGCCTGACCGACGTCGGACAGCCCGGTCATCACGATGGCGAACTCGTCCCCACCCAGCCGGGCGATCATCTGCGGTCGGGGCTCCACGTCCGCGAGTCGGGCACTGACCTCGACCAGCAGCCGGTCCCCCACCGCGTGCCCGAGCGCGTCGTTGACGTTCTTGAAGCGGTCCAGGTCGATGAGCAGCAGCGCCAGATGTCCGCCGGGCTCGCCCCGGGCGGTCCGCTCGGCGTGCAGGTGGACCTGCTCCGCCACCTCGGCCAGCAGCGCCTTTCGGTTCGGCAGACCGGTCAGCGGGTCGGCGGCGGCGAGGTGCTGCTGTTCGACGGTCAACCGGGCCATCCGGTACACGGCGAACAGCGGCACCAGCACCAGCGGGATCAGCGCCGCACTGAGCCGGGCGGCGGCGACGAGGACCGGCGCGAGCAGCAGCAGCGAGCCGGTGGAGAGCAGTTCGAAGCCGACGCCCTGGCGGACGGTGGGCCACCAGCGGCCGCCGAAGCGCAGTCGTACGGCCCAGCTCACCAGCGCGTAGTTCACCGAGAACCAGGCGAGCGTCGCGCCGCCGACGGCGACCACGTCGGTCCAGTGCAGGCGTCCCCCGGAGAAGATGGTGCCCGGTCCGAGCTGGACGACCCCGTACGCGGCGGCGAGCGCGCAGGCGTACTGGCCGACGTTGAACGCCGTCCGCCAGGCGGCGTTGCCCATCCGCCAGCCGGAGACGATCACCCCGAGGGCCTGCACCGCCACCGCCGGGCCTGGCCCCCAACCGAGCAGGATCGCGAAGGTGAAACAGGTGGACGGGAAGACCGCCGAGGTCTGCCGTCGCCCGGGCGGGACGAACGGACGCGCGTCGCAGATCACCGCGAGCGCGGCCATCGTCCAGAACGCCACCGGCAGCCGGGACAGCTCCCCGGGAAGCGTCGTGAGTGGACCAGCGACGGTCAGCGCCGCCACCACCAGGATGCCGACGACGAAGGTGGCGAACGGCGCCACCCGCCCAGGTGGGAGGGAGTTGCGCGGGTCGGCGACCTCCATCACACCTCCCGAGGAACTGTCGACGTGTCGGTGAGAACGTCGTCACCCAATGAAACGCCCTCAGCCCCGAGTTTCCCGGTATGACAGTCACGAATCGGTAGTAGTCGTAATTAAGTTGGTATACGCGGCGGCCACCTCGGGAACGTGGCGGCGTCAGCCCTCGACGCGGGCGACCTCCCGCGCGGCGTCCGGACCCGCGTCCAGCAGCAGCCGGAACCCTTCCTCGTCCAGCACCGGCACCTTGAGGCTGGCGGCCTTGTCGGCCTTGGAACCCGGGTTGTCCCCCACGACGACGAAGCTCGTCTTCTTGGAGACCGACCCGCTGACCTTGCCGCCCCGGGTCTGCACGGCCTCGGCGGCCTGGTCCCGGGAGAAGCCGGCGAGGGTGCCGGTCACCACGACGGTCAACCCCTCCAGCGGACGCGGGCCCTCGTCGACCGCCTCCTCGGCCATCCGTACGCCCGCGTCGGCCCACTTGCGGACCACCTCGCGGTGCCAGTCCACGGCGAACCACTCCCGGATGCTGGCCGCGATGGTCGGCCCGACGCCGTCGACCGAGGACAGCTCCTCCTCGCTGGCCGCGTCGATGGCCTCCATGGATCGGAAGTGCCGGGCCAGCGCCTGGGCGGCGGTGGGGCCGACGTGCCGGATGGAGAGCGCCACCAGCACCCGCCACAGGTCACGTTCCCGGGCGACGGCCAGGTTGTCGAGCAGCTTGACGGCGTTGCTGCCGAGGCTGCCGTCCTTGTTGACGAAGAACGGCGACCGGGACAGTTGGTCGGCGTCGAGCTGGAAGAGGTCACCCTCGTCGGCGATGATCTCCGCGTCGAGCAGCGCTGCCGCACCCTTGTAGCCGAGTACCTCGATGTCGAACGCGCCACGGCCGGCGAGGTGGAACACCCGCTCGCGGAGTTGGGCCGGGCAGCTGCGGGTGTTGGGGCAGCGGATGTCGACGTCGCCCTCCTTGGAGGGCGCGAGCGGGGTGCCGCAGGACGGACAGGTGGTCGGCATGACGAACGGGCGGGCGTCGGCGGGCCGCAGGTCGACCACCGGACCGAGCACCTCGGGGATCACGTCGCCGGCCTTGCGCAGCACCACCGTGTCGCCGATCAGCACGCCCTTGCGCTCGACCTCGCGGGCGTTGTGCAGGGTGGCGAGCGCGACCGTGGAACCGGCCACCCGCACCGGCTCGAGCACGGCGAACGGGGTGACCCGGCCGGTCCGCCCCACGTTGACGTCGATGTCGAGGAGCTTGGTGGTGACCTCCTCCGGCGGATACTTGAAGGCGATCGCCCAGCGTGGGGCTCGACTGGTCGAGCCCAGACGGCCCTGGATGGAGACCGGGTCGACCTTGACCACCACACCGTCGATCTCGTGCTCGACGTCGTGCCGGTGCTCGGCGTAGTAGGCGATGTATTCCGCGACGCCGGACAGGTCCGGTACGACCCGCCACCGGTCACTGGTCGGCAGCCCCCACGCCTTCAGCGCCGCGTACGACTCGGACTGCGCGGCGGGCTGGAACCCCCGACGCGCGCCGATGCCGTGCACCACGAGACGCAGCGGCCGGGAGGCGGTGACCCTCGGATCCTTCTGCCGCAGGCTGCCGGCAGCGGCGTTGCGCGGGTTGGCGAACGGCGCGCGCCCCTGCTCGACCAGGCCCGCGTTGAGGTCGGCGAACGCGGCGACCGGGAAGTAGATCTCGCCCCGGACCTCCAGCAGCTCGGGGATCGTCGGGAACTCGGCGGACGGCGTGAGCTGGACGGGCACGTCCCGGATGCTGCGCACGTTGGCGGTGACGTCCTCGCCGGTACGGCCGTCGCCCCGGGTGGCGGCCCGGACCAGCCGACCGGCCTCGTAGGTCAGGTTGATCGCCAGACCGTCGACCTTCAACTCGCAGAGGTAGGGCACCGGCCCGCCGGCGTCCCGTTCGACCCGCTCGGCCCAGGCCGCCAGCTCCTCGTCGGCGAAGGCGTTGTCGAGCGAGAGCATCCGCTCGGCGTGCGTGACCGGGGTGAAGTCGGTGGAGAAGGTGCCACCCACCCGTTGGGTCGGCGAATCCGGCGTGCGCAGCGCGGGAAACTCCTGCTCCAACGCCTCCAGCTCGCGCAGCTGCTTGTCGAACTCGGCGTCGGTGATGATCGGCGAATCCAGCACGTAGTAGCGGTACTGATGCTCGGTCAGCTCGCCACTCAGCGTGGCGTGCCGCTCCCGCGCCTGCGGCGTCGGCTCCGCGCCGGCCGCCGCCTCCTGAGCCGGGCTGACCCGCTGACCGATCTGCTCCTCGGACACCCCGCCACCTTCGGACACGCCTGTGACCTCCCTGATCACGCTACTAAGGCACGGTATCGGTCCGGGCTGACAATCCGCCGCCCACCCGCGCCGACGGTGATACCCCGCGCGCCCGGCCCCAGGCCCCGCGGCACGTAGCCACCGAACCCGCAGTCTTGATCAACTCCAGATCGCCGATGCCGGGGTGTCCCGATGCCCCGGATGCCCCCACATCGGCGATCTGGAGTGGATCAAGGCCCCGCAACTGCGCGGACCCGGCGGGACCGTCCGCGCGACCCAGGCGGAGGTGCCGCCAGCGGGGATAAACGCCGGCCTCGCGGCGACACCGGCCACTCCGGCGGCGGTGCCCCCGAAAGGCAGAGGCGGGCCCGCTGCCAACCTCCCGGCGATCTTGCAGTTTCGGTCGTCGATAGGGGTGGGATGCCCCGGATGTCGCAGCAGAAAGTGCAAGATCGACGCAGGTGCGGGGTCGGCCGGGCGCGGGCGCGGGATCGGCCGGCACGCGGCTGGGCCGGCACGGGCGCGGGGTCGGCCGGGCGCGGGATCGGCCGGCACGGGTGCGGCTGGGCCGGCACGGGCGCGGGATCGGCCGGCACGGGCGCGGGCTCGGGCGGCACGGGCGCGGGATCGACCGCCCCGGCGGGTGGGGACGCTGGCTGGCGGCACGAGCGGCGGTGTCGTCGACGGGCGGCGGGGGCGGTGACGTGCGAGGATCGCCGGACGATGCGGCCGGCGTGCCGCCTGACACGGAGGTGGCGATGAACGAGACGCTGCTCTGGGCGGTGGCGATCCTGCTCGCGGTGGCCGCCGGTTGGGCGTGGAACAGTTGGCGGCACCGGGCGGCCACGCGCCGACCGACCAACCGAACCGGTCCGGGTGCCACGACCCGCGCGGGTGGGCGTCGTCCCGCGCCCCCGAGGCCACGCGGCACCGATCGGCCGGGCGGGACGCCCCGTTCCCGTGACACCGATCGGGCTACCGATGCTCCGGCGGCGGGCGAGATCTGGTGGGCCGACGTCCCGTACGCCGACGGCAGCGGCTCGAAGATTCGCCCCTGCCTGGTGCTACGCACCGACTCGCGGGGCGCCGACGTCCTGAAGATCACCAGTCAGGACAAGAGCGACCGCGACGACCACGTCCGGATTCCCACCCGGGACTGGGATCCCGGCGCCGAGCACGACAGCTACCTCAGCCTGACCGAGCCGGTCCGGATCAGCTCGGCCGACTTCGCCGACCGCGCCGGCCGCTGCGACGCCGACCTGTGGCGCAAGGTCCGCGGCCTGCGCCACCTACCCACCGGCTGAGGCCGGCCGAGCCGAAGGCACCCCGACCGCAGGCCATGATCCACTCGACTTTCAGGAAAGCGTCCTGTCTACCTGTCGGTAGCACCCCGACTTCCAGGAAATCGAGTCGATCATGGGCAGCCGGGCCGGACCGGCAGCGCCATGCGGACCGCGCGGTCAGTCCCAGCTCTCGCCGAGGGCGGCGAGCTGATCGGCGTACTCGATGCGCTCGGCCCATTCGGACGGCCAGGCGGCCAGGCCGCTGGCCGCGCCCACGAAGGCGCCGGCCAGGGCGGCGATCGAGTCGGAGTCGCCGGCGGTGGTCGCGCCCCGGGCCAGCGCCGCGACCGGATCGTCGGCATGGCGTACGGCGCAGAACAGCGCGGTGGCCAGCGCCTCCTCGGCCACCCAACCCTGCCCGGTGGCCCGGCACGGATCGCCGCCGTCGTCCGGCGCATCCAGGGCGGTCGTCAGCCGGCGCAGCGCCGTCAGGCACTCGTCCCAACCGTGGGAGATGAACCTCTCCGGCGTGTCGACCCCCGGGTGTCGCCAGAGGTCGCCCAGCCAGTCCTGCCGGTAGACCTGGCGTTGGGATCGCGCCCGCTCGGTGAGGATCGCGGGCAGCTCGGGCAGCGTGACGCCACCGCGCAGGGCGACGACCGCGTACGCGGTGAGTTCGCTGGCGGCCAGACCGGTCGCGTGGCCGTGGGTCAGCCCGGCCTGCAACTGGGCCAGACCGGCCATCGTGTCGAGGTCGACGTCCAACAGCCCCACGGGCGTGACGCGCATGTTCGCGCCGCAGCCCTTCGAACCGGCGACCGTCGCCTGCTGCCAGCGCAGCCCCCGATCCAGGTCGGCGCAGGCCCGTAGGCAGGTCATCCCGGGGGCGCGGTCATTATCCGGGCTGACCGACCAGGCCACGAAGCGGCGTCGCAGCAACGGCTCCACCGCGTCCGGGGTGAACGTCGGGGCCTCGTGCAGCGCCCAGCCCACCGCCAGCGCCATCTGCGTGTCGTCCGTGACCAGCGCCGGGTCGCCGGTCAGCTCACGTGGGCCGGTCGGACCATAGCGGCGTTGGATGTCGGCGACGGTCAGGAACTCGGTGGGTTTGCCCAGCGCGTCGCCGTAGGCGAGACCGAAGAGCGAACCGGAGGCGCGCAGCACGGCGGTGGAGGTCACGGCGGCCATCATGCCCGGCCGCCGCGACCGCCGTCGGGCGCGGTCAGTCCCAGCAGAGGCAGAACGGATGGCCGACCGGATCCGCGTAGACCCGGAAACCCTCGCCGTCGCCGGGCAGCCGCCGCGCACCGAGCGCGAGCGCCGCCTTCTCCGCGCTCTCGATGTCGTCCACGGTCACGTCCAGGTGGAACTGCTGCGGGCGCTCCGGATCCGGCCAGGACGGCGTACGCAGGTTGAGCGCTCGCTGGAAGGCCAGTCGCGGCTGGTGGCCGGGCGGGCCACCGAGCACCACCCAGTCGTCGTCCTCGGAGGCGCCCTCGGCGAAGGGGATGCCGAGCAGCTCGGAGTAGAACGCGGCCAGCGCCTGCGGATCGGGGCAGTCGATCACCACTGAACGTAGCTGTCCAATCATGGCGGTCATCCTGCCCAGCGGGTACGACAGAAAAACCTCACTCCTCAGTGAACCGGCGGCCGGCGTCCCGGCAGGCCGCGAGTACCTCCCGGGCGTACTGCGGGGTGGCGCCGGCCAGGCCACACGCCGGGGTGACGACCACCTGCTGGGCGAGCTGCCGGCGGGGAAAGCCGAGGCGGTCCCAGATGTGGCGTACCCGGTCGGCGATCTGCCCGGAGGTCGGCGCGCCACCGGCCGACGGCGGCCGGGTCGGCGCGGCGCCGGCCAACAGCCCGAGGCCGGCGTCGATCGCCTCGCCCAGCGGATCCAGGTCGGTGACGAGACCGAGGTCGAGGGCGACCGCGACGGCCCCGGTGGAGCGGATCAGCTCCAACGGCACGTCCGGGGCGCAGCAGTGCACCACCGTGGGTACGCCCACGGCGTCGACGACCGTGCGCAGCAGAGCAGCCGCGTCGGCCGACTCCACCGCCCGGTACGCGCCGAGCCCGCTCTCGGTCGGCACCCGTCCGGCCAGCACGGTCGGCAGCGACGGCTCGTCCAGTTGCAGCAGCACCGACGCCTGGGGCAGCCGTCGCGCGACCGCCGCCACGTGCTCGCGCAGCCCTTCGGCGAGCGAGCCGGTGAGGTCGCGCACGGCACCGGGGTCGCGCAGCAGCCGGCCACCGATCGGCAGCTCCAGCGCGGCGGCCAGGGTGAACGGGCCGCCGGCCTGCACCTTGATCGGGCCGGCGTACCCCTCGGCCTGCTCGGCGAGCTGGTCCAGGTCACGCTCCATCAGGTCCCGGGCCCGGCGCAGGTCACGGCCGGCGCGGGGGGCGACCCGCCAACGCCCGGTGTACAGCTCGACGGGCAGCTCGACCAGCAGCCCGGCGCTGCGCCCGATGAGGTCGGCTCCGGGGCCTCGGGCCGGCAGCTCGGGCAGGTGCGGCAGGTCGGGAAGCTCGCCGAGAACCACCCGCTGGGCCTCGGCGATGTCGGTGCCGGGCAGCGAACCGATGCCGGTCGCCGCGCCCGCCGGCCAGGGCCACGCCTGATCTGTCACGGCCGAAGGCTATCCCGGCGCCCCTGCCGGCCGTGCGACGACCGCCCGACCTGCACGCCGCGCCAACGACCAGCAGACGTGCACGCCGATCGGCTGGGTGCCGTGCCGATCCCGACGTCGGTCGCCGGCCAGCAGCCGCCCGCTCAGCCGGAGATCGTGGCCGAGCCGAGGACGATGTCGCCGGCCGGGTCCGGTCGGTAGGCCACCAGGGCCTGGCCGGCGGCGACGCCGCGGACCGGTCGGCGCAGCTCGGCGTGCAGCGCGTCGCCGTCGAGGTCGACGGTCGCCGGCACCACGTCCCCGTGCGCGCGGAGCTGCACCTCGCACTCGACCGGCGCGTCCGGGCGCGGACCGCCGGTCCAGACCGGGCGGACGGCCCGGACCTCGGACACCTCCAGCGCCTCGGCCGGACCGACCGTCACGGTGTTGGTCGTGGGCGTGATGGAGAGCACGTAACGCGGGCGGCCGTCGGGGGCGGGCCGGTCCAGGTGCAGGCCGCGACGCTGGCCCACCGTGTACGCGTACGCCCCGGTGTGGCTGCCGACGACCGCGCCGGTGCTCGCGTCGACGACGTCGCCGGGCGTCTCGCCGAGCCGGCCGGCGAGGAAGCCACGGGTGTCACCGTCGGCGATGAAGCAGATGTCGTGGGAGTCCGGCTTGTCGGCCACCGCCAGGCCGCGCTCGGCGGCCTCCGCGCGGACCTGCGCCTTGGTCGAGTCGCCGAGCGGGAACATCGAGCGGTCCAGCTGCTCGCGGGTGAGGACCGCCAGCACGTACGACTGGTCCTTGGCGATGTCGACGCTGCGGCGCAACAGCCCGTCCGGGCCGAGCCGGGCGTGGTGACCGGTGACCACCGCGTCGAAGCCCAGCGCGATCGCCCGGTCCAGCACCGCCGCGAACTTGATCTTCTCATTGCACCGCAGGCACGGATTGGGCGTACGACCTGCGGCGTACTCGGCGACGAAGTCGTCCACCACGTCCTCGTGGAACCGGTCCGCCATGTCCCACACGTAGAACGGAATGCCGATGACGTCGGCAGCCCGGCGGGCGTCCCGGGAGTCCTCCAGCGTGCAGCAGCCGCGCGCCCCGGTCCGGTATGTCTGCGGGTTACGGGCCAACGCCAGGTGCACGCCGGTCACGTCGTGCCCGGCCGCCACCGCCCGCGCCGCCGCCACGGCCGAGTCAACCCCGCCCGACATCGCCGCCAGAACTCTCACCAGCGAACCCCCTTCCCCACCAACCCTAACCACCACCCCGCCAAACCCCCACCCCGCCTTACCGGGTCGATCATGGAGTTGTGGTGGTTGACAAAGGCCTCTGAACCCCACACTCCGGGCACCACAACTTCATGATCGACCGCACCGGAGGCGCGGGCGAGGGCGTTTCGGGGCGGGGGGGTTAGCGGGGGGTTCGGGGGGCGGCGGCTCTCCGGGCTCGCTCCACGGCTGCGGGGAGGGCCGACACCAGGGCGTCGATCTCGGCCTGGGTGCTGGTGTGGCCGAGGGTGAAGCGCAGCGACGATCGGGCGCGGTCGTCGTCGGCGCCCATCGCCAGCAGCACGTGCGACGGCTGGGCGACCCCGGCCGAGCAGGCCGAGCCCGTCGAGCAGGCGATGCCCTGGGCGTCGAGCAGGAGCAGCAGGGCGTCGCCCTCGCAACCCGGGAAGGAGAAGTGCGCGTTGCCGGGGAGCCGGTCGGTCGGGTCGCCGTTGTAGATCACCTCGGGCACCGCCCGGCGGACCCGCTCGATCAGGTCGTCGCGCAGGGCGGCCACCCGGGCCGCGTACTCCTGCTGGCCCTTGACCGCCGTCTCGACGGCGACCGCGAAGGCGACGATGCCGGCGGTGTCCAGCGTGCCGGAACGGACGTCGCGCTCCTGACCGCCGCCGTGCAGCAGCGGTACGGCGGCCACGTCCCGGCCGAGCAGCAGGGCGCCCACCCCGATCGGGCCGCCCAGCTTGTGACCGGTGACGGTCAGCGCGGCGGCCCCGCTGGCGGCGAAGTCGACCGGCACCTGGCCGACGGCCTGGATGGCGTCGGTGTGGAACGGCACACCGTACTCGGCGGCGACGGCGGCCAGCTCGGCCACCGGCTGCACGGTACCGACCTCGTTGTTGGCCCACATCGCGGTGACCAGGGCCACCCGGTCGGCGTGCGCGCTGAGCTCGGCGCGCAGGTTCTCCGGGTCGAGCCGGCCGGTGGGGTCCACCGGCAGCGAGCCGACCTCGGCGTTCTCGTGCTCGGCCAGCCAGTCGACCGAGTCGAGCACGGCATGGTGTTCGACGGCGCTGGAGACCACCCGCCGACGGTCGGCGACGGCGTCCCGGCGGGCCCAGAAGAGGCCCTTGACCGCCAGGTTGTCGCTCTCCGTGCCACCGCCCGTGAAGATCACTTCGGACGGTCGGGCGCCCAGCACAGCGGCCACCCGTTCGCGCGACTCCTCGACCCGGCGACGGGCACGACGACCCGCCGCGTGCAGGGAGGACGCGTTGCCGACCTCGCGGGCGGTGGCGACGTACGCCTCCAGTGCCTCGTCGAGCATGGGGGTGGTAGCCGCGTGATCCAGGTAAGCCATCACCCTTCAGCGTACGGCCGACCGGCCAGTGACCTGAGGGCGGAGTGGCCTGCGCGCGACGCGCCGGGGTGGGACGGCCACCCCGGCACGAAGCGGACGCGGCCCGCTCAGGCGGGCACCGCCGTGACGACGATGTTGTCGCGGTACCTGCGGGCCTTGGCGTCGAACGGCCCACCGCAGGTGATCAGGGTCAGCCGCGGCTTGCCGTCCCGGGCGAAGTAGCGGTCCAACGGGATCTTGGTCTTGGCGTACTCCTCCCGGGCGACGACCCGGTACCGCCGCGCCGTGCCGTCACTGCCGGTCGCGGTCAGCGTGTCGCCCCGGTCCAGCTCGCGCAGCCGGTAGAACGCGCCCTTGCCCTGTCTGGCGCTGTCCACGTGCCCGGCGATGACCACCGATCCGGCGTCGGCCTCCAGGCCGGGGCCGTAGCGGTACCAGCCGATCTCGTCGACGCTCGGCGGCACCTCGAACTCGTTGGTGCGCTCGTTGATGCCGACCGCGTTGACCGTGGCGGTGACACCGATTCCCGGGATGACCAGCCGGACCGGCGGGACGGCCTGAACGCCGGCGGGCAGGTCACCGCCGGTCACCGGCACCGACGGGACGGCCGTGGTCGGGGTGGCGCTGGCCAGCGCGGTCGCCTCCTCGGCACCGACGATTCCGGCCGGCTGCGAGTTGCACGCCACCAGGGTGGCGACGGTGAGCGCGGCAGCGCCGGCGGCCAGAGCCGCCAGCGCGCCGCGGTTGCGCACCGTCACTTGCGGCCGGTCCGCGCGGTCGCCATCCGCGCCCCACCACCGACCAGCAGGAGTACGCCGGCACCGGTGAGCACGTACCACCAGGTGCCCACGCCGGTACCCGCCTGACCACCGTCACCGCTCGGCACGCCGCCCGGCGCGGAGTGCAGGCCGGTGATCGTCTGGGCCACCACGTCGAGGTTCTTGCCCTCGGCGGAGCCGATGGCGTAGACGATCGTGGCGGTGCCCTCCTTGAGGTTCAGGTCCGCCGGGCCGATGGCCACGGTGTCGGTGCCCGCCAGCACCACGTCCGCCTTCACCGCGCCGGCGTCGACGTCGCCCTTGGCCTCGTTCGGGTTGGTCAGGCCCTTGAAGACCGGGGTGCCGCCGGCCCGTACGTCGACCGCCGGGGCGGCCGCCGTGTGCCGGACGATCAGACGGGCCTTGCCGGCGTCGACCTTGGAGACGTCGTTCACGAACGGCGTGATCTTCGGCTTGCCGGCGGCGTCGAGGTGTGCGGCGATGCTGATGTTCGCCCCGCCCGGCACCTTGGCGTCGTCGACCTTGAGGATCGCGCTGCCGACCGGCTCACCGGGCTTGGTGAGGGCGATGTCGTACTCCCCCTCGGCCAGGTTCAGCGGACCGGCGACGTCACCGGGCTTGAAGTTGTCAAGCGTCTTCTTGCCGTTGACGTAGACGTCGACCGGGGTGTCCGGGATGCCGTGGACGACGGAGACCTTCGACGTGGCGGCGTACGCGGGCGTGGCGGTGAACGCGCCGACACCGGCGAAGGCGAGCGCGGCGACCGCGCCGCCCGCGGCGACCCGACGGAAGTACGAGAGCTGCATGTCTGCCTCCTGGTGATTGGTGCTGATTCGTCAGGCCTGGCTTGCAGAACGGGTTACGCCGGCTCCGCGACGGGCGGATGCGCTCTCGACGCGTTTCTTTTTCTCGGTTCCGGCCGCATCCAGATCACCGTCAGCGGCCGAAGAGCAGGTGAGATGACTTTGACCGGGAGAGTGGGGCGAGGGCTGTGGCAGCTACAGTCGGGCATGCCCCATCGAAGGCGGGCCGCCCCGTGACGGCGCTGCCACCGCAACCGGACCCACCGGCGGACGACCTCGCGGCCCGGTTCCGGGCCGGGGACGAGGCGGCGCTGCGTACGGCGTACGAGCGTTACGGCCGCGCCGTCCTGCACCTGGCGACCACCATGCTGGCCAACCGGGCCGACGCCGAGGACGTGACCCAGGCGACGTTCGTGGGCGCGTGGCTGGGCCGGGAGACCTTCGACCCGGCCAAGGGCTCGTTGGTCGGCTGGCTGCTCGGCATCGGGCGGCGCAAGGTGATCGACCGCATGCGCGCCTCGGCGCGGGAAACCCGGGTGGTGGAGACGGTCCGGCAACTGCCCGAGCCGGCGCAGACCGGGCCGGACCCGGACCGGGTGGTGGATCGGCTGGTGATCGCCGACGAGCTGGCACGACTCCCGGACGACCAGCGGCGCATGCTGGAGTTGGCCTTCTACGACGACCTGACACACCAGCAGATCGCCGCGGTGACCGGGGTGCCGCTGGGCACCGTGAAGAGTCACATCCGGCGCGGCATGGCGAGCTTGAAACGCAGATGGGAGGTGGATGGTGCAGCACCTGGAGCACGAGCGGCTGGTCTTTCTGGCGCTCGGTGAGAGCGACGCGGACGACGGGGAGCGCACCCACCTCGACACCTGCGCGCACTGCCGGACGGAGCTGACGACCCTGCGGCAGGTGGCCGGGCTCGGCGCCGAGACGCAGGGCCTCGGCGACCTGCCCGACCCGCCGGAGCACATCTGGCAGGGCATCGAAGCCGAGATCCGGGCGGCCGAGGGCACCGCGGTCCACGCGCCCGTAGCCGTGCTGACCGGAGCCGGCCGGCAGCAGGTGCCCGCGCAGGCGCACGGGACGGCGGCCGAGGACGCCGACGGCGGCACCACCTCCGCGACGGTCACCCGGCTGGACCCGACGCGCCGGCCCCACCGGGGTCGCGGCTGGTCCCGCTGGGCGGCCACGGCGGTGACCGCCGTCGCGGCGGCGGCGATCGGTGTGCTGGGCACGGTCTCGGTGCTGAAGCCGACCGAACCGGAGCCGGCGAAAACGCCGACGGTGCTGGCCAGCGCGCCACTGGCGGCGTTCGGCTCGACGCCGAAGTCGGCCCAGGGCGACGCGCGCGTCCTGCAGGGCGGCCAACTACATCTGCATGTGGCGAATCTCCCGCGCGTGCCGGGGTACTACGAGGTCTGGCTCATCAACCCGACGACCATGGAGATGTTCTCGATCGGCACCCTCGGTGGCGACGCGGACGCTCTGCTGCCCCTGCCCCCGAACGTCGACCTCAAGAGCTATTCGGTGGTCGACGTGTCCGCCGAGCAGTACGACAACAACACCCGCCACTCGGGCGACAGCCTGTTGAGGGGCACCCTGACGGGCTGATCGGCGGGCCGGCTCAGCTCCCCGGCCCGCCGATCAGCTCCCCACCGAAAAAGTGGCCGCCCGTCACGACGGGCGGCCACTTTCTGCGTCACACGCTCACTTGCGCTTGCGGATCTCCTCGGCGGCCTGCGGAACGATCTTGAACAGGTCGCCCACCACGCCGAAGTCGGCCAGCTCGAAGATCGGCGCCTCGCCGTCCTTGTTGACGGCGACGATCGTCTTCGAGGTCTGCATGCCGGCCCGGTGCTGGATGGCACCGGAGATGCCCAGCGCCACATAGAGCTGCGGAGAGACGGTCTTGCCGGTCTGACCCACCTGGAACTGGTGCGGGTAGAAGCCGGAGTCGACAGCCGCGCGGGACGCGCCAACGGCGCCACCGAGCAGGTCGGCCAGCTCCTCGACCAGCTTGAAGTTGTCGGCGTTGCCGACGCCACGACCGCCGGAGACGACAATGCCGGCCTCGGTCAGCTCGGGCCGCGAGCCCTTCTGCTCGGCGACCCGCTCGACGACCCGGGCCAGCTTGTCGGTGTCGGTGACCGACACCGTGAGCTGCTCGATCGTCGGGGTGGCCGCCGCCGGGGCGGGGGTGACCGAGTTGGGCCGCACGGTGACCAGCGGCAGGCCCTTGGTGACCTTGGACTTGACGATGGTGGAGCCGGCGAAGGCGACCTGGGTGGCGGTGCCGTCGGCGTCCAGGCCGACCACGTCGGTCAGGATGCCGTTGTCGAGCTTGACGGCGAGGCGGGCGGCGATCTCCTTGCCCTCCTGGGCCGACGCCAGCAGCACGGCGGCCGGCTGTACCCGCTGGACCAGCTCGGCCAGCACGCTCGCCTTGGGGGCGACCAGGTAGCCGTCGATGTCGTCACCCTCGGCGGCGTAGATCTTCTGGGCGCCGTACTCGCCCAGTTTGCCGCTGAGCGCCTCGGCGGCGCCGGCGCCGCCGAGCACCACCGCGCTCGGGGTGCCCAGCTCACGGGCGAGGGTGAGCATCTCGAGGGTGACCTTCTTGACGCCGAATTCCTTGGTGGCTTCGACGACGACGAGAACCTCAGACATGTCAGATCCCCCTCTCACACGAACTTCTCGGTGGCGAGGAACTCGACCAGCTTGACGCCGCCCTCGCCCTCATCAGTGATCTTGGCACCGCCGGAACGCGGCGGGCGCTTGGTGTGCTCGACGACGGCGCTGGTCGCGCCGTCGAAGCCCACCTCGGTCGGCGCGACGCCCAGGTCGGCCAGGGAGTACGTCTGCACCGGCTTCTTCTTCGCGGCCATGATGCCCTTGAAGGAGGGGTAGCGCGGCTCGTTGATGGTGTCCCAGACGGAGACCACGGCCGGGGTGGCGGCCGTGACGACCTCGTACCCCTCCTCGGTCTGCCGCTCGACGGTCAGCGTCGCGCCGTCGACGGTGAGCTTGCGCGCGCCGGTGAGCGCCGCGACGCCGAGCCGCTCGGCGATCATGTGCGGCATGACCTGCACCCGGCCGTCGGTGGACTCCGCGCCGCAGATCACCAGGTCGGCGTTGAGCTGCCCGAGGGCGGCGGCGAGCACCTTGGACGTCGCCACCGCGCAGGAACCGTGCAGGGCGTCGTCCACGACGTGCACGGCCTTGTCGGGACCCATGGAGAGCGCCTTGCGGATCGACTCGGTCGCCCGGTCCGGACCCATGGTCAGGATGGTGACCTCGCCGCCGTGCGCCTCCTTGATCTTCAGCGCCTCCTCGATGGCGTACTCGTCCATCTCGTTGATCACGTTGTTCGCCGAACCGCGGTCGACGGTGTTGTCGTCACTGCGCAGGTTGCGGTCCGCGCCCGAATCAGGCACCTGCTTGACGAGTACGACGATATTCATCGCGCTTCGACGACCCTCCTGTGTGGTGTTGCGATTGGCTCGCCCGGTCTGGGCCGCAGCCTCGCGTGTCGGTCGACGCCCGGTCAACCGCGGGCTGCTGTGCAGTTGCCCACGCAGCAATGTTACCTGCCAGTAGGTTACCGCTGCCGGGCACGCAGAGTGACACAGGTCACCGGCGTGGCGCAGGTCAGACGGGTTCGGCCAGCGCGCCCCGGATCCGGTCGATGACCGCGGCCTCGGCGGGGGCCACCCCGTCGTGTGCGTGGGCCACCCGGTCCGCGGCGTTCAACACCACCGACCGGTACGCCTCGACGTCGGCCGGCGACTTCTCCCGCAGGATCCGTACCGCCCGGCCGAGCGCCGGCAGCACCACCGCCTCGATCTCCAACTGGGAGTCCCGGGGCAGGCGGGGCAGCGGGCCGGTGGTCAGCGCGTCCTTGACCACGCCGCTCGCGTCGGCCAGCGCGCCCGAGGCGGCCACACTCTCCCGGATCACGCCCAGCATCCCCGGGTCGGCGTTCGAGACCAGGAAGACCGCGCCGAACGCGCCCGTCTTGAGGGTCAGGCGCTCCTCGTCCGTCAACCGCTGCTCCATGATCACGGAGTGTAGACGTACGGCGTGGTGGTGGTGACGGCTACGAGTCCGAGTCGCTGGAGGATCGGCCGGCTGTCCTCGGAACAGTCGACCTGCACGAGCGTCCGACCCCGCTGCTCGGCCAGCCGCGCCCGATAGTTGACCAACGCCCGGTAGATGCCCTTGCGCCGCCACTGCGGCAGGGTCGAGCCGCCCCAGAGGGTGGCGAAGCCGGTGTTCGCCAGGTACCGCACCCAGCCGGCGCTCACCACCGTCCCGTCCGCCTCGGCCACCACCACCGTGATCGAGGTCGGGTCGGCGTCGATCTCCTTGGCCAGACCCGTCACCAGGTGCGAGCGGTCCTCGCGCCAGACCTCCTCCTCCATGGCGGCGATCCGCTCCAGGTCCTCCCGGGCGGTCACCTCACGCAGGCGTACCCCCTCGGGAACCACCGGCAGCGCGGCGGCGAGCGGCGCGACCGGCCCGACCACGACGGTCTCCCGGTCCTCCGGCACGAACCCGGCGGCGCGCAGCCGGTCCGCCAGGTCGGCCGGCTCGTCGTGCTCGTTGAGCTTCCACTCGACCGACATGCCGCGCTCACGGAAGAACCGCACCTGCCGGGCGATCAGCTCGTCCAACGCGTCGCCGGTCAGCCCGCCCAGGTCGCGGTACGTGAGGAAGCCGCCGGCGTCGAGCCCGATGATCCGCACGAGCGGACCATCCCGCTCGACGGTCACGCCGGCCGGAACCGGGTCGGGGATCTCCGGGCGGATCTGGTTGTCGTAGGCGGCGCGCAGCGTGTTCACATCAAGATCGGTCACCTGACCAGGCTAAGCGGCGAGGGAAGCGGATAATCTCCCAGCGTGTGGGAAGCGATCAGGCGATGGTTCGACCCGGCGGAGGCGCGCACCGTCGGTGAGAGACCGGACTACCGGTTCTCCCTCGCCAACGAGCGGACCTTCCTCGCCTGGCTGCGCACCGGTCTCGCGCTGGTCGGCGGCGGGCTGGCCGCCGCGCAGTTCCTGCCGCCGCTGCCAATGAGTCACCTGCGGGAGGTCATCGCGGTCGCGCTGCTGCTGCTCGGTGGCGCCGTCGCCATCCGCGCCGTGGACCACTGGGCGCGTACCGAACGGGCCATCCGGCTCGGTCAGGAGCTGCCCGCCTCCCGCTTCCCCGCCATCCTCGCCCTCGCCGTGGGCGCGGGGGCGATCCTGCTGGTCCTCGCGGTCCTGGTCCGGGCGATCGGGGAACGGTGAGCGCGGTACGCGACCCGGGGTTGCAACCGGAGCGGACCCGGCTGGCCTGGCGGCGCACCCTGCTGACGCTGACCGTGGTGACCGCGCTGGCGGTCCGGCTGGCGTCGAACGGCGGCCCGTTCGGCGCGCTCGTCGTCGGCGCGGCCGTGCTCGTCTGGGGCGGCCTGCTCGTGCTCTGCTGGCCGCGGGCCACCGGCGTCGGCCCGGCCCGTACCGGCGGCCGGACGCTGCCGCTGGTCGCGCTGGGCACGGTCGGGCTCGCGCTGCTCGGCGTGCTGCTGACAGTTCGCGGACTACGCTGACGGGACGCCGTGCGCCATGATGGGTGCATGGCCCGGCTGTACGTTCTCCTCTTCCTGGCGCAGGTCGTCCTCGCCGTCTGCGCGCTGATCAGTTGCCTGTCCGCCGAGGAGGGTCAGATCCGTGCCCTGCCCCGGATCGCCTGGGTGCTGATCATCCTGTTCTTCCCCCTGGTCGGGTCGATCGCCTGGTTCGTCGCCGGGCGGGAGCCCGGCACCGCGAGCCGCACGGTGTGGCCGGGTGGCCCGAGCGCAGCCGAGCGGCAGCCACGCCGCCCGCTCGCTCCCGACGACGATCCGGAGTTCCTCCGCTCGGTGCAGGACCGCGCCAAGCAGCAGGACCAGGAACTCTTCCGCCGCTGGGAGGAGGACCTGCGGCGGCGTGAGGACGACCTGCGCCGCCGCGACGGTGAGCCGCCCCGCGAGGGCGACCGGCCGGAGGTGTGACAGCGCCGCCGTCGCCCCGCGCGGGACGACGGCGGCTGCCGGCTCGACTCAGGCCAGGTTCGACGAGCGGGGGTACGCGTCGGTCGGGTCGGTGAGCACGTTGACCAGGTACGGCACCCCGGAGTCGAAGGCCCGTTGCAGTGCCGGCGCAAGGTCGGCGGCCTTCGCGACCGTCTCCCCCGCACCGCCCAGCGCGCTGACCACCGTGTCGTAGCGCAGCTCCGGCTGGAGGTCGGCGGCGACGTCGTACCCGTACATGGCCCGCATCGGGTGCTTCTCCAACCCCCAGATGCCGTTGTTGCCGACGACGATCACCACCGGCAGCTTCTGGCGGACCAGCGACTCGACGTCCATCAGCGAGAAGCCGGCCGCGCCGTCGCCCATCAGCACGCAGATCTGCCGGTCCGGGTGGCTGACCCGGGCCCCCATCGCGTAGCCCATGCCGGTGCCCAGGCAGCCGTACGGGCCCGGGTCCAGCCAGGTGCCGGGCTGCGACGGCTCCAGGTAGCGCCCGGCGTACGAGACGAAGTCACCGCCGTCACCGATGGTGATGGCGTCGGGGGCGAGCGCCCGGCGCAGCTCGCCGTAGATCCGGGCCGGCCGGATCGGGTCGGTCTCGGCGGCCATCTCGGCGGCGTCCCGGGCCTTCGCCGCGTCCTCGGCGACCCGCAGGTCGGCGATCCAGTCGGCGTGGTCGGCCCGGTCACCGGCGTGGTCGGCCAACGCCGAGAGGATCAGCCGCAGGTCACCGGCGGGGGCCACGGCCGGCTGCACGTGCGTGGCGCGCTGGCTGGGAGCGTCGACGATGTGCACCACCTTGGCGTCACCGAAGTCGCCGAAGCTGAGCCGGAAGTCCAGCGGCGTGCCGACCACCACGACGACGTCGGCGCCGGAGAGCGCGGCGCGGCGGGCCTTGGCGAAGGCGAGCGGGTGCTCCGGCGGCAGCGAGCCACGGCCCATGCCGTTGGTGAACACCGGCACCTGCAACGCCTCGGCAGCCTCGCGCAGCGCGGCCACGGCGTTACCGGCGTACACGTCCGAGCCGGCGATGATGACCGGCCGCTGCGCGCCGGCGATCAGGGTGGCGGCCCGGCTCACCTCGTCCGGGTCGGGTTCGACCGCGTCGACGCCGGCCGGCGTGGGCAGGTCCGCGTCGGCGACCGAGAAGACCGTCTCCAGCGGGAAGTCGAGGAAGACCGGGCCACGGTGCGGGGTGAGCGCGGCGGTGAGGGCGGCCCCGACCGCGCGCGGGATGTCGTCGGTGCTGAACACCGTCTCGGCGTGCTTGGTGACCGGGGCGACCAGCGGCAGGTGGTCCATCTCCTGGAGACTGCCCGAGCCCCACCGGAAGGCAGGCGCGCGACCACCGAGCACCAGCACCGGGGAGGCGTTGAAGAACGCGCTGGTCATGCCGGAGATGCCGTTGGTGACACCGGGGCCGGCGGTGAGCACGGCGAGGCCGGGTCGGCGCTGGAGCTTCGCCACCGCCTCGGCCGCGAAGACCGCCGACTGCTCGTGCCGGACGTCGTAGATCGGGAAGTCGGTCTTGTGCGCGGCGTCGTAGAGCGGAAAGACGTGCCCGCCGGAGAGCGTGAACATCTCCCGTACGCCGTGCGCGCGCAGTGCCGCGAGCGCCAACTCGCCGCCGTGACCCTCGATCCGCTCCGTCATCGCCGCTCCTTTGGTCGCAGATGGCCGACGTCACACGTTACTGGCCGGTAGGCAGAATGTGAACCGCTCTCGGTTTGCCGTCGGCCCGACCGATCAGCGACCGGTGAAGTCCGGCTTGCGCTTCTCGACGAACGCGGCCATCCCCTCGCGCCGGTCGTCAGTCGCGAACAGCGCCGCGAAGAGCTGACTCTCCCAGGCCAGGCCCGAGTTGAGGTCCATGTCGAGGCCGCCGTCGACCGCCAGCTTCGCGGCGCGCAGGGCCTGCACAGGACCCCTGAGGTACGGCGTGACGAGCGCGACGGCCGCGTCGTACACCTCCGCGGCCGGTACGACCCGGTCGGCGAGACCGATCCGCAGCGCCTCCTGGGCGTCCACCATCCGCCCGGACATGATCAGATCCTTCGCCCGCGCCGGACCCACCAGACGGGCCAGCCGCTGCGTACCGCCCGCGCCGGGAATGACGCCCAGCTTGATCTCCGGCTGGCCGAGCTTGGCGTCCTCGGCGACCACCCGCCAGTCACACGCCAACGCCAGCTCACAGCCGCCGCCGAGCGCGTACCCGGTGATCGCGGCCACTACCGGCTTCGGGATCCGGGCGATCGCGCCGAGCGCGCTGGACAGGGCCGCGGCCCGGTCGGCCATGTCCACGTAGGACATGTCGGCCATCTGCTTGATGTCCGCACCGGCGGCGAAGACCTTCTCCCCGCCGTACACGATGACGGCACGGACCTCGGGATCGACGGTGGCCGCCGTGGCGGCGGCGCGCAACTCCTCCTGCACCTGCGTGTTGAGCGCGTTCATCGGCGGCCGCTCCAGCCGGATGGTGCCGATGCCGTCCCTGGTCTCCAGCCGAACGAACTCGCCCACGCTGCCCTCACTTCCTCGTCGAAGTCGCGTGCCAACCTTACGACCCGGGTCGTTGGGGTAAGTAGTGTGGTGTCAGCCCCGCGGGCGGGAGTCCAGCCATGATCACTTTCTACGACGACAGGTCGGTACGGGTCACCTCCACCGCCGTCCAGGTCGACGGGCGCAGCTACCCCCTGGCCGAGATCACCATGGTCTGGCACCGCCGTGGCAGCCGCTCCTGGCGGGTGCTCGCCGGCCGGGGCGCGATCGGCGCCGCCCTGGCCGGTCCACTGGTCGCTGCGGTGATCGGCATCGGCGTGGCCGTCTGGCTGCACCGCTCACCCACCGTCACGATCGCGATCGTGGGCGCCTCGGTGCTGGTCGGGCTGGCCGTCGGCCCGGTCGCCGACTTCCTCTTCGAGCACCTGGACCGTTCGTACGCCAGGGGCAGTCGCCAACTGGAGATCTGGGCCCGCTGGCGGGGCCAGCCGGTGCGCCTGCTGCACACCCGCGACGCGCTGCGCTTCGGCCAGATCTACCGGGCGGTCCAGCGGGCCATGGAGGCCAGCCAGCCCGTCCGCCCCGCCGCCCGCCGCTAGCCCACCCCGCGCGGGCGCCCTCCGCCGCTCTCCCGCCGATCTTGCACTTCCTGTTGTCAATATGGGCGTTCATGCCCTTTATGTCACAACAGAAAGTGCAAGATCGACGAGGCGGGACGGGCGGAGGGCAGCGCGAGGCGGGACGGGCGCAGGAGGCGCGGGTTTGCCTGCGGGTGGTTAGGCTTAGTGATGACCCTCTATTACCGGGACGACGCGGTGCAGGTGACATCCGAGTCGATCCGGGCGGGCGGTCAGGTGATCGCCCTGCCCGACGTGACGTTCGTCTGGCACCAACGGGGGCCGAAGACGCTCGCCGTACGCGGCCGGGTGCTGGGTCGCGGTGTGCTGGTCCTGCTGCTGTCGCTGCCGCCCCTCGTCGCGCTGGTCTGCGTGGTGTCGCTGGCGTGGTCGGCCCAGGACCGGGGCAACTGGCAGTTGGCGCTGATCATCCTCGCCGCCTGCGCGGTGGGGGCGCTGGCGTTGGCGCCCTTCCTGGAGATCCCCCTCGGCTGGCTGGACCGCTCCTACGAGCGCGGCAGCCACGTGCACGAACTGTGGGTCCAGCACCACGGTCAGGAACACCTGCTCCTGCGTACGCCGGACGCGCTACGGTTCGGGCAGATCTACCGGGCGGTGCAGCGCGCCGTCGAACAGCAGGGGGACCATCGATGACCAGCCGACACGGCGAGGCCGTCGCCCTGGCCGGGCTGCTCGCCGCGGCGGGCGTCACCCACCTGCTGCGCCCCGGCTACTACGACCCGATCGTGCCTCGTACGCTGCCCGGTCCCGCCCGCCTCTGGACGTACGCCAGCGGCGTCGCGGAACTGACGGTGGCGGCAGCGGTCGCGCACCCGGCCAGCCGACGGGCCGGCGGTCGAGCCGCCGCCGCGCTGTTCGTCGCCGTCCTGCCGGCCAACGTGAAGATGGCCGTGGACTGGCGACACCGCCGGCCGACGAGACGGGCGATCGCCTACGGTCGGGTGCCTCTACAGGTACCACTGATCTGGTGGGCGCTGCGCGTCGCACGCGCCACTCGATAGAGCCCAGCCGCCGGTCACGTCAGCGGCAGGGTGGTGGCGATCGGCCAGCCCAGCAGGGCCGCGCCCACGACGGCCGGCAGCCAACGCGGTGACGCGTAGCGACGCAGGACGGCGGCCCACAGCACGTGCCAGCCGAGCAGCACGGCGAACAGCGTTACCACCAGTAGCACGAACCCGGGCGCCAGGCCGACCACCGCCGACGTGCTCAGCACCACCACGGTGACCGCGACGACGAGCAGACGCCGCCACGTCCGGCCGACCGCCACCAGCTCGACGCCGAGCAGGAACAGCAGGCACGCGCCCATGACCAGCGGAAGGAGCCACCAGCGGGCGCCGACCGGCAGCGCCGAGGTCAGCCCGAGGTGGATCGGCAGCGCCACGGCGAGAATCGCGTACGCCGTCAGCGCCAGCACCGCGCCGGTGATCCGTATCGGTGTCCGGCTGCCGACCGGCTCGTCGGCGATCTCCGGCACGCGTGTCGCGGCGGGTAGCCAGCGTTGACCGCCGACCGTCAGGATGCCGGTGACCAGTAGGAATCCGCTGACGTAACCGCCGACCGCGAGCGGCAGGCGGTTGGTCGGCAGGATCGCCGCGACGGCCGCAGCGAGCCCGCTGGCGAGGACGGCCAGCCCGAACAGGACGGGAACCCGCAGCGCCGACGCCGATCCCCCCGCCGTCCGCCGCCCGGCGGAGTGCGCCGGCGAGAGCGTCACGGCAGGCGGCCGTGCCGGTGCGAGCGTCACGGCGGCCCGCCGGCCCAGGAGCAGCGCGGCCAGCGGGACCAGTCCGACGGCGAACGCGACCACGAGCAGCGCCGCGCCGATGAGACGGGCGAACGGACGGGGTGGGGCGTCCCCGTCCACACTGGGCAGCCAGCGGGCGATCTCCTCGTGGGTACGCGGGGCGAAGAGCACCGAGATGTGCTCCACCCCCGGCACCACGACGGCGGGTCGGCGACCCACCGTCGCGCCCCGCCGTGCGGCGTCGTCGGCTGCTCGGCGGAACCCCGGGAACTCCGCGCCGCCCACGATCAGCAGCAGGTCGGTCGGCCGACCGGGGGGCAGCTCGCCGGCCTCGGGCAGCGATATCGCCACGGTCCGGGCGATCTCGGGATGCCCGGCCGCGTAGCGGGTCACCGCGCCGGCGCCCATCGAGTGGCCGACCAGCATGATCTGGGTCGGGTCCACGTCCGGTTGGGAACGCAGGTGTCCGACGGCGATGTCCAGGTCGGCGGCGAGCGTCGGGGGCGACATGCCGGTGCCGAGTCGGGCCGGGTTGGCACCGTGCCCGGCGAAGTCGAACACCAGCGCGACCGCTCCGCGACGGGCGACGGTGTCGGCGATCGGACGCATCAGCCGTGCCGAGCCGGCGAAGCCGTGTGCGATCACCACGCCGGGTCGCCGGACGTCCGGGTTCGGCGGGCCGGCGCGTACCTCGGTCATCGGCACCCCGTCGACGGTGATCTGCCGCACGGTGAGGCCGGCGTCGGCGCGTACCAGCACCGCCGTGCCGAGCGCGGCGGTGACCGCCGCGAGGACGGCGAGCAGGACGGCGGTCCGGGTGCTCGGTGGGTGGCGCGGCGGTACGGCCGACATGCCGGCACCCTACCGCCGAGCACCCCGTCCCGGACCGGGCCGACAGCCGCGAACGAGCGGTTGTGGCAGGACCGACGCACACTTGACCCCATGGCGCTCCCCCTCCCCACACCAACCGCGGTGGTCGGCCTGACCCGCTCCGCCCTCGACCAGGCGCTCGGCTCGGCTGCCTCGTTCGCCGCCGTGCCCGCCCGCGCGTTCGCGGTGCTGGACGGGGTGGAAGCGCTGCTGGCCAGGATCAACGGCGTGGTCGATCGGATCGAGACGACCCTGGACCGGACCGATGGGGTGCTCACCGACGCCGAGACGGCGGTCCGTGAGGTGGCGGTGATCAGCGCCGCCGCGACCACCGCCGTCGACACGGCCACCGAGGTGGCCGCCGCAGCCGCCGTGGTGGTGAACGAGGCCGACAAGGTCGCACGCCTCGCGGGCACGGTGGTCACCGGGGCCGACGCGGTGGCCGGCAACGCCGCGGTCACCGTGGACACGGCCGCGCGGGCCGCGGCCACGGCGGCCGAACTGCTGGCGGCGTACGAGCCGGCGCTGCGCCGGGCCGCGCCGATGGCCGACAGGTTCGTGGCGGAGTTGAGCCACGAGGAGATCACGGCGGCGATCCACCTGATCGACGAGTTGCCCAAGCTCAAGGAGCACCTGACCGCCGACATCCTGCCGATCCTCGCGACCCTGGACCGGGTCGGGCCCGACCTGCACGACCTGCTCGATGTCACCCGTGACCTCAAGCTCGCCGTGGCCGGCATCCCCGGCCTCGGCATGCTGCGCCGACGGGGCGAGAAACTGAGCGACGAACCGGTCGACTGACCGCGCGGGAAGGGCGGTCAGCCCGGCCCGTACAGCGCGTCGATCTCGGCCCGCTGCGGCAGTGCCACCGAGGCGCCGAGCTTGCGTACGCAGGCCGCGCCGGCCGCCGCCGCCCAGCGTACGGCGTCGACGACGTCCCGTCCCTCGCCCCAGCCGACCGCCAGCGCGGCGGTGAACGCGTCGCCGGCCGCCGTGGAGTCGACCACGTCAACTCTGACGGCGGGCACGTGCACCTCGACGCCCTCCCGGTCGACGTACCAGGCCCCCGCGTCACCGAGGGTGAGTACCGCGCGGGGCACCAGGTCGAGCAGCGCCCTCGGGTAGTCCCGGCCCCGGCCGGTGAACGCCTGCGCCTCACCCTCGTTGACGACGAGCAAATCCACGGCTTCGAACAGTTCCGGAGGAAGGTCCCGGGCCGGTGCGGCGTTGAGGACGACCCGGGTGCCGGCGGCGCGGGCGGCCAGCGCCGCGGCGGTCACCGTGCGCACCGGGATCTCCAACTGGGCGACCAGGACGTCCGCCTCGCGTACCGCGACCAACTCCTCCTCGGTGAGGCCGACCAGCGCGTCGTTCGCGCCGGGGGTGACGACGATGGCGTTCTCCCCCTGGCCGTTCACCATCACGAGCGCCACGCCGGACGTGCCGTACGCCACCCGCAGGTGACCGGTGTCCACGCCGGCCGCCGTGATGCGGGCGCGGAGCGTCACGCCGAACGCGTCGGAGCCGATCGCGCCCAGGAAGGTGCAGGAGGCGCCGGCCCGGACGGCGGCGATGGCCTGGTTGGCGCCCTTGCCGCCGGGCACCATCACGAAGTCGGTGCCGAGCATGGTCTGGCCCGGCCGGGGCAGCGCGGGGGCCATCGCGACCAGGTCCATGTTGGCGCTGCCCACCACCACCCGCGTCGGCGACATGGTCACCCGCTCAGGCGGCGCGCGCGGTGTAGCGGTCGCCGGAGCGCTCGACCACCAACGGCAGACCGAAGGTCTTGGAGAGGTTGTCGCCGGTCAACGTCTCGGCCAGGAGGCCCTGGGCGACGACCGCGCCCTCGCGCAGCAGCAGCGCGTGGGTGAACCCGGGCGGGATCTCCTCCACGTGGTGGGTGACGAGCACCATGGCGGGGGCGTCCGGGTCGTACGCCAGCTCGGCCAGCCGGCCGACCAGGTCCTCGCGGCCACCGAGGTCGAGCCCGGCGGTGGGCTCGTCGAGCAGCAGCAGCTCCGGGTCGGTCATCAGCGCCCGGGCGATCTGGACGCGCTTGCGTTCGCCGTCGGAGAGGGTGCCGTAGCGGCGCTCGGCGAGGTTGCCGACGCCGAGCTGGCTGAGCAGCGCCCTGGCCCGCGCCACATCGCCGTGCTCGTAGCTCTCCCGCCAGCGTCCGACCACCGACCAGGCTGCGGTGACCACCACGTCGCTGACCTGCTCGTCGGCGGGCACCCGCGCGGCGAGCGCGGCCGTGGTGAGCCCGATGCGGGTCTGCAGCTCGTTGATGTCGGTGCGGCCGATCCGCTCACCGAGGACGTACGCGACGCCGGTGGTGGGGTGCAGCCGGCCGGCGGCCAGGTTGAGCAGGGTGGTTTTGCCCGCGCCGTTGGGGCCGAGCACCACCCAGCGCTCGTCCAGCTCGACGCGCCAGGTCAGGTCCTGCAACAGGGCGTTGTCGGAGCGGCGTACGCCCACGCTGTCGAGGCTGACCACCAGATCCGGGTCCACGGGTGCGGCGGCAGGCGCGGCGCCGGCAGCGCCGGGGATCAGGTCACCAGTCACCCGACCATCCAACCACGCAGGAGTGGCGTGCCCCCCACGGGCGGCGCTCTGGCCATAGGGTGAGGCACCGTGTCGTTGATCACCACACCCCAGGGACGGCCCATGCCCGGTCGAGGTTTGGCGCCGCGCGGATGAGCGCGGTCATCGAGATCGAGGGTCTGCGCAAGACCTTCCGCAGTCTGCGCAACGGCAGGAGGGTGGCGGTCGACGGGTTCGACCTGCTGGTCGAGGCCGGCCAGATCCACGGTTTCCTGGGGCCCAACGGCTCGGGTAAGACCACCACGTTGCGCGCCCTGCTCGGGCTGGTCCGCGCCGACAGCGGCCGGATGACGGTGTTCGGCCAGCCGTCGCCGGAGCTGCTGCCCCGGGTGGCGGGGCAGGTCGGCGCCATCGTGGAGAGTCCGCAGTTCTTCGGCAACTTCACGGGTCGTCGTACGCTGCGACTGCTGGCCCGCGCCGGCGGGGTGCCGATCTCGCGGGTGGACGAGACGCTGGAGCTGGTGGGCCTGCGCGACCGGGGCGACGAGCGGGTGAAGGGCTACTCGCTGGGCATGAAGCAGCGCCTCGCGGTGGCGTCCGCGCTGCTGAAGGATCCGCGTCTGCTCATCCTCGACGAGCCGGCGAACGGCCTCGATCCGGCGGGCATCCGCGAGATGCGCGACCTGATGCGGTCACTCGCCGCGGCGGGGGTGACCGTGCTGGTGTCGAGCCACATCCTGGGCGAGATCCAACTGATCTGCGACCACGTCACGATCATCTCGCAGGGGCGGCGGGTGGCGGCCGGCCGGGTGGACGAGGTGCTGGCGGGTCACGACCGGCACGAGTTCCTGGTCCGGGTGGCCGAGCCCGAGCGCGCCGCCGACGTGCTGCGTGCGGCGGAGCTGACGACCGCCGTCGAGGGCGAGACGCTGGTGGTGAGCGGAGCGACCGACCCGACGATCATCAGCCGCGTCCTCGGTGAACAGGAGCTGTGGGTCGCCGAGCTGACGCCGCTGCGACCCGACCTGGAGAGCGTCTTCCTGGAGCTGACCGGGGCCGGGAAGCACCCCTCGGTGCCCCGCCAGGTCGACGAGGCGGCACGACCAATCGACGCCGACGGCGCGCCGGTGATCGATCTCGACGTACGGGGAGTGGACGCGTGAACCTGGTCCGGGCCGAGTTGGAGCGCCTCTCCGCACGCCGCTTCGTGCAGCTCATGATCGTCCTGCTGGTGCTGGCGTTCGGCATCACGGCCGCGACCACGCTGGCCGGGTCGCATCAGCCGAGCGCCCAGGAACTCTCCTCGGCGCGGCAGCAGGCCATCGAGGCGCGGCGGAGCATGGAGGTCAGCTACCAGCAGTGCCTGGCCCGGCGGGACGGGATCTCGACCCCCGACACCCAGGACTACCTGCCCGCCGACTGTTCCGACATGGACCCGGCCCAGCAGGACCGGTTGCCGATCGCGTCCGACTACCTGTCGGGGGTGTTCAACTTCGCCGAGCAGGCCAAACCGCTGCTGTTCTTCCTCATCGCGTTCCTGGTGCTGTTCGGTTTCCTGGTCGGCGCCTCGTACATCGGGGCGGACCTGAACTCCGGTGGGGTGGTGAACCTGCTGCTGTGGCGGCCACGCCGGCTGACGGTGCTGGGCACGAAGCTGGGCACCCTGCTGGCTGCCATGTTGGCGCTGGCGGTGGTGGCCTCGGTGGCCTACCTGGCCACCTTCTGGGTGATCGGGCAGACCGCCGGGCTTGCCGGTCGGCTCGACGGTGACTTCTGGAGCTCGCTGGGCGCCATCCACGGCCGTGGCCTGGTGCTGGTGCTGCTGGCCACCGCGTCGGGTTTCGCCATCGCGACGCTGGGTCGGCACACGTCGGCGGCGCTCGGAGTGGTCGCCGCGTACGCGGTGGTGTGGGAGCTGGGCGCCCGGCTGGTGCTGGCGATCGTCGACGCCCGGCGGCCGGAACAGATGATGCTCTCCACGTACGTCGGGGCGTGGCTCAGCGGTGAGGTACGGATCTGGGATTCCCAGCTCTGTCGGCGAAACTTCAGCGGCACGTCCTGCGAGGGCTTCTACACCCTCACCTGGAGACCGTCGCTGGCGGTGCTGCTCGCGGTCGCCGGCGGGTTGACCGTGTTGGCCTTCGCCGCCTTCCGCCGCCGTGATCTGAACTGAGGTGGCAATGGCCGCCCGGTGGCAAGAGCTTGCAGCCGGGCGGCCAGCGGTGAAATATTCCTTCACATGACCGCCGCAGCGGGCTCAGCCGACGGTGGAGCCGAACACCTCGTCACGGACGGCGTTCAACGCGGTACGCAGGGCACCCCGCAGGATCGGCTCCTCGGTGAGGCCGGTGGGCACCACCCGCGGCCGGACCAGGGTGATCGCGGCGACCTCCCGCTGCACCCGGTCGGCGAGCGCCGTGCCGCCGGCCTGGCCGACCTCGCCGGCCAGCACGACCAACGGTGGGTCGAGCACCACGCAGGTGCTGGCCACGCCGAGCGCGAGCCGGCGGGCCAACTCGTCGAGCATCGGGCCACCGGCGGCGCCGGCCTCGACCGCCGCACGCACCGCGCCGGCGGCGTCCGACGCGGAGAAGCCGTGCTCACGGGCCACCGAGCGCACCGAGTCACCGCCGATCACCTGCTGGAAGGCGGGCTTCGCGCGCCGCGAGACATCGCGTGGGATGGGCGCGCCGGGCACCGGCAGGTAGCCGATCTCGCCCGCCGCTCCGCTGCTGCCGTGGTGCAGCCGCCCACCCAACATGATCGCCAGGCCGACACCGGCACCCACCCAGACCAGGACGAAGTCCCCCACTCCCTGCGCGGCGCCGGACTGCGCCTCGGCCACCGCGGCCAGGTTGACATCGTTCTCGAAGACCACCGGGGTGTGCAGGTCGTCCCGCAGCGCGGCCAGCAGACCGCTGTGCCAGCGCGGCAGGTTGAAGGCGAAGGTGATGTCGCCGGTCTGCGGATCGACCAGGCCCGGCGTGCCGAGCACGATCCGTCGGACGCTGCTGAGCTGCGCCTGGGCGCTGCTGGCGGCCTGCACCACGGCGTTGTGCACCACGCCCACCGGATCGTCGGTGTCCCGCGTCGACTGCTCCACCCGGCCGATGACGGCGCCGGTGATGTCGGCGCAGGCGGCCACCACCCGGTCCGGCCCGACGTCCACCCCGACGACGTGCGCGCTGCTCGCGCGTACGGCGTAGAGCTGGGCGTTCGGCCCTCGCCCGCCGGCCTGCTCGCCGACCCGGCTGACCAGGCCACGTTCCTCCAGGCGCTCGACGAGCTGCGAGGCGGTGACCTTGGACAGGCCGGTCAGCTCGCCGAGCCGGGCCCGGGTGAGCGGTCCCCGCTCGAGGAGCAGTTCCAGCGCCGCACGGTCGTTGAGCGCCCGCAACAGGCGGGGGGTGCCGGGCAGCCGGGTCGCACTCATGCCACGTCCTCTAGTTTTAGTAAACTTTGCTAACTGTAAACCGACCTGCGAACGGGTAGCCGTAGCGTAACGGTCACCCCGAGGCAGAGTGCTCGGCCAACCCGGCAGGGCGACGACCACCGCGGGTACACGTTCGTATCCACGGGAAGCGAAGGGGGAAATCTCGTGGGGCTCGATCCAGGACTGCGCCGGCTCGCGCTGGGCACGTTGCTCGCCGCGTACCCGGGAGCGGTCCCGCCGCGCTGGGCGGTCGACCTGGTGGCCGACGGCCTGGCCGGGCACACCCTGTTCGGCACGAACGTGCACGACCCCGCGCAGGTGGCGGCGAGCACGGCGGCGCTGCGCGCCGGCCGGCCGGACGTGCTGATCGCCATCGACGAGGAAGGTGGCGACGTGACCCGGCTGGCCCACGCCACCGGCAGCCCGTACCCCGGTAACGCCGCCCTCGGCGCGGTCGGCGACGTGGCGCTCACCCGCCGGGTCTACCAGTCGATCGGCGCAGAGCTGGCCGCGCTGGGCGTCACCGTCAACCTGGCCCCCACCGTCGACGTGAACACCGCCGACGACAACCCGGTGATCGGCACCCGCTCGTTCGGCGCCGACCCGCTGCGGGTGGCCGCACACTCGGCCGCGGCCGTCAGTGGCCTCCAGGCCGCCGGTGTGGCCGCCTGCGCCAAGCACTTCCCCGGACACGGCGCGACGGTCACCGACTCCCACCACGAGCTGCCCACGGTGGACGTACCGCTGGAACTGCTCCGCCAGCGCGACCTGCCGCCGTTCGCCGCGGTCGTCGCGGCCGGCACGCAGGCCGTGATGACCGCGCACATCCGGGTGCCGGCGCTGACCGGCGACGGTCCGGCGACCTTCAGCCGGGCCGTCCTGGTCGACCTGCTGCGCGCCGAGTACGGCTTCACCGGCACGGTGATCACCGACGCCCTGGAGATGAAGGGCGCGGCGGTGGCCGCCGGAGGCGTCGGGCCGGCCGCCGTACGGGCGCTGTCGGCCGGCGCCGACCTGCTCTGCATCGGCGCGCAGGTCGACGCCGCGCTGGTCGAGCGCGTGGCCGCCGAGATCGCCGCGGCGACCACCGACGGCCGGCTGCCGGTCGCCCGGGTCGAGGAGGCGGCCGGCCGCGCCGCCGCGCTCGCCGCCTGGACCCGGGCCGCCGGCCGGTCGTCGGCCAACCCCGACCCCGACCTGGGGTACGCGGTGGCACGCCGGGCGGTGCGGGTGGAGGGGCTGCTCACCGACCTGGACCAGCCGCTGGTGGTCCAGTTGCACACCGAGTCCACGATGGCCGAGGGCCGGGTGCCGTGGGGCCTCGGCCCACACCTCGACGGTGGACGCGAGATCCGCGTCGTGGCCAGCGAGACCGATCAGGCAGCCGTCCGCGAGTTGGCCGGGGACCGGCCGATCGTGCTGGTCGGGCGGCACCTGCATCGGCTGCCCGGCGGCCCGGAACTGGTCGACGCGCTGGCCGCCGCGCATCCGGTGACCGTCGTGGAGATGGGCTGGCCGGGGGCTTGGCGACCGTCCGGCGCACGGGCGTTCGTCACCACGTACGGCGCGAGCCACGCCAACGGACGGGCGGCGGCGGAGGCGCTCGGCCTCGCGGGTTGACCCTGCGTTACTGATCGGCTCGCCAACGTCACCGCGCTTCGTCGCAGGTCAAGTCCACAATTCGACACTCCGACCCGACTGCTCGCATCTTGCAGCTTGCAGTTTCGATACGTAGCGTGATCGATATCGGATCGGCGTGTCAGTGGCACGGCCGATCGGAGCGAACCGGGGCCTGGGGGCAGGTTGCGGACCGTGGATCCGGCCCGGGATCCACGGTCCGCGCACTGAGCCCACCTCAGCGCGGATACACCCCGTACGCCCGCCAACCCCGGTCCGGGAAACCCGCCGCCTCCGCGACCCGGGCCGAGGCCTGGTTGTCCCGCTCGTGCAGGTAGGTCGGCACCGCGCCCTCGTCCAGGACCCGCCGCGCCGCCTGCGCCACCAGCCGACGTGCGAGGCCACGGCCGCGGGCCGCCGGCGCGGTGCCGACGGCAAGCTCGTGCCCGTACGCGTCGTGGCGCTTGATGGCGGCGCCCGCCAGGTAGCCGCCGTCGGCATCGCGCACCACGAGCACCGGCCGGTCGAACAGCCGCAGCCAGGGCGGCAGCCCAGGGGTCGTCGAGGCGACCCACTCGCCCGCGTCGGGCAGGGGCGCGGGCGAGAGAGTCCAGCGGAAGGGGCCGTCGTGCACGCAGAAGGCGGGGTGCCCGACAGCCTCCGGCAGCGCGGCGAGCAGCCGTTCCGGCGTGCGCTCGACCAACGCCCGGATAGCGGCGGCCCGGTCCGGCGCGACGGAGAGCACCGCGCTCCGACCGGTGTCCACGGCGAGGGCCGGACGCAGCCGGCCGTCCCAGGCCGGCAGTGCCCGCCGGCGCGAGGCGACCACGTGCAGCCCGGGTCCGGCCGGCCACTGGCCGAGCCAGGAGGCGAGGTGCAGCTGCAACCGCCGGTCCAGCATGCGTACCTCCCGTCGCCCCACACGTCGTGATCACCGTACGCCCGGGCGGCTCGACCGGGCGGACCATCGCGCCAGGGTGGGACGCTGCCCGAGATCCGGGAATCAGCTCGCGACATCGACCGTCATAGGCATTTCCCTATCTGGACACCTTTCTCTGCCACGGTATGGGCATGCCGATTCAGCCGAACGACCGTTTCCACCAGCACCCCGCGCGACTCTGGCGAGCGGCGGGCACCGCCGAGGGCACCCCCACCCAGGCGGGGTACCGGGTGGTCCGTGCGACGGGCGGGCTGCCCTGGGCGGCGCTGAACGAGCTGCCGGCCAGCTCCAGCCGGCACGGCCTCAACCGGCGCTGAACACACCGACGCGTCAGCTACGACGGACAGCGTCGGGGACGACACACCGCAGGAGGACCAGCGACGGCATTCGCACACCTGTCGGGTAATTTCTTCCAGGTCCGGCACCCGGCCTACGACAGGAGAAGCTCCGCGCATGGGCAAGAAGACGATCCACGTCTCCGACTTCACCGGAACCGTTCTGCAGCAGGACGACGAGGTGGTTCGTGTCGTCGTCCTGGAGCACCCGGACCTGGTCGCCGGGCCCGTGCAGCTCGACGCCACCCCGGGCGAGGTGGAGAACATCGACGACGCCGCGCTTGACGTGGCGGTGGTCGAGATCCACGACCGGCACGGCGGGGGCGAGCCCCGACGGGTCGTCCTCACCGCGAGCGAGTTCGACGCGATGGCCACCGACGTCCCGATGGCGCAGTTGTTGAAGACGGCCGAACGGGTCCGCCCGCCCAAGGCCCGCAAGAGCGCCGAAAAGATCGACTACGGCACGTTGGAGCACGCCGGCAAGCCGCACCGGGGCCGCGTCACCGAGGAGGAGGCCCGGCTGGTCCGCGAGCAGCTCGACGAGGTCAACAAGCGGCTCGCGGACGCGGGCGTACGCCAGATCGACCCGGCCGATCCGGAGCACGCCCTGCGCTACGGCTTCCCCGAGGCGTCCTGACCCCGGTTCCTACTGTTGCGCGACGGCGGCGGCGAGGGCGGCGGACAGGTCGGCTTCGACCGCCGCCTTGTCGAGGCCTAGGTCGGTGAGCACGCCGGCACCGTCCTCCTGCTCCAGCAGGGCGAGCAGGATGTGCTCGGTGCCGATGTAGTTGTGCCCGAGGCGCAGCGCCTCCCGGAAGGTCAGCTCCAACGCCTTCTTGCCGCGCGCGTCGTACGGGATGAGGTCCGGAACCTGGTCGACCGACGGCGGTAGGACGGCGCCGACGGCCTCCCGCACTGCCTCGGGGGTGGCACCCCGACCGACCAGCACCCGGGCGGCCAACCCCTCCGGCTCGGCCAGCAGCCCGAGCACCAGGTGCGCGGGGCCGATCTCGGGGTTCCCGGCGGCGCGGGCCTCTTCCTGCGAGGCCATCACCACGTTGCGGGCTCGCGGGGTGAACCGGCCGAAGCCGGCGTTCGGATCGAGCGCCGCGGCCTCGGTGGAGCCCTTGGCCACGAAGCGCTTCTGGGCGGCCTGCTTGCTGACCCCCATGCTGCGGCCGATGTCGGTCCACGACGCTCCCGAGCGCCGGGCCTGGTCGACGAAGTGCCCGATCAGGTGGTCGGCGACCTCACCGAGATGGTCGGCGGCGATCACCGCGTCGGTGAGCTGGTCGAGCGCGTCGGTGTGCGCCTTCTTGATCGCCTGGATGAGGTCGTCGAGCTTGACGGGGTTGCTCATCTGGAAAGGTTCGGTCATGCGTCAACCATAGGTTGACGCCCGCATTCCGTCAACCACTGGTTGACGACATCAGTCGCGAGACGCCCGCTAGGGTGGGCGCGGCCGCACAGCGGAGGAGGGGCCGGCATGCGTCTGCACGTGGGGTGCGCCATGTGGAGTCACCGGTCGTGGCCGGGGCACTCGCTGCCGTCCGGAGAACGCCTCCGGCACTACGCCAGTTGGTGCGACGCCGTGGAGGGCAACACCACCTTCTACGCGACCCCGACCCAGGACACCGTGGCATCCTGGGCGGCGCAGACCGACGCCGGCTTCCGATTCGTCCTCAAGCTGCCCAAGGTCGTCACGCACGAACGTCGGCTCACCAACGCCGACGAACCGCTGCACGCCTTCCTGGACGCGATCGAGCCCCTCGGCCCACGCGTCCACGCCCTCTGGATTCAACTACCGGGGTCGTTCGCGCCGGCCGACGTACCCACGCTCGGCCGGTTCCTCGCGCAGCTCCCGGCTTCCCACCGCTACGCCGTGGAGGTCCGCCATCCCGCGTTCTTCACCGAGCCCCGCGCGACCCGGCTGCTCGAGGAGACCCTGACCGGGGCGTCGGCCGAATGGATCCCCTTCGACACCACCGCGTTCTTCAGCCGCCCGCCGACGAGTGACGCCGAACGCGACGCCTGGATGAAGAAACCCCGGGTGCCGCTGCGGTCCGTCGCGCTGACCGACCGCCCGATCGTGCGCTACCTGGGCCGCGACGACGACACCCGGACCGTGCAGGGGTGGCGGCGTTGGGTCGAGGTCACCGCCGGCTGGCTGCGCGAGGGGCGCTCCCCCACCATGTTCGTCCACACGCCGGACAACGCCGACGCGCCGCGGCTCGCCCGGCGGTTCCACGACGAGGTACGCGCCCACGTGCCGGGTCTCGACCCGCTGCCCGACCCGATCTCCGTCGAGCCGCTGACCCTCTTCTGAGCACCCACGTCACGGCTGTCGGTCGAGCAGCGCGTCGAGGTGATGGGCGGTGCTGATCAGCGAGAGGTGACTGAACGCCTGCGGGAAGTTGCCGATCTGCTCGCCGGTGGGGGCGATCTCCTCCGAGTAGAGCCCCAACGGCGTGCTGTAGGTCAGCATCTTCTCGAACGTCAACCGGGCGTCGTCGAGCCGTCCGGACTGGGCGAGAGCCTGGACGTACCAGAAGGTGCACATGCTGAAGGTGCCCTCGGAGCCGACGAGCCCGTCGGGCGAGGCTTTCGGGTCGTACCGGTAGACGAGACTGTCCGACACCAACTCGTTGTCTATCGCCCGCAACGTCGACAGCCACATCGGATCGTTCGGCGCGATGAAGCCGACGCCGGGCATCGCGAGCAGCGAGGCGTCGGTGATGTCGCTCCCGTAGTGCTGCACGAAGGCCTGCCGTCCCGGATGGAATCCCCGTGCGATGACCTGCTCGTAAACGGCGTTGCGTTGGTCCGCCCACCGGGTGATGCTCGCGGGACGCCCCCGATTGTGCGCGATGCGGATGGCACGGTCGAACGCGAGCCAACACATCATCCGCCCGTAGGTGAAGTCCTGCCGGCCGGACCGGGTCTCCCAGATGCCGTCCTCGGGCTGGTCCCAGTGGTCGCAGAGCCAGTCCATCAGGCCGGCCGTCTTGCGCCACCCCTCGTACGACGTCATCAGCCCGCTCTGGTCGGCGAGGTGCAGCGAGTTCAGCGCCTCGCCGTAGATGTCCAGTTGCAGCTGGCCCGCCGCGCCGTTGCCGATCCGCACCGGCGCCGACCCGCGATACCCCTCCAAGTGCGGCAGCACCTCTTCGGGGAGGTCCGGCGAGCCGTCGATGCGGTACATGATCTGCAGTGGCAGGCCGCCGTCGTGGGCCTCCTGGATACGCGCTTCGAGCCACGACAGATATTTCTGGGCCTCATCGGTGAAACCGACGCTGAGCAGCGCGTGCACCGAGAACGAGGCATCGCGGATCCAGGTGTAGCGGTAGTCCCAGTTCCGCGGGCCGCCGATCTGCTCCGGCAACCCCGCCGTCGGCGCGGCGACCAGGGCGCCTGTCGGGGCGTACGTCATGAGCTTGAGGGTCATGGCCGATCTTTCGACCATCTCCCGCCAGCGACCGGTGTAGGAGGTTCGCAGGGCCCACCGACGCCAGTAGTCCCGGGTTTCGGCGAGCAGTTCGCAGGCCTCTTCCGTGGTGAGAGCCCGGGGTGGGTGGGGGCAGGCCGTCTCCAGCACGACCCCACCGATGTCGCCCTCGTGCAACTCGTAACGGACGCAGACGCCCTCCGCGTCCCGGTGGATCGCCCCGTTGTCGACAAGCCGTTTCGCGTCCTTGAACGCAGTCAGGGTGAGCGAGAGGGTCGAGCTGCGAAAGACGTCGCCCTCCGGATGGACCTCCAACTCGTACGGGTCGCGCCCGTAGTTGAACCGGGGCCGGCAGTCGAAGCGGAACCGCATGCTTCCCCGAACCATCCGGACCAGCCGGACCAGCCGGTGCCGGTCGGTGGCCTGCTCGCCCGTTACGGGCATGAAGTCCAACAGCTCGCCCACGCCGTCGGCACTGTGGAAGCGGGTGATCAGGATCGGCGTGCCGGGTAGGTAGAGCTGTTTGCTCGAATACTCGATCTCGTCGGGCGAGAGTTGGAAGTGCCCGCCCTTGTCGCGGTCGAGCAGGGCGGCGAAGACGCTCGGCGAGTCGAAGCGCGGCGCGCAGAACCAGTCGACCGTTCCGTCCCTACTGATCAGCGCGGCGGTCTGCAGGTCGCCGATCAGGCCGTGCTCCTCGATCCCCGGATATCGCGTCTGCACACTGACCCCCCTCGTCAGGCTGACGGCGACTACCCGGGAAACCCGTCGCTACACGAACGCAGCCCCGAGATCCGGCGAGGGTGTCGGTGGCCGCCGATAGCGTGACCGTTCGACGACATCGACGAAAGGACACCGGATGAGCCTGCGCGGATTCGCCACCCTCAACATCTGGGCCGACGACGTGGCGGCGGCCACCGACTGGTACGCCCGGTTCCTGGGCCAGGAGGCCTACTTCTCGCGACCCGGCCCGGACGGGCGTCCCGCCTACACCGAGTTCCGCCTCGGCGACTACCAGGCGGAGCTGGGCATCATCGACCGCCGGTACGCGCCCCCGGGCGCGGCGAGCGGGCCTGGCGGGGCGGTCATGCACTGGCACGTCGACGACCTCGACGCCACCGTGGAACGGCTCCTGGCCCTGGGCGCCACCGAGTACCAACCGATCACGCCTCGCGGAGACACTGGTTTCGTGACGGCGTCGGTGGTGGACCCCTTCGGCAACGTGCTGGGCGTCATGACCAACCCGCACTACCTCGACATCCTCGCCTCACTCCGGGCGGCCTGAGCTCGGCGTCCCCGTTTCCGCCGCTCGATCCTGGTAGTCCTCATCCACCGCCTGCCGCACCAGGGCCGCCGCCCGCACGGTCTCGATTCCGCTGGCGATCAGCAGATCGTGGGCGGCCGCCCGGAACTCCCCCACCGCGACCAAACCCGAATAGCCGAGACGATGGATGTGCGGGCGGGTCGAGTCCCGGACGGCTCCCTGCGCCCGCCCGACCAGCTCGACGCCCGCCAGGATCTGGTCGCGGGTCTCCTGAGGCTCCCGACCGACCTGGACAGCTCGGCGCAGCGTTGGCATCGCGTCGGCCAGCAGGTCGATAGCCTGCGGAAACTCCTCGGGAATCGGCTCGTCGTCCTTCAGCGCGGTGGTCAGTCGCCGGCACAGTGAACGGCAACCGTGCAGGCTCCGCTCCAGGTGCCGGATCGCCGTGGTGTGGAAGGCCAAGGAGTCACGGTCGCGCCACCGCAGGGGCGCGAGCCGCGTCACCTCCTGGGCGGCGCTGAGCCCGTCGTTGAGAGCGGCCAGGCGGGGATCGAGCTCGCGCAACCCGCGCAGGCTCCGTTCGGCGTCCCCGAGATCGCGCTTACGTAGCGCCGTCGCCAGGTCATGCATGATGTCGGCTGCCGGCCCGACCACCGGCTCGGCCAGCCGCAGCAGCGTCCGCTGCGGATGGATGGGCACCAGGAGCAGACCGACCCCCAGCCCGACCAGCCCCCCGACCGCCGCGTCGACGAAGCGGGGGACGGACAGGTCCCGTAGCGGCGGCTCCAGGGTCGCGATCAGCACCGCCGTGCCGCCGGCCTGGGTGAGCAGCGAACCGCCCCCCTTGAGCAGGATGGCGACCGTTATCGCCAGCACGACGACCACACCGGTCTGCCAGAACCCGATGCCGAAGAACGGCATCAGCACGTCGCCGACGGCCAGCCCCAGGGTCACCCCGACCAGCAGCTCGATGGTGCGCCGCAGGCGCGACCCCATCGAGGCCGCCACGATGCCGACCGCCGTCGTCGGCGCCAGGACCGGGGACGGATTGTCCAAGAACTGGTACGCCACGAACCAGGCGATCGCGGCGGCGACGCCGGCCTGCACCGCGAGCAGACCGAACAGACGCAGCCGCCAGGCACGCGAGCGCAGCGCCCGTTGTGCCCACGCCCGCAGGCGGTCGAACCGGGCCTCCCGGTGGTCCGCCGGCTCGCCGACAGCCGCCGACTCCTGGTGGGCACACATCCGCGCCGCTTACCCGGAGCGCGCAAACCTATCCCGGCTGCGCCAATCGCTTGGGATCCATGCTTGTCGACGTCTGCTGTACTCGACACGAGGATTCCCTCGGCGAAGGAGGCACTGCCATGTCCACCTCCGAGTTCGGCCCCGACGCCCTCCGTACGCTGATCCGCGCCGGCGCTTGGGTCGGCCGTTCCGACACCGAGAAGGCCGCCGTACACCTGTTGACCTTCACCAAGTTCCCGGACCAACCCGGCTTCGCGGACCTGGTCGAGGTCGTGCAGATCCCCGAGTACGACGACGGCCACGACATCCAGGTGGCGGTGATCCGCGACTGGGCGGCGCTGCTCGCGCTACCGGCGGTCGAGCACCTGTCCGCCGACGACCAACGACTGCTCGCCCTGGCCGGCAGCCTCGCCACCGGGCAGCCGGTCGACCTGGCCGCCAACGCCGCCGTCAAGGGCCACGAGCACGCGGCGAAGGTCGCCGAGGCGATGGTGATCGCCGCCGGCTACCACCTGAAGTACGAGGTCAAGGCAACCGCACGACTCACCACGAGGTTCGCCAAGGCCTGAGAGCGTTCGGGGCACCTTCACGAGTACGGCCGGCCGGGCAGCAGGTCGTCGTCGCATCCGCTCTGGGGTAGCCCGGACGCAGCGGCGATGGCCTCGACGGCCTCGTCCAGGCCGGTCGTCTCCGGCAGGACGAGTTCGTCAGGCCAGCCCAGGACGTCATGAGCGGCGTACCAGCCGCTCATGTGCTCGGCGGTGAACTCACTGGCCTGCGGGCGAGTGAGGTGCCGGCGCAGGGTCTCGGCCAGCGACACGTCGAGATAGCAGAACAGCGACCGGCCGCGGTGGTCGTCCCGCAGCGCGGTCAACATGCTTCGGTAGCGGCTGCTGTGCATGATGCCCTCCAGCACCACGTGATAGCCGTGGTCAAGCGCGAACCGAACGGTCTGCGCGATCAGCGCAGGCGCGATGCCGCCGGGCTTGTCCCGTTCGCGCAGCAGGATGCGGCGCAGGTAGTCCTGCTCGACCAGGGCGCAGCCCCGGCCGTGCCGGCGTCGTAGCTCGCGGGCGATGCTGCTCTTGCCGGAGCCGGAGTTGCCCCGGATGCAGACGAGGATCGTGTCCGGGCTGCCAGTGGGTTCAGCGAGCACGATGCCTCCTCGGCTTCAGTCGTTGCGGACACTGAGGTCGAGGGCGGCGACGGTCAGCTGGGTGAGGTCAGGAAGCTGGTCCTCGCCGAGGGTGACGCCGCGCAGGTTGTCCAGCGGCGTCTTGAGGCCCTGGAGCCGGCTGCCCCGCAGGTCGGTGCCGTCGAGCTGGCAGGAGTCCAATTCCAGTCCGGCGAGGTCACATGACCGCAGCGCGATGCGAGGTAGTCGGCAGGAGGACCACGCGCCGTTGGTGAGAGTGCAGTCGGTGAAGGCGACCGAGCCGGCGGCGGTGACGCGTTGGAAGGTGGCGTAGTCGAAGCGGCAGCCGTCGAACAGGACGTCCTTGAGGCGTACGTCGGTGAGCCTGGTGCCGGTGAACCGGGAGCCGGTAATGGCGCAGCGTTCGATGGTGATGCCGGTCAGGGTCGCGCCGGAGAAGTCGGTGCGGGTGATTTCGCAGCCGTAGAGGCTGCCGGCCTCCCAGGTGCTCTCGCTCAGGTCCACGCCGGTGATCAGGCTGCTGCGGATGCGGGCGTCCTCAAGGTGCGAGCCGTGCCACGCTGCGCCGTTGACGAGAGCCTCGGTGAGGCCGCCGGCGAGGTCCGCGGTGATGTCGAGGTCGTCCGGTTCGAGGTCCGGCAGCAGGACCTTCACGTCGCCGATCGTGGTGGTGCGCATGTGTCCTCAACCTGTGTAGGCGCGGGGTGGGCACGCCACCCCGCGCATTCCCGTGGTTGGGGCTACTTCTTCTTGTTCCAGTTGTCCCAGCCGGGTCGGCTGTCGAACTTACCCTTGTTAGCCCAGGCGGGGCGGTTGTCGAACTTCGCCGCGTCGATCGACGCTACTGACCGCTCAGGGTCGACGCCGAGGCGAGCGAGTTGCTCGGGTGCGGCGTTGACGAGGATCGCGAGAGCATTGGTCATGGTGCTACTCCTTGAGGGGTGAGGTGGTCCGCGGCGGCGCGAACGAGGGCCTGTCGGGTGGTCCGGCAGTAGGTCGTCTCTCGGGCGGTGAACGTCGCGTGCTCGAAGTAGCGGTTGCCGGCCTGGGCGCCACGGCAGAAGTCGTAGAAGGCGCAGTGGTCGGCACAGCCGTTGAGGGCCGTAATGAACTCGGCGACGTAGCCCAGGTCGCCGGCGCCGGCAAGCATGGCGGAAATGGATTGCTGAAGGACGTTGCCGACGATGAAGTCGCCGTATCGCGGCTCGGTGATGCCGAGCAGTTCCGGTGACAGCAGCACCACCTGTCCATCCCAAGAGACGGTCGGGATCGGCTCGTACGGCTCGTGGTCGACGCGGCCAGCGCGGGTGGCGGCGAGATAGTCGGCCAGCCGGTCCACGTCGCGGATCCGGAGCGGGCTGCCGCCGACGCGACGTTCGATAAGGCCCTGCCAGAACCGGTACGCGGCGTCCTCCGACACCGGTGCCCGGTCAGCGCCCTCCTGCTCTTCGATGTTGAAGCCCACCGACTCGCAGCCGGGCAGGCCGGTGAAGAAGTCGATGAGGGCTTCCGCGTGGTCGATGGTTTCCGGGGTGACAACACAGATCACCGAATACCTCAGCCCTGCCTCGGCCAGGGTCTGTATGCCGCGCAGGGTTCGGGCGTCCGTCGGGTTGCCGGCCCGGTCGAGGCGGTTCCGGTTCAACGCGCCCGGTCCGTCGATACTGACCCCGACCTCGAACCCATGAGCGGTGAAAACTTCGCACCATTGCCTGTTGATCAACGTCGCGTTTGTTTGGATCTCGTGACGCACCATCCCCGCGCGGCGGAGCTCCTCGAATGGGTCTAGTAGATCCCGGAACAACCCGGTGGGTGTTGCGGTGGGTTCGCCCCCGTGCCACACGACGCTCACCGGATGGCCGCTGTTCTGCTGCGCGATCGACTCGGCGCAAGCCTGCGCGACTGCGCTGCTCATCAGGCGGAGGGATCTCCGGTCGGGCAGGTAGCAGTAGGTGCAGTCGAGGTTGCAAAAGCTCGTCGGCTGCACGACCAGGGTGTGGAAGCTGCCGGCGACCGCCGGCTGGCCGGTAGCGTTGATGAGGCCGATGCCGTTCACGAGGAGGCCTCTTCGATGCTGGCGGCCGTGGTGGTACTGACGCGGTAGGCGTGGGTGTGGCGGGCGGGCCAGCCGAGGAACCGGTCGAACATGTCGGCGGCGCTGCCTGTGACGCTCGGGTTGAGCCGATGCAGGTCGTCGATCGCGTCGTGCAGGCAGCCGGCCAGGTAGAGGAACAGGCTCACCGGCTCTTCCCGGTACTCGGCGAGGAGCGCGAGCTTCGCCGCGCCGCAGGGCCATGGCTGCCCGCACCGGCGGCACAGCCACAGCGGGCGCATCGGCAGATGTTCCACCTCGGCTGGCGCGAGCCCGTTCGCCGCCAGACGGCGCTGCTGCCCGGTCACCGGCGACCGCCCTCGCGGGCCTGCTGCTCGAACAGCCGACGCCACACGAAGGTGAGCAGCGGAGGATCAGCGCGCCGCACCTGACCCTGTGAGGACGTCCACCTGGGCTCGGGGCGCCGGGACTGGCTGGCTATCGCGTTACGCGATACGTACACCGTCATGCCTCCACCCCCGCCAGGATCGATGAGCGGCGGGCTCGCCGGGGGAATGGCGAGCCCGCCGCCGCATCACGGCGGCTGGGAGCAGGCCGCCGATCACCCACCCACGCAGCCCTCATGGCGGTACGCAGGCGGGGAGAACACCGAGACAGTTCGTTCCAGGACGGGCCGAGCCAGCGGCCCAAGCCGTGGTGTGGTGCGCCGCTCATCGATCCCTCCATCTGCAGCTCCCTGTTAGTCATCCCCGACACCGGCATCGACACGCGCCGGTGATCTGGGGTGAACTGAACGTAGGGGCGGTCCGTACGGAGGACCGGGAAAATCCGTACCGGGTCCGGCGGTCTTCAGCGGGCAGGGTGATGGTGTGCGAGGGATGACGGAAGACATGACCACCGGCCAGCGCGTCGCCTTTTACCGGCGTCGACGAGGGCTCTCCCAGGAGGTGCTGGCCGGTTTGGTTGGCAAGACCCAGGAGTGGTTACGCAAGGTCGAGACGAACCGGGCTGACCTCGATCGGCTATCGGTCATACGCGCGATCGCCAAAGCCCTCGACGTGTCCCTCGGCGACCTGATCGATGCACCGAGCCTGTTCGAGTGGTCGGACGACTCAGGGCGCGAGACCATCCCGGCCTTGCGGGCCGCGCTTCACGACTATCGTCACCTCGCGCCGACGCTGGCCAGCACGGGGGACGTCGAGGCCCCCGCCCTCCGCGAGATCGAGAACGACGTCGCCGAGATCTGGACCGCCTACCAGCACTCGCGATACGGCACCCTCGCCCGCCGGCTGCCCTACCTCATCCACGACTGCCTCACCGCCACCGAGGCGTACGACGGAGACGATGGCCAGCGAGCGCACGCGATGACCGCCTACGCCCACCAGCTCGCCGCGTTGTTCCTCACCAAGCTCGGCGAAGGTGACCTCGCGTGGACCGCCGCCAGCCGGGGCTTGGCCGCCGCCAACGCCAGCCACGACCACGTCGTCATCGGCTCACTCAGCCGCTCCGCCGCGCACTCGCTCGCCTCCATCGGGGAGTACGCCCAAGCCCTGGGCCTCGCCGCCACGGCGGCGCGGTTCCTGGAACCCCGGCTCGTCAGGCCGACTCCGCAGCTGCTGTCGGTCTACGGCAGCCTGCACCTCGTCTGCGCGCTCGCCGCCGCCCGAGACGACGACCGCGCCTCCGCCGACACCCATATCAACGAAGCCGATACCGCCGCACAGCGGCTCGGCGCCGACGGCAACCACGTGTGGACCGCGTTCGGGCCGACCAACGTATCGATCCACAAGACGACCGTGGCGATGGAACTCGGCGATGTGCAACGCGCCATCGCCATCGGCGCCCCACTCGACACCAGCACCGTGCCCGTCGAGCGGCAGGTTCGCCACGCCATCGAAACCGCCCGAGCCCTCGCCCGGTGGAACCGCATCGACGACGCGCTCGCCGCGCTCCTAGACGCCGAGACCCTCGGGCCCGACCAGGTGCGCTACCACCAGCTCTCCCGCGACCTCGTCCGAGACATCCTCACCCGCCCCCGGCCACCACGACTGGCCGTCGAACTCAGCGACCGAATGGGCGTCCGGACGGGAGGCCCCCGCTGGTAGCTGGGCTCAGATCAACCGGCTCGTGTAGCCAGCCGCCACCAGGCGCTCGAAGGCCGCCCGCACCTCGTCCGGCATCTCCTGGGGGATAGCGAACCCGCGCTCGGCGTACACCTCGATCCGCTGCGTGTCGCCCACCAGCATGTCCACCACCCGCCGCGGGTCGCCGATGCTGCGCACGTAGTCGTCCAGCTCGAGCGGGTTTGAGGCGCACACCACATCGACCTCCGGCCAGATCAGCCTGCAGGTGGCGTAGGCCCGACGCTGTTGGTAGGGCCGCGACATGATCAGCACCGACTTCACCGGGATCTGGCGTTCGGCCAGGAGCGCACGGGAGAATTCGAGGTTCTCGGCGGTGTTCGTGGCACGCGGCTCCACGAGAACCGCCTCCGGGGGCACACCCTGCTCGACGGCGTACTCGCGGTAGTGCACCGCCTCTCCACGCGGGAACCTTTCGACCGTGGTCGGGGCGTTCGCACCGGTGAAAACAATCCATGGGAACAGGCCTGCTTGAAACAGGCGCGATGCGACCACTGCAACGCCGAGGTCATGGCTGCCCAGCCCGATGCCCACGTCGCACGGGCGTAGCTCGTGGTGCATGTCGTGGTATCGCCACAGCGTCGCCACGTGAGCACGGACTTCGTCTGAGAGCACGTGAGTCGGCACTTCGGTCTGCCGTTCCATCAGCGCCCGCCAGGTAGGGCGAGCGCTGGAGTTTGGTTCACGCCCCGTTTACTCATGATGTCAGCGTAGGGCAGGCCGGGCGACGCAGATCAGCTACAGCACGTCTGTCCAGCGGGGGGCATTCAGGTAGGGCCGACACCATCAGCGCCATCGGCAGCCGCTCCCTCCGTCGGTGCCCGCTCGCGTACCTGAACCCACAACGCCATCTCGCCAGCCTCGCGGACGGCCGCACCGCGCACGGAGCGAGCCCACGCGATCTGCGGCAGATGAGCGCCTCGGTAGGGCGAGGCGCTTGTAGTTTCGCGACCCGGACTGGTGTTTTCAGCTCCGATCCGAACGACGCCAACTTCGCAGCGCTTCCCGCTCTGTCCGGCACGCTGCGACGTCCGCGTGCAACTTGCTGGTCCAGCTGTGTCCGCCGCGAGTCGCCGTTACGCGGATCTCGACCTGATCGAGGGTAGGCATACCAGCATCGCTCTCCGCGAACTCCACCCGCCAATGTGCCCGGTCGCCGACATCCAGCCCGGCCGGCTTGACCCCTTCGTACGCATGCACCGCAGTGAACCGCGGCTCCCCCGGCTCGACTCCGTTGATGCCGGGGGTGAACGAGACGCCATCGGTTAGCAGATCGACTCGCAGCTCATCAAGTGGGCCAGCTGGCGACGCTGCGACGCCAATCATCAGCCTGTGCCAACCATGGTGGCCGGTCTCATCACCGTTAGGGTTCTCCACCTCAGCAGTGAACTGCGGCGCTTGCTGCTGCTGGAGCAGCTTCGCAGCCGTCGCTGCTGACTCTGCCGAGGCCACATACGAACGCCACGCGAACAGTGCAGCGGCGGCCGCGATCGCTGCGGCCACCCATTCAGGAGCATTTCCCCAGTCAGGCATGACCAACATCGTAGCGACTGACTACGATAGGAGAGTTCGTCAGAACCCCAGCCTCGCGCAGCATCAGATGGGACGTATGCGAACAACTGCACGCAAAAAAATGCCAGCCGCACGAGCTTGCAGCAGTCGACCAGAGAAGATGTCAGACCTGCCCCGTAAAGTAGCCGGGTGGCGAGCAACCATCTATTCAACGGCCGCGAATTAGCGGCAGACCTGGGCACCAACCTCAAGCAGGTCATGGACGCCCTGAACGCCTGGAACGATGACGACTTCCTGGCGCGCACCGACGCCGACCTCATCACCGAGCTCGTCGCCGTCGGCGCCGTCGAATGCCCGGCGCTGCATCCGGACGAGTGGTACATGGACGAGAGGCCCACCGAGGCTGAGCGCTCGGTGGTCAATATGTTCGGAGAGCGCGTACGCGAACGAGTCGTTCAGTACACAGTCCGGATCCCCTTCAGCGGCCACCCGGCTCCGTTCACGATGAAAGCAAGTCAGTACTTCATTGCGCCGATAGAGGCTAAGGTCGACGAGAAGGCCAGCGAGCTGGTGATCGTCTGGGAGGGAACCCGCCCCGATCCGGAGGCAGTCAGACAGTGGTTTCGCACACGAATCGATCGCATCGAGAAGGGTCTGGGCTTCGCTCGCACTGACATCAACGCCCATAACAGCAACCTACTTAACCAGATGCCGCAATGGGTGGCCCAACGCCGCGCACGACTGCTCGCGGCGCGGCAAGTCCATGCCAGTATCGGCATTCCGATCCGGCGGCGGGCTGACGCCAACGTCTACGCACTGCCGGTACAGCGGCGTCGCCTCGTCACCCGCACGACGCAGTCGAGCCGGGCCCAGGCTAATCCCTTTGAGCCCGAGCCGGCCCTTGAAAAAGCAAGCTACGAAGATGCACTCGCGGTCCTGCGTAACGCGCGTAACGCGTTCGAGCGCAGTCCATCGCTGACCGAAAAGCTCGGCGAAGAACTCATCCGTGATCTGCTGCTGATCCTCTTGAACGCTCAATTCGAGGGCAGAGCTGGCGGCGAACTATTTAACTGCGGCGGCAAGACCGACATCCTTATCCGCGAGAAGGACGCCAACGTGTTCATCGGGGAGTGCAAGATCTTCGGACCCAAGGACGGCGCCACCAAGATTACGGACACGATCGATCAACTCTTGGGCTACCTGACCTGGCGCGACACCAAGGCCGCGTTGTTGCTGTTCATCCGGGACCGCGACGTCACCAGCGTGATCGGCAAGGCCGTCGCGGCGTTCGAGGCGCATCCGAACTTCAAGCGGCGTGGCTCGACCGCCTCGGACGAGCGGTACGACTTCGTGGTCCACGCGAACGGTGACCCTGCCCGCGAGATGCACATCGCGTTCCTGCCGTTTCTAGTCGGCGGTGCTCGGTAGCTGAGCAGCCTGTTGCGTTAATCGCCCGAGCGCTCGTCGGCCACGTTTGTCGCCTCAGCGAACGGACTCAATTCGGGCAGGGGCAGTTGCTTCATATGGCCGACGTTGCCCCTCAGGGCGCCGAATGCATTGCGGCTCCTACACCCCTTACTGCGGCCCGGCTACCGCGTTCTGCCCTAGATCGCCGGACCTCGGCTCCGAGCCCATTCGGGATTCGCCCCCCGAACCGATCAAGAACCGCCGACTGCCGCAGCCCCCGACCACCCGACCATCGTGCGCAGCAGCCACGGAGCGGTGTCCTAGAGCAGCCCGCCGCATCCCACCGTTACCGCCCCCGATGCTCCTGACCACCCGCCACGGCCGGACACGAACAAGGCCCCGACCCAGTGTGAACCACCAGGTCAGGGCCTATCTCGTTGGTGCGCCGCCAGGGACTCGAACCCCGAACCCGCGGATTAAGAGTCCGCTGCTCTGCCAGTTGAGCTAGCGGCGCTCGCTGACAACGACGAGCACGCTAACACGTGCGCGAACCGACCTCGCAACCCATCCCCGGTCCGCGTTCAGTGCGCCGGGTTGGGCGTGTGCGGCAGTTTGCCGAGTTGCTTCCAGTTCGTCTCGGCGACGTCCACGCCGTAGTGCTTGGCGGCGGCGAGGATGTTCTGGAAGGCCAGGTCGCGGTCCGCGTCGGTGACGCCCTGCACCTGGTCGAAGCGGGCGATGGCGTTGCGGACGTGGCTGGCGTCGGTCATCGGCTCCTTGCGCTTGCCGGGGAAGGCGAAGACGGTCTCCGGCAGCTCGCGCTTGTCCTTGTCGGTCAGGCCGCCGTGCTTCTCGTGGGGCTTCCAGGTCGACTTCATCGCTCACCATTACCCATTTTTCGTCCAGACGTACGCCCGGACCGGCTTGATTAAGAGTGTTTAAAGACCCTGTCCGGCACGCGCGGCGAATGCCTACCATACGGCGGCCGTGACCGTTCGGGTCAGCCTGTCGTGTGTTCGTTGGGAGTGACCCGTGTCGTACGAAGGCCCGCCGCCGTCCCGTCATCGTCCCCCGGGGTGGGCCACCCACAAGAGACTGAGCGTCGCCGCGGGCGCGGCCGTCGTGCTCGTCGTCGCGGCCGGCGCCGTGTACCTGGGCAACGGCGCCGCGCAGTCCGAGCCGTCAAACGCGGCCAACGCCGCCGAGTACCCGTCGCCGTCGGCCGGGCAGCCGGAGTCGTCCGGAACGGCGGTGTCGGCCCCGGCGACACCTTCGGTCTCCGCGACTCCGTCGACCGGCGCGACGCCGTCGGCCGCTGCCGCACCGAAGGTTCCCACCACCGGCTGGGTTCCGATCGACCGGGCGGCCTGGAAGGCGCAGGCCGACGCGTACCAGGCGCTGAAGATCGACCCCGCCCCGGCCGGTGTCGGCGACCTGCCGGAGTTCCGGGCGGACTGCCAGTACAGCCACCGACTGCCGGACGACCCGATCGTCGCCCCCGGCCTCCCGGGCGCGTCACACATGCACTCCTTCGTCGGCAACAAGGCCGTCGACGCGAACACCGTCGCCGGAGACCTGACGAAGTTCACGGCCACGTCCTGCAAGCCGATCCAGGATCACTCCGCGTACTGGGTGCCCACGCTCTACGACAACGCGACCGGTAAGCCGGTCGAGACCACCGGCTTCCGGGTCTACTACCGCTCGCTCGCGAAGAACTCGAACGGCCAGATGCCCATGCCCAACGGCCTGCGCATGATCTCCGGGGATGCCAAGAAGAAGCAGCCGACACCGCGCGGCGCGACCGGCCAGTTCTACTGCGCCTTCTACGGTCCCGGCGACCTCGACGGCGTCGCCCGCAGCACCAACGGCAACTGGCCGATCTGCGGCGGGACCGCCACGCTGCACTTCATGCTGCAGTTCCCGGACTGCTGGGACGGCAAGCACCTGGACAGCCCCAACCACAAGGACCATGTGGCGTACGGCAGCGGCGGTACCTGCCCGCCCGGCCACCCGGTTCGGATCCCGGCGATCACCTTCGACATCCAGTACCCGGCCAAGGGCACCCCGGCGGGCTACTACCTCTCCTCCGACAAGGCGGGCAAGAGCGCCTCGTCGATGCACGGCGACGCGTTCGTGGTGTGGGACGTCAACACCATGAACAAGCGCACCAAGAACTGCGTCCTGGGGCGCAGGACCTGCGACAACTACGGCTACCAGAAGTAGTCGGGGCCGGACCGGAGAACGGCCCGGCCCCGACTGACGATCGCCTAGGGCCAGTTTCATAAGGGCGGTCGAGCCGAGGCGGAGTCCGGGCGGCGATCCGGCAAGGCGCGGTTTCGTCCGGATACCGGTGTTGTATCCGGACGAAACCGCAACGCCGCCGGTCGTCGTCCGGGCCCGCCGCAGGCCGGCCAGTTCTTATGAAACAGGCCCTTAGCTACGCAGCGTCCACTGCTGGTTGGCGCCGCCGTTGCACGACCAGAGGATGATCTTCGTGCCGTTGGCGCTGGCCGCGCCGTTGGCATCGAGACAGAGCCCGGACTGGCCGTTCGTGATGGTGCCGTTGCTGTTGATGTTCCACTGCTGGTTCGCGCCGCCGTGGCAGTCCCAGATGATGACCTGGGTGCCGTTGGCCGTGCCCGCCCCGGACGCGTCCAGGCACTTGTTGCCGTACACCATCAGCTGCTTGCTGGACGTGGCGGTCCACCGCTGGTTGGTGCCGCTGCCGCAGTCCCAGAGCTGCGCCTGGGTGCCGTTGGTGGTCGAGGAGTTGGGGACCTCGACGCAGCGGCCGGACTGGCCGCCCACGAGCTGGCCGCCCTGCTGGGTGCCGCCGCCACTCTGCTGCCGGACGAGGGAGATCGACTCCGCCGACCGGTTGCCCTGGGCGTCGACGACGTAGAGGCGGTACTCGCCCTGGGTCGACGGCACGGCGATGGACGTGGCGTTACCGGCCGCCCGGGTCATCGTCGCCCCGGCCGTGAAGGTGGTCGTGCCCAACGGGGCCAGCCAGACCGACTTGCCGGCGTCGCCGGTGCTCCGGATCGGGATCGTCGCCGTGGCGCTGGTGACGTACGTGCTGGCCGGCAGCACGTAGTTGGACACCGAGAACCTGCTGGCCGGGATGATGTCCCGGTAGGCGTCCTCAAGACCGGAGCTGGCCGCGATGCCGTACGCCGCCGCCGGCCAGACGTAGTCGGAGGAGACGAGGATGTCGGCGACCGTGCTGTTCGGCAGGTTCTTGTTCGACACCTTGTTGATCGGGCCGTAGATCTGCGTGATGCTCAGATCGTGCTTCCGACCGAAGTCGTCGGAGTTGATCATCCAGGTGACGTTCTTGTCGATGCTCAGGACGTTGTCCCGGAAGGTGATGTACGCCGAGCCCTCGTCGGGGTGGAGTCCGTACTTGTGGCCCGAGGGCACACCCTGGAAATAGTTGTTGGTGATCGTGGTCCCGGGCTGGCTGCCCAGCGTGTAGATGGGCGCCGTGTCGCTGAGGCGCTGGACCGTGTCGATGATGTGGTTGTAGCTGATGGTGTTGTTCCGCGCCGTCGTGGTCGGCCGGTTGGGCGCGATCGAGCCGGATGACCCGTCGAAGTTCCACCAGCCCCAGCCCATCGTGATGCCCGACCAGGGGGCCTTCTCGATCCGGTTGCGCTGGATCGTCAGGGTGTCGACGAAGTACGCCGAGATGGGGCTGTGCCCGTTGAACAGCACCGCGCTGTCGTACAGGTAGTTGTTCTTGATCTCGATGTTCTTCGGCAACCCCTCGACCTGCGGGAGGTACTTCTCCCGGTTGCTCGACGTGCCGTCTCCGATGTAGACGTGCTGGGGATGGCCGACGTCGATGGCGGAGCCGGCGACGTCGTTCGTGTAGTTCCCGATCAACTGCGAGTTCTGCACGTCGTTGACCATGCTGATGCCGTCGGCGCCGGTGTGCTGGACCCGGTTGCGTTGCAGGAGGATCCCGTCGGCGTTCTGCACCTGGACGATGCCGGGCGTGACGTCCACGTTGCGGTAGTAGTAGACGTGGAAGTTGCCCTTCGCGTACGCCTGCGCGCCGAGGTTGCCCTGCTGCGCCTGCTTGAAGGACGAGCCGGCGACGTTGAACAGGTTCCAGTCGGAGTGCTGCACGGTCAGGCCGGAGAACGTGATGTTGCGCGCGTGGCTGGTGGTCGAGGTGCCGGCGACCCGCAGCACGGTGGTGACGTTGTTCGGCGCGTACACCGACGCGTTCGTCATGTCCTCGGAGCTGGCCTTGTAGTAGTAGACCGTCTTGGTGCCCTTGTCGAAGTAGAACTCACCGGGGGCGTCCAGGAACTCGTACGCGTTCATGAGTTTGTGGCTGCCGCCGACCTGGGCGTTGCCGTTGAACGCGCCCTGCGCGATGGCCGCGCCCGGCTGCTGGAACAGGGCGACCCGGTTCGAGCCGTCGGTGGTCACCTGGCGGACCCCGACGATGGCGGTGGTCCAGGTCGTGCCCGTCTCGATCTCGATGTCGTCCTGGTTGCGGGGGATGGCGGGGAAGTCGTTCTGGCTGTACTTCGCGCCGTCGCACTGGGAGCCCGACTCCCACGCCCAGGACGCCTGACCGGCGGTGACGTTGTACGTCCCGTAGCACCCGCCCGAGCTGACGGTCTTGGTCGCCATCTGCGCCCGCTTGTCGTTGACGTACAGCGTGCGCAGCTTGGTGCTGCGATCCAGCGGCGCCTTCCAGATGTTGCCGCTGTGCTGGGTCCAGCCGGTGACCGGGACGCCGCCGTCGAGGATGGGGGTCTCGCCGGGATAGGCGGCGTAGCTGATCCGGTACCCGTTGGTGCCGGAGTCGCTGGCGCCGAACTCGACGGTGCTGGTGACCGGGTATCTGCCGCCACGCAGGTAGACGTTGATGTCGCCGGACATGTTCGCGTTAACAGTACGGACGACGTCCCGCGCGCGTTGCACCGTCTTGAACGGTGACGCCTGCGTGCCTGCGTTGGAGTCGTTACCGTCCGGGGCGACGTAGTACGTCTCCTGAACCGCGGCCGAGGCGGGCGATTGACTGATCACCACGGCCGGCAGCGTGGCGGCGACGAGCGCCGCCGCGAGCAGTGCCGTGCGGGTGGTGGATGCGGCTGGTCTCACGTGCTGTCCTCTCTCACTTGTCGTCGACGTTGGTGCCTGGGACGTGCATCGAGCGACAAGCAGGGAACAGCGACGCCACCAAGGATCGGCGGGGGGCGCGTGGTGCGGCCCGACCACACTCTTTTGCCAATCGCTACGAAGTCTTGGGCGGAGCGTATGTCAGACGTGTGACGAATGCAATACGAGATTGGGTCCCATCTATGTCTAAATGCCTATCAAAAGCGCAAAGCAGACGAGCAGCACAATGCTTGATCGTCGATCATCCGATGAATTCGGAATCGGCTCGGGCCGAGGGACACCAACACCCCGGCCCGAGCCGTCCGGATCAGCGCAGCGAGAAGTCCGCCAGCCGCAGTGGAGAGTCGAACACCAGGTAGACGTCGTGGGTCCCGGCAACCCGGGCAACCTCGGCACTGACGCTGACGTACCGGTAGTCGTCGCCGGTGCTCGGCACGGTGGCCGTACCGAGCAGTCGACCGGTGGGCGAACCCAGCCGAACCTGGATCGTGCCGGTGCCCGCCGTGGCCTTGGCGACCCGCGCCGTGAAGGTGTGGCCGCCCGGGCGCAGGGCGGACTTCCCGAAGGAGATCCACTGACCGGCTGCGGTGGCGCCCACGGCCGTACCGCGTACCTTCGTCTCGTCGACGAGCCGGACCCCCGCGTACCCGTCGAAATTCTCGGCGCGGGTCGTCCGGGTCAGGTCCCGGGCCGGGATCGTCTCACCGCGGACCGTGACCGCCGTGCGGCCCCGGACATCCGTGGCGCTCGCGCCGACCATCAGGTCGTACGCGGACGACTCGACCACCCACCGACTCCGGGTGACGTCCCAGTTCGCGAGGTCGGCGGCGCGCACCCGCAGCGTGACGGTGCGGGTCTGCCCGGGGGCGAGGTCGACCCGCTGGAACGACCTGAGCGCCCGGATCGGCGTCTTCACCCGCGAGGTGCGTTGGTGGCTGTAGAGCTGGACGACCTCGGAGCCGGCCCGGCTACCGGTGTTGGTCACGTCGACGCGGGCCGTGATGGTGCCGTCCGCCGCGACCGAACGGTCGTCCGCGCGGAGCTGGCCGTACCGGAACCCGGTGTACGACAGCCCGTGGCCGAACGGGTAGAGCGGCTTGGCGGTGCTGTAGAGGTAGGTCTGCCCGGACGAGATGATGTCGTACTCCAGCAGGTCCGGCGGTAGTTGCCGGTCCGAGCGGTACCAGGTCTGGGTGAGCTTGCCGGACGGGTTGCGGTCACCGAACAGGACATCGGCAACGGCGTGACCCGTCTCCGCGCCCGCGTGGGTGGTCCACACGATCGCCGGCACGTGCTCCTGCTCCCACCCGATCGTGACCGGGTAGCTGGTCTGCAACACCAGCACCGTTCGCGGATTGGCCTTCGTCACGGCCTTGACCAGCGCCTCCTGGCCCGCGCTCAACGCCATCGAGGTGCGGTCGTGGGCCTCGCGCCCGTTGATGAACGGGTTGCTGCCGACGACCAGGACGGCGGTGTCGGCCGCCTTCGCCGCCGCCACGGCACGGTCGACTCCGCTACTGATCACCTCACGCTGGAAGTGGGTCGCGTCCGCCGCGGTGGACGCCCCGAGCTTGAGCGCGCCGTCGTCGCCGACCGTGACGTACGTGTTGACGCCGAACCAGCTCTCCGTCGTCTCGTAGCCGGCGTAGCGCAACGCGACCGTCCCGTCGGCCTGCGGTTCCAGCGTGAACTGCTGCTGGACGTACCAACCGTTCGGCTGCTCGTCCCGGGTGACGAACGGCCCCCAGTTGTAGCCGAGGTAACGGCCGTTCGCGGCGTTGCGCAGCGTCACCACGTTCTGTCCCCAGTCGACGCTGTCGAACTGGGCCGCGAGCGACGCGTCGGCGCCGGTGGCGGCGACCGGGTCCGCGTCGGTGGTGCCGGTGGCCGTCACGTACCGGCCGGTGGACGGGTCCTTCAGGGCGATCCGGTCCGCCCCGTCGAGCCCGTCGACGCTCGCCGAACTGCCCAACCGCTCGCGGATGCCGTCCAGCGCGGTCACCTGGTACGGCAGGTCGGCGCCGTACCAGTCGGTGTAGAGGGTGTCGGCGAGCGGGCCGAGCACGGCCACCTTGCGGGTCCGGGCCGGGTTCAGCGGTAGCGCCTGCCGCGAGTTCTTGAGCAGCACCATCGCCTCGCCGGCGGCCTGACGGGCCAGCCGTTGGTGTTCCGGGCTGTTGATGACGTCCGGGGTGATGCCGCCGTACCGGCCGCCGCCCGGGTCGAACTCACCGAGGCGAAAGCGCAGGCTCAGGATCTCGGCGATCCGGGCGTCGATGTCCGCCTCGGTGAGCAGGCCGTCGGCGAGGGCCTGCTTGATGGCGCTGACGGTCGGCTGGGCGTTGGTGTCGTCGGTGATGAAGCTGTTGAGGCCGGCCTTGACGATCGCGGCGTTCCCCTGCGCCTGGGTCGGGTAGTAGCCCTGCGAGGCGACGAGGTTGTTCGGCGCCCAGGCGTCCGTGACGTTCATCAGGGGCTGGTCGGTCCAGCTCCGTACCACCGTCGCCAGGTCCGGATCCACGGTCGCCGGGCGGCCGTTGACCAGGTTGTACGAGGCCATCACGCCGGTCGCCGCGTCGGCCGCGATGGCCGGCTTGAAGGCGGCCCGGTCGTACTCGTTGAGCACCCGCGGCGGGACGTTCGACGAGGTGACGTCGCGCCGGACCTCGTTGTTGTAGGCCAGGTAGTGCTTGAGGGTCGGCGCGCTCTTGAGGTGGTCCGGGTCGCCCCCGGTCATCCCCGAGCCGTACGCGGTGGAGATCTTCGCGGTGAGCAGCGGGTCCTCGGAGTAGCCCTCCTCGTTGCGACCCCAGCGCGGGTCGCGGAGCAGGTTGACCACCGGCGCCCAGAGGTTGAGACCCCAGACCCGCGGGTTCTGCGCGTGGTAGCCGCGCGCCTCGTCGCCCACGGCCGACCCGACCCGCTGGATCAGGTCGGGGTTCCAGGTGCTCGCCATGCCCACCGGCTGCGGGAAGGACGTGCCGCGGGCCTTGACCACCGCGCCGTTGTTGTCGATGTCGGTCGACCAGGCGACGCCGTGCAGCGCCTCGGTGCCGGTCTTGAACAGGCCGATGCCCAATCGGGGAACGGCCGGCTGGTACTGGTGCAGCCAGGAGATCTTCTCGTCCAGCGTGAGCCGGCCGAGCAGGTCGTCGACCCGGACCTGGACGGGCAGGCTGGGGTCACGGAACGGGTAGGTGGGGTCGGCGTGTGCCGCGCCGGGGACGGTCGGCAGGGCGAGCAGGGCGAGCGCGAGCGCGGTGATTCCGCGCCGAAGGCGCCACTTCCGCATGCGATTCTCCTCATGTCGTACGACAGGCGCGATTCAGCGCCAAGACCGGCGTGGCCAGGCTCGACACCCGGCTGACGGGCCTGAACGACGAATCGTCGAAGCGCTTCGACGACCCGGCCGCGTAACCACGGCCATGAATGTGGTGATCGCGCAACTATAGAAGCGCACCAATTGATGGGCAAGGCCGGACGCTCGCGCGCCGAGTCCACGACGATTCCGTACGGTCCGGTGCCGGGTAGGGTCGACCCCGAGACCCACGCGCCGATCCGGGGGGACGTCACCAGGTGAGCGCCCATTCGATGGTGTTGTTCGTGCTCGCCGCCGTGGCGGTCATCGTCGCCGTCCGGTGGGTGGCGTCCCGTACCGGCCTGCCGGCGGCCGCGCTGCTGCCGCTCATCGGGATCGTGTACGCGCTGCTACCCGGCCCCAACATCGGCCTCGACCCGGAGCTGGTGCTCATGGTCGTGCTGCCGCCGCTGCTCTACAGCGCGGCGTTGGACTCCTCACTGCTGGACATCCGCCGGAACCTGCGCATCGTGGTCAGCCTCTCGGTGATGCTGGTGCTCCTCACCGGGCTGCTCGTCGGCCTCGGGTTCCACCTGTTCGTCGCGGGCGCGACCCTGGCCGCCGGCATCGCGGTCGGCGCCGCCATCGCCCCGCCCGACCCGGTGGCCGCCCTCGCGGTGGGCCGCCGGGTCAACCTGCCGCCGAAGATGGTCACGATCATCCAGGGCGAGGGGCTGCTCAACGACGCGACAGCGCTGACGATGCTCAGCGTCGCGGTGGCCGCCGCCGTCGGTGGCACGTTCTCGTTCCCCGCCGCCGTGGCCCAGTTCGTGCTGGCGGCGGTCGGCGGGGTCGCCGTCGGCGTCGCCGTCGCCTGGGCGAAACGACTGGCCCGCCCGCTCACCGCGGACCCGCTGCTGTCCAACGCGATCTCGCTCGCGACACCGTTCGTGGCCTACCTGCTGGGCGAGGCGTTGCACGTCTCCGGCGTACTCGCCGTGGTGATCGCCGGGCTGATCGTCGGCCACCAGACGCCCCAGGTCGGGTCCGGGGCCGCCCGGCTCCAGACCAGCGCGGTGTGGCGGCTCGTCGACTTCCTCCTCGAAGGCTTCGTCTTCCTGCTGATCGGCCAGCAGCTCCCCGAGGTCGTCAAGGGACTGCGCCAGTACGACACGTCGACGATCGTCATCGCCGTCGCGGTTTCCGTGGGTGTGGTGCTGCTCCTGCGTCCCGCGTGGCTGGTGCTGACCCAGTCGCTCCCCCGGTCCCTGCACACCCGCCTCGGCGGCATCTCCGAGCAGGACGACGCCGACGAGCCGAACACCGCCCGACAGGTCGCGCGGGCCGACCGCAACGCCCGCCGACTCACCTCCCGCGAGGTGGTGGCGCTGAGCTGGTCCGGCACGCGCGGCGTCATCAGCCTGGCCGCGATCTTCACCCTGCCGCTGACCACCGACGACGGGTCACCCTTTCCCGACCGCGACCTGCTGCTGTTCTGCACCTTCGTGGTCGTGCTCGTGACGCTCGTCGGTCAGGGTCTGACCTTCGCACCGCTCGTGCGGATGCTCGGCCTGCGCGCCAACGAAACCGACCAGGCCCGGGTACGCAACGAGGCCCGCTCCGCGGCGGTCGAGGCGGCTCTGGCCCGTCTCGACGAGGTCGCCGCCGCCGAACCGGACAGCGCGGTGGCCGTCAACACCACGCGTACCCAGTTGCTGGCCCGCCTCGCGCGTTACCGCGGCCGGCTCGACCTGCTCGAACAGAGTGGATCGTCGGAGATCCCCACGTCACCGCAGTACGAGACGGCGCTGCGGGTCCGCCGTACCGCGCTCGACGCCCAGCGCGAGGAGTTGGTGCGCTGGCGTGACTCCGGGCGGCTCCCGGACGAGGAGCTGCGGGTCCTGGAGCGGGAACTCGACCACGAGGAGTTGCTGCTCCCCAAGCGGCAGTAGGTTCGCACCGATGGGGGCGCACCGGTGGTCGGCCAACGGATCCGGACCTCGCCCGGCCGGTCCGACTACGAGCCGGCACCGACCGGTGGCATCGGCCGCACGGACGCCTCGGTGGCCAGCCGCGCGGCCAACCGCTCATCGAGGTACGCCGTCACCCGCGCGTCCTCAGCCGGCGTCAGTGTTGTCCGGCACAGGTAGCGGGGCTGCTGGTCTGCGCAGTCCAGACGGTACGCCTCCCGCATCCGAACGGCGTGCCTGATCGCCGTCCACGGCAACCGCAACGTCGCATGGGCGGCGTGCCACTCGATGGCCTCCGCGGTGAACACGTACCGCACCGGCGCGCTCAACTCGGCGTGGCCTCGCAGGTACGCCGAGCCGTTGATCAGCCCCACGACGAACCAGACCACCCCGAACGGGAGGCCGAACAGCCCGGCGAGGAGCCAGCCACCATCGGCCGAGAACGTACCGAGACTCGTGATCGACAACAGCAGCCCCGAGATGACGAACAGCAAACTCATCCGCCGCAGATCCCGTCGCCGCAACCGCGTGTACCGGACGTCGGGGGTGACCAGCAGGTCGAACCCGTCCCTGATGCCCGCATCGTCGAGCTTCTCGTCGCCCACCCCGTACCCCCGTCGTCGATACCAACCGGGAAGAACCTAGACCCGGGCCGCCCGAGGGGTCGATCGGTGGCTGCTCAGCAGCGCGCCGCCCGGCGTGTGGTGTCGCCCAGCCGCCACCGATCACCGCATCACCGCAGCGTCAACGTGACCTGCCCGGTCGCGACCCCGGACGGGTCCACCAGCACCGTGTACGTGCCGGCGGCCGGCAGCGTCGTCCGGTCGATGTCACCAGCCCCATTGATCACACATCCGCTGGTGATCGGGCTGCCGTCGGGGGCGCGTAGCTCCAGCACACCGCACTGGTCGGGCAGGTCGGAGGCGGTCGCGGTCAGACTCACCGACGTCCCGGCGGCGGCGGTGAACCGGTAGCTCGTCACCGCCCCCGGCCGGTCCACGGTGGCGACGACCGGCGGACCGCCAACGGTGATCGTCGCCGCCCGGTCGCGGCTGCTGACCAGCCGCAGTGTGGTCGTGCCGGTGGTGCGTCCGGTCGGATCGACCACCACCGTGTACGTCCCGTCGGCGGGCAACAGCGTGCCGTCGATCTCGCCAACGCCGTTGATCACGCAGCCGCTGCTCAGCAGCCGGTCTTCGGTGTCGCGCAGTTCCAGCGGGGTGCACTGGTTGGGCAGTGTGCTCGTGGGCGCCTCGACGAAGACGCGCTCGCCCTGCTGCCCGGCGAACCGGTACCGGGCCCACGCGCCGGGCTGCTCCAGGGTCGCGGTGACCTCCGGGCCGTTCGCCTGCAGCGTGCCGTCGACGTCCCGGGCCACGTACACCCGGACGACGGCTCGTCCGGTGTCGCCGGCGGCGGCGGTGACCCGCACGGCGTACGTGCCGGTGGTGGTGAGGTCGACGCGGTCGATGTACCCGACGCCGCCGATGGCGCAGCCGGCTCCGATCAGCCGGTCGGTCGGGTCGGTGAGCACGTACGGCGAGCAGCGGTCGGCCATCCCCGGCGCGGTGACGTCGACGAAGACGGCGTCCCCGGTGCGCCCGTTGAACGTCAGCGGCTCGCCGCCCGGGGTGAGGCTGGCCGTGGCGATCGGCACGGCGCTGATCGGCGGGGCGATCGGCGGGGCGATCCGTTCGGTGGTGGCCCCGGCGACGGCGAACTCACCACGCCCGCTGACGGCGACGTCGAAGACGCAGTCAGCGAGCGGGCCCGCCGCAGTGACGCCGGCCCACCGGCAGATCCGTTCGGCGGCGGCACGCCGGGCCGGGTCGAGGTCGGCGACGGTCACCTCCCGCTCGGGGAAGGTCCGGTCGGTGAACGTGCCGGTGTCCTCGCCGTCGCCGTACGGGAACAGCGAGCGGTCCTGGGTGAGCCGCCAACTGTCCGCGTACGACGGGTAGAGCGTGGCGAACGGCACGGGCTGGGCGAGGGCCGCGCTGCCGGCGGGGGCGATGTCGTCGGCCGGGTCGCCGTCGAAGTCGCCGAGCAGGCCGCGTACCTTCCCGGCCCGGCCGTCGGCGAGCCGGACGAGCACCCGGTAGCCGTAACGGCCGATCTGGTCCACCGCCGCCGCCGAGCCGTCCGGCCACGTCACGTCGTACCCGTCGGTCTCGCCGGTGTCGGACGGGCGGCGGGTGAGGTTGCCGCCGGCCAGGTCGGTCCGCTCCGGTGGCGCGGCGACCGGCGTGCCGTCGACGTGCACCCGGGTGGCGCCGTCGGTGAGGGTGAGCGCGACGCGGTGGACGCCGATCCGGAACGCGACCGCCGAGTTGACCGAGGCGGACCGGGAGCCCGTCATCGGCGACTGCCGGACCTGGACCTCCAGCGGGTCACCTTCGGTCGCGGCGACCAGGGTGAACTCGCCGACGGCCTGGAAGTCGTAGGCGACCCGGTCGAACGTGACCAGGTGCGGGTCGCCGTTGCTGCCGCCGCAGTCGGCGCCGTCCTCACACATCTTCACCGGCCCCTTCGGCGGGGGCGTCTTCTTCGGCGGCTTCTTGCACTCGTCCAGGCTCTTCGGCAGCGGCTTGCCCTTGTAGTCCTTGCGCGGCGGCAGGCCCTTCGCCGCCCGGTAACGGTTCTCCGCCAACGTCGCCCGCACCTCGGCGGTGGGAATGCCCGTGCTTCCGCACTCGCCCGGTGGCACCGCGTCGCGGGAGATGTCGTCGGCGTGGTTCAGCTCGTGGTAGAGCGCGGCGCACGGATCGCGGGCCACGCCGTCCTCGTACGGGTCGGTGGAGGTCGGATTCCAGGTGACGGTGGACGAGCCCTTGCCGTCGGGGCTGTCCGGCGTCTCGAACGCGCCGGAGCCGCCCGGGGTGGGGATGATCCGCACCTTCGGGCTCTTCTTGTCCTTCAGCCGGGGCAGGATGCCGGACGGATCCCCGCCCGGCGCGGCGAACCCGCTCAGACAGCCGTCCACGGCGGCCTGGAAGTCGACGCCCTTGATCGGCACACCGGAGGTCGGGTCGACCGAGTAGTCGGCCCGCGCCGGGCGGGCCCCGCCGCCGACCAGCGCACCGACGGCCACCAGCAGCAGGACCACGGTGGCGGCGGTCGGCCGGCGGCGTACCCGCAGCAGGATCACCAGCGCGGCCAGGAGCAGCACCAGCAGCAGTACGCCGGCCGCCGGCCAGAGCCAGCGGCGACCGGACGCGCCGCCGTCGCCGACCGTGAACGTGGTGCTCCGCAGGGCCGTCGCGCCCGTGCAGGGGTCGACCGCGCCGGTGACCGGCAGTGGCACGTAGCCGGCCGTCACCTCGTACCGGCCGGGAGCGCCGACCGGCCAGAGCGAGTCGAGACCGCCGCCGTCCCCGGTGGCCGCCACCGAGCGGAGCACGACCTCGCCGGGAGCGTCACCCAGCCGGATCCCGGTGAGCGTCACGGTCGCCGTCGCCGCGGGCTCGACAGTGGTCAGACCGGCGGTGGCCGCCGCGGCGATCCCGTCGTCGTGGAAGCTGCGGGCGAGCGTGGGCGTGAGATCGCGCCCGTCCCGGCGTACCCCGGTTATCTGGACGGTGCCGACGGCCGTGGTGGGCAGCGCGCACGCCGACCCGGTGGAGTTCGTGACGGTGAGGTCCAGGCGGACCTGGTCACCGGCGCGGTAGTCCGCCTGCTCGGGCCGCAGGGTCAGGCCGAGGCCGTCGCCGTCGGGCGCCGCGGCGGCGCTCGCCGCCCCGGCCACCAGGGCCGTCACGAGTACGGCGAGTCCGGTAGCCGATCGAAGCGTCCACCTCATGGTGGGGACTGTAGGGGCGCGGCGACGGGATTCCCGCGCTCTGTCGGGGACCGGTCGCCGTGGAGGTAGGGCCTGCCCCACCGGCGACAGTCCCGCTCACCGGCTGTCACCTGGACCGGCCGCTTCATAGCCTGCGAACAGGTTCTCTGTCGCTTACGGGGGTAGTCGTGAAATTCTCCAGCAAAGACCCGCCAGTCGTGCTCGCCGAGCTGCCCGGGACGTCCTCCCGGATCGCCGACGTCGACGCCCTGCGCGCCGTGGCACTGCTGCTCATCCTGCTCGTCAACATCGCCTTCTTCGCCTCCGGCTACCCCTTCCACCTGGTTCCCGATCCCGCCCACGACTCATGGGGTGACCAGGCGGCACTGTGGTCGGTCGAGCTGCTGTTCGCGATGAAGGCGTATCTGCTCTTCGCCTTCCTGTTCGGCTACAGCTTCACCCTCCAGCTCGACTCCGCCGCCCGGCGCGGCGTCGACATCGTCCCCCGGTTCCGGCGACGGTTGGCCGGGCTCTTCGTCCTCGGCGTCCTGCACGCGGTGCTGCTGTTCCAGGGCGACATCCTGACCACGTACGCGCTTCTCGGCCTGGTGCTGCTCGCCATGCGACGAGTCGCGGTCGGAACCGCGCTGCGCGCAGCCGTACTGCTGACCGCCGGGATCGGTTTCGTCCTCGCGCTCGCGGCCGTCGGCGGAACCGAACTGGTCACCGACCCGGCGGCGGCGCTCGCCGCGGGGCAGCGGTCCACCGAGGCGCTACAGGGCGGGCTCGGATCGGTGATCGCCGAGCACGTACGCCAACTGCCGGCGATGGTCGGCACGCTCCTCGTGCAGGGGCCGCTCGCCCTCTCGGCGTTCCTCTTCGGGTACGCGGCGGGGCGTCGCCGGCTCCTCACCGACATCGCCGGGAACCGGCAGCTCCTACGCCGGGTACAGCGCGTGGGCTATCCGGTCGGCCTGGCCGGCGCCGTGGTCTTCGCCTCGGGTGGAGGCACCGGCAACCTGACCGGAGTGACGGTGGGCGTCCTGACCGCGCCGCTGCTCGCGGCCGCGTACGCCGCCACGCTCCTGGAGTTCTTCGCGACCGACCGGGGACGACGGGTCGTGACCGTGCTCGCGCCGGCCGGACGGATGTCCCTGTCCAACTACCTGGGTCAGTCGGTGCTCTGCGTACTGGTCTTCACCGGCGTCGGCCTGGGCCTCGCCGGTGCCGTCGCGCCCCCGGTCGTGCTCCTCGTCGCGGTCGCGATCTATGGCGTGCAGGTCGCAGCCAGCGCGGCGTGGATGGCACGGTTCCGGTACGGGCCGGCGGAGTGGCTGTTGCGGGCCTGGACCGAGCAGCAGTGGCCACGGTTGCGAGTCGCCGACCACGTATGACGGACGGTACTCGCGCCTTGCTTGGTCACTTCGCAGCCGATCCGCGGGCGTCAAAGCGCGTCGCCGGCTCGCCGACCCGAGGTTGCGGAGGCGGCACCAGCAGATCGACCGCCGCCTGTCGCATCATCTCGACCGCAGACGTCATCCCGTAGCGGCGGTCGAGAATTTCCAAGATGTCCTCTTCGGCCTGAACCCGACCCAGTCTGCCGGAGCGTTTGGCTATGGCAGCCACGGCAGCGCAGGCTCTAACCGGATCAAGGGAGACGGTATTGGCTGCGAACTCTTTGGGCGAGAGCACCTGCAACCCGCGAGGCAACTTACCCGGAGGCAGGTCTCGCACGTTAAGCGTAATGACAGCGCCGGCGTTGGCGACAACCGCGGCAGCAACGAGATGCTCATCGTCGGGGTCGGGCAGGCCGTAGGTACCTTCCAGACCCTCCCACCCACCGACCTCCGCATCGTCGAAATGCTGTCTGATCTGCTCGATGCGCTTGGCGGCCTCGTCAGCTTCATGCCCTCGCTCGATCAACTTTGCTCTCTGCTCGTATTCCAACTCCTCGAGCACGACCGAATTCCACACAGGCCGATACAAGCCCTCGATCGCAAGGGATAGAAGAAAGTCGCGTTGCAGGTCTGGCCAGAGAACACAGGTGTCGAGAAGGGCCGTGAACACTGGCCTATTCTGTCAGGCCCTTGCGGCGTCGTGCGACTGCGCGACGCGTTTCGCGCAGTCGCCGCGTCAACGCGTCGAGGTCTTCCTCGTCATCAATGTCCACTGAGGTTGCTTCAAGCGCGGCGTACTGGTCAGCCCTGCGCTGCGCCCGGTACGCAAGCAGGTCGGGGAGAAGGATGCGTCGGTGAGTCCCCAATCGCTCAAACGGAACCTTGCCCTCGTCAAGCAACTTGACGACCGTCGGTCGACTGACTCCGAGCAGGTCGGCGGCTTGCTGGGTTGTCAGCTTCAGCGTCCGCGGAGCCACAGTCACCGCAAACCCCTGCTGGAGCGCCTCGACAACCTGGCGAAGCGCCCCGTAGACCTCGGCTGGAAGCTCGACGCGGTCACCTGGGGTGGCTCCGGCCAGGAAGTAACGTGGTGCGACCGGCCCCCGTCCCGTCCGCTCGTGGGCCTGGATGAAGTCGTGGACCTGGGCAACCTGCCCATCAGCTTCTGGCAGGTACGTCTCTTCCTTCAGTGCAGCCGCAGTCATGACGCCTCCTAGTCGAAATCATCGTAACCACCTTCGTTTCTTTCGTCCACGAAACGGATGAGACAGGCCGAGGGCAACCCGCGATGGACTAGCGCCAGATCCGCCGAACATGAGACTGTCTATGTAACTCAGTGCGTTCCTATAGCTACATCTAGCGATGTAGGTGGTTTCGATGGAACAGCTTCCGTTGTGGGGACCGAGCACCGACGACGAGCCAAAGCCAGTCCTGGCACGACCAGCAAGACTTCGCCTCCTGATCACAGTGAAGGCGGCCCCCAACCCCTCCGCCCGGTACGGGGAGACGGTTTGCGTCGGGGCACTGGGCCTGGACCCGCCCTGGACGGGGTGGATCCGCCTCTATCCCGTGCACTACCGGGATCTCGACGACGACAGCAAGTTCCACAAGTACGACGTCATCCACGTTGAGGCGCTGCCAGCCAGGCAAGACCAGCGGCGCGAGAGCTGGAAGCCGATCGTGGACACGATCACGACCGAGCGGCATCTTGCCAGTCGGCAATCGCGTCGGAGTCTCCTCGATCCACTCGTCGAAGACTCCATGTGCCGGCTCAACAAGCAGATCCGTGAGGATCCGAGCGGACGATCGATCGCGTTGATTCGCGCGGTTGACATCTCAGCTCTACAGGTCAAGCGACATCCCGGCTGGTCAGCGGAGGACCGCAAGAAGATCGAGGGCTACCTCAACCAGCTCGATCTGCTGGAACCGACCAAGCGCAGCGCACTTCAAGCACCACGCTTCACTGGTGCGTACCGCTACCGTTGCGCGGACCGCCATTGCCGCGGCCACCAGCAGACCCTCTGGGACTGGGAGTTCGTCGCCCTACAACGCAGGCTGGACCGACTCACCGACGCGGAGGCTGCGGAGCAGCTGAGAGACAAGTTCCTCACCCAACTCTGCGGGGCTGACCGCGACGTCGCCTTCTACGTAGGCAACCAGGCGGCACGACCGCAATCCTTCAGCATCGGCGGTGTCTACGCACCGAGACGGCCCGCAGCTCGACACCGATCGCACGTCAACCGATGAGTTCGGCCAGCACGTCGGCATGGCACGGGTCCTCAGTGCGGCACCAGCACGCCAACTGCTTCCCCGTGAGTTCCCGCCGCGCTCGATCAACAAGAGCAGGCTGCCCCACAAGCCATTGCCGATAGAGGCGTAACGCCTCCGCCCGATCATGCTGCCGCAGGCTGAACGGATTGGCCCACGGAGAACGTCGCAACCCGAACCCCTGCCGTCCGACGTACACGGCGCCAGGCGGCACAACCGGGTGGTAGAGGTCTCCCCGCACGCGAACCCGCCGACGTCCCCCCACGCCACCACCGTAATCGTCAACACCCGGCCCTCGCGAGAATGCTCGAGGAAAGTCGGTCGCTCCGGTCCTTCGACTTTTCGACCCGTGCCCACCGCCCGTCGCACGCGAAAAAGGCCCCGACCCGGTAAATCAACCCGGTCAGGGCCTTGCTCGTTTGGTGCGCCGCCAGGGACTCGAACCCCGAACCCGCGGATTAAGAGTCCGCTGCTCTGCCAGTTGAGCTAGCGGCGCTCGTTCGGCAACGGAGAGAACATTAGCACCCCGCCAAGGCGGGCTCCAATCCGGTTACCCGACTCCCCCCTTCGGTCGAGCTTAACGGGCATACAGCCACAAACCAGCCCTCGGGCCTGGGACGGGGGCGTAGGTCGGGCCACTGATACGGCACGATGTCCGCCAGGTACGCGAGAACAGAGGTGGGGATGGCACGGTTCACGCGAGCCGGGGCGGTGGTGGGCGCTCTGACTCTGGCGGCGTCGCTGGCACTGACCGGGTGCGGCGACGAGCAGAAGAAACCGGAATTCGTCGGCGGGACGTCGGCGGATGCGGGTACCGCACCCGACTCGGCCGCCCCGTCGACGAGCGGCGAGCCCAGCGCGCCCAGTGGGCCGGCGCTGACGCTGAGCCCGGCCGACGGCACGAAGAACAAGCCCGTGAGTACGGAGATCAGCGCCAAGCTGCCGAGCGGCGGGAAGGTGTCCGCGGTCACCCTGACCGCGGCCAGCGGCGCGACCGTGGAGGGCAAGCTCCGCGCCGACGGCTCGGCCTGGGTGCCGTCCGCGCCCCTGAAGTGGGGTACGAAGTACACGGCCACGGTGACGGCGAGCACGCCGGACGGCACGAACAGCCAGGGCACCAGCTCCTTCACCACGATGGCCAAGCCGAAGTCGACCATCGGGTCCGGCCTGTACCTCTTCGACGACAAGAGCTACGGCGTCGCGATGCCGGTGGTGACCGAGTTCCACCCGGGCATCCCCAAGAAGGATCGGGCGGCGGTGCAGAAGCGGATGTTCGTCAAGACCGACCCGCCGCAGCCGGGCGCCTGGCACTGGGTCGACAACGGCACGCAGGCGTACTACCGGGCGCCGGAGTACTGGAAGCCGGGCACCACCATCAGCGTCCGGATCGCGTTGGCCGGGGTGCCGCTGAGCAACGGCAGGTACGGCGACATCGACCGCAAGGCGACCGCCAAGATCGGCCGGTCGTTGGTGATGAAGGTCGACAACGCCACGAAGAAGATGTCGGTGTACGAGAACGGCGCGCTGACGCGCACCATCCCGGTGAGCCTGGGCAAGAAGAGCACCCCGTCGTCCAGCGGCACGATGGTCGTGATGGAGAAGAAGGAAGCCACGGTCTTCGACACCCGTGACGATCCCGATCCGGCCAACCGCTACGTCACCGACATCCAGTTCGCCCAGCGGCTCACCTGGGGCGGCGAGTACATCCACGCCGCGCCCTGGTCGGAGCACGTGCAGGGACGGCAGAACGTCTCGCACGGCTGCGTGAACGTGTCGACGGCCAACGCCAGGTGGCTGTTCGACAAGACGCGGATCGGTGACCCGATCACCATCAAGGGCACCGAGCGCAAGATCGCCGCCGGCAACGGCTGGACGGCGTGGAGTCTGAGCTGGTCGGAGTTCATCAAGGGCAGCGCGCTGCCGGTACCCAAGGGTGGATCCGGCCCGGCGCTCTGAGCGTCCGGCGTCGTCGCGCCGGCCCTGCCGATGGCACGGGCCGGCGCGTACCCTTGCACTGCCCGCGACGTGACGGCGGCGGCGACCCTTCGGCTTCGACAGGAAGACGAACCCTAATCACGAAACGCCGGATAGTAACAAAAATCCGACATCGTGCGCGGCGTGTTCCTGCCCACCCGCGGCAACCAGGACCGGTTCTGACACGTCTTTAGGAGACGATGGGTCAGCGACCACGACTGTGAGGACATCATGCGAGCTAGCCAGGACCAGCTGATCCCGCCCCGCGGGCGACGCCGCGTGCTCGCGGCGGGACTCCTCGCCGTGGCGTTGGCCTTCACCGCCGGCTGCACCGACGGCGACGGCGGTGGCGGCAAGCCGTCCTCGTGGCAGGGCGGGGCCGAAACACCCGCGCCCAAGGCGTCGGCGACCATCGCCGAACCGGCGGCCGACGCCAAGGACGTCCCCGCCTCCACCGGCATCACCTTCACCACGCAGGATGCCCAGGAGACCGCCGTCGAGCTCAAGGACGCGGCCGGCAAGGCGGTCAAGGGGACCCTCGCGGCGGACGGCAAGTCGTGGTTGCCGAGCGAAGCCCTGGCGTACGGCACCAGCTACACCGCCACGGTGACGGCCACCGGCGACGACGGTCGGCCGGCCACCGCGACCAGCACCTTCACCACGATGGCCAAGCCCGACAAGCAGGTCCGGGTGAGCAGCTTCCTCGGCGACAACCAGCAGGTCGGTGTCGGGATGCCGCTGATCGTGAAGTTCAGCCGGGACATCCCGGAGGATTACCGCGACGACGTGCAGCGCCGCATGACGGTGACCTCGACGCCGGCCCAGCCGGGCATCTGGCACTGGGTCAGCCCGACCGAGGTCCGGTACCGGCCGAAGGAGTTCTGGAAGGCGAACAGCAAGGTCTCGTACCGCGTCCAGGCGGGTGGCCTGCCGATGGGCGACGGCTACTACGGCCGCGCGGACCTGTCGGTCGACATCAAGATCGGCCCCAAGCTGATCATGACGGTCGACAACAAGACCAAGCGGATGACGGTGACCCGCGACGGCAAGGTGATCAAGACGATCCCGGTCAGCCTGGGCAAGAAGAGCACCCCCTCGTCCAGCGGCACCATGATCGTGATCGAGAAGCTGCGCAAGACGGTCTTCGACACGTTCGAGGAGCTGGGCCCCGAGGACGGCTACCGCACCAAGATTGACTTCGCGCAGCGCCTCACCTGGGGCGGCGAGTTCATCCACGCGGCCCCCTGGTCCGAGGGTCAGCAGGGCAGCGTCAACGTCTCGCACGGGTGCGTGAACGTGTCGATGGCGAACGGCGACTGGCTGTTCAAGAACACCGAGGTCGGTGACCCGATCACCGTCAAGGGGACCGAACGCAAGCTCCAGAACGGCAACGGCTGGACGGACTGGAACATGAGCTGGGACGAGTACGTCAAGGGCAGTGCCCTGCCGTACGACCCGGACGCCCCGGCGGCCCCGGACGCCGCCGGCACCCCATCGCCGACGCCGACGAGCTGAGCCGAGAGGCTGATCCACTCCAGGTCGGCGATGTCGGGGTGTCCGGGCGGCTGGATACCCGCAGATCGGCGACCTGGAGTGGATCAGCCAGGCGCGCGGCCCGCACAAACAGCTCAGGCCCCCTCCGAGGAGGGGGCCTGACTATTGGGGTGACTGATGGGAATTGAACCCACGACAACCGGGACCACAACCCGGTGCTCTGCCAACTGAGCTACAGCCACCATGCCTCCGACACTCGGTCTGTCGCCCCGGGCGTCGTGCGGACCAATAATAGCCCCACCACCGCGCACGGCGTCCAGCGGGTTCCCCGCCGGCCGAGCGGCGCCGGATCAGAGCTCGGCGGCGATGCCCTTGGCGGTCTCGACGTCCGGGCCGGGCAGCGGCACGAAGATGGTGCGCCGGTAGTACTCCAGCTCGCGGATGCTCTCGCGGATGTCGGCGAGCGCCCGGTGCGCCAGGCCCTTCTGCGGCTGGCCGAAGTACACACGGGGGTACCAGCGGCGGCAGAGTTCCTTGATCGACGACACGTCGATCATGCGGTAGTGCAGGTGCGCGTCGAGGCGGGGCATGTCCCGGGCGATGAAGCCGCGGTCGGTGGCGATCGAGTTGCCGCACAGCGGCGCGGTACGCGGGTCCTTCACGAAGGTGCTCACGTACTCCAGCACCCGGTCCTCGGCCTCGGCCAGGGTGACCGCCGACCGACGGACCTCCTCGGTGAGGCCCGACTTGGCGTGCATCGTCTGGACGATCTCCGGCATCGCCTCCAGCGCCGCCTCGTCGGCGTGGATCACCACGTCGACACCATCACCGAGCACGTTGAGGTCGGGGTCGGTGACCAGTGCCGCGACCTCGATCAGCTTGTCACTGCCGAGGTCCAACCCGGTCATCTCACAGTCGATCCAGACGAGGAGGTCAGCCACCGGGACAGCCTACGCGCAGCCCACGCCCCGCTGCTGCGCGCTCTTCAGGGGGTGGACCGCTAGGGTTTCTCAAGTGCCAGCCGAACCCATCGCACCGCCCGCCGTCACCGACGACGATCCCGGTGGCCGTACGGTCCGTCGGCTGGTCGCGATCGTGGCGCTGGTCGCCGTGCTGCCCGCGCTCTACCTGCGCAACCTGGTGCACAACTTCTTCGATCTGAAGATCTACATGTCGGCGATGGACTGGTGGACGGCCGGTCACCCGCTCTACGACTACGTCCAGCCGGACCGGGTGCAGGGTGAGTTGTACTTCACGTACCCGCCGTTCAGCGCCCTGTTGTTGTGGCCGTTCGGACTGCTCCGGCTCGGCGTCACCGTGACGATCTTCACGGTGCTCACGGTGGCGGCGGTGGTGCTGACCACCCGGTGGCTGGTGATGCCCGTGATCGTCCGCCATGACCTGCCCCGCACGTTCACCGTGACGGCCGCCGTGCTGCTGGTGCTGGCGGTGGAGATCACCCGCGAGACGATCACCCTCGGGCAGATCAACATGCTGCTGGTCGTGCTGATCCTGGCGGACCTGTTGTTCGCCGTACCGCAGGCGCGGCGCTGGGCCGGGGTCGGCATCGGGCTGGCGACGGCGCTCAAGCTCTTCCCGGGCATCTTCATCGTGTACCTGGTGGCCACCCGCCGGTGGCGGGCCGCCGCGGTGGCGAGCGTGACGGCGGCGGCGGCGACCCTGCTGGCGGCGGCGGTCGCGCCCGGCGACTCCTGGCGGTTCTGGACGCAGGAGCTGTGGGACACCGACCGGGTGGGACGCACCGACTATGTCGGCAACCAGTCGGTCTTCGGTCTGCTGAGCCGGTTCACCGCGCCGGAGAAGCCGGACCGGCTGCTGTGGTTGGTGATCGTGGCGGCGGTGGCCGGCTACGGACTGTGGCGGGCTGCCCGGGCCGCGCGGGCTGGTCACGCGTTGACCGGCCTGACCCTGACCGGCCTGGTCGGTGCTCTGATCAGTCCGATCACCTGGACCCACCACATCTACTGGTTCGTGCCGGCGGTGGTGCTGCTCGCCGACGCCGCGCTCAGTGCGAAACGCCCGGACGAGGTACGCCAGCGGTGGTGGTCCGCCGCGCTCGCCGTGGGCACCACCGCCGTGATCGTCTACGGCGTGGTGACGTTCCAGAAATGGGGTACGGCGCCGGTCCGCACCCACGATCCGGTCGACTTCGTCCTGCAGAACCCCTACGTCCTGCTCAGTCTGCTGCTGCTGGTGGCGCTGCCGGTGCGCGTGTACCGCCCGGTCCGCACGGAGGAAAATTCGCGCCAAATGGACACAAGTCCCCAGTAATGTCCATCGCCGCTAATCTGAACCCATCTACCTCAAGCGTCGCTCGGGTAGCACCGCTCCCCCGGTGAGAGTGGCCCTTCGCGTCGGCAGCGCGAAGGGCCACTTGCCACGTCAGTCCTCCGGCGTCGGCCGGGCCGGCTCCGCGCCGATCGCCGACCGGGACCACTCGGACACGCCGGAGCCGACCGGGGCGAGCTGTCGTACGGCCGGCACCGACCGGACGGGATGGGGATCGCGGACGCCCAGGCCGCTGAGCGACGTGACCCCGAGCCGGCCGGCGAGGACGGGCACCTGGTCCGGTTCGACCACGAAGACCACCTCACGCGGACGCGGTGGGCGCAGCAGGAGCAGCACCGCGCACGCCACCAGCAACACCCCCGCCACCAGCAGTCCCCAGGCGACCGGGCCGACCCAGCCGGCCCGCAGCTCGGCGCGCAGCTCCAGCGTCAGGTCGGCACGGCCGTCCGGGCGCATCACCACCAGGCTCATCGGCTCGCCCGCGAGGTCGTCGGCGCTCCACTCGACGGTGCCGATGCCCTCGCGTACCCAGAACGGAAGGCCCAGCGGCGGGCGGACCGCATCGACGGCCGGGGCCACGGGTGGGACCGCGGCTTCCAGACGGACCGGCAGCGGCCCCCGGGCCAGCGCCACCCGGCGGACCGAGGCGTACGGCACGGACTCCAGCCAGTGGCGCACCTCGGCGGTCGGCGCGAGCCCCACGAACGCCGGGCCATCGGGCGTCCGGGCGTCGAGCCGCAGACGGGTCTGCGTGCCGCGCGCGAAGGGCGCCTCCCGCCGCAGCAGCCGGTCGAGGTCGGTGACCACGACCGCGTGGCCCGGTGTGCGGACGGTTTCGAACCGGGCGGCGTAGGCCCCACCGGGATCGGTGTGCCGGGCGACCAGCCACAGTCCGCCGCCGGCGAGCAGCGCCGGAATCCCGATGACCAACAGCAGCATTCCGGCGATCACCCGCACGAACCGCATTCGCACTGTCCCCCTCCGTAGCCAGATACCCGGCCGACCTTACCGACGTACGCCCGCTGATCAGGGGATATCCACGGCACGGCCGCTCCCGGCCCGGGACGCACGCTGGCCCGCCGGATTTCCGGCGGGCCAGCGGGTGAGCGACGGGATCAGGACTTGGCGGCCGGCTCCCGGCGGGTCCGGGCAAACGCCAGGCCGCCCAGTGCCAGGCCGGCCAGGCCGGCGACGAGACCCGCGACGCCGAGGCCGAGGGCGACGCCGTCGCCCTCGTCGTCGTCGTCCTTGTCGGCGACGGCCACGGCGGACGGCGCGGCGGCCGACGCCGTCGGCGCGGCAGCCGTGAGGGTGAGCACCGGGGCGGGCTTCTCCGGCTCCTCGCCGCCCGGCTGCGGCTCGTCGATCCAGCGCGAGACGTTGCCGTCGGAGTACGTCTGGAGGGTCTTGAAGACCATCGTGTCGACCTTCGGCAGCGGCCCCATCGAGACGCCGAACTCCTGGAACTGCCCCGGCTTGACGGCCGCGTCACCCGTGGCCGTCCAAGTGATCTTGGAGACCGCCTCGGTGAGCTGGCTGCCGTGCACCTCGATCGGCGGCTCCACCTTGCGCTTCTCCGTCGCCACCGTCCAGCCCGGCACCGGGATGGTCGACACCGAGCCGACCGGGGCGTTCTCCGGCAGCACCACCTCGAGCTTGGTGGTCGAGGCGGTGTCGCTCTCGTTGGGCACCCGGAACGCCACCCGGGCGTAGCCGCCCTGGGTCGCCTCCTTCGGGTTCACCGTGACGTGGGCGGAGGCCGGACCGGCGAAGCCGAGCACGGCGGTGGCGACGGCGGTCAGCGCCAGGGCGGCAGCGGCGGATGCGGTACGCCGGAGTCGGGTCATGGGTGTCGTGGACCTCTCTAACGGATGGGCACGGTGGCGGTCACCGTGGCCTGGTCGATGTCGGTCGTGCGAGCGGTGATCTTCAACTGCCACTCGCCGGCGGCCGGCAGGCTGATGTCGCCGTACGCGTGGTTGTCGGTCAACGGCAGCAGCGGCACGTCGATCGGCTCGATACCGGCCGACGGCAGCGCGGCGGTCGCCCGCCACTCCACCACCGGCAGCGGCAGGTTGTCCTTGCTGTACGCGTACAGGTGCACCGAGTTGTTGCCCCGCTCGGCCGGGCTCAACTCGACCTGCATCGAGAAGAGCGAGCTGTTCAGGGTGGTGGAGAAGAGGCCCGCCTCGACGCCGGAGGAGTCGGCCGCCGCCGTCCGCGCGGGCGCGGTCTGCACCAGGGTCGCGGACACGGCCAGCACCACGGCGGTGACGGCCAACTCCACCAGGACCGCCCGGCGCACCGGCGCCGGTCGCTGCGCGGCCACCCGCCGACGGACCAACTGCCGGGAGTACGCGGCCACGGCGATCACGATCGCGAACAGCCCGATCTTGGCGAGCAGCAGCCGCCCGTAGGTGGTGCTGAAGAGCGCGTCGAGGGTCGCCACCTCGATCAGCGCCTGCACGGTGCCGGCCAGCAGCAGGGCCGCGACGGCGAGCGCGGCCCAGCGCGACCAGATGGGCAGGATCGCGCCCAACTCCCGCTCGTCGGCCTGGCGCAGCAGGAAGACCGCGAGCATGAGCAGGCCGCCCAACCAGACCGCCATGCTGCCCAGGTGGACCGCGTCGACCACCACGGACACCGCCGGCGCCGGGGAGGCGGCCGGGTGCCCGGCCAGCGGCCAGGTCAGCAGGGCCGCCCCGCCGAGCAGCGCCAGGATGATCGCGTCGGTACGGCCGGCCGGACGTTCCAGCAGCGGCCGCAGCAGGAACGCCGCCGCGGCCAGCAGGCCGAGCCGGACCAGGTGGGCCGCGCCGAAGGTACTGCCGAAGACGCTGCCGAACCCCGCGCCGGTCACGTCGAAGAGGCCACCACCGGCGGTGTAGGGCACCTGCAACCACAGGTCGGCGAGAGTGGCCAGCGCCGTCAGGCCGAGACCGGCCCAGGCCAGCCGGGCGGGCCCCCGCCGGGAGAGCCGCCGGGGCCAGAGCGCGGCGAGCACCAGGACCGGCCCGACCAGCAGCACCAGACCGGCGTACCCGAGGAACCGGGCCACCTTCACGGCGGTGCCCACCACCGGGTTGGCGCGGCTGTCGTTGCCGGAGTCAACCGGCGGCGTCGAGGGCGCGCCGACCGAATAGGTGAACGCGCCGGAGACCGGGTGGCTGTCGGCGGAGATCACCCGGAAGCTCACCAGGTAGGTGCCGCGCCCGGCGGCCGGATCCACCGGAATGGTCACCACCGCGCCCGCGAACGACGGCTCACCCCGGTCGGCCCGGGAGCCGTCCGGAGCGATCACCCGAACCTTGTCGGGGACCTTGCGGACCGACTCGCTGAAGGTGAGCACCACCTCGGATGGGCCGTTCGGCACCACCGAGGAGGCGGCCGGGCTGCTGCTGGACAGCACCGCGTGGGCGCTGGCCGGGGTGGCTGGCGCGATCAACAGGGCGACGACGGTGACCAGGAGGCCGGCGGCGGCAGCCAACCGGGCGGCCCAGCGGCGGGGGGCGACAGTCATGCCTGCCATGGTCGCCGACCCCAGTGGATCTCGGCGAACCGAGTCGGGCGAACGGCTCAATTCCGCTCAGCCGCCATCGCCGCGCGGGAGAGGTCGCGTGTCATGAGCAGGTAGTCGGCTGACGACGGGGAAAAGTTCCCGACGTGTCGCAGACCATCCAAGGGCCGAAGGACCCTGACGCCGCACCCGACGCCGCGTAACCTGGTTTGTCGTGATCCCCGTCCCGCGCGACACCGGCCCCGCCGGCCCCACCGGTCCGTCCGGTGACGCCGGCCCGGACCCGGCGACCGAGTCGGCCCTGACCGCGCGCGACGGCGACCCCACCGCCCAGGCGGTGTTCGTGCGGTTGACCCAGGCCGAGGTCTGGCGCTTCACCGCCGCCCTGGTCGGCCCGGACAGCGCCGACGACCTCGCCCAGGAGACGTACCTGCGGGCGTTCAAGGCCCTGCCGGCGTTCGAGGGCCGGTCCAGCGCCCGCACCTGGCTGCTCGGCATCGCCCGGCGCGCCTGCGCCGACCACCTGCGCACGGTGGTCCGCCGACGTCGCCTCGACGAGCGACTGGTCGCGAACGCCCACACCGACCGTCCGCACCCCGACCACGCCGGGCAGCTCGGCGCCGACGACCTCGTGCGGCGGCTGAGCCCCGAGCGACGGGCGGCGTTCGTGCTCACCCAACTGCTCGGTCTCTCGTACGCCGAGGCCGCCGCCGTCGAGGGAGTGCCCGTGGGCACCATCCGCTCCCGGGTCGCCCGAGCCCGCGACGAGCTGGTCGCGGCGGTCGACGACGCCCGCACCGGCTGAGCCGGGAACTTCCGGCTGAGACGGAACGACAAATGAGCGTGACTGCACCCCCCACGCGGGTCGGCCGTTGGACGGCTGTCCGGCCCTGGCTCGGCACGGCGGCCCGCCTCGGCCTCGCCGCCGTCTGGCTCGTCGCCGGGGCGTCGAAGGTCGGTGACCTGGCCGCCTCGGGTCGGGCCGTGAACGCGTACCAGGTGCTGCCGTACGACGCCGCGACCGTGATCGGCGCGGCGCTGCCCTTCGTCGAGCTGGCCCTGGGCGTGCTCCTGCTGCTCGGTCTGGCCTCCCGGCTCACCGCGGCGATCTCGACCGCCCTGCTGCTGGTCTTCATCGCGGGAATCTCCTCGGCCTGGGCGCGTGGCCTGGCCATCGACTGCGGCTGCTTCGGCAGCGGCGGGCAGCTCGCCGAGGGGCAGGCCCCGAGTTACCTCCCGGAGATCCTGCGGGACCTGGGATTCTTGGTACTGGCCGGATTTCTGGTGGTGTGGCCGCGTACGCCCGTATCAGTGGACGGCTGGCTGTCCGCCGAACCCGCCATGGAGGACGAGGATGAGTAGTCGCAAGGGTCAGCGGGACGCGGCCCGGGTGGTCCGCGAGCAACTGGCCCGCGAACGACGTCGCCGCCGCACGATCTGGGTGTCCGCCGCCGCCGTCGCGGTACTGGTCATCGCCGGACTGATCGGCTGGGGCGTCTGGTCCAACCAGCGCTCGGACAGCTTCACCACGCCGCCCGGCGCCAACGGGCCCGGCACCGGCATCGTCACCGGCGGCGGCCCGGTCACCGTCGACGTGTACGAGGACTTCCTCTGCCCGGTCTGCAACCAGTTCGAGCAGAGCAGCGGCGCGACGTTGGAGCAGTTGGCGTCCGAGAACAAGGCGAAGGTGGTGTACCACCCGGTCGCCTACCTCAACCGCTTCTCCAGCACCGAGTACTCCACCCGCTCGTCGGCCGCGTCCGGCTGCGCGGCGGCCGGCGGCAAGTTCCGCGAGTACGCCAAAGCGCTCTTCGCCAAGCAGCCACCCGAGGACAGCGCCGGGCTCAGCGACGACGAACTGATCGACATCGGCGTCGGCGTGGGGCTGGACCGGGGCTCGTTCGGCGGCTGCGTGAAGGACGGCACGTACAAGACGTGGACCGAGCACGTCACCGAGGAGGCCAGCCGCAGCGACGTCACCGGCACGCCCACCATCCTCGTCAACGGTCAGCCACTCGCCGACCGCACCCCGCAGGGCCTCACCGCAGCCGTGGCGGCGGCCGGCAAGTGATCCGTACCGTCCTGGCGCGCGCCGGCCTGATCGCCGCCGCCGCGTGCGCGGCGACGCTGCTCGGCGCGGCGCCCGCCGCCGCACACGGCGCGGACGCCCCGGACGGCACCGACTACCGCGCCCGCGTCACCGGCGTCACGCCGGCCCGGCCCGGTCTGACGGTCCGGGTCATCGAGGCGGGCGCACGCCTGGAGCTGACCAACCGCACCGGCCGGGCGGTCGAGGTGATCGGCTACTCCGGCGAGCCGTACCTGCGGATCGGTCCCGACGGTGTCTTCGAGAACACCCGCTCCCCCGCCACGTACCTCAACCGCACCCTCGCCGGCGACACCGCGCTTCCGGCCGACGCCGACCCGGCCGCCGCACCGTCCTGGCGGCGCATCGCCGACGGGACCACGGCACGCTGGCACGACCAGCGGGCACTGTGGCCGGAGTCGACGCCGCCAGCGGAGGTACGCGCCGCGCCGGAGCGCGAGCACCGGGTCCGGGACTGGACGGTGCCGCTGCGCGACGGCACCGACCCGCTGACGATCGGCGGCACCCTGGACTGGGTGCCGCCGCCGGACGCATACACCTGGTGGGCGGTGAGCATCGTCGGCCTGCTCGCGGTGGGTGCGCTCGGCCTGTTCGCCGCCGCCTCCACCGCCGGGGCGCGGGCGCTAGCCGTACTCGGCGCGTTGCTCGTCGTCGGCGGCGCGGTAGCGGTCGGCTATCCGGTGGGACGGGAGATCGACGCGGGCGCCCAGGGCGTCGGTGGGGTGCTGTCCGGGCTGCTGTCCGGGCAGATCTGGTCGCTGCTCACCGGCCTCGGCGCGGTCGCCGCCGGCTGGTACGCGCTGCGCAGCCGCCCCGCGGCTGACTTCGCGGTGGCGCTGGCCGGGGCCTGCCTGGCGCTCTTCGCCGGGGTGGCGAACGCCGCCGTGTTCGCCCGGTCCGTCGCCCCGGTGCCCTGGTCGCCCGGGGTCGCTCGGGTCATGGTGGCGGCGTTCCTGATCACCGGCGTCGGCGCAACAGCCGCCGGCGTCCTACGCCTACACGCGGCCTCCCGGGCCGCCGCCCTCACCCCCACCCCCTGACCTCCCGCGATCTTGCAGTTTGTGTCGCCGAAGTACCGGCATTCGCGGCATCTGTCGGGACAGCAAGTGCAAGATCGCGGGACCGGGGTGCGGGGGTCAGAGGTGTGGGGTGAAGCCGTACGGGAGCTCCAGGCGGTGCTTCGCCAGTAGGGGGGCGTCACCGAGCAGCGTGCGGGTTGGGGCGTCCGCCGCGATCCGGCCGCCGTCCAGGATCACCGAGCGCTCGCACAGCTCCGCCGCGTACGGCAGGTCGTGGGTGACCATCAGCAGGGTCACCGGCAGGCCCCGCAGGATCTCGGCCAGCTCACGGCGGGCCGCCGGGTCCAGGTTCGACGACGGCTCGTCCAGCACCAGGATCTCCGGGTGCATGGCCAGCACGGTCGCCACCGCCACCCGTCGGCGCTGCCCGAACGAGAGGTGCTGCGGGGCTCGGGCGCGGTGCTCGCTCATCCCCACGGCGGCCAGCGCCTCGTCGACCCGGGCCGCCAACTCCGCCCCGCGCAACCCCAGGTTGGCGGGCCCGAACGCCACATCCTCCGCCACCGTGGGCAGGAAGAGTTGGTCGTCCGGGTCCTGAAAGACGATGCCCACCCGGCGGCGCACCTCGGCCAGCGTCGCCCGGTCCGGAGTGACCGTCAGCCCGCCGACGCTCACGTTGCCCTCGGTGGGCGTGAGGATGCCGTTGAGGTGCAGCACCAGCGTGGTCTTGCCGGCGCCGTTGGGACCGAGCAGCGCCACCCGGTCGCCGCGCGGCACCGCCAGGTCCACGCCGTGCAGCGCCACGTGCCCGTCCGGGTACGCGTACCGAACACCACGAACGTCCAGCGAGAGGGCGGTCTGCACGACTCCGATCATGTCAGCACGACGGCGGTCGCGGCGATGGAGGCCGCCACCACCGGCACGGTCGCCGCGACCAGCCACTGACCGGCGGTCGCCGCGCCGTCGCCCTGCCACACGGCGGGCATCCGCCCGGTGTAGCCCCGCGACAGCATCGCCAGGTAGACCCGCTCACCGCGTTCGAAAGCGCGCAGGAACAGCGCGCCGATGCCGGCGGCGAAGCCACGCAACTGCCACAGGAAGCGCGGGTCGTCGCCCCGCGAGATGCGCGCCACCCGCATCCGCCGCGCCTCGCCGACCAACACGTCGAGGTAGCGCAGCATGAACGTGGCGATCTGGGTGAGGATCTGCGGGCAGTGCAACCGGTCCAGCCCGACGATCAGGTCGCGGGTGGTGGTGGTCGCGGCCAGCAGCAGCGAGGCGAGGACGCCGAGGGTGCCCTTGGCCAGGATGTTCCACGCGCCGTGCAGGCCGTCCTCGGACAGCCGCAGACCCAGCACCTCGACCCGCTCGCCCGCACCGAGGAACGGCAGCGCGACCGCGAACAGCACGAACGGCACCTCGATCAACGCGCGGCTGAGCAGCCAGCGCGGCCCCACCCGGGCCAGCGCCGCCACCAGCGCCACCAACAGGGCGTACGCCCCGAAGGCCCAGAACGCCTCGCGCGGAGTGGCCACCACGGCGATCGTGAAGACCACCATCGCCACGATCTTGACCTCGGGTGGGAGCCGGTGCACCGGCGAGGCCGACTCGCGGTACAGCACGTGCCCGTGACCGGCGCCCATCGCGTACCCCCTGCTCAGTCGCTCGTGCCGGTGCGGCCGTGCCCAACGGCGACCGCCGCGCCCTCGGCGGACGTGCCCCCGTCGCCCGTGGCCGGCGCGGTGTCCCGGCGGCGCAGCAGCCAGAAGCCGCCGAGGCCGATCGCGAAGGTCACTAACACGCCGAGCACCCCGGAGAGACCGGTCGAGAGGAAGCTGTTCTCCACCCCCCGTACGCCGTAGTCGGCCAGCGGGCTGTCGCCCAACTCGTGGTCCCTGGCCTGCTGCGCCGGGCAGCTGCCACCGACGATGTTGTCGTCGGCGTCGACGGTGCAGCCCTTGAGCAGGGAGGAGTCCAGCCCGTCCGGGTGCGACGAGGCGTAGTTGCTCACCACGCCGGCGAGCAGCAGGGCGACCAGCAGGCCACCGGCCAGAAAGGCCCAGGAACGGTTCTTCATCGGACACCTCCGGTGACCGGGACGGCGGGGGTGGTGGTCGGGGTACGCAGGGAACGCAGCGCGTACACCAGGTCGGGGCGGACCTTCGCGACGGTGAGCACGGTCGTCGCGGTGATCAGGCCCTCGCCGATGCCGATCAGCACGTGGACGCCGGCCATCGTGCCGGCCAGACCGGCCAGGTTGTTGCCCAGGTCGGTGGTGCCGCCCAGCCAGTACTCCACGACGAAGCCCTGGGACGCGACCACCACGCTGACCAGGGCCGCGACGAACGCGGTCACCGCCAGGCCCGCCCGCGTGCGGGGCAGCACCCGCAGCAGGACCGAGATCAACAGGTACGCGGCGGCGGTGCCGAGCAGCGCCATGTTGGTGATGTTGAGGCCGAGCATCGCCACCCCACCGTCACCGAAGATCAGGGCCTGTACGACGAGGACCACGGCCACGCAGAGCGCACCGACCCACGGGCCGACCAGCATCGCGGCGAGCGCGCCACCGAGCAGGTGACCACTCACGCCCGCCGTGAAGATCGGAAAGTTGAGCATCTGCACGGCGAAGATGAACGCCGCCACCAGGCCGGCCATCGGGGCGAGCCGGTCGTCCAGGTCCCGCCGGCCACGCAGGACGCAGTAGGTGAGCGCGACGAGCGCGAGCGCAGCGAAGATCGCCGCCACGGGACCGTCGATGATCCCGTTCGAGATGTGCATCGCCAGTGTTTCCACGCGACCTCCCACGCGTCAGCGGACCCGTCCGGACCCGGCGGGGGTCAGCCTATTTCCTACGACTTGTTGTTGCCAGACTCTGGCAACAACGCATGGTCTTGATCACTTCGGTCGACCCCGGTTTCCCTGATGTCGCGGTGTCCGCGGCTCGGGGACACCGCGCTTTCCAGGAACACGAGCCGGCGCGCGCCGGCGACGCGGGGCGCGCACGCCCGGCGGTAGGGTCAGGGCCATGACCGCGCCCGATCGTCTCTCCCCCGGTGACCCCGCGCCCGAGTGGACCCTGCCCACCGACACCGGCGACCAGCTCTCCCTGGCCGACCTGCGCGGCCGCAAAGTGGTCCTGTACGCCTACCCGGCCGCGATGACCCCCGGCTGCACCAAGCAGGCCTGCGACTTCCGCGACTCGCTCGCCTCGCTCCAGGCGGCCGGCTACGAGGTGGTCGGCGTATCCCCCGACAAGCCGGCGAAGCTGGCCAAGTTCCGCGACCGCGACGCGATCACGTTCCCGCTGGTGTCCGACGCGGACAAGGCGGTGCTCACCGCGTACGGCGCGTACGGCGAGAAGCAGCTGTACGGCAAGACCGTCACCGGCGTGATCCGCTCCACGTTCGTCATCGACGGCGACGGCAAGATCGAGCGGGCGCTCTACAACGTCAAGGCCACCGGGCACGTCGCCAAGCTCCGCCGCGACCTCGGGCTCGACTGAGACTGTCCCACCGGACCGCTACCGTGCGTCAATGGTCCGATACAAATACACACCGGAGCTGCTCGCCGAGGCGGCCGCCGCCGCCCGCAACATCACCGAGGTGATGCGGATGCTCGGCGTACGCGTCAGCGGCGGCTCGCACGCGCACATCAGCCGCCAGTTGAAGAAGTTCGGCATCGACACGTCGCACTTCACGGGCCAGGCGCACAACCGAGGCGTGCGGTGGCGGCGGCTGTCCCCCGTCGAGCTGATGGTCGTACTACCCGATGGCTCTCGCCGGATCCCTGGGTTCCGCCTCAAGCGCGCCCTGGCGACAATCGGCCTTCCCGAGACCTGCGAGATGTGCGGGACAGGATCGTCATGGCAGGGACGACCACTGACACTGCACGTCGATCACATCAACGGCGACTTCCTCGACAACCGGCCCTGCAACCTGCGGCTGCTATGCCCGAACTGCCACAGCCAGACCTCCACCTACGCTGGGCAACGACGGGCTGCACCCATCGCGCCCGAGGTGGTCTACGATCCTGAGGCGGTTACTCCAACGGGTTTTCGGATAGGCCGACGACTACCTCGTCGACCAGAATGGCCGTGGACGCCGGTGGAGTTCAGTTTCAAGGGGCCGTAGCCCAACGGCAGGAGGCATGCGGTTTAGGTCCGCACCAGTGCGGGTTCGAATCCCGTCGGCCCCACAACAGATCGGTTGTCGACCGCGTCACGGTGGTGGGCCACGAGCCCGGTCGACCGGTCAGGATGGGCGCCGTGACTCTGCGCTTCGTCCTGGATCCCGAGCTGACCCCTCGGCTGCGCGCCGAGATCGTCGCCCTCTGGGTGGACGTCAGCAACGCCGGCGGCGCGGTGGGTTTCGTGCCACCGGTGACCGCCACCGACGTCCGTACGATCGCCGACCCGACGTTCGCGGGCGTCGCCGACGGGCCGGACCGGCTCCTGGTCGGATACGACGGTGACCGGCCCGTCGCGGTGCTGGTCTTCCGCGACAACCGGTTCGGGCTCAAGGCGCACTGGTGTGTGCTGAAACGGGTGATGGTCCACCCGGACCAGCAGGGCACGGGCTGCGGGTCGGCGCTGATGCGCGAGGCCGCGCGGCTGGGCCGCGAGATGGGCCACGAGGCGCTGCACGTGACGGTGCGCGACGGGTTGGGGTTGGACGGGTTCTACCGCCGCCTCGGATACCGGGAGATCGGCCGACTGCCGGGCGCGCTGCGGGTGGCGCCGGGCGACGACCGGGACGAGATCCTCATGTGGCTGGACCTGACCCCGACCGACTGAGGGACCGGAGCGCCGCGCAGGGCTCAGCCGCACCAGCGGGCGGTCGCCCCGGCGGGTCGCGTGGAGGGCCCGTCGGCGGCCGGGGTGGCCGGCGCGTTCGCCACGGCCACCTTGTCGGCGCGGCGGGCCGGTGTCGGCGTGCCGTTGGGTCGGGCGACCGGCGGACGGGTCGTCGTAGGCGGACGCGTGGTCGCGGCGACGACGCCGCGCTCGTACATTCGCACCACGCTCGTCTGCACCTGGCCCGGCGTCATGCGGATGCCGGACACGGTGACCCGGTGTCCGTACACGTCGCTGACCCGCACGCTGTACGGGCCGGGGCCCGCGCCGGAGGCCAGCAGCCAGTAGTTGTAGTCCTGCCGGGCGGTTGCCCGCCACGGGCCGCTGGTGCCCTGGCGCACCTCGACGGCGCGCAGCGGGTTGCCGTGGTTGCCGATCCGGACGGCGAACCAGAACTGCGACGCGCCCTCCTTGATGCGGAAGGTCAGCGGGCCGGGCAGCGGCGGGTTGACGGCCGCGCGGTAGGTGACCTGGACGAGCCCCTGGACCGGGTCGGCGATCCGGGCGAACGCCTCCCGGGACAGGTCGAGGTGTCCGGGCTCGCACTCCGGGCACTGGTCCATGATCAGGACCCGGACGGCGCCCTTCGGGCCGGTGACGTCGAGGAAACCGCCGCAGGCGGCGCCTGCGGCGTACTCGGTGGGGCCGAGGGCGACGTAGAGCCGGTTGGCCGGCGCGGCCGGGTTCGAGCAGTTGCCGCCGGCGCCCTTGGAGTCGTAGAAGGTGGCCTTGCCGCTGTGGGTGGCGGTGCCGGTGGGTGGCGCGGCGGCGAGGGTCCGCCCGGCGGCGCAGGCCGGGGTGGAGCCGGACCGCAGGGTCAGGGTGAGTCCGAGGGCCGCCGCGAGCACGGTGACGCCGGTGGCGACCAGCCAGGGCATCGGGCCGGACGAGGACGCGGGCCGGTCGTCCGGAACGCGGTCCAGGTCGAGGTCGATGTCGACGTCCTTGACGGCGAGGGCGGGATCCTCGACGCCGCCGGGAGCGCTTCCGTCGGTCACGTCGCGATGCTGCCGGAACGGCGTACGGCCGGACAAGGCGGCTAAGCGAAAGCTAAGAGAGCATCGACGGACGGTGACGAGCCCGCCGCTGGCCGGTCAGGGTTCGACGACGAGCGGGTCGCCGATCCGTATCGGTCCACTGTCGACGGGCACCACGTTCAGTCCGAACAGGAGCTTCTGGCGGATGTTGCGGTGGCGGCCGAGGGTGCGTAGGGGCTCCTTGGCGCGTACCCCGGTCTCCTGGTCGGTGGTGGTGACCACGCAGCGGTCGCACGGCCCGGCGGCGCGCAGCCGCACGTCGCCGACGCGCAGCGACCGGCCCGCCCACCCGTCCTCGGCCCAGGCCGGCGCTCCGTCGACGACCAGGTTGGGCCGGAATCGGGTCATCGGCACCGGCTCCTCCCCCGCGTCGGCGAGCCAGCCGTTGAGGGCGTCGAGGGAGCCGGTGCTGGTCAGCAGCAGCGGGTAGGCATCGGCGAAGCTGACCTGGTCGCCGGTGTCGTACTCGCGCCCGGCGGCGGGCAGGTGTCGCGTCGGACTGGCCATCCAGACCAGCCGGACGGGACGGCCGAGGAGCGCGCCGAGCCAGGCGTCAGCGGCCGGGCCGGCGTGCAGCGCGGGGACGGAGGTCGTCCGGCTGCGGAAGGTCCGCACCCGCACCGGCTCGCCGCCGGCCGGTTCCGGCACGTCGAGGTCGGGCCTGCCGTCGGCGCGCAACACCAGGCCGCCGGGGCGCACGCTGGCCCGCAGGCCGACCAGGCGGGTCGTGTCCCGCTGGGTGACGCCGACGCCGTCGGCGTCCACCACCATCCAGCGTCGGTCGCCGGCCAGGCCCCACGGCTGCACGAACGCGCCGTCGTGGTCGAGCCGGTGACAACCCTTGACGGGGTACGTGTGGATCGAGGTCAGCCGCACCCGGTAACCATGACATGCCGATGCCGTCGCCGGGATGCCGGTGGTCGGAGGGGCTCTCGCAGGCGATGGCCCGTCGGAGCTTCGTTGCGTCCACGGCTGCTTCGCACCAGGTTGGGCCACTGCCTGTCGAGAAAAAACTTTCAGTCGCCAAACGGACCCGGATAGGCACCATTGGGGGTACATGGCTGGAACGTGAAATCAGTAGCATCGCGCCCATGCAGTATCGCCAGGAGTACGCGGAACCCGAGACTCAGCAGATCGCGGCGCAGTCACCCACCGAGCCGACTGAGCCGACGGAAGAGGCGCGTCCGAAGCGTCGCAGGTGGAAGAAGATCGCCCTGATCACGCTCGTGGTTCTGGCGCTTGTCGTCGGTGGCGGCGCGGTCGCCGGAGGCCTCTACTACCGATCGATCAACAACGGGATCGAACGGGTCGACGCGTTCGACGGTGTGCCCGAGGCCGAGCGTCCCCAGGTGGCCGAGAAGGCCAAGGGCGCCATGAACATCATGATCCTCGGCAGCGACTCGCGTGACCCGGAGAGCGACGACGGCTCCCGCACCGACACGATCATCCTGGCCCACCTTCCGAAGGACCGGTCCAGCGCGCAGCTCATCTCCATTCCTCGCGACACGTGGGTGAGCATCCCGAAGTCGGCGCAGGGGCGGGGCGGCCGCGACGCGAAGATCAACGCCTCGTTCGCCTGGGGTGGCGTTCCGCTGATGGTGCAGACGGTGGAGAAGTTCACAGGCGTACGGGTCGATCACGTGACGATGGTCGACTTCGGTGGCTTCAAGGAGATCGTGGACGCCCTCGGCGGCATCGACGTGGACGTGGAGAAGGGCTTCACGACGCTCTACGCGCTCAACGGCAGCCGTACGTTCAAGGCGGGCCGGCAGCGGATGGACGGTGCCGCGGCGCTCGACTACGCACGAGAACGCCACGCCTTCGCCGACGGCGACTTCGCCCGGATCCGGCACCAGCAGCAGGTCATCAAGGCGATCCTGGACAAGGCGGCATCCGGCGGGACGCTGGCCAACCCGGCCAAGCTCAACTCGTTCGTCAAGGCCACGGCGGACGCGGTGGCGGTGGACAAGTCGCTGAACCTGCTCGACCTGGCATCCGAGCTGCGCGATCTGCGCAGCGGCAACCTGACGTTCCTGACCTGTCCCACGAAGGGCACCGGCATGATCGGCAGCGAGAGCGTGGTGCTGGCCGACAAGGAGAAGGCCGCAAGGGTCTTCGGGGCGGTGCGCAGCGACAACGTGCCGGAGATCCTGTCCTCGGCACAGTAGGACATCGACGTTCATCTGCCGACCATGGTGGCGCGTCCCGACCGATCGTAGATTTCGGTCGCCGTTCTGGTCGTGGGAAGTGACTGGGGCGTTCACGGGGGAGGTCCACAGTGTCAGGCCAACCGGCGACAAGCCGTACGCCAACGCCGCCGGTCGCCGAGGGGCCGCTCGAGTTGCCGGGCGACGGCGCCCGGCTCTTCGGCGCCCCGCCAGTCCCGCACACCCGCGAGCCGGAGGCAACCGGGTCGAGCACCACCGCCGTGCTGCCCTACGCCCGGTCCCGGACGTCGTCGCGCATCCGATGGGCGCGCGCGTGGATGATGACGGCGCCGGTGGATGCCGTGGCGCTCGTCGCACCGCTGTTGCTGAGCCACACCTATTGGCGCGGGACGCTCGCCAACGCCGTCCTGACGGTGGCCTTCTTCGCCGCCGGCGGCCTCTACCGACCCCGGCGGCACGTGAGCATCCTCGACGAGCTGCCCGGCCTGTGCGGGCGGCTACTGGCCTCCGCGGCCGTGGTGGCGATCATCGCGGCGGAACGCCACTCCTCGGTGGCGTACGTGGGCGGCTTCATGCGGGGCGTCGCGCTGTCGGCGGGGCTCGTTATCCTCGGGCGCGCGACCAGCCGGGCGTTCATCGTCCTGTCGCGCAGCCGTCGTTGGATCGAGCACAACGCGATAATCGTCGGCGGCGGGCCGATCGGTGTCGAGCTCGCTCGGCTGCTGCGCCGCTACCCGCAGTACGGTCTGCGGTTCGTCGGCTGCGTCGACGCGCCGTCGCGTGCGGGCAGCGGGGTGCTTCCGTTGAGTGGCACGCTCTCGGACCTCGATCACCTCGTCCGGTTGTTGGAGTGCGAGGTGCTGGTCATCGCCGACCCGGACTGTCCGGAGTCCACGCTCATGGAGACGCTGTTGCGTCCCCGTAGTTCCCGTTGTGACCTCTGGGCGGTGCCGCGCCTGTGGGGATCGCGATCGCACAGCGGCTATCCGGACCACATCGGCGCGTTCCCGATCGTCAAGATCGCGGACATCTCCCTCACTGGTCCCCGCTGGGCGATCAAGCGCGCATCGGACATACTGTTCGCCGCGGTCGCCCTGCTCCTGTTGAGCCCGCTGCTGCTGCTCTGCACCATCGCCACGTTCGTCGACGGCGGCCCGGGGATCTTCTTCCACCAGGAGCGGATCGGCCGGTACGGCAAGCCGTTCAAGGTCATCAAGTTTCGGTCCATGCGACCGGTGGACGAGCAGGAGTCGCAGACCAACTGGTCGATCGCCCACGACCAGCGGGTCGGGCCGATCGGTCGGTTCATGCGCCGAACCTCGCTCGACGAACTGCCGCAGCTGTGGAACATCCTGCGCGGCGACATGAGCGTGGTGGGTCCCCGGCCCGAGCGGCCGCACTTCGTCGAGAAGTTCTCCGCCGAGTACCCGACGTACGCGGCACGCCACCGCGTCCCCGTGGGCCTCACCGGACTCGCGCAGGTCAGTGGCCTGCGCGGAGACACGCCGATCTCTGACCGGGCGCGGTTCGACAACTACTACATCGAGAACTGGTCGCTCTGGTTGGACGTCAAGGTGGTGCTGCGGACGGTCGCGGAGGTGTTCCGTGGCGGCGGTAGGTGATCTGCCGAGCCTGACGCCGGAGGGTCTCCGGTCGACGCCGGTACGGCGGTTGCGGGTGCCGAACCGTTCGGGTAGACAATGCCAGCGGCGTGGACCTCGTCGTACCCGCCTGCGCGGCACACCGTTCTGGGGAGACGAGTGAAAAGCGTTTCGTCGTTTCACGCCGAGCGGTCGTCGCCGAACGACCCCGACCCGGAACGCTCCCCCAACGTACCCGCACCCGGCTTGCTCCGGCGGCTGTTCGCACCGGAGCGCCTCTACATCGCGGCACTGGGGCTCACGGGCCTGGCGGCGGTCGTGTCGGTGGCGCTACCCGCCGCCGAGCGCGGCGAACTCTCCGCCAACATGGTGAGCGCAACGTTGGGCGCGGCCGTCGGCGGGCTGTCGCTGGACACCTTCCTGCTGTCCCGTCCGGCCGGGTGGGTCCTCTCCCGTGGCCGCGTTTGGGTCCTCGCGATGCTCGTCATCTCGGTGCTTCTCTCCGCTGTCGCCGCCGCGCTGCTGACGGCTCTGGGCGGAATCGGCAGCTACCTGATCGGCGTGGGCTCCGCCGCGGCTCTGACCGTGTTCAACACGGTCTCGTCGATCGCGTTGCGACAGAAGGGCTTCCTTGTCGTCTACTCGATGCGGGCGGCAAGCGGGGCGGTCCTGGTCGGCGGTTACCTCGCGCTCTACGCCGCCGGGCGCCTCGACGGCGACCTGTGGAGCATGGTCTGGCTCGCGGTCCAGTGGGTCGGCGCGCTCGCCGTGTGCGTCCTGGTGCTGGGGATGGTCCGGCGCGTCGGCCCCGCGCCGGCACCGACGGCTGACGCTCTGGACTACCGCTCCGACCTGCGCGCGGTCGGCAACCTGCACACCGGAATCTTCGCGCAGATGATGACGCTGCGGTTCAACCAGATCCTGGTGGCCAGGTTCGTCGGTGCCGGTCCGCTCGGCGTGTACGCCCTGGCCGTCGCGGCGTTGGAGTTCGCACAGGCCGGTGCGGTGGTGCGCGCCCAGCGGATCCTCGCCGAGCGGGACGTCGACGCGACGACACACCGGGCCGGCCCCGTTGTCCGGGCGGCGGTCCCGGTGGCCTTGGCGGCCGTGGCCGCGCTGGCCGTGTTGGGTTTCCTGCGGCCGGAGTACCGGTACGCCTGGATCCTGGGGCTCTGCCTCCTGCCGGGGACGCTGGCCGCCGCGGCCGGCAAGACCTGGAGTTCCCTGCTGTTGAAGAAGCGTGGCGAGAAGGCGACGACGGTCGCGGCGGTCAGCACGCTGGCCGTCGCGATCACCGCCTACTTCGGGGTCATCCCCTGGGGTGGCGTGGTGGGAGCCGCGCTCGCCTCATCGCTCGCCTACGGCGTGCACGCCTTCATCTCTCGTGCGAGCCTGCGCCGGTCGCGGCCGCGAAGTCCTGGGACGGTTTGAGTTGGATGTCTCCATTGTGGTCCTCGCCTGGGAAGACTACGACCGCACACGTGCCTGCGTGCTGTCTCTGCCCCGCGAGGCGGAGATCGTCGTCGTCGACAACGGAAGCTCCGAGGGTATCCGACAGGCGCTGAGCGAGTTCTGCGCGCAAAAGGGCGTCCGCTACGTGCAATCCGGCAGCAACCTCGGCTACGCGAGAGGGATGAACCTGGGCGTCCGGCACACCACCAGGACGAACGTCATCCTGTCGAACAACGACATCATCGTGCACGAGGGCGCCGTCGAGCGCCTGCTGGAGGCGTTGGACGATCCAGCCGTGGGTGCGGCCTTCCCGGGTGTCGTCACCCCGTCGGGCGTCGCGCAGACGGAGGGCGGTCGCTTTCTGAGCGTGCCCGTCGGGCTCGCGCACGCCACCGGCCTGAGCTTCGTCCTGCCGAACCTGCGGATCATCGCGGAGCCCGCGAAGGCCGACTGGCTGACCGGGCCGTTCGTGGCTCTGCGGCGAAGCACCCTCGACGCGATCGGCGGCGTCGACGAGACGTCCTTCTTCTACGGCGAGGACATGCGCCTCTGCTGGGCGGTGCGGCAGCGGGGCCTGCGCCTGGCGTACCGGCCCGACGCGGTAATCATGCACGAGGACGACGCCACCGCCAAGCGGCGCTGGACCGAGGAGGAGATCTCCCAGCGACGGACGCGCGAGTTCATCCGGGCCACCCGGCAGATGGCCGGCTGGCGGGGTCGGGTCGCCAGCGCCGCCTTCGTGGTGGGGGTGCTGCTGCGGGCGGCCGTCGGGCCGAATCCGGTGCGCCGAGCCATCGCCCGGGGCGCTGTCGAAGGACTACGTTCCCGATGAAGGTGTTGTTCGTCTGCACCACCGGCGGCTCCGGCCGGCGTCAGTTCGGCGGCGCCGAACGGATCCTGACGGAGATCATCCCCGCGCACGCGCGGACCGGAGTCGACGTCATCGCCGCCACCTCCGACGACGAGGTGGGCGCCTCCCTGCGGGAATCCGGAGTTCCGTGGGTCGACATCAGCGCGACCAGTCGGGTCGACCTGGGGTACGCCCGGGCGCTTCGGCGTCTCGTCGACGAGGTCAAGCCCGACGTGGTCTGTGCTCACCTGCTGTCCGCGGCGATGCACTGCCGGGCGGCGCTGGCCACCGAGCGCCGCGGTACGCCTCTGGTGGTCACCATGCACACCAGCCTGTGGCAGTTCCGCGACACGGCACCCTCGCTGAAGCGCAAGGCCAGCATCCAATCCAACATCACCCTCGACCTCGTCATGCGTCGTCTGCGTCCGCACGCGAGCGTGGCCGTCTCAGAGTTCGAGGCTGACGAGCTGCGCAACCGTGGCCAGGTCCAGGACGTCCACCTGATCCCCAACCCCCTCCCGGCGACCTGGCCGGCGTCTGCACCGCCACGGATGCCGGAGGGAACCCGTCCGCTCGTGGTGGGCTACCTGGGCCGGGTGGAGCCCGAGAAGGGCGTCGACCTGATACCCGACGTGGCGTCGCTCATGGCGGACGCCACCTTCCAGGTCGCCGGCAGCGGAGCGCTGGCGCTCGCTCCCCGACCGAACCTGGAACTCGTCGGCCGGGTCGATGCCGCCGACTTCCTCCGCCAGATCGACTGCCTCGTCGTACCGTCCCGGGTCGAAGCCTTCGGCCTGAGCGCTCTCGAGGCGATGTCCCTGGGCGTACCGGTGGTCCACTCGGGCGCGGGAGGTTTGGCCGAGGTCACCCGACACGCGGCCGGAACGCTGGCGTTCCAGAGCGATCTCACACCCTCGTCGATAGCCGCCGCGATCCGCCATGCCGTCGGAGCGACGACTGCGGAGCAGCGGAGCGCCGTCGCGGACTGGTACGCGAAGGAGTACGCCTTCGACAGGTGCGTCCAGCGGTGGCAGAGCCTGTACCGGTCACTCCTCACGAGGAACGCAAAATGATCATTCAGAAGTACCTGACCGTCGGGCTCTGGGCGGCCGCGGTCGCCGTCGTCGTACCGCTCTTTTTGGTCAACCCGGCAGCCGGGGTGGTGGCGGCGTTCGCCGCCGTCGCGGTCATCGCGGTGCGGTCGGCCATGTGGCTCGCGGTCTGTTCCGCCGCGTGGGCGCTCGTCTTCCTCGCGGTGATCACGGTCCCGGGGCCGTACGACTCCCCGGCGGGCCGCGCCGTCATCCCGGTGCTCGGGGTCTTCGTCGCCTGTTTCCTCGCCGCCTGGTACGCCGGTCGGCGGCTGGCCGAGCGGGGCCGGCCGGCCGCCGCCGTGGAGCCGCCGGCGGGGCCGCCACTGTGGTGGATCCAACCAGCGGGGCAGGACCGGCTCGCCAGCCCTTCGTTCGGCCGCGCGAACCGGTCGACCCGGCCGACACTGCAGTGGCCTGCCGACCGCCGCCTGACCGGCTTCCTGCTGGTCGTGCTGCTCATCGCGATCATCGGAGGCGCGCTGAAGTTCGGCGGTGAGGTGCCTCCACTCTTCGCCGAGAACCCGGACGTCGCCCGAGCCGAACTGGGCCTCCGGTCGAACATCGTGGTGGGTCTGCTCGCGGAGGCGTGGACGCTCGGTATGGCGATCTCACTGCTTCGGGCGCTCAACGGCAGGAGCGAGGCCCGCTGGCGCTACCTGCTCCTGGTCGTGGTCTTCACGTTCGGGGCGGCTCTGGGCGCCAGCAAGAACTCGGTCCTGGTCGGAATCGTGCCGGCACTTGTCGCCGCGCTCTCCACCCGGCGCGAGTCGGGCGGGATGAGTGCCCGTCAGCGGCAGGTCGCTGCTCTGGTGGTGGTCCTGGTCGGCCTCGGCGTGGTGGGCGGCGCGGTCTACCTCGGCGGGCAACGCACCCTGGCCGGCACCGGCACCTTCGAGGACCAGTTTCGGGCCCAGTACGGCGGCAACCCGATCTACACGAGCGTCGGATCTCTGGACCTGTCGCTGAGTTCTTCGGTGGAGACGTTCGGACGGCTCTGGGAACACCGGGAGGAGTACGACCCGGCATGGGGTCGTTACTCGCTGACCTTCACCGGCTCGGTGGGCGAGCGACTCCTCGGACCGGTCGACCTCTACAAGATCACCGGTGGGCTCAGTCAACCGTTCTACATGAACACCGCGACCTTCGTGGCGGTGCCGTTGATGGACTTCGGGCCGGTCGGCGCAGGACTCGTGCTGGCCCTAACCGGGCTCGTCGTCGGCTTCGCCGAGCGTCGGCTCAGCGACACCAACAGCCCGGCGCACCACATCGGACGCGCCTTCCTCATCTACTACGCCACCTTCGGCATCTACGAGTTCTACCCGGTCATCCAGCCGTTCTGGCTCTCTCTCGTGCCCGGCATCGTGGCGTTCTACCTGGTCAGCAACCCGTCCAGGCTGGCGATGCCGGCCTGGCCCAAGGTGGTGATGCCGACATGGAAACGCTGACCGTCGTCACGGTGCTCTACCGGTCCGCCGGCATGCTCGCCGACACGCTGCCGACCTGGGTACGCAGTGCCGACCGTCTCCCGGTGCGGTTCCTCTTCGCGGACAACTCGCCGGAGGACGGCTGCCGGAAGGTCATCGCCGACTGCCTGGACGACGACCGCTACGACTACCTGCCCGACGCCTCGAACCCAGGCTTCGCGACCGGTTGCAATCGGGCGGTGGCGCAGACTGCCACGAGCCACGTCCTCCTGCTGAATCCGGACGTCTGGCTGCCCGAGGACGCGCTGAAGCGGATCTGCGCCGCCATGGCCGAGACGCCCGCGCTGCCGATCGCGGTCGGTCTGGCGATGCACGGCGGCGAGTACGTCGGCATCGACCTGAACCCGATCTCGCTGTTCATCGATCGCCCGGCATCCGCGGTACGGGGGCCGTTGGGTCCGTCGGGTGGCGCGGCCGTCTTCCCGACCGAGCTGTTCCGTCGGTTCGGCGGCTTCCACGAGCAGCTGTTCGCCTGGGGTGAGGACGCCGACCTCGCCTTCCGTCTCTACGCGTCCGGCGTGCGCACACGTCGGTCGGAGCTGGTGCTGCCGCACGCCGGAGGCCACAGCGTCGAGGGCGACCACAAGCTCCAGGCGTTCCGCGCCTTCCTGCTCGCCCGCAACCGGCTCATCGTCGCGGCGCGCACCTTCACCTGGCCGTTGATGATCGTCGCGACACCCGTGCTGGCCCTGGCGCACCTCGCGCTGGCCGTACGCCGGGCACGACAGGGCCTGCTGCGGCCCTTCCTGCGGGGAATGGGCGAGGGCCTGCGTGGAGGGCTGCGCGCCCGACGCCAGTGGCAGGGCGACCGGTTCGGTTTCGCCGCCCTGTTCAGCTACTTGACAGTTCGGAGAGCGTGATGACAGGACGTCGCTGGAGTGTCGTGACGGTCACCTACAACTCGGCGGAGACGCTGCGCGCGTGCTGGCGCGGCGATGCCCGGCCGTACGAGTGGATCGTCGTCGACAACTGCTCCTCCGACGATTCGGCCGGCGTAGCCCAGGAGATGGGCGCCCAGGTCATCCGCCTGCCGGAGAACGTCGGCTTCTCCCGCGCCAACAACATCGGTCTGCGCCAAGCGGCGGGCGAGTACGTCCTGTTCGCCAACCCTGACCTCGAGATCACTTCGACCGAGGGCTTCGAGGTGCTGCGGCGGCACCTCGACGCGCACGGCGGCCTGGCCGCGCCGCAACTGCTCTCCTCGGACGGCGTCGTTCAGCCCAACGGCCGTGGCTTCCCCTACGCCACCGCCAAGCTGGGCAACCGGAAACTGTGGCCGTTGTCCCGGCTGCACGCCTCGTACCGGATGACGGCCGAACCGGGCACGGCGGTCTGGGTGGCCTGGGTCATGGGTGCCGCGGTCGCCGCACGGACCACCGACTTCATCGACCTGGGCGGCTGGAACGAGAGGTTCTTCCTCTACTACGAGGACCATGAGCTCGGTCTGCGCGCCTGGCGCAACGGGCTCCCTGTGGCGCTGCTCGGCGACGTGCGGTGGACACACCACTGGGGCCGGGCGACGAACTCGTTCCGCTGGTCCCGGGCGCACACCCTGGAACTGCGCAGCGCCCGGACGTTCTTCGGCATGTTTCCGGAGTTCCTGACGGGACTGCCGCCGGCACCACGCCGGCATCGGCAGGCGGCGCGGCTGGTCGGTTCGCCGGTGCCGGTCGTGGACGACAGCGCGGCCCAGCCGGTGAACGCGCCGGGCCAGCGGGCGACGACCTGAAGGGGGCGCGTTGGCAGTGACCACCGCCGACGCTCGGGACACCTGGGCGGTCCCGCCCGGCAGCCGCGACCGGGTCGCGCGGCTCGGCCGGAGCTTCGTCCGCGGCATCTGGTTCTTTCCGGCCCTGCTCACCGTCCTGTTGACGTTGCTGACCGTCCTGCAGATCAGCGGGTCGTCGATGGGCGTCTACCAGTCGATGCTGTACGGCTCGCAACCGGACGCGAACCTGCTGCTCAACGCACCGCAGCCGATCCGATCGGACGAGTGGGCCGTCAACACCCAGCTGACCATCGCCCAGGACGCCGCCGGCTACCCCCGGATAAACCCGAACATGGGTCAGGGCGCGGACGTCTCCCTGGTCGTGGACGTGCCGTACCGGGACTGGTCGGCGGCTTTCAAGCCGCACAACCTCGCGTTCCTGGTTCTTCCGCTCGACTACGCCTTCGCGTTCAAGTGGTGGCTGATGGCGGTGCTGCTCATCCTGAGCGCCTACTTCTTCGTCCTGGTGCTGATGCCGGGCCAGCACTGGCTAGCCGCCGGTCTCTCGTCGACACTCTTCTTCAGCCCGTTCTTGCACTGGTGGTACCAGTACATCACCCTCGGGCCGCTGTACTACGCACTGTTCATCGCGACGGTCTTCGTCCTTCTGCTGCGGTCGACCCGCCTGCTCGCCACCGTCGCCTGGGCGGCGTTACTGGCGTACCTGCTCACGTGTTTCGCGCTGGTCCTCTATCCGCCCTTCCAGATTCCCTGTGCCCTGGCGCTTGCCGCGTTCTGCGTGGGCCATCTCGTCGAGCGGTACACCGTGCCACGAAGTCCCATGCTGCGCCCGCTGGCCTTCGTGGCGGCGGCGCTCCTCGTCGCCGGCCTCCTGGTCGGGCTCTTCGTCGGCACCCGGCTGGACGCCATCAACGCGGTGCTGCACACCGCCTACCCGGGGCAACGGCTCACCCGAAGCGGCGGCTTCGACCTGGCCCACCTGCTCTCTGGACACACCAGCTTCGGCCTGGAGTCGGGCAGATCAGCGGCGCAATACAGCATTCCGGACAAGGGGCTGACCAACCAGAGCGAGAACTCCAACTTCCTGCTCATGCTCCCGTACCTGTGCGTGCCGTGCCTCTATCTGCTGTACCAGTCGTACCGCGCCAGACGCGTCGTCGACTGGCCGCTGCTGCTCGTCAACCTCGCATTCCTCGGAGCACTCGTCCGGCTGTTCGTACCCCATCTCGACTTCTTCGGCAGGCTGCTGTATCTGGACCGGGTGCCGCACACGCGATTGCTCATCGGCATCGGCCTGCTCAACTTCATCGGGCTGGTGCTGTTCGTCCGGCGGCTCCGCGACCAGCGGTCGACTCTGCCGGGGCGCACCGTCATCATCGGTTACACACTCGCGCTCCTGCTCGTCCAGGCGTTACTCAGCCTGCACGTGGCGCAGACATCCCCCGGCTTCCTGGGCCTCGGCGGCTTCGTCCTGTCCCTCGTCCCCGTGCCGTTGGTCGTCCATCTGGCACTGCGCCGCCGCTTCGTCTGGGCGACATCGGTTCTCCTGGCGTTCTCGGTGGCCATGACGGCCTTCATCCATCCGCTCTACCGGGGCACCGCCACGTTGACCCAGACGCCGCTGTCCCGATCCATCCGGGCCATCGCCGCCGAGGATCCGGATGCCGTGTGGGCGGCGGAGGTGGGCATCGTCCAAAACTTCCCCACCATGAACGGCGCCCGGTCACTGTCCGGTGTCTACGCGTACCCGCAGCTGACGTTGTGGCGGACCGCCGACCAGCAGGGCCAGCAGGAGTACATCGTCAACCGCTACGCGCACGTCTGGTTCACCTTCGACCGGAACCCCGCCGTCATGTCGACGACCACCTTCACCCTCACGGCGCCGGACCACTTCCGGGTCAACACCGAGCCGTGCGGCCCCTTCCTCCGCCAGCATCGCGTCAAGTACCTCGTGACGGGCACCGAGATCAACGAGTCGTGCCTGAAGCTGCGGGCCACGGTCCGCTATCCGGAGGCCACGTTCCTCATCTACGAGTTCTGGTGAACGGCGGTCAGCTGTTCCGATGCCACAGATCGCGCAACGCGTCCCAGTTGCCGGCGATCCCGGCCTCACACGGGGTCTCGAAGTACACCGCGCCCAGCCGGTCGTCCCGGTCCCACCAGATGCCGCACATGACCGGCCCGTTCCCGGGGTCGCCGGCGTACTCGACGTAGCTGCCGGTTGCTCCGCTGGAGCCACCCGTGGTCCGCGCGCCCTGCCTGATCCCCGGTGAGAGGGTGCCGGCGAGGAAGGCGAGCTGCTCACGGTAGGCGCGTGCGGCGTCCTTCGTCGTCGTGGACTCGAAAAGTGCGAAGTGGACGAACACGTTGCCGTACCGACAGAAGACATGCCGCTTCTCGTCCTTCGGCAGCTTCGGACCGCCGGCCTCCCGGTCCGAGGCGCAGTCGCCCATCCGGGCGAGCCAGGGCTCGGCGAGCGGCACCAGATCGGGGTCGAACTTCGCCTTGTTGAGGGCGTACTGGGTCTTCTCGAACAGCGGCACCGGAGGGCTGGCCGCAGGCTGCGTCTCGGGCTTCGTGTCACCACCGAGGGCACCGCCACCGAGGAGCCCGGCGCCGGCGGCCACCACCGCGGTCAGGACGAGGGCACCGACCCACAGGCCGGTCCGACTCCGCGGCGGGCGCGCCACCGGGGCGATCCGCCGTCCGCCCGAGGACGAGAGCGGATCGAACGACGGGATCGGTGCGGCGTTGGAGGCGTACGCCGGGGACTGCGGCGCGGCCTTTGCCGGCGTCGGCGCGGGGAGGCCGGCGCTGCCGACACCGGTTGCGGGGACGCGGACACCGGCTGCCCGGAGACCGGGTTGGCGTGCACCGCCCACGGCAGCTGCGGCGGGTACGCCAGGAGTTCCGGAGCGCCGGAGACCGGGCTCGGCGGTCCGCTGGCCTGCTGCGGCACACCGGACACCGGCGGCGCGGAGACGGGCGGGGAGGAGGCAGGCGGGGCCGACGTGGGCGGGGCGGAGACCGGCAGGTCGGGCACGGGCTGGTAGTCCATGCCGAGGCTCTGGAAGAGCCGCTGCGGCGCGTGCCCCTCCTCGGCCCGGTAGGCCACCCACGGGTGGGCGGCGGACAGGTCGGCGTCCGCGTAGCGGTGACCGCCGACGGCCTGCGCCAGCGCGTTGGCCGCGTTGCCGAAGGCCACCCGCCAGCGCTCGTCGGACGCGGCCACGCCGTCCAGCACCGCCACGGTGGCGAACTGACCCTGCCCGTCCACTGCGGCCCAGGCCTTACCAACCTGGCACGCGCCCAGCATGTGCGTGTACCTGTAGGGGCTCTCCGGCTGCATGCCACTCCTTAGCTCAACCGCCGTGGATCCTACAGAGGTGTCGCCATCTCAGCGTGCCGCCCGCCGGCGGAGCGGCAGGGTGCGGCGCCCTTGCCTACTGAAAGTTTTCATGCATAGAGTCACGGTGTGAATGAAGGAGCGACGGCCGAGCAGGTCCTCGACCTGTTCGACGGGGTACGGCTCACCCCCACCCAGCGCCGGATCGCGCACTGTCTCGTGCAGCACGCGCCGACCGTCGCGTACCTCTCCGCCGCGGAGGTCGCCGAGCTGGCCGGGGTCAGCCAGCCCTCGGTCACCCGATTCGCCGTCGCGCTCGGCCACGACGGCTATCCGGCGCTGCGCCGCCGCCTGCGCGACCTCACCGCCAGCACGACCGGCGGCCCGGCGGACACCGCCAACGAACTCCAGCAGGCGGTACGCGCCGAGATGGGCAACCTGGACCGGTTGGCCGGACAGCTCGCCGACACCGGCCGGATCGCCGAGACCGGGCGGCTGCTCGCGTCCAGCCGGCCGCTGCCGGTGCTGGGCCTGCGGGCCGCCGCGCCGCTGGCCGCGTACTTCGCCTACTTCGCCGCGAAGGTCCACCCGGACGTGCGGGTGCTCAACGACGGCGGCAGCCTGCTCACCGACCGGCTGGAGCAGGCCGCCGAGGCCGGGGCGTCCGCCGTGCTCGCCTTCGTGCTGCCCCGCTACCCCCGGGAAACCCTGGACGCCCTGCGCGACGCGCGTGCCGCCGGGCTGACCGTCGTGGCGATCACCGACTCGCCGGTCAGCCCGGCCACCGAACACGCCGACGTGGTGCTGCCGGCCGCCGTCGGCGCCCAACTCGTCTTCGACCTGCACACCGCCCCGATGACCCTGGCGATGGTCCTGTTGCAGGCGATCTGCGACGCCGCGCCGGCCGACACCCAGCGCCGCCTGGAGGCGTTCGAAGCCTCCGCGGCCCGCCGACAGTTGTTCCTCGGATGAGGAGGAGACCGGAGATGACCCAGCCCATCCGTGCCGCACGGGGCAGCCAGCTCACCGCCCGTGGCTGGCAGCAGGAGGCCGCCCTGCGGATGCTGATGAACAACCTCGATCCGGAGGTGGCCGAACGCCCCGACGACCTGGTGGTCTACGGCGGGACCGGCAAGGCGGCGCGGGACTGGCCGTCGTACCACGCGTTGGTGCGTACGCTGACCGACCTGCGCGCGGACGAGACGATGCTGGTGCAGTCCGGGCGACCGGTCGGTGTGATGCGTACGCACGAGTGGGCGCCCCGGGTGCTGCTGGCGAACTCCAACCTGGTCGGCGACTGGGCGACCTGGCCCGAGTTCCGTCGCCTGGAACAGCTCGGCCTGACCATGTACGGGCAGATGACCGCCGGCTCGTGGATCTACATCGGCACGCAGGGCATCCTCCAGGGCACCTACGAGACGTTCGCCGCCGTCGCCGCCAAGAGGTTCAGCGGCACCCTGGCCGGGACGCTGACGCTCACCGCCGGGTGCGGCGGGATGGGTGGCGCGCAGCCCCTCGCGGTCACCATGAACGACGGCGTCTGCCTGATCGTCGACGTCGACCGCACCCGTCTGGACCGCCGGGTGCACGACCGCTACCTGGACGAGGTGGCCGACTCCCTGGACGACGCGGTCGCGCGGGTCCGCGCGGCGAAGCGGGACCGGCGCGCGTTGAGCGTCGGGGTCGTCGGCAACGCGGCCGAGGTCTTCCCGGAGCTGCTGGGCCGAGGCGTCGAGATCGACATCGTGACCGACCAGACCAGCGCCCACGACCCGCTGGCGTACCTGCCGGTGGGCGTCGAGCTGGCCGAAGCCCGGGACTACGCAGCGGCGAAGCCCGCCGAGTTCACCGATCGGGCCCGCGCGTCGATGGCACGGCACGTCGAGGCGATGGTCGGGTTCCTCGACGCCGGGGCCGAGGTCTTCGACTACGGCAACTCGATCCGGGGCGAGGCGCAGCTCGGCGGCTACCAGCGGGCGTTCGACTTCCCGGGCTTCGTGCCCGCGTACATCCGCCCGCTGTTCTGCGAGGGCCGGGGACCGTTCCGGTGGGCGGCGCTCTCCGGCGACCCGGCCGACATCGCCGCCACCGACCGGGCCATCCTGGACCTGTTCCCGGAGAACGAGTCCCTGGCCCGCTGGATCAAGCTGGCCGGTGAGCGGGTCGCGTTCCAGGGCCTGCCGGCCCGGATCTGCTGGCTCGGCCAGGGCGAACGCGACCGGGCGGGCGTGCGGTTCAACGACATGGTCGCCTCCGGTGAGCTCTCCGCGCCGGTGGTGATCGGCCGGGACCATCTGGACACCGGCAGCGTCGCGAGCCCGTACCGGGAGACCGAGGGGATGGCCGACGGCTCCGACGCGATCGCGGACTGGCCGCTGCTGAACGCGCTGGTCAACACCGCCAGCGGGGCGTCCTGGGTGTCCATCCACCACGGCGGCGGGGTGGGCATCGGCCGGTCGATCCACGCCGGGCAGGTCTGCGTGGCCGACGGCACCGCCCTGGCCGGCCAGAAGATCGAGCGGGTGCTCACCAACGATCCGGCGATGGGCGTCATCCGGCACGTCGACGCCGGCTACGACAGCGCCCGCGAGGTCGCCGACCGCACCGGCGTCCGCGTCCCGATGACCGAGCAGTAAGGAAGGGCACCTTGTTATCGGATTTTGTTGAAGAAGGGGCCCTTCCTTTCAGGTTCCGGGCGCTGTGGGACGAGATCGCGCCGGTTGGGCGGGACGCCGGCAGCGGCGGCTACCTGCGGTACGCGCTGACCGAGCCGGAACACCAACTGCGGGCCTGGTTCCGGGCACAGGCCGACCGTCGCGGCCTGCCGGTCACCGAGGACGGCAACGGCAACCTGTTCGCCCACTGGGGTGACCCGGAGGGCGCGGACGCCGTGCTGACCGGTAGCCACTTCGACTCGGTGCCGCACGGCGGGGCGTACGACGGCCCGCTCGGCATCGTCAGCGCGTTCCTCGCCGTGGACGAGCTGCGCGCCGCCGGTGTCACCCCGGTCCGGCCGCTGGTGGTGGCCGCGTTCGTGGAGGAGGAGGGCGCGCGCTTCGGCGTACCCTGCCTGGGGTCGCGGCTGCTCACCGGCGTGCTGGCGGCCGACCGCGCGGCCGGCCTGCGCGACGCGGCCGGGGTGAGCTTCGCCGACGCGCTCGGCGGGCGGCCGGCGGGCGCCCGACCGGAGCTGCTCGGCCGGTTCGGCGCGTTCGTGGAGCTGCACGTCGAGCAGGGCCGCGCGCTCGCGGACGCGGACGCGCCGGTGGGGGTGGCGAGCGCGATCTGGCCGCACGGCCGCTGGCGTTTCGACGTGGTCGGCGAGGGCAACCACGCGGGTACGACGCGGATGGCCGACCGCCGCGACCCGATGCTCACCTACGCGTTCGGGGTGTTGGCCGCGAACAAGGAGGCCCGGCTGCGTGGGGCGCACGCCACCGTGGGTCGGGTCGCCGTGGAACCCAACGCCACCAACGCGATCCCGTCGAGGGTGACCGGCTGGCTGGACGCGCGCGCCGCCGACCCGGAGACCCTGACCGGGCTGGTCGACGCGGTTCGGGCCAAGCTCGCCGAGCGGTCCCGCCGCGACGGCACGGAGGTGCTGGTCACCGAGGAGTCGGTGACCCCGCTGGTCGCCTTCGACGGCGACCTGGCCGCCCGGCTGGCGACGCTGCTCGACGCGCCGGTGCTGCCCACGGGCGCGGGACACGACGCCGGGGTGCTCGCTGCGTACCTGCCCACGGCGATGCTGTTCGTGCGCAATCCGACCGGGGTGTCGCACTCCCCCGCCGAGTCCGCGAGCGACGACGACTGCGCGGCCGGGGTGCGCGCGCTGGCCCGCGTGCTTGAGGAGCTGACATGCCGCTGACCGCCACCCGCTGGCTCGCCGAGTACGCCTGGCTGCCCGCGCACGCCGAGCCCACGCCCGACGTGCTGATCGAGGTCGAGGACGGTCGGATCAGCGCGGTGACGCCGCTGACCCCCGGGAGCCGGCCGCCGTCCGGGGTCGACGTGTACGCCGACGCCGTGCCGCTGCCCGGCCTGACGCTGCCGGGCCTCGCGAACGCGCACTCGCACGCCTTCCACCGGGCCCTGCGGGGGCGCACCCACGGCGGGCGGGGTGACTTCTTCTCCTGGCGGGAGCGCATGTACGCGGTCGCGGACCGGCTCGACCCGGACACCTACCTGGCGCTGGCCCGGGCGGTGTACGCCGAGATGGCGCTTGCCGGGATCACCTGCGTGGGCGAGTTCCACTACCTGCACCACCGGCCCGACGGCGGCGCGTACGACGACCCGAACGCGATGGGCGCGGCACTGGTCGAGGCGGCCGCGCACGCCGGGGTCCGACTCACCCTGCTGGACACCTGCTACCTCGCCTCCACTGTGGATGGTCGGCCGCTCGCCGGACCGCAGCGGCGCTTCGGCGACGGAGACGCGGCCGGCTGGGCGCGGCGGGCGGGCGCGTTTCAGCCGACGGACTCGCACGCGCGGGTCGGCGCGGCCGTGCACTCGGTGCGGGCGGTCCCCGCCGACCAGCTCCGCACGGTCGCCGACTGGGCCCGCGACCGGCAGGCTCCGCTGCACGTGCACCTCTCCGAGCAGCCCGCCGAGAACGACGAGTGCCGGGCCGTGCACGGGCGTACGCCCACCGCCCTGCTCGCGGACCACGGCGTGCTCGGGCCGGACACCACCGCCGTCCACGCCACCCATCCGACCAGCGCCGACCTGACCCTGCTCGCCGACAGCCGGACCGGCGTGTGCCTCTGCCCCACCACCGAGCGGGATCTCGCCGACGGCATCGGACCGGCCCGCCGGATGGCCGACGCCGGTATCCGGCTGAGCCTGGGCAGCGACAGTCACGCCGTGGTCGACATGTTCGAGGAGGCCCGCGCCGTGGAGCTGGACGAACGGCTGCGCACCCGCCGCCGCGGCCACTTCACCCCGGTCGACCTGTTCGCCACCGCCACCGCCGCCGGGCACGCCGCGCTGGGCTGGGCCGACGCCGGGCGGATCGCCGTCGGCGCCCGCGCCGACCTGGTGACGGTACGACTCGACACCGCCCGTACCGCCGGCGTACCGCCGGTGGGGGTGTTCTTCGCGGCCGGCGCGGCGGACGTCGACCAGGTCATGGTGGACGGTCGCGTGGTGGTGGCCGACGGCCGGCACCTGAGCGTGGACGTGCCGGCCGAGCTGTCGGCGTCGATCGAGGCGGTGACCCCAGCATGAGCAGTCTGCTTGTCGACAACATCGGGGAGCTGGTCACCAACGGCGTCGGCGCGGACCCGCTGGGCATCCGCCGCAGGGCGGCCGTGCTCGTCGAGGAGGACCGGGTGGCCTGGGTCGGGCCGGCCGCGTACGCGCCGGCCGCCGACCACCGGATCGACGTCGGCGGTGCCGCCGTACTGCCCGGCTTCGTGGACAGCCACGCCCACCTGGTCTTCGCCGGGGACCGGGCCGCCGAGTTCGCCGCGCGGATGGCCGGCGAGCCGTACACCGGCGGCGGCATCCGGACCACCGTGGGCGCGACCCGGGCCGCCACCGACGGGGAGCTGCGGGCCACCGTGCGCCGGCTGCGCGGGGAGGCGCTGCGCCAGGGCACCACGACCATGGAGATCAAGAGTGGGTACGGGCTGAACGTCGCCGACGAGGCCCGCTCGCTGCGGATCGCCGCCGAGACCAGCTCCGAGACCACCTTCCTGGGCGCGCACGTGGTGCCCGCCGAGTACGCCGACCGGCCGGACGACTACGTCGGGCTGGTCTGCGGGCCGATGCTGGCCGCCGCCGCGCCGCACGCGAAGTGGATCGACGTGTTCTGCGAGCGGGGCGCCTTCGACGTCGACCACGCCCGCGCCATCCTCGCCTGCGGCCAGGCCGCCGGGCTGGGCGTACGACTGCACGCCAACCAGCTCGGCCCCGGGCCGGGCGTGCAGCTCGGGGTGGAGTTGGGAGCGGCCAGCGTCGACCACTGCACCCACCTGAGCGACGCCGACGTCGACGCGCTGGCCGGCACGGCCCACACCGACGGGTTCGGGACCACCACCGTCGCCACCCTGCTGCCGGGCGCCGAGTTCTCCACCCGCTCGCCGTACCCGGACGCCCGCCGGCTGCTCGACGCCGGTGTGACCGTGGCCCTGGCGACGGACTGCAACCCCGGTTCGTCGTACACCTCGTCGATGCCCTTCTGCATCGCCCTCGCGGTCCGCGAGATGCGGATGACCCCGGCGGAGGCGGTCTGGGCCGCCACCGCCGGTGGCGCGCGGGCGCTGCGCCGCGACGACCTCGGCGTGCTCACCCCCGGCGCGCGGGCCGACCTCGTCGTCCTGGACGCGCCGTCCTACCTGCATCTGGCCTACCGGCCCGGTGTCCCCCTGATCCGCCAGGTAATTCGCAACGGAGTTCCGCAATGACGCACGTGACCATCCAACCCACCGGGATCACCGCCGACGACGTGCTCGCGGTGGCCCGCGGCACCGCCACGGTGGTCCTCGCTCCGGCCGCCCGGGACGCGATGGCGACCAGCCGCGCGATCGTGGACGGGATCGAGGCCGCCGGACGACCGGTGTACGGCGTTTCGACCGGGTTCGGGGCCCTGGCGAACACCTTCGTCGCGCCGGAGCGGCGGGCCGAGCTGCAACACGCGCTGATCCGTTCGCACGCCGCCGGGGTGGGCGCACCGATGCCCCGCGAGGTGGTCCGCGCCATGATGCTGCTGCGCGTACGCTCGCTCGCCCTGGGCCGCTCCGGGGTCCGGCCGCTGGTCGCCGAGGCCCTCGTCGACCTGCTCAACCACGACATCACCCCGTGGGTGCCGGAGCACGGCTCGCTGGGCGCGTCCGGCGACCTGGCGCCGCTGGCGCACTGCGCGCTGGTGCTGCTCGGTGAGGGCTGGGTGCTGGGCCCGGCCGGCGAGCGGCAGGACGCGGCCGACGTGCTGGCCGCCAACGGGCTCAAGCCGATCGAGCTGGCCGCCAAGGAGGGGCTGGCGCTGATCAACGGCACCGACGGCATGCTCGGCATGCTGCTGCTGGCCATCCACGACGCGGCGCACCTCTTCGCGATGGCGGACGTGACCGCGGCGCTGGCCATCGAGGCGATGCTCGGCTCGGAGCGGCCGTTCCTGCCCGAGCTGCACGCCATCCGGCCGCATCCCGGTCAGGCGGCGTCGGCGGCGAACATCCACCGGCTGTTGCAGGATTCGCGGGTCATGGACTCGCACCGCGACGACCTGGCGCACGCCGTGCAGGACGCGTACTCGATGCGGTGCGCGCCGCAGGTGGCCGGCGCGGCCCGCGACACCCTGGACTTCGTCCGCACGGTCGCGGGCCGGGAGCTGGTGTCCGTGGTGGACAACCCGGTGGTGCTGCCGGACGGTCGGGTCGAGTCGACCGGGAACTTCCACGGCGCACCGCTCGGCTTCGCCGCCGACTTCCTCGCCATCGCCGCCGCCGAGGTGGGTGCGATCGCCGAGCGGCGGGTGGACCGGCTGCTCGACGTGACCCGCTCCCGGGAGCTGCCGGCGTTCCTCTCGCCCGACGCCGGGGTCAACTCCGGGCTGATGATCGCCCAGTACACGGCGGCCGGGATCGTCGCGGAGAACCGGCGGCTGGCCGCGCCCGCGTCGGTGGACTCGCTGCCCACCAGCGGCATGCAGGAGGACCACGTCTCGATGGGCTGGGCGGGGGCCAAGAAGCTGCGCACCGTGCTGGACAACCTCACCAGCCTGCTCGCGGTGGAGCTGCTGGCCGGAGTACGTGGCCTGCAACTGCGCGAACCGCTGGTGCCGTCGCCGGCCGGTCGGGCCGCCGTCGCCGCGCTCGGTGCGGCGGCCGGCGACCCCGGCCCGGACGTGTTCCTCGCCCCGGTGATGGAGGCGGCCCGTGCGGTCGTCGCCGGCCCCGAGCTGCGCGCCGCCATCGAGCGGGAGGTCGGCCCGCTGGGCTGACCTTCACGGGTCGCTGTCGTCCGCCGCGGGTCAGGCGGCGGGCGGCAGGACCTCGCGCCGGTCAGGCGGCGGGCGGCAGGACCTTGGCGACCAGCTTGGCCAGCTCGCGCAGCGCCTTGCCCCGGTGGCTGACCGCGTCCTTCTCGGCCGGGGTCAGCTCGGCGTTGGTCCGGTCCTGGCCGTCGCCCAGGAAGATGGGGTCGTACCCGAATCCGCCGTCGCCACGCGGCGCGCGCAGCACCCGACCGGGCTGCCGGCCGTCGACCAGGTGCTCCTTGCCGCCGGGCAGCACCAGCGCGACCGTGCAGACGAAGGACGCCGCCCGGTGCTCGTCGGGCACGTCGGCGATCTGGTCCAGCACGAGCTGGAGATTGGCCTGGTCGTCGCCGTGCTTACCGGCCCACCGGGCACTGAACACCCCGGGCATCCCGTTCAGCGCGTCCACGGCGATGCCCGAGTCGTCGGCGATCGTCGGCAACCCCGTCCGGCGGCAGCCCTCCCGCGCCTTGATCAGCGCGTTCTCGCCGAAGGTGAGGCCGGTCTCGGGCAGCTCCGGGTACTCCTCGACGTCGTCGAGGCCGAGCAGGGCGATCCGGTGCGCGCCGAGCGCGCCGTCCAGGATCCGCTGAAGCTCCACCAGCTTCTTCCGGTTCCGGGTAGCCAGCAAAACCTTGTTCATGAGGAAAGCGCCTTCCGCTGGGCTTCGGCCAACTCGGCGCACCCGGCCACGGCCAGGTCGAGCAGGCTGTCGAGCTGGTCCCGGGCGAACACGCCCGCCTCACCGGTGCCCTGCACCTCGACGAAGTCGCCCGTGCCGGTGCACACCACGTTCATGTCCACCTCGGCGGCCACGTCCTCTTCGTAGCAGAGGTCCAGGCGCGCCTCGCCGGCGATGATCCCGACGCTGACGGCGGCCACCGAGCGGTGCATGACCTTTTCCGGCTTGCCGGCGAGGGCCTTGCGGGCGGCCAACCAGCCCACCGCGTCGTGCAGCGCCACGTACGCGCCGGTGATCGCGGCGGTCCGGGTACCTCCGTCGGCCTGCAACACGTCGCAGTCGAGCACGATCGAGTTCTCGCCGAGCGCCTTCAGGTCGATGCAGGCGCGCAGGCTGCGACCGATCAGGCGGGAGATCTCGTGGGTACGCCCACCGACCCGGCCCTTGACGCTCTCCCGGTCGGAGCGGGTGTTGGTGGCCCGGGGCAGCATCGCGTACTCGGCGGTCACCCAGCCGAGCCCGGAGCCCTTGCGCCAGCGGGGCACGCCCTCGGTGACGCTCGCCGTGCAGAGCACCCGGGTGCCGCCGAACTCGACGAGCACCGACCCCTCCGGGTGGGTGCTCCAGCCTCGGGTCAGGGTCACCGGTCGGAGTTGAGAGGGCCCTCGCCCGTCAGGTCGCGCCATCCCTGCACCCTATGCGGTGCGGGGATCCACCTCGCCCCGGGTGCCCTGCGGCACGTCCGCGCCGTGTGCCGCCAGGAATCCGGCGACCGCCGCCGGCCACCCGAACTCCTCGGCCCGCGCCCGAGCGGCCCGCCGCCGCTGCGCCTCCGGACGGGCCACGAGGCGCAGCACGGCCTCGGCCAGCGACGCCCCGGAGCCGTACGCGGCCAGCCCCGCCGAGCCGACCACCTCGGGCAACGCGCTCGCGGCGTTCACCACCACGGGAGTGCCGCAGGCCAGCGCCTCCAGCCCGGCCAGGCCGAAGGTCTCCACCGGGCCGGGCGCCAGCACCACGTCCGCGCTCGCGAGCAGCGCGGCCACCACGGCACGGTCGGGCAGGAAGCCGGTGAACGTGACCGGCAGGCCGGCCGCCCGGCGGGCCAGCGACGCGCGCAGCGGGCCGTCCCCGGCCAGCACGAGCACCGCCGGCACACCGGCCCGGCGCAGCTCGGCGAGGGCTTCGACCGCCAGTTCCGGCCGCTTCTCCGGAGACAACCGCGCGCAGTGTACGAGCAGCAGCTCGGTCGGGTCGGCGTAGCGTTCCCGCAGCCGCGGGTCGGCCCGCTCCGGTCCGAAGGTGTCCAGGTCCACGCCGAGCGGCACCAGGTGGACGTTGTCGGCCCCGATGCGCGCGAACTCCTCGGCCGCCCACCGGGTCGTGCACACGATCCGGTCGTACGCCCGGCTGGTGGCCCGGTTGAGCCGGTCGGCGGTCGGCCGGCGCAGCACGTCCGGCACTCCCCACTGGCCGAGCAGGCCGGTCAGCGACTCGTGCGAGACCATCACCGACGGCACCCCGTGCGCCTTCGCCCAGGCCCCCGTCCAGCGCAGCGAGGACCGGTCGGACACCTCCAGCCGGTCCGGCGTCAGCTCGGTGAGCACCCGGGCCAGCCGCTGCCGGCCGGCCAGCAGCCGGTAACCACCCGTGCCCGGCAGCTCCAGACCCGGCAGGGTGACCACCCGACCCCACGGGTGCCACTCGTGGGTGTTCCGTCGGCCGGGCACCACCAGCACCGGATCGTGTCCCGCCGCGCGGTAGCCCTCGCCGAGGTGCCGCAGCGCCGTACGCAGGCCACCGGAGCGCTCGGTCACGAAGTTCGCGAGCCGGACGATCCGCAGCCCACCGGCTGTCGCCGTCACGACGCGGCCGGCAGGCCGACGGTGGCGGCGTTGGCGCGTACCGCGTGATAGTGCCCGACCAGCTCGTCGCCGACGGCCGCCCAGCTACGCCGGCGCACCGCGGCGCGGGCCGCCACCCCGTACGCCCGCCGCCGGTCGGCGTCCCCGGTCAGCTCGGCCACGGCGGCGGCCAGCGCGTCCCCGTCGCCGGGCGGCACCAGCAGCCCGGTCCGGCCCGAGTCGACCAGGTCGACCGGCCCACCGCTGGCCGGGGCGACCACCGGCACCCCGGACGCCAACGCCTCCTGCACGGTCTGGCCGAACGTCTCGTGCGGACCGGTGTGCGCGAACACGTCCAGGCTGGCGTAGAGCCGTGCCAGGTCCTCGCCGTGCCGCACCCCCAGGAACGTGACCCCCGGCAACGCCCGCTCGAGCTGACGACGGGCCGGGCCGTCACCGGCCACCACCACCCGTACGCCCGGCAGCCGGGACGTCGCCGCCAACAGCTCCACCCGCTTCTCCGGGGCCAACCGGCCGACGTAGCCGACCAGCAGCTCCCCGCCCGGGGCCAGCCGACGGCGCAGGTCGGCGCAGCGCTTGGCCGGGTCGAACCGGACGGCGTCGACGCCCCGGCCCCACAACCAGATCCGCTGCACCCCGTTGGCGATCAGATCGGCCGCAGCCCGGGTCGACGGCGCGAGCGTCCGCTGGGCCAGATTGTGGATCTCCCGGAGTCGCCGCCACGCGGCCGCCTCACCCCAGCTCACCCGGTACGCCCTGGCGTAGGCCGCCACGTCGGTCTGGTAGACCGCCACCATCGGCAGCCCATACCGGTCGGCGAGGGTGGCCGCCCGCGCGCCGAGAACGAACGGGCTCGCCAGGTGCACCACGTCCGGCGCCGCCGACAGCAGCGCCCCCGCCAGCCGGGTACCCGTCGGCACGCCCAGCCGGAAACCCTGGTAGCGGGGCAACGGCACGCTGGGGATACGCACCACCGGGTACGCCAGACGGTCGACGCCCCGCCGGTCCGCCCCGGCGGGCGCGGGTGCGATGACGACCGGCTCATGGCCACGGGCCAGCAGGTGCTCGGCCGTACGCACCACGGAGTGCGCGACGCCGTTGACGTCCGGCGGGAACGACTCGGTCACGATGGCGATCCGCATGTCCACACCGTGCGGGTGCCACGGGTGCGCCAGACGACCAGCCGCTGACCGGCCGGCGAACAGTACGGCACAACACCGGGCCATCGACACACCGGACCATCGACGACGCCCACGAAAGCGCCGGGTGGCCGCGAGGCGGTCAGATGTCGTAGCTGGCGCCCGCCCGGACCACTTCGAGCGGCCCGTTGTACGCGCCGGCCGCCGACTCCAGCGTGTGCGCCTCGCTGCCCCAGGCCGCGACCAGGTGGGTCAGCAGCAGACGACCCACCGCCGCCTTCGTCGCGATCTCACCCGCCTCCCGGCCGGTCAGGTGCAGATCCGGCGGATTGTCCACGCCGTCCAGGTAGCTGGCCTCGCACAGGAACACGTCGGCGTTCTGCGCCAGCCGTAGCAACGCGTCGCACTCGGCGGTGTCCGACGAGTAGCACAGCGACCGCCCACCGTGCTCGAGCCGCACGCCGTACGTCTCGACGGGGTGGTTGACCCGGTCGACGGTGACCGTGAACGGCCCGATCGGGAACGTGCCCGGCTGGAGGGCGTAGAACTGGTAGACGTCGTCGACCGTGCCGTCGTCGCCGTAGGCGGCGCTGAGCCGGTCCGGGGCGCCGGCCGGTGCGTACACCGGCAGCGCCGGGTAGGGGCCCTCGGGGGCGTACCGGCGGACCACCACGTACGTCACCGCGTCGAGGATGTGGTCACAGTGCAGGTGGGTCAGCAGGATCGCGTCCGGAGCGTGCAGCCCCACGTACCGCTGGAGGCTGGACAACGACCCCGAGCCGAAGTCGACCAGGAGCCGGAAACCATCCGCCTCGACGAGGTAGGCGGAGCACGGTGACTCGGGGCCCGGGAAGCTGCCGGCACACCCAAGGACAGTCAGTCGCATCGGGTTTTCTCACTGTCACTGTCGGTAGTATCTCTGCCGGCGGTCGTACCGGCCATGATCTCTACCGACGCGTACGCCACGCTGCGCAGCCTACGCCGGGGTACCCGAGGACAAGAATCATCCGTTGGAAGTTGTCACGAACGTGACACACGCTCACGGCGAGCCGCGAGGCGCGACGGGCCATCGACGCGTACGCCGACGGCCCGTTCGCGCAGGGACCCGGCCCTCAGGCCCAGAGCTGACCTTCCAGCGCGTCCTCGGCGTCGCCGAGGGTGCCGCCGTACGCGCCGGTGGACAGGTACTTCCAGCCGCCGTCGCACACCACGAACGCGACGTCGGCACGGCGGCCGGCGCGGACCGCCTCGTGGGCCACCGCCAGCGCGGCGTGCAGGATCGCGCCCGTGGAGAACCCGGCGAAGATGCCCTCCACCTCCACGAGCTGACGGGTGCGCAGCACCGCGTCCCGCGTGCCGACCGAGAAACGCCGGGACAGCACCGAGGCGTCGTACAGCTCCGGCACGTACCCCTCGTCAATGTTGCGCAGCCCGTAGACCAGCTCGCCGTAGCGCGGCTCGGCCGCCACGACCTGGATGCCCTCGACCTTTTCGCGCAGGTAGCGCCCGGTACCCATCAGGGTGCCGGTGGTGCCCAGTCCGGCCACGAAGTGCGTGATAGTGGGCAGGTCGTGCAGCAGCTCCGGGCCGGTCGTCTCGTAGTGCGCCCGCGCGTTGGCCTCGTTGCCGTACTGGTAGAGCATCACCCAGTCCGGGTGGTCGGCAGCGATCTGCTTGGCCGTCGCGACGGCCTGGTTCGAGCCGCCCGCCGCCTCCGAGAAGATGATCTCCGCCCCGTACATGCGGAGTAGTTGAACCCGCTCGGTCGAGACGTTCTCGGGCATCACGCAGACCAGCCGGTACCCACGCAGCTTCGCCACCATGGCCAACGAGATACCGGTGTTGCCGCTGGTCGGCTCCAGGATGGTGTCACCAGCCCGGAGCCGGCCCGCCTCCTCCGCCGCGCGGACCATGAACATCGCCGCGCGGTCCTTGATGCTGCCCGTCGGGTTCCGGTCCTCCAGCTTGGCCCAGAGCCGCACCGGCGGCGCCCCGTCGGGCACCGTCGGGGAGAGCCGGGGCAGCCCGACGAGCGGCGTACCTCCGCACGCGTCGAGCAGGCTGTCGTACCGCGCCACGACGGCCGCCCTCAGTGAGCGGCGACGGCGTCGCGAGCCGCTGCCGCGCTGTCCCGGCTGATGCTGTGCGAACTGATCGCCGCTGCCGCGGCGCTGTGCGAACTGATCGCCGCTGCCGCCGCGAAGCCGAACGCGCCGCCGGCCACGGCCGGCAGGATGGTCACGCTGTCGCCGTCGGAGAGCTTGGCGTCGAGCGCGCCGAGGAAGCGCACGTCCTCGTCGTTGACGTAGACGTTGACGAAGCGGTGCAGCGCGCCGGCGTCGGTGACCAGCCGGCCGCGCAGGCCGGCGTGCCGGGAGTCCAGGTCGGTGAGCAGGTCCGCCAGCGTGTCGCCGGCGCCCTCGACGACCTTGGCGCCGCCGGTGTAGCTACGCAGGATGGTGGGGATGCGAACTTCGATGGCCATGATGTCGTGCTCCTTGATCGGGTGTGCCAACGGTGACGGGAGGAAACGGGTGCGGACGCTGACGGGTCAGCGGCCGGAACACTCGTAGTCGACCGTCGCCGGGCTCTGCCCGAACATGTAGGACTGCACGGCGTGCGGGTCGACCCCGGCCTCCACGATCTGGACCGGCTCCTCGGCCACCACGCCGTCGACGATCCGGAACGAGCGGATCTCCTCCGAGTCGGGCTCGCGGGTCGAGACGAGCAGGTAGTGCGCGTTCGGCTCGCCGGCGAAGGACACGTCGGTACGCGACGGGTACGCCTCGGTCGCGGTGTGCGAGTGGTAGATGACCACCGGCTCCTCGTCGCGGTCGTCCATCTCCCGCCAGACGCGCAGGTGCTCCATCGAGTCGAACTCGTAGAAGGTCATCGACCGCGCGGCATTGTCCATCGGGATGTGCCGGGTCGGGGTGTCGCTGCCGACGGCACCGGCGACGACGCCGCACGCCTCGTCGGGGTGGTCCCGGCGCGCGTGGGCGACGATCGCGTCGATGATCGACCGGTCGATGCTCAGCACGTGTACCAGCCTAACGCCTCCCAGGCAGGGCCTGAAGTGGCGCGGGTCACGCCTAGTCGATCAAGGCGTTGAGCAGCGACTCCTGGAGATATCCGAGATACGCGTAGACCGACAGTTGGAACACCCGGCTCGACCCCGGATCCTCGGTCACCGCGTCGTCCAACTCCTCGCCCAGGTCGGTGCCGTCCTTGATCTCCAGCCGCACACCCATCGCCAGCCGTGCGTCGTTGAGCGCCCTTAGCCACGCCTCGGCCGCCTCGGCGTCCAACCGCACCTCGCCGCCGGCATCGTCGGGCAGCGCGGCCAGGATCGCCCCGGCCTGGTCGATCTTCGCGGTCTTCAGGTCACCCTCGGTGTAGCGGCGGAACTCCGACGTGCTGGCCGCGTCCTCCGGGTACACCGCCGGGAACAGCCGGCCGACGACCGGGTCGGTGTGGTCGAAGCCGTCGGTGAGCAGACCGACCACCTCGGAGGCGACCTTGCGCAGCACCCGCACCTCGTCGACGGCGAAGGTGGCGACGTAGCGGCCCGCCTGCCGCCGGAACATGCTCACGATGCCAGCCCGGTTCGCGACTGCGGGGCTCGCAACCCCGGCTCACTCCTCGCGCTCACGAGCGATCCACCGTTGCCCAGAGCCCGTACGCGTGCAGCTGCGACGCGTCGTGCTCCATGCGCTCGCGGGCGCCCGTCGAGACCACGGCGCGGCCCTTGTGGTGCACGTCCAGCATGAGCTGCTCCGCCCTCTCCCGGCTGTAGCCGAACAGCTTCTGGAAGACCCAGGTCACGTACGTCATCAGGTTGACCGGGTCGTCCCACACGATCGTCACCCATTGCCGGTCGGGCGCCGGCACGTCGTCAGTGGCCGGCGTCTCGACCGGTGCAACCTGTGGAGCCGCCATGCCCCCCATCGTGCCACCGGTTTCCCGGAACCGAGGAACCGGAACGCCGGACGAATCCGGATCGCCCGTCGTGCCCGCCACGAAGCCGCCTCGCACCTCGGCGGAGGCGAGACGCGGAGCGAGGTCGAGCCGCACGGCGGGCACGCTCTCAGGCAAGCAGGATGCCGTGGTCGATCGCATCGGACAGCACCACGCCCAGCGAGAGACGGATCACCTCGAACCGCCGGGAGATCTCGCGGGCGAGCTCCAACTCGACCTCCCGAAGCGCCCGCTGCGACCAGGCCCGCGCCGCGCTGTGGTCGTCGTTTCCCGGGGTACGCCACTGCTGCCAGCATCCGCCGGAGAGCCCCACCGCGATCGGCGGAAGCACCTCGTCACGGGTTGCCGTCGGATAACCGGCGAGTGCGTCGATCGCCTCGACGCCGGTCAGTCCGGCCACTCCCGCCGTACTGGTGACCAGCAGAACCCGGTCCAGGTCGCGTCCCGTGCGGTGGTCGGCCAGGCCGTACTGGACGGCCGTGGCGATCCGCCGACGTACGCCCTCCGTGGGCGGCGTGCCGAGCACCTGGGCGGTGGTGTCCGACACGATGCCCCGCACCGCGCGGTCGCACTGCGCGGTGGCCAGCAGCGACAGTGCCGCCATCTCCCGGTCGAGCAGATCGGGAAGGCCGGCGCAGCCGACCCCGAAGACGATCTCCTGAACGGCCCGCAGATGGATGTTCGCCAGTTCCAGGGCCAGGTGCTGGCGGATCCGCTGGGCGCAGGAGCGGGCCTGCCGGTCGAGCCGTTCGGACCAGTCGCCCGGGTCGGCGGCCACCGCCACGCGGTCGTGCTGCCCCGGCAGCACGGGCGGTTCGGCGCTGGCCCGCTGCAACCCCTCGGTCGCCGACCACCCCACCAACGCCCGGCGCAGGTCGGCCGCGCTGTCGACGCCGTCGACCGGGAACCAGCGGGCGGCGGCCAGGTCGGGGACGGCGGCCAGCAGCGCCGCGCGGTGCGCCGCGACGGTCACCGCGACCGGGTCCACCTCCCCGAACGGCCGGCCGCCGGCGGGACGGACGCCCCCGTGTCCTCCGTCGTCGCCGTGCCGTCGGCCAGCGGCGCCCAACCGGCCGTGCCGGGCGTCACCGCGAAGACGACCTCCACCGGGGCCGCGGCCACCTCGGCGAGCAGGTTCAACTCCTGGGCGGTGAACGCCTGGTCGGCCGCGATCACGAAGAGCAGCGCGCCGGCCCGGCCGACGGCGTCACGCAGCACCCGGACGCCGGCCACACCGAGCGCGCCGGTGTCCGGCGTGTCGATCAGGGTGAAGTGGCGCAGCAGCGGCTCGGGCACGCTCAGCTCGACCCGCCGGGGCGGGCGGGCCAGTGCCGGGCCGGCCGCGTCCCGGTCCGCGCCGTACGAGTGCGGCTGGCGGTAGCCCGGGACGAACGCCGCCCGCGTCGGCACCTTGGCGTGCCGGACCACCAGCCAACTGCCGGCCGGCACGGTGAGCATCACCGGGTCGAGTCCGACGAGGGTGGCGAGCACGGCACGCCGGTCAGCGCCGGCGGGACCGACGGCGACGACGCCGAGCGGCTCGTCCGACCGGGGATTGGAAACCTCAAGCTCGGTGGGCAACGGGGCGCAACTCGGCGGGTCGGCTGAGCTGGCCATGTCGCCGGGCGAGTCGAGCGAGGGGAGAGGGCCCTGCTGCATCGGGTGGCCTCCCGGAGCTGGCGACCGGCACGCCGGTCGGATGGAAATTCCGGTGACACTACCCGGATGCCCGAAGAGTACGTGTGGCCCGCCGACCAGGCGGAATACCGCAGGTACTCACCGGTAATTGTGCGACTACTCAACTTCGGTGCGTGACGGTGCGGGCGCGGACCGAACTCGATGGATATGCTGCGCGGATGAGTCGATGGAAGTTCGTCGGCCGGACCGATGAACTCAACCGCCTGCTGGCGGCGGTTACCGGCGAGGCCGGCCGAGGGCTCTTCTTCAGCGGCAGCGCCGGCATCGGCAAGAGCCGGCTGTTGCGGGAGGGCGTCAACACCCTGCCCACCGACCGGTACGCCATCTGGTCCATCGCCGCGAGCGCCACCACCGCGGCGCTGCCGTTCGGCGGGCTGGTGCAGGTCCTCCCGGCGGAGCAGCCACAGGGGCTCTCCCCCGCCGGCATCCTGCGCTGGGCGCTGGGCGTGCTGCAACAGCAGGCCGCCGGCCGGCGGATCGTGCTCGCCATCGACGACGCGCACCTGCTCGACCCGCCGTCCGCCGCGCTCGTGCACCTGGTCGCCCGCGCGGACAACGCCACCGTGGTCGGCACCCTGCGCGACGGCGAGCAGATCCCCCTGCCGATCCGCGCGCTGTGGACCGACGACCTGGTCGAGCACGTCGAGCTGACCCCGATGCCACCGTCGGAGACCGCCGGCCTGCTGGCCGCGATCCTGGGCGGGCCCGTCGACGCCAACTCCGCCGACCGGCTCGGGCGGCTGTCGGCCGGCAACCCGCTGCTGCTGCGCGAGCTGGTGCATGCCGCCAACGGCAGCGAGGAGTTGAAGCGCACCTACGGCCTCTGGAAGTGGACCGGGCGACTGGAGCTGGCGCCCAGCCTCACCGATCTGATCGACACCCGCGTCGGGCAGCTCACCGACGGCGTCCGTACGGTCGTCGAGCTGGTCGCCTTCGGCGAGCCGCTCGGCCTGCACCTGCTCAACCAGGCCGCCGAGCAGTCCGATGTGGAGTGCGCCGAGGAGCGTGGGCTGATCACCGTCGTCCAGCACGACCGGCGGACGAATGTACGCCTGGCGCACCCGCTCTACGGCGAGGTGATGCGCCGCCGATGCCCGGTCAGCCGCACCCGACGCCTCCAGGCGCACCTCGCCGAACTGCTGGAGCAGGTCGGCAAGCGCCGCCGCGACGACCTGCTGCGGGTGGCGGTCTGGCGGCTCGACTCCGGCACCGCGCAGGACGCCGCCCTGCTCGTGGACGCCGCGATGCAGGCGTTCACCCGCTACGACGTACCGTTGGCGACCCGCCTGGCCCGGGCCGCGCTGCACGCCGACGGCGGCTCGGACGCGGCGGAGCTGCTGGCCACCATCCTGATGTTCGCCGACCGACCGGACGAGGCGCTCAGCGTTCTCGACGCGGTGACCCTGGAGCCCGGCGACGAGCGCCGCCTCTGCCGATGGCTGACCGTCCGCGGCATGGTCAGCTACTGGGGGCTCAGTCGGGAGTCCACGGTGGAGGAGATCGCGAGCCGCGTCGAGCAACTCGGCGACTCCGCCGACCGGGCCCGGGTGCACGCCTTCGAGGCGATCATGCGGCTGCACCGACTGGACACGGCAACCGCCGTACGGCTCAGCCAGACCGTGCTCGACCGGCCCGCGGCCAGCATCGCCGCCCGCGAGCTGGCCCGCAGCACCATCGCGTACGTCCAGGCCGCCGAGGGTCAGCTGACGCGCAGCGGCGCGGCCATCGCGCAGGTGCACTCGGCCGCGGCGAGTTGGCGCACCGACATGCCGTACCTGCAACTGGCCCTGGAGTTGGCGCGCGGCACCCGGCTCATGCTCACCGGCGATCTCGTCGGGATCGACGCGATCGTGGCCGACGAGTTCGCCGACCTCGCGGGGGCCGGTGACTTCCGGCTCGGCACCGGCTATCTGGCGATCCTGGCGGCGTACGCCGCGCGGCTGCGGGGTCAGAGTGACGCGGCCATGCGTACCTCGTTGGGTGCCTGCGCGGTGCTGGCCACCAGCCGGGTCTACGCGGGCCTGGCCCAGGCCGAACGGGCCCAGGCGGCGGCGCTGCGCGGCGACGCGGCGCAGGCCACCGAGGCGATGGCCGAGGCCGACCGCACCCACGCGCCGGGGATGGCGGTGCTCTACCCGTGGTTGGAACAGGCCCGGGGCGCGGTGCTGGCCGTGTCGGGTGACCTGCCGGGCGCGGTGAAGCACCTCGGCGACCTGGCCGACCGGCTTCGCGCCGACGGCTTCGCCGGGCACGAGGTGCACGTCCTGCACGATCTGGTCCGGCTGGACCAGGCCGGTGCGCCGATCGGCCCCACCTGCTCCGACGGCGGGCGGCGGACCGTGGCGCAGCGCCTCGCCGAACTGTCCGAGCGGGTGGACGGGGTGTTGCCGCCGCTGCTGGCCCGGCACGCCCGTGCTGCGGTGACCGACTCGGCGGCGGACCTGCTGTCGGTCGCCGACGACTACGCCGCGCTGGAGCTGACCGTGTACGCCGCCGAGGCCACCGCCCAGGCCCTGCACCGGCTGCGTCAGCAGCACTCGGTGGTGGCCGGCGAGGCACGCGAACGGCTCGCGGGGCTGCTCGGGCGGTGCAACCTGATCCGGACGCCGGCGCTACGGGCCGGAGCGCCGGTGCTGACCGAACGCGAGTGGCAGGTGGCGCGCCTCGCCGTGCACGGCGCGACCAGCAGGGCCATCGCCGAACGGCTGTACCTCTCCGCCCGCACGGTGGAGAACCACCTCCAGCGGATCTACACCAAACTCGGCGTGACCGGCCGGGCCGAGTTGTGGGCCGCGCTGCGGTCGATCCCGGGCCACGAGGGCGACGACTCGGCCTGAACCTTAGGCTGGGACGGTGAGCACCCTCCGCCCCGCGCTGCTGACCGACCACTACGAGCTGACCATGGTCAGCGCGGCACTCAAGGACGGCACCGCCGACCGCCGCTGCGTCTTCGAGGTGTTCAGCCGCCGGCTGCCCAGCGGCCGACGCTACGGCGTGGTCGCCGGCACCGCGCGACTGATCGAGCTGATCCGCGACTTCCGGTTCGACCCGGCCGAGGTCGACTTCCTGCGTCGCACCGGGGTGGTCGACGACGCGGCGGCGGCCTGGCTCACCGACTACCGCTTCACGGGCGACATCGACGGGTACGCCGAGGGTGAGCTGTTCTTCCCCGGTTCGCCGATCCTGACCGTCTCCGGCGGCTTCGCCGAGTGTGTAGTGCTGGAGACGGTGGCGCTCTCCGTGCTCAACCACGACTGCGCGGTGGCGGCCGCCGCGGCGCGGATGGTCACCGCCGCCCGGGGCCGCGCCCTGATCGAGATGGGGTCACGTCGGGCCCACGAGGAGGCGGCCGTGGCGGCGGCGCGCGCCGCGTACCTGGCCGGTTTCCGGTTCACCTCCAACCTCGCCGCGGGCGAGCGCTACGGCATCCCCACCGCGGGTACGGCGGCGCACGCGTTCACGCTGCTGCACGACGACGAGCGGGCGGCCTTCGCCTCGCAGGTCGCCACGCTGGGCAAGGACACCACGCTGCTGGTCGACACGTACGACATCTCGCAGGGCATCCGCAACGCCATCGCGGTGGCCGGACCGGAGCTGCGGGCGGTCCGGATCGACTCGGGTGACCTGGCGGTGATCGCGCAGCAGTCCCGGGAACTGCTCGACTCCCTGGGCGCGACCGAGACCAAGATTATCGTTTCGGGCGACCTGGACGAGTACTCGATCGCGGCGCTGGCCGCCGAGCCCGTCGACATGTACGGCGCGGGTACGGCCGTCGTCACCGGCTCCGGAGCGCCCACGGCAGGGCTGGTCTACAAGCTCGTCGAGGTCGACGGCCGGCCGGTGGTGAAGCGGTCCGAGCACAAGGCCACCATCGGGGGGCGCAAGGTGGCGGTTCGCCGACACAAGCCCACCGGCACCGCCACGGAAGAGATCATCGTCCCGCAGGGCGTGCCCGACCGGCAGGCCAACGACCGGGTGCTCCAGCGCTCGTACGTGGTCGACGGCGAGCCCGTGGCCCTGCCGACCCTCGACGAGTCCCGGGAACACCTGCGCGAGTGCCTCATCTCCATCCCGTGGGAGGGGTTGAAGCTCTCCGCCGGCGACCCCGCCGTGCCGGTCACCGTCGTACCCGCCGGCTGAGCCCGCCGATCCGACCTCGAAGGGACCCCCGATGGCCAACGCGCTGATCATCGTGGATGTGCAGAACGACTTCTGTGAGGGCGGCTCGCTGGCCGTCCCGGGTGGGGCCGGGGTGGCCGCCGGGATCTCCCGGCTGCTCGCCAGCGAGCCGGGCCGGTGGCGGCACGTGGTCGCCACGAAGGATTACCACGTCGATCCGGGGGCGCACTTCGGCGATCCGCCGGACTTCGTGGAGTCCTGGCCGCGGCACTGCGTGGTCGGCACCAGCGGCTCGGAGTTCCACCCGGAGCTGGAGACCGGACGGGTCGAGGCGATCTTCCACAAGGGCGAGCACGCCGCCGCGTACTCCGGCTTCGAGGGCCACGCCGACGACGGCGAGTGCCTGGCCGACTGGCTGCGCCGGCACGACGTGGACACCGTCGATGTGGTCGGCATCGCCACCGACCACTGCGTCCGCGCCACCGCGCTCGACGCCGCCCGGGAGGGCTTCGCCACCACGGTCCTGCTGGAACTGACCGCCGCGGTCGCCCCGGAGACCACCGACGTGGCGCTGCGCGCGATGGACGGCGCCGGCGTGGTCCTGCACGGTGAGCCTGTGATCAGGGCCGCATGAGGCGCTAATTGGTTGGCCAACGGTCCGCGACCCGTCGAGGATGTCGCCGGAGGTACGGACCAACGTGAACATCAAGCCTTACCGGACCGCGCTCGCCCTGCCCGGCCTGCGGTCGCTGCTGCTGGTCGCCGTCCTCGCCCGCATCCCGCTCACGGCCACCGGGGTCACCCTGACCTTCCACGTGGTGCTCGACCTCGACCGGGGTTACGGCGCGGCGGGCCTGGTGGGCGCCGCCATCACGATCGGCGCGGCGATCGGCGGCCCGCTGCTCGGCCGCCTGGTCGACCGGCGCGGCCTGCGTCCGGTGCTGGTCCTCACCGGGATCGCCGAGGCGGTGTTCTGGGTCACCGCGCCCTCGCTGGCGTACCCGCTGCTGCTGCCGGCCGCCTTCGTGGCCGGCTCACTGGCCCTGCCGATCTTCTCAGTGGTCCGCCAGTCGATCGCCGCGCTGGTCCCGGAAGATCAACGGCGGCCGGCGTACGCGCTGGACTCCATGTCCGTCGAGCTGTCCTTCATGATCGGTCCGGCGCTGGCGGTGGCCCTGGTCACCGCGATCTCGGCGCAGACCACCATGTAACTCGTCGGTGGCGGCATCGTCGCCGCCGGGGCCGCGCTGTGGCTGCTGAACCCGCCGATTCGGGGCGCGGCCGAGCCGGTCGGCCCACAACGCCAGGTGTCCCGCCGGGAGTGGCTGACGCCCCGGCTGCTCGCCGTACTGGCGCTCAGCACCGCCGCCACCCTGGTCCTCGGGGGTACCGACGTCGCGGTGGTCGCCGTCCTGCGGGCCAGCGGCGAGGCCGGCTGGACCGGCGTCGTCCTGGCCGGCTGGGCGATCGCCTCGCTGATCGGCGGCTTCGCCTACGGGGCCGTGCACCGCTCGCTGTCGCCGCTGGCGCTCACCGCGGCGCTCGCGCTCTGCACCATCCCGGTCGGGCTGGGCGGCGCACACTGGTGGCTGCTCTCTCTCGCGCTGATCCCGGCCGGCGCGCTCTGCGCGCCGACCATCGCGGCCTCCGCCGACGCCGTCAGCCGGCTCGCCCCGGCCGAGGTACGCGGTGAGGCGATGGGCCTGCACGGCTCGGCCGTCACCGTCGGCATCGCGGTCGGCGCGCCACTCGCCGGCGCGGTCATCGACGCCAGCGCGCCACTGTGGGGCTTCGTGGTGACGGGGGCGCTCGGCGCGCTGGTCACCCTGATCGTGCTCCCCATCGAGCTGCGCCGCCGTCGCAACGCCACCACCCACCCCCCGACGACACCAACCGAGCAGGAACTAGCCGCCACAACCCGCTAGCACCCGGCACCCCCCGCACCCCGGCACCCCCGCACGCCCCGCACCCCGGCACCCCGCACGCCCGGCACCCCGCACGCCCGGCACCCCGCACCCCGGCACCCCGGCACCCCGGCACCCCGGCACCCCGGCACCCCGGCACCCCGGCACCAAGATCCGCGCAACTTACCTGATGTTGCTGCTTCGAGAGCGCGGGAAGCAGCAACATCCCTGATGTTGCGCGGATCTTGCCCTTGAGTGCGCTCGCGAACAGGAAGCCCTGCCCCTCCCCGCGCCGATCTTGCACAAACTGTCGCCGTTTTGCCCACTTCACCCCTTGGGCCGCGACAGAAAGTGCAAGATCGGCGCGGAGCGGGGTGCGGCGCGGGTGCGCTGGGCCGAGCGACGCGCGGAGTGCGCGGGGCTGGGGGGTAACGCGACGGGCGCCGCTCCCGGTGGTCCCGGGGGGCGGCGCCCGTCGTGCTGGTTCGGTCGAGCGTCAGTGCCGGTCGAGGTTGCTGGCGGTGTCCTCGGTGTAGGTGGCGCCGCCGTCCGACTCGCTGGTGAGCGGCTTGGCGCCACCCTCCGGCGGGCCGGCCACACTCTGGCCGGCGGCCAGCTCCGGGAACTTCGCGTCGAACGCCGGCCGCTCGGAGCGGATGCGCGGCATCCGGTCGAAGTTGCGCAGCGGCGGCGGGCTGCTGGTCGCCCACTCCAGCGAGTTGCCGTGACCCCAGGGGTCGTTCACCTCGACCACGGGACCGGTCTTGTACGACTTCCAGCAGTTGTAGATGAACGGCAGCGTGGAGATACCGGTGATGAACGCGCCGATCGTGGAGATCGTGTTCAGCGTGGTGAACCCGTCGCCGGGCAGGTAGTCGGCGTACCGACGGGGCATGCCCTCGGCGCCGAGCCAGTGCTGCACCAGGAAGGTGGTGTGGAAGCCGATCATGGTGAGCCAGAAGTGCACCTTGCCCAGGCGCTCGTCGAGCATCCGGCCGAACATCTTCGGGAACCAGAAGTAGATGCCGGCGAAAACCGCAAACACAATGGTGCCGAAGAGCACGTAGTGGAAGTGCGCCACCACGAAGTACGAGTCCGACACGTGGAAGTCGAGCGGCGGGCTGGCCAGCAGCACGCCGGTGAGACCACCGAAGAGGAAGGTGACCAGGAAGCCGACCGCCCAGAGCATGGGCGTCTCGAAGCTGATCTGGCCCCGCCACATGGTGCCGATCCAGTTGAAGAACTTCATACCGGTGGGCACCGCGATCAGGTAGCTCAGGAAGCTGAAGAACGGCAGCAGCACCTGGCCGGTGGCGAACATGTGGTGCGCCCAGACGCTCATCGACAGCGCGGCGATGGAGATGGTCGCGGCGACCAGGCCCTTGTAGCCGAAGATCGGCTTGCGGGAGAAGACCGGGATGATCTCGCTGATGATGCCGAAGAACGGCAGCGCGACGATGTACACCTCGGGGTGCCCGAAGAACCAGAACAGGTGCTGCCAGAGCATCGGCCCGCCGGTGGCGGGGTCGTACACGTGGGCGCCGATCATGCGGTCTGCGGCGAGCGCGAACAGCGCGGCGGCCAGCAGCGGGAAGACCAGGATCACCAGGAGGCTGGTGACCAGGATGTTCCAGGTGAAGATCGGCATCCGGAACATGGTCATGCCGGGCGCGCGCAGGGTGAGCACCGTGGTGATCATGTTCACCGCGCCGAGGATCGTGCCCAGGCCGGAGATAGCCAGACCCATGATCCACATGTTGGCGCCGACGCCGGGCGAGTTCTCGACGCTGCTCAGCGGCGAGTACGCGAACCAGCCGAAGTCGGCGGCGCCGCCCGGGGTGATGAAGCCGGCGGTCGCGATCGTGCCGCCGAACAGGTACAGCCAGTAGGCGAAGCTGTTCAGGCGGGGGAAAGAGACGTCGGGCGCGCCGATCTGGATCGGCACGATGTAGTTCGCGAAGGCGAACACGATCGGCGTCGCGAAGAACAGCAGCATGATCGTGCCGTGCATCGTGAAGAGCTGGTTGTACTGCTCGGGCGACAGGAACTGCAGCCCGGGTCGGGCCAGCTCAGCCCGCATGATCAGGGCCATCACGCCACCGATCAGGAAGAACACGAATGCGGTGATCATGTACATGATCCCGATCTGCTTCGCGTCCGTGGTTCGCAGCAGCCGCGCGATGGCCGACCCCTTGACCGGCTCCCGGACCGGCCAGGGCCGGGTCACGACCGGCTTGGGTGCGACGGTGGTCACGAGTGGCCTCCGGTTCTCGGTTGTCCCGCTCGGCTCACGCTGTTTATCGGCGGGCCGTCATCCGCAAGGAGGATAGTCCCCGGCAGGTCGCAGCGCCGCGTGGGGTGGCGTGACACGATCTACAACGGGCCTACAGCGGGCCGACCAGTAGCCGGTAGTGCTCCCCGAAGATCCGGCCGCCGCGTCCGCGCAGCAGCGGGTCGCGCAGCGCCGGCGGGACGTCCCGGGTCCGGTTGCGGTCCCGGGTCCGGTCGGCCACCCATCGGGTACGCGGGCGACGACGACTCTCGTACGCCATCAGCGCCGCCTCGACGCTGCCGGCCGCGCGCAGTGATTCGGCCAGCACCACGGCGTCCTCGAGGGCCATCGCCGCGCCCTGCGACAGGGTGGGCGCGGTGGCGTGGGCGGCGTCGCCGACCAGCAGCACCCTCCCCCGGTGCCAGCGACCCAGCTCGACCTCGTCGGTGATCCCGACGTCCACCCGGTCGAGTGTGTCGAGCACCTCGGGCACCGGGCCCCGGTAGTCGGCGAAGAGTTCCCGCAGCCGGGCCAGCGGGTCCGCGGGCGGCTCGGTGCCCACCTCGTCGGCGTAGCAGTGCAGCCGGCCCTCCCCGATCGGCACGAGCAGCAGGCCGCAGCGCTGCCCGAGCAGCGCGGTCCAGTCGGTGACGGCCGGACCGTCGCGCAGGACGGCCCGGTAGACGACGTGCCCGGCCGGGCGGGGTGGCCCGCCGAGCGCGGCCAGGGTCCGGACCGACGATCGCGGTCCGTCGGCGCCGATGACCAGGTCGTACTCGGTGCGGGTGCCGTCCGTGAAGGTGACGCCGACGGCGCCCGGCAGCAGCTCCAGGGTGCGGACCTCGGCGCCGTGGCGGACGGCGCCGCCGGCGCCGCTGAGCAGGACCCGGTGCAGGTCGCTCCGGGGCAGCGCCCGGCACTCCCCGACGCCGGCCCAGAGCGCGTCCAGGTCGACCTGGCAGAGCGGGGCCCCGAAGGCGTCGAAGAAGCGCTGCCGGTGGATCACCTGCCCGAGCGGGCGGACGGGATCGTGCAGGTCCAGCCGGTGCAGCGCGCGGGCGGCGTTGCCGGGTAGGTAGAGGCCGACATCGGTCGACTCTCCCGCCGGCAGCTTGTCGGTCACATCCGGCCGGAAGCCCGCCAGGCGCAGGGCCCGGGCCACGGCCAGGCCGGCGATGCCCGCGCCGACGATGAGGATGCGCAGGGGGGAGCTACGCATGGTGGTGTACGCCTCCGGAGGGGAACGGCACGCGTTGGAGGCAACACGCTACTCGGAGCGATCGACGCACACCAGAGCCGATCGGCCCGGCGCGAACCGCTCGCCGTCGGCCGCTGCCGCTGACCGGGAGGTGGGCTGACAGCCGACCGGAGGGGCATGGCAATCCTCACAATTCGCCAGTTTGACGCATGCGGTTGCGCCACAGTTTCAGACATGTAAATGTGTCGTTGAGCGTGGGAGCGCTCCCGCACCACCCCACCACAGCCGGCGCCCAGCTTGCGCCGAGTCAAGGAGCGTCATGAAGCGTCACCTTCGAGCCCTGGCCGCCGCCGGGCTGCTGCTCACCAGTTCCCTCGTGGCCGTGGCCTTCGGCGGCAGCGCCTCCGCCGACACCCTGATCTGCGAGCAGTACGGCTCCACCGTGATCCAGGGCCGCTACGTGGTGCAGAACAACCGGTGGGGCACGACCGCCCAGCAGTGCATCAACGCCACCAGCAACGGCTTCGAGATCACCACGCTGAACGGCAGCAGCCCCACCAATGGCGCGCCCACGGCGTACCCCTCGATCTTCTTCGGCTGTCACTACACCAACTGCTCCCCCGGCACGAACCTGCCGATCCAGGTGTCGCAGATCAGCAGCGCCACCAGCAGCATCAGCTACCGGTACGTGAGCGGCGCGACCTACAACGCCTCGTACGACATCTGGCTGGACCCGTCACCCAAGCGGGACGGCGTGAACCAGATGGAGATCATGATCTGGCTCAACCGCCAGGGCCCGATCCAGCCCATCGGCTCGGTGGTCGGCACGACGAACCTGGCCGGCCGGACCTGGGAGGTCTGGCGCGGCAGCAACGGCTCCAACAACGTCATCTCGTACGTCGCGCAGTCCACGACCTCCAGCCTGAACTTCAGCGTCATGGACTTCGTCAACGACACCCGCAACCGGGGCGCGATCACGAACTCCTGGTACCTGACGAGCATCCAGGCCGGCTTCGAGCCGTGGCAGGGCGGCGTCGGGCTCGCGGTGACCTCGTTCTCGGCCAACGTCAACGGCGGCGGCAACCCCACCAACCCGCCGCCGACCACCCCGCCGCCGGGCGGCACCTCGGGCTGCGCGGTCAAGTACACGGCCAACTCGTGGAACAACGGCTTCACCGCCGACGTGCAGATCACCAACACCGGGTCCAGCGCGATCAACGGCTGGACGCTGAACTACAACCTGCCCGGCGGGCAGACGGTCACCAACGCCTGGAACGCGACGGTCAGCCAGAGCGGATCCGCGGTGACCGCCCGAAACGTGAGCCACAACGGGTCGCTCGCCCCCGGCGGCACGGCCAGCTTCGGCTACCAGGGGACGCTGAACGGGTCGTACTCGTCCCCGAGCAGCTTCTCGCTGAACGGCAGGAGCTGTACGCGTAACTGAGTCGACGGCACAACGGCGGGGCGCGACCGAGCGGTCGCGCCCCGTTCGTGTCCCGGGTGAAAGAATCACGCTTAACTATGCATTAATATTATCTCGGTAGCTTTCGCAAGATGTCGACTTTAGCGTCATTTCGACACGATATCCCCTCGTCGATCGTGGTCTTCCTGATCGCCATCCCGTTGTCCCTGGGCATCGCCGCCGCCTCCGGAGCACCGCTGCTGGCCGGACTGATCGCCGCCGTCGTGGGCGGGGTGGTCGCCGGCGCGCTCAGCGGAGCGCCGCTTCAAGTCAGCGGACCAGCGGCCGGGCTCACCGTGATCGTCGCGGGCACCATCGCCGAGTTCGGTTTCGCTGGCACCGCCGCGATCGTGACCGTCGCCGGACTGCTGCAGATCCTGCTGGGCATCACCCGCCTCGGGCGGGCCGCGCTCGCGCTGTCGCCAACCGTCGTACACGGAATGTTGGCCGGCATCGGCCTGGTCATCGCGTTGAGCCAGGTGCACGTCGCGCTCGGCGGCGCGCCCCAGAGCTCCGCGTGGGCGAACCTACGTGACCTGCCCGGCCAGGTCGCCGACCACCACAGCGTGTCCGTGCTGCTCGGCGCGCTGACCATCGGGCTGTTGCTGGTCTGGTCCCGGCTGGTCAAGACCACCATGCTGCCGGCGACCCTGGTGGCGGTGGTGGTCACCACCGTGGTGGCGACGGTCCTCGGCGCCGACGTGGAGCGGGTGAATCTGCCCGCCAACCCCTTGAACGCGCTCGCCCTCCCCCGCTGGCCCGACTCGCCGCCGTGGGAGGTCCTCCCGGCAGTCGTCACCATCGCCCTGGTGGCGAGCGTGGAGTCTCTTCTCTCGGCGGTGGCCGTCGACCGCATGCACCACGGCCCACGCGCGAACCTCGATCGGGAGCTCATCGCCCAGGGCGCCGCGAACGCCGTGTCCGGAACGCTCGGCGGCCTCCCGGTGACCGGCGTCATCGTGCGCAGCTCGGCCAACGTCGCCGCCGGGGCACGCACCCGGGCGTCGGCCATCCTGCACGGCGTCTGGATCGCCGGGTTCGTGCTGGCCGGCTCCGCGCTGCTGGAGATGATCCCGATGGCCGCCCTCGCCGCCGTTCTCGTGGTGGTCGGCCTGCGGTTGGTGAGCCTCGCCCAGATCCGTACGTACGCCCGACACCGGGAGCTGCCCATCTACGTGGTCACCGCGCTCGGCGTGGCCGCGACGGACCTGCTGATCGGGGTCGGGCTGGGCATGGCGACGGCCGCGCTGTTCATGTTGTGGCGGTTGGCCCGCTGCGACATCCACGTCAGCGAGCCGAACCCCGGCGCCTGGCACGTGTCGATTACCGGAACGCTCGCCTTCGTCGCCTGCGGACGGCTCACCCGCCGACTCACCGCCCTGCCCCCGGGGCAGCACGTCGACGTCGAGCTGCACCTCGACTATCTCGACCACGGCGCCTACCAGACCATCCGCGACTGGCAGGTGTCCTACACACGGTCCGGTGGCAGCGCGCAGGTCAGCGAGGTGCACGGCTCGTGGCTCCATCGGGCGGGCACCGACGGGCTCGGCACCGGCAAACGCACCGCTCTCTGCGTGACTCGGGGTCGTCGGTCTGCGGAGGCGCAGGGGCCGACCCCGCACCCGTCGGGGTGATGGTCCACTCGGGATCCTTGACGTCGGGGCATCCTCGTACGAGGGACACCCCGACATCCGGGAAGTCGAGTCGATCAAGCCGGGGCGGGGCGCGTCACGCGGGTCAGACCCGGGTGAGGCGTACGGCGTCGGCGATGACCAGGCCCGTCGCGTTGCTCCAGCGACTCACCGCCACCCGGTTGGCGTCTCCGGCGGGCAGGGTGAACGTACCGAGAACGCGCCACTGCCCGCCGGTCGCCCGCTGGTCGACGTAGACCGTGCGGTTGCCGGTGGTGGTGGCGACGATGTACGGGGTGGCGCTGTTGTAGCCGCTGTTCGTCGGCCACCACGCGTCCACCCGGTAGTTGCCGGTCGCCGGAACGTTGAACCGGTACCAGGCCGGGTCGCTGGCCGCGACGGGATCGGCGTAGCGGTAGTCGGCGCCGTACCGCTGGGTGGAGAACGTCGACACACCCCAGCTGGCGCTGGCCGTGAAGCGACCCGAGGTCGTGTTGTCCACGATCGACGACCAGGCCGTGCTCCCGCCGGCCATCTTCGCGGCGACGTCGGCCCGCATCACGTTCAGGTCGATGAAGGACGGGTCGATCTTGCCGGTGGTGCTGGTCTCCCGGTGACCGCGGGCATAGCTGCTGTCCCGACCCAGCCGGGTGAGCACGGCGGCCGTGGCGGCGATCGACGCGTTGTACTGCGCGGTCGTCATCTGCTGGTCGACGCCGTTGTAGTCGATCTCCCACCCGATCATCAGGGTGTTGCCGTCACCCGCGGGGATGGGTCCGCTGCCGCCGCTGACGCCGGCGTGGTTACAGCGGCCGGCGGAGATCACGTGGAAGACGCCGTTGTAGTCGACGAGGGCCTGACAGAGCGGGCCGGCCAGGTCGGAGCGACCGTTGATGCAGATGCCCAGCGCCGGGTGCGGGTTGCTGGCGCTGGAGGTCGAGGCGGTGTGGTGCCAGAGCACCCCGATCGGGTCGAAGGAGCCGGGGCGCATCCGGTTGAGCCAGTCGCCCTCGACGACGACCTGGACCCCGGCGGCGCGCAGCACGTCCACGAGCCACGGGATGGTCGCCATCAGGAGTCCTGCAGCAGGTCGGCCAGGCACTCGACCTTCGGCGCGGCGCTCGCCGGTGCGGGTCGGACGGCGAGGGTGGTCAGCGCGGCGGCCACCAGGGCGGGGATGCCGAGCACCCCACGACGGCGCAGACGAATGGACGGTGGTCGGGCCATGGCGATCCTCCAGCTGAGGCGGGTGGGGAACGGATCGATGGACGTGATGACGGCACGCTATACCGTCACACGCGTCAATGTCGATACCCTTCACCTGCCACCCGAAGCCTGAAGGATTCCGCCGACTCAGGCGTCGCCGAGCGCGTCGATGTCGCGCATCTCCTCCGCCGTCAGCGAGAAGTGGAAGACGTCGAAGTTGGCGGTGATCCGCTCCGGCGTCACCGACTTGGGGATCACCACGATCTCGTGGTCGATGTGCCACCGCAGCACCACCTGCGCCGGCGAGACGCCGTGCGCCGCGGCGATCCTGGTCAGCACCGGATCGCTGAGATCGCTGGCCTTGAACGGGCTGTACCCCTCCAGCACGACGCCCCGGTCCCGGTGCTCGGCGTGCCGCTGCCGGTCGTACAGCGCGGGACTCCACCGGATCTGGTTGACCGCCGGGTTCTCCTCGGTCGACTGGATCAGCTCATCGATCTCGCTCGTGCTGTAGTTGCTGACCCCGACGGCCCGCGTCAGGTTCTCGTCCCGGGCGGCCAGCAACTCCCGCCACAGCGGGATGCTGTCGGCCGCCGACGACGGCGGCCAGTGGATCAACCAGAGGTCCACCTGGTCGACGCCGAGCGCCTCGAGGCTGGCCCCCAGGGTCTCGCGCTCCCGGCCGATCCGGTCCGGCGGCAGCTTCGTGGTGAGGAAGATGTCCTCCCGACGCAGCCCGCTCTCCCGGACCGCCCGACCCACCTCCCGCTCGTTGCCGTACACGGTGGCGGTGTCGAGGTGCCGGTAGCCGGTGTCGAGCGCGGCCAGCACGGCGTCGTAGCCCGCCTGGCCGGTGGCCTGCCAGGTGCCGAAGCCGAGCAGGGGCATTCGCACGTCACCCGGAAGGAGGGCGGTGGGCTGGTCACGGAGGTCCATGAAGTCCGTTTTACCCCGCCTCATGCCCGGCCGCCGAGCGAATCGGACACTCCGGCGGCCCGCACAAGGGCCCGTTTTGCCGGAGAATGCGGGTGTGACGGACCGGCTGGACGAGTACCGACGCCGGCGCGACGCGGCCCGCACCCCGGAACCCGTGCCGCGGGCGACGCCCCGGCCGGCCGGTGACGACGGCGACCGCGCCCGCTTCGTCATCCAGCAGCACCACGCCCGTAGCCTGCACTGGGACCTGCGGTTGGAGCACGAGGGCGTGCTCGCGTCCTGGGCGGTGCCGCGCGGCCTGCCCCGCGACCCGGGCCGCAACCACCTCGCCGTCCATACCGAGGACCACCCGATGGAGTACCTCGACTTCGCCGGCGAGATCCCGGCCGGCGAGTACGGGGGCGGCCGGATGATCATCCACGACCGGGGCACGTACCGCTGCGAGAAGTGGCGCGACGACGAGGTCATCGTGACGCTCTCCGGCGCGCGCACCGAGGGCCGGTACGCGCTGTTCGCCACCGGCGGCCGGGACTGGATGATCCGCCGCACCGATCCCGCGCCGCCGGGCTGGACGCCGATGCCCGAACTGGTCCGCCCGATGCACGCCACCCCCGCCGCCGGGCTGCCGCGCGACGCCGGCAAATGGGGGTACGAGCTGCGTTGGGACGGGGTACGCGCGGTGGCGTACGTCTCCGGCGGGCGGCTACGGCTGCTCTCCGAGACCGACGAGGAGATCACCGGCGGGTACCCGTGGCTGCGCGCGATGGCCGAGGCCCTGGCGCCGACCGAGGCGGTGCTCGACGGCGTGCTGGTGCGCATCGACGGATCGGGCCGGGTGCGTCCGGCACGCCCGACCAGCGGGGGCCGGGTGCCGACCGGCGCGCAGTTCCTGCTCGTCGACCTGCTGTGGTTGGAGGGTGTGAGCAGCGTCGACGTCCCGTACGCGCAACGCCGCGAACTGCTCGATGGGCTGGCGTTGGCCGGTACGCACTGGCAGACTCCGCCGTGGTTCTCCGGTGCCGGCGACGAGGCCCTGCGCACCGGGCGGGAGCAGGGGCTGCCCGGTGTGGTCGCCAAGCGGCTCGACTCGGTCTACGAGCCGGGCGTACGCAGTCGGCGCTGGTTGAGTGTCGACGCGGCCTGACGGCGAGGAGCGACGTGTACCTGACCCACCTGGACTGCCCGCGCTGCGGCTTGGAGTACGCCGCCGACGAGGTACAGAACCTCTGCGACTGTGGTTCGCCGCTGCTGGCCCGGTACGACCTGCCGGCGGTCGCGAAGGCGGTCACCCCGGAGCGCTTCGGCCTGCGCCCAGCCGACCTGTGGCGGTACCGGGAGCTGCTGCCGGTCGCCGACCCCCGGCACGTCACCACGCTCGGCGAGGGTTGGACGCCGCTGCTGCGCGCTCCCTCGTACGGTGCCGAGATCGGCATCGCGGATTTGATGGTCAAGGACGAAGGGCTGATCCCGACCGGCTCGTTCAAGGCGCGGGGCGCGGCGGTCGGCGTGAGCCGGGCCCGCGAGCTGGGCATCAAGCGGATCGCGATGCCCACCAACGGCAACGCCGGGTCGGCCTGGGCAACCTACGCGGCGCGCGCCGGAATGGGCGCCACGATCGTCATGCCGCTGGCGGCGCCGACCATCTGCCGGCGCGAGTGCGTGGCCGCCGGCGCCGACCTGCGCCTGGTGGACGGGCTGATCAGCGACGCCGGCCGGCGGGTGGCCGAGCTGGTCGCCGAGTCGGACGGCGCGATCTTCGACGCCGGCACGCTGCGCGAGCCCTACCGGCTCGAGGGCAAGAAGACGATGGGGTACGAGATCGTCGAGCAGCTCGGCTGGCAGGCGCCCGACGTGATCATCTATCCGACGGGTGGCGGGGTCGGCCTGATCGGCATCCACAAGGCGCTGCACGAGATGCGCGAGCTGGGCTGGGTCGGCGACAAGCTGCCCCGGCTGGTGGCGGTGCAGTCGACCGGCTGCGCGCCGATCGTGCGGGCCTTCGCCGCCGGTGAGTCCCGGGCCCGCCCGTGGGCGGACGCGCACACGGTGGCGTTCGGCATCACCGTGCCGTCGCCGCTGGGTGACGAGCTGATCCTGGCGGCGCTGCGGGCATCAGCCGGCACCGCCGTCGCCGTCGACGACGCCGAGATCCTGACCGACCTGCGGGACTTCGCGGCCCGGGAAGGGCTGCTGCTCTGCCCGGAGGGCGCGGCCTGCCTGACCGCCGCGCGCCAGCTACGCGCCGGTGGCTGGATTCGGGCCGGGGAACGGGTGGTGGTGCTCAACACCGGCGCGGGGTTGAAGTATCCGGAGACGGTCGACGTCTCCGGCGTACCCGTGCTGGCCTGAGCCGGCATCCCGCGCGGCGCGGGATGCCGGCGTGCCGCGCCTACCGGTAGGTGATGTCGGACGGCGAGTAGAGGCAGTTGACGCCGTCGGCGCCCTCACCGATCTTGGTCGGTTCGCTGCCCTTGGGTACGCCCTTGTACTTGACGCAGATCGAGGTCTCCCGGTCCGGGTCGCCGACGATGGTGACGCGGCTGAAGCGGGCGGTGTCGCCCCAGTTGGTGTTGATGCCGGCGATCGTGTCGGTGTCGCGGACGACCACGTTGTCGATCACCACGTGCCGCTGGTACGACGTGGAGCAGTTGCCGCAGGCCCGGTAGAGCTTCCCGGAGTTCTCCACCCGGAAGTTCCTGATGTAGACAGTGCCCGCGCCGTTGTGCTGGAAGACCTTGTCGCTGGCCGACCGCGCCCCGCCGCCGTCGACCGTGTACGTGGTCCCGCCCCGGAAGGTGGCGGCGTCCTCGCCCACGTCCTCCCACCAGACGTTGACCAGGGTGCAGTCGCCCTCGCAGTGCACGCCGTCACCGGCCGGCGCGCCGATGATCACGTTGCGCAGGGTGGCGCCGGCGGCCAGCTCGAACATCGGGTCCTGACTCTCGCTCTGCCCACCGTCGCCGATGCCGTAGTAGCGCCTCAGCCCGCCGTCGAAGGTGCCGGACACCGGGATCGTGGCGTCCACCTTCTGGCTGCCGGTCGGCGTCGGCCACCCGGAGGGTGGTGGGGCGGTCGGGCTCGACGTGGTGGGCGGCGTGCTGGTGGCCGGCGGTGTGGTCGGGGCGCCGCCGCCGGAGGAGTCGACGACCACGTCGTCGAAGCCGCCGCTGGCGTACGCGGTGACCAGCCCGATCCGCCCGGCGCCGGCCAGGCTGTTGCTGCCGGAGGCGATCTGCGCGCCGTTGACGAAGCCGCGGATGGTGCTGCCGATGACCTCGACACGCAGGGTGTACCAGGTGCCGGTGGTGACGCCGAGCGGGGCGGAGCCGATCGCCGTGACGCTGCTGCCGTTGACGGCCTGGAGTTCGGCCCGGCCGGAGCCGAGCAGGGCGAGGCGATACATCCTGGTGCTGCTGGTGGAGCGGGCGGCGAGCCCGACCAGAGCGCTGGACGAGCCGAAGCTCACCGGCCGGACGCGGGCCTGCACGGCGTAGTCGGTCCACCCGGTGTCGCCGGCGAACTGCCGGGCCAGTTCACTGCCCGTGTTGGACTGCTGGAACACGCCCGCGCCGTCGACCGTCCAGGTGCCACCGGACTTGGACCAGCCGGAGGCGTCGCCGTCGCTGAAGGTGTCGGTGAAGATGGTGGCCGCGAAGGCCGAGGTCATGCTGGCGGCGAGGGCCGCCACGGTCACGCCGGCGCACACCGCCAGCACCAGTGGTCGTCGTCTCCTGTGCACGGTTGTCCTCCTTGACGCGGGTGGTGGTGATCCCGGGACACGGACGCGCGGGGACGTGCCGGCACGGCGCGCTGACGCGAGAGCGGGATCGGTGTGCCCCGTCGGACGCCCGGATCCGACAGCGGGGTGAAGCGGGACGAAAGCCGTGGGAAAGGGCTTTCCCGTCTCTCCGAGGCTAGGACTACGCACATATCAGCGTCAATGCCTGACGCTTGCAGGTCTGTTGCAGGATTTCGGCGCGGGATTCAGAAGCTGTTCGGCTCGGTCAGCCGCCAGGCCGCGTTGATCAGCCCGATGTGGGAGAGCGCCTGCGGCATGTTGCCGAGCTGCGCCCCGGTGGTCAGGTCGATCTGCTCGCTGAACAGGCCCACGTCGTTGGCGCGACCCACCACGCGCTCGAACAGCTCCTCGGCCCGCTGCGGCTCACCCGCCATCACCAGGCACTCCACCAGCCAGAACGAGCACAGCAGGAAGCCGGCCGGGTCGCTCGTCCAGCGCCGGACCAGCCCGTCCTCCGTGCCCAGCTCACGCTCCACCATCGCGATGGTCGAGCGCATCCGGGGGTCGGTGGCCGGCAGGAAGTGCGCCACCGGCAGGGCGAGCACCGAGGCGTCCAGCTCCGCCGAGCCGAACGAGCCGGTGAACGCGCCGATCCGGTCGTTCCAGCCTTCGCGCAGCACCGTCTCGCGGATCTCGTCACGGACGCCGGCCCAGCGACGCGGGTCGGCCCGCTCACCCAACCGGTCGGCGAGCCCCACCGCCCGATCCATGGCCAACCAGCAGGAGACCTTCGAGGAGAGGTAGTGCCGTTCCTCGTCCCGGGTCTCCCAGATGCCCCGGTCCGGCAGGTGCCAGGTCGCCGCCACCTGCTCGGTCAGCCCGAGCACCATCTCCCGCAGCTCCGACTCGAACGTCGTGCCGAGGTAATCGCGCAGTCGCCACACCGCCGACAGCACCTCACCCGGCACGTCGAGCTGCCGCTGCTTCCAGGCGTCGTTGCCGATGCGCACCGGGCGACTGTCGCGGTATCCGCGCAGGTGATTGCAGTGGTGCTCGGAGAGGTCACGCTCGCCCTCCAACCCGAAGAGCACCGGCACCGGCTCGTCGCCGAACTGGCCGATCGACCGGGACACCCAGGCGAACAGTCGCGACGCCTCGTCCGGACAGGCGGCCACCCAGAGTGCCCGCATCGTCAACGAGAAGTCCCGCAACCAGGAGTACCGGTAGTCGTAGTTACGGTCGCCGCCGATCCGCTCCGGCAACGAACTGGTCAGCGCCGCCGCCACCGCGCCACTGCGGGCGTACGTGAGACCGGCCAACACGGTCGCGCTGTGCCGCACCAGCTCCGGGTGCCGGCCCGAGTACGTGTGCGTCTCCCGGAACGCCTCCCAGGCCCGGGTCGTGTCGGCGAGGGCGGCCAGCGGGTCCATCTGGACCGGTGGTTTGCCGTACGTCTGCCCGAACGCCACGTCGATCCCCACCACCTGGCCGGAGGAGACCTCGAACTCGTGGGTCACCCGGTCCCGGCCAGCCCGCAGCGGCATGCCCCCGGCCCGCAACACCAGCACCACCGGGCCGGCGCCGGCCACCACCGCGCCGCCGGGCCGCTCGTGCAGGTACGGCGTGAGCAGGCCGTACTCCGGGCGGGGGGCGAAGTCCAGCGCCATCCTGACCCGCCCGGTGAGGCCCTCGACCACGCGCACGAGTACGGCGGGCGAGTTCACGCCCAACTCGTGCGCGCGGGCACCGGGCTCGGCGGCCAGCGCGTCCGTCACCGAGACGCTGCCGTGCGGCGTGTGGTGCACCGTCCGCAGGATGAGCGTGTCCGGCCGGTAGGCGCGCTCGACCCGGTAACCGGGGCCACCGGCACCGACCGGCGCCAACCGGAAGTGCCCACCGTCCGGGTCGAGCAACCTGCCGAAGACGGAGGCGCCGTCGAACCGGTGCGGACACCACCAGTCGATCGAGCCGTCGACGCCGACCAGCGCGCCGGAACGGGAGTCCGAGAGGAACCCGTAGTCGGAGATCGGCGGCTGTGTCACCAGCCGCGCGTACCCGGATCGGCCCGATTCAGGCCGACGCCGTCACGCGGTCGGCGGTTCGTCCTCGCCGGCCTCCTCGGCCCGGTCGGCCTCCTCCTTGGTGTGGTGCACCGCCTGGTCGGCGTGCTCCGGAGGGCCGTAGACGGTGTAGAGCACCAGCGGATTCGGACCGGTGTTGACGAAGTTGTGCTTCGTGCCGGACGGCACGACGACCAGGTCACCCGCGACGACCTCCCGCTTCTCGCCGGCGACCCGGGCCTCGCCCGTCCCGCTGACGAACGTCAGGATCTGGTCGATGCCCTCGTGCACCTCCTCGCCGATCTCCCCGCCCGGCGGAATCGTCATGATCACCAACTGGGTGTGCTCGCCGGTCCACAGCACCCGCCGGAAGTCCGGGCTCTTCTCGGCGACGGTCGCGATCGTGAAATGCTCCATGGCCCGCTCATACCCCGTTCGGTCCCGCGTCACGCCGGGACTGGCGGATGGTGGAATTCCCCACGGTCGGCAGGTTTGGATCCGCGCCGAGCGGGGATCGACAACGCTGACCGGCGCGAACGGCCGGTCGAGCCAGGTCCCCGCTGGCGTACCGCCGAACGGCTGCGGTGGTGGGAGACGGCCAGAGCGCGGCGACGTTGCGACCACGATCGCAGCGGCGCCGCGCGCTCGTTTGCGCGTACGACTCAGGTGTCGCGGTGCAGCCAGGCGAGCAGGTCGGGCGGGGCCAACCCCCGCGCCCGCCGCTCGTAGCGGGCCAGCGCGGCCGCGTCGAGCAGATCACGCCCCTGCCCCGAGCCGCCGCGACGGAAGAACGCCTGGCGGTCCCGCAACACGCCGAGCGTGTCCGGGGCGAGTTGGTCGGCGCGCTCGCGCATCCGGTCGAACGTGGCCGCCTCGACCAACGCGGGCCACCGTCCGGCGGGCACCTCGACACCCCAGCGGTCGGCCAGCAGTCGCATCTGTGCGCCCAGGTCGGCGCGGAGGTCGTCGTAGTGCACCAGCGCGATGTTCGGCTCGTGCCGACGGGCCCAGGCGTCCCGCAGGTGCCCGAACACCCCGGGCAGCGAGTCCAGCTCGACGCGCGGGTCGACCTCGTGGTCGACCCAGCTCGCCAGCCACTGCCCGAGCGGTGGACGGACACGCGGCGGTCCCGCCGGCGCGGGTTGGCCGGTCAGCTCCGCGACTCGGGTCCGGTCCAGGTTTCCCGCTTGGTGGTAGAGGGAGACGGCCATGTCCAGTGGATGCCGCGCCACCACCACATAGTGCGCCCGGGGGTCGAGCGGTACCCCGTCCAGCGGGGAGTGCGTCTTGATGAACCGGCGGTGCGACTGCGCGGCCAACCGCTCGTACACCACGTCCCGCGGCTCGCCCAACCAGTCCAGCCAGGGCGACAACTCGGACAGCGGCGCCGGCAGCTCCGGAGTGCCCAGCACCAGCAGCGCGCAGATCATCTGCATCCAGGTGGTGCCGCTCTTGGAGCGGGTGCTGATCACGATGTCGCCATCGCGGAACGGGAAGCCGAGCCAGCGGGCGCTGTCCTCGTCGGTGGAGCGGTAACGGTACGGCGACGCGGACATCGGGCGAGCGTAGTCGCCGAACCGACAGCCGGACAGCGGATTTTCGGTACCAGAAAGTGTGGAGGCATGCGAATGCCTGACTAGATTGAAGTATGGTGCCCGCCCACGGGGGCCGGGCAGTGGCGCCGGTCTACCGCCCCATCCTCACCAGCCGCCGACGCGGTGAGCTGGAAGCCCTGACCCACCTCGATCTCGCGGCCGCCCCGCTCGTCGCGCCGATCCTGGTGGTCAACGCCGTCGACCGTTCCACGAGGGACGGTCTGCGCCGACTGCCGGCCGGCCTGCTGCCGGCCGTCGACGTGACCGCCCAACCCGACTCGGTCGATACGGAGCTGGCCCGGTGGGGCGTACCGCTGATGCCTGTCATCGGCCTCGCGGAGAGTGAGCGGCGGCTCGTCGCGCACGGCGCGGCGGCTCGGGCGTACACCCGGCGGGCGCTGGTGCGGGTGCGGGCCGCGCACGACCGGGCGGGCCCGGACGCGGACACGACCGCCGTCGAGCGGATCTGGCGGTACACCGGCCTCGCGCCGGAGGAGTGCGACCTGCTGGTGGACGCGGGTGACGTCTGCTGCCCGGCGGACGTACGGGTGGCGGAGCCCCGGGTACGGCGGCTGCTGGACTGGGCCCGTCGCCACGCCTGGCGCTCGGCGACGGTGGCGGCGGGCGGCATGCCGCCGACGCTGTCCCGGCTGCCCGCCGACGAGCCGGTACGGCTGGAACGCTGGGACTGGCAGCTCTGGCAGCGGCTGGTCGACCTCGGAGTCGACTACGGCGACTACGGCGTCGGTCCGGCGCTACCCGACGCGGGCGACCCCGGCGACCGGCTACCCACCGTGCGGTACACCGCCGACGACGGCTGGTGGGTCTACCGCTGGTCGCGCCGGGGCGGCCGGGGCGACGACCGCTTCGCCGACCTCTGCCGGACGCTGGTGACGGCACCACACTGGTCGAGCGTCGGCGCGGCGTTCTCCTGGGGCGACCACGAGCTGCTACGCCGGGCACGGCGAGGTGCCGGGGCCGGGTCCGCCGCCAACTGGACGGCGTGGAGCACGTCGCACCATGTGGCGCACGTGCTCGCCGCACTGCTGCGACCCGACGACCCCGGCCGGTCGGGTTGGGACTCCCGGCCGGGGCCACCGCAGCGGGGGCGATCGCCCCGGTGAGAGCCCCTACTGCTGCTCGGTGAAGCCGAACTGGATGATGCCCTCGTCGTCGACCGTGGCGTCCACCGAGGCGTCGCCGAGCAGGTCGGCGGCGTCCGGGTCGAGGAAGATCCGTGCGCCCTGGTTGTCGACGACCTGGTCACCCTGCTCCGGCTCGGGCACCAGCTCAACGGTGAGCGATCCGGCGTCGGCGTCGGCGGCGATCCGCACGCCACCGTCCTGGGCCACGTCCTGCTGGTTGGCGAGGTCACGGATGACGAGCACGGCGTTGTCGGTCATGGTGAGCATTGGTGGAACTCCTCGTGGTTTCTCGGCTCGCGGCCTGATGTCACGCAGAGGCGGACAAACGACCCGCGTACGAGCACGCGTGGGAGGCGACGGGAGGTACGGACGGTCATCGCCGTCGCGTCGAATCGGGGCGGCTGACGGGCCCCTTCCCAGCCCACGGTGCCCGTTACCGAGCGATACGTCAAATAGAGCCGGATCAGTCCCGCTCTCGCTTCCGCGCTGGTCACGGCCCTGATTTGCCCACCAGCGAGCGGAACTATCCTTACGCTGAGTAAATGATGGATGACGCCCGCCGTGCGGCTGCCGAATTCCTCGGCACGCTGCTGCTGGTCTTCTTCGGCGTAGGCGCCGCCGTCGCCGCGCGGGTCCAGGGGGGCGTCGTGGTCGTCGCGCTGGCCTTCGGGTTCGTCATGCTGGCCCTCGTCTACACGATCGGCCCGCTCTCCGGCAGTCACGTCAATCCGGCGGTGACGCTCGGCGTCCTGCTCTCCGGCAAGATTTCGGTGATCGGCGCAGTCGCCTACTGGATCGCGCAGTTCGCCGGGGCGACCGTGGCCGGCTTCCTGCTCTGGGCACTGACCCGGTGGGGTGACGTCGCGGACCAGACCGGGGCGCTGGGCTCGAACGGGTACGGCGCCCACATCAACCGAGGTGGCGCGGCCGTACTGGAGATCGTGCTGACCTTCCTCTTCGTCCTGGTCGTGCTCGTCGTGACCAGTCGCAGCGAGAACCCCGGCATCGCGGGGGTTGCCATCGGTCTGGCCCTGGCCACGACCCAACTCGTCGGCGTGACGCTGACCGGCGCGGCGGTCAACCCGGCCCGCGCCTTCGGTCCGGCCGTCTTCGAGGGCGGGGTGGCGCTCCGCCAACTCTGGGTGTTCATCGTCTTTCCGCTGCTCGGCGGAGCGCTCGCCGCGTTGGTGGCCCCGCTGGTGATGGGCGGGCAACGGCACTACTGGGGCGGCCACGAACGAGGGCTCGGCCGACCGGGACATCGCGAAGGGCAATAAGCCTCGTCACCTGCTGAGAGCAGGACGCGGGTCAGGCGGGGCGGTTCGGTGTGGGGGGTACCGCCGCGGGATCACCGCGCTCGATGAGCGCGGCGATCTCGGCGGCATGCAGCCCGCGGAGCGTCAACACCTGGGTGCCCCACCGGTGCAGCCGGCACGGGTGAGGGCTGGCGTCGTTGCGACAGACCACCCCACCGGACCAGCGCCGGGGCGCGTGTACCACCACCGCGCGTACCGCGAACTGGGCATCCTCGCCCGTCACGTACGGCGGCAGGGGGATGTCGCGGAGCACCTCCGGCTCGTCGAGGCCGGGAGAAACGGCAGGACGGACGCGGTGGGCGGTACTGCTGCTCATCTGCGCTGCCTCCACAATGGAAGGTGGACGGGGACAGCAGAAAGTTACGTCCTCACCGACGGAGGGCGACGGACAAACTGTCCCGCTCAGCGCAGCGCGACGGCTTGCAGGCCGACGTTCCCGCAGTGCTCGGTGTAGACCTTCTCGACCGTCCAGCTCACCACCAGCCGGGCGTCCTTCGGCGCCGCGAACCGGATGACGAACTGGGCGCTCTGACTGGTGTACGGGTCCTCCAGGCGCAGGGTGCTGACCGGCCCGCCCGTCGACAACCGCACGTCGAGCCGACCGCGCGCCATCCAGATTCCGGCGTACACCTGGACCGTGCGCGGCGCATCGCTGCCGACGACGGTCAGGCTGAACCCGTTGCCCACACCGCAGGTGTAGACACCGTCGGAGGTGCCCCGGTCCCACCGGTCGGGCGCGCCGTCGGACCAGCGGACCACCTCCTGGTTGCCGTCCCAGCCGATCCGGCGACCCTTCCCGCCCCCGTCGACGATCTCCCCGGAGCCGGACTGCTTGCGGACCGTCGAGTTGCCGCCGCGCTGCCCCCAGTGCATCCAGTCCCGGGTGCCCACGGCCGTCAGGTCGACCTCGGCGGGCACCTCGGCGCGGGTCAGCGACAGCAGCGGCGCGGCCGGCTTCGCCGACTCGGGGGCCGGTGGGCTGGTCGACGGGGTCGGTTCGGGTGAGGGTGGCCGCTGCCGGGGCCGCAGACCCGGCAGCGCCGGGCCGGCCTCGCTGGTACGTCCGTCCGCGCCCGGCAGGCCCGTCGGACGGGCGGCGCCGGCGGGCACGCCGCCCGGGCCGCCGACCGTCGCGTCGCCCGAATCGGGACCGGACCGCGTGCCGAGGTACGCCACGAGCACCACGAGACAGACGACCGCGCCGACCCCTTCCAGTGCCCAGCGCCGCCGCTGCCGGGCGCGGGCGAGCCGGCGCAGCGCTCGGTGGCCCAGTCCGGCCGCGGCAGATCGCGGCCGGTGCGACGCGGGTCGAGCGGCCGACTCGTCCCCGACCCGCGAACCATCCCGCGTACGGTCCTCGTCCGCCACCGACTCCTCCACGTTGCCGCCCGACCGCCACCGCACGTGACGGATCGACCGTCCACTGTGGGTCGTTCACGATTGCACCGGCGTGGTCGACACGCTAAATCGGGACAGCATGACGTGTCCAGTCCGGATCGGGACGGTATGGGACGGCCGGCTCACCCTCCGGTGGTCACCCCGGCTCAGCCGATGCGGAAGCCGAGCGCCTGCGCGATGACGAGAGCCTGCTCGACGTCCACGAGCGCGCCGGCCCGCTCGACCGACGTCGGGTCGAGCGCGGTGAGATCACTGCGCCGCAGGTCGGCGCCGCCGAGGCGGCAGCGCTGAAGTTGCGCTCCGGAGAGGTCGACGCCGGTCACGGTGGCCCCGGTGAGGTTCGCGCCGGTCAGGTCGGCCTCGCGCATCCGCACGTCGCTCAGTCGGACAGCGCGCAGGTCCGCGCCGGGCAGCGCGACGAACGACCAGTCACCGCCGTCGACGCGTAACGGGCGCAGCTCGCACTGGACGAAGGTGCTGCCCACCAGCTTGCAGCCGGTGAACTCGGCCTCGAAGAAGTTGCAGCGCTTGAAGACACAGCGGGTGAACGCCGAGTCGAGGTGCCGGGACGCGTTGAACCGTACGTTGCCGAACGTGCATCCGGTGAAGACCGCGCCCCGGGTGACCGCCTCGGTCAAATCCACGTCGAAGAACTCGCAGGCGACGAACTGCCGGTCGGTCAACTCCTCGCCGTACCAGTCCTCGTGGCGGAAGGTCACGTCCTCGGTCAACTCCGGCATCCGGCCAGGCTAGTGCCGCCGACCGACACCACCGGGGAGCCGCCCCTTCCGGTAGCGGCGTACCGGCGAGTAGTTTCGGCGGCGTGAGTGTGGCGCGGAGCAAGGACCCGGATGAGATCGGCTTCGACCCGGAACGGCTGGCCCGGATCGACGAACACTTCGGCAGGTACGTCGACGACGGCCGGCTCGCCGGCTGGCAGGTGGTGGTCACCCGCCGCGGCGAGGTGGCGCACTCCTCGACGTACGGCCTGCGGGACCGCGAGTCGGGTGCGCCGGTCGGGGCGGACACGCTCTGGCGCATCTACTCGATGACCAAGCCGATCACCTCGGTCGCGGCGATGATGCTGTGGGAGGAGGGTCGCTTCGAGCTGACCGACGAGATCAGCCGCTGGTTGCCCGAGTTCGCCGACCTGCGGGTCTACTCGAAGGGCTCGACGCTCAAGCCGTACACGGTGCCGGCGACCGAGCCGATCCGGGTCTGGCACCTGCTCACCCACACGGCCGGCCTGACGTACGGCTTCATGCAGACGTCGGTGGTCGACGGGCTCTACCGGGCCGCCGGCTACGACATGTACCCGCCGCCCGGCGTCGACCTGGCCACGGCCTGCGCGGCCTTCGCCGAGTTCCCCCTGCTCTTCGAGCCCGGCACGGCCTGGGGTTACTCGGTCGCCACCGACGTGCTCGGTCGACTGGTCGAGGTGGTCTCCGGGCAGAGCCTCGATGCCTTCTTCGCCGACCGGATCTTCGCCCCGCTGGGCATGACGGACAGCCGCTGGTGGGTCGAGGGCGACGAGGCCGAACGACTGGCCGCGCTCTACGCGCCGGATCCGCGCAGCGGGCAGGCGTTCCGCTACGACCGGCTCGGCGCCCTGGCGCACCACAAGCCCGGCCTGCTCTCCGGTGGCGGCGGCCTGATCTCCAGCGCCGCCGACTACCACCGCTTCACCCAGATGCTGCTGCGCGGCGGCGAGTTGGACGGCGTACGTCTGCTCGGGCCACGCACGGTGCGTTTCATGGCCCGCAACCACCTGCCCGGCGGGCAGGACCTGGGCACCCTGTCCACCGGCGGCTTCGCCGAGAGCACCCTGGACGGGGTCGGCTTCGGCCTCGGCTTCGCGGTCGTCGAGGACCCGGTCCCGAGCCGGGTGCCGAGCAGCGTCGGCGAGTACTACTGGGGCGGGGTCGCCAGCACCGCGTTCTGGGTGGACCCGACCGAGGAGATCACCGCGCTGCTCTTCACCCAGCTCCTGCCGTCGAGCACCTATCCCCTCCGCTCCCAGCTGCGCCAACTCGTCTACTCCGCGCTCATCGACTGAGGGGTGGGGTCCGTCGCCCACGGCTGACGGACCCCACACCGCAGCTCAGCCGAGCTGCTGGGCCTGGATCGCGCGGATCTTCGCCGGCTTGCTGACGGAGAGGTTCGAGATCAGGTACGCCCGCACGCTGCCGTCGGGGAACACCGCCCACAGGTCGGCCACGCCGTCGGCGTTCAGGTCGGCGGCGAGGAGGCTGCTGACTGCCACGCCGGTGTTCCAGCCCGAGGCGAGCCGGTACTGGGTGTAGGCGAGCGCGCCGGTCCCGTCGCCGTTGTCGGTCATCGTCACGCCCTGCCACAGGTACAGGTCGCCGGTAGTGGCGTTGCGCAGGACCAGGGCCACGCCCGAAGCCAACTCGGTGCTGGCCAGGGTCCAGTTCTGCCAGTCGCTGCCGCCGGTCGGGGTGGCGGTGTTCAACGCCACCCGGAGGTAGAGGCCCACCGCCCAGGCGTTCGGGTAGTAGGCCAGTCGGTAACCGTTCGTCGTGTCGCCGACGATCCCGACCAGGTCAGGGATGTAGTCGCCGACGCCGTCCGCCACGTACCCGCTGACGAGCTGGATCGGGGAGTTGCCGTAGTCGTCGGCCAGGAATTCGCGCGCGAGGCTGACCGAGGCGCTGTAGGGCTTTGCCATCGTTCCGTCGCCGACACCCTTGATGATGACGCCGCCACCGGCGTTGTCGCCGCCCGGGTAGTAGGCCAGGAAGTCCTGGTTCGCGGTGCCCCAGAAGGTGCCGGTGATCATCTGGGCGCCGTCGAAGTCGGCCGGCGATTCATTGCCGGTGACGCCGTTGCCGTAGATACCGATGTTCACCGCTGGGACCTTCACCCGGCCGGTGCCGACGCCGGTGGTCGCGTTGATCCGGCCCCGCGCCGTCCAGACACCGGAGTCGAGGCCCGTCGTGGTGCCGCCGGCGGTCACCAGGTCCGGTACGCCGTCACCGTTGAGGTCCTTGTCGACCGGGCCGGTGACGGCGGTGGTCGGCGTGTGGACCGGTGCGGCCTGGGCCGGCAGGGCCGGGACGACGGCGAGCGCCAGGGTGGCAGGCACCGTCCAGGCGAGCAGCCGGCGACGGGCGGAGAGGTGCTTCATGGATTCCCCGTTCAGTCAATGGATCTTGTTTGGCTCACCGTAGTGGGCCCATGCCAGTCGGTCGCTCCCCTGAACGCCCGGCCGGGTTCGTCATAACGGCATCTCCGGGGCGAGCCGGCCCTAGCCTGGGCTGGTGAGCACCATCGTCGTGTTTGGCGCGGGCGGCACCGCCGGGTCGCGGATCGCCGCCGAGGCCGTCGACCGGGGACACCGGGTGATCGCCGCGGTCCGTCGCCCGGAGGCGACCTCGTACCTGCCGGACGGGGTACGGACGGTCACCGGCGACGCCACCAGCGAGCGCAGTGTCCGGGAGTTGGCGCCGGACGCGGACGCGCTGGTGGTGGCGATCGGCGGCGGCGAGCGCGGGCTCTGGCGCACGGCCGCCGAGACCCTGGTGACCGCCCTGCGGCCCATGCCGGCCGCGCCCCGGATCATCCATCTGGGTGGCGGGTCCACCCTGCTCACCCCGCGCGGCACCCGCTTCCTCGACGAGCCCGACTTCCCCGAGCAGTACCGGGACTCGGCGATGGGCCAGGCCGACGCTCTGGACTACTACCGCAGCTCCGCCGACGGGGTGCGCTGGACCTACGTCTCGCCGCCGCCGCTGGAGTTCCACCCCGGCGACCGCACCGGGCACTACCGCACGGGCACCGACGAGCCGGTCACCGATGACCAGGGCCGGTCGGTGCTCACCTACGAGGACCTCGCGGTAGCGATCGTCGACGAGATCGAGCAGCCCCAACACATGAACGCGCGCTTCACCGCCGCGTACTGACCGGCACGGCGGTCGGCGGTCGGCGCTCGGCGCTCGGCGCTCGGCGGTCGGCGGTCGGGCCGACCTCCCCCTCAGCCCCTGTCGAGCTGCTCCAGATATGGGGCAGACGCAGCGAGATGCGGAAGAACAGCTTGCGGTAGACAGCGCCGCACCCCCGCACCCCCGCACCCCCGCACCCCCGCACCCGCACCCGCACCCGCACCCGGCGGATCGAACGGCACCGTCGTCGCCCGCCGCCCCACATCCGGGGCAGCTCGACAGCGCCCCACCCCTGCACGGCCAACCCACCACGACGACCGCCCGCCCCACATCCGGGGCAACTCGACAGCGCCCCACCCCTGGACGGCCAACCCACACCACCGCGACCGCCCCACCACCACCGCCGCCCCACATCCGGGGCAGCTCGACAGCGGACGAACAGCTGGCGGGTACGGACGCGTTCGAAGCGCGCGCTCAGTCGGCGAGGCGGGCCGGGAAACCGCCGGTGGCGATCGGACCCCAGGTATCAATGGTCACTCGGATCAGCGACTTGCCCTGGCGCACCATTGCCGCCCGGTAGTCGTCCCAGTCCGGGTGCTCGCCGGAGATGCTGCGGAAGTACTCGACCAACGGCTCCAGCGCCTCGGGCAGGTCCAGCACCTCGGCCGTGCCGTCGATCTGCACCCACGGGCCGTTCCAGTCGTCGGAGAGGACGCACGCCGAAACCCGGGGGTCGCGGCGGATGTTGGTCACCTTCGCCCGCTCGGGGTACGTGGACACCACCAGGCGACCCTCGCCGTCGATGCCGGCCGAGACCGGGGAGGACTGCGGCCGGCCGTCGGCTCGGGTGGTCATCAGCACGACGCGGTGTCGCGGCCGGAGGAAGTCGAGCAGGGTGTCCCGGTCGACCCGGGTGTTCTTCGCGATGCTGCGTGCCATCACTCGTTCCTACCAGGCCGGCGGCGGGTCCGCGGGCGGTGGGGGTCAGCGGGCGGTGGAGGTCAGCGCGGGTCGGCGGCGGTCCGGTGCACCGCCTGGGTGGGCACGCGAGGCCGACCGGCCGGGCGCCACGCCCGGCCGTTGGCATAGATCACCCGAAAGCCGAGGTACGAGGCGAGTGGCGCCCAGTGCGCGGAGCCCATCCGCAGTTCGGCGGCGTTGTGCCGCTGCCCGTTGGCCAGCACGTCGAGCAGGACGGTTTCGAAGGCGGCCGATTCAACCCAGTCGACGTCCCGGGTGAAACCGCAGATCAGGGCGGCGCCGGTGACCTCCAGGAACTCGCGCAGCACCGCGTCCGACGCGCGCAGCACCGAGCAACTGCCGAAGTAGAGCCGCCGCCCCTCACAGCGGCCGGCCATCAACTCGGCCACCTCGTTCAGCTCCACCGACTGCCAGTCGGTGAGGCAGAGCCGGCTCGGCTCACCGTGCATGGCGAAGAAGCCGACCCGGTGATCGGCGTACTGCTTGAGCAGCCAGCGGTCCAGGAAGTAGAACAACTCGTCGCGGGTGGCGGCGTCCTTGTGGATGAAGCGGATCTTGCCTAGTCGCTCCAGCAGTTCGAGGGTGGGCAGCACGGAACCGCGTTCGTTGAGGTCACGGTGCCACTGACCCTCGACACAGAAGACGCCACCGCGTGCCACGCGCACCTCCGCCAGTTCGCCACCCGGGCCTGACGTTACCGCCCGCCCAGTGGAGTGGAACATCACCCTGGGTGCGACTGAATGCGACGTTCGGTGCCGTTCCCGCGTTCCCGGGCCGATCGGGGGAAATGGCTGTTTCGCAAATCAGCCGAATTCACAGGCGCTGCCCAGGAACGGGCGAATCGTGAGGACAATTCTCGTTATTGCCGCCAACCGCACTGATCAGTGCGAAGGTGGAAATCGCGGGACGTCCCGGTCGATGTCCCAGAGCCACCCCATTCGCTCTCCTAACGGGAGGACTTCTGTGCGCGTAAACACCTTGAAGCGAGTTGCTGTCGCTTTCGCCCTGGCGTTGCCCGGGGCAGCGATCGCCTCGGTGGTCGCCGCGCCGGCAGCGTACGCGGACGGCTGTTACACCTGGAACCGCAACCTCTACCAGGGGCGCTCGGGCGACGACGTCCGTCAGCTGCAGATCCGGGTCGCTGGCTGGGCCGGCAACCGGGACATCGTCGAGAACGACGGCCGCTACGGACCGAAGACCGCCGCCGCGGTGAAGCGGTTCCAGCAGGCGTACGGGTTGCGCGCCGACGGCATCGCCGGCCCGCAGACGTACGCCAAGCTGTACCAGCTCCAGGACAACGACTGCACGCCCGCGCACTTCAGCTACAACGAGTTGGACAACGGGTGCGGCGGCAGCGGGTGGAGCGGCGGTCCGCTGTCGGCGGCCCAGACCAAGCAGAACGCGCTGCGCACCATGTGGAAGTTGGAGGCATTGCGCAAGAGCCTCGGCGACAAGCCGCTGAACGTGACGAGCGGTTTCCGCAGCCGTGCCTGCAACAACCAGGTCGGCGGCGCGTCGGACAGCCAGCACCTGTACGGCCACGCGGCCGACGTCACCTCACGGACGTCGTCCCTGTGCACGGTCGCGCGGGACGCCCGTAACCACGGCTTCAGCGGGATCTACGGGCCCGGCTACCCCGACCACGACGACCACGTGCACGTCGACTCACGGCGCGAGAACAACAGCGACGGCAGTTCGAACACGACGAACTGGTCCGCGCCGGACTGCGGGATCGGCGCTGGCAACGACTGAACCAGCCGGTCGGCGTGACGTCGGCCCGGCGCGGTGGGGAAACCTCCGCGCCGGGCCGACGCCCTGTCGCCCCGGGCAGAGCGGGCCGTGGGGTGACGCCGCTCAGCTCGCCCGGGGCCAGCGCGGCGCGGTGACACCGGGACTCACCGGGCGGCTGGCAGGCGCGGGTCGTACCCCCGTGGGGGTGGCCCGCGCGGCCTGGTGTCGCGCGGGCAGTCCGGCCCGGCCCGGGGCCGGCGCCGGATAGCCGGGGGGCGTGGCCGGCCGGACGCCGGCGGGGCGCGCGGACGACGGCCCGGTCGCCGTGAACGGGAACGGCACGTGCACGAACGGGTTGCCGTGCCGGATCAACGCCTCGATCTGCCGCTCGTTGAGCCCGTGCGCCTCCAGGACCCGACGCCCCCAGCGGTGCAGGCGGCACGGGTAGGACGCGCCGTCGTTGCGGCACAGCGGTCCGGTCGGCCACTCCTCGGCGGTGTGCACGACCACCGCCCGGACCGCGAGCCGGACATCCTCGGGGGTCAGTGGCGCCGGCATCGGCACCTCACCCAGCACCTGGTCGATGGGATCCGTCGACTGCTCACCAACACGCACGGCAGGCCTCCCGCAGCTCGGCAGCGGTACGGCGGACTGACCGCACCGACATCCTCGGGCAGTGGTACGGCCGGCATCGGACGAAGGTTCAATTCCGGTACGCGGTAAGCAGATCCTCCGGCGATAGCACACGGAGCCCATCGACGGCGGTGCCGCTACGCGACACGGCAACGGTCGGTACCGATTCGTCCGCTCCGGGTAGCCGGGACCGGTGAAGAAGTAGTCGGCCCAGGTCATGGGCGTCGAAGGGCCGGTTCTCCTGCCACTTCACCGAGCCGACGAAGCAGATGCGCTCAGCGACCGGCCCCCGATCGGCACCGACGATGTCGATCTCCGGGTCGTTCGTACGCGTCCAATAGCCGCCGATCGCCGACGCTTCGGCCGGCAGCGTGTCTCCGGGCAGCCGGCGCATCGTCTCGCGGACGACAGGCTCGATCGCCCGACCCCGCCAGGACGTCCACGATCGCAGGATCCGCTGCAGGGTCAGGTCACCTCGCCCACGCTCGATCTCGGCCAGGTGGGGCCCCAGGAACGACAGCCAGAAACGCAAGTACGGGTCAGCCACCGCATACCTCGTTTCCCGTGACGGCTTGGTCGACAGCGGGACGGTGACCTCCACGGCCCGCTTCTGGGTCAGCAGACCCAGGGCACGGTTCAGGGACGCCTGCGGTAGGTCCCCCGCCGCACGGGAGATCAGCGTAAAGGTCCGTTCACCGGAGCCGATGGCCCGCAGCACCAGACCTGCCTGGGACTGGGGTGGAAACTCCGCCGCGAGCGCGCGTTCGCCGCTGACCAGCAGGGCCGAGGTCGGATCGCGTACCGCGTCGGCCAGATAGTCGTGCACCGACGCACCGGTCGGCCACTCGTCGAGGATCAGCGGCAGACCCCCGGACACCAGGTAGGCGTCGAACGCGTCGGCGGCGGAGAGGTCGAGCATGTCGCGGACATCGGCCGGGCTCAGCGGAGGGACGACCATCTCGGTGGCCCGCTGGTGGAACGGCCGACCATAGTCGTTCAAGGCCTCCATCATGGCCAGGTCCGAGCCGACGCAGATCAGCAGGACCGGCCGCCGGGACAGCTCGCGGTCGAAGACCTTCTGCAGCGTGCCCTCGAAACCCGGATCGCTCGCGATGAGGTACGGCATCTCGTCCAGGACGACGACGCTCGGCCGATCGGTCGGCAGGGCGGCGACGAGCAGGGTGAGCGCGGCGTCCCAGGTCCGTGGCTGCTGCTCGCTCAGCAGTTGCGCTTCGGGCAACGTGGAGGCGGCCGCCGCTTCCACGAAGAGGGCGAGGTCGGCGGCGGCAGAGGGCTGCGCGGAGGCGGTGAAGAAGAGGTGGGGGACCTCAGCCCGCTCGACGAACTCCTCCACGAGCCGGGACTTGCCGACCCGGCGGCGGCCGCGCATGAGCAGCGCGCGCCCCGGCCGACCAGCCCGGCCACCGCGAGCTACCCGGGCGAGCATTCCGTCGAGCAAGGCCAGCTCTCGCTCTCGTCCCACGAAACCGTCCATGAACCACCCCTGATGCTGTCATTTTTGGAACACTCAAAAATGAGTGTATCAACGACAGTGGCGCGAGCCAGCTCGCAAGCTCAGACGAGGTCGGCGTCGTGCACGAGCAGGGCCACCTGGACCCGGTTGTTGAGGTCGAGTCGGGTCAGCAGCCGGGAGACGTACGCCTTCACCGTCGCCACGCTCATGAACAACTCCCCCGCGATCTCGGCGTTGGTGTAGCCCCTGCCCAGGGCGATGGCGACCTGCCGTTCCCGCTCGCTGAGCGCGGCGAGCAGGCGCAGCGCCCGTTCGCGTCGCGGATCGGGGCCGGGCGGGCCCGGGTTGGCGGCGGTCACGTGGTTGATCAGCGTGCGCGTCACCGACGGGGAGAGCATCGCCTCGCCCCCGGCGACCCGGCGTATCGCGTGCACGATGTCCACCGGCGGGGTGTCCTTGAGCAGGAAACCGGCCGCTCCGGCGCGCAATGCCCGGAGCACCTGCTCGTCGGCGTCGAAGGTGGTCAGCACCAGCACCTCGGGCGGGTTCGGTTGCCCGCGCAGCGCCTCGGTGGCGGCCAGCCCGTCCACCCGGGGCATCCGGATGTCCATCAGCACCACGTCCGGGGCGTACGCGGCGACCGCGGCGGGAACCTCGCCGCCGTCGGCCGCCTCGCCCACCACCCGCAGGTCCGGCAGGCCGCCGAGGATCATCGAGAGCCCCGCGCGGACCAACGCGTCGTCGTCCACGATCAGCACCCGCACCGGCTTCGGCCCCGCCCCGGCGGTCGGACCAGCGTCGTGGGCGCTGGGCACGTCAGGAGAGCCGGGACCGCTGGGCTGTGCGGTCACGCCGGCCACGGCAGCCAGGCCGCCAGTCGGAAGTCGCCGGTGTCGTCCCGCCCGTAGGCGAGCCGGCCGCCGGCCAGGGCGACCCGTTCGCTGATGCCGACCAGGCCGGTGCCCGCGCCCGGGAGCGTGCCGCCGACCGGAGTGCCCACCGGCCATCGATTGGCGATCGCCACGGTCAGCCCGCTGCCCGGACCACCGGTCACGTCCACGGTGACGACCGCGCCGGCCGCGTGCTTACGGGCGTTGGTCAGACCCTCCTGCACGATCCGGTAGGCGGCCCGGCCCAGCGCCGCCGGCACCTCCGCCGGCCGCGCCACACCGTCGCTGACGTTGACCCGCACGCCGGCCGTCCGCGACTCGTCGATCAGGGCCGGAAGGTCGGCGAGGGTGGGCTGGGGCGGCTCGGGCGCGTCGCCGGCGCCGTCGCCGTCGCCCTCGGCCCGGAGCACCCCGATGACCTCCCGCAGGTCCTGCAGGGCCGCGTGGGCGCTGCCCCGGATCACCCCGGCGGCTCGGGCCACCTCGTCGGCGGGCGCGTCGGGGCGGAACTCCAGCGCTCCCGCGTGCAGGCTGAGCAGGGAGATCCGGTGGGCCAGCACGTCGTGCATCTCCCGGGCGATGCGGGTGCGCTCGAGGTGGCGGGCCTGGGCGACGCGCAACTGCTGCTCGGCCTCGGCCCGCTCGGCGCGTTCGCGTAGCGAGACGATCAACTGCCGGCGGGCCCGCACGAACATCCCCCAGGCCAGCACGGCCAGGGTGATCACCGCGCCCCAGGACACGGTGAGCCAGTACGGCATGGCCGGATCGGGACGCGCCCAGCTGAAGACCAGGTTGGTGAGCAGGCCGACACCGGTGACCGCCACCGCGACGGCCGTCCGGCGGTGCACCACCACGGTGAAGTACACGATCACCAGCGGGATCGCGGCGGCCATCGAGAACATGCTCAGCGGCAGGGTGGCCAGCGCCAACCCCAGCGGCCACCGGCGACGCACCCAGAGCAGACCGCAGCAGACCAGCCCGATCAGCGCATCCACGCCGACCATCCAGTCGTGCGGAAGCGGGACGGCCGCCTCAGGGGTGGGCGAGAGGCTGTCGACGGTGGCGAACAGCACCCAGAGCAGGCTGATCAGGAAGGCCAGGCTGTCCACCACCCAGTCCCGGGTGGTGCGACGCGGACGGGCACGCTCGGGCTCCGCCGGCACCACCAGCTCCCCGGGCAACAGCCAGGGGTGCTCGGGGACGGCGATGCTGGTCACGCGCCCATGCTAGGCAGCTACCGGCCCGGACAACCAGCTACCAAAGTCTCGACCCGGGCGTCGACCAAGGTAGCTGCGGCACCGACCAGCGGCCGCAGCGGATGGCCGGCCGGCGGCGGCAGGCTCGACCGCATGATCACCGTGGAGAACCTGACCAAGCGGTACGGGCCGCACCCGGCGGTGGACGACGTGTCGTTCCAGTGCGAGCCCGGCACCGTCACCGGCTTCCTCGGTCCCAACGGGGCCGGCAAGTCGACCACCATGCGCATGATCTGCGGGCTCACCACACCGACCGCGGGTCGCGCCACCGTCGCCGGGCACCCCTACCGGGAGCTGCCCAACCCGGGACGGGAGGTCGGTGTCCTGCTGGACGCCTCCGCCCAGCACGCGGGCCGCACGGGCCGCGAGGCGTTGACGCTGTCCGCGTACACCCTGGGTTTGAGCAGGCGCGAGGTCGCCGCGAAGCTCGACCTGGTCGGGTTGAACGCGGTGGCGGCGAAGCGTCGGGTACGGGCGTACTCGCTGGGCATGCGTCAGCGGCTCGGCCTGGCGCAGGCGCTGCTCGGCGACCCCCGGGTGTTGATCCTCGACGAGCCGGCGAACGGCCTGGACCCGGAGGGGATCTTCTGGATGCGGGGTCTGCTGCGCGACTTCGCCGACCGGGGCGGCACGGTGCTGCTCTCCTCCCACCTGCTGCGCGAGGTGGAGGCGGTCGCGGACCGGCTGGTGGTGATCGGGGGTGGCCGGATCGTGGCCCAGGGCCGCAAGGACGAGCTGCTGGCCGGCGGCGGCACGGTGGTGCGGGCGCGCGACGACGGGGCATTGCGTCGGGCGCTGGAGGCGGCCGACCTGACCCCCACCGACAGCCCCGACGGCCTGCTCGTGCCGGCGGACGCCGAGACGGTCGGCCAGGCCGCGGCCGACGCCGGCGTCGCGCTGGCCGAGCTGCGCCCGGCCGGCAGCGGCGGCCTCGAACAGCTCTTCCTCACCCTGACCGCCGGCGAATCCACCCGAGAGGCCGTCCGATGACCACCACCACCGCCGCACCCACCGCCGGGGCCGTCGCGCCCCGGCACCATTCCCCGGTACGCCGACCGTCACTGCTCCGGCTCACCGCCGTCGAACTGCGCAAGCTCGTCGACACCCGGGCCGGCCGCTGGCTGCTGATCACCATCGGCCTCGTCGTCGTCGCGGTCGTCACCCTCCTGCTGATCTACGCGGAGGACGCCGAACAGACCTTCGGCACCTTCTTCGTGACCTCGCTGCTGCCCGCCAACGTGCTCCTGCCGGTGCTGGGCATCCTGTCGATCACCAGCGAGTGGTCCCAGCGCACCGCCCTCACCACGTACGCGCTGGTCCCCCGGCGGGAACGGGTGGTGACCGCGAAGCTGATCGCGGTGGTGCTGGCCGCGATCGCCTCCGTGCTGGTCGCCCTCGCCGTCGCCAGCATCGGGACGCTCGTGGCGTCGGCCACGGGCGGTGCGGGCACCTGGCAGGTCGGCGCGACGCTGATCGTCAACGGGGTGATCGTCCAGGTGGCCGTGGTGCTGATGGGTGCCGCCTTCGGTCTGCTGCTGCTCAACCCGCCGTTGGCGATCGTCGGCTACCTGCTGCTGCCGACCCTCTGGTCGGTGCTCGGCGAGATGGTCCGGCCCCTGCGCGGTCCGGCCGGGTGGCTGGACACCAGCCGGACCATGGACCCGTTGTTCAGCAGCGATGCGCTCACCGGCGAACAGTGGGGGCGGCTGGCGGTGTCCCTGCTCGTCTGGATGGTCCTTCCGTTGGCCGCCGGCCTGGTCCGGACGCTGCGCCGCGAGGTGTCCTGACCATGGACGCGGCCGACTACCGCCCCCGCACAGTGGTCACCGGTGGTCCGCTGGAACTGGTCGTCCTGTGGGGTGGCTTTCCGCTGCTCGGCGCGGGCGCCGGTTGGCTCCTCGCCGCGTCGACGGGATGGCTGGCCCGGCTGTCGTGGGTGCCGTTCGGCGACCTCATCAGGTGGTTGGACCGGCTGCCCGAGCCGCCGGCGACCCTCGGCGCGATGGCCGTCGGCGTCCTGGGCGGCCTGGTCGTCGCCGGGGTCGGCACCGCCGAACGGCTGATCGTCACCGTGGACTCCACGCAGGTCCGGCTGCGCCGCGCCGACCAGGTACGCACCGTCGCACGGGCCGACACCCGGGCCGCCTTCCTGGCCGACAAGCACCTGGTGCTGCTCGACGGCGACGGCGCGGAACTCGTCCGGGAGTCGACGGACCTCCCGGCGGCCCACCTGGCGGCGGCGTTCCGCGCGCACGGCTGGGCCTGGACGGACGACGATCCGCACCGCTCGGCGTACCGGCTGTGGGTGCCCGACCTGCCGGGGCTGCCGGTCGGCGCGGACGCTCTGCTGCGCGCCCGGGAGCGGGCTCTCGGACGGGACCACCGCGACGACGTACGGGAGCTGCGCCGCGAACTCGGCCGGCTCGGAGTGGTGCTGCGCGACGAGGGCGGACGCCAGTACTGCCGGACCGTCGCCCGGCGGGCGGGACAGTCGACTTCGGCAGAGCGGGAGCCGGAGGGGCGGTAGCGTCTGTTCCAGCAGATCCTGGGAGCGCGCGATGACCGAGCAGCAGCCGTACCGGGTGGTGTCCCGACACCCCGGCTTCGAGCTGCGCCGCTATCCGGCTCACCTGGTGGCCGAGATGCGGATCCAGGCGTCGTTCACCCGGGCGCCGATCGAGGCGTTCCGGCCGCTGGCCGCGTACGTCGGGGGCGCCAACCGGGCCCGACAGCCGGTCGGGTCGGCGCTGCCGGCGACGTCCACGGCCGACGGCGCGACGAAGATCCCGATGACGCTGCCGGTCGTCCAGGTCGAGGGCGAGTGGCCGGGCGCGTACCTGATCCAGTTCGTTCTGCCGGCCACCGTCACCGCCGCGACGGTGCCCGAGCCGGTGGACGCCCGGGTACGGATCCACGAGGTCCCGGCCCAACTGGCGGCGGCGATGCGGTTCTCCGGCCGGTGGACGGAGCGGGCGTTCAGCCAACGGGCCACCATGCTGGGCCGGTCGGTGACGGCCGCCGGGCTGCAGCCCACCGGCGCCATCCGGTACGCGCGTTTCGACCCGCCGTGGAAGCCGTGGTTCCTGCGCCGCAACGAGGTCGTGCTGCCGGTCGTCGAGTGAGCTGAGTGGGCTGCCTACGGTCTTGGGCGCGGGAGCATCCGGTCCGGACGCTCCCGCGCTCACTAAGATCAGCTGACGTACACCGGCGCGCTGGTCGCCGACTGGAAGTCGGTCGATGTGCCGGGATAGACGACACGCCAGTAACCGGCCGTCTTCTTGTAGATCGACGTGGCGAAGTCGTAACTGCCGCCCGCATAGATGGTGGCCGGCGTAGCCCAAGTGCCGTCTTCGCCGGTGGCCGAGAACTGCACCTTCAGTGGCACCGTCCCGGGGGACAACCCACCGGTGAACTCCATCTCACCGCTGAGGGTCACGGTCGTCGCGTTCTCCCGGACCGCCGAGAAGCTCCGGAAGGCGGCCGGCTGGAGCACGGAGATGTTCGTGCTGGCGATCGCGGGGCTGACGAACTCGTCGTTCATCGAGTAACCGACCTGGAGGCGGCCGGACTCGTACGGCGAGGTGGTCAGCGAGTAACGACCGTCCGCGGCCGTGGTGGCAGAGCCGAGGAACGTGCCGCAGTAGTCGGCGCTCATGCAGAGGGAAACCCCCGGCTGCGCACCAGGCACCGGCACCCAACCCTCCGGCGTCCGCCAGGTCAGCTGGCCGCTAACCGTGACGGTCTCATCCTTGAGGATCTTGGGTCGATCCGCCTCGATGGTGATCCGCATCGGCCGCTTGTTGATCGCGATGGTGGTCTCGCCCGACCGCGACGAGCCGTGGAAGAGATGGTCGTTGTCGTAGCTGTAGGCCGCGTACACCATCTCGTCCTTGCGACCGATCGTGACCGTGCCGGTGAAGGAACCATCGGCCCTGGTGGTGACCGCTTCCCAACTAGAGTCGGCGTTCACCGACATGGGGAACCTCCCCAGGGACCTGATCTCGCCGCTGCCCGGCCAGCGACCCTTGAGCCATCCCCGCACTGTCACGTTGCGGTTCTCGTAGGTCACCGTGGTGCGGTTCAGCGTGACGTTCTCGAAGAACGTGACCACCGAGTAGTTCAGGTCGCCGGCATCGGTCTGAGTGACGTGGTGACCGGCCTCGTCGGTGACCTCCACGTCGACCCGGTAGTAACCGAGCTTGTCGAGGATGATCGGGTTGGATCGCCACACCCCGTCACGCTCGGTGCCGGACTGTAGGTAGAAGTCCTCCTGAACGGCGACCTCTGACCCGGTGTTGTACTCCCGGATGTGCGCACGGACGTCGGTGACGTCGCTCGGTGACGTAATGGACACCAGCAACGTCCCCAGATCGAGGTCGTAGTCGCTGTGCGCGGACGTGACGATCGGAATCTCGTCGGCGTGTGCGGTCGCGGGAAGCCCCACGATCGCGGTCGCTGCGGCGACGGCGACCGCCACAGCAAAACGGGAACGGATCAAAGCTGACCTCCAGGAAGGACCGGCGATTCGCTTCGTGGCGGCCGGCAGTGGGAGCCTACCGATCGGGTCCGACAGCTACGTCCACCCCGCTAGGCTGACGTCGTACCCATGTGGACGGAGGAGCCATGACCCGGTACGTCGCCCTGCTGCGCGGGGTCAACGTCGGCAGCGCCCGCCTCGCGATGGCCGACCTGCGCCGGATCGTCACCGACCTCGGCCACGACGACGTCACGACGTACCTGCAGAGCGGCAACGTGGTCTTCGGCAGCACGGTGCGCGACGCGGAGAAGCTCGCCGCCGGCATCGAGCGGGCGCTCACCGACGAGCTGGGGCTCACCGTGCCGGTGCTGGTGCGCAGCGGCCGGGAGTTGGCGGCGGTGGCCGGCGGCAACCCGTACGCCGAGCTCGACGACGACCCGAAGCGGCTGCTGGTGGCCTTCCTCGCGACCGCTCCGAAGAAGTCGCTTGTCGACGCGCTCACCGTGCCCGGTGGCGAGAACGTGGCGTTCACGGTGACCGGCCGCGAGGTCTTCCTGCACTTCCCCGACGGCGGTTACGGGCGGACGAAGTTCACCAACGCGTACCTGGAGAAGCAGCTCGGCGTGGTGGGCACCACCCGCAACTGGAAGTCGGTGCGCACCCTGGCGGAGCTGGCGGCCGGCTGACCGGGCGGGCGTGCGACGCCCGCCCGGGACCGGTCAGAAGTGGTACGCGGTCTCGTACTCGGGCACCAGTACCCGGCTGCGCGGCGAGATCCGACGCACCGCCGCGACCATCTCGTCGAGGCGGGCGCGGTCCGCCGGCGCGACGACCGGCGGGTTCCGCAACGGCGTCTCGAAGTTGTCCCAGTGCACCGGCACCACGACCTTCGGATAGTCCAGACCGGCCAGCAGCCGGGGCAGGTAGTCGGCGGTGGTGGTGGCGCTCTGCATGGCCACCATCGCCACGTCCGGCGCCAGGCCGGTGAGGTTGCGCTCGGCGACGTCGCTGGCCCCGGTGAGGTAGACCGACGGGCCGCCCGCGACCCGCAGCAGGTAGCCCAACGTGTCGCCCTCCGGCAGGTCCGCGATGGTCGCCGGCCGCGCCGGCTGACTCACCCGCACCCCGGGAAAGGCCACCGAGTACGACGCGTTGCGGCTGTGCAGCGAGCCGACCACCTCGACGGTGTGGTCGCCGAAGTCGAGCACCTCCCCGCCCTTCACGGCGCTGAGCTGCGCCGACGGCACCCCGTACGCCAGTCCCAGGTGGTACGCGGTGAGGGTGCCGAACACCCGCGCGCCGGTCCGCCCGGCGATGTACGGCACGTCCATGAAGTGGTCCCAGTGCGTGTGCGTGACCAGCACGGTCGTGGCCTTCTCGACGCGCTGGTCGATCACGTCGGTGCGCACGGTCAACGGGGTGTCCGTCTTGAACGCGCCGGCGAACAGGCCGGTGTCGATCCGGCTGAGGAAGGGGTCGACCAGGATGGTCCGGTCGGCGATGTCGATGCGCCAGCCGGCCGTACCCCACCAGCGGAAGCTGACCGCGCCCTTTGCGCGGGTGGTCGGCGTGGGCGCGGCGGCCGGGGGCGCGGCCTGGGCCGGGGTGGTCGAGGCGGCGAGTCCGCCGGCCGAGACCAGGGCGGTGGTGGCTGCGGCGTCGCGGAGGAAGCGACGGCGGTCGAGGTGGGACATACGGATCTGCTCCCCGTGTCGGTTGATCGGTCGACCCGAGCCAACCAGCGCCCTCGGGCCCAGGTCCAAGATCGAACGCTGTCGCCTCCGATACGCCAGCGCATATCAGGCCTGCTCGACGGTGCTGTCCCGTCGCTCGACACGGCGAAAAATCAGTCGCCGCGTAACGCCTCAACGGCCGTACGAGCGGCCCGCCCGATGGCCAGGTCCACGTCGATCCGGCGCGGGGCGAGATCCTCGGCGCGGGCGAAGACGGCGATCGCGTACCGGCCGCCGTCGGGGTATTCGGCGACTCCGGCCTCCAGGTGCAGTCCGGGCAGGGTGCCGGTCTTGCCGGACACCCGCACGGCGGGCGGGAAACCGGCCGCCAGGCGGGTCCAGAAGAGCTGCCGGGCCATCCAGGCGCGGACCATCGCGCACGCCGATGCCGGCCCGGCCTCGTCCCGCCAGATCAGGGTGAGCAACCGGGTGATGTCCCGCGCCGTACTGGAGGTGGTGCGTTGCGGGTCGAAGACCCGCATGGCCCGAACCTGGTCCGCCGGCAGGGTAGGGAAGATCCGCGCGAACTCCGCCTCGGTACGCGCCCCCACGTCGGCGAGCATCATCTCGACCAGCTCCCGTGGGCCGCCGAGAACGCGGGTTCGGCGAAGGCCCAGCTCGGCGGCGAGCATCGGCAGCAGGTCCGGACCGACCCGGCGCAGCAGCACGTCGGCGGCGGTGTTGTCGCTGACCGACATGGCGAAGTACGCGAGGTCCCGCAACGACACCTCGGCGTCGTCGGCGCAGCCGGCCAGTCCCCACCCGCCGAGCCGGTCGGCGGCGGTGACCAGGACACGTTCGGTCGGGTCGACCTGGCCCGCCTCGACCTGCCGGGCGAACTCCAGCACCAGCAGGATCTTGAAGATCGACGCGATCACCACCTGCTCGTCGGCCCGCAGCCCGACCTCCCGGTCCGCCGCGCCCAGGTCCACGACGTGCAGGCTGCCGGTCACCCCGGCGTCGGCGAAGATGGCCTCGATCCGCTCCCCCACGTCCACCCCGGCACGGTATCCAGTGACACTCCGTCGCTGCCGTAGGGTCCGGCCGTGGACCTGCTCCGACATCTGCGGCACTTCGTGGTGGTCGCCCACGAGCTGCACTACGGGCGGGCGGCCGAGCTGCTCGGAATGGCCCAGCCGCCGTTGAGCCAGTCGATCCAGCGGTTGGAGCGGGAGCTGGCCGTCGAGCTGTTCGACCGTTCCCGCCGCCAGGTGCGGCTCACCACCGCCGGCGGTCTGCTGCTCGCCGAGGCCGAGGAGCTGCTCGCCGGCGAGGGCCGGCTGCGCAACCTCATGGGCCAGGTCCGCGCGGGCGAGCTGGGCGTGTTGCGCGCCGGTGTGCCGCCGGAGACACCGGCGGTGACGCTGCGGGCTCTGCTGGACCAGCTCGCCACCCACGCGCCCGGCCTCGACGTGGAGCTGCACGAACTGACCACCGCCGAGCAGGTGCGGATGCTCAGCGAGCGGAGCCTTGACGTGGGGCTCGTGCACCATCCGGTCGAGGCGGACGGGCTGCGCTTCGGCGCCCCTGTCGACGTACCCCTGGGGGTGTTGCTGCCGCGGACCTCGCCGCTGGCACGCGGGCGGGAGGTGCCGCTCGCCGCGCTCGCCGGCCTGGACCTGGTGACCGCACCCCGGGCCACCGCGCCGGGCTGGCACGACCACCTGCTGGAAGTGTGCCGACAGCACGGGTGGCGGCCGGCGCGGGTGCGGCCGGCGCGCAACCCGGAGTTCCTGTTCGGGTTGGTGCTGGCCGGCGGCGGCGTCGCCGTGGAGCCGGCGACCCTGGCCCGCCGGGAACCACGGATCGCCTGGCGACCGCTCGCCGACGCGGCGCTGACCAAGCGCACGTCGGCGGCCTGGCCGAAGCGGTCGGCGCACCCGGCGGCGGCGATGGTCGGGCAGCTCGCCGCCGAGGTGCTGGCCGCCGCCGAGCCGACGCCACCCACGTCGCCCCCGGGTCCGGCGGCGCGGCCCTGGCCGGTGTTGTTCGACACGACCGGGTGAACCGGACCGCCGTTGCGTCCGTCACTCGTTCCAAGCGTGAATCGTCCATCCGCCCGGGTATGGATGACGGGTAACGAAGACGCGAAGGAGCCGCAGTGGCATTCACGATTCCTGACATCAGCCTGAACGACGGCACCACGATTCCGCAGCTCGGCTTCGGGGTGTTCCAGATCGAGCCGAAGGACACCGCCGCGGCGGTGACCACGGCGCTCGAGGTGGGCTACCGGCACATCGACACCGCCGAGATGTACGGCAACGAGGCCGAGGTGGGCGAGGCCATCCGCACGTCCGGCCTCGACCGCGGCTCGGTGTACGTGACCAGCAAGCTGAACAACGGCTTTCACCGGCCGGACGACGCCCGCAAGGCGTTCGACTCGACGCTGTCGGCGTTGAAGATGGACTACATTGACCTGTTCCTGATCCACTGGCCGTTGCCGACCCTGTACGACGGCGACTACGTCTCGACCTGGAAGGTGTTGGAGGAGTTCCAGCGCGACGGCCGCGCCCGCTCGATCGGCGTGTCGAACTTCCAGGTGGCGCACCTGCGGCGGCTGGCCGACGAGGCGAGCGTGGTGCCGGCGGTCAACCAGATCGAGGCGCACCCGTACTTCACCAACGACGAGGTCCGCGCGTACGGCCGCGAGCACAACATCCTCACCGAGGCGTGGTCGCCGATCGCGCAGGGCAAGGTGCTGGACGACCCGACGGTGGTCGACATCGCCGATCAGGTGGGTCGCACCCCGGCGCAGGTGGTGCTGCGGTGGCACGTGCAGCGCGGCGACATCATCTTCCCGAAGTCGACCACGCCGAAGCGGATCGAGGAGAACACCGGGATCTTCGACTTCGAGCTGGACGACACGGCGATGGAGCGGATCACCGGCCTGGACAAGGGCGAGGCCGGGCGGCAGGGTCCGAACCCGGACACCTTCGCCTACGTGCCCCGCTGACCTGCGCGCGCTGCCCCGGAGCGACGACTCCGGGGCAGCGTGCTGTTCGCGGCCGGGTCAGCCGTCGACGCGCTCGGCAAGCCGGCGGAACACCGCCTGGGTCGGTGTGTCGGGCGTGGCGACGTAGACGATCAGCCGCTGCTCGGTCTCCGGCACCAGCAGCACGCGGCACTCGAACTCCAGCGGCCCCAGCTCGGGATGGGCCACCCGTTTCACGACGGGACGGCGCTCCCCGACCTCGTGCTCGGCCCACAGCCGGGCGAAGTGCGGCGAGGTGCCGAGCAGCTCGGTGACCAGCTCGCGGATCGCCGGGTCGGCCGGGAAGCGGCCGTAGGCCGCCCGCAGGTCCGCCACCGTGGTGTGCACGAACCGTCGCGCGTCGGCATCGGACCAGTGCGCGTCGGTCATCGGCTGCCGGAAGGTCCAGCGGATCATGTTGCGCTCGGCGTGCGGCACGGCCGCGAGATCCCCCACGAAGTGCGTGGCCAGCCGGTTCCAGGCCAGCACGTGGTACGCGGCGTCGACGAGGTACGCCGGAGTCTCGGTCATGGCGTCGAGCAGGTGCCGCAGCCCAGGCGGCACCTCGCGGCTCGGGCCGACGGCCGACGGCGGGTTCTCCCCCGCGATCCGGAACAGGTACTCCCGCTCGTCGCGGTTCAGCAGCAGCGCCCGCGCCAGAGCGGCGAGCACCTGCCGGGACGGGTGCGGGCCCCGGCCCTGCTCCAACCGGATGTAGTAGTCGATCGACATGCCCGCGAGCTGGGCGACCTCCTGCCGACGCAGTCCGGGCGTACGCCGCCGTACCCCGTCGGGGAGGCCGACCTCGGCGGGCCGCAGGCGGGCGCGGCGGGCGCGCAGGAACGCCGCCAGTTCGTCACGTCGCAGGCCGCTGCTCGTCATGTGCCCAGGATGCCCCGGGAGGCATCGATCAGGGTGGTACCGCCGGTCCCAGCCTCGCGGCGTCTCTCCCCACCGGCCGTCGTCGGGCACAGGCTCGACGGCATGACGAACATGATCGCCCTGGTCACCGGGGCCAACAAGGGAATCGGCCTCGCCACCGCCCGTCAGCTCGGCGGCCTCGGGATGACCGTGCTGCTCGGCGCGCGGGACGCCGAGCGGGGCCGCGCCGCGGAGCGGGAGCTGCGCGACGGCGGCACGGACGCGGTGTTCGTGCCGCTGGACGTCACCGACGCGACGTCAGTGGCCGCCGCCGCGAAATTCGTCGAAGCCGAGTACGACCGGCTCGACGTGCTGGTCAACAACGCCGGCATCGTGCTCGCCGACGGTACGCGGGGGCTGCCCAGCGAGACGACCGTGGCGACGATGCGCCGGCTGTACGAGACGAACGTCTTCGGCCCGGTGGCGGTCACCAACGCGCTGCTCCCGCTGCTGCGCCGGGCACCGGCGGCGCGGATCGTCAACGTCTCCAGCGAGGTCGGCTCGATCGCGGTGATGACCGACCCGGACGGCGCGCTGTTCGAGTTGACCTCCGTGCCGTACCCGTCGTCGAAGGCGGCGCTGAACATGCTCACCGCCATGTACGCCAAGGAACTTCGGGATACCCCGATCAAGGTGAACGCGGCGAACCCCGGCTACTGCGCCACCGACCTGAACGGCAACAGCGGCTTCCGTACGCCCGAGCAGGGCGCCGAGGTGAGCGTGCACCTGGCGACCCTGCCGGCGGACGGGCCGAGCGGTCTGCTCTGGGGCTTCCAGATGGACGCCGGCGGTGGGTACGGCGTCCTCCCCTGGTGAGACGGACGCTTGACCTGGAGCGCGCTCCAGGTAGCAGGGTGGTCTTCGGGCGCCCGCCGGCAGGACGCCCGGAAGGAGATCCCATGCGGTACCGCACGATCGGCACCGACCCGGCGACCCGGCGCGAGGTCAGCGTGCTCAGCCTCGGGGCCATGCTGTTCGGCAGCACCACCGACGAGGCCACCTCGTACGCGATCCTCGACCGGTACGTCGAGGCGGGCGGCACCTTCATCGACACGTCGGACAACTACGCGTTCTGGGTCGACGGCTCACAGGGCGGCCAGAGTGAGGAGCTGCTGGGGCGGTGGCGGCGCAGCCGGGGCATCGGCACCGAGATCGTCATCGCCACCAAGCTGGGCGCCCGTCCACTGGCCCCCGGCACCAGCTATCTGGACAACGCCGAAGGGCTGTCGGCGAAGGTCATCCGCGAGTCGGCGGAGCGCAGCCGTGACCGGCTCGGCGTGGAACGACTGGACCTGCTCTACGCACACATCGAGGACCGGACGGTGTCGCTCGCGGAGACCGTGGAGGGGTTCGCCGAGCTGGTCGCCGAGGGGACGGTGGGCCTGTTGGGCGCGAGCAACCACCGCGCCTGGCGGGTGGAACGGGCCCGCGCGCTCGCCGCAGCCGCCGGCCTCCCGGGGTACGAGGTGCTCCAGTACCGCCACAGCTACCTGGCCCGACGCACCGACGTGGCCAGCGAGCTGGACCCGGACGGCGACCTGGGCGGTGTTGGCGGAGACCTGCTCAGCTATCTGCGCGCCGAACCGGAGCTGACCCTGGTGGCGTACTCGCCGCTGCTCAGGGGGGCGTACAGCCGGCCGGATGTGCCGCTGGGCGCCGCGTACGACCTGCCCAGCGCGCCCCGGCGGCTGGCCGCCCTTGAGGAGGTCGCCGGGCAGACCGGCGCGACGGTGAACCAGGTGGTGCTCGCCTGGTTGCTGGGCGGCGACCTGCCGACGATTCCGCTGGTGGGTGCCTCCTCGGTGGCCCAACTCGAGGAGAGCCTGGCCGCCGTGGAGCTGGAGTTGACCGCCGAGCAGCGGCAGCGTCTCGACACCACCTGGTGACCTGCGACGGCCGTCCCGCCGACCTCACCCGTCGGCCGGCGGGGCGGTCAGGTCGAACTGCCAGTCATTGGCCCGCATCAGGTGCCCGGGCGGATACTCGAAATTCGTCTCACCCAGCAGCGTGAAGCCCGCCTTGCGGCAGACCGCGTTCGAGGCGGGGTTGTCGACGGACGGGTAGGCGTGCGCGTGACGCCGGTCCCGTCGGGCGCGCGCCACGTCGAGAGCCGCCCGCACCGCGGCGGTGGCCAGCCCCTGCCCCCGGTACGCGGGCAGCACCGCCCAGCCCAACTCGTACACCGGTTGGTCGCGCCACTCGCGACGCCAGTAGCCGACGCTGCCCGCCCGCGTGCCGTCCGGCAGCACCACCGTGAACATGCACCCCTGCCCACCCTCGGCGAAGTGCACATACCGGTTGTGCCGGGCGAGCACCTGCTCGTCGGTCTCCGGGCCGCCGGTGTGTCGGCGCGTGTCCGGTGAGTTGAGCTGCCGCAGCAGCTCGAGATCATCCTCGTGCCACGGCTCGATGCGTACCTGCGTCATCCCGTCCCCCTCGTCGACTCCAGTCAAGCCGGTCCCACCGACATTTCGTCCCGGAACGGCGCCCGCTAGTTCCGATCTAGCGGGCGGGGGTCTTCACCTCGCGCCTGTAGGGCGGCGGGGTCGTTGGTCACACCGACCACGACGTCGCCGGCCATCGGACGAGAGGTAGAAATGATGAACAGACGCGCCACCGGCCTGGCCATCGAGGCCGAAGGGCTCACCCGCACGTTCGGGGAGACCCGGGCGCTGGCCGGCATGGACCTGCGGGTGCCCGCCGGCACCGTCTACGGCCTGCTCGGCCCGAACGGGGCGGGTAAGACCACGGCGGTCCGGGTGCTCGCGACGCTGCTACGTCCCGACGGCGGCACGGCGCGGGTCTTCGGGCACGACGTGGTCACCGAGGCCGACAAGGTCCGCAGCCGGGTCAGCCTCACCGGCCAGTACGCCTCGGTCGACGAGGACCTCACCGGCACCGAGAACCTGGTGCTGCTGGCCCGCCTGCTGGGCCTGCGCAAGCCGGAAGCCCGCGACCGCGCGGCGGCGCTGCTGGCCGCGTTCGGTCTGACCGAGGCGAGCGACCGCCAGGTCAAGAAGTACTCGGGCGGCATGCGACGGCGCATCGACATCGCCGCGAGCATCCTGAACACTCCCGACCTGCTCTTCCTCGACGAGCCGACGACGGGCCTCGACCCGCGCAGCCGCAACCAGGTGTGGGAGATCGTCCGGGCCGTGGTGTCGCACGGTACGACCGTGCTGCTGACCACGCAGTACCTCGACGAGGCCGACCAGCTCGCCGGGCGGATCGCGGTCGTCGACCACGGCCGGGTGATCGCGGAGGGCACGCCGGGCGAACTGAAGTCGTCGGTCGGCTCCGGCACCGTCCACCTGCGACTGCGCGACCCCGGCCAGCGGCCCCAGGCCGAGCAGGTGCTCCGGGAGGCGCTGAACGTGCCGGTGCAGCTCGCCGCCGATCCGGTGGCCCTGACCGCCCGCGTCGGCGAGGCCGGCACCGACCTGGACGCCAGCGCGCAGGCAGCGCGTGCGCTCGGTGACCTGGCCCGCGCCGGCATCGTCGTCGACGACTTCTCCCTCGGCCAGCCCAGCCTGGACGAGGTCTTCCTGGCCCTGACCGACCATCCGGCCGTGTCGGCCGACGAGCGCGACGACGAGCTGGAGGCAGCCCGATGAGTGACACGACCACGACCGCCGGCACGGCCGAGCGGGCGCCGTCGGTCTACGTACCGTCCGCCGAGGCGCTGGCGACCGTCCTCGCGCCGGGCGCCCGACCGGCCCGGCCGAGCGCGTTGGGCGCGTCGCTCACCTTCGGCTGGCGGGCCCTGCTGAAGATCAAGCACGTGCCGGAGCAGCTCTTCGACGTGACCGCGTTCCCGATCATCATGGTGCTGATGTTCACGTACCTGTTCGGTGGCGCTCTCGCCGACAGCCCGCGTGACTACCTGCAGTTCTTCCTGCCCGGCATCATGGTGACCAGCGTCGTGATGATCACCATGTACACCGGGGTCGGCCTCAACACCGACATCGAGAAGGGCATCTTCGACCGCTTCCGGACGCTGCCCGTCTGGCGGCCCGCCGCGCTGGTCGGCATGATCTTCGGCGATGTGCTGCGCTACATCCTCGCCGCCCTGGTCATCCTCGGCGTCGGGCTGGCGCTCGGCTTCCGGCCCACCGGCGGCGTCGCCGGGGTGGCCGCCGGGATCGGGTTGCTGGTGGTCTTCTCGTTCGCGTTCTCCTGGGTGTGGACGTTCTTCGGGCTGATCCTGCGCAGCGAGAAGTCGGTGATGGGGGTCAGCATGATGGTGCTGTTCCCGCTGACGTTCCTCAGCAACGTCTTCGTCGAGCCGAGCACCATGCCCGGCTGGCTCCAGGCGTTCGTGAAGGTCAACCCGGTGACGCAGCTGGTGGCCGCGGTACGCGCCGTCATGTCCGGCCACTCGGACGCCTCCGCCACCATGTGGCTCCTGGTGTGGAGCGCCGGCTTCGTCATCGTCTTCGGCACCCTGACCATGCACCGCTACAACCGCCGCTAACCCCCACCCCCCACCTACCACCCCCGCCCCACCCACCCCCGCGCCACCGCTCCCCGCCCCTCCACCCCCACACCCGCGCCGCCGCTCCCCGCCCTCACACCCGCGCCGCCGCTCCCCCACCCCCACACCCGCGCCGCCGCCCCACACCCGCGCCGCCGCTCCCCGCCCCCCACACCCGGGCCGCCGATCATGAAGTTGTGGTGGGTGACAAAGCGGCCTGTAAATGCTCAAACCAGGCACCACAACTCCATGATCGACAGGACCTGATGGCGACTTCCCCGCGATCTTGCATTTTCTGTGGCGACAAAAGCGGGTCTGTGCATCTAAGGGTGTTTCCGGCCTGACCCATCGGGCGTTGTGCCTGGTGAGGAGGGTGCCGTGATGACCGCGACACTGAACGACCAGACCGGACGTAAGAAGCGGCCCGAGCCGTCGGCTGAGGCGAAGGCCGCCGCCGAGCTGGTCCGGGCCGCGAAGGAACAAGGGCTGTCGCTGACCGGCCCGGACGGGCTGCTCAAGCAGCTGACCAAAACGGTCCTGGAGACGGCGCTGAAGGAGGAGATGACCGAGCATCTGGGCTATGAGAAACATGAGTCGGCTGGGGTGGAGTCGGGCAACGTCCGCAACGGCACCAGGGCGAAGACGGTGCTGACCGATAGCACGGGGCCGGTCCAGATCGATGTGCCCCGGGACCGGGCCGGCACCTTCGAGCCCCAAATCGTCAAGAAGAGGCAGCGGCGCCTGTCCGGGGTCGACGAAGTCGTGTTGTCGTTGTATGCCAAGGGTTTGACCACCGGGGAGATCTCGGCGCATTTCGCGGAGATCTACGGGGCTTCGGTGTCGAAGGAGACGATCTCGCGGATCACCGACAAGGTGATCGAGGAGATGACCGACTGGTCGCACCGCCCGTTGGATGAGATTTACGCCGCCGTGTTCATCGACGCGATCGTGGTCAAGGTCCGCGACGGGCAGGTCGCGAACCGGCCCTTCTACGCCGCTATCGGGGTCACGCTCGACGGGGAGAAGGACATCCTCGGGTTATGGGCCGGCTCGGGTGGTGAGGGTGCGAAGTTCTGGATGAGCGTGCTGACCGACCTGCGTAACCGGGGCGTGAAGGACGTGTTCTTCCTCGTCTGCGACGGCCTGAAAGGTCTTCCCGAGGTGGTCACGAACGTGTGGCCCCGCACGATCGTGCAGACGTGCATCATCCATCTGATCCGCAACACGTTCCGGCTCACCTCCCGCAAGTACTGGGACGCGCTCAAGCACGACATCAAACCGATCTACACCGCCGTCAACGCGGCGGCGGCCAGGGCCGCGTTCGAGGACCTGGCAGAGAAGTGGGGCGAGCGGTATCCGGCGGTGATCCGGCTGTGGGACAACGCCTGGGCGGAGTTCATCCCGTTCCTCGACTACGACGTCGAGATCCGGCGGGTGATCTGCTCGACCAACGCGATCGAGTCGTTGAACGCCCGCTACCGACGGGCGATCAAAACCCGCGGCCACTTCCCCAACGAGCAGGCCGCGTTGAAGTGTCTGTACCTGGTGACCCGATCCCTGGACCCCACCGGAACAGGCAGAACCCGATGGACGATGCGCTGGAAACCCGCGTTGAACGCCTTCGCCATCACCTTCAGCGACCGCTTCCCAGCCGCTGAAACCTACTAACCAAGATCGCCGGAAACACCGTTAGCGAGACAGCCCCACAAAAGCCACGAGAGCACCCAGATCCACAACCGAAAGTGCAAGATCGCGGCGCGGGCAAGGCGTGGGCGGGGCGTGGGCGGCGCGGGCAAGATCGCGGGCGCGGGCGTGGGCGGGGCGCGGGCGGGGCGCGGGCGTGGGCGGGGGGCGGGGGCGGGGGTTAGAGGTGCCAGGGTGGGAGGGTTTGTGGGAGGTAGCGGCAGGTGGCGCCGGTGGAGACCGAATCGCGCAGATGAGTGGCGAGCGTGGGATGGCGTTCGTCGAGCTTGCGCAGGGTGTCGCGGATTCGCGCGGTGACAGTCTTGCGGGCCCGTTCGGCCTCGTCGCCCAGCCGTCTACTCCGGCCGGCCAATCCCGCCGCGGCGCGCAGCTCCTCGAGCAGCGCGCCGCGTTCGGCGTCCAGCGCGGACACCTTCGCCGTGTCGTCGCGGGCAACGGCCCGGTCGATCTCGTCGTCGAGGCGGGTCAGGTGCCGCCGGTAGCGGGCCTTCGCCTCGTCGTCGAGGACCGGGTCGCCGCCCATCCGACGGGCGGCCACCAGCACCGGCCCGGCGGCGGGGTCGAGCAGTTCCACCGCCGGGACGTCGCCGCCGGGGCGGCTCAACAGCAGGTGCAGGTCGTGTAGGCCCTTGGCGTCGGGCAGGTGCGCCACCACGCCCGCGTAGGCGAGCCGCCAGACCGGCCCGTCGCGTCGAAACGCGTACCCCTCGATCGTCGGGTCGGGCGGCGTCACCTGACGCCGGCCGACGGCCGGGCCGCCCCCGACGACCTGGTCGCCCTCGCCTGCGTGGCCTCTCCCGCCGGCCTGGCCGGCGAGCGCGACATCGCCCAGCACGCTGCCCTCGGCCCACCCAACGGCGGGCCCCGAAACGGCGTGGCCCGACACGGCGGGCCCCGACACGGCGTGAGCCAGCCCGCCTTGGTCCGGCTCGGCGTGGGTTGGGTCCGGGTCGGCGAGCCGGAGGAGCACCTGCCTCATGCCGAGGGCGGCGGCGTCCCGGACGGTGCTCGCGCGCAACTGGGCAACCGTGGCGGCGTCGCCCGGCTGGTCGCGGCCGGCGAGGGCGTTCACCAGCCCCGCGCGGGCGATGAGCGACCAGGGTCGGGAGCCCATCCGGTCGGCGGCGTCACGGGCCGCCGTGAATCCGGTGACCGCGTCGTCCCAACGCTCCTGCGCGGCGTCGACCACGGCGAGCCAGTGGTCGATGGGCCCGCTGATGTCGCAGCCGAACAGCCCCACCGCCCACTGCCCACGGTGCGGAACCAGCGCGGCCCGCGCGTCGTCGCAGCGCCGTGGATCGCGGGACGCGGCGGCGGCCTGGGCGCGCAGCCGCAGCCACAGCGGCGACATCGGACGCGGGTAGTGGATGCCGGCCGCCTCGATGCCGGCCGTCAACCGCACCGCCTGCTCGTCGTCGCCACGCTCGGCCGCCGTGATGGCCGACAGCAGCTCCCGGTACGGGTAGTCGGTCGGCGCCCACTCGTGCAGCAGCGTGTCGATCTCGTCGAAGCGCCCCTGCAACAGCAGCCGGGCCCAGCGCAGGTGGTGGCCCATGAAGGCGAACTCGGCGTGCCCCGGGTCGGACAGGTCGACGATGACGCGGAACCGCTCGTCCGCTTCGGCGAAGTCGCCCCGGAACGCCGCGATGATCCCGCCGTCGACGGCCGCCGCCATCCGGGGACGGGCCAGCTCGCGGTGCTGACCCACGGTGACGAAGGCGGTGAACTCCTCCATGAAGCGCGGGTCGCCCAGTTCCAGCAACGCCACCCAGCGCAGCGAGGTGGCCCACAGCTCGGTCTCCCGGTCGCCCGAGCGGCGGGCCACGTCCCGGATCTCGGCGGTGAGCGCGGCCCGTGCCGCCGCGGTGCCCAGCCCCCAGGTGGTGTCGTGGCGGGCCCACAGGCTGAAGGTGAGCGCCTCGTCGTCGCGACCACGACGGGCGATGGTCTCCGTCGCGGTGATCAGGTCCGCCACCAGCGCGCCCGTCGACGCGGTGGGGGCGGGCTCGCCGATCAACCGCTGGTACGCCTCGCGCACCAGGTCCGTCGTGTCAACGGCGATGGTGGTGTCCACCTGCCGGGCGCGGTGCACGGTGAGCGCGACGCGGGCCAGTGGCACCGGGTCGTCGAGCGTACGGGCGAGCGTCGCGGCTTCGGCCAACAGGCGTGCGGCCTCGGATCGGCCGGCGTGGTGGTACTGCACCTCGCCGAAGTCGACGAGCAGGCGAATCCGCTGCGCGGGGTCCTCGACGATCTCCAGTGCCCGGCGGAAGTGCACCCCCGCCTCGTCGGCGGCGAGCCGGGCGAACGCGTCCCGCCCGGCGGCGACCAGCAGCTCGCCGGCCCGGGTCCGGTCCAGCGCCGCGCCGGCCAGGTAGGCGTGGCGGGCCAGATCCGCCGGGATGAGCCGGTCGGTGAGCGCGGTCGGCGGATCCACCGCCCGGACCACCGCGGCGTGGCGGGCCTGCCGGTCGTCGGTGGTGAGCCCGTCGTACAGGGTCTCGCGGACCAGGTCGTGGGCGAAGGTGAACCGGCCGGCACCCCGGGCGGCCACGAGCCGGGCGGTCACCGCGTCGTCGAGCAGCCGGTCGACAGACGCCACCGGTATCGCCGCGCTGGCCGCCAGGACCTGCCGGTGGAACTCACGCCCCAGCACGGCGGCGACGGTCAGCGCCTCGACCACCGGGGCGGGCAGCCGGGCGAGCCGCTGTCGCACCGCTTCCCGTACGCCGGGCGGGATCGTGCCGGTGGTGCCGTCGGCGTGCCACAGCCGCGCGGTCTCCTCGACGAAGAACGGGTTGCCGCCGGTGCGGCGGTGCACCTCGTCCGCCAGGTCGGGGGCGGGCTCCCGACCGGCGGTACGCGCCATCAACGCGGCCACCTCGTCGCGGGCCAGGCCGGTGAGGGTGATCGTGGTGGCCTTGGCGACCAGGGGCAGCAGCAGCGGGCGCAGCGGGTGGTCGCCGGCCTCGACCTCCGCGTCGCGGTACGTGCCGATCAGCAGCAGGCGTTCGAACCAGGTGTGCTGGGCGGCGAACGCCAGCAGCCGCAGCGAGGCCGGGTCGGCCCAGTGCAGGTCGTCGAGGACGACCACCACCGGCCGGCGCGCGGAGACGGCGACCAGTGCCGCGGTCACCGCGTCGTACAGGGCGAACGCCTCCTGCTCGGCGACGTCCTGGCCGTCGCGGGCCGACCAGGCCGCGGCGAGGCCGGGTACGTCACCGGTGCCGCTCTCGCCGAGCAGGGCGGCGAGGGCGGGTTCGGCGTCCGGTCGGGCGAGCGCCCAGTCGTCGGCGGAGCGGCGCAGGGCCCGCAGGACCTGCACCCACGGCCAGTAGCCGGGGGCGCTGTCGGAATCCCAGCAGGCCGCTCCGAGCACGAGCGCGCCGCGCCGGCGGGCCTCGCGCGCCACCGACGTGACGAGGGTGGTCTTGCCGATGCCCGGCTCGCCGGTGACCAGAACGAGACCGCCGTGGCTGGTGGCCGCCCGGTCCAGCTCGGCGCGCAGCAGACCCGCGGGATGATCCCGCCCGATGATGGCGTCGCCGACGCGCGCGTCCATGGTTCCCAGACGGTACTGGACCCCACCGACGCTGAGCGTCGAGATTTGACAGTGCCATAGCTAGCGGTTATCTATTAGCGGTCTATCTCAAGGGGCGTGCCGGAGTGCAGGACGTGGTGCTGGCCATGCTGGCCAAGGAGCCGGCGCACGGGTACGAGCTGCGCAACCGGATGCGCGGTGCGCTCGGCCCCCTCGGCGAGACGATGAACGCGGGGCAGATCTACGTGACGCTGGCCCGGTTGGCGAAGGCCGGCCTGGTCACCTCCGAGCGGGCCGACGGCCTACCGGATCGGCCGGACCGCCGGGTCTACGCGTTGACCCCGGCCGGGCAGCAGCGGGTCGCCGGCTGGCTCACCGAGGTGAGCTGGCCGAAGCCGGACCTCGCGGAGTTCCACCTGAAGCTGGTGGCCGCCGCGGCTGCCCGGCTGGCCGATCCGATCGCGTTGGTGGACGCCCAGCGGCGCGAGGTGCTGCGCCGGCTGCGCGACGCCCAACGGGCGGCGTTGGAGCGGTCGGTGGATCCGGTCGCCGGATTGCTGCTGGAGGGCGTCGCGTTGAGGCTGCGGGCTGACCTGGAGTGGCTGGAGGCGTGCGAACGCATGTGGACCGAGCGCGGTCGCGCGGAACGGAAGGCGGGGGCATGAACGGGTCGTTGGCGCTGCGGGCACGCGGGCTGAGCAGGTGGTACGGCTGGGACAACGCGCTGGTCCGCGCGGTCGACGAGGTGGATCTGGACGTGCCCGCCGGCCAGGCGGTGGCGATCATGGGCCCCAGCGGATGCGGCAAGTCGACCCTGCTGCACCTGCTCGGCGGGCTCCAGCGTCCCACCGACGGCGAGGTGTGGCTGGCCGACCACCGGATCGACACGATGAGCGAGCGCGCCCTGGCGCGGCTGCGGCGCGACCACATCGGTCTCGTCTTCCAGTCCTTCCACCTGATGGACGAACTCACCGCCGTGGAGAACGTCGAGATGGCCGCGCTGCTGGCCGGTCGGTCGCCTGGCCGCGCCCGCCGACGCGCCCTGCACCTGCTCGACCAGGTGGGGCTGGCCGACCGCGCCACGCACCTGCCCTCGGCGCTGTCCGGCGGTCAGCGTCAACGCGTCGCCATCGCCCGCGCGTTGAGCAACGAACCGCAGGTCGTGTTGGCCGACGAACCCACCGGCAACCTCGACAGCGCCGCGACCCTGGAGGTGCTGCGGCTCTTCGAGGACCTGCGCAGCGCCGGGCAGACCCTCGTGGTGGTTACGCACGACGCCCGCATCGCGGCGGTCGCCGACCGGGTGATCTCCATGCGTGACGGGGCGTTCGCCGACGACAGCATGCTCGCCGGCGTCCACGACGGGGTGCGCTGACGTGGCGGGCCGCCTGCTGCTCGTGTGGCGACTGCTGGTGCGGGACCTGCGTCGGCACCGGACGGAGACCGTGCTGCTGCTGGTCGCCATCACCGCCGCGACCGCGACACTCACCCTCGGCCTCACACTCAACGAACTCGTGACCCGCCCGTACGAGCGGACCCGGGACGCCACCGCCGGCCCGGACCTCGTGGTGGAGACGGGTTTCCCCGGTCCGCGGGCCCTGGACGCGCTCGCGCCACTGACCACCCTGCCCGGCGTCACCGACCACAGCGGACCGTATCCATTGGCCTTCCTGGCGCTGACCGCCCGCGACACAACCGTCCGGGTCATCGTCGAGGGCCGCGACGGCACGCCGGCCGCGGTCAACCGACCGGCCGTGACCGACGGCACCTGGGTACGCCCCGACGGGGTGGTCGTCGAGCGCACCTTCGCCGACGCGCTCGGCATTCACCTCGGCGAGACGGTCAGCGTCGGCGGCCACCCCCTGCACGTGACCGGATTCGCGGTGACCGCCGCCCGGCCGGTGTACCCGCAGGTCCACTGGCACCTACCGGGCTCGAACCTGGTGGAGAAGGGCGGCCTGGTCTGGGTCGATCGTCGTGACATCGCCACCATCGCCGGGGACCAGCCGCTGTCGTACACGCTGAACCTCAAACTGGCCGACCCGGAGGTCGGCGCCGGCGTCGTCGACCCCTCGGGCAGCAATCCCTACTACCGCGGCTGGAGCTTCCGCTCGGCGCGGGACATCGCCGACAGCAGTGGTCGCCAGAACGGGCAGGCCGAGACGGCCCTGGTGGTCGGCAGTTGGCTGCTGACCGGCCTCGCGGTGATCGGCGTCGCGGGTATCGTCGCGGGCCGCGTCATCGCCCGCCGCCGCCGGGTGGGGCTACTCAAGGCCGTCGGCGCCGGGCCCGCCGTGATCGCCGCCGTCCACCTGGCCGAATACCTCGTGATCGGGCTCGCCGCCGCCGGGGCCGGCCTGGCCGCCGGCTGGATCGCGGCACCTCTGCTGTTCCGCACCAGCGCCGGATTCGTCGGCGTCGGCGTCATGAGCCCGCCGCTGCGCGTGGTGATCGCCAGCACCGCGCTCGCCCTCTCGATCGCCGTCGCGGCGACCCTGGCACCGGTGCTCCGCGCCGCCGTCACCACCACCGTGCACGCGTTGGCCGACGCGCCCACGCCACCGCGCCGTCGGCGCTGGGCCATCTGGCTGTCGCGCCGGCTGCCCACCGCCCTCCTGATCGGCGTACGCATCAACGCGCGGCGGGCACACCGCGCCCGGCTCGTCACCGTGAACACCCTGATCACCACGGCCGCCCTGGCCGCGGTGCTCACGATCCTGGCGCAGGACGACGATCCGCTGAATCTCGGCTACGCGGAACTCCCCGACCCCCGCAACGAACGAACCCTCCAGGCCATGCTGATCGTCGCCGGGATGGCCTGTTTCCTCGCGCTGCTCAACACCATCGTGAGCACGTGGACGGCGGTCCTCGACACCCGGCAACCGCTGGCGGTCGCCCGCGCGCTCGGCGCGACCCCCGCCCAGACCGGCTTGGGCCTGGCCGTGGCACAACTCCTCCCCGCCGTGCCCGGCGTCGCGCTCGGGATCCCGTTCGGCATCGGCCTCTACCTGTTCTTCGATGGCGAGCGATACCCACCCGCTGCCTGGACGCTCACCACGGCGTTCGGAGTCCTGCTCGCGGTCGCCATGGTCACCGCCATTCCCGCCGTCGCCGCGGCACGCCGCCCGGTCGCGGACATCATCCGCTCCGCGGGGTGACCTGACCACGGCCGATGGCCGGTCACCACCTGACGCTGATTCCAGTGACGCTGCTGCGGTCACCCCTATTAGTCCTCATCCTTCCCTATGAAGGTAGGATGAGGAACGATGACGGAAGACATGTACTCGGTTGAACAGGTCGCCGACCGGCTCGGCCTACACGTACGAACGGTGCGCGGCTACATCCGCGCCGGCCGGCTGCGCGCCGTCCGGATCGGCAAGCAGTATCGGATCGCCGCCAGCGATCTCGACGCGCTCACCGGACGGCCGCCCGCCGCCGTCGTGGCCGGGCACGCCGAGGTGTCGAGCATCGTGCAGATCGACGGTGTCGACCGGGCCGCCGCCGACCGGCTCGGCACGCTCGTACTGGCCAGCGTCAACACCGGGCACGACCCGGCCCGGCCGCTGCGGGTGCAGACCGTGCACGACGATGACCGCCGCCGCCTGAAGATCATCATCCTCGGTGATCCCGCCGGCACCGCCGAGGTGCTGCACCTGCTCGACGCCGTCCTCAACGCCGACAACGGCCTGCTCGACCGGGAGGTCCACGATGCCTGACGAGATCCAGGAACGCGCCGGGGTGCCGGTGCTGGTCTGCGACCCGGCCGGCCCGCCGATCGCCACCGAGCAGGACGCGCTGGACCTGATCGGCGCGGCCTTCCTCGGCGCCCAGGTGGTGGCCGTGCCGGCCCACCGGCTCGACGACCGTTTCTTCTCGCTCGGCACCCGCTTCGCCGGTGACGTGATGCAGAAGTTCGTCAACTACCGGCTGCGGCTCGCCGTGGTCGGCGACATCTCGACGCAGCTCGCGGGAAGTTCGGCGCTGCGCGCCCTGGTGCACGAGTCGAACCGGGGCGAACAGATCTGGTTTGTGCCGGACCTGGACGCCCTCGACGATCGACTGCGCGCCGCCCGATAGCCAGCTCACCGGTCGGGCCTGACCGCCATCTCCACCGCGACCTGGTGACGCGCCATGGGCCGTACCCGATGGGGCCGTAGGCCCAGGCCAGTACGGCCGCCAGCGGGTGGCGCGGACTCGCGGCACCAGCACGGCACGCCTCGGCCACCGCGAAGACGTCGCGCCGCCAGACCTCGCCGCTCGCCGGGAAGGCGTCGGGCCAGGCATCAGGTGGCAGTCCCGTCATGGTGGCCTCCCTCGACTCGCGTCCCTGTCCGGACGCTATGGCCGAGGCACACCGACGACAGCCCGCTGACTCCATATGGGGGGAACGAACACGCCGGTGGCCGCCCCTGCCTTCGGGACGGCCACCGCACGTGGCCGTTACGGCGTGGCGCAGATGGCGTACGCCGTGTCGGACCAGTTGCCGGCGAAGGCGTCCTCCTCGTACGCGCCGGACGCGGCGGACGTCGGGGCGGTCGCGGGGCCGCCGTTGGGGCGGAAGTCGTCAACGATGCCCTCACCGGTCACGCCGTTCAGTTCGTAGCCGGCGCCGGTCAGCACCTTCCCGACCGGGCAGGTCGCCGTGACGCTGCGGAAGTCGGCCGAGGTGCTGGCACCCACCGTGGAGGCGCGCACCAGGCCCGCGAGGGGGTTGGCGCAGATGGCGTACGCGGTAGCGGACCAGTTCAGGGTCGTGGCGTCCGACTCGTACGCGCCGACGGTGACCGCTGTGGGTGCCGTGGCGACACCGCCGTTGGGGCGGAAGTCGTCGACGACACCTTCGCCGGTGACGCCGTTGAGTTCGTAACCGGTGCCGGTCAGCACCTTCCCGACCGGGCAGGTGGCCGTGACGCTGCGGTAGTCGGCCGAGTTGCTGACGCCGGCCGTGCTGACCCGGACCAGGCCGGGCAGCGGATTGGCGCAGATCGCGTACGCCGTCACCGACCAGTTTCCGGCGAACGCCTCGGTCTCGTAGGCGCCGACGGTGACCGCTGTCGGTGCCGTGGCGACACCGCCGTTGGGGCGCAGGTCGTCGACGACGCCTTCGCCGGTGACGCCGTTGAGTTCGTAACCGGTGCCGGTGAGCACCTTCCCGACCGGGCACGTCGCGGTGACGCTGTGGAAGTCGGCCGAGTCGCTGACGCTTGTCGCGGCGATCCGCACCAGGCCGGGGACCGCGGCGGACGCCGGGCTCGCCGGGGCGAGCACCGCTCCGGTCGCGAGAAGAATGAGCACGGGTACGGACGCGCGAGCGCCGAACCGGCGGGCCGTGTTCTGAGTACGCATGTGTTTCTCCCGTCTGAGGCCGGACGGGGCGGCAGTGCGACGCCGACGTCGAGGCCGTTCGTGATGACGGGTTCACGCTAGGTAGCCACCTGACCAGGCATTATCTCCAAGCCGACTACGTCGCGTAGCGGACCATGAGGGGTGCCCTCCGCCGCGCTGACGTGCGGTGAGGACGCCCCCCGATCACGGACGCGACCGGCGTGGCCGGCAAGTGGTCACCAGATCCGCACCTCGTACACCCTTACCGTGCGGCCGAAGTCCACTCCGTACCACTTGTCGACAGTGCTCGTGTGGTACTGGCCGCCGGCCTCGTAGTTGACAGTCACCTTGTTGTTGCCCGAGGTGTAGTGGTGGACGCCGCCGATGTTCACGGCCGTGACGCCCCGACTGGCGAAGCACCTGGACATGCCGACGGTGCCGAGCGTGATGTCGAGCTTGAGGAAGTCCGTCCGGGTGCCACAGCCGACCGAGTTGATGGCCAGGGCAGGGCTGGCCGGGAGCGCGATGGTCAGGGCGAGGCCCGCCACCGCACCGAGGGCGATCTTCTTGACGCGCGTCTTCATCTACGCGGGGTCCTTTCTGTTCCGGTGGGAGTGGTGTCGTGCGCGCCACCACTACGCCCGGGACGACCCGGTGGTTCACCTCCGAGGGAGATATTTATTGATGTTGATAGATGGGGGCTACCATTCGGCTATGCCCGCTCGCCGCGTCACCGCCGCCATCGCCCTTGCCGCGCTGGCGAGCCTGCTCACCGTCGGCGCGGCCCGTGCCGACGGCCCGGCCATCAGCACCCCCGGCACCCCCACCGTTGTCGCCAACGAGCCGCATCGGCTCACGCTCAGCTGGGCGCCCTCCGCCTGGGTCGAGCCCGGGGCGGAGCAGCCGATCAACTACGAGGTGCAGGTGCCGCTGGGGCCCAACACGTACCGTTTCCTCGGCTCCACCACGGACACCACGATCACTCTCACCGACCTGGCACCCGGCACGACGTACCGGATCGCGGTTGCCGCCCGCGCGCTCGGCGGCTACTCCGACACCTCGCCCACGACGACCGTGCGCACCGCCAGCGGTCGCGCGACGGTCAGCTACCTCAACCTCGACTGGTCACCGACGAACAACCAGATCCAGCACCTCCTGACGGTCACCAACACTGGCACCGCGCCGCTGGACCTGAGCACGGTGCGGGTGCGCTACCACCTGCGCTTCGAGGGCGGCAACACCTCACTGGTGCCGAACTGCGACTGGGCCGCGCTGGGTTGCCAACGGATCCGGCAGACCGTGCAGTTCTTCGTACCACCAGGCGGGCCGGCCGGGCTGTCGACGCCGGCGCCGCCCAATCCCCAGCCAGGCACTGCCGTCCCCGGCTGGGTGGAGCTGACCTTCACCGACGGTACGCTCGCGCCGGGCCAGTCGACCGGGCCGATCCAGCTCCGGCACCACCGGCACAGTTGGAGTGACATCGACGAGCGCGACGACCCGAGCTGGCTCGCCGCCACCGGCCAGTGGACCGAGAACGGGCGGATCACGCTCGACGTCGACGGGGTACGCGAGTTCGGCGACACGAACACCTGACACGCGCGGGAGGCCGGTCCGCAGGCGGCGCCGGTCGGCCCCGGCCTGACGAGCCTGATGCCTGTGCGTCATCTTGATGACTCACCGGCATCACCCACTCAGGGACCACACGGTCCGCTGGCGCGTCGGCCGAAGCTCTGGGGCATGTGGACCCTGGCGTTCGGTATGCCGAGGGCCAGCAGCCGCGCCCGGGCGCCGGCCACCATCGCGGGTGGGCCGCAGACGTAGATGTCCTGGCCGGGCCGGTGATGGTCGAGGGCGATGGTCACAGCGTCGCCCTGCTCGCCCGGCTCGGCGCAGGGGTCGTCGGAGAGGGCCGGCACGATCGTCAGCCAGTCGTGGGCGCACTGAAGCTTGTCGAGGGCGATCGCGTCGTACAGGTCGGTGAACGTGCGCACACCGACGACAAGCGTCACCCGCCGACCGTCCGGTGCGGTGGCGACCTGCTCGACCAGGGCGCGCAGCGGCGCCAGCCCGGTGCCACCGGCGACGAGCAGCAGATCATCGGTACGCGCCGGGTCGAGACTCAGCCCGGTGTCGACGGGTGGGCCGAGCCAGAGCAGCTCGCCGGGGCGTACCCGATGAACCAGGCGGTGGGAGACGGTGCCGGCGGGTACGGCGCGGACGTGCAGCTCGACGGTGCCGTCTGGGCGTGGGGCGTTGGCCGGCGACAGCCAGCGCCAGTGCCCCGGCAGACGCGGCGTGCAGACCGGCACGGCGTGACCTGGCTGCAACGGCAGTCGCCGCAAGGGACGTACCGTCAGGATGGCGATGTCGGGCGACGGCCGATCGTGCCCGATCACCTCGACGTGCCACCAGGCCCGGCCGTCGCCGGCGAGCGCGGCGGCGCGGCGGATGGCCTGCGTGGCGCGGCACAGGGCGCGCTCGGCGACGACGGTGAGCTGCGACGTCCACACCGGCTGGGCGTGACGGGCCACCGTCGCGAGCAACGCGTCGCCGATGGTGGTGGCGTGCGGGAGCAGGTCGAAGTGACGGTACGCGTGGCCGAGCACCTGGAGCAGCGCCGCCCGGTTGGCCGGGACGTCGCCGCCGACCAGGAGGCGGCCCAACGCGGTGAAGAACAGCGGCGCGTCGCGGTGTGGGAGCAGCCCGGTCCGGCGGTCTTCGACTGTGCACCAGAAGTCGCCGGCGGCCCGCACGTCGACCGACTCCCAGGCGGCGGCCAGGCTCACGCGGGCCGGGAGGTCGTCGTCGATCACGGTGGGCATACCGGCTCCAAGTCGTCGAATCGTGGGCTGGCACCGGGGCGGGAAGAGCTGCGCCGATGAGGGCCGGCGCAACTCCGAGGCCGAACACCCGCCCCGGGCCATGCATCCATCCTGTTCAAGCATCTGATGCCGCGATATGACCACTCTCTGTACTTGCGCTGTACCTATGCTGCATCGAAGTCGTTAGGCTGACCGGAGCTGCCACGACGTGATCGGGGGCTAACCTTGCCTACTGTCCAGGCGTGGACAGGCCGCGAAACCCGTGCGCTGCGACAAGCCCTACGCATGAGCATTCGCGACTTCGCGGAGAACCTAGGCGTTAGTGAGCGGACCGTCTCCAAATGGGAAGCGGGCCGAGACGCGGTGCATCCTCGGCCGGAGATGCAGGCGGCGCTCGACACCGCGCTCAGCAGAGCCGGAGGTGAGGCAGCAGATCGCTTCATCGCCGCCACTAGCAGGACTGACCTCGATGCCAACCGCGTCGGCGACCTGTACAAGGTCCAGTCGCACAAGTTCATACCGGTATACACAGGTGCGGCGGCGGCTGCGGAACTCGCTGCGCAGGAGGGCTTTCACTCGCGACCACACGAGTGGCTAGAGGTTTCGACCGCTGGGGTACCTCATGCGGAAGGGAGCTGTACAGCGCACGTCTTCGCCTGCGGTGTCGTGGTGTTGCACCTCAGGCAAGAGCTGTACTTCCGCACGTTGGCCTTACTCGCCGCTTGGCGGTATGCCAGCTACGAGCAGGACCTGCCATGGGCGGCCGAACAAGTGGCGCGGCTCAGCTCGCCCGTCCCGTCATCCGATCGCGGCGCGCCCGAATACGTCCTGTCGATGTACATCCTGGAAGAGCCGGCCTGGACCGGCGCCGAATTGGAGACCGCACTACGCCTCATGAGCCTGCCGTCTGCACTGGTCAACCGGCGCGCACACCCCTCACCTGAACCGGTCCGCGATCACGTCGAACGCCGCTTGCTAGCCCAAGGCTTCGATCAGCCGTCAATCCAGTCGTTCGGAGTGCACGGACTCTCCGTGGGCTACGCCAGTTGGGCGGGTCTGGCGTACCACGCGCTCTCCCCCGAGCAGGCCCTCATGATTGATGACCTGGTGTCCTGTGAGATCGACGTGCAGATGCTCTGGGCCTACTGCCGTCACATCCAGCGGCAGGTCGAGGACGGAGATGATCCTGCGATGCCACCCGAATTCGGCTGGCGCTTCCTCCGTGCTGCGTACTCGCGGTTGACGACGGCCAGGGCACGCGAGACTTCGCAGCATTGCATGATGCGCGAGGCGACGCTCTCAACGAGCGGCCTCCCGGAACGCCTGATGCAGGCCCAGACTGCCCTTCGCGAGACCGCCGGGTTGAGTGGCAGAGTCGACACATGAGCGAGAAGCGCGCTGCCCTGATCGTCATCGACATGCAGAACGGCTTCATCAACAACCGCAGCCGAGGCGTCATCCCGAAGGTCGTTGAGCTCGTCGATCGCTGGGAGGCGACCGGACGGCCAGTGGTCTTCACTCGCTACCACAACTACCCCGGCAGCCCATTCGAGCGACTGATCCATTGGACCTCGGTGCAGCACCCACCCGAGACGGAGCTCGTGCCTGAGCTGGCGCAGCACGCGAGCCGCGCCCGAGCCGTCATCGACAAGAAGATCTACTCGTACTTCTCCTTCGAGGGGGACGCCTTGACGTCGCAGGAAGGGTGGACCGACCTGGTGTTCTGCGGAGTGGCGACGGAGAGCTGCGTACTGAAGTCCGCGGTCGATGCCTTCGAGCGCGACCTAACGCCCTGGCTCGTGACCGACGCGTCCGCCAGTCACGGTGGACAAGCCGCACACGACGCTGGGTTGCTCGTTGCCCGCCGGTTCATCGGCGCCGACCAGCTCATCAGCACCGACGACGTGGGCGTCGAAGTCTGAGCGGTGCGGCGACGGCTCAGTTCAGCATCGGCTCCACTGCACATCGCCCGACTCGGGCAAACTGCGGGCATGACGGAACACCCAGTGCTGTATCTGGTCGTCTGCGCCGCGGGTCCGGCGGAACACATAGACGAGCTCGTCGATCTGCTCTTAGTCGATGGGTGGCGGGTCTGCATGATCGTCAGCCCGACCGCCGCGCCGTGGCTCGATCGAGCGGCGTTGCAAGAAAAGACCGGCTATCTGGTACGCGTGGAGTGGCGGATGCCCGGCGACCCCGAGCCCCATCCGCCCGCCGATGTGGTGGTGGCCGCCCCGGTCACGTTCAACACGGTGACCAAGTGGGCGTTGGGCATCAACGACACGTTGGCGCTCGGCGTCCTCAACGAGTCGCTGGGCGCGGGGCTGCCGATCATCGCGTTCCCGCACACCAAGGATGAGTTGGCCGCGCATCCCGCCTATGCGGGTCACCTGACGGTCCTGCGCGCTGCCGGCGTGATCGTGGCGGACGGAAAGCCGCTGAACTCGGTGAACGGGCCGGGACGTTGGGGCGTGGTCGTCGAGGCGCTGCGGGCGGTGCGCGTTGCATGAGTCGCCAGTCGGGTGAGGTGGCCTCGCCGATTGCGCGACAAGTTCTGCCGATGCGACCGGTCGCCGCGCCCCATCCATAGACGGAACGTGTGGTTAGGTAGCTCGAATGACGGATCTTGAGCGGGGTGTGTACGAGCACCTGATCACCCGTGAGCTGGCTGATCGCCTCCAGCATGTCGACCCCGCCCTGGTTCAGCACCACAACCTCGACCCGGCCGACGCGCACACCGCCCTCGCCCGGCACATCGCCACCCTGGCCGCCCGAGCCCTGCAGTCCGTCCCCAATGGCGACGACAAGCTCCACCACCAGATCGCAATGGCGAACCAGATCGCTGACGCCATCACCACCCTGAGTCCCAAGGCAGCAACGGAACAGGACCAGGTCACCGACGCCAAGCACCTGCTCCATGCCATCGCCGCCCCGCCAACGCCACCCGCGCAGCCGAGCTTTCCGGACCGTCCCACCACGCCCCTCTCCACCGGCGCACTCCTGGTCAACGGCCGCCACCAGCCCCGAATCGGCCACGAGGTCAACCACGAGATGGCCTCGGCCGAGAGCGTCGATCTGCTCTGCGCGTTCATCAAGTGGTACGGCCTGCGCATCGTTGAGCACGCCATCCGCGACCTGATCGACCGAGGCGGCAAGGTCCGGGTCATCACCACCACCTACCTTGGCGCGACCGATCAGCGAGCGCTCGACCGGCTCAAAGAGCTGGGCGCAGAGGTCAAGGTGTCCTACGAGACGCGGACCACTCGCCTGCACGCCAAGGCTTGGCTGTTCCGCCGTAACAACGGCACCACCACCGCGTACGTCGGCTCGTCGAACCTGTCGAAGACCGCACTGGTGGACGGCGTCGAGTGGAACGTGCGCATCTCGAACATCGAGCAGCCGCACGTCATCGACACGTTCACGGCCACGTTCGAGGACTATTGGAACGACCCGGCGTTCGAGGCGTACGACGCGACCAGGGACGCCGAGCGGCTTCGGCATGCGCTGAGCGGGGAACGCCGCGATCAGACACCCACCGAGATCTCGAACCTGGACGTGCGCCCGTACCCGTACCAGGCAGAGATCCTCGCCGACCTGGACGCCGAACGGCTGGTGCACGGGCGTTGGCGCAATCTGGTGGTCATGGCGACGGGCACCGGCAAGACCGTCGTCGCCGCCCTGGACTACCGCCGACTGCACAGGGCGAAGCGAGCGGACTCGCTGCTCTTCGTAGCGCATCAGGAGCAGATTCTGCGGCAGAGCCTGTCTACGTTCCGGCAGGTCATGGGGGACGGCAGCTTCGGCGAGACGCTTGTCGCGGGCGAGAAGCCGAACGGTTGGAAGCACGTCTTCGCCTCCATCCAGTCGCTGCACCGGCGGGAGGTCGACCCCGAGGCGTACGACATGGTGATCGTGGACGAGTTCCACCACGCTGAAGCGCCCACGTACACCCGGCTTTTGGAGCGGCTGCGTCCCCGCGTACTCCTCGGACTGACCGCGACCCCCGACCGGGCCGACGGCGGCGACGTGCGCCGGTGGTTCGACGGGCGCGCGTCCGTTGAGCTGCACCTGTGGGACGCGTTGGAGCGGCAGTTGTTGTCGCCGTTCCAGTACTTCGGGCTGCACGACGACGTGGACCTGTCGCACCTCGCCTGGAAGCGCGGCCAAGGCTACGACCCGGCCGACCTGGACGTCGTCTACACCGGCAACCACGCACGGGCGCGGTCGGTGTTGCGTGCGGTCAGCGACAAGGTGGACGTCGGGCGGATGCGGGCACTCGGGTTCTGCGTGAGCATCGGGCACGCCGAGTTCATGGCCAGGTGGTTCAACGACCACGGCGTGCCGTCTGCGGCAGTGACGTCGCGAGCCGGCACTGATCGGGCCACGCTGTTGCGGGACTTCAAGGCCGGCAAGCTGCGGGTGCTCTTCACCGTGGACCTATTCAACGAGGGCGTCGACCTGCCGATGGTCGACACGATCCTGATGCTGCGACCCACCGAGAGCGCCACGATCTTCCTGCAACAACTCGGCCGTGGTCTGCGACTGGACGACGACAAGCCCTGCCTGACCGTGCTCGACTTCATCGGCGGGCAGAACGCCAACTTCCGCTTCGACCTGCGCTGGCGTGCCCTGACGGGGGTGAGCCGGCGGGCGATCACCGAGGCGGTTCGCGACGACTTCCCGAGTCTGCCCAGCGGCTGCCACGTCGAGCTGGACCGGGTGGCAAAGGATCTCGTCCTCGCCAACCTGAAAAGCGCACTGCCCACCTCGAAGACCGGCCTGGTCTCTGAGCTGCGGCAACTCGGCGACGTCACTCTGGCGACGTTCCTGCGCGAGACGGGCTTGGAGATCGAGGACGTGTACCGATCGGCCAGCGTCGGTGGCTGGACCGGCCTGCGGCGGCTCGCCGGCGTCGAGACGACCGCGCCCGGCCCCGACGACCGCGAGCTGGGCCGCGCCATCGGTCGCATGCTGCACATCGACGACACCGACCGGCTAGAGCTACTAACGAAGGTCACGGCCGGACCACCCGCGCCAGGTCAGCAGGGGTACGCGGGCAGCAGCCGACTACTGGACATGCTGCACTTCAGCCTCTGGGGGCCGAACGCCCCGCTGGCGACCCGCGGCGAACGGCTGGCACAACTGTGGAAGGAGCCGGCGCGTTGCGCCGAGTTGCGGCAGGTCGCCGAGGTGCTGCGGGACCGCATCCACCGGGTCACGCCCGCGCTCGCGGCGGGGGCGGTGCCGCTGCGGGTGCACGCCCGGTACAGCCGCAACGAGGCGTGCGCCGCCTTCGGAATGCCCAATCCGGGCTCGCTGCGCGAGGGTGTGAAGTGGCTGCCGGACGCCCAGGCTGACCTGTTCTTCGTCACCCTGGTCAAGTCCGAAGCGCACTACTCCCCCACCACCATGTACGCCGACCGGGCCATCACCGACACGTTGTTCCAGTGGGAGTCGCAGAGCACCACGTCGGCGGCGTCGGCGACCGGGCGGCGCTATACGACGGGCGGCTCGACAGTGCACCTCTTCATTCGGGAGACCCGTATCGCCGACCGTGACCTGGGCGCACCGCCGTACCTCTACGCCGGCACCATGACGTACGAGTCGCACACCGGTGACCGGCCGATGCGTGTCCTGTGGCAGCTCCACCACGCCCTACCCGCCGACGTCTACGCCACCGCCCGAACAATCGCCGCTTAGCCCTCACCGGCGGTTGGTCAAGCTGCGTCCGCGTTTGAGGCGAACCTGACGTCCAGCCGTCGATCCAGAGCCCGGGCTAACCTCTCCAGGACCGGCAGGGTCGGCACAGTCCCGCCCGCCTCGAAGCGTGCCACCGCGGACTGCGTCATGCCCGCGGCCTGCGCCAACTGGCTCTGACTCCAGCCGTGCCCTTCGCGCAGGTTGCGCACCTCCTGGCCAAGCTCGAAGGCGATCCGGGTGGCCTCGTACGTCTCGGCCGCCCCCGGCTCCGCCATCCGGTGCTCACGCAGGTCGTTCCAGTCCAGGCGATCACTCATCGCTCTGCCCTCTCGTCCACGATGTGCCGCTCCGCCACACATCGCTCGAATGCGCGGCGAGCCCGCTCGACTTCCCGGTCCTCCCGCATCCGCGTCTTGCGGAACACCGTGAGCAGGATGATCCTCCGGTCGGAGGCAATCCAGTAGGTCACGCGGACTGCGTCGCGCTCCAGATAAAACCGCAGCTCACGCAGCTTGCCGTCAAGCTGTCTGCTGTGCGGCTCTCCGAGCAAGACGCCTCGGCCGGCCAGAAGATCGATGTAGAACGCCGCTCGAGCGAAGTCGGCAGTTGATAGTTCCTCCAGCCAGTCTCGGACCTCTGGTTCCAGCTCCACGCTACCCCAACCCATAGCATCGATGCTATGGGTTAAGTCGATCTCACCGAACTCCATCAAACGCGTGTTGGCGATGATTTCGGTGCTGCCCTGGCCGCTCGGGCGGCCACATCGTCGGGGCCGCCTGCCTAACCGGCGGCGGAACTGCGCGTTAGGTTGAAGACCATGGAACAGCGGATCAGCCTCATCACCCTGGGAGTCGCGGACGTGGCCCGCGCGAAGGCGTTCTACGAGCACCTCGGCTGGCGGGGCCAGGAGGTCGAGGGGACGGTCTTCATCCAGGCCGGCGGCCTGGCCCTCGTCCTCTGGGGCCGCGACAAGCTGGCCGCCGACGCGGGCATCGACGACCCGGGCACCGACGGCTTCGGCGGGGTGACCCTCGCCCAGAACGTCCGCTCACAAGCCGAGGTCGACGAGGTGATCGCCACCGCGACCAAGGCAGGCGCGACGGTGACCAAACCAGCCCAGGAGACCTTCTACGGCGGCTACGCCGGCTACTTCGCCGACCCGGACGGTCACCTGTGGGAGATCGCCTGGAACCCGGGCTTCGCCCTTGCGGAGGACGGCTCCCTCACCGTCCCCGACTTCAGCGCCATGGACTGAGCAAGCGGCGGCAAACAGCCAAGACGCCGATCATGGTGCCGGGGACGGGCAGAGCAGCGGGTCCAGCACCGGCAGTTGAAGAGGGTCCAGACAGACAGCCAGCAACTCGGGATTCGGTGAGGGCGTAGCCGTCAGAGTCGGGGTCGGCGTCGGTGAGGCCGACGCGACGGGCGGCGTCGGCAGGGCTGACGCGGGCGGGTCTGTGCTGGGGACCGGCGTCGGCACCGGACTCGGCGAACGGGTCGGGACGACGGGCGGCGCGGCGACCGGTGGCAGGGCCACCGCTACGACAGGGGGCACCGCTGTAGAGACATCTGTCGGGGCCGACGGCCGGACAGTCGAGGCGGGCGGGGCGGTCCATACGGCACTGACGGCCGAGCCGAGCCGCGTCCTGGCTGGCACCGGCCCGACGGGCCCGAGCGGCACGAACACCGCCCCAGCCCTCGGCAGGTCCATCGCGACGATCTCCGCCGAGGGCACCGGGCCGACGGGACCTGACGCTCCAGGGCCCAGAGCACCCGGTCCGAGCGTCACGAACACCACTGCGGCGACGGCGGCGGCACCGACCGCGCGCCGGTCGAGGCGTACCGCCTTCAGCGGCGCGTCGTCGGGCCCCACCCCCAGAGGAGGCGCGGGCGGAGCGGCCCGGTGGGCGGTCAGCAGTTCGTCGATCTGGGCGACGACAGCGGCGCGATCCTCGCTGGTCGCGAGGGTGAGATAGAAGCGGAAGTTCACCACGGCACCGGACGGGACCAGCAGCCCGTCCAGTCGGCCGCGGTCGGGCAGCAGGGTGACCGGGACGTCGGGGTGGTGGGCGGGGCCGACCAGGTCGTCGTACCGCCACTCGCGCCGGTGCTCCCGGCCGCCGAAGGCCACCCGTCGGCTGGTCACCACGGCCATGCCGGTGTCGACCGCCCGCAGGCCCGGCGGCAGCGCCTCCGAAGACGGCTCAGCGAAGGAACACGAACCCGGCGTGGGCAGCCCGGGGACGTGCCGCGCCTCGGCCTCGACAAGCGTGGCGACGGGAAGGACGCGCAAGACGAGTTCGTCGTCATCGAGCTCTACCGGCAGGCCGGTGCGGGGCTGCGTACACCCGATGAAGCTGGCGGCTTCGATGCGGAGCCGGACCAGGTGGTCGTCGCGGCGCTGCCAGGCGTCGATGGCGTGCCGGTACGCGCGCTGCCGGCGCTCGTTCTCGCGCTCGGCCCAGGCGGTCCGCCAGGGGACGTGGGCCACAGAGGTCACGGTCACACGCGTTACAACCGCTCACGTACGTGACAGGCAACGCGACCGGGATCGATGTATCCCGTTGCGCCCGAAAGAAGAGTATTGACGGAACGCAGCGCGTAGCCCGCTGCCGGCGGCTGCTCCGGCAGAGAACCGGAGCAGCCGCCGAGACAGCACTACGGCCGCAGAGAGGTGAAGAACTCCCTCAGCTCAGCCGCGAGCAGATCGGGCTCCTCCAGCGGCATGAAGTGCCCGCCCCGGCCCGGTTCGCTCCAGTGCCGGATGTCGGTGCAGGCCCGCTCGGCGATCGAACGGGGGAAGTTCGCCTGCGAGGGTTCGGTGCTCACCGTGAACGCGGCGGGCACGGTGATGTCGGGTCGTGGCGTGTTGTGGTCGAAGTCGGCGTACTGCCGGAACGACGAGCCGATCGTGCCCGTCACCCAGTACAGCGTGATGATGGTGAGCAGGGTGTCCCGGTCGATGCTGTTCGCCAGGTCACCGTGGTTGTCGCTCCAGTCCCGGTACTTGTCGACGAGCCACGCGGCCAGCCCGGCGGGTGAGTCGGCGAGCGCCGCTGCCAGGGTGTCCGGACGGGTGCCCATGATGGCGCTGTAGCCGCCGTCGGTCTCGTCGTACGCGGCCTCGGCGTCCAGGAACGCCTGCTCGGCCGCCGACAGCGGTCGGTCGTCGAAGCTGGCCGGGAACGGTGGATGGATCATGTGGATGCCGGCCACCCGCTCCGGATACCGGGCACCGAGCCAACCGGTGACGACCCCGCCGACGTCGCCGCCGAAGGCACCGTAGCGCTCGTAGCCGAGCACGTCGGTCATCAACTCGTGCAGCGTCCGGGCGAGGACCGCCCGGGTCAGCGGCTCGTCGGGCAGCTCCGAGTAGCCGAAGCCGGGCAGGGACGGCACCACCACGTCGAACGCGCCCCCGAGCGGGCTGGTCAGCCGGTCGACCAGGGGCAGCATCTCGACGAAGCTGCTGGGCCAGCCGTGGCTCAGGAGCAACGGCGGCGGTGCGGGCGTACCCGCCGGACGGTCCGCGCGGACGTGCACGAAGTGCAGCTTCCGGCCGCCGACGAGCGTCAGATACTGGGGGTACGCGTTGAGCGCGGCCTCCCGGGCACGCCAGTCGAACCCGTCGTGCCAGTAGGACACCAGGTCCCGCAGGTAGTCGGGATCGACGCCGCCCTGCCACGGTCGGTGGCCGCTGCGGTCGGTGAAGCGGGTGCGGGCCAGTCGAGCCCGCAGGTCATCGAGGACCGCATCGGACACGTCGATGCGGAACGGGGAGACAGACATTGATCCTCCGATAAGGGAGGGCGCACTCCCCGACCCGAAGGCGTCAGCTGAGGGGGACGGACGAGAAGGGCGCCCAGGCGTGACAACGGGTGTTCACGGGGCTCACCTCCTTCTCGTCGCTGACGGGGATCACCGTACCTGAGCGGGCTCGAAAAGCTCGACCGGGTTGCCGGAGGGGTCGTCCAGGACGATCTGCCGGCCTCCCGGGCCGCTGACGACGTCGCTGCGAAAACCCACTCCGGCCGTACGCAGCCGGGCAACCTCGGCGTCGAGGTCGGCGACGATCAGGTGGATGCGGTTCCAGCCACCCGGCCGGGGACGGCGGCCGTCGGGCAGGGCCCGGCCCGCCGAGCTGGCCGGACCGGAGAGCAGTAGCCGCAGGTTGCCGCGCCGCACGTCGGCGATCGCGGGCAGGAAGGCGCTGGCCGAGGTGAAGCCGAGGTGGACGGTGTAGAAGTCGATCGCGGCGGCCACGTCGTCGACGAGGTACCGCACGCTGACCGTGCTGTCATCGATGGGGCTGGTCATGATGCCCTCTCTCCTGGGGTGGCGAGCGTGTGCAGCAGGAAGTCGATCCGCTGGGCGAGGTCGTCGGCGACCCGTTCGAACGCGGGTAGCCCGTCGGGGTCCGCGGCCGGGTCCGGAATGCTCCAGTGCGCGCTGTGCGGGCCTCCGGGGAAGTCGGGGCAGACCTCCTTGACCCGGTCGCAGAGGGTGATCACGGCGTCGAACGGTTGACCGGTGAACTCGTCGAGGTGCGTGGGTCGGGCCAAGCGCAGGTCGATGCCGCGCGCCGACATGACGGTCACCGCGTGCGGGTGGACGGGCTTCGGTCGGCTCCCGGCGCTGTACGCCTGCACGGCGCCGGCGGTGCGTTCCCGCAGCAGCGCCTCGGCCATCTGCGAGCGGGCGCTGTTGCCGGTGCACAGGAACAACACCCGGCCGGTCACCGAGGTGGCCGGCGACGGCGGGGCGAGCCGCAGCCCGGGATGCAGGGCCGCGCCAGCGTCCGACAGCAGGCCGGCGCAGTGGGCCAAGGCGAGCGAGTAGTAGGTGTCTCGCCCGTCGGCGCTGCTGCGCCGGGCGGTCACGAGCGCGGCCCTACGGAGCTTGCCGAGGTGGTACGAGACGAGGTTCTGCGGCTGGCCAAGACGGGCGGTCAGCTCGCGTACGGCGAGGTCACCACGGGCCAGTTCGCTGAGCAGGCCCCACCGCACGGGGTGCCCCGCGGCGGTCACGAACCCCGGTGGCGCGCTGGTGCCGGATGACCTCACTCCCGTAGATTACATCAAACTGATTTGATGTAATAGGGGTCAGCCCGCTCGTCGCCGACGCGACAGGGAGCCGAGCAGCGGATCGTCGGCCGGGAACCGCGATCGCGTACGCGGCGGGTACGCCTCGCAGTGCCCGACCCACTGGGCCGCGGCGACGGCGAGAGCGTCGGCCGAGACGGTGAGGACCAGCGGGTAGATGGCGGTGGCCGGCCGGCGCATCCACGGGGGCAGCGACTCGGCGGAGAACTCGACGATCAGTTCCAGCCGACGTCGACGGATCACCCGGGTACGCAGCGCCAGGTTGGGTTCGGTGAAGCGGACCATCGCCGGTGGCGGGTTCGGACCGCCGGCCGCCGCCGCCTGGCCGTGCAGCCAACTGCCCAGCGCGCGGGCCTCCTCGACGAGCAGGCTCGGGTAGTGATGTGACCAGGTCTGACCGTCGGCGGTCCGGGCGTCCACCTCGATGAGCAGCCAGTCCTGCCAGCCCGGCGCCGCCAGCTCGGGGTCGTCGGGCGGGTCGATGCCGGGCTGGTAGCCGACCGGGCGGATCCGCACCCGGGCACCGTCGTCGGATCGGATCTCCACTCGATCATTCTGACTGACCTGAACGAGCGTTCGGGTCAAAATGCGCTACTTCGTGACGGTCCGCCGGACGCCCCGGTGGTCAGCGCACGCGCCCGCCCGGCCACCCGCGAGGCTGACCGAGCCGTCCCGGCACTGCACGAGGTAGCCCCGGCCCGCCCAGAACTGCGGCACGCAGTCGAACCAGTCGCACACCTCGACGGCGGGCCGGCGAACCCTCGTCCCGCCGCAGAAGTCGTACCCCAGGGGGTTCTCCGGCGCCCCGCAGCGCGGCCCGGACGTCGCGCTCGACGACGGGCGTGGCGACGGTTTCCGCTTGGGCGTGGTGGTGGGCGCGGGCCGCGGGACCGCCGGCCGCAGCAGCGCGGGAGGCCCGCTGGCGGCCGGTGCCGGCGTGGCCGCCACGGCGACCTCCGCGCCCCCGGTCGGGTCCGACGGGTTCGATTCGAAGAGCGCCGCCGGTACGAGCAGCGCGACCGCCGCCGCCACCGCGATGGACCGGCGACCGCCGGGCACGAGCGCGGAGAGCCGGGCCTGCGCCGGGGTGGCCACCGCCGGCCGGAACGGTTTGAGCTGGTCGTGCTCCGCGATCAACTCGTCGAGCTGGGCGAGCACCGCGGCTCGCTGCTCGATCGAGTCGGCGAAGGCCAGCGTCAGCTTGAACCGGAAGTCCGCCGCCGCGTCGGTGGGCAGCAACAGTCCGGAGGTACGACGCCGGTCCAGCACCTGGATCAGGGTCACCGGCCCCACCGGGTCGTGGGTCAGGCCGGTGATCCGGCCGTACGCCCAGTCGCGCCGACCGCGCCCGCCGAGCAGCACCAACCGGCGGCTGGTGATGACGGCCATGCCGGCGTCGGTGACGCGTACGCCGTCGGGTCGGCGCGGACGCAGCGGCGCGGCCGGCACGGCGACCGTGAGGTCCGGCGCGGGCAGCACGGCCGTGTGTCGCACCTCGACCAGTTGCGCGGCGGGCAGCGCCCACAGCACCACCTCGTCGTCGACGAGTTCGAGTGGAAGGCCCGCGCCGGCCGCGGCGGAACCGTGGAAGTCGGCGGCCAGGGCGCGCAGCCGCCGTAACTCGTCGTCGCGTCGCCGCCAGGCCGTCTCCGCGCCGCGGTACGTGCTGATCCGCCGCACGTTCTGCCGCTGCGCCCAGCGGTACCGCCATGTGGAACCCGTCGAATCAGTCTTTGCCACGCCGACTCCTTCGCCGCGTAGGCCACCAATCTGGGGTGCACTCGGATTAACAGTTGTGACGGTCGGCCGGGACACGCCAAGACGGGCGAACTACCCGAACGGCGGATCAACCCGGACGATAGGGCGATACTGACGGTCATGCCGCCAGCTACCCCGCCCGGTGTGGTGATCGGGATCGACATCGGCACCACGAGCACCAAGACCATGGCGTACGACACCGACGGGCGGCTGATCGCCAGCCACTTCGTCGGCTATCCCCTCGACGACCCGCACCCCGGGTACGCCGAGCAGAACCCGGACGTGATCCTCGCCGCCGTCGTCGAGTCGCTCCGGACCGTGGTGGCCGAGTTGGCCGCACCGATCTCCGGCCTGGCGTTCTGCTCCGCCATGCACAGCCTCATCGGCCTCGACGCGGCCGGCAACCCGCTCACGCCGTCGGTGACCTGGGCCGACTCCCGGGCCACCCGGCAGGCCGAGCGGCTGCGGGCGGTGCCGTCCGGGCTGGCGCTGCACCGGCGCACGGGTACGCCCATGCACCCGATGTCGCCCCTGCCCAAGCTGCTCTGGTTCGCCGAGCAGGAACCCAAGCTCTTCGAACGCGTCACGCACTGGGTCGGCATCAAGGACTGGGTGCTGCTGCGACTCTGCGGAGAACTGGTCACCGACCACTCGATAGCCTCGGCCACCGGCCTGATGGACATCCACACCCTCGAGTGGGACGCCGAGGCGTTGACCATCGCCGGCGTCACCGGGGAGCGGTTGCCCCGACTGGTCGCCACCACCGCCGTCCTGCCCGGCCTCACCGCGCGGGCCGCCGACGCCATCGGCGTGCCGCGGCGCACGCCGGTGGTGGTCGGGGCGGGCGACGGGCCGTTGGCCAACCTGGGTCTGGGCGCGGTGCACCCCGGCATGGTCGCCTGCTCGATCGGCACCAGCGGCGCGATGCGGGTCATGGTCGAGCGCCCCGGCGTCGACCCGCTGGGCGGAGTGTTCTGCTACGCGCTCACCGAGGACCGCTGGGCGGTCGGCGGCGCGATCAACAACGGCGGCATCGTCCTCAAGTGGGCGGGCGCCGCGCTCGCGCCGGAGTTGGGCGAGCATCCCGAGGAGGACCTGGTCGCCCTGGCAGCCCGGGCGCCGGTCGGCTCGGGCGGGCTCATCATGCTGCCCTACCTGCACAGCGAGCGCGCTCCACACTGGAGCGCCCTGCCCCGCGGCGCGTACGTCGGGCTGACCCACGGGCACCGCCGCGAACACCTCGTCCGGGCCGCCATGGAGGGGGTCTGCCAGCAACTCGCACTGGTCCTCACCTCGGTCCGCGCGGCCGGCAACGAGGTCCGCGAGATCCGCGCCGGTGGCGGCTTCGCCCGTAGTGGCCTGTGGCGACAGATGCTCGCCGACGTGCTCGGCATGCCGGTGAGCTTCCCCGCCGGACGCGAGGGGTCGAGCTTCGGCGCGGCGCTGCTCGGCATGCAGGCGCTGGGCCTGATCCCCAGCATCGACGTCGCCGCCGACCTGGTCCAGATGGAGGAGACCATCCGTCCCGACCCGGCCGCCGCCGCCACCTACGCGGCGCTGCTGCCCCTCTTCGCCGAGCTGTACGAGGCGCTGGTGCCGACCTTCACGTCGATGCGTCGCCTGGCACCCGGCCTGCCCGCCGAGCCACCCACCCCGGGACCGCCGATGTAGCCGGCTCGACCGCCGACCGGCTCGACCGGCTGGCGGCTCGACCGGCTGGCGGCTCGACCGGCGGGCGACGCGACCGGCGGGCGACGCGACCGGCGACCGGCGCGACCGGCGACCGGCTCGACCGGCGGGCGACGCGACCGGCGACCGGCTCGACCGGCGGGCGACGCGACCGGCGACCGGCGCGACCGGCGACCGGCTCGACCGGCGGGCGACGCGACCGGCGACCGGCTCGACCGGCGGGCGACGCGACCGGCGACCGGCTCGACCGGCGGGCGACGCGACCGGCGACCGGCTCGGCGCGGGGCTGGCCGTTCGGTGTTGAGCGTGATGCCGGTGAGTCATCTTGATGCCACTGAGGCATCACGCTCTCGCGGGCGCGGTCTCCCGGACGGGTGACTCACGCCCCGGCAGCCCCATCCGCCGCCAACGCTTCTTATCGTACAAACGTGAGGAAAAGCGACAAGAAGCGCTCATCTTCCCTGCTTGCGGCGGCGATCGCGCTGGTCGTCGCGGCGACGACCGGCCCGGCCACCGCCGACGGTCCCGGCCCGAACCACCGAACGACCCTGGGGTACGCAGCCGACGGACCCACCGCCGACACCGGGCCGAAGGACACGGACGGCCCGAGCGACACGGACGGGCCGAACGACACGGGCGGGCGGAGCGACACGGGCGGGCCGAACGACACGGGCGGGCGGAGCGACGAGCCGGGCGTGGAGCCGACGCCGGAGCGGGCGCCGACCAGCGAGGTGTCCTGGCTGTCGTTCCCTGGCGGGGCGTTCGCGGTGGACTCGCTCGGGCACACCGTGCGGTACCGGGCCTGCGACGGCGACACCGGCCGGGTCGCCGACCCGGACATGCGGGTCGCCGCCGGGGTGGCCAGTGGGGCGGTCGTCGTCGAAGGGACCGCCTACCGCTACCGGGTGCCGCTGGTCGGGCGCAGCGAGGGCACGCTTGAGGTGATCCAGCGGCACCGCCCGCCGACGACGCTCACCGGAGTGGTGGTCACCAGCCCGCAGCCGCCCACCGACCCGGTCGCGGGAGCACGGCTGTTCCCGCTCAGCGGACAGCTCGCCCGGGTGGTCGCCGACGCCAGCCTCAACCCCGCTGGCGCAACCGTCCGGGACCTCTCCGGCCGGTACGGGGACCAGCAGGTTTCGGTCAACGGGTCGCTGCGTCCCAAGGCCGCGAGCGTCATCAAGCTCTGGATCCTGGTCGAACTCCTGCGCCGGGTCGACTGTGGACAGGTGTCTCTCGACGACGGCGTGCTGGTCACGCCGGCCGACGTGGTGGGCGGCACCGGCCAGCTCCAGTTCGAGACGTTCCCGCAGGTGGTCACGCTGTACCGGCTCGCACGCTATCTGATCAAGTACAGCGACAACGTCGCGGCCAATGTGCTGATCACCTACCTGGGTGGGTTCGCCCCGGTCAACGCGCTGATCGACTCGATGAACCAGCGCTCCACCATCCTGGCCCGGCGGATGCTCGACAGCGCGGCAGCGCAGCGCGGCGAGGAGAACTACACCAGCCCGGACGACGTCGTGTCGCTGCTCGGCGCGGTCTGGGACGGCGAGGTCCTCACCCCGGCCTCCCGGGACCTGATGATCGGCTTCATGCGGGAGCAGACCCTGAACACCAAGATCCCGGCGGCGCTGCCACCCGGCGTCCCGGTGGCCCACAAGACCGGTGACCTGCCGGACGCCTCCCACGACGTCGGCTACTACCTGATCCCCGGCACGGAGACCGCCGTCGCGTTCCTCACCGCCGGGCCGATGGTGACCGGGGACGAGACCGTCCGCCGGATGGCCAGGACCGTCTACGACTTCCTGGTCCCGCCATCCGACGGCGCGGTCGAGGAGTGAGCCCCGGTCAGGCCCGGCTGATCGCGTTGGCGTGGATCGCCTCACTGATGTAAGCGGCCAACCCCGGGGCGATCTTCTCGTAGTACGCGGTGAACCGCTCGTCGGCCATGTACATGTCGGCCAACCCGGTCTGCACCTCGTACGAGCACTCGTAGAACCAGCGACTGATGATCTGCCGGTGCTCCTCGGCCAGGTCCATCGCTTCCGGGCCGTCGGCCGGCGCGCCCGAGGCCATCAGCGCGACGATCCGTCGACCCCAGTCCTCGTTCTCCGCCTTGATCCGCAGCCAGTCCTCCTTGCCGTAACGGGAGGCCCGGCGGTTCGACTCCCGGTACGCGTCGGTGCCTCCCCAACGCTGCTCCGCCTCGGCCTCGTACTCCTCCGGTCGGAAGTCACCGAAGACCTCGAACCGCTCTTCCGGGGTGAGTTGGATGTTCAACTTGCTCGCCTCCATCGCGAACTCGATCGCCGTGACCATTTCCTGCAACCGCTTCATCCGTTCCGTCAGCAACTCGTGCTGCCGGCGCAGGTGCGCGGCCGGGTCGGCCGCCGGGTCGTCGATGATCGCGGTGATCTCCTCAAGCGGGAAACCCAGCTCGCGGTAGTACAGGACGAGCTGCAACCGTTGCAGGTCCGCGTCGTCGTAGCGGCGGTAACCCGCCGAGGTACGCCCGCTGGGCGAGAGCAGACCGACCTCGTCGTAGTGGTGCAGCGTCCGTACCGTCACGCCGGCGATCTTCGCCACCTGACCCACCGTGTACGCCATGGTTCCCCTCCCTTCCGGAAACCAGGCTCCTACCTGCCGCTACGTCAGGGTCAAGCCCGATTCTGACCCACCGTGGCGGGGCTGTCCGGACGCCCGTACAGAAAGCCCTGCCCGCGCGGGCAGCCGATGGCGGTGACCGCGTCGTGCTGGCGCTCGGTCTCCACCCCCTCGGCGATCACCGCCAGGTCGTACGCGCCGGCCAGCCGGGTGACCATCTCCACCGTGGCGTACGCCCGGTCGTCCGTGCCGAGGCGGGCCACGAACGAACGGTCGATCTTCAACTCGGTGGCCGGGATGCGGTGCAGGTAGCTCAGCGACGAGTAGCCCGTGCCGAAGTCGTCGATGGCGATCTGGATGCCCAGTTCCCGGAGCTGGTGCAGCCGTTCCAGCACGGCGTCGGTCCCCTCGATCAACGCCGACTCGGTCAGCTCCAGCGTCAACGCCCGGGGTGCCAGCCCGGCGCCGGCGGTGGCCGCCGTGACCGTGGCGATGAGGTCCGGCCGGCGCAGGTGGGCGGCGGCGATGTTCACCGCGACCGTCGCCTCCGGCGCGCGGGCCCGCCAGGTCGCCGCCGCCCGGCACGCCTCGTGGATCACCCAACGGTCGATCGGGAGGATCAGGCCGGTCTCCTCCGCCAGCGGCAGGAACCGCGCCGGGGGCAACATCCCCAGTCGGGGGTGCCGCCAGCGCACCAGCGCCTCAGCGCTGCGTACCGCACCGGTGGCGAGGTCGACGATCGGCTGGAACTCCAGGTGCAGTTGCTCCTCGTCGACGGCCCGGCGCAGATCGGCGATCAGCTCCGCCCGGGTCACGGCCGACTCACGCAGCGCCGGGGTGCAGGTCCGGTACGCGGACTTGCCGGCGGCCTTCGCCGCGTACATCGCGATGTCGGCGTCGCGCAGCAGGTCGGAGTGGGAGGCGTGCTGCGGCCCGTACTCGGCGATGCCGATGCTCGCCGACGGGTGCACACCCACGTCCTCCTCCCCCTCGGACGGGCGCAGCGCGTCCAGCAGGCGTTCGGCCAGGTGCTCCGGTGACACCGGCCGGTCCCCCTCGACCAGCACCGCGAACTCGTCGCCGCCGAGGCGGGCGATCGTGCCGTCGCCGTCCACGGCAGCCCGCATCCGAGCCGCCAGCCCGGTCAGCAGGGCGTCGCCGGTGGCGTGCCCGAACCGGTCGTTGACCTGCTTGAACCCGTCGAGGTCGAGCAGCAGGACGGCCACCGGCCGACCGTCCCGCAGGGCCAGCCGCAGCAGTCGGTTGAACAGCAGCCGGTTCGGCAGCCCGGTGAGCTGGTCGCCGTACGCAAGCCGGCGCAGTCGCGCCACCAGGCGCAGGTTCTCGTTGGCGGCCAGCCCCTGCCGTACGGCGAGGGCGGCGAGCAGGGTCATCATGGTCACGAAGACCAGCGGTGGAGTCTGGCCGGTCGGCCGGCGGGCCAGCAGCACCGCGATGATCGCCCCGCCGACCGGCAGGTACGGCAGCGCCACCCGCCACCACGGCGGCAGCGGGGATTCGGCGGTCTCGTCGGTGCCGTCGCAGTCCGGCGGCGGTCGGCTGGCGGTGGCCAGCCCGATCAGGAGGTAACTCAGCGGCCAGCACAGGTCGATGGGGTGGCCGGCGGCGTAGTCCCCCCGGGCGACCAGCGAGACGTACACCACGTCGGCCACCACCCGGATGGTCAGGCTCGCCGCGAGCACGCGCATCGGCCGCCACCGGGGCCGCGCCGGACCGGCCACCGCCACCAGGATGGTGAGCTGCATCAGGTCGAACATCGGGTAGAGCAGCCCCAGCGTGCGCGCCGGATCGGCCAACTCGGCGGCGGCAACCCCACGGAACACCAGCACCCAGCCGACCGGCACCAGCGCCAGCGCGACGATCACGCCGTCCAGCAGCGTCCGGGCCCGCCCGACGGCCGTCCGCGGTCCGGACGGGGAACTGAGCAGCGCGGCGGTGCCGGTGAGGATGCCGGCGCTGAAGACGACCCCGATCAGCGCGTTGTGCGGCAGGTCGTCGCCGACGAGCCGCTGCGCCGTCCAGATTCCCCGACCCAGCGCGGCGAGCGCCATGGTGACGGCGAGCAGCGTCCAGAACCGGCGCAACGGGGCCGGGTGTCGACGGGCCACGCCGGCACAGGCGACTGTCGCCCAGCCGGCGACCAGGAGCGCGCCCACGTCGCTGACCAGCGCCGCGCCGGGCAGCGCGGCGGCCAACCAGCCGGCCTCCACGACCAGGACCGCGATCGCGACGATCGGGCCGATGGGCTTGAGCTGCCCCGCGGCCTGCTTCACGTCCTGTCGCGACACGGTCGCTCCGGCTCTTCGTCGGGTGTGCACAGTCGGGCGGACCGGTCCACGGCAAACCTCGAAAGCCTAGCCAGCGCCCGGGAACGCCGCCAGGGCCGAACATCCAGGCCGATGCGGTCTCCCCGGGCTGTCCTGGCGGTCGGTGTCCGGTGCCGGCGACAGGTCGGGTCAGCGGCCGGCGGAGCGGTTCCAGGGTGAGCGGGGTAAGGCGGTGCCGGCCAGCGGACGGCGGACGGGTCGCCGTTTACGCCGGCCGGGAGTGCACGGCGGGCGGGTGGCGGTGTACACGACGGATCCGGCCGACGGGGGTCGGCCGATCAGCCAGCACAGGAAGCGGGCCATCTGCGGCTCAGCCGACCGGGAGACGCTGGGCGTCGGACTTGGCGATCTCGTACTCCGCGCCGCAGAACGTGCACTGCTGGGCGTACCGGGTGCGGATCGGGATGAGTGGGATGAAGAAGAGGGTGAATTTCGTCGACCGGCGGGTGATCACCTGTGCGGCGTGGTTGCCGCAGTGACGGCAGACCTCCTGCACGACACCGGACCGGTCGACCTTGGTACGCAGACCAAAGATGAGGAACATCGCACGGCAGTACCCACTCCACCCCGAAAAGTCACCGAACCCGCCCCACGAGCTGCAAGATCCGCACAAGGCGGTATAGCGATTGATATACTCCCCGGATGCCGCAGGATGAGTGGGAGGTCTTCGTCGTCGACGAGGTCCGCGCCTGGATCGACAGCCTGGACGAGGCGACTTTCGTCCGGGTCGTCCAGGCGATCGACGCGCTCGCCGAGGCAGGACCCGGACTGGGCCGCCCTCTGGTCGACACGATCAGCGGGTCGGCACTGGCAAACCTCAAGGAGCTGCGACCTGGCACCGTCCGCATCCTCTTCGTCTTCGACCCTTGGCGCGCAAGCATTCTGCTGGTCGCGGGCGACAAGGCAGGCCAGTGGCAGAGCTGGTATCAACAGGCCATCCCGCTCGCCGAGCAACGCTACGAGATCTACTTGAAGGAACGCGCGCAGCAGGAGGGGGGCCAACGATGAGTGGGCATGTGCGGTGGTCGGACATTCGGTCGGAGTACGTACAGCGGGCCGGTGGCGAGGAGGCCGTCGAAGCCGGAAAGCAGGAACTGCTCGCGCAGGTCGTCGGGCACCGACTCGCCGAGGTACGACGAGCCCGCGGCTTCACTCAGCAGCAGATCGCCGAGCGCATGGGTGTCACGAAGGGTCGGGTGTCCCAGATCGAGCAGGGCCGGATCTCCGGCCAGGAGGTGGTGGCCCGATACGCCGTCGCCCTCGGCGGTCGACTGCACCAAGCCATCTACTTCGACGACGGTGATATCGCAGCCATCGCGTGAGCGTGCGGGCAGCACCCTCTCCCCACGCACAAGATCGTGCTCGATCCAGGATGTAGTGCCTTCGAGGTGCGAACGAGGCCACTAAATCCTTGATCGAGCACGATCACGGCGGGACGGTCAGAGGGTGGGCTGGGGCTCCAGGCCGGGGACCTCCTCGGCGAGCCAGATCGGCTGCCAGGCCGCCATCTCGTGGAAGCGGCGCAGCTCGAACAGGCCGGCCACCGAGCCGGACCAGGCAGCGTACGGCGGGTTGGTCTCGTCGAAGCCGCTCTGTACGAAGGTCAGCGTGGTACGGCCACCGGATTCGGCCAGCTCCCAGCTGGTGACGCCGGTCGGTCCCCAGTCGACGGACATCCGCCGGCCGGGCTCCAGGTCGACGATCTTGGCGGCGTAGCCGTGCTCGAAGCCACCCATGGCGTACCGGCCGCCGACCCAGGGCTCGATCCCGATGGGGTAGCCGAACCAGGCGCTGGCCTGCTCGGAGTCGGTCAGGGACTCCCAGACCTTGTCGGCGGGGACCGCGATGACCAGCTCGCCGCGCAGCTCCGCGGAGGTGAAGTCGGTGCGCGGCAGCAGCGGCTTGCCCTCCAGGTGGGAGGCCAGGTTCGCGATGGACAGCGCCCAGTACGTCTGGAGCACGCCCCGAATGCTGGAGCCGTCCATCGCCTCGGCGAAGTCGAAGTGGCTCTGGGTCAGCGTGAGCACCGTGGCGTCCGGGCCATCGGCGGCGAGCTGGAACTCGGTGGTGGTCTCGACCCCGTCGAGCAGCCAACCGAAGCGCAGCGAGTCGTCGTCGGCGTGCAGGAGCCGCTGGTGCGGGGCGTCACCCTCGGGCGTGTAGCGGCCCCAGAACTCGTACCGCTCGGGCAGCTCGACCTCGGCGTGCTCGGCCAGCCAGAGGCGCAGCTCGGTCGGGTCGGTCAGGGCCTGGCGGACGCGCGCCACGGGGGCGGTCAGGCGGGCCTGCACCTTCAACGGTTCACTCATTGTCGTTCCCTTTCGGATAGCAGGCGACGGCCAGCTTGAAGGCATCTCCCTCGCTGCCGCCGTAGCGGGTGAACAGGTCCTGAAGTGCGGTTTGCAGGTCGTGCAGGAACTCCTGGCGCTGCTCGGCGGGCACCCGGATCTCGCCGGAGACCCCGATCGAGGGCAGCTCGGGCGCCGCCCGGTCCAGGGCGGCGATGTCGGCCTGGACCTCCTCCATCAGGTCGAGCAGGTAGCCCAGGCTCAGCTCGTCGCGGGCCCGGCGCAGCCCGATGCGGCCGACCAGCCGCGGCGAGAGCCAGTAGGACCGGGCGGCGGCCTGGTAGATGCCCTCGGTGATCCCGCGAACCTTGCGCTCGTTGACCAGCTCGACCAGGCCGGCCGCGACGAGCTGCTTGACGTGGTAGTAGACGCGCTGCGGCGTCTGGTCGAGTCGGGCCGCGACCTCGGTGCAGGTGCGCGGCTCGGCCAGTTGCCGCAGCACCTCCACGCGCTGCGGCTTGAGCAGGACCTCGGCCTGCTCGATCTGCTCCAGGTACAGGACGTCTCTCATGGCAAAATCAGTTTGTACGTACAAAACTTGTTTGTCAATCGCTTCGCGAGAAGCCGCGCCGACTTTCTCGACGCGGCTTCCGGCGACGCTCAGCTTCAGGCGACGCTCACCCTCAGGCGACGCTCAGCGGATGATCAGGGCAACCAGTCCGGTCGCAGCGGATAGCCGTTCACGCCGTCCGGGCCGTTGTGGGTGGCCAGCACCTGGTGCAGTTGGATGCCGTTGCGCTCGAACGCCATCCGCGAACCGGCCATGTAGAGACCCCACACCCGGGCCGTCCCGGTGCCGACCTCCGAGACGCAGAAGTCCCAGTGCTCCACCAGGTTGCGGCACCAGGCGGCGAGGGTCAGCGCGTAGTGCTGGCGCAGGTTCTCCTCGTGGTGCACCTCCAACCCGGCGTCGTGCACCTCGCTGATCAGCCGACCCGGGCCGGCCAGCTCGCCGTCCGGGAAGACGTACCTGTCGATGAACGCGCCCGAACGGTGCGGCGCCCGGTTGTCGGCGCGCGTGATCGTGTGGTTGAGCAGCCGTCCACCCGTGCGCAGGCGCGACCGCAGCGCCCCGAAGTACGACGGGTAGTTGCGCACGCCGATGTGCTCGGTCAGCCCGATCGAGGAGATGGCGTCGAACTGCTCCGCGGGCGCGTCCCGGTAGTCGAGGTGTCGCACCTCGGCCAACTCGCTCAGCCCTTCCCGCTCGATCGCGGCCTGCGCCCACTGCGCCTGCGCCTTCGACAGGGTCACCCCGAGCGCCTTGACCCCGTACTCGCGCGCGGCGTGCCGGACCATGCCGCCCCAACCGCAGCCCACGTCCAGCAGCCGCATGCCCTTCTTGAGTGCCAGCTTGCCGGCGACCAGGTCGTACTTCGCCGCCTGGGCCTGCTCCAGGGTGTCGCTCGGGGACCGGAAGACCGCACAGGTGTACGTCATGGACGGGCCGAGCACCTTCTCGTAGAAGGCGTTCGAGACGTCGTAGTGGTGCGAGATCGCCGTGCTGTCGCGGACCCGGGAGTGCCGAAGCCCGTTCATCACCCGCTTCCAGCGCGGCTGGGCCTCCTGCGGAGGCGCCGGCGGCGGCATCAGCCGCTCCCAACCCAACCCCCGCACCAGCGCGACGCCGTCGGCCACCGACGGCGGGCGCAGCCGCAACTCGTCCTTGAGCACCCGCAACGCCTCGTACGGGTCACCCGGGTGCACCCCCTGCAACGCCAGGTCGCCGCTCACGTACGCCCGGGCCATGCCCAGGTCGCCGGGGGCGGTGAGCAGGTACGACAGACCCCGCTCGGTACGGATCGCCAGGGTGATGCCGGCATCGGTCGGGCCGACGGCGCTGCCGTCGTACCCGGTGATGCGGATCGGCAACGGCCCGGCGGTGACCGCGCGGACGACGTCCGCGACGGTCGGGCCGGTGCGCCGGCCCCCCGCCGGCGGGGTGGCGGGGACGCTCGCCGCCCCCTGATCTCGGTCGGTCAGGCTCATGCTCGTGCTACCGCCTTTTCGTACAGTCCCGTCAGCCGGTGGTCCGGGTCGTAGCGGTCTTTCACCGCGCGCCAGGTCTCGCCGCCGTAGAGGCGATCGAAGGCGTCCCGGTCGTAGTACGCGTCGGAGTAGAGCGACTTGTGCCCACCCAGCTCCGACACCCTGCGTTCGATCGTGCGGTTGACGTCGCCGTCGGCGGCGCCGGACGCGATCGGCACGCTCCCCCAAAAACCAATGTTGACGTAGTCCTGCCCCGGGTGGAGCGGATACAGCGGCCACGACCGCGCGGAACCGGGCCCCTCCGGCTCGCGCAACCGCAGCGGGCAGAGCCACACCGGGGTCATCCCCACGTCGGCCGCGAACCAGCGCAGGAAGTCGGCCATGCGGTCCAGCGGGATCTCCACGTCCTGCACGACCCGCTCCCGGGCCGGCTGGCCCCGCAGCCGGTCGATCCGGGCCGCCACCTGGTGCCGGTGTTCGAGGCGGACCAGTCGGTGGTAGACGTCGCTGCGCCGGTAGCGCGCCGGCCAGAGCCGGCGCACGACCGGGTGCTGCGCGCCGAACGCCGCCGAGCACCAGAACCAGTCGGTGTCCCAGCGCCACAGATAGTCGTACGCGGTCAGCACGTCGCGGGTGCGCTGACGCAGCGACCGGTAGTAGATCGCCTGGCCGGTGTAGTCGCTGGGCGGATCGGCGGTGTCGGTGAAGGTCCCCAGCACCAGGTACGCCTCACCGGGGCTGAACATCACGCCGTCCAGCACGTCGACCGGCTGGCCGGCCCACGACCGGGTGGCGCTCACCTCGGCGATCGCGTCGGTGAGCGCCTCCAGTTGGGTGAACCGGATGTTGCGCAACGCCACGTACCGGCCGATCGGCTGCAACTCGATGCGCAGCCTCGTCGCGTAGCCGAGGCTGCCCAGCGAGTTGGGGAACGCGCGGAACAGGTCGGCGTGCTCGGAGTCCGGACGGGCGGTGACGATCGCGCCGGAGCCGGTGAGGATGTCCATCTCGCGTACCGACTCGTGGGGCAGTCCGTTGCGGAAGGACGTCGACTCGATCCCGAGGCCGGTCACCGCGCCGCCCAGGGTGATGGTGCGCAGTTGCGGCACCACCAGCGGCATCAGCCCGTGCGGCAGCGTCGCGTCGACCAGGTCCTCGTACGTGCACATGCCCTGCACGTCGGCCGTACGCCCGGCCGGATCGACCGAGAGCACCCCGTTCAGGCCACTCACGTCGAGGCCCGGGGTGCGGGGAGCGGATCGGGGGCGGAACAGGTTGGAGGTGCGTTTGGCCAGCCGGACAGGCTCGCCCGTGGGCACCGCGGCGTACGACCGCCGCAACGTGTCCACCGCTTGATCATGGTCAATTGGGTGATCCACACGCTCAGCGCGCATGTGATCACCTTACGCCTGCACCCGGGAAATCGTGGGATGTCCTCGCCTGCCGTTTCCCGTCCGACAGCAGGCCGGGCGGTTACCGTGGCGGACATGCCGTCGCCCGCGATCGCCGCCCTGGACTCCGCCGGACTGCCGTACCGGTTGGTCAGTCACGGCGCGGTCGGCAGCCTCGCGGAGGCCGCCGCCGCCCGTGGTGTGGCCATCCCGGACGTGGTCAAGACGATCGTCGTCCGCCGTGGCGCGGACGACCACCTGTTCGTGCTCACCCCTGGTGACCGGGTCATCTCCTGGCCCAAGCTGCGCGCCCTGCTCGGGGTGCAGCGGATCTCCATGCCGGACGCGGCGGGCGCGCTGACCGCCACCGGGTACGAGCGCGGCACCATCACCCCGTTCGGCGCGAGCACGGCCTGGCCGGTGATCGCCGACGAGCGGCTACGGGGCCGGCAGATCACCCTGGGCGCGGGCGAGCGGGGTCTCGCCGTGGCGGTCGACGCCGACGCCGCGATCGCCGCCCTCGACGCCACTGTGGCCGACGTCACCGACCCGCAGCCCACCCGCTGAAACTCCGCCGCTGCCGTCGTCCGGCTGGCTCCGGCCCGCCGCCGTGGGTGAGGATGGCGGCTATGCCCGCCCCCGAGGAACGCCCCGACCCCGTCGGCACCGTCTACGGCGGCCGACGCCGAGCCAACTCGGGCCCGCTGGCCGACCCGCTGCTGCGGGTGGCGTTGGCGGTCGGGCTGGTGGGCGTACTCCTCGGTGTGGTCTTCGCCACCGGTCTGCTCGACGGGGACGACGAGCCGGTGGTGCCGGCGGCCGTCGGCACGCCGTCCAGCGCCGCCGAGCCGACCACCCCGGCGGCCGAGCCGACCCCGACGCCCTCGGTCGAGCCGTCGCCGACCCCGTCGGCCACCCCGGCCGTTCCCACCAGCGGCGCCCACGTGCTGCGGTCGCCCACCGGGCTCTGCCTCGGGCTCGACGGCGACGACGAGAAGGCCGAGGCCGAACTGGCCGCCTGCACCGGCGGCCCGGAGCAGCAGTGGGTGGTCAACGCGGTAGCGACGGGAGCGGTGACGATGACCAACGCCGCCCACGGGCAGTGCCTCGATGTCGAGGGCGGCAGCGGTGACGACGGCGCGCGGTTGCAACAGTTCCCGTGCCACGGTCAGGCCAACCAGCAGTGGCGGCTGACCCCCACCGGCGCCGGCCCCCTGCTGCTGGTCGCGGTGCACAGCGGTAAGTGCGCGCAGGCCGACGACGACGGCGTCGAGGCCGGGGACGACATCCGGCAGCGGCCCTGCGACGGCCGGCCCGCCCAACAGTGGACGGTCGGCTAACCGCGGTAGCTCCAGGCGCGGGGTGCGGTCGCGGCGACGAGGACGGCCTCCGGCACCGGTCGACCCGGCCGTCGGCGCAGCAGCAGCGACAGCCCCGCCGCGCCGATCGACAGCGCACCGGCCACGTACCAGGCCACCGCGTAGTCGCCGAGTCGGTCGCGGACCAGCCCCGCGCCGGTGGCCGCGAGCGCCGCCCCGAACTGGTGGGCGGCGAACACCCAGCCGAACACGACCGCGCCCGCGCCACCGAAGTACTCGCGGCACAGCGCAACGGTCGGCGGCACCGTGGCCACCCAGTCCAGGCCGTAGAAGACGATGAACACCAGCATGCTCGGCTCGGCGGTACCCGCGAACAGGCTGGGCAGCACCAGCAGCGACAGCCCGCGCAGCGCGTAGTAGGCACCGAGCAGCAGCCGGCTGTCCACCCGGTCGGTCAGCCAGCCGGAGGCGATCGTGCCGACGATGTCGAAGAGCCCCACCAGCGCGAGCAGTCCCGCCGCCGTGGTCTCGGCCATGCCGTGGTCGTGCGCGGCCGGCACGAAGTGCGTCCCGACGAGGCCGTTCGTGGTCGCTCCGCAGATCGCGAACCCGCCGGCCAGCAGCCAGAACGGCCGCGTCCGGGCCGCGGCGGCCAACGCGCCGAGCGCCCGCGTCGCCGCGCCGCCGGCCGGCGGCGGCGCCGCGACGACCTCGGTCGCGCCGTAGGCGGGCAGGTCGAGATCCGCCGGGTGTTCGCGCAGCAGCCACACCACCAGGGGTACGACAGCCAGGGCGGCACCGGCCACGACGAGTGCCGCCGTGCGCCAGCCGTGGTCGCGTACCAGCACGGCGATCAGCGGCAGGAAGATCAGTTGCCCGGCGGCCCCGCCCGCGGTCAGCACGCCGGTGACCAGGCCCCGACGACGGACGAACCAGCGCCCGGTGACGGTCGCCACGAAGGCGAGCGCCATCGAGCCGGTGCCCAGGCCGACGAGGACGCCCCAGCACAGCAGTAACTGCCAGCTCGCGGTCATGAACACCGTCAGACCGCTGCCGGCGGCGACCAGCAGCAGCGCCACCGAGACGACCCGGCGAATGCCGAACCGGTCCATCAGCGCGGCGGCGAACGGCGCGGTGAGCCCGTAGAGGAGCAGGTTGACCGAGACGGCCGCGGAGATGGTGGCCAGCGGCCAGCCGAACTCCGCGTGCAGCGGGTGCAGCAGCACCGACGGCGTGGCGCGGAACCCGGCCGCGCCGACGAGCGCCACGAAGGCGACACCGGCCACGAGCCAGGCGGGGTGCAGGCGACGATTCTTGCTCACGCGACCAGTCTGGGCCGCGCCTCCGGCTAGGACGAGTGGCCGGAAAGCCATCGTACGCAATAATCGGGCCATGAGCAGTGGCCCGCACCGGATCGCCGTCCTCGCCCTCGACCAGGTCGTCGGCCTCGACCTCGGCACCCCGTCCCAGGTCTTCAGCACCGCCCGGGGCGCCGACGACGCGTACCGCTACGACGTCCGGGTGTGCACCCCGGGCGGCCGGCCGGTCCGCAGCACCGCCGGCTTCCAGGTGCTCCCGGACCACGGGTTGGAGCTGCTCGACACCGCCGACACGGTGATCGTCCCGGGCATCCACGCCGGCGCGGCGCTCACCTCGGGCACCGTCGAGCCGGAGGTGGCCGAGGCGCTGCGGTCGGCGTACCAACGGGGCGCCCGGATCATGTCGATCTGCACCGGCGCGTTCGTGCTGGCCGCGGCCGGCCTGCTGGACGGACGCCGGGCGACGACCCACTGGGCGTACGCCGAGCGGTTCCGCCGCCTGCACCCCCGGGTGGACCTCGACCCGGACGTGCTCTTCATCGTCGACGACCGGGTGCTCACCTCGGCCGGAGTGGCCGCCGGCATCGATCTCTGCCTGCACGTCATCCGCCTCGACCACGGCAGCGACATCGCCAACCGGGCGGCCCGACGCTGTGTCATGCCGCCGTGGCGCGACGGCGGGCAGGCGCAGTACATCGAACAGCCGGTCCCCCGGGCCACCGATGCGAGCACCGCCGCCACCCGCGAGTGGGCCCGACAGCGCCTGCACGAGCCGATCGCCCTGCGCGACCTCGCCGAGCAGGCCCGGATGAGCGTCCGCACCTTCACCCGACGTTTCCGGCTGGAGACGGGACTGAGCCCCGCGCAGTGGCTACTGCGGCAACGGACCGACCACGCCCGACTCCTCCTGGAGACGACCGACCTCACCGTCGACCAGATCGCCCGCCGCTGCGGCTTCGGCACGACGGCAGCCCTACGTCAACAACTGCACCAACGCATCGGCGTGGCCCCGTCCACCTACCGCCGCACCTTCCACCCCCGCGAGGAGCTGACCCGCGCCTGACCCCCCGCGATCTTGCACTTGCTGTCGTCGAGATGCCCGTTACGCGCCCCTTTGTCGCCGCAGAAAGTGCAAGATCGACGAGGGTCGTGGGGGGCGGTCAGGTCCGGAGTAGGTGGAGCTGGGCCTGGTGTTTGGGGAGGTGCACCCTTGCGTGCAGGTCCAGCGTGCGGGACCAGGGCAGCGGCTCGTCGACGATCAGGTCGAAGCCCTCGCGCAGGTGGGTCTCCACCGGCGCCTCCGCCGCCAGGCCGAGTTGGTCGACCAGTCCGCACAGCCGTTCGCTGGTGCCGTGCAGCAACGCCGCCAGGCCGCGCAGACCGCCCTGCTCGGCGACCAACGCGTCGAGCTGCGGACGGTGGATGTCCTCCTCCAGCTCGTAGTAGGCGAACGGCGACCCCGCGAGCAACGCCTCGCTGGCCTGGATCATCAGTTCGTCGTTCGCCACCAGGTGCGCCACGATCTGCTCGGCGCTCAACTGCCCCCGAGGGGCAGCCCCAAAAGAAACCCCGTCGATCTCGGCAAACACCGAGTCATAAGCCCGCCGCAACCCGCCACTCGCCACCACCACACCCCCACCCCACCGCCCCACCCCGTCGATCATGGCGTTGTGGTGCCCGATTCACCCGGACGAGCGGCATTTGCCACCCACCACAACTCCATGATCGACGGGGTGGTCCGTTCAGCGGCGGGACTGGCGGGAGCGGAGGTAGTCCGACACCACGTACTCGCCCAGGTCGTCGGTGTCGGGGGTGAACATGCGGCCACGGCTGCGTCTCGCCACCGCGTCGATGAAGCGGCGCAGGCCCTCGTCATCGCCGAGCATGAACAGGTTGAGGGTCGCACCGTAGCGGCTGAGCCGGTCCACCTCGCGGACCGTCGCCTCGATCGTCTCCGGCAGCGGCGGCCAGTGGAACAGCGCCTCCCCGTCGTCCGGGTCGAGGTGGGCGGTCGGCTCCCCGTCGGTGACCACCAGCACCACCGGCTCGGCATCCGGATGGCGGCGCAGGTGCCGAGCGGCCAACCGCAGCGCGTGTTGCAGGTTCGTCCCCTGTTGCAGGTCCGGCTCCACGGCCGCCAACTCCTGCTGGGTGAGCGTCGTCGCCTCCCGACCGAAGCCCACGATCTGCAGGGCGTCCTGTGGAAAACGGGTCTCCATCAGGTGCGCCAACGCCAGCGCCGTCTGCTTCATCGGCCCCCAACGACCCTGCGAGATCATCGAGTACGACAGGTCCACGCAGAGCACCACCGCCGCCGAGGCACGCTTCTCGGTCTCCACCACCTCGAAGTCGTCCGCTTCGAGTTGCAGCGGAACCGTCGGCCCGGCCCGGCGCACCGCCCGGGTGAGCGTACGAACCACGTCCAGCGGTTGCTCGTCGCCGTACTCCCACGGGCGGGACGCCCCGCTGACCTCGCCGGCCGCACCCGCCGAACGCAGGTCGTGCTGACCGCGCGGACCGGCCGTCAGGTCGGCGAAGACCCGCCGCAGCGCCGTGCCGCCGAGCCGGCGCAGGGCCTTCGGGCTGAGCGTGAGCCCGTCCGCGTCCCGGCCCACCCAGCCCTGCCGGCGCAGCTCGCGTTCCAGCTCGCGCAGCCGGCGGACGTCGTCGGCCGCGTCCCGGCCCAGCGTCCGGGCCACCGCGTCGACGTCCACGTCGTCAAGCGTGGCCCCGGGGTGTTCCTGGTCGAGCTGATCCAGCAGGTCGTCCAGCTCGCCGATCTCGCCGAGCGCGCCGGCCGCGTCGGCGTAGTCCAACGGCTGGTCGCCCCGGACCCGCTCGCCGCGCCCCCAGCGCAGATCCGGCCGCAGCGCCCGCAGGTTCGCGTCGAGCGCCGACAGCTCACCGGCGAGCCGGTCGCCGAGGGACTGCTGCATCAGACCGGCCAGCTCGGCGCGCTGCCGCTCGGACAGCGAGTTCATCAGCCGCTCACCGGCCGCCGAACGGCGGGCCAGCACGTCGATCAGCTCGTCGACCGTCTCCGGCTGCTCCGGGAAGAAGTCGCCGTGCCGGCGCATGAACTCGGCGAACGCGTCGGTGGTGTCCTCCGCGCGGCCGTGCCGGGCCAGCAGGTCGTTCAGGTCCCGCATCATCTCGGCGAGCCGCTGCTGCGCGGCCGGATCGGCGGACGCGCGCACCGCGTCCCGCAGGCCCGCGAACCGCTGACCGAGCACGTCGTCCCGGAGCTGGTCGAGAATCTGCTGGTACGAACGACGGGCGTCCTCGCTGGCCCACTGGTAGCCGGCCAGCTCCTCGACCGCACGGGCCGTGGAGCGGGGCAGATTGTCCAGCACCGACTCGGCGAACCGCGCGTCGTCGTCGTCGCGGCTCCGCAGCTCGTCACGTTCGGCGGCGAGAGCCTGGTCGAGCAGGGCCTGTGCGCGGGTCACCGCGCCGTCGAGGTCGCCGCGACGAAGCGCCTCGCGGCGCAGCCGTCGCGCCCGAGCCGCCAGGTCGTCCAGCCCGCCCCGCCCCTGCGGGCCACGGCGCAGCAGATCGCGCAGCGCCTGCCGCAGGCTGCCGCCGGCCAGCACCTCGGCGCCGACCGCGTCCACCGCCTCACGCACGTCGTACGGGGGTGCCAGCGGATCGGGCCCGCCGTTCCACTGGCCGTACCGGAACCGGTTGCCGGCCACAGTCAGCCCCGGCCGCCGTAGACGGTGCGCCCGGACTCGGTGACGTCCTTGCCGAGCCGGCGGGTCAGGTGCAGCCCCTCCAGCACGAACTCCACGGCCGCGGCGGCCTCCTCCGGGGTGGGCGCGTCGCCCAGGCCGAGCCGGTCGAGCACCTTGGCCAGACCGGGCACCGTGCCCACCTGGCGCAGCAGCTCGGCGGAGCCGACCAGCTCGCCGGTCTCGATCGCCGTCCCGTCCTCGACGAGAGCGGTGAACCCGGACAGGTCGAGGCCGGCCAGGTGGGCGCGGAACGTCTCGGCGGTCGCGGTCCGCAGCAGGTGCGCCAGGATCTCGACCTCCCGTCCCTCCTCGCCGCTCTCGAACTCCACCTTGCCGCGCAGCGTGCTGGTCACCGACACCGCGTCACCAACGCGGGCCACCGCCGCCTCCGGTGCAAGGAAGGGCACCTTGTTATCGCTTGCGGTTGTAGAGGGGGCCCCTCCTAACACGTCGGCGGAGGCGGCGAGCAAGCCGGCACGACGCAGCGCGGCACCGGCCACCGTCTCGGCGGCGGCGATCGCGAACCGGGCGGAGACTCCGGAGCGCGGGTCCACCGACGGGGATTCCCGCACCGCGCGGGCGAAGCGGGCCAGCACTTCCAGCACGTGCTCGGGGACGGCCGCGACCAGATCCGCCTCCTGGCGGATCAACGCCAGCTCCAACTCCAGGTCGACCGGGTAGTGGGTACGGATCTCCGCGCCGAACCGGTCCTTGAGCGGCGTGATGATGCGACCCCGGTTGGTGTAGTCCTCAGGGTTGGCGCTGGCCACCAGGAGCAGGTCCAGCGGTAGCCGGAGTTGGTAGCCGCGGACCTGGATGTCGCGCTCCTCCAACACGTTGAGCAGCGCCACCTGGATGCGCTCGGCCAGGTCGGGCAGCTCGTTGACGGCGAAGATGCCACGGTTGGTACGCGGCACCAGCCCGAAGTGGATGGTCTCCGGGTCGCCGAGGGTGCGGCCCTGGGCGATCCGGATCGGGTCGACGTCACCGATCAGGTCGCCGACGCTGGTATCCGGGGTGGCGAGCTTCTCGCCGTAGCGCATCGAGCGGTGCAGCCAGCCGATCGGCAGGTCGTCGCCGGCCTCGGCGACCTGGGCGACCGAGGCGGGGGTGAGCGGGCGCATCGGGTGTTCGTTGAGGACCGAGCCCGTGATGACGGGGGTCCACTCGTCGAGCAGCGAGCCCAGGGCGCGGATCAGTCGGGTCTTGCCCTGGCCGCGCTCGCCGAGCAGCACCATGTCGTGCCCGGCGAGCAGAGCACGCTCGACCTCGGGCAGGACGGTGTCGTCGTAGCCGACGATGCCGGGGAAACGGGTCTCGCCGGAGCGCATCCGGGCGAGGAGGTTGTCGCGGAGTTCCTGCTTGACGGTGCGGTACTGGTGACCGGCCGCCCGTAGCGCGCCGAGCGTGCCGGGCAGGTCGGCCGGTGGAACCGGGATTACCGGGGTAGGCGCAGTCACCCGAGTAACGCTAGCTCACATTTTCGGGGGCGCCTCCGGCTTCGGGTGGCACCCCCACGGCCACCCTCAGCCCTGGCCGCAGCGCCGGCAGGCGCCCCGGCGGCGCAGGTGGTACGCGTACGTGGCCGCGCCGAGCGCCACGCCCCACAGCGGCCAGAGCAGCATGGGCGCCCCGGTCAGGCTGGTCCCGCCGGTGAGCTCCCAGAACTGGGGGTTGCTGAGCAGGCCGAGGCTCGCCGCGGTGACGGAGATGGCGACCAGGGTCGCCGGCACCACGGCCAGCTTCACCGGCACCCGACGACCGGCGAGCCCGACCATCCAGCGGGGGAACGTTTCACCCCAACGCTGCACCAGCCCGAGGGTGAGGATCGCGCCGGCGGTGGCGAAGGCGGCCAGCCCGAACCCGGCCCAGACCAGCCCGCTGTCCTGCATCTCGGTCAGGAACTCCCGGGAGATGCCCAGCGGGATGCCCGCCGTCCAGGCGAACCGGATCGCCGCGTACGTCAACGGGATGATCGCCGCGATGCCGGCGGCCCACCGACCCCAGCGGGCGGCGGCGGCCGGGGTGGTCCAGCCACGGTCGGTGCCGTCCCGCCCGCAGGAGACGCAGCTTGCGGCGGTACGGCGTTGCCAGGCGAGCACCGCCCCGGCCAGCAGCAGCCCGCCGAGCAGCGCGGCGAAGCGGCCGAACAGGGCCCAGTTGAAGATGTCGGAGTAGTCGACCGGCGGCCAGCCGAACGGCGCGCCGACGATCAGGATCGGCAGGTAGCCGAGGATGACCAGCACGCGGACGTCCGGCACGACCACGGCGAGCAGGAACACGACCGCCCAGCCGTAGCCGGCGAGCAGTGCCCGCAGCGGGCCGGGTGGCCGGACCGCTGGCCGGCTCATGGCGAGGGCGGCCACGGCGGCGGTCAGCAGGACTCCGGCGAAGAGCGGGGTGGCCACGTCCACCGGCACCAGGCGCAGCAGGCTGACGTCACCGCCGTGGAGGTCGTTCGGGCCGAACGGGTAGCCGGCGCCGGTGAGCGTGCCGAGCAGGGCGAGTACGCCCCACAGGCCGAGCCAACCGGCGGCGAGCGGGGCGAGCCGGTCGGGCCAGCGGGATTCGGTACGGGCTCGAAGGTCATTGATCGTCGTCATGCTCTCAGCCTCGACCGATCGGCGACCGGTTCCCTCCCGGGCGGCGGTGAACCCGCTCCCCCGGCCGAGGGATCAGCCGGGAGCCCCTCGGCCGGGGGAACGGCCGGGAGCCCTCGGCCGGGGGATCAGCCGGACGGGGTGACGAAGCCGGACTCGTACGCGGCGATGACCGCCTGGGTACGGTCGCGGACGCCCAGCTTGGCCAGCACGTTGCCGACGTGCGTCTTGACCGTCTCCACCCCGACGACCAGGTGCGCGGCGATCTCCGGGTTGGACCGGCCGGTCGCCATCAGCCGCAGCACCTCGGCCTCCCGCTCGGTGAGGCGGGCGGCCTGCAGGCGGTCCCCGCCCACCGGCCCGTACGCTCCGACGAGCTGGCGGATCGCCGCCGGGAACAGCAGCGACTCCCCGGCCGCCACGACGCGGACCGCCTCGATGACCTCCGCCGGGCGGGCCCGCTTCAGCAGGAAGCCGGACGCGCCGGCGCGCAGCGCCTCGTAGACGTACTCGTCGTTGGCGAACGTGGTGATCACCAGCACCCGGGGCGGGTCGGCGGAGGTGGCCAGCAGGTGGCGGGTGGCCTGGATGCCGTCGATGCCGGGCATCCGCACGTCCATCAGCACCACGTCCGGGCGGTGCCGGGCGACCAGGGGCGGCACCTCGGCCCCGTCGGCGGCCTCGGCGAGCACTCGCAGGTCCGGTTGCGCGTCGATGATGGCTCGCAGGCCGACCCGGATCAGCTCGTCGTCGTCGACGATCAGCACGCCGGTGGTCATCGGGCGTCCTCGTACGGCAGGCGGGCTCGGACGAGCCACCGGTCGCCGTCCGGGCCGACGGTGAGCCGGCCGCCGAGCAGCAGCACCCGTTCCCGGATGCCGTCCAGGCCCCGCCCGCCCCGACCCGGATCGGAGCGGCGCTGTCGGCCGAGGGCATTTTCCATCTCCAACTCCAGGGCATCGCGGTGCAGGTCGAGCCGCAGCGTCACCGGCCCGTGGCCGTGGCGGGCGGCGTTGGTCAGTCCCTCCTGGACGATGCGGTAACCCTCCCGGGAGACGACCGCGGGCACCGCCGCGGGATCGCCGGCGCGGCTGTCGTAGACCGTCAGCCCGGCCGCGCGGGCGTCGGTGACCAGCCGGTCCAGGTCGGCGAGCGTACGCTGTGGCGCCACCGAGGGCCGGCCGCCGCCGGTCTCGCGGAGCAGCCCCAGCACGTGGTCCAGCTCGTCCATCGCGGTCCGGCCGGCGTCCTCGATGGCGGTCAGCGCGCGCCGGACGAACTCCGGGTCGGTGTCCAGCACCTCACGGGCGGCGCCGGCCTGGAGGGTCGCCACGGTCAACGCGTGACCGACGGAGTCGTGCAGTTCGCGGGCCAGCCGGTTGCGTTCGGCGAGCCGGGTGGCCCGCGCCTCCAGGGCGGCGATCCGCTCGGCCTGGGCGGGTCCGAGCAGCACCGGGGCCATCGAGACGGCGAGCGCGCCGAGCCCGGCCACGGCGTAGCCGAGGCCCACCAGCAGGGCGACCCCGGCGAGGGTGAGCCAGCCGCTGTCCCGCCCGTCCAGCGGCCCGAACCGTTCCCGGCTGGTCAGCTCGTCGCCCACACCGAACTGCTGCGCGATGAACGCGAGCGCCATCGGCAGGGCGCTGAACAGCGCGGTCATCACCAGCGCGCCGACGATGAGATGCGTGGCGATCCAGAGTGCGCTGCGCAGGCGGCTCTCCCGGTCGCCCCGGTGTCCCGGGGCCGGGTCGGGCAGGTCGACGCCGAGCAGCGCCCGTACGGCGGCGATCTCCAGGGCCCGGCTGCCGTCCAGCAGCAGCGGCACCACGGCGATCAGCGCCGCGACCACCAGCAGGACGTACACCAGCGGGCGGGGGATCTCCGAGTCGGTGAGCATCTGCGCGAAGGTCACCGCGAGGACCCCGTACGGCAGGGCCAGCACGCCGCCGAGCAGCAGGTACACGCCGCGTCGCCAGGTGCTGCCGGCGACCAGCGGGGCCAGCGCCGCGCGGAGGGTCATCCGGTCATTCTGCTGGCGTGGACCGGGTGCGCGACTCCCCCGCAGCGGGGAGATCTCAGCGGTGGTCGGCCACGTACCCCTGCGGGTCCTTGTCGCGGAACGGCAGGTCACGGCCGTTCTTGTGCTCGCCGTAGAAGGTCAGCCAGCGCTGGCCCAGCTCGGCGCGCAGCTCGAAGCCGGCGTGCCGGCGGAAGTCGGGCAGCGCCTCGTCCTCCTCCTCGGCCAGGTGTTCACTGTTCTCCCGCCGGGCCGTGCCGACCGCCTCCCACCAGGGCTTCGAACCGACCGGGTGCAGTTTGGACTCGGCGATGGCGTCCCGGATCTTGTTGTGGTCGCCGATCGCGTCGGCGGTCTCGTCCTCGCCGTCGTCGCCGTGCTTGACCAGGTGCGGGTAGAGGATCGCCTCCTCCGCCTCGGCATGGATGTCCAGGTGCAGGGCGAGGGCGTCCCAGATGGCCAGCAGTTCCTGCTCGTCGCGGGCGTCGTCGAGGCGGGCGAAGCCGCGCCGGAAGGCGGCGTGGTCGTCCAGGATCAGTGCGGTGATGTCGTCCACGTCGCTCACTTTCCGCGGTGCTGGGCCGGTCGTCGGGTCGAAACTACCCCGATGTCCGGCTTTCCACGCCCGATCTCGGGCACGCCGGACCGGGGCTAGGCTCATGATCGTGACCTACCTCGCCGCGGAAGACCGCTACGACACCATGACCTACCGGCGCAGCGGACGCAGTGGCCTGCGGCTGCCCGCCGTCTCTCTCGGCCTGTGGCACAACTTCGGCCCGGACCGCCCGTACGAGCGCCAGCGGGACATCGTCCGGCGCGCGTTCGACCTCGGCGTCACCCACTTCGACCTGGCGAACAACTACGGCCCGCCGCCCGGCTCGGCGGAGGAGAACTTCGGCCGGATGCTCGCCACCGACCTGAAGGCGTACCGGGACGAGCTGGTCATCTCCAGCAAGGCCGGATATCTGATGTGGCCCGGCCCGTACGGCGAGTGGGGCTCGCGTAAGAACCTGATCTCGTCGTTGGACCAGTCGCTGGGCCGGATGGGCCTCGACTACGTCGACATCTTCTACTCGCACCGGTTCGACCCGGACACCCCGCTGGAGGAGACGATGGGCGCGCTGGACGCCATCGTCCGCTCCGGCAAGGCCCTCTACGTGGGCATCTCCAACTACAACTCGGAGCAGACCACGAGGGCCGCGGCGATCCTGCGCGACCTGGGCACGCCGCTGCTGATCAACCAGCCGTCGTACTCGATGCTCAACCGCTGGACCGAGGACGACGGCCTGCTCGACACGCTGGAGCAGGTCGGCGCCGGCTGCATCGCGTACAGCCCGCTCGCGCAGGGCCTGCTGACGGACCGCTACCTCAAGGGCATCCCGGCCGACTCGCGGGTGCGGACCAGCGTCTTTCTCAACGAGAGCGACCTCGGCGACGAGAAGATGGCCACCATCCGGGGGCTCGGCGCGGTCGCCGAGCGGCGCGGTCAGTCCCTGGCCCAGCTCGCGCTGGCCTGGGCGCTGCGCGACGCGCGGATGACCAGCCTCATCATCGGGGCGAGCAGCGTCGAGCAGTTGGAGACCAACGTCGCCGCCGTGCACAACCTCGACCTGGGCACCGAGGACCTGGCCGAGATCGACCGCCTGTTGGGCTGACCGCCGGATCGCGGGCGGGCCGGGTCACCAGATCCGGCGCCGCCCGGCCCGGTGGTTGCGCACCTCGCACCGTGGTCCCGTCGGCGCGACGGGGTCGCGTCGCCGTCGACCCACGCCGACCAGTACCGCCAGGACCAGCACGACGGCCGCGCCGGCCAGCACCGGCCACCGGCCGTCGAGGTCGCGCACCGACGCCACCGGCACGCCCGGGTCGGCCGCCGCCGCCACCGCCGACTCGCTGGCGACCGGCCGGCTCGCGGGGGTACGCGCCGACGCCTTCGCCGACGCGCGCGTCCCGGTCCCGCCCGGGGCCGCGAAGACCACGTCGGAGCAGGAGTAGTAGGTGTCCGGGGTGTTGGAGTTCTGCCAGATCGTGTAGATCAGGTGACGGCCGGTACGCCCCGTGGGCAGCCGACCGGCCAGTTGGTACGCGCCGGCCCGCACCGGCGGGTCGGTCCGCGTCAGGAACGGACGCGGCTCCAGATCTGCCCAGGTGAGCCGTTTACGCGGGTCGTAGTCGGGCGTGGTGACGTAGAGCCGGAAGGTGCCCCGGTGCTCGATGGTGGTCCGGTACCGGAAGGTGAACGTCACGCCGGTGGTCAACCGGGTGCTCGGCCAGTCGGTCCGGGGCAGGTCCAGCCCCTGGTACGCGGAGAGCCCTCCGCTGCACAGCTCCCCGTCCGGGATTCGTTCCCGGTCCCGACCGTTGATGGCCGCGACGCGTACGTTGTCCCATTCGCGCACCGCCGCGCCGGCCGCCACGGCCGCCCGGCAGGCGCTGGTCGACGCGTACCGGCCCTCGGGCCCACAGGCCGCCGCCCGGCTGACCGGGTCGGTGGGGGCGCCGTGCGCCCAGCCGGGCGCCGCGCCCAGTGGTGCCGCCGCCATGACGACGAGCACCACGACGAGCATCCGACGCACCCTCATGGCTTGAACCTCCCGCCACTGGTACGGGCGCGGGAGGTCAAAGGTTCGACGCCCGGGGCCTGGGAATCACGCGGCGGGCACCGGCGTTCCGATAACCGGTACGGATTTCAGGCCAGACCCCCAGGCCGAGGAGGCAGAGATGAAGGTACGTAGCTCGTTGCGTGCGCTCAAGCAGAAGCCCGGTTCGGTGGTGGTCCGTCGTCGCGGCCGGGTGGTCGTGGTGAACCGCGCGAACCCGCAGTGGAAGAGCCGCCAGGGCTGATACGCCTCTTAGCGGACATACAGTCGAGAACGCCCCGACCGGGACCATCCGGTCGGGGCGTTTCGCGTAGCCGTTCTCGACGAGCGGTGCGCGTGACTCGATGGCATCATCCCTCCTGATCAAGGATGTTCATCGATCGAGGGGGCGACGGTGCACGGACCAGACAGAACAGCGACCCGACGGCGTACACGACAGTTCACCGCCGGCGTGGTCGGCGTGTTGGCGGCCCTGGCGGCCGTGCCGGCACCCGCGTGGGCGGCCACCTGGTCGCCGATCCAGGTCGTGTCGGAGCCCGGCTGGAGCGGGCTGGACCAGCCCTTCGTGGCGGTCGACCGGCAGGGCGACTCGCTGCTCGCCTGGGCGGGCTGCGACAACAACGCGAGTAGCTGCAACGACCAGGTGAAGGCGCAGCTCGTCTCGGTCGACGGCACAGCCGGCCCGGTCCAGACGCTCTCGCCGCTCGGCGCGTCCGCCTTCTGGCCCAAGGTCGCGTCCGACGACGACGGCGACTCGGCCGTGGTGTGGACGCAGGACGGCCTCGTGGCCGGCCGGCGGGTGTCCGCCACCGGCGAGCTGGGTCCGCTGCAGATGATCGCCACGTGGCACGGGGTGAGTCCGGCCGTCGCGGTCGACCCGTCAGGGCTGGCGCTGGTCACCTGGACCGAGATCCGCGACGGCGCGTACACGACGAAGGCCCGCTACTTCGGCGCGGACAGCTCCCTCGGCCCCGAGCTGACCCTCGGTGTCGGCGTGGACCAGCCGGTAGTGGGCGTCGACCGCGCCGGGACCGCCGTCGTCGCCTGGACGGAGAGCTACGAGCGCGTCGTCGCGCGTCGGGTCCGCCCGGAGGGGGTCGCGCCGCTGCGCGTCATCGCCGGACGGGCCACCGATGTTAGGTACGCCAGCGTCTCGCTCGCCGTGGACCGGGACGGCGATGCGGTGATCAGCTACCGGTGGTCCAAGGCGGGTGAGCCGCCCCGCCTGCGGGCCCGGCACTACAGCCACGCCGACACGTTGGGCAGCGTCCTCAGCGTCTCGCCGGCCGCCCACGAGCTGAGCCTCTTCGACGAACTCGCCGGCGATCTCGACGGCGACGCGGTGCTGACCTGGGGCCGCTGGACTCCCGAGGGTATCCAGGTCTTCGCCCGCTCGATCTCCTCCACCGGAGTGCTCGGCACGGTCACCCGGCTCGGCGTCGGCGACTGGCCGAAGGTCGCCCTGGACGACGACGGCGACGGCCTGGTCACCTGGCAGGCTTGGGGCCCGGACGTCTCCACCACGCAGGTGCACGCCCGGACGGTCGGCCAGGACGGCACGTTCGGGACCGACGAGATCATCGCCCCCGACGGGCGGTACGCGCAGCCGGCGTCCAGCCCGACCGGCCGCTTCTCGGTGATCTGGCAGAAGGCGTCCTACGAGTACGACATCCGGGCGCGCTTCGGCCAGTAGCCCGACGGCGAGACGCCCTGACCGCCGCCTCGGTCAGGGCGTCTCGCGCAACTCCGCTACCGGAGCTGTCGGAGTTGACTCTTGTCGGGTTTGCCGCTGGCGGCGAGCGGGACCCGGTCGATGACCGTGACGGTGCGCGGCACCGCGAGGTCGCCCACCTGTGCGGCCACGAGCTTGCGCAGCAGGTCCGGATCGGGTGTCCTCCCGGCCGCCGGCACCACGAAGGCGTGCACGGCCTCGCCGGTCGCCTCGTCCGAATCGCCGACGACGTACGCCTCGGCGATCGTGGGGTCAGCGGCGAGCGCCCGCTCCACCGCTCCAGCATGGACCAACTGCGCGTTGATGATGATCACGTCCCGGGTGCGCCCGAGCAGCCGCAGGTAACCGTCGGCGTCGAGTTCACCCAGGTCACGGGTCCGCACCCAGCCGTCCACGAACACCTCGGCCGATTCGTCCGGGTCCTGCCAGTACGACGATGCCTGCGCGGGTGTGCGGACGTAGATCTCCCCGTCGCGAAGAGCGACCTCCACGGCCGGGCGGCCGACCGTGGCGAGGGTGGCGGGGTCGGTCAGCATCTCGGCGGGGGTCACCATCGCGATCATCGACGTCTCGGTCTGGCCGTAGCCGTGGAAGAGCACCGGACCCAGCACGTCGAGCGCCTCGGCCAGTCGGCCCGGCGCGAGGGGCGAGCCGGAGACCATCAGCGCCCGCAGGTGACGCAGGTCCACCGGGTGGGAGCGCTGGTCCCGGATCAACTGGTGCAGCTTGCCGACCGTGATCACGCTCGCCGTGGCCCGGTGTTCGACCAGGGCGTCCGGGAAGACCGGCCGGGGCGCCACGACGAGGGTGCCGCCCGCCACGAGGGAGAGGATGCCGTACTCCAGCATCACCTGACTGGCCAGCGAGCCGAAGACCAGGTAGCGCTGCATCCGGGTGGCCAGTTCGGCGACGGCCGGGGGCCACCGGTCCGGGTACGGGACCCAGGACGCCGACATGGCGGCGTAGGTCTGGACCACGCCCTTCGGTGTTCCCGTGCTCCCACTGGTCCAGATGATCCGTGCGGGATCCTCGTCCCGTCCCGCCGCGACGAGTGCCAGCCCGTCGTCAGGCTGCTCGGTGAACGAGGCCAGCCGAGTCGGGTCGACCACGAGGGAGCCGGACAGTTGTGCCGGGCTCAGGTCCGCACGCCACCCGGACACCCGCGCGCCCACGGCGAAGGCGGCAACCGTGGCGGCGAAGGCCGCAGCGGTGACCGGCAGGTCGAGCGTGACACCCACGCCCGGCCCCGCGCCGCACGAGCGCAGCCCGGCCGCGATACGCCGGATCAGCCCCGCCATCTCCGACGCGGTCGTGACGACCGGCCCGTCCTCGAAGACCGGCCGGTCCCCGCCGGCGCTCAGGAGGTCCAGGACTGGTTGCGGCCAGACGTCAGCGGGCATCGGCGAGGACACCCTTGACGAAGACCTCAAGGGGCTGCTGATGCACGGTCGGCAGGTCCCAGGTGTTCTCCAGGTTCTCCGCCAGGTGGTGCTCGGCGACGACCTGCCCGTCGCGCCACACCCGCACCACCGGGTGGAGGTAGGTGGCGTCCTGGGCGGCCGTCGCGTCGTTCTCGGCCGGGCGCGGCACGGTGATGTCGAACGGGTCGACGTGGTCGTGGTCGGGGCCGTACTCGAGGGTGATCACGAGCGCGAACACGTCCGGCTCCGCGTCCCGCAGATAGGCGACCGGCACCTCCTGCCGGTAGCGGGCGGCCTCGCCCTCGACCGTGATCACGTCGCCGAGCACCGAGAACTGCTGCCACAGCGCCGAGGTCACGTTGATCCGGGCGATGATCGAGGCGGCGATCGCCTCCGGCGTCAGCGCGACCTGCCGGGACGGCCAGGGCTCACCGTGGTGCCGCTCGCGGATGATGTGGTGCAGTGCCCGGGTGGCGTAGCGGAAGCCGTGGATGAAGCCGTTCGTGGACTTCTTGAAGTCACGCTGCTGACTGAGGGTGCCGGCGAAGTAGAGGCCGGGAACGTTCACCGACTCGAAGGCCGGGGTCTGCGCCGGGAACCGATCGTTGATGACCAACTCCGGCCGGGCCGACTCGGCGAAGAGGGACGCGTCGAAGCGGAACCCGGTGCAGAGGATGATCCGGTCGTACTCGAGTTCGCGCAGATTCTCGACCGTCCGGGCGTACCGGAAGAGCACCCGGTACCCGCCGCCCTCCCGCTGACTGATCCGCTCCACCGTGCCGTCCAGGACGGCGTTCTGCGACTTCAACTGATAGGTGTCCAGGAAGTTGTTGTTCACCGCGCGCAGGTGACCGACGTAATGGGTCTGCCAGGCCAGCCTGATGGAGTGCGGTCCGGCGACATGAATCGTCGCGGCGGTCTCGATCAGCGCGTCAGCGGTCTCGAATGCCGAGTTGCCCTTACCGACGATCAACACCCGCTGGTTGACGAAATCGGCGGGGTCGACGCTCACCGTGTCGTAGCGTTCGACCAGTTCCACGCCCTCGATCGGCGGCACGTAGAGCTGGGAGACGCCGGTGGCGACGACGACTCTGCGGGCCTTGAAGACCTGGTCGCCGGCCTGCACCGTGAACACGTCACCGGTCTTCGACACCGCCGTTACCCGGGTGTCGTAACGGACGCGCAGACCTCGCGCGAAGTCGGCGAGATAACGCACCAGATCCTCAGCGGCGGGGAAGTAACGCGTGCTGTAGTTCTTGAACAGCAGCGCCGGATCGTCGGACAGCAGCGAGTTCCAGTCCGACCGTAGATTGAACTCGGGGTCCGCCGAGCCGGTCCACACCTTGTTGATCGAGATCAACTGGCGGTGCCGGGGATAGGTCTCGAAGAACATGCCCGGACGGGGGCCGCCCTCCAGCACCACATAGTCGTGACCGTCGCGCTCGAGCAGGGCCGCGAGCTGCAAACCCGCCGGTCCGGCTCCGATGATCAGGCAATCGTGCGTCATGCGGCGAAATGTACTGAGGCGATTTCAGAGCGCTCTGAGAAACTGTTTCTAGCATCCGGTTCCATGACGATTCAGGTGGATCTGGCAGCACCGCTGCGCCCCGCCGACCTGCGCCTCGCGGCCGGCCCGGTCGCGCTCGTGATCAGCGACGAGGTGCGCGGCCGGGTGACGAGCGGCCGGACGTTCCTCGGCAAGGCACTCGGCGACGACCGGGCCATCTACGGCGCCACCACCGGCTTCGGGGCGCTGGTGGGGTACGCGGGCCGAGCCGACCAACGCGACCAGGCCGACAACACCCTCGCCCACCTCGGCGCGGGTCAGGGACCCGACCTCGCCCCGGATGTCGTACGCGCGACGCTGCTGGTCCGCGCCTGGTCCCTGGCCCGGGGCGCGTCCGGGGTCTCGCCGCACGTGATCGACGCGCTCGCGGCCATGCTCGGCACGACGTTCACGCCGGCGATGCCCCGGCTCGGCTCGGTGGGCGCCAGCGGCGATCTGATCCCGCTCGGTGCCGCCGCCCAGGCGCTGCGCGGCCGTGGACACGCCTATGTGGACGGCGTCCGGATGCCTGCCGGGGACGCGCTGACGAAGGCCGGGCTGGAGCCGCTGCCGCTCGACGGCCGGGACGCGCTCGCGCTCGTCAACGGCACGTCGCTGACCACCGCGGCGCTGACCCTCGCCCTGGCCCGGGTCCGCACCGCGCACCGTGTGGTCCAGACGCTGACGTGCCTCCTCGCGGACCTGCTCGGCAGCGACCCGCAGTTCCTCGACCCCGCCCTGCTGGCCGCCTACGGCCACTCCGGCGCCATCGACGTCGGCGCCGCGATGCGGGCGACCTGTGCCGGGCTGCGGCCGTCCGGCAGCAGACCCCTGCAGGAGCCGTACAGCATCCGCTGCGCGCCGCAGTTGCTCGGAGCGGCCGAGGACGCCCTGCGCTACGTGGACGGCGTCGTGGCGGCCGACCTCGGCGGGGTGAGCGACAACCCGCTGTTCTTTCCGGACGACGACAAGGTCGTGCACGGCGGTAACTTCTTCGGTCAGCCCGCCGCCTTCGCCGCCGACGTCCTGTCCATGGTGATCGCCCAGATCGGCAACCTCGCGGAGCGCCAGCTCGACCTGCTGGTGGATCCGGGTCGCAACGGCGGGCTGCCGCCGATGCTCGCGGCGGGGCCGGGGCAGCAGCACGGGTTACAGGGCGTCCAGCTCGCGTCGACGGCGCTCATCACCGAGATCAGACGGGACACCGTGCCCGCGAGCGCGCAGAGCCTCCCCACCAACCTGCACAACCAGGACGTCATCCCGCTCGGCACCCAGGCCGCGCTCCGCGCCCTGGACCAGGCGGAACTCCTGCGCCTGATCACCGGTTCGCTCGGACTGGGTCTGCGCCAGGCGGTGCATGTCGGAGCGCGCCGCCCGACGGCGGTGGGCTGCGACCGTGCTCTGCGGGCCCTGGAGGAGGCGATACCCCCGGTCGACCCGGACCGACCACTCGACGGGGACGTACGAACGGCGGTCGCGATTCTGGAAGAGCTTGAAAAATCTCTGATTTCCGACTCGTACGGTGAGCGCCGTGATGCTTGATTACCTGATCATCGGGGCCGGTCCGGCCGGTCTTCAGCTCGCCGCCCTGCTCGAAGCCGACGGCACGCGCGACTATCTGGTGCTGGAGGGCGCCGACGGGCCGGGGGCATTCTTCGCCACCTATCCGCGGCACCGGACACTCATCTCGATCAACAAGCCGCACACCGGCACGGACGATCCTGAGCTGAATCTGCGGCTCGACTGGAACTCCCTGCTCACCGACGATCCGGCGCTGCTGTTCACGCAGTACACCGAGCGGTACTTCCCGGATGCCGACGTGATGGTGCGTTACCTCGCGGACTTCGCCGCGAAGACGGGCGTCAAGGTCAGGTACGGCACCCGGGTGACCCGGGTGTCCAAGCACGACGACGTCTTCACGGTCGAGGCCGGCGAGCGGCGCTGGGAGGCCCGCGCGGTGATCGTCGCCACCGGCGTCTCGAAGACCTACGAGCCGGACATCGCCGGATTCGAGCTGGCCGAGGGGTACGACGTGATGAGCGTCGAGCCGCGTGACTATCTCGACCAGAAGGTTCTCATCATCGGCAAGGGCAACTCCGCCTTCGAGACCGCCGACAGCCTCATGGAGACCACGACACTGATCCACGTCGCAGGGCCCAGCTCGGTCCGGATGGCGTGGCGTACCCACTACGTCGGGCACCTGCGCGCGGTGAACAACAACTTCCTGGACACCTATCAGCTCAAGTCCGCGAACGCGATCCTCGACGGCACGATCAAGAGCATCGAGCGCGACGGTACGGGGTACAAAGTCACGTTCAGCTTCTCCCGGGCCAACGAGGTCGTGAAGGAACTGCACTACGACCGGGTGCTGGCGTGTACCGGATTCCGGTTCGATGCCTCGATCTTCGATTCCTCGGCCCGACCCCAGCTCGCCATCAGGGACCGATTCCCGGCCCAGACCGAAGCGTGGGAGTCGGTGAACGTGCCGGGGCTGTTCTTCGCCGGGACGATCTCGCAGGTACGCGACTTCAAGAAGTCCACGAGCGGTTTCGTGCACGGCTTCCGCTACGCCGTACGCGCTCTGCACCGGATCCTCTCCCGCCGGTACGACGCCACGGACTGGCCGTCGGACAGGCTCGCCGCCGAGCCGGCGGCCATGACCGCGGCCGTCATCGCAAGGGTCAACCGCAGCTCGGCCCTGTGGCAGCAGTTCGGGTTCCTCGCCGACGTGCTCACCGTCGCCGGAGACGAGGCCCGGTACCACGAGGAGGTGCCGGTGGACTACCTCGTGTCGACGGGCCTGCACACCGCCGACCACGAGTACGACCAGGCATTCGTCGTCACGCTGGAGTACGGGCCCGACCACGACCAGGTCGACCCGTTCGACATCACCGTGTCCCGGGTCGCCCAGGATGTCGTGGGGCAGGCGCACGACGCGGCGTACCTGCACCCGGTGGTCCGTTACCACCGCGATGGCCAGTTGATCAGCACCCACCACCTTGCCGAGAACCTGGAGAACCGGTGGGATCGGCCGGACGTCCACGTTGGGCCACTCGAGGAGTTCCTCCGCCGTTGCCTGTCCGGTGCCGAGGGCTGACATGGACCCCGTCCACCAGGACTTCTTCGAGGGCGGCGCCGGGCGGGAGCGCACCCTGGCCGGCAACGAGGAGGCCTTCGCGCGACGGTGGCTCGTGCCCCGGGTGCTCCGGGCGACCGGCGAGCGCGACCTGCGGACCACGGTGGCCGGTACGTCGCTGGCCGCACCGGTGCTGGTCGCTCCGACGGCCTTCCATCGGCTCGCGCATCCCGAGGGCGAGGTGGCCACCGCGCGGGGGGCTGCGGCGGCCGGCACGGCGATGGTGGTGAGCATGGCCGCCACCCAACCGGTCGAGAAGATCGCGGCGGCCGGCGGGACGCTGTGGTTCCAGCTGTACCCGCAACCCGACCTCGACTTCACGGAGTACGTGGTCAAGCGCGCCGAATCGGCGGGCTGCCAGGCGCTGGTGGTGACCGTGGACTCTCCGGTGTTCGGAAGGCGCGAGCGTGACCAACGCAACGGCTTCACGGACCTGCCGCCCGGCTACGCCTGCGAGAACATGCGCGACGCGACAGGGCGGGTGCGTTCGATCGCGATGGACGCGACGGCGGGGTGGGACCGGATCGGGTGGCTGCGCGGTGTCACGGGACTACCGATCCTGCTCAAAGGAATCCTGCATCCCGCGGACGCCCGCCTCGCGGTCCAGCACGGTGCCGCCGGTGTGATCGTGTCCAACCACGGCGGACGACAGCTCGACGGGACGGTTCCCACGCTCGACGCGCTGCCCGCGGTGGTGGCAGCCGTGCAGGGGCAGCTTCCGGTGCTGCTCGACGGGGGTGTGCGCGGCGGCACCGACGTGGTGGTCGCGCTGGCGCTCGGAGCGCGGGCGGTGCTGGTGGGGCGGCCGGTGGTGCGGGGGCTCGCGGCGGCCGGGTCGGTGGGCGTACGGGAGGTGCTCGAACGGATCACAGGCGAGCTGGATCATGCCCTCGCCCTGGCCGGAGCGCGGCGACCGGCCGACCTGACGCCGGATGTGGTGGTGACCCGGTGAAGGCCGTGGTCGACCTCCGAGAGTGGATCTTCCAACGGGTCAATGGGACCGAGGGCGTTCCCATCCCCGGGCCGCTGGTGGGGCCGGAGGACTTCGAGCGGGTCTACAGCGACCCGGCCGCCGACGGGCGCAGCCGCGGGGCGGGCCTGTCGGACCTGTTCTGGTACTGGCTCGCGCCCGGCCCGCACATGCATCAGGAGCACCTTGAGCCCGGTGAGCGGTACAAGACGGTCGCGCGGACGACACGTCAGGTGCTGGCCGTCCCCCACCCGCGCTCCGACGAACTGGCGACGGCCGCGACCCGGCGGATCCTCGACGCTCTTCCGACCGACCGGATCAGCCACGTACGGCTCCGGGACCTGATGATGCCGATCTGGGCCGAGGTCTCGTACGAGCTGGTGTTCGGCGCGGCCTGCCCGCGCGAGGTGCGGGACCTCGTCGTGGCGAACGCGGACGACGTGGTCACCGCGCTGAAGGGGATGGGTCTGCGGCACATGTCCCGGCGGGATCGGCTGACCCGCTACCTGCTGGACCGGATCGACGCGGGGACGTGCCCGGTCGTGCTGCCGCCGCCCTTCACCGCCCTGGAGACCGCCTGGTACCTGCAGGGCGCGTTCTTCAACACGGCCGTGGTGCAGATGTCGGAGGCCATGACACACATCCTGCTGTGCGCCCGGTCCGTCGAGGACACGTCGGACGACTCCCTCGACCGGATCATCGACGAGACGCTCCGCGTGTATCCGCTGTTCGGTATCGCACACCGGATCACCTCCGGACCTATCACCGTGGGAGATCACGCCCTCCCCACCGGATCGGTGCTGCTCTTCAACTACCCGGCGTACCAACGCACCGGTCCCGCCGCCGACGACGAGTTCGACCCGGACCGCTGGCTGTCGTTGCGTCGGCAGGACGCGCACTTCATCCCGTACGGCGTGAACGCCAACCGGGCCTGTCCAGCGCGCGGCGCGGCACCGGTCCAGCTCCGCGCGGCGACCCGGGAGGTGCTACGGCGCTTCTCGGTCAGCTCGTCGGCAGCGCACACCCGGTCGCTGCCCAGTCGCGGTCCGGCGTACCTGACGCCCCGGGGCCTTCCGGGGCCCGGCCGCAAGCGGCTCGCTCTCATGCGGCAGCGCGACCGGCTCTTCGACGTGGGCCGCTCGGTGAAGCAACTGGTCTGCGGGACGTGGATGGTCGTCGACGCCCGACGACAGAAATTGTGCACCCGATTCTTCGAGGAGGTCGGCTCGTGACGCCCACTCAACTCGCCCCGCGGTTCTTCATCGCGGTCGCGGTCATCCTGCTCTTCTGCAAGCTGGTCGCCTGGCTCCTCGGCAAGGTGGGCCAGCCCGCCGTCGTGAGCGAGATGCTCGCCGGGGTGCTGCTCGGCCCGTCGCTGCTCGGCCTGCTCTGGCCGGGCGCGCAGGCCGCGCTCTTTCCCGCGCCGCTGCTGCCGATCCTGTACGTGGTCGGCCAGGTCGGCCTGGTGCTGTTCATGTTCCAGGCCGGATACGCCTTCACCTCCCACCGGCTGAACAATCTCGCCGGCACGGCGGGAGCGGTGTCGCTCGCGGGTGTCACCGCGCCGCTGGTGTTGGGCATCCTGCTGGTCCTGGGCGTGGCGGGCTTCGTACCGATCCGTGCGGACGACGTGTCGCTCGGCGTGTCCGCGGCGTTCGTCGGCGTGGCACTGGCGATCACGGCCTTTCCGATGCTTGCCCGGATAATCACCGAGCGCGGCCAGACCGGTACCCGGCATGGGATGCTCGCCCTGGCCAGCGGCGCGATCGACGACATGGTCGCGTGGATCATGCTGGCGGTGGTGCTGGCGTTCGCCTCGGGCGAAGCCGGCCCGGCCCTGGTCACCGCGGGTGGCGCGGTGCTGTTCGGGGTGGCGCTGTGGCTGGGTGGGCGGCGGGTGACCGGCTACGTGATGGGGTTCCCGGGCGACCGCGCGCGGCTGCTCGGCACGGTGGCGCTGCTCTTCCTGGTCGCCTGGTACACCGACGAGATCGGGCTCTACGCGGTCTTCGGCGCCTTCGCGGTCGGCGTGGTGATGCCGCGCTCCGAGCAGACCGACAAGGTGGTCGACACGCTGTCGCCGATCGCCGCGACGGTGTTCCTGCCGCTGTTCTTCACCTACTCCGGGCTGCGCACCGAGTTCGCGCTGCTGGGCAATCCCGCCGTCCTCGGATTCGCCGCCGCGTGTGTGGCCGTGGCGATCGCCGGCAAGTACGGCGCCTGCTGGGCCGCGGCCCGGATGCGCGGTGAGCCGAACGGGGTCGCCCTGCGCGTCGGCGCCCTGATGAACGCCCGTGGCCTGATGCAGCTGATCGCGCTCAACGTGGGTCTGGAGGCGGGCATCGTCAACCCGTCGCTCTTCACGGTGTTGGTGCTGGTCGCGCTCATCACGACGCTGATGACGACACCGCTGCTGAGCTGGATCGAGCGGCGCGAGGCCCGCACTCGCGCCGCTGCGCCCTCGCTCGTCACCGCCGGAACCCCGTAGATTGTTGTTTGCGACGACAAGTTTTCCGAGACATAGAGACATCTCGATCTGCCGGTGTCACTATCTATACATGAATCGACTCCTGCTCGTCGAGGACGACTCGGAGCTACGCGGGATGGTGGCCGAGACGCTGACCGGCGAGGGATACGTCGTCGACCAGGCCCCCGACGGCCAGCGCGGTCTGCACCTGGGGCTCACCCGGCCGTACGACGTGATGGTGATCGACCGACGCCTACCCGCCCTCGACGGGCTGGACCTGGTCGTGCGGCTGCGCTCCCGGGCGGTGGCCGCCCGGGCGCTGCTGCTGACCGCGCTCGGCACCATCGAGGACCGGGTCGCCGGCCTCGACGCGGGCGCCGACGACTACCTCACGAAGCCCTTCGACCTGGACGAGCTGAGCGCCCGAATCCGGGCACTCTGCCGCCGGACCACCGACTCCACCGAGGTGCTGCGATTCGGGTCGGGCCAGCTCGACCTCTCCGCCCGCGACGCCGTCCTGCCCGACGGCACCCGGGTCGCCCTCTCCGCACGCGAGTTCGAGTTGCTCCGGGTGCTCGCGGCCCGGCCGCTCACCGTCCACTCCCGCTCCGAGTTGCGCAGCCGGGTCTTCGACGAGGCCGCCGCGGCGTCCCTGGTCGACACGTACGTCTACTACCTGCGCCGCAAGCTCGGCCGCTCGGTGATCCGGACCGTCCACGGTCTCGGCTACAAGCTGGGGACCCTGTGAGTTTCGAGGACACCATGCTGCGCCGGGCCAGGGCTCGGGTCAGCCTGCTCGTCGGACTCACGATGACGGCGCTACTCGCCCTGGGCGCCGCCATCTCCTACGTCGCTCTGCTGCACAACCAGCACGAACAGATCGAACGCGAGCTCAGCTACGGCGTGGTCCACGGCACCATCAACGGACCGCCGGCCTGCAGCTGGATCATCCTGTCCGACGGCGGCCGCATCGACCTGGGCCGGAACCCGCCCCCGCCGGGCTTCCCCCTGCGGTCCGCCATCGACGCGGCGGCCCTCGACGGCCAGGTCCACAGCGACAAGGTCGACCGCAACGGCACGACCTACTACGTCCGCACCCAGCCCCGCGGCACGGGAGTCGTGCAAGCGGTGTTCGACGCGCGTTTCCAGCTATCCGACCGGCGTCACCTGCTCGCCGCCTTCCTCCTCGCCGCGATCGTCGGCCTCGCCGCGGCAGCGCTCACGGGCATCGCCGTGGGCCGCCGAGCCGTGGCGCCGCTCGCCGAGGCGCTCGGCCGGCAACGCCGGTTCGTCGCCGACGCCAGCCACGAGTTGCGCACCCCCATCGCTCAGGTACACACCCGCGCCCAGATCCTGGCCCGCCGCGCCGGCGCCGACCGTGCCGACTACGACCGCCTGATCGAGACCACCGGCCGGCTCGGTGAGATCGTCGACGAGCTCCTGCTCTCTGCCCGCCTCGCCGCCACCCCGGTCGACCGGCACCCCGCCGAGCCCGTCAACCTGGCCCTCCTCACCGCCCAGGCCGTCGACTGCGAGGCCGACCGCGCCGGGGAGCAGGGCGTCCAGCTGCACATGACCGTCCCGGACACCCCGGTTCTCGTCTGCGGCATCGCCTCGGCCCTGCGCCGCGTGGTCGGCGAACTGCTCGCCAACGCCCTCACCCACACCCCGACCGGCGGTCGCATCGACGTCGCACTGCACACCTCGCGCCGGAGCGCGGACCTGGTGGTCATGGACAGCGGAGCCGGCTTCGACCCCGCCGACGCGTCACACCTCTTCGACCGTTTCCACCGCGGCGCCGGGGCCGCGGACCGCCGCTTCGGTCTGGGCCTGGCCCTGGTGAAGGAGGTGGTCACCAGCCACGGCGGGACGATCTCCACCGACAGCCGGCCCGGCGCCGGGGCGACCTTCATCGTCCGGCTACCGACAGTTCCGCCGCAGACTCCCCTGAGCGCCCCGATCGGGCGAGGTACCACGCGAAACAGCTCAGCGGCCTGATCGGTATCCCCGACCAAGCCGCTGAGCTGCACAAACAAGGGTGGAGCCGAGGGGACTCGAACCCCTGACCCCCACACTGCCAGTGTGGTGCGCTACCAGCTGCGCCACGGCCCCTTGCCTCGCCCCGGTCGCCCGGGCACTGGGAAACTATACACAGACCCGCCCGCATGGTCATCTCGCGGGGTCCCCACCGGGGCCGGGTCAGTTCAGCGCCACGTCCGGCGGAAAGTGGGCGACGGCGGCCATCATCCCGCCCTGCCGGCGCAGCACCATCGGCCACAGGTCGTCGGGGCGGTCGACGAAGGCGTCGCCGGGCAGGGCGTCCAGCACGAACCAGGACCCGTCGGCGATCTCCTGCTCCAACTGGCCGCTGCCCCAGCCGGAGTAGCCGGCGAACACCCGGATGCCTCCGATGCTCTCGCGCAGCTTCTCCGGGTCGACGGAGAGGTCGATCGTGCCGACCGCCCCGGACACCTGGTGGAAGCCCTTGAGTCGCCGTAGCGGTTGCCGCATCCGGGCCAGGCAGATCGCCGAGTCGGGTTGCACCGGGCCACCCTCGAAGAGCACCGCCGGGTGGCGAGCCAGGTCGCTCCAGTCGCCCAGCACCTCGGCCACCGGCACCTCGGTCGCCCGGTTCAGGACGACGCCGAGCGCGCCGCCCGGCTCGTGGGCGACCAGCAGCACCACCGTACGGTCGAAGTTCGGGTCCTTGAGCGCCGGAGTCGCGACCAGCAGCCGCCCGGTCATCAACTCCATCGCTCGTCCGCCGATCGCCTGGCCCTCTCCCTGCATCCCACCTACCCGTCAGCCGTGAGCCCGCACCCGGGATCCGTCATCCGCCGCCTCCGCACGGTGCATCGGTATCAGCCGCGCTGTCAACGCCATGCCTGGCACCATAGCCTGCGTCCCGGGCGCTGGCTAAGGTCTGAGCGGCGGGTGATCGGACAGTTGCGACGGAGGTTCTATGGCACCGACGGCGGACCTCGCGGTGATCGGCGGCTCGGGGCTGTACGCGCTCCTCGACGGCACCCCCCATGAGCTGGGCACCCCTTACGGCCCACCGTCGGACGCGGTGACCATCGCGGAGGTGGCCGGGCGACGGGTCGCGTTCCTGCCCCGGCACGGTTCCGACCACCGGTTCCCACCGCACCGAATCCCGTACCGGGCCAACCTGTGGGCGCTGCGCTCGCTCGGCGTACGACAGGTGTTGGCGCCGTGCGCGGTCGGCGGGCTACGCCCGGAGCTGGGCCCGGGCACGTTCGTGGTGCCGGACCAACTCGTCGACCGCACCAGCGGACGGGTGCAGACCTACTACGACGAGGGCGCGGTGCACGTGCCGTTCGCCGACCCGTACTGCCCGAAGGGCCGGCACGCCCTGCTCACGGCGGCGGCCGGGCGGGACGTCACGGCGGTGGACGGCGGGACCGTGGTGGTGGTCGAGGGCCCCCGGTTCTCCACCCGTGCCGAGTCCCGCTGGTACGCGTCGATCGGCGGCACTGTCGTCAACATGACTGGCCACCCGGAGGCGGTGCTCGCCCGGGAGATGGCGCTCTGTTACTCCTCCATCGCGCTGATCACCGACCTGGACGCCGGGGTGCAGGCGGGCGAGACGGTGACCCAGGAGGAGGTGTTCCGGGTGTTCGCGGCCAACACCGACCGGCTGCGGGACGTGCTGCTGGACGCGTTGGCCGCGCTCCCCGCCGAGCAGGACTGCGCGTGTGGTCGGGCGTTGGACGGCATCAAACTGCCCTTCACGCTCCCCTGAGCGCTCCCGGACGACCTCCCCGGACGCCGGAAAAGCCCGAAAGGTCTGTCACATCCCGATAGATTCGGCTGATCGGGAGGGCGGCCCACGGTCGCCCCTGCGCGCGAGCGGAGGCAGGCGACGATGGCAACGGTCCGGGACGCGACGTACGACGTGCTCCGCACCCTGGGCATGACCACCGTCTTCGGCAACCCCGGCTCCACCGAGGAGCCGTTCCTGCAGGACTTCCCGGCCGACTTCCACTACGTCCACGCGCTGCACGAGGCCACGGCCGTGGCGATGGCCGACGGGTACGCCCAGGCCGCCGGCCGGCCCGCGCACGTCAACCTGCACACCGCGCCGGGCATGGGCAACGGGATGGGCAACCTGGTGACCGCCTGGCACAACAAGACGCCACTGATCGTCACCGCCGGTCAACAGACCCGGGAGATGCTGCTGCTGGAGCCCCGGCTGACCAACCGACGGGCCGTCGAGCTGCCCGAGCCGTACGTCAAGTGGAGCTACGAGCCGGTCCGCGCGCAGGACATCCCGGCGGCGCTGCTGCGGGCGTACGCGACCGCCGTACAGCCCCCGGTCGGTCCGGTCTTCCTCTCCCTGCCGATGGACGACTGGGCCAAGCCCGCCGAGACGCCGCCCGCGGCGCGCTCGGTGGCGACCCGCTTCGGGCCGGACCCGCAGCGGTTGGAGATGTTCGCCCGGGTGCTGGCCGACAGCCGCGACCCGGTCCTGGTGTTCGGCCCCGGCGTGGACCGCTCCGGCAGTTGGCCGGCGGCCGTCGCGCTGGCCGAGCGACTTGCCGCACCGGTCTGGTCGGCACCGGCACCGGAGCGGGGCGTCTTCCCGGAGGACCACCCACAGTTCCGGGGCGTCCTGCCGTTCGCCATCGGGCCGCTCGCCGAGGCGCTGCACGGGCACGACACCGTCCTGGTCGTCGGCGCCCCGGTGTTCCGCTACTACCCGCACGTGCCGGGCAACCACCTGCCGGAGGGCGCCCGGCTGCTGCACGTCACGGACGACCCGGACGAGGCCGCCCGAGCCCCGGTCGGGGACAGCCTGCTCAGCGACCCCGGACTGGCCCTCACCGCCCTGCTCGACCTGGTGCCGGCCGCCGGCCGGCAGCCGCCGGCACCCCGGTCCGTCCCGCCGCCGCCGGCGGTCACCGTGCCGCTGAGCGCCGACGCGATGTTCGCCGCGCTGGCCGCGCACTGGCCGGCCGACGGCGTGCTGGTCCAGGAGTCACCGTCCAACCTGGCCGCGCTGCGCCGCAACCTGCGCATCACCCGACCGGCGTCGTACTTCACGATGGCCAGCGGCGGCCTCGGCTACGGCCTGCCGGCCGCGATCGGGGTGGCCCTGGCCGAACGGGACACCGGGCGCGGCCGGCCGGTGGTCGCGGTGATCGGCGACGGCTCGTTCCACTACTCCGTACAGGCGCTCTGGACCGCCGCGCGCCTGTCCCTGCCCGTCGTGGTCGTCGTGCCGATCAATCAGCAGTACGCGATCCTCAAGGCGTTCGCCGAGCTGAAGGACACACCGGGGGTGCCCGGGCTGGACCTGCCGGGCTTGGACGTCACGGCCATCGCGGCCGGCTACGGCTGCGCCACCGAGGTGGTGCGAACCCCCGACGAGTTCGGCGCGGCCCTCGCGGCCGGGCTGCGCGCCGGGGGTCCCACCGTACTGCCGGTGCCGATCAGCACCGACGTGCCCACGATCCTCTGACCGGCGTACGGGGCGTCGTCACCGCGGGGCGATCGACAGCGGAGCGCCGTTGACGACATCCAGCACGGGCCGTGCCCCCAGCGGCGCGTCCAGGGTGACGGTGACCGGCTGCAGCTTGAGCATGGCGTTGCAGACGCCGGTGGAGCGGGTGACCGTGCCGCCGACCACCACCACGTCCGGCCGTTCCGACACCAGCGGGCTGATGCCCGTGTCACAGGAGCCGACGCCCAGGCGGACGGTCAGTCGTGCGCCGTCCACCGCCACGAGGTCCTGTGCGGCGACCACGCCGTCCGGTGGCGGCTGCGTCGGTGGGGACACCGAGGGGACCGGTGTGACCGCCGTCGGCGCGACGGCGAGCTGGGCCACCGGGGTGGCCAACTCCTCCACCGTGAACAGCCACGCCGGGACCTGCGCCTCGCCCCGACTCGTACGGACGGGCACGGTGCCGAGGGTCACCCCGGTGACGGTCAGCGGGAGGCAGGCCGTCTGCGTCGTGCTGGTGGCCCAACCGTCCGGCCCGGGCTCGACCGTGGGACCGCCGGGGGTCGGTAGTCCGGGCCGCTTCGGCCGACCCGGGCAGGGCAGCGGGTCGCCCTGGGCGAGCTGCCGGTACGCCTCGGCGGCGCTGATGAGCGGCAGGGTCAACCGGCCGTCCGGAAAACGGATCTCGCCACTGACACCGGTCGACGGGATGGCGACCTGCGCGCGGTACCAGCCGGATCGGAAGGCCGTCTCGGTGTCCGGGGTGAAACGCGGATCGCCGGTGAGCACGGTCGGGGCCTGGAGAGGGACGTACCCGTCAATCCAACCGGGACCGGGCCGCCAGGCCGCAGCGACCGCGGCGGCCCGGTCGTCGAACGCACGGTGGGTCGACGCGGTGGGGCCGACGGCGGAATCGGCGGCGGGGCCGAGGCCGGGCGTGGCGCAGGCCACCATGGACAGCAGGGGCAGAACGAGCAGCAGGACCGGTCGACGCATGCCGGGTTCGACGGTGCCGCCGCGGCGTCGGTTCCGGCGTCGGCTCAGGTCTCGCCACCCAGATCCGTCTGGTACGCCTGCCACAGCAGGTTCGCGCCACGACGCCGGTGCCGGGCGAGCACCCCCAGCAGGTGACCCGTGAAGTGGCGTAGCTCGTCGGGGCTGGCCTCGGGCCGTTCCGCGACCCGCTGCACGGCCAGGATCGCGGCGACGATCGCGGCGTGCTCCCGGGTCAGCAGCCGGATGCCGTGGTCGAGGCGGGGCGAGTGGGTGAGCAGTTCCCGATAGAGGCCGGCCGACCCCTCGGTGACCCGCACGTGCTCGGCGAAGTCCCGCCGGACCGGACGCAGGCGCAGCAGCACGGTATCGCGCCAACGAGGTTCGGTCGTTACGACGGCGACGGCCCGGGTCAGGGCGTGCAGGTCGGCGGCGAGCCCGGCGGAAATCGGCCCGGCGGCGAGGTCGGACGGATGCGGACGGGTCGCGCCCGACGGCTGCTGGACTCCACCGGTGACCATGGCACCTCCCGCGCCGCTACCCCGTACCGTGATGGTGAACCCGCCCGTTCGCCCTGTCCAGGGTCCTTCTGGTGCTCATCCACCTCATCAGTCACAAGGCCCACTCGTGGCCCAGGGGTCGCGGATGTCGCAGCGCCGGCACCGGTCGCGGCAGCTCAGGCGTCCGCCAGTCGGCACAGTTGGGCGGCGACGGCGCGAGCGTCGGGTGCAGCCTCGGGCCCACCCGCGACGAACGCGTCGGCCAGCGCGCGCAGCTCGGGCGGCGGCAGGACCGGCAGACCCATGCCCCGAAGCGGGATCGTAGCCCGCTGCCCGCTGACCCGATCGGTGACGACGATGGCCGAAGGACCACCACGGCCCTCCGGGTCGCGGTACGGCCCGGGGTCGACGCGTACGTTGGCGAGATCGACGGTTCGGCTGCGCAGCGCACCTCGCACGTGCACCCGGCTCCCGTCCAACCACGCGGCCGTCCGCAGCACCCGCAGCACCAGGTAGACACCGAGCAGGACGAACGGGAGCCCACACAGCCCGAGGAACAGCCCCCGCCCCGACCCGCCTCCGGATTCCCGCAGCGCGGGCGGCAGCATGCCGGGCGGCAGATCGCGGGCCTCCTCGTAGGTGGCGAACCCGTCCCCGGGGCCGGTGAGGCGACGCAGCAGCCCGCCGGCGATCACCGGCCCCAGCACGAATGCCACCCCGACCGCCGCGACGAGCACCCCCGTCACCACCGCGAGCGTGCGTTGACCGGCTGACGCGCCGACCGACAGACGCAGTCCCTGGTTCGCCACAGCCGCAGCGTAGGCGGCGAAGCCCCACTCGTCACATACGACGATGCGCCCCGGCCGGTGGGCCGGGGCGCATCGTTTCGAGGTGGTGGAGGTGCCGGGAATCGAACCCGGGTCCTTCGCCGGTTTGTCAGGGCTTCTCCGAGCGCAGCTCGCTGTGCCTCTACTCGGCCCCACCGCTCACGCGAGCAAGTTGGTGTGACGGGCCCAGTCGCTGATTGATCTCGCCGCACGGACCCCGCGACCGGGTCCGATTGGCCAGCCTTCTAGCTGATGCCGGCTACTGGGACGAAGGCGTTCCCAGGCCGACAGACTTAGCTACTCGCCTCAGGCGGCGAGAGCGAAGTCAGCGCGAGTGTTCTTGGCGCTTATAAGTTTCCGACGACCGATTCTCGAGACGACGTCGGCTTCCTCGGCTCGCTTCCCCTGTCGCTGCGTACGAAGTCGAAACCAGTCACCCCCTCGACAGGCCACCGATGTGGTGGCACTGACAAGCCTAACGCCTGCCGCAACCGCTTTCATCCCGAGCCCCGGGGCGGCACGCCGACCCGGACAAACAGGATGAACTAGTCGTCCATTCCCTTGCCGCGTCGACCGGACACCCGGGCGATCTCCCGGTCCGCGTCCCGCTTGGCGAGGTCCTGCCGCTTGTCGTACGACTTCTTGCCCTTGGCCAGGGCGATCTCCACCTTGGCCCAACCGTCGGAGAAGTAGACCTGCAACGGGACGATGGTCAGACCGCCCTCCCGGGTCTTGCCGACCAGCTTGTCGATCTCGCCACGGTTGAGCAGCAGCTTGCGGGTACGCCGTGGCTCGTGGTTGGTCCAGGTGCCCTGGGTGTACTCCGGGATGTGCATCGCGTGCAGGTACAGCTCGCCGTCGCGCTCCTGGGCGAACGCGTCGACCAGCGACGCCCGCCCGGCCCGCAGCGACTTGACCTCGGTGCCGGTCAACGCCATGCCCGCCTCGTACGTGTCGAGGATCGCGTAGTCGTGGCGCGCCTTCTTGTTGGAGGCGACCACCTTGCGCCCCTTCTCCCGTGGCATCGGCGCCACCCCCTTCCCTGGTTCGTCCGACCGCGGGTCACCCCGGCCGGACAACCGATCATGCTACCGGAGTAACAAGGACCCTCCCGCGCCGTTTATTTCCGGCCGCGGGAGGGTCCTTGTCAGACGACGAACTCGACTAGGTCCTGTTTCATAAGGGCGGTCGAGCCGAGGCGGAGTCCGGGCGGCGATCCGGCAAGGCGCGGTGGTGTCCGGATACCGGTGTTGTATCCGGACACCACCGCAACGCCGCCGGTCGTCGTCCGGGCCCGCCGCAGGCCGACCAGTTCTTGTGAAACAGGACCTAGACCCGCAGGTAGAAGCGCAGGGTGATCCAGGCGGTGGCGGCGCTGACCAGGCCACCGACGAAGGCCATCAGCGGGAAGATGACCAGGATGTCGCCCCAGCTGATCGGCGACAGCAGACCCTGCAACGCCTTGAGTGACCCGTCGAAGAGCAGATATTTCGCTGCCACCAGGGCCACCAGACCGAGCAGTGCGCCGATCAGACCGGCTACCACGGCCTCCAGCACGAACGGCGCCTGGATGAACCAGTTGGACGCGCCGACCAGCTTCATGACCGCCACCTCGCGCCGCTTGCTGTACGCGGCGACCTGGATGGTGTTGGCCACCAGGAGCAGCGCGGCGATCGCCATCACGACCGCGGCGGCCAGGGCGATGTTCTGGATCGCGGTGAGCACGTCGAAGATCTTGTCCAGGAGCCGGCTCTGGTCGACGATCTCGTCGACGCCCTCGGTCTCCTTGTACTGGTCGTAGATGTTCTTGTACTGCTCCGGGTTCTTCAGCTTGAGCCGGAACGACTCCGGAAGCTGATCCGGCTTGACCGCGTTCACCAGGTCCGGCGCGTCCTGGTACATCTCCTGGAACTTCTTGTACGCCTCGTCCTTGTTGACGTAGATGACGTCCTTGACCAGGGGGTCGTTCTTCAGCTTGTCGTTCAGGTCGGTGCGCTGCTGCTCGCTCACCTCCTGGGTCAGGAAGATCGAGACCTCGATGTTCTTGTAGTAGAGGTCCTTCATGTCGTCAACCTGGCGGTACATCAGACCGCTGGCACCGAGCATGGTCAGCGAGACCGCCATCGTGATGATCATCGCGACGGTCATGGTCACGTTGCGCCACAGTCCGACCAGTACCTCGGACAGGACGTATTTCACGCGCATCGGGATTTCCTCCGGGTCTCCGGCATGAGGTGTTCGTCGTCAGGCTGCGAAAGGGGTGAAGCGCCGGCTCACCCGTAGACGCCGCGGGCCTGGTCACGCACGATGCGGCCGCTCTCGATCTCGATGACGCGGCGGCGCATCTGGTTCACGATGTTGGAGTCGTGCGTGACCATCACGACGGTCGTGCCGGTGCGGTTGATCCGGTCCAGCAGACGCATGATCTCGATCGAGGTGTCCGGGTCCAGGTTTCCCGTCGGCTCGTCCGCCAGCAGGATCAGCGGACGGTTCACGAACGCCCGGGCGACGGCGACCCGCTGCTGCTCACCACCGGAGAGCTCGTGCGGATAGCGATGCTCCTTGCCACCGAGCCCGACCAGCTCCAGCACCTCCGGCACGACCCGGCGGGCGACCGCCTTGGTCTTGCCGATCACCTCGAGAGCGAACGCCACGTTCTCGTAGGCGGTGCGGTTCGGCAGCAGCCGGAAGTCCTGGAAGACGCAGCCGATCGAACGCCGGAAGTGGGGTCGCTTCCAGGAGCGCATCGACGTGACGTCCTTGCTGTTGACGATGACGCGTCCCTTGTTGGGGGTCACCTCGTGCAGCAGCATCTTGATGATGGTGGACTTGCCGGAGCCGGATGGACCGATGAAGAAGACGAACTCGCCCTTCTCGATCGAGACGGACACGTTGTCGAGCGAAGGCCGGGACGCCTTCGGGTACGTCTTCGTCACTTGCTCAAGCTGAATCACGGGTGGTGAGTCTACGCGGTGTAACAACTGAGCCAAGCCCCACGCCCCGCAGTTGGGGCGCGCGTCGTCGAATCAGGCTCTCACCTGGAGATCGATGACGCGCTCCGCCCACGCATCGTTACGCACTGTCGCTGGCGAGCTGCCGCTGCTTACGCCAACGGATACCGGCCTCGATGAAACCGTCCAGCTCGCCATCGAAGACGGCGCTCGGATTGCCGGTCTCCTGCTCGGTTCGGAGATCCTTCACCATCTGATACGGGTGCAGGACGTACGAGCGCATCTGGTCGCCCCACGAGCCGGCGGCGTTCTCCTTGAGGCCCTCCAGCTTGGCCTGTTCCTCCTGGCGCTTGCGCTCCAGCAGCCGTGCCTGGAGGACCCGCAGCGCGGAGGCCTTGTTCTGCAGCTGGGACTTCTCGTTCTGGCAGGTCACCACGATGCCGGTGGGGATGTGGGTGAGTCGGACCGCCGAGTCGGTGGTGTTGACGCTCTGCCCACCGGGGCCCGAGGAGCGGTAGACGTCGGTCCGGACCTCGTTCTCCGGGATGTCGATGTGGTCGGTCTGCTCGGTGACCGGCAGCACCTCGACGCCCGCGAAGCTGGTCTGCCGGCGGCCCTGGTTGTCGAACGGGCTGATCCGGACCAGCCGGTGGGTGCCCGACTCGACGCTGAGCGTGCCGTAGGCGTAGGGCACCTTGACGGCGAAGGTGGCCGACTTCAGGCCCGCCTCCTCGGCGTACGAGGTCTCGTAGACCTCCGTCGGGTAGCCGTGCCGCTCGGCCCAGCGCAGGTACATCCGCAGCAGCATCTCGGCGAAGTCCGCCGCGTCCACACCGCCCGCGCCGGCCCGGATGGCCACCAGCGCCTCCCGGGAGTCGTACTCGCCGGAGAGCAGGGTGCGGACCTCCATCTCCTGGATGGATTTGGTCAGCCCGGTGATCTCCGCCTCGACCTCGGTCAGCACACCGGGGTCGGACTCGGCCTCGGCCAACTCCAGCAGCACCCGGGCGTCGTCGAGCTGGGAGCGCAGACTGCCCAGCTTGCTGATCTCGCCGTTGACGTACGACAGCTGCGAGGTCACCTGCTGAGCCTTGGCCTGGTCGTCCCACAGGTCGGGGGCGGACGCCTCCTGCTCCAGGCGGGCCTTGTCCTCGTGCAGCCGGTCCAGATTGAGGACGGCCTCGATGTTGCGCAGGGTCGCGTCGAGTTCCTTGAGCTGTTCGGCGTAATCGGCAGCGGTCACGACAGACAAGCGTACTGCGCGGACGAGGAGTGAGCTTGCGAGCCCCGCAGGTCCGCGCCAAATAAACTCCGCGTTCCGGAAGCCGCGGCCCGTTCGGTGTCCGTGAAACCGCCGACGGTCACCCGGCGGGGGCGGACTTCAGCCAGGACAGGGCCGCCCGGTGGTAGGCGACGGCGAACTCCAGCGCGCTGGCGTCGTACGTCTCGCCGTCCCGTTTGGCGTTCTTGACCTGCTCCCGGACCTGGGCGAGGGCCTCGGTGTGGTATTCGTTGGCCGAGGCGTACAGGCTCTTGAGCTGGCTGGACGAGTGGAGGTTGCCGAAGGCCATCCGGAGCGCGATCGGGTTGCGGATGGTGTCCCGCCCCGGGTTCTCCGCCAGCCAACGGGAGAACGTCCGTTTCCCGCTGGCGGTGAGCGCGTACGGCTGGCTCATTCGGGGGCCCGGCTTGCCGAGCCGTACGTAGCCCCGCTCGGCCAGGACCGGCAACTCGCGGTAGACCTGACTACGGGTCATCGACCAGTAGGGCGCCAGCCGGCGCTCTGCGGCGGCCATCAACTGGCCGCCTGTCATGGGACCCTCGTGGAGCAGCCCGAGAAGGGCCGCCGCCGTGGGGTTGACTCCGGATTCCGCCATGCCCGTTACGCTGCCACTTTGCGCTGCCGGCGTCCAGGATTTGGCGGTTTGCCACCCAAGAAGGACTTCCTAAGTGCACTGTCGGCGACAGACTGTCCGTAGAGGACTATCGATGGACCACCGGTGAAAGGAAGGGCCCCTTGTTATGCACCAGGCGTTAACAAGGGGCCCTTCCTTTCAGCCCATGTGGGGGTACGTGTGGTCGGTCGGCGGCACGAAGGTCTCCTTGATCGTGCGCGGCGACACCCAGCGCACCAGGTTGAGCCAGGAGCCCGCCTTGTCGTTGGTACCGCTGGCACGGGCCCCACCGAAGGGCTGCTGCCCGACGACCGCGCCGGTCGGCTTGTCGTTGATGTAGAAGTTGCCGGCCGCGTACCGCATGCGCTCGCCGACCGCGTCGACGACCCGGCGGTCGGTGGCGAACACCGACCCGGTCAGCGCGTACGGGGCGATCGACTCGGCCTGCGCGACCACCTCGTCGAAGCGGGCGTCGTCGAACACGTGGACGCCGAGGATCGGCCCGAAGTACTCGGTGGTGAACGTCTCGTGCGCGGCGTCGGAGCACTCGAAGAGCGTCGGCCGGACGAAGTAGCCGACCGAGTCGTCCGCCGTGCCACCGGCCAGCACCCGGCAGCTGTCGTCACCGTTGATCAGCTCCAGCGCCGCAGTGTGCCGGGCGAACGCCTTGTCGTCGATCACCGCGCCACCGAAGTTGCCGAAGTCGGCCACGTCGCCGTAGGTCAGCGAGTCGGCGGTCGCGGCCAGACGGTCACGCAGGCCACCTTCCCAGATCGAGCGCGGCACGTACGCCCGCGAGGCGGCCGAGCACTTCTGACCCTGGTACTCGTACGCGCCGCGGATCAGCGCGGTGTGCAGGGCGTCCACGTCGGCGCTGGTGTGCGCGACCACGAAGTCCTTGCCGCCGGTCTCGCCGACCAACCGCGGGTAGCCCCGGTAGCGCGCGATGTTGTCGCCGACGGTCTTCCACAGGTGCTGGAACACCTTCGTCGAACCGGTGAAGTGGATACCGGCCAGGTCCGGGTCGGCGAGCACGACATCGGACACCTCCTCGCCCCGGCCGGTCACCATGTTGATCACGCCGGGCGGCAGGCCGGCGGCCTCGAAGAGCCGCATGGTGAAGTGCGCGGCGAACTGCTGGGTCGGGCCCGGCTTCCAGATCACGGTGTTACCCAGCAGCGCCGGCGCGGAAGGCAGGTTGCCGGCGATGGCGGTGAAGTTGAACGGGGTGACCGCGTAGACGAAGCCCTCCAGGGGCCGGTGGTCGAAGCGGTTCCACACGCCGGGCGACGACGCCGGCTGCTCCTCGAGCAGACGCCGTGCGAAGTGCACGTTGAAGCGCAGGAAGTCGATGAACTCGCAGGCCGAGTCGATCTCCGCCTGGATCGCGGTCTTCGACTGGCCGAGCATGGTGGCGGCGTTGAGGGTGTCCCGCCACGGGCCGGCGAGCAGTTCGGCGGCGCGCAGGAAGATCGCGGCGCGCTCCTCGAACGGCAGCGCCCGCCACATCGGCGCGGCGTCCTTGGCCGCCTTGATCGCGGCTCGGGCGTCGTCGTGCGAGGCGTGCGCGGTCACGCCCAGCACGTGCGCGTGCTTGTGCGGCTGCACCACGTTGATCGGGTCGCCCGCCGCCATCCGCTGCTGCCCGCCGATGGTCATCGGCAGGTCGATGCGCTCGGCGGCCAGCTCGGTCAGCCGCCGCCGCAGCCGCTCCCGGTCTGCGCTGCCCGGCTCGTAGTTGCGGACCGGCTCGTTGCGCGGCTCGGGAACGGAGAACACGGCATCCATCAAGGCTCCTGGCGATCTCGACAGCGGTGGCGAAACCGGACCCGCGGGCACCGACCGGATAGTCGGACACCGGACGCCGCGCGGGGTAGCCGAGCAGCGGCGGGACCTCCCGCGATTGTTTCACGCGTCGGTGCTGGCCCTGCCGCCGCCGTCACTGCCTGGCTCAGGACCGACTGGCCCTTCTCTCCTTACCGGTCGCGGCTCGCCGTGCGGCTCGCCGTGCGGCTCGCCGTGCGGCTCGCCGTGCGGCTCGCTGTGCGGCTCGCTGTGCGGCTCGCTGTGCGGCTCGCTGTGGTGGGGCTGGGGCGACCGTCCCCGGCTCCGGGCGGTCAGGCTTGATCCCTCCGCCGGGGACGCTCGCCCCAGCCCCGACGTTGGTCGCCGTCCGCGCGCCCGTCGCTGTTCTTCGGGGGTACGCCTTGACGAGCCCTGCGGTACGCCTTGACGAGCCCTGCGGTACGCCTTGACGAGCCCTGGGGTACGCCTTGACGCGCTGCCCATCCTGCGAATTCGACGCGCCGCCCGTCCTGCGGAGCTGCAGCCGTGCCCTAACCCTGGGGCGTTCGACGGCGCTCGACTTGTCCTGATGGCTCGACTGGTCCCAATGGTCGGCTGTGGCGGGCCGGCGTACCCCGGGGGGTGTGGCTCGTTCTCTGCGGGGCGTGGGGGTCCGCGTACCCTGAATGGTCGGTGACCTGGCGCCTCGAAGGGGAGACGATGACCAAGCAGCCCGGCCGCGACTCAGCCGCGGAGTCGGACCAGCCGGCGGTCGACGCGACCAGCCCGACCGGCCGGTCCCTCCCGGCGCCCGGAGCGGCGGTCCTCGCGCTGCTGGCGCTCGGCTGGCTGGCCGCCATGCTCTGGTCGACCCGGCAGGCCATCACCTCGGCGGCGGCCGGCATCACCGCGATCAGCCTGTCCGCGTTCGCCCTGCCCGGCGTGATCTCGGCCGCGCTCGTGGCCGGCGCGGCCACCGCGCTGGCCTTCGGCAACCTGCTGTCCCGCCGGTACGGCGACGGGACCACGCTGCGTTTCGTCGGCGCGATCGGGGCCGGGATGGTGGTCGGGCTGCTCGCCGCGGTGGCGATCAACCTCACCTACTTCGACACCTCGACCACCAACGTGATCGCCGGCACCACCGCGGCCGCCGCGATCATCGGCGGGGCGATCGCGGGCGCCCGGACCGCCCCGGCGGTCGGTGCGGTGGTGACCGCCGCGCTGGGCACGCTGGTCTTCGTAGTGGCGTTCAGCCGTGCCCGGGACCCGCTGTTCGACCTCTTCGGCGCGGGCGACACCCAGCAGTCGCTCGTCGACGCGGCCAAGTGGGTGTCCCGCACCGAGTCGCTCCTCGGCGGCCTGGTCGCCGGACTACTCGCCTTCGGTTACCTCACCTGGGCGCGGCGTCGAGCCCTGCGGCGTGATCCGCAGACGCGCGCGCTGCGCTGGCCGGCGTACCTGCTCGCGGGCGCCGGACCGGGCCTGCTCCTGCTGCTCGCCGAAGTGATCATCCGGATCGGCGGCCGCTCACTGCTGGACCTGGCCAGCGCGCTCAGCGAGGCGGACGCGGTGGCGCAGACGTCGCTGGGCACCTCGCGGGTGGACAACGGCATCTGGGTGCTGTTCGTGGGGGCGCTGACCGCGCTCGTGGCGTTCGGCCGAACGCTCGGCCCAGCACAGATCGACGACGAGCCGGCCTCGACCGGCCGACCCGGCACCGGGCCGGCGACCACCGCGAGCGCCACCGGCGACGTCGACGAGGACGAGCCGGACACGGTGGTCCGGGAGGCGGACGCCGACCCGGCCCGCTGAGACGCGTGCGGCTGCTCAGCCGGCGGCGCGCAGCAGGATGTCCAACTCCGTCACGTCGTACCACTCAAGCTCGTGATCCTCGGCGCCGTCGACGGTGAACTGCGCGTCCGGGTCACCGGCGGCGGCCTCGGTCACCACGTCGGCCGCTGCGGCGACCTCTTCGACGGCGTCCGTGCCGTCCACGTGGATCGCCGCGACAGCCCCCACCGGCACGGTGTCGGTCAACGTCACCAGGCTGGAGCCCAGCTCGCCGTCGCCACGACCGAGCGCGGCGGGCGACAGGTCGACCGAGACGACCACGCGGCGGCGTGGCGCGGCCGGATCCTCCCGGAGCAGGTGCAGCGCGTCCTGGGCGGCCCGGGTGAACGCGACGTACTCCAACTCCTCCTCGTCGCCCTCGGCGTACCACTCGCGCAGCGCGGGCGTCACCGCGTGCGCGGTGTCGGCGGTCAGCCCCTCCTCGCGCAGGCGGGCCAGCATGGGTACGGTCGCCGGCACGTACACCCGGACAAGCTCGTCGGTCACCGGTCGTCTCCCCGCTCGATTCCGTGCCGGCGGTAGCCGGCACGGGCGCAGATCATGCCGCACGCCGTGACCGTCATACACCTCGCCTCCGGCCGGTGGAAGTTTCCCGCCGGTGTGTCCGCCACCGATGGCTGCGGCGATGTTGGGTGGTGAGCCCTGTCGGTGGCAAACTGAGGCAAACGACGTCAACCCCGGGAGTTCCTGTGGAGCCGAGGTTCCTGCTGCTCTCCGACGTGGCCGCCGAGCTGAACGTGTCGGACTCGCAGGTCTACCACATGGTCCGCAGCGGGGAGCTGCCGGCGATCAAGGTCGGTGGGCGCGGTCAGTGGCGGGTCGAGCGGGCCCGACTGGAGGAGTACATCGCGCAGAAGTACGCCGAGACCGCCGACTGGGTACGCGAGAACCCCCTCGTCGACCGCGACCCCGAGTAGCCACGCCCGGCCCTCCGCTCGGTGATCCACTCCAGATCACCGATGTCGCGACGTTCGATCGGCCGGGATACCACCACCTCCGCGAACCCGAGTCGATCATGCGAGGTGCGCGGCCCATTCGCCGCAGGCGCCATTGACCGGGGCCACTCCATGTCCGAGAATCTAGTTAGTCGGAGGCAAACGAAGGCAAACGCAAGATCACGGGAGGCAGCGATGAGCGAGCGGCGACCCGGAGTCTCCCGACCACCCGTGCGCCTGCGTCCCGTCCCGCCCATCGACCCGCCGTACCAGGACGAGACGTACTGGCCGGGGCCGACCCACGGTCAGCTCGCCCTCGACCTCTTCGCCTCGACACGACCGGATCCCGTCCGGCCCGCGGTGCGCCGCACGGCCCCACGCCGTACGCCCGCGCATCCGGCCAACCAGCCGGGCACTCCCCTGCCCCCGACGACGGCGCCCGAGGCCACCCGGGCCGCGCACCGCTTCGTCGGCACCTGCCTTGAGGTGGTCAACGGCTACCGCTCGCCGGCACAGGTACGCCCTCTGCTCGACCCGGGCCGGGCGACCGACCTGCTCACCGAACTCGCTCGGGCCAGCGGGCGGGCCGGGCCGGCGCGGCGTCGGGCGACCCGGCCGGCACTGCGGCTCACCCGGCTGCGGGTCTGCGAACCTCGCGAGGCAGCCGTGGAGGCAGCCGCCGTGGTGAGTGGCCCTGGTGGCCGCAGCTGGGCCATGGCGGTACGCCTGGAGCACCGGCGGGGCCGCTGGCTGTGCACCGCCCTGCAGGTCCTCTGACCGCGTTGATCAGCTCGACGTCCGGGAAAGCGCGGCATCAACCGGCCGCTGACACACCGACTTCCCGGAAGCGGAGTCGATCTCACTCCCGGGCCAGACGCCGACCGGGGCCGGAGACGCCGATGGGCCCCGGCCTTGTCGGCCGGGGCCCATCGGGACGCGGTGTCGGTCAGTTGCCGCCGTTGGGTGCGCCGTGGCAGCGCTTGTACTTGCGACCCGAACCGCACGGGCACGGCGCGTTGCGGGACGGGCCGTTGCCGGCGTCGGCCTGGTTGGCGGCCGGACGCCGGGACCCCGCCGACGGGAGCGTCGGGCCGCGCAGCCCCGAGGCCGGCCGCTGCGGGGCGGACGGTGCGCCCTGCCCGGGTGCCGCCGGAGCGCCCTGGGGCGGGCGGCCCACGCCGAGCGCCGGCGCCTGCTGCTGCTCCTGTTCGAAGGCGACAGCACCGGGGCTGGCCTCGCCGTCGATGGTCGGAGCGGAGTACTGCAGACCCTGCCGCTGCGGCGCGCGGTTCAGACCCTTGGCCCGGATCTCCACCGGCTTGTCGAGCAGCGTGACCTCTTCCGAGTCGGCTTCGGGCTCCGGCTCGGTGACCTGGACGTCCACGTTGTAGAGGAAACCGACGGTCTCCTCCTTGATGCCTTCCATCATGGTGGCGAACATGTCGAAGCCCTCGCGCTGGTATTCCACCACCGGGTCGCGCTGGGCGTACGCCCGGAGGTTGATGCCCTCCTGGAGGTAGTCCATCTCGTACAGGTGCTCGCGCCACTTGCGGTCGATGACCTGGAGCAGCACCATCCGCTCGAGCTGGCGCACCCCTTCGGTGCCGAGCTGCTCCTCGCGGCGGTCGTACGCGGCGTTGGCGTCATCCTTGAGGCGGGCGACGAGGAAGTCGGCGTCCATGCCGGCCCGCGAGCCGCCGGCCTCCTCCTCCAACTCCTCGATCGTCACGCCGACCGGGTAGAGCTGCTTGAGGCTGGACCAGAGCTGCTCAAGGTCCCAGTCCTCGCCGTAGCCGTCCGAGGTGGCACCCCGCACGTACGCCTCGACGGTGTCGTCGATCATGTTGCGGACCTGGTCGGACAGGTCCTCGCCGTTGAGCACCCGCAGCCGCTCGGCGTAGACGACCTGGCGCTGCTTGTTGAGCACCTCGTCGTACTTCAGAACGTTCTTGCGGATCTCGGCGTTCTGGCCCTCGATCTGGGCCTGGGCGCTCTTGATCTGGCGGGTGACCATCTTCGACTCGATGGGCACGTCCTCCGGGATGTTGAAGCGCTCCATCACGGCCTCGACCGCGCCGGCCCGGAAGCGGCGCATCAGCTCGTCCTGCAGGGACAGGTAGAACCGGGACTCGCCCGGGTCGCCCTGCCGGCCGGCACGACCGCGCAGCTGGTTGTCGATCCGCCGGGACTCGTGCCGCTCGGTGCCCAGCACGTACAGGCCACCGGCGGCGGCGACCTCGTCCGCCTCGGCGTCGCAGGCCTGCTTCCAGGTAGGCAGGACCTCCTCCATCGCCTTGGCGTAGTCCTCCTCGTTCTCCAGCGGGTCGAGACCGCGCTGGCGCAGCTCGTTGGCCGCCAGGAACTCGGGGTTGCCGCCGAGCAGGATGTCGGTGCCGCGGCCGGCCATGTTGGTGGCGACGGTGACCGCGCCCTTGCGCCCGGCCTGGGCGACGATCTCCGCCTCGCGGGCGTGGAACTTGGCGTTCAGCACGTTGTGCGGGATGCCCCGGCGGCGCAGCAGCTGGGAGAGGATCTCCGAGTTTTCCACCGAGACGGTGCCGACCAGCACCGGCTGGCCCATCTGGTGCCGCTCGGCGATGTCCTCGATGACGGCGTTGAACTTGGCCTTCTCCGTCTTGTAGATGACGTCCGGCCGGTCCTCACGGACCATCGGGCGGTGCGTCGGAATGCTCACGACGCCGACCTTGTAGACCTTGTTGAACTCGCTCGCCTCGGTCTGCGCCGTACCGGTCATCCCGGACAGCTTGTTGTAGAGGCGGAAGTAGTTCTGGAGGGTGATGGTGGCCAGGGTCTGGTTCTCCTGCTTGATCTCCACCCCCTCCTTGGCCTCGATCGCCTGGTGCATGCCCTCGTTGTACCGACGGCCGTGCAGGATGCGACCGGTGAACTCGTCGACGATCAGGACCTCACCGTCGCTGACGATGTAGTCCTTGTCGCGCTTGTAGAGCTCCTTGGCCTTGATGGCGTTGTTGAGGTAGCCGACCAGCGGGGTGTTCACCGACTCGTACAGGTTGTCGATGCCGAGCCGGTCCTCGACCTTGGCGACGCCGCGCTCGGTGACCGCGATGGTGCGCTTGGAGTGGTCGACCTCGTAGTCGCCCTCGCCATCCGTGCCGGGCTGGAGCCGGGCCACCACGCCCGCGAACTCGCCGTACCAGCGGGCCGAGTGCTCGGCCGGGCCGGAGATGATCAGCGGGGTGCGCGCCTCGTCGATCAGGATCGAGTCGACCTCGTCGACGACCGCGAAGTTGTGGCCCCGCTGCACCAGCTCGTCCTTCGACCAGGCCATGTTGTCGCGCAGGTAGTCGAAGCCGAACTCGTTGTTGGTGCCGTAGGTGATGTCGCACTCGTAGGCGGCCTTGTGCTCGGCGGCCGGCCGGTTGGGCAGCACGACGCCGACGGTCAGCCCGAGGAACTCGTGCACGCGACCCATCCAGGCCGCGTCGCGCTGGGCGAGGTAGTCGTTGACGGTGACCACGTGCACACCGTCGCCGGAGAGCGCGTTGAGGTAGACGGCCATGACCGAGGTCAGCGTCTTACCCTCACCGGTCTTCATCTCGGCGATGTTGCCGAAGTGCAGCGCCGCGCCGCCCATCACCTGGACGTCGTACGGCCGCTGGCCGAGCACCCGGGCGGCCGCCTCACGGGCCACCGCGAACGCCTCCGGCAGCAGGTCGTCGAGGGTTTCACCGTCGGCGAGCCGCTCGCGGAACTGCTCGGTCATGCCGCGCAGCTCCTCGTCGGTGAGGTTGACGTAGTCGTCCTCGATCGAGCTGACGGCGGCGGCGATGGCCTTGAGCCGGCGCACCATGCGGCCCTCGCCCGCGTTAAGGACCTTTTCCAGAATCGACACGGATCAACGCTCCCCTAGACAGTCTCGAACCATCGTAGGCGCAACATCGGCGCGATGGTCACTGGTGGCGGTGGTCCGCTCCGCCGAACCCGACATAACACGCGCACGGGCCGCGCCCGGGACGTTATCCGGTTACGCCCAGGGCGAACGTTCCGGCACGATGCACGGGTGGAGCCTGTGGAGATCATCGAGGACGGCGTCCTGCTGCGGCCCTGGCGGGAGGCGGACGCCGACGACGTCTACCGCGCCTGCCAGGACCGGGACATTCAGCGTTGGACCACCGTACCGCGCCCGTACCTTCGCGAACACGCCCACGATTTCGTCACGCGGCTGAGCCCGCGAGCATGGGCGGACGGCATCAGGGCGCCGTTCGCCGTCTGCGACGCGGCCAACGGCGACCTGCTCGGCTCGTGCGGGCTGATCTCCATCGACGACGCCGGCACCGGCGAGATCGGCTACTGGACGGCCCCGTGGGCGCGCGGCCGGGGGGTGACCGTGCGGGCCACCCGGGCGGTGTCCCGCTGGTCCTTCGAGAAGCTGGGGCTGCGCCGGCTGCTGTGGCAGGCGGAGGTGGGCAACCACGCCTCCCGGCTGGTCGCGCTGCGGGCCGGGTTCCGGATCGACGGCCGGGTACGGCGGGCGAACCCGGCGCCGGAGGGCGGCGTGGACGGCTGGATCGGCACACTGCTGCCCGGCGAGGTACCCGAAGCAGGGTCGACCGGGCCGGCCGCCCGAGGCACCCTGGCGGCACGCCGGGCCGCTGTCTTCGGTCGCCCACAGCCGACGCTGTTCGCCACCTCGGCCGGCAACGAGCTACGACTCCGACCGATGGAGGAGCGCGATCTCGACGCCGTGGTGCAGACCTGCCGGGACCCGGAGACGATCCGGTGGACCACGGTTCCGGACCCGTACGACCTCTCCGACGCGCAGGGCTACCGGGGTTACGCCCAGGATGCCTGGGCACGGGGAGATTCCGCCTGCTTCGTGATCGCCGACCCGGACGACACCTACGTCGGCACTCTGGACCTGCGGCTCTCCCCCGCCGACCCGCTACTCGGGGACGTGGGCTTCATGGTCGCCCCGGCGGCACGCGGGCGGGGGTACCTGCCGGCCGCGCTCCTCGCGCTCAGCGCCTGGGGCTTCACGGCCCTCGGCCTGGCGCGCATCGAATGGAAGGCGAACGTGGGCAACACCTCCTCCCGGCGGGCCGCCGAAAAGGCGGGCTTCACCTTCGAGGGGACCGCCCGGGGCGGGGTCCAGCACCGAGGTGAACGGATCGACGCCTGGGTGGCCGCGCTGCTCGCCGAGGACCTGACGTGACGGTCCCGCCGCCGGTCGTCGAGGCACACGGGGTACGGCTGCGGCCGTTCCGCGCCGACGACATCGCGGACCTGGTCGACGGGTGTGCGGACCCGCTCAGCCAGCGGTTCGTGTCCACCATGCCGTCCCCGTACACCGAGGTCGACGCCCGCTCGTGGGTGGAGGCCGGCGCGCCGGCGGTCTGGGCCGGCGGCGGCGCCGCGTACGCCATCGCGGACCCGGCCACCGACCGGCTGCTCGGCGCTACCGGGTTGAGCAACCCGATGCCCGCCCGGAGTCAGGCGGACATCGGCTACTGGCTGCGGCCGGCCGCGCGGGGACGCGGACTGGCCGTCGCCGCGACCCGCGCGCTGAGCGAGCACGCCTTCGACACCGGAACGCGGCGGCTGGAGCTGCACACCGAGCCGGAGAACGCGGCCAGCCAGCGCGTCGCGCTGGCCGCCGGCTTCCGCTACGAGGGCCTGCGGCGGTCCGCCGGTCAGGACCGGAACGGCAGACGGTACGACCTGCTGACGTGGGTACGCCTCGCCGAGGATCCGCCCGGCCCGACCCCTCGGCTGCTGCCGGACCTGCCCGACGGGATGCTCACCGACCAGGTGGTGGCGCTGCGCCGGCTCGCGCCGCAGGACGCGGAGATGATGTACGGGCTGCACAGCCGGTCGGAGGTGGTCGCCAACCAGGCGCCGCCGGTGCCGCCGACGCGGGAGTCGATCGAGCGGCGCTGCCGGCTGGCCGAGAGCGCGTGGCTGACCGGCGACATCGCCCGGCTCCTCATCGTCGACGTGGCCACCGGCGAACCGGCGGGCAGCTGCGGACTGTTGTACACCGAGGTGACCAGCGGGGAGGGGTCGATCGGCTACGCGCTGCTCCCCCGGTGGCGGGGGCACGGCTACGCCACCAGGGCGGTCCGGCTGCTCGCGGCCTGGGCGTTCGGGCCGGCCGGCCTCGCCCGGCTGACGGCCGGCACGGTGCCGGAGAACACCGCCTCGCACCGCGTGCTGGAGCGGGTCGGCTTCCAGCGCGAGGGCCTGCAACGGGGGCGTCTGCCCGGCCTGGCGGGCACTCGCCTCGACGACCTGACCTTCGCCCTGCTCCCCGCCGACCTGGGCTGACGGAGCACGGGGGCCGTGACGGACGACCGCCACGACCCCCGCGCTCGACGGGTCGAACCGCCTCAGGTGTCGAGGGAGATGATGCCGTAGTCGTAGGCGTGACGTCGGTAGACGACGCTGGGGCGGCCGGTCTCCTTGTCCTGGAAGAGGTAGAAGTCGTGGCCGACGAGTTCCATCTGGAACAACGCGTCGTCGATGGTCATGGGCTCGGCCGGGTGAACCTTCTCCCGGGCGAGGTGCCACGGCTGGTCGTACTCCTCCTCGACGCGCTCCGCGACGGCGGTGCCGGCGCGGGCGTTCGACGCGGACAGCGGGGCGGCCACCAGGTCGGTGACCGGCAGGTCGGCGGTGGCGGCGGCCACGGAGATCGGCGCGTGCCGACCACGGTGTACGCGCCGGCGGTCCGCCGCGCGGCGTAGCCGGGTGTCGAGTTTCGCGATGGCGGCGTCGAGCGCGCTGTAGAAGTCGTTCGTGCAGGCCTCGGCCCGGATTACCGGACCACGCGAGACGCAGGTGATCTCCACCCGCTGGCAGTGGTCGGCCTGGCGCGGATTGCGCTCGTGAAACAGCTCGACATCGATGCGAATAATCTTGTGGTCGTAACGTTCGACCTTTGCGAGTTTCTCGGCTACGTGTACCCGGTAATGGTCCGGCACTTCGACGTTGCGGCCCTTGACCACGATGTCCACGTGACCTCCTTTGTTCGGACGTCTTCGATCCGGTTTCTCCCGGTCGTGCGCCTCAGGAAGACCCGCTGGCGTCGACCGGTCAGTACGGCTACGCCTCCTCTCACCGCCCGGGGCGGGATGGAACGACCTCCTACCCCCGACAGCGAAACGCTAACTCCTGTTCGCCCGGCAGTCACCCCTTGTTGCCAAGACCGCCCGGTATTTTTCGCACCTCATACACCAACGGGTGAAACGGAAACACGGTCTGTTACAAACGGAGTCTTTTCTCGGTTGCGGCGAGAACCGCGGCGACACCCGGTCGCCAGCCGGTCGCGGTCAGCACCCGGGCCGCCGCGGCCAGTGTCACGCCGGTCGTGACGATGTCGTCGAGCAGCACCACGACGGGTTCGCCGCCCGGGTGGCCGGGCTTGGCGGACGCGCCGGAACGGGGGCGGAACGCCGCCTCGGCGGCCGCCGCACGGCCCGCGCTGTCCAGGGTCACCGAGTCGGGCCGGGGCAGGGCACGCAACGGCCGGTGCACCCGTACGGGCCAGCCGCACCGGCCCAGCCGGGCCGCGCAGTGCCGGGCCAGCCGGTCCAGGTGGTCGCCGTAGCGGCCACGCGCCGCAGCCGCGGTGTCCGGCACCGGCACCAGCGCCAGCGGACGCACCTCGCCGACCGCCGCCGCGACCACCTCGGCCAGCAGCGCGCCGAGCGGACGGGCCAGACCGTGCCGGCCGTGTTCCTTGTACGCCAGCAGCGCCTCCCGGAGCGGACCGTCGTACGGGCCGAGGGCGACGCAGCGCGGCAGGCCGGCCGGGGCGGGGGTGGGGCGGGTCACCCGGGGACGCAGCGCGCTCAGCGCCGCGACGCAGGAGGGGCAGACCCCCTGCCGCATCCGTTGGCGACGCTCCCGGCAGCCGGCGCAGTCAGCGGGGAGGACCAGGTCGGCGAGGTCCGCCCAGAGCCCGCGCACGACGTCAGTAGAGGAAGAACGGGGCCGACGGGTTGCTTGGGCGGACGCCGGCCGGCGGCGTGGGAACGTCGCGGACCTGCTCGGGCGCGATCCGTTCGAACGGGCTGCTGCGGTAGGCCACCTTGTTGGCCTCGTACATGTACGACCCGGTGGGCACGCGCACGCTCCGGTTGGTGGGGTACGCCGTCAAATGGTTGACCTTGGCGCCGACATCGGTGCGCAGCGGCGTCTCCAGGGCGCCGTCCACGCTGATCTCGTAGATCGCCGGCTGGCCCGCCGAGCCGGCCACCACCAGCCGGTCCTCCCCGATCCAGTCCACCGCGGTCAGGTTCGTCAACGAGGTGACCAGCGCCCGGGGCGGGCCGATCGACACCCCGCTGCCGGAGCCGTCGAGGTTCAGCGCCGCGACGTAGAGCCGCCCACCGGCGATCAACGCGACCCGCTGACCGTCCAGCGCGGAGGCGACCGCGGTGACCTCCGGCGAGGGCAGGTTGAGCGGCACCTCGGCCATCCCGGCGGCCTCGTCGAAGCGGTAGAGGCGACCGTCGGCCACCACCAGCCCCTGCGCGGGACGCGTGTCGACGGTACGCAGCCAGACCGGGCGCCCGATCGAGGCGTACTCCCCGGCGCTGCGGCCGAGGGTGGCCACCGTGTCCGCCCCCGTGCCCACCGCGAGTCGCTGCCGGTCCTTGCCCCCGGTCACCACCAGCGCGGCGAGCACCCGGTTGACGCCCCGCGCGAGACCGGCCGACACGATGCCGCGGTTGACCTCCGGCGTGAGGGGCACCGCGCCGCTGGGCTCGCCGGCGAAGTCGAGCGGGCGGATCGCGCCCTCGTAGACGCCGTACCGCTGCGGCTCCTCCCGGACGGGGTAGAGCTGCTGGGCCGTCCGAAGCTCGTCGAGGTCCCGCACGGGCTGGGAGTTGTTCCTGATCTTCAGCTCCAGCTCGCCCGGCAGGTCACCCAGCGACCAGGCGAGCTGCGTCATCACCTGGTCGATCCGGCTCTGGTCGTCGCCGGACATGTCCAGGTTGACTTCCCACCGGTTGTTCGCGCCGGTGGCGTTGTTGATCAGCTCGGTGCCGTCCGGCAGACCGACGACACCCGGCCGCAGCCAGTCGGACGGGCCGCCGACCAGCCACCGCACGACCTCGTTGACACGGCGCTCGTCCGGCACCGCGTACGGCAGGTAGCGCTGGTCGGGCACGAGCCGGGTGCGGTCGGAGCTCCAGAAGTAGATCGACTCGTCCTGGTAGTACTGCTGGAGGGCGACGTCGCTGAGCAGCAGCACGCTCGGCGGGTCGAGCAGGTACTGGCCGGCGCGCTCGTCGCTGCCGGCGCCGCCGAGGGCCGCGCTGCGCAGCCGGAACTCGTACTGGGTCTCGGTCGCGACCGGGGGCGCCAGGGTGCCGTTGGTCCGCAGCACGCCGATCTGCTGCACCGTGATCTTGACGGTCGTGGTGGAGTCGCTGTTGAAGGTGAAGACGGTCTCGCGCAGCCGCACCACGTTTAGCGCGACCTCGCTGCCCTTCTTGTCCTGCAGGCGGGGCCGGTGTTCGGGGGCGATGAACGCCTTCACCCGCTCGTACGCCCGGTCCGGCTCGCCAGCGGCGGCGGACAGGAAGTTGCGCACGAAGGCCGCGTTGTCGCTGCCGCTGGCGGCCCGCGACGGGGGCTCGCTGCTGCGGCCGTTGCTCGATCCGGCCTCGGTCGCGGTGCCGGCCTTGCCGTCGACCCGCACGTCGGAAGAGGCCGGGATGCCGCAACCGGCACTGAGGAGCAGCGCCGCGCCGAAAGCGCCGAGCAGTGGTCGAGCCCTCACGATCGCACCTCCTCCCGCTCGCCGCTGTCGGTCGGCGCCGGGCCGATCGCCAACGCTCCGCCGCTGCCCGGTCCGATGGCCAGGGGGCCGCCGTCGCGTGGGCCGCCGAACGGCAGCGCCGCGTCGGCGGGCACCAGCCGCAGCGGCGAGGTGGTGAGCCGGTCGCCGGCGCGGGCCGGCAGGGTGAGCCGGAACTGGGCGCCCTGACCGGGCGCTCCCCAGGCCTCCAGCCAACCACCGTGCAGACGGGCGTCCTCCAAGCTGATCGACAGGCCCAGCCCGGTGCCGCCGGTCTGGCGGGCCCGCGACGGGTCCGCCCGCCAGAACCGGTTGAACACCAGCTTCTCCTCGCCCACCTTCAGCCCCACCCCGTGGTCGCGGACGGTGATCGCCACGGCGGTCTCGTCGATGCCGAGGGTGATCAGCACCGGCCGGGCCTCGCCGTGCTCGACGGCGTTGCCGACCAGGTTGCGCAGCACCCGCTCCACCCGGCGGGGGTCGACCTCGGCGATCACCGGGGTGCTGGGCAGGTCCAGCTCGATCTCCACGCCCACCCGCTCGGCCAGCCCGGCCAACCGGTCGACGACCCGGTGCACCACCGGCACCAGGTCGGTCGGCTCGGCGTCCAGCATGGCGAAGCCCGCGTCGAACCGGCTGATCTCCAACAGGTCGGTGAGCAGTTCCTCGAAACGGTCCAACTCGGCCTGGAGCAGCTCGGCGCTGCGCGCCACCGCGGGATCGAACTCGTCGCGCTCCGCGAAGATCAGGTCGGCAGCCATCCGGACCGTGGTCAACGGGGTCCGCAGCTCGTGCGACACGTCGGAGGTGAAGCGGCGCTGCAACCGGGACATCTCCTCCAGGCGCAGGATCTGCCGTTGCAGGTTCGTCGCCATCTGGTTGAACGAGGCCGCCAGCAACGCGAGGTCGTCCTCGCCGTTGACCACCATCCGCTGGTCGAGGAGGCCGGCGGAGAGCCGCTGGGCGGTCCGCGCGGCGACCCGGACCGGGTTGACCACCAGCCGGGTGACCAGTGCGGCGAGCAGCCCCAGCAGGATCACCAGGGCGATGCCGGTGCCGACCACGGTCGCCCGGGCGTCGGCGGCGGTGTCGTCCTGACGGGTCAGCGGCACCAGGTAGTAGAGCTCGATCTGCCCGAAGCGGGTCGGCACCGGCGAGCCGTAGACCAGGTACTTCGTCGGCTCGCCGGTGAGCCGCCCGGTCTGGATCTGGCTGGCCACCTTGCCGCTGGCGACCGCGGCCCGCAACTCCTTGCTGATCAGGGGCTGGACGTTGGCCGCCGGCGCGGTGCGGGTCTGGATCATCGTCGGGTAGTCGGCGGCGGTGATGGCCACCACCACGCCACTGGTCTGCTGGGGGTCACCCCCGGCCAGGTAGTTGACCGTGCCCTCGATGGTCTCCTGGAGCTGCGCCTCCTGCGGCTGGCCGTAGAGGGAGACCTGCTTGGCCGCGTACCCGGCGCCGCCCTTGAGACGCAGCTGGACGTCGGTGCGCGCGTTGTCGAGCAGGATCGTCGTGATCTTGTCAGCGATCAGGTACGCGAATCCGCCCACCAGCAGGCTGGAGGCGACCAACGTGATGGTGACCACCCGGACCTGGAGTGAACGCCGCCAGGTCTGGTGCGCCCGGGCCAGCAGCCGCGCGACCCGGCCGCTCAGCACACGCCAGACCTCCCGACCGGCAGCGAGCCGGCGGGCTGTGGTGTTCTGCGGGGGCGGCGAGGTCGACACAGTGCGACCAGGCTATCCGGTGCCCGCCTTGTAGCCCACGCCCCGCACGGTGAGGATGATTTCCGGCCGCTCCGGATCTGGTTCGATCTTGGCGCGCAGCCGCTGCACGTGCACGTTGACCAGTCGGGTGTCGGCCGCGTGCCGGTAGCCCCAGACCTGCTCCAGCAGCACCTCGCGGGTGAAGACCTGACGCGGCTTGCGGGCGAGCGCGACCAGCAGGTCGAACTCCAGCGGCGTCAGCTTCACCTCCTCGTCGTTGCGGCTGACGGTGTGGGCGGGCACGTCGATGCTGATCTGGTTGCCGGGCGGCCCGATGGTCAGCATCTCCGGTGCGACGTCCTCGCCACGGCGCAGCCGGGCCCGCATCCGGGCCACCAGCTCCTTGGGCTTGAACGGCTTGACCACGTAGTCGTCGGCGCCGGATTCGAGCCCGAGGACGACGTCCACGGTGTCGCTCTTGGCGGTCAGCATCACGATCGGCACGCCGGACTCGGCACGAATCGACCGGGCCACGTCGATACCACTCATTCCGGGCAACATGAGGTCGAGCAGGACGATGTCCGGACGACTGTCACGAAACGCGGCCAACGCCCGCTCGCCGTCGGCCACGAACGAGGGCAGGAAACCCTCACTGCGCAGCACGATGCCGAGCATCTCGGCGAGTGCGGGGTCGTCGTCGACCACCAGGACCCGGGCTCTCATGGGATTAATATTGCATCCCCGTTCAGTTCGGTGGGACCGGCGTCACCCGGCACGGACAGCCTCATGATCCCCCCTCGACGCGGTCCGCCGCCACCACAGCTCGGACGGGTCGCGTCGCCGGTCAGCCGAAGAGCACCCGGCCCCAGTGGTCGCCACCGTCGCGTACGCCGGGCGGGCAGGCGAACAGGCCGCTGGAGACGTGCCGCAGGTACTCGTTCATCACGTCGTGGCGGGCCAACTGGGTCTGGATCGGCACGAACTGCTTGCGCGGGTCCCGCTGGTACGCGATGAAGAAGAGACCGGCGTCGAGCCGGCCGAGACCGTCCGAGCCGTCGACGAAGTTGTAGCCCCGGCGCAGCAGGTGCGCGCCGTTGTTGCGGCTCGGATGGGCGAGGGCGACGTGGGCGTGCTCGGCGATCAGCGGCTTGCCGTCGTCACCGCGCGCCGCGAAGTCCGGCTCGTCGAACTCCTTGCTGCGCCCCAGCGGGGCGCCGCTGCCCTTGGTCCGGCCGACGATCTCCTCCTGCTCGACCAGGGAGGTCCGGTCCCAGGTCTCCACGAGCATCCGGATCTTGCGGGTGACCAGGTACGACCCGCCCGTCATCCAGTCCGGCCCGTCGCCGGGCTGCACCCACAACTGGTCGCGCAGCAGGTCGGTCTCCTCGGCCTTGAGGTTGGCCGTGCCGTCCTTGAAGCCGAACAGGTTGCGCGCGGTCGCCTGGTCGCGGGAGGTCGACGACGTACGACCGAAGCCGAGCTGCGACCAGCGGACGCTGACCACACCCATGCCGATCCGCGCGAGGTTGCGGATCGCGTGCACCGCCACCTGGGGATCGTTGGCGCACGCCTGCACACACAGGTCGCCGCCGGAGATCGGGGCCTGCAACGCGTCGCCGGGGAACTTCGGCAGCTCCGCCAGCGCGGCCGGGCGGCGGTCGGCGATACCGAACCGGTCCCGCCCGTCCGCGTCGCGGAACAGCGTGGGCCCGAAGCCGATGGTCAGGGTGAGCTGCGACGGCGGGAGGCCGAGCGCTTCGCCGGTGTCGTCCGGCGGGGCCTCGGGCATCCCGCCGACCGCCCCGAGGACACCGGCGTCCCGGCCGGCGGTCATCCGGGCGGCGGCGGCCGTCCACTCTTCGAGCATCGCGACCAGGCGGGCCCGGTCCTTCGTGATGACGTCGAAGGCGACGAAGTGCAGCCGATCCTGCGCGGGGGTGACGATGCCGGCCTGGTGCTCGCCGAAGAACGGCACCGCGCCCGCCGGGTGGTCGCTGGCCGCCGCCGGACCACGCGAGTCGCCGACCAGCGCGCCCGCGCCGGCGGCGACGCCCGCGACTCCGGCCACCCCGGCGCCGGCGAGCGTGATAGCCCGCCGACGGGTCAACCTGCGTACGCTCATCGACTCGACTCCCCCTGCGTCCCGGTCACTTCGCGACGACTGCGGCGACCTTGCTGATCGGCTCGGCGAGCGCGTTAATGCCGTCCGAGAGTTCCTTGAGCTCGGCCTTGCTCAACGCGGTGTGCAGCTTCCACCCGTCGCCGTCGCGGTGCTTGCCGAGCTGCGCCTCGACGTTCGCGAACTCGGTGTCGAGCTGCTTGACCAGCTCCGGCGAACGCTGCTCCAGCGCGGGCCGAAGGGCCGAAAGGGCCGCCTTGGAACCTTCCAGGTTGGCGGCGAAGTCCCACAGGTCGGTGTGCGAGTAGCGGTCCTCCTCGCCAGTGATCTTGCCGCTGGCAACCTCGTCGAGCAGCTCCTTCGCGCCGTTGGCGAGCTGCAACGGGGAGAGCTTCTCGGCGTTGGCCTTCGCCACGATCTCCTTGACGTCGGCCAGCAGCCGGTCGGCGATCGGACCGTCCTTGCTGATGTCGCCGGACTGCCAGAGGTCCTTCTCGATCCGGTGGAAGCCGGTGAACTCCATCCCCTCCTCGATGACCTCCTCGCGGCCGTCGATCTTGGGGTCGAGGTCGCCGAAGATCTCCGCCACCGGCTCGATCCGCTCCCAGTAGGTGCGCGCGACCGGGTACAGCGTCTTGGCCTTCGCCACGTCGCCGGCCTTCACGGCGGCGACGAAATCCTCGGTCTTCTCCAGCAGCGCCCCGGTCTGGCTCTTGACGTAGCGCTGGTAGTTGTCGGTGGCGCCGGCCAGGGCGGCGTCGGCGGTAAGCGGCTGCGCGGACCCGCTGACCTTGAGCGCGCCCCGGATGCCCTTGCCGCTCATGCCCGGCTTGCAGGCCGTCTCGTACGTGCCGGCGGGCAGCTCGACGTGCAGCTCACGGCTCAACCCGGGCGCGATGTTCTCCACCTCGCCCATGACCCGGTCGCCGGAGGCGTACACGTAGAACTCGGTGACCTTCGCGCCCGAGTTGGTGATCTTGAAGGTGGCCGTTCCGGCGCCGAGGTCGGTCGTGGCGACGTCGCAGGCCGTGTCGGTGGCCTTGACCACGATCGGGCCGCCCGCCGCGTCCGACTTATCGCTGTCGGCCTTGGAACAGGCGGCGACGCCGGCCGTCGCCAGCACGCCGGCAGCGGCCAGCGCGAAGAATCGGGTGGTACGCATCTGTGCTGTCTCTCCTCGTGGGGTCAGGCACGCTGCGGCGCGGATGCCGCCTCTGCCTCGGCGCCGGTGTCGGCCCCGCGTTCGGTGACGGTGGTGGTGGACGGCGACGTGCGCTCGGACGCCTCGACACCGGGCCCCGAGGCCGCGGCCGGCGCCGGCGTGGCGGGCGCCGCCGGGCCCGTCGTGGCCGCGCCCGATGCCGGGGTACGGCGGGTCGGGCGAAGGAAGAGCAGCAGGACGGGTACGGCGTACCCGATCCAGGCGATGGTCTCGAGCACGGTGGGCGCGGGGGTCACGTTGAACATGCCGGCCAGCAGCGCCGCGTACCAGGTGGTCGGGTCGAGCACGGCGGTGATGTCGAACGCCAGGTCGCCGAGGCCGGGCAGGACACCGGCCTCCTGGAAGTCGTGCACGCCGTACTTGAGGATGCCGGCGGCGACCAGGATCAGCAGCGCGCCGGTCCAGGTGAAGAACTTGCTGAGGTTGATCTTGAGGGCGCTGGCGTAGAGCAGCACGCCGAGGACCACGGCGGTCACGATGCCGCCGATGAGCGCGAGCAGCGGCCCACTGTCCCCGGCCGCGCCCTGAGCCGCGGAGTAGAAGATCAGCGCGGTCTCCAGGCCCTCGCGGATCACGGCGAGGAAGGCCATCCCGGCGACGGCGAGCGACCCGACGGCGAGCGCCTCGGTCAACTTGCCGCGGAGTTCACCCGCGATGGTGCGGGCCGCCTTGCGCATCCAGAAAATCATCCAGGTGACGAACACCACGGCGGCGACGGAGGTGATCGCCTCGAACAGCTCGCGATCCTCGGAACGCGCCAGCAGCGAGGTCGAGGTGTACTCGATGAGCCAGCCGAACAGCACGGAGAGCGCGACGGCCAGGCCGACGCCCGCCCACACCTGGGGCAACCGGTCCCGGCGCTGCGACTTCACCAGGAAGGCGACCAGGATGCTGACCACCAGGGTCGCTTCCAGGCCCTCCCGCAGGCCGATCAGGTAGGTGGCGAACATCCCCGCTCCGTGTTCATTAGGCACGCCTTCACTAACTTAGGGCAGCCATACCTTCCTCCAGTTCAGCAGCCTCGTCAAGTTGTTCATGGCAAGCTCACTCTTCCCGTGACCTGGCCTTCGACGCCCCGCCGCACGCCGTTCACCGACCGGCCGTGCGAGGATCCCCGTCGTGAAAGCCTTCCTGCCGTGGCTTGCGGTGCTGGCCGTGGTGATGCTGCTCAGCGCGCTACGCCAGCGAACCCTGGCCACCGTCGTGTCGCTGGCCTGGCTGGCCTGGTGCGCCTGGACCTGGCTACGCCCCACCCGCCGCCGCAACTAACCCGCGCCCCGCGCCCCGCGCCCCGCGCCCCGCGCCCCGCGCCCCGCGCCCCGCGCCCCGCGCCCCGCGCCCCGCGCCCCGCGCCCCGCGCCCCGCGCCCCGCGCCCCGCGCCCCGCGCCCCGCGCCCCGCGCCCCGCGCCCCGCGCCCCGCGCCCCGCGCCCCGCGCCCAAGATCGTCACAGTTTCGGGGATGTTGCTGCATCCGCCACGCGGGAGGCAGCAACATCCCCGAGGTTGCTGCCATCCCCCGCCCCGCCCGCCCACAGCCCGCGCGATCTTGCACATTCGGTGGTGACATAGCGGTCCAGAAGGCGCAAATCCCCAACCGAAACTGCAAGATCGCGGGGCGGGGCGAGGGCGGGGCGGGGCGGGGCCGGACGGAGTGGGTGGGGTGGAGACGACGAACCGGGCCGGCTGCTCGCAGCCGGCCCGGTTCAGGAGATGTTGATCAGTAGCGGTAGTGGTCCGGCTTGAACGGGCCCTCGGGGGACACGCCCAGGTACGCGGCCTGCTCCTTGGTGAGCGTGCTCAGCTTCGCGCCCAGCGCACCGAGGTGCAGCCGGGCCACCTTCTCGTCCAGGTGCTTGGGCAGCACGTAGACGCCGACCGGGTACTCCTCGGTCTTGGTGAACAGCTCGATCTGGGCGATCGTCTGGTTGGCGAACGAGTTCGACATGACGAAGCTCGGGTGCCCGGTGGCGTTGCCCAGGTTCAGCAGGCGCCCCTCGGACAGCACGATGACGGCGTGCCCGTCGGCGAAGCGCCACAGGTCGACCTGCGGCTTGATGTTGACCCGCTCCACGTCGGAGCGCTTCGCCAGGCCGGCCATGTCGATCTCGTTGTCGAAGTGGCCGATGTTGCCGACGATGGCCTGGTGCTTCATCCGGGCCATGTGCTCGTTGGTGATGACGTCGAAGCAGCCGGTGGCGGTGATGAAGATGTCCGCCTGCTCGACCACGTCGTCCAGGGTGGCGACCTGGTAGCCGTCCATCGCCGCCTGCAGGGCGCAGATCGGGTCGACCTCGGTCACCACGACCCGGGCGCCCTGACCGCGCAGCGACTCGGCGCAGCCCTTGCCCACGTCGCCGTAGCCCATCACCACGGCCATCTTGCCGCCGATCAGCACGTCGGTGGCCCGGTTGATGCCGTCGATCAGGGAGTGCCGGCAGCCGTACTTGTTGTCGAACTTGCTCTTGGTCACCGAGTCGTTGACGTTGATAGCCGGGAAGAGCAGCGTGCCGGCACGGTGCATCTCGTAGAGGCGGTGCACGCCGGTGGTGGTCTCCTCGGTCACGCCCTTGATGCCGGCCGCGATCTGAGTCCAGCGCTGGCCGGCCTCGCCCAGCGAGCGGTGCAGCAGCTCGAGGATGACCGCGTACTCCTCGGAGTCGGCGGACTCGACCGGCGGCACGACGCCGGCCTTCTCGAACTCGGCGCCCCTGTGCACGAGCAGGGTGGCGTCACCGCCGTCGTCGAGGATCATGTTCGGGCCCTGCCCGTCCGGCCAGAGGAGCACCTGCTCGGTGCACCACCAGTACTCGGGCAGCGTCTCGCCCTTCCAGGCGTACACCGGGACGCCGGCGGGGGCGTCGGGGGTGCCGTCCGGGCCGACGACGATCGCGGCGGCGGCGTGGTCCTGGGTGGAGAAGATGTTGCAGGACGCCCAGCGAACCTGCGCCCCGAGGGCGACCAGCGTCTCGATCAGGACGGCGGTCTGGATGGTCATGTGCAGCGAGCCGGTGATCCGCGCGCCGGCGAGCGGCTGCGCCTCGGCGAACTCCCGCCGGATCGCCATCAGACCGGGCATCTCGTGCTCGGCGAGCTGGATCTCCTTGCGCCCGAACTCGGCGAGCGACAGATCCGCCACCTTGAAGTCGCCCTCGGCGAGCGTGCTCGGCCGGGCCTCGGACGGCGTACCGCTGGCGGCCGCCGGGAGGGTGCTGGTCATGAAAGCTCCTGTCGAACGATGTCTGCGCCGATCCTCCACCTTACGCGCGCCAGCGACGTCCGCCGGGGGACGGGCGGCGGACAGCGCACGGGGCGGTCGGTGGTGGACAGACCCGCTGCCCACCTCCGCCCGCCCCGCGCATCCCCCCGGTTTGGTTCCCCGCACGTTGTCGGACCGTCGTCGCGATAACGCTGCGTACTCATAGAGTCACACTCAGGCAAAGCTGAGTCAAGCTATTCCGGGAAAGTCGGACTTGTGTCGAGTCAGCGTAGGCCCGACGTCGCCACGTACGCCTCGCCGTCGCCGCTGATCCGCAGCGGCTCGCCGGCCGCCGTGCCGATCGCCGCCGTGCCGGACGTCAACGTCAGAGCGCCCGCCCCGTCATCGACCGTCACCGAGCCCGCGCCGCAGAGCACCACCCGGGGACCGGGCAGGGCCAGCGTGGCCTCCGGCACGTCCGCGCCGACCCGCACCCGGTGCAGCGCGAAGTCGTCCACCGGCACCGCCCAGCAGTCCACCCCCGGGGCGACGTGCCGGGCGGCGCGCACCGGATCATCGAGCACCTCGAAGCGCAGCACCCGCACCAACTCGTCCACGTCGACGCGCTTCGGCGTGAGACCGCCGCGCAGCACGTTGTCGCTGGCCGCCATGATCTCGACGCCACAGCCGCTGAGGTACGCGTGCAGGTTGCCCGCGGGCATCCAGATCGCCTCGCCCGGCACCAGCCGCACATGGTGCAGCAGTAGCGCCACCAGCACGCCCGGGTCGCCCGGATAGGCCTTCGCCAGCCGGCGGGCCAACTCGGAGTCCGGGCCGTCGGCCGCCGACGCCAGGACGGCCCGCAGCAGCCCGTCGCGCTCCGCGACCGGCCAGCCGAGCAGCGTGGCCACCGCCGTGCGCAGGCCCGCCGGCCCGATCCGCAGCGCGTCGACCACGGGCCCCAACTCGGGTACGCCGAACGCGGCGAGCGCCTCGGCCGACTCCACCGGATCGCGGAAGCCGCACAGCGCCTCGAACGGGGTGAGCGCGACCAACAACTCCGGCTTGTGATGCGGGTCGGAGTAGTTGCGCTCCCCCGCCGGGAGGTCCGCCTCCGCCGCGAACCCCGCCCGGGCCTGCTCGGCATCCGGGTGGGCCTGCAGGCTCAGCGGCGAGTCGGCGGCGAGGACCTTGAGCAGGAACGGCAGCCGGCTGCCGAAACGGCCGGCCACCCGTTGGCCCAGCCACTGCCCCGGCTCGTCGCGTACCAGGTCACAGAGGCTCACCCGGGCTCCGGCGCGCTCCACGCTGGCCGGGGCGCCCGGGTGGGCGCCCAACCACAGCTCCGCCTCCGGGCCGGGGCTGGGCACCGGTCGCCCCTGCAGCAGCGCGATGGCGGAGCGGGACCCCCAGGCGTAGTCCCGGATCGGTCCGTACAGCGGTTCCACCGTCTCAGACCCCGGGCCGCCCGACCGCCTCGCCCGCGGACTCCTCCGGCTGCGGTACGGCGGTGTCGGCAGCGGCGCCGGTGCCCGCCTTGGCGGCGGCGACGCTGTAGATGTCCGGCTCCAGGTAGATCACCCGGGCGATCGGCACGGCGGTACGGATACGCGCCTCGACCGCGTTGATGCCGCGGGCCAGGTCGTGCGCGCTCTCGCAGGCCGGTACGCCGATCTTCGCGGCCACCATCAGCTCTTCCGGGCCCAGGTAGAGCGTCTTCATGTGGATGATCCGCTCCACCTCGGGGCCCTCGGTGATGGCCCGCTCGATGGCCGCCAGGTCCTGCTGTTCGGCACCCTCACCGAGGAGCAGGCTCTTGGTCTCGATGGCCAGCACGATGGCGATGACCACCAGCAGGACGCCGATCATCGCGGTGCCGGCGGCGTCCCACCGACCGTCGCCGGTGGCCAGGGTCATGCCGACGCCGAACAGCGCGAAGACCAGACCGACCAGGGCGCCGAAGTCCTCCAGCAGCACCACCGGCAACTCCGGCGCCTTGGCCCGCCGGATGAAACGCACCCAGGACTGCTTGCCCCGGATGTGGTTGGACTCCTTGATCGCCGTCCGGAAGGAGAACGACTCCATGGCGATCGCCGCCAGCAGCACCGCCACCGGAAGCCACTGCCACTCGGTGATGCCGTGCGGATCCGACCACTTGTGGTACGCCTCGTAGAGGGCGAACAGGCCACCGATGCTGAACAGCACGATCGACACGATGAACGCGTAGATGTAGCGCTCCCGGCCGTACCCGAACGGGTGTTCCGGCGTGGCCGCGCGCTTCGCCCGCTTGCCACCGAGCAGCAGCAGACCCTGGTTGCCGGAGTCGGCCACCGAGTGGACCGCCTCGGCCAGCATCGACGAGGACCCGGAGAGCAGGAACGCGATGAACTTGGTGACGGCGATGCCGACATTGGCCAGCAGGGCGGCGACGATCGCCTTCGTCCCGCCGTTCGCGCTCACGCCGCCACTCCGCTTCGCGTCGTGGTGACATTCGTGCCGCGCCGCCCCCTGCTTTCGTTCACTGGTTCGACAGCTCCTTCATCTCGGTGATGGCCGGTACGGCCATCGGGTCCAACCCATGTGCCAGAGCAAGATAGATCGAGGCGAAGTCCGGTACGGCGATCAGCGAGGCCAGCCGCTCCAGAGCCGACCCGCCCTCGGCGGTCACCACGTCGCACCGCACGCCACGGCGCTCGGCGAGGGTCTGCACCGCGTCCGCGCGGCGCTCCTCGACGGCGAGCGGCTCGTCCGTGTCGTCGTCGGCGTTGAGCCCACCGTCGCGCAGCAGCACCAGCCGCAGCCGGGTGCCCTCGCCGTCGTCCTCCGACGGGTCGGCGAAGATGTCCCGCTCCCCCTCGGCCAGGCCGCCGAAGACGCCGTCCAGCAGCCCGACCCGCCCCCGCCCGGCCTCGCCCAGCGCCCCGGTGACCACCGGGTAGCGGGCGTTCGCGGACAGGGTGTCGCCGAACCGGCGGGCCGCCACGGTCGCCAGCGGCGACGAGCCCCACACGATCGGGATCGAGCCGGCCAGGCCCAGCGCCAACGACTTGGCCGGGTTGACGAACGACTCGGCGGTGGACCGGCAGCGGTCGGCGTCCGCGTCGAGCCGGGCCGCCGTCTCCGCCAGGTCCGCCTCGTTGACCTTCACCAGGCCGAGCGACCGCGCCGCCAGCAGGACCGGCACGGTGAGCGCCCAGAGGCTGGCCCGGGCCGGCGCCCGTCGGGGCACCGGGATGAACGGCGCGCGGGCCCGCTCGGCCACCGACTGCAACTGCGAGTCCGGTGCGCCCACCGCGACCAGTCGAGCGCCGCGCCGGTGCGCGGCCTCGGCGGCGCCGAGCGCCTCCGGGCTGCGACCCGACGCGCTCACCGCGATCACCACGTCGGCGGCGCCCACCCAACCGGGTACGCCCGAGCTGCGGTGCCCGATGATCGGGACCGGGCAGCGCGGCCCGGCGACCGTGGCCAGCACGTCACCGGTACGCCCGGCCGTGCCGATGCCGGCGATCACCACGGCCCGGGGCCGCCCGTCGTCGGCGAGCACCGCGAGGTTCGCCTCGGCGGCCAGCGCCGCGCTCTCGCGTACCTGGGCGCCACCCGAGGCGGTGTGTCGCAGCATGTCGCCCGGGTCGTGCTCGGCCAGCGCGTTCGGGTTGTCGAGCAGGGCCTCGTCGGCGTCGCGCCGACCGCTCACCCCGGCCGTACCGTCGATCATGGCTGCTGCCCGGGGCCGCCACGCGCCTCGTCGAGGAGCAGCACCGGCACATCGTCGCGGACCTCGAAGATCCGACCGCACTCCGTGCAGGTCAACGTCTGCGCCTCCGCGTCGTAGGTCAGCGGGGCGTGGTGCGTGTCCGGGCAGGCGAGGATCTCGAGCAACTGCGGATCCAGGGCCATGGCACGGCTCCTTCCACGAGTGCGGGTCACCGACGGCGGTGCCGACCGGCGCAGGCGATCTTATCGGCGAACGCGGTCGAGCACCTCGTCCCGGAGCGAGACCATCCGCTCGCGGGTGGGCGCCTCGACGTTGAGCCGCAGCAGCGGCTCGGTGTTGGAGGCACGCAGGTTGAACCACGCGCCGTCTTCGAAGCGCAGCGTCAGCCCGTCCATCTCGTCGGTCGTCGCGTCCGGGTACGCGGCCCGCACGTCGGCCACCGCCGCGGCCTGGTCGGCGACCGTCGAGTTGATCTCGCCGGAGGCGACGTAGCGCTCGTACTCGCCGGCCAGCACGGACAACGGCAGCGACTGCTCGCCCAGGGCGGCCAGCGTGTGCATCGCGGCGAGCATCCCGGTGTCGGCGAACCAGAAGTCCCGGAAGTAGTAGTGGGCGGAGTGCTCCCCGCCGAAGACGGCGTTGGTGCGGGCCATCTCCGCCTTGATGAAGGAGTGCCCGACCCGGGCCACCACCGGCTCCCCACCATGCTCACGGATGATCTCCGCGACCGCGCTGGAGGTGATCAGACCGTGGATCACGGTGGAGCCTGGATGCTTGGCCAGCTCCCGCGCCGCCACCAGGGCGGTGATCGCCGACGGCGAGACCGGCTCGCCGCGCTCGTCGACCACGAAGCACCGGTCGGCGTCGCCGTCGAAGGCCAGGCCGATGTCGGCGCCGTGCTCGACGACGGCACGCTGGAGGTCGACCAGGTTCGCCGGGTCCAGCGGGTTCGCCTCGTGGTTGGGGAAACTACCGTCCAGCTCGAAGTAGAGCGGCACGATCTCCAGCGGCAGGGCCGACAGGGCGGCCTCGCCGAGCACGGTGGGGACGGTGTAGCCACCCATCCCGTTTCCGGCGTCGACAACCACCTTCAGCGGCCGGATGCCGGAGAGGTCGACCAGCTTGCGCAGGTACGCGGCGTAGTCGGGGAGCAGGTCGCGCCGCTCGGCCGGCCGGGTCGGCTCGCCCGCCGGGCGGGACGCCCCCGAGTCCAGCATCGCCTGCGCCCGGTCACGGATCTCCGCCAAGCCGCTGTCCTGGCCGATCGGCCGCGCGCCGGAGCGGCACATCTTGATGCCGTTGTACTGCGCCGGGTTGTGACTGGCCGTGAACATCGCCCCGGGCAGGCCGAGCGAGCCGGAGGCGAAGTAGAGCAGGTCGGTGGAGGCGAGCCCGATCTCGATCACCGAGCGCCCCTCGGCCCGTACCCCGGCGGCGAAGGCGGCCGCCAGGCCGGGCGAGCTGGCCCGCATGTCGTACCCGACGACGACGGCGTCACCGGGCTCGTCAGTGGCGTTGAGCAGCTGGGTGAAGGCGGCCCCGAGCGCCTCGGCGACCCGTTCGTCCCACTGGTCCGGCACCGTCCCTCGGACGTCGTACGCCTTCACGATCTGGGACAGATCAGACACTAGTTCCGCTCCTTGGCCGCAGGTTTCCAACGAACCTGAGCGTATCGGAGCGACCGGGCCGCGCCCCGCTCAGCCGGGGAGCCGGGGCATGAACACGGTGTGGTCGCCGTCGTCCGGCCGGGGCCGAGCACCCGGATCGGCGGGTGCGCCCGGCATGACCTGAGTGGCGTCCGGCATGACCTGAGTGGCGTCCGGCGAGGGCGTGGCGGGTCGTGCCCCGTAGACGCCGCCGGGGGCGGGTCGCGGAACGGGCACCGCCGGTGGCTGCTGGCCGTACACCGGGCCGGGGTGACCGGGCACGGCCGGCGACCCACCACCGGCGCGGTAGGTGGTCCCACCGGGGTTGCCCGGCAGCGGGCCGGGCTCGTCGGTCGGCGTGCGGTCCTGCCGGGAGCGGCGGACCAGCAGCACGATCAACAGCACACCCACCGCCACCATCGCGATGCCGAAGAACATGATCGGCGAACCACCACCACCGGACTCGGCGGCCACCGCCGTCGTCGAGGGTGCGACGGAGGCCGGGCCCAGTGCGGCCGGGTCCACCACCTCGCCCGCCGCCGCGACCTCGGTCGGGGTCGGGGTCGGGGTCGGGGTGGGCTTCTTCGACGGCGTCGGCGTGGGCGACGGGGAAAGTCGCCCGGCGACCTTGGCCGTGTCGCTGCCCTGCCCCAACTGCTGTCCGGCGGCGGTGAGACCCACACCGGTCACGGAGAGCCGACCACCCGGCGTACCGGCGGCGAACGCCACCCGGTACCGCACGGTGATGCCCTTGCCCTTGCACAGCGTCGGCTTGGCCGGCGAGGTCTGCGCGGTCGTCACGCTGCCACCACCGCCGGACACGCCCACCGGAAACCAGCGCCCGCCCGCGTTGACCTGGACCGCCACCTGATCCGGCTGAAGACCCTCAAGGCTCAGGCCCAGAGCGGTACGCAGCAGGACGCATCCCTCGGAGCGCTTGCGCACCGCGACGTTCACTCCCTGAGGGGAACCTCCGGCGGCGAAGCTGCTGGCCGCACCCACACGGACCGAGTCTTCGTCGGCCAGCGCGGGTGACGCACCGAGCATCACCAGGCCGACCAACAGACCGCAGACCGTCGCGAGCCGTGCGGCACGTCGACGCAGCGTCATGATCACCTCACCGTTCCTCCCCGGGTGGGGTCCGCCGGACAGGCTACTACCGGGCCACTCCCACCACCGGTCATAGAGCGGTCGGTATGTGTGCGGCGTTACGGTCTACGCCCCGCGTCCGCCGCCGTCTCCGGCCCGGGCGAGAGCGTCGCGGCAGAGCCGGTCGGCGGTGCGCGTCGTCTCGGGAAGGCGATAGCGCGGAGTCAACGCGAGCACCCGGGCAGTGGCGTTCTCCAGACTCATCCGGTGCCCGACGCTCACGAAGACCGGCTTGACGCCGTCCCGGGTACGCACCACCCGACCGAGCACCTCACCCCCGTCGCGCAACGCCGACCAGGCGCCCCGCTCGGCGGCCGGGGCTTCCCACTCGCCGACCAGCGGCGTCTTCCCCACTCCGATGGCGGGCAGGCCGGTGACCACCCCGAGGTGACAGGCCAGCCCGAACCGGCGCGGATGCGCCAGCCCGTGCCCGTCACAGACCAGCAGGTCCGGGACGGTCTTCACCGCGTCGAGGGCGGCGAGCAGAGCCGGCGCCTCGCGGAAGGCGAACAACCCCGGCACGTAGTCGAACGCGGGCCGGCCGACGCTGACCGCCGAATCCACCACGGTCAGCGTCCGAGCATCCAACACGGTCACGGCCGCCGCGAGGAGGTCACCGCTCTCGGCGTACGCCACGTCCAGGCCGGCCACCGTGTCCGGCGCGAGCGGGCCGGGCCCGACCAGGTCGACCAGCGGCCGCAACTCCTCCTGTACGGCCACCGCCTCGGCGACCGAACGTGGAGTCCGGGTGAGCGCCGCCCTTGATCCACTCGATTTCGGCGACGTCGCGGTATCCCGCGCCCCCGGACAGCCCGACATCGGCGATGTCGAGTCGATCACGCTCGGCGCCGGCATACCGGTCACCTTGACGCCCGACCTGCTCTAGCGGGAGGACCGGCTCGCATCGCCGTCCTCGGCTGGAGTCGACGCCTCGACAGGTTCCCCATCGGCGCCGTCGTCGACCCGCCTCCGGGTAGCACCGAACGCGACACCGACGACGACGGCCATGGCGACACCGAACGCCACCCCTCCCTTCGGGCCGAACGAAGGGATACCGATCGCCAGGCCGAACAGGAGGCCGACCGCCCACGCCCAGAAACCGGAGCTGCTGCTGCCCGTAGTGGATCTCGCCATGGAGCGATGTTAATAAACACGGTCAACCGCCGTTCGGCGCTACGGAGCGGGCCGCGCCGCGCACCGGTGCGCCCACAGGATGCTCAGGCGAGCTTCAGCTCGTCGCGGGCCTCGTCGATCCACCGGACGATGCCGTACGCGCCGCTGCCGGTAGCCAGTGACGTGGCCTCGTCGAGCAAGCCACGGGCGGCGTCCCGGTCACCGTCGCTCGCCGCCAGGTCCGCCAGACCGATCAGATTCGCCGCCACCCCCGGCGTGAAGGACACCTTCCGGCGCAACCGCGTCGACTCCTCCAGCAACTCCCGCGCCGCCTCGACCCGGCCGGCGGCCTGCTCGCCGAAGCAGAGGTGCCGCAACACGTACGAGAGGGTCAGCTCGTCCCCCGCCTCCGTCGCCAGCTCACGCGCCCGCGCGAAGGCCGGGTCGGCGGCGGCCTGGTCCTGCCGGATCACCTGGTGGACCGTGCCCACCCAGAACAGCGCCTCACCCTCGCCACGGGCGTCGCCCACCTCGCGGTAGAGCTGCGCCGCCCGCTCGAAGAGCGGCAGCTCGGCCGCGTCCTCCGTGCCGGTCTCGAGGAAACGGGCGTGCAACAGCCGTCCACGAGCCAGGGCGGTGTCCGCCTCCACCGCGACGAGATCCCGCTCGGCCTCGTCCAACGACGTCGAGTCACCACCGAAGACCGCCTGCTCGTAGCGCTCCTGCGCCCGCGTCAACCGGACGTCGAACCCCTCGGCCATCACTGACCCACCCTTCCGTCAATACGCTCGCGTAGGAGATCGGCGTGGCCATTGTGCCGCGCGTACTCCTCGATCATGTGCACCAGAAGCCTGCGCAGAACGATGACGTTGCCGTCGCGTTGCCGCCCCTGCACGTCGAGATCCGCAGCCTCGCTCACGAACTGTTCGGCGAACGCCACCTCCGCACGCCAGGCCCGGTACGCCTCGTCGACCACCGTCGGATCGGCGACCGCGCCGTCGAAGTCGCCGTCCGGATCGTCGTCCGAGCAGTACCGCTGGGGCGCGACCTGGCCGGCCATCGTCCTGCGGAACCAGCCGCGCTCCACCTCGGCCAGGTGACGGATCAACCCGAGCAGCGACATCGTCGACGGTGGCACCGACCGCCGGGCCAACTGCTCGGCGTTCAGGCCGTCGCACTTCAACTCGAAGGTGAGGCGTTGGTCGCGCAGGTACTCGACGAGAACGGCCCGCTCGTCGGCGAAGTTACCGTCCGAGCGTGGGTCGTCGTCCGGATGGACGAACAGGTACGACCAACCGAAGGTCCGCGTGGGTTCGCCGCCGGAGGTCGCCGCCTCGGCGCGTGAATCAGCCATACGACGACTCTCGTCGATACCCGCCCACACCGGCAACCGGGAACCCACTCGGTCGCCCGCGCCGGTCAGCGGGACACCGTGACAGGAGAGCCGGCGGCGCACCCCCGTGCGGGCCCGCGACGAGCGCGATGATCCGCAACTAGCGGGCAGCCAGATCGGGATCGGCACCCGGATCGCCGGCCGCACGAAGTTGCTCCTCGAACATCACGAACGACCGCTGCCGGATCCCCCGGATGAGAGCCTGCTCGCGCGGCGTCAGGTGCCGCCCCTCGGCGGCTGCCAGATCCTCAATCGATCGCACCGTTTCGTACAGCGCGAAGATCGGCCCGTCGCCCTCCAGGTAGTAGGCCCGGAACGCCTCTACCTCCTGAACGAAGTCCGCCTCGGAACGGCGAAAGATGTCCCCGCCGACCGCAAGCATGATCTCGGTGAAGAGGCTGGGCTTGGCCTGCCATCCCCCCGTGTCGATGGCAACTCGCCAGACCCGGGCACCACCATCGGGTGTCTCCACGATCTTCACCGGTGCCTGGTGGTAGAGGTAGTAGGACGGGAGCACCAGACCCTCAGCCATTAGGCGCACACCGGAGCGCTTTTCGCATCGCTAGACACTTGCCGTCAGCGCGGCACATGCTCCAATCAGCGATCATCGGCGCCACCGACAAACATGGCACGGATCGAACTCTCGTCCGGCAACTCGCCGTTGCCCGTCACCGTGGGCGCAACCGCCTCAGCGGCAGCACGGCTTACGTTCCTGTAGCGGTCCGCGTTCCGGTAGTCGTCGAGAAAGCGCACCACGAGGTCGGGGTTATACGTCCACTCTCCAGCGCGGTGATCCCACAGAACGGCATCGCCGATGCCCGCATCCACGACAAAGAGACCCGACGGCTCATTGTGTTCGTCATTCCGGTAGATCACGTAGTAGCTCAACAAACCCCTGCTCCAACTCTCCGACAACCTGTGGCGTTACGGGGAAGTCCCGACGCGCCAGCCCCAACTCTCGCACTACGCCCGCGAAATCCTCTCCTTCGCGAGCCAGCCAAGCCAAGTACTCGTGCCACACTCCGCTGTTCCGACTCACCCACTTCGCGAACGTCGCGTCCTTGGGTGGGAAACGTAGATCGAGCTCCGCTGGCAGCGCCTCCGGCAGGCCTCTGGCCCGATTCGCAGCCAGCATTCTCAAGAGCGCCCCCACTCGTCGCTGTGGACTGTTCGAGGGGCGCCGGACAACCTCGTAATCCTCATGAGTCGCTAACCACACTTCTCGAGATGCGGGAGTGTGGAGCTGCAACTCGATCAACATCCCGTCCGTTGATCGGAGGGTGCAGTTAACTCCGTAGAAGCGGTTACCCTGCCGCCAGAAGTTCTTGCAGGCCGAGGGTGCGACCGAGTAGCCGGCGTCGACCAATCCCGCAAGAACCAAGTCAACGGCCTGGCTGTACTGCTGCCCCGATGGAAGCTCGAAGCAAAAGCGGAGGACGTCGTTGACGCTCGCCGCAAAATCGGTCACGTCCTTGCCGTCGATGCTTGCCTCGTCGAGATACTTCCGCATCAGCGAATCGAGCGGCTTGACGCGAGACTCGCGCTCCCGCAACTCGATCGGCGCGCTGAGGCCGAGTGTGTTGGTCACGCGTCGCGCGACCTGAACCAGGGAGCCCTCGGTTCGGTCCGCGTTTGCCAGCGCGCTCTCGTGCAACTCGGTCAGCGTAGCCAACTCCGCTGGTGTGAGCCGGGCGGTGACTGGGAGCGCTGGTTGCCTTGGTGTTGACGGAGTTCCGCCGCTCGCATCCGTCGAGCCGGGGCCGTCCAGCAACAGGTACATGCGGTTGACGTACGGGTCGCCGTGGCCGCCGTCGTCGTACCCGGGTGGGTGGGTCGGCAGGTCGGGGCGTTCACTGAACCGGCCCCGGGGCAGTCCGCCCAGCGGCATCGGCCGGCCGTCTCCGCCCAGGACGAGCGCGTCGATGCCGACCACGTCGGGATACAGCGGATGGTCGCGGACGAGGCCGGTCTGCGGGTCGACGTAGAGGACGGTGCCGTTCTGGTTGAGTGCCACCCAGGCGTGCGAGCCACCACCGGCCCACTCGGTGATCAGGAACGCGTAGCTGCCGTGGCCGCCCAGCAGCAGTTGGTCGTGCAGATTGGCATACCCCTGCCGGGCCTGCGCCGGGTCTGACGGCTGACCGGGGGTGAGTACGCGTTGGAAGCGGCCGCCGGTGGCGTCCTCCACCCGGCCGGGGCCACCGGCCTCACCACGGATCGGGCGTCGGATGTCGCCGTCGAGGTAGCCGTCGAAGGTACGCGGCGCGGACACCCGCGGTCGCCCGTGCACCCACGTCTCGAAAAGCGACAGGGTGCAGTCCAGGCAGTTGATGCCACGGGTGGCGTCGGCCTGGGGGCCGCCGTCGTTCAGGAGGCGGAACCAGCCGCCCCGGCGCGGATCGGCGGTGCGTCGGACGGTGCCGTCGCGTTCGCGCGGCATCTGTCGTTCGACGTCGACCTGGTGCAGCGCCAGTGGTGGCCGGAGCCCGCCCGGCTGCCCGTACGGGCGGGAGTCGTCGATCGGCGGGGGGACGTCGTCGCCGGTGAGCCGGGACGGGCCGCCGGTCTCCACCGCGCCGAGCGCCAGAGCGCCCACGTCGCTGTTGGCGTGCGCGAAGGCCCCGTCGGCCAGGTCGACGACCGGCGGCGCCGTGATGCCCGCCAGTACGTCGTTGGCCAGGTCACGCCAGTGGGCGTACGCGCGCGTCTCGTCGTTCGCCGCCCGCTGCCAGCCGTCGGCCCACTGCCGGTGGCCGGTCTGGTGCAACTGTCGGGCGTAGTTGGCGTACTCGACAGCCCGGCGGTCGTGCTCCGCCGCCCGCGCCCGCAGGCGGACGGCCTCGGCCTGCCTGCGGTTGTTCTCGAAGCCGATCCGCTGTGCCTCGAAGTGGCCCTGGTAGCGCCGCCGCTCGGCGGCCTCCGCCTCGGCGAGCCACTGGGCCGCGTACCAGTCGTCGACGTCGGCCGTGGACTCCATCGGATCGCCGAACGCCACCACGTCGACCGGCGCCGACGTGCGACCGGCGGTCCTCTGCCGGGGTACGCGGGGTGGCGCGATCGACTCCCGCGTCGCGGTCGACTCGGGTGCGGAGTGCCGGCCCGTCGGCGCGACCACCGTGCTCCCGTCTGCCGGGGTCAGGGCTGCGCCGTGCCGGCCGGCGACGTCGGGGGACGCGCCGGCCGTCGGCCCGGTGGACGTGAACGGGGACGCCAGCGGAGGCGCGATGGCCGGGGCGGGGACGGCGGAAGCGGTCGGCGTCGGAAGCCCGGCAGTGCTCGCCGCCGGGCCGACCGGAGGCACCGCCCCCACGGCCGGCACCGGCCCGGTCGTCGGGGTCACGGAAGTAGACGAGGACCCGACCGACGAAGGCAGCGGGCCCGACGACGGCCCGAGCGCCGTGGGCGGGGATGCTGCCGAAACCGGCGACGACACGGCCGCGGCGGACCCGGGCAGACCGGTCGACGAGGGTACGGGGCCGCTGACGCCCGGGGCGACGCCGGCCGGCTCGACCGCCGGGGCGACCGCCGGGGCGACGCCGACCCCTGGGCCGCCGGCCGGGTCGACGACACCGGCGACGGGCGCGGTGACCCCGGGAGCGGGGCGCAGCCGCGTGAGGTCCCGGCTCCGCGACGCCCGCGAGCCCGACATCACCCCCCACCGCCGGCCGGGCTGCACTCGCCCCGGGCCCGTCGGCTGGCAGCCCAGGCGCGCCGGCTGCTGCCGACACCGACGAATCGGCGACGTCCGCGCCATTCCCCGTCAGACCCGACGAAGAAGACACCGCCCCGGAGCCCGCCGGCCCGGAAGACACCGTCCCAGTGGCCGGCCCTGGCGAAACCGGCCCAGACGACACGGGCGTGGACGTCGCGAGTTCCGGTGGTGGGGGCGGGATCGGAAGCGACGGGCCGGCGAGGGACGCTCCGGCCAGAGCGTCGGCCTGTGCGCGAAGGCGTGCCTGCAGAGCGTGGTCGGTCTGCGCGGTCGTCGAGCCGGTGACGCCGGACGCGGCGGCGCGTACCACGTCGTCGACCGAGGCCATGCCCTGCCCGGTGGCGACGCTGGCGGCGCTCTCGGCCAGCATCTCGCCGGTCATCTCCCGACCGAGGTGCTCGCCGATACGTGCCGCGCGGCCGGTCACGTGGCGGCCCAGGGCGGCCAGCGGCGCGACCGCACCGCCGGCGAGCCCGCCGACCGCCGAAGCGCCCAGATCGGTCAGGTCGACGCCGTGTGCCCGGCCCGTCGAGTTCTGGTACGTCTGCGTGGCGAGGCTGATCCCGGACTCCTCGGCCGCCTCCTCCAACCCTTCCCGGGTGGCGCGCTTGGCGAGCCCACGTACGCCGCCCTTGGCGACCTCCTTGGCCGCGCGTTCGCCGGCCTCCTTGAGCCCGCGCCGCAGCGCCTTACTGGCCAGTTGCCCCATGAGGCGTTTGAAGATCTGCTGGATGAGTAGCCGGGTCGCGGTGACGGCCGCGCCGGCCGCCGGAGACGCCGCCCCGGCGGTGAGCAACGCCGCCACCGCCACCGAGATCAGTTCGACGACCAGGATCCCCAGCTCGATCCAGACTTCGATCTTGGCACCCTCGATGTCGCAGCCGCACTCCTCGACCAGGCGGCCGAGGTCGGCGGTGACCGCGAGCAGCACCGGCAGGGGTGCGTCGGCGCCCTCGGCGATGCCGCGCCAGGCCGCCTCGAACGCGGCGTCGACAGCTCCCACGCCGCCGTATCCGCCGCGTACCTCGGTGGCGGCCGCCGCGGCGTCGGCGTGCGGGCCGGCGAGGACGGAGGCGACCGCGTACCACTGGTCCGCGACGTCCCAGACGGCCCGTTCGTTGCCCTCCGGCCACTGCACACCGACGGCCCAGTCGAGGGCCTCGTAGATCCAGCCCGGTACGTCCCAGGGCGCGTAGTCGAGTGGGTGCGGGATCGGGCTGGGCAGCACGCTCATCGGGATCGCCCCGCCGTCAGCGCTGGTCGGCGGCGCGGTCGAGCCGGGCGGCGCTGCTCTGGTCGGTCTGCACGCTGGCGTCGACCGCGCTGACCACGTCGACGCCCAACTCGGTGAGCCGCTGACCGACGCCCGCCCAGGCGCGCAGCACGGTCTGCTCGATGCCGCGGTAGCTCCGCTCGAACGCCGCGCCGATGTCGTCGCGCCCCCACGGACGGGCGCCGCTGGCGGCCTCGATCTCGCCGCCCTCCGCCGCGCGACGGGCCGTCACCGCCTCGCCGGACAGGGCCAGGTCGGCGCCGCCACGCCGCGCACGGGACGCGTCCAGCCAGAGCTGCCCGTCGGTCATGCCGACCCCTCGCGGCGGCCGAGCACGGCGTCGGCGCGGCCGAGTAACGCGCCGAAGTCGCCGGTACGCAGGAAGTCCGCCGAGCCGGAGCCGGCCGGCATGGTCTCGGCGACCAGGGCCTGGGTGGCCTGGCTGGCGGCGGCCACGGCGGCCCGGATCGTCTCGGTGATCTTCCGGCTCAGCGCCTCGGCGTCCCGGGCCCGGTAGGCGGCCGGCGCCAGGACGACCTCGATGACCTGGCCCTGCGCGTCGACCGTCGCCGTGACGTGCCCATCGGCGCAGCGGCGGGTCACCCGCAGCTCGGCGAGCCGTGCCGTCAGAGTGTCCAAACCGGACCTGAGCTGCTGGTACTGGCCGTACACGTCGTCGAATCGGGCTCGTAGCTCGCGATTGGCGTCCCGGTCCGCGCGTTCGCTCACCGCCACTCCTCCCGTCACCGTCGGTATCCAGGACCATACCGGCCGCCATCGATCCGCGTAGTCCGGTAGTTTCGGTGTGTGATCGACCGTCAGCAGGCTGAGCAGCTCGCGTCCGCCTGGGCTCGGCGCGACTCACAGCGCCTCGGCCACGAGTGCACCCCGCTGGTCGACGAGTTCGACCTGGGCTTCGTCGTCACCTCGATCGTGTCGAGCGGAGTGCGGGCGATCCCCGGCGACCTGCCGACGACCGTCATCGACAAACGCACCGGAAAGGTCACCACCTGGCCCCGGGTGCCGAGCGCCGTCGTGGCGGACCTGTACCGGCGTAGTCAGCCCAGCGGGCCGACCGCGCCGCGCACGATCGACGCGTCGAGCCTGCTGATCCGGGAGATCCACCGGGGTCCGACGCCGAACACGGTGGCGCACCTGACCCTCGACGGTCGCATCTGGACGGCCCAGGGCACGAGAGGCCCCGCGACCCTGAACCACCATCCGCTCGTGCGCGCCTACCTGGACGAGAGGCAGCCGGGCGAGCTGGTACGCGGCGTCGAATGTCACGCCGAGCTGATCGTGGTCTCCGACGTGCTGCACGAGTACGACCACCGACGGGCCGCCGAGGGTATCGAGCCGATGGGTCGGGCCGAGGCGGCGGCCCTGCTGGACGCCGCCCGCTTCGAGATCTTCCGGATCCGTGAGCCGGGTGATCCGGCCGGCGGCGTCGCCGAGCTGCCCTGCGACTCGTGCATCACGTTCCTGGTGCGCGCCAACGTCCTGCCGGAGGCGGCGCGGGCCTACACCGAGACGTGGCGGGCACCGGCCGCGCCCGACCCCGACCCGGGGCGCTTTCCGCCCGAGGTGACGAACGCGCTGGTGGCGGCGGGATGGCGTCCGCACATCGGCGACCAGATCATGGCGGCGGCCGGGGTACGGGACGTCACCGCCGTGCCCGGGAGGACGCATCGACACGAGGCCTTCCCCGCCGCCGTGGAGGCGTTGACGGCGTTCCCGAGCCTGGTGGGCGCCCGGCGCGGCCCGGGCGAGCAGGTGTGGATCTCCCGCTTCGACATCCGTCCGCACCTGATCGCGCACACCGCCGACACGCTCGCCGACTTCGGCGCGGTCCTCGGCGTCCGGCTCTTTCCGATCGGCACCGAGCAGCAGGACAGCATCCTCGCCGTCGACGAGCGGGGCCGGGTCTTCGCCCTCGACCAGGCCGGCGACTGGTTCCTCGGCGATAGCGTCGACGCGGCGCTCACCACGTTGCTGCTCGGCCGCGCCCCCGCCCGGGTTCGCGACGACGGCACCTGGTCCTAGAGCGCCAGCCCGGTCAGCACCATCACACGCGGTTCGGTGTAGTCGTCCATCGCGCTGCGCAGCCCTTCCCGGCCGACGCCGCTGCCCTTCACCCCGCCGTACGGCATCTGGTCCGCCCGGTACGACGGCACGTCGCCGACGATCACGCCGCCCACCTCCAGGACTCGCGCGGCGGCGAAGGCCACGTCCAGCCGCCGGGTGAACACGCCCGCCTGCAACCCGTACGCCGAATCGTTGACCGCGGCGAACGCGGCCTGGTCGTCGGCGACCGGGGTGACCACCAGCACCGGCCCGAACACCTCCTCGGCGACGACCTTGGCGTCCGCCGGCACGCCGGTGAGGACCGTCGGGGGGTACGTAGCACCGTTGCGGACGCCGCCCACCTCGACCGTGGCGCCGGCCGCGACCGCCTCGGACACCCACGTCTCGACCCGGCGGGCCGCGTCCTCGGACACCATCGGTCCGACGTCGGTCAGCTCCGACGTGGGGTCGCCGGTGCGCAGCGCGCGTACCGCCGCCACCAGCCGGGGCAGGAAGCCGGCGTGCAGCGCGTGGTGCACGTACACCCGTTGCACGGCGATGCACGACTGGCCGGCCTGGTAGTTGGCGAACGTGGCGATGCGCTGCGCGGCGAAGTCCAGGTCCTCGTCGGCGGTCCAGTCCGCGCAGAGCACCGCCGCCGCGTTGCCGCCCAGTTCCAGCGTCACGTGCTTCTCCGGTATTTGCCGCCGGATCGCCGCGCCGACCGGCCCCGACCCGGTGAACGACACGACCGGCAGCCGGGGGTCGGCGACCAGTTCGGCGGCGCGGTCGTTGGGCAGCGGCAGCACCGAGAACATGCCGGCCGGGAGGTCCGTCTCGGCCAGCAGTTCGCCGAGCAGCAGCGCGGACAGCGGCGTCGCCGGGGCCGGCTTGACGATGATCGGCGCGCCGACCGCGATGGCCGGGGCGACCTTGTGCGCGACCAGGTTGAGCGGGAAGTTGAACGGCGCGATGCCGAGCACCGGCCCTCGGGGCGCCCGTCGGACCAGGGCGATCCGGCCGGTGGCGGCCGGATCGGTGTCGAGTCGTTGCAGCTCACCGGAGAAGCGCCGGGCCTCCTCGGCGGCCCACCGGAAGGTGGACACCGCCCGTCCGACCTCGGCGCGCGCCCACTTCACGGGCTTGCCGTTCTCGGCGGTGATGAGCGCCGCGACCTCGTCGGCACGCTCGGCGAGCCGCCGGGACACGTGGTCCAGGGCCGCCGCGCGGGCGTGCGCGGGCAGGGCCGCGGCCTGCGCGGACACCCCGGCCGCTGCCGCGACAGCGGCCTCGACCTGGTCACTGGTGGCAAAGGTGGTACGCCCCACCGCGCGACCGTCGTACGGGTGGTGGACGGTCAACTCGCCCGTGCCGGAGGCGGGACGGGAGGCGACGAAGAAGGGTGCGGGCTCCACGCCGTGCAGCGTAGACGAGTCAGCAGTCGACGGAAACAGTCGCCGCAGCCCTTGTCTGCTGCGGATTCAGTAGTGAAGATGGCAGGAAGATTGCGATAACCGCCGCAGACCTCACCCCCGGCCCCCTCGGAGTGATCCCGTCATGAGTGACCAGCAGCAGCTGCGCAACTTCGTCAACGGCTCCTACGTCGACCCGGCCGACGGCGGCTACGCCGACCTGGTCGACCCCTGCACCGGGGAGGTGTTCGCGCAGGCGCCGGTCTCCGGCCCCGCCGACGTCGACGCGGCGATGAACGCCGCCGCCACCGCCTTCGAGAGCTGGCGGGAGGTCACCCCCGCCGAGCGGCAGCGGGCACTGCTCAAGCTCGCCGACGCCGTGGAGGCACGGGCCGCCGAGCTGGTCGACGCCGAGGTACGCAACACCGGCAAGCCCCGCCAACTGACCGCCGAGGAGGAGTTGCCCCCGGCGGTGGACGAGTTCCGGTTCTTCGCCGGGGCCGCCCGGCTGTTGGAGGGGCGCTCGGCCGGGGAGTACCTGGCCGGGCACACCTCGTACGTGCGGCGCGAGCCGATCGGGGTCTGCGCCCAGGTGACCCCCTGGAACTACCCGCTGATGATGGCGATCTGGAAGATCGCCCCGGCGCTCGCCGCCGGCAACACGGTCGTGCTGAAGCCGTCGGACACCACTCCGGTGTCGACGCTGCTGCTCGCCGAGATCGCCGCCGAGTTCTTCCCGCCGGGGGTGTTCAACGTGGTCTGCGGCGACCGCGACACCGGTCGTACCCTCGTGTCGCATCCGACCCCACAGCTCGTGTCGATCACCGGCTCGACCCGCGCGGGCATGGAGGTGGCCGCCGCGGCGGCCCCGGACCTGAAGCGCACCCACCTGGAGCTGGGCGGCAAGGCCCCGGTGGTGATCTTCGACGACGCGGACGTGGCGGCGGCGGCCGAGGCCATCGCCGTCGGCGGCTACTTCAACGCCGGGCAGGACTGCACGGCGGCGACCCGGGTACTGGCCGGTCCCGGCGTCCACGACGACTTCGTGGCGGCGCTCACCGAGCAGGCCCGCGCCACGAAGACCGGCGCGCCGGACGACGCCGACGTGCTCTACGGCCCGCTGAACAACGCCAACCAGCTCGCCCGGGTCAGCGGTTTCGTCGACCGGTTGCCCGACCACGCGGCGATCCAGACCGGCGGCTCCCGGCAGGGCGAGCGCGGCTACTTCTACACGCCCACCGTCGTGTCCGGGCTGCGGCAGGCCGACGAGATCATCCAGGACGAGGTGTTCGGTCCGGTCATCACCGTGCAGCGCTTCTCCGACGAGGACGAGGCGGTGCGCTGGGCCAACGGCGTCGACTACGGCCTGTCGGCGTCGGTCTGGACCCGCGACCACGGCCGGGCGATGCGGATGACGCGACGGCTCGACTTCGGCTGCGTCTGGGTCAACACGCACATCCCGTTCGTCTCCGAGATGCCGCACGGCGGCTTCAAGCACTCCGGGCACGGCAAGGACCTGTCGGTCTACAGCCTGGAGGACTACACCCGGATCAAGCACGTCATGCACAACATCGAGGGCTGACCCTTGCCGTCCTCGGAAGAACTGCACAAGCGCCGCAGTGGTGCCGTCGCCCGTGGCGTGGGCAGCGTCATCAGCTCCTATGTGGACGCCGCGTCGGGCGGCACGCTCACCGACGTCGACGGACGGGAGTGGATCGACTTCGCCGCCGGCATCGCCGTCACCAGCGTCGGCAACTCCGCGCCGAGGGTGGTCGAGGCCGTCCGCGCCCAGGTCGAACGGTTCACCCACACCTGCTTCATGGTCGCGCCCTACGAGTCGTACGTGACGGTGTGTGAACAGCTCAACGCGTTGACGCCGGGCGCATTCGAGAAGCGCTCGGCGCTGTTCAACTCCGGTGCCGAGGCGGTGGAGAACGCCGTCAAGATCGCGCGGCACGCCACCGGACGACCGGCGGTGGTGGTGTTCGACCACGCGTACCACGGCCGGACCAACCTGACCATGGCGTTGACCGCGAAGAACATGCCGTACAAGCACCGGTTCGGGCCGTTCGCCGGGGAGATCTACCGGGTGCCGATGTCGTACCCGCTGCGCGACGGCGGGCTCACCGGCGCGGAGGCGGCGGCGCGGGCCATCGAGGTGGTCGAGAAGCAGGTGGGTGCCGAGAACGTCGCCGCGCTGCTCATCGAGCCGATCCAGGGTGAGGGCGGTTTCGTCGTACCCGCGCCGGGTTTCCTGCCGGCGCTGCGGGAGTGGGCGACGGCGGCCGGGGTGGTCTTCGTCGCCGACGAGATCCAGACCGGCTTCTGCCGGACCGGCGACTGGTTCGCCTGCCAGCACGAGGGCGTCGAACCCGACCTGGTCACCCTCGCCAAGGGCATCGCCGGCGGGCTGCCCCTCGCGGCGGTCACCGGTCGGGCGGAGCTGATGGACGCGGTGCACGTCGGCGGGCTCGGCGGCACGTACGGCGGCAACCCGATCGCCTGCGCCGCCGCGCTGGCCACCATCGAGACCATGCACGAACTGGACCTGGCCGGTGCGGCCCGCCGGATCGAATCCGTGCTGGCACCCCGCCTCCGGGCCATCGCCGAGCGGGATCCCCGGATCGCCGAGGTACGCGGCCGGGGCGCGATGCTCGCCGTCGAACTGGTCCAGCCCGGGTCGCTCGTCCCCGACCCGAGCGCCACGGCCGCCATCTCGGCGGCCTGCCACGCCGCCGGCCTGCTCACCCTGACCTGCGGCACGTACGGCAACGTGCTGCGCTTTCTACCGCCGCTGGTCATCTCCGACACGCAGCTCACCCGGGGCGCCGACATCCTCGACGCGGCGTTCGCCTGACGTGGGTGCAGGGGCCCGCGTCGGGCCCCTGCACCTTCCGTCAGCGCAGCACCTCGACCGTGTTGTTGCGCACGAGGTTCTTGCCCGGCTCGCGGATCTGGTCCATCGCGGCGGTGTTGAGCAGCACACAGCTCCCGGACGGGCCGGTCACCGTCACCGTGGTCGCCCGGTTGTTGTCCAGATTCGTCACCCGCAGCCGCGTGCCGACGGGGAACTTCCCGCTGGTCGCCGCCGGCGCGGCGTTCTCGGCGAAGAAGGTGATCGCGCCGGAGCAGGCCGAGCCGGGCACCGGGCGCGGCGCGGCGGGCGAGGCGGCACCGGGGCGTACGCCACCGGGGGCGGGCTGGGCTGCCACGCCGTCCAGCCGCTCCACCACGTTGCGGCGGATCACGTTCTTGCCCGGCTCCCGCACCAACTCCATGGCGGCGGCGTTGAGCAGCACACAACTCCCCGACGGGCCGGTCACCGTCACCGTGGCCGCGCGGTTGTTGTCCAGATTGGTCACCCGCAGCCGCGTACCCACCGGGAACCGGTCGCTGGTCGCCGCCGGCGCACCGGCCTCCGCGGAGAACGTCACCGAGCCGGAGCAGACGGACGACCGTGCCGGGGCGGTGTCGGCGAACCCGAACCCGGTCCCCACCGCCACCCCTGCGGCGGCAACCACCGCCACGGTAGCCGCCAGCACATGCTTCCGCTGCACCCTCATCGCCGAAACTCCCGCCCTAGCCAATGTCCGTCAGCCCCTGATACGGAAACCACCCCCCAACCGTTCACCCGCGCCCCCCGCGCCTCACCCCAGACCCCGTCGATCATGGAGTCATGGTGGGCGTTACACGCTGGTTTGCACTTCTTCAGGAGCACCACAACTTCATGATCGACGGGGCCTGGGGTCTGGGGTCTGGGGCCTGGGGCCTGGGGTCAGGGGCCTGGGGGGCGGGGACGCTAGGGGTGGAGGAGGGGGGCCAGGGTTTGGATGATGTGGGCGGGGCGACGGTAGAGGTCAAGATCGGTGAAATAGCGCATTTGCCACCCGTTGTCGGCGAGCCAGTTCATTCGAGAGCGATCGCCCTGGAGGCGGGCGCGGTCCAGATGGGACACGCCGTCGTACTCAACACCGACCCGGTGTTGCCGGTAGCCAAGGTCCAGGCGGTAGAGCGGTATCCCGTTGTTGTCCGACACCCACAGCTGAGGCTCCGGCGGTGGCAGGCCGCCGTCGATCAACACAAGGCGAAGCTGACTTTCCTGTCGGCACTCCGCCCGGGGATCGGCGTGGCTGACGAGTTCGCGCGCCTGACAGATCCCCCGCAGGCGCTCGTGCCGAGCGACTTCGACCAGGAGTTCGTCAGGTTGGCAAGCGCCGACCCGAAGACACAGGTCCAGCAGTGGCATCGCGTCCATTCGGCGCACCGATCGCGCCAGATCCACGGCACATCGAGCAGCGGGTGCACAGGGCACACCATCCAGAAGCACCGGATCACCTACGGGCAACACCGACTCGTGGGCCACGACTCCCCGAATGTGTGGCACGCGCTCCCCCGCTGGAACGATGACGTGCACGTCGGGGCTGCGGAGGTCGCCGAAACCGTGTAGTTGTGCGCCGGTGTGATATCCGACCACAGCAGTGTCCGGCAAACGCCGGAAGATCGCCGGCAGGTGCCCACTGCGGTAGGCCGATGGCGCGTAGATACTCCGCGACAGCCGGTGCAGCTGGGATAGCCCAACGATCTTGCGCACCTGCTCGCGACTGAGGCCGGCGCTGAGTAGCTCCGAGTATCGATAAAGACGCTCCGCCATACCGCGGAATCTGCGTCACCGAGCCCCGAACCCTCCACCCCACCCCAGCCCTCTGTGGATAAAGTCCAGCCCTGTGCAAAACCCCCAAAAAAGCGTCAAACGTGCTATGCCCTGACTCGCCAACGGGGCCGATCATGGAGTTGTGGTGCCGCCAGGAAGCCTCGAATCGGCTTCTTCTGCCCACCACAACTCCATGATCGACGCGACTGGGCGGGGCGCGACTGGGCGGGGCGCGACTGGGCGGGGCGGGGGTTAGTCGCAGCCGTAGCCGTCGTTGTCGCGGTCCAGGTCGTAGACGTCTTCGCCGATCACCTTGACTACTCCGCTGACGTAGGCCGGGCCGTTGCCGCGGCCGCCGGCGCAGTCGACGTCGCTGGCGATCGGGACGCAGGGGCGCGGGGCGGGCAGCTCACGCTGCTGAGCGCTCCTGTGTCCCCCATGGTGAGCCGTAGGCGGTGAGGAGGTCGAGGAACGGCACCGGGGGCAGCGCCTCCGGCCCGAGCACCCCCACGCCGGTCCACGCGCCAGTGGCGAGCAGTTCGAGCGCCACCACCGGGTTGACGGCGGTCTGCCAGACAACCGCCTGGTGGCCGTACTCGCTCATCGACCACTCGTTGTCGACCACGTGGTAGAGGTAGACCTCCCGGGGTTGGCCGTCCGGGCCCAGGCCACGGACCCAGGTGCCGGCGCAGGTCTTGCCGCGCATCCGCGCGCCGAGGGTGGCCGGGTCGGGCAGGCAGGCCGCCACCACGTCGCGCGGGGACACGTCGACCCCGCGTATCCGGACCGGGGAGACGCCGTCCAGGCCGAGCTTGTGCAGCGTCTTCAGGACGTCGATGAACTCCTCGCCGAGCCCGTACTTGAAGGTGACCCGGCGGGCCTTCACCCAGCGCGGGATGAGCAGCACCTCCTCGTGCTCCACGTTGACGCACTCGACCGGCCCGATCCCCTCCGGGAAGTCGAAGACCTCGGGCTCGCTGAACGGCTCGGTGGTGTACCAGCCGCGGTCGGCCTCCCAGATCACCGGCGGGTTGAGGCATTCCTCGATCGTGGTCCAGATGGAGAACGAGGGAGCGAAGTCGTAGCCGTCGACGGTGAGGTTCGCGCCGTCCCGCACGCCGATTTCGTCGATCTCGCTGAACAGCTCGTCGGCGGCGTACCGGGCGAACACATCGGACAGTCCCGGTTCGACGCCGATGCCGGCGAGCGCCAACCTACCGGCCGCCGACCAGGCGTCGGCCTGCGCGAACTGTTCGTCGCCGAGCCGCACGCCCGTGTCGGCGTGCGAGAGCGACATCGCCATGTCCAGGTAGTCCGCGCCGGCCGCGAACGCGCCGTCGAAGATGGGCATGACGAAGCGCGGGTCGACGGCGTTGAGCACGTGGGTGATCCGGTGTTCCCGGCACAGCGCGGTGATCGCGTCGGCCGAGGAGGCGTCGACCTGGGCGGCGACGAAACGGCCGCCGTGCGCGGCCACCGCGCGGGCCGCGCGCTGCGGGTCGTGGTCGGCCACGACCATCGTCTCGAAGAAGGCCCGTCGGGCGGCGATGGCTACGGCGGCGGAGCCGACGCCACCGGCGCCGACGAGCAGGACACGCATCAGGAATCAAACCCCAAACCAAGACGATCGAGAGTACGGAGCCACAGGTCACGCCGGCCCCCACGCGCATCGGCACGGGCCATCGACCGGCGGGTGAGATTGATGCCGACCGCGCGGACGGGTTCCGGCGGGAACGGCAGGGGCTTGCGGCGGACGAGGTCGAGCCGGGTCAGCGGGGTGTTTCCGCCGGCCAGCAGGTCGAGGAGGACCCGGGCGGAGAAGCGGGTCGCGCCGACGCCGAGACCGGTGTACCCGGCCGCGTACGCCAGCCGACCGCCGAAGGCGGTGCCGTAGAACGGGCAGAACCGGGTGCAGGTGTCGATGACGCCGCCCCAGCGGTGGCTGAAGCGCACGTCCGCGAGCTGCGGGAACGTGGTGAAGAAGTGCTGCGCGAGGGTGGTGAAGGTGGCTGGGCGCTGTTCCAGCTTCGGGGCGACCCGGTTGCCGTAGTGGTAGACGGCGTCGTAGCCGCCGAAGAGGATCCGCCCGTCGCGGGTGATCCGGTAGTAGTGGAACTGGTTGCCGGTGTCGGCGAGCCCCTGCCGGTTGCGCCAGCCGATCGCGTCGCGCTGCGCCGGGCTGAGCGGTTCGGTCATCAGCACGTGGTCGTAGACGGGCACCACGTACGCGCGCAGCCGGCGCAGCAGCGGCGGGAACGCGTTGGTGGCGAGCACGACCCGTCGGGCGCGGATCACGCCGGGGCGGCCCGGGGCGGCTACGGCAGAGCCGGCCAGGCCGGCAGGTGCGGCAGTGCGGGCCAGGCCGGCGGGTGCGGCAGAGCGGGCCAGGCCAGCAGGTGCGGCAGAGCGGGCCAGGCCGGCAGGTGCGGCAGAGCGGGCCAGGTCGGCGGGATCGCTGCCGAGGGTGTCCGCCCGTAACGCGACGCCGTCGGCGCGCAGCCCGGTGACCCGGGTGTGCTCGTGCACGCGTACGCCCAGGGCGAGGCAGGCGCGGCGCAGTCCCCAGGCCAGCTTCGCCGGGTCCACCATGGCGACCCGGTCGGCGTCAACCATCCCGCCCAGGTAGGTCGGCGAGTTGACCTCGGCGCGGACCTCGGCGGCGTCGAGCAACCGCACCCGGTGGCCGTACCGGCGGGCCAGCTCCGCGTCGGCGACCAGCCCGTCGAGCTGGTACGGCTCGACGGCGACGGCCAGCTCACCGGTGCGCTCGAAGTCGCAGTCGATGTCGAACTCGGCGACGGTGGCGGCGATCGCGTCCAGGTTCTCCCGGCCCAGGCGTTCCAGCTCGCCGACCTCGTCGGGGAACCGGTCGACGCCGTTGGCGAGACCATGGGTGAGCGAGGCGGCGCAGAACCCGCCGTTGCGCCCGGAGGCGGCCCACCCGCAGGTGCCCGCGTCGACGAGCAGCACGTCCCGCTCCGGGTCGGCGCGCTTGGCCTCCAGGGCGGCCCAGAGCCCGCCGTACCCGCCGCCGATGACGAGCAGGTCGGCGGTCTGCGCGCCGGTGAGCGGCGGCAGCGGGTCGGGGCGCTCCCTGCGGTCGAGCCAGTACGGCACGGGTGCCGCGTCGGCCAGCGCCCGGCCGACGTGCGCGGGCGTCATGACGGCCGCCGCGCCTGCGGTGTCGGAACGGCCAGCAGGTTGGCGCGGCGCTCCCGCCGCCCGCGCAGCGAGCTGAGCCCCACCAGCAGCAACGCGATCGCGAACATCGCGGTGCCGATGACGTTGACCTGCGGCGGGATGCCCCGCTGGGCGGCGCCCCAGACGTACATGGGGAACGTGACCGTCGTGCCGGCGTTGAAGTTGGTGATGATGAAGTCGTCGAAGCTCAACGAGAAGGCGAGCAGCGCGGCGGCCACGATGCCGGGCAGCACCAGCGGCAGGGTGATCCGCCGGAAGGTCTGCCACTCGTTGGCGTAGAGGTCCATGGCGGCCTCCTCCAGCCGCCGGTCCATCCCGGCGAGCCGCGCCTTCACGGTGACCACCACGAACGACACGCAGAACATGACGTGCGCGATGACGATGGTCCAGAAGCCCTGCGGCACCCCGGCCGAGACGAACAGGGCCAGCAGCGACGTGCCCATCACCAGCTCGGGCGTCGCCATCGGCAGGAAGATCAGCACGTTGACGCCGGCCCGACCCCGGAAGCGGTGCCGGACCAGCGCGAACGCCATCAGCGTGCCAAGTACGGTAGCCACGACCGTGGCGATGAAGCCGATCTGCACGCTGCGGACGACCGCGTCGCACATGTCCGAGGTGGCGCAGGGCTGCCGCCAGTTGTCGAGGGTGAACTCGTTGAAGTCGTACGACAGTCGGCTCGACGGGCGGTTGAACGACAGCCCGGCCACCACCAGGATCGGCAGCGACAGGTAGCCGAGCACCAGCAGCGCCACGATCATCACCCAGCGGTCCGCCAGCCAGCGCGAGATCCTCACAGCACCTCCTCCGTGCCAGCCCGCCGCAGGTAGCCGAAGACCACCGCGAGGATCGCCGCCATCAGCAAGAACGACAGCGCGGCGCCCTGCGGGTAGTCCAGCCGGACCAGGAACGCCGAGTCGATGACGTTGCCGACCATGTACTCGTTGGGGGTGCCGAGCAGTTCGGCGTTGATGTAGTCGCCGCTGGCCGGGATGAAGAACAGCAGCGTGCCGGCGACCAGGCCGGGCATCGACAGCGGCAGGGTCACCCGGCGGAATGCCTGCGCCGGGCTCGCGTACAGGTCGCCGGCCGCCTCCAGCAGCCGCCCGTCGAGCCGCTCCAGGCTCGCGTACAGCGGCAGCACGAGAAACGGCAGGAAGTTGTACGTCAGGCCGAGCACCACCGCGAACGGCGTGGCCAACAGTCGGCCGTCGGGGGCGAGCAGGTGCACGTCGCGCAGCAGCCCGACGAGCGCGCCGTTGTCCGACAGGATCGTCTTCCAGGCCAACGTACGGACCAGGAAGCTGGTGAACATCGGCGCGACGACGCACACCAGCAGCAGGTTCTTCCACCGGCCCGCCTTCTGCGCGATGGCGTACGCCAACGGGTAGCCCAGCAGCAGCGCCACCACCAGGGCCAGCCCGGCGTAGCCGAACGAGCGCAGAAGCTGCGGCCAGTACGCCTGCACCACGTCCGGGTAGTTGCCGAACGCCCAGGTCATCGCGTACCCGGTGGAGAGCGAGCCGCCGGGGTCGTACAGGCTCGCGGCGGCGAGCTGCAGCAGCGGCACACCGAAGAAGACGAGCAGCCAGGCCGCGCCGGGCAACAGCAGCAGGTACGGCAGGAGGCGGTACCGCCCGGACCGGGCTGCCGGTGCCGTGGGCGGCGGCTGACCCGCCTTGGTGGGCGCCAGGAGGGTCACGAGGACGCACCCACCGGCTCGTCGAGCACCGGCGATGTCCGGTCGGTGTCGGCGGCGTCGCGCGGCAGCAGGAACGCGTGCCGTGGATCCCAGTACGCCACGGCCTCGCCGCCGACCGGGACCTGGGTCGCGGCACCGCTGTTGGCGGCGAAGACCGACAACTCGGTGCCCCAGCCGGTGCGCAGCAGGTACTGCGTGCTGACGCCCACGTAGGAGGCGTCGGTGACCACACCGGTGACCAGTTGGTGTCCGTGGGGGACCTGGTCGGCGGAGCCGACCAGTTGCAGCTTCTCCGGGCGTACCCCCAGGTGGACCGGACCCCGGTCGGCGCGTGAGCGGCCGGCGGGCACGGTGAAGCGCGAACCGTGCGCCGTCACCGCGACCTCGCCGCCGCTGGTGCCGGCGGCCTCGCCGGCGAGGAGGTTGGACTGGCCGAGGAAGTTCGCCACGAACGCGGTGGCCGGGAACTCGTAGATGTCCGCCGGGGCGCCCTGCTGCTCGATGCGGCCGGCGTTCATCACCGCGACGGTGTCGGCCATGGTCATGGCCTCCTCCTGGTCGTGGGTGACGTGCACGAAGGTGATGCCCACCTCGGTCTGGATGCGCTTCAGCTCGATCTGCATCTGCCGGCGCAGCTTCAGGTCGAGCGCGCCCAGCGGCTCGTCGAGCAGCAGCACCTGCGGCTTGTTGATCAGCGCGCGGGCCAGCGCGACCCGCTGCTGCTGGCCGCCGGAGAGCTGGGCCGGGCGGCGCGGGCCGAAGCCGTCGAGCTGCACCAGCGACAGCATCCGCCGCACCTCGTCGTCGACCGAGCGGATGCCGCGTCGGCGCAGCCCGAAGGCCACGTTCTCGAAGATGGTGAGGTGCGGAAAGAGCGCGTAGCTCTGAAAGACCGTGTTGACCGGCCGCTTGTACGGCCGCAGCCGGGCGATGTCGGTGTCGCCGAGCAGCACCTGACCGCTGGTCGGCTCCTCCAGCCCGGCGATCATCCGAAGGGTGGTGGTCTTGCCGCAGCCGGACGCGCCGAGCAGCGCGAAGAACGAGCCCTGCGGAATCGTCAGGCTGAGGTCGTCGACGGCGGTGAAGATGCCGAACCGCTTGGTGAGGTCGGCCAGGCGCAGATCGCCGGCGGGTGTCTCGCGCGTCATCGGAGTCACGCCCCGATGACCTGTTGGAACTTGCCCTCGTACTCCTTCTCCTGCTTCTCGTCCAGGGCCATGAAGACCTTGGACTTCGCCAGCAGCGCGTCGTCCGGGAAGATCAGCGGGTTGGCGGCCAGATCCGGGTCGATCTTCTCCATCTCGGCCTGGGCGCCCTTGACCGGGCAGATGTAGTTGACGTACGCGGCGAGCTTCGCGGCGACGGCCGGCTCGTAGTAGTAGTTGATCAGCGCCTCGGCGTTGCCCCGGTGGGCGGCCTTGTTCGGCACCATCATGTTGTCGCTGTAGAGCATCACGCCGGAGTCGGGCGCGACGAACTGCACCTTTTCGTTCTCACTGGCGAGCTGGATGACGTCCCCGGACCAGCCGATACACGCGGCGATGTCGCCCTTGGCCAGGTCGGGCGCGTAGTCGTTGCCGGTGAACTTGCGGATCTGCCCGGAGTCGACGGCCTTCTTGAGCTTGTTGAGCGCGTCGTCGAACTGGGCCGCCGTGAAGTTGGACGGGTCGTGACCGTTGGAGCCGAGCAGCAGACCCATCGTGTCGCGCATCTCACTCAGCGCCGTCACCTTGCCCTTGAGGTCGGGGCGGGTCAGCAGCTCGTCGACGGTCCGCAGCTCCTTGGTGACGCTGCCGTTGTACGCCAGCCCGGCCAGGCCGGACTGCCACGGGATCGAGATCCGGTTCTCGGTGTCGAAGGGGCGCTTGAGCAGCGACGGCAGCAGGTTCGCCGCCACGTTCGGGATCTTCGCCGGGTCGAGCTTCTGGATCCAGCCGAGCCGGATCATCCGGGCCGCCATCCAGTCGGTCAGCACGATGATGTCGCGGTCGGTGCTCTGACAGGCGGCCAACTGGTTCTGCACCTTGCCGAAGAACTCGTTGTTGTCGTTGATGTCCTCGGTGTAGGTCACCTGGATGCCGGTCTTCGTGATGAACTCGTCCAGGCTCGGCCGCTTGGACTCGTCCTTCTCGTCGACGTCCATGTACTGCGGCCAGTTGGAGAAGGCGAGCTTCTTCTCCGTAGCGGACAGGTCCTCGCTGACGCAGCCGGCCTCGGTCTGCTGGGCGCCCTTGGTGCCACAGCCGGCGAGGCTGCCGCCCGCGGCGAGGAGAGCGGCCGAACCGAGGGTGCCGGTGAGCAGTCCACGCCGGGAGAGGGGCCGGAGGGGAGTACGCATGACGACTCCTAGGGGGTCATCGTCGGCGGCGGGACGGGGGAGGCACGCCGGCGGGAATGTCGGGAGGGTCGAGTGCCAGGGAGCACTGATCCTGACATGAGGAAACCTCCCTTACAAGGGATTCCGTTGCGGGATTAGCAGTTGACGACGAAATACGCCAGACTGCGCGGGGACACACGCGCGACATCACGATTCGGGACATGGGGAGCGCACGATGACGAACCGGCAGCACGAGAGCGGCGGCGGCGGTCGCCGTGTCGCTGTGCGTGAAGGTGCCAACCACGCTCTGCTGGACGACGTGGCCAAGCAGATCATCGAGCAGCTTCAGGAGGACGGCCGCCGGCCGTACGCCACCATCGGCAAGGCGGTCGGCCTGTCCGAGGCGGCGGTCCGCCAGCGGGTACAGCGACTGCTCGACTCCGGCGTCATGCAGATCGTCGCCGTGACCGATCCCCTCCAGCTCGGCTTCCCCCGCCAGGCGATGATCGGGCTGCGTACCGACGGCGACCTGGAGGCGGTCGCCGACCGGCTCGCCGAACTGGACGAGGTCGACTACGTCGTCATCACCGCCGGGTCGTTCGACCTGCTCACCGAGGTCGTCTGCCGCAACGACGACCACCTGCTGGAGATCCTGCAACGGCTACGCGCGGTGCCCGGGGTGCTCTCCACCGAGGCGTTCGTCTACCTCAAGCTCCGCAAACAGACCTACACCTGGGGTACGGCCTGACGACTCTCGGTTGATCGACCCGGGTTGCAGGAAGTCGGGGTGTCCGCGCCGCTCTGATGGCCCCGGCTTCCGGGAACCCGAGTGCCCTGATCCGACCCCGCGCGTCGATGCGGAATCCGTTGCCCAGACTGCCGTCACTCGCTGATTCCGTCGCACTCGGGCATCTAGGCCACTGATAACACTTGCCGAAGGGCACCGGACTGTGCGATAACCGTGGGCAGAGCGGCCGGCTTCACCCCTTGACCGGCCCGACGATCGATGGGGCTGACATGGCCGACGCCACCGACCACCTCTGGATGCACTTCACCCGGATGGCGAGCTACTCCGCCGGCGAGGTGCCGACCATCGTGCGCGGCGAGGGCGCGTACATCTGGGACGCGCAGGGTCGCCGCTACCTCGACGGGCTCGCCGGACTGTTCGTCGTCAACGCCGGTCACGGCCGCACCGAGCTGGCCGAGGCCGCCGCCAAGCAGGCCGGTGAGCTGGCGTACTTCCCGCTCTGGTCGTACGCCCATCCGACGGCCGTCGAGCTGGCCGAGAAGATCGCCTCGCTCACCCCGGGCGACCTGAACCGGGTCTTCTTCACCACCGGCGGCTCCGAGGCCGTCGAGGCGGCGTGGAAGCTGGCCAGGGCGTACTTCAAGCGCACCGGCCAGCCCAACAAGTACAAGGTTGTCAGCCGCTACATCGCCTACCACGGCACCTCGATGGGCGCGCTGTCGATCACCGGTCTGCCGGGCATCAAGAGCGACTTCGAGCCGCTGGTGCCGGGCGGGATCAAGGTGCCGAACACCAACTTCTACCGGGCCCCGGAGCACGGCGACGATCCCGAGGCGTTCGGCCGTTGGGCCGCCGACGAGATCGGCCGGGCCATCGAGCGCGAGGGGCCGGACACCGTCGCCGCCGTCTTCCTGGAGCCGGTGCAGAACTCCGGCGGCTGCTTCCCGCCCCCTCCCGGCTACTTCGAGCGGGTCCGGGAGATCTGCGATGCGTACGACGTGCTGCTCGTCTCCGACGAGGTGATCTGCTCGTGGGGTCGGCTCGGCGAGTACTTCGGGGCGGTCCGCTACGGCTACCAGCCGGACATCATCACCACCGCCAAGGGCATCACCTCCGGGTACGCCCCGCTCGGCGCGATGATCGCCAGCGACCGGCTCATGGAACCGTTCCTGACCGAGACCGGCATGTTCGCCCACGGGGTGACCTTCGGCGGGCACCCGGTGTCCTGCGCGGTGGCGCTGGCCAACCTCGAGGTGTTCGCCCGCGAGGACCTCGTCGGGCACGTACGCGCCAACGAGGACGCGTTCCGCGCCACCCTGGAGAAGCTGCACGACCTGCCGATCGTCGGCGACGTCCGGGGCGACGGCTACTTCTACGGCATCGAGCTGGTCAAGGACAAGACCACCCGGGAGACCTTCGACGAAGCCGAGTCGGAGCGGCTGCTGCGCGGCTTCCTGTCCACCGCGCTGTTCCAGGCAGGCCTCTACTGCCGGGCCGACGACCGGGGTGACCCGGTCATCCAGCTCGCCCCGCCGCTGATCGCCGAGCAGCGACACTTCGACGAGATCGAGCAGATCCTCCGCACGGTGCTGACCGAGGCGTGGACACGGCTCTGACCGTGCGCTACCAGGAGCTGTCGTACTGGCTGTCCAGCCTGGACGAGCCGCTGACGCCTCGGCCCCCGTTGCCCGGCGACGCGGACGCCGACGTGGCGATCGTGGGCGGCGGCTACACCGGGCTGTGGACGGCGTACCACCTGGCTCGGGCCGACCCGACGCTGCGGGTCGTCGTCCTGGAGAAGGAGATCGCGGGGTACGGGGCGTCCGGGCGCAACGGCGGCTGGTGCTCCGCGCTCCTGCCCACGTCGCTGACCGGGTTGGCCCGCCGGCACGGCCGCGACGCCGCGGTCGCCATGCAGCGGGCGCTGCATGACACCGTCCGCGCGGTGGGCCGGGTGGTCGCGGCCGAGGGCATCGACTGCGACTGGGCGGACGGCGGCACCGTCACGCTCGCCCGGACCGGTCCGCAGCTCGTCCGGGCCCGGGCCGCCGTGGACGAGGCCCGCGCGTTCGGCTTCGGCGACGACCACCTGACGCTCCTCGGCCCCGGCGAGGCCGCCGCCCGTTGCGCCGCCGAGGGGGTACGCGGTGGGACGTACACCCCGCACTGCGCGACCGTGCACCCGGCGAAGCTGGTGCGTGGTCTCGCGCGGGCGGTGGAACGCCTCGGGGTGAGGATCCACGAGCGGACCACGGTGACCGCGATCCGGGCCGGTGCGGCGGTCGCCGAGGCGGGCAGCGTGCGGGCGTCGGTGGTGGTCCGGGCCACCGAGGGGTACACGCCCATGCTGCCTGGCCTGCGTCGCACGGTGGCACCGGTGTACTCGCTGATGGTGGCCACCGAGCCGCTGCCGGAGCACGCCTGGGAACGGATCGGCCTGGCGGAGCGGGAAACGTTCTCCGACCACCGGCACGTGATCATCTACGGCCAGCGGACGGCCGACGGGCGGTTGGCCTTCGGCGGGCGCGGAGCGCCGTACCATTTCGGGTCCCGGATCTCTCCCGGCCACGACCGGGAGCCACGGGTCTTCGCGGCGCTGCGGCGGACCCTGGGCGAGCTGTTCCCGGTGCTCGGGCCGGACGTTCCGGTGGCGTACACCTGGGGTGGACCGCTCGGGGTGGCCCGGGACTGGACCGCCTCGGTCGGGTTCGACCGGGCCAACGGGCTGGCCTGGGCGGGGGGCTACGTCGGGGACGGCGTGGGTGCCAGCAACCTCGCCGGCCGCACCCTGGCCGACCTGATCCGCGGCGAGCGCACCGAGCTGACCAGCCTGCCCTGGGTAGGCCACCGCTCCCCGAACTGGGAACCGGAACCCCTGCGCTGGCTGGCGATGAACGCGGCCCTGCGCCTCATGACCAGCGCCGACGCCAAGGAAACCCGAACCGACCGCCCCTGCCGAAGCGCCAAAACCCTCGCCCGCCTCCTGGGCCAGTAACCGCTGCGGCTCAATGGTTGGGGGGGATTACCCGGAGGTGGCCTCGGCGGCCGGTCTGGTGGGGGTTTTCCGGGCGGGGCTGGTCGGGCTCCGGGGGGCGGGGCGCCGGGCGGGCCGCCTCCCGGACCGCCTCGGCCAGCGCGACCAGGTCGTCCGTGGTGGGCGGGGGCGGCTCGAACTCACCCTCGTGCCGGACCACGTCCCAGCCGCGCGGCGCGGTGAGGCTGCGGGCGTGCTGCTCACACAGGTCGTACGTGTGTGGCTCGGCGAACGCCGCCAACGGGCCGACCACGGCGGTGGACTCGTTGTAGACATAGGTCAATGTGGCGACCGCTTGCCGGGGGCAGCCGTTACGGGAGCAGCGCCGTGGTGACCTCACGTGCGGCAGGGTATCCCCATTACCGGGTCCGGCGCACCGGTTCGCGTTGCGACACGCCCGTCGCGGTGATCACAATTCGCGGTTCGGGTCGCGCCGCGCCACGCTGGCGGCGGTGCCGCTGGCCGACCCGGCACGGGGGCTACCCTTTGCCTCATGACGAGCCCGGAACACCGCCGCCCCGGCCCCGGCCGGCGTGCGCACCGCGACCGGCACGGGCGTGGCCTGCGCGGGCGCCTGGTGCCGGCGACGGTGCCGCTGGCGCGGACCAAGGCGGAGGTCTTCGACGACCTGGTGTTGGACACCGTCGAGACGTTGGAGCGACGCTTCGCCAAGGAGTTGGCCGGCGTCGAGTTCGCGGTCGAGGACGTCCCGCCGGACCTGAACGTCTACGACTCGGATGTGCTGGAGGACGGCGAGGTGCCGCTGGCCCGGCTGCTGCCGGGTCGCCCCGGCCGCCAGGAGGTGCCGCCCCGGATCGTGCTGTACCGCCGACCCCTGGAGTTCCGGGCGATGGACCGCGAAGATCTCGCCGACCTCGTCCATGACGTGATCATCGAGCAGGTGGCGAACCTGCTCGGGGTCGACCCCGACGAGCTGGCCTGAGCCGGGCGGCCCCCACCGCCTCGACTCCGCACCACCCCCGACGCCGTACCGATCAGGCGGCGCGCCGCTTCAACTTGCGCCGTTCCCGCTCCGAGAGCCCACCCCAGATACCGAACCGCTCGTCGTGGCCGAGAGCGTATTCGAGGCATTCGGTCTTGACCTCGCAGCGCGAGCAGATTCGCTTCGCCTCGCGGGTCGAGCCGCCCTTCTCGGGAAAGAACGCCTCGGGGTCGGTCTGCGAGCACAAGGCCCGCTCCTGCCACTCCGGCGCGTTTCCGAGCAGGTCGGCCACCTCAAGCTGGCCGTCCATCAAATGCCTCCTTGTCGCGCACCGGCGTCATCGCCGCTGCAACCCCCCACGCGAAAGGCGTGCGTGTCCGTCCGGTCCCGTTTTGTTGCGTTCCGTGCGAACAACCCCATTCAAATTACACGCGTGTAATGCGTGCGCCGTCAAGCCAAACTTGATAATGGAGTCGCCCTCCCGACAACCCTGGCCGGCCACCAGGACCGTCCAGCCTCGCAACCTGCCCTATCGATTCAGACCCCGGCCGAGTAACGCCCTCTCCGGCGAGTTGCCCGACTTTTCTGCCGTGGCGCTCCCCCGGACGGCCCGCCGACCGTGGAGCACGGGTACCCCCTCCGCAAAGCTGATCTTGGTGGGGGACAGGTTAACGCGGCGCGACGCAGACCGCCCGTCCAGCCGTGGACAGCGTTCGCACCCCGCCCACAATGTGGACGGGGTGCGAGGGGAAACAGGGTCCGTCGAGGTCAGCCGGTAGCCCCAAAACCGCTGCTCGGCCAGGCGAACTCGGCTATTGCTCCACCATGGACAGAAACCGTCCCCGCTGACGTGTTTTCATCCCACCAGACGGTATACATGCCCTCGGGCAGATCGGGGTAGACCGCACTGTGGAACGAGCCGTCCCGGACCCGGCGCTCCCGGACCGCCGAGTGGACCCGCCGATCGTCACCGCGGCTGATCTCGATCTCCCGGCCGTGCAGATCCCGACCGGTGTAGATGATCAGGGCGCCGGTGTCGCCGCCCAGGTCGAGGACGACACTCCCCGTCTCCGACGGACCGTACGTGTGTTCGTGCATCGCCACTCCCCCGCCCGACGTCAGGACGACGCCGGCGGGTTGTTGAACCCGTCGTACGGCGTACCCAGGTAGGGGAAGTTCGCCAGGAACGGCGCCGTCACGTCGGCGGCGCTGAGCCCCGGGGTGACCGCGCCGGCCGCCGCGTCCGGGCGGAACGTCTTGTCCACCAACGGTACGGTCACCCCGGCGATCGCCCGCAGCGCGATGCTGACCACGTCGTCACCGACCCGCCGCCCGTTCGGGAAGCCGGCCAGGTCGCCGCCGAGCACCCCGAACCGGTCCGGCCGCCGGTTCGGCGCGATGGCCGTGTTCAACCGCAGCATGTCGGCCTGCACCTCGCCGGTGGCGTTCGTGAAGCCGTCGATCAGACCAGCGGGTACGCCGGTGAGCAGGATCGCCACCAGGTCGGCCCGCGCCTTCTTGGACTTGTTGAGCTTGTCCAGGTTGGGGAAGACGTCCGGGTAGAGGGCCGGCAGCAGGGCGGCCAACTCGGGCTGCTCGACGAAGCGGGCGAACCGCTTGTCCTCCGACGGTGGCAGCGAGTTCCACAGGTCCTTCTTGGACATCGGCACGATGACCTCGTTGAACAGCGGATTGCCCAGCCGGGAGACCTGGGTGAACGGACCGGTGGAGGTGTCCGCCCCACCCCGGTCGCCGAGCACCCGGACCTGCCGGCGCGACGCGGACGTCCACACCCCCAGCACCGACGCGGCGTCCGCCGGACCGTACCGGTTGGCGCGACGACGTACCTGCTTCAGCGGCACCTGCAGGGCGATGCTGTGCACGTTCATCCGGTCGGTGGCGTTGACCGGCTCCCCCTCGGCCTTGAAGATCTTCTTGCCGGCCACGTGCAACTGCTGGAACGGCCGCAGCGTACCGAGATCGAAGATCGCTCCCAGGTCGACGAAGAAGCCGTCCGCGCGTTGCCCGGCGAAAACCCGCTCCCCCGTCGACAGGGTGTACGTGGCCTGGCGTACGAGGTCGGCGTACTTCGGCGTGGACAGCGGTCCGACGTTGCACGGCGGGCAGGGGAGCTTGTGCGCGAGCCGGTGCTCCTTGCCGTCGGTGATCCGGGTCAGGCTGTAGAACTGCCGGCGGTTCCAGTTCTTGCTGTCGAGCGACTCGATCGGCCCGGTGTTGTAGAGGAAGCTGTTCGGGTTGGTGATCTCGGTCGTGAACTCGAACCGGTAGGTGACGTCGGGATGACCGTCACCGTTGTTGTCGATGTGGATCTCGTAACGCACGTCGTCGCCGAACTCGAAGAAGTTCGGCCCCCCGGACGGAAGCTGCAACGGCACGTAGTTGGCGATCAGCGTGACCGTGTCGGGCTTGTCGGGGCTCACGAACGCGTAAAGGTCGGAGCTGTCGGCGACCGGATCCTTGGCTATCTCCGGGGCCTCGCGGTGGGAAGACATGGCGGACCAACCTCACTGGGCGGGGACTGTTGGCGGACGGGGCGCTGGTCAGCGCCGGGCGAAGGCGCTGGTCAGCGCTTGGCGGCGCGGCGCAGCCGGTCCGCGAGGCCGCGGTCGCGTACCTCGATCCGGGACTCACCGACGAAGACGTCCATCGTTCCCGACGCGGCGTCGCGCAGGTGCACGACGATCGGCTCGTCGGCCCGACCCGCCGCGCCCGGCGCGTTCTGGGCGGCCGACAGGCCCGGCACGGTGAGCGCGGCGGCGCCGAGGGTGGCGCTGGCCGCGGCGGTCAACGTCTGCCGGCGGGTCAGTCGCGGCCAGGGCCGCTTCCGCTGATCAGTGGTCATGGGGAACCTTTCCGGCGGCGGCGCGCACGCGCCCGCGGTGACGGGTCCGGTGCCGCCGACCGACGTCGCCGGGCCCCTGGGGGAACACCGGCGGCGGCCCTCGCCGCGACCGCCGCCGGCACCGCTTGGTACGGCCGACGGCGGGAAAAGGTTCGACCTCAGCGCCGAGCGTGACCGTATGCGGTCGTCCGCTTGCGCGCCGGCCGCCCGGCCGCCGTCGCGATGGCCCGCAACTGCTCCTCGGTACGCGCCGAACCGTTGCCGGACCCCGCCATCCGGGAGATGGTCTCCTCCATGAGCGTGCCGCCCAGGTCGTTGCAGCCGCCCTGGAGCATCGCCACCGTGCCCTCGTCGCCGAGCTTCACCCAGGAGCACTGGATGTTGTCGATCCGGCCGTGCAGCAGCAGCCGGGACATCGCGTGCACCACCCGGTTCTCCCGCCAGGTCGGCCCGGGACGGGCGATGCCGGCCAGGTAGATCGGCGCGTTGGTGTGCACGAACGGTAGCGCCACGAACTCGGTGAACCCACCGGTACGGTCCTGCACACCGGCCAGCACCCGGAAGTGCGCGAGCCACTGTCCAGGGTGGTCGACATGGCCGTACATCATGGTGGAGCTGGACCGGATGCCCAGCTCGTGGGCCGTGCTGACCACCTCGACCCAGGCGGCGGCCGGCAGTTTGCCCTTGGTCAGCACCCAGCGCACGTCGTCGTCGAGGATCTCCGCGGCGGTGCCCGGGATGGTGTCCAGCCCGGCCTCGCGGAGCTGGGTCAGCCACTCGCGGACCGGCACGCCCGCCTTGGCGGCGGCGGTGACGATCTCCATCGGGGAGAAGGCGTGCACGTGCATCTCGGGCACCCGGGCCTTGATGGCGCGGACGATGTCGGCGTACCCGGTGACCGGCATCTTCGGGTCGATCCCGCCCTGGAGGCAGACCTCGCTGGCACCGGCCGCCCATGCCTCCTCGGCCCGGTCGGCGACCTGGTCGACGGAGAGCCGGTAGGCGTCGGCGTCCCGCTCACGCTGCGCGAACGCGCAGAACCGGCAGCCCACGTAGCAGACGTTGCTGAAGTTGATGTTGCGGTTGACCACGTAGGTCACGTCGTCGCCGACCGCGTCCCGGCGCACGTCGTCGGCGAGCCGGCACAGCTCGTCCAGCGCCGGCCCGTCCGCGGCGAACAGCGCCAACGCCGCGTCGGTGTGGGCCGGGTCGAGCAGCGCCGCCGGGTCGTCGGCCGCGAGCCGCAACCCGGCCGTAAGGTCGCGGTCCGCGCCACTGCCGGCCGTCATCGGGGGTACGGCGACCCGTTGCGCTGCCGCCTCCGGGGTCACCTTGCCGGCGACCTCGGCCCAGTCGCCGTAGACGCTGTCGAAGTCACCGCGCCGGTCGTCAGTGCGGCCGGTGGTGTCGATGGTGGCGTGCAGATCGGTCCGCCCGCCGAACACCTCCTCCGGCTCCTGCCAGGGCCGGCCCTGCGGGAGGGCCGACTCGACCGCCATGCCGGTCGCCGGGTCGGCGAGGGCGGACACGTGCGGCAGCAGCCTCGGGTCGAGCCACGGGTCACCCGCCCGCACGTACTCGGGGTAGATCGTCAACCGCTCCCGCAGCGTGAACCCGGCCAACTCGGTGTGCCGGGCCAGCTCCTCGATCTGCGGCCACGGGCGCTCCGGATTCACGTGGTCCGGGGTGAGCGGCGAGACGCCGCCCCAGTCGTCGATACCGGCCCGCAGCAACAGGTCGTACTCGCCGGCGATGAGGTTCGGCGGGGCCTGGATGCGGGCCTTCGGGCCGAGCAGCAGCCGGGCCACGGCCACCGTGGCGGCCAGGTCGTGCAGCTCCGCGTCGGGCATCCCCCGCATCGCCGTGTCCGGCTTGGCGCGGAAGTTCTGCACGATCACCTCCTGGAGGTGGCCGTACTCGCGGTGGGCGCGACGGATCGCGAACAGCGCGTCCACCCGCTCGGCCGGCGTCTCGCCGATGCCGATGAGCAGCCCGGTGGTGAACGGCACCCCGACCCGCCCGGCGTCGTCGAGCACCCGCAGCCGGACCGCCGGCTCCTTGTCGGGTGAGCCGTAGTGCGGGCCGCCCGGCTCGGACCACAGGCGGGTCGCGGTGGTCTCCAACATCATGCCCATGCTCGGCGCGACCGGCTTGAGCCGTTGCAGCTCCGACCAGGACAGCACCCCCGGGTTGAGGTGCGGCAACAGGCCCGTCTCCTCCAGCACGGCCACCGCGCAGGCGCGCAGGTAGTCCAGGGTGGAGTCGTAGCCGCGCTCGTCCAGCCACGTACGGGCCGCCGGCCACCGCTCCTCCGGCCGGTCACCGAGAGTGAACAGGGCCTCCTTGCAGCCCTGCGCGGCGCCCTCGCGGGCGATGGCCAGCACCTCGTCGCGGTCCAGGAACGGCGCCGGCAGGCGGTGCGGCACAGTGGCGAAGGTGCAGTAGTGGCAGCGGTCCCGACAGAGCCGGGTCAGCGGGATGAAGACCTTCTTCGAGTACGTGACGACACCCGGCCGCCCCGCCTCCCGCAGCCCGGCGTCGCGGATCTGACCGGCCACCCGGAGCAGCTCGTCCAGCGCCTCACCACGGGCGGCGAGCAGCGCGGTCGCCTCGTCAAGGTCCAGCGCCCGGCCGGCGGCGGCCCGACCCAGGGCCCGCCGCACGCTCGCCTCGCTGGGGCCGGATTGGGTGCGATCAACCATCCGCTCACCCTATGCGCCCCAAACCCCCACCCAACCCACCCCCGCCCCGACAGCCCGCGACCCCGGCCCTCGCCGATCTTGCAGTTGCTGTGGCGACACGAGGGGCATCGCACTCATAACGACAACAGAAAGTGCAAGATCGGCACCCGCTCGCCGATCTTGCACTTTCTGTGGTGGCACCTGGGGTATTTCACGCGAACCGACAACCGAAAGTGCAAGATCGGCGCGAGGTTGGCGGTGTGCAGGTCAGCGCGGGCCTTCGGGGTTGATGTGCTGGGTGCGGTCGTTGTCCTCGTTCGCCGGACGCGGGATCGCCTGGGTCGGGTCGGCAGGGCTCGGCTCGGCCGACTGACGCGGGATCGCCTGGGTCGGGTCGGCAGGGCTCGGCTCGGCCGACTGACGCGGGATCGCCTGGGTCGGGTCGGCCGACGGCGGCTGCCCGAACGGTGGCGCGGGCTGCGCGAACTGCGGTCCCGGGTTGGCCGGCGGGAACGGCGGGGCGGACTGCGGGCCGGTGTGGGCCGGCGGCGCGGACTGCGGGCCCGGGTTGGCCGGCGACGCGGACTGCGGGAACGGCGGTGCTGACTGCGGGTGCGGCGGCGCGGACTGGGGGAACGGCGGCGCGGACTGCGGGGCCTGGAACGGCGGCGACGGCTGGCCGTACTGGCCCGGGAACTGCGCCGGCGGGTAGCCGCCCGGCTGACCCGCCTGCGGGTAGCCGCCCTGCTGGCCGGGGGCGGCCCAACCGGCCTGCGGCTGACCACCGGGCTGACCGGGGGCCGGCCAACCACCGGGCTGCTGCGGCCAGCCCTGCGGCGGCTGCCCGTAGACGCCCTGCTGCGGCTTGGGCTTGGGCACGTAGTAGAACGCCCGCCAGATCGTGAACACCACCCAGGCGGCCACCGCGAAGATCACCAGCCAGGCGAAGCGGGTCAGCACGCCGAGCAGCGCGTCGAGGATCTCCGCCTCGGCGAGCCGGCCGACCGTCCAGATCAGCATGGTGAGCGTGCCGAACAGCGCGCTGACCGCGTACTCGCCGAGCGCCACCTGCGTGATGAGCTTCGCCTTCGGCAGCACCGGCGCGACGTGGGTCGCCAGCAGCACGGCCAGCAACGGCAGGACCACCGCCTCCACCCCGATGAACGAGAAGAAGGAACTGCCCGCCCGACCGGTGAAGTCGGTGTAGTCGGCCGGAATGAGCAACCGGAGCAGCCCCACGAAAAGGAACACGGCGTTCGCGCCGAGCAGGGCGAGCGCACCCAGTTCGCGCAGTGGCTTGGTCAGCTGGCGGGCCTGCGTCGCGTCGGCGGACGCGGGCTCGGCGGGGCTGGTCACGAGCTCCCCCTCGGGGCATTGACGGACAGGGCGCACGTGAGCCTAGTCTCCCCGGGCACCGGCGGACCGGAGGCGTCACGTACGCGAGGATGGTCGACATGCGCATCGTGGTTCTGGCCGGCGGCATCGGGGGCGCCCGGTTCCTGCTCGGCGTCCGGGCGTACGCCCGCGAGGTCGACGCCGAGGTGACCGCCGTGGTCAACGTCGGCGACGACCTGTGGCTGCACGGGTTGAAGATCTGCCCCGATCTGGACAGCGTCATGTACACCCTCGGCGGCGGCGCCGACCCGGAGCGGGGCTGGGGCCGGGTCGGTGAGAGCTGGACGGTCAAGGAGGAGCTGGCCGGGTACGGCGTCGAGCCCACCTGGTTCGGCCTCGGCGACAAGGACATCGCCACCCACCTGGTCCGCAGCACCATGCTCAACGGTGGTTACCCGCTCAGCGCGGTCACCGAGGCGCTGGCGAGCCGCTGGCAACCGGGCGTACGCCTGCTCCCGGCGACCGACGACCGGCTGGAGACCCACGCCATCGTCAGCGGCGGCGGTGAGCCCGCTGCCGAGGACGACCAGGGCCAGCGGGCCATCCACTTCCAGGAGTGGTGGGTGCGGTACCGGGCGAACATCCCGACCCACCGTTTCGTGTTCGTGGGCGCGGAGACGGCGAAGCCGGCACCGGGTGTGCTGGACGCCATCGGGGCGGCCGACCTGGTGCTGGTCGCCCCGAGCAATCCGGTGGTGAGCGTCGCGCCCGTGCTCGCCGTACCCGGGATGCGTGAGGCCGTGGTGGACGGCCCGGCGCCGGTGGTGGGGGTCTCGCCGATCATCGGCGGCGCGCCGGTACGCGGGATGGCCGACCGCTGTCTCGAGGTGCTCGGGGTTGAGTGCAGCGCCGCGGGGGTGGGCCGCCTGTACGGTGGCCGGTCGGCCGGCGGCCTGCTGGACGGCTGGCTGGTCGCCGAGGAGGACGCCGACACGCTGGTGCCGGAGGTGACGGTCCGCGCGGTGCCGCTGCGGATGACCGACGAGGCGGCGACGGCGGCGATGGTCCGCGCCGCGGTGGAGTTGACGTGAGGCTGGAGATCCTGCCGGTGCTGGGCATCGGCCACGTGACCGAGGGCGACGACCTGGCGGCGTTGATCGCCACCGCCGCGCCGTGGCTGCGCGACGGCGACGTGCTGGTGGTGACCAGCAAGATCGTCTCCAAGGCGGAGGGGCGCCTGGTCGACGTCCCGGCGGACGGGCCCGAGCGGCTCGCCGCACGCGAGGAGGTGCTGGCGGCCGAGACCGCGCGGGTCGTGGCCAGCCGGGGCGCGACCCGGATCGTGCAGACCCACCACGGGTTCGTGATGGCGTCCGCCGGGATCGACGCGTCGAACGTCGACAAGACCCGGCTGGTGCTGTTACCCGTGGACCCGGACGCGTCGGCACGGGAGCTGCGCGCCGCGCTCCGGGAACGGTACGACCTCGACGTCGCGGTGATCGTCAGCGACACCATGGGCCGGCCCTGGCGGAACGGGCTGACCGACGTCGCGCTCGGGGTCGCCGGCATGCCGGCCATCCGCGACCACCGGGGCGAGGTCGACCCGTACGGCAACGAGCTCCAGCTCACCCAGATGGCCGTGGTGGACGAGCTGGCGGGCGCCGGCGAGTTGATCAAGGGTAAGTGTGACCAGGTCCCGGTGGCAGTGGTGCGGGGCTACCTCACCGCCACCGGCGCGGACGACTCCGGTGGCGCGCGTGCGCTGGTCCGGGACGCCGCGCAGGACCTCTTCTCGTTGGGCACCGCCGAGGCCCGGGCCGCCGGGCTGGCCGACGCCGCGACCCTCGTCGAGACCGTCGGCCCCGAGCCGATCGACCCCGCCACGGTGCGGCGGGCGCTCGACGCGGTGGCCGAGGTGGTCACCCCGGGCACGGTCTTCACGCTCGTCGACGAGGCAGAGGTACGCGCCGGCCTGGTCGCCGAGGTGCCCGGCTGGCCCACCGACGCCACCGCGCTGGTACTCGGCACCGCCCCGGCGCCGGTCGACCCGATGGACCTGGTCCGCTTCGGCGCCGACCTGCACCGGCTGCGCATCGCCCTGGCCGCCGAGGGCGTCGGCTCGACGCTGCTGCCCCCACCCGCCGGCAGCCCAGCAAGCGCCGCCCTAGCCCTGTAATCCCGCCACCCGGCCGCCCGGCCCCGCCCGGCCCGGCCGACCTCGGCATTGATCATGAAGTTATTACCCGCTGCCTCGGCGTGTCCGGGCAATAACTTCATGATGAATCGGGTGGGGTGGGGTTAGGCCTCCAGGACGGCTCGGCCCAGCGGGGTCAGCGTGTGCAGCACGGTGTTGCGGTCGCGGTGGCTGACGAGCAGGCCGGCGTTGCGCAGCACGGTGGCGTGCTGGCTCGCCGCCGCCGGGGAGATGTCGAGCCGACGGGCCATCTCACCCGTCGTACAGCCGTCGTCGCTGGCCTGTAGCACCGCGGCCCTGGTCCGGCCGAGAAGCGCGGCCAGCGAGTCACGGCCGGTACCGGTCGCGGCCGACGCCTCGCCGTCGGCGGCGGCGAGGCCGCCCAGCCGGTCCACGGGATAGACCAGGACGGGCGGCAGCGCCGGGTCGAGCAGGGCGACCGGCGTGGGTGCGCAGAAGAACGACGGCACCAGCAGCAGCCCTCGCCCGTCCAGGTGCAACTCGCGGCTGTGCGGGTAGTCACGCACCTCGAGCACCCCGCCCGACCAGCGCATGGTCGGGCGCAGGCTGGTCAGGAGGGCCTCGACGCCGCCGTCGAGGAGGGCGCGCGCACGACGGTTACGGTCCGCCGCGACGGCGGCCTGGATCCGGCTCCAGTACGGGCCGATCGCCAACGCCCGGTACTGCTCCATCGAATCCGCGAGGTGCCGCAGTGTCGCCACGTCGCCACGGGCCAGCGCGGCGGCCGAGGCGGGCAGCGGGTTCTCGGCGGCCACCAGGGTCAGGTCCCGCTGGAGCACCTCGATCGGCGTGCTGCGAACCGCTTCCAAGCCTGCCTCGAAACCTTCCACACTGGCGTACGGGGTGAGGAAGTCGGGAAAGTAGCCGCGCGGCGGATTCAGGGCGAAGAGCAGTCGGAGCTGGTCGGAGGCGATGTCCCGGCGTAGCCCGCGGGTCACGGTGTGCCGCCACGCCGACGTCAGCGGGTCGCGGTTGCGGCTCTGCAACGCGTGCAGGCTGAGGACCAACTCCCAGACCGGGTCGGCCGCCGGTGCCACCCGGGTCCGGAGGATGTCCTCGCCGGAAAAGTGGATCTTCAGCATGGAGCACTCCCGTGCCGCCGGCAGAGGGATGCCGGACGGCCATTTCGACTCTACCTGGCCGGCAGTTATCTCCATCTTTAAGCCTGGACTGAAAAACCTCGACGCCCTCGGGGACGGTTAGGCATGCTTCCAGTGCCCGCGCACGGCACCGACGCGTCCTTGACGCGTTCGACGCCGGGGCACCGGGACTGGGGAGGACCGGTGATCGGGCGGCACCACGAGGGTCTGCGGCCCTTGCTCCGCAGAGGTGTCGTCCGGTCACCCCGCCGCCGTGGTACGCGTCGCCGGCCAGGCCGAGAGCCGACCGCTCGTAGAGTGACGGGATGCCCGACACCGCGATGACCGGACCCACCGTCGACCCCATCGATCCCACGACGTTCGCGGCACTGCACGCCGACGCGGTCGCGCTGCTCGAAGGTTGGCAGCCGACCAGCTCGGCGTCGGCCGAGGCACGGGATCGCACCCTCGCATTGCTCGCCGCCGGGCCGATCGCGATGAGCCGACAACACCGCCCCGGCCACGTCACCGCGAGCGCGCTGGTGCTGGACCCGACCGGGGCGCGGGTACTGCTCTGCCTACACGCCAAGTTCAGCCGGTGGGTGCAGCTCGGCGGGCACTGTGAGCCGGTCGACCGGACCCTTGTCGGGGCCGCGCTGCGCGAGGCCACCGAGGAATCCGGCATCACCGGGCTGCGCATCGACCCGGTGCCGATCGACATCGACGTGCACGAGGTGCAGTGCCAGGGCGGCTCGCGCCACTACGACATCCGGTTCGCCGTGGTCGCCCCGGCCGACGCGGTCGAGCAGGTCAGCGACGAGTCCGAGGCGCTGGGGTGGTTCCCGCCCGACCGGCTGCCCGAGCCGCTGGCCGGCGGGACCGCACAACTCGTCGAGCCGGCCCTCACCGCCCTCCAAAGGTGGTGACGCAGCGCTGGCGACGGGAGTTCCCGTCGCCAGCGTCACGCACCGGACGTCAGATGTAGCCCTCTTCGCCGCGCTCCTTGAGCTCGTCGACCAGCAGCTTGACGTCCTGGGCCCGCTCGCGCGGACAGACCAGCACCGCGTCCGGGGTGTCCACCACGATCAGGTCACGCACACCGATGACCGCCACCAGCCGACCCGACTGTGGCACCACGACCAGGTCGGCGGTGTCCCGCAGCAGCACGCCCGGCTTGGCGTCCGTACCGAGCACCACGTTGCCCGCGTCATCCGCGGGGAGCACGTCGCCGAGGGTGTGGAAGTCGCCGACGTCGTTCCAGCCGAAGTCACCCGGCACGGTGGCCACCCGGCCCGCGGTGGCCGCGCCCTCCATCACCGCGTAGTCGACGGAGATCTTCGGCAGCGTCGGCCACACCGTGCCGAGGACATCGTCCTGCTCCGGCGTGCCCCAGGCAGCGGCGATCGCGGTGACCCCAGCGTGCAGCGCCGGCTGCTGACGGGCCAGCTCGGCGAGGAACACGTCCACCCGCCAGACGAACATGCTGGCGTTCCAGAGGTGTCGACCCGATCGGACGTACGCCTCGGCGACCTCGGCTGCCGGCTTCTCCTTGAACTCGGCCACCTGCCGCCACGGGGCGCCGTCGGTGGCCTCGTCGGTCTCCAGATAGCCGTACCCGGTCTCCGGCCTGGTCGGGGTGATCCCGACGGTCATCAGCATGCCCTGCTCGGCGCCCCGGACCGCCTCCTGGACCGTACGCACCCAGCTGTCCGGGTCACGGATCAGGTGGTCGGCCGCGAAGCTGCCCATCACCGCCTCCGGATCGCGGACCGCGATCACCGCCGCGGCCAGCGCGATCGCCGCGCAGGAGTCCCGGGGGGACGGCTCGACCAGGATGTTCTCCTCCGGCAGCCCGGTGAGCTGCCGGGCGACCGCCGCGACGTGCGCGGCGCCGGTGACCACAAGGGTCCGATCCGGCGTGGTCAGCGGCGCGAGCCGCTCCACGGTCGCCTGCAACAGCGAGGAACTGGTGCCGGTCAGCGGGTGGAGGAACTTGGGGTGGCCGGCGCGGGACAACGGCCACAACCTTGTGCCGCTGCCACCTGCCGGGATGACCGCATAAAGCATCCGCACATCATGCCCGACGCATCGTCCCGCAGTGGCACGGGTCACCACGAGGGCGCCCGAACGGTCACGAACGGGCACGACTCCACGCAGCGATGTGCACCTCGGCGCTGGACTCCCAGGTGAACTCCTTGGCCCGGTCGAAGCCGGCCTTCGCCAGCGACAACCGGCGCTGCTCGTCGTCCAGCAGGGCGGCCAGGTCGGTGGCGATCTGGTCCGGGTCCTCCGAGGTGTACGCGACCGCGTCGCCACCCACCTCGGGCAGCGACAGGCGGGGCGTGGTCAGCACCGGGGCGGCGCACGCCATCGCCTCCAGGATCGGCAGGCCGAACCCCTCGCCGTACGACGGGTAGGCGGCGACCAGCGCACCGCCGAGGAAGCCGGGCAGGTCGGCGTACCGCAGATAACCGGGACGCAGCAGGCGCAGGTGCGACGGCACCTCGGCCACCGCGCGGTCGATGTCGTCGTCGTGCCCCTGCCCGCCGGCGATCACCAGCGCCGGCGGGTCGGTCCGCTCGGACACCGCGCGAGCCCAACCCCGGATCAGATTGGGTACGTTCTTGCGCGGCTCCTTGGCGCCGAGGAAGGCGACGTAGCTGCTGTTGCCCAGCCCCAGCCGAGCACGTACGCGGGCCTTCTCATCCTCGCTCGGCGCGTGGAAGGCGGCGTGGTCGACGCCGTGGTAGGCCACGTCGATGCGGGTCGGGTCGGCGTCGAGCAGCCGGATCAACTCGTCACGGGTGGCCTTGCTGGGCACGATCACCCGGTCGGCGCGGCGCATCGACGTCTTGATGGCGCTGCGGAAGAACGTCCGGCGAGACTTGTCGTAGTGCTCCGGCTCGGTGAAGAACGTCGCGTCGTGCACGGTGACCGTCACCGGGCACCCGGCCCGCAGCGGGCAGGTGTAGAAGGGCGAGTGCAGCACGTGCGCGCCGACCTGCTGGGCGAGCAGCGGCAGGCCGGTCTGCTCCCAGGCGAGGCGGGCCGGGCGGTGCGCCACCGCCGCCGGGGCGGGGATGATCTCCGCGCCGGGCAGCATCCGGGTGTAACGCTCCTGGTCGGTGCGGAGGCTCACCACGGCCAGCTCCACCCCCGACCCGCACACCTTGCCGAGGGCGCCGAGCAGACCGTCGACGTATCGACCGACACCACCACGGTCGGCGGGGACACTCGTGGCGTCGATGAGCACGCGGGGCGGGCGACCGGCGGTCACGGGGCGACTCCTTGCGGGTGGGTCTGTGGGGAACAACACTCCGGGGGTAAAGCCTACGCCGGAGTACGGGGCGGACGCTGACTGCGACCCGACCGTACGCCGACTTGTCATCGTCATCGAGTACGGGGCGCGGAGGCGTATCGTTCGCGCCGATGGCCGACAACATTGCCCGGGTCTTCGCCGACGCGATCGCGACCGACCCGACTCGACCGCTGCTGACCTGGTACGACGACTCCACCGGAGACCGCACCGAACTCTCCGGCGCGACCCTGGCGAACTGGGTGTCGAAGACCGCCAATCTCCTCGTCGACGAGGTCGGCCTCGCGCCGGGCACACCGGCCGGCGTCCTGCTCCCTCCGCACTGGCAGACCGCCGCCGTGCTGCTGGGCTGCTGGTCGGCCAAGCTGAGCGTCCTCGACACGCCGGGAAACGTGGACGTCCTCTTCGCCGCCGCCGACCGGTTCGACGAGGCGCAGTCCTGGCCGGCGGACGAGCGCTACGCCCTGGGCCTCGCCCCGCTCGCCGCCCCACTGCGGCAGGCGCCGCCCGGTTTCGCCGACTATGTGGTCGAGGTACGCGGGCACGGCGACCACTTCACCCCACAGCCGGGTCCGGGCCCCACCGACGCGCACCTGCTGAGCCGAGCCGAGGCCCGCGCCGACGAGCTGGGCATCGAGCGGGGCGCGCGTCTCCTGGTCGACGCCGCCCGCTACCCCGACCCGGTCGACTGGCTCCTCGCGCCGCTGACCCGGGCCGCCACGGTGGTCCTCTGCGCCAACCTGGACCCAACCCGTCTGGCTACCCGACTGTCCAGCGAAAAGGTCACCCACTCCCTCCCGTAGCCCGCACCCGCACCCCGCCCCCACACCCCCCGCACCCGCACCCGCACCCGCACCCGCACCCGCGATCTTGCAGTTTCGGTTGCCGATACGCGTGGAATGCCCCTTAGGCGGCGACAGAAAGAGCAAGATCGCGGGGCTCCAGGGCCAGGCCGGGTCGATCATGGAGTCGTGGTGGCCGAATGGCAGGGATATGCACCCCTTACGGGGCACCACAACTCCATGATCGACGCGTGCGGGGGCGGGAGCCCTGCGCGGAGCCGGGGCCTGTGGGGGTGGGGGCGATGTGGGGGCGGGGGTCGGGCGTCCGGAGCCCCGGGTCAGGGGTGGGGGCGGGACTGGGCGAAGGTGGCGAAGGCGGTCAGGGACTCGGGGTTGGCCAGGGCGCCCTTCGCCGCTGCGTCGTCGACCGGGGTGCCGGTGAGGATCTTCTTGACCGGTACCTCAAGCTTCTTGGCCGAGAGGGTTCGGGGTACCGCGCGCACCTGGTGGATCTCGTCGGGGACGTGCCGGGGGGAGAGCGCCGTACGCAGCTCACGGCTGATCTTCGTGCGCAGCGCGTCGTCCAGTTCCAGGCCGTCGGCCAGCACGACGAAGAGCAGCAGCTCGCCTGCGCCGCCCTCGTCGTCCTCCAGGTGCACGACGACCGAGTCGACGACCTCGTCGAGCCCTTCGACCACCGAGTAGAACTCGGCGGTGCCGAGTCGTACGCCGCCGCGGTTGAGGGTGGCGTCGGAGCGTCCGGTGATCACGCAGCCGCCTCGGTCGTTGATGGTGATCCAGTCGCCGTGCCGCCACACACCGGGGTAGACCGAGAAGTACGCCTCGGAGTAGCGGACGCCGTCCGGGTCGTTCCAGAAGCCCACCGGCATGCTCGGCATCGGCTCGGTGATCACCAACTCGCCCAGTTCACCGATCACCGGGGTGCCGTCGGCCGAGCGGGCCTCCACCTTGGCGCCCAACGCACGGCAGGCGATCTCTCCGGCGTACACGGGCAGCAGCGGCACTCCGCCGACGAAGCCCGTGCACACGTCGGTGCCGCCGGACAGCGACTGGAGCTGCACCTGGTCGCCGACCGTGTCGTACACCCATTGGAAGCCCTCGGCGGGCAGCGGCGCGCCGGTGGAACCGACGCCGCGCAGCGCGGACAGGTCCGCGATCTCGCGCGGCACCACGCCGGCCTTGCGGCAGGCCAGCAGGTACGGCGCCGAGGTGCCGAAGTAGGTGGTGCCGGTCTCGGCGGCCAGTCGCCACAGCCCGCCGAGGTCGGGGTGGCCGGGGTTGCCGTCGAAGAGCACGATGGCCGCGCCCACCGCCGGCCCGGAGACCAGGAAGTTCCACATCATCCAGCCGGTGGTGGTGAACCAGAAGAACCGGTCGGACGGGCCGAGGTCGTGGTGCAGGGCGAGCATCTTCAGATGTTCCAGCAGGATGCCGCCGTGGCCGTGGACGATCGGCTTGGGCAGCCCGGTGGTGCCTGAGGAGTAGAGCACGTACAGCGGGTGGTCGAACGGGACCGGCGTGAACGTCAACGGCTCGTCGGTGGGCGCGGCCAGGTCCGCCCAGTCGAGGACGCCGTCGGGCGTCGGGCCGTTCGGGTCGAGGTACGCGATGCCGACGGTGTGCCGTACCGACGGAAGGGCGGCCCGGATGGCCTTGACCTCGGCCCGCCGGTCGACGGGCTTGTCGCCGTACCGGTAGCCGTCCACGGCGACCAGCACCGTCGGCTCGATCTGCTGCCACCGGTCGGTGACGCTGCGGGTGCCGAACTCGGGCGCGCAGGACGAGAAGACCGCGCCCAGGCTGGCGGTGGCGAGCAGCAGGACGTACGTCTCGGAGATGTTCGGCGCGTACGCCGCCACCCGGTCCCCGGCGGTGACGCCGAGCCGGCGCAGACCGGCCGACACCCGGCGGACCTGCTCGCGCAGCTCGGCGGCGGTGAGGGTGACCGGCGGTCGGGTCTGGCTGTGCGCGATGACGACCGGGTCGTCGTCGGCGCGGCCCGGCATGCGCAGCACGTTCTCGGCGTAGTTGAGGGTGGCGTCGGGGAACCAGTGGGCGCCGGGCATGGTCCGCTCGGCCAGGGTGGCCGTCGGCGGGGTGTGCGCGATGACCTCGAAGTGGTCCCAGATCGAGCGCCAGAACCCGTCCAGGTCGGTGACGGACCAGCGCCACAGCGCGTCGTAGTCGGCGAAGTCCAGCCCGCGGTGCTCCCGCAGCCAGCGCAGGTAGCCGCCGATCCGGGACCGCTCGAGCACGTCCGCCGGCGGCGTCCACAGCACGTCACCCACTGCTCCACCCTCCCCCCGGCCGCACGACACTGTGCATGGGCCGTGGCGCCATCTTGCCCTACCTCGAAGCGCCATTCTGCGCACCGGGTGGGCCGATCGACGCGTGCCCGGCCCACACTCCACCGCGCCAACCCATGTGGGTGAAGGAAGGGCCCCTTCCTAACGCTTAGCGTTAGGAAGGGGCCCTTCCTTCGAGCTCAGCCGGCCCGGTGCGCCTGGATGGCCCGTCGGCGGGCCAGGCGGTGCTCGCGGCGGATCTCCGCCTCCCGGTACCGGCGTTCGTCGTCCGGCGTCTCCGGCAGCACCGGGCGGACCGTGCGCGGCGCGCCGCCGACGTCCACCCCGACGAAGACCAGGTACGCCGTGGCGACCCGGACCGGCGCGTCCTCGGCCGAGTCCCACCGCTCGGCGACCACCCGCACCCCCACCTCCATCGAGGTCTGCCCGGTCCAGTTGACCTGGGCGTGCGCGTGCACCAGGTCACCGACCCGGACGGCCTCGGAGAAGACGATCTCGTCGATCGCCGCGGTGACCGCCGTCCCGCCGCTGTGCCGGGCGGCAGCGGCACCGGCCACGTCGTCGACGAACTTCATCAGGACCCCGCCGTGGACGGTTCCGTAGAGGTTGACGTCCACCGCAGTCATGATCTTGCTGAGGGTGACCCGGGAGTACGACGTCGGCTTGCCGGTCGGAGCGGCGGAGAGGTGCTCGGTCATGCCGGAAACGGTACGGTGCGCGGATGCGACATCTCTGGAGCTTCCTCGCCGGGTTGGTGGTGGCACCCATCACGTGGGTGCTTGTCACGCTCGGGCAGGACGGGTCGAGCCGGACGGTCGACCGCTGGGTGGAGATCGGCACCTTCAACACCGCCAACCTGATCGAACCGGCCGTGTACCTCGGTGTCGGCGGTGTCCTGCTCGGGCTGCTCGGCACACTGCGTTTCTCGCCGGCGGGGCCACTGCTGGCCGGGCTGCTGCTGGTCACCCCGTACATCGGGATGTTCGTGGCACCGTTCGAGGTGCGCGACGCCATCCCGCACGAGTGGAAGGTGTTCGGTGACCCGCTGCCGCTGCGGCTGCCGGTCGAGAACGGCACGCTCTTCCTGATCGGTCTGCTGCTGCTGATGGCGACGTTCAGCGGTCAACGCTGGCGGCGGTGGCCGCAGCCGGTGACCGTGCCGGCCGCCGCCCCGGCCCCGGTGGACGCACCGCGCGGCGACGACTTCACCCTGACCGACTGGTCGTCGTCCGAACCGGCGGAGCGCGAAACCGCGCCGCTGACCCTGGGCTACCCGGCCGATCCGACGCCGACCGAGCCGCTGCCGCGCCGGGTGGGCGGCGAATCGCCGTGGTCCGCGCCGCCGCGCGGTCAGTCGCGGCCCGAGGACACCACCGAGATCCGCTGACCGTCGGGCGGGCCGGAAACCCGGCCCGCCCGACCAGACCCGCGCGAACGCGACTAGTGCACGGCGACGGCCAGGTCCGGGTCGACCGCGCCGAGGGTGGCGCGGGGCACGACCAGGACCATGACCGCCAGCGCCGCGGCCATGCCGCCCGCGATGACGATCGCCATCGGTACGCTCCCCGTCCCGAACAGCCCGGCCAGGGGCGCGGACAGCGCGCCGACGCCGAACTGGACGGCGCCGAGCAGCGCCGCGGCCGTACCGGCGGCCTCGCTGTGCCGGCTCATGGCCAGCGCCGGCGCGTTCGGCAGGGCCAGACCGGCCGCGGCCAACACCAGCCACAGCGACGCGAGCAGGGTGCCCAGGCCCCCGATGCCGGTGGCGGCGAACAGCACCAGCAGCAGGCCGGCCGCCGTCCCGGCGACCAGGGCCAGGACGAGGATCTGCTGTGGCGTGTAGCGCCGCAGCAGCCGGACGTTGAACTGGGTGGCCCCGATCAGGCCTACCGCGCCGGCGCCGAAGGCCAGGCCGAACTGCTGCTCGTCGAGGCCGTACTCCCGCTGGAGGACGAAGGACGACCCGGAGACGTACGCGAACAGCGACGCCATGGCCAGCCCGGCGACCAGCACCAGACCGACGAAGGCCCGATCGCTCACCAGTCCTCGGTAGTCCCGCAGGGTCGCCGCGACACCACCGTGCCGGCGGCGTGACACGTCGAGGGTCTCCGGCAGCTTCATGGCCGCGACGACGATCAGCAACGCGCCCAGTACGGCCAACGCCGCGAACACGCCGCGCCACTCGGTCCAGCGCAGCAGCCCGCTGCCCAGCGTCGGCGCGAGGACCGGGGCGAGACCCATGACCAGCATCAACCGGGAGAAGATCCGCGCGAACGACGCGCCGCTGAACAGGTCGCGGACGACGGCCGTGGCGACCACGGTGGCGGCGGCGACGCCGAGGCCCTGCAGGACGCGTAGTGCGCCGAGCACGGCGATGTTGGGCGCGACGACGCACAGTACGGACGCCACGATGTGCGCGGCGAGGCCGGCGAGCAGTGGCAGGCGTCGGCCGACCACGTCGGAGACCGGCCCGATCAGCAACTGGCCCAGCGCGAGGCCGATCAACGTGCCGGTGAGCGTCAACTGCACGGCGGTCTCGGTGGTCTGCAGGCCGGTCGTGATGGCCGGCAGCGCCGGCAGGTACATGTCGATGGTCAGGGGGCCGATGGCGATCAACGCACCGAGCACGAGCACGAGTTGCGTGCGTTGGCGGTTGGTCATCAGGTCGCCGGGCAGCGCGTCCTGCTCGGGGGTGGGCTTCGCCAACTTGATCTCTCTCCGGGTGCGGAAGCGCCGTCATCGAGGTCGACGAGGCCGGGGCGGGGTGACTCTCCCGGCTGCAACGCCATGGAGGTGGATCAAGATTCCCGCGCGGCGCTCACGTACCCGGGGGAGCGGGCCCGCACCGGGTCGATCAGGCCCCGGTCCCCAGGCCACCCCCGCACCCTGGTAGCCGTCGTCTGCCGATCGAGGAATTCAATATCATTCCCTACTTTGGACGACTTACCGAGACAAGGGAGCGGCATGGCTCGGCACGAGCGGCCCGTAGATCCGACCGCTGGACCGTTGTCGTCTTTCGCCCATGAGCTACGAAAGTTACGTGTCGAAGCCGGCAACCCCACCTACCGGCGATTGGCCGAGATCGCCGGCTACAGCGCCTCGACCCTCTCCGCCGCGGCCAGCGGAATCCGGCAACCCAGCCTCGACGTGCTGCTCGCGTACGTCGGGGCCTGCGGCGGGGACACCGCCCAGTGGAGGCAGCGCTGGCTTGAACTGGACGAGGAGCTGCGGGCCGCCGGTTCGGCCGGCGCACCAGCAGACCCGGCGAGGGCAGCGACACCGGACTCGACGCCGGCCGGGCCGATCGCGACGCCTCTCGCCGAGTCACCGTCCACTGTGCCTGCCGGGGATGCACCCGCCCCGGCTACCGGTGAGCCAACCGGCGCCAGCGGCGCAGCCGGACCGACCCACGACCGGCCCGCGAGCCCCCCGCGGCACCGGAAACTCCGACGGCGACTGGTGCTGGCGGCGGTGGCGGTCGCCAGCCTCGCCGGTACGGTCGCCGTGGTGCCGATGACCCAGCTGAAATGGCCGGCCAGCGGGGCGACGGCGGCTGGCACGACAACCACCACAGCCTGCCCGGCGACCACCACGGACGCCGCCTTCACCGCCGTCACCTACGGCAGTGGCGTGCATGTCCGGGGCGAGCCCCGCCGCGACCAGGGCATCCTCTACACCATTCAGCCCGGCTGCGTGATCGGGCTCACCGGCTACTGCCTGGGTGAGCGGATCGCCGACTCCACCTCCCAGACCCCCGACATCCGCTGGTTCACCCTGGCCGACGGTGGACTGATCGCCTCCGGGGTGGTGCACGGCAACCCACCCCCGGGCTTGGAACCGTCCCGCTGCCGGGGCGACCGACCCGGGCCGGCCGCGATCGCCCTGGCGATCGCCCCCGATGTGACCGGCCCGGGTGGGTGGCGGCTGAGCGCGACCGGCACGCACGTGGAGATCGTCGGCTTCGCCGCCTACTACGCGGACGACCCCGCGCTGCCGGCGGAGCGCCGCTGGCACCAGATCGGAATGACCGGATTGGCCGCCCCGCCGTTCGACCTCGTCTGGAAGCTCGACCGCCGGTCCGGGCAACCCGGATCCACTGCCGAAATCCCGGTGGCCGCGGTCGCCTGTCTCGGCGGTGGCGCGCCGACCGACGTGCTCGACGTGCGGGTGGCCCGCCCCGACGGCTCCAGCACCGCCGAGGCCCTGCCGCTCGCCGCCGACCAGAGGCTCGCCGCCCGCCGTACCGCCTGCCTCTACCCCTGACGGGGGCGTACGCGGACGGACACCACCGGTGGCCCGGCGGGACGGATCCCACCGGGCCACCGGTTCGGCGTCACCGAACTCAACAGCCCTGGCGACCGGAGTGGATCCAGTAGGTGGTGCCGGCCCAGTCCATCTCGCCGTACGCGTCGACGCAGTTGTTCGCCGTGCCGGTCACTCCGCGCGGACCGGCGTAGTACAGGTAGTCGGCGTTGTCCTTGGTGGAGATCGCGGTGGCGGTGCACGAGCCGGTGCCGGAGGTCTCCGCGCACCGGGCGATCTGCACGGAGGTCCGCGCCGAGGAGCCGTACGCCGCGCCGCGGTGGTACATGCAGGCGCTGTTCGTGCCGCCGTTGGTGCTGTTGTAGTAGATGACCAGCTCGGCAACGGGCTTGCTCGGCGGGTACGCGTAGCTGTAGGTGACCGTGCCCGAGCAGGCCACCGCCGCCTGCGACGGGGCTGCCGTGACGACCAGCACCGTGCCGAAGGTCAGCAACGCCAGCAGCGCTCCGAACGCCTTGCGCAGCATCATGACTTCCACTCCTCCGGGACGGGGTTGGTTGAGAGCCGTCCCGCCGTCAACTTCTACGGAAGAGCGAAGTTGATCGCCGCTGACGAAGGCACCGATCAATCAATCCCGCACAACGCCGAACAACCGCGTACCGCGTCGCCGGGCCGGCTGATCGGCGCTGTCAGCCCTTCAGGAGTTGCCGCGCCATGACGACCCGCTGCACCTGGTTGGCGCTTTCGTAGCTCTGGGTGATCTTGGCGTCCCGCATCATCCGCTCGACCGGGTAGTCGCCCCGAGTCGGGGAAGGCATCGGGATTAACCGAGTCGCGATTTTCGCTTAATGCAATTCCCATTTCCGGTCGAGCACCATCAGCCGCAGCTCGACTACAGAGCGCTATATTCGCGTTTCCGCCGTCACGCGCCCGAACGGACCCTCTATTGTGGCCGAACGGTGGAATAGATACAGCTCAGAGCCATGAGTCGATCATGCGTACAGATTCCACGAGCATCCCCATCTACATTCCGCCCTTCCACAGAGAGTTATATGCGGAAAGGCCACTACGGATGCGTGAGGCGAGGATGATCGATCAATTGCGAGGGCTTGTTCCCGACAGCTCGACCGCAGTGGTTCTGGGACTGGTGGCCGGGGCGGTGATCGGGCTGGTCCGCGCCTACCTCCGGCACCGCACCCGGCTCCACGCGGAGCGGGAGCTGTCCGCACGGACAGCGGCCCGGGCGGCGGGCTTGATCACCCTGGTCAGCGGTCGCCACGAGAACATCACGGTCGACGAGCGGGACCGTGACGGGCACCGCGTCGTGGAGCTACGTGGACCTCGACAGACCAGCGACAAGGAGGCGGCGTGAACCGGAACAGTTCTGCCGCGGCCCGCGCCGCAACCCGCTCGCCCGAACCCACCCCGGCCGAGCTGGAGGCGTCCTTCACGGCCTTCTGCGACGACAACTTCCTGCGTGTCGAGCGCTTCCTGCGGGCCCGCTGCGCCAATCGGGACCTCGTCGACGAGGCGGTCCAGGAGACATTCATCACCACTCGGGCCAAGTGGGCGCAGATCCGCACCTTCGAGAAGCCCCTGGCCTGGGTGCTCAAGACGGCGCGGCACAAGCTCCAGGGGCAGCAGAGCCGGCGAAGCCGGACCAGCACTACCACGACGAACCTGGACGAGGTGCCCCCCGAGTTCCTCACCCAGCCGACCGACCCTCGGGAGGCGGACGAGTTGCTCGTCGCGTGGCTGCAGCAACTGCCGCCCCGGCAGGCGGAGGTGTTCGTCCTCTTCTTCGACGGCTGGCGGGACCTCGACATCGCCAGGATGCTGGGTCTCGCCCACACCACCGTTCGCGCCTACAAGCAGCAGGCGCGTCAGCATCTGCAGCGCCTCGCGGAACAGGCCGGTTTCAACAAGCCCACGGGGAGGTCATCGTGAACCTCGACGACGTCCTGGCACTCGCGGCCGAACGTGCTCCCACCCCCCTCGAACGCGCGCGCGCCCGACGCGCCAGCCGGCAGATCCAGCAGGCCTACGCCCACGCCGTGACGGCCGGGCGGGATCTCGTCGTGGATGTCGACCCGCACGACCCGCTGAACGCCGACGCCGACGCCGACGAAGCCGCCCGGATCGCCCGCGCGGCACAGCTGGCGAAGTTGGGCACCATCACCTGGATCTCCGCCACCGGAGAGATCTCCTGGTCCGACGAGATGTCACTGATCCTCGGCTGTGCCCCCGGCACGATCCGACCCTCCGCCGATCTGCTGTTCGAGCTGGTCCATCCCGAGGACGCGCACGCCGTTCGTCGGACCATCCACCTGGCGTGGCGGGAGCAGACGGTCAAGGAGACGACGTATCGGGTGGTCCGACCGGACGGGGCGACCAGGTACGTGCACTGCTACATCGAGGTCCTGATCGACCGGTTCGACCGGCCGCACGGCATCATCGGCACCGGTCAGGACGTCACCGACCTGGAGCTGGCCCGCCAGGAGCGGGACCGGCTCGCCCGCCGGTGCGAGACCGCACGCACCGAACTGATCAGCCGCGACCCGGCCACCGGCCTGCTGACCCGCCCGCGCTTCGCCGACGAGGTTGACCGGACCCAACGCGGCGGGTCGGGGGCCCTGCTCGTGGTGGCCGCCGAGCCACTGAACCTACCGATCTCCGGGCACGACCACGCGACCCAGGATCGGCTCGCCGCCGCGATAGCCGGTGTGGTGAAGAACGTGGCCCGCCGGACCGCCGTGTGCGGGCTCGTCGGCCCGGGCGAGTTCGGCGTGCTGCTACAGAACACCACGATGAGGTCGGCCACGACCATCGCGGAGAGCATCATCGACAGCCTGCGCAGTCACGCGTTCGTCGTCGGCCAGGACCGGGAACGGGTACGCCTCGACGCCTGGGGCGGTCTCGTCCGGTACCAGGACGGCGACGACAGTAGCGGCTTCGACCTGCTGGTGGACGCGGAGAGCGCCTGGCGACAGGCCAAGCGAGAGCAGGTGCCACTGACCGTGCTGCGACAGCCGGCCCGTCCCGAGGACCGGCAGGAGACCTGCCGGAGCCGAATCCGGGCGGCGGTCGCCGGCAACAGTTTCACGCTCTACGCCCAGCCGATTCTCGACCTCAGCCTCAACCAGATCACCCGCCAGGAGATCCTGCTCCGCGTCCTCGACGGCACGGGCCAGCCGGTACCGCCGTCGGCGTTCCTGGACGTCGCCGAACGGGTCGACGAGATCTGGCCGATAGACCGCTGGGTCATCGACCACACCATGGAGCTGATCGCCCACGGACCACGAACCTCGCACTACCAGGTGAACGTCTCGGGCCGGTCGCTCGGCGATCCGCACCTGTTGGAGCATGTCCACGAGGTCATGAAGCGGCACGTCATCGACCCCTCCCAGGTCACCTTCGAGATCACCGAGACGGCGTTGATCGGTAACCTGACGCAGGCGATCGACTTCGCCTGCGGGATCCGGGACATCGGCTGTCGGCTGGCCCTGGACGACTTCGGCTCCGGATACGGCACATTCACGCACCTGAAGTACTTCCCGATCGACCTGGTAAAGATCGACGGCGACTTCATCAGCAAGATCGAGGAGTCCCGTCCCGACCAGGTGATCGTCCAGTCCTTCGTCGACATGTGCCGGGGGCTGGGGATCCGGACCGCCGCCGAGTTCGTCCAGAGCGAGGCCACCCTGCGCCTGCTGCGCGACTACGGGGTGGACTTCGCCCAGGGCTACGCCGTCGGCAAGCCGACCCCGGTCGGCAACCCGCACCGGGCCCTGCTGGACTCCGCCGAGATCGAGACGGCCGGGCTGGGCGCCGCGTTGCGAACGGCGATCGGATGACGGGCCGCACCGGCGACCGTCGCGGGACGGATCGGCAGCGCCACCGACCGCCGCGTCCGGGCACGGCGGTCGGGGCGCGGCGGTCGGGGCGCGGACAGGCCGAGGCGCGGACAGGCCGAGGCGCGGACAGGCCGGGGCGCGGACAGGCCGGCCAGGGACCCGAGGCAGGTCCTAGACGACGTTGGCGAGGAGTTGCCGCGCCATGACGATCCGCTGGACCTGGTTGGTGCCCTCGTAGATCTGGGTGATCTTGGCGTCCCGCATCATCCGCTCGACCGGGTAGTCCCGCGTGTAGCCGTAGCCGCCGAGCAACTGCACCGCGTCGGTGGTGATCTCCATGGCGGCATCGGAGGCGAAGCACTTCGCCGCCGCGCCGAAGTAGGTCAGGTCGGCGTCGCCCCGCTCGGACTTGCCGGCGGCGGCGTACGTGAGCTGCCGGGCCGCCTCCAGCTTCATGCCCATGTCGGCGAGCATGAACTGGATGCCCTGGAACTCGGCGACCGCCTTGCCGAACTGCCGGCGCTCGGCGACGTACCCCTTGGCGTAGTCGAGCGCGCCCTGCGCGATCCCGACGGCCTGCGCGGCGATGGTGACCCGGGTGTGGTCCAGGGTCTTCATGGCGGTGGCGAAGCCGGTGCCCTCCGCGCCGATCATCCGGTCGGCGGGGATCCGCACGTTGTCCAGGTAGACCTCGCGGGTCGGCGAGCCCTTGATGCCGAGCTTCTTCTCCGGCGCGCCGAAGCTCACCCCCGGATCGGACTTCTCGACCACAAACGCCGAAATGCCCCGGGAGCGGGCGGCGGGGTCGGTGACGGCGAAGACGGTGTAGAACTCGGAGACGCCGGCGTTGGTGATCCACCGCTTCACACCGTTGAGCACCCAGTGATCCCCGTCACGCACCGCGCGGGTGGTCATCGACGCGGCGTCGCTGCCGGCCTCCGGCTCGGAGAGGCAGTACGAGAACATGGCATCGCCCGCCGCGACCGGCGTCAGGTAGCGGCGCTTGATCTCGTCGGAGCCGGCCAGCAGCAGCGGCATCGTGCCGAGCTTGTTCACCGCCGGGATCAGTGAGGAGGACGCGCAGGCGCGCGCCACCTCCTCGATCACGATGGCGGTGGCCAGGGCGTCCGCGCCCGCGCCGCCGTACTCCTCGGGGATGTGCGGGGCGTGGAAGTCGGCGGCCCGCAGCGCGTCGTAGGACGCCTTCGGGAACTCCCCGGTCTCGTCGGCCTCGGCGGCGTGCGGCGCCACCTTGGCGGCGCAGACCTCCCGGACCGCCTCCCGGATCGCCTCGTGCTCCTCGGGCAACCGGTAGACGTCGAACGACTCCCCTGCGGCCATGTCGGCCCCTCCCCTTCACCGCTATCATGCGCAGTCTGTGGCCTCCCCTGACCGCCGACCGCGCAGACTGAAGGATAGCGACTGCAGTTCAGGTGATGTTACCGGCGCGTAGGTATGGGCATGACGGAGCACCCGCGCCGCTGGGCGATGATGGAAGGCAGACAGTGAGCCACCCCTCCGGTGCCCGCCCAGGCGCCGCAGCAGAATGCGACGCGACGACGCGCCGCCAGTGCGAGCGGAGAAGACAGGCGTGACGATCCCCTACCCCACCATCCAGCCGACCCCCGCCATCGCCGCGGTGACGCCGCCCTCGGGCGCGTCTCGGCCGCGGGTGACGTTCCTGGGGACCGGTTACCTCGGTGCGACGTACGCCATCTGCTACGCCGAGCTGGGCTACGAGGTGCTCGGCTTCGACGTCGACGCGGACAAGATCGCGATGCTGAACGCCGGCGAGGTGCCGATCCACGAGCCCGGCCTGGACGAGCTGCTCAAGCGCAACCTCGCCGCCGGCCGGCTGCGGTTCTCGACCGACATCGCGGAGACCGCCGACTTCGGTGACGTGCACTTCATCTGCGTCGGCACCCCGCAGCGGGCCGACGGGATGGGCGCCGACCTGTCGTACGTCGAGGCGTCGGTGACCGGTCTCGCCCAGCACCTGACCCGCAAGGCGCTGATCGTGGGCAAGTCGACCGTGCCGGTGGGCACCGCCGAGTGGGTCGAGCAGCTCGTCGGCAAGCACACCCCGGACGACCTGGGCGTCGAGGTGGCGTGGAGCCCCGAGTTCCTCCAGGAGGGCTTCGCCGTCGACGACGTGCTGCGACCCAACCGGATCGTGGTCGGCGTCAAGAGCGAGTGGGCCAACGGCATGCTCTACGCCGCGCACAAGGGCGTCTTCGACCTGGCCGCCACCGAGGACCGCGAGGTGCCCCTGGTGGTCACCGACTTCGCCACGGCCGAGCTGGTCAAGGTCGCGGCGAACGCCTTCCTGGCCACCAAGATCTCCTTCATCAACGCCATGGCCGAGGTCTGCGAGGCCAGCGGCGGCGATGTCACCCAGCTCGCTCGGGCCATCGGCTACGACCCCCGCATCGGCAACCGTTTCCTCCAGGCCGGCCTCGGCTTCGGCGGCGCCTGCCTGCCGAAGGACATCCGCGCCTTCCAGGCCCGCGCACAGGAGCTGGGCGCGGGCGAGGCACTGCGCTTCCTGCACGAGGTCGACCTGATCAACCTGCGTCGCCGGACCCGCGTGCTCCAGCTCGCGGCGGACCTGCTCGGCCGCCGCTCCGGGCCGGCCGGTCCGGACTTCTCCGGCACCCGGATCGCCGTGCTGGGCGCGACCTTCAAGCCCAACACCGACGACGTCCGCGACGCCCCGGCGCTCGCCGTCGCCGCACTGTTGCAGAAGGCCGGGGCCGACGTCCACGTGTACGACCCGCAGGGCACCGAGAACGCCCGCCGCGCGGTGCCCGAGCTGACCTACGAGCCCGGGATCAACGAGGCGGTCGCCGACGCCGACCTGGTCTGCGTCCTCACCGAGTGGGCGGACTTCCGCAACGCCGACCCGGTCGCCCTGGGCGAGCTGGTCCGCGGCCGCAAGGTCGTCGACGGGCGCAACTGCCTCGACTCGGCACTGTGGACCCAGGCCGGCTGGGAGTACCGGGGTATGGGCCGTCCCTGACGATCCACCACTCACCGGCCGGCCGCGACGCACCCTTGGCGGCCGGCCGGTGATGTGTTTGCCCCGGACCCGCCGACAAGTGTCGAAATCCGCGCCAGCTTTGGGCATGCTGCGACAGTGGGAGTCCACAGTGCGGGTGGAGGGGTGTCGTGGCGACCTTTCAGTGCTCCTCGTGCGGCCGGGAGATCAAGCCGGCCGTGCACTGCCCCCATTGCGGGGCCGACCAGCCGCAGTGGGTCGAGCATCTGGCGGACATCGAGCGCTCGATCGCGGAGATGAAGAGGCGCGACGCCGCAATCGCCAGCGAGCAGCGGCAGATCGCCGCCAAGATGCAGGCCGCGCTCTTCCAGCGGGACATCCTCGCCCACGCCGGTGAGGAACGGATCAAGCAGGCGACCCGACCCCGCCGGGTGCTGCGCCGCCGCCCCGGTCGCCGTCCGCCGACGGCCAGCCCCGGCACCGGCACCGGCGCACCGCCGCCACGGGTTCCACGCCAGGGCACTCCGCCCGTTCCGGAGGACCCGCCGCCGCCCCCGCCCCGGCCGTCCTGGCTGGACGCCGACGATCCCGAACACCCGCCGGAGGCGTCCAGCCGGGAGGTGCAGAACATCCCGCTCGGGCTGGGCGCGCTGCTGCTCGCTGTGGCCGCGGTGGTCTTCGCCGCGGTGGCGACCAGCTCGATGGACGCGCTGGCCCGCCTCGGCGTCCTGCTGCTCGCCACCGCGCTGATGCTGCTCGCCCCGCCGGCGCTGGCGCGACGCGGGCTCACCTCCACCGCGGAGACGATCTCGGCGGTGGGTCTGCTGCTCGTGCCGCTGGCCGGCTATGCGCTCTGGGCGGTGGACCGGATCGGCAGCGGCACCTCGGGCGCCGTCTTCGCCGGGTTGATCTTCGCGGCCACCGCCGCCGTGTCCGTCGGCTACGCCGCCTGGACGGGTCTGCGCGCACCCCGCTTCGCGACCGTGGTCGCCGCGCAGCCGGTCCTGCCGCTGCTCGCGTACGACCGGATCACCGGGCCGGGTGGCTGGGCGCTGGTGCTGACCCTGGTGGCCCTGCTCGACCTCTGGTTGGCCCGCTCGCCGATCGTGGTGGAGCGCGCCCCCGGGCAGGACCTGCCGCAGCCGGCTCGGCCGTCGACGACGCCGCGCCAGCGCGACGCCGAGGCCCGACCGGAGGGCGACCCGGAGGAGGCCGGCGAGGTGGTCGACGTTGGCGCGGGCGCCGACGACACCCTCCGTCCGCCCGGTGCCCGGACTGCGCGAGCTGACCTGGTCGCTGCACGCGGTGGCCGTCGCGGTTGCCCTGGCGTACGCGGTCACCGCGCTGCTGCGGGCACAGGCCGTGCCGACGGCGACCGGCGCCGGGCTGGTGCTGCTGCTGGCCGCCGCCGTCGGGCTGGCCGGGGCGTTGGTGCTGCGCCGCCCACCGCTGCCCGACGTGGCGGCCGGCATCGTCACCCTGGCCGTGATCGGCGCGTTCGGCCGGGTCGCCTCCGTCGCCCTGCCCGGCCAGGCGTTGCTGCTGATCGCCGCGGTGATCACGGCGACCGGCCTCGCGGTACGCGCGATCCCCGAGGCCGCCCGCCGCGGCCCACAGATCGCCTCGGCGGTAGCGCTCACCGTCAGCGGGCTGATGGTCGCCGGAGGCGCCCTGCGGGCCGGCGTCGCCCCCGTCCGCGCAGCACTGCCCGCCTGGGACGCCGACCTGGACCGGCACGCCGCCGAGCTGGCCGCCGCCGTCGGCCCGACCACGTGGCAGCTCGCCGCCGCGGCGTTCCTGCTCACCATCGCCGCGATGCTGGCCCTGCCACCGGAGATCCGCCGCGAGTTCGCGGTCGCCGGAGCCGCGCTGACGGCGCTCGCCGTGCCGGCGTCGTTCGGCCTCGGTTGGGCGGCCGCCCCCTGGCCGATGGTGATCACCGCGATCGGCATCGGTGTCATCGGCCTCTCCGCGCGTACCCCCCGGGCCGCCCTGGCCCACGGAGTCGGCGCCGCCGTGGTGGGCCTGTTCGGCGCGGGCGCCGGCCTGTCCCGGCCCGCGCTCACGGCCGCGGTCCTGCTCGCCCTCTTCGCGGCCGGCGCGCTGGTCGCGTTGGCGCCCCGGGTCCGGATCGCCTCGGCCGCTGCCGAGACGGTCACCGCCTGGGCCGCCGGAGGCGCGGCCTTCGCGCTGCCCGGCGCGGTGGCCGCGTTCGTGGCCGCCACCGTCCCCGTCGACGACACTCCCACCCCGGCCAGCCTGCGCGAGGCGACCGTCCCGGTGCTCGCGGCGAGCTTCCTGGCCGTCTGCGTGACCCTCGGGTACGCCGCGATGGTGCAGGTCTCCCAGCGGCGCATCCCGGTGCCCCTGTCGGTCGGCACCGGGATGGGCGCGCTCGTCGTCACCGCCGCCGCCTTCGGCGCGCCCGGCGCCACCGTCGCCGACGCGTGGGTCGGGGCGCTCCTGCTGATCGCCGCGGTGCTGCTCTTCCTGGCCCCCTCGATCGACGCCGGCCGCCGCTCCGACCTCACCCTGGACGGCTCGGACCTGGCCGCCGCGGCGGTGACCACCGCACTGATCGCCACGATGGTGCGGATCGCGGCGGTCCTCGCCCCGGGTGGGCAGTTGGCGGTGGCCGCCGGCCTGGTCCTGGTCGTCGCCGTGGCCGCCCGCGCCATGCCCGAGGAGTGGCGACGCGGCCCGATCCTCGGCATCGCCGTCGGCGGAGTACTCATCGGGGTGCTCGCCGGTTGGACGGCGCTGCGCGGCGGCGTGGGCGTGCTGGCCACGCCCGGACCGATCTGGAACGGCGACCTGAGCAACTGGCCGGCGGCACCGACCGGCGGCTCGACCTGGCAGGCGCCGATCGCGCTGCTGCTGCTGGCCGTCGCCGCCGGCGTCCTGCTGCCACCGCCCTGGCGCTGGGACGCGTCCGGCGTGGCCGTGGTGCTCGCCACCATCGGCGCGCCGGCCGCGTTCGACCTGCCCTGGTGGTCGCCGGTGCTGGTCGGGGCCATGGTCGCCACCGTCTTCGGGATGGCGGCGGTAGCCACCGAGGAGCCCCGGGCCGGGCTGTCCCGGGCCACCGTGGCCGGGGTGGTCGCGCTGCACGGGGCCGGCGCCGGTCTGGTCCGCCCGTGGACCACCGCGCTCGCGCTGGGCAGCATCGCGCTGATCGGTGTCGTCGTCGCCACGCTGGCCCGCGTCCTCGCCCGGCCCCAGGTGACCGACCTGGAGACCGAGGGCATGCCGCCGCACCTGGCGCAGATCGGCGGCGCGGCGGCCGGTGCCGCGCTGCTGGCGTTGCCGGGCGCGGTGGCGGCGCTGGCCGTCGAGTTCCAGCACTCGGCGCAGGTGGTGCTGACCGCCGCGCTGGCCGCGTCGAGCCTCGGTCTGGCCGGTGTGGCCGCCGTACGCCGGTACGTGCCGCAGTACCTGCCCTGGGTCAGTGTGGCCGTGGTCGGCGGGGCGAGCATCAGCGCCCTCGCCGCCATCCCGACCGGCCTGCCCGTCGGGGTCTACGCGGCCGCCGCCGCGCTGCTCGGTGTCCTCGCCGAGCTGATCCGTGCGGCGACCGTACCGCCCACCGCCGCCGCCCAGCCGGTCCGACGCTGGGCGGTGCTGCTCGACGGCGCGCTGCGCCGGCTGCCGGACGACCCGGATCGGCGGCGGTGGCGGGTCAGCCCCTCGGCCGGCGCGCTCGCGGCCGCCGCCCTGCCGACCGCCCTGGCCCTCGTCTCGATCGCGCCCGCGCTGGTCTTCGCCCTGGTCGAGCCGCAGCGCACGTTGAACCGGATCTGGCAGGGTCCGCCGCCGGAACTGCTCACCCCACCGCCGGACCTGGTCAATCCGACCCACGTGCTGACCGCGCTGCTGCTCACCGCGACGGCGGCCCTGGCCGCCACCGGTTTCAGCGGCGGACGGCGGTCCCGTGCCGTACCGGTGGTGCTCCCCGGCGCGGCCGTCACGCTGTTGATCGCGCCCATCGCGCTGGGCAGCAGGTGGCCGGCGAGCACGCTCGCCGCGCTGTCCGTGTTCACCATCTCCATGCTCGGTCTCGCCCTGACCCCGCCACCGCCGCTCGTCGAGCCGGCCCGTTCGTTGCGGCTGGCCCGGGTGCTCGTGTTCGTCATCGGTCTGGCCGCCGGTGGCGCCGGCCTGGCCGGCAGCCTGGCCGAGGAGCAACTGACCCTGTTCACCCTCGGCGGCGCGGTGGGCGTGGGCGTGGTGGCGGCCCTGTTCGGCACCACCCAGCGCGCCCGGATCCTCGGCTGGCTGTTCGCCTCGGTCATGGCTCAGCTCTTCGTGCTCACCGCCGGCCTGATCGCCGGGCTGGCCCCGGTCTGGTCCGCGTTCGGGGTGCTCGCCGTCGGCGCGGTCCTCCAGGTGCTCGCGGCGACCCTGCCCCAGCTGCGCCGCCCCGAGGCACAGCGCGAGGCGGCCACCGTGCAGTGGACCGGGTACGCCGCGGCCCTGATCGCGCTGGCGCTCGCCTTCGACTCGCCACGACACATCGCCGCCCTGCTGGCCGCCTGGGGCGCCGTCCTCGGAGTGGCGGCGACCCGGCCCGGCCGGCGGCCCGTGGAGCGCCGGATCCTCTTCTGGGCGGTGGTGTTCTGCGAGATAACCGCCTGGTGGATCCTCATGCGCGTCGCCGACGTGGCGCTGCCCGAGGCGTACACGCTGCCGTTCGCCGCGCTGGCCCTGCTGGTCGGCGTGCTGGAACTGCGCCATCGCCCGGATCTGAGCAGCTGGGTGGCGTACGGGCCGGCGCTGGTCGCCGCATTCCTGCCGACCCTGGCGATCGTGCTCGCCACCGAGTCCAGCACGCTGCGGCAGATGCTGCTGCTGCTCGGTGCGGTGGCGGTGCTGATCTTCGGCTCGTCCAGCCGGCAGCAGGCACCGGTGATCGTCGGCGCGTCGGTCACCGCGATCGCCGCCATCCACGCGCTGTTCAGCCTGGGCCCGTGGCTGGTGCTGATCCCCGTGGGCATCCTGCTGCTCGTCCTCGGGGCCAGCAACGAACGCCGTCGTCGCGCCCAGGAACGCCTCCAGACCGCGCTACGCGGCATGAGGTGAAACCGGAGGGTCACGGCGGCGTGCGTGAGTGGGCACGGTGAGCGTGCCGGGTTCGTCGGTGGCCTCTCCGCGATCTTGCACTTTCTGTCGCCGCAAAGTTGGGCAAATGCCGCTTAGCGACCACCGAAAGTGCAAGATCGCGGAGGTGGTTGGGTGCGGGGCGCGGGGTGTGCGGGTTAGGGCAGGGTGGCCTGGAGGGCCGCGTCCCTGGTCTTGATGAGGTTCTCCAGGTCCTGCTGGTAGGTGGCCATCCGGGTGCGCAGCGTCTCGTCGGACGCGCCGAGGATCCGAACGGCCAGCAGGCCGGCGTTGCGGGCGTTGCCGATCGACACGGTGGCCACCGGAATCCCCGCCGGCATCTGCACGATGGACAGCAGCGAGTCCATGCCGTCGAGGTGCTTCAGCGGCACCGGCACGCCGATCACCGGCAACGGGGTCACCGAGGCGACCATGCCCGGCAGCGCGGCGGCGCCACCGGCACCGGCGATGATCACCTTCAGCCCTCGGTCGGCCGCCTCACGCCCGTAATCGATCATCGCGACCGGGGTCCGGTGTGCCGAGATGACCCGCACCTCGTACGACACCTCGAAGTCGTCGAGCACCTCGGCGGCGGCCCGCATGGTCGGCCAGTCCGAGTCGCTGCCCATGATCAGCCCAACCGTGGTCACCGGAGTCCTCCTTGGTTCGCGGCCACCCGGGTCACTCGTGCCCCACCTGGAGCCAACGCACGGCCCGCGCCGCCCGTGCCCGTACGTCGTCCAGGTCGTCACCGAGCACGGTGACGTGCCCGATCTTGCGACCGGGGCGTACCTGCTTGCCGTAGAGGTGCACCTTCGCCCCCGGCTCGGCGGCGAAGAGGTGGTGCAGCCGCTCGTCGACCGACATCCCGTCCGGTTCGCCGCCGAGGACGTTCGCCGACACGACGACCGGCGCGGTCAGCGCGGTGTCGCCCATCGGGTAGTCCAGCACCGCCCGCACGTGCTGCTCGAACTGCGAGGTCCGGGCACCCTCGATGGTCCAGTGCCCCGAGTTGTGCGGACGCATCGCCAGCTCGTTGACCACGATCGCGGGTCGACCGGCGTCGTCGCGCACCTCGAAGAGTTCCACGGCGAGCAGCCCGACCACACCGAGCGCGGTGGCCAGGTCGATGGCGAGCTGCTGGGCGGAGACTGCCAGCTCCTCGTCGAGACCGGGCGCCGGGGCCAGCACCTCGACGTTGATGCCGTCCCGCTGGACCGTCTCGACCACCGGGTACGCGGCCACCTGGCCGAACGGCGAGCGGGCCACCTGCACGGCGAGTTCGCGGCGCAGCGGCACCCGCTCCTCGACGATCAGCCGGGTGCCACCCGCGAGCAGTGTCGCGGCCAGCTCGGCGGCCTGGGTGGCGTCGTCCACCATCCAGACGCCCCGACCGTCGTAGCCGCCCCGAGCCGCCTTGAGCACCACCGGCCAGCCGACCTGCTCGCCGAACCCGACCAGGTCGGCGGGGTCGCCGACCGGCCGCCAGACCGGGTTGGGCGCACCCAGCTCGGTGAGGCGTTCCCGCATGACCTGCTTGTCCTGGGCGTGCAGCAGCGCGTCCGCCGGCGGGTACAGGGTCACCCCTTCGGCCGCCAGCGTGCGGATGTGCTCGTTGGGCACGTGCTCGTGGTCGAAGGTGACCACGTCGCAGCCCTTGGCGAAGGTGCGCAGGGCGGCCAGGTCGGTGTGGTCCCCGTACTGGACGTCGGCGGCGACCAGCGCCGCGCCGTCGTCGGGGGCGCTCGCGAGCACACGCAGTGACTGGCCGAGGGCGATCGCGGCCTGATGGGTCATCCGGGCCAACTGGCCGCCACCCACCATGCCGACAACAGGCAGACCGGTACGGGAATCCATAGCGCGGCCAGCCTACCGGTGCCCGACTCAGCCCAGCTCGGCGACCAGCTCGTCGACGGAGGTGACCGGCCGCTGGCAGACGAAACCCCGGCAGACGTAAGCGGCGGACCGCCCGTCGACCAACGGCCGGTCGGCGAGCAACGGCACTCCGGGCTGGTCCGGGAGGCCGGCGACCACCACCGCTCCGGGCGGGGCGTACCGGTGGGCGGCGGCCACCAGCGGATCGCCGGCCGGATCGTGGGTCACCACCGCGATCTCGTACGGACCGGACAGCAGCGCCTCGCCGACCGTGGCCGCGTACCCGCCGAAGCGGGCGTGCCGCCCGACGATCGGCGCAACGGTGGCGAGCGCGGCCTCGGCGGCCTCGCGGTAGCGGGTCTGTCCGGTCAGCGCGGCGTACGCGACCAGCCCGGCGACCAGCGCCGACCGCCCCGACGGGGTGGCGTTGTCGGTCGGATCGGCAGGCCGGGCGACCAACCGCTCGGCGTCGTCGGCCGTGTCGTAGTAGGCGCCGCCGGGAGCGGCGAAGCGTTCCAGGGCGTTGTCCAGCAGCTGGCCGGCCAGGGTCAGCCAGCGCCCCTCGCCGGTGAGCTGGTGCAGGGCGCAGAACGCCTCGGCCACGCAGCCGTAGTCCTCCAGCACCCCGGCCGGATCGCCGACCCTGCCGTCGCGGGAGACCCGGCGCAGCCGGCCGTCGACGACGTGCACGCTGGCCAGGTGCTCGGCGGCGTCCCGCATCGCGCCGTCGGCGACGATGGTGACGCCCTCCAACAGGTTGGCGCCCTCGTCCCGCTTCTCCAGGGCCAGCGCGGCTACCTGGAGGAACTCGACGATCGCGGTGATCGCCAGGCCGTTCCACGCGGCCACCACCTTGTCGTCGCGGGCCGGCTGGGGCCGGATGTCGCGGGCCGCGAGCAGTTGCCCGACCACCCCCTGCCAGCGGGTACGGACCTCGGGCGCGGCGTCGTCCACGTCCCGAGCGAGCTTGAGCACGCTCGTGCCGTGTTCAAAGGTGCCGTCCTCGGTGACCGCGAACAGGTCGGCGGCGAAGCGGCCATCGTCCTCGCCCAGCGCCTCGACGAGCTGCGCGGGCGTCCAGGCGTAGGTGAGCCCCTCGACGCCGTCGGTGTCGGCGTCCAGCGCGGACGCGAACCCCTCCCCCGGACGGTGCAGCTCGTCGGCGAGGAACCGGGCGGTGTCCCGGGCGACCCGACGCGCCAACGGATCGCCGGTCAGCCGCCAGAGCTGCGTGTAGACGCGCAGCAGCAGCGCATTGTCGTAGAGCATCTTCTCGAAGTGCGGCACCGTCCAGTGCGCGTCCACCGAGTACCGGGCGAAACCGCCGGCGAGCTGGTCGTAGATGCCGCCCCGGGCCATCGCCTCGGCGGTGTGCCGCACGATCTCCAGGCTGCGCGGGTCGCCGGTGCGCTGGTGGTGGCGCAGCAGGAAGAGCAGGTTCATGTGCGGTGGAAACTTCGGGGCGCCCCCGAACCCGCCGTTCGTCTCGTCGTACTCACCCGCCAGGTTGCCGGCCGCGGCGTCGAGCAGTGGGCCGTCCAGCGGCGCGGTGGGGCCGCCCACGGCCTGCGCGCCACCGATCGCCTCGACCACGGCGGCGCCCTGGCGCAGCACCTCGTCCCGCTGGTCCCGCCAGGCGGTGGTGACCGACTGGAGCAGGCGGGTGAAGTTGGCGCGCGGGAAGTAGGTGCCGCAGAAGAACGGGGTGCCGTCCGGGGTGGCGAAGACCGTCATCGGCCAGCCGCCCTGACCGGTCATCGCCTGGGTGGCGGTCATGTAGACGGCGTCGACGTCGGGGCGCTCCTCGCGGTCCACCTTGATCGACACGAAGTTGTCGTTCAAGAGCGCACCGACCTGCTCGTTCTCGAACGACTCGTGCGCCATGACGTGGCACCAGTGGCAGGCCGCGTAGCCCACCGAGATGAGCACCGGCACGTCGCGTCGTTTCGCCTCGGCGAACGCCTCGTCGCACCAGGGCCACCAGTCGACCGGGTTGTCGGCGTGCTGGAGCAGGTACGGGGAGGTCGCGTCGGCGAGTCGATTCACCGTTCCAGCCTCGCACAGAGAGAGGGAGCGCGGTTCGGCTGCGGTGTCGCTATGGTGCTCGGATGTCCGAGACGGGGAATTGGGCGGAGCCCACGGTCATCCGGACGGGCTGCTGCGAGGGGGCGCGCTGGCGGCTCGAACTGCCCGGCCCGGACAACACCCGCGACCAGAACCGGCTCGCCGGACTCGCGATGAACCCGGCCGCCCCGACCGACGTCCTGCTCGCCCTGGTTCGGGACGGCGGTCGGCTGCCACGGCTCGTCCTCGCCGAGCGCCTGCAAGGGAACTCGCCGCTGGCGCAGGAGATTCCTGACGTCGTCGCGGCGCTGGTGGCGGTGACGGTCGAGACCGGCGACCCGCATCTGTTGCAACGCCTCCTTTTCGAGGGCGACTTCCCGCCCGACGCGATCGCGGCCTTCCGCGCCTCGTCCGACCACCGGCTGCGGTCCGAGGTCCCCTGGCTGAAGGCGTGCCCACCGGAGACCGTGGCCGCGCTCGCCGACGATCCCCACCCCCAGGTGCGACGAAGTATCGCCTTCCTCACCAATGTCAGCCCGGAAATCCAGGCCAAGCTGGCCCGCGACCCCGACCCGGCCGTACGCGATGGGATCGGCCAACGCGAGTTCTCAGCCGAGATCGCCGAGATCCTGGCGCACGACGAGGTCCCCGCCATCCGGGCGGAAGCCATCGAACAGGCCGGAGACTGGCTGGGCGAGGAGTTGGCCGCCAGCCCCGACCCGGAGGCCCGCGCGACGGCCGCCCAGTGGGGACGCCTGTCCGTAGCGGCGATGGTGGCGCTGTCCGAGGACCCGGTCGTCGCCGTCCGTCGCGCGCTGACCTGGTCGGAGCACGTCTCCAGCCCCCTGCTGGCGGTTCTCGCCCGGGACAGCGATCCCGAGGTCCGCCGAGCGGTCGCGCTGCACTCCGCCACGTCGACGGAGACCCTGACGACGCTGACCCGCGATGTCGACGAGACGGTGGCCCGTACGGCTGTCGAACGATTCACGAAGGACAGCTTCCGGCCGCTGCCCAACCTGGAGCGGTTGGAGGCAGTTGCCGACCGGCTCTCCGTCGAGCAACTCCAGGACCTGCTCGGCAGGTGGAAGTCGGGTTGCGAGCCCGGTCCGAGGCCGTGGCCGGTTGAAGACGCGAAGGAAGCGCTCCAGACCCTCCTGACGCAGTGCGCGGGGTCCCGATCAGCACGCGTACGCGCTGCCGCCGCCGCCAACTGGTCGCTGTCGGAGGAGACCGCCGCTCAACTGGCCCAGGACCGCAACCCCATGGTCCGCCGCTGGCTCGCCCGGCACTGTGGGCATCCCGAGATCCTGCGCCGACTCGCCGAGACGCCCGTCCGGGGCATCGGTGCGGCGCTCGCGAGCAACTCGCGGACCCCGCCCGACGTGCTGAGCCGGCTGCCCGTCAAGCCCCATCTTCTGGCAGAGAACTGGAGCGCGTCGGGCGAGCTGCTGGCCCGGCTGCTCGACGGTGCCGACCACGTCACCCGGCTCGCCATCGCCGAGCACCGGAACACCCGACCGGAGGCATTGGCGGAGCTGGCCCGAGGCGACGTCGAACGGGACGTGCTCCGGGCGGCCTGCGCCCATCCGGCGCTGCCGGTGCCGGTCATGTGGGAGTTGCTGCGGCGACCCGCTTGACGGGAGCGCCGAGCGGTCAGGAGGCGCCGTCGGCGCGCAGCCGGAAGACGTTCGACTCGGCCGAGTCGCGCAGCGTGCCCAGCACCGCACCGATCTTGTCGGCCGGCATCGGCTTGAAGAAGTGGTAGCCCTGCGCGGACGTGCAGCCCAGCTCGGCCAGGGCCAGCCGCTGTTCGGCCGTCTCCACGCCCTCCGCGACCACCCGCAGCCCCAACTCGTGGGCGAGCCCGACGGTGGTCCGGACGATCGCCGCGGCCTCCGGCGAGTCGGCCATCCGGATCACGAAGGAGCGGTCCACCTTCAACTCGTCCACGGCGATCCGGGTCAGGAACGTCAACGAGGAGAAGCCGGTGCCGAAGTCGTCCACCGCGAGCTGTACGCCCATCGACCGGAGGTTGGCGAGCACCTCGTCGATGATCTCCAGCTCGCTCATCACCACCGTCTCGGTGATCTCCAGGACCAGTCGGCGGGGTGGCACCTGGTGGCGGCGCAGCGCGTCGCCGATCTCCGCCGGGAGGCGGGGGTCGAGCAGGCTACGCGCGGACAGGTTGACCGAGATCGGGACGTCCAGCCCCTCGCGGGCCCACCCGGCGGCCACCCCGAGCGCCTTGTCGAGCACGTACCGGGTGAACGTGCCGAGCTGTTCGCTGTTCTCCACCGGGCGGATGAAGTCGGCCGGGCCCAGCCAGCCGCGCCGGGGGTGCTGCCAGCGGATCAGCGCCTCCACCCCGGTGGGAGCGCCGGTCGCCAGGTCGACCGCCGGCTGCAACGCCAACACCAACTGGTCGTCGACCTTCAGCGCCTCGCGCAGTTCGGCGAGCAGGGCGAGCTGGTCGGTGCTGGCCGCGTCCCGGGTGCTGTCGTAGGCGGCAACGCTGCCGCCACCCTCCTTGGCCTGGTACATGGCGATGTCCGCGCGGCGCAGCAGCTCGGTCAGATCGGCGGTGCCGGCGTCGGCCACGACCACGCCCACCGAGACCTCGATGGACATCCGCACCCCGGCCACCTCGGTCGGCGCGGCCAGCCGCTCGGCGATCTCACGAGCCTGACGCAGCGCGTGTGCCATCGGCGCGGCCCGGTCACCCAGCACGGGAACCGAGGTGAGCAGCAGCGCGAACTCGTCGCCGCCGAGCCGGCCGAGCAGGTCACCCGGGCGGGCCAACGCGCTGAGCCGATTGGCCGTCAGCCGCAGCAACTGGTCGCCGGCCGCGTGTCCGAGGGTGTCGTTGACCTCTTTGAACTGGTTGATGTCCAACAGCAGCAGGGCCACCGGGTGGTCGTGTGCGAGCTGCCGCAACGACTGGTCGCCCTTGCCGAGCATGGCCGTACGGTTCGCCAGCCCGGTGAGCGCGTCGTGCACCGCCTCGTACGACGATCGGGCGGTGACCAGGCGCAGTTCGCGGTGGGTCGCGGCGTCGTGCAGCGCGGCGGCGAGCGCGTCACCGAACGCGGCCACCGCGTCCCGTTCGCGGGTCGTGGGCGGGGCGGAGCGGGGGAACCGGACCCGGAGCCGACCGACCGGCACGGCGCCCACCGACAGGGGGCGGACCAACTCGTACTCGTCGGGCTCCGACTTGTCGGGCGGGCCGACCTCCCGGTCGAGCAACTGGCCCCCGGCGTCCCCCCGGTAGCGACGCCACCTGCCGTCGGGCCGGGCCACCTCGACATCGACCAACTCGGCGTTGAACAGCGCCAGCGCGCCCGTCACCGCCGCGCTGGCGACGCCCCGCTCGTCGAGCTGGTTGAGAGCGGCGGTGGCCTCGGCGAAGGCGCGCCACGTCCGACGTTCCTGGTCCGCCCGCAGGCGGTAACGGTAGGTCTGTTGCAGCAGCCAGAGCAGCGGCGGGAGCAGCAGCAACCAGCGCGGGTCCAGCTCCAGCAGCGCGATCACGACCAGGCCGACCGCCACGTTGCCGACGAACATCAGCAACTTGCCGCGCAGCGCGGTCAGCAGCGGCGGCCCGATCGGCAGCCCGTGCCGCAGGCTCAGGCTCACCGCGCCGAGCCAACCCGTCACCATCAGGTACGTCACCGACCCGGCGATCACGGCAAGCGCCAGCACCGGAGTGGGCGGGGTGAGCAGGGGGTGCCCCAACGCGGTGGTGACGGACACGGCCAGCGCCGACGCGGCGGCCAGCGACGCGGCGATCCGGACGATCTCCAGCGGCGGGCGGCGGTCGCTGTGCAGGGACAACCCCGTCCAGGCCAGCCCGGCGCCGATCAGCGTGGCCGACGGCAGCCAGCCGGCCGGAGCGAGATAGAGGCAGACGATCAGGGCCGCTTCACCCCAGGTGATGCTGACCATGCCGGCGGTCCCGCGGAACCGGAGCCGGGCGAGTTGGGCCAGGGCCAGGACACCGACCGCGATGCCGAAGCGGGCCGGACCACCCAGCGGGTCGTCGGCCGGCAGCCCGGACGGAAGCGTCAACCCGACCACGGCGGCGACCAGCGCGGTCAGCGTCACCGCGACCGTCAGCACGCGCAGCCGGACCGGCATGCCGTGCACCCCGAGCCGGTCGAACGGGTCGCCGGCCGGAGCGGAGGTCATCGACCTTCCCCGTCAGCCGACCGACCAACGGTACGGCGGGCAGCCGGTGCTGTGCTGGCCATCGGCGCCCCCTCCCGCGCACGTCTCGGGGACTTTTGGTCCCCCGGCGGAAGGCTAAGCCAAACCGGGTGGTCGCAACAGGGGTCCGCCACCCGGTTCGGCGTGAATCACGCGCGGACTACCCGTTCCGCTGCTGCTGGTGCCCATTGGGAGCGTGCGTGGATGAATCATGCGCGCCGGTCCCGTCTGTCGGATCGACGACTGAAGCGTCGGCCCTGGTCGGATCGACCGCCGGCCCCGGCTGCGGGAACCGGTCGGGCAGACGCCGCAGTCGGGCGTTCATGTTGCGGATCAGCAGGATGGTGGCGGTAGCCAGCAGCAGGATGAGGAGGAGGCCCATCGGGCCGGCCAGACCACCCGTGCGGGTGTCCCCGAAGTTGTTCTCCGCGAGCACCTGGGCAGCGGTCAGCATGGTCGTCCTCCGATGTGCGATTGCCTACCAGGGTAGCCCTGGCCGGGATCAGCGCGCGTGCGCCGTCTCCCGCACTCCGGCGAAGAGGTCGGACTCGGGCAGCGGGCTCTCCACCATGGTGCGTACCAGCTCGAAATCCTCCGTCGGCCAGGCCTGCTGCTGCATCTCCATGGGCACGTGGAACCAGAAGCCGTCCGGGTCGACCTGGGTGGCGTGGGCGCGCAACGCGTCGTCCCGCACGGGGAAGTATTCGGCGCAGTCGACCCGGGTGGTGATCCGTGGGCCCTTGTCCGGACGCTCGTCCCAGCGCTTGAGCCAGTCCTCGTACGGCGACTCGGCGCCCGTGGCCAGCACCGCCTCGTGCAGCGCCATGATCTTGGCCTTGGAGAAGCCGATGTCGTAGTAGAGCTTCAGCGGCTGCCAGGGGGCGCCCAGCTCGGGGTAGCGCTCCGCATCACCGGCGGCCTCGAAGGCGGCCACGCTCACCTTGTGGCACATGATGTGGTCGGGGTGGGGGTAGCCACCCTCCTCGTCGTACGTGGTCACCACGTGCGGACGGAACTCCCGCATCAGCCGGACCAGCGGGCCGGCGGCCACCTCGACCTCCTGGAGGGCGAAGCAGCCCTCGGGGAGCGGCGGCAGCGGGTCGCCCTCGGGCAGGCCGCTGTCGACGAACCCGAGCCAGGCCTGGTCGACGCCGAGGATCGCCCGCGCGGCGTCCATCTCGGCCCGCCGGATGTCCGCGATGTTGGCCCAGACGTCGGGCCGGTCGAGCTTGGGATTGAGCACGCTGCCGCGCTCACCGCCGGTGCACGTCACCACCAGCACGTCGACCCCCTGGGCGACGTACTTCGCCATCGTCGCCGCACCCTTGCTCGACTCGTCGTCCGGGTGCGCGTGGACGGCCATGAGACGCAGCTGCTCTGCCAACTTACGGCGCTCCTCGTCTGTGTCGGCCGGTGGACCCGACCGGGCTCGACCGGCTGACCTGCCAGGAACCTCCCCCGCCCCGCCGCCGGTCGGCACCTGCGGGACCCGACCTGCCGTTCCTGGCATTCGGCCGGGCTGGGAGGATGGACTCCTGCCATTCTTGCCGATGCCGCCGACAACAACGCCAGGAGATACCCGCCGGTGACCGAGACGCACGCCACAATTTCACCGGGCGCGCCGGTCTTCCCGGCCGGGCGCTACGGCCGACGCCGGGCACCCGGCGGAGGCCGGCGTCGTACGCTGCTGGCCGCCCTGGTGCTCCTGGTGCTGGTGGTGGGGCTGAGCCTGATCTCACTGCGGCTCTACCGGCAGTACGGCGACCCGGTCTACGACGCCCAGGTGATCACGTACACCGACATCACGGACAACCAGGTGGTGGTCGACTTCCGGGTACGTGTGCCGGAGGGCGGCTCGGCCGTCTGCGTCCTGCGCGCCCGGGACCGCGCCGGCGTCGAGGTGGGCCGCGACGAGGTCACGGTGACCGCCGGCCCGGGTGAGCGGCACGTCGGCGCCCGGCACCGGCTGAACACCAGCGCCCGACCGTTCATCGGCGAGGTGCTGCGCTGCCGAGCGCCGTCCTGAACTGCGGAGACATCACCCGGTAACGGCCGTCGCCCGGCATCGAGCGCGGGTGCCGGATCCGGACACCAGCGGTGATCGCCGACACGCTGTGTCGTACCGCACTGGTAACTTGGTAGTTCACCTGTCAGCCAGCCACGCACAACCAAGGAGAACGCCTGTGTCCACTGGCAACGAGGCGCCCGCCACCTGGCTGTCCCAGGACGCGTACGACCGCCTCCAGGCCGAGCTCGACGAGCACATCGCCAACCGGCCGGCGATCGCGGCCGAGATCAACGCCCGCCGCGAAGAGGGCGACCTGCGGGAGAACGGCGGCTACCACGCCGCCCGTGAGGAGCAGGGCAAGGCTGAGGGTCGCATCCGCTACCTGCAGGAGCTGCTGCGCACCGCCAAGGTCGGCGCCGCGCCGACGGCCGACGCGGTGTCACCCGGCATGGTGGTGACGATCTACTTCGACGACGACACCGACGACACCGAGACCTTCCTGCTCGGCTCGCGGGAGATCGCCGCCACCACCGACCTGACGGTCTACAGCCCCGAGTCGGCCCTGGGTAAGGCGATCCTGGGTGGTCGCGCCGGGCAGACCTGCACCTACACGGCACCGAGTGGCGCCGACATCAAGGTGACCGTGGTCAGCTTCGAGCCGTTCTCCGGCTGAGCGGCAGCTCCCCTACGGTGTAACGCCGCCGGGGCGTGGCACCGCCTGTCACGCCTCGGCGGCGAACACCACCTGATAGCCACTGGCCCGCAGCGCGCTGATCAACGTGTCGGAGTGCTCCACACCACGGGTCTCCACCGACAGCGCCACCTCCACCTCGCCGAGGCCGAGGTGCGGGTTGGCCCGCTGGTGTTCCACGTCCACCACGTTGGCCCGGTGCTCGGCGATCTGACTGAGCAGTGACGCGAGCTGCCCGGGCCGATCCGAACAGCGCACGGTCACCCGCAGGTAGCGGCCGGCCGCGGCGAGACCGTGCTCGATCACCCGCATCATCAGCAGGGGGTCGATGTTGCCGCCGGAGAGGACCGCCACCACCGGCGTCTCCACCTCCACCACGCCGGCCAGGAGCGCGGCCACGCCGACCGCCCCGGCCGGTTCGACGACCTGCTTGCCCCGCTCCAGCAGCATCAGCAGGGCCCGCGAGATGTCCTCCTCGGAGACCGTGACGATCTCGTCGACGAGCTTGCGGACATGGTTGAAGGTGATCTCCCCCGGCCGTCCGACCGCGATGCCGTCCGCGATGGTGGCGAACGCCGGCAGCCGGACCGGCTCTCCGGCCACCAGGGAGGGCGGGAAGGCCGCCGCGCCCGCCGCCTGCACCCCGATGATGCGTACGTCCGGGCGGAGCGCCTTGGCGGCCACCGCCATGCCCGAGATCAGGCCGCCGCCGCCCACGCCCGTGATGATCGTCCGCACGTCGGGACACTGTTCGAGGATCTCCAACGCCACCGTGCCCTGCCCGGCGATCACGTCCCGGTGGTCGAACGGGTGGATGAGCACCGCACCGGTCCGCTCGGCGTACGTCTGTGCGGCCACCAGCGACTCGTCGACGGTGTTGCCGGCCAGCTCGACCTGCGCGCCGTACCCCTTGGTGGCGGCGACCTTCGGCAGCGGCGCGTTGACCGGCATGAAGACCGTCGCGTGCGTGCCGACCAACCCGGCGGCGAGCGCGACGCCCTGGGCGTGGTTACCGGCGCTCGCCGCGACCACGCCACGCGCACGCTCCGCCGCCGACAGCCGGGAGATCCGCACGTACGCGCCGCGCACCTTGTACGAGCCGGCGCGCTGCACGTTCTCGCACTTGAGCCACGTCGGCCCGCCCAGTGCCGCGCTCAGCGGCCGGGAGGGCTCCAGCGGGGTGGTCCGGACGACGTCGGCGAGCAGTTTCCGCGCAGCCCGTACGTCGTCGAGGCCGACCAGTTCCGTCATGCCCCGATCGTGCCATCCGGGCCCGGCGGCCTCGGCGGCGACACCGGGGTACGCGACGCGACCACCCGCGTCGACGGTCCTCGGACGCCCCGATCGCCCGACTTGCGGGCCGCCCCCGCGTTGATCCACTCCAGATCGCCGACGTGGGGCTGTCGGGTCGCCCGGACAGCGCCACATCGGCGATCTGGAGTGGATCACGACCTGGGCGCGGCCCCCGGCGTCTCCGAGGGCGCCACGGCCGCCGGGGACGCCACGGCCGCCGAGGGCGCCACGGCCGCCGAGGGCGCCACGGCCGCCGGGGCCGCCGGGGCGGGCTGGCCTGCCGACGTGACCGGGGCCGGCGGCCAGGCTTGTGCTGGCCAGACCGGGGCGGTCGGCCACGCCGGGGCGGCGCGGGCGATCCGGGCCTCCTGGGCGGCGGAGATCCGGTGGATCAGCAGGATCAGCGTCACCGCCGCGACCGCGCAGCCCAGCGCCGGCAGGGCGTTGCGAAGCAACGAGTCCCGGTAGTGGTCGACGTACGCCTGGTAGCCGGCGTCGTTGAACGGGGTCTCCGGCAGCTTCGCGTACGCCCTGTCGTCGAGGCGGCTGCTCAGCCGCTCGCCGATGCTGAACACCAGCCAGGAGCACCACCAGACGCTCACGAGGGTGGGCGTGAACCGCCGCCAGAGGCTGTCCCGAGCGATGTTCGCCACGACCCGGGCCGGCACCACGAAGTTCGCGAACGGCACCAGCCAGCCGGCGATCGCCCAGCCCGCTCCGAGGGTGGGCAGTGCGCCGGGGAAGGCGTCGGTGTTCTTGCGCGCCCGCCAGGTCCAGATGATCACCAGGACGGCGGCGGTGAGGTAGACGACGGCCATGGTCAGCGCCACCAGGACGTTGATGATCACCACACCGAGGAGCAGGTCCGGGTCGTCGTCGGCCATGGCCCGCCGGGCCAGCGCCATCCCGATCAGCGGGGACAGCGCCACCACCAGGTAGAGCACGGCGGTCGCGCCGACCGCGACGCTGGCCGCCAGCCCGATCCCCCGTACGCGGTAGGTCGGCAGCCCCGGCGTGACCGCCGGCTGGCCGAGCGGCGTGTAGCAACGCGGGCATTCGTTGTGCTCGGAGGACGTGGCGTCTCCGCAGGTCTGGCAGCGCATTGGTGTCCCCCGTGGTTCGCGCGATGGTGCGCGCACACGCTAGACGATCATGCGCTGGCCGGCGACCCCGTTCCGACGAGGGGATAGCCGGGCGCGTGGCGCACCCACGGGGCGGTCATCTCGAACTGACCGGCCACACCGAGCAGCAGCAGCTCCGAGCCGGGCGGACCGACGATCTGCACGGCGACCGGCAGGCCGTCCGGGCGGCGTCCCACCGGTACGACGATCGCCGGCAGGCCGGCGACGTTCCACGGCGCGGCGTACGGGGCGTACCTGATGTTGGCCGACAGGTTCGCCCGCCAGGACCGCTCCGACCAGCGGCCGGCCTCCGGCGGCGCGCTCGCCAGGGCGGGCGTGAGCAGCAGGTCGACGGAGTGGTCGGTGAAGAAGTCGACGGACCGCTGCCGCCAGGCGACCCGGTCGGCCTCCCGGACGTAGCCGCGCCGCTGTGCCCACTCGCCCAGCGCGACGTGCCGCCGGGTACGGCGTTGCAGACCGCGCCGGTCCAGCCCGGCGGCCCGGACGTCGGCGGCTGCCGCGGCGAACCAGGTGGCGAGGCCCTGCAGGCCCAGGGCCGTGGGGTAGACCGGATCGGCCGGCACGGTGTCGTGGCCGGCGGCGGCGAGCAGCCGGCCGGCCGCGGCCACCGCGTCCCGGTTGGGCGCGTCCGGCGAGACTCCGCGTACCGGAGAGCGCAGCGAGACACCGACGCGCAGCCGTTGCGGCGGGACCAGCTTCTCCGGGCGTCGGCCGGCGAGCACCGAGAAGCCGACGGCGGCGTCGGCGACCGTGCTGGCAAGCATCCCGTGCTCGGTGAGACCGAACCAGTCGTCCGCGCCGAGCTGGCAGGGCACCACACCGCGGCCGGGTTTGAGGCCGACCAGGCCGCAGCAGGCCGCCGGGATGCGGATCGAGCCGAGGCCGTCGTTGCCGTGCGCGATCGGCACCAGGCCGGCGGCGACCGCGGCGGCCGCGCCGCCCGAGGAACCGCCGGGGGTACGCGTGCTGTCCCACGGGTTGCGCGTCACCGCGCTGTCGTCGTCGGTGAGCGCCCAGAGTCCCAGCTCCGGCATCCGGGTGACCCCGAGGATCACCGCGCCGGCGCCCCGCAGCCGCCGGACGACCTCGTGGTCGGCCTCCGCGACCTCGGTCCGCGCGGCGGCCGACCCGTTCCAGGTGGGCAGGCCCGCGACCGGGGTGTTCTCCTTGACGGCCACCGGCACCCCGGCCAGGGGGAGGTTGGCCAGGTCCTCCTGCTCGTCGACCTTCTCCGCCTCGGTGATCGCCTCGCCGCCGCGAACGGCGCGGAACGCGGCCAGTTCGCGGTCGGCCGAGGCGATGTACTCGAGGTGGTCGGCAACGACCTGGGTGGCCGAGACGTCACCCCGCCGTACGCCCCGGGCGATCTGCTTGGCGGTCGCCCCGACCCAGGTCGCCATGATGTCCTGCACGGCCGTCCTCCCCAGCGGTCAGCCCAGCGCCTGCTCCAGATCGGCGAGCAGGTCGTCGACCGTCTCGATGCCGACAGACAGTCGCACGAGATCGCCGGGAACTTCAAGCGGCGAGCCGGCAGCACTTGCATGTGTCATCCGACCCGGGTGTTCGATCAGCGATTCGACGCCGCCCAGCGACTCGGCGAGCACGAAGAGCTTGGCCCGGTTGCAGATCTCGACGGCGTGGTCCTCGCCGCCGGCGGCCCGGAACGAGATCATGCCGCCGAACCGGCGCATCTGCTTGGCCGCCACCTCGTGACCAGGGTGCGAAGGCAGCCCGGGGTAGATCACCTCGGACACCTTGGCGTGCCCGTCGAGGTAGGCGGCGAGGCGCTCGGCGTTGTCGCAGTGCCGGTCCATGCGTACCCCGAGGGTCTTGATGCCGCGCAGGGTGAGCCACGCGTCGAACGGGCCGTTGATCGCGCCCATCGCGTTCTGGTGGTAGCGCAGCTCCTCGCCGAGCGCGGCGTCGGCGACGACGAGCGCGCCACCGACCACGTCGGAGTGCCCGCCGATGTACTTGGTGGTGGAGTGCACCACCACGTCCGCGCCGAAGGCGATCGGCTGCTGAAGGTACGGCGAGGCGAAGGTGTTGTCGACCACCAGCAGCGCGCCGGCGTCGTGCGCCACACCGGCCAGGACGGCGATGTCGGCGATGCCGAGCAGCGGGTTCGTCGGCGTCTCCACCCAGATGATCTTCGTCCGTCCGGGCTGCACGGCGGCCCGGACCGCGGCCGGGTCGGAGACCTTGGCCGGCGTGAACTCCAGCCCCCAGCGCTGGGCCACCCGGGCGAAGAGCCGGTAGGTGCCGCCGTACGCGTCGTCCGGAATGATCACGTGGTCGCCCGGCTGGCACACCGCCCGCAGCAGGGTGTCCTCGGCGGCCAGGCCACTGGCGAAGGCGAGACCCACCGGCCCGCTCTCCAACGCGGCCAGGCACTCCTGGAGGGCGTCGCGGGTCGGGTTGCCGGAGCGGCTGTACTCGTAGCCGAGCCGAGGCGCGCCGACGGCGTCCTGGGCGTACGTGCTGGTCTGGTAGATCGGCGGGATCACCGCGCCGGTCCGGGCCTCGGGGTCCTGACCGGCGTGAATGGCGAGCGTCTCGAAGCCGTGACTCATTCTGGTGAGGCTAGTGCCCCGTCCCGGCGACCCGGCACGGAACCCGCGCCCCGGGCGGGGGCCGGACCCATCCGGTCCGACCCCACGCTCCGGTTCAGCGTCGGGAACGGCCCTCAGGCGGCCGGGACGGGCAGGACGTGCAGGGTGACCGGGTGGTTTCCGGTCCAGTCGTAGGAGACCGCGTAGAGCCGGGCGCCGTTCGGGGCCCAGGCCAGCGCGCCGGGGCTGAGCTCGTCGCCCAGCTCGAAGTGGGCCAGCTCGGTGCCGCCCGTGGAGAAGACGAACACGTCCGGGTCGTAGGAGGCGTCCGCGCCGCCAGCGATCCGGGTGCCGTCGCGCGAGACCTCGACCGCATTGGGGTACGCGCCGGTGCGGAAGGTCGCCGACGGGGTGGTGATGTCGGCGAACGGGAACGCCTGCACCTCGTACGGGGCGCCGGACGCGGTGAACACGGTCGCGCCGGTCGGGTCGAGGGCGATGTCGCGCAGGTTGCTGCCAATCGCCATGAACTCGTTGGTGCCCGGCGCGCTCAGCGCACCACCGGTGCCGATCGTGTACGTGTATACCGACGCGGGGCTCAGGCCGGGCTGCCCGGCCAACAGCACCGAACGGTTCTGGCTGGCGGCGGTCAGCAGCGGAGCGCCGTAGAAGCCGCTACCGGTGTCCAGACCCGTGGTCACCCGCGCCGGCTGGCGGCCCAGGTCGATCCGGCCGATGTTGCCGTCCCAGCCTCCGCAGCCGTACCCGAACCACAGGTACCGCCCGGTCAGCGCCAGCGACGACGGGCACTCGCCCGCGCCGGTGTCGTACCGGGCCGACTCGACGAGCGTGCCGGTGTCGAAGGCGGCGATGGCATTAGCGGTCGGCAGCGCCACGTAGAGGGTCTGCCGGTCGGCGCTGAGCAACAGGTCGGTCGGACCGGGCAGGCCGGACAGGGTGCCCACGACCGCACCCGTCGCGCTGGCCACCACGACGTCGGTCGAGGACGGCCCGCCGCTGACGAAGACCCGGTCACCGGCCGAGACCACGTCGGCCACCGCCGGCAACGACAGCGGGGTGGCCGTCGGCGCGGGTGCGGCCTGGGCGGGGCCCGGGAGACCGGCGGTGAGCAACCCGGCGGCCAGTACGGCCAGTGCCAGGGTCGTGCCTCTCTTGCTGTGCACGTGCGTCCCCCCCATGTTCTTGATCCAGACCCGTAAATGAGTACCACAGTCGATGCGTACGTGGGGGGCAGGTCAGCGCAGATCGGCGCTATAGCCTGGCGCGATGGACGGGTGCGTGTTCTGCGGGATCGTGTCGGGTGACGTTCCGGCGTTCCGGGTCGCCGACGAGCCGGACGGGGTGGCGTTCCTGGACACCCGCCCGGTCTTCGCGGGGCACGTGCTGGTGGTGCCCCGGACGCACCTGGTGACCCTGGCCGAATTGCCGGCCGACCTGCTACCCGGTTACTTCGCGCTGGTCCAGCGGCTGGCCGTGGCGGTGGAGGCCGGCCTGGGGGCCGGTGGGACGTTCGTGGCGATGAACAACCGGGTGTCCCAGTCCGTCCCCCATCTGCACACCCACGTGGTCCCCCGCACCAAGGGTGACGGGCTGCGTGGCTTCTTCTGGCCGCGCACCCGGTACAGCGACGACGCCGAGGCACAGACCTACGCCGACCGGATCGCCACCGCCCTCGACGGCGGGGCCTGAGTCACAGTGGCGCGGGTAAGGAAGCAGAACCCACCGGTGTTACACGCTGGGAGACGCATGAGAGGAGTCCCACCGTGTTCCTGCGCCGTATGAACGCCGAGATGATCACGCCCGAGCAGGCCCTGCCGGGCCGCCCGATCTCGATGCCGGTCGCCGACCGCCACGAGGTTCTGGGCACCCCGCTGAAGGGTCCGTTCCCGGAGGGCCTCCAGGTGGCCGTCTTCGGCATGGGCTGCTTCTGGGGCGCCGAGCGGCTGTTCTGGACGCTGCCCGGCGTGTACACGACCTCCGCCGGCTACGCGGGCGGCTTCACCACCAACCCGACGTACGAGGAGACGTGTTCCGGCCGCACCGGGCACGCCGAGGTCGTCCAGGTGGTGTACGACCCCAGCAAGATCACGTACGAGGACCTGCTGAAGGTCTTCTGGGAGAACCACGACCCGACCCAGGGCATGCGCCAGGGCAACGACGTGGGCACCCAGTACCGGTCGGCGATCTACACGACCACCGACGAGCAGCGGGCCATCGCGGAGTCGTCGCGGGACGCCTTCCAGCCGATCGTGACCCGGGCCGGCAAGGGTGAGATCACCACCGAGATCGCCCCGCTCGGCAGCTACTTCTTCGCCGAGGACTACCACCAGCAGTACCTGGCGCCGACCAAGAACCCGAACGGGTACTGCAACCACGGCCCGAACGGCCTGAGCTGCCCGGTCGGCGTGGCCCGTACCGCCGGCTGACCCACCTGCGTGAACGCGATGCCCGGCTGCCGACGAGGCGGCCGGGCATTCCCGTTTGGCCCTGTGATCGAAATCCGTTGCCGAGCCCGGCGGGAACTCGATAACGTGGCCGTACACGTGAAAGGAGGTGGTCCAGACTTGTATAGCAATCGGACTCGTGAGGTGGCTGTCCGCTAGCCGCTGTCCTCGACAGTGATCGTCCGCCGCGAGGCGGGCAACCAGTACGACCGTCGAGACCGTGTGGCAGCGGTGCGGCGAAAACCACGACAGCCACCCGACCCCCGGGGTGCCGGCTTAGTCCAGCCGGCCCACGCGACAGCGTGGAGCGCCCCGGGGGTCGCTTCATCTCGGTGGGAGATCAGCGTGTCGATGCGCGAGCTGGTGATTCTCGGGACGGCCAGCCAGACCCCCACCCGGCAGCGCAACCACAACGGTTACGTGCTGCGCTGGGACGACGAGGTGATCCTCTTCGACCCGGGCGAGGGCAGTCAGCGCCAACTCCTGCACACCACCGTCACCGCCAGCGACCTGACCCGGATCTGCGTCACGCACTTCCACGGCGACCACTGCCTCGGTCTGCCCGGCACGATCCAGCGGCTCTCACTGGACCGGGTCCCGCACCCGGTCGCCGTGCACTTCCCGGCCGGCGGCGCCGAGTACTTCGCCCGGCTGCGGCACGCCACCTCCTTCTACGAGAGCGCCGAGCTGGCGGTAACGCCGATCGAGACCGACGGGCAGCGGATCGCCCTGCGCTGCGGGACGCTGGAGGCCCGCCGGCTGCGACACCCCATCGAGACGTACGGCTATCGGCTCGTCGAGCCGGACGGCTGCCGGATGCTGCCGGAGAAGCTGGCCGCGTACGGCATCGCCGGCCCGGCCGTCGGCGAGCTGATCCGCGTCGGCCACCTGGACCTCGACGGGCGTCGCGTCACCCGGGACGAGGTGAGCGAGCCCCGACCGGGGCAGCGATTCGCCTTCGTGATGGACACCGGCCTCTGCGACGGCGTGTACGCCCTGGCCGAGCACGCCGACCTGCTGGTCATCGAGTCGACGTTCCTGGAGTCGGAGGCCGCGCTGGCCGCCGAGGTCGGCCACCTGACCGCGGCCCAGGCCGCGCGGGTGGCGACCGAGTCGGGGGTACGCACGCTGGTGCTGACGCACTTCTCCCAGCGCTATCCCGACCCGCGCCGGTTCCATGACGAGGCTCGCGCGCACTTCGACGGCGATCTGGTTGTCGCCGAGGATCTGACCACCGTGCAGGTCCCGCCGCGCCGGGTAGCCTCGGCCGGGTGACTGTCACGCTCCGCCCCGCCACCGATCACGACCTGATGGGGGTCGGTGCCCTGCACCAACGGTCCCGGGTCGCCGCGTACTCCTCGTTCCTGCCGGCCGAGGCGCTGGCCAAACCGACCGGGGAGGCGATGGGACGGTACTGGGTCGAGCGGTGGAGCTGGGAGCGTGACACCCACCGGCTGATCGTGGCGGAACGCGTCGGCGGGCTCGTCGGGTTCAGCTACCTGGGGCCGGACGACGAGGACGATCCGACGACCGGGCTGCTCAACGCGATCCACCTGGACCCGGCCGAGCAGGGGCGGGGCACCGGCCGCGCGTTGATGGTGGACGCGCTCGACGCCATGCGTGACCGCGGTTGGCGTCGCGCGGTGCTCTGGGTGCTGCGGGAGAACGCCCACGCCCGCGCGTTCTATGAGCGCGGCGGCTGGACCCCGACCGGGGCCGAACGCGAAGAGAAGATGGGCACGGCCCCCACAACCCAACTCCGCTACACCCGCGCCCTCTAACCCCTCCCCCTCCCCTCCCCGGCCCCACCTCCCCCGGCCCCCACCTCCCCCGTCGATCATGGACTTGTGGTGGGCAATTTAGGCATTGATGCCCCCTTTGCTCACCACCACAAGTCCATGATCGACGCGGTGGGGTGGGGTGGGTGCGGTGGGTGGGTGGGTGGGGTGGGCGGTTAGTGGGCGCCCAGGTGGGACAGGAGGTCCTGGCGGGTCAGGACGCCCTTGGGCTTGCCGTCGACCAGGACCAGGGCGGCGTCGGACTTCTCCAGCAGGCCCACGGCCTCGCTGACCGGCTGGCCGCCACCGATCATCGGCAGCGGGTCACCCATGTGCCGCTCGATGGTGTCGTGCAGGTGAGCCTGGCCGGTGAACAGCGCGTCGAGCAGGTCCCGCTCGGCGATCGAGCCGGCGACCTCGCCGGTCACGACGGGCGGCTCGGCCTTGAGCACCGGCAACTGCGAGACACCGTACTCACGCATGTAGTCGATCGCGTCGCGGACCGTCTCGGTCGGGTGCACGTGCACCAACTCGGGCAGCCCGCCCGGCTTGCTGGCCAGCGCGTCGGCCACAGTGGGCTCGGCGCCGGAGTTGTCGAGGAAGCCGTACCGGGCCATCCACGAGTCGTTGAAGATCTTCGAAAGGTAGCCCCGGCCGCCATCGGGCAGCAGCACCACCACGACGTCGTCCGGGGCAGCCCTGCGCGCCACCTCCAGCGCGGCCACCACTGCCATCCCGCAGGAGCCGCCGACCAGCAGCCCCTCCTCGCGGGCCAGCCGCCGGGTCATCTCGAACGACGCCTTGTCGGACACCTCGATGATCTCATCGGCGACGCCCCGGTCGTACGTCTCGGGCCAGAAGTCCTCGCCGACGCCCTCCACCAGGTACGGCCGGCCGGTGCCGCCGGAGTAGACCGAACCCTCCGGGTCGGCGCCCACGATCTTCACCCGGCCGTCGGAGGCCTCCTTGAGGTACCGGCCGATGCCGGAGATCGTGCCGCCGGTGCCGACGCCCGCCACGAAGTGGGTGAGCCCGCCCTCGGTCTGCTTCCACAGCTCCGGGCCGGTGGTCTCGTAGTGCGAGCGCGGGTTCGCCGGGTTGCTGTACTGGTCGGGCTTCCACGCGCCGGGAATCTCGCGGGTCAGTCGGTCCGAGACGTTGTAGTACGAGCGCGGGTCCTCCGGGGCGACCGCCGTCGGGCAGACCACCACCTCGGCGCCGTACGCCCGCAGCACGTCCTGCTTGTCCTGGCTGACCTTGTCGGGGCAGACGAAGACGCACCGGTAGCCCTTGAGCTGCGCCACCAGGGCCAACCCGACGCCGGTGTTGCCGCTGGTCGGCTCGACGATGGTGCCGCCGGGCTTGAGCAGACCGGCCGCCTCGGCGTCCTCGACCATGCGCAGCGCGATGCGGTCCTTCACCGAGCCGCCCGGGTTGACGTACTCCACCTTGGCGAGCACGGTGGCCTGGATGCCCTCGGTGACGCTCCGCAGGCGGACCAGCGGAGTGTTGCCGATCATGTCGACGACGTTGTCGTAGTACTGCACGGTGTGCCCTTCGTTGCGGCGCCGGCGACGGCGGCCGGGCAGACGTATCCTCGCCGCCCAGCGTACGTGCCGTCAGTGCACCAGACCCCCGGGGATGACCGAGCTGCGCCGGGCCTCCCACTCCAGGAAGCGGTCGGTCTCGGAGAGCACGCTGCCCGCCAGCCAGGTGACCATGACGGCGTCGTCGGCCAGCCCGAAGATCGCCAGCGGGATCTCGGGCAGGAAGTCGATGGGCGAGACGATGTACGCCGTGGCCGCCGTCATGAGGGCCAGCCGGAGGCCACCGTCGTACTCGCCCCTGGTGGTGGCCCGGATCATCCGGGGCAGCGCCGCCAGCCGGGCCCCCAGCGACGGTCCGCCCCGCGCCCCCGCCATCAGTGCCCGCGCCAGGGCCGCGAACGCCGCGCTGCGCTTCAGTGTCTTCCCCATCGTCGCGCTCCTCTCCGCCGGATCAGCGTGGCGGGTCGGCGCAAGTCGGCCGGCCTCCACCGGACAGGTACCCCGTCGCGTCGGTTTCCAGGCATCCGCGAGCCGTGACGACGACAGCGGTGTGTCGGGCCGGCGCGATAATGTCGCCATATGGGGGTGGCTGGTTCTGTCGTACCCGTTGGTCCGCGCCGGCGGCAGGCCTGGCGGATCGCCCGACTGGCGGCGATCGGCACGGGCGCCACCGCGGCGGCCGCGATGGCGACCGGCGGCGTGCTGCTCGGCCAGGCCCGCCAGGCCCGGCGCACCATTCCGATGGCCGAGGCGCCCCCGCCGCGCTGCGACGGGATGTACGGCGCGAAGTTCCCCGGCCCCGCGCTCACCATGGTCGTGCTCGGTGACTCGTCGGCGGCCGGCTACGGGGTCCACCGCCGCCGGGAGACACCCGGAGCGCTGCTCGCCACCGGCCTCTCCCGGCGGCTGCACCGGCCGGTGCTGCTGCGCCGGTTCGCGGTGGTCGGGGCCATCTCCGCGGCCCTACGTCACCAGGTGGAGGCGGCGCTCGACTGCTCCCCGGACATCGCGGTGATCCTCATCGGCGGCAATGACATCACCAACCGCACCCCGCGCGGCCTGGCCGTGCGTTACCTGGTCGAGGCGGTCCGCTCGCTGCGCGCCGCCGGCTGCGAGGTGGTCGTCGGCACCTGCCCCGACCTCGGCGCGATCCGGCCGATCCAGCCACCGCTGCGCTGGCTGGCGCACCGGTGGAGTCGCCAGCTCGCCGCTGCGCAGACGGTGGCCGTGGTCGAGGCGGGCGGTTGGACGGTGTCCCTGGGCGACCTGCTCGGCCCGCGGTTCGCGGCCGAGCCGCTGCGGATGTTCGCCTGGGACCGGTTCCACCCCTCCGCCGAGGGGTACGCCATGGCCGCCGCCGCCCTGCTGCCGACGATGTTGTCCGCGCTCGGTGCGGGGCACGAACGACGGGTTACACCGGCGCGGGGCGAGGGCGTACGGTCGCTGCCAGAGGCCGCGCAGGAGGCGGCCCGGCACGCCGGCACCGAGGTCAGCGGCGCCCAGGTCCGGGGCCGCGACCGAGGGCCGGCCGGCCGGTGGGCGCAGCTGCGTCGCCGGGCGTTCTTCGGTGTGCACGCGGTGCCGCAGGCAGGCTCCGCGGACACCTCGACAGTGGAGGGACTGGCATGAACGAGCGCAGCGAGCGGGACGTGACCGCCGGCTTCCCCGGCCGGCTGGGTCGGGCGGCGGCGCTCTCGCTGCTGGCCGGCACGGTGGGCGGCGCCGCCGTCCTGGCCGGCGAAGCGTTCGTCGCGCGCCACCGGCGCTACGCCCAGCCGGAGCTGGGGCTGGCGCTGCGCGCCACGATCGGCCGGGCCGAAGCCGCACCGCTGCGCCTGGTGCTGCTCGGTGACTCGTCGGCACTGGGTGTCGGCGTCGACCGCCTCGAGGACACCATCGGCGGGCAGTTGGCCAACCTCCTCGCCGAGGGGCCGTCCGGCCGTCGGGTGCACCTGTCCAGCGTCGGCGTCTCGGGGTCCCGCTCCACCGACCTGACCACCCAGGTCGCCCGGGCCCTGCTCGGCGAGCGACCCGACGTGGCGCTGATCCTGATCGGCGCGAACGACGCCACCGGGCTGCGCCGGCCCGGCGACGCGTCCGCGTACCTGGGGGCGGCGGTGCACCGGCTGCGGGAGGCACGCGTCGAGGTGGTGGTGGGCACCTGCCCCGACCTCGGGGCCGTACGCGCCATCGCGCCGCCGCTGCGTCAGCTCGTCGGCTGGTCCGGTCGGCGGATGGCCCGCGCGCAGACCACGGCGGCGCTGGAGGCGGGCGGGACGGTGGTCGACCTGGCCACCGAGACCGGTCCGGTGTTCCGAGCCGACGCGGGCACGCTGTGCCACGACGGTTTCCACCCGTCGGCCGACGGCTACCGGGTGTGGGCGCACGCCCTGCTACCGGCCGTCGTGGCCGCCGCGGCGGTCGCCTCCCGGCGGTGACGCACGCCCGGCGAGGGTGACATTTCCCGCCGCCCTCGCTTCTTCCGCGCCATGTTACCGGCGGGTTAACGTTGGCCCATGCCGATTGAGTCGCCCCGCGATGCCGTCATCGTCGCTACCGCCCGCTCCCCCATCGGCCGGGCCCACAAGGGGTCCCTGCGCGATGTCCGCTCCGACGACCTCGCCGCGACCATCGTCCGGGCCGCCCTGGACAAGATCCCCCAGCTCGACGCGAGCACCATCGACGACATCTACCTCGGGTGCGGCCTGCCCGGCGGTGAACAGGGCTTCAACATGGCCCGGGTGGTGGCCACCCTGCTCGGCCTGGACACCGTGCCCGGCGCGACGCTGACCCGCTACTGCGCCTCGTCGTTGCAGACCACCCGGATGGCCCTGCACGCGATCCGCGCCGGCGAGGGCGACGTGTTCGTCTCCGCCGGGGTCGAGATGGTCTCCCGGTACGCGCGCGGCAGCTCCGACGGTCTGCCGCCGGAGGCGCAGGCGCTGGTCGGCGGCGGCTGGGAGAACCCGCGCTTCGCGTCCGCGGCCGAGCGCTCGAAGCGCCGCGCCCAGGGCGGTGCCGAGGTGTGGACCGACCCGCGCGACAGCGGCGACCTGCCGGACATCTACCTGACCATGGGGCAGACCGCGGAAAACCTGGCCCAGGTGTACGACGTGACCCGCGCCGACATGGACGAGTTCGGGGTACGCAGCCAGAACCTCGCCGAGAAGGCCATCGCGGACGGCTTCTGGGCCCGGGAGATCACCCCGGTCACCACGCCGGACGGCACTGTGGTGAGCACCGACGACGGTCCCCGACCCGGCGTCACCCTCGACGCGGTCGCCGGGCTGAAGCCGGTGTTCCGCCCCGACGGCCGGATCACCGCGGGCAACTGCTGTCCCCTCAACGACGGGGCCGCCGCCGTCGTGGTGATGAGCGCCCAGCGGGCCGAGGAGCTGGGCGTGACCCCGCTGGCCCGGATCGTCTCCACCGGCGTCACCGCGCTGTCGCCGGAGATCATGGGCCTCGGGCCGGTTGAGGCGTCCCGGCAGGCGCTGCGCCGGGCGGGCATGACCATCGACGACGTCGACCTGGTCGAGATCAACGAGGCGTTCGCCGCTCAGGTCATCCCCTCCTACCGCCAGTTGGGCATCCCGGAGGAGAAGCTGAACGTGATGGGCGGCGCGATCGCCGTCGGGCACCCGTTCGGCATGACCGGCGCCCGAATCACCGGCACCCTGCTCAACGCCCTCGAATGGCACGACAAGACGATCGGTCTGGAGACCATGTGCGTCGGTGGCGGCCAGGGCATGGCCATGGTGCTCGAGCGGCTCAGCTGACGGATTGAGCGCGCCGGGCGCCCGGCTGCGGGCTGCCCGGGGGCAGCCGGCGAGCCGCATTGGGTCGCCGGGCGCGCGGCACCGGGCGCGCCGCTACTCACAGCGCGTTGCGGGTCGCCGTCACCTCGGCGGCGGCCCGCGTCAGCACCTCGGCGTCGGCCCCGGCGGCGAGCAGGTCGGCCGTCACCACCCGCAGTTGGTCGGGCAGGGCCAGGTCGTTGTCGAGCCGGGGCACGGTTCGCCGTGGTTGCCCCTCGGCGTCGGCCGCGAGGTTGGCGACCTCCTGCACCAGACGGTGCACCAGGTCGGCGCGGGGCACGTTGCCGGTGGTCGCGGTCGCGGCCCAGCGCGGCTGTTCCCAGTGCCCGACCTGGCCGACCAGCAACCGCACGGCCTGCTCCAACTCCGCTACGCTCACCGCGCCGAGTCTACGGTCGACCCACGCCGCACAACCGGCCGGAGCAGCCGAGATCAACTCGACTTTCTGGAAACCGGGGCATCCCCGCGCCCCGGACACCCCGACATTCGGTAAAGCGAGTCGATCAGCGGCGCAGGTAGCTGAGCAACCGCAGCAACTGCCAGTAGAGGAACACCAGGCCGGTCAGCAGACCGAACGCGCTCAGCCACGCGTACCGGCGCGGTCGGCCGTCGCGCACCGACCGCTCGACCAGGTCGAAGTCGAGGATGAAGCTGAACGCGCCCGCGATGATCGCCACCACCGAGAAGGCGTACGGCAGCCAGCCGACCTCCCCGCTGACGCTGTAGACCGCCAACCCCGACCGGCCGGAGATCAGGTACGACACGAGGTTGACCACGCTCAGCACGGCGATGCCGAGCAGCGTGCCGATCACCAGCCGGGCCAGTCGGGGGGTCGCGCGGATCACCCGGGCCCGGTACAGCGCGGCCATGCCGAGGAACACACCGAAGGTGCCGGCCACCGCCTGCACGACGATCCCCGGGTAGACCTGTTCGAAGGCCCGGCTGGCCACCCCGAGCAGCAGCCCCTGGAGCAGCGCGTAGCCGATGATCGGCACCGGATTGGTGATCCCCCGCAGCGAGATGACCAGGACCAGCACGATCGAGGCCAGGGCGGTGCCGGCCAGGGCCGCGCCCAACCACACCGCGTCGGGCACCACCGCCCAGGACACCGCGGCGGTCGCGCCGGTGAGCAGGAGCAATCCGACGGTACGCACCACGACGTCGTCGACCGTCATCGGCTCGACGTCGCGGGAGCTGACCACCCGGGACTCCAACCGGCCGGTCTCGTCCAGCCGGTTGAGCACCGGGTTGTCGCTGCGCACCGTCGCCTCCTTCGCCCGTACCCCAGGAGATTCACTCTCCCCCGGACGGCCCGGCGGTGGCGGCGAAACGGCGCGGACGACGGCGCCCGCCCCCACGGGAAGCGGGAGCGGGCGCCGGTCAGCGGTGCGGACGAGGTCAGTCGTCGCCCTGGAAGTAGCTCAGCAGGCGCAGGATCTCGATGTAGAGCCAGACCAGGCTGACCAGGATGCCGAACGCGGCCACCCAGGAGTAGCGCTGGGGCAGGCCCATCCGGACGCCGTCCTCGATCTCCTTGAAGCTGAGCACGAAGCTCAGCGACGCGACCACGATGCAGACGAGGCTGAAGCCGATCGCGAGCGGGCTGCCGTCCCGCAGCCCGGTGTTGACGCCGAACAGCGCCAGCACCAGGTTGATCAGCATCACCGCGGCGAGGCCGATGATGGCCGTCGACACGATCTTCACGAACATCGGGGTGGCCCGGATGATCTTCGCCTTGTAGACCATCGTCATCACGAAGAAGATGCCGAAGCTCGCCACGGCGGCCTGAAGCACGATGCCGTCGTAGAAGGTCTCGAACGCCTTGCTGACCATGCCGACGAAGACGCCCTCGACCACCGCGTACGCGATGACCAGCGCCGGGTTGGCCATCCGGGAGAACGAGATGATCAAGCCCAGCACCAGGCCGACCACCGCCGCGCCGATCCAGGCGGCGCCGAGGAGCGAGTCGGGCACGAGCACCCAGGCGGCCGCAGCGGTGACGCCGAGGATGCCGAGCAGGGCGACCGTCTTGACGACCACGTCGTCGACGGTCATGGGCGCCACGGTGGGCGGTGCGGCCGGGTAGCCGGTCTGGGACGGGTACTGCTGCGGAATGCCGGGCTGTCCGTACGGCCCGGTCGGTGCGTACCCGGCGGAGCGCTCCCGCTCGGCCGCCTGGCCGAGCCGGGCGAGCACCGGGTTCGAGGTCTTCACTGTCTGGCCTCCCTCAGGGGGTCGTTTGCACGTGAACGTGCCCACCAAGAGTAAACTGCCCGACCCACTCCTGGTGATCACGAATGGGAACGCGAGGCCGTGCCGGATGGTGCCCGGGGCGGGGGTCGAACCCGCACGCCTTTCGGCAGCCGCTTTTAAGGCGGCCGTGTCTGCCGTTCCACCACCCGGGCGGGTGGCACCCGCGCGTCGACACGCACGGTGCAGTGTCACCGTAGCCGGTCGGCGGCGACCCGGCGTACCCCGCCGGCTTGGCCACATTAGGGTCGATGCCGTGAGCAGCGCAGCCCCCACGGCCCCCGACGCCGCCCCTGACCAGGCGGTCCGCCTCGCCGATCCGGCAGAGCGCGCGAGCCGGGCCGGACGGCTGCGCACGGCCGCCCGCCGCCACCGGACGGATCTACTGGTCGCCCTCGTGTGGGTGGCGCTGGCCGGCTGGCTGACCCACGGGCTGTGGCCCGACCCGGGCGGGCGCATGTTGGCGCTCAACCCCGAGGACCAGACGCTCTACGAATGGTTCCTGGCCGTCGACGCACGAGCGCTGCTCGGTGACTTCCACCTGCTCACCGACCGGCTCAACGCCCCGGACGGCGTCAACCTGATGGCCAACACCACGATCATCGCGCTCGGTGTGCTCTGCGCCCCGGTCACCCTGCTGTTCGGTGCGCCCACCTCCTTCGCGCTGCTCGCCGCCGCCAACCTGGCCGGCACCGCCCTCGCCTGGTACCTGCTGTTCCACCGGACGATGCGCGTCCGCCGGCTCGCCGCCGCGCTCGGCGGCGGTCTGTGCGGCTTCGGCCCCGGCATGGTCTCGCAGACCAACAGCCACCTGCACATGACGGCGCAGTGGCTGGTGCCGGTGATCGTCTGGCTGGTGGTACGGCTGCTGCGGGCGTCTGACCCCGGCGAGGGTCGTGGTCGGCCCACCGGCCCGGACCGACGGCAGATGATCAGCTCCGCAGCCGGGCTGGCGGTCGCCGTGACCGCACAGGTCTTCATCGGCGAGGAGGTGCTCTTCCTCAGCGCCGTCACGCTGCTGGTGATGGCGATCGCCTACGCCCTCGCGGACCGGAACCTCGCCCGGAGAGCGCTGCCCGGGTTCGCTGGCGGACTGGCGATCGCCGCCGGTCTGGCGATGCTGGTGCTCGGCTACCCGCTGTGGTTCCAGTTCGCCGGGCCGCAGGGTGTCGCCGACGGGATGTTCAGCCCGGCCTACTTCTCGGCCGACCTGAGCAGCTGGTGGGCGGTCTCACCGCTGTCGGTGGCCGGCAGCGACGAGGCGTCGCGACTCACCACCGGGCCGGCCGAGTACAACACCTTCCTCGGCTGGCCGCTGCTGCTCGTCACCGCCGTCTGCGCGATCTGGGCCGGGCGACGCCGGCTGATCCTGGCGTGTGTGGCGGCGGCCCTCGTGATGGGCGCCCTCTCGCTCGGCCCGGAGGTGGTGCTCGGCGGCACCCGCACCGCGCTGCCCGGCCCGTACGCCCTGCTTTCCGGCCTGCCGGTGGTGGACGGCGCGTTGCCGATGCGGTTCGGGCTGGCACTGCTGCCGATCGTCGCGACGGTGCTGGCCCTCGCCGTCGACCGGGCACTGGCCAGCACCGGGCGGGCGCGTCGGCTGGTGCCGCTCGCCGTCGTCGCGGCTCTCCTGCCGATCTTCCCGACCCCGCTGCCGACCGCCGGGCGGCCCGCCCTGCCGGAGTTCGTCACCGGCGGACACTGGCGGCAGTGCGTCGAGCCCGGTGGTGTGCTGGTCCCGGTGCCGCTGCCCACCCCCAAGGAGCCGTGGTCGATGCGCTGGGCGGCCGCCGCCAACGCCGGCTTCGGCCTGCCCGAGGGGTTCTTCATCGGCCCCTACGGGCGCGGTGGCACCGCCGCCATGGGCACCTTCAAGCAGCCCACCTCGGCCCTGCTGGCCGACGTCGCCCGCCGCGGCGACCAACCGGCCATCGGTGACGAGCAGCGCCGGCAGGCCGCGAAGGACGCGGACTTCTGGGGCGCATCCTGCGTGGCACTGACCGATGACGCCCCGCACGCCGACAGCCTACGGGCAACCCTGGAACAGTTATACGGCCCCGCCACCCGCATCGCCGACGCCTGGATCTGGCGAGTCTGACGCCGCCGCAGTGCGCCGACGCCGCCGAGGTGAGCCGATGCCGGCCGGGTGAAAGGAAGGGCCCCCTTCTATACCGGAAACGATAAGAAGGTGCCCTTCCTTACAGCTAAGTCAGACGCGCGGAGCGCCGACCGGCTGGGACGCCTCGACGAACTCCTCGCGCGGGTCGTGCAACTGGCCCAGCGCGACCACCTCACGCTTGAGGAAGAACGCCAGCGACCAGTCCACCACGACCCGGACCTTACGGTTGAACGAGGGGATCCGGCTCATGTGGTACGTCCGGTGCATGAACCAGGCCGGCCAACCCGTCATCTTGATGCCGTACACCTGGGCGACGCCCTTGTGCAGGCCGAGGCTGGCCACGCTGCCGGCGTGCTTGTGCTTGTAGTCGACCGGCTCGCGACCCCGGATCACCGCGACGATGTTGTCGGCCATCCGCGCCGCCTGACGCACCGCGTGCTGCGCGCTCGGCGAGCAGAAGTTGCCCGGCTCCTTGGTCAGGTCCGGCACGGCGGCGCAGTCACCCGCGCTCCACGCGCCCTCGATCACCCGGTCACCGTCGACCACCTGCAGGGTGGGGATGCAGGTGACCCGCCGACGATCGTCGCGCGGGAAGTCCGTCGCGTCCAGCATCGGCGACGGCTTCACGCCCGCCGTCCACACGATCGTGTCGGACCGGAAGCTGTCCCCGTCGGAGAGCTTCACGACCCCGTCGACACAGGACTCCAGGCGGGTGTCCAGCCGGATGTCCATGTTGCGCTTCGTGAGCTGCTGCACCGTGTAGGCGCCCATGTCCCGGTCGACCTCGGGGAGCACCCGCTGGGTCGCCTCGACGAGCACCCAGCGCATGTCCTCCGGCTTCAGCTCCGGGTAGTAGCGCAGGGCGTCCCGGGCCATGTCCTCCATCTCGGCGAGCGCCTCGATGCCGGCGTACCCACCGCCGACGAACGTGAAGGTCAACGCCGAACGGCGGACCTCCGCGTCCGGGGTCGCGGCCGCGATGTCCAGCCGGTCCAGCACGTGGTTGCGGAGGTAGATCGCCTCGCCGATGGTCTTGAACCCGATGCCCTGCTCGTGCAGGCCCGGAATCGGCAGCGTCCGGGACACCGACCCCGGGGCCACGATCACGTGGTCGTACGCGATCTCCCGGGCCGGGCCGGCGATCGGCTGCACGGTCGCCACCTTGCGGTCGTGCTCGACACGCGTCACGGTCCCCGCCACCACCGTGCACCGGCGCAGCTCGCGGCGCAGCGGCACCACGGCGTGCCGGGGGGAGATGTTCCCCGCCGCGGCCTCGGGGAGGAACGGCTGATAGGTCATGTGGGGCTGGGGGTCCACGACGATGACCTCAGCCTCACGGGAGCTGAGCTTCTTCGACAGGCGCAGGGCGGCGTAGAGACCGACGTGCCCGGCACCCACCACAAGGATCCGCTTCGGATTCACGTCATCTATCTTTCCCCGCCCTGCTCAGGTAATCCCGCTCGCGCCCCCCATCTGTGACGGAACACAACCCCTGTGACCTGCGTAACCCTGTTGCAACACCGGTTCACCTACGCCGCAGCAGCCAACCCAGCAACGCGGCGACACCCACCGCCACCAGCAGCCCGAGCACGGTGACCCACTGGTGACCGGTCTCGCCACCAAGACCCGCCACCCGCAACAGCAGCACCCCCAGCACGGCCGTACCCAGGAGCACCGCGGCCACCCGCGACAACCACCGGCTGATCAGTCCGGAGTCCACCACCCCGTCGTACGGCAGCAGTGCCGCCAGCGCGCACAGGGAGTGCCCCAGGTACAGCAGCGCGGCGACGGCGAGCAACCGCCACAACGCCACCGGCCGGCCGTACCCGTCGGTCGCGAGCAGCCAGCCACCCGCCATCACCAGCGCCGCGAACGTCGGCCACAACCGGCGCGGACCCACGGCCGGCAGTAGCGCGGCGACCGCCAGGAACAGCAGCGGCCGACCGGTCAACACCTCGCCGGGAAACGCCACCGCGAAACCGGCCAGCGTCGTGACGAAGATGGCGACCCGTACCAGCAGCGGTATGGCGCTGATCCGGGTCACGGCGTCCTGAGCGGCCCGAACCCGCTCCCCGATCGCGTTCACCATGCTCCTGTCGTTCGCGACTGCGGGGCTCGCAAACCCGGCTCACTCCTCGCGCTCACCGTGCTCCTGTCGTTCGCGACTGCGGGGCTCGCAAACCCGGCTCACTCCTCGCGCTCACCGTGCTCCTGTCGTTCGCGACTGCGGGGCTCGCAAACCCGGCTCACTCCTCGCGCTCACCGGGCACCCACCCTTGGGGCCGTCGCCAGCCGGGCCACGTCCCGCAACACCTGGTCCAGGCTGCCCGCGCCGGCCCAGCGCACCACGGGCACACCGTGCTCCCGGAGTTGCCCGATCATCGTCTCCCGGTCCAGTCGCCACAGGCGGTACGCCACCTCGGCCCACCCCCGGTCCTTCGGCGGAGTCAGGTCGGCCGGCAACGTGTCGACCGCCACCACGAAGCGGCCGGCGCGCGCCAGCCGTGCCAGCATCTGCGCCGACCGCTCGTCCAGCAGCGGGGTGAGGACCACCACCAACGCGTCCGAGGAGAGCAACTGCGGACCGAAGACCTGGTCGTATGGCTCGTGCTGGGCCGCCTCGGCGCGTACGTCGAGCAGCCATTCCAGCACCGTCAGGTACTGCCGGCGGCCGGCGCCGGGGCGCAGTCGGCGGGCGCCCGGCCCGTACTCGAGCAGCGACACCCGGTCGCCCCGGTGCAGGTAGTGCTCGGCGATCGCGGCGGTGGCCCGCACGGTGGTGTCCAGTACGGACGCGGCGCCGTCCACACCGCCGGAACGGCCCGCCTCGGCGAGCAGGTCGAGCAGTACCACCACCTCGGCGTCGCGGTCGGACAGCGTCGCCGCGACGTGCAACTGCCGGGCGCGCAGCGACACCCGCCAGTCGACGCGGCGGAGTCGGTCGCCCGGGGCGAAGACCCGCACTCCGGCCAGCTCACCGCCCTCTCCGGGACGGCGGGAGTGGTGCGCGCCCACCAGACCGGCGGCGCGGGGCATCGCCTCCACCGCCTCGAACGGCTCGGTACGCGGGTAGACCCGTACCCCGACCGGTTCGGTGATCACCGCCCGGGACACCAGCAGGCCACCCGCCGCGGCGACCCGCGCCCCGGCCGGGCCGACGGGGTGCCGACCCCACCGCAGAGCCCGCCCGGCCAGTTCCAGGTCCACCGCCGCGCCGCTGGGCACCGAGGTCACGAACGGCCGGTCGGCGGCCGAGCGTCCCCGGCCGGGGGCGGGCGAGGTGGCGGTGGCTGGCGGCGCGGCGACGGGTTCGACACCGGCGAAACCGGCACGGGCGATCCGCAGCCACGGCGAGACCCGCGACCGAACCACCACAAGGTCGTAGTCGACCGTGTCCGGGTTGCCGACACTCACCGCCGCCGCCACCTCACCGCCCTCGACCAGCGGTCCGTCCTCGGCACTGGTGATCCAGACCTGCGGCAGCGCGGTGGGCCGGCGACGCAGCGCGTACGCGGTACCCAGCGCGAGCGGCGCCGCCAGCACGACGAGGTCGACCCGTCCCAGCAGCACCCCCGCCACCAGCAACAGGCCGGCGAGCAGCACGGCGCGGCCGAGCGCGGGGGTGGGCGCCCAGCCGGCGCTCGACTCCGGCTCGGTGGATCGCGGCGCGGACGCGGTCGGACCGGTCATCAGTGCCGGGGCCCGCCGGCGGCGTAGCTGGGCAGGGCGCCGCTGGCCGGAGCCGGCGTCCCCTCCAACACCTCTCCGACCACGAACGCCGGGTCGACGCGGCGCAGCCACATCTCGGGGCGCAGGGTGATCCGGTGGGCGAGCGCGGGGGCGGCGACCGCCTTGACGTCCTCCGGCACCACGTAGTCCCGGCCGTCGAACACCGCGCGTACCCGGGACAGCAGCAGCAACGCCAACGAGCCACGCGGCGAGGCGCCGACCAGCACCGACGGGTGTTCCCGGGTGGCCGCCGTGAGCGCCACGATGTACCGGCCGATCGAGTCCTCCACCACCACGTCCTCCAGGGCGGCCTGCATGGCCCGCAGGGTGGCGGCGTCCACCACCGGTTTGATGTCCGCCTCCTCGCGGCGGCGGCCCATCCGACGGCGCAGCACCTCCCACTCCTCCTCCTGGTGGGGGTAGCCGAAGGAGACCCGCAGCAGGAACCGGTCGAGCTGCGCCTCGGGCAGCGGATAGGTGCCCTCGTACTCGATGGGGTTGGCGGTCGCCAGCACGTGGAACGGCTCGTCCAGTTTGTACGTGACGCCCTCGACCGAGACCTGCTTCTCCTGCATGGCCTCGAGCAGCGCGGACTGGGTCTTCGGCGGCGTCCGGTTGATCTCGTCGGCGAGGAGCAGGTTGGTGAAGACCGGCCCGGCCCGGAAGGTGAAGTCGCCGTTGCGCTGGTCGTAGAGGAAGGAGCCGGTGACGTCGGCGGGGAGCAGGTCGGGGGTGAACTGGAGGCGGCGGAAGTCCAGCCCGAGCGCCTGCGCGAAGGAGCGCGCGGTCAGCGTCTTGCCGAGGCCGGGCAGATCCTCCAGGAGCACGTGCCCACCCGCCAGGATGCCGGCGAGGACCAGTTCCAACGCGTCGCGCTTGCCGACCACGACGGTGCCGACCGCGTCCAGGACGGCCCGCGCCAGGCGACCGACCTCGGTGGCGGGCATGCTCCGGTCCACGTCGTTCATCAGATCTTCTCCAGTTCGGCGACGATCACCGCGAGATCGCGCGGCGACGGGGGGCGTCGGGGCGGGGTTTCCAGGAACGTCCACAGCCGGTCGCCCAGCAGGGCGCGGGCGCGGACCGGATCCGACTCACGGGTCACGGAGTGCTTCAGGCGAAGCCGCTCGTCGGCCAGTTCCGCGAGCCGGGGCAGGATCACCCCGGTGAAGCGTTCGGGTCGCGTGGTGGACCAGTCCAGCGGCAGTTCCCAGCCGTTGATCGCGGCGCGCAGCGCGTCCCGGGCACCCCAGTTCCAGGTGCCGTCGTCGTCCTGGGCGAGCCGGGTGCGGGACCTCGCCGCGGGTGGCGGTGCGAGCGCGGCGGCGACCCGGCGTACCGCGGACACGGCGAACACCCCGGCGATCAGGATCGCCAGGGAGATCTGCAGGCCGACCGCCCGCAGACCGACGACGAGGACGGCGACCAGGGCCGCGTTGCCGAGAAGGGCCCGGAACACCCGCCCGGCCCGGCCACCGGACCGCCCGTCGTCGTGCCTCGGCCGCTCCTCCTCGAAGGTGAGCAGGTCGTCGATGCTGGCGCTGCCACTCATGCCGGCACCTCGGGCGGGCCAGTCGTCACGATGGTGAGTTCGCCACGCAACCGCCGCAGCGCGGCACGGGCCTGGTCGCGGGTGCCCGCGCCGACCTCACGCGTGGCGTACCGGGCCTCGCGGTAGACGTGCGCGAACTCGGCCAGCACGTCGGCGCTGACGATCGCCGGGACACCTGTCGACTCGTCGCCCCGCAGCAACCGGGTGACCAGGTCGGTCGGTGTGTCGCCGAGATGCCGGGGCACACCGGCGGCGGAGGCGGCCTCCTCCAGACGTACCCAGCAGGCGATGACCGCGACCCGCGGATCGGTGGACTGGTCGTCCAGCTCCACCAGGCCGGCGTCCAGGGCGGCGACCACCTCGCGGGCCGTGCCCTCGGCCGTACGCCGGGCCCGCTGCGCCGGTAGGACCCGCGAGGTACGACGCAGCGCGCCACGCAGCAGGATCCAGGTCAGGTAGCCGAGCACCGCGAGGATCGCCAGCCCGAGCAGGGCCATCGCCACAGTCGCGATCCACTGCGGGATGTGCGCCTGGGTGGCCTCGCCGGCGTCCCTCGGTTCGACGGGGATCGACGGCGACGGCACGTCCGTCGGGTATTCCGGTACCCACGGCACGTTCGAGGCGGCCGGCGGGATCCGGCTCGCGCCGATCGACGAGTGGGCGGACGCGAGCGCGGCCGCCGCGAGCAGGGCCGCCACCACACCCACCGGCCACCAACGGCGCAGCAGGCCGAGCACCGGGCGGACCACACCCGATCCGGCGGGCGGCGACGGCGCGGGCGGGCGTGTTCCGGTCGTCATCGCCACCACCCCACGCGTCCTCAGTCCACTTCGGCCAGCTGCTTGGCCCGGCCGAAGACGTCGTCCAACATCCCCGGTGTCAGCCGCCCGGTGAAGGTGTTCTGCTGGCTGACGTGGTAGCAACCGAGCAACTCCGGCACGGCCGCGCCGGACCAGTGTGCCCCATGGCCGAACGCCGGTCGCGGGCTGGGCGGGCGCTGCCCGTACACGTGGCGGAGCACCGGCCACCACGCGGCCCAGGCGAACGCGCCCAGCGCGACCACGACGCGCAGGGTGGGTCGGATCAGCGTGACCTCACGGTGCAGCCAGGGCGCGCAGGTGTCCCGTTCGTCCGGGGTGGGCTTGTTGTCCGGCGGCGCGCAGCGGACGGCCGAGAAGATCCGGGTGTCCCGCAGGGTGAGCCCGTCGTCGGCGGCGACGCTGGTCGGCTGGTTGGCCAGGCCGGCCCGGTGCAGGGCCGCGAAGAGCACGTCGCCCGAGCGGTCGCCGGTGAAGATCCGGCCCGTGCGGTTGCCGCCGTGCGCGGCGGGCGCGAGGCCCAGGATGGCGATGCGCGCGTCGCCGGGCCCGAATCCGGGCACCGGCCGACCCCAGTACTCCTGGTCGCGGAAGGCCGCCCGCCGGGTGCGGGCCACCTCCTCCCGCCACCCGACCAGCCGGGGGCAGGCGAAACAGTCGCTGACCGCGGCGTCGAGATCGGCCAGGTCCGCCGCCCGCGCGGCACGGGCGACGACCTGATCGGGGGTACGGGACTCAGCCAAGCTTGGCCCGGAAGAGTTCGAGGGTGCGCGCCCACGCGCTGGAGGCGGCGCGCTGGTCGAACGCCTCCGGCCGGTCGTCGTCGAAGAACCCGTGCGAGGTGCCCGGGTAGTCGTAGAGCTGGCAGGTGCCGCCGGCCTCCTCGACGGCGCGACGAACGGCCTGCACACCCTCGTCGGTGGAGGTGCCGTCCTGATCGGAGCAGTGGACGATGGCCGCCTTGCCGGCGTAGTCGACCCAGTCGGAACGCATCGACTCCCCCGACAGGGCGGGATAGAAGCCCGCGGTGGCCACGATCCGCTCGGAGCGGGTCGCCGACTTGAGAGCCAGGCTGCCACCGGCGCCGAACCCGACCGCGCCGACCTTGCCGGTGACCTCGGGACGCCCGGCGAGGTAGTCGGCGGCGTCCGCGACGTCCTTCGCCGCCTCGGCCACTCGCGTCGCCAACTCGTGCTGCGCCTCGACCGCCTGGTTGGTCTCCGTGTCGTGCCGGAAGTTCGGGACGAGGGCGACGAAGCCGGCCTCGGCGAACCGGTCCGCGACCGACCGGATGTGCGGGACCAGGCCCCACGACTCCTGCAGGACGATGACGGCCGGGCTGGCCGTGCCGCTCGCGGGTATCGCGAGATACCCCTCGCTCGTGCCCCCGTTGCTGCGGTAGCTCACCATGTCGCCCATCGGCCGTCCTCCTAGCGGTCAGTCATCGTTGGCTGGTCGCCCAGTGGTCCTACGTGCCGGTAGCCTGCCACGCCGTGACCCCGGCCGGGAAGACGTCGGAACAGTGGCATTTACCTCCCGTTCGCCGGGCGTTGACTGCGGGTACGCCGACGGCGGCGGGGAATGTTCCCCGCCGCCGTCATCGGTGCTTCAGGCGTGTTATCAGGCCTTCTTGGTCAGGCAGAGCACGTAGCCCTTCTTGCCCGACTCGATGCTGTAGAAGACGTACCCCTCCTGGCCTTCCTTGAAGAACTCGTTGCAGGTGGTCTCGGACTTGGCCTGGGTCTCGGTCTGCCCGTCGAGCCGACCGACCACGTTGTACGCGGCGTCGGTGGAGGTGCACTCGACGACCTTGGCGCCGTCGACCTTCTCCTCCTTGTCCCCCTTGATCTCGGGCAGCTCGGCGATGCAGTCGCCGGCCTTCGCGTCAGCGGTCTCGTCCTTGTTCACGAAGTTGCCGATGGCCGTGCCGAGGCCGAACTTCAGGCCGGCGATGACGAGGAAGATGACGATCGCGCCGATGATGCCGAGCGCCTTCTTACCGCCGGACTTACCCTCCGGCTCGGCCGGCGGCGGCGTCTCGACGGCCGGCTGGGCCGGCGTGCCGACGGCCGGCTGGGCCGGCGTCTCGGCGGCCGGCTGGGCCGGCGCTGCGTCGGACGCGGGGGGCGGTGCGACCTGCTCTGACACGGGGGTTCCTTCCGAGGGATGAATGAGCAGACGACACCGTAACGATCATTGATTTCCGGTGCCGTCCCGCTCGCCTCGTCCGTTCAGCTATTTCCCAGCATCGCGTGCATGATCTGGTTCACATCGCCCCTCAGCTCGTCGGGGTCGGGGTCGGCTCGTCACTCGGCGTCGCGCTCGAGCTTGCCGGCGCTGCGCTCGGGCTTGCCGGCGCTGCGCTCGGGCTTGCCGGCGTCACGGTCGGGGTCGGCGTGCCGGTGGGTGACTCGCTGGCCGACGGCGTGCTGGTCGGCGCCTCGGGCAGTCGCGGACCCCGGGGCCCGAACGGCGGCCGGTCCGGGCAGTACGGGTACGGCCGCAGCAGCGGGTTGCCGTACTCGTCGACGCGGCCTTCACAGTCCGGGTAGCCCAGCCGGATCGGATTGCCGTTCTGGTCGAAGAGCCGGGCGTTCTCCACCAGCCGACCCTCGCTGTCGTAGACGAAGACGTCCCGCACCTGGCTGTACGGGTCGTTGATCGACGTCGGATCGATGCCGTAGTCGCCGTACCGCATACGGTCCTCGGCCTGCATAAGAGCGGAGAGCGCGAAGACGACGAGCACCGCGCTGCCGACCTGCACCGCCGAGCGCGGCCAGCGGTTGAGCTGGGCCGAACGGCGGCCGAGCCAGATCGAGGCGAGCACGAAGCCCACCAGCATGATCAGACCGGCGAGCAACTCCCCACCGAAGCGGGGCAGCACCCCGAAGCTGCCGCCGGTGCTGATCACGGTGAGCAGCATGGCCGCCAGGTAGCCGCGCAGCACCCACCAGGCGGGGCGCAGCAGACGGAGGAATTCGCTCGCCGTCGCGTACCCCAGGGGTGGGCCGAGCCGGGAGTCGAGCGCGCGCAGCCGGCTGCGGACCCGGACCACGGCGGTGGCGACCCGGTGGTCCAGGTTGCGACCGCCGCCGACACCGACGCCGGCAGCGGCGCGCAGCTCGGCGGCGTACGCCTCCGGCTCGCCCAGCCGCTCGACGAGGGTGCCCTCGGCCTCGGCGGCGACCTCCGTGAGGTGGTCGGCGAGGTCCTCGGTCAGCTCGGTGCGGCGATCCGGCGGCAGGTCGGCCAGGGCGGCCCGGACCCGCGCCACGTAGTCGGTGATCTCCTGCTCCATGACGGTCATGCCGCCAGCCCCCGATCGTCGAGCAGCGTGTCCATGGTGGTGGCGAACGAGCGCCAGAGCTTGCCGGAGCGGGTCAACTGGTCACGCCCGGCGGCGTTGAGCGAGTAGTACTTGCGGTGCGGCCCGGTCTCGCTCGGCACGACGTAGGTGGTGAGCAGGCCGGCGGCGAAGAGACGGCGCAGCGTGCCGTAGACCGAGGCGTCGCCGATTTCCTCCAGGCCGGCCTCGCGGAGCCGGCGCAGGATGTCGTAGCCGTAACCGTCCTCTTCGCGCAGGACGGCCAGGACGGCCAGATCGAGCACGCCCTTCAACAATTGTGTGGTGTCCACGCATTGCACACTAGTGTGCAATGCGAAGTAGCGTCAACGACTCGCCGATGTGTGGGTGTCGATCAGCATCAGACGGGTTGGAGGCTCCAGGCGATGCCGTCGAGGATGTCGTGCTCGGACGCCACCACCGAGGGCATGCCGGCCCGCTCCATGATCACGCGCAGCACCAGCGCCCCCGCACCGATCACGTCGGCCCGTCCCGGATGCATCACCGGGATCTCCAGCCGCTGCGCGCTGGTCCGCTCCAGCAGGTCCGCAGTCACCCGCGCCACCGCCTCGTACGACACCCGGGCGTGGTGGATGCGCTCCGGGTCGTACTCCTGAAGGTTCTGAGCGATGGCGACCACGGTGGTGACCGAACCGGCGAGGCCGATGAGGGTGGCCGCCTCGCGGCCGGGCACCGCCGCGAGCGCCCGGTCCACGACGGCGGCGACGTCGGCCTCCGCCGCCGCGACCTGCTCCGGCGTCGGCGGGTCACCCGCCAGGTGCCGTTCGGTCATCCGGACGCAGCCGATGTCCACCGAGATCGCCGACCGCACACCGGCCCGGTCACCGACCACGAACTCGGTCGAGCCGCCGCCGATGTCGACGACGAGGAACGGCTCCTCGGCGTCGGCCGGCAGCCCGCGCACCGCCCCCGTGAACGACAGCCGGGCCTCCTCGTCGCCGCTCACCACCTCGGGCGCGACGCCGAGGGTCTGCCGCACCATCTCGGTGAAGTCGGCGGCGTTGGCAGCGTCCCGCGAGGCGGAGGTCGCGCACATGCGCACCCGCTGGGCGCCCAACTTCTCGATGTCGGCGGCGTACGACGCGAGCGCCACCCGGGTCCGCTCGATCGCCTCCGGGGCGAGCCGGCCGGTCCGGTCCACCCCCTGACCCAGCCGGACGATCTCCATCCGCCGGGTCACGTCGGTCAGCGGGGCCTGCGGCCCGGCCGACTCCTCCGGCAGGTCGGCGACCAGCAGTCGGATCGAGTTGGTCCCGCAGTCGATGGCCGCCACACGCGTCGTCACCCGGCAACCCTACGACAGCCCGCCACCGACGCCGGGAGGCCAGTCTCCGATGAGCGTGATGCCTCTGGGTCATCTTGATGACGCACCGGCATCACGCTCAACCGAGCGGTCGGCGCCCGACAGCTCGACGTCGAACGGTGACTACAACCGCAGCAGCATCCGGGTGTTGCCCAACGTGTTGGGCTTGACCCGCTCCAGGTCCAGGAATTCCGCGACACCCTCGTCGTACGAGCGCAGCAGCTGCTCGTAGACCGGCTGCGGCACCGGCGCGCCGTCGATCTCGCGGAAACCGAACGAGCCGAAGAACTGGGTCTCGAAGGTCAGCACGAAGATCCGTGCCACACCCAGCTCCCGGGCCGCGGCGATCAGCTCGCCGACCAGCCGGTGCCCGATGTGCTGACCTCGACAGGACGGATCCACGGCCACCGTACGGATCTCGGCCAGGTCCTCCCACATCACGTGCAGCGCCCCGCAGCCCACCACGACGCCGTCGTCGGCCCGGACCGCGACCCGGAACTCCTGCACGTGCTCGTACAGGGTCACGGTGGCCTTGCTCAGCAGCCGCCGGTCGTTGGTGTACGTGTCGACCAGTCGACGGATGCCCCGCACGTCCCCGGTGCGGGCACGCCGCAGCAGGATCTGCCCCTCGGCCTGGGTGGTCATTCGCTGTCGGGGACGTCCACGCACGGCCCCGCCGTCCACCAGGGCTCGACCAGCGCCAACGTCTCGTCGCCGAACGGGTTCACGCCGGGGCCGGCGCCCAGGGCGTGGCCGAGGTGCACGTGCAGGCACTTCACCCGGCCCGGCATCCCACCGGCCGAGATGCCGGCGATCTCCGGCACCTCACCGATCGCGTTCCGGCGGGCGAGGTAGTCCTCGTGCGCCGCCCGGTAGTGGGCGGCCAGCTCCGGATCGGTCGCCAACCGGTCGGCCATCTCCCGCATCAGCCCCGCCGACTCCAGCCGGCTGCACGCCGCGGTGGCCCGGGGGCAGGTCAGGTAGAACAACGTCGGGAACGGGGTGCCGTCGGCGAGGCGGGGCGTCGTCTCCACCACGTCGGGCAGGCCGCACGGGCAGCGGTGGGCCACCGCCCGGGTGCCCCGGGGCGGGCGGCCGAGCTGCGCGGCCACCGCGGCCAGGTCGGCCTCGGTCGCCGGTTCCCGCTGCGGCAGGGGTACGGAATCCGCCGCCGGCTCCGACGGGGGTACGACAGTCACGGTGCTCGTCTCTCCTGGTGTACTGGTCGGTGGATCACTTGCCCGGCTGCTGACTGTCCGCCGCGCGTACGCTCGACCAGAGGGTGTCGTACCAGGTCGAAGGCCCGGCCGGGGCACCCGAACCGGCCGGCTTGCCGGCGTCGCGGGCCGCGCCCTCGGCGTCGTTCATGACCACCATCATCTTCTCGCCCGGCCGGCCCATGAAGAACCGCTCCCGGGCCTTGGTCTCGATGAACTCGTCGTCCTGCCACTTGGCGGCCTCGGCGGCGAGTCGGGCGATCTCCTTCTCCTGCGCCGTCTGCGCGGCCTCCATCCGTTCGATGTCGGCCTGCTGGTCGAGGTAGACCCGCACCGGGTAGGTGTACGCCAGGGCGAGCGCGATCAGCACCGCGAACAGGACGGTGGCCCGCCCGGTGAAGCGACGGGGATGGGGTGCGGCGAGCCGCTTGACGGCACCGCCACCGGCGGCGGTACGCCGGGCGGCGGCCGGACGACTCGCGGAGCGTCCGCCCTCGGCGCCCCGGACCGTGCCCGGGGCGCGACCGGCGGCGCCGCGTGTTTCGGCGCGTACGCCGGCGTCCCGGAGCGACCCGCGGGCGGCCCGCCCGGCACCCGGCCGGCCAGCCTGACCCGGTCGGCGGGCGGGCCGTTGACCACCCGGTGTGCGGCGCTGCATCGTCACACCCCTCCCCCGAGGCTACGTCTGTCGCGTACGTGCGCCGGGAGGCCCCACCTGGGGCCTCCCGGCAACCCCACTCAGGCCGAACGGTAACGCGGGAAAGCACCCGCGCCCGCGTAGCGCGCCGCGTCGGCCAGCTCCTCCTCGATCCGGAGCAGCTGGTTGTACTTGGCGACCCGGTCCGAGCGGGCCGGAGCGCCGGTCTTGATCTGACCACAGCCGGTGGCGACCGCCAGGTCGGCGATGGTGGTGTCCTCGGTCTCGCCGGAGCGGTGGCTCATCATGCACTTGAAGCCGGCCCGGTGGGCCAGGTCCACCGCGTCCAGGGTCTCGGTCAGCGAACCGATCTGGTTGACCTTCACGAGGACGGCGTTGGCGGCCTTCTCCGCGATGCCACGGGCGATGCGCTGCGGGTTGGTCACGAACAGGTCGTCACCGACGATCTGCACCCGGTCGCCGATCGACGCGGTCAGCGTCTGCCAGCCGGACCAGTCGTCCTCGGCCAGCGGGTCCTCGATCGACACGATCGGGTACTCGTCGGCGAGCTTGGTGTAGTAGGTGCTCATGTCCTCGGCGGACTTCGCGGCGCCCTCGAAGGTGTAGGTGCCGTTCTCGAAGAACTCGGTGGCCGCCACGTCGAGCGCGAACACGATGTCGGTGCCGAGCCGGTAGCCGGCCTTCTCGACCGCCTCGGCGATCAGGTCCAGGGCAGCCGCGTTGGTGGGCAGGTTCGGCGCGAAGCCACCCTCGTCACCGAGCCCGGTCGACAGGCCCTTCTTCTTGAGCACCGACTTCAGCGCGTGGTAGACCTCCGCGCCGGAGCGCAGCGCCTCGCGGAAGGTGGGCGCGCCGATCGGCGCGATCATGAACTCCTGGACGTCGACGTTGGAGTCGGCGTGCGCGCCACCGTTGAGGATGTTCATCATCGGCACCGGCAGCAGGTGCGCGTTCGGGCCGCCCAGGTAGCGGAAGAGGCTCAGCTCGGCGCTGCTGGCGGCGGCCTTCGCCACCGCGAGGGAGACCCCGAGGATGGCGTTCGCGCCCAGCTCCGACTTGCTGTCGGTGCCGTCGATGTCGAGCATCTTCTGGTCGATGAGCCGCTGCTCGCTGGCCTCGTAGCCGATGAGCTGGTCGACGATCTTGTCTTCGACGTTGGAGACCGCCTTCTCCACGCCCTTGCCCTGGTAACGGTCGGCGTCACCGTCGCGCAGCTCGATCGCCTCGAACGCGCCGGTGGAGGCGCCGGAGGGCACCGCGGCGCGGGCCACCGTGCCGTCGTCCAGGCCGATCTCGACCTCGACCGTCGGGTTGCCCCGCGAGTCGAGAATCTCCCGCGCGACGATTCCCTCGATGGTTGCCACTGAGTCGCTCCTCGTTGTTGTGATCCGGTCCGTGGGTGGGCCGCGACGGTGCGGCTGAGGCAGGTGTTGAACGCAGCGTATCGGGCGACGAGATCGGGCACGGCGTCGCCCGCACACCCGAGTCGCCCCGCAGTGACGGACATTCCCGTATTTCCGGGCGTCAACCGGCAACGGGTTTGCGCTGCGCGGACTAGATCCACCAGGCTGGTCGCCATGCCCGCCGCCACGACCACCCTCCGCATGCTCGCCGTGTCGGTCATCGCGTCGCTCACGGTCACCGGCTGTCAGACATTCGAGGACGCCGGCAGCGCCATGGGTCGCTCGGATCTCGTCAACGACCTCGCCGCACGCCTCGACCGGGCACTGGAGTTGACCTACACGGCCGACTACCAACTGCCCGGCGGCCAGACCGCCGCGATCGTCCAGGCGCAGGACCCGGCCCGCTCCGCCTACACCTACCCGGGTGGGCGGCTCACCGTCACCCCCGACGCCGTCACCCGCTGCACAGCGACCGGCGGTCGGATGGCGTGCACGCTCGTTCCGCCACCCACCCCCGGCAGCAAGCCCACCGTGGCCCTGTTCGACGAGGCGAACCAGCAGGGTCTCGTCACCCCGCCCGTGGTGGTCGGCCTGCTGACCGCCGCCGCCCTCGACCCGCAGGCGGTGATCAAGCAGAGCGACACCACCGTCGCCGGGCACCACGCCGCCTGCGTCGAGGTACAGCGCTCGGACGGCGACTTCAGCGCCTGCGTGACCACCGAGGGTGTGCTCGGCAGCTTCCTCGGCTCGGTCGACGGCAAACCAATGGAGCTGGCGTTGAGCGACTACTCCGAGTCGGTCGAGAAGGACGCGTTCGACCCGCCCGCCGGAGCAGGCGTCGTCGACAACCGCCCCGGCGGCTCCTGACGTCGTACCCCCGGCTCCTGCTGGCTGTGCCGGCGCGACGGGTGACCGTCCGACGGCCCGGCGGGCGTCAGACGCCGAGCAGGGCGCGCAGGTGGCGCGGCGGCGGGCAGTCGTGGGCGAGCATCGCGTCGTGCCAGTCGCGCGCCGACACCCCCTCCGGGCGGGCGGCGGCGATCTCGGCCACCTCGCTGTACCCGACGAAGTACGTGGAGAGCTGCGTCGAGGTGAGCAGGGACCGGCGCCACTTGCCGGCGGCCTCCCCCTCCTCCTGGAAGCCACGACCGGTCATCAACGCCATGGCCTCGGCCTCGGGCAGCTCCTCGGCGTGCACCAACTGGTCGAGCAGCGCGTTGATGGTCATGCGGAGCTGCATCTTGAGCTGCTGCATCCGCACCGGCAGACCGCCGAAGCCGAGACCGGCCATCAGCTCCTCGGCGTACACGGCCCAGCCTTCGACGAACGGGCCGGAGCGGGCCAACGCCCGCACCCGCGTGCCGCCGACGTGCCGCCGGGCGTGGGCGAGCTGGAGGAAGTGGCCGGGCATCGCCTCGTGCACGGTCAGGTTACGAACCATGTGATCGTTGTACTCGCGGTAGAAGGAGTCGACACGCTGCGCCGACCAGTCCGCCGGGGTGGGCGCGATGCAGTAGAACGTCGGCACCGCCGCGGTCTCCAACGGGCCGGGCGAGTCGCAGTACGCCACCGCGACGCCCCGCGCGAACTCCGGCATCTCCTGGATCACGCACCGGTCGTCGACCAGGGTGACCAGGTCGTGCAGCCGGACGAAATCGGTCGCCTCGTCCAGGGTCACACCGGCCAGCTCGACGATCGTCGAGTCGTCCGGGTGCTCGGCGGCCAACAGGTCCAGCGCCCGGCGTACCGTCTCGTCGTCGGCCGGACCACCGACCAGCTCGACGGCCGCCGCGCGGATCTCCTCGGTGACCCGGTCCAGGTTGGCCCAGGCCCGGCGCTGGATCTCGGCGGCCCCCAGCTCGGTGTCGAGGGTGTGCCAGAGCCGCGCCTCCCAGCGGCGGCGGCCCAGGCGCGGGTCGCGGCCGGGCCCGGCGTCGGCGGCCAACCGGACCCGCAGCCAGGCGACGAACTCGTCCAGCGCGGCGATCGCGGCGGTCGCCGCCGACTCGACCCGCTCGAAGCCGCCCGGCACCTGCGCGATCAGGCCCGGTAGCTCGTCACGGATGAGCGCGGCCGTGCCGGTGAACTGCCCGACCGCCGTCTCCGCGTGGATCCGCGGCATGTCCCGCAGCGTCGCGCGTGCGGTGGCGAGGGCATCCGGTACGGCGGCGAGCCGACCGACGAGCTGGGTCAGGCGCACCTCGGCCGGGGCGTACGGGCGGGCCAGCAGGGGGTGCAGCAGCGGGCCGGGGTTGTGGAACAGGGGGTCCCACTCGTGCGACCGGATCTCGGTGAGCTCGAACAGCTCCCGGTCGACGAAGGAGGTGAGCAGCGCGTGGTCGACCTGCTCGTCGACGTCGAGCGCGTCCGGGTCCAGTTCGGAGAGTGCGTTCGCCGCGTCGGTGAGCATCACCCGGTCGGCGGCTAACGCGTCGGCGGACAGGTCAGGAAGCCGATCGTCGAACCGATGATCGCCAGCCGAGGTGGCAACCCCCGGCCGCGCCTCCAGCAATGCCTCGACAACCCGCTCAGCCAGTACCCCAAACGCTTCCACCGGACAACCCTACCGACCACCCCGCACCCAGCCGTGTTGATCAAGAGGTTCGCGTCAGATACGAGCCGGATCCTGACGCGAACCTCTTGATCAACCTCGTTCGGCGGCGCGGATGGATTCGGCGTGGGTCAGGGTCGCGCGGCGCAGGGCTGCCTCTGGGTCGAGGTTGGCCCTGCGGGCTTCTGAGACCAGGGTCAGGAGGGTGGCGCCTAGGCGCTCCTCCTCGTCCAGCCCCGTGTCGGGGGACGGGGTTTCGACGGTCAGGTTGGCGCGGGCGGCGCGGTCGAGGATCTGCGCGGCCAGGGACAGGGCGGGTTGGCTGAACGCCACGCCGTCCAACACCGAGTCGCGCGCCTTCTCGACCCGCTTGATCCGCTCCCAGTTGGCGGTGATCTCCTCCAGCGTGCCCGCCTCCGCACCGGCGAAGACGTGCGGATTGCGCCGGATCATCTTGTCGACCAGGCCACCGGCCACGTCGTCGATGTTCCACCGCTCACCCTCGGGCAGCTCCTCGGCGAGCCGCGCGTGCAGCACCACCTGGAGCAGCACGTCGCCCAACTCCTCGCGGAGCGCGTCGGTGTCGTCGGCGCTGATCGCGTCGTACGCCTCGTAGCTCTCCTCCAGCAGGTAACCCGCGAGGCTACGGTGCGTCTGCGCCCGCTTCCACGGGTCACCGCCCGGCGAGGCCAGCCGGTCCAGCACGGCCACCGCGTCGAGCAGCCGTGCCCCCGGCGGATCCCACGAGCCGTACATCAGCTCCATCTCGGCGAGCCCCGGCTCCCGGGCCAGCCGCAGACCCAACTCCCTTGCCAACGACTCGTCCCCGGCCGGTCCGGCCAGCCAGACCGCCGTACCGTGCGCCGCGACCATGTCCAGCAACGCCTGCGTGGCCGGGCCGGCCACGACGGTCACCTCGGCGCCCGCCTGCCGCACGGCCGTGGTCAACTCGCTCTCCGCGCCGGTCAGCACCGGATGCTGGCGTACGACGTCCCAGGCCGCCGAGGTCAGCAGGCCGGCCGGCAGCCGGGGCGAGGTGACCAGCAGGACGATCCGTGCCGTCATGCTCAGCTGGCCGTACCCTCGGCGTCCGGGTTGGGGCTCGACGGCGACGGCGACACGTCCGGGGTGGAGACGTCGGTGACCGTGCTGCTGGCCCGGTCCAGGTAGGGCAGGTCGTACAGAGCAGTGCCCTGGTTCGGCACCTGGAACAGGGCCGGAATCTCCAACGACGAGTAGCGCGGATTGACGGTGACGTCCTCCCGCTTGACCTCTTCCTTGAAGGCCGTGCTGAGCGCCACCACCGCGTTCACCTGCGGAGCGATCTCCGGTGCCCCGAACCGCTCGCGCTGCTCCTCGACGGACCAACCGGCGGAAGCGACCCCGCTCTTCACCAGAGCGTCGTAGATTGCCGAACGCTCGTCGTCGGTCAACTCGGCCGGCGGCAGACCCGCCTGCAGGGCGGAGAAGTGGTTGTACCAGTCGGCCGCGAGCTTCGCGTACTCGGAGCCGGGGACCTGGAGGCTCTGACCCAACTCGTCGGCCTTGATCTGGTCCTTGACCGTGATGTTCTTCTCCGCGACCACTCGCTTGGCGAGGTCGAGGCCGACGAGCAGGTTGAGCATGTCCTGCCGGGTCGCCTTGAAACGCAGCTGATCGGGCGAGGGAGTTGCCGACGGGCCGTTCTGCTGCGCGAACGCCGCTCGGGCGTTCGTCTCGTACTTCGCCTGCGCCTCCGCGAAGAGGGTGTCGACCCGGTCCACCGAGTAGGTGGTGTCACCGACATAGGCGGCGACGCTCGGCGCGGATCTGCCGCAGGCAGCGAGGGAGAGGGCAGCCAGGGCCGCGACGCTGGCGGCGACGATCACACGGCGAGCACGCATACCGGTCACTCTCTCATGCCCTCTCCCACGCTGTGACGGCCCCCACCTCACCGCGCCGACGTCGCGGCCACAACCCGGCTCGCGTACGCGCCTCGCCCGCGTACGGGACCGTCACGCGGGCGCGGCGGCGAGCGGCGCGGGGGCGCCCAGGACGTCGGCGAGCAGTTGCGCACACCATTCGAGCAACGCCTGGTCGCGCAGCGGTTCGCCACCGATCCGACGGGTGCTCGGCCGGGGCACGCTGACCTGGTCGGTGGCCTGCTTGTAGACCGCGTCCGGGTGGTAGCGCTTGAGCCGCATCTGCTTCGAGTCCGGCAGCGGCAGCGGCCCGAACCGGATGTGCTTGCCCTGCATGGTCACGTCGGACAGGCCGTACCGGCGGGCCAGCAGGCGGAACCGGGCCACCGCCACCAGGTTCTGCACGGGGGCGGGCGGCTCGCCGTACCGGTCGGTCATCTCGGCGACGACCTCGCGCAGGCGGTCCTCGTCGCGCGCCTCGGCGAGCTTGCGGTACATCTCCAGGCGCAGGCGTTCCACGCCCACGTAGTCGTGCGGCAGGTGCGCGTCGACCGGCAGGTCGATCTTGACGTCGGTCTCCTCCTCCTGGCGCTCGCCCTTGAACGCGGAGACCGCCTCGCCGACCATCCGCACGTACAGGTCGAAGCCGACGCCCTCGATGTGCCCGGACTGCTCACCGCCGAGCAGGTTGCCGGCACCCCGGATCTCCAGGTCCTTCATCGCGACGTACATGCCGGCGCCCAGCTCGGTGTGCTGCGCGATGGTGGCCAGCCGCTCGTGGGCGTGCTCGGTGAGCGGCTTCTCCGGCGGGTAGAGGAAGTACGCGTACGCCCGCTCCCGGCCCCGGCCGACCCGACCCCGGATCTGGTGCAGCTGGGCCAGCCCGAGCAGGTCGGCCCGCTCGACGATCAGGGTGTTGGCGTTCGGGATGTCGATGCCCGACTCCACGATGGTCGTGCAGACCAGGACGTCGAACTCCTTCTCCCAGAAGCCGACCATGACCTTCTCCAGGGCCTCCTCGCCCATCTGCCCGTGCGCCACGGCCACCCGCGCCTCGGGCACCAGCTCGCGCAGCCGCCGCGCCGCCCGGTCGATCGACTCGACCCGGTTGTGCAGGTAGAAGACCTGCCCGTCGCGCAGCAGCTCGCGGTGGATGGACGCGGCGACCTGCCGGTCGTCCTGCGCGCCCACGAAGGTGAGCACCGGGTGCCGCTCCTCCGGCGGGGTGGCGATGGTGGACATCTCCCGGATGCCGGTGATCGCCATCTCCAGGGTGCGCGGGATCGGGGTGGCCGACATGCTGAGCACGTCCACCGAGGCGCGCAGCGTCTTCAGGTGCTCCTTGTGCTCGACACCGAAACGCTGCTCCTCGTCGACGATCACCAGCCCGAGCTGCTTGAACCGCGTCGCCGTCTGCAGGAGCCGGTGCGTGCCGATGACGATGTCGACGGTGCCGTCGGCGACCATCTCCAGCGTCCGCTCGGTCTCCTTGGCGGTCTGGAACCTCGACAGCTGCCGGATCTGCACCGGGAACTGGCTCATCCGCTCGGCGAACGTGTTGTAGTGCTGCTGCACCAGCAGGGTCGTCGGCACGAGCACCGCCACCTGCTTACCGTCCTGCACGGCCTTGAACGCCGCCCGCACCGCGATCTCGGTCTTGCCGTAGCCGACGTCGCCACAGATCAACCGGTCCATCGGGACGGTCTGCTCCATGTCCCGCTTGACCTCGTCGATCGCGGCGAGCTGGTCGGGCGTCTCCTGCCACGGGAAGGCGTCCTCCAACTCGCGCTGCCACGGGGTGTCCGGGCCGAACGAGTGGCCCTTGGACGCCTTGCGAGCGGCGTAGAGCTGGATGAGCTGCGCGGCGATCTCCCGGACCGCCTTGCGGGCACGGGCCTTGGACTTCTGCCAGTCCGAGCCGCCCATCTTGTGCAGGGCCGGCTGCTCACCGCCCACGTAACGGGAGAGCTGGTCGAGCTGGTCGGTGGGGACGAACAGCCGGTCGCCGGGCTGGCCGCGCTTGCTGGCCGCGTACTCGATGACCAGGTATTCCCTGCTGGCGCCGTTGACGGTGCGCTGCACCAGCTCGACGTACCGACCGATGCCGTGCTGCTCGTGCACCACGTAGTCGCCGGCCTTGAGCTCCAGCGGGTCGATCGTGTTGCGCCGGCGGCTCGGCATCTTGCGCATGTCCCGCGTCGAGGTGCCCCGGCCACCGGTCACGTCGTTACCGGTCAGCAGCACGAAACGGGACGCCTCGTCGACGAATCCGCTGGTCAGCGCGCCACAGGTGACGACCAGGTCGCCGGGGGCGGGTGCGGTGGGCACCTCCTCGGTGAGCCGCGCGCCCAGGCCCGCGTCGCGCAGGACCTCCACGGCACGCTGGGCGGGGCCGTGCCCCTCAAAGACCAGCGCGATCGACCAGCCCTCGCCGGCCCAGCGCTTGAGGTCGTCGACGACCCGCGCGGTCTCGCCGTGGTAGAGCGGGGCGGGCTGGGCGGCGAGGGTCACCGCGATGGCGTCGTCCGGGGTGACGCTGGCCTGCTCGGGCGCGTCCTCCCAGGGCTGCCGCGCCTCGGCGGTCTCCGCCTCGACCAATCCGAACGGGGACAGCGTCCACCAGGGCTGGCGGAGCGTGCCGGCGGTGGCGCGTACCTCGGCCAGGGTGCGGAAGGCGGCGGCGCCGACGTCCACCGGGGCCTGGCCGCCGACCGCGGCGGCGGCCCAGGAGGCCTGCAAAAACTCCTCAGAGGTACGCACCAGATCGTGCGCCCTCGTGCGAATGCGCTCCGGGTCGCACAGCAGGACGTGGGTGCCGGCCGGCATCGCGTCCAGCAGCAGCTCCAGCGAGTCGGGGCCGACCAGCACCGGGGCCAGCGACTCCATCCCCTCCACCGGGATACCCTCGGCCAGCTTGTCCAGGATCTCGGCCAGCTCGGGGTGCTGCTCGGCGAGCGCGGCGGCCCGCTCGCGCACTGTTGGGGTCAGCAGCAGCTCCCGACAGGGCGGCGCCCACAGCAGCGGCACCTGCTCGATGGTGCGCTGGTCGGCGACCGCGAAGGTGCGGATCTCCTCCACCTCGTCGCCCCAGAACTCGACCCGGGACGGGTGCTCGTCGGTGGGCGGGAACACGTCCAGGATGCCGCCGCGCACCGCGAACTCGCCGCGTTTGGTGACCAGGTCGACCCGGGCGTACGCCATGTCGGTGAGTCGGCGGGCGACCACCTCAAGGTCCGCTTCCTCGCCGGCCGCGAGCTGCACCGGTTCCAGGTCACCGAGGCCCTTGAGCTGCGGTTGCAGCAGCGACCGGACCGGGGCGACCACCACCCGCAGGGGACCCGTCCGGCCGTGCGCGTCGGCCGACTCGGGGTGCGCGAGGCGGCGCAGCACGGCCAGCCGTCGGCCCACCGTGTCCGATCGGGGGGAGAGCCGTTCGTGCGGCAGCGTCTCCCAGGAGGGGAAGACCACCACCTGCTCCGGCGGCAGCAGCCCGCCGAGCGCGGCGGCCAGGTCGTCGGCCTCGCGGGTGGTGGCGGTCACGGCCAGCACGGGTCGCCCGGCCCCGCCGGTGTCCGCGGCGACGGCCGCGACGGCGAACGGGCGCAGCGCGGCAGGAGCGGTGATGTCGAGGCCATCGACCTGGGCGGCACCGGAGCGCGCCAGGTCACGCGCCCGGGCCAGCCCGGGGTCGGCCAGGGCGGCGGAGAACAGACCGGTGAGCAAGGGAGTCCTTCCAGGGGAGTCGACGCACACGACGGCGGGCCCCTCGCCCAGTCGGACGGGGGGTGCGCACCCCACAAGCCTATCCCCGTCCACCGACACCCACCCCGTTCCGCCCAGGTCCCACGCCCTCGCGTCGCCCGCCCTCGCGCCCTCGTGCCCCGTGCCCTCGTGCCCCGCTCCGCCCCGCGCCCCGCTCCGCCTCGTGCCCCGCGCCTCGCGCCTCGCGCCTCGCGCCCCGCGCCCCGCGCCCCGCGCCCCGCGCCCCGCGCCCCGCGCCCCGCGCCCAAGATCCTCACAACTTCGGGGATACTGCTGCTTCAGACGCGTCGGAGACAGCAATAACGGGGAAGTTGCGCGGATCTTGCCCGGCGCCCGCGATCTTGCCCCGCGCCCGCAGACTTGCCGCGTGCGCATGCGCTACAGCGCGAGCCGATGCGTACAGCGCGAGCCGATGCGTACAGCGCGAGTCCGCGCGGATCTTGACCGGGGCGGGACGCCGTGGTCGAGTGCGGGGATGGGTGAGCAGTGGCGGGCGCAGTTCGACGCGGAGGTCAGCTTCGCCAACGGAGGCGGGCTGCGGACCGAGGGGTTCCGGCTGGACATCCCTGGGCCGGAGATCACCGATGACGATCTGGCCGCGCTCTTCGTCCGGCATCTCGGGCTGCTCATGGTCGCCGAGGTCCGGATCAGCGCGAAAACGATCATCGAGGAACCGCACAAGGGTGGCCGCGCCGTCGCCCCGACCGGCGGCGGTCGCCGGCTGGTGGAGTTGAGCCACGTCATCAGCGACGGGATGACCACCCTGCCCGGGTGGCCGGGTCCGCGGGTCACCGACTGGCTGACGTACGCGGCGTCCCGGGAGCGGTACGCGCCGGGCACCGAGTTCCACGTGGCCCGGATCGACATGATCGCCAACACCGGCACGTACGTGGACACCCCCGCCCACCGCTGGGCCGGTCGCGAGGATCTGACCGGGGTGTCGTTGGACCGCCTCGCCGACCTGCCCGGGGTGGTGGTCCGGGTACCGGCCGACACCCGAGCCGTGGATCGGCTGCTGCTGGCACCGTACGAGGTGGCCGGGCGTGCGGTGCTGCTGCACACCGGGTGGGACGCGCACTTCGGCGCCGAGCGGTACGCCGCGCCGGAGGCGCCGTACCTGAGCGAGGACGGCGCGCGGGCACTGGCCGACGCGGGCGCGGCCCTGGTCGGCATCGACTCGATCAACATCGACGACATGAGCCCGGCGGCGAACGGCGTACGCCCCGCGCACAGCGTCCTGCTCGCCGCCGGCATCCCGGTCGTGGAGCACCTGACCGGCCTGGGCGCGCTGCCGCCGACCGGGTTCCGGTTCACCGCGGCGCCGCCGATGGTGGCCGGGATGGGCACCTTCCCGGTCCGCGCCTTCGCCGTGGTCGAGAGCTGAGGTCGAGAGCTAGGGCCGAGAGCCGTGGTCGAGAGCTGTGGTCAAGAGCTGAGGCCGTGACGGTCACGGAACGCCGTGCGGTGCCGAGCAGGTCGGGAGTCGGGGGAAGCTGTGCCCGCTGAGGGATTCGGTAGTGATCCGCGTCGGCACACCACCCCGGCCCGTTGGCGGGTGCTCGGGCACCCGGACGGGATGCTGATCTACCAGGTGCGCTGCATCGTCGAGAACCACGGGTGGACGGAGACCGTCACCCAGGACCGTCACAAGATCATGCTGGGCCGGTCCGGGGCGTACCGGCGTCGGCTCAACGGGCGGGTCGAGCTCTCCGACGCCACCTCGGTGCTGCTCACCCGGCCCGGGGACGACATGGCCGTGGCGCATCCGTTCGGCTGCGGCGACTCGTACACCTGCCTGGAGATCGATCCGTCGGTGCTGGCGGACCGGCCGGACGCCCAGCGCTGGATGGACCGGAGCGGTTGGGCGGGCACCTCGGACGCCACGCTGGACCTGGCGCACCGGCTGCTGGTGGCCGAGTTCCGGCGCGGGCTCGACCGGTTCGAGATGGCCGAACGGCTCCAGCGGTTCCTGGCCCGCCTGCTGCACCACAGCGACCTCGCCGCCGACGAGGTGGACGCCGAGGTCGAGCGGGCCGTCCGCCGACGGCCGGCGACGCTGGCCGCGCACCGGCGGCTCGCCGACCGGGCGCGCGAGGTGCTGGCCCACTCCGGCTTCACCCTCGGCCTGGGCGAGGTGGCCCGGGAGGTGGGCAGCTCACCGCACCACCTCAGCCGGGTGTTCCAGCGGGTGACCGGCAGCAGCCTGACCGCCTACCGCAACCGCCTTCGGGTGCGCGCCGTACTGGACACCCTCGCCGAGCCCGACGGCCGTCCGCTGGGCGCGCTCGCCACCGAGTACGGCTTCGCCGACCAGGCGCACCTGACCCGGGTGGTCCGCGAGCAGGTGGGTCATCCACCCGCGCGCCTGCGTCGACTGCTCGCCCCCGCCGGGTCGGACCCGAGCGTCACCGCCTGACACCGGACGCGGTGGAGGTGCCGTACCTGGGGGCGTACGGCACCTCCCTGGGCGCGGGTCCGCACCGGGCTTCGGGCCTCCCCGAACAGGCCCGCGGGCTCCGGGTCGGCCACCCTGGGCAGGGGACCTCCGGACCGACGAGAACCATCGTCGCCGTGACACCTTGAACAGGTCTTGAAGAAAATTGCTCGTCTGCGCCGGATGGCGGTCAGGATCGGACGCCCACCGGCGGAAAAGCCCCAAGCAGGACAAACCGCACCCTAGGCTGGCCTGGTGGACGAGTCGCCGGAGGTCCGGATACGCGACCAGATCCCTCGTACCGCCGGACTGCTGCTCGGCACCCTGGCGCTGGCCGTCGCGTTCATCGCCGCGTACGTCGGCGCCCTGCACCAACCCCACCCCCGCGACGTGCCGGTCGGCGTGGCGAGCGGCGACCAGGCCGCACGAACGGTCCTGACCGCCGTTCGCGACCGGACCAACACGATCAAGGCCATCGAGTACGCCGACCCGGGCGCCGCCGACGACGGTCTGACCAGCCGCGAGGTGTACGGGGTACTCGGCTCCACCCCCGACGGCGGGTTCGTCCTGACCACCGCCAGCGCCAGCGCGCCGGCCGCCACCGAGGTCGTCGTGCAGGTCCTCACCGCCGCCGCCGAACAGGCCCGGATGCCACTGCGGGTGGCCGACGAGGTGCCGGTCGCCGACACCGACCCGCGCGGTCTGGTCCCGTTCTACCTGGCGATCGGGTGCGTCCTCGGCGGGTACCTGGCCTCGACCGCGCTCGGCATCTCCGTCGGCACCACGCCGCGCACCCTGCGCCGCGCGGGCGTACGGATCGGCGCGCTCGCCGTCTACAGCGTCGTGCTCGGCATCGCCGGCGCGGTGATCGTCGGCCCGGTGCTGGACGTCTGGCACCACGACCTGCCGGCCGTCGCCGGCACCGGCATGCTCGCCGCCTTCGCCGCCGCGATGGTGGCCGCCGCCGTGCAGGGCTGGTTGGGCGTACTCGGCACCGGACTGGTGATCCTGCTGCTGGTGGTGCTCGGCAATCCGGGTTCCGGCGGCATCTACGCCCCGGAGTTCCTGCCCACCTGGCTGCGCGGCATGCACCGGTGGAACGTGCCCGGACTCGCCACCGATCTGGTCAAGTCGGCGGTGTACTTCGACCGACGGTCGATCGGCTGGCCCCTGACCGGGCTGGCGCTGTGGGCGGTGGTCGCCCTGGCGGCCCTGCTCGCCGCGACCGTGGTGCGGGGAGGCCGGGCAGGCACCCGCGCAAGACCCTGAGGTGATCTCCGGGGTGTTCCGTCTCACGACGCGGCGCGCCCGGAGCCCCTCCTGCCGGAGGGCCAGACGCGGATACCATCCAGGGAGTCGGACAGCGCTGTCCTTCGTACTCACGTAAGGAGCGCATCGTGACCGACCAGCACGACCACGACGGCCCGGACGCCGCGCTGCGCGCCGACATCCGCCGGCTCGGCACCCTCCTCGGCCAGACCCTGGCCCGCCAGGAGGGCCGCCCGCTCCTCGACCTCGTCGAGGAGATCCGCGCCCAGGTACGCTCCGACGTCCCGGCCGCCGCCCAGCGGCTCGGCGGGCTCGACGTGACCACCGGGACCAAGCTGGCCCGCGCCTTCTCCACCTACTTCCACCTGGCCAACATCACCGAGCAGGTGCACCGCGCACGGGACCTGCGCCGCCGCCGCGCCGTGCAGGGCGGCTGGCTCGACCAGGCAGCCAAGATGATCGCCGAGCGCGGCGTGCCGGCCGAGGAGATCGCCGCCGTCGCCCGCCGGCTGGCGGTCCGGCCGGTCTTCACCGCCCACCCCACCGAGGCGGCCCGCCGCTCGATCCTGTCGAAGCTGCGGGCCATCGCCGACGAGTTGGACACCGAGACCGCCAACGCGATCCTCTACGGCGCGAGCGACGAGGGCCCGGCCAACCGCCGGCTGGCCGAGCTGCTGGACCTCATGTGGCAGACCGACGAGCTGCGGCTGGACCGGCCGGACCCGACCGACGAGGCCCGCAACGCCATCTACTACCTGCGGGACCTGTACGCCGAGGCCGCGCCGCAGGTGCTCGACGACCTGGCTGACACCCTGCGGACCCTCGGCGTGGAGACGTCGCCGACGGCCCGCCCACTGAGCTTCGGCACCTGGATCGGCGGCGACCGCGACGGCAACCCGTTCGTCACCCCGGCGGTCACCCGCGAGGTGCTGACCATCCAGCACGAGCACGGCATCGCCGCCACCGAGAAGGCGATGGACCACCTGATCAACGAGGTTTCGGTCTCGCGCCGGCTGCGCGGGGTGTCGCTCGACCTCTCCGCCAGCCTCGCCGCCGACCTCGACGCGCTACCCGAGGTGGCGGCCCGGTTCCGCCGGGTCAACGCCGAGGAGCCCTACCGGCTCAAGGCGCGCTGCGTGAAGGCCAAGCTGGCCAACACCCGGCAGCGGCTGCGCCAGGGCACGGCCCACGTGCCGGGTCGGGACTACCGGGGCTCGGCCGAGCTGATCGCCGACCTGGACCTGCTGCGCGCGTCGCTGGCCCGCAACTCGGGGCAGCTCACGGCCGTCGGCCGGCTGGCCTCCACCATCCGGACGGTGTCCGCGTTCGGCCTGCACCTGGCGACCATGGACGTCCGGGAGCACGCCGAGAAGCACCACGAGGTGCTCACCCAGCTCTACGAGGCGGTCGGCGAGGTGCCGGACTACCCGGCGTTGAGCCGGTTGGAGCGCACCAAGCTGCTCGCCGACGAGCTGACCGGCCGGCGACCGCTGTCCACCCTGGACACCCCGCTGACCGAGTCGGCCCGCAAGACGTTCGACGTGTTCAGCACGATCCGCGAGGCGCAGGACCGGTTCGGCGCGGAGGTCATCGAGTCGTACATCATCTCGATGACCCTGGGCGTCGACGACGTGCTGGCCGCCGTGGTGCTCGCCCGCGAGGCCGGGCTGGTCGACGTGCACAGCGGCCGGGCCCGCATCGGTTTCGTGCCGCTGTTGGAGACCCCGGCCGAGCTGAACGCCGGCGGCGAGATCCTCGACGAGCTGCTGTCACTGCCCGCGTACCGGGCGCTGGTCGCGGCCCGTGGCGACGTGCAGGAGGTCATGCTCGGCTACTCCGACTCCAACAAGGAGGCGGGGATCACCACCAGCCAGTGGTCGATCCACCGGGCCCAGCGGGCGCTGCGTGACGTGGCCGCCCGGCACGGCGTACACCTGCGGCTCTTCCACGGTCGCGGCGGTACGGTCGGGCGCGGCGGTGGCCCCACCCACGAGGCGATCCTGGCCCAGCCGTACGGCACGCTGGACGGCGCGATCAAGGTGACCGAGCAGGGCGAGGTCATCTCCGACAAGTACACGCTGCCGTCGCTGGCCCGGGAGAACCTGGAGCTGACGCTCGCCGCGGTGCTCCAGGCGACGCTGCTGCACACCGCGCCCCGGCAGCCGGCCGAGATGCTGGAACGCTGGGACGCGACGATGGACGTGGTGTCCGAGTCGGCCTTCCGGTCGTACCGGTCGCTCGTCGAGGACCCGGACCTGCCGGCGTACTTCTGGGCGTCCACCCCCACCGAACTGCTCGGCGCGCTGAACATCGGCTCCCGGCCGGCGAAGCGTCCCAACACCGGCGCCGGCCTGTCCGGGCTGCGGGCCATCCCGTGGGTGTTCGGGTGGACGCAGACCCGACAGATCGTGCCGGGCTGGTTCGGCGTCGGCTCCGGCCTGGCCGCCGCCCGCGAGGCCGGGTTGGCGGACGTGCTGGCCGAGATGCACCGCAACTGGCATTTCTTCCGCACGTTCCTGTCGAACGTCGAGATGATGCTGACCAAGACCGACCTGAGCATCGCCCGTCGGTACGTCGAGACGCTGGTGCCGAAGAAGCTGCACCCGATCTTCGAGAAGATCGAGCAGGAGTACGAGCTGACCAAGCGCGAGGTGTTGGCCGTCACCGCCTCGCCGGCCCTGCTGGAGAACTCCCCGGTGCTCCAGCGCACCCTGGCCGTGCGCGACACCTACCTGGAGCCGCTGCACCACCTCCAGGTGGCGCTGCTGCGCCAGTACCGGGAGTCCGGCGCGGCGGGCCGGGCGGTCGCCACCGCACCGGGTGGTCGACGCGCTCCCAGCGACGGCACGGCCCTGGAACGGGCGCTGCTCACCACCGTGAACGGCATCGCCGCCGGCATGCGCAACACCGGCTGACCAGACAGCACGGCAACGGGCCCCGGTCGAGTCGACCGGGGCCCGTTTCGTATGTCGCTCAGCGCTCCGCGCCCGTCACCAGTCACCACCGCCGAAGTCGCCGCCGCCGAAATCGCCACCACCACCGAAGTCGCCGCCACCGAAACCGCCGCCGCCGAAGTCACCACCGGCATAGTCGCCGCCGCCGAAGTCACCCGCCTGGTCGCCACCACCGAAGTCGCCGCCCTGGTCGCCGTAGTCGCCGCCCTGGTCACCAGCGTCGCCGCCCTGGTCGTCGGCGTAGTCGGCGCCGTCGCCGAAGCCCTCCTGGTAGCCCTGGTCGTAGCCGTACCCCGGATCGGCGAAGGCCGGCGAGAACAGCGCGTCGGCGATCAGCATGCCGCCGAGCACGCCGGCGCCCGCGCCCAGCGCGGTCTTCCACCACGGCGTCGAGTACCAACCGGCCGGCACCGGCCGACCCTGGTACCGCCCACCCGGGTAGTAGTAGGGCGTGTCCCGACCGGGCTGCGGGCCCGCCCGGAAGGTCTGGCCCTGCACGTCGACCTCGCGCTCCTTGGTGAGCTGCCCGACGCCCCGCGCGGCGGCCAGCGCCGGCACCTCGGGGCCGGGGTCGATGCCCAGCGCCGTCCGCGCCGCCCGGATGTACGCCAACCCCTCCAGCGCGGTCTCCCGGGCGAGCGCGAACTGGTTCGGCGTCCGCGCCTGCTCCAACTGCGAGCCGGCCGCGTTGTAGCGCTCCCCCGCGTCGGCGAGCGCCTGCCGGACGGCGGGCTCCTCACCCTGCAGGGTCATCAACTGGCCGCCGAGGCGCTCGTACCACCGTTGCGCCTCGGCGCGGGCGTCGCCGAGCGCGACACGCCGCTGAGCATTGGACCGGGAGTAGGCGAGCAGGCCGGCACCCACCACGGCGGCGACGACGACCACCAGGCACAGCAGAGCTTCCATGTCAACGAACGTACCCCCGGGTGTCACGTCGCACCCGTCTGGCAAGCTCCGGTGATGGACGTCTCGACGTTGCTGGTGGTGGTCGTCTGCCTCGGTGCCGGCGGGGCGGTGGGTTGGTACGCGGCCCGGTCCCGGTCGGCGGCCGACATCGCCCGGCTGGACGCCACCCTGACGGCCACCCGCGAGGGCGAGGGGCGGCTGGAGCAGTCCATGCGGGCGTTGAGCTACGAGGCGACGGCGCAGTCCCAGGAGGCGGTGGCCCGGGCCGTGGCGCCGCTGCACGACAGCCTGCGCCGCTACGAGCAGCGGGTGGCCGAGCTGGAACACGACCGCGTCGACGCGTACGCCGAGCTGCGCGAGCAGGTCCGCTCGATGAACGTGGTCTCCGGTGAGCTGCGCACCGAGACCAAGCAACTGGTGGCCGCGCTGCGCGCGCCACAGGTGCGGGGCCGCTGGGGCGAGCACCAACTGCGCCGGATCGTCGAGGCGGCCGGCATGCTGGAGCACTGCGACTTCTCCGAGCAGGTGACCGCCGCCACCGACGATCAGGTCGTCCGCCCGGATCTGGTGGTACGCCTGCACGGCGGCCGGTCCGTGGTGGTGGACGCGAAGGCGCCCTTCGACGCGTACCTGACGGCCATGGAGGCCCGCGACGAGCGCGGCCGGGACACCTACCTCGACGCGCACGCCCGACACCTGCGCGGGCACGTCGACGCCCTGGCCGCCAAGTCGTACTGGTCGGCGTTCGACAGCTCGCCCGAGTTCGTGGTGCTGTTCGTCCCGGCCGACCCGTTCCTCGACGTCGCCCTCCAACGCGATCCGACGCTGCTGGAGCACGCGTTCGCCCGCAACGTCGTGCTGGCCACGCCGGCCACCCTGGTCGCGCTGCTGCGCACGGTGGCCTACTCGTGGCGGCAGGAGGCGCTGGCCCGCAACGCGGTGGCGGTGCACACCCTCGCCCGGGAGCTGTACGGCCGGCTCGCCACCCTCGGCGACCACGTGGGCAAGCTCGGATCGTCGCTGACCGGCGCGGTGACCGCGTACAACCGGGCGGTCGGCTCGCTGGAGGCGCGGGTGCTGGTCAGCGCCCGCAAGCTCGCCGAGCTGGGCGTCTCGGACGAGGAGCTGGCGGCCCCCGCCCAGGTCGAGCTGACCCCGCGCCAGCCGCAGGCTCCGGAGCTGCTCAACGACGCCGACCGCTGACGGGGGGCCGTTTCCCTAACGCCGGTTGGCGCTCTCGACGACGAACGGGATGCCCTGCTGGCAGGTGGTCATCGTGCCCTTCTCCACCCGGCCGGTGACGGTCACCCGGGCACCGGCGGTCAGCACATCCCGGGGCCCGCCCACCAGCAGGTACCCGTCGAGGAGCACGCAGTTCGGCTCCACTCCGGCGGTGATCGTGCCGGTGAGCTCGGTGGCGCCGACCGGCGGCGGGACGGTGGGCCCGCCCGGCGACTTGATCGGCGGGGCGGGGGTGCTGGGCGACTCGGGGGTGCTCGGCGACGCGGGAGTGCTCGGCGACGCGGAGGCGGGCTGCCCGGTCGTCGCCGACGGTCCGCCGGGGGTGGCGGGACCGCCGGTTTCACCGCAGGCGCTCAGCGCCGCGCAGACGACCAGAGCGGGGACGACGAGCCGAAATGTCCTCATGCCGTCTTCGACGTACGGGACGGGCCCGGCGTTCCGCCGCGCTGGCGCTGGATCGTGTCAGCCGCGGGCCGCGGCGGCCTTCATGTCCCGCTTCAGCTCCTGCGGAAGCGAGAAGGTGAGCCGTTCGTTGGCGGTGGTGATCTCTTCGACGTCGGCGAAGCCGCGCTCGGCCAGATGTGCCAGCACATCGCGGACCAGGTCCTCGGGGACGCTCGCGCCGGAGGACACGCCGACCGTGCGGGCGTCGGCCAGCCAGGCGTCGTCGATCTCGTGGGCGAAGTCGATGAGGTGACCGGCGCGCGCGCCGGCGTCCAGGGCGACCTCGACCAGGCGGACCGAGTTGGACGAGTTCGTCGAGCCGACGACGATCACCACGTCGCACTCCGGTGCGATCTCCTTGACCACGTGCTGCCGGTTGGAGGTGGCATAGCAGATGTCGTCGCTGGGCGGGGACTGGAGCAGTGGCAGCCGCTGCTTGAGCCGGGCGACCGTCTCCAGGGTCTCGTCCACCGAGAGCGTGGTCTGGGAGAGCCAGACCACCTTCTCCGGGTTCCGCACGGTGACCTTGTCGACGCCGTCCGGGCCGTCCACGAGCTGGATGTGCGCGGGCGCCTCACCGGCGGTGCCGACGACCTCCTCGTGCCCCTCGTGGCCGATCAGCAGGATGTCGTAGTCCTCGGCGGCGAACCGCTTCGCCTCCTGGTGCACCTTGGTGACCAGTGGGCAGGTCGCGTCGATGGCCTTCAGCGAACGCTCCCGCGCCTGCTCGTAGACCTCGGGCGCCACGCCGTGCGCGGAGAAGATGACGGTCGAGCCCTCCGGCACCTCCTCGTTCTCCTCCACGAAGATCGCGCCCTGGGACTCCAGGGTCTGCACGACGTGCTTGTTGTGCACGATCTGCTTGCGGACGTAGATCGGGGCGCCGTACAGCTTCAGTGCCTCCTCGACGGTCTGCACCGCACGGTCCACACCCGCGCAGTAGCCACGAGGCTTGGCCAAAAGCACGCGCTTACCAGTCCGGAGATCAGTCACCCCCCCATCGTACGTGCCGCTGGTCCCCCCGCACCCGGGCCCAAATCCCGGTGATCAAGAGGTTCGCGTCAGAAACGCGCCCGGATCCGACGCAAACTTCTTGATCACCGAGGGCCTCCGTAGGGTTGGGGGGTGAGTGGGGTGAGTGGTGTGGGTGGGGTGGGTGGTGGGGGCGGCGAGGGCCGGAGCAGCGCGGAGGAACCGTGGCCGGTTCGGGTTGTCTCGCAGAAGGTCGGGGCGTGGATCGCCAAGCTGGGCTGGGTGTGGGTGGACGGGCAGGTGGCGCAGATCAGCCGCCGTCCCGGGGCCACCACCGTCTTCCTGACCCTGCGTGACCCGTCCGCCGACCTGAGCCTGACCGTCACCACCAACCGTGACGTGCTCGACGCCGGCGCGCCGGAGCTGCGCGAGGGTGCCCGGGTGGTGCTGCACGCCAAGCCGGAGTTCTACGCCGCCCGGGGCACGTTGAGCCTGCGGGCCGACGAGATCCGCCAGGTGGGTCTCGGTGAGCTGCTGGCCCGGCTGGAGAAGCTCAAGAAGCTGCTCGCCGCCGAAGGACTGTTCGACCGGGCCCGCAAGCGTCGGCTGCCGTTCCTTCCCGGCCGGATCGGTCTGATCACCGGCCGGGCGTCCGCCGCCGAGCGGGACGTGCTGACCAACGCGCGCCGGCGCTGGCCCGCCGTGGAGTTCCGGACGGTCAACGTGGCGGTGCAGGGCCCGTCCGCCGTGCCGCAGATCGTGGACGCGCTCAAGGTCCTGGACGCGGACCCGAGCATCGATGTGATCATCATCGCCCGGGGTGGTGGCGGCATCGAGGACCTGCTGCCCTTCTCCGACGAGGCACTGTGCCGGGCCGTCTTCGGCTGTCGTACCCCGGTGGTCAGCGCGATCGGCCACGAGACGGACACGCCGCTGATCGACTACGTCGCCGACCTGCGGGCCTCCACCCCGACCGACGCGGCCAAGCGGGTGGTCCCCGACCTCACCGAGGAGGTACGCCTCATCGGTCAGGCCCGGCACCGGCTCCAGCGGGCGGTGCGCAACCTGGTCGACCGGGAGTCGCACCGCCTCGACAGCCTGCGCTCCCGGCCGGTGCTGGCCCGGCCGCAGGTGATGGTGGAGCACCGTGCGACCGAGCTGGCCGCACTGCGTCAACGCGCCGGGCGCTGCCTGGACCACCGGGTCGCGGCCGCCGACGACGACCTGCGGCACACCCTGGCCCGACTGCGCGCCCTCTCCCCCGCCGCGACGCTCGACCGGGGGTACGCGATCGTGCAGCGCGCCGACGGGCACGTCGTCCGGGCGGCGGCCGAGGTCGGCAAGGGCGACCCGCTCCGGGTACGCCTCGCCGAGGGCGAGCTGGCCGCGACGGTCGGCGGGGACGTGGCGACGAAGTGACACCGACCGGGGTGTGCTGAGATGGACGCGATGACTGACGACACGAAGGCCGGGCCGGACGAGCGGCTCAGCTACGAGCAGGCCCGCGCCGAACTGGCCTCGGTGGTCGAGCGGCTGGAGGCCGGCGGCACGTCCCTGGAGGAGTCGCTGGCGCTGTGGGAGCGCGGCGAGGCGCTGGCGGTGATCTGCCAGCGCTGGCTGGACGGTGCGCGGGCGCGAATCGACGCCGCCCGTCAGGAACCGTCCGCCTGACCGTCGGGTGGGATGGCCGGAGCCACCCCACCCGTACGACGGTCAGTTGAACAGGCTGTACAGCTCGGCGGGCGCTTCGACGACCTGGTCCGCCGGCGGCTTCTGCGCCGGGGTGGCGGAGCCGTAGTCGGAGTACGTCATCTTGATCTCCTGGGCCGTGGTCTGGCCGGAGGCCGGGAGTTGCAGCGCCAGCTCGCTCAGCCGGCCCTGCGGGTCGACCTTCGCGGTGAACGGGACCGTCTTCGCCTGGGTGCCCAGCGCGGCGATCGTGGCGGCGTTCAGCGAGCCCGCCTCGGCGGCCTTGGTGACGTCGATGGTGCCGGCGTACGTGCCGGTGCCGGTGCTGCGGACCTCGGTGATGCCCTGGGTCAGCACCGCGCTGCCGGCCGGGTCGACCTTGTCGAAGTCGAAGCCGAGGTTCTTGTTGCCCTTGACGCGGGCCTGGTCGAGGTGCTGGTACTTACCGAGGTTGAGCTGCTTGATGGCGGGCAGGCTGTCGGCGGTGGGGCCGGTCAGTTCCAGCTTCACCCAGCTGTCCGGCTTGGCGTGGATCACGTCGAGCTTCATGGCCAGGTCAGAGGAGGGGCCACCGATGGCGAACTTCAGAGCGGCGCTCTGACTCGGCTGGTGCACCTGCCCCTCAGCCGTGGACCCGGCGCCGGAGAGGGTGAACCGGAAGTTGCCGTCGCTGATCGCCTTGGTGGAGTCGAGCAGGGCCTGCTTGGCGTCGCCGGACACCGGCGCACCGCCGGACTGGCTCGGCGCCCCGGACGCGCTCACCGTCGGGGACGCGGTTGACCCGGCCGTGCCGGTCGTGCCACCGGCGCAGGCGGCCAGGGCGGGCGTGAACAGGGCGGCGGCTACCAGGCCGGCACCCAGTCGTCGAACAGTCATACGTGTCTCCCAAGGGGGTCACCCGACTACCTGGTCGGCGCCGGAAACCGGGCGACGCGGCAGCCCTTCGGCCACGTCGCACAATCCGGGCCGAGCGGCGCGCCCGGATCGCTCTCTTCTTGTTCCCTGTCGACGCGTCGGACAATCACCCTTGTTGTCCGGTTGTTTGCGGGCAACCGGTGCCGAACAGAGCGGGCCGGGGTGACCTCTGGTCGCCCCGGCCCGCCGTGCGGCTTACTTGAACATCTCGTACGTCTCCGCCGGGGCTTCGACCACCTTGTCCGCCGGCGGCTTCTGGGCGCCGGTCCCGGCGCCGTAGCCCGCGTATCCGATCTTGATGTCGTGCGCGGCGGTCTCGCCGGCGGCCGGCACCGAGATGACCAGCTCGGTGAGGCGACCCTGCGGGTCCAGCTTGGCGGTGAACGGCAGCGACTTGGCCTGCGCGCCGAGCGCCTTGACCACGTCCTCGTCGAGGGCGACCGACTCCGCGGAGGCGCTGATGTCGATCTTGCCGGCGTAGCTGCCCTCGCCGGTCTTCTGCACCTCGGTCACGCCCTTGACCAGGGTCTCGCTGTCGACCGGGTCGAACGTCTCCGGGTCGAGCTGGAAGTCCTTGATCTCCTTGGCCTTGGTCTTGTCGAGGTGCTGGTACTTGCCCTTGTTCTTCGCCAGCTCGGGGACCATGGCCGCCATTTCGCCGCCGAGCTCCATCTTCACCCAGCTCTCCGAGTCGATGTAGATGAGGTCCATCTCCATCGACACGTCCTGGGAGGCGTCGCCCATCTTCATGGTCAACTGCGCGCTGTTGCTGGGCTTGTGCACCAGGCCACCGCCGGTCAGGTCGGCGCCCGCAATGGTGAACGTGAAGTCGCCCTTGGCCATCTCCTTCGTGGAGGCGAGCAGCGCCTCCTTCGGGTCGGCCGGTACGGCCGGAGCGGACGCGCTCGGGGCGGCGGCCGGCTCGGCAGCGTCGGACTTGCACGCGGCCAGGCCGGGGACGAGCAGGGTGGCGGCGAGGAAGCCGAAGCTCCACCGTCGAATGTTCACTGAGTTCTCACTTCACAAAAGGGGACATGGTCCGGCCACCGCGTGCGGGCCGGACCGAGCCGAGGGAGCGTACCGGACCGGCCCCCTCGGCGTGCGCCTCCTCGACTGTGGACTCCTCAGCCCAGCGCGCCGGCCAACTCCCGCAGTTCGTTGTCCCGCGCGTCACCGATCACGAGCACCGTGCGGGTCGGCTCCAGCAGGGCCAGCGCCTGCTGGTTCCCCCGGGCCGTGTACCGCTGCCACGTGCGCCCACTCAACTCGGTCGGCCCCTGTGGCTGCCCCTGGTCGGTCAGCTCGGCCGGCAGCAGCCGCTCGGCCGGCACGCTGCTCTGCACGAGCTGCACACCCCTGCCCTCCGGCGTCAGGTAGCCGATCCGCAGCGTCGCGCCACCCTCGACGCTCTGGTAGCGGGCGCTGACCGTACGCCATCCGGAGCCGAGCCCGTGCGGCTCGCTCACCGGGACCGCGTTCGCGGACCGCGCCTGTTCGATCGCCGGGGCGGGGTCGACGGTGGTGGCCTCGTCGCCGCCCAGGAAACCCCGGTAGAACGCCAGCAGCAGGGCGATCGGGACGAGCAGCACCAGCAGCGAGATCGCCATGTCCTTGGGTGACCGCTCGGACTTGCCCGCCGTCGCGGCCGCCCGGGGCGGCGACGGCCGGGCCGCCGGCCCCGGTCCGACGTGGGCCGGCTCGGCCACGGGGGTCGCCTCGTCGGCGACCAGGGCCGGCTCGCCGGTGGTCGGTGCCGTCGGATCCACCGGGCCCGTCGCGGCGGGCCCGGCGCCGGGGGCGTCCGGGAGGTCGGCCGGCGGCTGGCCGTCGGGCGGCGTCTGGTCGGCGGGTACGCGGTCAGCAGGCTGTGCGGGTTCCACCCTGCCATCTTCGCAGCCGCCCGACCGGCGGTATCCGGCCCATCACCGCCCCGCACCCGCGCTCGGTCGGCCATCGTGTGAGGATCAGCGACAAAGCCGGCAGCGACGCCACTTCGCCGCCGGCCGTCCCCGCACCGTCGCGAGGAGGAGCAGCCGTCATGACGAACACCAGGACCCGGATCCCACAGGATCTCGACCGCAACCTGGCCCTCGACCTGGTCCGGGTCACCGAGGCCGCGGCGATGGCCGCCGGCCGCTGGGTCGGCCGGGGTGACAAGGAGGGCGGCGACGGCGCCGCTGTCGACGCCATGCGCAAACTGATCAACTCGATCCAGATGCGCGGCGTCGTGGTGATCGGCGAGGGCGAGAAGGACAACGCCCCGATGCTCTTCAACGGCGAACACGTCGGCGACGGCACCGGCCCGGAGGTGGACGTCGCGGTCGACCCGGTGGACGGCACCACGCTGATGAGCAAGGGCATGCCGAACGCCCTCGCGGTGCTCGCCGTCTCGGAGCGAGGCGCGATGTTCGACCCCAGCGCGGTCTTCTACATGGAGAAGCTCGCGGTCGGTCCCGCGTACGTCGACGTGATCGACATCAACGCCGGGGTCAGCGAGAACCTGCGCCGGATCGCCAAGATCAAGGGCACCGACGTCTCCGAGGTGACCGTCTGCGTGCTGGACCGCAGCCGCCACGAAGACCTGGTCACCCAGATCCGCCGGACCGGCGCGGGCATCAGGTTCATCTCCGACGGCGACATCGCCGGTTCCATCCTGGCGGCCCGCGGCGAGTCGGACGTCGACGTGCTCATGGGCATCGGCGGCACCCCGGAGGGCATCATCTCGGCCTGCGCGCTCAAGTGCATGGGTGGCGCCATGCAGGCCAAGCTGTGGCCGCGCGACGCCGAGGAGCGGGAGAAGGCCCTCGCCGCCGGGCACGACCTGGACCGGGTGCTCGGCACCGACGACCTGGTCACCGGGGACAACTGCTTCTTCGTGGCGACCGGTGTCACCTCCGGTGACCTGCTGCGCGGGGTGCGGTACCGGGCCGGCGGCGCGTACACCCAGTCGATCGTCATGCGCTCGAAGAGCGGCACCATCCGGGTCATCGACTCGTACCACCGGCTGGAGAAGCTGGCGCTCTACTCCGCGGTCGACTTCGACGGTCGCCCGCTAGCCGAACAGGAGTGAGCGGCACCGGCACCGCGGCTCCGCCGACCCTGCCAGCCACCCGCCGGATCATCGGTGTCGCGCTGGCGTCGGTCGCCGGGGTCGCGGTGGCGGCGCAGTCTCGGATCAACGGCGAGCTGGGCGTACGCCTGGCCGATGGTTTCGCCGCCGCGGTGGTCTCCTTCGGGCTGGGCCTGGTGGTGCTGCTGGTGCTGGTGCCGGCAACCCCTGGCGGGCGGCGAGGGCTGCTCGCCGTACGGCGGGCCCTCACGGCCGGCACGCTGCGCCCGTGGCAGTGCCTCGGGGGAATGTGCGGGGCGTTGCTGGTGGCCACGCAGGGGCTCACCATCGGCTCGCTGGGGGTGGCGGTCTTCACCGTGGCGGTGGTGGCCGGCCAGTCCGGTAGCAGCCTCGCCGTCGACCGCGCCGGCATCGGCCCGACCGGTCGGCAGCCGGTCACCCGACAGCGCCTGGCCGGCGCGGTGCTCACGGTGCTCGCGGTCGTCCTGGCGGTCGGTGACCGGCTCGGCGATCCGGGCGGGCTGGCGCTGGCGCTGCTGCCCCTGCTGGCCGGGGTGGGCATCGCCTGGCAGCAGGCGGTGAACGGGCAGGTCCGGGGGGCGGCCGACAGCGCGTTGACCGCCACGCTGGTGAACTTCGCCGTGGGCACGGCAACCCTGCTGGTCGCGTTCGCGGTCGACATCGCCGTACGCGGCTGGCCGACCGGTCACGCGCCGAACGAACCGTGGCTCTACCTGGGCGGCCCGATCGGCATCGTGTTCATCGCGATCGCCGCCGCGATCGTGCGGACGACAGGTGTGCTGCTGCTCGGCCTGGCCACCATCGCCGGCCAGATCGTGGGGGCCGTACTGCTGGATCTGGTGCTGCCCACAGCGGCCTCGCACCCCAGCGTGAACAGCCTGCTCGGGGCGGCACTGACGTTGGTGGCCGTGCTGATAACCGCCCTGGCCCCACCCGCCGCCCAGCCGTGACCGTTGGCAGCTCGATCCACTCTGGTTCATCGAAACCGCGCTGTCCCACCGCCTCCGACGCCCCGATGTTCAAGAACCCGAGTGGATCAAGGCGCAACCCGGTAGGGCGGGTAGGGCGGCGAGTCGCGCCGGTTCTCTTCGCGGGCCGGGTCGGCCAGCCTCGCGAGCCGGACCGCCAGCAGCAGGCCCGGCACGGTGGCCAGCCCGGCCAGCGCGACGGCCACCCAGGTCTGCCCGAGTGTGCCGTTCACCCAGCCGGCCAGCGGTAGCGAGGCCAGGATCACGGTGAGCAGCAGGTCACCCACGGCCAACCCGACCCAGTGTCCCGGAGCAAAGTTGAGCCACGCGACGAGAAGCAGCGCGCCCGCCGCCAGCGCGCCCAACGGCACGACCAGGAACAGCACCGTGACCACGACGCTCGTCGCGTCGACCCGGGGCCAGCTGGCATCCAGCACGAGTCCGGCCAGCACGATCGTGACGGCACCCGCGATCCCCCACCCGCGACCGCCGCCGCCACGTCGGATCGCCAGATGACCGGCGAATACGGTGACCACGCAGCCGAGCAGCAACGCGAGCCCGAACGCGAGCCAGACGTCGACCCCGCGTTGGACCCGCCCGCCGTCGCGCAGCGGGGGCAGTTCGGGCGGACCAGTCGCGGACGGCTGCTCACCGAGGAACCCGGCGCGCCGCCACCCGCCGTCCGACAGGCGACGCAGGAAGCCGTCCCGACCGTTCGCGACCAGCACCTCGTGGCCGCCGCCCAGGTGTGGATAGACGACCAGTTCCCGGGAGGAGAAGTGACGGCGGGCGTCGCCGGGGGCCGGATAGCGCTGGGCCAACGCGTCGCGCCGCGGGTCCGGCACCTCCCAGGCAACCTGCCAGGTCACGCCGGCGTCGTCGCTCTGCTCCACCCGAAGGTGCCCCGGTATCACCCGGTAGCAGCGCCGTGGGTCTTCCGGCGCACACGCCCGCTGACGCGGGGAGTCCTGGCTGTTCAGCCGTCCCGTCTCGTCAACGGTGGCGTTGCGCCAGGTCACCGCCCCGTCGTTGCTGACCGCCCACTGGCCGTCGGCGGGGTCGTCCGGCCAGAACGACGCGTCTTCGGAGCCCTCGCCGACCGAGATCGCCGGACGGCCGTCAAGCATCGTCGTACCCAGCGCGTACGGAAACCAGGCCGCACTGGTGGCGGCCACCGCCAACACCGCCGGTGGCAGGACCACCAGCAACCGGACCAGCCGGGCCGTCCGGTGCCGCACGGGTCGCCTCCGCGCCCGCGTCCAGCTCCACCACGCCAGGCCGAGTGCCGGCAGCGTGAACAGGTCGGTCCGGTCGGCCCGGACCAGTGACGGTCCCGCCAGTGCGGTCCAGGCCGAGGAGGCCAGCTCAGCGGCGTACCCACTGGATTTGACCACCGCGAATCCGGCGCCCACCGCGACCAGGCCGACCAGCGCGGCCCTGCGGGCCGGCAGCCGCGGCGCCAGCAGCGTGAGCAGCACCGCGACCAGCGGCGGAGCGAGCACCAGGCCCGCCACGTCGCTCAGCTTGCCCGTCACCAGGCCCGGATACGCCGCCTTCCACAGCCGGTCGTTGAGGACCAGGAGGACGAGCGCGAGCAGAGTCGTCGGGTGGCAGAGCCAGGCCAGCGTCGTGGGTGCGCCATCACGTGCCTTCCCGGTCCCCGTCATTCCCTCAGGGTCCATTCGACCCGTCTCGAACCGGACACGAACCGGTCAGTGTGCGATACCGACCGTCAGCCCACGTCGGAGGAGTGCCCGGGGAACAGGTGCGCGCTCGGGTCGATGGCGACCGCCGCGTTGTTGACGGCCGTGGCGGCCTCGCCGAAGCCGGTGGCGATCAGGCGCACCTTGCCCGGGTACTCGGTGATGTCGCCGGCCGCGAAGACCCTCGGCAGGTTCGTCGCCATCGCGCTGTCCACCACGATGTGCCGGCGGTCGAGCCGGAGCCCCCATTCGGCGAGGGGGCCAAGGTCGGCGGTGAAGCCGAGGGCGGCGACAACCGTGTCCACCGGCAGGGTCTCGGCCGCGCCGCCGCGCACGGTCACCTCGGCGCCAGTCACCTCAGCGTCCCCGATCAGGCGGGTGACCTCGGCGTTCACGATCACCCGCACCGGCAGCGACAGCACCCGGGCGACCGTCGAGGCGTGCGCCCGGAACTTCTCCCGACGGTGCACGAGGGTCACCGAGCGGGCCAGCGGTTGCAGGGCCAGCGCCCAGTCGAAGGCCGAGTCGCCGCCGCCGACGATGAGCACGTCCCGGTCGGTCAGCTCGGCCGGGTCGGTCACGAAGTAGACGATGCCGGCACCGGGGGCGCCGTCGGCGCAGGGCAGCGGCCGTGGGCTGAAGCTGCCGAGCCCGCCGGTGACCACGACCGCGCCGCAGCCGAGCTGCTCACCGCCGGCCAGGCCGAGCACCGGCCGGTCATCGGTGTACGACAGCTTCTCGGCCCTCGTGCCGAGCAGGTACCGCGGAGCGAAGGGCGCCGCCTGGGCGACCAGGTTGGCGACCAGGTCACGACCCTTGACGGCGGGGAAGCCGGCCACGTCGAGGATCAGCTTCTCCGGGTACATGGCGGTGACCTGGCCGCCCGGCTCCGGAAGGGCGTCGATCACCGCCACGGACAGGCCCCGGAACCCGGCGTAGTACGCGGCGAAGAGGCCGGCGGGACCGGCTCCGATCACGGCGACATCGACCTCGCGCATGGCGTACCGTCGCTTTCCGCTCGCGGATCAACGCGTGCTGATCTCGACGGTAGGCGGGGCGCGGCGGTCGGGCAAGCATGTCCCAGGGGCGCGCCGACAAGCAGGTCAGGGCAGGCTGAGGGTGGATCCCGAGTAGTCCGGACCGTCCACCGTGGGTCGGCGGCGGCGGAACAGGATCGCGGCCACCACGCCGCCGAGCAACCCGAACAGGTGCCCCTGCCAGGAGATCCGCTCGTCGGTGGGGAGGATGCCGACGAGCTGCCAGCCGTAGAGCAGGCCGACGAGCAGGAAGACGGCGAAGTTCCACCAACTGCGCTCGACGATGCCGCGGGTGAGCAGGATGCCCAGGTAGCCGAAGATCACCCCGCTCGCGCCGACCACCACCGAGTTGGGTGAGCCGGTGAACCAGACCCCGAGGCCGGAGACCAGGATGATGACCAGGGTCGACCACAGGAACCGCCGGGCGCCGGCGGCCAGCACGAAGGTGCCCAGCAGGATCAGCGGGATGCTGTTGCTGTAGAGGTGGTCGAAGCCGTGGTGCAGGAACGGCGAGAAGAAGACACCGTCGAGGCCGTCGATGCGGTGCGGGATGATGCCGGCGGTCGCGTCCAGGCCGAACGCGAGCCCCTGGTCGATCGCCTCGATGAGGAAGAGGAACGGGACCACCGCGCACATGGCGACGAAGGCCCGGCCGAGGGCGGCGTAGAACGCCTCGGTGCCGAACCGGAACGGGTCGCCGCTTGGCGGATGCAGGCTCACCCCCCAACTGCTATCAGCAAAAGGGGCCGACCGCCACTCACGTCCTGACCGGGGTTACGCGCGACGGCGGGGCGGGTGGTCGCCCACCCGCCCCGCCGTCGTACGTCGTCAGTAGTGGTTGTTGTTCTGGAAGTAGGTCCAGGCGCCACAGGGCGTCTTGTACTTGCCCTTGATGTAGCCCAGGCCCCAGATGATCTGGGTGGCCGGGTTGGTGCGCCAGTCGTCGGCGACCGTGCCCATCTTGCTGCCCGGCAGTGACTGCGGAATGCCGTACGCGCCGATGGGGTTGGCGGCCTTGTGGTTCCAGCCGCTCTCCTTGGTCCAGAGCTTCTCGAGGCAGGGGAACTCGGCGATGCCGAAGCCCTTCTCGAGCATCAGCGCACAACCGATCTTGCGGTTGCCGCTGTACTCGGCGCAGGAGGCCGGGATCGGCCCGTCGTACGGCTTGGCGGCCTTCTCCGCCTCTTCCCGCTCGCGCTTGCGCGACGCGGCGGCGGCCTCGGCCCTGCGGGCCCGCTCAGCGGCCTCCTTGGCCGCCTGGGCCGCCCGCAGCTTGGCCTGGTACTCGGCGGCCCGCTGCCGCGCGAACGCGACCTGGTGGCTGGCCTGGCGCTCGCGCTGGTAGGCGAAGTCGACGCGGTCGACCTCGACGCCGACCTGCGCGGTCAGGCCCTGCTGCTGAGTTTCCCGGTCTTCGCCCAGGTAGAAGCCACCGGCGACGCCCACGGAGAGCAACGCGACAGCGGCCGTACGGGCACCCAACCGGCTCCACAGCCGACTCACGAAGTGGTCCCTTCGTCGGGGGCAAGGACACGGCGCGGCGCCGGGCCACGTCAGCCCTCAGCCGTGCCGTGAGCGCCCCGACCGGTGAGCCGGTCGCGCCGACGCACCGATCGCCACTGATGCCGCCCTGACCTCGGGCGAGCGATCACCGACGATGCCTGTGGTGCGTGGGCGCTCGTGGGACACCATCGCGCACAGTGAGGCACATGGGAAACCGACCGCGCCGTTTGTGATCTGCGCCACACTTAGAATAGGGACGAAATGCTACAAAACCCCCATCACTGCGGGATGTCCTCGAGAAGATCGGTCACCATGGCGGCGATCGGCGACCGCTCCGAACGGCTGAGCGTGACGTGGGCGAAGAGCGGATGGCCCTTCAACGCCTCGATCACCGCGGTCACACCGTCGTGCCGGCCGACCCGCAGATTGTCCCGCTGGGCCACGTCGTGGGTGAGCACCACCCGGGACCCCTGCCCGATCCGGGACAGCACGGTGAGCAGCACCCCGCGCTCCAACGACTGGGCCTCGTCCACGATCACGTAGGCGTCGTGCAGGCTGCGCCCCCGGATGTGGGTCAGCGGCAGCACCTCGAGGATGCCCCGCGAGGTGACCTCCTCCAGCACGTTCTCGTGCACGACCGCGCCGAGCGTGTCGAAGACCGCCTGCGCCCAGGGCGACATCTTCTCCGACTCCGACCCGGGCAGATAGCCCAGCTCCTGACCACCGACGGCGTAGAGCGGGCGGAAGACGATCACCTTCTTGTGCCGGCGACGCTCCATCACGGCCTCCAGGCCGGCGCAGAGCGCCAACGCCGACTTGCCGGTGCCGGCCCGGCCGCCCAGCGAGACGATCCCGATCGTCTCGTCGAGCAGCAGGTCGAGGGCGATTCGCTGCTCGGCCGAGCGGCCGTGCAGCCCGAACGCCTCACGGTCGCCCCGGACCAGGCGGACCGACTTGTCGGGCAGCACCCGCCCGAGCGCCGAGCCGCGCGCCGAGTGCAGCACCAGCCCGGTGTGGCAGGGCAGCCCGGCCGCCTCGTCCAGGTCGAGCGTCTCGCCCGCGTACAACTGGCCGATCTGCTCCTCGCCCAGCTCCATCTCCGACATGCCGGTCCAGGTCGGGTCGCTGGCCTGACCGTGGCGGTACTCGTCGGCGCGCAGACCCACCGAGGCGGCCTTGACCCGCAGCGGCATGTCCTTGCTGACCAGCGTGACGTCCCGCCCCTCGGCGGCGAGGTTGAGCGCCACCGACAGGATCCGGGCGTCGTTGCTCTCGGTGCGGAACCCGGGGGGCAGTACGCCGTCGTCGGTGTGGTTCAGCTCCACCCGCAGCGTCCCGCCCGCGTCGTTGGCGGGTACCGGTCGGTCGAGGCGGCCGTGCCGGATGCGCAGTTCGTCGAGCATCCGCAACGACTGCCGGGCGAACCAGCCCAGCTCCGGATGGTGCCGCTTGCCCTCCAACTCGGTGATGACCACCAGTGGCAGCACCACCTCGTGCTCGGCGAAGCGGTGGAACGCCGCCGGGTCGGACAGCAGCACGGAGGTGTCGAGAACGAAGGCCTGCCCCGCTGGTCGGGGCTCCTTGTTCTCGGCCGGCGCGGCGTCCGCCGCACGGCGGCTCCGGGCGGCGCGGCGGGTCGTGGCAGTCGCGGCCGGGGTCTGGTCGGCACCGGCGGTGGTACGGCGAGTCGTCACAGGCCTGCTCCGACGGATGGGCACCCGGCCACCCGTTTTCCGCCTCGTCCGGTGCCCGGAGGGGTCGGATGCGGAACCCCGTGCGCGAGGTCGCAGATCCGGGTGGACCGGCTGGCTCGGGAGAACCCCGCGCCATGCCTAGACGCTAGCGGCGCAGGACCGTCCCGGCTAGGGGCGATCGTGGATCTCTGGAGACGGCCGTGTGAACAGCGCCGGACCGACGAGCCGGCGCGGGACGACGCGCGACGTGCGGCACCGTGGCGGCCGGGCGCGGCGAGCCGGCCGGGATGCATGCCCCCTGCGCGCATCCCGGCCGGCGGGGCCGCCGCCACCGGTCTGACGTGGCCCCGACGGTGCGTGTCCGCCGCGGACGACGCACCGCGTTCCCGCGTGCCGGTCGGCGGGACGCTCGGAGGCGACCCGCCAGCCGGCTCAGCCGGTTCGTCGAACGAGCGTGCCGGTCGGGTGCCGCCCGGTGATCGGGGCAGCCGGCGCGGTGAACGACGAGCCGGTGTAGGTGGTGCCGGGGCGGGTCACCGCGTCGGGGCGGACGACCGTGCCGGCGGAGCGGACGGCCCCCGGGGAGGAGACCGACAACGCGGAGGCGATCGCCGCCTGGGCGTCGCGACGGCGGCGGTTCCAGGCGCCCCGGTCCCCGTCGAAGTAACCCTGGCGGTAACCGAAGCGATAGCCGATGCGGTAGCTGAGCTGGCCGTGCAGGCGACCGGCGGCGTAGCTGGTGGCACCGAGCACCAGGACGAGGAAGACCACGAGGAACGGGCTCATCGGGCGCCCCCCGCCCGGCCCGGACGCCGGCTCATCGCTCCTCCGGCTCGACCGTGGTGGGGTCGGCCGTGGGGTCCGCGACCAGCAGCCGGTCCAGGTCGTCGGTGCTGACCTCCTCGACCAGCTCGACGGTGATCCGACAGCCGTCCAGCACGACCTCGGCGACCGAGGATCGACGGATCTCCCCGCCGGCGTCGTAGACCCGGACGCTCAACTCGGGGCAGCCGAGGTGGGTACGCCAGGCGTTCCACTCGGTGCGGTCGCCGACGCTCAGCGACAGGTATCGGCAACCTCGGGCAAGGTAGAGGCGCCACGGGGCACTCAGCCCCGCTGCCACTCCCTCGGCGATCAGCCCGAAGGCCTGGGCTCGGGTGGCGAGCTCGGTCACCACACCCCCTCGGCACCGGGGGCGTGACGCATGTGAGCACCAGTCGTCTCATGCACGTGACACACCGTAGATTGTCCCATGAGCGTGACAGTATCAGCTTTTCGTCCCCTTACATTCGCCACGACGGGCATCTATTCTGCCCGGGTGACACCCCTCGAAAGCGGCGCTGGATCGTTGGTTACGAATCCGAGAGTGCCGTCACGTCCGCGTGACAGCAGCGTGCCTGGGCAAACATCCGCTGACGGCTGGTCGTACCGTCACGGGGTGACCGAGACGGCCAACGCGCGAAAAATCGCCTTCGCCACCTTCGTTCGGCGCGCCCTCGACGAGGCGCGGGCCACGCGCGCCTGGAGCGGCACCGAGGTGTCCCGGCGTACCGGCGTCTCCCGGCAGACCATCAACCGGTGGGTCCGTGGCGACTGGGCCAGCGACCCCGAGGCCGAACGGGTGGTCGCCTTCTGCGAGGGCCTGGGGCTGAACCCCGCCGCCGCCTTCGCCGCGCTGGGTTGGGACCGCACCGCCAGCGGCCCGCGCGCCGGACAGCCGGCCCCTCCGATGGACCCGGACGTGGAGGCCCTGCTGCGCCGCCTGGTCGACCCGAACGTGTCGGACGCGGAGAAGTTCCACATCCGCGAAACCATTAGATACCTCGCATACCGCCCAACGCTGCCGGTCGATGTCCGAAATAGAGGCAATCAAGCCGGGTAGTTCCTCAGATGGCGAAAGAACGCCTGGTCAGGTTCATTCGTTTCGCTCCGGGGCAGGAACGGGCACGCTAGCGTCCCTATTCGTACTGCTTGGGCTCGTCATCGGCGGGGGGACGGGACAAGGCCGAACCTAGCCCTGCGGGACAGAAGGAGGGGTCTGTCCATGACCCTGAAGTGGTGGGGAGTCGTGGTCGCCACGGTGTCGATGACACTGTGGGCGACCGGCAACGTGGTGACCCTCGCGGTCAACGGTGGGCAGCTGCCGCTGCTCGTCAACCTTCTCGCGCTCACCAGCGCCGGTACGGCGGTCATCCTGGCCGTCGTCGCGGAACTGCACGAGCGGCTCAACGACCGGCTCAGCGCGCTCACCGAGTTCCTGGTGGCACGCCTCAACGAAATCGAGACCCACACCGGGGATCGAAACACCGGGTTCGTGGAGGGCTACCTGCTCAGCCACGGACAGGAGGCGGCGGTGGTGCCGTTCGGACGCCGTGGACGAGGAGCCGCCGAACGCTGACCGAGCGCCGCCGGGTGGGTCCGCTCGGCCAGGAATGAGCCTCCAACGCCGGGGTACGCTGACGCGCGTGCCGCCGTTGAATCTGGGCAACCACCAGCCGAGGACCCCGTTGAACGCCGACCAGGCTTGGCAGATAACCGCCGGCCGGGCCGGTGGGACCGTGCTCTTCTTCGACTTCGACGGCACCCTCGCGCCCGTCGACGACGATCCGACGGCGGTCCGTCCCGCGCCGAACGCGCTCGCCGCGATCGAGGCGCTGGCCCCGGTGGTGCGGCGGATCGCGATCGTCTCCGCGCGGCCCGTCGAGTTCCTCCGCGACCGCCTCGGTGAGCTGAGCGGCGTGGACCTGTACGGCCTCTACGGCCTGGAGCACAGCCACTCCGGTGGTGAGACCGTCACCGAGCCCACCGCCCTGCCCTGGGTGCCCACCATGGCCGAGTTGGCCGACCTGGCGCGCGAGGAGCTGCCACCCGGCGCCCTCGTCGAGTTCAAGCGGCTCTCCGTCGCGCTGCACTGGCGTACGGCCCCGCAGCTCGGTGCGACGGTGCAGCAGTGGGGTCAGGCGCAGGCCGACCGCCTGGGGCTGCGGGTGCAGGCCGGTCGGATGGTGCTGGAGCTCAAGCCACCGGTCGACCGGGACAAGGGGATGGTGATCGGCGAGGTGGTCCAGAGCGCCAGCGGCGCCTGGTACTTCGGCGACGACGTCTCCGACATCAAGGCGTTCGCGGCGCTACGCGCCCGCGCCGAGGGCGACCCGGACTTCTTCGGTGTCTGTGTGGCCGTGGCCAACCCGGAGACCGGCCAGGAGGTGGCCGACGCGGCCGACCTGACCATCGAGTCACCGGCCGCGCTGGGGGACTTCCTGACCCGGGCCCTGGACCAGCTCCCCTGAGGCCGTCAAGCGCCGTAGCGGCGCTGGCGGGTGGCGTACGAGCGCAGCGCCCGCAGGAAGTCGATGTGCCGGAAATCCGGCCAGTTCAGCTCGCAGAAGTAGAACTCCGAGTGCGCGGACTGCCACAGCATGAACCCGGACAGTCGCTGCTCCCCACTCGTACGGATGACCAGGTCGGGGTCGGGCTGGCCACGGGTATAGAGGTGTTCGGCGATGTGCTCGACGTCCAGCACCTCGGCCAACTCCTCGAGGGTGCCGCCGGATGCGGCGTGCTCCAGCAGCAGCGAGCGGACGGCATCGGTGATCTCCCGCCGGCCGCCGTAGCCGACCGCGATGTTGACCTCCGCGCCGCCGCTGCGGTCCCGGGTACGCTCCTCGGCGCCCTTGAGCGCCGCGGCGGTCTGGGCGGGCAGCAGGTCGAGCGCGCCGACGATGCGCAGCCGCCAGGGGTTGCCCTCCTCCGCCAGCTCCACCACCAGGTCCTCGATGATCTGCAGCAGCGGGTCCAGTTCGCTGGCAGGGCGGCGCAGGTTGTCGGTGGCGAGCAGGTAGAGCGTGACGTGGCCGATACCGGCCTGGTCACACCACCCGAGGACATGCTTGATCTTCGCCGCGCCGACCCGGTGCCCGTCGTTCGGGTCGACGTAGCCCATCTCGCGGGCCCACCGGCGGTTGCCGTCGCACATCACCCCGACGTGCCGGGGCACCGGCTTGCCCGCGAGCTTCGCGGTGAGCCGGCGCTCGTACACGGAGTAGATAAGGTTCCGCAGCGTCATCACCTAGCAGCGTAGCGACCCGCCCGCCGGATCACCCCTTCGGAGGGCGATCCCCGCCGGACAGTTCGATGCCGATCATGCCCAGCGTACGGGCGGTGAGCCGCCCGTCGCCAAGCCCCAACTCGACCACGTCGTCGAACACCCGGTCGTCCCGACGGGCCGCCCGGACCGCGGCGTCGACCACTCGTCGCCGCCGCGCCAACCAGGCGGCCACCGAGCTGTGGCGCAGGTGTGTGCCGAGGCGACGACGCAGACCCGCAGCGTAGCGGCGGGCCGCCGCCTCCGGTTCCCGAGCCGCAGCGGCCCCGGCCAACGCTCCGGAGAGCAGCGCGTAGAAGATGCCCTCCCCGGTGAACGGATTGATCAGCGACAGGGCGTCGCCGGCCAGCAGGGTGCGGTCCCGACCCGGCGCCGGCCGGTGCGTGGACAGCGGCAGGTGGTGGGCGCGCAACGCGGTCACCGTCGACAGGTCGGTGCCGGGCAGCAGCGCGGCCAGTCGATCCAGCAGGTAGGCGCGGCTCAGCGGCTCGCCGCGCAGCACCTCCCCGTACCCGACGTTCGCCCGCCCGTCGCCGATCGGAAACGACCAGGCGTACGCCGGCCAGCGCGCCTTGGAGGTCACGATGAGCTGCTCGGGTGGGCCGGGCAGCGCGGGCGCGTACCCACGGATGGCCAGCGCGAGGTGCCGGTCGGGGTTGACGGGGTGGCCGAGGGCCCGGCGCACCACCGACCCGGCGCCGTCCGCGCCCACCACCACCCGGCCGGACAGCTCTCCGTCGAGCACCACCCGGTCGCCACGCGGCTGGACCCGGCGGACGCTGTGCCGACGCAACTGCGCGCCGGCGGCCACCGCCGCGGCCACCAGCCGCGCGTCGAAGACCTCCCGGGGCACGGTGTACGCCGGCCGGGGCAGCGCCCGAGCCACCGCCTGGCCGCCCGGAGCGACCATCCGCAGCGCGGGCAGCGGGGCGTACCCGGCCACCGCCTCGGTCACGCCCAACTCGTTGAGGACGTCCACCGAGTGCGCAGCGATCCCGTCGCCGCACGCCTTGTCCCGAGGAAAATCGGCACGGTCCAGCAGCAACACGCTGGCACCCGCCCGGCGGGCCGTCAGGGCGGCGGCCGCCCCGGCCGGCCCGGCACCGACCACCACCACGTCGAACTCGTCGCTCACCGCGCGCCTCCCTCCGACCGGGGCGGCACGGCTCGTACCCGTCCCGCCCGGCGATCACCTGGGCCGTCGACACCGGCCACGGTGACCGACGTCACCCGTCATCCTGCCCCCTGACCGCCCGCCCACACGGCCGCCGCTCTGCCGCCCGCCCACACGGCTGCCGCTCTGCCGCCCGCCCACACGGCTGCCGCTCTGGCGCCCGCCCACACGGCTGCCGCTCTGCTGCACCGCTGCCGCCCGCCCAGCCGCCCGCTGCCACCCAGACGGCCGCCGCCCGCCCACACTGCTGCCGCCCGCCCACACTGCTGCCGCCCGCCACACACCGCTGCCGCCCGCCCACGCGGCTGCCGCTCTGCCGCCTGCCCGCCGACGCGTGGACCGGCGGATCGGCTCCGGCACCCGTGCCGTCTACTGCGCTGCCTGTCGAGCTGCCCCATAGATGGGGCAGGGGCTCCGATGGCTCGACGGCGCGCTGCCGCCGAGGCTAAGCCGCACCGCCGGCGACCCATATCCGGGGCAACTCGACAGGGCTCACACCAACCCCGCCAGCCCCGCGCCTCCGATGGCTCGACGGCGCGCTGCCGCCAGGGCTAAGCGAGCGCCGCCGGCGGCCCATATTTGGGGCAACTCGACAGGGCTCGCACCAACCCCGCCAGCCCGACCGGCCAGCCCCACCGACCGGCCAGCCCCACCGACCGCATCGCCGGCACGCGCGCAGGCTCTCAGGCGGGGATGGCCGCGTCGGATGCCCGCGCCGCCCGGCGTAGGCCGTAGAGGGCCAGGGCCGCGGCGGCCACCAGCGGGGCGCCGTCGCGGATCAGGCCGTCCAGGCCCAGCAGCCACCAGCACAGCGGCAGGTCCACCGCGAGTACGCCCAGCGTGACGACGATCAGCAGGCCCCGCGCCCAGTCCTTGCCGCGCATCAGGAACGCGGTGCAGAACAGCACGGCGTAGCTGGCCGCGATGCCGGCGCCGAACCAGAACAGCACGGCCGGCACGGCGGAGAGGCGATTGTCCAGGATGGCACCCCCGGCCACCAGCGCCGGCACCAGCATCAGCGGGCTGTAGGTGAACGCCGCCACGCGGCTGGTCAACAACCACGCGCTCGCCTGCGGCCGACGCGGCGGCGTCTCCCGCCACGAGATGCCGGTCTTGTCGATGACCAGTCGGGGCCGGTGCCGAACCAGGTGCCCGGCGAGCGCCGACGAGCGGTAGAGCAGCCAGACCACCGCCACACACAGCGCGCTGAGCGCGGCGAAGCCGAGCAGTCCCGGCAGCGGCGGCACTCCCTGCCGGGGCACGATCAGCCGGCCAACGGCGAAGATCGTGGTGACCGCGAGGATCAACCCGAACGGGCGGGCCACCGTCCGGCCCCTGCGCACGTGCCCGATCAGCAGCAGAAAGCCGAACGAGCGCAGCATGGCCCAGCCGGTGCGTACGGCCAGACCGAAGCCCTGCTCCGGGGCGTACCACCAGTTGAGCAGCTCGACCACGACGGTGGCCGCCGCTGTCGTCGCGAGCAGGAGGGTGAGCGCGCGGACGGCGGACGGCCGCCGGACCTCGGTCTCGGCGGCCGTCCTCATGGGATCCGTTGTTGCCCGCGGCGGGCGATGTTCACACCTGGCGCTGGGGCTGTACCGCGTCCAGTCGGGCGCGCAGCGCGTCCAATTCGGCCCACAGCACGCCGGGCAGCTTGTCACCGAACTTCTCGAACCACTCGGTGATCATCGGCAGCTCGTTGCGCCACTCGTCCGGGTCGACCTTCAGCGCGATCCGGACGTCCTCCGGGGTCATGTCCAGTCCCTCGACGTCGAGCGCGTCCTGCGCCGGGACCATGCCCACCGGGGTCTCGACCGCGTCGGCCGTGCCCTCGATCCGCTCGACGATCCACTTGAGCACCCGGGAGTTCTCGCCGAAGCCCGGCCACAGGAACGAGCCGTCCGGATCCTTGCGGAACCAGTTGACGTAGTAGATCTTCGGCAGCTTGGCCTCGTCGCCGTCGGCGCCCTTGCCCATCTCGATCCAGTGCCGGAAGTAGTCGCCCGCGTGGTAGCCGATGAAGGGCAGCATGGCCATCGGGTCGCGGCGGACCACACCCACCGCGCCGGACGCGGCGGCCGTCGTCTCGGACGAGAGCGTCGCGCCCATGTAGACGCCGTGCACCCAGTCGCGAGCCTCGGTCACCAGCGGAATGGTGTCCTTGCGGCGGCCACCGAAGAGGATCGCGTCGATCGGTACGCCGTTCGGGTCGAAGTACTCGTCGGCGAGGATGGGGCACTGCGTGATCGGGGTGCAGAACCGGCTGTTCGCGTGCGAGGAGAGGCTGTCGCTCTCCGGCGTCCAGTCGTTGCCCTTCCAGTCGATCAGGTGCGCCGGGGGCTCCCCCATGCCCTCCCACCAGACGTCCCCGTCGTCGGTGAGGCCCACGTTGGTGAAGACCGAGTTGCCGCGGTCCAGCGTGCGCATGGCGTTGGCGTTGGTCTTCCAGTCGGTGCCGGGCGCGACGCCGAAGAGGCCGTACTCCGGGTTCACCGCGTAGAGCCGGCCGTCCGGGCCGAACCGCATCCAGGCGATGTCGTCGCCGATGGTCTCGACCTTCCAGCCCGGGATGGTCGGCTCCACCATAGCCAGGTTGGTCTTGCCGCAGGCGGACGGGAAGGCCCCGGCGATGTGGTGGACCTTGCCCTCCGGCGAGGTGATCTTGAGGATGAGCATGTGCTCGGCGAGCCAGCCCTCGTCCCGGCCCATCACGCTGGCGATACGCAGCGAGTAGCACTTCTTGCCGAGCAGCGAGTTGCCGCCGTACCCGGAGCCGTACGACCAGATCTCGCGGGTCTCCGGGAAGTGCGAGATGTACTTGGTCTCGTTGCAGGGCCACGGCACGTCCTGCTGGCCCGGAGCGAGCGGGGCGCCGATCGAGTGCAGCGCGTGCACGAAGTCCGCGTCGTCGCCCATCGCCTCGAGGATCGCCGCGCCCATCCGGGTCATGATGCGCATCGACGCCACCACGTACGGGCTGTCGGTGATCTCGACACCGAACATCGGGCTCTCGGCCTCGACCGGGCCCATCACGAACGGGATGACGTACATGGTGCGACCGCGCATCGAGCCGCGGTACAGCTCGGTCATCGTCCGCTTCATCTCGGCCGGCGCCATCCAGTTGTTGGTGGGGCCGGCGTCCGCCTCGTCGACAGAGCAGATGTAGGTGCGCTCCTCGACCCGCGCGACGTCGGACGGGTCGGTGCGCGCGTAGAACGAGTTCGGCTTCTTCTCCGGGTTCAACCGGATGAGGGTGCCGGCCTCGACCAGCTCATCGGTGAGGCGGCGCCACTCCTCGTCGGACCCGTCCACCCACACGACCCGGTCGGGGGTGGTCAGTTCCGCGACCTCACGGACCCAGGCAAGCAGTTTCGGATGGGACGTCGGGGCCTGATCGATACCCCGCACTACAGCCGGAGCAACCATGACACATCTCCTTGTGGTCGACGCTGACCGATCTATGGGATGCACGAGTCTCAGCGACGCGAAGCGCCGCCTTCGTGGAAACCTGGGATTGGGCTCAGCGTAAACCGGGCAGCCTTCCGAGTCAGTGGGACTGGTTGTGAAGAACTGCACAAGGTACGGCCACGCTGCGGCATCACGATCTGATACCCGCTTTCCTGCGCAGTTTCACGCAAATCTTGTTGTGCACCCCCGGTCGACGCGTGTTGCGGTCGGGCCGTCAACCCACCCTGCCGACCGGTTCGCGGATTCCCGTTCCGAGCCGCGTCAGTCCTCCCTTCTGGTTACGCTGCGTTCAACGGCGGCACACCGACTGACAGGGCCGCCATAGGCGACGATGTCCCCCTCGCCGTTGCTCCCCCGCCGACACGTCCACAGCCGGTAGGCTCGCCCCGTGGCCGCCACGATGACCGGGGAGCAACCGGGCCCCCGGCAGACCCGACCGGGTCTGGTCCGCGCACTGCTCGACCGTTTCGGTCACCTCGTGCGCGAGTTGAGCAAGTTCGCCACGGTGGGCGGGATTGCCTTCCTCGTCGACTTCGCGCTCTTCAACTACCTGACGACCGCGCGCGGCATGGAGCAGGTGACGGCGAAGACGATCTCGACCGTGATCGCTGCGACCTTCGCCTTCCTGGGCAACCGCTTCTGGACCTGGCGGCACCGCCAACGCAGCAACCCGGCGCGGGAGTACGCGCTGTTCTTCTTCTTCAACGCTGTCGGCCTGGGGATCGCGGTGGGCTGCCTCGCGATCAGCCGGTACGGGCTCGGCAGCATCTGGCCGGCGGTGTTCCAGACGCAGCTCGCCGACAACATCGCCAGCTTCGTCGTGGGCACCGGCCTCGGGACGCTGTTCCGATTCTGGTCCTACCGGCGGTTCGTCTTCGTCGAAGCGGGAACACCGGTCGTTCCGCAGGTGGAGCACGACCGGGATCACGGGGCGTGACCTGCCGCCCACCTCGTCCGGCCGGTGATCGCCGGCTTCACCGACTGCCCTAAGGTGTTTCGCATGCGTCTTGTCCGTCTGCTGCCTGAGCGCTGGCAGAAGTTCATCCACGAGGCGCTCAAATTCGGCATCGTCGGCGGTGTGAACACCGTCATCAATTACGCCGTGTTCAATGTCCTTGCACTTACCGTTTTCGTCAACGGTCAGTTGAAGGCGAACGTGATCGCGACCCTCGTCGCGACGATCACGTCGTACCTGATGAATCGTCACTGGACGTACCGGGATCGCCCGAAATCGGCGCTTCGCCGGGAGTACGTCCTGTTCTTCCTGTTCAACGGTGCCGGCCTGCTCATCGAACTGGGCGCGGTGGCCGCAGCCAAGTACGGCCTCGGCGTACACGGCCTGCTGGCGCTGAACGTGGCGAAGACCGCCGGTGTCCTGCTGGGCACCCTGTTCCGGTTCTGGTCGTACCGCACCTTCGTCTTCCAGCCCGTCGCACCGGCCGCGGACGCCACGAAGACCGAGCCCACCTGGCACGACATCCCGCGTGACGAGTGGGACACCATGGCCGAGATGGACCCGGTCGCCGAGCTGGCCGAATCGGTCTCCGAGCTGGAAGAGGCGCAGTCCGCCGACCGGCCCGGCCCGACACCCGGCCCGACCGGCGCCGCTCCCGTGCAGGGGCGGCCGATGACCGCCGACCTGGACGCGGAACTCGCCGCGGAGCTGCACGCCGGCACGCGTCGCGCACCCCGCCGGTGACGGCTCCCGCCCCCCGCTCCGGCACCGGAGCGGCCGCCGAGCTGTTCTTCGAGGACCTCGTTCCGGGGCTCACCGTCGACCTCGGGACGGTGACCGTGGACGGCGACGAGATGCGGGCCTTCGCCCGACGCTTCGACCCGCAGTGGTACCACGTCGACCAGGAGCTGGCCGAGGCCAGTCGGTACGGCGGGGTGATCGCCAGCGGCTTCTACACGGTCAGCCTGTTCATGCGGGCGTACGTCGATCACCTGCTGTCCCGCGCGGCGGCGGACGCCTCCCCCGGCCTGGAGGAGTTGCGGTGGCTCGCCCCGGTCCGGGCCGGTGACCGTCTCGCCGTCCGGGTCGACGTGATGGGCGCCCGCCCCTCGGACGCTCGCGCGGGGCTCGGCACCGTCATCCTCACCGGCACCATGCTCCGCCTCGGCCCGGACAACCAGCCCGAGCAGGAGGTGCTGCGGACCCGCTTCCGTGGCTGGTTCGCGCTACGGCCGGTCGAGACAGACCCCGAGGCCGGGCCGTCCTCGACCGATCCGGCTCCCGCTCCGCCAGAACAGGCTGGGGCAGAGCCGGCTGGAGTAGAGCCGGCTGCGGCGGAACAGGCTGCGGCAGGGCCGGCGGCGGCCGGGGCAGGTCAGCACACCTGACCACTCCGACCCGTCCTCGGGCCGGAGTGGTCAGCGCCGATCGGCTCAGCTCGTGGTGTCGCGCAACGGCTTGCCCTCGCGCATGTCGGCGAGGATGTCGCGCATCTCCCCGTCGCCCAGCGAGTGCTTGTCGTGCTGCGCCTCGACCAGCTCGTAGAGGGTGGTCTGCACCCGGCCGACCCCCGGTACGTCCTTGAGCACCGACTGGCCGCGTTCGCCGGCGGACTCGATGGTGAGGGTGCCGCAGCCGAGCATCCGCTCGAAGAAGTGCTGGTTCATCGAGTGGTCGTTGATCCGGGTGAGCGGGAGGTCCCGCCGGTCCCGGGAGAACACACCCTGCTGCAACAGCACGCGCTCGTTGGTGAACAGGTAATGGGTGGTACGCCAGACCAGGAACGGCCACAGACCGAGCCAGAGGACCGCGACCAGGCCGATCGCGCCGATCACGGCCAACGCGATCGAACCGCCGGAACTCTCGGGCAGCAGGAGCACGCCGACCACCACGGCGGCGATGGCGAGGACCAGCACCAGGATCGGCCGGACCAGAGCCTTCCAGTGCGGGTGTAGGTGCAGCACGACGTGCTCGTCCTTCGTGAGCACGTCTTCGGGGAACGCCACGACAACCTCCAACGCCTTTTCTTTGACGCGCCGACCGTAATCCCCGAAGGCCACTCGGCGACATCCGCCACGCGGCCCCACCCGAGCTTCCGCGATCTTGCACTTTCGGTCGCCGTTACGCGGCCTTGAGCCCGGTACGCCACGACAGAAAGTGCAAGATCGCCGCGCAGGGAGGGCTAGCGCAGGTGGAGGACGTCTCCGGCGGCGATGGATCGGGTTCCGGTGGGGGTGGTTAGTTGGAGTTGGCCGTCAGCGTCGATGCCGGATGCGGTGCCGGTTTGGGTCTCGCCGTTGGGCAGCAGGACCCGTACCTCGCGACCGATCGTCGCGCAGGACGCCAGGTAGGCGTCGCGCAGGCCGCTCGCCTCGGCGTCCCCGCCGGCGGTGCGCCAGCGGTCGTACCAGTCCGCCACCGAGCGCAGCAGCGCCCGGAGCAGCGGATCCCGGTCGGTGGCCGCCGCGCCGGCCAGTTGCAGCGAGGTGGCCGGCAACCCGGTCGGGTTCACCGGCAGTTCGTCGGCCCGCAGGGTCACGTTGAGGCCGATGCCGAGGACGATGGCGGGCGGTTGGGCCGGCGAGCGCCCCGGCACCGCCTCGGCCAGCACACCGGCACACTTCGCGTCGCCGATCAGCAGATCGTTGGGCCACTTCAGAGCGGCGTCCAGCTCGGCCAGCCGGGCCACCGCCTCGACCAGCGCGACGCCCGCGAGAAGCGGCAGCCAGCCGTACCCCGTGGGTGGAACCGCCGCCCAGTCGCGGTCCGGCACGGCCTCGCCGGGCCGCAGCAGGACGCTGGTGGCGATGCCCGCGCGCGGCGGCGACTGCCAGACCCGGCCGCGCCGACCCCGCCCGGCGGTCTGCCGCTCCGCGACCACGACCAGCCCCTCCGGCTCGCCCGTGGCGGCGGCCTCGGACACGTCCGCGTTCGTGGAGCCCGTCTCGGCGTGCAGCTCCAGGCGGGCCCACGGTCCGTTCGGCGCGACCAGCGCGCGCCGCAGCCGGGCCGCCGACAGCGGCGGTCGGTCCAGATCGGTGTACGGGGAGCCCGGCATCCCGTCAGCCTACGGCGGCGAGCGGTGCCGGCGTTGAGGCGTACTGCACAGACGCTCCCACCTGAACCATCGTTATATTCCCTGGGTGACTACCGAGACCGGGACCAACATCCACAGCACTGCCGGCAAGCTGGCGGACCTGGAGCGCCGGGTCGACGAGGCGGTGCACGCCGGGTCGGCGCGCGCGGTCGAGAAGCAGCACGCCCGGGGCAAGAAGACCGCCCGCGAGCGGATCGACATGCTGCTCGACGAGGGTTCCTTCGTTGAGCTGGACGGGCTGGCCCGGCACCGGTCCACGGCCTTCGGGCTGGAGCGCAACCGCCCGTACGGCGACGGCGTGGTGACCGGCTACGGCACGGTCGACGGCCGGCAGGTGTGCGTCTTCGCCCAGGACTTCACCGTCTTCGGCGGCTCGCTCGGCGAGGTCTTCGGCGAGAAGATCGTCAAGGTGATGGACCTCGCCATGAAGATCGGTTGCCCGGTGATCGGCATCAACGACTCCGGCGGCGCCCGCATCCAGGAGGGCGTGGTGTCGCTCGGCCGGTACGGGGAGATCTTCTTCCGGAACGTGCGGGCGTCCGGCGTCATCCCGCAGATCTCGCTGGTGATGGGGCCCTGCGCCGGCGGCGCGGTCTACTCCCCGGCGGTCACCGACTTCACCGTCATGGTCGACCAGACCTCCCACATGTTCATCACCGGCCCCGACGTGATCAAGACGGTCACCGGCGAGGACGTCGGGATGGAGGAGCTGGGCGGGGCCCGTACGCACAACACCCGCAGCGGCAACGCGCACTACCTCGCCAACGACGAGGACGACGCGGTCGACTACGTCAAGGCGCTGCTGTCGTACCTGCCGTCGAACAACCTCGACGAGCCGGTCGTCTTCTCCGTTGACGCGGATCTCGACGTCACCGACGAGGACCGTGAGCTGGACACGCTCATCCCGGACTCGGCCAACCAGCCGTACGACATCCACACCGTCATCGAGCACGTCCTGGACGACGGGGAGTTCCTCGAGGTCCAGCCGCTCTACGCGCAGAACATCGTCATCGGCTACGGCCGGGTGGAGGGCCGCCCGGTCGGCGTGGTCGCCAACCAGCCGATGCACTTCGCCGGCACCCTGGACATCGCCGCCTCCGAGAAGGCAGCCCGGTTCGTGCGCACCTGCGACGCGTTCAACATCCCGGTGCTGACCTTCGTCGACGTGCCCGGGTTCCTGCCCGGGACCGGCCAGGAGTGGGACGGCATCATCCGCCGGGGCGCCAAGCTCATCTACGCGTACGCCGAGGCGACCGTCCCCAAGGTCACCGTGATCACCCGCAAGGCCTACGGCGGGGCGTACGACGTGATGGGCTCGAAGCACCTCGGCGCGGACCTGAACTTCGCGTGGCCGACCGCGCAGATCGCCGTGATGGGCGCGCAGGGAGCGGTGAACATCCTCTACCGCTCCGAGCTGGCCGGCGCCGAGGACCCGGCGGCGGTCCGGGCCCAGAAGATCGCCGAGTACGAGGACACCCTGGCCAACCCGTACGTGGCGGCCGAGCGCGGGTACGTCGACTCGGTGATCGCGCCGCACGAGACGCGTACGCAGATCGTCCGGGCGCTGCGCGTCCTGCGCACGAAGCGGGAAACCCTGCCCCCGAAGAAGCACGGCAACATCCCGCTCTGACCCTGGCGCCCGGTCGCGCTCTGGCGTCGTCGCGCTCCGGCGTGCTCCGGCGTGGTCGCGCTTGATCCGCGCAACTTCGGGGAAACTGCTGCTTCCCGGCGGCGGGAGGCAGCAACATCGCCGACGTTGTGCGGATCTTCGCCGCGCGGCCGGCAGTCAGCAGGCCGGGTTGGCGGCGGCGCACATCCGGCGAGCGGCGACCTCCGCCAGGCGGCGCAGATCCAGCTCGGTGCCGGCCTGCCCCAGTCTGAGCACGGTGATCAGGTCACCGACCCGAACCACGGCGGTGGTGTCCGGGCGGTGCGCCGAACCGATCGGCTCGCCCGTCTTCTGGTCGACGGGCTGCGTACCGGTGTGCCGCAGCAGCGCGGCCCCGTCGCCGGCGAAACCCCGCTGGACCACCGCCCAACGGTGCGTCGCCGTCCCGCTGCCCGTTGCGCCACCCACCTTGTACTCGCCAACGCTGGTCCACTCGGCGCACGGGGCGACCACGTCGTCCAGCGTGGCGAGAAGCTGGATGGCCGCGTCCGGGGTCAGCCGGAACAGATCCTGCGTGATCAGGCCATCCGATTGGGTGAGGATCGGCGCGGCGCGTCTGGGCACCAACGTCTGTGAGCGGGACACGATGGAAAACTCCCAGCCATCGGAGCGCCCCTGGCTCGTCCGGCAGGCGCCGAGCATGGGATCCAGCAGGACCGGCTCGCCCAGCCCCGATTGGCTGAGCTGCACCTCGACCTGCTGGGACAGGTCGGCCGGCTGCAGCAGGGCGTCGGTAGTGATCTCGTGCCGGGTCGGCGAGGCGGAGGGGGCGGCGGCCGGCGGGGACGGCGGCGGAGACGTCCTCGGGGCGGCGACCGCCACGGCAGAGACCCCGGCGAGAGCCAGTACGACGCCGGCCACCACGATCCTGCGCTGGCTGCGGCGACGGGCTCTGCCGCGGATCTCCTCCGGGGCAGGCCAGCGCACGTCCCGCAGCTCCCGCTGGATCTGTTCGACGAACGTCGGGTCGTCACGCATCGGTGGCCTCCTCCAGGTCAGAGACGGCGAGCAGGCCGGCGAGCGCGGTACGCCCCCGGGAGAGACGGGCCTTGACGGTGCCGACCGGGGCAGCGGTCTCCCGCGCCACCTCGGCGACCGGCATGCCGACCAGGTAGTACAGGGCAATGGCGACGCGCTGCTCCTCGGGCAGCCGGCGCAGGGCGGCGACCACCTCGACGGTGTCGGTGCCCGGCCCGGGGACGGTCTCGGTCGCCCCGTGCCGCAGGTACGCGCGGGCGCGACTACGCAGGCTGCGCCACCGGCTGACGGCGATGCGGCTGGCCACCACCCGTACCCACGCCTCCGGGTCGTCGTACCCGCTGATCGTCGACCACCGCTGCCAGGCCCGGATGTACGCCTCCTGCACCGCGTCCTGGGCCTCGACCCGGTCGCCGGTGAGGGCGTAGACGAAACCGAGCAGCCTTTGTCGGCTCCCCCGGTAGAACTCGTCGAACCCGTCGACGTCCGGCACCCGTTACCTCCCCGTGTCGGTCGCAGGGAACACGCGCCGTGCGGGGCCTCCGGTTGCCCGGTTCAGGCGATCATCTTCTCCAGCTCGGCGAGCGGGAACGCGCCGGCCGCGATCCTCTCCCGGCTGGCCCGCCGTACCGCCCGCTGCACAGCCACGTTCGCTGGCGTCGGTACGCCGTGCAGCCGGCCGAGTAGCGCGATCTCCCCGTTGAGGTGGTCGACCTCGGTCGAGCCGGTGCCCCGGGCGAGGCTCTGCCAGGTGGAGCCGCCGGACCGGTCGGCGCCCCCGACCGGGCGCTGCTGGACCAGGTCGCCGCGCTCGGCCCGCTCCTGGGCCGGGGAGGTGTGCGGGATGCGGGCGGCGGCGAGCGCGGCGACGCCCTCGGCGCGTACCCGTTCGACGAGGGCGTCCGGGATGTCCTCCCCGAGCAGCGCCTGAAGGCCGTTGCCGAGGTTGCTGAGCAGCTTGCCGTACTTCCAGCTCAGTACGTCCTCGCGGACCGGCGCGACGAAACCGGCGGCGGTCAGGTCGGCGGCGATCGCCCGGTCGGTGTCGTCGGCGCCGCCCGGATAGCGGCCGATGTGGAGCATCCCGGGGTGCGGATGTCCGTTCGCCACCACCACGCCCGGATCCAGGTGGGTGGCCGGCAGCCAGACGCAGACCGGATGCACGTCGGCGAAGAGCCGCAGGGCGGCCCGCTCGTTCGCCACCCCGTTCTGCGCGGTGACCAGCGGCAGTCGCTCGCCGGCCGTCCCGCCGCCGGCGACGGGAGCGTCCACCCACGTCGCCAGCGCCGCCTCGGTGTCCTGCGACTTGACGGTCAGCACCAGCACCGTGTCGGCGGGCAGCAGCCGGTCACCCGGGCCGTCGATGGCGGCGAGCCGGGCGGTCACGTCGCCGTCGGGCTGCCGCAGCGTCAGGCCGCGCTCCCGGATCGCGTCCAGGTGCGCGCCTCGGGCCACCAGGGTCACGTCCCGGTCGGCCTGCGCCAGCCGTACGCCGATGGTCCCGCCAACCGCGCCCGCCCCGATGATCACGTATCGCATGGGCCCATTCTGCCCGCCGCCCCGCGGCACCCCGTCGATCATGGAGTCATGGTGCCCGAATGCATAAGGATTGCGGCTTTGGTGGCCCACCACAACTCCATGATCGACGGGGAGAGGGCCGGGGAGGGGGCCGGGGACGGGGCCGGTGTCAGAGGGTTAGGCCGGCGTCGGTGAGGATGGGGCCAGCTAGCAGCAGGGCGCCGGCTATTAGGGCGACCAGGTTGACCAGGGCGAAGAACGTGACCCAGAAGAATGCCGGGAACGGGGTCAGCCCGGCGAGCTGGTCGGCGTCGGAGGCGGGCATCCGGCCACGCGCGCGCAGGCGTTGCAGCTCCACCACCGGCCGCACCCCGCCGAGCAGCAGGAACCACACCCCGGTGTACGCGAACGCGGCCTGCACCTGCGGCGTCGCGTACCAGGAGACGGCGAACACCAGCGCCCCGGTGACCAGCAGCGACACCACACCGAACGCGTTTCGGATCATGACCAGCATGGCGAGCAGCAGCACCACCGCGACCCAGAGCAGGAGGGTGATCCGGTTACCGCCGAGCAGCCACGCGCCGGCCAACCCGATCAGCGGCGGGGCGACGTACCCGGCGAGCAGTGTCAGGATCATGCCCGGTCCGGTGGGCCGACCGGCGGAGAGCGTCAGCCCGGACGTGTCCGAGTGCAGCCGGATGCCACGCAGCTTGCGACCGGTGAGCAGAGCGACGAGCGCGTGCCCGCCCTCGTGGGCGATGGTGATGGCGTTGCGAGCGATCCGCCAGGGCAGCCGGGTGGACACCACCACCAGCGCGACGGCCGCGGTGATCAACACCAGCAACGGGGGCGGGTCCGGCTGCGCGCCGAACAGCGTGTCCCACATCTCGCCCAGTCCGTCGATCGACATCATGGGGCGCGAGCCTACCGGCGGCGTTCCGGGTCGCTGCCGAGGCACCGGCTCGTATCCTGTGAGACTGATCGGGTGGCGAGTGAAGCGGGAGGTGCGGGCCGATGAGCGCGGAACCCCTGGGACACCACGTCGGGCTGATCCTGGCGGTCTGTTGGTCTATGAGGCGATCAACGTCCGGCTCGACGTCGACCGGGTCGTCATTCCGGATCTCGTCGTGACCGACATCGACGACGACGGCGCCTTTCTGGACGCCGAGCGGGTGACCCTCGTCGGCGAGATCGTCTCGCCGGGCAACGCTGCCGCTGACCGCCTGGTCAAGATGCAGCTCTACGCGATCGCGCGAATCCCCTGGTACCTGCTGGTCGAGCAGGACGGTGACGGTCATTCGCTGCGTCTGTACCGGCTCGACGGCGAGCACTACATCGAGGATCAGGTCGCCAAGGCCGGCGAGACGTTGAGCATCACGAAGCCGTTCCGCTGGCAGCTCGACCCGGCCACGCTGCGCTGATCCGTTCGACTCCCGCCACCGGACGATCGCAGCCCATCGATGAAAGTTTTCTCTACAGCTATTGCGATCAAGGGCACTTAACTCCAAAGATGGGCGTCAATAGACCGGCGTCCCTGGAGGCACTCATGGCCCGTACCCGATCATCGCTGCGCCGCGCGCTCGCCGCCGGCCTCACCGTCCTCGCCACCGCGGCGGCGACCCTGGTCGCGACCGCCGGCCCAGCGGCGGCGGCCACCACCGCCGGCGTCGACGTGTCCCACTACCAGGGCAGCATCAACTGGACCAGCGTCCGGAACGCGGGCATCGAGTTCGCCTTCATCAAGGCGACCGAGGGCACCAGCGTCAAGGACTCCGCCTTCAACGCGAACTACGTCAACGCCTACAACGCCGGGGTGATCCGCGGGGCGTACCACTTCGCCCGGCCCAACATCTCCGCCGGCTCGACCCAGGCCAACTACCTGGCCTCCAACGGTGGCGCGTGGTCGGCGGACAGCCGCACCCTGCCGGCCGCGCTGGACATCGAGGCGAACCCGTACAGCGGCGGCTACTGCTACGGGCTCAGCACCACCGGGATGCGCAACTGGGTGCAGGACTTCCTGAACACCTACCGCTCGCGCACCGGCCGGTACGCGGTCATCTACACCACCACGAGCTGGTGGAACCAGTGCACCGGCAGCTGGACCGGCCCGTGGGCCAACCACCCGCTCTGGCTCGCCCGCTGGTCGAGCACCCCCGGCGCCCTGCCGGCCGGTGCGCCGGTGTGGAGCTTCTGGCAGTACACCAGCAGCGGCGCCGTCTCCGGGATCAGCGGCAACGTGGACCGCAACTACTGGAACGGCGACCGGAGCCGCCTCATCGCCCTCGCGAACAACACCTGATCGGGCGGTTGGCGGCAGCGGGATCGACTATCACCTCACGGTGCACAATCGGTCCGGCTGCCGCCACACCACCGGTTACGGGTCAGGCCCGCCGTCGGCTCATCGCCGGCACCATCACCGGAGCGTCCTCGCGGACGACCGCATCCCGCCGGCTGAGCCGCCGGACGCCCACCGCACCAACGGCGATGGCGACGACGCCGAACAGCGCGACGAGTACCGGAAGCCCAACGCTGATCAGCAGCAGTGCCACATCCCCGAGTGCGACGAGCATCCACAGTGCCAGCCGGGGCCGGGCGTTCCTGTATCGGTAACCCATGTCGCACCTCCCTCCGTCGTTGGAGATCAGATACCCCGAACGACGCAAGAACATGCGAGAGAGGTTCGTGCAGGTGCGGAACGCCGGTCAGTTGACCCGGTCGGGCTTGAAGCCCTTGACGATCTGGTCGAAGTTGGCGAGGTTGGCCTGCCAGTCCTTCTCCGCGATCTCCCACCGGATGGCGTAACCCCGGTTGCTGGCGGTTACGAAGCCCCGGTTGCGCACGTGGACGCGGGTGTTGTTCCGGGTCTCCAGCCACTCCCAGTCGGCGCAGGTCCGGTACCAGTCGCAGGCCTTGATGCTGCCCACCAACTGGTAGTTGGTGACCAGATTCCGGCGGTACGGTTCCTTTTCCTTCCAGTCGGCGACCGCGTCCTTCAGCGGGGTGGGAGTCCACTGGACCAGCATCTTGCCGGGCCCGCCGGACTGGTTGAAGATGGCCGTGTCCGAGCCGGTCTGACCGCCGCTCCAGCCGGGTGGGAGCGGGATGGAGAAGGTCGGCCCCTCGTACAGCTTCCAGCCGGCCGGCAGCGCGTTCGGGTCGGCCGACGGCGTGGCCGAGGGCGTCGCACTCGGTGCGCCCGTGGTGGGCGGAGGCGCCGCCGGAGCGGAGGACTGCGCTGGCGCCGACGTCGCGGCCGCCCCGGTCGTCGGGCCGGCCTGCGGGCTCTCGGTGTCGTCGCCGTTGGTCAGCATGGGCACGATCACCACGAGGCCGACCAGCAGCAGGGCCACCAGCGCACCGATCAGCACGTTCCGGCGCGTGTTGTTCGACTTCGTACCGTCGAACACCGGCACCGCCGCGCGCCCGGCCGGACCCACCGGCGGCATCACCGACGTGGGCGTCGAGGGCTTGCGCTGCTCCGGCGCCACCGGCGGACCGTCGACGGCCGTCGGCTCGTCGTCGCCTGCCGTCGTACCGTCATCGGGTTTGTCGTCGGCGGCCGGCACCGTCGCGGTCGGCTCAGCCTCGGACGGGCGGTCGATCTTCGCCGTCGGTTCGGCCGGCACCGTTGCCGTCGGCTCGGCGTCCGCGCCGGCCGGCACGACCTCCGTCGGCGTCGCGTCGGCCACCGCCGGCCCGGCCGCGGCGGCGGCTACCGGCGGCGGGGTACGCGGAGCCGGTGGCGACACCGAACGATCGGCGACCTCCTCGGCCGGCCGTGGTGCCGGTACGAGCGGCGGGCGCGGCTCCCGTGGACCGTTCGGCCCCGGCCGGCGTACGCCATCGAGCAGTGAGATCCCGCGCGCCCGCTTGCCCCCGGCGCGGCGCAGCAGCCGCTCGGCCACCTCCGCGGTGATCCGCTCGTTCGGGTCCTTCTGGAGCAGCCCGGTGAGCACCGCCTTGAGCGGGCCGGCGTTCTTCGGCGGCGGCATCGGCTCGGTGGCCAGCGCGGCGAGCGTGGCGATCGCGGACGGCCGCGCGTACGGCGACTTGCCCTCCACCGCCGCGTAGAGCGTCGCGCCCAGCGACCACAGGTCGGCCTCTGGGCCGGCGGTGCCCTCCCGGGCCCGCTCCGGCGAGATGTACGCGGGCGAACCGAGCACCATGCCGGTACGGGTGACGTTCGGGTCACCGGGGATCGTGGCGAGGCCGAAATCGGTCAACACCACCCGGCCGTCCTCGCCCAGCAGCACGTTGCCCGGCTTGACGTCGCGGTGCATGACGCCCGCCTTGTGCGCCGCGTTCAGCGCGCCCAGCACGCCCAGGCCGATCTCGATCGTGCGGGCCACCGACACCGGCCCGTCCTCGGCGAGGGTGTCCTGCAACGACCTCGACGCCACGTACTCCATGACGATCCACGGGTCGCCGTCGGTCCGCAGGACGTCGAAGATGCGTACCACGTTGACGTGGTTGAGCCGGGCGATGGCCCGCGCCTCGCGCAGCGACCGCTCCCGCATCTCGCGGCGTTCCTCGTCGGTGAGGCCGGGCGGCGGCACCAACTCCTTGATGGCGACGTCCCGGTGCAACACCTCGTCGCGCGCCTTCCACACCCGACCCATGCCACCCTGGCCGAGCGGCGACAGAAGCCGGTATCGGTCAGCGACGAGTTGGGGAAGCGCGTTCGACATCGCTGAGACGGTACCCGGACCCGCCGACGGTCACACCGCCGGCACGCCACTGTGCGTGTGACGTGACTTCGGGCCGCGTACCCTGGCGGCATGCCTGCCGAAGAGCCGCTGTTCCGGGTCGTCCGCGGCGTGCCCACCGCCGAGGAATTGGCCGCCCTGGTCGGGGCGATCATCGTGCGGTCCCGACCGGCTACCGCACCCGCGCCGACGGCCACGTCCGCCTGGGCGCGCAGCGGCCGGCCCGCCCGCCCCGACACCTGGCGGGCCTCCGGTCTGCCTCGCTGACCCCGGTTCCCATTCCGGGGGCTGCCAGGATGGCGCGTAGCCGTTAACCTCACTGAGGGAAACGGTGCGGTGACGGACAGGGAGGGTCGATGATCCCCGAAGAGGACCAACCGGCGCCCTGGCTGCACGGCTACGGCGGCATCGAGGCCGACATCCGTCAACTCCGCGAGTTCGCCGACCGGCTCGCCGCCGAGGTCGAGAGCAACTACGCGCCCCACCTGCCGTACATCGCCGAAGACATGTCCGCGAAGGTGCCCAACCCCTGCGACGCGTTCGTCGAACTGGTCACCTTCCTGCACGCCCACCACGAGACGCAGCAGGCCACGACCGACATGGTGTACGCCGTCCGCGGCGCCACCGGCCACCTTGCCGCCGTCGCCGACCGCGTCGCCACCCAGTACGCCGACAGCGACGCCTTCTCCGCCGCCCGCGCCGTGGACGTCCAACACGCCCTCGCCGACCCGGGAACCGTCCTGCCCGGCAGCCGGACGCCGACGCTGAGCGACCCCACCGGCCCCGACAGCGAAAGGCCGGTGGTCCTCCCGTGATCGAGCGTGGTGGCGGCCGCACCTCAAGCCAGACCGACTGGCACCTGATGGACCTCAACAGCATGTGGGCGTGCCTCCAGGACCACGACACCACCAACCACTGGAAACAGGTCGCCGGCTGGCGCAAGGTCTGCGACCTCGCCCAGATCCACCTCGGCCGACTTCAGGAGTACCGGCGGGGCCTCGCCGAGGCATGGCCCCCCGAAACCAGCGCCGCCTCCGGCACGTACCTCGCCCAACTCGACGACCTGATCGCCAAGGTGCGACACACCCACGACGCCGCCGCCGCCAACTACACCGCGCTGTCCGCCGCCACCCAGGCCATCGGCACCACCCGCGCCGAGCTGCGCAAGCTCCACGAGGAGTACGCGACAAAGCTCCAACAGAAGCGGGCGTACGAGGCCACCGCCGCCGACCCCAAGGCGGTCATGGGCAATCGGGTCGTGGACGCGCCCGTGACAGATAGCGACCTGGAACGGCTGAACGTGCAGGCGCGGGCAATGATGTTCAACCTCAGTGGCGAACTACAACAAGCCCAAGCCACCCTCCAAAAACCCCCACCCAGCCCTAGGATTAATCCGGTCATTGACCATAGCGACGCAGATGTGTATGGCGGACCCTCCGCCGCTCCAGTCATTCCTCCGATAGTGCCGGTTCCACCTCCACCGTCACCCATTCCCAGCCCGGGCTCCACTGCCGGGGGCCCTGCCGGGAAAGCCTCGACCTCTGGCATCGGACCTGTACTTGGCGGGATAGGCGGCACCATTGTCCCTGGCCCTTCAAGTCCAGCCCCGCCGACCAGCCTGACGGTATTACCATCAATTAACTCAACACCTAGCATCGGAGCAACCCCGATGCCGCCCATTATCCCTACACACGGTCCAACCTCTGGCGCCCCCTCGTCACCAAGAACGAATAACCGCTTGGACGCCGGAGCAGGGTTGAGGGGAAATCCGTCAATACAGCCTCACCCAATGCCACCCGGGGGCCTGATCGGGGGAATGCCTGGAGCCGGAATCGGGCAGCCCGGAACCAATGCCGCCTCGCCACGAAGGATCAACCCAGTTGGTGGAGTGATCGGTGGAGGGGGTGCCGGAACCGGGCCGACAGGTGGTGCTGGCTCTCGTCCGGGCGGCGGGCGCGGCACAGGCGCCTCAAACGGGGTAACACCATTTAGCATCAGCACTGGCAACGGTGGTGCCGGCGGCACCCCAAGCAGTTACTCAACGCTGCGGCCCGCCACACCCGTCAAGACCGATGAACAGGTGAGTGACTGGGATCCAGATAATCCATGGAAAACCGCTGAGGGGGTCGCACCGGTTGTTCGACCACCCGACGAGAAGGGTCCCATCGATCCCGGTCCTGCTATTGGTTTCGGTCGTTGACTCTCCATAGTTTTGGGACGGCAATAGCTGCTCTAGGCCTACTCGCAGCACCCTTATACGCGTTGAATCACGCTGAGATACTGACGCTCGGAGGCTCGGACCGCATACGTGGCGACCAGTGGCATCTAACCTTTCTCAAGGTCACTGAGGCACACACGGTCAGCCGTGGCAGAAATGTGATCGTGGCTATACCGGATACAGGAATCGAACCCCATCCGGATCTGCAGGGCAATCTATTAGCGGGAGCCGATGTTGTTGCCGACGGCGATGGCCGGGAAGACGAAACCGGCCACGGCACTGGAATGGCCGGCTTGGTGGCTGCGCACGGCCTATCTAATAACACGGGCGCCCTTGGGATTGCTCCCGAGGCTAAAATTTTGCCGATCCGAACAAGTCGCAGCAACGAAGATGGCGATAGCGACAGCCTGGCTGCCGGGATTGAATTCGCTGTCAGCGAAGGAGCCGATATAATCAGTATCTCCTCCGCAGCGGGGCCGAATTCCAAGCTTCGACGCGCCGTCGCGGCAGCGATACAGGCAGACGTAGTAATTGTGGCCGGGGCAGGCAACAAACCTCGCGACACGGTTATCGGTTATCCTGCGGCTTATCCAGGAGTTATCGCTGTTGGGGGCGTGGATCAACAGGGGCATTCTGCCAGCTTTTCGGTCGGCGGACCAGAAGTCGATGTAGTGGCGCCGGCGGTTGACATTTACAGCACGAGCGTCGACGGCAAGTATCGCAAGGGCACCGGCACCTCTGACGCAACGGCGATTGTGGCCGGGGCGGCGGCGTTGATCAGGTCGAAGTATCCCTACCTGCCGGCGCAGGAAGTGGCCCACCGGCTTACGGCAACGGCCATCGACAAAGGCCCGCCTGGCCGGGACGACGAGTACGGGTACGGCGTTATCGATCTTGTCGCGGCGCTAACGGCAGACGTACCCCCGCTAGGTTTTGAATCGGTGAGCGCGCCCGCCGGCGGTGGCCCGACCACGGCGGCCGATGCTCGGCCGGACGAGGATGACGGCTCGGCGGTTCGGGGCCTTGCCACCCTTGGCGTGATCGTCGCCGTTGGGGTTGGGTGGGCCGTCGTGGCACGGCGTCGGCGGCGCGGTGATGATCCGCCGCCCAGAATCAGCCGCTAGGCGTGCCCGGCGCCTCGATCGACTCGGGTTCCTTGAGGTTGGGGTGTCTGGTGGCTTGGGATGCCGCGGTTTGCTGGAAGCCGAGTGGATCACGGCGGCGGGCGTCCTTGATGGCGCGATATCGGCGATCGGGAGTCGATCAAGGACGCGGCGCGGCGCTGAGGGCCAGGAACGGGTGTCGGGCGTGGCGGGCCGGTAACGTCGGGCCGGTGTCTGACACTCTGCCGCTCCGCCTCGTGCTGGCCTCTGCCAGTCCTGCTCGCCGAAAGTCGCTTCGGGCCGCCGGCATCGACCCGGACGTGCTGGTCAGTGGGGTGGACGAATCCCTGGTGGTGACCGATCGCGCTGAGGATCTCTGCCTCGAGTTGGCCCGACTCAAGGCCGAGGCGGTGCTCGCCCGGCTGAATCCGACCGCCACGGCGAACAGCTCAACCACCAACGCCAAAGACACCACCAACAGCACCAGCGCCAGCACGGACGCCGCCAACAGCACCAGCACGGACACAGCCCGTCAGCGCACCCTGGTCATCGGGTGTGACTCGGTGCTCGAGTTCGACGGGGAGATTCTTGGCAAGCCGGCCGACGCGGCGGACGCGACCCGTCGTTGGTTGCGGATGCGGGGGCGCAGTGGGGTCCTGCACAGCGGACACTGCCTGATCGACAGTGTCGCCGGGCGGCGGGCGGAGGCGGTCGCCTCGACAGTCGTCCACTTTGCCGACATCAGTGACGACGAGATCGCCGCGTACGTCGCCACGGGCGAACCGTTGGCGGTGGCGGGCGCGTTCACGATCGACGGGTTGGGTGGGCCGTTCGTGGAGCGGATCGAGGGTGACCCGGGGACCGTCGTCGGGTTGTCGATGCCGTTGCTGCGTCGGCTCCTGGCGGAACTCGGTCTGGAGATCACGGACCTGTGGACAAAGGTCGCGCCGGGCGGCCAAACGGTCGAGCCGCTCGGTAACGTCCATTCATGACCACGAAGTCGATCCCGCTCACCGACGAGTTGCACGCCTACCTGGTTGCGCACGGCGCACCGCCGGACGAGATCATTCGAGATCTGGCCGAGGAGACCCGCTCGCTGCTGCCGGAGCACGCCAGCATGCAGGTAGCACCGGAGCAGGCCGCGTTCCTGACGTTCCTGACCCGGCTGCTCGACGTACGGCAGGCCGTCGAGGTCGGCACGTTCACCGGCCTGTCGGCGCTGGCCATCGCCCGGGGGTTGCCCGAGGGAGGGCGGCTGACCTGCTTCGACATCTCCGAGGAGTACACCGGGATCGCCCGGCGTTACTGGTCCCGCGCCGGGGTGCAGGACCGCATCGACCTGCGGATCGGCCCGGCCGGCGACACGCTGCGGGAGCTGCCGCAGGAGCGCCACCTGGACTTCGCGTTCATCGACGCCGACAAGACCGGGTATCCGGTCTACTGGGCCGAGCTGGTGCCGCGAATGCGGCCGGGCGGGGTGATCGCCGTCGACAACGTGCTGCGCGGCGGGCGGGTGATCGCGCCGCAGGATGTCAACGACCGGGCGATCGCGGCGTTCAACGACGAGGTGCTGGCCGACGTACGGGTCGACCCGGTGATGCTGCCCATCGCCGACGGCCTCACCCTCGCCCGGGTGCGCTGAGCGGCGCTCTGAACCACTCGGGTTCTTGGAAATCGCGGCATCCCCGGCGGTAAGACACCCCAACTTCCAGGAACCCGAGTCGATCAAGTCGGGCTCGCCCCGGGGCCAGGCCGGCCCCGGGGCGAGCATCAGCGGACGCTGCGGGCGAACTGGCGGGCGGCCCAGAAGACGCCCAGCGCGGCGAGGACCGCGGTGATGGTCAGGCCCTGCCAGACCTTGTCGCTGCCCAGGTCGCCGGCGAACAGCGCCCGGGTGCCGTCGACCGCCCAGGAGAACGGGTTCCAGTCGGCGATGCCCTGCAACCAGCCGGGAGCGAAGGTCAGCGGCAGCAGGATGCCGGAGAGCAGCAGCACCGGCTGCGCCACGGTGTTCATCAGCGGGGCCAGCGCGTCCTCGCTCTTGACCTTGAGCGCGACGCCGTAGGAGACGGCCGAGGTCATGAGCGCGATGAGGGCGAGCATCAGGTACGCCAGCAGGAGGTCACCGATGAAGACCCGCAGGTCGAACAGGAGCGCCAGCAGGGTGATGATGACGGCCTGCACGACGAGTGAGACCACGTCGCGCAGCGAGCGCCCGAGCAGCAGTGCCAGGCGGCTGATCGGGGTGACCCGGGAGCGTTCGATGACGCCGGCGCGCAGTTCGGCGATCAGGCCGAAGCCCTGGAACAGGCCGCCGAAGATGGCCAGCAGCACCAGCAGGCCGGGTACGAAGATCTTGTAGGCGGCGGCCTGGGTGGGCGCGTTCAGGGCCGGCTTGAGCAGGGGGGCGAAGAGCAGCAGGTACATCACCGGCTGGAACACGCCGACGAAGACCCAGACCGGGTTGCGCAGCAGGAGCTGGATCTGCCGCTGGAAGATCAGCCACGTGTCGCGGGCGAATTTCATGAGTCGTCTCTCCGGGGGTCAGGACTCGCGCAGCGAGCGGCCGGTCTTGGTCAGGAAGACGTCGTCCAGGCTGGGCCGATGCAGCTCGATCGAGCGCAGCTCGAGCCCGGCCTGGTCGAGGCGGCGTAGCACCTGGGGAATGGCGGTGGCGCCCTCGTCGACGTAGAGGCGCAGGCCACCCTCGTCGACGGTCTCCAGCTTGTTGACGTACGGCTCGCCGTCCAGCGCCTTCGCCGCCTGCGGGGTGGCGGCCACGTCGAGGCCGACGAGCACCACGTCGCCGGAGATCTCCCGCTTGAGTTCGGCCGGTGTGCCCTCGGCGACGACCTCGCCGTTGTCCATGATCGCGATGCGGTCGCAGAGTGCGTCGGCCTCGTCCAGGTAGTGCGTGGTGATGAAGACGGTCATCCCGTCGCTGCGCAGTCGCCGGATCTCGTCCCACATGTGGGCGCGGCTCTGCGGGTCGAGGCCGGTGGTCGGCTCGTCCAGGAAGACGATCTTCGGCTCGTGGATGATGCCGAGCGCGATCTCGACCCGTCGACGCTGGCCACCGGAGTAGGTCTTGCACTTGCGGTCGGCGTACTCGGTGAGCTGGAAAGCCTCCAGGGCGCGGACGGCGCGCTGCTGCGCGTCGGCCTTGCCGATGCCGTACATCCGGGCGTGCAGGACCAGCTCCTCGCGGGCGGTCGACTCGTCCCAGGTGCTGCCGCCCTGCGGCACGTACCCGATCCGGCGGCGGACCTCCGCCGGGTCCTTGCGGAGGTCCGCCCCGGCGATGGTGGCCTCGCCGCCGTCGGGCTCGATCAGCGTGGCGAGCATCCGCAGCGTGGTGGTCTTGCCGGCGCCGTTCGGGCCGAGGAAGCCGAAGATCTCGCCCTCGGCGACCTCGAGGTTGACGCCGCGCACGGCGTCCACCGTCTTCGTCTCTCGACCCGCGCGGGAGCGGAACGACTTCCGCAGCCCCCTGGTCTCGATCATTTCTGCTCCTGGTCGGTCGGGCCGGCCGCGCCGGCCGTCATGTGTCGGTCGGACCGGTGGGCCGGCCGTCGAGTGGGACGACGCCGGACGGCGCACTCCCCCGCTGTGCCGACAGCAGGCTAACGCGATATAGCGCTTGTAGTCAACGTTGATTATTTCGCGTCGCGATTGAACCGCTCCTCGCCCTCCCGCGGGCCCGACCAACCCTCGGCGTTCGCCAGTTCAGCAGGCAGGTACGACACACCGGACTCGATCCGCTCCGCGATGCGCTCACACCAGCTGAGCTCCGCCTCCGCCCGCGCCGACCACAGCTCGAACATCCAACTGACGTGCACCGGCTTGGTGTTACGCACCCAGTCCGACTGAAGCGAGGCGCGCATCGACTCCATGCCGGCCCGCAGCAGGTTGGCCCGGTTGCGCAGCGCCGCCGCCGCCTCGGACCGGGGCATCGCGGGCAGGAACGAGAAGGCCGCGGTGAAGGGGTCGACGGGTTCGGTGAAGTTCCACCAGAAGTTGCGCAGCAGGGTCTCGAACTCGTCGTCCCCCTTCGGGGTGACCTCGTAGGTCGTACGCGCCGGACGGGCGCCGACCTGCTCGGTGGCGACGGCCCGCAACAGCCCCTCCTCGGTGAGCTTGCGCAGCGCGTGGTAGATCGAGCCGGGCTGCACGTTCGCCCACTTGTCGGCGCTCCAGCTCAGCAGCTCGCGGCGCACGTCGTAACCGTGCACGGGCTGCATCCACCGCACCAGGCCGAGGATCATCATCCGAGTCGCAGACACCAGACAAGCGTAATAGCCAAGTTTGACTAAACCAGTGCCCCATCCCACACTGAGCGATCGTTAGGGGCCGCCCGGGGCGGCCGATACACTCCCCGTCAGTAACCTGCCGGGAGGAGCCACGAAGGTGCGCAAGGTACTGATCGCCAACCGCGGCGAGATCGCCGTCCGGGTCATCCGCGCCTGTCGTGACGCCGGCCTGGGCAGCGTCGCCGTGTACGCGGACTCCGACCGCGACGCCCTGCACGCCACGCTCGCGGACGAGGCGTACGCGCTCGGCGGAGACAGCGCGACCGACACGTACCTGCGCATCGACAAGCTGCTCGAGGTCGCCGACCGGGCCGACGCCGACGCCGTGCACCCGGGCTACGGCTTCCTCAGTGAGAACGCCGATTTCGCCCAGGCCGTCATCGACGCCGGGCTGACCTGGATCGGTCCGACCCCGCAGGCGATCCGCGACCTGGGCGACAAGGTGACCGCCCGGCACATCGCCCAGCGTGCCGGCGCGCCGTTGGTCCCCGGCACCCCGGACCCGGTGGGCAGCCCGGACGAGGTGATGGCGTTCGCCGTCGACCACGGCCTGCCGGTCGCCATCAAGGCGGCCTTCGGCGGCGGCGGTCGGGGCCTCAAGGTCGCCCGCACCATGGAGGAGATCCCGCAGCTCTTCGAGTCGGCCACCCGCGAGGCCGTCGCGGCGTTCGGTCGGGGCGAGTGCTTCGTCGAGCGCTACCTGGACCAGCCCCGCCACGTCGAGGCGCAGGTCCTCGCCGACCAGCACGGCAACGTGATCGTGGTGGGCACCCGGGACTGCTCGTTGCAGCGCCGGCACCAGAAGCTCGTGGAGGAGGCTCCCGCGCCGTTCCTCACCGACGCCCAGCGCGCCCAGATCCACTCCAGCGCCAAGGCGATCTGCCGCGAGGCCGGCTACCACGGCGCCGGCACCGTGGAATACCTGGTCGGCAAGGACGGCACCATCTCCTTCCTGGAGGTCAACACGCGACTCCAGGTCGAGCACCCGGTCACCGAGGAGACCGCCGGCATCGACCTGGTCCGCGAGCAGTTCCGGATCGCCGACGGCGAGACGCTGCGGATCACCGAGGACCCGACGCCGCGCGGACACGCCATCGAGTTCCGGATCAACGGCGAGGACCCGGGCCGCAACTTCCTCCCCGCGCCCGGCACGGTCACGGCGCTGCGCCTGCCCAGCGGCCCGGGCGTGCGGGTCGACACCGGCATCTCGGCCGGCGACGTGATCGGCGGCAACTTCGACTCGCTGCTCGCCAAGGTGATCATCGTCGGTGAGACGCGCACCGAGGCGCTGGAGCGCGCCCGCCGCGCCCTCGACGAGATGGTCGTCGACGGCATGGCCACCGCGCTGCCGTTCCACCGGCTCGTCGTGCGGGACGAGGCGTTCACCGCCGAGCCGTTCACCGTGCACACCCGGTGGATCGAGACCGAGTTCCACAACACCGTGCCGCCGTTCGCCGCCGCCGCCGGCACCGCCGACGCGCCGGCGGAACGCGACACCGTCGTGGTCGAGGTCGGCGGCAAGCGCATCGAGGTCAGCCTCCCCGCCGGCTTCGGCGGGAGTACGACCACAGCCTCAACCGCCTCCCGCAAGCCGACCCGGCGCGGGGGTGGCGCCAAGGCCGGCGTACCGGTCGGCGGCGACGCGCTCACCTCCCCGATGCAGGGCACCATCGTCAAGATCGCGGTCGCCGACGGCGACACGGTGGCCGAGGGCGACCTGGTGGTGGTGCTGGAGGCGATGAAAATGGAGCAGCCGTTGCACGCCCATAAGGCGGGTACGGTCAGCGGACTCGCCGCCGAGGTCGGTGCCGTGATCACGGCGGGCGCGCCCATCTGCACCATCTCCTGAAAGGAAGGGCACCTTGTTATCGCCTCGTGTATAAGAAGGGGCCCTTCCTTACGTTTGTCCGGGCGGGCGGGGCTCGGTGGGGGTGGTTTGCCGCACCGAGGTGGGCGCGGGCGGCCATGGGCGGGAATGATGGCCGGGTGCGGTTTCTTTCCGGCGCGGCCCCCGCGCACGACCTGACCTACACCGACGTCTTCATGGCGCCGGCCCGCTCCGACCTCGGCTCCCGCCTAGACGTGGACCTGTCCACCGGCGACGGCACGGGCACCACCATCCCGCTGGTGGTGTCGAACATGACGGCGGTCGCCGGCCGGCGGATGGCCGAGACGGTAGCCCGTCGGGGCGCGATCACGGTGATCCCGCAGGACATCCCCATCGAGGTCGTGGCGAACGTCGTCTCCTGGGTCAAGCAGCGGCACCTGGTCTACGACACGCCCATCACCCTGGGCCCTACCGAGACCGTCGGCGACGCGATCCACCTGCTGCCCAAGAGGTCGCACGGCGCGGTGATCGTGGTCGACGACGGCGGCCGGCCGGTGGGCGTGGTCACCGAGGCGGACACCGTGGGAGTGGACCGGTTCGCCCAGCTGCGACACGTCATGTCGACCGAGCTGCACACCGTGCCGGCCGACGCGGACCCGCGTACCGGCTTCGACAGGCTCTCCGCCGGCCGGCGTCGGCTCGCTCCGGTGGTGGACGCTCACGGCCGGCTGGTCGGGGTGCTCACCCGACAGGGCGCACTGCGAGCCACCCTCTACACGCCGGCCGTCGACGACCGGGGTCGGCTGCGCATCGCGGCGGCGGTCGGCATCAACGGGGACGTCACCGGCAAGGCCGCCGCGCTACTCGAAGCCGGGGTGGACACGCTGGTCGTGGACACCGCGCACGGCCACCAGGCCCGGATGATCTCGGCGTTGCAGGCGGTCCGCAAGCTGGACCCGGGCGTACCGGTGGCGGCCGGCAACGTGGTCACCGCCGAGGGCGTACGCGACCTGGTCGAGGCCGGCGCGGACATCATCAAGGTCGGTGTCGGCCCGGGCGCGATGTGCACCACCCGGATGATGACCGGCGTGGGCCGGCCGCAGTTCTCCGCCGTCCTCGACTGCTCGACGGCCGCCCGGCAGCTGGGCCGGCACGTCTGGGCCGACGGCGGTGTACGTCACCCCCGCGACGTGGCGCTCGCGCTCGCCGCCGGCGCGTCGAACGTGATGATCGGCTCCTGGTTCGCTGGCACCTACGAGTCCCCCGGTGACCTCTACACCGAACCGGACGGGCGGCGGTACAAGGAGAGCTTCGGGATGGCCTCGGCGCGGGCGGTCAGCGCCCGTACGGCCGACGACAGCCCGTACGACCGGGCTCGCAAGGCCGTGTTCGAGGAGGGCATCTCCTCGGCCCGGATGTACCTGGATCCGCACCGCCCCGGCGTCGAGGATCTGATCGACGAGATCATCGCCGGGGTACGCAGCGCCTTCACCTACGCCGGTGCCCGCAACCTGACGCAGTTCCACGAGCGAGCGATAGTCGGCGTCCAGAGCGCCGCCGGCTACACCGAAGGAATGCCCCTCCCCACCAGCTGGTAAGAACCCACCGGTCCGCGCTCGCGCGGCTCATGACGTCATTGCCACGACACGCCACTTGGGGTCAACGGGGCTGCCCCCAAGATCGGCATGGCCGGGCTCGACGGTCAAGCGCGTTTGCACTGTTTTCTGGGGCGCTGTTCAGGAGTTGGTGATCTGCTTTCGGTGACGCTGTAATCGGCCTGGCGGTGCGTCGGGGCTCCTGATGAGGAAATGCGTGCCGCGTCGGGGTGCCAGCTGGCGCTGGTGATGCTCATGGAGTCCATCCGTGCCGTTGTGTAGCTGATGGCTCGCTGGTCGACATTGCTGTTGCCGTACTGGATGGCCGGCGTGGCGGCGGTGGGGGCGTAGCTCGGGCCGGCGGGGTTGAAGGCGGGACCTGCGCTGTCGGCGTATTGGGTGTAGTTGGACTCGTAAGAGGGCGCATAGGTGGGCGCGTAGGCGGACTCGTAAGAGGGCGCATAGGTGGACCCGTAATTGGGCGCGTAAAGGGTCGGCTGGTTGACGCCGTAGGACGCGCTCGTGTCGTATTGAGCCGGGTACTGACTGACCTCGGGCGAGGGGTACGAGTAGGGGTCCTGGGGTGTGAATGATGATTGAGCCGCTACCGAATAAAGGTTGGTGTTCTGGGACATCGGCTCTGACCCTGGTGCGGGTGCGACGGCGTAGTACGGGGGTGCTGCGTCGTGGGTGTACGGCCCGGAGGGCGTCGAGTAGGAACGGGCGGGGCTGCCTGGGGCGGGCAGCCGCTGTGGCGGGTCGATGACCTGTTCGTTCTGGTGCGCCTCGACGGGTACCCTCGGTCGCCATCCCTGGGGCAGTGGGATCCTGCCGGGTGCCGCGATCTCCGGGTCGCCCACGGCGGGCAAGCGGTCGGGGTTCGGCTGCAGGACGGAGCTGTTGCCGTATACGTTCAGGATGAACGAACGTCTGGGCAGTCCGTGGGCATCGGTGAAATCGTTCACCACCGCCAGGCTCAGAAGCCTGGCGTTGGGATTGGCGAGTCGGCCGGTGGCGCCAGCCCAGGCCGCGATGAGTGAGTGATCGACGATGGCGGGGTTGTCGATGACCTCCTGGTAGGCCACCGGTACGAACAGTCGCGGGGGCCAGCCGGCGGGCGGGTCGATTCGCTGAGCTGCCGCGGCCCTCGGGTCGGCACCGCCGGGGGCAAGATCAGGATGGTTCGCCAGGAAATATTTCGCGCCAAGCTGCTCAGACGTGTAATAGCCGGCGGGAAGCCCGTGCGACCGGGCAAAGTCATCCAACACTCCCGGGCCCATAACAGCGAGGCTGGTGGCGGTAGGTGCCATTCGGTCTGTCGCATGCGTCCAGGCCACCACGATGCGGGGATCGGCGATGCCCGGGTTGTCGATGACCGCCTGATAGGCCGCCGGGGTGAACACTCGCCCCCAGCGGGCGGGCGGGTCAATTCGCTGAGCTGCCGCGGACCTCGGGTCGGCACCGCCGGGGGCAAGATCAGGATGCTTCCCCAGGAAATACTTCGCGCCATCCCACTCAAGTGTGTAGTAGCCGGCGGGGAGCCCGTGCGACTCGGCAAATTCCCCCAACACTGCCCGGCTCAACTGACCGAGGTGATCGGAGCTACGCGCAAGTCGACCTAACCTGTGTGCCCAGTCCAGCACGAGGCTGGGATCGGCGATGCTCGGGTTGTCGATAACCGCCTGATAGGCCGCCGGTACGAACACTCGCCCCCAGCGGGCGGGCGGGTCAATTCGCCGAGCTGCCACGGACCTCGGGTCGGCACCGCCGGGGGCAAGATCAGGATGCTTTCCCAGAAAATATGTCGCGCCATCTGACTCAAGTGTGAAGTAGCCGGCGGGGAGCCCGTGCGACCGGGCAAATTCCCCCAACACTCCCCGGCTCAACTTGGCGATGTGATCGGAGCCGCGGGCGAGTCGACCTGACTTGTGTGCCCAGTCCAGCACGAGGCTGGGATCGGCGAGGCCCGGGTCGTCGATGATCTGCTGGTAGGCCATCGGCGTATAAGCGGGGGCGGATTCGCGTCGTCGGGGCATGCTTCTGGTCCTCTCGCGTGGATGACCGCTGTCCAGCTCCCCAACGGGGCATCCACGACGAAGGTTCAACACGAAACGGGCCTACCCGAATCGGTGCCCGCCCCAACTCCGCACACGGCTCTGCCGCGTCACTCTCGACCTCGCCGTCAGCCACCGCTACACCACGACCCACCCCACGCCGCTTCGCGACGCGGGATGCTGCCGCGTGTCTACCTAGTTAGGCGGCCCAGGACTTCGCGGGCTGCGTTGCCGGGGCTGCCACCTACGCGGTCCGGTAGTGCGCCGGCCAGCCACAGAGTGGCGAATCCATGGGCGATGGACCAGGCGGCGAGCGAGTCCAGGCCGGTGTCGCCGGATGCGCCACGGGCGGCCACCCCCGCGCGGAGTGCCGCGCCGGCCCGCTCGCGGGCGGCGGTCAGCTCGGGGTCGTCGACCCGGTGCAGCTCGGGCCGGAACATCACCTCGAAGTAGGCGCGGTGCGACACCGCGAAGTCCACGTACGCGACGCCGGCCGTCAGCAGGTCGTCGCCGGCGGCGACCAGCGCCTGCGCCAACCGGTCGAAGCCCTCCGTGGCGAGAACGGTGAGTAGCCCCGCCTTGTCACCGAAGTGGTGCGCGGGCGCGGCGTGCGAGACACCGGCCCGACGAGCCAGGTCGCGCAGGCTCAGCGCGGCGGGTCCGACCTCCTCGATCGCCTGCAGCGCCGCGGCGAGCAGGGCGCGGCGAAGGTCGCCGTGGTGGTACGGACGCGTCTCGGTCATGCCCGAATCCTAATCTTGCCATTGACAAGATGCCACCGACCACCGCAATCTTGTCACCGACAAGTTTCCCCGAGGAGGACTCCGATGGCACCCCTGATCGTCCTGATCGCCGGCAGCGCACTGGCCCGCCTGGCCGGCCTGGCCGGCGTCTCCGCGCTCGACGGCTGGCATCCCGCGCTGCGGGTCGGACTGGCCCTGATGTTCGTGCTGACCGGCGTTGCGCACTTCGTGGGCCGACGCCGCGCCGACCTGATCGCGATGGTTCCGCCCCGACTACCCCGGCCGGACCTGCTGGTCACCCTCACCGGCGCACTGGAGCTGGTCGGGGCGGTCGGGCTGCTGATCCCGACGACCGCCCGCCTCGCCGCGGCCGGGCTCGGCCTGCTCCTGCTCGCGATGTTCCCGGCGAACGCCTCGGCCGCACGCCGGAGGCTGACCCTCGCCGGACGCCCGGTCACCCCACTGGGTCAGCGCGCGATCCTGCAACTCGTGTTCGTCGCCACCGCCGCGGCTATTTCGTTTGGCCCCTGACTATCAGGGGGCTAATCTGCTCTCGTGGAACTCATCACCCTCCAGGATGTGCCGCTGGGACGACTACTGGTCGTGGCCGGGCACCTCGTCGGGCAGCGCTGGAACCGCTTCCTCGCCGAGGAACACGGCCTCACCCAGGCCGGCATGATCACCCTGATGACGCTCGCCCGGCACGGCGAGCTGCCCCACCGCCAGGTCGCCGAGAAGGGGTTCGTCCGCCCGGCAACACTGACCGGCATCGTCGACACCCTCGAACGCGACGGCCTGGTCGAGCGCCAGCGCGACGACAGCGACCGGCGCAGCATCCGACTCGCCATCACCCCCGCCGGCCGGGAACGGGTGGCCGCGCTCGGCGCTCTCATGCACTCCGGACGCCCGCTCACCTCGGTCGACGCCGACCCGGCGAAGGCCCAGGTGATCCGGGAGTTCCTACTCGAAGTCATCGGCAGCGGCCACGACCCGCAGATGACCGGACGACCCACCGACGCGGAGGAAACGTCGTGCTGATCCGACTGTTACGCGGCCAACTGCGCCCGTACTCCAGACCGCTAGTGGCGGTGGTGCTGCTCCAGTTCGTGGGCACCATGGCCTCGCTCTACCTGCCCAGCCTCAACGCCGACATCATCGACAAGGGCGTGGCCCGGGGCGACACCGGCTACATCGTGCACACCGGCGGCTGGATGCTGCTGGTCAGTCTGATCCAGATCGTCTGCTCGATCGCGGCCGTCTACCTGGGCGCGCAGGTCGCCATGGGCTTCGGCCGGGACGTCCGCGCCCGGCTGTTCTCGCACGTCAACAGCTTCTCCGCCCGCGAGGTGGCCCGGTTCGGGGCGCCGTCGCTGATCACCCGCAACACCAACGACGTCCAACAGGTGCAGATGCTCGTACTGATGAGCTGCACCATGCTGGTCGCCGCACCGATCATGAGCGTCGGTGGGGTGGTCATGGCGCTGCGCGAGGACATCGGGCTGTCCTGGCTGATGCTGGTCAGCGTGCCGGTGCTGGCCGTCGCGCTGAGCGCGATCATCCGCCGGATGGTGCCGGGCTTCCGGCTGATGCAGACCCGGATCGACACGGTCAACCGGGTGCTGCGCGAGCAGATCACCGGCATCCGGGTGGTCCGCGCGTTCGTCCGCGAGCCGTACGAGACGGAGCGCTTCGGTGTCGCCAACGCCGACCTGACCGCCACCGCCCTGCGTACCGGACGGTTGTTGGCGTTGATCTTCCCGGTGGTCATGCTGGTGCTCAACGTGTCCAGCGTGGCGGTGCTCTGGTTCGGCGCGCAGCGGGTCGACTCCGGCGCGATCCAGATCGGCGCGCTCACCGCCTTCCTGGCGTACCTGATGCAGATCCTGATGGCCGTCATGATGGCCACCTTCATGCTGATGATGGTGCCCCGGGCAGCCGTCTGCGCCGAACGCATCGTCGAGGTGCTGGACACCGACTCCTCGGTGGTCCCCGCCGCCACCCCGGTCACCGAGCTGCCCAGCCGGGCCGAGTTGGAGCTGCGCGGGGTGCGGTTCCAGTACCCCGGGGCGGTCGAGCCGGTGCTGCGGGACATCTCCTTCCGCGCCACCGCCGGCACCACGACGGCGATCATCGGCAGCACCGGCGCCGGCAAGACGACCCTGCTGTCGCTCGTCCCGCGCCTGGTCGACGTGACCGACGGCGCGGTGCTGGTCGACGGGGTCGACGTACGCGAGTTGGAACCCGACGAGCTGTGGCGACGCATCGGGTTGGTGCCGCAGCGGCCGTACCTGTTCACCGGCACGGTCGCCAGCAACCTGCGCTACGGCAACCCGGACGCCACCGACGAGGAGCTGTGGGCGGCGTTGGAGATCGCCCAGGCCCGGGACTTCGTGGCCCAGATGCCCGGCGGGCTGGACGCGCCGATCGCACAGGGCGGCAGCACCGTCTCCGGCGGGCAGCGCCAACGCCTGGCCATCGCCCGGGCACTGGTCCGGCAGCCGGAGATCTACCTGTTCGACGACTCGTTCTCCGCGCTCGACCTCGGCACCGACGCCCGGCTGCGGGCGGCGCTACGGCCGATCACCGCGCAGTCGGCGGTGGTGATCGTGGCCCAACGGGTGTCCACCATCGTCGACGCCGACCAGATCATCGTGCTCGAGAACGGAGGGGTCGTCGGAGTGGGACGACATGCCCAGTTGTTGGAGACCTGCCCGACGTACGCCGAGATCGTGGCCTCCCAGCAGACGGCGGAGGTGGCGGCGTGAGCGAGCGGAACGAGCCGCGCGCCGCGGCCGTACCCAGTCAGAAGCCGGCCGGCGACCCGCGGACGCCAACCGGCGACGCCGAGCAGCCCGGCGGCGGAGCCACGCAGCAGCCCGGCGGCGACGGGCAGACGCCGAAGCGGCTGCCGGCGGGCCGACCAGGCGGCGGCCCGCCCTGGATGAGCGCGGGAATGCCCGCCGAGAAGTCGATGAACTTCGGACCGTCGGCGCGACGGTTGCTCGGCCGGCTGCGCCCGCACCGGCTGCACCTGGGCGCGATCATCACCCTGGCCGTGGTGAGCGTCGGTTTCAGCGTGGCCGGTCCGAAGATCCTGGGCCACGCCACCGATCTCATCTTCAGCGGGGTGATCGGTCGGCAACTGCCGGCGGGCACCACCGCCGACCAGGCCGTCGCCGCGGCGCGGGCCAGCGGCAACGAGAGCTTCGCCGACATGCTGTCCCGGATGGACGTGGTGCCCGGGGTGGGCATCGACTTCGACGCGCTGGGCCGGGTGCTGCTGTTGGCGCTCGGGCTCTACCTGGCGTCGAGCGTGCTGGCGTGGTGGCAGGGCTGGCTGCTCAACGGGGTGGTCCAGCGCACGGTGCTGCGGCTGCGCGCCGAGGTGGAGGAGAAGCTCAACCGACTGCCACTGCCCTACTTCGACCGGCAGCCCCGTGGCGAGCTGCTCAGCCGGGTCACGAACGACATCGACAACATCTCCACCAGCCTCCAGCAGACCCTCAGTCAGCTACTCACCTCGCTGCTGACCGTGATCGGCGTGCTGGCCGTGATGTTCTGGATCTCGCCGCTGCTGGCCCTGGTGGCACTCGTCGCGGTGCCCCTGTCGGTGCTGGTCACCCAACGCATCGCCAAGCGGTCGCAGAAGCAGTTCATCGCGCAGTGGACGCACACCGGCGCGTTGAACGGCCAGATCGAGGAGGCGTACACCGGGCACGAGCTGGTGAAGGTCTTCGGCCGGCAGCGCGAGGTGGAGGCCGCCTTCCACGCGAAGAACGAGGAACTGTTCCGGGCGAGCTTCGGCGCACAGTTCATCTCCGGGATCATCATGCCGTCGATGATGTTCATCGGAAACCTGAGCTACGTGGCGATCGCCGTGGTCGGCGGTCTGCGGGTGGCCTCCGGGGCGATGAGCCTCGGTGACGTGCAGGCGTTCATCCAGTACTCCCGCCAGTTCACCCAGCCGCTCACCCAACTCGCCTCGATGGCCAACCTGCTCCAGTCCGGGGTGGCGTCGGCCGAGCGGGTCTTCGCCGTGCTCGACGCCGACGAGCAGAGTCCCGACCCGGCCCAGCCGGCCCGGGTCGTCGACCCGCACGGCCGGGTCGAGTTCGAGCACGTCTCGTTCCGGTACGCGCCGGACAAGCCGCTGATCGACGACCTGTCGCTGGTGGCCGAGCCGGGGCACACGGTGGCGATCGTCGGCCCGACCGGCGCCGGCAAGACCACCCTGGTCAACCTGATCATGCGCTTCTACGAGCTGGACGCCGGCCGGATCACGCTCGACGGGGTGGACGTCACCACGCTGCGCCGCGACGACCTGCGTGGCCGGATCGGCATGGTGCTCCAGGACACCTGGCTGTTCGGCGGCACCATCCGCGACAACATCGCCTACGGCCGACCCGACGCCACCGAGGAGGAGATCGTCGCCGCGGCCCGAGCCACCTTCGTGGACCGGTTCGTGCGCAGCCTGCCCGACGGCTACGACACGGTCATCGACGAGGAGGGCAGCAACGTCAGCGCCGGCGAGAAGCAGCTCATCACCATCGCCCGGGCGTTCCTCGCCGAGCCGTCCCTGCTCATCCTGGACGAGGCCACCAGCTCGGTGGACACCCGTACCGAGGTGCTGCTCCAGCGGGCGATGGCGGCGCTGCGCTCGGACCGGACGAGCTTCGTCATCGCGCACCGGCTCTCCACCATCCGGGATGCCGACCTGATCCTGATGATGGAGGAGGGTCGCATCGTCGAGCAGGGCACCCACGAGCAGTTGCTCGCCGCGCACGGCGCGTACCACCGGCTCTACCGCTCGCAGTTCACCGGCGCGGCGGTCGACGAGGAGCCGGCCACCGCCGCTCAACCGGCGTCGGTCTGAGGGCGGCCGGTCGTGCACACAACCGGATCGGCGGGCGGGTCAGCCCGGCGGGAGCAGGTCGGCCGCGCGGGCGGCGACCTGCCCGCCGATCAGGGCGAGCGCGGCGTCGGCCGGCATCGGGGCCAGGGCACGGCCGTCGCGCAGCCGGAGGGCGAGCGCGCCGGCGGCGGCCTCGGAGGCACCCAGGACCCCGAGGTACGGGACGCGGCGGCGGGCCGCGTCCCGGACCCGGGCGCCCAGCGAGCCGGCGGCGTCGACCTCGACCCGCAGCCCGGCGTCGACGGCCCGGCGGGCCAGGTCGGCAGCCGCGTCGGCCTGCCGGTCGTCCACCGGCAGCACCACCAACTGGACGGGCGCGTACCAGGCCGGGAACGCGCCCTCGTGCGCCTCGATGAGGTACGCGAACAGCCGTTCCATGCTGCCGACCAGGCTGCGGTGCAGCATCACCGGCCGACGCCGGCCGCCGTCCGAGTCGGTGTACGACAGGTCGAACCGCTCCGGCTTGTCGAAGTCGACCTGGATGGTGGAGATGGTCGACTCCCGGCCCGCCGCGTCGACGATCTGAATGTCGATCTTCGGCCCGTAGAAGGCGGCCTCGCCCGGCGCCTCGACGTACTCCACCCCCGCCAGCGCGCCCCGCAGCAGGTCCTCGGCGCGGGCCCACTGCGCGTCGTCGCCGACGTACTTCCCGCCCGGTCCGCGCAGCGACAGCCGGAACCCCGCCGGGCGTACGCCGAGCGCGGCGTGCGCGGCGCGGATCAGCCCGAGGATCTCGGTGACCTCCGCGCCGACCTGCTCGGGAGCGCAGAAGATGTGCGCGTCGTTGAGGGAGATGGCGCGTACCCGGGACAGACCGCCGAGCACCCCGGAACGCTCCGCGCGGTACATCCCGCCCAGCTCCGCGACGCGCAGCGGCAACTCCCGGTAGGAGCGGCCCCGGGCGCGGAACACCAACGCGTGGTGCGGGCAGAGCGCCGGCCGGAGCACGAACTCGTCGTCGGCGCTCAGTCGCAGCGGCGGGAACATGTCGTCGGCGAAGTAGCCGAGATGGCCGGAGAGCTCGAAGAGTTCCCGCTTACCGAGCGGCGGCGAGTAGACGTGCCGGTGGCCGGAGCGGCGCTCCAACTCCCGGACGTACTCCTCGACGGCGTGCCGGGCGGCGGCGCCGGCCGGCAACCAGATGGGCAGGCCGGCGCCGGCCAGCGGGTCGGAGACGAACAGGTCCAGCTCACGGCCGAGCCTACGGTGGTCGATCATGTCGGGCTCCTGGATCGGGTACGACCCGGAGGCGACCTGGACACCGAACGCCGAACGGCCCTCGGGGGCGGATCGCCCCGGGCCTGGTCGACGGTGGTTACGTCAGCGCGGCACGCCGGGGACACCCGGCGTCGTCGTCAGTTTCGCGCTGCGCATGCCGCGACGCTACCCGTCGGGCGGTCGGGGACGCACCCGGATTTGCGGCGGCGGGAAGAGGGACGGGCCGCCGGCGCGGGACCCGCCGGCGGCCCTGAGCGGCCCGCATCGTCAGGAACGGGGGACCCGGCGTGCTGGGCCGCGCCGACCACGGTACGCCGACGCACGCCGATCCGGCGACCACCTCAGGCCGCGCTGGGACCGTCACCAGCGGGACGCCTGCCTCGTTGGAACAGGGTGGCCCTGTGGTGTCGGCGGTCACGACGCCCCGGGCCCCTCCACCGTGACGCCGGCCATGCCGTCAGGCTCAAGACACCCAATCGGCCGCATCCGGCGAGGTGGCAGGCGTGCCCGAACTACTGACTGACGTCGCGTCGCCGACGTGGGCGTACCTGGTGCTGCTCGGGCTCCTCGTCGCCGACGCCTTCGTACCCGTCATCCCCACCCAGATCGTCATGATCACCAGTGGCGCGCTGACCGTGTACGGCCGCCTCAGCCTGCCGGTCACCATCGCCGTGGGCGCGCTCGGCGTGTTCGCCGGTGATCTGGCCTGCTACCTGCTCGGCCGGCTCGCCCCGGACCGGCGGGCACCCCGGCACGCGGAGCTCAGCCGCGCCCGCCGCGTCGCCAGCCGGGTCACCCAGGGCCTCCGACAACCCGGCCCGCTGGTCATCCTGCTCTGCCGGTTCGTGCCGGGCGGACGGATGGCGGCCTGCTTCTCGGCCGGCCGCAGCCGCTACCCGTACCGGCTGTTCGCGCTCTACGAGATGATCGCCGCGTTGGGCTGGGCCAGTTACGGCGCGTTGATCGGACACCTGGGCGGCACCGCGCTCACCGAGTCGGCCTGGCGGCTGGCCATCATCGCCGTCGCCGCGGCGGCCGGTTTCGCGGCGGCCGGCTGGGCGATGACCCTGGTCAGCGCCCGGCACGCCCGCGCCGCCGCCGAAGGCCCCGTCGACTGAGTGCACGCTCTCCACTCTCCACTCTCCGCGATCTTGCACTTTCGGTCGCGGCAATTGTGGCGGATAACCGCATAACGGCAGCCGAAAGTGCAAGATCGCGAGGGCGAGCGCTGGGGCGGGGGCGGGGGCGGGGGCGAGGGCGGACCGGCCTCTAGGGGTGGGTTTTGGGGGCCAAGTCGGTGGCGGTCCCGGATCTGGCTGGGGTGTTCGCGGCGACAGGCTGAGGCATGCCTGAAACCCGGAGTACCGGCCTGCTGGCCCTCGGCGGGATCGCCGTGGCGGCGCTGCTCACCGTGATCGGCCACCTGGAAGTCAACGACGACCTCAACCCGTGGGCGCTGACCATCAGCGACTTCGCCGTCTCCGACCGGGGCGGTGTCATCGACGTCGCCATGGTGGTGCTGGCGCTCGCCACCGCGGCGGTGATGTACGGGCTGCGTCGTACCGGCCCGCCGCCCGGCCGAGCGGCCGAACTGCTGCTCGTCGCCTGGGTCGCGGGGCTGCTGCTGGCCGCCGTGGTGCCGACGAACGAGCCGGGCACCGCCATGACCGCATCCGCCTACGTGCACCGGTACGCGTCGGTGGTCGCCTTCCTGGCTCTCCCCGTCGGCGGTTGGCTGCTCGCGCGTCGCCCCGACCTGACGCCCACCGCCAGGACGCTACGCGCCCTGGTCGTGCTCAGCCTGGCCCTGTCGGCCGCGATGGTCTGGTCCGCCTACCCCGGCGACCGCCTGCTCATCGGCCTGGCCGAACGCCTCCTGATCCTCACCGAGGTAGCGCTCCTGGCGACGGTCGCGGTGACCCAGGTCCGGCGTGCACCCGTCGATCATGGAGTTGTGGTGCCCCACGAAAGGGGTGTGACGCCGCATAACGGCCACCACAAGTCCATGATCGACGAGGATGGGGCGCGGGCGCTTACTCCAGTTCGTGGAGCATTAGCTGGCGGGCGGACTCGGTGATGGAGCCGGAGAGGCTGGGGTAGATGGTGATCGTCTGGGCCAGCTCGTTGACCGTCAGATTGTTCTCCACGGCCATGGTGATGGGCAGGATCAGCTCGCTGGCCTTCGGGGCGACCACCACGCCGCCGATCACCTGACCGCTCGCCGGGCGGCAGAACAACTTCACGAAGCCGTCGGACAGGTCGTCCATCTTGGCCCGGGCGTTGCCGGACAGCGGCAGCATCACCTGCCGGGCCGGCACCTTGCCCGCGTCGACCTCGTCCTGCGAGACGCCGACGGTGGCCAACTCCGGGTCGGTGAAGACGTTCGCGGCGACGGTCCGCAGCCGCAGCGGGCGGACGGCCTCGCCGAGGGCGTGCCACATGGCGATCCGACCCTGCATGGCGGCCACACTCGCCAGCAGCAGCACGCCGGTGCAGTCACCGGCGGCGTAGATGCCGGGCACGTTCGTCCGGGAGACCCGGTCGACCGTGACGTAACCGCCCCGGCCCAGCTCCACGCCGTACTCGGCCAGGCCTAGGTCGGCGGTGTTCGGGATCGAGCCGACCGCGATGAGAGCGTGCGAACCGGTGACCCTGCGCCCGTCGGACAGCTCCACCTCGACCCCGTCGGCGGTTCGCCGCACCGCGTCGGCCCGGGAGTTGTTGAGGATGTTCATGCCCCGGTTACGGAACACCCGCTCGATGGCCGACGCCGCGTCGGCGTCCTCGTGCGGCATCACCCGGTCGCGGCTGGAGACCAGGGTGACCTCCACCCCCATCGCGAGGTACGCGCTGGCGAACTCGGCGCCGGTCACACCCGAGCCGACCACGATCAGGTGCTCCGGCAGGTCCGACAGGTCGTACACCTGACGCCAGGTCAGGATGCGCTCGCCGTCCGGTACGGCGGTGGGCAACTGCCGGGGCGTCGAGCCGGTGGCGACCAGCACGGTGGAGGCGTCGATCGGGTACTCCTCGCCGCCGTCCGCGGGCGTGACGATGACGCGGTGGGTGTGCCCGAGCGCGTCCTCGCCGAGGCGGGCGGTGCCGGCCACGAAGGTGACACCCGCCTTGAGCAGCTTGGCGTGGATGTCGGCGGACTGCGCCAACGCCAGCCGCTTCACCCGCGCGTGCACGGCCTGCGCGTCGACGGTCACCGCCTCCAGGCCGTCCGAGTGCACCCCGAACTCCTCGGTGTCCCGGTAGCCGGTGACCACCTGGGAGCTGGCGATGAAGGTCTTCGACGGTACGCAGTCGGAGAGCACACAGGCCCCACCCGCGCCGTCGGCCTCGACCACGGTGACATCGGCGTCCAGTTGGGCGGCGACCAGTGCCGCCTCGTACCCGGCCGGCCCACCGCCGATGATCACGATCCGGCTCACAGCGCCATCCTTTCGCTCGCGACTGCGGGGCTCCGCCGCGCTGCACTCCTCGCGCTCACCACGTTCGCCCTTCGTTGGTGCTCACAGTGACTTTCTTCTCCCGAGCGCATCCGACACGCACAGTCGTATTCTCCCCCACCCATCCGCCGGGCTATCGTCATCGCCGTGGGTCATCACGCCGCCTACGGCTCAAACCTCGATCCGTCCCGGATGCGGGCCTACTGCCCGCACTCCCCGATGGTCGGCACCGGCTGGCTGGAGGGGTGGCGGCTGACCTTCGCCGGGGAGGACGTGATCGGCTGGGAGGGCGCGGTGAGCACCGTCGTCGAGTCCCCCGGCGACCGGGTGTTCGTGGCGATCTACGACATCCACCCGTACGACGCCGCGCAGCTCGACGAGATCGAGGGCGTGACCGCCGGCACCTACCGCAAGCTGCACGTACGGGTCTCCACCCTCGACGGCGACGTCACGGCGTGGATCTACGTGTTCGACGGGTACGAGGGCGGCCTGCCGACGTCGTGGTACCTGTCCGAGATCGCGAACGCCGCCGAGAAGGCGGGCGCGCCGGACGACTACGTCACCGAGCTGCGGTCCCGCCCTACCGGCACCGCGTCCCCGTAGCGCGCATCCCACGCCCCCAGTCTGCAACCGGCGCCGATCCGGACGCCCGTCGGGCCCGGCCGGGGTCGTCAATCACACACCGGCGGCCGGGACGACCCGCTCGTACATGTCGGTCCACCCGGTCTCCCGCAGGCCCACCGAGCGGTAGAGCGACACCGGGGCCGTCGGGTTGGTGAGGTCCACGCCGAGGCCGGCGAACTGCCGGCCCTTGTCGGCGTAGCGGGCGAACGCGCGGCGCAGCAGCGCCGCACCGACACCCCTGCGGCGGTACGCGGGCAGCACCGACAGACTCTTCACCCAGCCCTCCTGCTGGTCGAGCGCCTGGTCCGAGGATTGCAACGCGCCGGCGAGCACCCCGTCGACCTCGGCGACGAACCACTCGTCCCAGGCGGTCACGTCACCGATGCGGGCCCGCCACCGCTCGTACGACAGCGGCTCGTGGTCCGGGGTGTCGCCGAAGGCGGCCTCGTGGATCCGGTGGAACTCCCGCAGCTCGGCCTCGTCGTCGGAGCGGACCGGCCGCACCGTCACACCGGGCGGGGTGGCGGGCTCGGCGGGCAGGTCGGCCAACGTGCGGCGCATCCGCACGTACCGCTTGGCCAGGGTGAAACCCGCGGCCCGCAGGTCCCGGTCCCAGTCGCGCTCCGGGGCGAACACCGCGCAGCGGGCGGTGAGCGCCGGCAGCCCCCGCTCCGCGGCGCGCTCGGCGACCCGGTCGAGCTGGCGGGCGAGCAGCGGCGCACGGAGGGTGGCGGCCCGCTCGGGGTCGACGTAGACCTCCACGAACTCCCGGCCGACCCCGGTCGGGTTGTCCACCGTCGCCCAGGCGACGACGGTGTCGTCCGGGTCGAGCGCCAGCCAGGAGTCCCGGCTCGGGTCGAAGTGGGGCGCGGTCAGCGCCTGCTCGACATCCTCGGCGTCGAAGTCGGGATGGCCGATGGCGAAGGTGTCGGCGGCGTGCACCACCGCGAGGATCGCCGGCACGTCGTCGAGGGTGGGCCGGCGCGTGGTCCAGCCGGCGGGAAGGGTCACGGCAGGAGATCCTGGCAGCCGTCGGCCCGGAGCGCCGCCCATTTTCCGTGGCGGCGGCGTTGGCCGACCAGTCGATCAGTTCTGGCCGGGGCTCGCGACGGGCAACCCTGCTTCCTTGGCGCAGTCGAGCAGTCGGCGATCGTAGGTGACGAAGGCGACGAGTGCGGTGCCGGACTCGTTGGTCAGGACCTGGGCGGTGGCCAGGTGGATGGCATCGAGACTGCGGAGCACGGGTTCGGCGAACGCGGCCGCGGTGGCGCGGATCGTACTGTCTATCTCCAATCGAAAGAGCCGTCCGACGGCTGCGGGCACCCCGATCAACGCTTGCGGAGCGGATCGGCGCAGGGCCCTGGGCACCTCCACCTCGACGAGGGCGGAGGACACCAATGGCACGTCGGGGTGGGTGTTGAGCCAGGAGACGAGGTCGGCGCTGCACGCCTCCTGCCTGACCAGCTTAACGACGGCGGCGGAATCGAGATAGATCACCAGCGCTCCTCGTCACGCATGGCGCTGAGGTCGGCGGCCACATCGACCGCCTCGTCACCCAGCTTTGGCGGAAGCGGCATCGGACCGCCGCCGGTAGGGGCGACGGCCCGCCCGGCCGCTACCAGCTTGGCCAGCATCGACCTGTCGTCGCTGACGGGTACGAGTCGGGCGATCGGGTGACCGCGATCGGTGATCTCGACCGTCTCACCTCCACTTACTCGCGCCAACACCTGACTCGTGTTCTGGTTGAGTTCGCGAACACCGATGCGCTCCATACGAACAAGTGTAGAACCAGATGTTCTACACTTCCATCGCTTCTGACATCGGCGTTGGCCGGGGCGTTCACCCCAGGCCGGCGCGGGTGTGGTGCAGCAGCTCCACCAGCTCGGTGCCGTCGGCCGGGCCGAGCGCCGCGAACGCCGGCGCGGCCAGCCGGTTGGTCACCGCCTCCGCCCACAGCCGCCGACGCACCAACGGCCCGACCGCGGGGTACGGCGGCGGCCAGCCGCACGCCACCGCGCCGGCCTCGCCCTCCGGCCCGGCCAGCACCGCCTCCAGCGGGGTCATGCCGGCGGCCCGCACCGCCAGCAGGTAGGCGCCCGTGAAGTGTTCACGCAGCAGCCGCAGCCCGGCCGCGCTCCGGGCGCCGGGAGAGTGGTCCGGCAGCGGCATGGCCCGCCACGCGGCGAAGAGCGGCATGCCGCTGGTGTCGGCGGCGGCGACCGCCCGCTCGACGAGGTCGGCCAGGCGCTCGATCCCGGAGAGCACGCCCAGCATCTCCGTCCCCCACCGGCAGCACTCGGCGAGACTCGCGGCGGCCACCTCGACCGGCGGCAGGACCCGGGCGGCGGCGTCCCAGCCGTCCGCGACGGCGTCCGGCGCGACGAAGCCGATCGCCGCGGCGGCCGTCTCCGCGCGTACGTCGCCGAGCGCCCCGGCCCGACCGCTGATGTAGAAGGCCCAGCCGGAGATGCCGAGCAACCGAGCCCGACGCAGCGTGCTCGGACACCTGCTGAACCCGTCGCCGAGGTCGAGGACGGCGGGTTTGCTGGCGGCGGCGAGCTGCTCCGGCGTCATCCGGACGCCACCCGCGCTCGCGGCTCGGGGACGGCCGCCCGCAGACGGCCCACCCACTCGTCGTCGTCCATCGATGTCAGTCTGCCGCCCCGCCGCCCGCGTCCGCATCCCCCTCTTCGGCCACCAACGCCTCGACGGCCGCCTCGACCTCGCCCGCCCGGCGGCGGGCCACGGTCACCGCCCGTTCGGCCGCACGCCGGGCCAGCTTCGCCCGGCTCAGGTCCTGTTCCGCCACCGCGCGCCGACGTTCCAACTCGGCCAGCTCCGTCTCGATCCCATCGAGTACGGCAACCCCGTCGCGCTCCTGCCCGACCGCCTCGGCCAGCTCGTCCTCGGCCCGCTGTTGGTCGGCGCGGGCACGGTCCAACTCGCGGTCCAGGGCCCGACGGCGGCGGGCCCGCTCGGCCCGAGCCGTTCGCTGCGCCGCCCGCTCGGCCTGCGCGGCACGCTCCCCGGCCCGGTCGGTACGGCGGTTCGGCTCCGGGCCCTCGCGCTGGGCGCCCGGCCGTCGAGCCGGCGGCTCCTCCTCGTCGCCGGTGACCAGTCGCAACTGCGGTCGGGGCACCTCGCCGAAGCCGGCGTAGGTGGCCGAGCGGAGCAGACGCCCCGCGCGTACCTGCTCGGCGACGTCGGCGTCGGAGAGCGCGGCGTTCAGGGTCGCCTCCACCTCGGCCAGCGGCAGCCGGCCGGCCGGTGGCGCCTCGGGCTCCGCCGCGGCGAGCGTACGGACCTCGGCGACCAGGGCCGCGACCACCGCACGGCGCTGGGCCGACAACTCCCGCAGTCGGGGACCGCGCAGCTCCCGCTGGGCTGCCCGTAGCGCGTCGGCGAGACCGACCAGGTCGTCCACCAGCTCGGGTCGTTCGATGGCGAGCAGGTTGACCAGCCAGGCGGCGACGGTGGGACGACGCAGCCGGGCCAGTTGCCGGGCGGTGGTCGTGTCCCCGGCTCGCCGGGCCTCGGCCACCGCGGCGTCCCGGGCCGCCACGAACCGGTCCGGTGGGGTGCGGTAGAGCTGCCGCACCAACTCCGTGGAGGGGCCGGGCATCGCGTCAGACGTCCACCCGGGTGCCGGGCTCCAGACGCTGGTACTCGGTGCCGGACAGCGCCGCGTACTGCCGGTTGAGCACGCCCAACCCGTTGTGGTTGAGCAGGGCGTCGTGCACGGCGTACGCGCGGCGCGGGGCGACCGCCCGGATGAAGTCGAGCACCTCGGAGAACTTCGACCAGGGTGCGTGGATCGGCGCGAGGAGCGTGTCGACAGGCGTCTCCTGCGGTACGACGAGCGAGTCGCCGGGGTGGTAGACCACGTCGTTGATCAGGTAACCGATGTTGTCGACCACCGGGATGTCGGCGTGGATGACCGCGTGGCGTCCCCCGTACGCGCGGACCGCGACCCCGGCGGCGGTGAACGACTCGCCGGGCTCGACGGGGCACAGCGCCTCCGCCGCGTCGCCCAGGGTGTCGGCGAGCGCGCCGGGCCCGTAGATCGGGAACGGCCGCCGGTCGAGCTGGAGGCGCACCGCGGCCGGGTCGAGGTGGTCCGGGTGCTCGTGGGTGACGAGCACCGCGTCCGCTCCGTCGAGCGCGGTCGCGGGATCGCTGAACACTCCGGGATCGACCACGAGCACTCCGCCGTCGTGTTCCACCCGGACACAGGAGTGGGCGTACTTGGTGAGCCGCATCGTGACTCCTCGACTTATCGAATCGTGATGTCCTCAGCGCAGTCTGCCGGAACCAGCGGGTGGACGCGTCGCGTCCGAACTATCGCCACTGAAGCTGACGACGATGGGAGCGGGGATGGACGGACGGACAGGGCGACGCCGGTGGGCACTCCTGGCGGCGGGAACACTTGTGGCGGCGCTGGCCCTCGTGGGGTGCAGCGCCGGCGACAGCGGATCAGCGGATTCGGCGGGTACGGCGGCCGAGGCCCCCCAGGCCGCGCTCGACAAGGGCAGCGGCGCGCAGGCAGCGGGGACCGCCGGGGCCGGCGCTCCGGATCTGCGGGTCGACCAGCGGGCGATCATCTACACCGGATCGATGCGGGTGCAGGTGACCGATGTGGACGCGGCGGCCCGCGAGGTAAGCGCGGTGGTCACCCGGGCGGGTGGTTTCGTCGGCGGGGACCAGCGCCGCAGCGCCGAGGCCGACGCGGTGGCCGAGTTGGAGTTGCGGGTACCCGCCGCCAAGTTCGGCGCGGTGGTGGAGGAGGTCGCGAAGCTCGGTCGACAGCAGAGCCGCGAGATCAACACCCAGGACGTCACGGAGGAGACCGTCGACCTGGAGGCCCGGATCATCACGCAGCGGGCGCGCGTGGAGAGCGCGCGACGGCTGCTCGCCCGCGCCAACTCGATCTCCGACCTGGTGTCCCTGGAGAACGAGCTGGGTCGCCGGGAGGCGGACCTGGCCTCGCTGGAGGCCAAGAAGCGTCGGCTGGCCGACCTGACGGCGCTGTCCACGATCACGGTGTCGCTGGCCGGGCCGGCGGCGAAGGCCAGCGAGGAGAAGGCCGAGACCGGCTTTCTGGTCGGGCTCAAGGGCGGCTGGGAGGCGTTCGTCACCTCGATGACCGTCCTGCTCACCGTTCTGGGCGCGCTGCTGCCATGGCTGGTGGCGGTCGGCGTACCCCTGGCGGTCCTGCTGCTGGCGCTGCGCCGGCGACGCCGGTCGCCGGCACAGGTCGCCGAGGTCAGCGCGCCGCCGCCAGTGCCCGCAGCGCGGTCTGCGCCATGACGCGTACGCCGGCCGGGATGGCCCGCTCGTCCACGTCGAAGGACGCGCGGTGCAGGTCGACGTTGGGGCCGATCCGGCCCACGCCGAGGCGGGCGAGGGCGCCGGGGACGTACTCCAGGTACCAGGAGAAGTCCTCGCCGCCCATGCTCTGCGGCGTCTCGGCGACGCCGTCCGGGCCCAGCGCCGCGCTGGTGGCGGCGGTCAGCACCTGGATGGCCCGCGAGTCGTTGCTGACCGGCGGTCGGCCGCGCAGGTACTCCAGGTCGACGGTCGCGCCGGTGGGGGCGATCACGTCCCGCACCACCTGAGCCACGATCTTGGGAGCCTGCTCCCAGGTGTCCCGGTCCATCACCCGCAGGGTGCCCGAGGCGCACGCCTCGGAGGGAATGACGTTGTAACGGGTGCCGGCCGAGGCGTGGCCGAACACCAGCAGCAGCCCGCTGTTGGCCGGCACCCGACGGCTGACCAGGGCCGGGACCTCGGTGACCAGCCGGCCGAGCGCGTCCACCAGGTCGACGGTCAGGTGCGGACGGGCGGTGTGCCCGCCCGGCCCGGAGAGCCGGACGGTGACGTTGTCGGCGGCCGCCGTGATCGGGCCGACGCGCAGGCCCACCTGGCCCACCGGCAGGTTCGGGTCGCAGTGCAGCGCGAAGATCTGCACCACGTCGTCCAGGCCGCCGGCCTCGATGACCTCCAACGAGCCGCAGGGCAGGATCTCCTCGGCCGGCTGGAAGATGAGCCGGACCCGGCCGTCCAGCTCGCCGAGGTCGGCGAGCTGGGCCAGCAGCATGCCGACGCCGAGCAGGATCGAGGTGTGCACGTCGTGGCCGCAGGCGTGGCAGACGCCCTCGACGGTGGAGCGGTACGGCACGTCCTTGGGATCGTCGAGCGGCAGGGCGTCGATGTCGGCGCGCAGCGCGATGACCGGGCCGTCCGGACGACCGTTGACGTCACAGATCACGCCGTTGCCCTTGGGCAGCAGCCGGGGGTTCAGGCCCGCGAGCGAGAGTTCCCGGGCGATCAGGGCCGCCGTCTCGAACTCCGTACCGGACAACTCGGGGTGCGAGTGAAGGTGACGGCGCGTGGCGATGAGCCCGGGTACCCGTAGGGCGAGCAGGTGGTCCAGGTCGCGGGGCAGGGGCTGGGCCCCCGGCGGGGTCTCCAGCCAGGACGACGCCAGCTGGCCGCCGGTCGGCAGCGTCAACGCACTCGTCACGTCGAATTCTCGATCACTAGAGATGGATGGATCATCGGGGACAGCAGACAGCCTAGACCTCCGACGGTGACGCTGCGCAACCTCGTTACGGTGATGATCAGACCGCGTAGCGTCACGTATGCCCTGCTGAGCGCGCTCGTCGAGGTGCGGGACCGCAGGTAGATCGCGTTCGAACGCCGCCATCCGCCCCCTCACCTCCTACAACGCGTAACCAAGCGGAGTGTCCGGGAGTCGCGATACCACCCCTGGACCTACGCTGCGAATTGTCGCATTAGTCGGGGTGATGAACTGACACTCCGACAATAAGACGACCACGCTCCGCAACGGGCCGGACAAGGACGCTCACATAATCTCGCCGACGCCGACCGCACACCGTGTGCGTTCCGGCCCACCTGTTGCCGTACCCCCGGAGCCGGGCGGACACACCCGAGGGCGGTCGCGTCAGAACCGGGCCGGTCGCGTCAGAACCGGTCCGTGGGCCGGTACTGCCCCCACACCTCGCGCAGCGTGCCGCAGACCTCGCCCACCGTGGCCCGGGCCCGCAGCGCCTCCCGCATCGGGTACAGCACGTTGTCCGAACCCTCGGCGGCGGCCCGCAGGTCGGCCAGCGCCCGCGTCACCGCGTCGGCGTCCCGGCCGGCGCGCAGCCGGGCCAACCGCTCGGCCTGCGCCGCCTCGATCGTCGGGTCGACCCGCAACGGCTCGTACGGCTCCTCCTCGTCGACCGTGAACCGGTTGAGCCCCACCACCACCCGCTCGCTGGAGTCAATCTCCTGGGCGATCCGGTACGCGGACTGCTCGATCTCCCGCTTCTGGAACCCGGCCTCGATCGCGTCGACCGCCGAGCCGTGGTCGGCCACCCGCTCCATCAACTCCACGGCGGCGGCCTCGATCTCGGCGGTCATCGCCTCCACCACGTACGAGCCGGCGAACGGGTCGACTGTCGCGGTCAGGTCCGTCTCGTACGCCAGCACCTGCTGGGTGCGCAGCGCGAGCCGGGCCGCCTTCTCGGTGGGCAGCGCGATCGCCTCGTCGAAGCTGTTGGTGTGCAGCGACTGCGTGCCGCCGAGGACCGCGGCCAGGCCCTGCACCGCGACCCGGACCAGGTTCACCTCCGGCTGCTGGGCGGTGAGCTGCACACCGGCGGTCTGGGTGTGGAAACGCAGCATCATCGACTTCGGATCCCGGGCGCCGAAGTCGTCACGCATGAGCCGGGCCCAGATCCGCCGGGCGGCGCGGAACTTCGCCACCTCCTCCAACAGCGTGGTGCGGGCCACGAAGAAGAACGAGAGCCGGGGCGCGAAGTCGTCCACCGCGAGCCCCGCGGCCAACGCCGCCCGCACGTACTCCACGCCGTTGGCCAGGGTGAACGCGATCTCCTGCGCGGGCGTCGCGCCGGCCTCGGCCATGTGGTAGCCGGAGATGGAGATCGTGTTCCACTTCGGCACCTCCTTGCGGCAGTACGCGAACGTGTCGGCCACCAGGCGCAGCGACGGCTTCGGCGGGAAGATGTACGTCCCCCGGGCGATGTACTCCTTGAGGATGTCGTTCTGGATGGTGCCGTTGAGCGCCGAGCCGGCGACCCCGTTCTCCTGGGCGACGAGCTGGTAGAGCAGCAGCAGCACCGAGCCGGGAGCGTTGATGGTCATCGAGGTGGAGACCCGGTCCAACGGGATGTCGGCGAAGAGCAGCCGCATGTCCTCGATGGAGTCGATGGCCACGCCGACCTTGCCGACCTCGCCGTGCGCGATCGGGTCGTCCGAGTCGTACCCCATCTGGGTCGGCAGGTCGAAGGCGACGGAGAGACCGGTCGTGCCCGCCCGCAACAGTTGGTGGTACCGCGCGTTGGACTCGGTGGCGGTGCCGAAGCCGGCGTACTGGCGCATGGTCCACGGACGGGAGGTGTACATCGTGGGGTACACCCCCCGGGTGTACGGGAACTCGCCCGGGCCGCCCAGCCGGGTGTCCAGGTCCTCCGGAAGGTCGGCCGCCGTGTAGACGCCCTTGATCGGATAACCGGACTCGCTTGACCGCCGTTCGCTCATCCTTCGGATGGTAGGTCGCCCCGGCTCAAGGTCGGGTGAGGGATACCGCACAGTGCGTCCCGACCGGTCGACGGGAGGTGAACGCTCGGGCACGATCTGTCGACTTCGGTAAACGTCCGCCGCGTCGGCTTTCGCATCGGGCGTCGGAACCAGCAAGATAGGGGGGTTGTGTCCCAGCCCCCCTCGATTTCCCCCGGTGGCTTTTCTGTGACTCAGATCCCGACGTGGAGCGGCGGACAGGTAAGTCCCGCCAGCGGACGAGCAGCGCCCGGCACCACCATCGGTGACCGGTACTCGCTGCGGTCCGCGGTGGGCAACGGCGGCATGGGCACGGTGTGGCGTGCCACAGACACCCTGCTGCGCCGCGATGTGGCGGTGAAGGAGGTCGTCCTGCCCCCGGGCCTGGCGCCCAGCGACCGCGACGCCATGTACGAGCGGACGCTGCGCGAGGCCCGCGCCGCCGCCGCCATCCAGCACCCCGCCGTGGTGCAGGTGTACGACGTGGTCACCGAGGCCGGTCGGCCGTGGATCGTGATGGAGCTGCTGGACGCCCGCAGCCTCGCCGACATGGTCATCGAGGACGGCCCGGTCGCGCCCCGCGCGGTCGCCAAGATCGGCATCGCGCTGCTCGGCGCGCTGGAGGTCGCGCACGCCATCGGTGTCCTGCACCGCGACGTCAAGCCGGCCAACGTGCTGATCTGCTCCGACGGCCGCTGCGTGCTGACCGACTTCGGTGTGGCCCGGATGCCCACCGACGTGCAGCTCACCACGCCCGGCATGGTGCTCGGCTCCCCGCACTTCATCTCACCCGAGCGGGCCATGGGCCAGGAGTTCGGTCCGCCGAGCGACCTCTTCTCGCTGGGTGTGACGCTCTACACGGCCGTCGAGGGGCGTCCGCCGTTCGACAAGGGCGACCCGATCGAGACGATGCACGCCGTCGTCGAGGACCCGCCGGCCCCGCCGCAGCGCAGCGGCCCGCTGACCCGGGTGCTGATGGGCCTGCTGGAGAAGGACCCGGCCCGTCGGCTGGACGTACACACCTCCCGGGGCATGCTGCGGGAACTGCTCGCCGGCCCGTTGGGCAGCACCGCCACCGCCGTGCACTCGGTCACCGACCCGTACGCCGTGGTGCCGGTACAGCAGCGTCCGGCCCCCGTCCACCAGCCGGCCCAGCCGGAGTCGAAGTCGGACAACCAGATCGGTGGCCGGGCCATGCTCGCCCCGGACGAGTCGCTGACCGACCGGTTGGCCGCGCTACGCCGGGGCGAGCGTCCCCAGCCGGCCGGTTCGAGCGCCGCCGCAGCCCTCGACGAGACCAGCGCGGACGCGCTCGCCGGCCCGCTGCACACCCCCACCGGCGCGATGCCCGGCGCGGGTCGCCCCGCCACCGGGCGCACCTACGGCGGTGGCGCGGACGCCACCCAGCGGGTGGACGCCGGGGCGCACCCCGACGCGACCCAGCGGGTCACCTACGGCAACCGGCCCGACGCGACGCAGCCGGTCGGCTACGGGGCGCCCGAGGCCACCCAGCGCATCGGCGGCACCTACGGCGGCGGCAACCAGTGGTCCGTTCCGGGCACCGGCCAGCCCTGGACGACAACGCCACCCCCGGCCGCCGGCGGCGGCAGTGCCCTGGACAAGGTCCGCGCGACCGGTGGTCAAGTCGTCACCACGGTGAAGGGCTGGCCGCGCAAGGTCCAGCTCGCCGCAGCCGGCGGCCTGGTCGTGCTGCTGCTGATCAGCATCGTGGCGCTGTCGGGCGGGGACGACCCCGCGCCGAGCACCCCGCAGGCGCAGCCGACCCCGTCCGCCCCGGCGGGCCCGGCCGTCGAGATGCAGGAGCACACGGCCCGCGGCATCCAGGTGATGGTGCCGAAGGGTTGGAAGAAGGCCACCGGCGGCTCGTACACCGACTACATCGACCCGGAGGACGACGGTCGCAAGATCCGGATCCTCACCGAGAAGTGGACCGGGACGCCCACCCGCTGGGCGGAGAGCGCGCAGAACTTCCTCCGCACCAAGAGCACCAACTGCAAGAAGCCGTACGAGCAGGTGGCCATCGCCGAGCAGCAGTTGGCGGGCAGCCCGGGCGTCGAATTCGAGTACACCTGCGGCTCCGGTGGCGAGATGCGCCACGGGGTGTGGCGCGCGGTCGTCAAGGACGGCAAGTCGTACTCGTTCTACCTCTCCGCCACCGAGGACGCGTTCGCCGAGAGCAAGCCGATCTTCGACGAGATGGTGAAGACGTTCCAGCTCACCGGAAACGGCTGAGCCGGAGGGAACCGGCAGCGGTGATCCGCCGTCGTGCTATCAAGGGGCATGGCGGCGGACACCACTGACATCGACGACATTCGCGAGCAAGCTCGACGCTGGCTGGCCGACGATCCCGACCCGACCAGCCGGGACGAGCTGACGGCGGTGCTCGACGGGCTGCCGGCGAGCGCCCCGGAGCTGGCCGACCGGTTCGCCGGCCCGCTGACCTTCGGCACGGCCGGCCTGCGCGGTCCGCTGCGCGCCGGTCCGAACGGCATGAACCTCGCCGTGGTCACCCAGGCCGCCGCCGGCCTGGTCACGTGGCTCGCGGCCCAGGGCGGCACCGGCCCGCTGGTGATCGGGTACGACGCCCGGCACGGCTCCCGCCAGTTCGCCGAACGCACCGCCCAGGTGGCGACCGGTGCCGGCCGGGCGGCGCTGCTGCTCCCCCGCCCGCTGCCCACCCCGGTCCTCGCGTACGCGGTGCGTCAACTCGGCGCGGTGGCCGGCGTGATGGTCACCGCCAGCCACAATCCACCCCAGGACAACGGCTACAAGGTCTACCTCGGCGCGGAGCTGGGTGGTGAGCTGGGCGCCGGGGCGCAGATCGTGCCGCCGGCCGACGCCGGCATCGAGGCCGCCATCCGGGCGGTCGGCCCGCTGACCCAGGTGCCGCTGGGGCGGGCCGGCGAGGTGCTCGGTGACGACCTCGTCGCCGCGTACGTCGAGCGGGCCACCGCCGTGATCGACGCGGACGGGCCACGGGACCTGTCCGTGGCGTACACCCCGCTGCACGGGGTGGGCGCGGCGGTGCTCACCGCGACGTTCGCGCGGGCCGGTTTCCCGGTCCCCGGCGTGGTGCCCGACCAGGCGGAGCCCGACCCGGCGTTCCCGACCGTCTCGTTCCCCAACCCGGAGGAGCCGGGGGCCGTCGACCGGCTGATCGCGCTGGCCGACTCCACCGGCGCGGATCTCGCCATCGCCAACGACCCGGACGCCGACCGCTGCGCCGTGGTCGTCCGCGCGGCCGGGGCCGGACAGGGCTGGCGGATGCTGCGCGGCGACGAGGTGGGTGTGCTGCTCGCCGACCACCTGATGCGACGCGGCGTGACCGGGCTGTACGCCACCACCATCGTCTCGTCGTCGCTGCTGCGGGCGATGTGCGCGGCGCGGGGCCTGCCCTACGACGAGACGCTGACGGGCTTCAAGTGGATCGTGCGGGCGGGCGGCGGAAGCGCGCCGCTGGTCTTCGGTTACGAGGAGGCGCTCGGCTACTGCGTCGCCCCGGAGCACGTCCGGGACAAGGACGGCATCACCGCCGCGCTGACGGTGGCCGAGCTGGCCGCCGGCCTCAAGGCGCAGGGTCGGACGCTGACCGACCGGCTGGACGAGCTGGCCGCCGAGTTCGGCGTGCACCAGACCGACCAGCTCTCCGTCCGGGTCGACGACCTGCGGGAGATCGCCGACGCGATGGCCCGGATCCGGACGGCCACCCCGGGCACGCTGCTGGACCAGCCGGTCGACAGTGTCCGGGACCTGCTGCCCGAGTCGGACGTGGTGATCCTGCGTACCGCGACGGCCCGGGTGGTGATTCGCCCCTCGGGGACCGAGCCCAAACTCAAGGCGTACCTCGAAGTGGTGGAGCCGGTGCCCGACGGCGATGTCGCCGCCGCCCGGAGCCGGGCCGGCGCGGCGATCGCGCGGCTGCGGGCCGACGTCGCTGCCGCGCTCGGCATCTGACCGGGTGCGGGCCGACGGTCAGGCGCGCTTGCCGAGCGCCGCGTCGACCGCCGTGGCCAGGGCGGCGACGACCAGGCCGACCGAGGGGCGGACCACCGAGTCGTCGGTGCTCACCTGGCCGGAGAAGCCCGCCCCGGTGGCGATCTCCTCCAACCGGCGGCGGGCGGTGGCGGCCTCCTCGCCGCTGACGCCCAGCGCGGACTCCATCCGCAGCACGACCACCAGGGTGGCGAGGGCGGCGGTCCGCTCGTCCGGGGCCGCCGCGCCGGCCAGCGCGTCGGCGAGCCGTCGGCGGGTGTCCGCCTCGACGGAGGTGTCCACCACCGGGTAGCGGTGTACGTGGATGAAGCCCAGTTCGGTCTCGTCGACATCGCGGACGACACCCTGGGCGCACAGGTCACCGAGGATCTTGTCGCGTAGACCGTGCCGCAGGCGCTGCACCCACGAGGCCGGGGTGTGCGGGGTGTCGGCGGCGATCCGGGCGAGCACCCCGTCGGTGACCGGCTCGCCGGTGGGCGTCGCGTCGATCACGGTCAACGACCCGTCGGCGAACGCGATCCGGCCGGCCAGTGCCAGCTCGACCAGCACCGCGGCGGCCATGCCCAGGTCCAGGCTGATCCGCGGCATGGTCGCCTTGCCGGTCGAGTCGTCGTAGGCGAGGAGCAGCAGCTCCTCGGCGAGCGCAACACCAGTCATGGCCGGAGACGGTAGCGGGTCCGCGCACCACCGCGCGCGGACCCGCCGGACCCGGCACCGACCGGGTGCCACGCTCAGAACCGGGGCATGCCACCGAACTGGCGGTCGCCGGCGTCGCCGAGCCCGGGGACGATGAACATCTTGTCGTTGAGGCCCTCGTCGATCGAGGCGGTGACCAGGCGCAGCGGCAGGCCGGAGCGCTCCAGCCGCTCGATGCCGACCGGCGCGGCGAGCACGCAGAGCACGGTGATGTCGGTGCAGCCCCGATCGGCCAGCAGCCGACAGGAGTGCTCCAGTGAGCCGCCGGTGGCGAGCATCGGGTCGAGCACCAGCACCGGCAGGCCGGCCAGGTCCCGGGGCAGCGACTCCATGTAGGCGCGCGGCTCGTAGGTCTCCTCGTCGCGGGCCAGGCCGACGAAGCCCATCGAGGACTCGGGCAGCAGGCCGAGCGCGGCGTCCGCCATGCCCAGGCCGGCCCGCAGCACCGGCACCAGCAACGGCGGGTTCGCCAGCCGGGTGCCCTCGGTGCCGGTGACCGGGGTCTGCACCGGGTACCGCTCGACGGGGAAGGTGCGCGCCGCCTCGTACACCAGCATGGTGGTCAGTTCGTGCAGCGCCGCCCGGAACGTCGAGGAGTCGGTGCGCGCGTCCCGCATGGCGGTCAGCCGGGACTGGGCCAGCGGGTGGTCAATGACGTGTACGTCCACGATCGCTCAACCTACCCGTCCGGTCGGCGTGCCGGTGGGGGTGCGGGCGGACCGGCGACCTCGCTCACGCCCGCAGCCGCCGTGACCAAGATCACTCCGCGGTTCCGTGCGTAGACTTCTCGGCATGACGGCGACAACGACGTCGGCCCGGTCGGACCTCTCCGAGCTGGGACGATCCGAGACCGCTCTGCGGACCTTCCTGCACGGCCTGCCCGGCGTGGACCAGGTCGGCGCGGAGCAGCGGGCGGCACAGCTCGGCACCCGCTCCATCAAGACCACCGCCAAGGCCCAGGCGATCGACCTGGCGATCCGCATGGTCGACCTGACCACCCTCGAGGGCGCGGACACCCCCGGCAAGGTGCGCGCGCTGGCCGCGAAGGCGCTGCGCCCGGACCCGGCCGACCTGTCGTGCCCACACGTCGGCGCGGTCTGCGTCTACCCGGCGATGGTCCCGTACGTCGCCGAGGTGCTGGCCGGATCCGGTGTCCACCTCGCCAGCGTGGCGACAGCGTTCCCGTCCGGCCAGGCGCCGCTGGAGATCAAGCTCGCCGACGTCCGGGCCGCCGTCGAGGCCGGCGCCGACGAGATCGACATGGTGATCAACCGGGGCGCGTTCCTGGCCGGGCGGTACCAGGAGGTCTACGACGAGATCGTGGCCACCAAGGACGCCTGCGGTGACGCCCACCTCAAGGTGATCCTGGAGACCGGCGAGCTGGCCACCTACGACAACGTGCGCCGCGCCTCCTGGCTGGCCATGCTGGCCGGCGGCGACTTCATCAAGACGTCCACCGGCAAGGTCCCGGTCGCGGCGACGCTGCCGGTGACCCTGGTCATGCTGGAGGCGGTCCGCGACTTCCGCGCGGCCACCGGACGACAGGTGGGCGTGAAGCCGGCCGGCGGCATCAAGACCACCAAGGACGCGATCAAGTACCTGGTGATGGTCAACGAGACCGTCGGCCCGGACTGGCTCGACCCGGACTGGTTCCGCTTCGGCGCGTCCAGCCTGCTCAACGACCTGCTGATGCAGCGCACCAAGCTGACGACCGGCACCTACTCCGGTCCCGACTACTTCACCCTGGACTGATAGCCGATGTTCGAATACGCCCCCGCCCCCGAGTCCCGCTCGGTGGTGGACCTCAAGCCCGCGTACGGGCTGTTCATCGACGGCACGTTCGTCGACCCGACCAGCGGCGGCAGCTTCAAGTCGATCAACCCCGCCTCCGAGGAGGTGCTGGCCGAGGTCGCCGAGGCCGACGCCGAGGACGTGGAGCGTGCGGTCAAGGCCGCCCGTAAGGCGTACGACAAGGTTTGGGGTCCGATGCCCGGCCGCGACCGGGCCAAGTACCTGTATCGGATCGCCCGGCTCATCCAGGAGCGCTCGCGTGAGCTGGCCGTCCTGGAGTCGCTGGACAACGGCAAGCCGATCAAGGAATCCCGCGACGTCGACCTGCCGCTGGTCGCCGCGCACTTCTTCTACTACGCGGGCTGGGCCGACAAGCTCGGTCACGCCGGCTTCGGGCCGAACCCGCAGCCGATCGGGGTGGCCGCCCAGGTCATCCCGTGGAACTTCCCGCTGCTCATGCTGGCCTGGAAGATCGCCCCGGCGCTGGCGGCGGGCAACACGGTGGTGCTCAAACCCGCCGAGACCACCCCGCTGACCGCCCTGCTGTTCGCCGAGATCTGCCAGCAGGCCGACCTGCCGGCCGGCGTGGTCAACATCGTCACCGGCGCCGGCGACACCGGGCGCGCGCTGGTCGAACACCCCGGCGTGGACAAGGTCGCCTTCACCGGCTCGACCGAGGTCGGCCGGGCCATCGCCCGGTCGGTCGCCGGCACCCGCAAGAAGCTGACCCTGGAGCTGGGCGGCAAGGCCGCCAACATCGTCTTCGACGACGCCCCCATCGACCAGGCCGTCGAGGGCATCGTCAACGGCATCTTCTTCAACCAGGGACACGTCTGCTGCGCCGGCTCCCGCCTGCTCGTCCAGGAGAACGTCGCCGACCGCGTGCTGGAGTCGCTCAAGCGGCGGATGGCCCAACTCCGCGTCGGCGACCCGCTGGACAAGAACACCGACGTCGGGGCCATCAACTCGGCCGCCCAGCTGGAGCGGATCCGCGAGCTGTCCGACGCCGGCTCCGCCGAGGGCGCCGAGCGCTGGTCGCCGCCGTGCGAGCTGCCTGACCGTGGCTTCTGGTTCGCGCCCACCATCTTCACCGGCGTCACCCAGGCCCACCGAATCGCCCGCGAGGAGATCTTCGGGCCGGTGCTGTCGGTGCTCACCTTCCGCACGCCGGCCGAGGCCGTGGAGAAGGCCAACAACACGCCGTACGGGCTGTCGGCAGGCATCTGGACCGACAAGGGCTCCCGGATCCTGTGGATGGCCGACCGGCTGCGCGCCGGCGTGGTCTGGGCCAACACGTTCAACAAGTTCGACCCCACCTCGCCGTTCGGCGGCTACAAGGAGTCGGGCTACGGTCGCGAGGGCGGCCGGCACGGGCTGGAGGGGTACCTCAATGTCTGAGCGGGTCGCGGTACGCAAGACGTACAAGCTCTTCATCGGCGGGAAGTTCCCGCGCAGCGAGTCGGGACGGTCGTATCTCGTGCAGTCCTCGAATGTGTCACTGGCCTCCCGCAAGGACGCCCGGGACGCGGTGGTCGCCGCCCGCGCCGCCGTGAAGGGCTGGGCCGGCGCGACCGCGTACAACCGGGGTCAGATCCTCTACCGGGCCGCCGAGATGCTGGAGGGTCGCCGCGAGCAGTTCGTCGCGCTGGGCATCGGAGGCGACGAGGTGGACGCCGCCGTGGACCGCTGGGTCTGGTACGCCGGCTGGGCCGACAAGCTCGCCCAGGTGTACGGCGGCGCGAACCCGGTCGCCGGCCCCTACTTCAACCTCTCCGCGCCCGAGCCCACCGGCGTGGTCGCGGTGGTCGCCCCGGAACGCCCGGCGCTGCTCGGCCTGGTCAGCGTGATCGCCCCGGCGATCGTCACCGGTAACACGGTGGTCGTGGCGGCGTCGCCGTCCGAACCGCTGGCGGCGGTGACGCTGGCCGAGGTGCTGGCGACCTCCGACCTGCCCGGCGGTGTGGTCAACATCCTGACCGGCGCGATCACCGAGACCGCGCCCACGTTGGCCGCGCACCTGGACGTCAACGCGATCGACCTGACCGGGGTGACCGACGCGTCGCTCGCCAGCGAGCTGGAGGTCAAGGCGGCCGAGAACCTGAAGCGGGTGCTCCGACCGGCCCCGGCCGACCACGACTGGACCGCCGACCCCGGGGTGACCCGGATGACGACCCTGCTGGAGACGAAGACGGTGTGGCACCCCAAGGGGGTCTGATCTGGCGGTTCGGCCTTGGGGTTTTCCGGGGGGAGCCCGCCCACTCCGGGCGGTCAGGCTTGATCCCTGCGTGGGCGGGCTCCCCCCGGAAAACCTGACGTGGGCCACGCCCGTCGGGTGGGTCAGCTTGCGGGTGCCGCCCGACGTTGAGTTGCCGGTCGGCGGGGTTGCTGCGGTCGAGGCGGCCAAGATCTGCGCAACTTTGGGGATGTTGCTGCTTCCGAAGCGCTGGAGGCAGCAACATCCCCATTCTTGTGGGGATCTTGTGGTGGGTGACCAGCGTCCGGGCCGCCCGGGGGCGGGGTCTACTACCGGGGGTAGGATTGAGCTGTGACTCGGTTGGGCGATCTTGAGCGTGCGGTGATGGACGTGCTGTGGGACGTGGTCCCGGGCACGTCGGACGGTGTGACCGTGCGCGAGGTCGCCGACGCGCTCGACGGCCGCGAACTGGCGTACACGACGGTGATGACCGTCCTCGACCGGCTCGCCGGCAAGGGCATGGTGCAGCGTGAGCGGGAGGGCCGGGCCTGGCGGTACCGGCCGGCGGCCAGCCGCGAGGCGCACATCGCCCAGCTCATGCTGGACGCCCTCGACCTGGGCGGCAGCCGGGACGCGGCGCTGGTGCGCTTCGCCCGCTCGGTGACCGGCACCGAGGCCGAGGTGCTCCGGGCGGCCCTCGGCAGCGAGGCCGGGCTGACCGGGGCGGGCGCGACCCGCAGCGAGGCCGAGCTGACCGACCGCGTGGATCCGCCGGCGGGCCGCCGGCCGGCCGACGAGACAGCGGAGCGGTAGGCACGCCATGGCCTACGCCGTGCACTTCGCCGCCACCATGCTGGCCTGCTATCTGACCGCGCAGGTGCTGGCCCGTTCCACCTGGACGTGGCGCAGTCCGCGGGTGGCGATCGTCTGCTGGCAGGCCGTCGGGTTGGCGTTGGGCCTCTCCGCGATGGGGCTACCGATGGCGCTCGGGCTGGCCGCGTACGACCGGCCCACCGGGAGCGCCCTGCTCGCCCTGACCGGCGACCTCGCCCATGGCACCCTGCCGATCGGCGTGACGGCGCTGCACCTCGCCGGCGTCGGGGTGGGCTTCGGCATCGGCGCGGTGCTCGTCACCACGACCGTCCGCAGCATCCACGGCACGATCCGCGCCCAGCGCCGGCACCGGGACCTGCTCACCCTGGTGGCCCGGGACGACCCGGCCGCCCCGGGGGCGCTCGTCCTGGACCATCCGAGCGCCGCCGCGTACTGCCTGCCCGGGGTGAAGCCGCAGGTGGTGGTCAGTGCGGGCACGCTGAGCCTGCTCGACCGGGCCGAACTGGCGGCCGTGCTCTCGCACGAACGCGCCCACGCCCACGAACGGCACGACCTGGTGCTGCTGCCGTTCACCGCGCTCTGCCGGGCGCTGCCGTGGTTCGGCTGGGTCCGGGACGCGCACGAGCGGGTCGCCCTGCTGGTCGAGATGCGCGCCGACGACAAGGCCCGCGAGCTGCACGCTGAGGCGCCGCTGGCGGGTGCGCTGCGTCGCTTCGCGGCCGCCGGGCACCGGGTCACTCCGGCCGGCGCGCTGGGCCTGGGCGACCGCGATCTCGACGTACGCGTCCAGCGCCTCCTGGTCACCGACCGACCGCCCCGCGCCCTCGGCGCCACGGCCCTCGCGGTAGCCGCAACCCTGGTCTCCCTCCCCATAACCCTCTTCCTGACCTAACCCCCCCCCCCCCCCCCCCCACCCCACCCCACCCGCCCGGGCGCGGTGATCAAGAGGTTCGCGTCAAGAACCGCTCGATTTCTGACGCGAACCTCTTGATCACCGCCTTCGGGCGTCGGGATATGTAGCTAGACTACGTGTAGGGTTGCTATGACAAGGGAGCCAACAGCTAGGAAAGAGCCGGCCATGGACACGCTGCTCCTCGCTCGCCTCCAGTTCGCCACCACCACGTCGATCCACTTCCTGTTCGTGGTCGTCACGCTCGGCCTCGTCACCCTGCTGGTCGGCATGCAGACCGCCTGGGTGCTCACCGGCAATCCGAAGTGGGAGCGACTGACCCGGTTCTGGGGCCAGCTCTACGTGATCAACTACGTGCTCGGCATCGCCACCGGCATCGTGATGGAGTTCCAGTTCGGGCTGAACTGGAGCGGCCTGTCGCGCTACGTCGGCAACGTCTTCGGCGCCCCGCTGGCGATCGAGACACTCGTGGCGTTCTTCCTGGAGTCCACGTTCCTCGGCATGTGGATCTTCGGCTGGCACCGACTCGGCAAGGGCGTCCACCTGGCGCTGCTCTGGGGCGTGGCGCTCACCGCGTACGCCTCGGCCTTCTGGATCATGGTGGCGAACTCCTGGCTGCAACACCCCGTCGGGTACGAGGTCCGCGACGGCATCGCCCACCTCACCGACTTCGGCGCGCTGCTCACCAATCCCAGTCTCGGCATGGCGTTCGGGCACGTGGTCTCCGCCGCGCTCCTGGTCGGCGGGATGCTGATGGCGGCGGTCAGCGCGTGGCACCTGATCCGACGTACGCCCGACTTTGCGCTCTTTCGCACCTCGCTGCGGATCGGCCTGGTCACCTCGGCGTTGGCGATCAGCCTCGTGCAGGGCTTCGGGTTCGCCCAGTTCGGGCCGGTCGGCACGGTGCAGCCGACCAAGTTCGGCGGGAACAGTCCTGAGGCGCAGGCGCTGATCGGCGAGTGGACGACGCGGTTCGGCCCCGGCGACTACACCCCACCGGCCCTGGCCAGCGTCGGGCTGGGCTTCATGATCCTGATCGGCTTCACGCTCGGCTGCGTCTGGTTCCTGCTGCCGCTGCTCTTCCGCGACTGGGTGATCCGGCTGCGCTTCCCGCTCTGGCTGATCCTGCTCGGCGCGCCGCTGCCGTTCGTCGCGGTGATCCTCGGCTGGATCGCCCGGGAGGTCGGCCGCCAGCCCTGGGTGGCATACGGGCTGCTCCCTACCGAACAGGCCGTCTCCGGGGTCGGCGCGCCGGTGATGCTCACCTCGCTGATCGGCTTCAGCCTGCTGCTGGGCACCCTCGCCGTCACCAACTGGGTGCTGCTCGCCCGGCACGCGGGCCGCGGCGCCGCCGACCCGGCTCTCGGCCGTCCGCCGGCACCACCCACCGAACCGGCCCAGCCGGAACCCGTGCTCGCCTGAGGAGATCACCCGTGGACCTCGCCTGGTACGCCCTGCTCGGCCTCTTCTTCGCCAGCTACCTCGTGCTCGCCGGCTACGACTACGGCGTCGGGCTGCTGCTCGCCCGGGGCGGCGCGCCCGCCGGGCGACGGGCCGCACTGACCGCCCTCGGCCCGTTCTTCCTCGGCAACGAGGTCTGGCTGGTCGCCGCCGTGGGCATCCTGTTCGGCGCCTTCCCGGTGTTGGAGGGTGAACTGCTCGCCGGCTGCTATCCGGCGGTCGCCGGCGTGCTGGTCGGGGTCGTCCTGGTCACCGCCGGGGTGCAACTGCGTAGCCGACCGGGCGACGAGCGGGTCCGCGCCCGCTGGGACCGCGTGATCGTGGTCGGGAGCGCGCTCGCCGCGCTGGGTTGGGGGGTGGTGCTGGCCGCGCTGTTGCAGGGCGTACCCCGCCAGGCCGACGGGCACGTCGCCGGGGTGTCGCACCTGGCCACCCCGTTCGCCGCCACCGCCGGGCTGGCCATGCTCGCCCTGGTCGCGGTGCACGGTGCGACGTTCCTCACGCTGCGCCTGCCATCCGACGCCGCCGCCGTGGCCGGACGCACGGCCCGTCGGCTGATGCCGGTGGCACTCGCCGCGGTCGGCCTCGCCACCGTCGTCGGCCTGCTCTCCGGCCGGGTACGCGACGCAGTCCAGCGACCGGCGGTGGCCGTACTCCTGCCGGTGTTGCTGGTGGCGGCGCTGCTGGCGGCCCGGACGGCGCTGGCGCGGCGGCGGCCGGGGTGGGCCCTGGTCGCCACCGGCGCGGCGCTGGCGCTGCCGGTGGCGCTCGTCGGCGCGGCCCTCTGGCCCTACGTGCTGGTGTCCACGGCCGACCCGGGCGCCTCACTGACGGTGGCCGACGCCGCCGCCAGTGCGCCGACGTTGCGGCTGCTCGGCTGGGTGGCGCTGCCGCTGCTGCCGGCCCTACTAGGCTTCCAGGCGATGTGCTGGTGGGTTTTCCGGGGACGGACCGACGGTAGGGCACCGGTGTACTGGTGAACCGCCGTCCGTTCGACCCGCGTCTGCTGCGTCGGGTCCCTGCGGCCCGGCGCGACCTCGCCGTGCTCGCGCTGCTCGGCGTGGCCGCCGCCGCGTTGATCGTCGCGCAGGCCACCGCCCTGGCGACGGTGCTGGCCACCGCCTTCGACGGGCGCCTGAACCGGCCGGCGCTGGCGGGCTTCGTGCTCGCCGTCGCCGCCCGTTCGGCGCTGGTCTGGGCGCAGGGCACGGTGTCCGCGCGGGTCGCCGCCACGGTCAAGGCCACCCTGCGGGCCGACCTGCTCGGCGCGGTGGGCCGGCACGGGCCGGGCTGGGTGGCGGGGCAGCGGGCGGGCGAGCTGGCCACCCTCACCGGGCGCGGGCTGGACGCGCTGGACGCGTACTTCACCGGATACCTGCCGCAGCTGGTGCTCAGCGTGACGGTGCCGGTGGCGGTGCTGGCGCGGATCGTCCTCGCCGACTGGAGCTCGGCGCTGATCATCGCGTTGACGCTGCCGCTGATCCCGGTCTTCGGCGCGCTGCTGGGCTGGCAGGCGCAGGCCGCCACCGAGCGGCAGTGGCGGCGGCTCGCCCTGCTGGGCGGGCACTTCCTGGACATGGTCGCCGGGCTGCCGACCCTGCGGGCGTTCGGTCGGGCCCGGGCACAGACCGAGGTGGTGCGCCGGATGGCCGACGGGCACCGGGTCGCCACCATGAAGACGCTGCGGATCGCGTTCCTCTCCGCGCTGGTGCTGGAACTCGTCGCCACCCTCTCGGTGGCCCTGGTCGCGGTGCCGGTCGGCATCCGGCTGCTCGGCGGCGGGCTGGCCCTGCACACCGCGCTGCTGGTGCTGCTGCTCACGCCGGAGGCGTACCTGCCGCTCCGGGCGGCCGGCAGCCGCTTCCACGCCAGCATGGAAGGGCTGACGGCGCTGGACGAGGCGCTCACCGTCTCCGCCGCGCCGGCCACCCCCCGCGCCGCCGAGGGCGCGGCCGTCCCCGACGGGCGCGGTGCGATCCACCTTGAGGCCGTGACCGTGGCGTACGAGCGGACCACCGCGCTGCGCGACGTGACCCTGACCATCCGGCCCGGCGAACGGATCGCCGTCATCGGGCCCAGCGGCGCCGGCAAGAGCACGCTGCTCGGTCTGCTGCTCGGCTTCGTGACGCCGACCGAGGGTCGGGTCACCGTGGACGGGATCGACCTCGCCACCGCCGACCTGGACGCCTGGCGTCGACAGCTCGCCTGGGTACCGCAGCGCGCCCACCTGTTCGCCGCCTCGCTGACCGACAACATCCGGCTCGGCGCTCCGGACACCCGAGCAGAGACGGTCGCCACCGCGGTGCGGGACGCGGCCCTGGACGACGTGGTCGCCGGCCTGCCCGACGGTCTGGACACACTGCTCGGCGAGCGCGGCCACGGACTCTCCAGCGGGCAGCGGCAGCGGGTGGCGCTGGCCCGGGCGTTCCTGCGGGACGCGCCGGTGGTGCTGCTCGACGAGCCCACCGCGCGGCTGGACACGGCCAGTGAGGCGGTGGTGCTCGACGCCACCCGCCGGCTGGTGGCGGGCCGGACCGCGCTGCTGGTCGCGCACCGACCGGCGCTGCTGGCCGACGCCGACCGCGTCCTGCGCGTCGAGGACGGGCGGGTCACCGAGCTGACGCCCGAGCCGACTCCGAAGGTGAGGAGATGAACACCGTGCCAGAGCCGGTGGACCCCGCGCCGGAGGCCGACGCCGTACCGACCGGGCGGGTCGCCGCGGAGCGTGCCGTGCTGCGGCTGGCCCGCCCGTACCTGGGTCGCCTGGCCGGCGCCGGGCTGCTCGCCGCCGCCACGGAGTTCGCGGGTCTCGCCCTCATGGCCACCGCCACGTGGCTGCTGATGAGCGCCGCCGGCCGGCCTCCACTGGACCGCCTCACGGTGGCGATCGTCGCGGTCCGGGCCCTCGCCATCAGCCGGGGTGTCTTCCGGTACGCCGAACGGCTCGCCGGGCACGACGCGGTCCTTCGCATGATCACCGACGTGCGGGCCCGGGTCTTCGCCACCCTCGCGGCCCGTCGCCACACCCCACACCGCTCGGGGGACGTCCTGAGCCGGCTGGTCTCCGACGTCGAGGCCGTCCAGGATCTGCTGCTGCGGGTCCTGGTGCCCGGCGCGGCGGCAGCCCTGGTCGGGGTGCTGGCGGTGCTCGGGGCGGCACTTATCTCCGCACCGGCCGCCGGGGTGCTCGCCGTCGGCCTGGTCGTCGCCGGTGTGGCGCTGCCGGCGCTGGCCACCGTGGTCACCCGACGCAGCGCGGCCGAGGTGGCGCCGCTGCGTGGCGCGTTGGCCACCGACGCCGTCGACCTCACCCACGGCGCCGCCGACCTGGCCGCGTTCGGGGCGACCGACGCCGCGCTGCGCGCCGCCGAGTGGCGGGCCGGTCGGCTGGCTCGCCTGGAACGACGGTTGGCGGCCACCGGCTTCGCGGTGGACGCGGTCGGGGTGCTGGTCGCCGGGCTGACCGCCGCCGCCGTGGTGCTGGTCGCGTTGGCCGCCGACGTACGGGGTGTCCTCGTCGGGGTGCTGGCCGTCGGCACCCTCGCCGCCGTGGAGGTGGCGCTGGCCCTGGTCTCGGCGGCCCGGCAGTGGACCCAGTTGCGGCCCGGCCTGGCCCGGGTCGCCGCCCTCCTCGACGCCGCCCCGCCCGCCCCTCGCCCTCCGCCGCCGGGGTGGACCCGTCCGGCCCGCACGACCTGCGCTTCGTCGAGGTGAGCGTGCGGTACCGGGTCGGCGCCGCGCCGGCGCTGGACCGGCTGAGCCTGGACCTGCCCGCCGGCCGGCGCATCGCTGTCGTCGGCCCGAGCGGCGCCGGCAAGAGCACCCTGGCCGCGGTGCTGACCGGTGCGGTCCGCCCCACCGCCGGGCACGTCACCCTGGCCGACCGTGACCTGTCCGCGTACGGCGAGCAGGAGTTGCCCCGGGTCGTGGGTGGGCTGCTCGCCGAGGCGTACGTCTTCCACGCCACCGTCCGGGAGAACCTGCTGCTCGGCCGGGCCGGCGCGAGCGAGGCCGAGCTGACCGGGGCGAGCACGGCCGCCGGCCTGCTGGACTGGGTCCGCGCCCAGCCGGCCGGCTGGGACACCCTGGTCGGCGAGGAGGGCGGCCAGCTCTCCGGCGGTCAGCGGCAGCGGCTCGCGCTCGCCCGGGCCCTGCTCGCCGCGCCGCCGGTGCTGGTGCTCGACGAGCCCACCGAGGGGCTGGACCCGGCCGCCGCCGACGCGGTGCTCGCCTCCGCCCTCGCCGCCACCCCCGCCGGGCACTCGGTCCTGCTGATCAGTCACCGGCTCAGCGGGCTGGCCGGCCTCGACGAGATCGTCGTCCTCGACGGCGGTCGGGTGATCCAGCGGGGCCGGCACGCCGAGTTGGTCGCCGTCCCCGGCTGGTACCGGGACCAGTGGCTTCTTCAGACAGCGGCGGAGCGCGGGTACCTGGCGTTCGCGCCCTCAGGGCCTGTTTCATAAGAACTGGCCGGCCTGCGGCGGGCCCGAACGACGACCAGCGGCGTGTTTCGGGGACGGACCAGGGTTGTCCCCGACGTGGACGCCCGCGCGCCCGTGGCAGGGTGGTGCCATGCGGCATGCGGACGACTTCCTGGTCGAGGAGCACCTGCGGGACCTGGGGTCCCGGTTGCAGGGCCCGGCGCGGTTGAAGTCGGAGCTGTTGACCGAGGCGCGTCACGACCTGCTGGACGCCGTCGACGCGTACCGCGAAAGGGGTGTGCCGACCACGGAGGCGCAGCGCCGGGCGGTGGCCGAGTTCGGCGCGCCGGCGCAGGTGTTGCCCTCCTGGCAGGCGGAGCTGGCGGTGGCCGCCCTGCGCGGCCTCTCCCTGCGGATGCTGGCCGTGGCCGGGGTCCTGGTGGCGGCCGGCGACCTCACGTGGCAGGGGTCGAGCTGGAGCGCCGGTCCACAGCCGCCCGCGGCCTACCGGCTGCTGTCCGCCTCGGTCGACTGGATCTGGGCCGGCGGGCTGCTGCTCGCGGTGACCGGGCTGCTGGTGATCTGGGCGAGCGCACGGTCGTCGCGACCCCACCTGGCGGTGGCGCAGCGAGTGGTGGGCGTCGGTCTGACCGGCACGCTGGCCCTCGGCATGGCGGCCGGCGGCGCCCTCTTCGTGTGGTCGATCGACCTGTGGGACGCGGCGCTGACCTGGCCGCCGATGATCGTCGGCATGGTGGTGGTGGGTGCGGGAAACTTCTCGCTGACGCGGGCGGCGCGCAGCTGGGTACGGGCCACCGCCCGCTGACCCGGTCGCCGCTCAGGCGGGGGTGACGGGCGCGCCGCCGGGGTCGAGGAACCGACCGACCGTCACCCGGAACTCCTGCCACCCGGCCCGCTCCCCGGCCAGCGCGCGGCGGCCGGAGTCGGTGAGCTGGTACGTCCGCCGCTCCCGACCGTTGACGGTGCTCCAGGCGCTCGCCACGTGCCCGGCCCGCTCCAGCCTGCGCAGCGCCGGATAGATCGTGCCGGTGGGCAGGTCGAGGCTGCCGTCGCTGCGTGTCCGCAGGGACTCGATGATGGCGTAGCCGTGCAGCGCCCCCTGTTCGAGGACGGCGAGCAGAAGGGCGTCGAGGTGACCGTGCAGCGACTGGGCCTTCATGTGTAGCTACGCTACTTGTCCGGCGGCCGGTCCGCCACCATCGCGCACCCGCAGGTACGAGACGTTCCCCGGCCGGCCACCGGGGTGCGGGCTCCGGGCTTCCCGAGTCGCCGACTAGGGTATGTGCCCAGAGTCACTCGCCGGTCGGAGACCCCGGTGGGTGGGCAACCCGAAGCACACGGAGGTCAGCGTGGCCCGCCAGTCGCCCCAACGGCCCGACGCCGACGAGCCCGAGCTCGACGACACCACCGGCCCGGCCGAGCCAGACGAGGCCGACGAGGCCGACGACACCCCCCGCGCGGCGGTCGACAGGTCGCTCTGGGAAGAGCTGCGGATCGACCCGGTCGAGATCGCCCTACCAGCGGGTACCGGCTTCACGCTGCGCGCCTACCGGACGGCCGGCTCGCTGACCCCGACCGACGTGACCGAGCGCGACCAGGACGACCCGTTCCTCGCCCGCCGCCAGGTCATCGAGGAGGAGGACGACGAGACGGTCGTCATCCTGGACGAGGAGCTGGCCGAGGAGTTCGCCGACGCCGACGAGGAGGAGAAGTCCTCGCGCCGTCGCCGCGACGCCGACGCCGACGGTGATGCCGACGCCACCGCCGACGAGGACGCCGACGAGGACGAGGACGCCACCGACGAGGCGGACGACGAGGAGGTGCCGGTCTTCCTCAGCCACCGGGGCAAGCTGCTGCTGTTCAAGACCCCCGAGTCGCTGGTCAGTTTCGTCCGATCCGGCGCGCCCAACGATCTGTCCCAACTGGACAGCTGGAATGAATTGTCCGAACGGGTGGAGCCGGCCGACATCGTGCCGCTCGACGAGGACACCTACGAACTCGACCTCGTCGTGGAGAACCTGCGGGGCGGCCACGACACCTGGGACTCGACCCTGCTGATCGAGGCCGGCGAGGTCGCCCGCGACCTGTCGTACGCGTTGCGCCTGCCTGCGGTCCTGGACATGCTCTCCGCCGGCTCCAGCCTCGACGACCTGGACGAGGCGCTCCGCGCCACGGCCAACGGCGGCATCGGCGCCTTCATGGGCCGGCGACGGCTGAAGAAGATCGGGGCACAAACCGCGAGTTTGGGTTGGCGCACCATTGTCGGCAAGATCTCTGCGGTGGTGGACTGGCGCGACTGACCCGTACCGGGGAGCATCAGTTGCTGGCAGTAGGAAGACCTGTCCCGGGAGGAGGACGACGCCGTGGCGCTCGTGCGCGTGTACTGCGGTCTGGCCTCGGCGGATTCGGCTGACCGACCGGCCTCGGCCGGTTCGACGCTGACGTCCGCTGTGGTCGACGACGCAGGCCGTCTGCTGCATGTCTGCGAGATCGGCGACGACGCGGCCGGCTACGCCCAGCTCGTCGCGCTGCTCGTGGAGCGGTCGGGCGGGCCGAGCGGTGCGGCCATCGCCGCCGACAGCGACGACCACACGGTCACCTCGCTGTTGAGCGCGGCGGGTCGGCCCCTGGCGATCGCCGACGACGACTCGGTGGACGACTTCGCCGAGCGCTTCGCCGACGACGACTCCCTGGAGGAGATGCAGTCACCCCCGGCTGAGCGCCGGGCCGTCGGCCTGGCCCGCGCGTTGCAGGCCGGCGCTCTCTCCGCCGTCACACTGCCGGCTCCCCGGGACCTCGCCGGCTACAAGCAGGTACTCGCCGCCCACGCCGCCCTGGCCAGCGGCCGGCACTCCGCCGCCGTGGCGCTGCGCGAGGTGCTGCGGGAGCTGTATCCGGCGGCGCTGCGCGCGTACCCGGACCCGGCCGAACCGGTGTCGCTGGCCGTGCTGGACGCACTGCCCGAGCCCGGCATGCTCGGCGGCACCATCGCCCGTGGCCGCGAAGTCTCCGTCGCCGCGGACGCCATCGCCGCTCACCTCGCGGCGGACGGGGTCGCCGACGCCGAGGAGATCAACGAGGCGGTCACCGCGCTGCGGGTCGCCATCTCGGAGACGCCACGTCGCGCCGCCGTCAACCGGGCGCTCACCTCTGCCGTGGCCGAGACGGTCCGGCAGGCCGTCGCCTCCGTACGGGCCTGCGACGCGGGCTGTGAGGCGCTGGTGAGCGCGCTCAGCGCCCGCGTCAGCACCCCCGCGCCGATTCCCGGCCGTCGGGCCGCCGCCCGACGCGGCGAAGCCGTCGGCGAGCTGACCGGTCTCGCCGGCACGGGCGCGGGCAGCGGCCTGCGCTCCGTCCGACCGACCCCGACCCCCGCCGAGCCCACGCCCGTCGGTGGCCGACGCAGCCGGCCGGAGCCCGCCCCGGGCAGCTCTCCCCTGGCCTCGCCTCGGCCACTCGGTCCGCCACCGGTCGCACCCGCTCCGGTCACCCCGCCACCGGTCGCGCCCGCACCGATCGCGCCCGCCGCCGTGGCCGGCCCGCCGGTGTCCGCGCCACCCGGTCGTGCCGAGCCGCTCCCGAGCCGGATCGACGGCCCGACCAACCGGCCGGTCTCGTCGCCTCCGCCCCCGCCACCGGGGATCACCCCGATCGCGCCGACCCAGCGGGGTGCGGTGCCACCGGCCGAGGCGGGCGAACCGTTCCGGCCCACGCTGACCACCGCCGCCATCAACAGCGCTCGGGCCGAGCGGCAGCGCACGGTCATCCCGCCCCGCCCGAAGACCAACGGCGAGCGGCAGGGCCACCCGCAGCGGCCGTCGGTCCAGGACCCACCCACCGGTGGGTTCAGCGTCACCGACCTCAGCATCCCGGTGCCCGCTCCCCGGCCGGAGCAGGAGTTGTCCGCCCCCCCGGGGTCCCGGGCGAACTGGCCTCTGGTCAACAACCCGGAGGACCCGGCCGACAGCTCGCCGAACAATCCGGTCGCCTACCCGTACGGCGGTAACCGGGGCGTCGAAGCCCCGACGGACCCGGGTCGGGCCGACGGGCGGGTCACGCCACCCTGGCTGGCCGATGACCTACCCCAGGAACCTCCCATGCTGCGGCTGGTCGAGCCGCCGCCGCTGGCCGACCGGGCGCTGCGGGAAGGGCTCAACCCACCCTCGGGCGAGCCTCGCCTGGACGCTCCGCCGCTGCGGCTGGTCGACCGTGAGCAGGCCAACCGCAACGGCCGTCCGGCACCGCTGGTCGAGCGGGCCGCCGAGCACCGGCCGCCGCCCCCGGTCGAGCACCGGCCGCCGCCGGTCGCCGACGAGGGTGACGGCGACCTGCTGATCTTCGCGCAGGCCAAGTCCGCCTGGTTCGTGGGCCACGGCGACGACGAGTCCGACCTGGACTGGTCGACCACCGCCGACACCGGATGGCAGGCCGCCGAGCAGGCCGCCCGCCCCGCGGTCGGCGCCGAGACCAACGCCGGCCTGCCGAAGCGCGTTCCGCAGGCCAACCTGGTCCCGGGCTCCCCGTTGCGCGAGGAGCGTCCACTCCGGATCGTGCGGGACGCGGCGAGCCTCGCGGAGAACACCACGGGTTACTTCCGTGGCTGGCGTCGCGGTCAGGAGATCGGCGGCTTCGCGGTGGGCGGTCGTCCGGGCCGCGAGGCCGCCGGCGGTTGGGACTTCAGCCGCGACCACGGGGACCGCGACGACGACCGCGAGTACGAGTACCGGTCGGCCGGCTACCAGTCCTGAGCGCCTCGGTAGCGTCCGTTCCTCCTCCCGCCCCCACCGCCGACATGGCTGGGGGCGGGAGTGCGTTCAGGAGCGAACTCGGCGGGCCGCGCCGTCACGGGCGGCACTGCCCGCGACGCACAGAATCCTGGAAGGGCCTCTGCGGGCCGTTCCAGGATTCTTGGTCGCGCGCGTGGGTGGGTGGGCAGCATCGCCCGCCCGGTGGCGGTCGGAACCACCACCGGGCGCGAAAGCCTACCGGTCAGGCCGGGGCGACGGCGCGGGTACGACGCATGGTGAGCACGTACTCGACAAGCGAGATCAGCACGTGCTTCGTCGACTCCCGGTTACGGGCGTCGCAGGCCACCACCGGCACGTCGCTCGAGATCGCCAAGGCGTCCCGGACGTCCTGCGGGTCGTGGTACTGCATCCCGTCGAAGCAGTTGATGGCCACCAGGTACGGCAGCCGCCGGTGCTCGAAGAAGTCGATCGCCGCGAAGCAGTCGGCCAGCCGGCGGGTATCCACCAGCACGACCGCACCGATCGCACCCCGCACCAGTTCGTCCCACATGAACCAGAATCGGGTCTGACCCGGCGTACCGAACAGGTACAGGATCAGGTCACGGTCGATCGAGATCCGGCCGAAGTCCATGGCCACCGTGGTCGTCGTCTTGCCCGGCACCTGCCGGGTATCGTCGACGCCCACGCCGGCCGAGGTCATGATGGCCTCGGTGGTCAGCGGCGTGATCTCCGAGACCGAGCCGACCAGCGTCGTCTTACCGACGCCGAATCCACCGGCGATAACGATCTTCGCCGACGTCACGCGCCCACTCGGGGTCGGTGGGCGGTGCGACATGTCAGAGCCTGCGAAGTCCACTCAGCACCCTCTCCAGCAGTTCAGTGCCCACCGCGTCGTCGGAGTCGTCCAGGATGGTCGGCTCGTGGACCGCGACCAGGCCGTCCGTCGCCATGTCGGCGATGAGCACCCGGGCCACACCGAGCGGCAGCTGCATCCGCGCCGCGATCTCGGCGAGCGATTGCACGCGTCCGTCACACAGCGCGGCGATGTACTGGTGTTCGCGGCCCTGGCCGCCGCTGCCATTGGCAGTGGCCCGGCCGCGCACCGTCGTCTCGACGAGCGCCTCCAGCGCGATGTCGAGCCGGGGACGGGTTCGACCACGGGTCACGGCGTATGGACGGACCAACGCTCCGGTCGGTTCGTCACGATCGGCCATGTCGCCGCTCACCTCCTTCGCACCCCGTACCGGCTCCCACCGGTGGAACTCGTCGTCCTTGTCGTATCAGTTGCGCCGACCGCACGATCGGCGAGACGTCAGCCCAGCATGCCCGCGGCCGCGCGCGGCTGCGGGGTCAGGGCGTCGCCCACCCGGTCGACCAGTAGCGCCATCTCGTAGCCGACCTGCCCGACGTCGGAGCTTCGGGCCGCCAGCACGGCGAAGGAGGAACCATCCGAGATGGACATCAGGAACAGGAAGCCATTGTCCATCTCCACGACGGTCTGCAGCACCGCGCCTCCCTCGAAGCAGCGGGCCGCTCCCTGGGTCAGGCTGACCAGACCGGACGCGATCGCGGCGAGCTGGTCTGCCCGGTCCCGCGGCAGGTCCCGTGACGACGCGAGGAGCAGGCCGTCCGCCGAGACGGCGACCGCGTGTGCGACACCCGGCACCCGATCGGCGAAGTTGGCCAGCAGCCAACCAAGATCCTGCGTAGTTGTCATCCTTCTTGCTCCTTCTGCCCGCTCCCGGCCGCTGAGCCTGAGCCAGACTGCGAGGATTGCTGCCCTCCCGGAGTCTCCTCCGGGCTGGTCGGGTTGTCCGAGGTGCTACGCCCTCGCTGCACGCCCCGATGGTAGGCGGAGAGCAGGCCACGGACCGCCTCCGGGGAGCGCCGCTGGACCGAGGTGACGGGCTTCTCCACCGCGCCCGGCACCAGCTGCGCCATCGGCTTGCGCTTGGGCAGGCCGGTCGTGGTGGTCTCGTTCACCGGCGCCGCGCTGGCCGCTGCCGAGGCGGCACGCCAGCCGTCGTCGGCGGCGGTCTGCCAGCCGTTGCTCGGCGATTGGGGCCGGCGGTTCGGTAGGCCCTCGGCGAGGTCGGGGCGTCCGCCACCGTTCGCTGTCGACCCGTTGTCCCGCGGCGCTCCTCCGGCCGTCGGAGTGTCTGCCATCGGTGTGTTACCTGTCGTTCCGGGTGGTGTCTTGACTGCCCGACCGGTGGCATCGACCGTGGCGAACTGTTGGGTCGCGTCGCCGCCGTTCGTCGACGGCGCGGCACCGGCCTCCTCCGAACCCGGACGGCGGGTACGGAACCAGGCGGACTCAAGCTCCCGGAAGATCGGCAGCTCCATCGTCTCGTCCGCGTACCGCTGGCGGTTCTGGGCCTGCGGCTGCTGCGGTGCCGGGCGGGCCGACGACGTCTGGGCCGGCGCGGCCGGCATCGACGATACCGGCGTCTGCGGGGCAGCGACCGGCGACGCCTGCGGCGCGGGAGCCGGCGGCTGGGCCGCGGTGGTCGGCTGCTCGCCAGGGCGCGGCACCCGGGGCAGCTCCGTCGTCATGTCCAGGGCGGCGGCGAGCCGCTCGGGCACCGGCGGGGTCTGCGTGTCCCGCTCGCCGCCGGGAACCGGCGGCCAGGCCGGCGGCGCCGGGGTGCCGGGCGCCGGTGCGGGCGGGGCGGACCGGGGGGTGAAGCCGCTGAACGACTGGCCGGAGACCGGCGGCGCCGAGTACGGCTGACCGGAGGCCGGAGAGGCCGAGACGGGCGCGGCGGACACCGGCGGACCGCCGTACGGCGCACCCGAGTACGGCTGGCCGGAGTACGGCTGACCGGACGCGGGCGAGGCGGAGACCGGCGGGCCGGAGTACGGCTGGGCGGAGTACGGCTGGGCGGAGACCGGCGGCGCGGAGTACGGCTGGGCCTCCGGGCTGCTGGGCAGCTGCCGGGGGATGGTCGGCTGCTGGCCGCCGTTCGGCTCGTCGCCGGCCCGGCGCTGCGGCAGTGGGTCGATGGGCTGCCCGTTGGCCGAGCGCGGGGTGAACCCGTCGCCGCCGTTGACGCCGTTCGTCGCGCTCGCGCTCGCGCCGGTCAGGTCCGACCAGGCGGGCATCGAGCGGTACGCGCCGGTGTTGGCGGGCGTACCGGAACCGTTGCGCGATGCCGGGTCGAATGGCCGACCGCCGAGGGTGACCTGGTTGCCGGACTCGCCGGGGCGCGACCCGTTGCCCAGCGCGGGCAGCGCGCCGAGAACCGGCGACGGCGGGGTGGACTGCGGGCCGGCGGCGGGCAGGGCCGGCGGCTGCTGGACCCGGCCGGAGAGCGCCCGGGGCACCAGCACCGAGGTGGGCATGGTCACGTCGGCGACCGTGCCACGGTCGGACCCGGGACGCAGCTCGACGCGCACGCCGTGCCGCGACGCCAGGCGGGCGACCACGACCAGGCCCATCATGCGGGAGACGGCCACGTCCACCTGGGGCGGCGTCGCGAGCTTGTCGTTGAGCTCGTGCAGCTGCTCGCGGCTGATGCCGATGCCGCGGTCCTCCACGTAGAGCGAGGCGCGGTCACCGACCCGGCGGGCCTCCACCATGACCTGCGAGTCCGGAGGCGAGAACGCGGTGGCGTTGTCGAACAGCTCGGCGACGAGGTGCACGAGGTCGTTGACCGCGTGCGCGGCGACCTCGATGTCCCGGTCGATGACGCCGAACTCGATACGGGTGTAGTGCTCGACCTCGGACTGCGCGGCGCGCAGCACGTCGATGAGCGCCGCCGGCTCGCGCTGCACGCGGGTGGAGTCGGCGCCGGCGAGAACGAGCAGGTTCTCGTCGTTACGCCGCATTCGGGTGGCCAGGTGGTCGAGCTGGAACAGCTCGGCCAGTCGGTCCGGGTCCTCCTCGCCGCGCTCCAGCCGGTCGAGGTGCCCGATGAGGCGGTCGACCAGGATCTGCGAACGACGGGCCAGGTTGACGAACATGGTCGCGACGGAGGCGCGCAGCGCCGCCTGCTCGGCGGCCGTACGGACGGCTTCGAGGTGGACGGCGTTGAACGCCTCGGTCACCTGACCGAACTCGTCCTTGCTCCGGACCGGCAGCGGCTCGGCGATCTGGTTGGCCAACTGCACCGGGGAGAGCTGCCCGACGACCTGCGGGTCGCGCAGTCGGGCCACCGCCTGCGGCAGGCCGTACTGGGCGACGGAGAGGGCGCCCTGGCGCAGTTCGCGCAGGGACCGGGCCATCGAGCGGGCGACCAGGTACGCGAAGAGGATGGCCAGCAGCAGCATGCTGAGCAGCAGGCCGGTCTCCAGGAACACCTGGCGCTGGACGTCCGACCGGATGTTGTCGGCCTCGGCGACCACGTCACCGTCGAGCTTCGTCTCGACGGCGCGGATCAGCTTGGCGTTGGCCGTCATGGCCGATTCCCACTGGTCCGGGCCGAACGGAGCGCCGCGCATGTCGCCGGTCGTGTTGCCGTCGATCCAGCCGATGTAGTTCTGCGCCTCGCGGCGGTCACCACCGGCGACCGTCTGGTCGTGGAACTTCGCCTCGTCGGGGCTGGCCACCGCCTTGAAGCTCTGCAGCGCCTGCTGCTGGCCGGTGCCGCTGGCGATGTAGTCGGTGCGCAGCGCCGGGGTCAGCCGCTGACCACCCTGCACGCCGAGCGCGCGGTGCACGACGACCCGCCGGAGCGAGAGGAACTCCTTCTCCCGGGCGACCGCCGCCGCGGCCCGCATCCGGTCGCTCAGCTCGTTGTTGCCGGCGAGCTGGGTGGCGGAGTCCCGGATGGCGAGCAGGTCGTTGATCAGACCCTCGTACGCCTGGACCGCCTCGGCGAGCTTGAGCTTGCCGTTGAACACCTGGCTGCGGACGCCCGGCAGGTCCTTGAGGTTCTGGTCGATGCCGCCGAGCACGCCCTCAAGGCTGCCCGGCAGGTCCTCGATGTCGCCCCGCTGCTGCCGGTAGGGGGACATCGCCTGGTCAACCCGGCTGTTCGCCCGGTTGTAGGCCTCCTGGTACTGCGCCTTCGGCTGCGTCCCGGTCGCCTGCAGCAGCAGGACGGCGGAGGTCCGCTCGTCCTGGAGCTTGTCGACCAGCTCACCCGAGTAGCTCGACAGATTGGCCAGGTCGCCGGCCCGGTTGGCATTGTTGAGCGTGTCCAGGTGGTCGACGAGACCACTGGTGCCCACAACGACCGTGGCGATGGTCGGCACGATCATGATGAGACCGAGCTTGGACCAGATCGGCATGTCCCGGAGTCGACTGGCCGGCCGGCGCAGTCGCGACAGGAAGGAGCCCGCCGTCTTTGGCCGTTTGCTCACGTCACCGCCCTCGCGATTACAGCTTGAAACGCGTTGCCCCGGGCAACGCCCAGCGACCGACCCGGCGGGTCGGACCCCCGAGATTCCATCACGCCGCTCGACAAGAAGAAAGCCCAGGTTGTCACCGGCCGAGAGTGTGATGAGATGTTGATGCGATTTGATAGCAGTCCGTCTGGCCGGAGTAACTGAAGGTAATGGATCATCCCCACCGCGTTGTCCTGCTCGCCGGCCCCTCAGGCTCCGGAAAGTCGTACATAGCGCAGCAAACCGGCTTACCTGTGCTGTGCCTTGACGACTTCTACAAAGACGGCGATGACCCTACGTTGCCGCGACGAAACGGCCAGGTCGATTGGGAATCGCCGCAGTCCTGGGACGCCTCCACGGCCGTCGAAACGATTGCGCGACTGGCCCGCGAGGGACGTGCCGATGTGCCGGTTTATGCGATCGGCGCGGATCGACGGGTGGCCACCCGGCCATTTGATGTCGACGGATCGCCACTTTTCGTGGCCGAAGGGATTTTCGCCGCCGAGATCGTCGAGGAGTGCCGCCGCCGTGGGCTGCTCGCCGGGGCGTACGCGCTGCGCCGCCCGCGCGGAGCGACGTTCCTGCGCCGACTGGCCCGGGACCTGTCCGAGCAGCGCAAGGCGCCCCGGGTGCTGGTCCGGCGCGGCGTGGCCCTGCTGCGGGCCGAACCCGAGGTGCTGCGCCGCCAGACCGGGTTGGGCGCCGAGGCGGCCCGGGCCCGGGAGGTGCTGCGCCGGGTGGCCGGCCTGCTCGCCGGCCACCACACCCACCACCGACAGGACCACCCGCACGGTTGACGAGGATCAGGCCAGCAGCTTGGCGTACGCCGGCTTGATCACCTCGTCGATGATCCGCAGCCGCTCGTCGAACGGGATGAAGGCGCTCTTCATCGCGTTGATGGTGAACCACTGCAACTCGCGCCAGCCGTAGCCGAACGTCTCCACCAGCAGCGACATCTCCCGCGACATCGACGTGCCGCTCATCAGCCGGTTGTCGGTGTTGACGGTGGCCCGGAACCGCAGGTCCCGCAGCAGACCGATCGGGTGCTCGGCGATCGAGGCCACGGCACCGGTCTGCACGTTCGACGACGGGCACAGCTCCAGGGGAATCCGCTTGTCCCGGACGTACGCGGCCAGCCGACCGAGCGTGCCGTCCGGGGCGATGTCGTCCACGATCCGTACGCCGTGACCGAGCCGGTCCGCGCCGCACCACTGGATCGCCTGCCAGATCGACGGCAGCCCGAACGCCTCACCGGCGTGGATGGTGAAGTGGAAGTTCTCCCGCTGGAGGTATTCGAAGGCGTCCAGGTGGCGGGTGGGCGGGAAGCCCGCCTCCGCGCCGGCGATGTCGAAGCCGACCACGCCGGCGTCCCGGTGCCGCACGGCCAGCTCGGCGATCTCCTGCGAGCGGGCCGCGTGCCGCATGGCGGTGAGCAGCGTGCCCACCCGGATGGTCAGGCCCGCCTCGGCGGCCTGGGCGGTTCCCTCGGCGAACCCGGCCAGCACGGCCTCGACGACCTCGTCCAGGGTCAGGTCCCGCTCCAGGTGCTGCTCGGGAGCGAAGCGGACCTCGGCGTAGACGACGCCGTCGGTGGCCAGGTCCAGCGCGCACTCGCGCGCCACCCGGCGCAACGCCGGTCCGGTCTGCATGACCGCCACGGTGTGCGCGAACGTCTCCAGGTAGCGCTCCAGCGACCCCGAGTCGGCGGCCGCGGAGAACCAGCGTCCGAGCGCCTCGGGGTCGGTGGTGGGCAGCTCGTGCCCCGCCTCGGCCGCCAACTCCACGATCGTCGCGGGACGCAGCCCGCCGTCGAGGTGATCGTGCAGCAGCGCCTTCGGGACCTTGACGATGTCCTCGTACCGGATAGTTGCGACCATGCCCAGACCCTAGTCACCTGCGGCGGTCGGCCACGCCAGCCCGCTCATCCGAGCCAGCCGTAGACGCGGTCGACGGCGAGTCGCAGGACCACCCGCCCGTCGGCGACCATCGCGGCGCGGTAGTCCGCCCAATCCGGGTGGTCGCCGCGGATCCCCCGGTAGACCTCGACCAGTTCGTCGACCTCCGCGTCGCCGGTCGCCGATGCCGGCTCGGTGAGCGTCACGGTTCCCTCGGCGACCACGTACGCGCCGCCGTCCGGCGTGGTCACGTGGAAGCTGGCCCGGGGGTCACGGCGCAGGTTGCGCACCTTGGCCCGGTCGCCCGTGGTGGAGCAGCGGATCAGCCCGGGTTCGGCCAGGTAGTCGAGGTTCGACAGTTGGGGTCGGCCGTCGCGGCGCAGGGTGACGAGCACGCCGCGCCCTCGGGCGCCGAAGAGGTCCCACAATTTGGTTGACATGTCATCGACCGTAGGAGGCGACTCGATGACATGTCAACCAAGACGTTAGGCTGAGCGGCATGGAAGCGACCCGATGGCTGGACGAACGCCAGGACCGCGCCTGGCGGGGCTACCGCCGGATGCGTCGCCTGCTCGACCTGGAACTGGCCCGGGAGCTGACCCAGGACGCCGGCCTGTCCGAGCCGGACTACGACGTGCTCTCCGACCTCTCCGAGACGCCGCAGGGCCGGCTGCGTCTCAGCGAACTTGCCGACCGGATGCTCTGGTCCCGCAGTCGACTCTCGCACCACCTGACCCGGATGCAGCAGCGCGGCCTGGTGACCCGGCAGGAGTGCCCGGACGACGCCCGTGGCGCGATCGTCGTGCTCACCCGGGCCGGTCGGAACGCCATCGAGGCCGCCGCCCCCGGCCACGTGAGCGCCGTCCGGCAGCACTTCCTCGACCTGCTCACCCCGGCCGAGGTCGAGGCGCTCGGCGCGTTCACCCACCGGGTCGTCGACCACCTCGCGCAGAGCCGCGCGCCCCGTCCCCGCCGGGGCCCGGAGGCCTGACGTGGACCCGCGCATCCTCGACCGGCTGAGCTGCCCGGTCTGCGGCGAACCGCTGGCCGAGACCGCCGCCGGCAACGCCCGTGCGCTGCGCTGCCCACGCCGGCACACCTTCGACGTCGCGCGTCAGGGCTACGTGAACCTGCTCACCGGTCGGGCGCCGCACGTCGGCGACAGCGCCGAGATGGTCGCCGCACGCGCGGAGTTCCAGGCCGCTGGCCACTACGACATCATCTCGACGGCGCTCGCCGCCGCCGCGACCGAGGCAGTCGCGCGGCTTCGCGCCACGCCCGCTTCCGAGGAGCCAACAGCAGGGGTACGCATCGAGCGCTCTGACGCGTACCCCCTGGTGGTGGACGCCGGCGCGGGCACGGGCCGCTACCTCGGCGCGGTGCTGGCGGCGCTGCCGGACGCCGTGGGTCTGGCCCTGGACGTCGCCAAACCGGCGCTGCGACGCGCGGCGCGGGCGCACCCCCGGGCGGCTGCGGCCCTCGCCGACACCTGGCAGCGGTTGCCCCTGGCCGACGGTGCGGCGGCGGTGCTGCTGAACGTGTTCGCCCCGCGCAACGGCCCGGAGTTCCACCGGGTGCTCGACCGCGCCGGCACGCTGCTGGTGGTGACGCCCGCCGACGAGCACCTCACCGAGTTGGTGGACGCCCTGCGCCTGCTCCGGGTGGACCCGGACAAGGCCGACCGGGTGACCGCCACCCTGGGCGGCCACTTCACGCCGGTCAACTCGACCGTGCACCGTGCGGAACTGACCCTGACCCGGCCGGAGGTCGCCACGCTGGTCGGGATGGGTCCGAGCGCCTGGCACACCGACCCGGCCGCGCTCGCCGAACGGCTGGCCGCGCTGCCCGAGCCCGCCCGGGTGTCCGTGGCGGTCCGGCTGGACGCCTACCGGCCCCGCTGACCTCAGGTCGAGAGGTCGACCTCTTCCCAACCGGGCGGCTCGTCGTGGTACGGCCCGCGCAGGATCACCGCCCACTCCAGCGCCCAGCGCCGCTGCCCGATCGCGTTGGCGTCGACCAGGCCCGGCAGGGGGCGACCGTTGCGCTCGGTCTCCAGGTACGCCCAGTCCAGGCAGTAGTGCAGGTCGAGCAGGGCCGCCGCGTCGGCCGGATGCTGCGGCGCGGCGAGGATGCGGGACTGCCAGCGCCCGAAGGTCTCCCCCTCGGCGATGTGCGGCAGCCGCTCGACCAGCCGATCGTCCACCGCCAGAGTGGGGTCGAGCTGCTTGCTCAGCCCCAGCACCCAGGCCAGCGCGAAGAGCGCGTCGTGGTGCAGCACGAACGAGCGGTGGTCACCCTTGCCGCCCATCACGAACTGCCACTCGGGTGGGGTGACCATCTCGACCAGGTGCGAGCCGAGCAGCCAGCTCATCGCCGCCTGCGGGGGCATCCCGAAGCAGCGGGCCAGGATGAGGTGCAGCACGGCGATCCGGGCCTCGATCTCGGCCCGGGGACGCAGCTCGATCGCGTCACCCGGCTCCCACACGAGCGGAAACTGGGCCGGTGGCAGCGGCAGACCGAGCCGGGACAGCTCGTCCAGGCTCGCCTCGCGCACCTCGCGCGGGTCGGGGGCAGGTACGGTCACGGGGCAACTTCCTGTCTGCACGCGACGCCTTTGGCCTGCGACAATAGCGCTCCCAGGTGACTGGCACCACGCCGGCCCGACCCCGGCCCGGTCAGCCGATCCGCTCGATGACCAGCGGTGCCGCGCTCGGCGCGGTCGGCGCAATGTGCACCGCGCGACTTGCCTCCGCCAGAGCCGCCGGAATTCGGGTCGAATCCTCCGCGCGCAGCTCGTAGAGAGGGTCGCCGGCCCGCACCGCGTCGCCCGGCCGCCGGTGCAACACCACACCGGCCGGCACGCTGACCGGATCCTCCTTGCGGGCCCGGCCCGCGCCGAGCCGCCAGGCCGCAACCCCCATGGCGTACGCGTCGACGGCCGCCACGTATCCGTCCCGGTCGGCCCGGACCACCTCGACCTCGGGGGCGGCCGGCATGGGCGCGTCCGGGTCGCCGCCCTGCGCCCGGACCATCGCCCGCCAGGAGTCCATCGCCCGCCCGTCGCGCAGGGCGGCCTCCGGGTCGGCGTCCGGCAGGCCGGCGGCGTCGAGCATCTCCCGGGCCAGCGCGAGGGTCAGCTCCACCACGTCGGCGGGGCCGCCCCCGGCCAGCACCTCGACCGACTCGGTCACCTCGACGGCGTTGCCGATGGCCAGGCCGAGCGGGGTCGACATGTCGGTGAGCAGGGCGACCGTCCGGACGCCGTGCGCGCCACCCAGCTCCACCATCGTGCGGGCCAGCTCGCGCGCCTGGTCGACGGACTTCATGAAGGCGCCCGAGCCGACCTTGACGTCGAGGACCAGCGCGCCGGTGCCCTCGGCGATCTTCTTGCTCATGATCGAGCTGGCGATCAGCGGGATCGCCTCGACGGTGCCGGTCACGTCGCGCAGCGCGTACAGCTTGCGGTCGGCGGGAGCCAGCCCCGCGCCCGCCGCGCAGATCACCGCGCCGACCTCGCCGAGCTGGCTGATGAACTCGTCGTTGGTCAGCGCGGCCCGCCAGCCCGGAATGGACTCCAGCTTGTCCAGCGTTCCGCCGGTGTGCCCGAGGCCGCGCCCGCTGAGCTGCGGAACGGCCGCTCCGCAGGCGGCCACCAACGGGGTGAGCGGCAGGGTGATCTTGTCGCCGACGCCGCCGGTCGAGTGCTTGTCGACGGTGGGACGCCGGACGGCCGAGAGGTCGAGCCGCTCACCGCTGGCGATCATCGCGGCGGTCCACCGGGCGATCTCCGGGCCGGTCATGCCGTTGAGCAGGATGGCCATGGCCAGCGCCGACATCTGCTCGTCGGCGACGCCCCCCCGGGTGTAGGCGTCCATCACCCAGTCGATCTGCGCGTCCGACAGCACACCCCCGTCCCGCTTCACCCGAATAACATCAACAGCAGCAAAACTCATCAGAAGATCTTCCTAGTCCGTTGTAGATCCCGACCCACGCACGACGACCAGGTCGGGGGGCGGGGGCCGACCGTGCCCGGCGGAGGGATCAAGCCTGACCGCCCGGAGCCGGGCACGGTCGGCCCAATCCCCAAAGCTCAGCCCCAACGAACCGGGATCTCCAGAGGCGGCTCCCCCTCGCCGGCCCAGAAGATCGTGCCGGTCTCGTCCACCACGACGACCCGGGGCGTCCGGGCCATTCCCCAGGTGATCGCCTCGGCGGGATCGTCCCAGCTCGGCGCCTCCTCCAGCACACCGGTCTCGGCGCCCGCGTCGTCCCCGGCCGACCGCTCCCAGTACGCCGTCCAGACCTGCTGCCCGGCGGACATGTCCGGGTGCACGAAGACGGTGCCGCGACCGCGCCAGGCGGCCAGCCGCTCCGGGACGACCGGCACCGGCGTCTCACCGGTGACCGCCTCCAGGTCCTGGACGCCGAAGGCGTGCGGCAGCAGCTCGGCCATCCGCAGCGGGCGGGTCTTCGTCTCGATCAGGCACTCCGGGCCGCCGTTCTCCCAGAGGAGTTGCCGGCACCGGCCGCACGGCATCAGCGGCTCGCCGGTGGCGTCGACGCAGGAGAGCGCGACGAGCCGACCGCCACCGGTGGCGTGCAGGCTGGACACCACTCCGCACTCGGCGCAGAGCGTCACTCCGTACGCGGCGTTCTCCACGTTGCATCCGACCACCACACGACCGTCGTCGACCAGCGCGGCCGCGCCGACGGGAAAGGTCGAGTACGGGGCGTACGCGTGCCGCATCGCCTCAACGGCGGCAGCGCGCAACCGCGCCCAGTCAATGTCGCTCATAGCACCATTCTCCGGAAAAACCCCCAACCCCTGCAGCGGTGATCAAGAGGTTTGCGTCAGGAACGGCGATGTTCCTGACGCAAACCTCTTGATCAACACAACGAGGGTGGGTGTCAGCCCTTGATGTACGGCTTGCCGTCGGCGGCGGGCGCCCGGACCCGACCGACCAGGCCGGCGACCGCCAGGATGGTCGCCAGATAGGGCAGCATGGCCAGGAACTGGCTGGGGATCGAGCTGTTGATCGCGCTCAGGTAGGTGGCGAGCTGGTCGGCGAAGCCGAAGAAGAGCGCGGCGAGCAGCGCCCCGGTCGGGTTCCACCGGCCGAAGATGAGCGCGGCCAACGCGATGAAGCCCTTGCCGCCGATCATGTTCTTGGTGAACGAGTAGAGCGCCAGCGTGTACGACGCGCCGCCGATACCGGCGACCACACCGGCCAGCAGCACGTTGCGGTAGCGCACCCGCAGCACCCTGACCCCGAGCGTGTCGGCGGCGATCGGGTGCTCGCCCACCGATCGGGTCCGCAGCCCCCACCGGGTCCGGAACAGCCCGATGTGGATCACCAGCACCAGGAGCAGGCCGACGTAGAGGAAGATGTTGCCGCGGAACAGCGCCGGCCCGAGCACCGGGATGTCCTTGAGCAGGGGGATCTCCCAGTTGCTGAAGCGCGGCGCGCTGTTGTACTTCTCCGCGTCGGTCTGCATCAGCCGCTCGTAGAGGAAGCCGGTGACGCCGACCGCGAGCAGGTTCAGCACGATGCCCATGACGACCTGGTCCACCAGGTAGCGGATGGCGAAGACGGCCAGCAGCAGCGAGATGAACGCGCCACCGATGGCGGCGGCGACCAGGCCCACCCAGACGTTGCCGGAGAGGCTGCCGAACAGGGCGCCGCTGAACGCGCCCATCAGCAACTGCCCCTCGATGGCCACGTTGACCACGCCGGACCGCTCGCAGAGCACACCGGCGAGCGCGCCGAAGATCAGCGGCAGGGCCAGGATGAACGTGCCCCGGATGATGTTGACCAGCGGCATGAAGTTCTGCCCGGTCGGCGCGGCGGAGACCTGCCAGCAGAGGAAGGAGAGCACGAAGGCGACCAGCCCGACGCCGAGCACCGGCAGGAACCAGCGCTTCGGCACCCCGGCGAGCAGGGCCGCGCCGGCGGCGATCGCGATGATCCCGAACAGGATCGCGCCGATCGTGCCGTTGATCTCCAAGGCGGCGCCGGCCGCGTCGTCGCTGAGCGTGAACCGGGCCTGCTGGTCGGTGGCGAGCGCACCGAACAGCACCGCCGCCAGCAGGCCGAGTGCCGTCAGCGTGAGGCCGACCTTGCGGGTCCGGGTCCAGAAACCCTCGTCGACGCCGACCGCGACGTCGGGGACAGCCATGGTGGACATGCGTTACCAGCCCTTCGCCAGGCTCGTCTGCAACCGGGCGGCCCGTGCGGCCCGGAGCTGGAAGATCGCCTTCACCAGGGCGGGTGCGGCGATGAAGATGACGATCAGCGCCTGAAGCACGGTCACCAGCTCCAGCGAGATGCCGGAGTACGACTGCATCCGGTTACCGCCGGCCTGGAGCGCACCGAACAGCAGCGCGGCGAGCAGCACTCCCCACGGCTTCACCCGGCCGAGCAGCGCCACCAGGATGCCGTCGAAGCCGATCTGCGCCACCACCAGCGGCGTCAACGCGCTGGCCGTCGAGCCGAGCACCATGTTCGAGCCGCCAAGACCGGCCAGGATCCCGGAGAAAACCATGATCAAGATGTACGTCCGGGTCACGCTGATGCCGGCGGTCCGCGCGGCGTCCGGGTTGGCGCCGACCGCCCGCAACTCGAAGCCGAGGGTGGACCGGTTCAGCAGCCAGGCGACCGCCCAGGTGGCCAGCACGGCGAGCAGGATGCCGGCGTGCACCCGCAGGTTGTCACCGAGCAGACGGGGCAGCTGGGCGGAGGTGTCCACCGCCTTGCTGATCGCGTCGGTCCGGGTCGGATCCTGCACGCCGTTCTGCACGATGAGCCAGGTCAGGAAGTACGTGGCGACGTAGTTGAGCATGATCGTGTTGATCACCTCGTGGGCGCCCGCGCGGGCCTTGAGGATGCCCGGGATGAAGCCCCAGATCGCCCCGCCCAGCGCGCCGGCGAGCACCGCCACCAGCAGGTGCAGGCCGGGCGGCAGCGGCAGCAGGAAGCCGGCCAGTGCGGCCAGGATGACGCCGACGGTCGCCTGACCCTGCGCGCCGATGTTGAACAGGCCGCCACGGAAGGCCAGCGCCACCGCCAGGCCGGTGAAGACCAGCGGCGCGGCGTACGTCAGCGTCTCGGAGATCGGCGCGAGCACCGCCTGCCAGCCGTTGCTGCCGTTCACCCAGCCGGAGAACGCCTCGGGGTCGAAGATCGAGCCCTTGAACAGGTTGGCGTACGCCTCGCTCACCAGCGTCCAGCTCGAACTGAACGCGTCCGAGGGGCGGGCGGTGATGTAGGTGTAGGTGTGCAGCACGTCCGGGTCGGAGACGACCATCAACACCGCGCCGACGACGATCGCCAGCACCAGCGACAACAGGGTCACCGTGAAGGTGTTGGCCGCCCAGAGGTTGTCCAGGAAGAGCCGGCCCAGGGACGGCTTCGGCTCCGGCGTCTTCTCCGTCGTGGTCGTGCCGGCCCGCTCGGTGTTGCAGAGGGCGTTCTGCGCCGCCTGCGCCTCGCTCGCCGGCTCCTTGTCCGGAGAGCCCGACTGCGGATTGGGGTTGGTCATGCCTCGTCCTCGCTCGCGGGGCCGTCGGCGCGCGCCGGACCCCCGTCGGCCGCGCCACCAGCGGTAGCCGTGCCGGGCTGGGCTGCGGTGCCGGCGGTGGTCGCGTCGGGCTCGGCCGGCGTGCCCGCGCCCGCCGCGTCCGGGTGGATGCCGGCCATCAACAGACCGATCTCCTCACGCGGGGTCTCCGGGCCGACGATGCCGATGATCCGTCCCCGGTACATCACCGCGATCCGGTCGGCCAGCCCGACCACCTCGTCCAGCTCGCTGGACACCACCATGACGGCGGTGCCGATGTCCCGCTCGTGGATGATCTGGCTGTGGATGAACTCGATCGACCCGACGTCCACGCCACGGGTGGGTTGGGCGGCGATGAAGAGCTTCAGCGGCCGGGACAGCTCCCGTGCCACGATCACCTTCTGCTGGTTGCCACCGGAGAGGGTGCCCACCGCCGCGTCCGCCGATGAGGTACGGACGTCGAACTGCTCGATCCGCTCCCGGGCCGACGACGCGATGGCGTCGGGCTTCAGGGCGAGCCCGCTGCCGAAGGGTGGCCGGTCGTAGATGTCCAGCACCAGGTTCTCGGCGACGCTGAACTCCTTGACCAGGCCGTCCACGCTGCGGTCCTCGGGTACGTAGCCGACGCCGGCCCGGAGCACCCGCTTGGGCGTCCAGCCGTCGATCCGGTCACCGCCCAGGCTGACCGTGCCGGCGAGCACCGGGCGCAGACCCATGATCGCCTCAATCAGCTCCGTCTGGCCGTTGCCCTGCACGCCCGCCACGCCGAGCACCTCGCCCGCCCGTACGGTCAGGTCCACGCCGTCGACCGCCCGGATCTGCCGGTCGTCGTCGACGACCAGCCCGGCCACCTCCAGCACCGGCTCGCCCGGCGTGGCCGGCGACTTGTCGACCGTGAGGCGCACGCTGCGGCCCACCATCAGCGCGGCCAGCTCGTCGCGGCTGGTCTCCGGGGAGGCCGCGCCGACCGTCTTCCCGCGTCGGATCACCGTGATCCGGTCGGCGATCGCCTTGACCTCGCCCAGCTTGTGGGTGATGAAGACGATCGACTTGCCGGCCGCCTTGAGCGACCGCATGACCGTCAACAGCTCGTCGGTCTCCTGCGGGGTGAGCACCGCGGTCGGCTCGTCCAGGATGAGCAGGTCGACGTCGCGGGTGAGGGCCTTGACGATCTCCACACGCTGCTGGATGCCGACCGGCAGGTCCTCGATCACCGCGTCGGGGTCGACCCGCAGGTTGTAGCGCTCGGACACCTCCGTGACCTCGCGCCGGGCCCGCCGCCGGTCCAGGAAGCCGGCGATACCGCCCCGGACCTGCTCCGCACCGAGCATGATGTTCTCGGCGACGGTGAACACCGGCACCAGCATGAAGTGCTGGTGCACCATGCCGATCCCGGCCGCGATGGCGTCGGACGGCCCCTTCAGCCGCAGCGGCGTGCCGTCGACCAGGATCTCGCCCTCGTCGGGCTGGTAGAGCCCGTAGAGCACGTTCATCAGGGTCGACTTGCCCGCGCCGTTCTCGCCGAGCAGGGCGTGAATCTCTCCAGGCTCCACCGTCAGATCGATGTGGTCGTTGGCGACCAGATCACCGAACCGCTTGGTGATGCCGCGCAGTTCGAGTCTCAGCGCAACCTCCTGGAGTGCGAGCGATGGTGCAGCCTAGCTGCCGTCGAACGGGCCGGAACGCCTGGCCGACGCGGTGCGCGATCGGCCGCTCCGACCCCCACGGTCACCGCGGGGCCGAAGCGGCCGATCGGTCGTACCTGTGCCCACCGACCTCTCCGATGATCTCACCGGAGAGGTCGGCCGGACGTCACTTGGTCGGCTGGGCCTTCGAGGTGACGGTGATGGTGCCGGCGGCGATGTCCGCCTTGATCTTGTCGACCTCGGACTTCAGCTCGGCCGGAACCTTGCTGTCGAAGTCGTGGTACGGGGCGATCGAGACACCGGTGTTGGCCAGGGTGCCGACGAAGCCGGGGTTGGCCTGCAGCTTCTCGCCACCGGCGGCCTTGACCACAGCCTCCTTGACGGCCTCCGGGATGTTCTTCACCACGGTGGTGATGATCGCGCCGCAGTCCGGGGTGCTCTCGCAGCCGTCGACGTCCACCCAGATGGTGTTGTACTTGCCGCCGGAGGCCTTGGCCGCCGCGGTGGTGCCGAGGCCGGAGCCGCCGGCGACCGGCATGATGATGTCCGCGCCCTGGGCGACCAGCGCGTCGGAGACCTTCTTGCCCTCGTCCTGCTTGGCGAAGTCGTTGGTGAAGGAGCCCTTCTGGGTCTCCTTGTTCCAGCCCAGCGCCTGGACGTTCTTCTTCTTGGTGGTGTTGTAGTACGCCACGCCGTCGACGAAGCCGTCCATGAAGATCGTCACCGGCGGGATCGGCAGACCGCCGTAGGTGCCCACCTTGCCGGACTTGCTCATCCCGGCGGCGAGGTAACCGGCCTGGAACGCGGCCTGGGCGGTGTCGAACTGCATCGGGTAGATGTTGGCGTCACCCGGCTGGGCGTCGACGATGCCGAACTGCTGGTTCGGGTTCGCCTTGGCGATCTTGGAGGTGGCGTTGGCCATCAGGCCACCGACGGCCAGGATGAAGTCGCACTTCTGGTTGACGTACTGCGTCAGGTTGGGCTCGTAGTCGGCCTCGGCCTTCGACGCGACGTACTTGATGTCGATGTTGTCGTTGGCGGCCTTGGCCTCCTGCAGACCCTTCCAGGCCGAGGTGTTGAACGACTTGTCGTCGATGCCGCCGACGTCGGTCACCATGCAGGCGCTGAACTTCTTGGCGCCACTGCCGGCGTTCTTGTCATCATCCGGAGCCTCGCCACACGCGGCGGCGCTGAGCACGAGCCCACCTGCCGCGAGGATCGAGGCGATCCGCATCCCACGCACCGAGCGCAAGACGTCTCCTTCCCATTGCACACCGCGCCTAGTGCGGTGGCAGCCCATCAGCCGACCTGCGGGTGTGCCGCCGGCTGTCCCACGTTACGGACGGGAGCGTACGCCCGCGCCCACCCACCGGCCGACAATCGTGCACGACTGTTGAGTGCCTGTTACCCGGGTGTAACCCTTGCGTGGGGCAGATCACTCTTCGTGCTGCTAACCGAGCCCCCAGGTGTCGCGGAAGTCCGGTTTCCGGGGTGCGGTTCCCCCCTCGGACGCTACCGCCAAAAGACCGCCACCGCCGCGTTCACCAGGGTCAGGCCGACGATCGCGAGGAAGTGGCCACGGTTGACCACGTCCCGCTTACGGGAGAAGAAGACCATGACGAAGATCAGCAGCGCGATCACCAACTTCGTCACAAGTTTCGCCGGGTTCGGCTCGTCGTCACCGCCACCGCGCAGGGGCGCGGAGAGCCCGAGGCCGGTCAGCAACTGGATCACGGCGCCCCAGAGCATGGCGGGGTTGATCCGCAGCTTCCCGCTGACGTACTGGGCGATCGAACCGCCGAGCAGCAGGGCGAAGCCGATGAGATGGACATAGAGGAGGATGAGTCGCAGTGCTTCCACGCCGCCCATCCTCCCCTATCAACGACACTTTGTAGTAGTGGGGCCGGCCGGCCGGCGCGTCGAGGGGCTCATCCCTTGACCGCTCCGGAGGTGAGGCCGGAGACGATGAAGCGCTGGAGGAACTGGAAGACCAGCACGGTCGGGATCGCGGTGAGCAGGGTGCCGGCCGCGAAGATGCCGAAGTTGGTGTTCCGCTCGGCGCCCTGCAACATGCCCCGCATGCCGACCGCGAGGGTCTTGGCGTCCGTGTCGGTGAGGAAGACGCTCGCCATCAGGAACTCGTTGATGGTGTTGATGAAGGCGAGCAGCCCGGTCACCGCGAGGATCGGCGCCACCAACGGCAGCATGATCCGGAAGAAGACCTGCGCGTGCGAGGCGCCGTCCACGGTGGCGGACTCGTCCAGCTCGCGGGGCAGGGTGTCGAAGAAGCCCTTCATCAGCCAGGTGTTCACGCCCAGCGCACCACCCAGGTAGAGCAGCAGCAGGCCCCACGGGGTGTTGAAGCCGACGGCCGGCCACAGGTCGGTGATCGTGCCGAAGATCAGGAAGATCGCCACGATCGCCAGGAACTGCGGAAACATCTGGATCAACAGCAACGACAGCAGCCCCACCCGTCGACCCGCAAAGCGCATCCGGGAGAAGGCGTACGCCGCGAGCGCCGAGAGGAACACCGAGGCGAACGAGGCGCCGCCGGCGATGAGCAGCGAATTCAGGAACCAGTGGGCGAACGCGGTACGCGCGAACAGGTCCCCGAAGTTCTCGAACGACACTCCGCCGGTCGGCACCAACTCGGTGGACGAGAGGGTGCCGAGCGGGTTGAGCGCCGCCGAGACGACGAACACGAGCGGGAAGAGGCTGAACAGCACGCCGAGCAGTCCGACCAGGTGCCGCCAACCGACCTGGGCGAACCAACGGCTCCGCCGCCCTCGGACCCGGCGGTCGAGCGTTGTCGGGCGGCTCGGGTTGATGAGCGTGGTCACGCGTACACCTCCTCCTGTTGACGGGTCCGCCGGAAGCTGATGGCCGACACCACGGCGACGATGGCGAAGATGAACAGCGAGATCGCCGCGGCGAAGCCGAACTGTGCCGCCTGCCCACCGAACGCCAGCCGATACGTGTAGGTGATCAGCAGGTCGGTGGCGCCGTTGCCGGGGTTGTCCGCCGGGAACGGCGCACCCTCGGTGGTCAGGTAGATCGCGTTGAAGTTGTTGAAGTTGAACGCGAACGACGAGATCAGCAGCGGCGAGAGCGCGACCAGCAGCAGCGGCAGCGTGACCGCACGGAAGGACTGCCAGGGTGAGGCCCCGTCGACCGAGGTGGCCTCGGTCAACTCCCGGGGGATGGCCTGGAGCGCGCCGGTGGCCACCAGGAACATGTACGGGTAGCCGAGCCAGAGCTGCACCAGGATCACCGCGGCGCGGGCCGTCCAGTCCTGGCCGAACCAGTCGACGCCGAGCCCGAACAGGTTGTTGATCAGCCCGAAGTCGGTGTTGAACATGTCCCGCCAGACCAGCAGCATCGCGAACGACGGCATGGCGTACGGCAGGATCAGCAACATCCGGTAGAGGTTGGTGCCCCGCATCCGGGGCGAGTGCAGCGCGAGCGCGATCAGCAGACCGAGGACGAACGTGCCGCCGGTGGAGCCGATCGCGAAGGCGAAGTTCCAGACCAGCGTGCCGAGGAACGGCCCGGAGATCCGCTCGTCGGTGAGTATCCGGGTGAAGTTGGACAGCCCGACGTTCACCTTCCACCCCTGGGCCAGGCGCTCGCCGTCGGCGGCGACGAACGCGCCGGCTCCGCCGTCCGCAGTCCAGGTCCTGCCGCTGTCACTGTCCCGGACGCAGTCGCAGCCCGCGTCGTACGCCCGCACGGCCCTGCCCTCGTACGCCGGGGACAGGCCGGACGAGCGCAGCGCGCCGCCGGCGGTCGGCACCACCAGGTCGGTGATGTCCCTGCTGCGCGCGCTGGCCTGACCGACGTTCAGCACCGTGTAGCCGTCGGCGGCGGTGACCTTCCCGCCGGGGGCGACGGTGACCCTGCCGGGGTCGAGCGGACGCAGACCGCCGCTGTCGCCGACGGAGACGGTGTCGGTCGCCGGGTCGGTGACCAGGAAGACCAGGGCGCCGGTGGCGGGGTCGCCCTTCGTGGCGACGGACATCGGGTACTGGGCGGAGCCCGCGACCTGCCGCACCGAACTGCTCTGGATCGCGACGATCGCGTCCTCCTTGCTGCCCCGGTGGCCGTCGCCGAAGTTGGTGAAGGCCGTGCTCGCGGTGTAGAGGACCGGCACGATCTGGAAGGCGATCAAAAGGAGCGTGCCCGGGACGAGGTACTTCGCCGGGACGTGCCGGCGGCCCGCGTACAGGTAGAACAGCGCGGCGGTGGTCAGCGCCAGCACCGCCAGCCCGATCCACTGTCCGGCCTCCACGAGCGGGAACGCCGCCCAGATCGCGATCCCGGCCACCAGGCCGAGCAGGATCACCTTCGCGGCGAGGCCGGCCGCGGTGATCGGCGCGTGGTTCCGCGCGGTACGGGACGTGCGCGGGGACCCGGTGCCCACGGGCCCCCGGCCCGGAGCCTGCTGGGCAGTCCCCGGGCCGGACAGCGGCGTACTCATTACTTGATCGAACCGGCGATCATCCGGCCGGCCGCGGTGACCGTGCTGGTCGGATCGGCGCCGCCGATGACGGCGGCCTCCGCCTTGCCGAACGGGTCCCAGATCGCGGCCATGGCCGGGATGGCCGGGAGCACCTGGCCGTTCCTGCCGGCCTCGATGAACTTGGCCAGGTCCGGGTCGCTGCCCTTGACCTGGTCCAGCGCGGCGGTCAACGCCGGCGGACGCGGGTCGGCCTGGTAGAGCGCCACCGCCAGTTCCTGCTTCGCGACGTGGTTGACGACGAACTCCTGGGCGAGCGCCTTGTTCTTGCCCTTGGCCGCCACGTAGAAGGACTGCACGCCGATGAACGGAGCGGCCGCCTTGCCGCCAGCGAAGCCGGGTACGGCGGAGATGTCGTACGCGATGCCGGCCTTCTTCACGTCGGCGGTGGCCCACGGCCCGGAGACCAGGAAGGCGCACTTCTTGCCGGTGAAGGTCGCGGTCGCGTTGGTGTCGGCGATGGATCGCTTCAGCACGCCCTCGCCCTTCTCGCCGAGCGCGGCGATCTTCTTGAACGCGGCGATCGACTCCGGCTTGCCGACGCCGAGGTCCTTCGGGTCGTAGTCCCCGTTCGCGGTGGTGCCGAAGAGGTAGCCGCCGGCAGAGGCGTACAGCGGGTAGATGTGGTACGCGTCGCCCTTCTGTCCGACCTGGAGGCAGAGCGTCTCGGTGACCTTCTTCTGCGCCTTGAGCTGCTTGCCGGCGGCGACCAGGTCCTCGATCGTCTTCGGGGCCTCGGGGGCCAGGTCGGTGTTGCGGATCAGTGCCAGGTTCTCCTGGGCGTACGGCACGCCGTAGAGCTGGCCGTTGAACGTGACGGCCTTGACCGCGCTCTCGCTGAAGGCTGCCTTCTGCTCGGCGGGCAGTTGCACCGGATCGATGGCGCCGTTCTGGACCAGGTTGCCGATCCAGTCGTGCGCGCCGATCACCACGTCCGGGCCACCGCCCTGGCTCGACACGGTGACGAAGTTGTTCTGGAGGTCCTCGTTCGGGACGGCCTGCACCTCGACGGTGACGCCGTTCTCCTGGCCGAACTTCTCGGCGAACGGCTTGAGCGCCGCGGTCCGCTTGTCGTCGGCCCAGATCACCAGTTTGCCGCCGGCGGCCGTGGGGGTTTCCTTCGTGGCCGGCTCGTCGCTGTCGCCACCACAGCCGGAGGCGGCGAGCGCCAGGCCGAGAACGGCAACCACACCCGCGGTACGGATGCGCATCGGTACTCCTGTCGTCATGGCGGGTCCGCCGGGGGAAGGACGCCCCGCCAGTGGAAAGCTGAAAGTTCTTGCTGATTGGCGCAGCGATATTGCCCCGCCGCGCTCGTATGTTGCGGGGACGTTAGCAAGACGTTGCAGACAATGGAAGGGCTTGCAGAGCACCCCGCAAGAACTTGCCGATGGACTACAGTGCCGCCATGCGCGCTCGACTGTCCGACATCGCCCAGCAGGCCGAAGTCAGCGAGGCCACGGTGTCGCGGGTGCTCAACGACCGCCCCGGCGTGGCACCGGAGACCCGGCAGGCCGTTCTCACCGCCCTCGACGTACTCGGCTACGAGCGCCCGGCGCGACTGCGCAAGCGCAGCGCCGGCCTGGTCGGCCTGGTGGTGCCGGAGCTGGACAATCCGATCTTCCCGGCGTTCGCGCAGGTCATCGAGTCGACACTGGCGCAGAGTGGGTTCACCCCGGTGCTCTGCACCCAGACCGCCGGCGGCGTGACCGAGGACGAGTACGTGGAGATGCTGCTGGACCGGCAGGTCTCCGGAATCGTCTTCGTCTCCGGCCTGCACGCCGACACCGCCGCCAACCACGACCGCTACCGGGCGCTGATCGCCCGGCCGCTGCCGGTCGTAATGATCAATGGGTACGTCCCCGACGTCGCGGCGCCCTTCGTCTCCTGCGACGACCGGGAGGCCGCCGACCTGGCGGTGGCCCACCTCGTCGCGCTGGGACACCGGCGGATCGGCCTGATCACCGGCCCGGACCGGTTCGTGCCGGTGCGGCGCAGGGTGGCCGGCTGGCGGGCGGCGATGACCCGGCTGGCCGGCGTCGCCGAGGCGGATCTCGGCCCGCTGGCCGAGCTGACGCTGTTCGGTGTGGAGGGTGGCGAGGCGGCGGCCGGCCGGCTGCTCGACCGTGGTGTGACCGGGCTGGTCTGCGGCTCCGACCTCATGGCGCTCGGCGCCGTGCGGGCGGCCCGGCAACGCGGCCTGTCCGTTCCGGGAGACCTCTCGGTGGTCGGCTACGACGACTCGCCGCTGATGGCCTTCACCGACCCGCCGCTGACCACCGTGCGGCAACCGGTCACCGCGATGGCGGTGGCGGCGGTCCGGGCCCTGGTGGACGAGATCAACGGGCACGGCGCCCCGCACTCCGAATACCTGTTCCGCCCCGAGTTGGTCGTCCGCGGCTCCACGGCGGTGGCCCCGGCCGCCGTGCGGTTTCCTTACGCAAGATCTGCTTGACTCTTGCAAAGGCGGCCGGCATATTGCTCGCACAGCCGCGCCCGAGCCTGAGACAGACGGGGAAACATCACCAATGACCGTCAGCACCACCATCACCCTGCCCCGCACGGACGACGACTGGTGGCGCTCCGCGGTCGTCTACCAGGTCTACGTGCGCAGCTTCGCCGACAGCAACGGAGACGGCGTCGGCGACCTGGCGGGCATCCGGGAACGCCTGCCGTACCTCCGCGACCTCGGGGTGGACGCGCTCTGGCTGACCCCCTTCTACACTTCGCCGATGGTCGACGGCGGGTACGACGTCGCGGACTACCGGGACGTCGACCCGATGTTCGGCACACTCGCCGACTTCGACGCGATGATCACCGACGCGCACAGCCTCGGCCTGCGGATCATCGTCGACCTGGTGCCCAACCACACGTCCAGCGCGCACCGCTGGTTCGTCGACGCCCTCGCCGCCGGTCCCGGCTCGCCCGAGCGGGCCCGCTACCTCTTCGCCGACGGCAAGGGCGCGCACGGCGAACTGCCCCCCAACGACTGGGAGAGCATCTTCGGCGGCCCCGCCTGGACCCGGATCGCCGACGGCCAGTGGTACCTGCACCTGTTCGACCCGGCCCAGCCGGACCTGAACTGGCGGCACCCGGAGGTTCGCGCCGAGTTCGAGGACGTGCTGCGGTTCTGGCTGGACCGGGGCGTGGACGGCTTCCGCGTCGACGTGGCCCACGGCATGATCAAGGCCGAAGGGCTGCCGGACGTCGGCTTCAGCACGGCGACGACCGGGCAACGCCAGGTCGAACTACTCGGCAAGGGTCGCCTGCCCTACTTCGACCAGGACGAGGTCCACGAGATCTACCGCGCGTGGCGGCCCATCCTGGACAGCTACCCGGGCGGCCGGATGGCGGTCGCCGAGGCGTGGGCCGAGACGCCGGAGCGGCTGGCCCGCTACATCGGCCCGGACGAGCTGCACCAGGCGTTCAGCTTCGACTTTCTCGACGCCACCTGGTCGGCCGACTCGTTCCGCAAGGTGATCGACACCGCCCTCGCCGAAGCGACGGTGGTCGGCGCGCCCACCACCTGGGTGCTGTCCAACCACGACAAGCAGCGGCACGTCACCCGCTACGGCGACGGCCCCGACGGGCTGCGCCGGGCCCGTGCCGCCAGCCTGCTGATGCTCGCGCTCCCCGGCTCGGCCTACCTCTACCAGGGTGAGGAGTTGGGCCTGCCCGAGGTTCTCGACCTCCCCGACGAGCTACGGCAGGATCCGGCGTTCCTGCGTACGGGTGAGAGCCGCGACGGCTGCCGGGTGCCGATTCCGTGGAGTGGAGAGCTGGCGCCGTACGGCTTCGGGCCGGCCGGCAGCGAGCTGAGCTGGCTGCCCGCCCCGGCGACCTGGCGCGCCCTGTCGGTCAGCACGCAGGCCGGCGCCCCGGGCTCGACGCTGGAGCTGTACCGGACGGCCCTGCGCATCCGCCGCGAGCACCCGGCGCTGGCCGCCGACGCCGGCGAGGTCACCTGGTCGCAGACCGAGCCGGGCGTGTTGGCGTTCTCCCGCGGCGCGGGTGACACCGTGCTGACCTGCGTCGTCAACCTCGGCGCAGCGCCCGTGGCACTCGACGGGTACGGCACGCCGGTCGTGGCGAGCGCGCCGCTCACCGACCACCTGTTGCCCGTCGACGCGGCCGCCTGGTTCGAACGGCGCTGAGCGGGTAAGCCAATCTCGACCTGGTCGTCCGTCGTGCCCCGCGCCAACGGGCGACTGGGCTGCCGACCCCTTGTGGTGGGGGGTGAGGTGCACCGGCGCCACGCGGAACGGATTCCGCGCGGCGCCGGTGCTCGTGTGACGCCCGTGGTGCGCTCCGGCCCCGGGCCCTGACCCGCCGCGTCACTTCGCGGTGAGCAGCGCCGCGATCCGGGTGAAGCCGGCGCGCACCTCGGCCTCGTCCGGTGGCTCGGCGGGCTCGCCGTGACCCGCCTCGTCGGCCGCCGCGTCCAACTCCTCGTCGATCACGTCCTCGAAGTCTCCGTACAGGTCGGCCCCCTCGACCTGCCGGGCCTCGTCCTCGGCGGCCACCTGCGCGGCGGCGATCTCACTGCGGATCTCGTCGGCCGACAGCGCCGGCAGCAGCGGTTCCACCACGGCCATCAGCTGCTCCTCGGCCACCACCGCCTCGGCCAACGCCAACGCGTGTGGCCGTTCGTACGGCCCGCAGACCACCGGCTCCCACTCGTCCAGGTCACCGAGCGGCCCGAAGGTGATGATCCACGGCAGGCCGAGCATCGGCGAGTCGGCCGGCAGGTCCAGTGTCATGAGTGCGCCCACGGGCTCATCATGGTCCGCGAACGTGAGCGCCGGTGCCGTTCTGCTCAGTTACCGCCCGTCCGGCGGTCGATGAGAGACCGGTCGGCTCAGTCGTGTCGGGTGGCGTCCAGGGCGGCCCGCACGAGAGCGACAGCACGATCCGGGGTCACGCCGAGCCGCCGCGCCTCGGCGGCGTAGTCGACGGCGAACCGGTGCAGCCGGTCGACGGCGTCGTTCCGCCCGGGAGCGACGAAGGTGCCGTTGCGTCCCCGGGTCTGCAACAGGCCAGCCGCCTCCAGCTCCCGGTAGGCCCGCGCCACCGTGTTCGCGGCCAGTCGCAGGTCGGCCGCGAGCTGCCGGACGGTGGGCAGGCGGCTGCCCACCGGCAACCGGCCGTCGCCGATCAGCTCGGCGAGCTGCACACGCACCTGCTCGTACGGCGGCACCGGCGAGTCCTGGTCGACGGTGATCAGCACGTCGGACATCTCCACCCTCACCCCGCACCGCCCGGGGCGCCGGGGTCGGTGTCCTCGTCGACATCCACCACGGGGGCGCCCGCCGCCAGGTCTACCACGCGCCCACTCCGGCTGGTCGCGAGCAGCGCCGCGCCGAACAGCACCAGTTGGTTCAGCAGGTAGAGGTAGAGCAGCAGACCGACCGCACCGGCCACCACGGTGTACGCCGGGTTCCGCTCGGTGCGCACCACGTAGTACCGCCCGAGCGTGTTGAGCAGCGTGATGCCGACCGCGACCAGCAGCACCACCGGACGCAGCCGGGACCGGCTCATCCGCAGCCGGGGCACCGCGAGCAGCAGCGCGGTGGCGAGCACCGCGTTGACCAGCACGCTGAGGACGGCGCTGACGGTGGTCAGGCCGACCGACCCGGTGCTGCGCAGCAGAAAGCGCAGCAGGGATTCCAACGCGTCCACCGCCGCCACGGAGAGACCGAGCAGCACGAAGACGCCGATCATCACCCCGAGGTCGACCAGCCGCCGGACCACGAGGTTGCCGGGCTGCTGGTTGAGCGCGTACATGAGCCGCTGCGAGGAGCGGATCGCCTCCACCCAGCCGATCCCGGTGAACACGAGGATGACCAGGCCGACCACACCGACCGTGCCGCTGGAGTTTGCGATCTGCTGCGCGTCCAGGAACGGCAGGTTCTCCTTCAGGAACCCGGTCGCCGCCTCGCTGACCTCGTCGTTGTCCTCCAGGATTGCGCCGAAGACGGAGTACGCGACCAGGGCGAGAGCGAAGACGGCGAAGAAGCCGTAGTACGCGATCGCCGCGGCGAGCCTTCCTGCCAGCACGTCGGCGTAGAGCGTCCCGGCACGCCAGACGTGGTCGAACAGGCCCGACCGGGCACGCGCGGCACCCACCCAGCGGTCGATGCCCGCCTCGATCCGGCCGATCACGTTCACGCGATCATCCTCGCCGATCTCCCGCCGCCGTCCCGGCAACCAGTACAAGACCGCTCGCCAGCCGGCGCGCCGCCGAACGTCAGTCGCCGAGGCGGAAGTCCCGGCGGGGCTGCCACCGGGCCGGCCCACTGTGCGAGAACAGGGTGAACGCGTCGACCTCGAACATCGCGGAGAAGTCGGCCAGATCCTCGTACACCTTGTCCAACGCCTCCGGAGCGACGTCATGCGCGACGGTGACGTGCGGATGGTACGGGAAGCGGGTCTGGCGGTGCAGACCCGGCGCGGCCGCGATGGCCGCGGCCAGCAACTCGCATTCGCTGATGCCGGCGGCCACCGCGACGAACACCACCTGCGTCACCGGCCGGAACGTGCCGGTCCCCCGCAGGTGCAGCGTGAACGGCAGATGCGCGGCGGCCACGGCGGCGAGGTGCCGCTCGATGCCCGGCAGCACGTCGGTCGGGATCTCGGTCGGGCCGAGCAGCGTCACGTGCGCGGGCACCGCGAGGGGATCACCCGCCTCGACCCGTCGCCGGGTGAGCTGTGCCCCCCACGGCTCCGGGATGTCCACCGCGATGCCGATCTGCACGGTGTCGCCCGGCGGGGGCATCCCGCCGCTGCGATCCACGCTCCGTGCCGCCACGTCGGCCACCGATTCGCCCACCCGTCCCCGCAGCGCTATTCGCCGCGCACCGGCGGGAAGAAACCGACCCGCTCGTACGCGGACCGCAGCGTCGCGCCGGCCACGGACCGGGCCTTCTCCGCCCCGGCGGCGAGCAGCTTGTCCAGTTGGGCGGGGTCGTCGAGGTACGTGCGCGTGCGCTCCTGGATGGGACGGACGAACTCCGCCACCTGATCGGCCAGCTCCTTCTTGAGGTCGCCGTAGCCGCGACCGGCGAACGCGGACACCAGGTCGTCGATGCCACGCCCGCTGAGCGCCGAGTAGATGGTCAACAGGTTGGACACGCCCGGCTTGGTCTCGGCGTCGAAGACGATCTCCCGACCGGTGTCGGTCACCGCGGAGCGGATCTTCTTCGCCGAGCGGGCCGGGTCTTCCAGCAGGTCGATGATGCCGGCCGGCGAGGACGACGACTTGGACATCTTGGCCGTCGGGTCCTGCAGGTCGGTGATCTTCGCGGTGTCCTTGACGATGTGCGGCGCGGGGATCGTGAACGTCGCGCCGAACAGCGAGTTGAACCGCTGGGCCAGGTCGCGGGAGAGTTCCAGGTGCTGACGCTGGTCCTCGCCGACCGGCACCGCGTTGGCCTGGTAGAGCAGAATGTCGGCGGCCTGCAGGACCGGGTAGGTGAACAGCCCGACGCTGGCCCGCTCGTTGCCCTGCTTCTGCGACTTGTCCTTGAACTGCGTCATCCGGCTGGCCTCGCCGAAACCGGTGATGCAGCCGAGCACCCACGCCAGCTGCGGGTGCTCGGGCACCTGCGACTGTACGAACAGGGTGCTGCGGTCCGGATCGATACCGACCGCGAAGAGCTGGGCGGCCGCCACCCTGGTCCGCTGGCGCAGCACCGCCGGATCGTGACCGGCGGTGATCGCGTGCAGGTCCACCACGCAGTAGAACGCGTCGTGGGTGTCCTGCAGGGCCACCCAGTGCCGCACGGCTCCCAGGTAGTTGCCGAGGTGGAACGAGTCGGCCGTCGGCTGGATGCCGGAGAAGACGCGGGGTCGCTCGGGAACGTCGGGCATGGCGATAATTCTGTCAGCAAGCATGCGGAGCCGTCATGACGGGCCGGCGCGTCGGCCCCGGCCAGCCGGTGTCGGGGCGCTGACCTCGCGTGGCCCGCTCGTCCCCGGCCGTGGACCCGGCCCGACCGCGGTGCCCCGCTGCTGTCCCGCCGCGCCCCGGTCCGCCTCGCGCTGATGGCTGACGGCGGGATCGCGCCGCTGCTCCGGCATCCGGGCCGCCGTCACCGCGAGCCGGGCGACCCGGCGTCCGTCCAGGGCCAGCACGCGCAGGAGCCAACCGTCGGCCGGTGCCGCCGGATCGGGCCCGCCGCCGTCGGGCGGCTCGCCGGGCACCGGCACCTCGTCGCCGGTCAGCGGCAGGCGGCCCAGGACTGCCATCACGTACCCGCCGACGGTCTCGTACGGACCGGCGGGGAGCGCCACACCGGTCCGCTCGGCGAAGTCGGCGAGGTTGAGCCGGCCGTCGACCACGGCCGGCAGGCCGACGTGGCTCGGGTCGGGCGGCCTGCCGTACCCGTCGTGGATCTCTCCGACGAGTTCCTCGATCAGGTCCTCCAGGGTGACGATGCCGGCGGTTCCGCCGTACTCGTCGACCACCACCGCCAGGTGGTGCCCTTCCCGGCGCATCTCGGTCAGCGCGGCCAGGACCCGCTTGCTCCCCGGCACCTGCTTGACCTCGCGGGTCAGCTCGCCCACCGTGGCGCAGGGGTCGGCGTCCGGACGGAGCAGCACGTCCCGCAGGTGCACGAACCCGACCACGTCGTCCTGGGTGCCGTCGGTGACCGGGTACCGCGAGTGCGTCTCGGCCCGTACCAGCCGGGCGGCCTCGGCGATGGTCAGCCGGGCCGGCAGGAAGACCACCTCGGTACGGGGCATCATCACCTCGCGGACGAGACTCGCCCCGGCCACCAGCACCTCGTCGATGATCCGCCGCTCGTCCGGGTCGAGCACCGTGTTGACCGCCACGAGGTCCCGCAGCTCGGCCTCGGAGATGCGTTCCCGGCCGGCCGCCGGGCCGGTACCGAGCAGATCGGTGACGAGGCGGGTCGCGCCGTCGGCGGTGCGCACCAGCACCCGGGCGACGGCCCGCGCGAGCGGCCCGGGGTCACGGCGGGACCGTTTCCGCACCCGCCGCCGGAGCCCGGAACGGGCTGCTTCCCGCATGAAAGAGATGGTAGACACCGGGTGCCCGCCGCACCGGAGATGTGCGGCTCTGTTTAAACGTGAGAGATTATGATGGAATGGCGTGCGGCGCGATCCACACCGCTCCCGAGCGCCGCCGTAGGGTGATCACCAAGGGCCACGTCCCGGCGGGCCAGGCAGGAGGCAACGACGTGAAACTGCTCGTCACCGGGGGTGCCGGCTTCATCGGCAGCGTGGTGACCCGGATGCTGCTCGACGCCGGCCACCAGGTCGTCGTCCTGGACGACCTGCGCACCGGTCACCGCGAGGCGCTCGCTCCGGACGCGACGCACGTCGAGGCGTCCATTCACGACGCCGCCCAGGTCCTCACCCCCGACGCCGGCTTCGACGGGGTGCTGCACTTCGCCGCCCTCATCGCCGCCGGCGAGTCGATGGTGAAACCCGAGCTGTACTGGGAGAACAACACGGTCGGCACGCTCGCCCTGATCAACGCGGTCCGGGCCGCCCGGGTGCCCCGGATGGTCTTCTCCTCCACCGCCGCCGTCTACGGCAACCCCACCGAGCTGCCGATTCCGGAGACCGCGGTCAAGGCGCCCACCAACACGTACGGCGCCACCAAGCTCGCGGTCGACATGGCGCTCACCTCCGAGGCCGACGCGCACGGGCTGGCCGCCGTGTCCCTGCGCTACTTCAACGTGGCCGGAGCGCACCTCGCCGGCGACGTCGCACTCGGCGAGCGGCACGACCCGGAGACGCACCTCATCCCGATCGCCCTGGAGGTCGCCGCCGGCCGGCGGGAGAAGCTCCAACTCTTCGGCGACGACTACCCGACCGTGGACGGCACCTGCGTACGCGACTACATCCACGTCGCCGACCTCGCCCGCGCGCACCTGCTCGCGCTGGACGCCGCCACCGCGGGTCAGCACCGCATCTACAACCTCGGCAACGGAAACGGCTTCACCAACCGCCAGGTGGTCGACGTGGTCCGCGAGGTCACCGGCCACCAGCTCCCGGTCGAGGTCGCGCCGCGCCGCGAGGGCGACCCGGCCGAACTGGTCGCCTCCTCCGCGCTGGCCCGTGACGAGCTGGGATGGGTGCCGCGCAAGCCCACCCTGCACGACATGGTCGGCGACGCCTGGGCCTTCTACCGCGCCCACGTCCTGGAGCAGTCGTGAGCCCGCCGAGTGAGCCGGGTGTGCGAGCCCCGCAGTGCCGAACAAGGAGGCACCATGACCAGCCCCACCGGTGACGTCGCCGAGCGGGCCGCCGCCGGCTTCACCGACCAGTACGACGCCTCGGCCGCCGGCCTCTGGGCCGCGCCCGGTCGGGTCAACCTGATCGGCGAGCACACCGACTACAACGACGGGTTCGTGCTGCCGTTCGCGCTTCCCATGCGTACCGTGGTCGCCGCCGACCGGCGGGACGACGAACGCTGGACGGTCTGGTCCGAGCTCTCCGACGAGACGATCACCTTCGAGGCGGACGACGTGGCCGAGCCCGGCCGGGTGACCGGCTGGGGCGCGTACGTGGCCGGGGTGGTCTGGGCGCTGCGCGACGCCGGCCACGCGGTGCCCGGCGCCCGGCTGGCCATCGCCTCCGACGTGCCGCTGGGTTCCGGGCTCTCCTCGTCGGCCGCGCTCGAGTCCGCCGTGCTCGCCGCCCTGCTCGACCTCGCGGGGCTGGAGCTGCCCGCCGAACGACAGCCCCGGCTGGCGCAGCGGGCGGAGAACGTCTACGTGGGCGCGCCGACCGGCATCATGGACCAGTCGGCGGTGATCCGCTGCCGCGCCGGGCACGCGCTCTTCCTCGACTGCCGCGACGAGTCCGTGGAGCACATCCCGTTCGACCTGGACGCCGCCGGGCTGACCGTGCTGGTCGTCGACAGCCGCGCGCCGCACCGGCACGCCGATGGTGAGTACGCCGCCCGCCGCCGCTCCTGCGAGGCCGCCGCCAAGGCGCTCGGGGTGCCCGCGCTGCGCGACGTGACCGTCGACGAGCTCGACGCCGCCCTGGCCCGGCTCGACGACGCCGAGACCCGGCGCCGGGTCCGGCACGTGGTCACCGAGGACCAGCGCGTGCTCGACACCGTCGCGCTGTTGCGCGCCGGCCGGGTCCGGGACATCGGCCCGCTGCTCACCGCCTCGCACGTCTCGATGCGCGACGACTTCGAGATCACCGTGCCGGAGATCGACACGGCGGTCGAGGCGGCGCTGTCGGCCGGCGCGTTGGGCGCGCGCATGACGGGCGGCGGATTCGGTGGCTGCGTCCTCGCCCTGGTCGAGACCGACCGAGTCGAAGCGGTAGCCGACGCAGTCAGGCTCGCCTACGCCGAGCGCAACTACCCGGCCCCCACCACGACCCCGGTCCTGCCCTCCCCCGGCGCAACCCGCCTCCCCTAACCCCACCCACCCCACCCCACCACCCCACCCCACCACCCGCGTCCAGCCCGGTGATCAAGAGGTTCGCGTCAGAATCTGCGCGATTTCTGACGCGAACCTCTTGATCAACACGACGTGGGGTGGAGGTTTGAGGGTTAGGCGGCTTCGACGATCATGGCGGCGCCTACCGTGCGGTTGGTGGTCTCGTCGATGATGACGAAGCCGCCCGTCGTACGGTTGCGGCGGTACTCGTCGGCCAGCAGCGGCACCGTCGTGCGCAGCCGGACCCGACCGATCTCGTTGAGCCGCAGCTCGTCCGCCGACTCATCCCGGTGCAGCGAGTTGATGTCCAACCGGTAGTGCAGCCCGCGCACGATCGCCCGTGCCGAACGGGTGGTGTGCTTGATGGCGTACCGGCCACCGACCCGCAGCGGGGCCGTCTCGTCCATCCAGCAGACCATCGCCTCGATGTCCTGGGCGACGGCGGGCGCGTTGTTCGGCCGGCAGATCATGTCGCCCCGGGAGATGTCGATCTCGTCGGCCAGCCGTACCGTCACCGACATGGGCGGGAACGCCTCCGCGACCGGCCCGTCGGCGGTCTCGACGGCGGCGATCCGGCTGGTGAAGCCGGACGGCAGCACCATCACCTCGTCGCCCGGTTTGAGCACACCCGACGCGACCTGACCGGCGTAGCCGCGGTAGTCGGTGACCGTGGTCGACTGCGGACGGATCACGTACTGCACCGGGAACCGGACGTCGACCAGGTTACGGTCACTGGCGATGTGCACCCGCTCCAGGTGGTGCAGCAGCGACGGGCCCTCGTACCACGGCATGTTCTCCGACCGGGCCACGATGTTGTCGCCCCGCAGCGCGGAGATCGGCACCACGGTCAGGTCCGGTACGTCGAGCTTCGCGGCGAACGCGGTGAACTCGTCGGCGATCCGCTCGTAGACCTCCTGCGACCAGTCGACCAGGTCCATCTTGTTGACGCACAACACCAGGTGCGGCACCCGCAGCAGCGAGCAGAGGAACGCGTGCCGGCGGGACTGCTCGACCAGGCCCTTGCGGGCGTCGACCAGGATCAACGCCAGGTCGGCCGTGGAGGCGCCGGTGACCATGTTCCGGGTGTACTGGATGTGCCCGGGAGTGTCCGCGATGATGAACTTGCGCCGGGGCGTGGCGAAGTAGCGGTACGCCACGTCGATGGTGATGCCCTGTTCCCGCTCGGCGCGCAGGCCGTCGGTGAGCAGCGCGAGGTTGGTGTACTCGTCGCCCCGGGCCGCGCTGACCGCCTCCACCGCCTCCAACTGGTCGGTGAAGAGCGACTTGGTGTCGTACAGCAGCCGGCCGATCAGGGTCGACTTGCCGTCGTCCACGCTGCCGGCGGTCGCGAACCGCAGCAGGTCCATCGCCCGCGCCTCGGGCGCGGTCTCGGTGCCGGCGGCCGGGGCCACGATCTCGGTGCTCATCAGAAGTAGCCCTCCCGCTTACGGTCCTCCATGGCGGCCTCGCTGACCCGGTCGTCACCACGGGTCGCGCCCCGCTCGGTGATCCGGGTGGCCGCCACCTCCTCGATGACCTTCTCCACGGTGTCCGCGTCCGAGCGGACCGCCGCGGTGCAGGAGGCGTCGCCGACGGTGCGGTACCGCACCTGGGCCTTGAACCGCTCCTCGCCGGCGCGCGGCCGGAAGAACTCGTTGACCGCGTAGAGCATGCCGTCGCGCTCGATCACCTCACGCTCGTGGGCGTAGTAGATCGACGGCAGCGGGATGCGCTCGCTGGCGATGTAGTGCCAGACGTCCAGCTCGGTCCAGTTGGACAGCGGAAAGACCCGGATCGACTCGCCCGGGTGGTGCCGGCCGTTGTAGAGCGACCACAGCTCCGGGCGCTGGTTCTTCGGGTCCCACTGGCCGAACTCGTCGCGGAAGCTGAACACCCGCTCCTTGGCCCGCGCCTTCTCCTCGTCCCGGCGGGCGCCGCCGAACAGCGCGTCGAAGCGGTGCTTCTCCACCGCGTCGAGCAGCACGGGCGTCTGGATCCGGTTGCGCATGCCGTCGCCGGACTCCCGGACCATGCCGCTGGCGAGGGCCTCCGGCACGCTCGCCACCACGAGCTGCAACCCCAGCTCGGTGACCCGCTGATCGCGGTACTCCAGCACCTCGGGGAAGTTGTGGCCGGTGTCGACGTGCATGACGGGGAAGGGGATGTTGGCCGGAGCGAACGCCTTCTGCGCCAACCGCAGCATGACGATCGAGTCCTTGCCGCCGGAGAAGAGCAGCACCGGACGTTCCATCTCGGCGACAACCTCACGCATCACGAAGATGCTCTCCGCCTCAAGAGCGTCCAGGTGGGAGACGCGGTAGGCCGCGGGGGAGGTCATGACACTCGCTCGCTCATCCGATTTCCAGACCTTTCCGGTCGGACATGTCAAGAAGTGCGCTCAGGCTACCCGGAATGCCTCTGCAGCGCTGCAAGCAACCGGCTGGCGAGATCCTTGCGACAGACCAGCAGGTCCGGCAGGCGCGGATCCGCCTCGTTGTATCGAAGCGCAGAACCGTCGATCCGGGAAGCGTGCAGTCCGGTGGCCGTCGCCACAGCGACCGGCGCCGCCGAGTCCCACTCGTACTGCCCGCCGGCATGGATGTACGCGTCCACCTCGCCGGTCACCACCGCGGCGATCTTCGCCCCGGCGGAACCCATCGGCACCAGGTGCGCGCCCACATCCTCGGCCAGGTCGGTGAGGAACACCGGCGGTCGACTCCGACTCGCCGCCAGCCGGATCTTGCGCTCGCCGGCGGTCGCCGCCTCGACCGTCATCGGCGGGTACGCCGGCGGATAGTCGGTGCCCAGCACCCGGTGCTGCGCCGGCAACCCCACCGCACCGGCGACCAGCCCGTGCGGGCTCGGCGCGCTCCGCGCCCAGAGCGCCACGTGCACCGCCCAGTCCGAGCGGCCCTCCTCGGCGAACTCCCGGGTGCCGTCCAGCGGATCGATGATCCAGACCCGGTCCGCGGTCAGCCGGGACACCGCTCCCGCGTTCACCTCTGCCGCCCAGGCCAACCGCGAGCCCTCGTCCTCCTCGGAGAGCACCGCGTCCCCCGGCCGCCACCGCGCCAACTCCGTGCGGATCAGGTCGTGCGACACCTTGTCCCCGGCCGACTTCAGCGCCCCGGTGTCCGAGAAGCCCAACTCCGTACGCAGGTCCAGCAGCGCCTGACCGGCCCGGGAGGCCAACCACCGGGCGAACGCCCCGTCGATCATCGGAGGACTGCCCATCTGCCCGCTCCCGTCGCCTCGCCGCGGCCGTGCCCGCACGCACCGATCGGCCGCGACCCGCGTCGCCGGTCACGGCACGCCGAAAGGCGCAGACTACCGGCCCGGCGTTTCCAATCCGGTACGCACCGCCCGACTCAACCCCCGTGATACAGGTTCTGGGTCGGCTCCACGCCCTTGACGATCACCGACTCCACCACGTCGGCAGCCCGGTCCACCAGGAAATCGAGCTCCTTGCGCTCCGCCGCGCCGAAATCCGACAGCACGTAGTCCGCCGGATCCTGCCGCCCCGGCGGGCGACCCACCCCGAACCGCACCCGGACGTAGTCCTTGGTGCCCAACGACTTGGACATCGACCGCAGGCCGTTGTGCCCGCCCTCGCCGCCACCGAACTTGATCCGCACCTGGCCGAACTCGATGTCCAGCTCGTCGTGCACCGCGACCACCTGCGCCGGGGGCACCTTGTAGAACTGCGACAGCGCCGCCACCGGCCCACCGGAGAGGTTCATGTACGTCAGTGGCTTCACCAGCACCAGCTTCGGACCACCGAACCCCAGCCGCCCCTCGGCGACCTCGGCCACCGCCCGCTTGTGCCGACCGAACCGCGCGCCGACACGCCCCGCCAGCAGCTCGGCCACCATGAACCCGACATTGTGCCGGTTCCCGGCGTACTCCCGCCCCGGGTTGCCCAGGCCGACCACCAGCCACGGTCCCGCCTCGTCCGTCACGATCCGCCCCTCAAACGTCTGCGCCGACTCCCGATACACCGACAGGCGCCCCCGAAGCTCGGGGACGCCTGCCAGCAGAGTACGAACCGATCAGGCCTCGGTACGCGCCTCGGTGTTCTCGTCGCCCTCGGCGGCCGGGGCGGAGTCCGCGCCCTCGGAGCCCTCGGTGGTCTCGCCGACCTCGGCCTCGGCCTCGTCGGTGGCCGTCTCGACCTCGGGCAGCGTCGCCTCGAGCTGCTCCGCCGTCGGCGCGGCGGTCACCGAGGCGACCGGCAGCTCCGAGTCGGCGGCCAGCTCCACGCCGGAGGGCAGCTCGACGTCGGCGGCGGTGATCGTGGTGCCCGCCTCGGCGCCCTCGATCGACGCCTCCAGGTGGTCCGGCACCTTGGTGGCGTCGGCGGTCACCGAGAGGGTGTCGTGGTCGTGCACGATCAGGGTGTCCTTCGCGGCCTCACCGGTCAGCTGGACCGGGACCTCGACGGTGACCTTCTCGCCGCGGCGGACCAGCAGCAGGTCCACGTGCTCGAAGGTGTCCTTGATCGGGTCACGCTGGATCGCCTTCGGCAGCGCCAGCACCTGGGTGCCGTCGGTGATGTCGATCGCGAAGAGCTGGTTGGCACCACCCTTGCGGATCGCGGCGGCGAACTCCCGCGACGGCAGCGCGATGTGCTTGGGCTTCTCGCCGTGGCCGTACAGCACGGCGGGCACCTTGCCGGCCCGGCGGGTACGACGGGCACCACCCTTGCCGAACTCGGTGCGGGGCTCGGCGCTGATCTTTACCTCGGACACGGGGAAACTCCTGATGCTTCGCTGCGGCGGCTTGTCGTCTGGCGGTGCTGGGGCGAGGGGCTCGCTGGGGCTCATGCGTCATGAACGACTGCCCGGAGCACCGCGTCGATGACGGTGCCTCCGTGCGGCGCTCTTCAGCGGCCCGCCGGGCACCCTCGCCGTGGCAACCGCACCAGTCTACCCGAGCCAATTCCCAGGTTTCCGGCAGTCCCCGGTCACGGCGCCGGACTGATCCGCCGGCGGTGTTGCCCGCTGGCGGATCAGCCCGTTTCGACCAGTTTGTCAGCTTTGCCCGCCGGACCTGGCCCGGTTCAGCTCAGACCACCGAACAGGGTGGTCACCGAGCCGTCGTCGAACACCTCGCGGATCGCCCGCGCCAGCAGCGGCGCGATCGACAGGACGGTCAACTTGTCGAGCTGCTTCTCGGGCGGCAACGGCAGCGTGTTGGTCACCACGACCTCGCTGATCGGGCTGTTCTTCAACCGCTCCGTGGCGGGGTCGGACAGGAGCGCGTGGGTGGACGCCACCACGATCTCCGCCGCCCCCGACTCCTTGAGGATGTCCGCCGCCTTCGTGATCGTCCCACCCGTGTCGATCATGTCGTCGACGATCAGGCAGACCCGACCCTCCACCTCACCGACCACCCGGTTAGCCACCACCTGGTTCGGCTTCATCGGGTCACGGGTCTTGTGGATGAACGCCAACGGGCAGCCGCCCAGCCGGTCGGTCCACCGCTCGGCCACCCGCACCCGGCCCGAATCCGGCGCCACCACGGTCATCGGCCGACCCGCGTACCTGTGCTCCACGTACTCGGCGAGCACGTCCATCGCGAAGAGGTGATCCACCGGCCCGTCGAAGAAGCCCTGGATCTGCGCGGTGTGCAGGTCGACCGTGAGGATCCGGTTCGCACCGGCGGTCTTCAGCAGGTCCGCCACCAGGCGAGCCGAGATCGGCTCCCGACCACGGTGCTTCTTGTCCTGCCGCGCGTACGGGTAGAACGGCAGCACCACGGTGATCCGCTTCGCCGAACCGCGCTTCAACGCGTCGACCATGATCAGGGTCTCCATGACCCAGGTGTTCACTCCGTGCGTCACGGACTGCACCACGAAGGCGTCCGAACCACGCACCGAATCCTTGAACCGTACGAAGATCTCGCCGTTGGCGAACTCGTACGCGTCAGCCGGCGTCGGTGCCACGCCGAGCACCTCGCCGATCTCCTTGGCCAACTCCGGGAAACCCCGTCCGGAGAAGAGCATCAGGCTCTTGCGGTTTTCGGCGACGATGCTGCCCATGGGCCCGTCTGCTCCCGTTTGTCGGCGGTTCCCGGCCCGGTGGTGGTGGGTCGGGGACTATTCGGTTGCAGTATCTCCCGCGCCGGACGCACCGCCCACCGTCTCGGCCCGCCCGTGCATTGCCTCACTGTCACTTGCGGTCCCGGTCGCCTCCGACGCACCCTTCGCGTCGCCGGATCGCTGCGCACCCTTCGCGTCGCGGGCACGCTGCGCGGCCTCGGCCGCCGCCGTACCGGCCCGCCGCATCACCACCCAGCCCTCGATGTTGCGCTGCCGCGCTCGGGCGACACCCATCGCGCCCGGCGGCACGTCGTCCACGATCACCGAACCGGCCGCCGTGTACGCGCCGTCGCCCACCTCGACCGGCGCCACGAACATGTTGTCCGCGCCGGTCCGGGCGTGGCTGCCGATCACCGTACGGTGCTTGTTGACCCCGTCGTAGTTCACGAAGACCGACGCGGCGCCGATGTTGCTCTGCTCGCCGATCGTCGCGTCACCCACGTAGGTCAGGTGCGGCACCTTCGAGCCCGCCCCGATCTCGGAGTTCTTCACCTCGACGAACGTGCCGACCTTCGCCTTGTCGGCGAGGCGCGCGGCAGGCCGCAGGTACGCGTAGGGCCCGACGCTCGCGCCCGCGCCCACCTCGGCGCCGACCGCGTGGCTGCGCACCACCGACGCGCCCTCGCCGACGATGGTGTCGACCAGCGTGACGTCCGGCCCGACCAGCGCGCCCGCGCCGACCACCGTGGCACCGCGCAGCTGGGTGTTCTGGTCGACCACCGCGTCGCGGTCCAGAGCCACCGTCACGTCGATCCAGGTGGTCACCGGGTCGAGCAGACTCACTCCGGTACGCATCCACGCCTCGTTGACCCGATCGCGCAGCAGCCGGCGCAGCGACGCCAACTCCACCCGGTCGTTGCAGCCCAGCGTCTCGACATGGTCGACGGCCACGTGCACCGCGACCGGCTCGCCGGCCGAGCGGAGCAGGCCGAACACGTCGGTCAGGTACTCCTCGCCCTGGTCGTTGTCCGTGGAGAGCTTGCCCAGGGCGTCACGCAGCCGGACCGCGTCGAAGGCGTAGATGCCGGCGTTGATCTCGCGGATCGCACGCTGCGCCGCGTCGGCGTCGCGCTCCTCGACGATCTGCTCCAGCCGGCCGTCGGCGTCCCGGACGATCCGCCCCAGCCCGGTCGGGTCGGGCACCTCGGCGGCCAGCACGGTGGCCGCCGCGGCGGCCTCCTCGTGCGCGGTCACCAACGCGCCCACCGTCTCCGGGCGCAGCAACGGCACATCTCCGTTGATCACCACGACCGTGCCGGCGCCCTCCGGCACGGCGTCCAACGCGATCCGCACGGCGTGCCCGGTGCCGAGCTGCTCGGCCTGCAGCACGGGCGTGGCGTCGGGGGCGATCTCGGTGAGATGCGCACGAACCTGGTCGGCGCCGTGACCCACCACGACGACGGTCCGGTCGGCGGCCAGCGGCGCTGCCGCGCTCAACACGTGGCCCAGCAGGGTACGACCGAGCAGGGGGTGCAGCACCTTGGGCAGCGTCGACTTCATCCGCTTGCCCTCACCGGCGGCAAGTACGACGACGGTACGAAGGTGGGGCTGGGGCACGACGTGGCTCCCGTCGGGACGGCGGACACTCTCGCGGCCATGCTAACCACGAGGCCCGGCACGGTTCCCTCTTACCCCCAGGAGAACCCAAAGCGGACTTTCAGGGATAGCTCGGCCGCCAGGGTTCGAACCTGAAATACGGGTACCAAAGACCCGGGTGTTGCCAATTACACCACGGCCGATCGCATCGTCAAGAAGGACGACGCGGCAGGATGCGCATCCCGCCGCTACACCTTAACGCCCGACCTCGTCGACGCCAGCACTCATATCCCTCATGATCCCCTCGATCATCCACGACGTTCGGGCACCGCGCCCCCGTCCGCGGCGATGGCGGCCCCCGCTCAGAAGACGTTGGAGACGGTTGCGCCCGATGCCGCGGCGGTTGAAAATCCGCGCGACGGAAAGCTGTTCAACGGGGCGTACGCGAGGCACCTCGACGGCGAGCAGATCGGTCATGACCAGCAGTTTGGTACGGGCGTGCGACGGTTCTTCGAAAGTTCCTCGTGCGATCTACCGGGCCGTAAGTTACGGTGACGTAGGCGTAGGTTAGTGATCTTTTCCCCGTCCCCCCTGCGAGGTGTCATGTCCACCACCGTGCTCGAACCCAACACCACCGGCCCCGGCCCGAAACCGCTCACCGACGGCACCCAGTCCTCCGGGATCCTGGCTGCCCTGTGGGCGTTCGTCGTGATCCCCTTCGTCGCGCTGCTGGTCGCCGTGCCCGTCGCCTGGGGCGGCTGGCTGGGCTGGACGGACGTGATCATCGGCCTGGTCTGGTACGTGGTCTCCGGGCTCGGCATCACGGTGGGTTTCCACCGCTACTTCACGCACGGCTCGTTCAAGGCCAAGCGGTGGCTGCGGGTGACCCTGGCGGTCGCGGGTTCGCTGGCGGTGCAGGGCGAGATCATCCAGTGGGTGGCCGACCACCGGCGGCACCACGCGTTCTCCGATCTGGAGGGTGACCCGCACTCGCCGTGGCGTTTCGGCACGAGCGTCTGGGCGCTGACCCGGGGCCTGTTCCACGCCCACGTGGGCTGGCTGTTCCGCCGCGAGCTGTCCAACCGGGAGCGTTTCGCTCCGGACCTGATCGCCGACCGGGACATCAGCCGGGTGGACCGGCTCTTCCCCGCGCTGGTGGTCATCTCGCTGCTCGGCCCGGCGCTGATCGGGGGCCTGGTGACCTGGTCGTGGCAGGGCGCGCTCACCGCGTTCTTCTGGGCCGGGCTGGTCCGGGTAGGCCTTCTGCACCACGTCACCTGGGCGATCAACTCGGTCTGCCACGTGTACGGCGAGCGTCCGTTCGCGATGCGTCAGGGCGACCGCGCGTCGAACTTCTGGCCGCTGGCGATCCTGTCGTTCGGTGAGAGCTGGCACAACCTGCACCACGCCGACCCGACCAGCGCGCGGCACGGTGTGCTGCGGGGTCAGGTGGACATCTCGGCGCGGGTGATCTGGTTCTTCGAGAAGGTCGGCGCGGCGTCGCAGGTGCGCTGGCCGAAGCCCGAACGCCTCGCGGCCAAGCTCGTGAAGCCGGTCGCACCCCAGTAAACCGGGCGGTGCCACGGCGGGTCGCCTGGCAGGATGGCCGGATGACCGAGCGACGCGGGGGGACCGGACGGCTCGGCGGACGAGGGCCGCGCCCGATCCGGGTACGGTCGCACGGCACGGCAGGGCGGTCGGGGCCGCCCGCCAGTGAGGCGACGACGTGAACGGGCACAGCGGAGACACCATTCCACGGCAGGGCGTGACGGAGCGCCAGCGAGGCGGCGACATGCCCGAGGTGACTGACGAGCCGGCCGGCCGGCGGCCGGCACCGGCCGCGGCGGCGAAACCCAAGTCCACCTCCCGGGTACGGATGTCGGCGGCGCAGCGTAGGGAGCAGTTGATCGCGATCGGCAGGCAGCTGTTCGCCGAGCGCGGTTTCGACGCCACCTCGATCGAGGAGGTGGCGGCCCGCGCCAAGGTCTCCAAGCCGGTGGTCTACGAGCACTTCGGCGGCAAGGAAGGGCTCTACGCGGTCGTGGTCGACCGGGAGGTCCGGGCCCTGCTGGACCGGATCACCACAGCGCTGACGGCGGGGCATCCGCGGGAGTTGTTGGAGCAGGCGGCGATGGCCCTGCTGGGCTACATCGAGGAGGAGACGAGCGGGTTCCGGGTGCTGGTCCGCGAGTCGCCGCTGATGTCCGGCACGGCCACCTTCAGCAGCGTGATGAACGACGTCGCCCACCAGGTCGAGCACATCCTCGGCGCCGAGTTCAAGAGCCGGGGGTACGACCCGAAGCTGGCCGAGCTCTACTCGCAGGCGCTGGTGGGCATGGTCGCGTTGACCGGCCGCTGGTGGCTGGAGGTGCGCAAGCCGCGCAAGGAGACGGTGGCGGCGCACCTGGTCAACATGGCGTGGAACGGGTTGTCGCACCTGGAGGCGAAACCCACGCTGATCACCGCCCGCCGGCACTGACCCCGGTCTCAGCTCCGGTGCGCGTCTGCCACCGGGTGTTTGCGGCGTTCCAACTCCGCCTCGGCGTGCTCCGACGGGCCGACCTTGTCGTAGAGGCCGGTGCCGAGCAGGATCAGACCGAACAGCATCGACACGATCACGGTCGACATCGAGAAGTTGAGGAAGTTCGCGTCGGTCTGCAGCACGGACATCATCAGGATGCTGGTCACCAGGAACACCACCCCGGCGGTGAGGTTCATGTAGTGGCCGAGGTTGGTGCGCCGGGACGCCCCGATGATCAAGACGACTCCGAAGACCACCGAGGCGAGCGAGAAGGCCAGGTTGGTCCGTAGCCCGAGGGCCCAGGTGCTGCTGCGGGCGAAGAGCGGGTCACCGATCGTCTCGGCCACCCCCCAGACGCCGAAGACCAGGATGTACACGCCGATCAGCCCGGAGAGCACCCGGTAGAGCGGCCGTGCCGGATGGTTGACCGGAAAGTGCGGCATACCCGAGACCCCATCCACCTGAGTTCGACCGTTTCAGGAGGATTGTCACCCAGGGCAGACCCGGCTGTCCGAAGAACCAGGAAGCCGGAACGGTCCGCCGAATGGCTGGACCAGGTCAGGTTTTCGCCGGAGCCCGAGCTGCGCAGGGATCAAGCCTGACCGCCCGGAGCAGCTCGGGCTCCGGCGAAAACCCACGGCCGCAACCACGAAAGCGAGCAGAAAGCCTCAGAGAACGAGCCGAGCCTTCTGGAACGCCTCCGCCTCCTCGTCCGTGCCGACCTTGCCGTACATGCCGGCCATGAGCAGCACCAGGGAGGCCGACAGCAGCACCATCACCGTGACGACGCTGAAGTTGAAGAGGTTGGCGTCGGTACGGATGAACGCGAGACCGCCGAGGCCGATCACCATCAGGGCGTACGCGAGCCACTGGTTGACCGCCACGTCGATGTTGCGGCCGAGCGCGGCGCCGACCAGGACGACGAGCCCGAGCAGCACGCTGAGCAGCGAGAAGCCGAGGTTGGTGCCCTGACCGAGGACTCGGGTGTCATCCTGCGCGAGGACCTCGTTGCCGGCGCTCGCGATGATGCCGAGCACACCGAAGACCACCAGGTACAGACCGGTCAGCCCGCCGATCGCCCGGTAGATCGGCCGCGCGGGGTGGTTGATGGGGGTGTGCGCCATGTCTGGGTCTCCAACGCCGTGGGGTGAGGTGTCGCCGATGATTGTCCCGCATGTGCCGGTGTGACGCCGCACACGGCCCCCGCGCCGGCGTGCCCGGGGCAGGTCAGCCCTCGGGCAACTCCTCGGCCAACGTCATCCAGCTCTCCTCGATCCGTTCCCGTTCGGCGCGCAGGTCCTTGAGCTGGGTGTCCAGCTCGGCGACCCGGGCGTAGTCGGTGGCGTCGGCGGCGAGTTGGCCGAGCAGGGTCACCTCGCGCTGGTCGAGCTTGCCGAGTTGCCGTTCGAGGCGGGTGAGCTCCTTGCGGCCCTGGCGTACCTCGGCGGCGGACATGCCGCTCGTGGCCGGGCCGGTGGGCGCGGCGGTCGGGGTGCCGCCCGCCCGGGTGGAGCCGGCCCGCTCGGCGGTCCGGGCGAGGTACTCGTCGACGCCACCGGGCAGGTGCACCAGCCGGCCGTCGCCGAACATCCCGTACGCGGTGTCGGTGACGCGTTCGATCAGGTAGCGGTCGTGGCTGGCCACGATGATCGTGCCCGGCCACGAGTCGAGCAGGTCTTCGAGCGCGGCCAGGGTGTCGGTGTCCAGGTCGTTCGTCGGCTCGTCGAAGAGCAGCACGTTGGGCTCGCCGGCGAGCAGCCGCAGCATCTGCAGACGGCGACGCTCACCGCCGGAGAGGTCGCTGACGGGCGTCCAGAGCCGGCGGTCGTCGAAGCCGAAGACCTCGGCGAGCTGTGCGGCGGAGACCTCACGGTCGCCGAGCTGCACGCGCCGGGCGACCTCCTCGACGGCTTCGAGCACCCGCAGGTGGCCGGGCAGCTCGACGAGTTCCTGGGACAGGAACGCCGGGCGGACAGTGGAGCCGGTGGTGAGGCGGCCGCCGTCGGGCCGGGTGATGCCGGCGAGCATTCGCAGCAGCGTGGTCTTACCGGCGCCGTTGGCGCCGAGGATGGCGATCCGGTCACCGGGGCCGATCAGCCAGGTGGCGTCACGCAGAATCTCCTTCGGGCCGGCGTGCAGCTCGACGTCCGTGAGCTCGTACACCTGCTTTCCGAGGCGGGAGACGGCCATGCGCTGCAACGACATGGTGTCGCGGGCCGGCGGCACGTCGGCGATCAGCGCGTTGGCCGCGTCGATGCGGAACTGCGGCTTGGAGGTGCGGGCGGGTGGGCCACGCCGCAGCCAGGCGATCTCCTTACGGAGCAGGTTCTGCCGGCGGGCCTCCACGGCGGCGGCGACGCGTTCCCGCTCCACGCGGGCGAGGGTCCAGGCGGCGAAGCCACCCTCGTATGCGCGGACGGTCTGGTCGGCGACCTCCCAGGTGGTGGTGCAGACTGCGTCCAGGAACCACCGGTCGTGGGTGACCACGACGAGGGCGCCCTTGCGGCCGACCAGGTGCCGGGCCAGCCAGTCGACACCGCCGACGTCGAGGTGGTTGGTGGGCTCGTCGAGGATCAGCAGGTCCGAGTCGCGCACGAGCAGCGCGGCGAGCGCCACCCGCCGCCGTTCGCCACCGGACATCGGGCCGACCGGCTGGTCGAGGCCGAGGTGCGGCATGCCGAGGCCGTCCAGGATGTTGCGGACACCGGCGTCGCCGGCCCACTCGTGCTCGGCGCCCATGCCCTCGCCCAGCCAGGCGGTGCCGAGCACCACGTCCCGGACGGTGGCCTCGGGGGCGAGGGTGAGCTGCTGCGGCAGCCAGAGCACGCGCAGGTCGCGACGGTGGGTGACCCGACCGTCGTCGGGGTCCTCCTGCTTGGTGAGGAGCCGCAGCAGGGTGGACTTGCCGGCGCCGTTGAGGCCGACCACACCGATCCGGTCGGCGTCGTCCAGGCCGAGCGAGACGTCCGTGAGCAGCCGCCCGGCGGCGCCGTACCCCTTGGACACCCGGTCCAGATTGACGATGTTGGCCACGTTCCACCCTTCAAGATCAAGGCGTCCGGGTGCCGGCGGGCACCTCGGGACGCCTGACCCAAGGGTACGCGGACGTCCCGGCCGGCCGCGCCGGCCGGGGAGCACCGTCAGACGACGCGCGCGCCCGCCACCGGGCCGTGTGCGACCCGCGCCTCCCGGCACACGCCGGCGCTGGTCAGCTCGGCGGCGATCCGTTCGGCGTCGGCGGCGTCGGTGGCGAGGAAGACGCAGGTGGGGCCCGAGCCGGAGACGATGCCGGTGAGCGCGCCGGCAGCCTCGCCGGCCTTCAGGGTGTCGGTCAGGGCGGGGCGCATCGCGAGCGCCGCGTCCTGGAGGTCGTTGCCGAGCGTACGGGCGAGAACCCGGGGGTCGCGCTGGCGCAGCGCGCCGAGCAGGGCGTCGGTGCTGCCCAGCGGCGTGCTGGCGGTGCCGGAATCGCGCAGCCGGTCCAGCTCACGGTACGCGGCCGGCGTGGACAGACCGCCGTCGGCGATCGCCACCACCCAGTGCCAGGACGTCGGCCGGACCAGTACCGGGCTGACCGCCTCGCCGCGTCCGGTGCCCAGCGCGGTGCCCCCGTAGACGAGAAACGGCACGTCCGAGCCGAGGTCGGCGGCGATCCCGGCCAGCTCGTCGCGGGACAACCCGGTGCCCCAGAGCGTGTCGCAGGCCACCAGCGCGGCGGCCGCGTCGGCGCTGCCACCGGCCAGCCCACCGGCGAGGGGGATCTGCTTGCGCAGGTGCAGACGGGCGTGCGGCAGGACACCGGCGTACCCGGCCAGGGCGTGTGCCGCCCGGATCACCAGGTTGGAGTCGTCCAGGGCAAGCTCACCGGTGCCCTCGCCCTCCATCGTGAGGGCGAGGGTGTCGCCCCGGCGGGCGGTCAGCTCGTCGTAGATGGAGATCGCGTGGTAGACGGTGTTCAGCTCGTGGTAACCGTCGCGGCGCAGCGGCCCCACCCCGAGGTGCAGGTTGACCTTCGCGGGCACCCGCACCCGTACCGGGCCGATGGCCCCGCGCCGCTCGTCCTCGTCGTCCGGTCGCCAGGCCTCGGTCACGGGGCGAGGTCCCGCACGCGCAGGCGGATGTCGAACGGCTTGGCCACGATCAGCTCCTCGGCGTCCTGGGCGGGCACGGCGCCAGCCTACTTCGCGGCCGGCGTACCGGCCGGAGCCGACGCGGCGATGGCCGCGAACTGCTCCACGGTCAGCGACTCGCCGCGGGCGCCCGGGTCGACGCCGGCGGCGGTGAGGGCGGCCACGGCCCGGTCCGGGCCGCCGGCCCAGCCGGCGAGCGCCGCGCGCAGGGTCTTGCGGCGTTGCGCGAACGCCGCGTCCACCACGGCGAAGACCCGCTTCCGGGGTACGTCGGGTCGGGGCGGCTCGTGACAGGTGAAGGCGACCAGACCGGAGTCGACGTTGGGGACCGGCCAGAACACGTTCGGCGGCACCCGCCCGGCGCTGCGGGCGTCGGCGTACCAGGCGAGCTTGACCGACGGGATGCCGTACACCTTGGAGCCGGGACCGGCGACGAGCCGGTCGGCGACCTCCTTCTGCACCATCACCAGACCGTGCCGCAGGCTGGGCAGCTCGGCGAGCAGGTGCAGCACCACGGGCACGGCGACGTTGTACGGCAGGTTCGCGACCAGCGCCGTCGGCGGCGGACCGCCCAGCTCGGCGGCGGTGACGCGCAGCGCGTCGGCGCGGTGCACGGTGAGTCGGTCGGCGTCCGCTCCGGCGTGCCGCGCGGCGGTCTCCGGTAGCGCGACCGCGAGCGTGGGATCGATCTCCACGGCGTGCACATGCCCGGCGACCGGCAGCAGTCCCAGGGTGAGCGAGCCGAGGCCGGGGCCGACCTCCAGCGCCACATCGTCGGGCGTCAGGCCGGCGGCGGTGACGATCCGCCGGACGGTGTTCGGGTCGTGCACGAAGTTCTGGCCCAGCTTCTTGGTGGGCGCGACGCCGAGCCGGCTGGCGAGTTCCCGGATCTCCGCCGGGCCGAGCAGGCTCACCACGGGCCGAAGGCCCGGTCGCCGTTGGCGGAGATGGCCGTGCACAGCTCGTCCAGGTCGCTGCCGGTGGTCGCGGCGAGGGCGCGGACGGTCAGCGGGATCAGGTACGACGCGTTCGGCCGGCCCCGGTGCGGCGTCGGGGTGAGGTAGGGGGCGTCGGTCTCCACCAGGATCTGGTCCAGCGGTGTGAGCGCGGCGGCCTCGCGCAGGGCGGTGGCGCTGCCGAAGGTGACGGTGCCGGCGAAGCTGAGCAGGTAGCCCCGGCGCACACACTCGCGGGCGAACTCGGCGTCGCCGGAGAAGCAGTGCAGCACCACCGTCTCCGGTGCGCCCGCGTCGTCGAGAATTCGCAGCACGTCCGCGTGGGCGTCCCGGTCGTGGATGACGAGCGTCTTGCCGTACCGCTTGGCGATGGCGATGTGCGCCCGGAAGCTCTCCTCCTGCGCGGCCCGCCCCTCGTCGCCGGTGCGGAAGAAGTCCATCCCGGTCTCGCCGATCCCCCGGACCCGGTCGCGGGCGGCCAACGACTCGATCTCCCGCAGCGCCTCGTCGAGGTCCGCCAGCCGGGGCGCCTCGTTGGGGTGCAGCGCCACGGTGGCCAGCACGGCCCGATGCCGGTCGGCGATGTCCGCGCCCCAGCGCGAGGACGCGACGTCCACGCCCACCTGGACCAGCCGGTCCACGCCCACCTTGGCGGCCACCGTGATCGCCGTGGCGACCGGGTCGTCGGACGGCCCGCCGCCCGGTACGCCGGCCTCACTGACGGTGATGTCCAGGTGGGTGTGGCTGTCCAGCACCGGCCGGGGCAGCGGCTCGGGGGCGGGCGGGAACTCTCCGGCCCGCCGGGCGGCACGCTCGCGGCGGGTTTCAGTCGGCTCGCTCATCAGCGACAGCATCACACACCGGCGTCGTCCATCCGCCCGCCACCCGGCGTTCACCTCGACTACGCCGCGCGACTCTACCGTCGCGGCAATGACGGTCACACCTCACGCGAGCGACGCGGCCGGCGAGCGGATCGGCCTGCGGGTGGCGTTCGGCGGGGACGTGTACCCCGCCGAGGAGATCGCCCGGGGCGCCGCGTACGAGCTGTTCAGCGCCGAGGAGGTGGCCGGCTTCGAACGGGCGCCCCGACCGGGCAGCGCCCTGCCGTGGCATCGGTTCGTGCACGTCACCGAGGTGAACGCGGTGCACGGCGCAGTCGAGGCGGCCGAGGAGCCGGAGACGCCGCTGATGCTGCCGGCGCACCGGGAGCACGGTTGGTCGCACGTACACCAGCTCAGCCAGCAGCCGTCCGCGGCGGGTGACCCGGTGGTGGCCGCGGTGCGCGCCTCGGCGGTGGTGCGGCGCGGAACCCGGATGGTGAAGATGCTCTCCGCACGGCAGCTCGCCGGGTACGTGCGGGGCTGGCTGCCGCACGGCTTCTGCTATCGGGAGCACGACGTGGCGCACCTGCGCACGCCGGCGACGACCGCCGTGCTGCGCACCGACGGGGACGTCGGGCGGGACGGATCGGACGTGGCGTACGCGCTGCGCTGGCGGGCGGCCGACCCGGGCGACTACGACGTGCCGGTGGGCGAGGCGCACCGGGGCCTGACCGCGCTCAGCTCCCGGGACCGGGTGGGCCCCTCGGTGCTGGGCACCGGTTTCGCGCCGAGCAACGGCCAGCTCATCCCGGAGTTCGTGACCCGGGACTTCGCCGACCTGCCGATGCCGGCGAACGCGACGCTGCTGGCGTACACCGCCGAGGGGATGGAGGTGGTGCTCTACAGCTACCAGGCCGAGCAGCGCGCGTGGTTGCGGATGGTCGGCCCGCAGTGGCGGCACCTGCTGGCCGCGGTCCCGGGCCTCTCCCCCGACCAGGAGTTCGTGCCGACCGGCGACGCCCCGCGCTCCACCCAGCTCGTCGGCCGCTACGGCGACACGGAGTACGAGGCGGTGGCCGACCTGCCCGGAGGTTTCCGGGTGCTGGCGATGACCCGGGCGGCCCGCTACCCGGTGGAGGCGGTGGCCCGCCGGCTCCGGTTCGCCACCTGGCGGGGCGTGCCGTGCCTGGTGCTGCGCGAGGAGGCCGGCTGGCTGCGGTTACGGCTGCGCCACCCCGACCCGGAGGCAGTGGTCAACACCGGCGCGCAGTGCCACGACCGGGGCGTCTACGAGACCTGGGCGCCGGGCGTCGAGGTCACCGAGGACCAGGTCATGGACACCCGGTACGCGCTCTGACGACACGCGGCGGCCGGACGTGCCGCCGCGTGCCGCCAAACGCTCAGCCGACCAGGCGGGCCAGTTCCTCGTCGACGATCGACGGGTCGAGCTTGCGGAACACCGGCGTCGGCGCGGTCAGCGGCCGGCCGGTCTCGATCGGCACCGACTCCCAGCGCGCGCCCACCGTGTAGTCCCCGGTGAGCACCGGGTACGACGGACCCCCGTCCAGGTCGTCGACCTGCTCGATGACGGGCATCGGCGCGTGTACGTCGGTGCCGCCGAGCAGCTCGTACACCTTCTGCGCGGAGTGCGGCAGGAACGGGGTGAGCAGCGTGTTGGCGTCGCTGACCACCTGGAGGGCGACGTGCAGGATGGTGCCCTGGCGGGGCTTGTCGGCCTCGGCCTTGAGCTTCCACGGCGCCTGCTCGGAGAGGTACTTGTTCGCCTCGGCGACCACCCGCATGGCCTCACCGATGGCCTGCTTCTGCCGGTGCCGGCCAATCAGGTCACCGACCGTGTCGAAGCCGGTCCGGGCGACGGCGAGCAGCGCCTCGTCGGCCTCCGTGAGCCCGGCCGGGTCGACCGGCGGGATGGCCCCGAAGTTCTTCGCCGCCATCGAGACGCACCGGTTGACCAGGTTGCCCCAGCCGGCGACCAGCTCGTCGTTGTTGCGGCGCAGGAACTCCGCCCAGGTGAAGTCGGTGTCGTTACTCTCCGGGCCGGCGGCGGCGATGAAGTAGCGCAGCGCGTCGGCGTCGTAGCGCTCCAGGAAGTCCCGGACGTAGATGACCACCTTGCGGGACGAGGAGAACTTGCGCCCCTCCATGGTCAGGTACTCGCTGGAGACCACCTCGGTGGGCAGGTTCAGCCGGCCCAGCTCGCCCGGCTCACCGTCGCGGGAGCCCGCACCGGAGTAGCCGGAGAGCAGCGCCGGCCAGATCACCGAGTGGAAGACGATGTTGTCCTTGCCCATGAAGTAGTAGGACTGGGAGTCCTTCCCCTGGCCGTCGGCGGACCACCACTTCCGCCACGCCTCCGGGTCGCCGGAGCGGCGGGCCCACTCGATCGAGGCCGACAGGTAGCCGATCACCGCGTCGAACCAGACGTAGATCCGCTTGTCGGGGCGGTCGCGCCAGTCGTCGAGCGGGATCGGCACACCCCACTCCAGGTCGCGGGTGATCGCCCGGGGCTGGAGGTCGTCGAGCAGGTTGCGGGAGAACCGCAGCACGTTGGGCCGCCACCCCTGGCGGGTGTCCAGCCACTGCCGCAGCACGTCGGCCAGGGCGGGCAGGTCCAGGAAGAAGTGCTCGGTCTCGACGAACTTCGGGGTCTCGCCGTTGATCCGCGACTTCGGGTCGATCAGGTCGATCGGGTCGAGCTGGTTGCCGCAGTTGTCGCACTGGTCGCCGCGGGCGCTGTCGTAGCCGCAGATCGGGCAGGTGCCCTCGATGTACCGGTCGGGCAGGGTGCGCCCGGTGGACGGCGAGATCGCGCCCATGGTCGTCTTGGGCACGATGTAGCCGTTGCGGTACATCCCCTCGAACAACTCCTGCACCACGGCGTAGTGGTTGCGGGTGGTGGTGCGGGTGAACAGGTCGTAGGAGAGGCCGAGGCCGTGCAGGTCCTCCACGATCACCCTGTTGTACCGGTCGGCCAGTTCGCGCGGGGTGACTCCGTCGGCGTCGGCCTGCACCTGGATGGGGGTGCCGTGCTCGTCGGTGCCGGAGACCATGAGCACGTCGTGGCCGGCCATCCGCATGTACCGGGCGAAGACGTCGGAGGGAACGCCGAAACCGGAGACGTGGCCGATGTGGCGGGGGCCGTTGGCGTACGGCCAGGCCACTGCCGCGAGAACGTGACTCATGAGCAGCAAGCCTAGTGACCCGTCCGGCGGGCCCGCGAACCAATAGGGGGTGACGGGTCGACGGACCGGGCTGAGCCCCTCGGCCTTTGGTCCGATTTGTCGCCGACACGCGGTCCAGCTGCCCGTTCGGCCCCCACTGCCGGTGTGCAATGAACCTCGTGACTGGCAGACGAGCGGCTCGGGACCATGACGAGCGTCCCATTGGGCCGACGGCCGACGACGAGCCCGGCAGGGCGTCCGAGGCGTCCCGGGGCGGCGCGGTCGCGCCCCAACCCCGCCCGGTGCCCGCCGCCGACCCGGCCGCCGACCACCGTCAGGACCCCGCGCCGAGCCCGGTGCCACAGCCGGGCGCCGCGCCGAGTCCCGCGCCACGCGCCGGTGCCGGGTCACGGCCGAGCCCCACCCCGGCCGCCGACGCCGACCCCGGCGCGCCCCAGCCCGACGGCGCCCACGCCCAGCCCGGCCCGGCCGCACCCGCCGGGCCCGGCCGCCGAGCGGCCACCGGCCGGCTCATCCGCAGAGCGGCCACCGGCCGGCTCATCCGCAGAGCGGCCACCGGCCGGCTCATCCGCCGAGCGGCCACCGGCCGGCTCGTCCGCCGAGACGGCGGCGGCCGGGAGCGCGACACCCGCCGCTGTCGAACCGGGTCAGGCGGCGACGGCCGAGGTGGAGCCGACCACCGGGGCGCCGGTGGACGCGGTGCCGCGCCGGGTGCCGGTCCGTCAGCAGAGCCGCGGCCGGGACGCGTACCGCTCCGACGGGACGGAGCCGCCGGACGACGGCGGCGCCTTCTGGGCGCCGATCGAGGAGGTGCACTGGGACGGCACCCCGGTCCGGGAGGACCCCGCTCCCGGGCCCCGCACCCCGGCGACGGGTCGTCGCGCCACCGCACGGACGGCGGTACCGCCCGACCCACTGGTCGGATTGACCGTGCTGGTGCTGTTGAGCCTGGTCACCGCCTTCTTCGCCTGGGTCAGCGCGGGACCGTTCTGGCTCGCCGTCGGGCACGCGCGCGACGGCACCGTGGTGATCGACTCCTGTGCCGGCGGTGGGCTCACCCAGCGTTGCCGGGGGATCTTCACGGCGGACGGGGGACGGTTCCTGGCGCACGGCGTACGCGTCAGCGGCGTACCCGCCGGGGGTGGCGCTCCCGGGACCGCGCACCGGGCCCGGATGACCGGACCGGCCGGCAGCACCGCGTACGCCGACACCGGCGCGAGCCGGCACCTGCGCTGGCTGCCCGGGTTGGTGGTGGTGCTCGGCTGCGCCGCCGGCATCGTCCGGTGGACCGGGTCGGCCCGGCTGCCCGGCCGGCGACACCGCCGGTGGGCGGTGGCCGCTGCGCTCGCCGGCCCGACGCTGATCACCCTCGGCTTCCTGGCCGCCGCCTGGTGAGCGCGGCGGCGGGTCAGCTGTGCACGATCGTGTAGACCTCGCGGCGGCGTAGGGCGTACTCGGTGGCGACATCGGTGATGGCGTCCCGGCGGGACCGTCCGGCGGCCTCCCGCTCGGCGACCGCGGCGCGCAGGGTCTCGTCGTCGGGGCGTTCCGCGGCGGTCACCGGCGCGCCGGCCACCACCAGGGTGATCTCCCCGCGCGGCTCGGTCTCCGCGGCCCAGCGGGCCAGCTCACCGAGCGGACGACGGAGGACCTCCTCGTACGTCTTGGTCAGCTCCCGGCAGAGCGCGGCCGGCCGGTCCGCGCCGAACGTGTAGGCCAGGTCGGTGAGCGCCGCGCCGATCCGGTGCGGCGCCTCGAAGAAGACGAGGGTGCGCTCCTCGGCGGCGAGCGCGCGCAGGCGGGACCGGCGGGCGCCGCCGGCCCGGGGGAGGAACCCCTCGAAGCAGAACCGGTCGCAGGGCAGCCCGGAGACGGCGAGGGCGGTGGTCACCGCGCTGGGCCCGGGGGCGACGGTGACCGGCGCGCCAGCGTCCAGCGCGGCCCGGACCAGTCGATATCCCGGGTCGGAGACGCTCGGCATGCCGCCGTCGGTCACCAGCGCCACCGCGTACCCACCGAGGATGACCTCGACGAGTTCGGGTGTACGCCGTTCCTCGTTGCCCTCGAAGTAGGAGACGATGCGGCCTCCGACGGTGATGTCGAGGTCGCGGGCCAGCCGGGTGAGGCGGCGGGTGTCCTCGGCGGCCACCACGTCGGCGCTCGCCAGCACCTCGCGGAACCGGACCGAGGCGTCGGCGGGGTTGCCGAGCGGGGCGCCGAGCAGGATCAGGCGTCCAGCTTCGGACATTTCACCCACGACATCGTCTCCTTCATTGACAGCGGATACCGGTATCAGGGACGACGGGCGCCACAGGACACCCTGGCAGCCTACGATCGCCGGGTGACGAGTGCGTCGACAGCGCAGAGCCCGAGCGTCGAGCCGGCAGGAACGGTCGAGGTTTCCGGCGAGCCCAGCCCCCATCAGGAAGCGGCGACGCCGCCTGCCGACAGCGGAGGTGCGTCCGCCGCGGTCCGTCGCCGGTTCGCCACCGTCGACAGCCGGATGGACCCGTACTCGTGGCTGGCCACCGCCGTGGTGGTGGCCATCGCGGCGATCCTGCGCTTCGTCGGCCTGTCCAGCCCCAAGGGCAAGATCTTCGACGAAACGTACTACGCCAAGGACGCGTACGGGCTGATCAGCCGGGGCGTCGAATGGAACTATAAGGACAACGTCCCGTCGTACGTGGTGCATCCGCCACTGGGCAAGTGGCTGATCGGCATCGGCGAGTGGGCCTTCGGCTATCAGGACGCGGATTCGAAGGTGTCTGTCGGCGGGCACCTGTTCACCGCCGCGCCGGAGTTCGGCTGGCGGTTCTCGGCGGCCCTGATCGGCACGCTGTCGGTGCTGCTGCTGGTCCGCATCGGCCGGCGACTGTTCCGCTCGACGGTGCTCGGCTGCGCGGCCGGCCTGCTGCTCGCGTTGGACGGTTTCCACCTGGTGCTGTCCCGCGCCGCGCTGCTCGACATCTTCCTGCTGTTCTTCGTGCTGGCGGCCTTCGGCGCGCTGGTGCTCGACCGGGACGCCCGGCGTCGGCGCTGGGCACGCGCGCTTGACGACGGCCTCGACCCCAGCCTGCCCGGCCGTGCGGGCCGACCGTCGACCGGTTGGCGGACGTGGCCGTGGTGGCGGCTGGCCGCCGGGGTGCTGATCGGCTGCGCCTGCGCGGTCAAGTGGAGCGCGCTCTACTTCGTGCCGGTGTTCGCCCTCTTCGTGGTCCTCTGGGAGGTCGGGCTCCGCCGGTCGGCCGGCGTCCGCCGGCCCTGGCGGGACACCCTGCTCGACGAGGTGCCCTGGCTGGTGCTGGCGGGGGTGCTGATGGTCGGCACCTACCTGGCGACCTGGTCGGGGTGGTTGCTGAGCGACGACGGCTACTACCGGCTGGCGACGTCGTCGGCGTACCCGACGGGGTCACTCAGCGACACGCCTGTCATCGGCCCGCTGGTCAACCTCTACGAGTACCACCGCGCCGCGTACGGTTTCCACGCCCAGCTCGACGACCCGCACAAGTACCAGTCGTGGCCGTGGCAGTGGCTGCTGCTCGGCCGCCCGGTCGCCTTCCACTGGTCGGGGGACGGCGCCTGCGGCGCACCGACCTGCGCCTCGGAGATCCTGCTGCTGGGCACTCCGCTGCTGTGGTGGTCGTTCCTGCCCGCTCTGGTGGCGCTCGTCTGGTTGGGCATCGCCCGTCGGGACTGGCGGGCCGGCGCGATCCTGCTCACCGTGGCCGCGGGTCTGCTGCCCTGGTTCTGGTTCGCCCTCGACGGCCGGACGATGTTCTCGTTCTACGCGGCCCCGGCGCTGCCCTTCCTGGTACTCGCCGTGGTGTACGTGCTGGGCGCGTTGATCGCCCCGGCCGGGGGTGACGTGGGTGAGACGAAAACCCTGGTGCCCGGCGACGCCGGCTACGAACGACGGTTGGTGGGCAGCATCGCGGCCGGGGCGTACGTGCTGCTGGTGGGGCTGTGCTTCGCCTACTTCTACCCGATCTTCGTGGGCAAACTGATCCCGTACTCGGACTGGCTGGCCCGGATGTGGCTCGACGGTCGCTGGATATAAGCACCGGCAGGCGACGCGCCGCACAGCGCGAAGGACATCGGGCCCGCACGCGTGACGCGTGCGGGCCCGATGCTTGCCTGCGAAGTTCCAGACAAAGAAGTTCCAGACAAAGACGTTCCAGACAAAGACGCGCGCCCCGATCGCCTGCCACGGGGGAAGCGGGCGATTGGGGCGCGCATGAAGAGCTTAACCACCGCGCGCCACCGGCACAACGGGTCAACTTGGGTCGGATTTCCGACCGATTCCGGCCGGGCCGAGGACTATCCTCCGGCCGTTGACCGAGGGTGACCTGACGTGGACCCAGCGCCCTCAAGGGGCGCTTTGGCCGTCCGGAACGACCAACCACCCCGACGGCCATCCAAAGTGGATCTCACTACACTGCGGGCCGTGATCAACTTCAGACGATCGGCGGCCGTCCTTCTCGGACTGTTGGCGACCACCGCGCTGACCGGGCCGGTCCCGGCGGCGGCCGACGAGGAGCAGGTGGCCGAGCCACCCCGGGTTGAGCTGGTGCTCGACGTCAGCGGCTCGATGCGGGCAGCGGACATCGACGGACGCAGCCGGATCTCGGTGGCCCAGCAGGCCTTCAACGACGTGGTGGACGCGCTGCCCGAAGAGACCCAGCTCGGCATCCGGGTGCTCGGCGCGACCTACAAGGGCAAGGACAAGAAGGTCGGCTGCCAGGACACCCAACAGATCGTGCCGGTCGGTCCGGTAGACCGGACCGCGGCCAAGGCAGCGGTGGCGACACTCCGGCCGACCGGGTTCACCCCGGTCGGGCTGGCACTGCGCTCCGCCGCACAGGACCTGGGCACCGGGGCCACCACCCGGCGGATCGTGCTGATCACCGACGGGGAGGACACCTGCGCCCCGCCGGACCCGTGCCAGGTGGCCCGGGAACTGGCCGCGCAGGGCACCAGCCTGGTCGTCGACACGCTCGGCCTCGCACCCGACGAGAAGGTACGCCGGCAGTTGTTGTGCATCGCCGGGGCGACCGGCGGCACGTACACCGCGGCGCAGAGCGCCGACGAGCTGACGGGCCGGATCAAGCAGCTCGTCGAGCGGGCCGGCGACACCCACACCCGGGCGCCGACAGTGGTCGGCGGCACCGACGCCTGCGGGTCCGCGCCGCTGCTCGCCCCCGGGGTGTACGCCGACCGGGAGTCGTTCTCCGAGCACCGCTACTACCGGGTGCCCGTACGCCCGGGTCAGGAGCTGCGCGCGTCGGTAAGCATGGCGCTGGACCGGCCGGTGAACCGGGACTACGGGGTGCTGCTGCGGGCCACCGCGGCGGACGGACGGGAACTGGTGCGGGGCGCGGACGCCGGCAGCGGCCGTGCCGACGTGCTCTCCGCCGGTCTGCGCTGGTCGGCCACGGCGGACGAGGAGGACGCCGCCGACGAGGACGCCGCCGAGGCGAGCCCGACGCCGACCGTCGAGCCCACCACCGTCTGCCTGGTGGTCAGCAACTCGTTCGCCGCACGCCCGGGGACCGCGGCCACGCCCGGCCTGCCGGTGGAGCTGACCATCGACGTGGTCGCCGCCGCCGGCGCCCCGGACGGCCCCGATCTCGGCCGTGGCTGGGTCCTGCTCGCCCTGCTCACCGTTGCGGGCCTGCTCACCGGCCTGGTCGCCGGCCTGCTCACCCGCTGGTGGGTCGCCACCTGGAGGGAGAACTGATGCGTACCGCACTGTTCCGGTCGCTGGCGGCGCTGCTCACCGTCGGCGGGGTCGCGTTACTGCCCGCGGCGGCCGTGGCCGCCCCCACCCCGTCGCCGGGCGCCACTGCCGTGACCCGGGCCGGCACCTCGTTCCTCACCGCCACGCCGATCACCGCCGGTCAGCCGGTACGCGTGGACGCCTCCGTCGGGGACCACCTGTACTGGTCGTTCACCGCGACGGCCGGGCAGGTCCACGAGATCAACGCCACCGTCACCTTCCCGAAGGCCCGCAGCGGCGCCTCCACGTGGACGATCGACGTGTTCGACGGGTTGCGTCGGCGGCAGGCGTGCACCGCCGGGGCACAGACACCGACGGTCGACGGCAAGGCGTCCAGCGTGGCGCTGGGCTGCACGCTGCGCGAGGTCCGTCCCTGGGCGGAACCGTGGTCGGCCGATCCGCTGCCCGGCACGTACGTGGTCCGGCTCTCGGTCACCGACCTGCCCGAGCCGGACCTGGGCGCACCCGTCGACGTGGACCTGCTGGTCGGCGTCGTCACCGACCGGGGCGCCTCAGCCGATGACGGCGAGCTGGCCGCACCGCTGGTGCCGAACACGAAGGCGGGCACGGTGCTCAACGCCGTACCGACGCCGGAGCCGGCGGCCGACGACGAGACCGGCTCGCTGACGGACTGGCTGCCGGATCTCGGCTCGCGCTGGATCTGGACCGGCATCGGCGGCGTGCTCGCCGCGGTGGCCGGGGTGGTCGGCTTCGCTCTGACCCGGCGGCCCCGGCGACCCTGAGTCGGCCGTGTCCGTCGGTGGCCCCGCCCGCCCCGGGCGGGGCCACCGACGGTTCAGCCTCGTCGCGTCCCCCGCGGCAGCCAACCGATGAAACGGTCCTGCAACGACATCACCGGCGCTGCCCGCAAATCCTCGGCGGCGGCGGCGAGACAGGAGCCCAGGTAGACGCTGAGCATCGCGCGGTCCCCCCCGTACTCCGCCAGCAGCCGGTCGCGCTTCGTCGTGCACGGCCACTCGTCGCCGCAGGAGCCGCAGTTCCAGCCCGGGGTCGTCGGTGCGTGGTCGTCGGCCCGACCCCCTGGCCGTTCGGCGCCATCGCTCATCGCAGCTCCTTCAGATGCTCACGGGACTTGGCAGCTCTTGATGGTGGTCCCCCCGGAGCCATCATGGAGAGCGCGACGCGTCCCTCCGGTGTTACATCTTTGCGGTACGTTCTGCGGTCGTGGGAGTCGGAAATTTGACGGTCCAGAGAACGCCTGCTCGCTACCCATCGGTAGGGCTCCGCCGTGCGTGATCTCCTACCGCCAACGGTCGCCGTGGCGGTCGCCGCGCCCGACGACTGGACCGGCGACCTCCTCGACGCGGAGCAGGCGTGTCTCGGCGACCAGGCGGTGCAGACCCGTCGACGGGACTTCACCGCCGGCCGGGTCTGTGCCCGCCGGGCCATGGCCGACCTCGGCCTGCCTGCGGTGGCCGTGCCCAGCGCCGCCAACCGGGCGCCCGTCTGGCCGGCGGGCGTGGTGGGCGCCATCACCCACACCGCCGGCTACTGCGCCGCCGCCGCGGCGCGCGCCACCGACGTGCGGTCCGTCGGTATGGACGCCGAGCAGCACCGCGAGATTGATGCGGGGGTACGCCGACTCGTGCTGCTGCCCGAGGAGGAGGAGCACTACGCGCGACTTCCCTCCGGCATCCGGTGGCCGATCGTGTTCTTCAGCGCCAAGGAGACCGTCTACAAGGTCTGGCACCCGGTCGTCGGGTCCTGGCTGGACTTCCACGACGCCCGGCTGGAGATCGACCCGGACGCCGGCACGTTCACCGCTCGGATCGCGCCGACGCGGGTGGACGCGGCGGAGGCCGCCGAGGTCGCGGACCCGCCGAGCACGGTCCACGGCCGGTTCGTGGTCGCCGACGGCCTGGTCCGCACCGCTGCCGTCCTCGCACCGCGCTGACCGCCACCATCCATGGTGGTCACCGCGGCGGCCTGCGGAGGCCGTGGGACGCGGGCCGGCGTGCCGACCGGCCGCCCGGCGTCGCGAGGTAGCGTCGGCGCGTTCCCGAACCGCACGTACGAGGCGTCAAGGAGTACGGTGACCCACCCCCAACCCCCCGTCGGACCGCAGGACCTTCAGCAGCCGAGTCCGGAGCCGCTGCTCCCGGCCACACCGCGGCAGTCCGCCGCAGACCCGACGGTTCTGCCGGCGACGCCCAGCCCCTGGTCGACTGCGGGCAGCGAGCCGGTCCCGCCGCCGTACTCCGGCGCCGCGTACCCGCAGGGCGACGGGCCGGGCCATCGGCTCACGATGCCGCCACCCGTCCCGCCGACGACGACGTCGCAGCGGACCGTGGTCGCCGTCGCGGTGACGACGGCCGTGCTCGCCCTGTTGTTCTGCGCCGGCGGCATCGTGGCCGTCGTCATCGGTGCGAAGCACGCCGCCAACGAGGTGACCGAGGCGCTGCCCACCCCCGGCGTCAGCAGCGACGCCGGGCAGCCGGCGGCCGGGGCCATGCCCTCGCCCGTACCATCCGTCGCCGCCGGCAGGGCCCGGAACATGTCCGTCGGGGACACTCTCGTCATCGACGACAACGGCGGCACCGTCGAGATCACCGTGACGAAGTTCCACACCGCCACGAAGCCCTGCAAGACGTACGGCCTGAAGCCCGACGAGGGCATGTTCGTGATCGCGGACGTGACGGTGACGGTGACCAAGGGCACCGGCTCGGCGAACCCGCTCTTCTTCCAGTGGGTCGCCGCCGACGGCACCGAGACCAACGCGGTGACGGGTGCCTTCTCCGGCTGCGGCAAGCCGATCCCGGCCGGCAACGACCTGGCCGCGGGCAGCAGACGTACCGGCAGCGTGGTGTTCGATGTGCACGACACGTCGGGGGTGCTGGAGTACCAGCACCGGTTCGCGACCGCCGGCTCCTGGCGGCCCTGACGTGCTGGTGGGGCCGGCCCGATGATCGGACCGGCCCCACGCGTTCGACAGGTCAGCAGCCGGTCCACCGGACCGGGGTCACCCGGTCGGCGTTCCGGAAGCCGACGATGGCGCCGGTGTCGGCAATGGCCCTCGCGCCGACGTTGCCGCCGCCCGGCAGGACCCGGGAGGTGGCGCCACGGGTGACCAGGGCACCGCCCACCACGACGCCCTTGGCGTTCACGTCGTCGAGCCCGGCCTCCGGGTCGAGGATCACGTGCGACCCGTTGCGGAGGTCCCACCGGACCTTCGCCGGGTTGTCACCGCCGAGCCAGACCTGGCCGATCGCCCAGTGGCCCGCGGCGGCGTTGACCACCGTCGACCCACCACCGGCGACCGCGAGCGGCTTGACCTTGCCGTTCGGGCGGCGGACCCATCCGGTCCAGTCGCCGAAGGGTCCCGCCTGACCGACGACGGTTCCGTTCGGCGTGATGCCGGTCGCCTGGGCGTCGACCGGGGCGTCGAGCACCTCGACCGTCCCCGGCCGGGCGGCCGGCCAGCGCAGGGCGCTGAACTCGCCGGGCACGATGTCGGAGCCGTAGCCGACGATGTCACCCGCGGAGTTGATGGCGGTGACGAAAATGCCGGTGGACGGCGGCACCGGCAACTGCTGGAGCTTGCCGTCGCGGTACGTCCACGGCCGTCCGATGCCGCTCTCCGCCCAGCCGTTGGCGATCACGGTGCCGCTCTCGTTGACGTCGACCGGGTGGAGTCCGTTGCCCGGCGCCACGATCTCGGTGAGCCGCTGCCTGTCCCAGACCAGCAGCAGATACTGGTTGTCGCTCTCACCGACCCGCAGGGCCGTGCCGGCGACGAAGCGGCCCGACGGGTCGATCGCGCTCGCGTCGGCGCGGTAGGTGTCCGTCGGGTAGGGCAGTGTGCTGATGGCGCAGGCGCTGGCGGTGGTCCTCGCGGGCGCGGCGGTCGCCGTCGAGGACAGGGCGACCCCGAGGGAGGCGGCCAGCAGTCCGGCGGCGGTGCCGGCGAGCATCCTGCGTCGAGCGGTGTACGTCATCTCTTCTCCCCGTGTGAAGCCCGGCGTTCCCGGGCATCGACTTATGCCAGATCCACACCGGAAGACGTCACACGGTTGCGGCCTGTCCGATGAGCGACGTGATCGGTCCTGCCGGCTTGCGGTCTGCTATGGACGGCTGGAGAGCCCTTGCCCCGTATCCGTCGTGGCCTCAGGATCGGACGCGTGATCATCGACCCACGTCCGGGCCGCGCGCTGGACTACCACCTGGTCCTGCCCGCATCGGACGGCCACGACGGGGAGAGCGTTCTCGTCGAGGAGTTCACCTGCCAGGACGACCTCTGCGCCACCGGGCTGCACAGCGCGAGTTGGACACCGAGCGATGGCTGGTGGAGTTCCGCCTCGCTGAGCCGCGGTCTGCGGGCGGACCCCGCCGTACTCGCCCGGGTCGTTCCCGTCGGACGCGCCGAGGCGGCAGACGCCTACCGACGCCTCGGCGGCGGTGAACTCCCGTCCGAGGTCGTGCTGCGGACGTACTTCCGCGACCATCAACCGATCGCGGCGGCCACGCCCCTGCGACTCGGCCCGACCCAGCCGCCGCCGGAGGGCTTTCACGAACGACGCGTGTACCGCGTCCTGTTCGCGAAGGACCTGCGGGCGGAGCAGGTGACGGCCCTGCGAAGCCGCTGGCGCACGACGGGCGGTGGCACCGCCGGATCGGTCGCCGACGGGCGTCACGACAGTGGCGGCGCCCGGTTCACCTGGGACCTGAGACGGGTCGGCCACACACTCGCCTGGGGCCTCGACGTGACGGTCCTGATGCGAGAAGGCGGGGCCCCGGCGGTGCGCGAGACCCTGATGAACCTCACGAACCTGCTGCGGCAGCAGGGGCTGATCACCGTGACGACCGAACGGTTCGCCTAACCGCCGTGCCGATTTTGCAATGATGTACGTCGATGTTGCCAGAGTGGTGCCAGACGTGTTGGAATGGCTCGTATCGCCGCAGCGCGGGGGCAACCGCGCTGGAAACGGCCAGCGCGGGAGCAGCGCAGTGCCGGCAGCGCGCCGATTGGGCAGACGCTCGCCTGTCGCACAGCCGGGCCATCTCCGTGACGACGGACAGCTCGCCGTTCCCGTCGTCCGCACCCCCGACACATGCCCCCGATGGCCGACGCGCCCGCCGGGGCGTCCGGTCCGGTCCGTGAGGACGCCGGAACCGGCGACGAGGTGAGAGGCAATGATGAGTTCCCCAGAGAGTGCCGCCAGGTGGTACCGCAACCGCCTGGTGTGGGTGGCGGTGATCCTGCTGGCGGTGTCGGCCGGTGCGGTCGTACTGGTCAGGCAGGCGAATCAGGACGCGAAGCCGGCGGACCTGCAGGCCCAGATCACCGCCCGGATGCGGACGACGCTCGAACAGGCCGACCCGGGGCAGCACAACCATGCCGGCCACGGCGCCCAGCAGGTGGCCACCGAGGGTAAGCCGCCGGTGATCTGCGGGGTCCGCGTCTACGGGTACGAGCCGACCGACGCCGCCGCGCTGGCCGACGTGCGCACGGTCTACGGCTTCCACCTGTGCGGAGTCGCCGAGAAGAAGCGCCCCTGGGACGTGGCGGTCAAGCTGGCCGGGCCCGTGATCATGGATATGTCGACAAACCCTCCGGGCATCCAGGTGGTGGAGGCGACCGCCGATGTCATGTTCGTCGACCGGCTTCGGCAGATGTTCCCGGACAAGTACGAGGAGTTGGCGCTCAAGGAGGCGTTGACCCAGTCCGAGATGGCCGACCAGCGTCGCCGGTACGACGCCGCAGCCGGCCTCTGAGCACGTTCCCCCGCTCGGTGGTGACCACTCTGACCACCTCATATCCCATTTTAGATAGATCAGCATTGATATTTAGACACATGGATGTAACAGTGGGTTTGGGAGCGTTCCCACCCGATCACCCCCGAGAACGGAGGATGAACCGTGCGTTCAACCAAGTCCGATCAATCCGGCGGGCGACCCCGGTCAACCGTCCGTCGGTCCCTCCAGGCGCTGGTCCTGCTGTTCGCCATGGTGGCCGGCGCACTGCCCTCGGTCGGCGCGGCCCAGGCACACGGCACCGTCATCAACCCGGCGACTCGCGCCTACCAGTGCTGGAAGACCTGGGGCAACCAGCACACGAACCCGGCCATGCAGCAGCAGGACCCGATGTGCTACCGGGCGTTCCAGGCCAACCCCGACACCATGTGGAACTGGATGAGCCAGCTGCGCGACGGTCTCGGCGGCCAGTTCCAGGCCCGCACCCCGGACGGGCAGCTCTGCAGCAACGCCCTCTCCCGGAACGACTCGCTCAACCAGCCGGGAGCCTGGAAGTCGACCCCCGTCAGCCGCAACCTGACGGTCCAGATGTACGACCAGGCCAGCCACGGCGCTGACTACTTCCAGGTCTACGTCTCGAAGCAGGGGTTCAACCCGGCCACCCAGAAACTCGGGTGGGGCAACCTGGACCTGATCGCGACGACCGGCCGCTACGCGCCGGCGCAGAACATCTCGTTCAACGTCTCGATCCCGTCCTCGCGCAGCGGGAACCACATCCTGTTCGTGATCTGGAAGGCGTCGCACATGGACCAGACGTACATGTGGTGCAGCGACATCACCGTCAGCTGACGGCAGGACTCGACAGCCACCACAGACGTCGAGGGCGGGTTCTCGGTCTCCCGAGAACCCGCCCTCGACGTGCTATCCGCTGGTGGAGCTGAGGGGATTTGAACCCCTGACCCCCTCGATGCGAACGAGGTGCGCTACCAGTCTGCGCCACAGCCCCCCACCGGCGAACCGGCTTCGGTCCCACCCGGCTTGCACCGGGCGGGCCGGCAGCAAGGCTAACAGGTCGGCCGCCTCCACCGCGAATCCGCCCCCGGTGCGCCGCACCGGCCCGTTCCGAGATCCACTCGACGTCCTGGAAACCGGGGCATCCCGGACACTCAGACACCACCCCTTCCCGGAAATCGAGTCGATCAAGCGTCCGACGAGGGCCGCGAGAGCGGGCCAAGCACCCGGGCGAGCGCGGTCACGCGCCGCGGCCGGCCTCGTAGGGGCGGCCGCGCAGGCCACCCGAGCGGCGGTACGAGACCGAGCCGCCGTTGACCGCCGCCGGCAGGTCCGCAGGGCGGTCGAGGCCCATGGCGGCTCGGCGTACCACCTCGCGTTGGGCCGCCAGACGACGCTGCGCCTCCCGGCGGGCCGCCGCGCGACGGGCCTGCTCGCGGCGGACCTCGGCCTGGCGGGCGGCCAACCACGCCGCCTCCCGGGCCCGGGCGCGACGCCGGCGGCGAGCGGCGAGGGCTCGCCTGCGCAGGTGTACGACGTACACGGCCAGCAGCATGAAGGTGACCGAGAAGCCGATCCAGAAGCCAGGGCTGACGAACAGCACGCCGATCAGCTCGACGACGTTGAGCAGCAGCAGCGCGGCGAGCACGCGGCGTCGCCGGTACACGGCGGGGGTGTGCTGCCGGCGCGGCGGACGGCGGCGGGGACGCTTCGCAGCCGGCGGCACGGCGCGCAACCGGCCGGAGCGACGGGCCGCCGGGGGCGCGGAGACCGGTACGGCCAACTTCCCCGTAGTCGCATCTTCACTGAGCGTGACGACAAGCGAGCGCGGCGGGTGGAGGGGCTGCCGTCCCGGCACAGTGCGACGCCGCCGACGGCGTTGGAGCACCCGCGCCGTCGACTGCGCCCGCTCCGCCACCAGCCGCTCGGTGGCGTCGTACCGGCGAACCAGCGCCGGGGCCAGGGCGAGCAGGCCGGCGGCGGCGAGGACGGCGAGGAGCACCGAGGTCGGCACCCTCACCCCTCCCGTCACCGAATTCGGAGCAACCGCTCCCCGACCGCAGGATCTTCCACCGATCACGCCTGAGCGCGTGGATCATCCGGGCGGTGAGCGCTTGCCGCAGCTTGCAGTTACTTGAGGTTACGGTGAACCGACCGGGATACCGCAGCGCCGCGCCGATCCCGTGCGTGGGACAGTCGTTACCGCGCGGTCGCGCGGATCCGGTGCCAGCGGGCCAGCAGACCGCCCTCGGCGGCGACCTCCTCGCTCGTCATCGCGTATCCGATGTGGTCGCGCCACGCGCCGTCGATGTGCATGTAGCGCACGTGGTACGACTCCTCGCGGAAGCCCAGCTTCTCCACCACCCGCCGCGACGGGCGGTTCTCCGGCCGGATGTTGACCTCGATCCGGTGGAGTCCACCGGGGCCGAACGCGTGGTCGACGGCGAGCGCGAGCGCGGTCGGGATCACACCCTGGCCGGCCACCCGGGCGTCCACCCAGTAGCCGACGTAACCGGAGCAGAAGGCGCGGCGCACGATGCTGCCGACGTTGAGGTGCCCGACCAGCCGATCCCGGTCGGCCTCGCGCAGGCAGACCGCGAACGGCATTCCCTCGCCCTCACGGGCCGAGCGCCGCTGGTCACGGTGCACCCACCGGAACGCGGCCGGCGAGTTCAGCTCGTCCCAACCGCCCGGCAGCGACGACTCCCAGGGCGCCAGCCAGGCCTGGTTGGCCCGGCGTACCTGTGACCACGCCGCCGCGTCGGAGCGCCGGTACGGGCGCAACAGCACCGGCCCGTCGACCAGCACCGCAGGCCAGCCGGGCGCACGGACCGGTCCGAAGAGACTCACCCGCACAGTCTCCCGCGCGGGACCGGTTCGCGCGCAAGTGGACTCCCGACATCCCGTCCGGGGGATCTCACCGACGGCGGTCCAGCAGCAGGACGTCCACGGTGGAGCCGGCGGCGGCGCTGGTCACCCGCTCGCCGAGCACCAGGAGCCCGTTCGCCTCGGCCAGGCCGGAGAGGGTGAACGGCCCTCCACGCAGCGGTTGCACGGTGTAACCGCCGCCGCGTCGCTCGGCGACGTGCGCGGGCCGGAACTCGCGCAGCCCGCCGGGTGAGGACACGGTCTCCAGCAGGTGTGCCCGGACGCTGGGACGGAACACCGGCTCCGCGCCGGCGAGCAGTTGGATCGCCGGCCGCGCCAGCACCTCGAAGCCGATCAGCGCGGCGCCCGGGTCGCCGGGCAGGCAGACCACCGGCACCTCCTCGGCGCCGACCGTGCCGAACCCGAGAGCGGTGCCGGGATAGAGCGCCACGTCGGTGAAGGCCACCGGTCCGGCCCGGCCGCCCTCGCGACGGGACAGGATCCGCCGGACCATGTCACCGGGGCCGGTGCCGGTCCCGCCGGTGGTGATGATCAGATCGGCCCGCAGGGTCTGGTCCTCCAGCAGGCCACGCAGCCCTTCCGGGTCGTCGTCGCAGATGCCCACCCGGTACGCCAGCGCGCCCACCTCGGCCGCGGCGGCGGTCAGCGCGTGCGAGTTGGCGTCCACCACCTGACCGGGCTGGCTGCCCCGGCCCACGTCGACCAGCTCGTCCCCGGTGGCCACGATGACCACCCGTGGACTCGGCCGGACCACCACGTGGCCGATGCCGGTGGCCGCGAACACGGCGACGAGGGCCGGGGAGACGTACGTGCCGGCGCGGGCGAGCAGGGTGCCGGCGGGTAGCTCCTCACCGGCGCGGCGGACGCCGTACCCCCGCTTGGGGGTGCGGAAGATCTCGACGGCGGCCATGCCCTGGTCGGTCCACTCCACCGGGACCACCACGTCCGCGGCGACCGGCAGGGGCGCCCCGGCGGCCACCGAGAAGCACGCGCCCGGGGTGAGCCGCACCGGTCGCCAGCTCGCCGCGCCCAGGTCGCCGACCACGTTGAGCCGGATGCTCCGGCCGCCGGGCGTGCCGGAGGGGGCCGGGACGTAGCTCGGGCCCCGGCCCCCTCCGGAGATGTCCTCCCAGCGGGCCGCGTACCCGTCCACGGCCGCCTGGTCGAAGGCCGGGAAGGCGTGCGGCGCGACGACGTCCTCGGCGAGGACGTTGCCGTGCGCCTGGGTGAGGTCGAGGTCGAGTGGCGGCAGCGCGCGTAACCTGCGCAGCACGCTGCCCAGGTAGTCGGCGAGCGGCGTCAACTCGTTCGCGGCCGCCTCGGCGTCGGCCGTCGCGGTCATGTACCAGATCCGCCTGCCGCGTCGGCCTTGACGAACTCGGCCAGCCAGGAGCGGAACTCGCTGCCGAGGTCCTCGCGCTCGGCGGCGATCTGCACGACCGTCTGGAGGTAGCCCAGCGGCATGCCGGTGTCGTAGCGGGTGCCCCGGTAGACGATCGCGTGCACCGGCGTGCCCTCGGTGCGGAGCAGCTCCATGGCGTCGGTCAACTGGATCTCGCCACCACTGCCCGGCTTGGTCCGCCGGATCGCGTCGAAGATCGTGCCGGGCAGCACGTACCGGCCCAGCACGGCCAGGTTGCTCGGCGCGTCCTCCGGCTGCGGCTTCTCCACCATGCCGGTCACCTTGACGACCTCGCCGATGTCGGTCAGGTCGGACTCGGCGGGCTCGACCGAGGCGATGCCGTACCGCTTGGTGTCGGCCGGGTCGACCTCGAAGAAGGCGAGCACCACGCCACCGGTGCGGGCCTGCAGCTCCAGCATGGCCGGCAGCAGCGGCTCGGACGGCTTCACGAACTCGTCGCCGAGCAGCACCGCGAAGGGCTGGTCGCCGACGTGGGCCTCGGCGTACCCGATCGCGTGCCCGAGCCCCAGCTGCTCCGGCTGCCGGACGGTGTAGATCTCGGCCAGCTCACCGGGCCGACGCACGGCCGCCAGCCGCTCGGCGTCGCCCTTCTCCTCCAGCCTGGTCTCCAGGTCGGGGCGACGGTCGAAGTGGTCCACCATCGACGTCTTACCCCGACCGGTGATCAGCAACACGTCACCGATGCCGGCCTGGGCGGCCTCCTCGACGATGTACTGCAGCACCGGCCGGTCGACGACCGGCAGCAGCTCCTTGGGAACCGCCTTGGTGGCCGGCAGGAAGCGGGTGGCGAGTCCGGCGGCCGGGATGACGGCCTTGACCGCCAGGGGACGGCCGGTTGCGGCGACCGTCGCTGAGGGGTTCGCTGAGTGCTCCGACATGCCGCGAGACTATCGGCCACGGCTCTGCCGCGGCGGGTGTGGCCCAGAAGACGCGCCGCCGCCCGGCCCCGGCCGCGCCGCGTCCGGACCGGCTCGCGCGGCGTCCACCGGGCCGTCCGCCGGTTCCGGCCGCGCGTGCGCGGGCCCCGGACGGTTCGCTTCGGGTACGCCCGCAGCCGACTCCGACCGGGCGTGGCCGCCCGGCTCCCGCGGGACCCGCGCGGGCCGGCCGGCTCTCGGCAGCCCGTCGGGTGGGCTGACCGCGCCGGCCGGCACCGGGATCTCCCGCATCGGCACGTCCGGGCGGACCTCCGCGACGCGGTAGGTGTCCCGACCGGCGGCCTTGGCCACGTAGAGGGCGTCGTCGGCGGCCTCCAGCACCTCCCGCCCGGTGCTGCCGTGGTCCGGGTAGACGGCGATGCCGACCGACACGGTCACCACGATCGGCCCCGCGTACGCCTCGACGGCGATCGGCGTCTCGCGTACCGCCGCGCCCAGCCGTTCCGCGACGATCGCCGCGCCCCGGGCGTCGGTCTCCGGCAGGAGCAGCACGAACTCCTCCCCGCCCTGCCGGAACGCCAGGTCCACCTCGCGGATCTCGCCGCGTACCCGCCGGGCGAACTCCGCCAGCACGGTGTCCCCTGCCGCGTGCCCGTACGTGTCGTTGACGTCCTTGAAGCGGTCCAGGTCGAGGGCGAGGACGCTGAGCATCCGGCCGAACCGGCTGGCCCGCTCGACCTCCCGGCGGATCGACTCGCGCAGGTAGCGGTAGTTCCACAGCCCGGTGAGCGGGTCGGTGAGGGAGAGCCGCTGGGCCTCCTCGTGCACCCGCACGTTCTCCACCGCGACGGCCGCGTGCCCGGCGAAGGTCCGCAGGGTGACCAGGTCGTCGTCGTCGAACTCGGCCGCGCCCACCCGGTCGTAGAGCGCCAGCACGCCGAGGGCCACCGCCGGAGAGACCGCATCGTCGGCGGTCCGCTCGCCGCCCAGGATGGTCCGCTCGCCGCCCGGGATGGTCGTCGTGCCGCTGCCGAGCCCGGTCGTGCCCGGTGCGGCGAAGGGGACCGCCACGTAGGTGCGGCAGCGCGGCTCGCCGGTCGGCGGCTCGGTCGGTTCCACGCGTCCCCGCTGCGGCTCGCCGGTCGCGGCCACCGCGCCGACCACGCCGACGCCGACCGGCACCCGCAGGGTCTGCGGGCCGTCCGGGTCGGGGGCCGGCCAGCGCCCGTCCAGACCCTCACTGCACTGTGCCACCAGCACCCCACCGGTCTCCACCAGCAGCACCGCGCCGGCCCGCGCGCCGGTGGCCGCGATGGCGCTGTGCAGGATCACCCGCAGGATGCGTTGCAGATCGTGGGTGCTGGCCAGGGTGTCGCCGAGCACCGCGAGGTGCCCGCGGAGCTGGTCACGGCTGCTGGTGAGCGCCGCGACGTACGAACCGGTCTCGCGGGTCATCCGGTTGAACGCCTCGGCGAGCCGACCCAGCTCGTCCCGGCCGCGCACCGGCACCCGGGCGGTCAGGTCGCCGTGCGCCACCCGGTCGACCGCGCCGGCCAGCTCCACCAGGGGCCGGGTGGTCACCCGGGCCAGCCGCCACGCGGTCAGCACGGCGAGCAGCCCGGCCAGGGCGACCACGCCGGCCAGCGTGATGTGCAGACCCGGCGGCCTGGTGCTCGGCACCGACAGCACCAGCGGCAGCGGCTGGCCCACGGACGGTCCGACCCGGCGCACGTACCGGCCCTTGGTGGTTTCGGTGACCCGCTCGCCGGTGCTGTGGCCGGCGGCGGCCAGCACCCCGTCGCGTACCTCGCGGGACTCGGTGGTGTGGGTGAACCGGGCGGCGCTCGCGCCGCCGTCGAGCAGCGTGACCGCGACTCCGCTCACCGCCGCCAGCCGGGCCACGAAGGCCGGGTCGACGAGCTGCGCGGCGGCCACACTGCCCAGCAGGGCGCCGGCCGCGTCCCGCCGGTCGACGTGGGCCGCCAGCGCGCGGACCGGACCGGACGTCGCGGCGACCGGCTCGGAACAGTCCCGCCAGGGTGTCGACGGCGCGCCCGGCGAGACGTACGTGGCCCGCCCGCTGACGTCGCTGACCAGCACCGCCGCGGCCAACCCCCGGCCGACGAGCTGGCCGGCGACGATGGCCGGGTCACCGGTGAGGGCGACCGCGTCGGCGGCGGCACGTAGCTGCTGGCAGAGCGCGTCGACCGAGGTACGCACCGCGGACGCCGCCACGGCGAGGCGTTCGGTGGACCGGGTGCGGTCGACGGCCGTGACGGTGGAGGCGACGAAGAACGCACCGAGCAGGACCGGGCCGAGCACCACCACGAGGAAGGCTGCCGTCAACCGCCCGCGTAGCGTCACTCGGTCCCCCCGGAAGTTCCGCCTCCGTTGCTTGCGATGCTGACACAGAGCAACCGTGGGAGTGGCGTTGCGTCAGGAGTGTTGCGTGTCAGATTTTTCTGATGAAGCGGAAGTAACCCGTGTGACGAAGCGGGACACCCGGATACGGCTGCTCGCCCACCGTCGGACCCTGGACGACGCGGCGCGGGCCGCAGCCGCCCGGCGCGTCCAGGCCGAGCTGGTCGCCCTGGTACGCCGGCTGCGCCCGCGCCGGCTGACGGCGTACGTGCCGGTCGGCTCCGAGCCGGGCGGGGCCGACCTCGCGGAGGTGTTGCGCGGGGCGTTACCGGCCGAGGGTGAGTTGCTGCTTCCGGTGCTTCGCGCGGATCTCGACCTGGACTGGGCGCCGTACACCGGCCCGCACGCGCTGGCCGCCGCCGGCCGGGGCCTCCGGGAGCCGGTCGGCCCCCGCCTCGGCGTGGCCGCCGTCTCCGGCGCGGAACTGGTGGTCGTGCCGGCGCTCGCCGTCGACCACCACGGCCGGCGGCTGGGCCGCGGCGGCGGCTCCTACGACCGGGCGCTGGCACGGGTGCCCACGGCGAGCCTGACGGTGGTGCCGTTGCACGACGGTGAGCTGGTCGAGGCGCTGCCCACCGAGCCGCACGACCGTCCGGTCCGCGCGGTGGTCACCCCCTCCGGCGGAATGCGTACGCTTGATGACGGCCCGGGTACGGCGCAGGGTGTCGCGCCCCACACGTCCGCTGGACGAACCCGGCCCGAATGACGCACCATTGGCACTCGAATACGTCGAGTGCCAACTGGCCGAGTCCAGATACCGGAGGAGAACGTGCCTACGTACCAGTACGCCTGCACCGCGTGCGGTCACCAGCTCGAGGCGGTGCAGTCCTTCTCTGACGAGCCGCTGACCGAGTGCCCGGCGTGTCAGGGGCGGCTGCGCAAGGTCTTCAACTCCGTCGGCGTCGTCTTCAAGGGCTCAGGCTTCTACCGCACCGACTCCCGCGCGTCCGGCTCGGAGACGTCGGCCGGCGGCGCGGCCAAGCCGGCCAAGTCCGAGTCGTCCTCGTCCTCGTCCTCGGGTGGAGACTCCGGCTCGTCGTCCTCGACGTCCTCGACGTCCGGGTCGTCCTCGTCCGGGTCGTCCTCGTCGTCCGGCGGGTCGGGCGGCGGCAAGGCGGCGGCCAGTTCGGCGTCCTGATTCCGCTCGGCCTAAGACCGCCACGTCGGCGCTGCGCCGCTGAGCCCTGGACGGGGTCAACCCTGCCCGGGCTCAGTCCCAGTGCGGAGGGCGTTGGGCGAGGAGCCAGTCGTCGTTTCCTGCGCTGCGCTCGCCCCAGCCGTGGTCGGTGTCGTCCGAGGTCTGCTCGGGCAGCACCACGAAGTCGTCGCTCAGGTCGACGGTGCGGTCGTCATCGCCGCGCGCGACCGCGGCGCCGGGATCCTCGGTGCTCACGAGCGGCAAGACTAGCGCAGGCCGCCCGCTCCGTTGGTAGCCTCGGACGGCGTGACGACCCCCAGCGGTGGCAGCACCCCCGACGACTACTGGCGTCGACCCGGGACCGACGACCGTCCCACGGCGGACCAACCGCCGCCCGCCACACCACCCACCGACGGGTACGCGGGGCCACCACCAAGCGTGACGCCTCCGGCGGGCTGGCGTCCTCCCGTACACCTGGAGCCGGCGCCGCCACGACGCCTGCCACCGCAGAACACGGCCGCCCTGGACGCGGCGGAGCAGCGGTCGCAGCGGGTCACCTACGGTTTCGGTGCCGCCGCCGCCGTGGTGGTGGTGGCCCTCGTCTGCCTGCTCTGCTCGCGGATCCTCTTCTGACCACCGCGCCACTGGGCGGCGGCCGGCAGCGACCGTCGGTCCGCGCTGGTCATAGGGTGGTGCCCCAGACGGCCTCGGCACCGGAGTGACCGGTCAGAGCGACGTAGACCAGGGCAGCGAGCGACAGCGCGACGGCGGCCACCGCGAGCACCGGCGTCACCAGGGCCGGCAGCCGTGGCACCCGGGGGTGTCCGCTGGTCGCCACGAGCAGCGCGATGGCCACGATCCCCAGCGGCACCACGATCCGGAAGAGGATGTCGCCGTAGCGCGAGTGCTCGAAGATCTGGTCGAGGATCTGCCCCTGGTAACCACGGGCGACCAGGGCATCGGTGAGCGCCTCACCCGACTCGACGGCCACGAAGGCGGTCACCGGCGTCACCACGGCGAGGATGCCCAGCGCCCAGTCCAGTCGGTGCCGCCAGCGCGGCAGCCCCACGTACGCGATGGCCAGCACCGCCAGCAGGGGGACGAAGACCACCATCGCGTGCACGACGAAGACGTGTGTCGGTAGACCCAGAATCTTCTCGAACATCGACACCTCCAGGCGGATCGCGGTCCCGGGGTCGTCAGCGTACGTACGAACCGCTGGTCGTCCCCGGGCTCTCCCCCGAAAGACACGCGCACGGCGCTGACGAGGTTCAGTGTCCGGATCGATCTTTACGAGCTGTGTTCGTGACCACCGCCCTCGGCCGACTGTTGTCGTCGCTGGTCGCGCGTGCTGTCATTGGCGCGTGTCCAGAGGTGAGGAACTGCTGCGATCGCGGGGGCTGCGCGTCACCCGACCGCGCCTGGCGGTGCTGGATGTCCTCGCCGACGGTGGCCACCTGGAGGTCGACGAGATCACCCGGCGGGTCCGGGAACGCCTCGACTCCGTCTCCACCCAGGCGGTCTACGACGTGCTGGGGGCGCTGAGCAGGGCCGGGTTGTCCCGCCGGATCGAGCCGGCCGGCAGCCCCGCCCGGTACGAGGCACGCGTCGGCGACAACCACCACCACGTGGTCTGCCGGGGCTGCGGCGAGATCGCCGACATCGACTGCGCGGTCGGCAGCGCGCCCTGCCTGGATCCGGGCGTCGCGCACGGCTTCGAGGTGGACGAGGCGGAGGTGACCTTCTGGGGTCTCTGCCCGAGCTGTCAGTCGCGGCGCGCCGCCGACGGCTGACCCCTCCCCGTCGCCGGGACCCCGGCCGGCCGGGCTGGCCGGCACCGACGCGCCGGCCGTGGCACGCTTGGTCGGTGGACTCCGATGACCTCGGCCTCTTCGGTCCGGGTTCGGTCACGTGGAAGGTGCACGAGGAGCCGATCCTGATCGTCGCCGGCCTGCGCTCGCTCTACCTCCAGGCGTTGCACCCGCGCGCCATGGCCGGCGTCGCGCAGAACAGCGACTACCGCACCGACGCGTGGGGACGGCTGGTCCGCACGGCCACCTACGTGGAGACCACCGTCTACGGCACGACCCTGGACGCGGAGCAGGCCGGCGCGCGGCTGCGTCGACTGCACGCCCGGCTGCGGGCCACCGACCCCGCCACCGGCGAGGAGTTCCGGATCGACGACCCGGCCCTGCTGTGCTGGGTGCACGTCACCGAGGTCGAGTCGTTCCTCAGCACCGCCCGCCGGGCCGGTCTGCCGCTCACCGATGACGAGGTGGACGGCTACTACACCGAGCAACGTCGGTCAGCCGCCCTCGTCGGGCTGGACCCGGCCACGGTGCCGGGCACCGCCGCCGAGGTCCAGGATTACTACCGTGCCGTTCGGCCGGAGCTGCGGATGACCCGGGAAGCCGCCGAGACGGCGCTGTTCCTCACCGCCCCGCCGCTGCCGTGGAAGCTCGGCCTGCCGGCCCGGCTGGGCCTCAACCTCGGTCCGCCACGGTGGGCGTACCTCGGGATCGCCGGAACCGCGCTCGCGCTGCTCCCCCCGTGGGCCCGGCGGATGTACGGCGGGTTGGGGCTGCCCACCACCGAGTTGTCGGCGGATCTCAGCGTTCGCGCGCTGCGACTGGCGCTCGGCGCGGTGCCGCGTCGCTACCTGGAGGGGCCGTTGGTTCAGGCCGCCAAGCAACGGGCGGCGGACCGAGCGGCGCTGGCCGGCTGACCGACCCCACGTGCGCCGCGTCGAGCTGGCCGACGGACGCGATCAGCCCTCGACGGTTCGTTCCACGGCCGCCCACGGCTCCTTGCCCGGGGTCTGCGCCCCGGTGGGACAGTGCCGCCGGTAGTCGCACCAGCCGCAGCGCGGCCCGGGCGCGACCGGGAACGCCTCGTCGGCGTCACCGCCGTCGGCGACGACCCGCTCGGCGGCCATGATGTCGCGGGCCGTGTCCTCCGCGCGGGTCAACTGGCGGGCCAGCGACTCGACCGTGTGGTCGTGACCGGCGACCGTGCCGGTCGGCAGGTGGTGCAGCTCGACCCGGCGGCACGGCCGGCGGAACACCCGCTCGGCCGCGTACGCGTAGAGGGCCAACGCCTGCGAGCCCCGGGCGTCGTCGGCGTCCAGCCCGGTGCGGCCCGTCTTGTAGTCGACGATGACCAGCTCCGGACCCTCCGGGCCCGGCCGGGAGTCGATGCGGTCGGTGCGGCCGTTGAAGGCCAGGACGGCGGTCTTGACCGCCACCACCCGCTCGACACCGAGCGGGTCGGAGTCCGGCTCCAACGTCTCGACGTACGCCTCCAGCCAGCTCAGCGCCCGCCGGTAGGCGGCCCGCTCCTGCTCGTCGTCGCGGTAGCCCTCACGGACCCAGGTGCCCTTGAGCAGGGTGGCCAACGCTTCGGGGCGGCGTCGGTCGGCGGGCAACGCGTACCAGTTCTTCAGGGCGGTGTGCACGCTGGCGCCGAGTGAGTTGTGGGCCCAGGGCGGACCCTTCTGCGGTGCGGGACGGTCGACGTAGGAGTAGCGGTAGCGGCGGGGGCAGTCGGCGTACGTACCGAGTTTGCTCGGGGTGCAGACGAACAGCCGCTCCGGCATCCCCTCGAAGCCGAGCTGCTCGGCGCCGCCGGGACGCTGCTGAGGGGTCCGACCGCCAGCGGCGGATCGTCCGGATGAAGAGGCTCGTCGCACGCCTGCGATCCTGCCATCCACCCCCGACATCCGGACTGTCCCGGTCAGGTCATGTTCACGTAGTGCGTGACGAAGGCGGCCACCGCGTCGGCGATGAGCTGGACGGCGATCGCGGCAAGGAGCAGGCCGGCGATCCGGGTCAGCACCTCGATGCCGCCGGGGCGCAGGATCTTGACGATGCCGCCGGAGAAGCGCAGCACGATCCACACGGCGACCATGACGGCGAGGATCGCCGCGGCGATCGCGGTGTAGTCGCCGAACCCGTCGGCCTGCTGGACGAAGAGCATGGTCGCCACGATGGCGCCCGGTCCAGCCAGCAGCGGGGTACCCAGTGGCACCAGCGCGATGTTCGAGGTGACCTGCTGGCTGGGGTCGTCGGCCTTGCCGGTCAGCAGCTCCAGGGCGACCAGGACGAGCAGCAGCCCACCGGCGGCCTGCAAGGCGGGCAGGTCCACGTGCAGGTAGTCGAGCAACGTCTGCCCGGCCACCGCGAAGATCACGATCACACCGAGAGCGAGCGCGACGGCCTGCCACGCCGCCCGGTTACGGTCGCGCGCGGGCAGCGGCCCGGTCAGCGCCAGGAAGATCGGCATCATGCCCGGGGGGTCGGTGATCACCAGCAGGGTCACGAAAACCTCGCCGAACAGCTTCAGATCCACGTGAGCAACCTAGCCGCGTCACGGTGGGCGAAATACGCGGATCAGACCGAAGCGACCTCGGTCACCCCGGCGGCGACGATCCGCTCGTACGCCTCGACACCGGTGGTGAACGCGCCGAGCCGGACGGTCTTGTGGGTGCCGTGGAAGTCGGAGGAGCCGGTCACCAGGAGGTCCAACTCGGCGGCGAGCGCCCGGACGTGCGCCCGTTCGGCCGGGCTGTGGTCCTCGTGGTCGGCTTCCAGCCCGGCCAGCCCGGCGGCGGCCAGCTCGGCGATCAGCTCGTCGGGCACCACCCGGCCACGTCGGGTGGCCCGGGGATGGGCGAACACCGGTACGCCCCCGGCGGCCCGGACCAGCCGGACCGCCCGGAAGACGTCGATGTCCTCCTTCGGCAGCCGGTACCGCTCACCGAGCCAGTCCGGGCCGAACGCCGCGCGGGTGTCGGCGACCAGGCCGGCGCGGATCAGCGCCTGCGCGATGTGCGGGCGACCGACTGTCCCGCCGGCCGCGCCGGCGAGGATCTCCGGCCAACTCACGTCGATGCCGTCGGCGCGCAGCAGCGCCACGATCCGCTCACCGCGCTCCTCACGGGCGGCCCGCACCCGGGCCAGCTCGGCGACCAGCTCCGGATGTTCCGGGTCGAACAGGTAGGCCAGCAGGTGCAGTGGGATCGCCGGATCCGCGCCCTCCCAGCGGCAGGACAGTTCGGCGCCCCGGATCAGGAGCAGGCCGGGCGGCAACGCCCGTACGGCCGGCGCCCAGCCCGCGGTGGTGTCGTGGTCGGTGATGGCCAGCACGTCCAGACCGGCGTCCGCGCCGGCACGGACGAGTTCGGCCGGCGTCAGCGTGCCGTCGCTGGCGGTCGAGTGGGCGTGCAGGTCGATCCGGGGCGCGGAGCCGGTACGCGAGGTCACTCCCCGACGCTACCGAGCGGACCCGAAGCAGACTCGCGTAGGTGGGGCGGAGATCCCCGCCGCCCGGCCCGATAACCCGGCGGATCCGGCAGGGTCAGGAGCCGCTGACCAGAATCGGTCGGTCGCCGGGCTCGAGGCCGGCCACGGGCATCGACTCGGCCTGTTCGCCGGCACGGACCCGCTTGACGTTGACCCGGACCAGCCAGCCGGAGCTGTCGACGTAGGCGACGTCCGAGTCGCTCGTCCAGGCGACCGCGCCGCTCACCGCCGGGCCGACGGGTACGGCGTCCAACGTCGTACCGAGCCGCTCCAGGTCGACCAGCAGGGAGCGGTCGGTCGACCCGACCTTCCCGTTCACCAGGAGCCATCGTCCGTCGTCGGACAGCCCGCCGACGCCGTCCGGGCTCAACCGGCTGCCGCAGGCGGTACGTGCCGCTTTCGTGGCCCGCTTCGGATCGACAAGTGTCAGGCAGGTTTCGTCCGCCGAGTTCGCCGGCACCTGGCTGACCAACCGCCCGTCCGGCAGCGAACCGTAGACGTTCAGGGTGTCCTGCTCGGGCACCTCGGTCAGCTTGTCCGCGCCGGGCCGCCACAGGACGTGACCCGGCCGGGTCGGATCAAGTCGGACCACCAGGCTGCTGCCGACGAACCGGACGGGTTGCGCGCTGTCCGGGACCGCGATACGCACCGTGCCGATGAGCTGGGTGCCGACGACTCCCGCCACGAGCAGGTCCCCGCCGTCCCGCCAGGCGACCTGCGTGGCGTCGGGCGCGAGAACGATCTGCCCCGCGCCGGCCAGCAGCACCTGCACCAGGCCGTCGTCCTGGGCGACCCAGAGGGAGCGCCCGGCGGCGGTGGGCGCTCCGACCACCAGCAGACCCGTGCCGTTGGGCAGCCGGTGCGCGAGTTCGGCGGGGCCGACACCGGGCAGCGCCAGGCGCTTGCCGTCGGCGTCGATCAAGGCGCTGGCGAAGAGTACGTCGGCGGGCGCCTTCGACGAGGGCGGAGGCGGGGCGACGCTGGCCGTGGCGAGCGGTTGGGCCGACAGGTCCGGGTCGCCGATGACGACGATGGGCGGCCCCTGCTGGTCGGAGCCGCCGGAGAGGTGTGTCATGCCGGCGCCGATCAGCACGGTGGTGACCACCCCGAGCGCGATACCGACTCCGGCACGCCGCCGTCGGATCCGGTTGGCGCGCCGGATGGCCTGACCGGCCGGGTCGGCGGTCAGTGGACGGGTAACGGCGACCTGGCGCGAGAGAGCCTCCCGCACCGCACCTTCGAGCTGGTCACGTCGCACCTGATTAGGACGCCGCAGGCCACCCGTGAGGTTGTCGGGGAGCCGCGGAAAGACGTTCACTGCTGCTCTCCGGGGCCGGTGCCGACAGGCACGGCCACCGAAGCGGTGGGCAGGTCGACCGCCGGGGCGATCGGATGGGGCGCGGACGGGCGCGGCGCGACCGGCCCGGGCTCGGCCCGACCGACGCTGGGACGCGGCGTCATCGCGGAGCGGGCTCCGGCCAGCCCTCCGACCGAACCGGACGGGACCGCCTCGACAGTCCCGCCGGGTCGGGCAACCTCTCGGGAGCGGGCGGCAGCCGCGTCGCGGCCGCGCCGCGGGGCGGTGCCGGTCCCGGTCGGCGCGGCGGCCAGATCCGGAGTGTCGACGCCCATGCGGCGGCGCAACGTGGCCAACGCCCTGGATGCCTGACTTTTCACCGTTCCAGGTGAGATGTCCAACAGTGCCGCCGTCTGCGCTTCCGACAGGTCCTCGTAGTAGCGCAGGACGAGCACCGCCCGCTGCCGGCTGGGCAGCTCCTTGAGGTGCCGCCAGAGCAGGTCACGGTCGAGCTGCCGCTCGATCTCGTCGAGGCCCGGGCGCTCGGGCAGCACCTCGGTGGGGCGCTCACCGTGCCAGCGCCGCCGCCACCAGCTCGTCGACGTGTTGACCATCACACGCCGGGCGTACGGCTCGACCGCCTCGATCCCGCCGAGCCGCTTCCACGCGAGGTACGTCTTCGTGAGCGCCGTCTGGAGCAGGTCCTCGGCCGTCGCCCAGTCGCCGGAGAGCAGATAGGCGGTACGGAGCAGGGCGGCGGAGCGAGCCGCGACGAACTCGCGAAACTCCTCCTCCAGGGGATCCCTGCTCGCCACCACACACCTCCGCACCCAAACCGTCCTGGAAGAGTGCCACGTCAGCGGCGTTTCGGTCCATGACGAAAGGTGCGCACTTGCTCCGATGTTCGGACGAAAACTTTCACGCGCCGTCGTCGGCCTTGGCCTCGTCGGCCTCCTTGCCCAACCGCGCCTCGACCGCCTGCGGCTCGTACATCTCTTCGACGACCCGTAGGTAGAGCTCGTTCGGGTTGGGCAGATTCTTGACCTCCCGCAGCGCCTGCTCCTGGCCCGCGGACTCCAGGACGAAGGTGCCGTAGTTGAGCGCCCGGCCGGTCGGGGTCTGCTCGTACTTCATGTCGGTGACCCGGACCAGCGGCATCATGGCGACCTTGCGGGTGACGATGCCGTTGACCACCATGACCCGCTTGTTGGTCAGGATGAACCGGTCGTACCACCAGTCGGCGACCTTCCACGCCACCCAGCCCATCACGGCGAACCAGAGCAGCACCGCGATGGTCGTCAACGCGCCCACGTTCCGCCCCGCGAGGAAGCCGGAGAGGTAGCCGAGCACGAAGGTCGCCGCGACGCCGATCAGGAGCGGGTTGGTGAGGTGGATCCAGTGCCGCTTCCACTCGCCCCGGTAACGCTCGGTGGGGAAGAGGTAACGGGCGACCAGCGAGCTGGGCTCGTCCTCCAGCGGGAGGACCCGACGGGGTGTCGACCCCATGGCGTCGGCGCGCAGCCCCGCCAGCTCCTCCTCGGAGATCTGCGGCGGCTGGCTGGCGGCGTCGGGATCGCGGATCCAGGCCCGACCGGACCGCCCTTCGCCGGCATAGCCGGGCCCGTCGCCGTAGCCGACGTCGTCCGAGAGGGAAGGCCCGTCGGACAGGCCGGGGCCGGCACCGTAGCCCGGGCCGTCATCGGGCCCGATCCGCGGGATCGGCTCGGTGTCGCGCTCGCGACGGTCCCGGTCGGGGTCGTCCGGGTCGAAGGGTGGACCGGAGGGGCTGCCCATCGGCGGCTAGGCGACGAGACTGGTGAAGAAGTCGCCGAACCCCTGGGCGATGTCCATGATCCCGCCGCCCAGCGACTTGAACACATCAGCCGCAGAGTTTGGCCGATAGGCGACGAAGAAGATCAAGAATGCGATTCCGGCCCAGGTGAGGACCTTCTTGACCATGGCGGGCCATCCTCTCGCGCGGCGCCGGGTCCCATTACCGCAGCGGCACCCAGAGTATCAGTGTGGTGTCGTACAGTGAATATCTGCGTCCGTTCTCCGTCAACCCGGAAGAGATGTCAAGCTCTCCCGGACAGGTACGGGGACGGTGCGCCGTACACGAGTTCGGGCGGAGTCCACTCGGTCAGGTCGTGTAACACGACATCCTCCGCGAGCAGATGACCCGCACTCGCCGGCCAGGCTATCGCATGTAGCCACATTCCCCGAGCCTCGCCGGCGTACGCGCTTCGATCCGTCGGAGAATTCACCAACCACAGTGGAGTCGGGTGCCCGCCGACCCTGATCCTGGCCTGCCCGACGTGCTCGGGATGCCCGGGACCGGGGTCGGTCAGCGCGTCGGCGAGCTCCGGTCCGGGATCGGGGCCGGCCAGGCCGGCGAGTCGCGTACCCAGGCCCACGCCCGGTTCCTCGGCCACGAAGACCAGATCCGCCGGGCCGTCGTCGAGCGGTGCGGGCCCCGCGCAGGCCACCGCGGTCGCCCGCACGCCGGTGCGGTCGTCCCCGGCGTACGCCACGCCGGTGAGGGTCCAGCCGGGCGGCAGCGGCCACGGGCACCACAGTGGTGTCCCGGGTGGACCGGGAGCCGCGGTGATCCGTTCCACCACGCTCGCGACGATCTCCGCCCCGATGTGTTCGGGCACGTGCAGCGGCGGCACGGGTCCGCAGCGCAGGCACCTCGACTCGGTGTGCATCAGATCCGGCGCCCGTACCGGGCCCCCGCATCTCGGACAACTCACCGCGACACTCACATCCCCACCGTCACCCCACATCGCCGCCACGTCAAGCCGGAACGCCGAAAGCCGGAACGCCGAGCGCGCCGATGGGACGACGGTCAGTCCGGCGGTGGACCGGCGTGCGTCCGGATCCACGCGTGCATGGCAATGCCGCTGGCCACACCCGCGTTGATGGACCTCGTGGAGCCGTACTGGGCGATGGAGTGGAGCTGGGCGCAGGCGGCCCGCGCGGGCGCGGACAGGCCCGGGCCCTCCTGGCCGAAGAGCAGCACGCAGTCACGCGGCAGCACGGCGGTCTCGATCGGCCGGGAGCCGGGCAGGTTGTCGATGCCGAGCACGGGCAGCCGCCGTCCGGCCGCCCAGGCGACGAACTCCTCGATCGTCTCGTGGTGCCGGACGTGCTGGTATCGATCGGTCACCATCGCGCCGCGTCGGTTCCACCGACGCCGACCGACGATGTGCACCTCGGCCGCGTTGAACGCGTTGGCGTTGCGCACCACCGTGCCGATGTTGAAGTCGTGCTGCCAGTTCTCGATGGCGACGTGGAAGCCGTGCCGCCGTCGGTCCAGGTCGGCGACGATCGCCTCGTGCCGCCAGTAGCGGTAGCGGTCGACGACGTTGCGCCGGTCGCCCTCGGCCAGCAGTTGCGGGTCGTAGCGCGGATCCTCGGGCAGGTCCCCGGGCCAGGGGCCCACACCCACCTCAAGCTGGTCGTCGGTCACGGTCATCAGAGAGTACGGCCACCCCGGCGCCCCGCGATCTCAGCCCAGGCCGAGCGCGTCACCGAGCCGGTCCAGGAAGCGTCGGTCCGCCGGGCTGGCCGGATGCCCGTCGAGGCCGGGCGTCGCCCGGCAGACGCGGGCCGCGACCGACTGCACCCACTGGCGGTACGCCGCCGAGTCGGCCGGATCGGCACGCCGACGCAGCACCCGGGCCGCTGCCCGACACGCGGCCAGCAGGTCCACCAGATCGGTGAGCCGCTCGGCGGGAGCCGGCGCGCCATCGTGCCGGGCGTAGATCGCGGCGACCACGGCACGGACCAGGTCACTGTCGAACCCGCGGCCGGCGGCCACCGCGTCCAGGCCAGCCAAACCAGCCATCACCCCGCGCTCCGGGCGGCCGGCGCCGGGCGCGGCGGCGGCCACGAGGACCCGAGCGGGCAGGCTGGTGAGCAGATCCCACTCGGCGGCGGAGTAGACGGCGGTGGTCAAGGGTGCGGCACGGCGGCCGGCAGAGGGCGGCTCTCCGGCGACGGAGTGGCTCATCGGAACCTCCGGCGTCAGCATAAGCCCCGAAAACGGGACCAGGGCCGCCACCGGCGGAACCTGCTGTCCGATGGTGCCCTGCTCCGGCGGGCGCGTTCAGCGCGGCGTGGGGAAGCTGGGCCGCTCCGGGTCCACCCCGTCGGGCACCGCGCTGGCCGCGTACTCCTTCTTGGGGACCATGACCCGGCGGCGGAAGACGCAGACCATGGTGCCGTCCTGGTTGTAGCCGCGGGTCTCCACCGAGACCACGCCCCGGTCGGGCTTGGAGCCGGACTCCCGCTTGTCGAGCACCGTCGTCTCGCCGTAGATGGTGTCGCCGTGGAAGGTGGGCGCCACGTGCCGCAGCGACTCCACCTCCAGGTTGGCGATGGCCTTACCGCTGACGTCGGGCACCGACATGCCGAGCAGCAGGGAGTAGATGTAGTTGCCGACCACGACGTTGCGCCTGAACTGGCTGGACGTCTCGGCGTAGTGCGCGTCCAGGTGCAGCGGATGGTGGTTCATGGTGAGCAGGCAGAAGAGGTGGTCGTCGTACTCGGTGACGGTCTTGCCCGGCCAGTGCCGGTAGACCGCGCCGACCTCGAACTCCTCGTAGTAGCGGCCGAACTGCATGCTGGTCCCCTTCGACGGGCGGCGATGGAGTTCGGCACAGCATGCCTTACCGGTGGTTAAGGCGACGGTCCGGGCGGGACCTCGGCGGAAATGTCACACCGGTCACTCACCAGGGGGGAGACGCAATGAGCGGCGGGGCCCTCCCCGGCACCCGCCGCCCACGCTCTGATGTGAGGAATTCTGCCCTACGGTGCCGTAGCTTCAACAGAGATCGCGGTCACATTTATCTTTTTGTAACACTACTCTCCGTGATGAACGCGGGGTTGATCAGCGATCTCCGCAGGCCGGATACCTCCTTGTCAGGGCTCAAGTTACCGATTCGTAGCGCTCGACCGGGTGGATCTCCCTGGAAACGCTCCCATTACCGCAGGTCACGCAAGTGCGTCATGCACTTGCGTTCCGCAGGACGAGATGAACTGACACAGTTCGATGGTCTGCGCGGCACCCGAGCAGCCCCGGCCACGTTTCGTGCGCAGCCGCCCGGGAATTCGATACGGTCAGCCCTGGTTCTACGGGACGCAGACAACCCGCAGGTGATCGGAGAGTGCAATGGCAACCGTTGAGCTGACCTCGGCGAACTTCGACGAGGTGACCGGCAACGACGGCATCGTCCTGGTCGACTTCTGGGCCGACTGGTGTGGTCCGTGCAAGCGGTTCGCCCCGGTCTACGAGCGCTCCTCGGAGAAGCACCAGAACATCGTCTTCGGCAAGGTCGACACCGAGGCCCAGCAGGAGTTGGGCGCGAAGTTCGACATCCGGTCGATCCCGACGATCATGGCGATCCGCGACGGCGTCATCGTCTTCGCCCAGCCGGGCGCCCTTCCCGAGTCCGCCTTGGAGAACCTGATCGAGCAGGTCGAGGCGCTGGACATGGACGACGTCCGCAAGCAGCTGGCCGAGCACAAGCACTGAGCCGTCCGCGCGACGGCACGCGAAGGCCGGGCCCGGTTCGGGTCCGGCCTTCCGTCATGCCCGGGCACTGGCCCATGATCACCGACCTGGCCAGGCGGAACTGACCGTCGGTGGGACGCGAGACGGTCGGTACATCCCGTATCGTCACGACCCGATGGAGACCCTGACCACCCGCGGGCGCGTGACCCGGCTGGGCGCGACCGCCCTCGGTCTCGTCCTGCTGCTGCTCGGCACCTTCTGGGGCAGCGACGACGACTTCCCCTTCGGCCCGTTCCGGATGTACGCCACCTCGAACCCGCCGAACGCCCCCGCCCCGGACACCCGGGTGGAGGGCGTGAACAGCGCCGGAGCGGTGGTCGACCTCGACCAGGACGCGACCGGCATCCGCCGCGCCGAGATCGAGGGCCAGCAGGACCGGTACGCGGCCGACCCCGCGCTGCTCACCGAGGTCGCCGACGCGTACGCCGAACGTCATCCGGACGCCCCCGCGCTGGTCGAGGTCCGCATCGTCATCCGTTGGCACGGCATCCGCGCCGGCCGGCCCACGGGGCGGCACACCGACGAGACGATCGTCAGCTGGCAGGTCTCCCGATGACCGGCTGGCTGACGGAGGCGGTGCCCCGTGGACGGATCGCCGCGTTCCGGACCGTGATCTACCTCTTCGTCGTCGCCGACCTGGTGGTCTTCACCCCCTGGGTACGCACCAGAGCCAGCGTGCCCGGTGAGCTGTACCAGCCGCTGTTGATCGGCCGCCTGCTCCCGCTGCCGACCCCGACGCCGACGGTCGTGGCGCTGATCTTCTGGGGACTCCTGCTCGCCGCCCTGCTCGCCGCGACCGGCCGGGCACCCCGGCTGCTCGGCTGGACGGTCTGCGCGCTGTACCTCGAGTGGATGATCATCGCGATGAGCTACGGGAAGGTCGACCACGACCGGTTCGGCCTGCTCGTCGCGCTGGCCGTGCTGCCCACCGCCGGCCGGGCCCGCCACGGCGACACCACCCGCACGGAGGCCGGCGGCTGGGCCCTACGCGTCACCCAGATAGCGGTCATCTGCACGTACTTCCTGGCCGCCTGGGCCAAGCTGCGCTTCGGCGGTCTGGACTGGCTGACCGGCTCGGTACTGGCGAGGGCCATCATCCGACGCGGCACCGACCTGGCCGACCTCATCGCCCAGGTGCCGTATCTGCTGATCGTCGCCCAGTTCGGCATCGTGGCCTTCGAGCTGCTCAGCCCCGTGGTGTTCCTGTTACCGGCCCGCTGGCGAGTGGCCATGGTCGGCTTCTTCTACTCGTTCCACGTGGTGACCATCGCGACCATCACGATCTCGTTCGCGCCACACCTGGCCGCGATGACCAGCTTCCTGCCCCTGGAACGGGTACGACCGCTGGTGTGGGCACGCCGACTCGCGGGGCGGGGCCCGGTGGACGTCGACACGACGTCGGCGCCGCCCGATCAGGCTCCGCCCGACGATCGGGCCCGGCTCGGCGATCAGGCTCCGGCGGTCGGGCGCCCGGTCGGGCCGTAGAGCCGCTCCCTGGCCTCCTGTGGCAGGGAACACGCCGCCGTACCGCCCGGGAGGCGGTGCCTGTTGCGGGCCACCCAGCGGTAAATTGGCCAGGCCACCGCGCGCACCGGCGGGAACCGCAGACCCGCGCCGGCCACCCGCCACACCGGACCGCTGTCGGCCAGCAGCTTCGCGATGGCGTCCGGACCGGCGGCGCGGGAGCCGTCCGCGCCGACCCACTGCACGGCCTCCTCGCACTCGGCCACGGTGAGGCCGAGGGCGTCCAGGTCGGCGAACTGCCAGGGCACCACCCGCGCGCCCGTGGGGATCCGGCGTTCGATGAACTCCGCACAGGTCGTGCAGAACGCGCAGTCACCGTCGTAGACGAAGGTCGACCTCTCCATAGGTCCATCCTCCCCCGTTGGAGCGACGATCGCTCACGGGTGTCCGGCGGGTCACTTGCGCGGACCTCGTACACGTGTTCGAATAGTGCCCATGCGCTGGGACAACCTCACCGCTCCCCCGGTCGAGGGAGACCCCGAGAGGGCAGCGCCAGCGACGCCACCCCTGCCGCTGGCGCTGCCCGGCGCCGTCGTCCGTACCTTCGACACCCCCGAGTTCGCCGGGATGACGTTCCACGAGGTGCAGGCCAAATCGATCCTCAACCGGGTGCCCGGCGAGTCCCGCGTCCCCTTCGAGTGGACCATCAACCCGTACCGGGGATGCAGTCATGCTTGTGTCTACTGCCTGGCCGGTGACACTCCGATCCTGATGGCGGACGGTCGCACGAAGCTGATCAGTGAGCTCGAGCCCGGCGACCGCATCTACGGGACCGAGCGACGCGGTGCCTACCGCCGATACGTCGTCACCACCGTTCTTGACAAGTGGTCCACCGTGAAACCCGCATACCGGGTCACCCTGACTGACGGCACCACGCTCATCGCCAGCGGAGACCACCGGTTCCTCTCCGATCGTGGCTGGAAGTACGTCACCGGGGCTATGCAGGGCACCGGCCAGCGCCCCTACCTGACCACCAACAATCGCCTCATCGGCACAGGCCGTTTCGCATCCGGGCCGAAGGAGTCACCTGACTACCGCCGGGGCTACCTCTGCGGGATGGTCCGGGGCGACGCTCACCTCGCCACCTACTCGTACCCACAGGGGGTCGTGCATCGGTTCCGTCTGGCGCTGATCGACGACGAGGCGTTGAGTCGGAGCGAGCGCTACCTCGCCCAGGAGGGCATCGAGACACAACGCTTCTCGTTCGCACCGGCCAGCGCCACCCGGCAAGCCCTGTCGGCGATCCGCACCTCGAAACAGCGGGACATCGAAACGATCACCGGTCTGATCCAGTGGCCGGCCGCCCCCACCGACGAATGGCGCCTCGGCTTCCTGGCCGGCATCTTCGACGCCGAGGGCAGCTGCAGTAGAAGCGCCCTGCGCATCAGCAACAGCGACGACACGATCCTCGACCAGACGACGGCGGCGCTGCGCCAGTTCGGCTTCACCTGCGTGCTTGAGGACCCCGGCAGACCCAACCGGGTGCGGCAGATCAGATTGACCGGAGGTCTTCCCGCTCGGCTCCGGTTCTTCCACCTCACGGACCCGGCCATCACCAGGAAGCGCTCGATCGAGGGCGCCGCGCTGAAGTGCAGGGCCGACCTCAGGGTGGTCGACATTCAAGCTCTCGGGCTGGAGCTGCCGCTCTGGGACATCACCACCGGCACCGGCGATTTCATCGCCAATGGGGTGGTGAGCCACAACTGTTTTGCGAGAAACACCCACACCTACCTCGATCTCGACGCTGGTACGGACTTCGACCGGCAGGTGATCGTCAAGGTCAACGCCGGTGAGCTGGTGCGACGCGAGCTGGCCGCGCCGAAGTGGCGGGGCGCGCACGTCGCGATGGGCACCAACGTCGACTGCTACCAGCGTGCCGAGGGTCGTTACCGGCTGATGCCGCAGATCATCGCGGCCCTGCGGGACTTCGCCAACCCGTTCTCCATCCTCACCAAGGGCACCCTGATCCTGCGTGACCTGCCCCTGCTGCGTCAGGCGGCCGAGGTGACCACGGTCGGCATCTCCTTCTCGGTGGGCTTCGTCGATGACCAGCTCTGGCGTGGCGTCGAGCCCGGCACGCCGCACCCAAGTCGCCGGCTCGAGGCGGTCCGCCGGCTCACCGACGCCGGCTTCTCCGTCGGGGTGCTGATGGCGCCGATCCTGCCCGGCCTCAGCGACGGCGAGGAGTCGATCGACGCCACGGTCTCGGCGATCGCCGCCGCCGGAGCGACGAGCGTGACCCCGCTGGCGCTGCACCTGCGCCCTGGCGCCCGCGAGTGGTATGCCCAGTGGCTCGCCCGGGAGCACCCGCACCTCGTCGCCCGTTACCGCGAGCTGTACCGCTCGGGCGCGTACGCCCCGCAGGCGTACCAGCGGGAGCTGACCGCCCGGGTGCGGATCGCCGCCCGTCGCCATGGGCTGCTCCGGGGCGAGGTGGGCGACAACCGCCGCCTGCCCGAGCCGCCGCCCGCGGCGACCGCCGAGCAGCTGACCCTGATCTAGTCTTCCTGCCGCGAGGCAAGCCCCGGGCCTGCGGCGACACCTCCCCCGCGCGCCGTGACACACGACGCTGACGAGCTGTCGGCAGGACGCGGTGAACACTCGCCACGGTGCTGAGCCGAGAAGGCGGGAACCTGACGGCGGCGCCAGACAAGAACAGGGCATGAACGCACCGTCGAACCAGGGGGCCATCGGGACATGACTGTGACCGAGCGCTCCGACTCGCTGTTGGTAACGGGAGCGCCTGAACTGTTCGGGGAGCTGTTCGAGCGGTACGGCGGTTGGCTGTACAACTTCAGCTCCCGCCGGGTCGGGCGGCAGCTCGCCGAGGATCTGGTCGCCGAGACGTTCCTGATCGCGTTCTCGCGACGGGACCGCTACGACACCTCGATGCCCAATGCACGTCCGTGGCTGTTCGGCATCCTGAGCAACCTGCTCCGGAACTACCACCGCGCCGAGGTGCGGTGGCTGCGGGCACTGGAGAAGTCGGGCAGAGATCCACTCAGCGGTTCCGGCCAGCACAACTTCGCCGATCGGGCCGACGAACGGCTCGACGCCGAGGCCGCTACGCGGGCACTGGCCGGCGCTCTCGCCGCGATGCCACACGACCAACGTGACCTGCTCCTGCTGCACATCTGGGCCGGCCTGGACTATCCGGAGCTGGCCTCCGCGCTCGGCCTGGCACCGGGCACCGTCCGCTCCCGCCTTCACCGGGCCAAGGCACGCCTGCGCCTCGCGATGCCCGCCCACTACGCACCGTCCGCCGCTGCGAATGAGGAAAACGGATGAACGACAACGTGGAATCTGACAACGCGGGCGTCGAGCTGCTCGTCGCCTTTCGCGAGGACCTGACCGGCCCTGGAACGGACGCGACCGACCGGATGCGGCACGCGATCCTCAACGGGACCGCGTACCGACGACCGGCCGCGAAGCGCTGGTACCTGCGCCGTCCGGCGATCGCGGCCGCCACCGCCTTCGCTCTGGCCGGACTCGCCACCGGCGGTGTCGTGCTGGGCACGGCCAACCGGACCGGGCAGGTAGGCGGCATCGCCAGCTCGACGGACGGGTCCGGGTCCCACCCGTCGCAGCTGGGCGATGTCACCTACGTCAGCAGCCAGACCCAGGCCGCGCTGGGCAAGGCGGACGACTACGTCGTGAAGGTGCACGACACCTATCGGGGTGGCTGGATCGACTCCTGGGAGGACCGGCAGACCGGACGCCGGCGGGTCGACATCTTCGGGGGCGACGGCAGACCGGACTCCACGCTGGTGACGGTCGTCGCCGACGGGAAATACCGTGGCACCCAGATCAGCCATCTCGAGCGGACGTACTTCGAGTTCGTCGACTCACCGGACAAGGCAACCGGCACGGTCTTCGTGCCGAACGACGCGGCGAGCATCCGGACTTGGCTCGCCCGGGGCAAATTGGAGATCGTGGGGCAGGAGAAGGTGGACGGGCGCGACACCGTGCACCTGCGGTTGACGGCGGGGACGGCGGCCTACACCGCAGAACTGTGGGTGGACTCGACCTCGTTCCTGCCGTACAAGACGGTCGCCGACAAGAGCGGCAAGGTGACCGACAGGTCAGAGGTCAGCACCTTCGAATGGCTGCCCCGCTCGGATGCGAACCTGAGCCACTTCGACCTGACGCCGCCCGCCGGCTATGAGAAGGCGGGAAGCAAGGCCACCAAGGGCGACTCGCCGTTCACCCTTCCCGCTGGACCCGACCAGGCCCCCAGCCCGACGACCGACTGACCGCCGTGGGTTGCCGCGCCCTGGGTTCCGGGGAACGGCAGCCCACGGCGTAACCGGTCTGCTTCGCTTCGCGCGAAGCGCCGGCCGGGCCCGACTGGCTGCTGGGGGCGGCCAGTCGGGCCTTTCGGCGCAGGTGTTGCTCGCCCGCGTGCGGCGGGCGGCGGAGCTACAGTCGGCGGGTGCGTACCGCTCAGCAGATCCTCGCCGACTCCGCCGTGATCGCCGTCGTGGGCGCGTCCCGCGACCCGATGAAGGCCGCGCACAGCGTGCCGTTGCAGATGCAGCGGTACGGCTGGCGCATCATCCCGGTCAACCCGAGCGTCGACGAACTCTTCGGCGAGCGGGCGTACGCGTCGCTGGCGGACATCCCGCACCCGGTCGACCTGGTGGACGTGTTCCGGCCGGCCGCGGACGCCGTGCAGGTGGTGCGGGACGCGGCGGCGATCGGCGCGCCGGCGGTCTGGCTGCAACTGGGCATCGTGTCGGCCGAGGCGCGCGAGATTGCCGAGGAGGCCGGCATGGACTACGTCGAGGACCGCTGCCTCATCGTCGAACGCGCCGCCGGAAACCTGACCCGCCTCCGCTGACCCGCGTTTCCCCCGCGATCTTGCAGTTTCGGTTGGCGTTCTGCCCCGTTATGCACGCCATGTCGCCGCAGTAACTGCAAGATCGCGGGATTCAGGGTGGGGGTTAGAGCTTGTATTCCTTGAGGAGGCCTCGGCTGATGATGGTCTTCTGGATCTCCGAGGTGCCCTCGCCGATCAGCAGGAACGGGGCCTCGCGCATCAGCCGCTCGATCTCGTACTCCTTGGAGTAGCCGTAGCCGCCGTGGATGCGGAACGCCTCCTGGACGACCTCGGCGCAGTACTCCGAGGCGAGCAGCTTGGCCATTCCGGCCTCGACGTCGTTGCGCTGTCCGGCGTCCTTGAGTCGGGCGGCGTTGACCATGAGGGCGTGCGCGGCCTCGATCTTCGTGCCCATCTCGGCGAGCTTGAAGGCGATCGCCTGGTGCCGGGCGAGCGGCTGACCGAACGTCTTGCGCTGCTGGGCGTACGCGACCGCCAACTCGAAGGCGCGGATGGAGATGCCGCAGGCGCGGGCGGCGACGTTGACCCGGCCGACCTCGATGCCGTCCATCATCTGGTAGAAGCCGCGGCCCACCTGGTCGGCCCCGCCGAGGATCGCGGAGTCGGGCACGGTCACGCCGTCGAGCACCATCTCGGTGGTCTCGACGCCCTTGTAGCCCATCTTCTCGATCCGGCCGGGGATGGTGAGGCCGGGCGCGGTCTCGCCGAAGCCCGGCTCCTTCTCCAGCAGGAAGGTACTCATGTTGCCGTACACCGAGTCGGCGCCGGTGTCGGTCTTGACCAGGGTGGCGATCACCGAGGAGTACGCGCCGTTGGTCAGCCACATCTTCTGCCCGTTGAGGACATAGGTGTCGCCCTCCGGGACGGCCCTGGACTTGATCGCCGAGACGTCGGAGCCGGTCTCCGGCTCGGACATCGAGAACGCACCGCGCACCTCGCCCGTCGCCATCTTCGGCAGCAGGCGGGCCTGCTGCTCGGCGGAGCCATGCTGGGAGATCAGGTACGCCACGATGAAGTGGGTGTTGACGATGCCGGAGATCGACATCCAGCCCCGGGAGAGCTGCTCCACCACGAGGGCGTACGTGAGCAGCGACTCGCCGAGCCCGCCGTACTCCTCGTCGATGGTGAGACCGAACAACCCCATCTCGCGCATCCCGTCGAGGATGTCGGTGGGGTACTCGTCGGCGTGTTCGAGCCGCTGGGCGTGCGGGATGATCTCCTTGTCGGCGAACTCCCGGACGGTCTCCAGGATCGACTGCTGCACGTCGGTGAGGCCGGGCGTCTGGGCGAGTCGAGCCATCTCGGCCTCCGGGAATCAGCGCACTACTCGTGGGTAACTGAACGCTCGGTAAGTATCGGTCGCCCGGCCCGCCAGGCCAAGGTGACCAGTCCACACAACCGCTGTGAAAAGGTTCACCGCTACGGGTACCGTCCGGCAAGAAGGACTTTTCCGGCACCGACAGGAGGAGGACAGCCGTGAGCTACCCGCCGCCGTCGGGCCCGCCGGGAGACGAGCCGCCGCCGTCACCCTACGAGCCATCCCGGGACCAGTCGCCGTACGCGCCACCGCCGGCCGGCCAGTCGCCGTACGCGCCACCGCCGGACCAGTCGTCCTCCGGACCGCCGGAGCGCTCGCCGTACGGGCCACCCGCCGACGAGCCGTCGCCGTACGAGCGGCAGGGGCCGCACCAGCCGGCGCACTGGGGTCAGCAGCCGCCGTACCCGCCGCAGGGCCCCTACGGCCAGTACGGCCCACCTCCCGGCGGCCCCGGTCGGGGCACCAACGTGCTGGCGATCCTGTCGCTGGTGTTCGCCTTCGTGTTCCCCCCGGCCGGCGCCGTCCTCGGTCACCTGGCCAAGCGGCAGATCCGCACCACCGGCGAGGAGGGCGACCAGCTCGCGACCTGGGGCCTGATCCTCGGGTACGTGTTCACCGCGCTGACCCTGCTGGCCTGCTGCGGCTGGCTGGCGCTGGTCATCCTCGGTAACAACGGCGACAGCCGCGGCTACTGATCAGCGGAACCGGGCCTCCCGGACGCTGTTGCCACCGTCCACCACGAGCATCTGACCGGTGATGTACGACGCGGCCGGCGAGCAGAGGAAGCTGATCGCCGCGGCGACCTCGTCCGGGGTGCCCGGTCGTCCGACCGGGGTGCCCAGACCCTGCTTGATCTCGGCCATCGTGGAGGCCGCCGTGTAGATGGTGCCCGGCGCGACCGCGTTCACGGTCACCCCGTCGGCGATCATCTCCATGGCCAGCGCGCGGGTCAGACCGACGACACCGGCCTTGGCGGCGGCGTACGCGGCTTCGGTGGGCAGGGCGTTGACCGGGCCGGCGGTGGCCGCCAGGTTGACGATCCGCCCCCAGCCCCGCTCGGCCATCCCGCCGATGAAGGCCCGGCTGCACAGGAACGCGGTGGACAGGTTGCGGTCGATCTCGCCGCGCCACTCGTCGTAGGTCAGCTGCGCGACCGGCCGCAGCACTCCCTGACTGGTCCGGCTCGCCAGGCCGGCGTTGTTGACCAGAACCTCGACGTCGCCCAACTGCTCGGCCACCGCGTCGGCCAGCGCGCCCACCTCGGACTCGTCGGTCAGGTCCGCGACGAACCCGGTCACGCCCAGTTCACCGGCCCGCTCGTGGATGCGCCGGGTGGTCGACACGATGGCGACCCGCGCCCCCAGGTCGGCGAGGCGCCGCGCGGTGGCGTACCCGATGCCGTCCGGACTGCCCGCCCCCGTCACCAGGGCGACCCGGCCGTCTAGCCGCATGGTCACCGGATCGGGCAGCGCGACCGGCTCGTCGGCGCCGGTCGCGCCGGTCGACGTGGCCGCCCGACCGCGCCGCGCCACACCCGGACGGCTCACGTCCCGTCGCGGTCGGCTGCCGGACCGGTCCGCGGCACGCGCGTCAGTTGACATGCCAGGGATCCTGCCCGTTACGACCGGCCCGGGCAACGCGGCACCCGGGAGCGGGGGCGTCGGGTTTGGTCACTGCTGGCTACTCTGGCGGCGCAGCCGAGCCGACGGAGATCACGCATGACCAATCCCCCGCCCCCCGGCGACTGGAACGACCCCACCTGGTCGGCTCAGCCGTCGAGCACACCGCCGGACCCGACCCTGGTGGCCGGTCAGCCGGTGCCCGCCCAGCCCGGTCCCGTGGACCCGTACGCGCCGGTCGACCCGTACGCGGGCGCGCAGCAGGCACCCGGTCAGCCCATGCCCGGTTACGCCCCGCCCGGATACCCCGCACCCGGGTACGCGCCGGCGGGCTACCCGCCGCAGTACCCCGGTTACGGCTACCCGGCCCCGCGCAAGACCAACGGTCTGGCCATCGCGTCACTGGTGCTGGCCCTGGTCGGTCTCACGTCCTGCGGCATCACCGCGCCGATCGGGGCGATCCTCGGTCACGTGGCGCAGAAGCAGATCCGGGCCAGCGGCGAGGACGGCGAGGGGTTGGCGAAGGCCGGCATCATCGTCGGCTGGATCGTCACCGCGCTGATGGTGCTGGGCATCGCCGCGTACGTCGCCGTGATCATCTTCGCGGTCACGACGGGCGCGAGCAGCGACAGCGGTTACTGAGGCGGGCGCGCGGGTGGGCGTACCGCCGAATGCGGGACCGGGTCGACGGCCGGCGGCGGGCGACCCGACCCGGCCACTCACTGCGCCGGCGGGGTGAACGACGAGGTACGGCTCATGCCGGCGGCGCGGCCCTTGGCGGCGATCACCAGCGCCATCTTGCGGGACGCCTCGTCGATCATCTCGTCGTCCAGCATCACCGCGCCCAGCCTGCCGCCGGCCTCCGAGGTGTAGTGCTCGTACGCGTCGAGAATCAGCTCGGCGTGGTCGTAGTCGGCCTGCGCCGGCTGGTAGACCTCGTTAGCGGCGTCGATCTGGCCCGGGTGCAGCACCCACTTGCCGTCGAAGCCCAGCGCCGCCGACCGCTTCGCCACCTCGCGGAACGCGTCGACGTCCCGGATCTGCAGGAACGGGCCGTCGATGGCCTGCTTGTCGTGCATCCGGGCGGCCATCAGGATGCGCATCAGGATGTAGTGGTACGGGTCGCCCGGATAGTCCGGGATCAGCCCGCCGACCACCAGCGACCTCATGTTGATCGAGGCCATGAAGTCGGCCGGGCCGAAGATGATGGTCTCGACCCGGGGCGAGGCGGCCGCGATGGCGTCCACGTTGACCAGACCGGCCGCGTTCTCGATCTGCGCCTCGATGCCGATCCGGCCGACCTCGAGGCCGAGCGTCTTCTCGATCTGGGTGAGCGTCAGGTCCAGCCACCGCACCTGACCGGCGTCCTGCACCTTCGGCAGCATGATGCAGTCGAGGTTCGCGCCGGCGCCCTCGACCACCTCGATGACGTCCCGGTACGTCCACGGGGTGGTCAGGTCGTTGACCCGTACCACCCGGGTCTTGCCGGCCCAGTCGCCGTCGTTGAGGGCGGCCACGATGTTCTTGCGCGCCTCCGGCTTGGCCAGCGGCGCAACCGCGTCCTCCAGGTCGAGGAAGACCTGGTCGGCGGGGAGCCCCTGCGCCTTGCCGAGCATCTTGACGCTGGAACCCGGTACGGCCAGGCACGACCGGCGGGGACGACCGACTGCGGCCATGGATGTGCTCCTTCCAGCGACCGGCGGGCACGCCGACGCCACCTGAATCCGAGGAAAACTTAACGATCCCAAAGGGCGTGGTGACGCCACGGTAACCTCGCGCCATGACCGCGGTGAATGGACCTGTGGAAGATCTCACTGGGCGTCGGCTGGTGGTGGTGACGGGTGCCAGCTCCGGCATCGGATTGGCCGCCGCGGTGGCCTTCGCCTGCCGCGGCGACCAGGTGGTGCTCGTCGGGCGGGACCCGGCCCGACTACAGGCCGCGGCGGAGCGCGTACGGGAGACAGCCGGCGAGCGCCCGGAGCTGTTCCGGGCCGACTTCGCGGTCCTCGACGACGTACGCGGACTGGCCGAGCGGCTGCGCGACGCGTACGACCGGATCGATGTGCTGGCCAACAACGCCGGGGCCATCGCGCTTCAACCGCTCACCACCGTCGACGGCTTCGAGCTGTCGATCCAGGCCAACCACCTGGCCCCGTTCCTGCTCACGAACCTGCTGGCCGACCGGGTGGGCCGGACGGTGGTGACCGCCTCGGGGGCACACCGCTTCGGCGCGCTCGATCCGGACGACCTCAACAGGCCGCTGCGCGCCTACCACCCGATGGGCGCGTACGGCACCAGCAAGCAGGCGAACATCCTGTTCGCCGCCGAGGCGTCCCGGCGCTGGCCGGGCATCTCCGCGTACAGCTTCCATCCGGGAGTGGTGCGGACCCGGTTCGCCAACGACAGTCGGCTGGTCGCCTTCGGCATGCGGTTCATGCCGTTCCGCAGCCCGGAGAAGGGGGCCGAGACGCTCCTCTGGCTCGCGAACCAGGATCCGGCCCGGCTCGCCCGCGGCGGCTACTACTACAACCGCCGGCCGCGTCGGCCGTACCGCAAGGCGGCGGACCCACAGCTCGCGTCCCGGCTCTGGGAAGCCAGCGCCACGGCCGTCGGCATCGATGGGTAGCGTGGCCGCCATGCTGACGCTTGTCGCGATCGTCGAGTACGCCACCGGGGCCGAAACCGCCGGGCAACGCTACGAGGACACCGTGTTGGCCCTGCTCGACCGGCACAACGGCCGGCTGGAACGGCGGCTGCGCGGCACCGACGGGCGGAGCGAGGTGCACGTGATCACGTTCGCGGCCCGGACCGGATACGAGTCGTTCCTCGTCGACCCGGAGCGTGCCGCGCTGCGCGCCGACCTCGGCGACGCCGCCCCGACCACGCGCGTCATCGAGGCGTACGACGTCTGAAGCGATCGTCAGCTCTCCAGCGGGGCGGCGTCGGCGGGCAGCGGGGTGAGCGGCGTGGCACGGCGGGCGGCACGGGCGCCCCCCAGCACCACCACCGCCACGCCGACAAGCAGCAACGCCATGCCCAGCAGCGCATACGGGCGGGGAACCTGGTGCAACCAGGCCCAACCGAGCAGGGCCGCACCGGGGGCCTCCAGCAGGATCAGCACGCTCACCGTGGTCGCCGAGATCTTGTGCAGGGCGTAGTTGAACATCGAGTGCCCGAGCAGTTGGGCGCCCGCCACCAGGGCCAGGATCGCCAGCCAGGTACGCCCGTCGAAGCCGACCGTACGGACCCCGCCCAGCAGGCAGATCACCAGCAGGACCGCCGAGCAGATGCCGTAGCAGATGGTCGTGTAGGTGGTGGTGCTGATGCTGGCACGGGCTCGTTCACCGAAGGCGGTGTAGACGGCTGCGAACATGCCACCGGTCACCGCCAACAGATCGCCGGCGACGGCTCGGCCGGAGATGCCCACGTCCGCGCCGGTGGCGATCACCGCGCCGCCCACCGCCACCGCGATGCCGACCCACACCACCGTGGGCAGCCGCCGCCCCTGGGCGCGGGCGATCAGCCCCTGCCAGACCGGCTGGGTGGCACCCAGCGCGGTGGCCGCGGCGACCGAGGTGAGCTGGGCGCTCGGCACCCAGGTCGCGAAGTGCCCGGCGAGCGCGACCCCGGAGAGGACGCAGAACAGTCCCTCGCGCCGGCCGGTCCGCCCCGCCAACGCGCGGAACTCGGCGCGGCGGCGCGCCAGGGCGAACGGGCTCAGCACGGCCACCGCGAGCAGGTTGCGCCAGAAGGCGATGGCCAGCGCCGGAGCGGCGGCGTACGCGATCAACGGCGCGGACGTTGACACGGCAACGACGGCCAGGGCGACCGCGGCGGTGGTCAGCGGGTCCAGGGGTGGTCGAGGGGACACGGGAAGCAATCTTCACACGACCACGGACAGCACGGAACGTCAGCACTCAGTTACGATCACGCGCGTTCGCGCCGACGACCCTCGACCGCAAAGGCGCTCCCCCATGGCCGGCTACCAGGCGGTGCTGTTCGACTTCTTCGGCACGCTGACCCGTTCGGTGCAGCGCGGCGCCGCGCACCTCGGCACCGCCGAACTGCTCGGCTGTCCCAGCGAGACGTTGAGCGAGGTGCTGAACCGCACCTACTACGAGCGCGCCACCGGCCGGCTCGGCGACGCGCAGACGACCATGCGGTGGGTCTGCGCCCAGGCGGGCGTACATCCGAGTGACAGTGCCCTGCGGGCGGCGGTGGTGTCCCGGCTTCGCGCGATCCGCGCGGACACCCGGCTGCGCGCCGACGCGGTGCCCGTGCTGGCGGCGCTGCGCGAGCGCGGCGTCCGCACCGGCCTGATCAGCGACTGTACGCACGAACTGCCGGCCTTCCTGCCGCACCTCCCCGTGGCGCCCCTGCTCGACGTACGGGTCTTCTCCGTGCAGGTCGGACGCTGCAAGCCGGATGCCGCGCTCTACCTGACCGCCTGCCGTCGACTCGGGCTCAGGCCGGACGACTGCCTGTACGTGGGTGACGGCGGCAGCCACGAGTTGACCGGCGCCGAACAGGCCGGCATGACCGCGGTCCGGCTGGCCGCGCCCGATCTGGCCGAACACATGGTCTTCAACGCCGACCGTCAGTGGCGCGGCACCACGCTCGGCACCCTGCGTGAGGTGCTCGACCTCGTGGACGCCAAGGTCACTGCCGCCGCTGTCGCGGCGAGTTGACCCGATCAGCGGCGACGGACCCGGTGCAGGCGGAACGGCTTGCGGGTGGCGCGGACCGCCGGGGTCTCCCGGGGCGGCTCGGTCTGCGCGTCGGACGGCAGGTCCGTGCCGGCCAGGGGCGTGCCGGCCGGAGCGAGGCGGTTCAGGGCGCAACCGTCGGCGACCCAGCGGGCCACCAGGTCGGCGGTCGGACCGGGCGCGTTCAGGCGCTTGCCCGCCACCAGCGGCGCGGCGGTGTCCCACGCCTCGGTGCCCGGTGCCAGCCGGGTCACCCGGGCCGGCCAGGTGACGATCCGCCCCCCGTGGTCACCGCGCAGGGTGACCTGCGCCTCGGTCGCGTCGGCGAGGCCCGGCGCGGCCTGCTCGCCCGGCCCGCTCACCACCAGGAGCGCGCCCTCCAGCGGGGCGCACCAGAGCGCGAGCGCCGGCCCACCGGACACGCTGACCCAGGCCATGGCGGCCTTCTTCATCGCCTCGTCCACCAGCGGCGTGCCACCGGCGGCGTCCTCGTCCGTCACACCCGCATCCTCCCGCATCGACGCCGTCGCTCAGCCCACGAACGGCGGCACGGCGATCTCGCCCCGGGCCACCGGCATCACCTGGCCGGCGACGGTCGCGCCGACCGCCACGCCGTTCGCCGCGGTCACCGTGCAGCCCAGCGCGGACGGGCGGCCCATCTCCACGCCCTGGCGCACCGAATAGTGCGACAGCCCGTCCGCCGGCAGTAGCCCGCTGGCCACCAGCCAGACGCCCAACCCGAGGGCCGCCGAACCGGTCGCCGGGTCCTCCGGGACGCCGATCCCCGGCACGAAGACCCGAGCGTGCGCGGTTTGCGTGGCGACGTCCCAGGAGAAGACGCTGACGTGCGCCACCCCCAACCGTTCCGCCGCCGCCGGGTTCACCCGCGCCCGGGCCACCGCGTCCGGGTGGACCGGCAGGTAGGGGAACTCCAGCCCGCAGCCGGCCACCCGGGGAGCGGGCCCGGCCGGGTCGTGGTCGTCCGCGCCCAGACCGGCGATCTCCAGCAGCGGCTCCGGGTCCAACTCGGGGCCGAGGGTGGGAACGCCTCCGGTGAGCGTCGCCCCGGACGACGTCACCTCGATCGGCAGCACGCCGGCCCCGCACTCCTGGGTGATCTGCCCCACACCGAACATCCCCCGCCGGCTCGCGGTGACCGCCGCGCCGACGCTCGGGTGCCCGGCGAACGGCAACTCCTCGACCGGCGTGAAGATGCGGGCCCGGTAGGTGGCGCCGACCTGCGTCGGTGGCAGCACGAACACCGTCTCGGAGAGGTTGAACTCCAGCGCGAGCGCCTGCATCTGCTCGGTGGCCAGCGCCTCCGCGCCGAACACCACGGCCAGCGGATTGCCGGCGAACGGGCGGTCGGTGAAGACGTCCACGATCTCGTAGGCCAAGGTCGACATGTTGATAAACACTAGGCGCTTAGGCTGGTGCCCGTGAGTACGCCGACCCGGGTCTACATCGCCCGCCTCGCCGGAGTCGCCGTCTTCGATCCGAACGGCGACCAGGTGGGCCGGGTCCGTGACGCCGTGGGACGGCTCCGGGCGACCACGCGTCCCCCCGAGGTGGTGGGTCTGGTCGCCGAGATGCCCATGCGTCGGCGCATCTTCCTCTCCATCAACCGCATCACGTCGATCGACGCGGACGCGGTGGTGCTCGGCTCCGGCACGCTCAACCTGCGACGCTTCGAGAAGCGCCCGAACGAGCTGCTGGTGCTCCAGGAGCTGCTGGACCGGCGCGTGCAGCTCGACCCGGGCGGCCAGCCCGGCGCGGTGGTGGACGTCGCCATGGAGTGCACCAGGGGTGGCGAGTGGTCGCTGACCCGGGTCGCGGTCCGCGAGCAGACCGGCCGGCTCAGCCGCCGCGGCCACCTGCACCAGGTCGAGTGGGACCGGGTGCGCGGCCTCAGCGGCATCGCCGACAACCGGGGTACGGCGAACCTGCTCGCCGTCCTGGAGGACATGCGCCCCGCCGACCTCGCCAACGCCCTGCAGGACCTGCCGGACGCCCGACGCAACGAGGTGGCCGCCGCGTTGAACGACGAGCGGCTGGCCGACGTGCTCAGCGAGCTACCGGAGCACGACCAGGTGGAGATCCTCGCCGCGCTGGACCGGGAACGGGCCGCCGACGTGCTGGAGGAGATGGACCCGGACGACGCCGCCGACCTGCTCAACGAGCTGCCCCCACCGGAGCAGGACGTCCTGCTGGACCTCATGGAGCCGGACGAGGCGGACCCGGTACGCCAGCTCTTGAAGTACACGCCGGGCACGGCGGGCAGCGTGATGACCTCGGAGCCGGTCATCCTGCCGCCGGACGCCACCGTCGCCGAGGCGCTGGCGCGGATCCGTGAGCCGCAGCTCTCCCCCGCGGTCGCCGCGCAGGTCTTCGTGACCCGGGCCCCGCAGAACACGCCGACCGGCCGCTACCTGGGCATGGTGCACTTCCAGGCGTTGCTGCGCGAACCGCCGGCCGACCTGTTGGGCAAGGTGGTGGTCAACGACATCGACCCGTTGCGTCCCACCACCCCACTGCCGGAGATCACCCGCCGCATGGCCACCTACGACCTGGTCGCCATGCCGGTGATCGACCGGAACAGCCGGCTGGTCGGGGCCGTCACGGTCGACGACGTCCTGGACCACTCGCTGCCCCGGGACTGGCGTGACCGGGACGCCGTGAGCGCCCCGGGCACCACCGACGCGGTACCGGACGGCGACGGTGGCTGAGCAGCGGCGCACGGAGCGGCTCGACCAGCCCCGCGAGCCCCGGGGCATCACCCTCCCCCGGTTCGACGCGGAAGCGTTCGGCCGCTGGTCGGAGGGGATCGCGCGGGGCATGGGCACCGCTAACTTCATCGTCGTCATGACGGTGGTGATCGCGATCTGGTTCGGCTGGAACACCCTCGCCCCGGCCGGGTTGCGCTTCGACCCGTACACCTTCACGTTCCTCACGCTGGTGCTGTCGTTGCAGGCCAGCTACGCCGCGCCGCTGATCCTGCTGGCCCAGAACCGGCAGGCCGACCGGGACCGGCTGGCCCTGGAGGAGGACCGGCGGCGGGCCACGGCGCAGAAGGCGGACACCGAGTACCTGGCCCGGGAGATCGCCGCACTGCGGATCGCGCTCGGCGAGGTGGCCACCCGGGACTTCCTCCGCTCCGAGCTGACCCGGCTGGCCGAGGAGCTGGACGAGGCGGGGCAGCGCCGGCAACGCCTGGAGCGCCGGCAGCAGGAGAAGGGCAGCCAGCGGTCGACCGACCTTCCCGGGCTGGACGAGCCGCGCGACGACCTGGACGGCGACTACGCCCGCGACGCCCGGCCCGAACGCTGACGACGGCTCATCGTTTGGCTCACACCACCCTCGGCCAGCAGTCGGCCGGGATGCCCCGCGACGTAGCATTGCGGGCATGTCAGCACCCGTGAGCACCGTCGAGGACGCGATCCAGGCCGCCCTGGCCACCGTCAACGACCCGGAGATCCGCCGGCCCATCACCGAGCTGGGCATGGTCCGCTCCGCCACGATCGGCGCGGACGGCGTCGTCCGGGTCGAGCTGCTGCTCACCGTCGCCGGCTGCCCGCTCAAGGACAAGCTGCGCACCGACATCACCGCCGCGGTGGCGGCGGTGCCGGGCGTGGCCGGCGTGGAGATCGACTTTGGCGTGATGAGCCCCGAGCAGCGGCAGTCGCTACAGGCGCAGTTGCGCGGCGGCGGTGCGAGCGAGGAGCCGGTCATCCCGTTCGCCCAGCCCGGCTCGCGCACCCGCGTGTACGCGGTGGCCAGCGGCAAGGGCGGTGTCGGCAAGTCCAGCGTGACGGTCAACCTGGCGGCGGCGCTCGCCGCCCGGGGGCTCTCCGTGGGCGTGGTGGACGCCGACATCTACGGTCACTCGGTGCCCCGCATGCTCGGCGCGGACGGCCGGCCCACCCGCGTCGAAGACATGATCATGCCGCCGCAGTCGCACGGTGTGAAGGTGATCTCGATCGGCATGTTCACCTCGGGCAACGCGGCCGTGGTGTGGCGCGGCCCGATGCTGCACCGGGCGTTGCAGCAGTTCCTCGCCGACGTCTACTGGGGCGACCTGGACGTGCTCCTGCTCGACCTGCCGCCGGGCACCGGCGACGTGGCCATCTCGCTGGCCCAGCTCCTGCCCAACTCGGAGATCCTGATCGTCACCACCCCGCAGACCGCCGCCGCCGAGGTGGCGGAGCGGGCCGGGGCGATCGCCCTGCAGACCCACCAGCGGGTCGTCGGCGTGATCGAGAACATGTCCTGGCTGGAGCTGCCGGACGGATCCCGCATGGAGATCTTCGGGGCCGGTGGCGGCACGGCGGTCGCCGAGTCGCTGAGCCGGACGATCGGCGCCCAGGTGCCGCTGCTGGGCCAGATCCCGCTGGACACCCGGGTCCGCGAGGCCGGCGACGCCGGTAACCCGATCGTGCTGGCCGCGCCGGAGTCCCCGGCCGCGCAGGCGCTCGGCGGCGTCGCCGACCGGCTCGCGCTGCGCCGTGAGTCGCTGCTCGGCAAGCCGCTCGGCCTCAAGCCCGCCGGGCGCTGACCGGTTCTGCCGCGCGCCGGGCGCTGAGCGGGTTATGCCGCGCCAGCGCTCGGCCTCCGGCGGGGCGCCATGATCAACTCGGGTTTCGGGAAGTCGGGCTGTCCCGCGCCGGTTGATCGGCCGCTTTCCTTGAGACCGAGTCGATCAAGGCCGCGCTTCTGCCCGCCGCGACGGGACCCGCACCGGCGGGCACCGGGCTCAGGTCGCGTCGTCGTAGCTGACCCGGGGCGCCGGCGTCGAGGGCGTACCGGTGGTGGTGCCGGGTCGCGTGCCGTTCGAGCGCAGGTCCGCGGCGTTGGCCACGTCCTTCAGCTCGTTGTGCACACCGTCGACGTCCGCGCGCAGGTTGTCGTAGACGCCCTGTAGCGGCTTGCGGATCGCCGCCTCGTCCTCCTCGCTGAGGAGGTGCTTGCGGATGAAGGCCTTCGGGTGCAGGTCTTCGAGCTGGATGTCGGTGCCCAGCTCACGACTGAGGTCGCCGGTGGCGTTGCGGGCCATGTTCCGCAGGTTACGGACCAGCCGTAGGCCGTCGTTGATCACGGCAGGTAACCGGTCACCGAAGATCAACAGCGCCAGAAGCAGCAGCGCCCCGACTTCCCACATGTTCAGGTTCTCGAACATCCCGTGGGCCTCCTCTCGGCGTCAGCAGCAAGACTACGCACGTCGGGCGGCTTTCCGGCAGGGGGTGACCCGCTGTTCACTTGGCATCCGCGGCGAGGGTCACCGACGTGTTCCGTCGTGCGGTTCCCCGCCGGAACTCGACGGTCACCACCGACCCCGGCGCGAACTTGCGGACCAGGGCGATCAGGTCGGTCGGCTCGGTCATCGGCCGGCCGTCGAGCTTCAGGATCACGTCGCCGACCTTGAGCCCGGCCCCGGCCGCCGGCCCGGAGGGCTCCACGGCGGCCAGTCGTACGCCGCCGCCCGCACCCGCGCCCGGGCCGCCGACCTGGGCGCCGATGACCGTACGCCGGGCCTTGCCGGTGCCGATGATCTCCTGGGTGACCCGCTTGGCCTGGTTGATCGGGATGGCGAAGGCGAGACCGATGTTGCCGGCCTCCTGCCCGTCGGCCACCAGCGACTTGATGGTGGAGTTGACGCCCACCACCCGGCCGGCGCCGTCGACGAGCGGGCCCCCCGAGTTGCCGTGGTTGACGGCGGCGTCGGTCTGGATCGCCGCGTAGTAGCGCACCGGGCCGCCCGGCTCACCGGCCTGCATCGTCCGGTCCAGGGCGCTCACGATGCCGGCGGTGACCGTGTTGGCCAGCGACAGGGGTGAGCCCACGGCGAGGACCGGGTCACCGACGGCCAGCGCGTCGGAATCCCCGAACTCCACCGGCCGCAGACCCGTCCGGTTCACCTTGATCACCGCGATGTCGGACTCCGGGTCCTGGCCGACCACGGTCGCCGCAGCGGAACTGCCGTCGTTGAAGACCACCGAGGCCTTGCCGCTGCTGCCGGCCACCACGTGGTCGTTGGTGATCACGTGCCCGTCGGCGCTGGCGATGAACCCCGAGCCCTCGCTGGTCCCGCCGAGGCTGCTGACCCGGATGGTGACCACGCTGGGCAGCACACGTTCGGCGACCCCGGCCAGCGACTCCGGCTTGCGCTGGGCCAACGCCGGTGGATCCGCGGCCGCCGCACCGAGCACCGTGCCGGCCGCGCCGCCACGCACCGCGAACGCGTAGCCCAGCGCGCCGCCGAGGGTGCCGGCCAGCAGAGCGGTGATCACCGGGATGAGCAGCAGGTGTCGCAGCGTCGGTCGGCCGGGCGCGTCCGGGTCGGTGACCGGCTCCGGCTCGGTGCCGGAAGGCACCACCGAAGGCACCACGACCGCGGTGGGGGCCGCCGGGTCACGCCACGGATCGCCGAGCGCGTCGGACCACCACGGCGACGCGCCAGCGGTGGGGGGCGGCGGATTCGGGTACGACCCGGTCGGGGCCCCGGCCGTGGTTGCGGTGTCGGCGGCCGAGGGCGCGGTGCCGCTCCCCGGCGTGGCCGGCGGCCCCTCCGGCGGGGCTCCTGCCCCCGGCGGGCGCGCCGGAGCCGGAGTCTCACCGTCCCGGCGCCATTCCCAGCCGTCGGTCACGTCGGTGCCTCCCAGTCCGTCCCCCGGATCCCGTGCGGCCTCGCCCGGCCACGGTTCGGCGCGGTCGAGACTGACGGAATACCGCTTCCAGGATTGCACGGATGCGCGCGGTGGAGTCAGCGGTTGCCTCCGGTGATCGCGGTGAGGACGGAGGCGCGGCTGCGCCTCGCGCCGGTCGCCTCTACGCTCACAGTGCCAACCCGCCCCCCGCACCACGCGCCGCCCGGAGGTGCCCCATCGCCACGGTCGCCGGTTCCGGCAGTTCGACGACCCAGGCTCAGCAGTTCGCCGAGTCGTACGTGACCGAGGATCTCGTGCTCCGCACCGCCCGCAGCCTGGCCCACGAGGTGGGTCTCGACGCGGTCACACCCGGAGCGGGGGCGGCGTTGCGGCTGCTGGCCGCCGCGGGCAACGCCCGCGCGGTCGTGGAGATCGGCACCGGTACGGGCGTGAGCGGCGTCTGGCTGCTGCGCGGCATGCGTGCCGACGGTGTGCTCACCACCATCGACCTGGAGGTGGAGCACCAGCGGATGGCACGACGGATCTTCACCGAGGCGGGCTTCGCCACCGGCCGTACCCGCATCATCACCGGCCGCGCGTTGGACGTGCTGCCCCGACTGGCCGACGGCGCGTACGACCTCGTCTTCGTCGATGCCGAGGCCACCGGGTTCCACGCCTTCGTGGAGGCGGCGCTACGGCTACTGCGCCCGGGCGGGGTGCTCGCGCTCAACGGGATGCTGGCCGGCGGCCGGATCGCTGACCCGTCCGCCCGGGACGCGGGGACGGTGACGGTCCGCGAGACGATCAAGGCGTTGCGGGAGTCGGAGCACTGGATCCCCGCGCTGCTCCCGGTCGGCCACGGGGTGCTCGCCGCGGTGAAGTGCTGACCGTCAGTCGACGGCGGCCAGCCAGCGCAGCAGCGAGCGGACACCCCAGCCCGTCGCGCCCCGGCTCAACTCCGCGTGGTCGCCGTCCGCCCAGGACGGGGCGGACATGTCCAGGTGCAGCCAACGGTCCCGCAGGTCGCCGGTGAACTCGCGGAGGTAGAGCGCCGCCGTGACCGATCCGGCGCCCTGGGTGGGCGCGCTGTAGAGGTCGGCGATCTCGCTGCCCAGGTACTCGACGTAGTCGCCGTGCAGCGGCATCCGCCAGGCCGCCTCGCCAGCCGCCTCGATCGCGTTCAGCACGTCGGCGGCCAGGTCGTCGTTCTCGCTGTAGAGGGCGGCGGTCCGCTTGCCCAGCGCCACGGCGTTGGCGCCGGTGAGGGTGGCGAGGTCGACGAGCAGGTCGGGCTTGAGCTGCCGCACCGCGTAGGCGAGCGCGTCGGCGAGGACCAGTCGGCCCTCGGCGTCGGAGTTGGTCGTCTCGCTGGTCGTCCCGCCGTAGTGCCGGATGACGTCGCCCGGACGGAACGCCGAGCCGCTGACCATGTTCTCGGCGAGCGGGGCCAGGGTGGTGACGCGGACCGGCAGGCGCAACGCCGCCGCGCCGAGGGTGGCGGCGACGACCGCCGCCGCGCCGGCCATGTCCTTGCGCATCAGCTTCATGGCGGGCACCGGCTTGATCGAGATGCCGCCGGTGTCGAAGGTGATGCCCTTGCCGATCAGCACCACGTGGGTACGCGCGTTCGCGGGGTGCCAGTCCATCTCCAGCAGACGCGGGCCGCTGGCCGAGCCGCCGCCCACGGCGAGGATCCCGCCGAAGCCCTCGGCGGCCAACTCGGCCGGACCACGGACCGTCAGGCGCAGGTCCGGCAGGTCGGCGGAGGCGGCGGCCGCCTGGTCGGCGAACCACTGCGGGGTCTTCACCGAGGAGGGCATGTTGGTCAGGTCGCGCGCGAGACGGGTCATCGCGGCGGTGGTCCGCGCGGTGGCGACCGTTTCCTCGTGGGCCGCCGGGTCGGTGACCAGCAGGTCGACGCCGTCGAGCGCGGGCGGCTGGTCGGCGTCGGTCAGCCGGAACCGGTACGAGGCGAGCAGCAGCCCCTCGGTCAGCCCGCGCACGGCGGCCGCAGTCACCCCGGCCGGCAGAGCGATAGTGATATGCGTCTCATCTGACGCAGAGCGGGCCAGGGCCGCGCCGGCCGTCCGCCAGGAGGATTCCCCGCCGTCGCCGATACCGAGCAGCACCAGCTGACCGGGGTCGCGCCCGGGACGCAGCTGCGTGCTGATCTCGCCGGCCCGTCCGCTCAGTCGGGCGGCCGGCACCAGCGCGGCCGCCTCGTCGGCGGTGCCGTCCGGCGGCGTCACCGCGGTCGGCGCCGGCTCCGCCGAGACGTCACCTCCCGCCGCCGGCTCGGTGGGGCGTACGGGCAGGACGAGGACGTCGAGCCGTTCGGGCTCGGCGAGCGGACGGATGGCGAGCACGCGGAACCGCACCTCCAGGAAGTTTCACAAAGTGGATCGGGCCATGCCCGCGCACAGATATGAAGACCCTGAGCCACCGGCGCTCCCGGTGGCTCAGGGTCCAAGAAACGCTCCGACCGGCGTACGCCGTCCGGGTCGTCCCTCACTCAGCCGGCGGCTGCCTTCAACGCGTCACCGAGCGCGTTGGCCTCGTCGGGAGTCATCTCGACGACGAGCCGGCCACCGCCCTCCAGCGGGACACGCATGACGATGCCCCGACCCTCCTTGGTGACTTCCAGCGGACCGTCGCCCGTCCGCGGCTTCATCGCCGCCATGTTGTCTCCCCTCAGACCTACACCAGGGTCGGTGGGTTGCCCCACAGCCACTTCGTCACGACCACCCGCAACGCTCGCGGGGGTGTCGACAGACGATTTTCCCTGATGAACACCGCCGGACCCAAACCGGAGCAGCATTGATGTAACAGCATCTAGCTTATCTTGAGAAGGCCTGTCACAATGTGCGGTCATGCAGGCACGGTCGGCACTCTTCGACCTGTACGGCGACCATCTCCGACCGAGGGGTGGCCGCGCACCGGTCGCCGCCCTGGTCAAGCTACTGGCGCCGTTGGGAATCGCGCCGCCCGCCGTTCGCACCGCCGTGTCCCGGATGGTGCGTCAAGGCTGGCTCGACCCGCTCCGGCTGGCCTCCGGACCGGGATATTCGATCACACCAAAAGCCGCCCGACGACTCGACGAGGCGGCGGCCCGGATCTACCGGACCGGCCGGGTCACCTGGGACGGCCGGTTCGATCTGCTCGTCCTCGACGCGCCGGGCTCCCGGCGGGACCGGCAACGACTCGCCGCCACCCTCAGCTTTCTCGGCTACGGCACCCTCGACGAGCAGACCTGGGTCGCGACCCGCCCCGCCGAGGACGTCGACCTGCTGCTGGCCGAGGCCGGCATCCGGTTCGAACGGTTCACCGCATCGCACTTCTCCGGCACCCCGGGCGCGATGGGCGTCGTCCGTCGCGCGTGGGACCTGGCCGAGATCGGCCGCGCGTACGAGCGGTTCGTCGCCGACCAGCGCCCGCTCCTGAGCGCGGTCACCGTGCGCAGCAGCGACGAGGAGGCGTACGCGGTCCGGTTCCGGCTCGTGCACGCGTGGCGTACCTTCCTGTTCCGGGATCCGCAGCTGCCCCCGGCGCTGCTGCCCGAGCGCTGGCCCGGCACCGCCGCGGCCAGCTTCTTCGACCGGCACGCGGCCCGCCTGCGTCCAGCCGCCGACCGGTACGTCGAGCAGTGCCTCGACGCCGGCAACCGCATCGTTCGACAGAAGGGTCGTTAGACACGTGACCGAGCCGTTGCTCGTCGACCGGACCGACGCCGTCGTCACCCTCACGCTGAACCGGCCGCAGGCGATGAACGCGTTCGACGTCGCGCTGAAGGAGGCGCTGCGGGACACCCTGGCGGAGCTGGAGACCGACCGGTCCTGCCGGGCGGTCGTGCTGGCCGGGGCGGGCGGTTCGTTCAGCGCCGGGCAGGACCTGCGCGAGCACACCTCGACGCTCGAGAACGGCTCGGCCGACCCGCTGGGCACCGTCCGGGTGCACTACAACCCGATCGCCGCCCGGCTGGCCAACCTGCCCAAGCCGGTGGTGGCCGCCGTACGCGGGATGGCCGCCGGAGCGGGCGCGTCGCTGGCCTTCCTGGCCGACATCCGCATCGGCGGGCCGAGCACCAGCTTCCTGATGGCCTTCGCCAAGGTCGGTCTGGCGGCCGACACCGGCGCGTCCTGGACGCTGCCCCGGCTGGTCGGCCACGCCAAGGCGGTGGAGCTGCTGATGCTGGCCGAACCGGTCCGCGCCGAGGAGGCCTGCCGGCTCGGGCTGCTCACCCGGCTGATGGACGACGATGAGCAGGTGCTGCCGGCCGCGCAGGAGCTGGCCGCCCGGCTCGCCGCCGGCCCCACCGTCGCGTACGGGGCGATCAAGCGGCAGCTCTCGATCGCCGACGCCGGCACCCTCGCCGACGCGCTCTCGGCCGAGGCCCAGGCCCAGGCGATCTGCGGCGCCACGGCCGACCACAAGGCGGCCACCCTCGCGTTCGTCGCCAAGCAGAAACCGGTCTTCGAGGGACACTGAACGCGATTCGCACCCCGCCCTTACCGTCCTCGTACGCGGGCCGCCTAGCGTCGGCTTCCATGAGCGATCGTGAAGCGGTGGCGCACCTGCTGCGTCGGGCCACCTTCGGGCCGACCGCCGACGAGGTGGACGCGGCCGAGCGGGCCGGGCCGGCGGCGACCCTGGACAACCTGCTCGCCCCGGGGCGAGCCGACCGGGGCGCGGCGGCCACGCCACCGCCGGCCCTGCCCGCCGACCCGTACGCGGCGCTGACCAAGGAGTCCACCCGCGAGCAGCGGCAGAAGGCCAACGCCCAGCGCAAGGAGCAACTTGCGCAGGTGACCCTGTGGTGGCTGGACCGGATGGTCGCCGCCGAGGACGGGCTCACCGAGAAACTGCTCTTCTTCTGGCACGGGCACTGGGCGACCAGCGCCCAGAAGGTCAAGTCGGCGCGGATGATGCAGGGCCAGTTGGAGACGCTGCGCCGGCACGGGCGCGGGCCGTTGGCCCCCCTGGTCGCCGCGATGGTGCGCGACCCGGCGCTGATCATCTGGCTGGACGGGCAGAAGAACACCCGTAAGGCGCCGAACGAGAACCTGGCGCGCGAACTGATGGAGCTGTTCACCCTCGGCATCGGCGGCTACACCGAGGCCGACGTGAAGGCCGGCGCGCGGGCGTTGACCGGCTGGACGGTCGACCGCCGTACCGGGGTGGCCCGCTTCGAGGCCAAACGACACGACCCCGGGGAGAAGACGATCCTCGGACAGAACGGCCGCTTCGACGCCGAGGCGTACGCCGGACTGCTGGCCGCCCAGCCGGCGGCGGCGACGTTCGTGGCCCGGCGGCTCTGGTTCCGCTACGCCGGCACCGACGTCCCGACGCCGGACGGCCTGGCGGGCGCGGACACCGTCGCCACCCTGCGGGCGCTGTTCTCGTCACCGGCCTTCGCCCAGACCCGCGGCACGCTGGTGAAGCAGCCCGTCGAGTGGACGGTCGGCGCGCTGCGACAGCTCGGCATCCGCCCCAAGGAACTGCCCGAGCAGCAGCGCAAGCAACTGCTGAGCGGGTTGAGCGCCCTGGACCAGGTGCCGCTGCGACCGCCCAGCGTGGGTGGCTGGCCGGCCGGCCCCGCCTGGCTGACCACCTCGTCGCTACAGGGCCGACTCCGACTGGCCGGCATGCTCGCCGCCGCGGCCCGTCCCGCGCTGCTGGACCGGCTGACCGCCGCGCCCACCGCCGGACGGGCGGACGCCCTGGCCCGGCTACTCGTCGTCGACGGATGGAGCGCCCGTACCCGGGCCGCCCTGACCCCGCTGGCCGGCGAACCTCGAAAACTACTGGCTGCCGGCCTGGTCAGCCCCGAGTACACCGTCAGCTGAGCGGAAGGAGTCGAGAAGATGGACACCCTGACCCGACGCAGGTTCCTGCTCACCAGCGGGGTGGTCGGCGCGGGCGCGTTGGCCGCCGGAGCGGGCGCGTACAGCCTGCGGGACCTGCTGGACACCGCCGGAGACCGCGACCCGCAGTCACAGACACTGGTGCTGGTGACCCTCTACGGCGGCAACGACGGCCTGAACACCGTCATCCCGTACGGCGACCCGGCCTACCGGGCAGCCCGCCCCGAGCTGGCGTACCCCGACAGCGAGGTTCGTCGCCTCGACGACGACTTCGCCCTCAACCCGGCGCTGGAGGGCCTGCACAAGCGCTGGTCCACCGGTGGACTCGCGATCGTGCGCGGAATCGGCTACCCGAAGCCGGACCGCAGCCACTTCCGGTCGATGGACATCTGGCACACCGCGCAACCGGACCGGCCCGGCACCACCGGCTGGCTCGGCCGCTGGCTCGACCGGGCGGGCGGCGACCCCCGACTGGCGGTCTCCTTCGAGCCGGCGCTGCCGCCGCTGCTCGCCGGGGAGCGCAGCGCGGGCGCAGCCGTCCCGGTGACCGACCGCAAGGCCGCCAAGGGGCTCTCGGCGGACACGCTGAAGGCGTTCGCCGCCGCCGAGGCGGGCGAGTCGGCGGCCCGCGCCCGGGCCGCCGCCTGCTTCGCCGACATGCGCTCGGTGGACGAGATGATCCGCGAGGTCCGCGACTCCGCCGACCCGGACACGACGGACCCGGACGGCGACCAGGCGCCGGCCACCGCCACCGGAGGGGCCGGTACGCCCCTGGACGCGCAACTCGACCTGGTCGCGCAGTGTGTGGAGGCCGGGGTGTCCACCCGGGCATTCTCGGTCTCGCTCGGCGGCTTCGACACGCACGCTGACGAGAAGCAGTTGCAGGCCGTGCTGCTGGGTCAGCTCGACCGGGCGTTGACCAGGTTCGCCGACCGGATGAGCCGCACCGAGGCGGGCCGCAAGGTGGTGGTGGCCGTCTACTCCGAGTTCGGCCGCCGGGTCCGGGCGAACGCCTCGGACGGCACCGACCACGGCACCGCGTCCGACATGCTGCTGCTCGGCGCGGGAGTGCGCGGCGGCTGGCACGGGGACGCGCCCAGCCTCACCGACCTCGACGACGGGGACCTGAAGTACACCACCGACTTCCGGGACGTCTACGCCACGCTGCTGGAACGGGTGCTGGACACCGACCCGGGCCCGGTGCTCGCCGACTGGCGTGGACGCCTCGACAAGTTGTTCCAGGCCTAATCGTCCTCTTCCGGGTCCTGGTTGGCCTCCGCGCCGAGCACGAAGGCCTGCATGGCCAGCTCGTCGCCGGACGGTGCGACGAAGGCGGGCAGCTCACGCGGCCCCAACTCCTGCACGTACGACCAGAACAGGCGTACCGCCTCGGCGGGCGTGCCGGCCTCGATCGGCAGGTCCAGGCTGACCAGCCAGGTACGCCGCGCCGGGGGCGGGCCGAGCTGGTCGGCCAGCGCCCGGAAGGTCGCCGGATCCAGGGCGGTGACCGGCCCGTCGAGGGTCAGCAGGTCGGCCGGCACCGGCTCGTCGAAGGCCCGCCGGGTGTACGTCACGACGAGCGTCTCCGGCTCGACCGGGGACTGCGGGTCGTCCGGGTCCTCACGGTGCCGCTGCGTCGGCGCGGCGACCCGACCCAGGGCCACCAGGCGCGGCGGCGCGTCGGCCAGCACCGCCACCCGGTCGCCGGGGCCCGGCCGCCCCGCGTCGGTCAGGCCGGTCAGCTTCAGCGAGTCGTGGTGCACGAGCCGCTCGGCCTCGTAACGCTCGGCGGGCAGCAGCACGGCCCAGGTGCCCGGCCCGTCGGCGTGGCCGGCCCCGTCGGCCCGGTACGCGGTCTCGGTCGTCATGCCTGTCATCCCATCACGGGCGGGTGTCGAGGGTGACGTGACAGCCGACGATGTGATCGTCGACCATCCCGGTGGCCTGCATGAGGGCGTACGCGGTGGTGGGGCCGACGAACCGGAAGCCGCGCTTCTTGAGTGCCTTGGCCATCGCCGTCGACTCGGCGGTGATCGGCGCCAGCTCGGCGAACGAGGCGGGACGGGCCGGCCGGCGCTCCGGCGCGAACGACCAGAGCAGCGCGGACAGCCCGTCGGGCAGGTCGAGGGCGGCGCGGGCGTTGGCGATCGCCGCCTCGATCTTGGCCCGGTTGCGGACGATGCCGGCGTCGGCGAGCAGCCGGGTCACGTCCGTGTCGTCGTAGCCGGCGACGGTGGGAATGTGGAACTCGTCGAAGGCCAGCCGGAAATTGGGCCGCTTGCGCAGGATGGTCAGCCACGACAGGCCGGACTGGAACGCCTCCAGGGTCATCCGCTCGTAGAGCGCGTCGTCGCCGTGCAGCGGCCGACCCCACTCGGTGTCGTGGTAGACGGCATAGTCCGGGGTGCTCGCCCCCCAGGCGCAGCGGGCCAGCCCGTCGGCGCCGATCACCAGGTCACTCACGTCGCACACGCTAGGCCATCGCACCGACAGCCCGTGCTCAACCGGTCGATGACGCCGTCAGGGCAGGCGGCCCTGCTCGACCAGCCGCGCGAACCTCTTGAGCGCCTGGGTGAGGCCCAGCTTGGAACCGGGCCAGAGCACCGGCCACGCGAGCCGACCGGCCGCGCCGCCGGGCAGGTGGAACCACTCGTGCCAGACGACCTGAGTACGGGCCTGCCCGAGTTCGGTGCAGCGCAGGACACCCGGGCCGCGCAGCACCTGGCCGTGGTGCACCACGCCGATCTCGTACGGCTCGTCCACCCGGACCACCAGCATCTCGTCGCGCAGTGTCGCCCGGCCGAGCGCGGTCACCGCCTCGATCCGGCTGCCCTCGCGCCCGTCGCCCTCGACGACCCGGACCCGGGTGAACGGGATCCAGTCGGACTGCCGTTCCCAGGCGAGCAGCGCGGCGAAGACGCGGGATGCCGGCGCGTTGACGATGACCGTGGCGGTCACCTCACCGGCGCCCGGTTGGGCCGCCTCCCGGAGAGCATCGGCGCCCTCCGGGCCGGTCACGCCGACTCCGACCGGACCACCGCGCCCTGCTGTCCGGCGCCCCGGGCGGCCCCGGGCGCGGCGTCGTCGGCGGGCGTGCGGATGCTCGCCTCGTCGGTCGCCGGGGCGACACCGTCGGCATCCGCAGCCGAAGAGGTGGCCGGGGCGACACCGTCGGCGTCCGCAGCCGAAGAGGTGGCCGGGGCGACACCGTCGGCGTCCACAGCCGAAGACGTGGCCGGGGCGACACCGTCGGCATCCACCGCCGAATCGGTCGCCGGTGCCACGCCGTCCGCGTCGGCCGCTGAGGAGGTGGCCGCGGGCTCCGCTGCCGTGGCGTCGGGCGCCGCACCGGCGGACTGCTCCCGCGCCCGGCGCAGCACGTCCGCGTCGTCGGTCCGGCCCTCGCGCAACGCGATGACCTCCGCCTCCAACACGCCGATCAGTTCGGACTTGTAGCCGATGTCGTAGGCGGCGCGGCGCATCGCCTGGTCGACCTGTGCCATCCGGTAGCCACGCAGACCGGTGTCGAAACGGACCGCGCCGACGTCGGATTCGCGCAGCGGCCGGGTGCCCGGCAGCGGTACGGCCTGCGAATCCGGTTCCGTCGGAGCGAGACCGGGATCGCGCCCGCCGACCAGCACCGTCACGCCGAAAACCACCGCCGCGACGGTCAACGCCACGACCAGGAGGAGCAGAAGCTGACCCATGCACTGATCGTGGCACGACAGCCCGCCGGTAGCGACCCCACCACCCCGATCACCCATCGACGCCCACGCCCGCCCCACGCGTGCCCGCACGCACCGGCTAGCGTCGGTGGCGGCCGGAGCAGCGGCGACGGCGCGCAGGAGGCGGGAGGCGGCATGGCCGGGGCACTTCGGCTTGGTTCGCGGACGTTCGCGCCGGGTGAGCTGGTGGTGATGGCCATCGTCAACCGCACACCGGACTCGTTCTTCGACCGGGGCGCCACCTTCGCCGCGGACAGCGCGCTCCGGGCGGTCGAACGGGCGGTCGACGAGGGCGCCGAGATCATCGACATCGGCGGGGTCAAGGCCGGTCCGGGTACCGAGGTGGACGTGACCGAGGAGATCCGACGCACGGTGGACACCATCGCCGCCGTACGGTCCGCGTTCCCGGAGGTGGTGATCTCCATCGACACCTGGCGCGCCGAGGTGGCGACGGAGGCCGTGGCGGCCGGCGCGGACCTGCTCAACGACACCTGGTCGGGCGTCGACCCGGCGCTCGCCCGGGTCGCGGCGAGCACGGGCGCCGGGCTGGTCTGCTCGCACGCCGGCGGCCTGACCCCCCGGACCAGGCCGCACCGCGCCGCCTTCGACGACGTGGTCACCGACGTGGTCGCGACGGTGACCGGGCTCGCCGAGCGCGCGGTGGCGGAGGGGGTACGCCCCGACGGGATCCTCATCGACCCGGCGCACGACTTCGGCAAGAACACCCGCCACTCGTTGGAGATCACCCGTCGGCTGGGCGAGCTGACCGTCACCGGCTGGCCGGTGCTCGTGGCGCTCTCCAACAAGGACTTCATCGGCGAGACGCTCGACCTTCCGGTGGGCGAGCGCCTGGAGGGCACGCTCGCCGCGACGGCGGTCTCCGCCTGGCTGGGCGCCCGCGTGTTCCGGGCCCACCAGGTCGGGCCGACGCGCCGAGTGCTGGACATGGTGGCCTCGATCCGCGGCGACCGCCCACCCACAGCCACCAGAAGAGCCCTGGCCTAACCCCCCCACCCGGGATGGGGTGGGGGGTTAGGTCCAGCGGAGGATGTTTCTGCGCCAGGCGTAGAGGAGGCCGAGGGCGAGCACCGCCACGAAGAGCGCCATCTCCACCACCGTGACCACGCCGAAGCCGGGTCGGTCGAAGACCACCGCCCACGGGAACAGGAACACCGCCTCGACCGCGAACAGCACGTAGAGGTACGCGTAGACGTAGTAGCGGATCTGCATCTGCGCCCAGTCCCCGCCGACCGGGTCGAGCCCACACTCGTAGCTGGCCCGCTTGCCGAACGGGTCGGCCGGGCGGGCGGGACGTAACACCCGGTTGGCCGAGAACGCCGTCACAAAGAACAGGACGCTGACGAGCAGCAAGAGCCCGAGCGTCGCGTACGAGCCCAGGTAACCGGTCACGCCCGGAGCCTACCGCCCGCCCCGGAGGGACCGTCCCCAACACGTTACGGATTTGTTTCCAGGTGGGACTAGTGCACCGGGGCAACTATTAAGAGTATTGGATTCCCACCCCCGCAACCGGAGGACAGATGGCCCGCGTGAAGGTTTCGCCCGATCGCTGGGCCGCAGGGCGGCATCCCACCCCCCTGCTGGCAACGTCGCTCGCGCTCGGGCTGCTCGCGGCGCTGGCCGTCGCACCGGCCCTCGCCAGCGCGGCGGCGCCGCGCGCCCATCCGGTCACCGCCGTGACGGAGTCGGCACCCGATCCCGACCCGGACCCGGAGACCACTGGGCCGCAGGAACCCATTCCGACCGAAGATCCGGGCGGCGATCCCGCGCCGACCGACCCGGCCCCGCCGACCACCGCAGCACCACCGGAGACCACACCGCCGGCGCCCCCGCCGACCACCGCTCCTGGGCCACCGGTCACCAGCGCTCCCGCCCCGGGCGGCGCCACCCATCCGCCGACGGCCGGGCCGCCCGCACCCCCGGTCCCACCGGTCAACCCGCCGGCGCCGGGCGGCACGCAGGCACCGCCGCCGAGCCCTCTCGGCGTACAGGTGACCACCGAGGACGTCTCCCTCTCGGAGTCGTACTGGAACGCGCCCAGTACGACCACCACGCTGCGCGTCACCGTGGCCAACACCGGCACGGCCACGCAGCGGGTCCGGCTGTCGTACACCCTGCCGGCCGGGCTGAGTGACGCCGGCACGAACGGGTGCGTCGACGAGGGTGGCGGCGCGTACCGCTGCGGGGCGTGGACGACCGAGGCGGGCACCCGGTTCAGCAGCCTGATCCGGCTGCGGGTCGCCGGCGACGCCTGGGAGCGGATGCCACTCAGCGGCTCGGTACGGGTCGTCGCGGACGTGCCGGGGACACCCGGCGAGGTGGCCGACGACCAGGGCTTCGCGGTGCTGTTCCCGCCCGGTCCGCCGGTGCCCGGGATCTCGCTGGCCGCCGACGAGGTCGCGTTCGACATCAGTGGCGCGCAGAGCACCCTCGCGGTGCGGCTGGGCAACACCGGCACGGTGGACGCCACCGGGCTGGTGGAGGTGGTCCTGCCGTCCGGGGTGAGCGCGCCCGCCCCACCGCCGGGTTGCGTGGCTCTCGACGCGTCCCGTACCCGGTGCGACGCGGGTCTGCTGTCCGCCGGCGAGACCCGTGAGCTGCGGCTACCGGTGGAGGCGACTCCGCAGGCCCAGCGGGAGGCGCCGTTGTCCGGGGCCGTGGTCGGTCAACTCGACCCGCGCAACGGCGCGACCCGGCGGTTGCAGATGAGTTTCCGGATCACCGCGGCGGCGGCGCTGGCCACGCCGGTCGTCTCGCCGCCCGCGCCGACCGGCTCCCAGGGCGTACTGCCGGCAGGCGCCACCACCGACGACAGCATGTCCTCGGTCCAGCGCACCGCGGTCATCCTGGTCGCGGTCTCCGCGCTGCTGGTGGTGCTGGCTCTCACGCTGGCCACCACCTCGTTGCGGCGCCGGCTCGGCGGACAGGCGAGCGAGTCCCCGGCCCCGCCCACCGACTGATCGATCGACGACCCTGGCCGCCACCGGCCGGGGTCGTCCCGGGCCGGCGGACGGTGATCTGAATTACGGCGGGCGGGGCGAAACCCCACATTCCACGGCAATTTCGGCGTTGATCCGGTCTCAGTCGGCGGACCTCCGGGCAGGCCCGGGGGTCCCTTCGACGTAGGCTCTGGGTGGGGAACGACAGCGCTTGCGAGCCCGCAGTCGCGAACGAAGGTGGCACAGTGACCAAGCAGATCCGTCAACTCGACCGGGTGGTCATCCGGTTCGCCGGCGACTCCGGCGACGGCATGCAGTTGACCGGCGACCGGTTCACCTCGGAGACGGCGCAGCTCGGCAACGACATCTCCACGCTGCCGAACTTCCCCGCCGAGATCCGGGCTCCCGCCGGCACCCTGCCGGGCGTGTCGAGCTTCCAGGTGCACTTCGCCGACTACGACATCCTCACCCCGGGCGACGCGCCCAACGTGCTGGTGGCGATGAACCCGGCGGCGCTCAAGGCCAACCTGGCCGATCTGCCGCGCGGCGCGGACATCATCGTCAACACCGACGAGTTCACCAAGCGCAACCTGGCCAAGGTCGGTTACCAGAGCAGCCCACTCGACGACGACTCGCTGGCCGGCTACGTCGTCCACCCGGTGGCGCTGACGTCGATGACGGTCGGCGCGCTGGCCGAACACCAGGTGTCCAAGAAGGACGCCGAACGGTCCAAGAACATGTTCGCCCTCGGCCTGCTCTCGTGGATGTACTCCCGGCCGTACGAGTCGACCCTGCGCTTCCTGGAGCGCAAGTTCGCGTCCCGCCCCGAGCTGGTCGCCGCGAACGTCGCCGCCTTCAAGGCCGGCTGGAACTTCGGCGAGACCACCGAGGACTTCGCGGTCCGCTACGAGGTCAAGCCGGCGAAGATGCATCCGGGCACCTACCGCAACATCACCGGCAACGCGGCGCTGTCGCTGGGGCTGGTCGCCGCCGGGGTCCGCTCGGGCCTGCCGGTCTTCCTCGGCGCGTACCCGATCACGCCGGCGTCGGACATCCTGCACGAGCTGAGCAAGCACAAGCGCTTCGGCGTGCTGACCATGCAGGCCGAGGACGAGATCGCCGCGGTCGGCGCGGCGCTGGGCGCCTCCTACGGCGGGTCGCTCGGTGTGACCACCACGAGCGGCCCGGGTGTGGCGCTCAAGAGCGAGACGATCTCCCTCGCGGTGGCGCTGGAGCTGCCGTTGGTGATCGTGGACGTGCAGCGGGCCGGCCCGTCGACCGGCATGCCGACCAAGACCGAGCAGGCCGACCTGAACATGGCGCTGTACGGCCGGCACGGCGAGGCGCCCGTCGCGGTGATCGCGCCGAAGTCGCCGTCGGACTGTTTCTTCGCGGCGTTGGAGGCGGCCCGGATCGCGCTGACGTACCGCACGCCGGTGATCCTGCTGTCGGACAACTACGTGGCGAACGGCTCCGAGCCGTGGCTGCTGCCCGACGTCGAGTCGCTGCCCGACCTGCGGGTCGACTTCGCCACCGCGCCCAACGGTGACGACGGCACCACCTTCCTGCCGTACCTGCGCGATCCGGAGACCCTGGCCCGCCCGTGGGCCATCCCCGGCACGCCGGGCCTGGAGCACCGGATCGGTGGGCTGGAGAAGGCCGACAAGACCGGCGACATCTCGTACGACCCGGCGAACCACGACTTCATGGTCCGCACCCGGGCCGCCCGCATCGAGACGATCCCGGTGCCGGACATCGAGGTGGAGGACCCGGACGGCGACGCCCGCGTGCTGGTGCTCGGCTGGGGTTCGACGTACGGGCCGATCGGGGCGGCCTGCCGTGGCGTCCGCCAGCGCGGCCTGTCCATCGCCCAGGCGCACCTGCGGCACCTGGCCCCGATGCCGGCGAACCTCGGCGAGGTGCTTCGCTCCTACGACAAGGTGGTCATCCCGGAGATGAACCTGGGCCAGCTCGCCCACGTCATCCGGGCCCGCTACCTGGTCGACGCGATCAGCTACAACCAGGTCCGCGGCCTGCCGTTCACGGCCGCCGAGCTGGAGACGACGCTGGAAGAGGTCCTGAAGAATGTCTGAGCCCGTAGCCCTCAAGCTCACCGCCAAGGACTTCAAGTCCGACCAGGAGGTGCGTTGGTGCCCCGGCTGCGGTGACTACGCCATCCTGGCGGCCATCCAGCAGTTCATGCCGGAGCTGAACATCCCCCGCGAGCGGACCGTGTTCGTCTCCGGGATCGGCTGTTCGTCGCGCTTCCCGTACTACATGAACACGTACGGGATGCACTCGATCCACGGCCGCGCGCCGGCGATCGCGACCGGCCTGTCGGTGTCCCGTCCGGACCTGTCGGTCTGGGTGGTTACCGGCGACGGCGACGCGCTGTCGATCGGCGGCAACCACCTGATCCACGCGCTGCGGCGCAACGTCAACCTCAAGATCCTGCTGTTCAACAACCGGATCTACGGGTTGACCAAGGGGCAGTACTCGCCCACGTCCGAGGTCGGCAAGATCACCAAGTCGACGCCGGCCGGGTCGGCGGACGCGCCGTTCAACCCGCTCTCGCTCGCTCTGGGTGCGGAGGCCAGCTTCGTCGGCCGCACGATCGACTCCGACCGCAAGCACCTCCAGTCGGTGCTGCGGGCCGCCGCCGAGCACCAGGGCTCGGCGTTCGTGGAGATCTACCAGAACTGCAACATCTTCAACGACGGGGCGTTCGAGCAGCTCAAGGACCCGTCCACCCGGGACGACTACCTGATCCGCCTGGAGCACGGCCAGCCGATCACCTTCGGGGCGGACGGTCGGTTCTGCGTGGTGCACCCGCCGGGCGCGTTCGGGCTGGAGGTCCGGGAGACCAACTCCGTACGCCCCGAGGAGATCGTCGTACACGACGCGACGGTGGCCGACTCGGCGTACGCGTTCGCGCTGTCCCGGCTGCCCGGTCTGGACCTGCGCAACACGCCGATCGGCGTGTTCCGCTCGGTGGACCGGCCGTCCTACGACAGCGTGGTGCAGGAGCAGTTGGCGACGGCGAGGGCGAAGGTCACCGAGACGCCCGAGCAGCAGCTCGCGGGCCTGCTGAGCGGTGGCGACACCTGGACGATCCTCTGACCCGTCGGACCTGAACGAGAGCGGCCGCCCCGATCCGGGGCGGCCGCTCTCGTTGTGTCGGGTGCCGTCTCAGCGCTGGGCCGAGGCCGGCGTCCACAGGTTGTCGATCTCCTTCTCGGCCGCGGTGCGGCTGGCCTCGTGCAGGGGGATCAGCTCGGCCATCGCCGGCACCGTGGGCGCCAGGGTCAGTTCCGTGCTGATGAAGCGCGGCTCCAGGCCGGTCATCGACAGACCGTGCGGGAGCCACTGCTCCGCATGGTCCCAGCCGTGCCGCGGGGTGCCCTCGCCGTAGCCGCCGCCGCGCGTGGCCACCACCACGAACTCACGACCGCTGAGCAGGCCCTCCTGCGTGTCCGGGTCGTACGTGAGGCCGGCGACGATCAGGTGGTCGACCCAGGACTTGACGCTGCTGGGCGCGCCGTAGTTGTAGAGCGGCAGCCCGAGCAGGACCACGTCGGCCTGCTTCACCTCGTCGACGAGGCGCTGGCTGAGCTCCCACGACGCGCGCTGGGCGGGGGTGTGCTGGTCCGGCGGCGTCATTCGCGCCAGCCCGCCGTCGGAGTCCAGGTGCGGCAGCGGCTCTGCGCCCAGGTCGCGGTAGGTCACGGTGCCGTCGGGGTGCGCCGCGCGCCAGGCCGTGGCGGCTCGGGCCGTGAGCTGCCGGCTGACCGACCAGTCGCCCCGGATGCTCGAATCGATATGCAGCAGGTTCATGATTCCTCCTCCAAGGATCGTCTGTGTAGCACCAACTATTTATAGCAGGCAGATGTTCCGTGGCGTCGGTAGACTGGGTCACATGTCCGCCCTGCCGCTGGAGCCCTCGGAGCACCGCTCGGGCGCCCTGCTGGACCACCTGGCGCGGCGGATGCGCCTGCGGGCCGAGTCGGTGCTCGCGCCACTGGGCCTGCGACCGCGGCACCTGGTCGCGCTCACGGTGTTGCGGGCGGGTGGCGGCATCAGCCAGCAGTCGCTCGCGGGCACCCTGGAAATGGACAGCACCAACATCGTTGGGCTGCTCAACGACCTCGAAGCGAAGGATCTCGTCGAGCGGCGACGCTCACCCCAGGACCGCCGGCGACACGTCGTCGAACTGACCGAAGATGGGATGAAACGCCTCAAAGAGGCAGAGTGCGCCCTCGCGGGTGTCGAGGACGAGGTGTTGGGCGCGCTGGAGCCGGCCGAGCGGGAGACGCTCTACTCGTTGCTGCGGCGGGCGGTCACCACGACACCGATCACCTGCACCGAAGCCTTGAGCGTCGGCGAACCGGACGCCTGCTGACGCCCCGGAATGTCAGACCGAGGCCGCGGACTGCGGGCGGTCGTCGCGGACGTGCACAAGCATGTCGCCGGTCTCGATCACCGCGCCGGCCTTGTCGGCCAGGGTGACCACCTTGCCCCGTCGCACCAGGGCGATCACCAGTGAGTCCAGCTCACGCGGCGAACGGCCCACCTCGTCCCGCTCCGCCGAGCGCATCGCCAACGCCATCCCCTGTCCCGGAGTCAGCAGATCCTCCACGACGTCGATCAGCGGCGGCGCCGAGGTCGAGAGACCGAGCAGGCGGCCCGCGGTCGCCGAGGAGACGATCACGTGGTGGGCGCCGCTCTGCTTGAGCAGCGGGGCGTTCTCCGCCTCCCGCGCCGCCGCGATGATCCGGACCTGCCCGGCCGTGAGCTGCCGGACGGTCAGCGCCACCAGCACCGACGCGTCGTCGCTGTCGGTCGCGATGATCACTGCTTTCGCGTTCTTGACGTGCGCCTCGTTCAGCACCGACGACCGGGTCGCCGACCCCTCGATCGCCACCAACCCGGCCGACGTGGCCTGCCGCAGTGCGACGCCGTTGCGCTCCACCACCACGATCCGCGACCGGTCCAGGCCGTTCTCCAACAGAGCGTTGACCGCGCTGCGCCCCTTGGTGCCGTAGCCGCAGATGATGACGTGGTCCTTCACGACTCTCCTCCACCGCGACAGGCGACGGCCGGTCCGGTACTGCTCGGTCAGGACTTCCAGGGTGGTGCCGACCAGGATGATCAGGAAGAGCACCCGGGCCGGCGTGATGAACAGGACGTTGACCAGCCGGGCCGACGGCGCGGCCGGGGTGATGTCCCCGTAGCCGGTGGTGGAGAGCGAGACGACCGCGTAGTAGAAGCAGTCGAGCAGGGTGAGGCCGTCCTCGTTGACGTCGCGGTAGCCGTCCCGGTCCAGGTAGACCGCCGCCACCACGGCGAAGACCAGCCCCAGGGCGGCCGCGAGCCGCAGGCTCAGCGCGCTCAGCGGGCCCCGGCGCTGCGCGGGAAAATGGATCACCGTCGAACCTGCCCCGCCGCCGTCGCCTGCACGCCCACAACATAGCGGGTACGCGGCGCTTCGCACGCCCGGGCTACGACGACGGTCGGCGCGACATGCACGGGTCGGCCCCGACCGTCGGCAACCGGCATGATGATGGGAGGTGTCCCCGACGACGACCGCGAGAGTGAGGTCCGCATGTCGTTGCTACGACGAGTGATCGGCGGGGTGCTGCGCCGGCTACGCCAGGGCCAGGGCCGCACCCTGCGCGAGGTGGCCGAGGCGGCCGGGGTCTCCGTGCCCTACCTCTCGGAGGTCGAACGCGGGCGGAAGGAGGCCTCGTCGGAGATCCTGGCGGCGATCTGCCGAGCCCTCGGCATCCAACTCTCCGACCTGCTCGAGGCGGCCCGCGACGATCTGCGCCGAGTCGAGCGTCGCATCCCCGCCGCACCCCGGGCCGCTCTGGCCCGGCTGGAACAGGTGCCCGCGCCACGCAACGAGACCGGCCGCGCATTCCGAATCGGCTTTCAGCCCGGTGGGGCGACGCCACCCGTGGCCGCCGCTCCGGCCCCCGCACGGCAGCCGGCCGGGCCGGTGCTGCGGCTGGGCGGGCCGATCCTGCACGTCGGCGGTCCAGCCTCGCCCGTCGGGTCGACTGTCGGAGGGGCGGGGCTGCGAGTTCGACTGATCGCCTCCGCACCGGCCGGGCGCCCCGGTCCGCGTACCTCCAAGATGCTGGCCTGCCGCCGGGCCCGGACGGGCCGGCGGCGGTTGACCCGGGTGTAGGCCGGCTGGGTTCTGCCCTGGGCCGATCTGCCGGCGGCAGAATCCCTGGGCCGCGACCGCCGCCGCGCGCACGCTGGAGGAGCCGGTTCCCCAGGCGGTTCCGCCGCCCGCCGGCAGCGCGGAAGGCGGCGACACATGATCGGGTACGACGTGCGGATGCTGGACAGCGGTCAGCCGACCTTCGGTGACCAGGTGTTCGAGCGGCTGCTACGGGAGCGGATCATCTTCCTCGGCACCGAGGTGACCGACGAGTCGGCCAACCAGATCTGCGCGCAGATCCTGCTGCTCGCGGCCGAGGACGCCGACCGCGACATCTACCTCTACATCAACTCGCCGGGCGGCTCGGTGACCGCAGGGATGGCGGTCTACGACACGATGCGCTACGTCCGCAACGACGTCGCCACGCTGGCGCTCGGCCTCGCCGGCTCGATGGGACAGTTTCTGCTCTGCGCCGGAGCGGCCGGCAAGCGGTACGCGCTGCCGCACTCACGGGTCATGATGCACCAGCCGTCCGGCGGGATGGGCGGCACCGCCTCGGACATCACCATCCAGGCGGAGAACATGCTGCACGTCAAGCGCACCATGCAGGAGTTGATCGCCCAGCACAGTGGACGCACCCTCGACGAGATCCAGCGCGACTGGGACCGGGACCGTTGGTTCACCGCCGAGCAGGCCCGGGAGTACGGCCTCGTCGACCGGGTGCTCACCCACGCCGAACAACTGCCGGCGGATTGACCCACCGTGTTGGCCGGGCCCCCCGGAGTGGACCTTCTTGGTTAGGGTCACGTCTATGCGTCGACTGATCCCTGTCCTCTCGATTGCCCTCGCCGCCGCCCTCGTGGCCGGCTGCGACACCACCTCCGGTGACACCGGAGGGTCCGGACCGTCCTCGGCTCCCACCACGCCCAAGCTCGAACCGGCCGCCGCCGTCCGGCAGGCCATGGAACGCAGCCTCGCCGGCACGGTCACCATGGACGCCTCGGTCAAGGCCGGCGGCCAGTCGGTCAGCCTCAAGGGCAAGGTCGACCCCGCCGCCAAGGCGATCCACGTCACCGGCACCGCGCCGGAGCCGATCGAGGCCCGGCTGATCGGCGACGTCGCCTACATCAAGTCGGACTCGCTCGACGGCGAGAAGCCCTGGATGAAAATCGATCTGAACAAGCTCCGGCCGACCAGCTCGCTGCGCCAGTCGTTCGACCTGAAGGCACAGACCGGCCTCATCGGCGGCGTCGTGGTCGCCCAGGAGGTCAGCCCCGGCCACTACAGCGGCACCGCCGACCTCAACAAGGCCGCCGAGACCGCCAGCACCGACGGCGGCATGCGCGAGGGCCTCGAGTCGACCGCCAAGCTGGCGAAGGAGCCCCAGGCGATCCCCTTCGAGGCGACCGTCGACGCCGACGGCCGGCTCACCGCCCTGTCCTACACGATCGCCACGAAGAGTCTCGGTGACCTCGTCACCGACATGAAGATGAGCGGCTTCGGCGAGAAGGTCACCGTGGCCGCTCCGCCGGCCGCCGACACCGAGGCCGCCTCCGCCGAGATGTACAAGTTCCTCTGACCCCTGTGGATGTCGAGGTGCCCTCCGGGACGGCCCGGAGGGCACCTCGACCTCTCGCGGCACGGTTCGGTCCGCACGGCGACGACCACCGCGAGGGGCTTTGTGACAGTCACCATCATCGCCTCGGTGTTCACCGCCATCGCCGCAGTCACCTACCTGACCGGCCACGACCACCCCAAGGCCCAGGCAGACATGAAGCGGGTCCCACACACCCGGCTGCCCGTGAACGTGTCCTACCGCTGGTGACCGTCGAAGGTCAGTTTCCTGACAGCGGTCGAACCGAGGCGGAGTCCGCGGGGCGAACCGCAGTCCGGGCCCGCCGCAGACCAGCCAGCTCTTGAAACAGACCCTGGGTGCCCCCGGCAGGATTCGAACCTGCGACACACGGTTTAGGAAACCGATGCTCTATCCCCTGAGCTACGGGGGCGCGAGCGCCTAGTCTAGCGACCTGGGGTTCACCTGGGGTGGCTGGGAGTGGCCCACCTGCACCCGCGTTCCCTGGTCCCCCGTTCTCCCAGCCCAGGACCACACCCCGAGCACACGAACCCCGGTTTGCGACCGGGGGTCGGCCGCATTGGCTCGCGTTGGCACCGGTTGACCCCCGTTGGCATCCGCTGGAGAGCACACAACGCGCACATCATCCAAGATCACGACATGCTGCCTGGTCTCCTTTTCGGAGGCGCCGGCTGGCAGGAGTGTGGTCGGCGGCAACCCTCCGCAGGCTTCGAGTGGCTAGCTCACGCCGCGATGCGGACGCCGGGCTGAGGTAGCCAAACTAGCGTTGGGCGGGGAGGAGCTTTCCACATCACATTTCTCAACCCCGTCGCGCGTCCGCCAGCTCGTGCGCTCGGCGAACTCAGTCTTCAACTTCGACTAGGAGTTCTCCATCATCGGTAGTCATCCATGTCGCCGATAGATCCCATCGACGGCGGGATCCCACCACGCCATCAGCAGTCGGGTACGGCAGGGTTAAACGCGGTGGTACCACCCTCTGGGGGGTCACCGTTGCGGAAGGTATCCGAAGGCGAGTACAGGTTGGTCCACGGGGCGGTACCGATCTTGTACAGGTAGGTGACGCTTGCCATTCCAGTAAGGTCTTCGGCCTTACAGATCACCGTGACGTGGGTTCCGGCTGGGATCCTCGGAACACCCGCTGGAGCCGCACGCCCCGCATTGTCGCCGAATACGGGGGACCCAAGTCGGTTGCCGGCGATTTCCACTACCCCGTCGCCGCCTTCGGAGGGCTTGGGCGACGGGGTTTGCCCGGACGAAGAGTAAGACTTTCTTCCATCAGGATATGCAGCGATCAAGTAGCCAGCGCCTACACCGATACTGAGGGCCACTGCGGCGGTGGTTGTGATCAAAACGGCTCTCCGGGCAAATACGCGCTGCAGGTGCTGCCGCATCCAGAGCTCGTCGATTCCGACAGCAACACCGACCAGCGCCAGGGTGATGGCAGCGGACCAGACAATCAGCATCCTGCCGGCGATGAACCCGCCAACCAGTTGCGCGATCCCGGATACCGCACCTACAGCGGCGAACAGAAACGCGATCGATGTGCGCTGCAGAAAAGAACGCTTGTTGCTGGTCACCACCGGTCTCCCTTCAAACTCACCAAGATCGTCGACGGACACATGCTCCCCACATCGAGCCGGAGTATTGATTGCTTGTCTTACGAACCGGAATGCACCCCACGCCGGCACAGAACCGGTTTCGACCTCCCCCGACGGCCTTCAACGTATAGAGGAACAAGATCAGCAAACGCGCCGCGCCGCCACCCGGGAACTCTGTTCGCGGCCCCAAGGAAACTCCGGAGGCAGTGTGCCACAGCGTCGCCAGTCAGTTCGAACGAAAATCTGATTCATGTATCGCGCCTGGCGAAGTTGCTGACGTATCGACCAAATCGGTCGCTACGATTTACAAACGCACTCGTGAACTAAGTCACATCATTACCTTTCAGGGGTTTTGACATTGATCTGGCGGCTTGATGCACTCACACTTCAGCCAACCCGGCCGACGGCGCACGGCGACACGAATATTAAGATCGTCAATCCTTACCCGACGCCCAAATCGGGGCCCGAGGTCGCCACCAGTCGTCGGTTATCGTTCCTTGAGGAGGAAGAGTGCGAGCCATCAGACCCGTCGCGCTGACGGCCCTTGGCCTCATCGCTGTTTTGGTCGTTCCCGGCGTCTCTGCAGCGGCACCGAGCGACCAGCGCAGCGTCATCAGCTCTCCCGACTCGGGTGGGGCCAACCTTCGGACGTGTCCGAACCTCCCCAACCCCAACGACACCACGAACGGCTGCGGAATCGTTGGCTGGCTCCCCAACGACACCCACGTGATGATGCGCTGCTGGCGCGATGGTGTCGCACCCTATGAGCGCACCTCGCCCCGCTGGTTCTGGGTAACCGTCGCGGAGGGGCCGAAGATCGGATGGTCTGGCTACGTCTGGTCGGAACTGGTGGCTGGCCAAACCAGCACTCCGCCCTGCGACGGCCCCCTCTTCCAATATCAACCGGACGGCCCCAAAATCTGGCTGGAGCCGGGACCGGCCGCCCCGCACGGCTTCCGCTACGCCATCACGCTGTCCGACTTCCCCGCAAACTCGCAGGTCGCTCTGACCTGTCACGACTCTGTGTCGCCGGAGGGCTTCTACTCGTTCTCGCTGATCACCGACGAGTCCGGCTGGGCCTCCACCGAGCGGCAGTGCTACTCCGCCGACGGGCCTAACCACTGGGTCACGGCAGACGGCTTGGAGTCCCCGCCGGTCTCGTGGTGAAAATCCCAGCCGGTCCGGGCACAAGCCGTAGTCCTATCGGAGTTGAGCCTCTCCGATGATCAAGCTGTCGTCTCATCTCTGCCGGATCCCGGCCGCCCGATGCGCGGCGGGGAAGGCAACCCCCCACTCCACCCCGCCATGGCCGTTGATGCCGACGGCCAGGGAAAGGCATCAGCGTGAGTGACACCGCCACCCTCAAAGGGGGCAAGCGATGGAACCGGGCCCTGCCGTGGGATCCGGACGCCGCTGATCCCGCGGACCCCGCTCACGGAGCCCTGAAGCCCTCGATGGCCACGCTCGACGGCGCCGCCGTCTTCGAAATCCGCAGCGACGACGTCGAACGCTTCACGGCCCTCACCGGTGCAAAGCTACCGCTCGACGTGGGGGCGGGAACCTTCGTCGGTACGTCTGGTCCCACCGGATCGTCGGCTACTCCAGCGACTCGCGGATGAAGTCCCGCCTGACCGTCGCCGCACTGAACAAACGCCGCCGCCAGACGCGGTGACCTGGCCGGCTGCATTCTGCACACCGACTGCGGATCTCAATTCCGGTCCAGGAAATTCGTCCGAGCCCTTAACCTCCGGATCGCGATCGTGACCTGGATCGAACCGACCTACCACCGCCGCAAGACGCCAGCGGTCACTGTCCCGGTTGACCCCCGTTGAATTCGCGACCATCATGCACCCACCGGCCAGCTCGGGCCGCGTGACTACACCGGTCACCTGCCGACGCAGCAGACCCAATGGCCGCAACGCTGGTTGTCACAGGCCGAGTTTGATGCCGACGTGGTCGACAATCCAGCGGTTTGCCGACTCGTCAATAGCAAAGTAGATACGTCCAACTCGGTCGGGTTGTACGTAGTCATCAATCTTGACGTGTGGCAGTCGTGACAACGTCCGCTCGCCGAACGTGAACGTATCGATCTTGCGTCGGCGCATACCCTCGTCGTCCGGTGCATAGGTGAGCCCGAACTCCTCGGTCATCCATGTCACCATACTTTTACCAAGGCGTCCGCCGGCAGCGCGCCATGAAAGGGCTGCTCTTGCCAATGCTTCCAGGGCTTTACGCATCCGGTCCGGATATGGATACCCGGAGTCGATCCAGGATTCCTTGGCCGACTCGGTGAATACTAGCGCTCCGTCCGACTCTGTCTCGAGCGCTGGCCAAAGCTCGCGGAAATCGGGCGAAACCTGCAGCTCTTCGAGTGCCGGTTCCATCTCTGTGGACGTCGCCTCAGACCAGCGGGTAAGGGCCTCGAAGTTTTCTTTGTACGTGCGGAGGTCGCGGTTTTCGCGTTCCAGCTCGGCATTGATGTCTACGAGGGCGGCGGACCACTCTTGCTCCTCCTTGACTTGTGACTTGAGCTCATCGATCAGCCGCTGAAGATCACCGCTGGCCGCAGCGGCCTGGATCCTGCGTTGGGTCTCCTCCCGAACTGACATCCGTTCGGCTGCGCGCACCGCCTCGGCTAGATGATCGCGTGGATTCGCGACGACCGACAGCCGCGACAGCATTCCGAAGATCCGATCGCTTACGTCGCGCGCGTCCTTAAGTGACAGCGATGTCCACCACGGGTCACGTGCCGCCCCCGCGGCCGAGGGCCAAAACAGCCGGGCTCCGCGCAGAGGCACACGGGACAGGTGCTGTGCGTTCAGCGAGTCGAGAGCCAACCATGTATCCAGCAGCACGACGTGAGCCAAGCCAGCCAGGCGGCTGGCAAGAACCGTAGCGAACCGGGCCTCAGGGCTGCCGTCGTTAGTACTACTAACCACAACGACAGGTAGCCGCCGCGACGGCTGTAACAACAGCTCGATCACCGCTCGAACATCGCCGGCCCGCGCTCGCACTGGTGTCGCTCGGACTCGCTCGTCCCCATAGCAGCATGGCAAGGTGTCGAGAACGATTGGGATTAGACGTGGGCGGTCCAAGAAGTCGAGGTGGACGGGGGCAAGCCGAGCCACCCGAGAGCGCCGACCAAGCTCGACACGCATACCAGTGGAGTCGGCCGCCTGGGCGACTGACACAGCACAAACGAACTCCGCCTCACCCCCCTCGCCGAGGGGGCTACAGACTTCTAGCGTCCAGAGACGATGCGGCGAGCGGTCGACGAACAGTGTTTCCCAGCGGATTTCTCGCCCACTCATAACGGCAGACCCGTGGCCAGTGAATAAGCCGTCAGGCTCAGGTTCGCCGGCGAGTGCCCAGCTACCCACCTTCTGCTGCAAAGCGTCGAAGGCGCTTCGTGCGTCACCTTCGACCCGCACAGCCACCGAGTACAAAGCCTGCACGTGGTCCACCCGCCTCATCGACTCGACAGCGGAACGGCGTCTATGGCGAGGGCCGGCCGCAGTATGGCTATCGACCCCTGAGCCTACGCCAACCGTGCTGGGCATTAAGCATGCTCACATCGAAGATCATCCCAAGCATCCGGTCGGGAGACTCGAGCCGCCAGCCTTCGGTTGAGGCCGGCTGTCAAGACCCGACCGCGGGCTGCCCGACGGCGCACGGAAGCAATGCGAAGCCCTTCCACAGCGCTTGTTCTGGCTCTCGGCGTCGCGAATCCGGCATAAGCATGATTCCGGCACATCACCTACCGCATCAGCCAAGCGACGGTCAGGCCGCAGATCTCACGCAAGCGAGCACAGCAAACCCGTATGCGACCAGGCCACAAGAGGCGATAACCAGGAAACCGCAGGTAATCAGCCGTGCGGGCGCAGATATAACATCGTCTTAGGAAACCGATGCTCTATCCCCTGAGCTACGGGGCCGCGAGCGCCTAGTCTAGCGATCTGGGGTTCACCCGGGGTGGCTGGGAGCGGCCCACGTGCACCCGCGTTCCCGGAGGGCCGTTCTCCCAGCCCAGACCACAGCGCGAGCACACGACCCCGGTTTGCGACCGGCGGTCGGCCACGCGACCCCGCATTGGCATGGGTTGGCCTGGGCTGGCACCCACCGGGAGAGCGCACCGCGCACACCATCGAAGATCACGATGTCGCGTCCCCGGGTCCAGCACCCACCGGCCGGCGGTAGCGCGGTTCGACGGCATCCCGATCATCAGCCGGTTTAATGACGTTCATTTTCGACTCGAACCCACGATACGAGGGGGGTCAACATTCGGCTGGAAATGTGGCGAAGTTGACCGGCGTTGATATTGGCGTCACCGCCGGATATAATCTGCTTCGGGCATGAAATTACTAAGGTAAGCCTCCCCTTACTTCGAAGTTCCTCTTTCATCCGGCGGCTCGTCTGTCTATGATGGTGCCAGCCGACGGGGGATCAGGTCGGTTGATATGGACGCCGCCAGCCACGGCAGCAAGGATGCCATAGGAGACCTGAATGCTAAGCGGGGTGACCTATCCGCGTTCGCGCGTATGGGATCAGCAAAGTATCGAAGAAGACGACTGGCTTGTATCCGTACCCTCTGCAATTGTCGATGATCTGCTCGACATTCAGAAAGAGGTCGAAGCTCACGGCGTCGACGCGGCGCGTGTTCCGGAAGACAAGCTGCAGCGCGTTGGAAGCTTCCTACTCGGGGTCGCAGACGAACGGGTGCTCTCGGGACGTGGTTTTGCCGTTCTCCGAGGATGGCCGATTTCCGGAATCGAGGACATCGACGCGGGCGTCATCAAAACCGTCAGTCCATTGTTGGGCCCGGTTTTCGAACAGCCCACGGCCCGAGACGGGGCCATTGGCACGATCTCGCAAGCGATGACCGCGAAGGTCTTGGCCACCGTTCGTAGTGACGCTGAGCCCGCACCCGCGCCAAGCCTCTCTGTCGAAGCGCAGCCCATGCACACGGACAATGCCAGCGCCCAGGAAGGCGAGGTGCCCGGCGGTCGGCCGGACATTGGCATCCTCGGGCTGCTCTGCATGAAGCAGGCGCCAGACGGCGGCAGGTCGGTACTTGCCAGCGCACCCGCCGTCTACGAATGGCTGGCAGCTAACCGCCCCGATTATCTCCGCATTCTGTGCGAGAAGAGGTGGTGGGGCGGCCGGCCGACGGCAGCCCTGAAAGACGGCCCGTTCGTCGAAGACTCCGTCTTCAGAAGCTATTCCGGCAAACTGGTGGCTCGCTTCAGCATCGGGGCGCTCGACCGTGGGCGAGACTTCCACCCCGGGTCCGTAACGGCGGAGGATCAGGAACTGATCCGCGGCCTCCCCAAGGTGATCGAGGACGCCGGGCTCACGACGGAACTGAGACTTCAGGCGGGGGACCTGTTCCTCCTCGACAACACGTCGATCTTCCACGGCCGGACAGGCTTCGTCGACAGCCCCAACCTCGAAGAGCGGCGCCATCTCCTGCGGTTGTGGATCAAGCACCAGGAGTGACGCACGGTCGGTGCGCTGTCCAATGTCGCCGCACCCTCCGGGGATGGCTTCACCCACCGACGCCCTCAGGCTGAGGCTGCCGGGCCCGTCAACGCAAGGGCCCGGTCTCATCTCAGGTTGATCCAAGGGCCGTCGAGCCGCTCACGCGAAGTCGCCGACAAGATCGCGCAGGAAGTGGCATCGGCCAACTCGCCTTGGCGGGTCGGCGCGAATTGGACCGTGCCGCCCACCTGGTGGGCCGAGCCTGCCTTATCAGCGGCCGGTGATCCGGCGCCCAGGTCTGCCCAGACGTTTTCATAGCGTTCCTGCCGAAGATTGGCAGGAGGTGTACCACCGTACAGTCCGGCCAGTGCGACGACGACGTCGCCGCAATTCCCGAAACCACCGAAGGATGGAGATTTTGGTGACCTTCGAGAATATGACCAAGGTGCTTGCAATCTGCAAGCCCCAGCTTCCGCAGGGGCTCCGGCGCCCGCAGTCCGGGAGAATCTGACATGACCGACGAAAACATCACCCCTCCCCGCACCTGGGAGGACTCGGAGACCCATTACCTCAAGGCGCTCCAAGGCGAATGGTACCGCCTCGTCGTCAAACTCCAGGACTGCATCACCTCAGCCACGGTTGAATTCTGGAGTGCGCGCGGAGTCCGTTTCGGTCACCTCCCGGTCACGACCGGGTCGATCTCGTCACCGATGGGTCTGGGTAGCGATTCGACCCCCGTGTCGGTGTCGATGTTCGACGTGCGTACGTACCTCGCCGATTCCATGCAGTTCGGGCTCGAATACCTCTGCCGCCTCAGCGAGGCGGGTGCCTATTACATGATGCCGTCCTTCCGGGGGGAGGCATCCGACTCGACCCACCTGTGCCAGTTCTTCCACAGCGAGGCCGAGATTCCCGGAACCCTCGCCGACACTCAGGTTCTCGTCGAGGAATACATTCGGCACATCCTCCTGCGCCTTCGCAGCGAGTGCGGCCCGGATATCGCGAGGGCCAGCGGATCTCTGGACCACTTCGCCCGTCTCGATGATCCAACGCCTTTCCGCAGTCTCACCCTCGATCAGGCGATCGACATGCTCGACGGCGACCCGGAACTGGTCAAAACCGATCCGGACCTTGGCTTCCGGGGGCTCACCCGCGCCGGCGAGCGCAAGCTCATGGAACTGTGTGGCGAGTTCGTCTGGATCACCCATTTCGACGAGCGCTCCGTGCCGTTCTACCAGGCGAACGACGGCGAGGGACACGCGCTCAACGGCGATCTGCTCTTCGGCCCCGGCGAAGTCGTCGGTGCCGGTGAGCGCCACGTCGACGGCGAATCGGTACGGGCGGCGCTGCGCCTGCACGAGGTACCTGAGACCGAGTACGGGTGGTATGTCGCGATGAAGGACACCGCGCCGATGCTGACCAGCGGCTTCGGCCTCGGGGTCGAACGACTGCTCATGTGGGTCACCCAGCAGACGGACATCCGCGACTTCCAGGTATTCGTCCGTGAGAACGGCGTTGCCATCCTCCCCTGACTGTCCCCAGCCGACCAACCACCATCGAGGATGAATCGAGGTGCCGCCGTGGCCACGCTGAACACTTCCGGGTCGGCCGGCGATCGAGCACGCGCACGGACTCCAGAGTGGATGGCGCAGTGAAGCTTCCTCATCTGGTGGTCGTCTTCGACGGCGGATCCGCATCGCCTCTCGAGCTCCTGTCGAACGCCGAGGGTACGGCGGAGCTGTCGTTCGCGGTGCCGAAGGGCTCCGACGAGGTCGCGGCTCATCTCGACCTGCTACACGAGATCGCTCTGGTTCACGAGTTCACCCCGGGTGACCCGCTCGCCTTGCTGGATGTGATCGGCCAGCCGGACGGCGTCGTGTCGTTCGCGGACCCCGGCATCGCTCCGGCGGCCCAGCTGGCCGAGGCGCTGTCGCTCCCTTCGGTCGGGACGTCGGCCGCGCGGCTCCTGCGGGACAAGTTCCTGCAGCGCTCACGCCTGCGCGCAAAGGGCGCGCGTGGTCCCGATTTTCTTGTCCCGGTCGACGGCGTCTCGTCGCCAGGACTCGACAGCATCGGGTTCCCGGCCATCATCAAGCCGAGGGCCGGCTACGGCAGCCGGCACACCTATCGGGTCGCGGACCCGGGCTCACTGCGTCCGCTCCTCGACAGTCTGGCCGCCCAGGGGCTGCCCGGTGAGGCCTTCATCCTGGAGTCGATCCTCCAGGGTGACACCACGGTCGCCGGAGCGGAGTGGGGCGACTACATCTCCGTCGAGTCGGCCGTGATCGACGGCTCGCCGACGCACGTGGGCGTCTCCGGGCGGTTCCCCATCACGCCCCCGTTCCGGGAGACGGGCATGGTCTTCCCGGACAATCTGCCCGATGTCGTCAGGGCCGACGCGTACGCCGAGGCGACGAAGGCGATCGAAGCCCTCGGTGTGGAGAACGGTCTCTGCCACACCGAACTCAAGCTCACGCCCGATGGCCCCGTCATCATCGAGGTCAACGGCCGGCTGGGCGGGCTCGTCGACAGCCTGCTCTGTCAGCGCAGTCCCGGAGCGCTCGTCCGGGCCGGGTACGCCATCGCGCTGGGCCGCTCCGACGAGGCGCGGAACGAACTGGCATCGATCGGCTCCGACTCCGTCAGCTATCACATCTCCCTCTATCCCGAGTTGGAGGGGACCATCGCCGGCATCCGGGGGATCGAGGAGATGGCGCGGCACCCCGGAGTCGAATCGATCCGGGTGCTCAAACATCCGGGAGATGTCGTGTCGGTCGGCATGGGGACCTTTGGCGAGACCGTCCTCCTGCTCGGCGCTGCGGCAACCCACGACGACGTACTGCGGATCCTTCAGGCGTCGCGCACGACGATCCGGATCGCGACGGCATGACCGGCCCGGAGCGAGAGCCAGAAGAGGCCGACGTCGCCAAGGAGATCTCAGAGGCTGCAGGCCGACGCCAATCCGACCTTGACGGATTTCGGCGAGGCGACCGAGGCGCCGCAGTACTCCGGCTGGATTCCCCCGGACTGGCAGCCCAACAGCACCGATCACATCGCCTTTCAACCAGACATTCCTGAGATCGAAACGAGGGAGCGCCCGTGGTAGACCACAGATCGACACGCCCGGCCGTTGACACAGCGCCACCGCCGTCACCGCAGACCCTTGTCGAGCTCGTGTCCGCGACCGCCGCTGCCTATCCCGACCACAGCGCGTGCCGAGACGACCAGATGGATTTCACCTACCGCGAGCTCGACCGGCTCTCGACCGACCTCGCGCTGGCCCTCGTGGAGGCCGGCGCCGAGCCGGGCGATCGTATCGGTCTGCTTCTCGAGCGTTCGGCCATCGTTCCGGTCGCACTCCTCGCCGTCCTCAAGGCCCGAGGCGTCTACGTGTGCGCAGACCCACGGGACCCCGACCAACGTCGCAAGGAGATGTTCTCCCGGGCCGGGGTGGCCCTCGTCATGGTGTCGAGTTCGTTCGTCCACCGCGTCGACGGCGACGCGAAACTTCTCGTACTCGATGCCGGCGACCTCCCGGCGGCGTCCGGGGCGGTCGACGACCTCACCCCGCCGTCGCCGTCGGACGCGGCCGGCCTGGTCTTCACCTCCGGATCGACAGGTCAGCCCAAGGCCATCGTGCTCGGGCATTCGGGCCTGACCTGGTTCGCCCTGAACGACGCGCTGCCCGACCTGGGCACCGACGACTGCATGGGCCAGATCTCCAGCCTGTCCTTCGACGCCTTTCACTACGAGATCTGGCGTGCTTTGGCGACCGGCGCGACGCTGGTTACGCTGCCGCACATTCCCCAGATGCTCGCCACCGGCATCGAGCGGCAGCTGACCTCGCGAAGGATCACCGCTCTTCTGGTGCCGACGATGGCGTTCAACCACATCATCGAGGCGGATCCCCGGGCGTTCAGCGGAGTGCGCGTGCTGGGTGTCGGTGGGGACGTGCTCGCCGTCTCCGCGGTGCGCAAGCTGTACGACGGAGGCTTCGCTGGGACGTTGTACAACCTGTACGGCCCCGCCGAGATCACCACCGCGTGCACGATCCACGCCGTCCGCCCGGCTGATGCGGACGAGCCGAGCATCCCCCTGGGTCGCACCCTGGACGGCTGCTCCATCGAACTGGTGGACGAGGCGGGTCGCCCCGTGCCTCCCGGCACGCCCGGCGAGGCAGTCATCGCCGGGCCCGGCGTGAGCCTGGGCTACCAGGACAGCCCGGTTGAGAACGCTGCCGTCTTCGGGACGGCCGTGATCGGGGACGCCGAGGTGGCGACGTACCGCTCCGGAGACATCCTCGTGCAGCACGATGACTGGCTCGAGTTCGTGGGCCGGCGCGATCGGATGGTCAAGGTCAGCGGGCACCGGGTGGACCCGATCGAGATCGAGCGTGTTCTGCTCGATCACGAGTCCGTCGACGACGCTGTGCTGATCGTGGAACGGCAGTCGGTGGAGCCGTCCCTGGTCGCCATCGTCGTACTGCGCTCGGGGGCGAGCGTCGCCGAACTGCGGGAGTTCGCCGAGTCGCGGCTCCCCGCGCACCTGGTTCCGCACTCGTTGGTCACCGTGGATCGACTCCCTTCCACCGACCACGGCAAGCGCGACGTGAGTGAGATGCGCATGCTCGCTCTCGCCGAGAGCGCACGCCTGTCGGCCTTCACTCCCCCTGTCACCGAGACGCAGAAGCGGGTCGGGGCCATGTGGAGCACGCTCCTGCGGGTCTCCCCCGTGGGTCTCGATGACGACTTCTTCCGGCTCGGCGGCAACTCGATCCTGCTGTTCCGCCTGAACAAGATGATCAAAGCGGAGCTCTCGGTCGACCTCGGCTTCAAGGATCTACTCCAGGAGAAGACGCTCACCGCGCTGTCCGAACTGATCGATGAGCGGGCCACGCGATGACGCAGTCCTTTCCCGACCTGCGCGACGCAAATCTCTTTCGCACCAACGCCCCCGAAGCGATGTTCGCGCAGCTGCGGAAAGAGCAGCCTGTCTACTGGAATGACGGTGGGTCGGAAGAGGGTTTCTGGAACCTCTCCCGCTACGCGGACGTCTCCGCCTGCTACCGCGACCATGACTGGCTGAGCTCGCTGAGCGGGGCCATCATGGGCAGCTCCTTCCACTCGGACCAGGACTCCGCCAGGAGCAAGATGCTCGTCGCGAGCGACCTGCCTGAGCATCGGAACTTCCGCCGGGTGTTCCTCGGAGCTCTCGGCCCCGCGATGGCGCAGCGAATCCGCCAGCAGCTCCAGGCCCTGCTCGATCGCGAACTCGGCATCCTCCTGGCCGACGGCGGTGGCGACTTCGCGCGTTCCATCTCGCGTCAACTTCCGGTCGCCGCGCTGATGACGCTGCTCGGCATCGACGAGTCCGCCGCCAATCACGTCGTCGACCTCACCGACGCCGTGGTCGGCTACCGGGACGAGACGCTGTCCGACCTCTCCGTGCCCGAGGAGACCCGACGGGCCGTGGCACAGATAGAGCTGCTCGGGTTCCTCGACGAAATTCTCGAGGAACGACACGCCACGCAGCCCCGTGACGACGCCCTCAGCCACTTCCTCGCCGCCGAACGCACCGGCACGCTCACCCGCGACGAGGTGATCTACAACCTCGTCAATCTCGTCTTCGGTGGCAATGAGACGTCCGCCCACACGGCGTCCGGGTCGTTGCTGCTCATGATGCAGGAGCCGTGGTCGTACACCGCGCTGGTCGAGAACCCCGATCTGGTGCCCAACGCACTCACGGAGATGCTGCGGCTCACCTCCGTCGCCGCCTACGTCAAGCGGGTGGCCACCAGTGACAGGACGATGCACGGCACGACGATCAAGGCCGGGCAGACCGTGCTGCTCTGGATCTACTCCGCCAACCGTGATCCTTCAGAATTCGAGAATCCCTTGGAACTACGCCTCGACCGAAAGGCAACGAACCACCTGGCCTTCGGCGTCGGCATTCACCGCTGCGTAGGGGCGACGCCGGCGCTGGTCGAGCTCGAAACGCTCCTTCACGCGGTCGCAGCGCTGAAGGACGTGCGACTGATCCCGGACGGTGAGCCCGTGCGACTGCAGTCCAACTTCATCCGCGGCTTCACCTCCCTCCCGGTGCGGGTCAAGTGACCGACGAGATGGAGCAGACCCCGAGCCGTCCGGGGCTGAAGCGCGAGTTCCGCCTCCTGCTGACCTCCCAGGGCGTCAGCGGCTTCGGCGATGTCCTCGCCCTCGTGGCAATTCCGTTCGCGATGCTCGCGCTGGACAAGAGTGGATTCCTCACCGGGCTCGTCCTCGCCGCGCGCACGATCGCCCAGGTGGCGGTGCTGCTGCTCGGCAGCGTCGCGGTCGACCGCTTCCCGCCTCGGCCGCTCATGATCGCCGCGGATCTCGTGGCCTTCGGAACCCAGGCCTCGATCGGCATGTTGATCGTCTTCGGCAACCCCTCGGCGTGGCAGCTCGTGGCGTTGTTCGCGGTCAACGGGGCAGCCGCGGCGCTCTACATACCGGCGACGAGCAAGATCCTGGCCGGACTCGCCACCGGCCGCGACCTGCAGACCGCCAACGCCGGTCTGTCCATGACCTTCACGTCGGTCGGCATCCTCGGGTTCCCACTGGCGGGCCTCCTGGTGTCCGTGACCTCGCCCGGTGTCGCGTTACTGGCCGATGCCCTGACGTTCCTCACCAGTGCCCTGCTCCTGACGCGCATCCGTGGGATCCCGGCAACTGTCGCCCAGTCGGACAGCTCCTGGGCCGCCGACTTTGTGACCGGGGTCAGAGAGGTGGCACGGACGCCATGGCTGACCGCCGGGCTCGCCAACGCCGGAATGTTCCAGATGCTCGTGCTCGGCATGCTGCCGGTGCTGGGCCCGCTCCTGGCGATCAAGCACTACGACGGCGTCGCCGGCTGGTCCGCGCTGCTACTCGCGAGCTCGCTCGGGATGTTGGCCGGCGGATTCGCCTCCACCCGCTTCGTTCCGAAGCGCCCGCTGCTGGCCGCGTACACGGCGACCGCGCTCGGGGTCGCGCCCGGCCTGATCCTGCTCGCGACGGGTGCCCCCCTGCCGATCACCCTGGCCGGCATGTTCGTCTACGGCGTAGCTCTCGCGATCTTCAACACCCTCTGGGGCACCACCGTTCAGCAGCGCGTGCCCGGCAAGATGCTGGGGCGGGTGTCGGCGCTCGACGGGTTCGTCTCGTACGGTTGCCGGCCTCTCGGCCTGCTGCTGGCCGTTCCGGTGGCTGCCGCCACGAGCCCGCTCCTCGTCGTGGTCATATCCGCCGTCGCGGTGGCGCTGCTCGCCGCGACCGTCTGTGCCGTGCCGGTGTTCCGAGGAGAGGAAGCCTCGCGACGTCTCCGCGAACGGCCCGACGTGAGTGACCCGGCCGCCCCGCAGCATGAAAGGCCGGTCGCCCGATGACACAGACCAGCATGCTCTCGCAACACCACGACCTCGACACGTACGTGCGCGAGCTCGCGGACCCCGACTCGTTCCCGGTGCTGCGGAGCAGGAGTGCACCGGTCGACGTCACGTCGCTGGGAACGCCGGACAGGTCCCGACCGGTCGCCGACCTTCGCGTCGTGTGCGTCTCAGCTTCGCCTGTCGCCCGCGTCGCCGAGGCGCTGGCGGCCCGCTTCGGTGGAACGGTCATCGCGCTGCCGGCCGGCGGCCTCGGCGAGCATCTCGTCCTCGACGATCAGGCCGCCCACGTACTCGTCATCGCCCTCGCCGACGAGGTGTCCGTCGATGACGCCCTCGCCGTCGTCGATCGGGTCAACGCGTACCGGGACCGGCCGGGCGGGCGGGTACCCCGGCTCGGGTTCCTGACGGCGGGCGACCTGGACCAGCTTTCCTGGCTGATCCTGAAGAACCTGGCGTCGGGGCATCGTGAACCGGCCTCTCGGAAACACGTGTTCCTGAGCCCCTTCCCCAATGGTCCGCTGCTGAGCGCCGGCGCCTTGGTCCTCAGCGGGGCGCAGGTCACCCGCGAATCGGTCCACCAGGCAGTCGTCGCCGGCAGCGCGACCTTCCTGTCGATCACGTCGTCCGGGCGGGAGCACGCGGTACTGCTCAACGACACCGTCCTGTGCGGCAGCGATCACGAGTCCCGCCGACAGTGGCTCGAGCTCGGTACGGGTGGTGGGGCTCCGCACTGCGCGTTCGAGGGCACGTGCTTCCTGCCCGGAGTGAGCCTGGACGACGTGATCGAGGCGAGATCGGTCCGAGCCGAGGTCGTCTTCACCAACTCCTGCCTCAGCTGGCGCCCGCACAGCGGCCGGGCGCCCCGTCAGTTCCTCCTGACCAACGCGCTCAGCTCCGGCTACGCCGCGGCGGCCATCGGCCCCATGTTCCCCTCCCACACGACGGACTGGGCCACCGAGACGTTCCACCGTCTGTGCGACGCGGGAGTCCCGCTGGGTGAGGTGGTCGCAGCCCTCAACGGCAGGGCGAGGGAGACCGGGACGGAACTGCCCTACTTCGCCCTGCTCGGGTTCCCGTGGTTGGTGGCCGGTGGAGTCGCACCGGCCGACGAGGCCACCTTGAGGCGTTGGGAGGCCGACGCCGCACGCTCGGCCGATCCCGACGTCGCGCCCGCTACGACAGCCCCGACATCCGGTTACGGCACGGCAGCGACCCCGCAACAGCTGCTGCGGAGCCTGCTCGATCTCGGCCTGAACTCGACGGCCCTCGAAACCTGCGTGGCCGAGTTGGAAGCCCGGTCCGTACCCGACCCGGACCTTCTGGCCCGGGCACAGATGGCGGCGGCCGCCGAACTCATCGACTACACATCGGCCACCTACTCCGGGTTCGACAGCATCTGGGAGCCCGTGTTGGCCACCCGGACCCACGCGTCGCGGACGCCGTGCCCCTACTGCGACGCCACCGTCGAGGAGCTGGTCGGCACCAGCCCGGACCGACCCTGGACCTCCCGCACGGCCGCGTTCTGCCATCGATGCAGCCACGTGTGGGACGCCCCCGCCGATCCTCAGCTACAGGTGCCGCTGATCGACATACCCGAGGTCTGGCATCGCGGGGAGGACGTTCGCGGGACGGTTCGACTGCTTCCGGGCGCCGACGGCTGGAGGACCGACCGACTCACCGTCGGCTGGTTCCTGCACGGGCAGTACTTCCAGGGCGTCGACGTTCCGGACCCCGGTGAGGTACGGGTGACGCCCGGGAGCACCGACGATGTCCTGCTGTCGGCGCAGATGCACGTCAACAACGACGCCTTCCCCTATCACCAGCATTTCTGTCGCGTAATCGTGATCGCGTCCGGCGCCGTCCACCTCGGCGGGCGAGCGTTCGCGATCGTTCCCGAGGAACGGTGAGACCGAAGATGAGTGTCCCCCGCCAAGTCCAACCGCAGGTCCTAATCCTTTCCGAGCTGAACGCCGGCGGAGTGCGCTACATCGTGCACGCCCTCCGGGAGCGGGCGTACTCGCCCGTACTCGTGTCCAACGAGCCCGACGACCTCAACCGAGGACTGTGCGACGGCCACGTCCTGGTCGATTGGGCGCACGACTCGGAGTCTCAGCTTGCCGCCAAGGTGGCTGCCCTGGCCCCGGCGCCGGTTGCCCTCATCAATCTCGTCGAAGCCCTGATCCCGTGGCAGATCCACCTCGTGGAGCACTTCGGCGTGCATGGGGCTTCGCCCGGTCTGGCCACACTTCTCAGCAAGGCGAAGGTCAGGTCGGCGATGCGTGAGCACGGCCTCTCCGACCTGCGGTTCACGGCCGGGCCGGCCGCGTCGTTCCCACTCGACGACGTGCCGGGCTTCCCGGTAATCGGCAAACCGTCGCAACGCAGCGGCGCGTCCCGGAGCGTACGGCTGCTGCACGACCGTGCGGAGGCGACTGCCTTCCTGCTCGAAGCGGCCCACGATTTCGGCGCGGACTGCGAGATGATCCTTGAGGAGTTCGTCCCCGGCACCGAGTTCTCGATGGACGGTCCGGTGACCGGTTCCCGGTTCACCCCGGTGGTCATCTTCGAGAAGGACGCGCACGTCGGGCAGCGCTTTCACGACACCGGGCTACTCGTCTCCCCGCCCACGTCCGACGGGGTCGACGAGGCCGCCCGGCGCCTGGCCGACCGGGTGTCGCAGCTCTGCGCGGCCATCGGTGTCGACGAGGCCTGGTTCCACGTCGAGGGCCGGGCCGCCGGCGGCGTCGCGGAGCTGATCGAGATCAACCCGCGCGTGGGCGGCGGCGTGAACCTGCACGCCGTCACGCAACTCACCGGGCTGAACCCGATCGACACCCTGATCGACATGGCGCTCTTCCACCCCGACGAGCGCAAGCCGAGGGAGCCCGCTCGACAACCTCATCCGGTCGAGGCCCAGCTGTGGGGCGCGCTTCCGATCCAGGCGGACGAGGCAGGAATCGTCACGTGCCACAGTGCGGTGGCCGACCTGCTGGGCCTGCCGGGCGTCGTCGACGGTCTCGTCCTCTCCCCCTACCGGGCCGAGTCGATCGACCAGGAGAACTTCTTCGCTCACTTTCTCCTGGCCGCACCGGACGTGGCGACCCTGCGGGCTCGCGCTGCCGCAGTGCGCGACGCCCTGGTCTACACGGTCAGTCCGCTTCCGGAGCACACCGCCGCCGGATGACCGTCTGCCGATTTTTCCGCCAATGCCCAGCAAGGTGACGGTGATCCCGAACAACGTGTCGGCACGGGCTGTCAGACGGGGTTGAATCCGCTTTCTGACGCACTCCGCACTTCATGCCACGACCGCACTCCTACCCCACGCACAAAAGGCATACCAGCCAATGATCAGCCACCGAACCGGGTGCGAAACACCGAGTTCAGCGGGCGTGCACTTGGCTGCCCAAGACCCTGAAGAAACCGTCGATCAATTGATCAGAAGCCCCTTGTCGCACGTCACTGTCGTCCGGTAGGTTTCCTAGATATCGAGAACAGCCGCTCCAACCCCACCGAGGTGACGCAACGAGTTCCTACGCGCCGAGATGCCCGGTAATGACCGAACCAAACATTTGTCTCAAGCATCCGCGACTATGCGCATTCTTCGTTGATCAATGCCCTTTTACTCTCGACCAGTGAGGCCGCGTAGCTATGTCACTCATGAGTACTGAGCAGTTCGAAAAGTTCTTCGAGCCCTACGCCCCCAATGTGCAAGGATTCTACGAGGCACCTTTCTGGGCCTTCTCCGACGCGCTGGTGCGTGCGCTCATGGACAAACATCTGGGCATCCAGGCCGGTCAGCACATCCTCGACGCCGGAGGTGGCACCGCCCGTTGGGCGCTCTGGGCCGCCGAGCACTTCGACGTGGACGTCACCGTCGCCGACAAGTCGGAGAAGATGGTCGAGGAAGCGCTCCAGAACGTCGCCAAGTCGCCCTTCGGCGAACGCGTCACCGTGGTGCTGTGCGACCTCGAGGACGCTCCCATGCTGGCGGACGAGTCGTTCGACGCCGCCATCTCGACCTACGGGGTACTCAGCTTCCTGGACCAGCCGGCGGCGGCCTTCGACACCCTGGCACGCGTGCTCAAGCCGGGCGCCCAGGGCATGTTCATGTCCCACTCGCTCTCCAACGCGCTGCACTCCAAGCTGAGCCGGGACGGCGTCACCCCGGAGGAACTCGACACCCTCCTCGACGACCAGATCGTGCGCTGGGCCGAGCACGTTCCGCCGCTGCGCGTGTACTCCGCGTCCGACCTGCGGGAGCTCGGCGAAAGGGCCGGCTTCGAGGTTCCCCGCGTGTACGGTGTCCCGCTGCTCACCTACCCGGGCCCCGAGGACTTCGGCTACCCGTACGAGAAGCTCGGCTTCGTGTCGAACGCGCTTCAGGACCAGGAGTTCTTCAACGCGGCGCTGGCGGCGGAGCTGAAGGCGTCGGAACGCCCGGAGTGGGCCGACCGCGGGGTCAACCTGATGGTCCACGTCCGGAAGCCCGCCGATGACTGACGTAGGGGCCGGTGTCGAGATGCCGTACGCGCAACTGGCTCCCATCTACGACCGGTGGACGGCCGAGAACCCGTACGACCGGTGGGCCGACTTCGTGGAGCGACGGCTGAAGCAGCACGACGCCCGGCGCGTCGTGGACCTGTGCTGCGGCACCGGACGCCTGACGCGGCTGCTTCGCGGGCGAGGCTTCGACGTCACGGGGATCGACGGGTCCGAGGAGATGCTCGCGCAGGCCCGTGCGATCGACGGCGAGGGGGCGGACTACCTACTGCGTACCCTCCCGTCCGCCGATCTCGGCGGCACGTACGACGCCGCGTTGTGCACGTTCGACAGCGTCAACTACATGGCTGCGGACGGCGCGCTCGCCGAGCTGCTTCGCGGCGTGGCTACCGCCCTGCGGCCCGGGGGTGTCTTCATCTTCGACGTGAACACCCAGCGGAAGATCGAGCAGGTTTTCGGCTCCTCGCACTTCGGCGACGATCTCGATGATTTCGCCTATGTCTGGCGCAATCGTTACGACGCGGCGACCCGGAGCATCGAGTTCCTGATCACCTTGTTCACGCGCGGCGATGGCGCGAGCTTCACCCGGGCGACCGAGTATCACCGGCAACGGTGGTTCACCGAGGACGAACTCGAGACAGCCTGTGCGGAGTCGGGATTTCGGGTTCTGGAGGATCTCGACGACTACACCGACAACGCCGTGACGCCGGACACCATGCGACGCTGCCTCGTTCTGGTCAAGGAATGACCCAGAAGCTGCTCTACCCTTCGCCACTGCGGCCCGGTGACACGGTTGCCATCGCTTCTCCGTCGAGCCAACCGCCACCAACCCCTGCGCGGTTCCGTCGTGGTGTCGCCTTTCTCCGTGCGTCGGGGTTCGAGGTTCGTGTGCCTGAAGGAGCAGCCAGGTCAGAGCCTCGATCCCCGGCGCAACGCGCGGAAGAGCTCAACGCTCTGCTCATTGATTCCTCCGTGCGCGCGATCATCGCCAGCATCGGTGGCTACAACAGCAACGCCCTCCTACCGATGCTGGATTTCGACGCGCTGCGTCGAGACCCGAAGTTCCTCGTCGGCTACAGCGACATCACGGCTCTTCACCTGGGGATCCTCAGCCGGGCCGGAGTTGTCTCGTTGCATGGGCCGACCCTGCTGCCGGAGCTGGCGGAATTCCCGGCGCCGCAACCCGTTTCGGAACAGGAACTGCTGCGGTTCCTCTCCGGGGCCTGGGCGGGCCCTCTTCCGCACGTGCCCGCGTGGACGGATGAATTCCTCCAATGGGATCAGGACGATGTCCGGCCCCGCACGAAGACGTCCGGGCCGGAGCAGCGTTGGCTTGGCGCCGGGAGCGCGTCCGGGCCGCTGATCGGCGGCAACCTCGAGACCCTCGAGGCACTGCTCGGCACCGCCTATTTCCCGAGTCTGAACGGTGCGATCCTGTTCTGGGAGACCTGTAACACGTCGCTCGGCCCCATCGAGCGCTCGCTGGATCATCTGGAACAGGCCGGCGCGCTCGACGACCTCGCCGGCGTGGTCGTCGGCCGCACCTTCCGTGCACCGCCCGAGCTCTCCGCCGAGATCGAGAAGGCGATGGTCCGCCGACACGGCGGCAGCGGGATGCCGGTCGTCCTCAACGTCGACATCGGGCACACCGATCCGATGCTGACCCTGCCGATCGGCCATCAGGCATCGCTGGACGCGGACGCGCGGGAACTCGTGCTGGCACCCCGACCCGGCGAGGAGCTGCGATGAGTTCCGCGCTCGTCGTGGGCGGCCGGCGCGGACTCGGCCGGGAGGTGGCCGAGCAGCTGGAGCAGGCAGGTTGGTCCGTTCTGCGCACCGGCCGTTCACGGGCGGACCTCGAATCCGCGGACGGCCGTGCTCGCGACTACGAGCCGCTCGATCTCCGTGACGACAGCTCGGTGGCGCGTCTCGCCCACACCCAGGCGTCGCGTGGCAGGACGTTGGATCTCCTCGTGATCAGTGCCGGGAGCGCGTCGCTGGGTGGCATGACCGAGCTGGAGCCAACCACGTTTCTCACGATGCTCGACGAGCACGTGGTCGGGACCTATCGACTGGTCCGGCAGTTCCGTCCGCAGCTGGCCGCCGCTCGCGGCCACGTGATTGTGGTCCTGTCCCGGATGGGCAGCCGCCCACGGCCGCACGGCTACGGGTACGGAACGGCGAAGGCCGCAACGGGGTTCCTCACGCAATGCCTGGCCATGGAGCTGGAACCAGACGGGATCCGATTGAACTACGTCAGTCCTGGGGCGATGGACACCGACATGTTCCGCACCGCATTCCCTGGCCGAGATCCCGCGACCGCCCTGGACGTGGGGGATGTCGCCCGGACGATCGTCGCGCTGACAACGCCGGAGTTTCACCATCTGTCGGGCGCGGTCATCGAGCTCCCCAGACCTCGATGACGAGATGGGTCGACGTCGCCCGCGGGCTGATCCTTGAGCCGCACGAATTCCAGTCCGGAAATCACATCCTCCCGAGGGGGTAGGGCCGGTGACAGAAGACAGGCACCAGATCACCGCTTTCCATGACTCCACCCCGGATCTCGACGATCCTGGGGCGCTGCTCGGCAGACTGCGCAGGGACGGCTACCTCTTCCTCCGTCAGGTCGTGGATCCCGAGCTGCTCGAACGCGTACTCGCCGACTTCACCCGACCGATCGGCGAGAACGGCTGGTTCCTCGGTGATCCGGCCGACCGGCGAGCCGATCCGGCCAAGTTCACCGTCGAGCCGCAGGAGAACTACCGGCGCGTCTACCACCAGGCGTACCGGTCGGAGGCGTTCCACAGCGTGGGCCACTCGATACGGGACAGCCTCCTGGAGCCGCTCCTGGGCGAGGCCGCGCTCATTCATCCTCGCCCCATCGGCCGCATCGTCTTTCCGGCCTCCAGCGCTCCTCGCAACATGGACTTCACCACGCCGGCGCATCAGGACTTCGTGTCCGTGCAGGGCACGACCAACGCGTACACCTGTTGGGTGCCCCTGCACGACGTCTCCTGGGAGGACGGGCCGTTGGCCGTCGCCGAGGGCTCGCACCTTTGCGGCGTACGACCGAGTGTCCCTGCCCGCGGCACCGGCGGCACAGTGATCGAGGATGTCCCGGACGAGGACTGGCGCAGCGGCGAGTTCACCCGCGGCGACGTCGTCATCTTCAATTCGCTGACGGTCCACCGCGGCTTGCCGAATCGCTCCGATCGGTTCCGGATATCGACCGACTTCAGGTTCCAGCCGCTCACGGAGCCCATCTGCGACCGTAGCCTCGCACCGTCGACCTCCGCGCTCGCCTGGGACGCGCTCTACTCCGCCTGGGAGAACGAGTCGTTGAAGTACCACTGGGATCGGCCGGAGCTACGGACCGTTTCGTTCGACTTCCGCTACGAGGAAGAGCGCAACCGACAGGCGATCGAGTACGCGAGGCGCGGCGACACGCGAGCGATCTCTTCCCTCCAACGGATGGCTGTGCACGACCCGGACCCCGCTCGTCGCCAGCTCGCCGGTGAGCTGCTCGCGTCGTTGAACGCGGTCGTGTAGTGCCGGAGACCGACAAGGATCGACATGAGAAGTGAACTGGCCCAGGACCGCCCACCGGCTGATCTGGTACGCCGGGTGGAGCTGCTCCTCGGTCCCGTCCGGGACTGGCAGAAGGTGGCGCGCGGCTTCACCGGGGCCGAACGATGGCTGGTGGTCGGCGACGACGGCGGCCCCCGGTTCGTCAAGGCGGCCACGGACGAGCTCACGGCCCGATGGCTCCGGGACGAGGCGGTGATCTACGAACGCGTCGATGCGCCGTGGTTGCCGGAGGCGATCGCCTGGGACGCGGGCGGAAGCCGTCACCCGGTCCTCGTTCTCGAAGGACTGCACGACGCGCAGTGGCCCCCACCCTGGGACGCCACCATGATCAGCCTGGTACTGGAAACGCTCGACGCGGTCCATGCCATCGAACCTGACTTCCCGCTTCCGCTCCTGCGGGACGACGTCGAGCTGCTTGGTGGTTGGGACGTGGTGGCTGAGGACAGGAACCCGTTCCTCGCGACCGGGCTGGTGTCGGCCGGCTGGCTGGACCGGGCCCTACCTGCACTGAGCAAGGCGTCGGCCGCGGCGTCGGTCGACGGAACCTCTCTGCTGCACCTCGACATCCGCAGCGACAACCTGTGCTTCACGTCGGCGGGTGTCCGGATCGTCGACTGGAACTGGGCCGCGATCGGCAATCCGGTCTTCGACATCTGTGCCTGGCTGCCGAGCCTGCGAAGGGAAGGCGGCCCGTTGCCGGACCAGGTGCTGGCCGGGCAGGGCGAGTTCGCGGCCGTGCTCGCCGGCTACTGGTGCTCCCAGATGGGCCTTCCCGACACGGACCCGCCCTCGGGTCGTCGGCTGCTCCAGCGCGATCTCGGGAAGATCTCACTCGACTGGGCCGCGCGGGAACTCGGGCTCGACGCACCGGACGGCACGGCCGACCCGAGGCAGCCGTGAACCGGCCCGCTCCGTACGCCGAAGCCCGTGCGATGGGCCTGCGACGGGTCGATCCGCGGGAGTGGGCGAGCCTGCGGGGTTTGCACGAGACGCTCAGGTCGGCGAACTGGGACCGCCTGTCGGCTCCGCTGATCGCGCCATGGTCCGACAACCGGTGCACCTTCGTCGGCATCCCGGTCTCGGCGGGCTCACGCCTGGGGCCCCGTCAACACTTCACGACCGCGGCCGGCGCCACCGGCGCCTTCTCGGTGCGCACCGTGGGTCTCGACTTCCAGCTCGTGCCCGGGGAGCGCCTGCGCCGACAGCGGCTCCCCCTGGCGGTGTACTCCGTGGGCGATGCTCTCGGGACCGACGGCAGCATCGAGCACGACGTGCTGCTCGCCGAGGAATGGTCGCGGCCCGAGCACTCGGCGAGCGATGACCTTATGACCGTTCTCGCCTCCTCCGGATGGCAGGTCGCGCACGAGACCACCGACCTGACGTCGGTGTTGCGGCGGGTCCGGACATGCGCAGTGAGGATTGCCCGATGATCCCCGACGTGAGCCGGAAGATCCCCGCCTACCGGCGACGACTGATCGCGGCCGGTTATCTCAGCCGCCATCACATCGGCGCCGGCTACACCAATCTCACCGGCGACGGTCTCGACCTGGCCGAGCGCCTGATGGCGACCTTCCATGACCTCGTCGCCGCGCACTGGTCCGTGGACTGGGTGGCGCACGACGCGGTGATGAGCGACCGGACGAGACTCGACACCGCCCGTGCGATGTCCGAGAACTTCGACTGTTACCTGCTGGAGGACGGCCGACCCGTACTCTTCGATCTCAACCTCGCGCACCTGCGCTGGCTTCGGGCGGCAGCGCTGGATCGGACCGCCCGTGCCGTCGTGTCCGCGAGTGGGATCTACCGACCGGTCGCGCGCACCGAGCCCCTGATCCGCGACGAGTACATCGCGCCGTTCATGGCAATGCACGTCGTCGTGCCTCGCGGCCAGTTGGCCGAGGGCTGGGCGGCCGTCGAGGACATCCTCGCGGGCATCGCTGCCGCGGTCGGCGCTCCCCTGCTGCTCGTCGAGCAGCCTCCGCCGCCTCACTACGCCGATCGGTGCCTCGCGGCCCTCATGCCCGATCCGCGGGACTCGCTCGAGCCGTGGTCGCTGGCCTACGAGCTCGGGCCGGAGTTCCTCGCTCACCTCGACGCCCCGGACACCGCGGTCCTCGAGATTGGGATTTCGGGACGTCTGCTGGCCTTCCTGGCCCAGCTTCAGACCGGTCTCGCCGCGGCCTTCGGAAGTACGGTCGCGCCCCTTCACGTCCATGTTCGTGGCGAAGACCCCCGCGCGGAGAGCATGGACACCGGGCTGCGCTGCCGGGTGGAACGCAGGCCGGTCCCCGCCGGCGCGTTGGCACCGGTGCTCTGGGTGCCGGGGCAGGCCAGGGCGGCGCTTCTCGTGGAGGACTACTCCCGCTGGTACCCGGTCGACGACCCTCACCAGGACCTGCCTGAGCTGCTCGGCCGAGCCGACAGGTTGCTCGCCGACGGCGCGACGCGACGGCTGACCGACATCATCCACGGCGCGCACGCGGTACATGGTCGCCCGACTCGCGGGTCGCTGCGGGTCCTGCGCGCCCCCGCCCCGGATCTCGTCGGCCAGCACCTCGTACGACGGTCCTACCAACCTGCGTGACTCGCCGTGGCCTCGGGACCATCCATGCTCGACAGTCGGCGTCCTGGTCCGCGCAACGCATCGGGCCGGCAGATCAGCCAACGTCGACGACTCGGGCTGAGGTACTAGGCTAGTCTCTCCAGATGGATACGTCGCGACTGCGTCTTCCCGAGCAGCGCCGAGCAGTCCCGGAGCAATTGAATGACAGCCCCCGGAGCAGGTGCGGCTAGGCCTCCGGGCACCGGGGCTTGCTCTTCTCCTTTTCCGAGCGCAGCCCGCACGCGTTTCCGCGTCCACGCGAGTCGGGGCCAGGCCCGACCGGACCAGATGGAGATACAGGACGATGAGCGACATGACTTCGAACAGTCATGAGCACCCGGAGAACGACGGTACGCCGCCGTTCCGCTATTCGGCCGCATTGGCCGGCCGTATCGAGCTGGAATGGCAGCAGCGCTGGGAGAAGGAAGGCACCTTTTACGCCGCCAACCCCACCGGGAACCTGGCAGGTCTTGCCGGTCCCAAGCGCAGCTTCGTCATGGACATGTTCCCGTACCCGTCCGGTTCGGGGCTGCATGTCGGGCACCCTCTCGGGTTCATCGCGACCGACATCTACGCGCGCTTCATGCGGATGAACGGCCACAACGTCCTGTACACCATGGGGTACGACGCCTTCGGGCTGCCCGCCGAACAGCATGCCATTCAGACGGGCACCCATCCGCGGGTGACGACCGAAGCCAATATCGAGCGCTACCGCGACCAGCTTCGATCGCTGGGCATGTCCTACGACTACCGACGCTCGATCACGACGATCGAACCGGATTACTACCGCTGGACGCAGTGGCTCTTCCTGCAGATCTTCAATTCGTGGTACGACCCTGAGCTCGATCGGGCGAGGCCCATCGACACCCTGGTGGAGCAGTTCGAGCGCGGTGAGCGCGCGGTTCCGGGCGGTCAGGCGTGGGCGGAGCTGTCCCCGCTCGACAAGGATGAGGTGCTCAGCGAGTACCGGCTCGCCTACTCCAAGGAAGCGCCCGTCAACTGGTGTCCGGGGCTGGGCACCGTGCTGTCGAACGAGGAGGTCACCGCCGACGGGCGTTCCGAGCGTGGCAACTTCCCGGTCTTCCGCACCCGGCTGCGTCAGTGGATGATGCGCATCACCGCGTACGGTAATCGCCTCCTGGACGACCTGGAGGGGCTGGACTGGCCCGAAGCGATCAAGCTGCAGCAGCGCAACTGGATCGGTCGTTCCGAGGGCGCACGCGTCGAGTTCGCCGTCGACGGCGTCGAGCGATCGATCGACGTCTTCACCACCCGTCCCGACACCCTGTTCGGCGCCACGTATCTGGTGCTGGCGCCCGAGCACGACATGGTGGACGAACTGGTGACCGCGACGTGGCCGGAACAGTCGTCGCTTCCGGAAACCTGGACCGGCGGGTACGCCACACCCGCCGAGGCTGTCGCTGCGTACCGGAGGCAGGCCGCCAGCAGGTCGGAACTGGAGCGAATGGCTGAGGATCGCGCCAAGACCGGCGTGTTCGTCGGCAAATATGCTCGTAACCCGGTAAACGGGGAACTGCTGCCCATCTTCGTGGCCGACTACGTACTCATGGGGTACGGCACCGGCGCCATCATGGCCGTGCCGGCCCATGACCAGCGTGACTTCGAGTTCGCCCGCGCCTTCACACTGCCGATCCGCTGCGTGGTGGAGCCCAAGGACGGACGCGGCACGGACCCGGCCGAGTGGCCCGATGCCATGGTCTCCCATGACGCACGACTCGTGAACTCCGCCAACACGTCGGTGTCCCTGGACGGGCTCACCGTCGCCGAGGCCAAGAAGCGCATCACGGCCTGGCTGACGGAGCATGGTCCGGGCGAAGGCATGGTCAACTTCCGGTTGCGGGACTGGCTGTTCAGCCGGCAGCGGTACTGGGGGGAGCCTTTCCCGATCGTCTACGACGAGGACGGCGTCGCCCATGCGCTGCCGGAATCGATGCTGCCCGTCCGGCTGCCGGAGATCGACGACTACGCTCCGCGCACCTATGACCCCCAGGACCTGAGCAGCACCCCGGAGACGCCACTGTCCCGGTCCGTCGGGTGGGTCGAGGTCGAGCTTGATCTGGGCCGAGGGGACGGGCCGCGACGCTATCGGCGTGAGACCAACACCATGCCAAACTGGGCGGGCTCGAGCTGGTACCAGTTCCGTTACATCGATCCGGACAACCAGCAGGCGATGGTCGACCCCGCGAACGACCGCTACTGGATGGAGCCGACGGAGCACAAGCCGCACGGCGGAGTTGATCTGTACGTGGGCGGATCAGAGCAGGCCGTCCTGCATCTGCTGTACGCGCGCTTCTGGCAGAAAATCCTCTTCGACCTCGGGCACGTCTCGTCCGACGAGCCGTTCCACCGGCTCTACAACCAGGGCATGGTCACCGCCCACGTCTACCGGGACAGCCGGGGCTTTCCGGTGCCGGCCGCGGAGGTAGAGGAGCGCGACGGCGGCTGGTACTGGAAGGGCGAACGGGTCAGCCGAGAAGCTGGCAAGATGGGCAAGTCGCTGCGGAACGCGGTCTCGCCGGATGAGATCCGCGAGGAGTACGGCGCCGACACGCTGCGGCTGTACGAGATGGCGACCGGCCCCCTGGACGCGTCCCGCCCCTGGGACTCCCGAGCCATCGTCGGCTCCCACCGGTTCCTCCAGCGGCTGTGGCGCACCATCGTCGACGAGCACACCGGCGATCTCGTGGTCACCGACGAGGAGCCCGATACCGAGACCCTGCGGGCCCTGCACCGGGCCATCAACGGGATCGCGGCCGACCTGTCCGGGCTGCGCTTCAACACCGCGGTCGCCAAGGCCATCGAACTGGTCAACTTCCTGGTCAAGCGGGGCAGCACGCCGCGCGCGGTGGCCGAGCAGGCGGTGCTGCTCGTGGCTCCGCTGGCCCCGCACATCGCGGAGGAGCTGTGGCAGCGGCTGGGATACCCCACGTCGTTGGCTCGTCAGCCGTTCCCCGTGGCCGACCCGGCATACCTGCGCCAGCCCACGGTCACCTGCGTGGTGCAGATCCGGGGCAAGGTCAAGGCCCGACTCGAGGTGGCCCCCGAGATCGGCGAGGACGAGCTGCGCGGCCTCGCCCTCGCCGAGGCGGCGGTGGTCTCCTCGCTCGGGGACGCCGAGGTGCGCAAGGTCGTTGTGCGCGCACCGAAGCTGGTGAACATCGTCATCTGACGGGTGGTGGGTGGCCGGGCAGCACTCCGGCCACCCACGTCCGGCAAGGAGCGCGACCCGAGCGGTGACCACAGCTACTCCTGGCCCTTCGGGCAATTACACCCGGCACCTGCACCTGTCGACGACCATCGTCTCCACCGGCCACGGACGATAGGCTGCGGTCGGCGTCGGACTGACCTAAGGGGAACGGGTGATAGGCGGAACAGTTCACGTGATGGTCGCGGTCTGCGGGCATCGGGCGTGAACGACGGGCTGCGTCCCGGTGACCCGGCCCGCCTCGGCGGATACGACGTGTTGGACCGGCTCGGCGACGGTGGCATGGGAACTGTCTTCCTGGCCCGCTCGCCGCAGGGACGGCGGGTGGCGGTCAAGGTCGTCCGTCCGGAACTCTCGCACGACGAGGAGTTCCGGGGCCGATTCCGTAGCGAGGTGAACCGCGCGCGCCAGGTCCCACCGTTCTGCACCGCCGAGGTTCTGGACGCCGACCCGGACCACGACCCGCCGTATTTGGTGGTGGAGTACGTCGAGGGCCCCAGCCTGGCCCAGGTGCTCCGGGAGCGGGGGCCGCTGGGGGCGGCGCAGCTACACAGCATCGCGGTCGGGGTGGCCACCGCGCTCACCGCCATCCACCGCGCCGGGGTCATCCACCGGGACCTGAAGCCGGCGAACGTCCTGGTGGCGCCGGGCGGGATCAAGGTCATCGACTTCGGTATCGCCCGAGCGTTCGAGGCGACGAGCCAGCACACCCGGACCGACCAGATGGTGGGAACCGTGTCGTACATGGCTCCCGAGCGGTTGGACACCGCGTCCGGTCATCCGGTGGGCCCGGCTGCGGACATCTTCGCCTGGGGTGCCCTGGTCGCCCATGCCGCGACGGGCCGCAACCCGTTCGGAGGCGACTCCGCTACCGCCACCGCGATGCGGATCCTGACTCAACCGCCGGATCTGACCGGGCTCGATGGGTCGCTGCGGGAGTTGGTCTCCCGGGCGTTGGAGAAGAATCCCGCCGCTCGTCCCAGCGCCCGCGACCTGCTCGATGGGTTGTTGACGGCAGGGTACGCGGGAGGTGCTGGAGAGTCGGCCCCGCTTCCGGGCGCGGGTGGTGGTGACCAGGACGGGCGGTCGATGCCACCCGGTCTCGTCGCTGCCGGTCGCCCGGGCTGGGGCCGGCGTCGCTGGCTCACGGCGGGCGGAGCAGCCGCGGCGGTGATTGCGGTGTTGGTGTCCGCCACACTGTTCGGCCCGCGACTGCTCAACAGCGGGTCCGGACCGGATCACGTTGGCTCGACGCCGACCGGCAGCCCGCTAGCGAGCGCACCGGCGACCTCCGTGTCCGCGGCCACATCGGGTACGCCCACCGCGTCACCGTCGAGGAGCACGGACCCGACCCGGGCGATACTGACCGGTCAGCGGCGGATCCTGCTGCACCTGGTGGAGATCGACCGTGACCTCAAGCTGCCGTTCCACGGCGAGCTGGAGGCCGGCGACGGCACCGGCAAGGACGCGCTCTTCGTGCTCGAGCCGGTCGGCGTCGACTTCATGATCAAATCGTTGAATCCGGACGTCGACCACCGACCGTGCCTCGGAGTCAAGATCGATTCAGAGCAGTACGCGTCGTTGGTGGGAGCCGAGTGTTACGCCTCCGCCGCAACCGTGTTCGCGCTGTCCCGGGAGGGCAAGGACGACAAGGGACGCACGTCCTACTCGATCATCAGCGACGAGTACGGGGTGGTGCAGTGGAGCCCGACGAAGAAAGCGATCTACCTCGAGCATCTCGGTGACGCCCCGATCGACACGACGTTCAGCCTGGTCGACCGGGGCGCGGTCTGACCGACGGGGACAGCTCAGCGGCGCGGCAGGGTTGCCAGGGCCAGGTTCGGGTCGACGCCCGTGGTGTACGCGGCGCTGAGCACGTAGAGAGTACGACCGCGCAGGGCCACCGAGGTCGGGTTCTGCAGCCCGTCGCCGGCCGTCAGCAACGTTCGCGCCCGACCGGCCGCGTCGATGCTCACCACCGTGTTCGGTCCGTTCAGCGTGGCGATGACCCGTTGGTCACCGACACCGACGAACGCGAAGTCGTCGATACCGACCAGCCCGGTCGCGACCACCTGGACAGGTCCGGGCCGACCGTGCCGCGACGGGATGCGCAGCAGCGTGCCCTGGTCGAGGTTGGTCGCCCACACCGCGTCAGCGCGTACCTTGATGCCGTTGGCACCCAGGAACCCTGCCGCAGCCAGCTCGGGTGCCGACGACCACACCTCGACACGGCCGCCTCCCAGCGCGACCGTCGAGATCGTCCCGAGCACCGAGTCGGTGAGGTAGAACCTCTTCGCCACCGCGTCGAACGCCAGACCGTTGGGAAGCCCGCCGGCCGGCAGGGCGGCGATGCGCTGCGGGACGCTTCCGGGACGTAGTCGGTACAGGCCGGTGGAGGCGGCATCGCCGCTCGCGTAGAGGAAATAGAGGGTGCCGTCCGTCATCCGGACGATGCCCGTCGTGAGCGCGAATTTGAGCACGGGTGTGTTGACGCCGCCGTCGGCCGGGGCGGGCAGAGTCGCCAGGATTCGCGTCCCGCCGGACGGGGTGACCGCGGCGACCTGTCGAGCGGCCGCGAAGGTGACGTAAGCCGTGCCGTCGGGGCCGACCGCGATGTTCTCCGGCAGCTGCCCCTTGGCCAGGTCAAAGTGGACCGCGATCCGCGAGGGCGCCGGCGGGGCGGATGGTCGGGCCAGCCCCGCAGGCGGGGCCGGCGCGGTCGCAGCCTTCGTCGCGCTCGGCGGGACGACGATCACGACGCCGGTCACGGCCGCCGCGAGAGCGACTGCGATGGTCATCATTCTTGGGCGCATTTCTCTCCCCTACTCATGCTGTTCGTGATTGGCCTGGTGCGGGCACGACGCGTCCGGCGCTCCTGTCGGAGCACCTCTTGTCGGCCGGTGGGGTGGTGTTAGTCGCGCAGGGCAGCCGGCTGGACAGCGCCGGCACGGGTGGTGACGGCACCGTGGACGAGCAACGTCATCGCGGCGTGGGACGCGGAGCCGGGCTCGGTGGTGGCGACCACGACGCTCTGGCCGTCCTCGGTACGCAGGGTCTGCTGCGTCACGTCCATCGCGCCAACCAGCGGGTGACGCATCTGGTAGACGGTGTCGCCGCCGGCTTTCACCCGGTGGTCGGCCCACCTGGCGGCGAACTCCGGACTCCGTACCGTCAACTCGCCGACCAGCGCGGCCATCAGCGGATCGTCCGGGTTCTGCCCGGAGGCCATCCGGAGCGTCGCCACCACCGCGCGGGCCTTGGTGGGCCAGTCCGCATACAGGTCGCGGGTGTGCGCGTCCAGGAACACCAGCCGCGCCATGTTCACGTACCGGCCCGGCCGCTCGGGGATCTCCGGAGGCAGATGGCCGGCGAAGAGGGCATGGCCTGCGGTGTTCCAGGCCAGCACGTCGGCCCGGCGGCCGAGCACCACCACCGGTACGTCCCCGAGCACCGCGACGAGCTGGCGGACCGCTGGGCTCACCCGCTCCGGAGTCGGGCGACGCGCGGCGGGCCGACGGCGGGTGCCCGCCGCGAGCTCGCCGAGGTGGCGGCGTTCCGCGTCGTCGAGCCGCAACGCCCGGGCGAGCGCGTCGAGCACCTCAGGAGAGGCGTTCACCGCCTGACCCTGCTCCAACCGGGAGTAGTACGAAACGCTCACTCCGGCCAACAGCGCCAGTTCCTCCCGGCGCAGTCCTCGAACGCGCCGCCGCTCACCGTAGGTCGGCACGCCAGTGTCCTCCGGGCGCAGCTGAGAGCGCCGGGCCTGGAGGAAGTCGCCGAGCTGTCCTCTCGCGTTCATGACTCGAAGTATCGCCAGCCCTGCCTGCGCCAACCACTCCCTGCCAGGGCTAGGCACCGCAGGGCGAGGCCGACCAGGAAACCGTGCGGCTGCGGCGCACGGCCCGTCAAGGTCGCCCGATGTCTACGAGGGCGAGGATCGGGCTGCCCGGCGGCGTTCGGTGAGCCGTCGCGCCTTCACCACGTTGCCGCAGTCAGCCATCCGGCACCAGCGACGGGAACCGTTGCGGCTCTGATCGAGGAACAGCCAGCCGCAGCCACCGTCGCGCACCGGGCAGCGGCGCACCCGGGTCGGATCGGCGGTCAGCATGATGTCGACGGCGGCCTCGGCGGTCCGGTCGGGCACCAACATGGCTGGCACCGTGCCGTAGGCCAGCCGCACCCGCGACGAGCCGAGCACCAGTCTCGCGCGAGCGGCCGCGCCCGACCAACGCTCGTGCAGTCCGACCAGCGCGGCACCGGCCGCGACGGTGTCACCGTCCGGGTCGGTGATGACCGCGAGCAGCACGAGGTGGAGCCCCGCACGGATGTCCCGCACGGCGGTGAGCCCCGCGTGCGCCGCCGCCGGCTCGTCGTGCCACGCCCGGTCGACCTGGTCGGCCTCCGCGTCGCTGATCACTCCCGCCCGGACCGACCAGCTCAGCAGGGCGGAGCTGTCGGACAGGAAGTCGTGGGGCGGCGAGTTGCCGCCTCGTTCGAGGGTGTTGACCAGGTCGAGCGCCGGGTGCCCGCCGACCAACGGCAGCTCGGACACATCGAGGGGCATATCGACGAGGCTACCACCTATACCGCTGAAGGCGGTTGCCCTGCGCGCGGCCCTGGCCCGGCACTCCGCGACAACAAAGAGCATCTATGGCTTCACGCTACCGTCTAATCATGGTTAGGTGGAATCACATAACGACCTGTGAGGATTGGGAGGTAGCCGATGGCGCACCCTCGACGCGCGGTCCATGCCCTCGTCGCCTTGTCCGCCGCCACGTTCTGTTACGTCACCACCGAGGTGCTGCCGATCGGTCTGCTCACGCTGATCGCGCCAGACCTGGGACGCTCCAGGTCCGAGGCCGGCCTGCTGGTGACCGGGTACGCCGTCGTGGTCATGATCGTGGCCCTGCCGCTGACCCGGGTCACCCGGCGAGTGCCACGGCGTCCACTACTCGCCGGCACCCTAGGTGTCTTCGCCGCCGCGACGACGGTGTCGGCCTTCGCCGACTCCTACCAGGTGCTGCTCGCCGCCCGACTGGTGTCCGCCACCACCAACGGCGTCTTCTGGGCAGTGGTGTTTCCCGTAGCGATCTCGATGTTTCCGGCGAACGTTCGAGGCCGCATCGTGGCTCGACTCTCGATCGGCAACGCGCTCGGGCCGGTCCTCGGCGTACCGCTGGGCACCTGGTTGGGCGGGGAGTTCGGGTGGCGGGCCGCCTTCGCCGCGATGGCCGTCCTCGGCTTCGCCGTCTGCCTTGCGATCGCCCTGCTCCTGCCGAGTGTCACACCGCGCCAGAGTGCGGAAGACATCGGGCCGATGCCGGACCGACAGCGCTTCGTCGTGCTCCTCGTCGCCACCACTCTCGCGGTCACCGGCGCCATGGGCGCGTTCACGTACATGACCGTCTTCCTCCTCGACGTGAGCGGGTTCGCCGCGGCGTCTCTCGGCTTGTTGCTCTTCGTCCAGGGCTCGTTCGGCGTCGTCGGCACCTGGGCGGTCGGTCGGGTCCTGGACCGGTTTCCGCTCGGTGTCGTGCTGGGCCTGCTCGGGCTCCTCACGGCCGCGATGCTCGGCCTCTACGGGATCGGCGCGAGCAAGGTGGCGGCGATACCGTTGCTCGCCGTGGCGGGGATGTCGTTCAGTTCACTGATCGCGGGGATCCAGCACCGCATCATGCAGGTCGCCCCGTCGACCACCGACATGGCGTCGGCCAGCCTCAGCGTCGCGTTCAACGTCGGCCTCGCGGCCGGCTCGCTCATCGGGGCGGGCCTGCTCGCGACGGCCGGGGTGCGCGTCGTCCCGTTGTTCGGTGGACTGCTGACGGCCGTCGCGTTGGCGTTGCTCGCCGGCCACGAGATGTCCCGTGGGCGAAGACGAGCGAACGGAACGGCCCGTCGTGATCCCGACCCGCAACCGATCGGACAATCCGCAGTTCACGCTTGAGTCTCCGCGCACAGGCCGCCGTACGGTGGCGATGGTGACTCGTCACCTTGCCGCTGGCCGGTCCGGCCCGCACCCCCCAATGGTGCTGGCCCGGCGCGGAGGCGGTCCTCCGCGCCGGGCCGTGACTTCGGTCGGGGTCAGGCGGCCGCGCAGCTGGCCGTCGCCCCCGGGCCGGTGCCGGTGCCCTGGAAGCCGAAGTTGGTCGACTGCCCGGCGCCCACGCGTCCGTTGTAGCCCACGTTGGTGTACCGGACGGTTCCGCTCGTGCCGCTGGCCTGCGCGTTCCAGACCCCGGTGACCGCGGCGCCGCTGGGCAGCGTGATGGTCACGGTCCAGCCGTTGATGTCCGCGGACCCGGCCGTGACCGTCACGCTCGCGGTGAAGCCACCGGACCACTGGTTGAGCGCCACCGACGCGGAGCAGCCGTTACCGGTCGGCGGAGGCGTGGTGGGCGGGGGCGTGGTGGGCGGCGGGGTCGTCGGCGGAGGCGTGGTCGGGGGCGGCGTGGTCGGCGGGGCGGACGTCGGCGGCGGAGTCGTCGGCGGGGCCGTCGTGGGCGGGTTGGGCACGCCGTTGGCCAGGCTGTAGGCCAGGTCGGGCTGGAACGAACCGGCGGTGTAGCGGCAGCCGTCCGCCTCGCCCGGAGGCTTCACCCAGAGGTACGCGTCGATGTTGCTGTCGCCGGTGTTCGTCGTCGGGTACATCCCGATACGGCGGTCGGTGTTGTCGTCGCCGCACCAGTCTCCGCTGGCGCCGCCGTTGCGGCTGGTGTCGATCACCTGGCGCTTGCCCGAGAGGCCCATGCCGTTGAGGGAGGAGATGACCGCCCGACCGAAGTTGGCCTCGCTGGAGGTCGAGTTGTAGTTCGACACGTTGCTGAAGAAACCGTCGGCGTACTGCACGCCGGCTGCCCGGAGCCGGTTGGCGGTCTCACCCGCGCTGTTCCAGGTGGAGTGGCCGGCGTCGAGGTAGACCTTGGCGTTGGGGTTGGCCGACTTGATGGTGCGGGTGGCCGTCGAGATCGCCTGGTTACGGGCGTTGATCTCGTTGCTGTTCAGGCAGGTCAGCAGGGCGAGCGAGTCGGTCTCCAGGATGATGATGACCGTCTGGTTGCCCAGTCCCCGGGAGAAGTTGGACACCCAGCTCTGGTACTGGTTGAGGTCCGGCGCACCACCGGCGCTGGCACCGCCGCAATCCCGGTTGGTGATCTGGTACACCGCGATCACCGGGATCTGCTGCGCGGCATTGGCGGCGCCCACGTACGCGGCGGCCTCGGACTGCGCCGTCGAGATGTTGAAGTTGGCGAACCAGCGGGCCTGCGGCTGGCTCGCGATCTTGTCGCGGATGACGCCGGCGCGCGAGTCGCCGGGGTTTGCGGCGACCCAGCGTACGACCGCCGAACTCGGGTCGCGATAGAGCGGGCCGGAGATCGTGCCGGCGGACGCGCTGCTGACGGCGAGGCACACGCCGGCCGCGGCAGCGCCCGCGACCGCGGCCACGCTGAGGGCCGTGGATCTGCGTCGCCGGAGGGAGAGGATAGCCACGTCGTGTTTCCTCCTGATCACATTGATGTATCTAAGTTCATGGGAGCGTTCCCATGAAGGTAGCGGAGGCGCGCGCCGCTGCCAAGGTGCGCGAAACTTCCGGTGTACGGCCGCCGCCGGGCGTTCCTGGCCCGGACCCGGATGCCGCCGCACGCCTCTCGGCGCAGCAGGACGGTGACGGTGACCCCGGCGGCGACCAGCCTCGGGTGGCGGCAGAGGAGGAAGACATGGCGACGTTCGTGCTCGTGCCGGGCGGCTGGAAGGGTGGCTGGGCGTTCGAGGCGGTGGTTCCGCTCCTGGAGGGCGCCGGCCACCGGGTGCACGCCCTGACGCTGTCGGGCCTGCGGCCAGACGACGACATCGCGACGGTGGCGACCGCCAACCTCGACACACACGCCGACGACGTACTACGGCACCTCGATCGACACCAGGTCACCAACGCGACGCTGGTCGGCCACAGCTACGCCGGAATGGTGATCGCCGCCGCCGCCGACCGCGCCGAGGGCCGCGTCTCACGGCTGGTGCATCTCGACGCCTACGTACCGCGCGATGGCGAGTCGTGCTGGTCGGCGACCAGTGACCACTTCCGGCACGTGTTCGCCGCTGGCGCGGCCGCCACCGGATACGCCGTCCGACCGCCGGACGGCGGTGACCCCCGCCGTCGGCCGCACCCCCTCGCCTCGCTCCTGCAGACGATCCGACTCACCGGCGCCGTCACCCAGGTCCCGCGCCGCGAGTTCGTCTACTGCTCCGGCTGGGACCGCACGCCCTTCGCCGAACTCCGCGCACGGCTGGACGCCCAACCCGACTGGCAGGTCCACGACCTCCCCACCGGCCACGACGCGATGCGCGAAGCGCCGGAGGCCGTCGCCGCCCTGTTGCTCGACGAGTGACCCACGGACCACGTCGCCAGGGGTCACCGCCGGGGCGCAGTGGAGCCGCGGTTACGGGCGGAGCGCTGTCGCGGCGGGCGTCCAGCTCGACTCGTTGCGGACGTCGGCCACCGTGATCCCCTTGGCGATCTTCTTCAGCTCGGCCTGGGACAGCTGGTCACCGAGACCCGCGGAGCTGACCTGGAGGACGACCCTGCCGTCGGCGCTCCAGATGTTGCAGAAGCCGCCGTCGGCGTTCCGGCCACTCTCTTCGGATGCGTCGTAGCACCTGGTGGCACCGGGCTCGGGCGACTGGTTCGAGCTGGTGTTCGGGGTGACGAAGATGTTGAACCCGTTCTCGATGCCGTCCTCGGCCGAGTCGTAGGGCGCGGTCAGACCCGAGGTGGGCGCGGCGGGCTTGGTGTACGTCGCGCCCCCGTAGTCACCGGCGCGGGCCGCCGCGATGCCGCTGAGGCCGGGCATCGCGTGCGTGCCGATCTGCAGCGGCTGGTAGCCGGCCGGGACGTAGCCCATCGTGAACGGCACCAGGGCCGGCGTCGGCCGGCTGGGCTTCAGGCCCTCGACCAGGCCGCTCAGGTCCTCGAAGGTCGGCGTGGCCTCGTCCGAGGAGACCGACGTGACAGCGGCCCAGGCGTTGTCGGTGTACTCCCAGGCGAACAGCTTGTTGCGGGTGTCCGGCTCATTGCGCGGGTCGAGACCGACCGGCAGGGTCGCCCGCACGGCCTTGCGCCCCGCCACGGTGACGCTCTTACCACCCTTGATGCCGGTGGCGTCGAAGGCGCCCGGTCGGTAGACGGTCAGGTAGGCCCACAGGTTCGGCTTGTCGTCGGCGGCCCCCTTCTTGCTCTCCATCTCGGTGCCGACGCCCGGGGCATCAGCCTCCCCCTCGCTCACCGGCCTGTCGTTCGAGTCGTGACGGTCGGAGTAGACGGAGGCGATCTGGTAAGCGGTGGACGCGACGATCGGGTCCTGCACGTGCAGCGTGCCGGCGTCGTACCCGGTGAAGGTGAAGGTGAACGGCTCGGCGTCGGACCACGCGGCCTGGCCGGGCTTGGACGTCGTTGCGCCGGCCGGGGCCGGAGCCGGAGTGGTGTTCTGTTCGGCGCCCAGGGCGGGCAGGACGAGCACGCCGGCGACCGCGACCAGGCCCGCCGCACCGGCCGACGTGAACCCGACGCGGCGACGCCGCTCGGCACGCCGCCCCAACGCGATGATGTCGTCGACGGTACGGGCCATCGGCGGTTCGTCACCCGTCACCGTGTCCACCAGGTCACGCAACTGCATTGGTCCACTCCTCCATCGGCTTCCCGCTGAGATTGACGCGTTCGGCGGCGAGTGACTCGCGCAGTTTCGCCAGGCCCCGCGAGGCCTGGCTCTTGGCCGCGCCGACCGTGCAGTTGAGGACGCCGGCCGTGTCCTCCAGGCTCAGACCCAGGTAGTGCCGAAGCACGACCGCGGCCCGCTGCCGGGCCGGCACCGCGTCGAGCGCCACCCGCAGGCGCATCCGCTCGTCGGTCGCGACGGCCGGATCCCGCACCACCACGTCCGGCAGGGCATCACCGGTCGGTCGCTCGCGCCGCCACGGCCGACGGGTCTCGTCGATCGCGGCCCGGTAGACCATGGTCTTGACGTACAGATCGGGTCGGTCCAACTTGCGCCACCGCGGGTAGAGCTTGATCAGCGCGTTGGCGACGGCGTCCTCTGCCGTGTGCCAGTCGCCGCAGGTCACGTACGCCAGCTTGCGCAATGACGCCATCTCTGACGTCACAAACTCGCGGAATGCCTGCTCGTCTTCGGCTTTCACGTCGACTGCCTCCTCGTGACTGAGGTAGAACGGAACCGCCGTACCGGGAAGTTGCATCGGCCGGACAAGTAGTTGTGTGACTACTCAGCGATGAACACGTCCGACTGCCCCGACTCGGGCATGACGAGGCGGTGCGCTGGGCCGGAACGGCACCGGCGAGGGCCGAGGCAGCGCACCCGGCCCGACGAGCGGGTGCCTATGCTCGACGGGTGGACGAGAGCGGGCAGGCGGTGCTGACCGGGGTGTTGCAGGCGGCCGAGGACGCCGCCCCGGTGGAGGCGGTCGAGGCGGTCACGGGCACCATCGCCGCCGCGCTGCACGCGTCCAGTGTCTCGCTGCTGATCGCCGACCTCAGCGGCCGCGCGCTGGTCCGGCTGACCCACCAACCGACCCCCGGCGGTCCGGGCCGTCGCCACGACGAGGAGGCCGCCGAGGTCCTGCCGTTCGACGGCGGCCCCCGCGAGCAGGTCCTTCGTCAGCAGGGCACCCAGGTGCTCACGGGCGACGGCCGGTGGACCGTGTTGGCGCCGGTCACCGAACGCGGCGAGGCCATCGGTCTGCTGGAGATCGACCTTCCGCAGGAGCCGGACGAGTCGATCATCGCGCAGATCGCCCGGACCGCGCACGCGCTGGCGTTCGTGGTCATCGCCAACCGCCGGCACACCGACCTGTTCGAGTGGGGTCAGCGCAGCAGCCCGTTCACCCTCTCCGCGGAGATCCAGCGCCGGCTGCTGCCCGCCGCGTTCACCTGCGAGGCCGGCGCCTTCGCGCTGTCCGGATGGCTGGAACCGGCGGCCAGTGTCGGCGGGGACACCTTCGACTACAGCCTCGCCCGGGACCTGCTGCACGTCAGCGTCACCGACGCGATGGGGCACGGCGTGGCCAGCGCGCTGACCGCCACCCTCGGGGTGGGCAGCCTGCGGAACACCCGCCGTCGCGGCGACAGCCTCGTCGCGCAGGCCGACCAGGCCAGCCGGGCCGTCGCCGAGCACGCCAACGTGCCCGGCGCGTACGTGACCGCCGTGCTGGGCCGGATGGACCTGCGTACCGGTCGCTGCGAACTGCTCAACGCCGGGCACGTCCCGCCGCTGCTGGTCCGGGGCGACCGGGTCGTACCGGTGGAGCTGCCCAGCAACTTCCCGCTGGGCATGTTTCCCGAGGAGCGCTACCGCAGCGGGGACATCTCCCTGCTTCCCGGCGACCGGCTGGTGATCGTCACCGACGGGATGCGCGAACGCAATGCCGCCGACCTGGACCTGGCCGCGGCGCTGCTCGAGATCGCCCACCTGCACCCGCGCGAGGCGGTCCGGGCGCTCTCGGACAAGGTGCTGGCGACGGCCGGCCCGGTGCTGGCCGACGACGCGACCCTGCTCATCATCGACTGGTACGACAGCCACGGGCCACGCCGTACCGCCGCCGGCGCTGACATCGCCCGCGCCAGCACCCGCTGAACCACGCTCAGGACGCCGCCGGGGACGCCGCCTCGGCGTCCTGCACGGTGTCGAAGGATTCGATGACCCGATCCACCGATGTGATCGACAGCACCTTGCGTACCGAAGGCTGGACTCCAGCCAGGCAGAGCCAGCCGTCCCGCGCCCGCATCGCCTTGTAGGCGATCACGAGCGCGCCCAGGCCGCTGGAGTCCATGAACCCGACGGCAGCGAGGTCGACCACCACCACCCGGGTTCCGCTCTCGACCGCCTCCAGCAGCCCGTCACGCAGACGCGGTGTGGTGCTCATGTCCAGATCGCCGGCGACCTCCACCACCGTGCCGACGCGCCCTCGCCGGGTTGCCAACGCGAAATCCACCACTCCCCCTCACGTGCGCTGCGCCGATCCGCTGTGCGGTGCCTGCTCGCCCCCTACCGTGCCAGATGCCGAGACCGAACGCCTTCCGAAGGTTCCCGATCCGTCGTGGCGGCACGGGTATCGGGGCACCCGGCCGTGGGTATGACAGGGTGATCCGGGCTGGCGACGCACGGGTCTGGAAGGGGGCTGAGCGATGCGGGTGGACATGACTGCGTCGCTCCCGCGCCAGCCGTCGGCGGTGGCCCGAGCCCGGCACATACTCGCCACCCTGCTGAGCCTGACCGACATCGGCGACGACGTTCGCGCCAACCTGGCGGTCCTGATCAGCGAGGCGTGCTCCAACGCGGTGATCCACGCCGATCCCAGCGGCGCTGTCGACCTCACGATCAGCATCGACGACGACGTCTGTGTCCTCGAGGTCGGCAACCGGGGCAGCACCCCGGACGCCGCCAAGCTCGACGCCGACCTTCCCGCGCCGCTGACCATCGGCGGCCGTGGACTACCGCTGATCGCCGCGCTCTCGGACGTGGCCGCGTTCGTCGACGGGCCACCGGACCAGGTGCTGCTGCGCATCACCAAGAACCTCAGCGGGGTACGAGCAGCGCCGTAGCGCCGACCCTCGCGTCGGGTCGCAACCCACTCGACACAGCATTGACATATTTCACTGCCAGATCTAGCGTCGGGGCCGAATCGATTCGGCCGTGGACCGGGTGCTCCGATCGACGGCCGGGCGTGGCGTTCGGGCGTACGACGTGGCCGCCGACGATTCGACGACCCTCTGGTCCCGCTTGGGCGGCGGAACCAGCGGTGCAGACCCATGGCGACGAGCCGGTCGGTCCGTGGGCACACCGCGTCGGGGTTTCGTCCGCGCCGAGCGGCGTCGGCAGCGGTGAGCGGTGGCGTGTCGTGGTCGCCGTGGATCCCCTCACCTATCACTTCGTGCCGATTGGCGGGAGCCCATCATGACAGGACGTAGACCCATCCTCGGTTCTCTTGCGACGGCGGCGCTCGTCGTCGCGACCGTGGGTGCGGCGATAGTGACCGGTGGCGTGAGCACCACCGCGTCGGCCGCGAACGTCGCAGCGGCCGCAGCAACCGCCGGGTGCGGCAAGGCGCCCACGCTGACCAGCGGTCAACGGTCCATCCAGAGCAGCGGTCAGAACCGTAGTTTCATCCTGCGGATCCCTGACAACTACGACCGGAACCACCCGTACCGGCTGATCTTCGGATTCCACTGGAACGGCGGCACCATGAACGACGTCGACGGCGGCGGGTCCGACGGTGCGGCCTGGTCCTACTACGGCCTGCGCCAGCAGGCCAACAACAGCACCATCTTCGTCGCCCCCCAGGGCAACGGAAACGGCTGGGCCAACCCCGGCGGCCAGGACGTCACCTTCGTCGACAACATGATCAGCCTGATCGAGGCCGACCTCTGCGTCGACACGTCGCAACTCTTCGCGCTCGGCTTCAGCTACGGCGGCGGCATGAGCTACTCGCTGGCCTGCTCCCGCGCCAACGTCTTCCGCGCCGTCGCCGTCTACTCCGGCGGCCAGCTCAGCGGTTGCGGCGGCGGCACCCAGCCGATCGCGTACATGGGCATCCACGGCATCGGGGACCCGGTGCTCAACATCTCCGCCGGGCGGTCCCTGCGGGACACGTTCGTGCGGAACAACGGATGCACGGCACAGAGCCCTCCCGAGCCGAGAGCGGGCAGCCTGACCCACATCACCACCACGTACTCCGGCTGCCGGTCCGGCTATCCGGTGGTCTGGGCCGCCTTCGACGGCGGGCACACCCCCGGCCCGGTGGACGGCGGCGGGGACAGCGGCGCGCGGACCTGGACCAAGGGCGAGGTGTGGCGGTTCTTCACGCAGTTCAGCAGCACCGACCCGACGCCGAGCCCGACCGTGTCGCCCACCGGCAACCCGACCACCCCGCCACCGAGCAGCACGTCGGCGGTGCGCAACACCGCCTCCGGCCGCTGCCTGGACGTCAACGGCGCCTCGCAGACGAACGGCTCGGCGGCGATCATCTGGGACTGCCACGGCCAGAGCAACCAGAGCTGGACCTCGACGGCGTCGCAGGAACTGCGGGTGTTCGGCGGCAAGTGTCTCGACGTCAACGGCGCCGCCACGGCGAACGGCAGCTCGGTGATCATCTGGGACTGCAATGGCCAGTCCAACCAGCGGTGGCGGTTCAACTCCGACGGCTCGATCACCGGGGTCGGGTCCGGTCGGTGCCTCGCCCTGGTCAACAACGGGACCGCCAACGGCACCCGCGCCGAGATCCGGGACTGCAGCGGCGCCGCCAACCAGCGGTGGACCCGAAGCTGAGCCCGGCGGTCGCCTCCAGCGCGCAAGGGTAGGGATCGCGCTCGGCGGCGGAACCGTCAGGTTCCGCCGCCGAGCCACTCGGCCGTACTCCGACAGGCCACATTCATCAAATCTTTTTAGGTCTCTGCGCGAAGTCCGTCGATGCAAATGGCGGTAATTGAGCGTAGTAGTGGCATTGACCGGCGATCCATGCGGTGCTTAACATACGACGTCTGCTCATCAACGATCTTCGATCATCGGCCCCAGCGCCTTGCGACAGCTCGACAACCTGCCGTACGGCTTCGGGTGTCGGGACGGTCCGGGAGGCGAATCAGATGTTCGGTAGAGAGAGTCGGCGGCGCGGTGCCGGCGAGGCGGCACGACGCCGGTCATGGCGACACACGCGACGTCCACGTCGGTTAACGGCCGCCCTGGTGGGGGCGCTCGTCGGGGCGGCAGCCGTACTGACCGTCGTCGCCTCCCCCGCTCAGGCGGCGACCGCCATCACGATCAACGGCGGGTCCGGTGGACGGGCGCTCGACGGGATCGGCGCGGTCAGTGGCGGCGGTGGCAACAGCAGACTTCTGATCGACTACCCGGAACCGCAGCGCAGTGACATCCTGGACTACCTGTTCAAGCCGGGCCGTGGCGCTGCGATGCAGCTGCTGAAGACGGAGATCGGCGGCGACACGAACTCGACCTCCGGCGCGGAGCCCAGTCACGAGCACACCCGGGGCAGCATCAACTGCAACCGGGGCTACGAGTGGTGGCTGATGGAGCAGGCGCGGACGCGCAACCCCAACATCGCCCTGGCGGGCCTGGCGTGGGGAGCCCCGGGCTGGATCGGCAACGGCAACTTCTGGTCCAACGACTCGATCGAGTACCTGGTCGCCTGGCTGGACTGCGCGGGCACCCACGGGCTGACCATCAACTACCTCGGCGGATGGAACGAGAAGGGCTACAACGCCACCTGGTACAAGAACCTGCGGTCCACCCTGAACTCCCGCGGCTACAGCAACGTCAAGATCGTTGCCTCGGACGACTTCGGCTGGGGCGCCGCCGACGAGTCGCTGCGCGATCCGGCGTTCGCCAACGCCGTACAGGTCTTCGGCAGCCACTACGTCTGCGGCTACCGCAGCGCCCAGAGCAGCTGCCCCAGCTCCAACAACGCGATATCCACCGGCAAGGCGCTCTGGGCCAGCGAGAACGGCTCCGACGACTACAACGCCGGCGCGCAGGCGCTCGCCCGGGGCATCAACCGTGGCTACATCGACGGCAAGATGACCGGCTACATCAACTGGCCCGCCATCGCCGCCATCACCCCCAACATCCCGTGGGCGACCACGGGCGTGGCGGTGGCCCAGCAGCCCTGGTCCGGCGCCTACTCGATCGGCAAGAGCACCTGGGTGATGGCACAGACGACGCAGTTCACCGCCCCGGGCTGGCGCTACCTCGACTCTTCGAGCGGCTACCTCGGCGGCAACCGCAACAACGGCAGCTACGTGTCGCTGAAGTCCACCAACAACAGCGACTACAGCACCATCATCGAGACGATGGACGCCGGATCGGCGCAGACCCTCGACTTCACCGTCACCGGCGGACTGTCCACCGGCACCGTCCACGTCTGGGCCACGAACGTCAGGTCGAACAACAGCGCCGACCACTTCGTGCGGGGCAGCGACCTCACGCCGAGCGGCGGGCGTTTCTCGCTCACCGTCCAGCCCGGCTACGTCTACAGCATCACCACCACCAGCGGGCAGGGCAAGAGCACGGCGACCAGCCCCGCGCAGGGCACCCTGAAGCTGCCGTACAGCGACACGTTCGACAGCTACGACGTCGGGCGTGAGGCCAAGTACCTGATGGACCAGCAGGGTTCGTTCGAGATCGCGGCCTGCGGGGGCGGCCACTCGGGCCGGTGCGTCCGGCAGATGTCGGAGCAGACGCCGATCTTCTGGACGTCGGGCCAGGCCGAGCCGTACACGCTGTTGGGTGACCTGAGCTGGCGTAACTACACGCTCTCCTCCGACGTCATGCTGGAGAAGTCCGGCTACGCGCAGCTCATCGGGCGGGCGAACACGTACAACCACCAGGGGCCGCAGAACCTGAACGGCTACTACTTCCGGGTGACCGACGGTGGCGCGTGGTCGATCCGGAGCAACAACACCAGCGGCAACTGGCGCACGCTGGCCAGCGGGAACACCTCGGCGCTGGGCACCGGGCGCTGGCACACCCTGGCGTTGACGCTCAACGGGAGCACCCTCACGGCGAGCATCGACGGCACCACCGTCGGCACGGCCTCCGACTCGACCTGGGTCGCCGGCCAGATCGGTTACGGCACGGGTCAGGGAGTCAGCGCCCAGTTCGACAACCTCTCCGTCACGCCGGTCGGCAACTCCGGTGAACCGGGTGCGACCGGCACGATCCGGGGCGCGGGCTCCAACCGGTGCCTGGACGTCAACGGCCAGAGCCAGGCCGACGGCGCGGTCGTGCAGATCTGGGACTGCAACAGCGGCGCGAACCAGCAGTGGACGCTCACCAGCAGCAACCAGCTCACCGTCTACGGCAACAAGTGCCTCGACGTGGCCAGCAGCTCGACGGGGAGCCGCGCGCGGATCATGACCTGCAACGGCGGCGGCGGCCAGCAGTGGCGCGTCAACGGCGACGGCACGATCACCGGCGTCGCCTCGGGGCTCTGCCTGGACGTCAACGGCGCGGGCACGGCCAACGGCACCGCCGTGCAGATCTGGACGTGCACCGGCGGCAGCAACCAGCAGTGGATCCGCGGCTGAGCGGGTAGCGGGTCCACGCCAGACCCGTACCCCCGATCGATGGCTCCCGGCCGCTCACCCGAGCGGCCGGGAGTCGCCGTTCGGGCGGACGGCGCGGGCTCCACGTCGGAGAGTGAGGGCGTATCGTGTGCTGGCTGCGCCGCCTCGGGCCGACCCCGGGTGCGGCCGGCGGTGGTCACCCGGGGGAGGTCTGATGGCGCAGTTCCCGAACGCGGACTTCGGCGCGGCGACCGAAGACTTCGTCGCTTCCTGGGCGGCGGGCATCTCCGAGCGGGCCGCCCGTGCGCACGAGTTGTCGGAGCGCGTGGCGGCGATGTCGGCGACCGCCGAGGGCGCGGACGGCGCGGTCCAGGTCACCGTCGCCGCGTCCGGCGCCATGACCGACCTGCGGCTCGACGACCGGGTGCTGCGCTGGCGGGCGGACGAGATCGCCGCCGAGGTGCTGGCCGTGATGCGCCGGGCGCAGGGCCGGTTGACGCCGCAGGTGGCCGAGGCGGCCGCCGAGACCGTCGGCGCCGACTCCGAGACCGCCCGCGCCGTCGTGGGCAGCTACGAGTCGCGCTTCCCGGAGGTGCCCGAGGAGGACGAGCAGGGGTACGGCCCGTGGGGTGACCGTGGGCGCTGAGGCAGCCGGCTTCGAGGTCACCACGGCGGCGGTGAGCACACACGCCCGTTCCGTCGACCGGATCTCCACGGGAATCGGCATCGCACACGACGCGGCCGCGTACGTGCGGATGGGTGCCGACGCGTACGGGCACCTGCCCGTCTGTCAGGCGCTCCCCTTCCTGCTGGACTTCCTCCAGGGCCCGGCCGCCGAGGCGCTCGCGGCGGCGCAGGAGGCGTTGCACAGCGCGGCCAGGGCGCTCGACGAGACGGTGGACGCCTACCACGACACCGACGCGACGATCTCCACCTCCCTCGGGCGGATGCACCGGTGAGCACCGACGTCGCGAACCCGCTGATCGCTGCCCGGCAGGACACCACCACCTCGTACAGCGGCCTCGGGCTCGTCGAGAGCCTGGTCGACCTGCGCAACGGCATCGAGAGCGGCTCCTGGGTCGACCTGACCATCGGCGGCTTCGGTACGTCGATGGAGGTGCTGGCGACCTGCGTCGACCCGATCGGTTCGATCGTCTCGTGGGGGGTGGCCTGGCTCATCGAGCACGTCAAGCCACTCTCCGACGCCCTCGACTGGCTGGCCGGCGACCCGGACCAGATCACCGCGTACGCGCAGACGTGGCACAACGTCTCCCGGCAGGTCAGCGACCAGGCCACCGCCCTGTCCGAGGCGGTCCGGACCGAGATCGCCACCTGGACGGGCCCCGCGTCCGAGGCGTACCGCCGCTACAGCGACCAGCACCTGCGTCATCTCGCCGGCCTGGCGGACGCCACCGATCTGATCGGCACCGTCGTCGAGGGCGCGGGCCTGCTGGTGGCGCTGGTCCGGGAACTGGTCCGGGACCTCATCGCCGACTTCGTCTCGGTCCTCGCCGTCCGGCTGTGGGTGTGGCTCGCCGAGGCCGGCCTGACCCTGGGCGCGGCCACTCCCCTGGTCGCCGCGCAGGTCTCCTCGCTCGTCGCCAAGTGGGCCGCCAAGGTTTCCGGGCTCCTCACGGCGCTGGCCCGCAGCGTCAGCCGCCTGCGGCCAATCCTCTCCAAGCTCGGCGAACTGCTCGACGCCCTGCGCACGGCGTTGCGGGGCCTGCGGCGTACCCCGGGCGGGTCGCGCTCCACCGACATGCCGGCCCCCGGTCCGGGCGCGCGCGGCTACACCGACCCGGCGGGCGGCGGCCAGCCGCCGCCGTGGGCCCGGCAGGACGACTGGCCACCCGACGTCGACCGCGGACCGGGCGGCGGCGGACCGGGCGGCGGCGGGCCAAGCGGCGGCGGACCGGGCGGTGGCGGACCGGGCGGTGGCGGACCGGGCGGTGGCGGGCCGGGCGGTGGCGGGCCGGGCGGTGGCGGTGGCACGTCGCACGACGGTGGCACGTCGCACGACGGTGGCACGTCGCACGGTGGTGAAGAGCCGACGGACCCCGACGGGAATGCCGCGCCGGACTCCGGCTCCAACGCCGATCCGCTGACGCCTGATCACGCGAGCGAGGCCGAGTTGCGGCTGCTCGGCAGAGAGGTACACAGCATGACCGAACTCGACCCCGGCGGACACGTCAACGACGCGTACGAGGTCACGTTCACCGACGGTACGCACGGCGTCTACAAGCCGAACGTGCCGGAGAACGAGTTCGTCCAGGTTCGTTCGTCCATCCCGGAGAACGAGTTGGCCCCGCGTGAGGTCGCCGCCTCGCGCCTGGACGAGGATCTGGGCTTCGGCCTGGTGCCGACGACGGCGCGCTGGGACGGACCGCACGGGGCCGGGTCGATGCAGGAGTTCGTGGAGAACACGACCCCGGGCCGCCCGACCAACGCCTATTCGGCCGTCGAGGGCGAGCGGATGGCGGTCCTCGACTACATCAGCGGCAACACCGACCGGCACATGCTCAACTACCTGACCGGGCCCGACGGCCGGCTGGTCGCCATCGACCACGGTTACTCGTTCCCCGAGTCGAACGCCGAACCGTTGCGCTCGGACTTCGTGACGCAGCAGATGAACCGGCCGCTGAGCCCGGAGACGATGGCCCGGCTCCAGGACACCGACCCGGCGGCGCTGGCCGAGCGGCTGCGCGGCACCGGCCTGAGTGAGCAGGCGCTGTCCGGTGCGATGGACCGCTTCAACGAGATCCGTGCCCGCGGCACGATCACGGGCGAGGCGTGGAACGCCTTCCGCCCGCCGAGCCCGTGGTGAGTGAGCCGCACGCAGTGAACCAGGAGGCAGGAATGACCGAGCAGGCGGCGACCAGGGTGGCGCTGTACACGTTCGCCAAGCACACCAAACATCGGGTGGCCGAGTTCAATTGGCAGCCCGGCCAACCGGTGTCGCTGACCATTCTCGATCCGGAGTGGGGTGCAGTCGCACAGGACTTCTACGACAACGGCGTGCCGGCCGGCGCGCACCGGGTGTCGCCGGAGGCCGGCCCGGAGTTCATGCGCGCGCTGCTGCAACGATTCCGCGCGAGCTACTACAAGTTCGTGGACGAGAGCGACTGATCCGCGCCCTGCCCGGCGGCTTCGCGGCCCTCTTCGTATCCTGGCCGGGGTGAGCGGACCGCGATCCAGCGGTGCAGCGACGGAAGCCGTACCGGAGAGAGGCGACCACAGCATGACGGCGGTACCGAACCAGCGGGCGACCGCCGTACGGTCTTCGGACGCCGGACAGGCGGCGCAGGAGGATCTGCGGGCGCTGTTCGGGCAGTCCATCGCGGTGTTCGCGTCCCTCGGGGGGCCCACGCACGTGGTGGAGGCGGCGAACCCGGCGTTCTTCGCCGCCATCGGTTCCGAACGCGCCCGCACCGGGATCACGGTCGCCGAGCTGCTGCCCGAGTTGGCCGGTCAGGGCTTCCTCGACCTGCTGGACGAGGTCTACCGCACGGGCGAGCCGTACACCGGTCGGGACGCCCGGATCATGCTCGGCGTCGGCCCGCACGCGCGGGAGGCGTTCTTCGACTTCACCTACGAGCCGCGCCGCGACGCCGACGGCACGGTGACCGGGATCCGGGTGATCGGCGTGGAGATCACCCAGGTCAAGCACGCCCAGCGGTTGATGGTCGAGCACCGCGCCCTGCTGGAGCAGATCGCCCGTCAGGCGCCGCTGACCGAGGTGCTGGACGGGATGGCCCGCTGCATCGAGGATCTGACGCCCGAGCAGGTGCTCGTCTCCGTGCTGCTCGCCGACGAGGACGGCCGGCACCTGCGCCACGGGGCCGCGCCGAGCCTGCCCGAGTTCTACAACCAGGCCATCGACGGGATCGCCACCGGCGAGGGTGTCGGCTCGTGCGGCACCGCCGCCTACCGGCGGGAGCCGGTCATCATCACCGACATCGCCACCGACCCCTTCTGGGCGGACTTCCGGGAGCTGGCGGAGCGGGCCGGTCTCGCCGCCTGCTGGTCGATGCCGATTCTGGCCCGCGACGGCGGCCTGTTGGGCACCTTCGCCATGTACCACCGCACGCCGCGCGTCCCGCAGGACACCGACCTGGCCCTGGCCCGGGTCTTCGCCGACACGGCGGCCCTGGCCATCGAGCGTCACCACGTCGAGCAGGCGAAGACGGCCGCCGAGGCCCGCGCCAGGGCGGCCCACGAGGAGCTGGCGAAGGCGGTGCGCGCGGAGCGGCAGTTGCGCGCCGAGGCGGAGCAGCGTGCGGCCGCCGCCGCGGAGCTCACCGAGCGGATGCGTAACGCCGCGGCCGCCCAGGCCGCCCGACCGCATCCGGAGCACTGCCAGCTCGGCGGGGTCCAGGGCTGCTCCGCACCCGCCAGGATCAAGATCGCCGATTCGTGGGGCGACTCGGCCTGGGGCTGCGACACGCACGTGGAGGAGGCCATCCTCAACGTGCGGTCGGTGTTCATCGCCAACGAGGAACTCGGCGGCCTCGCCGCGTACGTCAACCGCTGACCGCCCCGGCGCGACGGCCGGTCAGGCCGCGACGGCCGCCCGGACGTCGTCGTCGGCCTCGCGCAGCCGTGCCGCGGCCTCCTCAGCGGTGCAGTGCGCGAGCAGCAGCACGATGGCCGTCTTGGCATGGCCGTGCGCCGCGGCCAGCGCCTCCGCGGCCGTGTCGAGATCGGTGTCGGCGGCCTCGGCGACGATGCGACGCGCCCGGTCGACGAGCTTGGCGTTGGTGGCGTTCATGTCCACCATCAGGTTGCCGTAGACCTTGCCGAGCCGGGCCATCGTGGCGGTCGAGAGCATGTTGCAGACGAGCTTCTCGGCGGTGCCGGCCTTGAGCCGGGTCGAGCCGGTGAGCACCTCGGGGCCGGTGGGCACCTCGATGGCGACGTCGGCGTGCCGGCTGATCACCGCGTCGGTGTTGCAGGCGACGGAGACGGTGCTCGCCCCCCGCGCGCGGGCGTGCGCCAACCCACCCACCACATACGGGGTACGACCGCTGGCCGCGAGCCCCACCACCGTGTCGCGGTCGCTGACCCCGATCGCGTCGAGATCGGCGACGGCACGGTCCGGGTCGTCCTCCGCGCCCTCGACGGCGACGCCGAACGCTCCCGCCCCGCCGGCGAGCAGACCGACGACCCGCTCGGGCGACGTACCGAAGGTCGGTGGGCACTCGACGGCGTCGAGCATGCCGATCCGGCCGCTGGTGCCGGCGCCCAGGTAGATCAACCGACCGCCTCGGCGCAGCGAGGCCACGACGACGTCGACGGCGGCCGCGATGTCCGGCACGGCCCGGCGGACGGCGTCCGCGACCGTGTGGTCCTCGTCGTTCATGGCGAGGAGCATCTCGGTGGGCGACATGCGGTCGAGGTCGGTGGTGTTGTCGTTGCGGGTCTCGGTGCCGAGGGTGCTGAGGTCCACGGGGTGTTCGTTCCTCTCGCTGGTGACTCAGTCGCCGACCGGGCGAGTGCTCCCTGACCAGTTCGGCGACGCGCGCCAGATCGTTGAGAATCCGCCGGCAACGCACCGTTTGGGCCTCGCGTCCGCCCCGTATCGGCAGGCTGAGACCACAGCGTAACCAGACCGGACGGGCACTGGCAAAAAGTTTCGGGTTAGTGTGGGCCAACGTCACTTATTGACAACCCCGCTGGTTGGGAGTGAACCGTGCGTCAACTCGACCTTGTCGTGATCGTGCTGTACCTCGTGGTGATCGCCGCCGTCGGACTACGCCTGTCCGGTAAACAGAAGTCGTCCAAGGACTACTTCGTGGGCGAGGGAAAACTGCCCTGGTGGACCGTCTCGTTCTCCGTGGTCGCCACCGAGACAAGCGTTCTGACGGTGATCAGCGTGCCCGGCGGCGCGTACAGCAGTCAGGGCTTCGGCAACGTCGAACTGGCCCTCGGCTACGTGATCGGCCGCGTGATCGTGGCCGCGGTACTCATCCCGCTCTACAAGCGGGGTGGCTTCGTCAGCGCCTACCAGTACCTCGGTGAGCGGTTCGGCCTGAAACTCCAGGGCCTGGCGTCGATCACCTTCGTCTTCACCCGCCTGCTCGCCGAGGGCGTACGACTGTTCGCCTCGGCCATCCCGATCAAGCTGCTCCTCGACGAGTTCGGGCTGAACGTCGGCTACCAGGCGATCATCATCGTGCTGACACTGATCACGGTGGTCTACACCTACCTCGGTGGCATCAAGGCGGTCATCTGGACCGACGCCATCCAGATGGGCCTCTACCTCGGCGGGGCGATCCTGGCCGTCGCGGTGCTCAGCCACGCCATCGGGTTCGACGGCTACTCGCAGGCGTTGGACGCCGGCAAGTTCCAGCTCTTCGACACCAACTTCGACCTCGCGCACGTGCTCACCAGCCCGTTCGCGCTGCCGACCGCGATCATCGGTGGCGCCATCTTCGCGATGGCCAGCCACGGGTCGGACCAGCTCATCGTCCAGCGCATCCTGTCGACCCGCACGCTGCGCGAGGGCCAGTTGGCGATGGTCTCCTCGGGCATCTTCGTGGTCATCCAGTTCGCGGCGTTCTCGCTGGTCGGCGCGCTGCTCTGGTCGTACAACAAGGGCCAGACCTTCAAGGAGTTGGGCCTGAACAGCACCGACAACCTGTACCCGAACTTCATCCTGCACGCCCTGCCGGTGGGCATCTCGGGCCTGCTGGTCGCCGGCATCCTCGGCGCGGCGATGGGGTCGCTGTCGTCGGCGCTGAACTCGATGTCGAACTCCACGGTCGCCGACTTCATCCACAGCTTCTTTAAGAAGGTCCCGTCGGACGACGCCATGCTCCGCCTCGCCCGGGTGATGACCCTGGTCTGGGCGGTGCTGATGGCGATCTTCGCCTGCGCGTTCAGCTCCAGCACCGGAAACGTCTACCTGACCGGTCTGACCATCGCCGGCTACACCTACGGAGCGCTGCTCGGCGCGTTCCTGCTCGGCCGCCTCGTGAAGCGGGCCAACCAGGTCGACGCGGTGATCGCGTTCCTCGTCACGATCGCGGTGATGACGTACATCGTCCGCTACGTCAAGATCGATGTGACGACGGCCGGCACCACCACCGCGACCGCCATCGCCGCACAGTGGCTGGTGCCGATCGGCGTGCTGATCACCCTGGCCGTCGGCGTGGTGTCGAGCTGGTTCCACCCGGCCCCGACGCCGTACGACCACAGCCGCGTCGACGATGACGACGAGACGACGGCGGCACCCGTGGGCCGGGCATGAAGGAGACCGCCATGCGCGTGATCGGCCTGATGTCCGGCACCTCGTACGACGGCATCGAAGCCGCCGCCGCGGAGTTCGAGCTGACCGGCGACACCCTGCGGATGCGCCCGCTGGGCCGGCTCAGCCACCCGTACCCGGACGAGCTGCGGGCCCGGATCGCCGCCGCCCTGCCACCCGCGCCGACCACCACCGAGGCGATCTGCGTGCTGGACACCGGCATCGGCCAGGCGTTCGCCGCAGCCGGCACGCGAGCCCTCGCCGAGCTGTGCGAGGGGCGGGCCGACCTGGTCGTCTCACACGGCCAGACCATGCACCACTGGGTCGAGGACGGCACGGTCCGGGGCACCCTGCAACTGGGTCAGCCGGCCTGGATCGCCGAGGCCACCGGACTTCCGGTCGTGGCCGATCTGCGCAGCCGCGACGTCGCGGCCGGCGGCCAGGGCGCACCGCTCGTCGCCCTCTTCGACACGCTGCTGCTGCGCGGTCTGCCGGGCATCCCGGCCGCCCTCAACCTGGGCGGGATCGCCAACATCACGGTCGTCGCAGCGGACGCCGACCCTCTCGCGTTCGACACCGGACCGGCCAACGCGCTTCTCGACGCCGCCGTACGCCACTTCAGCGGCGGCGTCGAGGAGTACGACCGGGACGGGCGCGGGGCAGCCGCCGGGCAGGTGAGCCCGGCGCTGCTGCGGCGGCTGCTCGACGAGCCGTACTACCGGCTGCCCGGCCCGAAGAGCACCGGCAAGGAGCTGTTCCACCTGCCGTACCTGCTCGCCGCCCTGGCCGACGTGCCCACCCCGGATTCGCGGGACGTGCTGGCCACGCTCACCCGGCTGACGGCGGTCACGGTGGCCGACGCCTGCCGCGCGCACGGCGTCACCCGGCTCGTGGTCTCCGGCGGCGGGGCGCACAACCCCACGCTGATGGGCATGCTCGTCGACGAGCTGCCGGGCGTCGACCTGACGTCCAGCGACGAGGTGGGTGTCCCGTCGGACGCCAAGGAGGCGCTGGCGTTCGCGCTGCTGGGCTACCTGACCGTGCACGGGCTGCCGGGCACCCTGCCTTCGGGCACCGGCGCGCGGCACGCTTCGGTGCTCGGCAGCATCACCCCCGGCCGCGAGCCGCTGCGGCTACCCGCGCCGGGCGGCACCGCCCCGACCAGGCTGCTGATCGTCGCGTCCGACTGACCGCCCCCGCACGGGAGGATCCGCCCATGAGCACCGTCGTACCCGCGCCGACCGCCGCCGGCGTCCGCGCCCGCGAGGTCGCCGACCTGCTGCGCTCCCGCCTCGACGACCCGAGCCGGGCCAGCGCCGAGCTGCCCCGGCGGCTCGCGGCGGCGCACGACGCCTCGCCGTACCTGTTCGAGCCGCAGGCGGTGGTCCGCGCCGCCTCGGCGGCCGAGGTGGGCGCGCTGATGGCCGGCGCCCGCGAGGCCGGGGTGCCGCTGACCCTGCGCGGCGGCGGCACCAGCCTCGCCGGGCAGGCCGGCGGCGCGGGGGTCCTGGTCGACGTGCGCACCGACTGGCGCGACGCGGAGGTCCTCGACGACGGGCGGCGCATCCGGCTCCAGCCAGGGCTGACGATCCGGCAGGCCAACGCCCGGCTGGCCCGCTACGGCCGGCGGCTCGGCCCGGACCCGGCCAGCGAGGCCGCCTGCACGGTGGGCGGCATGGTGGCCAACAACTCCAGCGGGATGACCTGCGGTACCACCGACAACGCGTACCGCACGATGGAGTCGCTACGTTTCGTGCTGCCGTCCGGCACGGTCGTCGACTCCGCCGCCCGCGACGCCGACGAGCGGCTGCGGGCCGCCGAACCCGAGCTGCACGCCGGGCTGCTGCGGCTGCGCGACCGGGTGCGGTCCGACCCCGGCTCGCGGGCCACCGTCGAGCGGCTGTTCGCGATGAAGAACACCATGGGGTACGGACTGAACTCGCTGCTCGACCACAGCAGCCCGGTCGACATGCTCGCCCACCTGATGATCGGCAGCGAGGGCACCCTCGGCTTCGTGGCCGAGGCCGTCTTCCGCACCGTCGAGATCCACCCCCATGCCGCCACCGGGCTGCTCATCCTGCCCGGTCTCACCGACGCCACCGACGCGCTGCCCGCCCTGCTCGCCGCCGGCGCGCGTACCGCCGAGCTGCTGGACGCGGCCGCGCTGCGGGTCAGCCAGCGCGACCCCGGCGCGAGCGCGACCCTGCGCGGGATGACCGTCACCGGTCACGCGGCGCTGCTGGTGGAGTTCGCCGAGGACAGCGCGGAGCACCTGGCCGCGACGCTCGCCGACGCCCGGCGAGTGCTCGACCGGCTGCCGGCCGTCACCGGCACCGAGCTGACCCGTGACCCGCGCGAGCGGGCCAAGCTCTGGCACCTGCGCAAGGGCCTCTACACGGCGGTCGCCGGGGCCCGACCACCCGGCACCACGGCCCTGCTGGAGGACATCGCGGTGCCGATGCCCCGCCTGACCGGCACCTGCGACGGCCTGATCGACCTGTTCGAGCGGCACGGGTACGCCGACGCGGTGATCTTCGGACACGCGCGCGACGGCAACCTGCACTTCATGCTCACCCAGTCCTTCGACACGCCGGCCGAGATCGACCGCTACGCGCGGTTCACCGACGACATGGTCGACCTCGTGCTCGCCGAGGGCGGCACCCTCAAGGCCGAACACGGCACCGGCCGGGCCATGGCGCCCTTCGTCCGCCGGCAGTACGGCGACGAGCTGTACGACGTCATGCGCGAACTGAAGCGGCTGTGCGACCCGAGCGGCCTGCTCAACCCGGGCGTGCTGCTCAACGACGACCCGAGCGTGCACCTGCGGCAGCTCAAGGCCGTCCCGACGGTCGACGAGGAGTTGGACGCCTGCGTGGAGTGCGGCTACTGCGAGCCGGTCTGCCCCACCGCCGACGTCACCACCACGCCCCGGCAGCGCATCGTGCTGCAACGGCAGATCGCCCTCGCCACCGCCGCCGGTGACGAGGAGCGCCGCCGGGAGTTGACCGACGACTACGCGTACGCGGCGGTGGACACCTGCGCCGCCGACAGCCTCTGCGTCACCGCCTGCCCGGTCGGCATCGACACCGGAGCCGCGATGAAGCGGCTGCGCGCCGAGCGGCACAGCCCGCGCGCGCAGCGCACCGCAGCCGGTGTGGCGCGGCACTGGAAGGCCGCCGTGACCGGTGTCCGGGTCGGGCTGAACGCCGCGCACGTCACCCCGACGCCGGTGGTCCGCGCCGCTACCGGGGTGATCCGGTCCCTCGGTGGCACCGAACTCGTACCACAGTGGAGCGACGACATCCCCCGGGCCGGCGCGTCCCGTCCGACGCCGCGCAGCGCGCCGGACGCCCAGGCGGTGTTCTTCGCGGCCTGCATCGGCAGCGTCTTCGCGGCCCAGGACGGTCCGTCCGGCGGCTCGGCGGCGGCGTTCCTGCGCCTGTGTGACCTGGCCGGGGTGCCGGTGGTCGTACCGGCCGGCACGGCGGGTCTGTGCTGCGGGACGCCCTGGCAGTCCAAGGGCTACCCGGCCGGGCACCGCGAGATGGCCGAGCGCACCCTGGCCGTGCTCTGGGCCGCCAGCGACCACGGCCGGCTGCCCGTCGTGTGCGACGCGTCGTCCTGCACCCACGGTCTCGCCCAGTTGACCGCCGCGCTCGCCGAGGAAGACCGGGCGCGGTACGCCGGGCTGCGCTTCGTCGACAGCGTCACCTTCACCGCGCGGCACCTGCTGCCGGCGCTGCCCGAGGCCCGGCGACTCGGTTCGCTCGCGCTGCACCCCACCTGCTCCACAGTGCACCTCGACGGCGTCGACGACCTGCACACGGTGGCTCGGGCCGTCGCCGACACGGTGACCGTGCCGGACAGTTGGGGCTGCTGCGCCTTCGCCGGTGACCGGGGACTGCTGCACCCCGAGGTCACCGCCGGCGCGACCGCCGCCCAGGCCGCCGAGGTCAACGAGCGCCCGCACGACGCGTACGCCTCCTGCAACCGCACCTGCGAGATGGGCATGAGTCGGGCCACCGGGCAGCCGTACCGGCACGTGCTGGAGGTGCTCGCCGAGGCGGTCGAGCCGCCGGCCTAACCGCCGGCCGTCGGCGTCCGGGCGGTGTGCGCGCGGCGCAGCAGCGCGGCGGCGAGCAGACCACCGGCCAGCACCGCGGCCGCGCCGACCAGTTGCCCGGTCTCCAGCGCGGAGGCGAAGGCGCTGGTCACGGCCGCCCGCTGCGGTCCCTCCCGCGCGGCGGCGAGCGCCGCCGGGAACGAGTCCGCGCCGGCCAGCGCGGCGGGCAGCAGCGCCGCGAACCGAGCGTTCAGGACCGCGCCGAGTACGGCGATGCCGAGGCTGCTGCCGACCTCGGTCATGGTCCCGTCCACTCCGGCGCCGGCGCCGGCCTTCTCGGCCGGGATCGCGCTCATCACCGCCTCCACGATCGCCGGGTTGGCCAGCGCGCAGCCGACGCCCATGACGAGCAGGCCAGCGAGCAGCACCCCGTACCCGTCGTCCGACCGGAGGGTCACCGCCGCGAGGCCGGCCGCGAGCAGGGTCATGCCGACGGCGATGGCGGCGGCCAGCCCGAGACGACGGATCACGGCGGCCGCCACCCCGCTGACGTTGAGCAGCACGATGGACAGCGCGAAGGGGGCCATGCGCAGGCCCGCCTCCCAGGCCGGATAGCCACGGACGAACTGGAGGTGCTGGGTCAGCAGGAACAGCGCGCCGGTCGCCCCGAAGGTGACCAGGACGACCCCGGACACCGCGCCGACGAACTGCCGGTTCCGGAAGAAGTGCAGGTCCAGCATGGGGTGGGCGATCCGCCGCTCCCAGCGGACGAACCAGCCGAGCAGGAGTACGCCGGCACCCGCCGTACCGACCACCTCGGTCGAGGCCCAACCCCGCTCCGGCCCGGCGATGATCGCGAAGACGACCGCGGTCAGCCCCGCGGTGGAGAGCGCCGCGCCCCACCCGTCGAGCCGGCCCCCGGTCGTGCCGCGGGACTCGGGAACGAGCGCCCTCCCGACGAGCAGGCAGACCAGCACGATGGGGACGTTCAGCAGGAAGATGGCACCCCACGGCAGGTGGGCCAGGATGGTGCCACCGATCGGCGGCCCGACCGCGAAGCCGAACGCGCTGGTGGCGGCCCAGATGCCGATGGCGCGGGAGCGTTCGGGCCCGTCGAAGACCTGCATCGCCACCGCGAGCGTCGACGTGACCAGCAGCGCCCCGCCGACGCCCATCCCCGCCCGTGCGGCGATCAACTGACCGCTGCTGCTCGCGAGGCCCGCCGCCAGTGAGCCGAGTCCGAACAGGACGAGCCCGGCGAGCAGCATCCGGCGTCGGCCGTACCGGTCCGCGGCCGCGCCGGCCGTGAGCAGCAGCCCCGACAGGGCCAGGGCGTACGCGTTGATCATCCACTGCGCGTCGGCGGTGCTGGCGCCCAGCTCGCTGGTGAGCACCGGCACCGCCACGGTCAGCACCGTGTTGTCCAGCACCACGACGAGCTGGGCGACGCAGAGCACGGCCAGGACGAGCCAGCGGTGTGGTGGTCGGGCCGACGCCGTGGGAGCGGTGACCGGCTGGGTGAGCGTCACACCGCCGCCCGTACGCCGGTCGACCTGCGCTCGGTAGCCGGTTCGGAGGCGGCGTGGGGTGTGCGCGGGAACCGACGCTGGTGCGCCAGACCGAGGGCGACCCCGGCGGCCACCAGCACGACGGCGGCGACCGCCACCGGCGGGTAGCCGACCCGGTCCGCGGCCGCCAGGCCCAGCGAGGAGGCGACGAACGAGCACACCAGGCCGAACGACGACAGGACGGTGAAATCGGTGCCACCGGTTCCCGGCCGCGAATAGTCCATGTTGACCGTGTAGAGCACGACGTTGGCGATCGTGTAGGCCACCATGAAGCAGCAGAGGGCGACGACGGTCCCGCCCAGCGGGGCACGGCCGTTCAGCAACGGCAGCAGCATCGTCGTCGACACCACGAGGGCCACCCCGCCGGCCACGAGCATGGTGCCGCGACCGAACCGGCCGACGCCAACCCCGGCGACCAGCCCGGCCACGATGGCCGGCGCGCTGGTCACCACACCGGTCACCACCCCGATCCGGCCCAACGACCATCCCGCGTCCACCAGGGCGGGCGTGACCAGCGCGTACGCCATGCCCGCGCCGACGTAGACCAGTGGCACGACGCCGAAGGTCCACCGCCGGCAGCCGGGCTGGCCGAACACCGACAGCAGCGCCCGGTAGGCGGTACCGACGCGGTCGACCCGATCGGTACGGGCCGGCTCGGCGAACCGCCACACCACCAGCAGCCCGACCGCGGTCATCGCGGCCAGCAGGCCGACCGCCGGCACCCAGCCGAACCGGTCGTAGACCAGTACGCAGGCGCCGCCGCCGAGCAGGTTGCCGAGGTAGCTCGCCGCCACCTGGATGCCGTTGCCGGTCCCCCGGTCCGCCTCGTGGAGCATCCGCACGGCGACGGCGTCCACGGCGATGTCCTGGGTGGCGGAGAAGAAGACGTACGCGGCGCAGATCGCGATGACCGGACCGAGCGCGTCGGCCGGACGGGGAAACGGCAGCAGGGCCAGCAGGGCCAACACCAGGGCGCTCTGGAGGACGAGCAGCCAGGATCGGTAGTGGCCGTGCCGACGGGAGCCGTACCGGTCGAGGATCGGCGCCCAGAGGAACTTGACGGGCCAGATCACGCCGACGACCTGGAGCAGCGCGAGGGTGTCCAGCGAGGTGCCGCCGTCGCGCAGGATGGCGGTCAGTCCGACGGTGATGAAGCCGATGCCGAGGTACTGCGTGACGTACAGCGCGGTGAGGGTGCCGAGCCGGCCTCTCACGGGGCTCTCCAGTAGCCGAGCGAGGTCAGCCGATCCTTGTCCACGCCCAGCGTCCGGCGGATGTGCCGGGTGATGCCCCGGGTGGTGGCCGCCTCGCAGGCGACCCAGTAGTGGGCCGCGTCGTTGGCCGGCAGATCGGAGCGGACGGTGTCGACGAGGTGCTGGCCGTCGGCGTCCCGGGGCACCCAGGTCACGTCGTGGTGCGCCCGGGCGCGCGGCGCGAGGGCCTTCTCGCCCTCGTGGGCGTACTCGAGCCAGATCGTCGCCGGGATGTCGGCGCCGGCGTCGAGCAGGCTGTTGACCGCCGGCAGGGAGGCCGCGTCGCCGACGAGGTAGAGGTGCTCCGGCGCGGGGTCGGGCAGTGCGAAGGCACTGCCCTGCACGGTGGCGACGATGGTGTCGCCCACCCGCGCCGAGGTCGCCCAGCGGGCGGCGCAGCCATCGTGGATGGCGAATTCGAGGCTGAACCGGCCGGTGGCCGGGTCGGGGTCGACGAGCGTGTACGCCCGCTGGTGCGCCCGCCCGTCGTTGTCGAACCACAGTCGGACCCACATCGTGGGGTGGACGCCGCACGCCGCCAGCAGGCCGCCGTCGTCCAGGAGCAGCCGCTGGTAGTGCCCGTCCACCGACTCGGTGGCCCGCACCGTCAACTGAAAGTCCCGGCCTCCCATGGCCTTGAGGACCAGGGCTTCCCAGTTCCGCTTCACGCACCCCTCCAGGTAAGGCGAGCCTTCGTTAGGGCAGGCTAACCTACCTTCGCCGCAGGCGGAACGCGCGTCCCCCTCGCGCCACCCCAGCCCGCAGCAGCAAAGGAGCACGACATGACATACCAGGAGAAGATCACCGGCCTCGGCGAGTTCACGCTGACACCCGTGGCGCCCGACCGGGACGCGGCACTCCTGCACCGCTGGGTCACGCTGCCCCGAAACTCGTTCTGGGGCATGGGGACACACACCCTCGACCAGGTCCGCGAGATCTACACCTTCGTCGACGGCCTGCCCACGCACCACGCGTACCTGATCCGCGTCGACGGGGAGCCGGTCGGCCTGTTCCAGACCTACCAGCCCGAGGCGGACCCGGTCGGCGAGCGGTACGCCGTACAGCCCGGCGACATCGGGATGCACCTGCTGCTCAGCCCGGCCCGGCACCTCGCCCGTGGTCTCACCGACGCGGTCGGTCCGGCCCTGGCGCGGTTCCTGTTCCGCGACCCGGCCGCGCGGCGGATCGTCGTCGAGCCGGACGTCCGCAACCACCTCGCGCTGCGCCGCCTGGAGATCGAGGGGTTCACCTTCGACGCCGAGATCGACATGCCGGACAAGCGCGCCCAGCTCGCGTTCCTCACCCGGTCCCGCTTCGAGGCCGACCACCCGGCCGGCTGACCACCGGATCAGCGATTCGCGCTGAGGAAGCCGATCAGCGTCGCGGCCCACCAGCCGAGCTGGGAGGTGAGGGCGGCGGCGACGCCGGGCAGCAGAGCGGACCAGCGCGGGCCGTCCTGGACCGCGACGAGTCGATCCCGTACCCGGCCGAGGAAGAGCCCGTTGACGCCGACCACGAGCACCGCGACCAGCTTGACCCACACCAGCGCGGAGGACGTGTCCGGTCCCAACGCCGCGCCGCTGACCACCAGACCGACGAGGCCCAGCCAGATGAGCGGGTGAGCCGCCCGTGCCGCGTTCAGCACGGCGTCGAGCGGTTCGCGACGCAACAGCCAGCGCAGGCTGAACCAGTCCACCGTCAACACCGCGCCGAAGCCCACCACCAGGCAGGTCAGGTGGCAGAAGAGGGCGAGCATCCGCCCGCCCGGGGAGAGGGTGACGTGCGGCGCGGCGAGGATCGCGAGCAGCCACCCCAGGCCCACCAGCGCGCTCGCCCGAACCAGGGTGGCGTGACCCGTGGCACGGCGGTGCCCACCGCGCCAACCCGCCGTCGGTGTGGTCGCGGCACCCGGGCGGGGTGACCCTGCCCCACCGGTACGACCTCGCCGGACGCTGTCCGCGTACCCGGTCGTCGCGGCACGATGGGCAGCCCGCGACACCCGCGCCGGACCGCCGACGGTGTCGTACAGGTCAGTGGTCCGCATCGCCGGTCGAGCCGGGACGACCCGCCAGAGCGCTCAGCTCGGCGGCCCGCGTCGTCTGGATCCGGCCGGCGAGCGCCCGCACCTCCGGGCTGCCCCCGGCGTTCTGCTCGCCCCGGCACAGCACCACCGTCTGCTCAAGATGCGCCCGGAGCAGACCCACGGCCCGGGACGGCACCTCGGCGTCGGGGGCGGCGCGTAGCTCGGTGAGGCGGTCGTCCGTCACCATGCCGGGCATCTGGTGCCCCTCGTGGATGTTCTGTTCGGGGACGTTGCCGGCGGCCAGCAGACTCCGCAGCTCCGACGCCTCGGCCCGGTGTGCCGTCCGGATGTCACCGAGGATGGCGCGCAGCGCGGGGTCGGTCGCCGACGGACGGGTGTCGAGATGGTCGATCAGCGCGAGGACACCCTCGTCCATCGGGAGCAGCAGTTGGATGAAGGCGTCGTCGGTGCCGTTGAGCAGCACCGACGCGGCCGGCGCGGGAGTTGACGACGCGGGCGCGGCGGGTTGGTCCGGGCGGCTCGCGTTCCAGGTCAGACCGACGGCCAACGTCGTCGCGGCCAGGGTCACGGCGACGCCGGCGATCCGCCAGGCGGGGGTCTTGAGCGCGGAACCGGTCATCAGCGCGCCGCCTGGAACGCGCGGCCGACAGCCGTCGCCTTGGAACCGTCGCTGAACAACCCGGACTTGTCCTTGTCGGTCGCGGGCAGGCCGAACCAGGCGTACCGCTGCACGTAGGAGAGCTGGCCGAGCATGCTGGTGGCCGCGGTGAGGAAGGCGGCCTGCTGCTCCTGACTGGGGAACACCTGACGCCCGCCGTCGTAGCGGATCAGCGCGAACTCGGTCAGCCAGATCGGCTTCTTGTACCGCTGGTAGACGGCTTGCAGGTACTGCCGGAGCTGGTTCACGGCCGCGGCCGTCGTGAAGTCGCCCCCGTACCAGTGCAGGGCGATGAAGTCGACGCGGTGGCCCCGGGCCTCGGCGCCGGCCATGAACCTGCCCAGCCAACCCTGCGGATCCGCCCCGCCCCAGGCGACCGCCGGACTGCTCAGTTTGCTGCCGGTCGCCATCAGTTGCGGCCACAGGTCCAGTGCCTGGTCGACGGTCATGTTGGCCTGCTCGGGCAGGTCCGGCTCGTTGAAGCCGAGCAGGTAGGGCCCGGCCGCCCGGGCCCGGGCCAGCTCTCCGGCGTTGACGTTCTCCGCGCTGCGGATCATGGGAACGAACGCCGCGCCCTTGGGAGTGGTGATGCCGGGATGCTGGGTGCCCCAGGTGTAGTACCAACCGGCCTTCGAGTTGGCCAACGCCTGACTCGCGCCCGCGAAGTTCCACACCCCCACGCCCTTGCGCGCGGAGCTGACCGCCGGTACGACCGGCGCCTTCGAGGGCGACGGACGGACGCTCGGCGACGGCGCCTTGCTCGGCGAGGCGACGACGGTGGGCGAGGCGGGCGGCGCCGCCGCCCAGGAGGGCGTGGCCTGCGGCGCGGCGGCCGGATCAGCCGGCAGGAGCACCACCAACGCGGTGACCGCGGTGACCGCCACCGCCACCGAAGCCGCGAGGGACGGCAGCAGGCCACTTGGCGCGTGCGCCGCCAGGCCGGCAACGTTCGACGACGGCCCGACGGTCGGTGCGACGGCCATGGGCGCGGTCGCCTGCGGGAGGTGGGCGCTGAGGCCGGCCGGCAGCGGCAGCAGCGACATCCCCGCGAGCAGCCGGTCGATCGGCAGGAAGGCGGCGCCCAGGTGACCGCAGAACGCACAGTCCCGGACGTGTCGGCCCAACCGCTTGCGCCACAGCGGGCTCGGGTTGCCGTCCCACTCGGCCGTCACGGCGTGCAGGTCCGGGCACCCGGGTCGTTCGTGCAGCGCGCGGACGACCCCGCGAGCGCTCTGGATCTGCTCCTTCATCCGGTGGATGCGGACCGCGACGTGCCCCGGCGACAGATTCGCCGCCTCGGCGATCTCGGTACGCGTCAGCTCGCCGGTCTCCTCCAACCACCACAGCGACAGCAGTTCCTGGTCGTCCGGATCGAGCCACCGGGTGGCCTCGGCGACCTCACGTCGCTGGTCGGTGAGGCCGAGCCGGAGGATCGTCATCCCGGCGAAGTCGGAGGCGGGGTCGGGCACGTTGTGGATCGCGTCCAGCCCGGCGTCCCGGTTGAGGGCGAGGCGTCGGCGCTGGTCCCAGTCGCGTACCTGCCGGATGGTGATCGCCACCAGCCAGGACCGGTACGCCTCCGGGTCGTTGAGGGTGGGCAGGTGCCGGATCACCCGTACCAGAGTCTCCTGGACGACGTCGTCGACGTCGGCGTGACCGCGCAGCGCGCGCCCGACGATGTTGTAGACCAGCGGAAGCGAGGCCGCCACGAGGTCGTCTAGAGCGCGCCGGTCGCCCTGTCGCGCCGCGACGACCAACCCGGGATCGGCAACTGCCCGACCGGCTGACGACATGGGTTCCACTCCTTGTGCGCTCGGTCCGAACAGCGCCTGTGCGCGCTGACCGCCTCCTGATCGGAGACGAGCGGTGGCAGGTCAGATTACGGTTTTCTGCTCGGACCGGACACCGGCCGCGGCCGTCGGGCGTGAGCTGTCCGACTCACCCTGCCGGGTCCGGCCGACACCGTTACGGTCGAGGCTGCGGTAAGCGGGTGCGGTGCGCAAGGACGGGGACGGGACATGACGATTCAGATCGATCTTGCCGGTAGGACCGCGCTGGTCACCGGCTCGACCCAGGGCATCGGCGCGGCCATCACGGTCGGGCTCGCCCGGGCGGGGGCGCGGGTGGCCGTGAACGGCCGTACCGCCGCCAGCGTGCGGCGCGCGGCGAAGGCGCTACGCGACGAGGTCCCCGGCGCGGAGGTCGTCGAGGTGGACGCGGACGTGTCGACCGACGAGGGTGCGGCTCGTACGCTCGACCTGCTGCCCAGCGTCGACATCCTGGTCAACAACCTCGGCATCTTCGGACCGACCGAGCCGTTGGAGATCTCGGACGACGAGTGGCGTCGCTACTTCGAGGTGAACGTGCTGGCCGGTGTCCGGCTGACCCGCGCCTACCTGCCGGCGATGATGGACCGCGGTTGGGGACGGGTGCAGTACATCGCCAGTGACTCGGCCGTCGTCATCCCCGCCGAAATGATCCACTACGGCGTCTCGAAGACCGCCCTGCTCGGCGTCTCGCGCGGGTTCGCGAAGGCCGCGGCCGGCACCGGCGTGACCGTCAACTCGGTGCTCGCCGGGCCGACCCACACCGGCGGCGTGGAGGACCTCGTCGCCGATCTGGTGGGCGACAGCCTCCCGTGGGATGAGGCCCAGCGGGAGTTCATGCGGCTGCACCGGCCGCAGTCGCTGCTCCAGCGGCTCATCGAGCCGGAGGAGATCGCCAACATGGTCACGTACCTCGCCTCTCCGCTCGCCTCGGCGACGACGGGCGCTGCGGTCCGGGTCGACGGCGGCTACGTCGACGCCATCGTGCCGTAACGCGGCTAGAGCTGGATGACGTGGCCCACCCGTGGGGGCGTACGACCGGCGAGGACGTCGAGCCAGGCGTCCCGCAGCGCCTCCGGACCGTGGCCGACCCGCACGTCGAGCCATCCGCTCACCTTCGGGACGAACCGCTGCCAGGCGTCGGTGAACCGCGCGTCGAGGCCGTCGCGCCCCCAGTCCCTACCGCGCTTGCGCATCTGCACGGGCGCGAAGAAGACCTCTCCGGCGGCGTCGGCGTTGGGCGTCTGGGTGGTGAGCCCGACGGCGATGTCCCGGACGAGCCGGTCGCCGAGGTGTTCGCGGAGCGCGGCCCGGGTCGTGGGCGCGCCGGACAGGTCGAGGTACGCGGTGTCGACCACGTCGAGGGTGTCGATCGCGTCGTACGGGACAACGTCGTCGTAGCAGCCCAGTGACCGCGTGAACGCGACGTTGCCGGGCGAGGTGAGCCCGATCAGGCGCGCGCCGCGGCCGTGCAGTTCGCACGCGGCGGCGTACGCCGTCTTGCTCGACGCCGACGACAGCACCAGCGACCGCGCGCCGTAGAAGTCGTTGTCGACGACCTGGTCGGCCAGCATGAAGGAGGTGAAGAAGAGCGGCCGGAACAGGATCAGCAGATCCTCCTGCTCGGCCTGGTAGGCCGGGTCGCCGTTGGTCGCCCGGTACGCGTTGTACGGCGAGGGCAGCTCGGCGCGGTGCGGGCTCGCGTCGCGGAACCCGGACGCGTCCACCCGATCGGGCCGGACCACCAGGTGGGCGGCGGACGGTAGATAGCCGTAGACCCGTTGGCCCACCTCGACGTCGGCGACCGTCGACGCGACCACCTCGGCGAATCCCCACAGCGGGACGAGCCCCCACTGCGCGTCGAGCCCGCGCGGGCCGGGCGGGAAGAACTCCCAGTAGCGCATCGCCTCGCCCAGCACCGCGTAGGTCACGTTGTTGGCGGTGAGGCCGACGCGGTCGACGCGCAGCAGCGCCGCGCCATCGGGCAACTCGGGCACGTCGTCGTCGGTGAGCGTGGTCCGGGAGAGATCGTCACGGGCCACGGCGAAGGTCCACGAGTCAGCCATGGTGTGACGCTAGACAGCCTCCGAACCCCAGACAAGTGCACTGGGAGTGCAAAATCCCACTCGGCGGTCAGGGGTGGGGCACGGTGACGTGACGCAGGTGCCCCAGCGGCACGTGCGGCGGTTGCCACTCCAGGATCAGGGCCGTGGCATCGTCGTCGAGCTGCTCGTCCTGGTACGCGAGGACGGCACGCACCAGGCGGCGCATCGTCTCCGGGCTGGGCAGCCGGTCATTGAGGGCACGGTTGACGAAGTCGACGAGCCGGTCCAGCCCGAACCGCTCCCCGTCGGCGCTGCGCGCATCAGTGATGCCGTCGGTGTAGGCGAGGATGCGGTCGCCCGGGTGCAGCTCCTCCTCGTACACCTCGGGTCTGGCCGCCGTCAGGTGACCCAGGCCGAGCGGCAGCGCGGTCGGCCCCGGCAGCTCCCGGATGGCCTTGCCGGCGCGCAGCAGCATGGCGCCGGGGTGGCCCGCGTTGATCATTTTGAGCCGACCGGTCCGCCGGTCCAGCTCGGCGAGCAGCGCGGTCGCGAAGTAGCTGGGGTGCTCGGAGCGCACCCACCGGTCGATACTGATCGCCGTGTCGACGAGGTCGAGGCCGGACCGGCGAGCGTTGCGGTACGCGCTGACCACCAGCGAGGCCAGGGTGCTCGCCTTGATGCCGTGCCCGCAGGTGTCGAAGAGTCCGACGCTGAGCACGTCGCCGTTGAGCGCGTAGTCGAAGATGTCCCCGCCGACGTCGTAGCACGGTTCGAGGATCGCGGTGATCACCAGTTCGTCGGTGGCAAAGGTCAGCGGCGGCAGCAGCCCCCACACGATCTCGGCAGCGACCTGCATCGGGAGGCGACGTCGCATCCGCTCGACGACATCGCCGTAGAGCCGGCGGTTCACCAGGACCTGGGAGACGTTGACCGCCAACTCCCAGGCGGGCCCGTCCAACGCCGGGTCACCAGCGGCCGGCGACACGACCTCCAGGACACCCAGCCGCTCGCAGCCGAGCAGCAGAGGCACCCAGAGTCGGTCCGGACTGTCCGCGGCTCGCTGCACGTCGAGGGTCGTGAACGCCCGTCCGGCCAGGGTCGTCTCGATCGTCAGCTCGTCCCGGGTCGGACCGGCGTCCGGCATGGGCACGAGGCACGACTGGGTGTAGTCCGCCAGGTAGATCACGATCTCGGTGGCGCCGATCGCCGGGGCCACCCGAGCGACGAGGAGCGACAGCTCGTCGGGGCCACCCCGGGGTGCGTTGAGCTGTAGCCAACGCGCCGCGTCGCCAGCGTCGACCACGCTCCACCTCCCCCGTGTCCTGACCACCCTAGAAGCCCGGAAGCGAACTGCCAATGTGCGCCTGACCTCGCCCTACCTTGACCCACTCATACTTTCGGCTAGTAATGGCTGGCACTTTCGGGTAGCATCGGGGCCGGCACGTGAACGACATGACGCGGTGGCGAGGCCCGGGTTGTGGACCCTCCTCGACAGCGCAGCCGTCCGTCCATGCGCTCCGGCGGCAGCCGGTTCGGATCTCTCTCCGGTCGACCTCGCTGATGGGCACCCGTGGAGAGGACCAGTTTCATGGTCACCACTGTGGAGCACACGACCGGCACCGGCACCACCCGTCGGAGCACCGCCAGCACCGAACAACTCATCGTCGAACTGGTCACCACCCCGGCCGACGATCCGCGCCGACCGGCCCTGCGGGACCGTGCCATCGAGGCGTGGATGCCGCTCGCCCGCCACCTGGCCCGCCGTTACTCCGGGCGCGGCGTGCCCGACGAGGACCTGACGCAGACCGCCATGGTCGGTCTCGTCAAGGCCGTCGACCACTTCGACGCCGCCCGCGGCGTCGACTTCAGTGGGTACGCCATCCCCACCATCGTCGGCGAGATCAAGCGATACTTCCGGGACCGCACCTGGGCCGTACGGGTCCCTCGCCGCCTCCAGGAACTCCGGCTGTCGATCAGCGCCGCCAACAGCACGTTGACGCACACCCTGGGCCGCTCGCCGACGGTCGCCGACATCGCCACCCACCTCGACGTCTCTGAGGAGGCCGTGCTGGAAGGGCTGGAGGGGGCCCGGGCGTACCGGACGACGTCCCTGTCCGCGCCCATGGGCGCCGACGGCACTTTGGAACTCGGCGACACCCTCGGGGTGGACGACCACGAACTGGACCTCGTCGACCTCCGCGTCGCCCTCGGCCCGGCGCTCGCCACGCTGCCCGAACGCGAGCGCCGGATCATCAGCCTGCGGTTCCACGGCAACCTGACCCAGGTCCAGATCGCCGAGCGGATCGGCGTCTCCCAGATGCACGTCTCCCGGCTGCTCACCCGGGCGCTGGTCAGCCTGCGCGGGCATCTCGGCGAGGAGGCCGGCTGAGCCGGCTCAGGGCTCCAGCACCACCTTGCCCGGCCGGGTGCGGGCCTCGGCGAAGGCCAGCGCCTCGGAGACCTCGGTCAGGGGGTAGCGGGCGGCGATCTGCGGCACGAGCACGCCCTGCCGGAGCAGGTCGAGCACGCTGCCGAGGTCGGCGCGCAGCCGCCGCCGGAACGCCGCGCCGCGCGTGCGGCTGCCGGCCCAGAAGTTGTAGAAGCCGACCCGGTGGCCGTTCGGCAGGGCGTTCCAGGTGTAGAGGCGGGCCAGCAGCTTCACGAAGACCCAGACGATCGACCGTGCGGCACCGTTGGCCGATGCGTTGCCGTAGACGACGAGCGTGCCACCGGGGGCGAGCAGTCGGTACGAGGTGCGTACGCCCGGTCCGGCCACCGGATCGAAGACGGCGTCGACACCGTCGGGAGACAACTGCCGGACACGTGCGGCCAGGTCCGGGGCGCGGTAGTCGAGCGGTTCGACGCCGAGCGCCCGCAGCGCCTCGTGGTGTCGCGGGGCCGCGGTACCGATGACCCGCAACCCGAGGTGGCGTCCGAGTTGGACGAGGACCGTCCCCACACCGCCGTTCGCGCCGTGCACGAGGATGGTCTGCCCGGACCGCAGCCGGGCACGGTCCAGCATCTGCCAGGCGGTCACCCCGTTCACGACGACGGTCTCGACCGCGGCCGGATCCAGGCCGGACGGTACGGGCGTGAGGTCGTGGACGTCCACGACGGCGTGCGTGGTCCAGGCGCCGGTCTTGGTGACCACCGCGACCCGGGTGCCGACCAGCGAGGCGTCCCCTCCCGGTCCCACCGCGCGAACGGTGCCGACGAGGTCGTAGCCGGGTACGAACGGAAACGCCGGCTGACCGGGGTAGAGGTCCCGGCGCATGCTCTGCTCGGCGTACGAGATGCCGGTGGCCTCGACCTCGACGAGCGCCTGTCCGGCGGCCGGTACGGGCATGGAGCGTCGGTTGATCTGGAGCCCATCCGGCTCGACCACGCCGGGCAGCACCACTTCGGTGATCATCTCGCTGCTGGTCATCGCTACTCTCCTTTGGTTTGTGAGTGTTCACTCACTCACATGTCGGGTGGAAAAAGTGGGCCGCCGCAGCGGCCCGTGGTGGGACGTCGAAATCAGGGGTGCTGGATGCCGGCGGTCAGCGCCCGGGCCCACGGCTCGGGCACCTGCTCCAGGCCGGCCGTCACGATCAGGTGGCAGAGCTGGCCGTACGCGAAGAACTGCTGCACCTGGGCATCGCCCGCGCCGGACCGGTTCTGCACGAAGGTGGCGACGCGCTTGTAGCCGGCCCGCACCGCCGCGGCGATCTCGGGGACGTCCGTGACGGCCTGCGCCTGCACCTGGAGCAGCAGGAGATCGCGGTCGGCGATCAACTCGGCGTAGGCGCGGCCCATCGCGTCCAGGATCTCGTCCGGGCCGGCGTCCCCGGCGCGCTCCGCGCCCATCTCCAGCGCCGCGACGATCCGCTCGAAGCACGCCTCGGCCGCCGCCACGAACAACCCGAGCTTTCCGGCGAAGAGCCGGAAGACGTACGCCTCGGAGATGCCGGCGGCGGCCGCGACCGCGGTGACCGGCGTGGCGTGGAAGCCGGTACGCGCGAAGGCCGACACGGCGGCGTTCAGAACGACGGCCCGACGGGCCTCGGCGGTGGATCGCATGTTTGTAAGTGTGCACTCACAAACAAAGCCGCGTCAAGCCCCTGTCCCGGGCCGCGTCACGCTGAGGAAGACCTCGCCCCGCCGGTCGGGCGGAGACGAAGGAGAGTTGTCGTGCGCATAACCGCTACGACAACGGATAGAGGGACCACATGAGCGACAATCTTCCTGGCGGCGCACTGACTCCCGCCGACGGCCTCACCCTGAGCCGGATGGGCTACGGCGCGATGCAGCTCGCCGGCCCGCACGTCTTCGGCCCCCCGCGCGACCACGCGCAGGCTCTCGCCGTTCTCCGCGAGGCGGTCGACCGGGGCGTACGCCACATCGACACCAGCGACTTCTACGGTCCGGTGGTGGTCAACGAGCTGATCCGCGAGGCGCTGCATCCGTACCCCGAGGATCTGCACCTGGTCACCAAGGTCGGCGCGCGGCGCGGCGACGACGCCTCCTGGCTCCCCGCGCTCCGACCGGACGAGCTGAAGGCCCAGGTCCACGACAACCTCCGGCACCTCGGCCTGGACGTCCTCGACGTGGTCAACCTGCGGGTCGGCGTGGCCGAGGGCACCGGCGACGATCCCCTCTCCGAGCAGTTCGGCGCCTTGGCCGAGCTGCGACAGGAGGGCCTGATCCGACACCTGGGGCTCAGCAACGTCACGCTCGCCCAGCTCGACGAGGCCCAGGCCATCGCCCCGGTGGTCACCGTGCAGAACCTCTACAACCTCGCCAACCGACAGGACGACCCGCTCGTCGACCGGTGCGCGGCGGAGAACATCGCCTTCGCCGCGTTCTTCCCGCTCGGCGGGTTCACGCCGTTGCAGTCCGACACGCTCAACGCCGTGGCCGACCGGGTGGGCGCCTCAGCGCAGCAGGTCGCGCTGGCCTGGCTGCTGCAGCGTTCCCCCGCCATGGCGCTGATCCCCGGCACGTCGACGCTGGCGCACCTCCGGGAGAACCTCGCCGCGGCCGACCTGACGCTGCCGGCCGACGCGATCGAGGACCTCGACACGATCGGCGGCTGATCGCGGAACCGGGCGCTGACGCGTACCCCCGGCTCGTGCTTGCCGGGCGGCGGCCCGGCGCTGGCGGGGCTCGCGTCAGCGCTGGTGGGGGCGGTTGCGGATGAGGGTGAGCGCGAGGACGGCGGTGACGAGGAAGACGATGCCGGTGACCCGCAGACCGGCCTGGACTCCGGAGGTCATGGCCTCCGCGAGCGCCGACCGGACCGGTTCGGGCAGCGGCTGGTCGCCGGTCGCGCCGGCGGCGACCGCCGCCCGCACGGCGCTGCGGGTGGGTTCGCCCACCAGGTGGGCGGCGAGGCGGTCCGGCAGGTCGGCCGCCATCGTGGTGGTGAGCAGCGTGCCCAGCAGGGACGAGCCGAGCACCGAGCCGACCTGCCGGGAGGCGTTGACCGCGCCGGAGGCCATGCCGGCCTGGGCGGGAGCCACGCTGGCCAGCGCCGCCGCCGTCGCCGGCGCCACCACCAGACCGCTGGCCGCGCCGAACAGCACGAACAGCGCCCAGCGGTGGTCGAACGTCGTGGTCGGGCCCTGCGCCGCCAGCCCGAAGGCGGCCACCGCGCCGAGCACCAGGCCGAGGGTGAGCGGCGCCTTGAATCCGGTACGCCGGATGGCCCGCCCGGCGGCGAAGGCCACGAGGACGTACGCGCCGAAGAGCACCAGCATCCGCCAACCGGTGTCCAGCGGACTGAGCGCCTGGGCACGTTCGTGGAAGAGGACGAGCAGGATCGCCACACCGGTGAAGCCGAACAGCGACACCGCGGCGACGACCATGACGGCGCTGAACGACGCCGAACGGAACAGCCGTACGTCGAGCATCGGCGCGCTGGTGCGTAACTCGATCAGCACGAACGCGACAAGCGCGACGGCCGAGACGATCCAGGCGGTCGACACGACTCCGCTGGTGTAGCCGTCCCGTCCGCCCTGGATCATGGCGTAGACGGCGGCGGCGATGGCGACGGTGCCCAGCAGCAGTCCGGGCAGGTCGAGTCGGCCCGCGCTGGGCCGCGACTCGGCCACCCCGATCGCGGTGACGACAAGGGTGACCACGCCGAGCACGATCGTCGACACGTAGACGCTGTGCCAGGAGTGCTGACGCAGCAGCGCACCGGCGATGAGCGGGCCGATCGCCAGGCCGATGCCGGAGGCGGCCGACCAGGCGGTGATGACCTCGGTCCGGCGGTGCGGGTCGGTGAACGTCGCGCCGAGGATCGCCAGGCTGTTCGGCAGGATCAGGGCACCACCGAGGCCGGCGACCAACTGCCCGACGATCACCCAGGCCACGGTGGGCGCGCTGGCCACGGCGACGCCGCCGGCGATCATCGCGAGGATGCCGACGCCGAACATGCGCCGGCGTCCGTAGCGGTTACCCAGGGTGGCGGCGGACAGCACCAGGCTCGCCACAACCAGGGTGTAGGCGCTGGGGATCCAGATCACGGTGGTCGGGTCGACCTCGAGGTCGGCCTGGATCGTGGTCAGGGCGGAGACCGTGGCGGTGATCTGCAGGAACGTGATCATCGCGCCCAGGCACATGGCGATCAGCGTCACCGGGCGGGAACCGCGAACGGCGGCTCGGGTGCTGACGGCGGTTCCGCTCGGGACCGTGCTGCTGGTGGTCACTGGACGTCCTCGGGTCGGAGTTCACGCTGGCTTACATGTGAGCAAGTCAGGCGACTCCCAGTGAATCACCTGGCTAGCGTCAACGCAAGTCAGGTAAGCTGGATGACATGGAGGACCTACGGGACGACCGCGAATCCTGGTCGATGGAGAACTGCTCCGTCGCACGGGCGATGGACATCGTGGGCAGCCGCTCGACCATCCTGATCATGCGGGAGGCACTGCTCGGCACGCGACGGTTCGACGACTTCGTCCGCCGCGTCGGAGTCGGCGAGCCCGCCATGGCGGCCCGACTCAAGGAGATGGTCGCCGCCGGCCTCCTCGAACGAATCCCCTACCGGGAGCCGGGCCAGCGCACCCGCCACGAGTACCAACTCACCCGCAAGGGCCACGACCTGCTGCCCGTCATCACCGCGCTGCGCAACTGGGGCGACACCTGGAGCGCCGACGAGGCCGGCCCCGGCATCCGCGCCACCCACCACGACTGCGGCGAGCCGGTCCGCGCGGTGCTCCGCTGCGCCGCCGGACACGACGTCGAGGACGGCGAGATCGACATCACCGCGGGACCGGGCCTGATCCGCCGACAGTGACGCAGCCAGGCCTGCCGCCGCCGCTCGGGGCGGTCGGGGCGCTCCGGGCGCTCGGGGCGCTCGGGGCGCTCGGGGCGCTCCGGGCGCTCGGGGCGCTCGGGGCGCTCCGGGCGCTCGGGGCCACTTGGGGCGCTCGGGGCCGCTCGGGGCGGTCAGGCCGCTCGGCGCGGTCAGGCCGCTCGGCGCGGTCAGGCCGCTCGGCGCGGTCAGGGCCAGTCGGGGCGGTTCGGGACCACCGGCCCCGTCGGTGCGGCGGTCAGGCGGTCGGTGCGGCATTCAGGCGGTCTGTGCGGTCGGGCGGTCGGTGCGGCGTTCAGGCGGTCGATGCGGTCAGGCGGTCGGTGCGGTCAGGTTGTCGTTCGGTGTGGTCGGGGGCAATCAGGCAGCCGTTCGGTGCGGCCAGGGCGGTCGGGCACCGCGCACCGGACCGGGCACCGCGCACCGGGCACCGCGCACCGGGCACCAGGCACCAGGCACCAGGCACCAGGCACCGATCGATCTTGGTCGTAGAATTGTCGTACAGGTGTTCTATTCTCAAGTCATGCTGGAGGGGTTGACGCAGGCAGAGGCTGCGGTCGTGGCCTGCGCCGAAACGGCGGTTTGGGCCCTTCCCGCGGACGATCTCATCGCCGCCCTCGACGCCGCACACCGCACCGAGCAGCGCCTCGCCGCCGTCAAACTGGCCCTGATTCGAGAGTTGGACGGCAGGGGAACGGCGATCGCTCAAGGCGCGTCGTCCACGGCGATATGGCTGCGCGAACGCCTCCACCTCACCAACCCGACGGCCCGCCGCCTCGTCGACCTCGCCAGCACCCTCGACGCCGGCCACCCCGCGATACGACAGGCACTGGCCGACGCCGACATCACGCTCGACCAGGCTCGGGTCATCATCGACACCGTCACCGCCGTTCACGCTACCGCCGGCCCGGAAGCCGCCGACAAGGCCGTCACGGTGCTCGTCGACTGGGCCGGGCAATTCGAGCCCACCCTGCTGCGCAAACTCGGCACCCGCATCCTCGACCACGTCGCGCCCGAGACCGCCGACGCCACCGCCAAGGCCGCCCTCGACGCCGAAGCCCGGCGCGCCGCCCGCGAGCGCCACGTCAGTCTCTCCACCCTCACCGACGGCCGCCTCCGCCTCACCGGCACCCTCGACGCCGAAACCGCCGGCCTGCTCCGCGCCGCCATCGATCCACTGACCGCACCAACCGGCCTCGACGACACACGCAGTCCCGGCCAGCGCCGCCATGACGCGCTCGCCGACATCTGTCGACTCGCCCTGCGCACCGGGGAGCTGCCCACCAGGGGCGGCGACTCCGCTCAGCTCGTCGTCACCACCGCCTACGACACGCTGACCCGGCAGCTCAGCGGCGGCCTTCTCGACACCGGCCCCACGCTGACCCCGAATACAGTGCGCCGCCTCGCCTGCGACGCCGCCATCCTGCCCACCGTCCTCGACAGCGCCGGACAGGTCCTCGACGTCGGTCGACAACGTCGCCTGATCAACGGGCCGCTGCGCCGCGCGCTCGTCCTACGTGACCGTGGTTGCGCATTCCCCGGCTGCGACCGCCCACCCCGCTGGTGCGAAGCCCACCACATCAGACACTGGGCAAATGGCGGCGAGACCAGCCTCGACAATGCCGTCCTCCTCTGTGGCCACCACCACCGCCACATCCATCACGGCGACTGGCACGTCCGACTCGGCGGTGACGGCCACCCGGTGTTCGTCCCACCGGCGTGGCTCGATCCCGAACAAGTCCCACGCCGCAACCACTACCACCGACGCAGATAAGCCAACCCGTCCGACGAGCAAGACCTTCAGTAGGCGAACCATGCCCGCGACCAGGAGCGTCCGTGCGCAGAAGAGGAAACAGGCACGCCACTGACAGTTTTGCGAGATGGGCGGCACGGGCACGGGCACGCACGGGCACGGACCGCACGAGCACGACGGCCTGCTGCTCTCTCGACAGCGTCGGGCCGCACAGGCACAGGCGGGCCGGCACGAACACAGACACCGGCACGAACACAGACACCGGCAGGCACGAGCACAGACACCGGCACGAACACAGACACCGGCACGAACACAGGCACCGGCACGAGCACAGACACCGGCACGAGCACAGACACCGGCACGAGCACCGGCATCCCGGCGCGAGCACGAACACAGGCACCGCCTGGCACGCGCACTAGCACGACCAGTGGCAGCAGCAGCGGAATCGCCGTCGGAAATGACGCGCAAAGTACCCGTTGCGTTACGAGCTTGTTTCCAAGATGACGGGAAGGTTACGAGTGCTTCTGGAAGATCGGCGCCGATCCTACGTTTCGGCCACCGTCATCAGTCGTGACGGCCGGCACCGAACGTGGAGGCAACGACGTGCCACAACCGATCACACATCGGCCCGGACGGACCAGACGCGGCGTCGGCATGCTGGCCGCCGTGGCGCTGACCGCGGCCGGCCTGACCAGCCTGCCGGGTAGCGCCACCGCCGCCCCGACCAGCAGTGGCCCGACGGCCCGTTACCTGGTCCAGCTCGCCGAGGAGCCGCTGGCGACGTACACCGGTGGGGTCCCTGGGATCGCGGCGACGAAGCCGGCGCCCGGCGGCAAGCTGAACCGCACCTCCGGCACCGCCAACGCCTACCGCGAGCACCTACGGCAGAAGCGCTCGGCTGTCCTGGCCAGCGTCGGCGTACCGGCCGACCGCACCCGGGTCACCCTGGAGACCGCGTTCAACGGCTTCGCCGCGGACCTGACCGGGCCGCAGGCGGCCCGGTTGCGCGCGACGCGCGGTGTGCGGGCGGTGTACGAGAGCCGCACGGTGCACGCGGCCACCTCGCACACGCCCGACTACCTCGGCCTCACCGGAAAGGGCGGGGTGTGGAAGCAGGAGTTCGGCGGGGAGTCCCGCGCCGGTGAGGGCGTCATCGTCGGCGTCATCGACAGCGGGTACTGGCCGGAGAGCGCGAGCTTCGCGGCGTTGCCCACGCCCCGGCCGGACCAGGCGATCATCGACGCCAAGTGGAAGGGCACCTGCGATGTCGGCGTCGAGGCGCCGGTCACCTGCAACAACAAGGTGATCGGTGCGCGCTGGTACAACGACAGTGGCATCGCCGACGCGTTCCCGGACGACTATCAGTCGCCCCGGGACCGCAACGGTCACGGCACCCACACCGCCAGTACCGCCGCCGGCAACCACGGCGTGCAGGCGACGCAGGGCGGCCGTGACCTCGGCATGATCTCCGGCATGGCGCCGGCCGCCCGGCTGGCGATCTACAAGGCGCTGTACGACAACGGCGCCGGCTCGGCGTCCGGTACGGACATCGACATCGTGCACGCGATCGACGACGCGGTCGCCGACGGCGTGGACGTGATCAACTACTCGATCGGTGACGACAGCGAGCAGTTCGGCGCGGTCGACGCGGCGTTCTTCAACGCGGCGGCGGCCGGGGTGTTCGTGGCGGCGGCCGCCGGCAACTCCGGCCCGTACCCCAACACGGTCGACAACTCGACGCCGTGGGTGACCACGGTGGCCGCGAGCACCACCGACCGGCAGAACAACCGGACGCTGACCCTCGGTGACGGCACCCGGATCACCGGGGCGGGCCTGGGCGAGACCGGTGTCGGGCCGGCGCGGCTGGTCTTCGCGCGGGACAGCGCGCTCGACCCGGACGGCGCGTACGGCGCGGGCCTCTGCGCCGACGACACGCTGGACCCGGCCAAGGTCAAGGGCGCGATCGTGCTCTGCCTACGCGGCGAGATCCCGCGTACCGACAAGAGCGTCGAGGTCGCGCGGGCCGGCGGCATCGGGATGGTGCTCTACAACGACGAGCTGAACTCCCTCAACGCCGACGTCCAGACGGTCCCGACCGTGCACATCAACGAGGTGGACCTGGCTACGGTCACCGCGTACGTCGCCAAGGGCAACCCCACGGCGACCATCTCGCCGGCCAAGCTGGAGATCGTCGAAGCGCCGTCGGTCGCCGCGTTCTCGTCGGCGGGACCGTCAAACCTGAACGCCGGTGAGCTGCTCAAGCCGGACATCAGCGCTCCCGGGCAGGACATCGTGGCGGCGTTCTCGCCGTCCATCGGCGGCGAGGACTTCGCGCTGGAGTCCGGCACCTCGATGGCGGCGCCGCACATCGCCGGTATCGCCGCTCTGCTGCTGGCCAAGCACCCCGACTGGTCGCCGGCCGCGGTCCGGTCGGCGCTGATGACCAGCGCCACCGACAAGACCGACAAGGGCAACCCGATCAAGATCGGCACCCGGGACGCCACCCCGCTCAACTACGGGGCCGGTCAGGTCAAGCCGGGCGGCGCCTTCGACCCGGGCCTGGTGTACGACTCCGACCAGCGGGACTGGATCAGGTACCTCTGCGGGGTCTCCGCCGACCGTGGCGGCGACTTCGGCCTCGGCGACCTGGAGGGCTGCGACACCACGGGCGCCATCGACACCGCACAGCTCAACTACCCGTCGATCGCGTTCGGCCGGATGGTGGGCAAGCAGACGGTCACCCGGACCGTCACCAACGTCGGCGACAAGACCAGCACCTACTCCTCCTCGGTGCAGGCCCCACCGGGCTACAAGGTCAAGGTCACCCCGGCGAAGATGCAGATCCGTCCCGGTAAATCCGCCCGCTTCAGCGTGGAGGTCACCAACACGGGCGGCGCGTTCGACACCTGGGCCGACGGCTCGCTCACCTGGAGCGACCAGTTCAAGCACCGCGTACGCACCCCGCTGATCGTGCACAACTCGGGGCTGGTCGCCCCCGACGCCGTCGTCGGCAAGGGGACCTCCGGCAGCGTCTCGATCGCCGCCGAGGTCGGCTACCGGGGCAAGCTGATCTCCCAGCTCGCCGGCCTGACCTCGGGCACCAGCACCGCGGTGACCCTCAAGGGCGACGGGCCGAGCTGGGACTGGAGCACGTCGGACAACCTTCCGGTCCCGCTGCCCGCCTCGATCAGCAGGACCACCCTGCACGTGCCGTCCGGCACCCGCAGCCCACTCGTGCAGGTGACCTCGGCGCGGCCCACCTGCTCCCACATCGACTGGGACGACGAGGAGGGGGTGATGGAGTGCACGGAGTTCAGCCTCAACGTCTACGACCGGAACGGGAAGTTCGTCACCGCCACGGCCAGCGGCCGTGACGGTGCCAAGGTGACGCTCCCGGACGGTCCCGGCGACTACATCGTGGTCGTGGAGCAGGAGTTCACCGAGAACATCGCGGACGAGACCAACGCGTACACCATCACCAGCTACCTGCCGGGCGCGCCGGGCACCTCGACCGGCCGGTCCACCATCGACCCGGCGCAGCGCAGCGTGCAGCCGGGCGCGACGGCGAAGCTCACCCTGCGCTGGTCGGGGCTCCTGCCGGGGCGGCGTTACCTCGGGGTACTGGAGTTCCGCAACGGCGACGGGTCGCTCAAGACCGTGCCGGTCACCGTCCAGTCCTGACATCGGCAACGCCCGGCGGACGGCGTGTGACCTGAGTCACCACCGGACCGCCGGGCGGCCGACCCCCCGCGCACGGGTGATCTGCTCGCCCCACGGTGAGCGGCGACGACGACAACACGACGCGGGGCGGCGGGGGTTCCACCTCCGTTCGCCCCGCACGCCTGCGCGGACCCGTCGAGTTCGTCGGACGCAGAGCCGAACTGGCCCAGCTACGCCGCCTCGTCGAGGCCCCGCCCTGCCTGGTCCTGCTCGAAGGCGAGCCCGGCATCGGCAAGAGCCGACTGGTCACCGAACTGCTCGCCACACTTGGCGGACCGCACCTGGTCGGCGAGTGCGACGACGTACCGGAGCCGTTTCCCTTCGGCGTCCTGCTGGATGCCATCCGAGCGGGCGCGGACCGGCTCGGACCGGTCGACACCCTCAACCCGGTAGCGGGCGCCCTGGCGCCGCTCCTGCCCGAACTGGCCGACGCGCTGCCCGCCGCGCCGCCACCGTTGGCCGACCCGGCGGCCGAACGGCACCGCCTGCTGCGGGCCGCCGCCGCGGTGCTGGCCGCGCTGAGCCCGGCCACGCTGCTGCTCGAGGACCTGCACTGGGCCGACCCGGCGACCTGCGAATTCCTCGGCTACCTCAGCGCCCGCCCGGTGGACGGTCTGGCCGTGCTGCTCACGGCCCGCACGCCGCCGCCGGGTGGCAGCACACCGATCCACGACGTGCTCTCGCGTACGCCCCGGGCGGTCACCCGCGTTCCGTTGGGTCCTCTCGACGCGGACGACGTGCGTCGACTGGCCGCCCGGACCCTGCGGTTGGACGAGCCGTCGCCCCGGCTCACCGCCACCCTGCTCGACCGCACCGCCGGCATCCCGTTCGTGGTGGAGGAGGTGCTGCGGACGCTCGCCGAGCGCGGCGGCGACCCCCTGGCCGACGACAGCGTGCCGTTCGTCCTACAGGATGTGCTGCTCTGGCGACTACGCCCGCTCGACGACGCCACCCGCGAGGTGCTCGGCGCCGCCGCCGTGCTCGGTCGGGCGCCCGATCAACGTGTCCTCGCCGCGGCGCTCGCCGAGGACCGGACGACCGTGGGCGCGGCGCTGGCCGCCGCGCACCGGGCCGGCGTGCTGCACGACGACGGCGAGGGGTTGCGGTTCCGTCATGACCTGGCCCGCCAGATCGTGTACCACCTGATGCCCCGGGAGACCCGGGAGTGGTTGCACCTGCGCGTCGCCCGGGTGCTGGAGCAGGAGTTGCCCCGCCCGGTCGCCCAGCTCGCCCACCACTACCGGCTGGCGGGTAGCGGCGCCGACTTCGTCCGTAACGCCGAAGCCGCCGCCGACCTGGCCACCGAGCGCGGCGACGACGCGACCGCCGCCGACTTCCTGCTCCAGACGATGGACGTCGCGGAGCTGCCCCGACCGGTACGGGCACGGCTGGCCGGCAAACTCGGCCGGTCGGCCATCGACGGGCTCAGCCAGGCAACCGCGATCCCGGTCCTGGAACGGCTGTTGGCCGACCGCCGGCTGCCGCCCGGCACCCGGGGCGAACTGGGTCTGGTGCTCGGCCGGATGCTGCGTCAGCAGGGCGAGGCCCTGCGCGGGTACACCGAAATCGAACGAGCCGTGCCGTACCTGCGGGCACCGCGCCGCCGGGCCCCGGCCCTCGCGGTGCTGGCGGCCCCCGACACGGTGGTCGGCCGGCACGTCGACGACCACCTGGCGCGGTGCACGGAGGCGGAGGCCGCCGCGGTCGCCAGCCGGGACCCGGCGGCGCACCTCGCGGTACGCATCGCGCGCGCCTCGCTGCTGCTGGAGCTGGGCGACCCGGGCGCGTGGGCGATCGTCGAGGAGCTGCGCGGCTCCGCCGACCTGGTCGACCGACCCCGCGAACACGCGCGGGCCTGCCTGAACTGGGCGCAGGGCGCGCTGCACGCCGGGCACCTGTCCCGGGCCACGGCGCTTCTCGCGGACGGCCGCGAGCTGGTCGAGGAGACCGGTTACCAGCGGCTCGCCTCCCTCGTGGAGGCGACCGAGCTGTCGCTGGACCGGGCCGCCGGGCGGTTCGACGGGTTGGCCGAACGGCTGTCCCGGCTGGTGGTCAGCGCCGAGCGGATGCCGGTGACCCTGCTCGACGCGCGGGCCGACCTGGCCATCGTGCTGGCCCGCACGGCCACCGGCGACGACGAGGTACGGGCGGCCGACGGCGCGCTGCGTCTGGTGGTGACGGACGCGCGGCGGGTCGGCGCGATCTGGCCGCTGGTGCAGGCGCTCTCGGCGCTGGCTCGGCTGGTCCTGCGCGGGCTGCCGGACGAGGCAGTGCGGCACGCGACCGAGGCGCTGACGCTGGTGCGGGCCAAGGGCATCCTGGCGTGGGCCGCCGATGCCGTACTGGTGCTGGCCGAGGCGGCCGTGACGGCGGCTGATCCGGCCCGCGCGGCTGGGGCGGTCGCCGAACTGGAGGCCGGGATCGCGGGCCGGGACGCGCCGCTCGCTCTCGCCGCGCTGCGTCGCTGCCGGGAGCTGGTCCCGGCCTGAGCCGGCGCGGGAGCGTGGATGGGGTGGGCGCGCGGTACGGTCCGCGCAACGGCACGGACCCCTGCCACCGCCGGGAAACCGCAGGAGGAACGAGATGGAGCTGACCGAACCGACCGTCTGGAACACGGAGCGGTTGGAGCTGGGCGAGGGGTTGCGCTGGGTCGACGACCGGCTGGTCCTGGTCGACCTGCTGGCCGGGCGTCTGCTGGAGACCGACGGCGACCGGCCCGCCCCGCTGAAGGAGCTACGCCGGCTCGACGTCCCGCTCGGCGCGGTCGCCCCGGTGGCCGACCGACCCGGCGAGTGGCTCGCCGCCGCCGGCACCGGCGTCGCCGTGCTGCCCGCTGCCGGCGCTCCCCGGCCGATCGCCGAACTGGTCGCCGACGCGCCCGAGCCCACCCGGATGAACGATGCGGTCGCCGACCCGCACGGCCGCTTCTGGACCGGCAGCATGACGTACGCGCAGACCCCCGGCGGCGGCACGCTGTTCCGGCTGACCCCGGGCACCGCGCCGGTGTCCGCCGTGACCGGCATGTCCATCCCGAACGGGCCGGCGTTCGACGCCACCGGCACCACCATGTACCTCGCGGACACGCCGCGTGGCGAGATCGACCGGTTCGCCGTCGACCCGGCCACCGGTGACCTGCACGGGCGGACGCCGTTCGTGCGGCTGTCCCCGGACGAGGGCAGCCCGGACGGGATGACGGTCGACGCCGCGGACCACCTCTGGGTCGCGTTGTGGGGCGGCTCCGCCGTCCGCCGCTACCGGCCGGACGGCAGCCTGGACCGGGAGATCCAGCTACCGGCGGCCCAGCCGGCCGGCATCTGCCTCGGCGGCGGCGACCTGCGGCGTCTCTTCATCGGCACCGCCTCGGTCGGCCTCACGTCGGCCGGTCCGCTCGACGGCGCGCTGCTCGCGGTCGACGTCGGTGTCCCCGGCCTGCCCATCTCCCACGCCCACGCCGTCTGACCCGACGTCGGACGGCCACCGACGACCCACGCCGAACCGGTCCGACCCGACGTCGGGCGGCCGCTGACGACCCGCGCCGGACCGCAGAGCGGCAGAGGCATATCGGACGCCGGGGTGGGAATAGCCACGCCGGAAGCGGCAGTGGGTCGACCGACAGGGGGCTGGACGATGAGCACCGTGGAGCGTTCGTCATGAACGGGCCGGTCGGCGACGAGCCGGTTGGCGAGTTGGAATTGGTGCACACCTTCACCGGCCCGATGCCGACCGGGGTGAGCGTCTCGCACCAGGGGCGAATCTTCGTCAACTTCCCGCAGTGGGGTGACGACCCGCCGGCCGGCGTGGTCGAACTGCGCGACGGCCGGGAGGTGCCCTTCCCCGACCAGGCGTGGAACAGCCCGTCCGGCATCGACGACGCGGGGGCGTTCGTGTCGGTGCAGAGCATCGTGGTGGACCCGGCGGACCGGCTCTGGGTGGTGGACACCGGCAGCCCGAAGCTCCAGCCCACGAAGCCGGGTGGGCCGAAGCTGGTGCGGATCGACCTGGACAGCGACACCGTGGCCCAGGTGATCACCTTTCCGCAGGACGTGGCGCCGCCGACGACGTACCTCAACGACGTCCGCTTCGACCTGCGTCGGGGCGAGGCCGGGGTCGCCTACCTCACCGACTCGACGGACTCCGGGCCGAACGGGATCATCGTGGTGGACCTGGCCAGCGGCGCCTCCTGGCGGCGGCTGCACGATCACCCGTCCACGAAGGCGGACCCGGTGACGACCTTCCGCCCCTTCGTCGAGGGTCGTCCGCTCATGAACCGCCCGCCGGACGGCCCGCCGAAGCCGCTGGCGATGGGCTCCGACGGCATCGCCATCTCGGCCGACGGCGAGCGGCTGTACTACTCCCCGCTGCTGTCCCGGCACCTGCACAGCGTCTCGGCCGAGGCGTTGGCCGACCCGTCGGTGACGCAGGAGGCGGTCGCGGCGACCGTCGTCGACGAGGGGGACAAGGGCACCGGGTCGGACGGCCTGGAGTCCGACGACAAGGGGCGGCTCTACTTCACCTCGTACGAGCACAACGCCGTGCTGCGGCGACTGCCGGACGGCGAGTACGAGACCTTCGTACACGACCCGCGCCTGCTGTGGCCGGACACCATGTCGGTGGCCGCCGACGGGCACCTCTACGTGACCGCGAACCAGCTGCACCGGCAGCCGCAGTACCAGCGGGGCCGGGACCTGCGACGCAAGCCGTACGCGCTGTTCCGGGTGAGGATCGACGCCGGCCCGGTGCTGCTGCGCCCCTGACCGGGTAGGCATGGCCGCGCGGGCGGCGGGTAGCCCGTCGAGTGGCCGACTGGCATGAGCTGTTCGTCCCGGACACCCCGTTGGTGGAGATCGTGGTTCGGGGCAGCGTCATGTACCTCGCGCTGTTCGCCTGCGTCAGCGCACCGGCAGGACACGGTCCAGCAGGTCGAACAGGGCCGCCCAGTGCCGCTCGGTGGCCTGCTCGTGGTACATCGGGGTGTCGGCCATCGTGAAACCGTGGTGCGCGCCCTCGTACACCTCGGAGCGGTAGCGCACCCCGGCGGCGTCGAGCGCCTGCTCCAGGGTGGCGATCTGCTCGGGCGTCATGGACTGGTCCGCGTCGGCGTGCCCGAAGTACAGCTCGCCGCTGATCGAGCCGACGCCCAGGTGCGGGCTGTCCGGCGCGTCGGTGACGACCCGCCCGGCGTGGAAGCTGGCGACGGCCGCGACGCGGTCCGGGTACGCCTCGATGGCCCGCAGCGCGTTCGTACCGCCCATGCAGTAGCCGGTGATCACGACCGGGCCCGGCCGGACGTCGTCGCGGGCGGCCAGGAAGTCCAGGTACGCGGCGGTGTCCCGGCTGATCACGTCGGGGGTCAGCGCCCCGATCAGCGGCACGATCTTCTCGAAGAGGGCCCCTCGCTGGTCGGCCTCGCCGAGCCGGGACAGGTCGAACAGGGGCGCCCGGCCGGCCCGGTAGAACAGGTGGGGCGTGAGCACCAGGTAACCGCGTTCGGCGATCCGCTCGGCCATCTCCACCAGTCGGGGCCGGGGGCCGAAGGCGTCCATGAAGAGGAGCACGGCGGGGAACGGGCCGTCACCGTCGGGCCGGGTCAGGCTCGCGTCCGCCGTTCCGTCGCTGGTCGGGATGTCCACCGTCGTCGTCTGCACCGAGCCTCCTCGTACGCCGATCTTGGTCCGTTCGGAACGTTACTCGCCCTGTCTGAGCAGCGGTCCGCCAGCCAGGGATCGGCGATCCCTGGACGAGGTCACCCTGAATACCGGGCGCGAACCGACCCAGTGTTGTCGGCGACCGATGAAGGACGCCGCGACGTGGAGGTTGTCGTGCTCGATGAGACCGTTGGGGACCTGACCGGAAAGCTCGCCGTGGTGACCGGCGGCAGTGACGGGCTGGGGCTCGCCCTGGCCAAGCGGCTGGCCCGCGCCGGAGCGGAGGTGGTGCTGCCGGTCCGCAACCCAACCAAGGGTGACGCCGCGCTGGACGCCGTCCGGGCCGCCGCGCCGGGCGCCACCGTGTCGACCCGGCAGCTCGACCTCGCCTCGCTGGACTCGGTGGCCGCACTGGCCGACACACTGCTCGGCGAGGGGCGACCGATCCACCTCCTGATCAACAACGCCGGTGTGATGACGCCACCCACCCGACATACCACCGCCGACGGCTTCGAGCTGCAGTTCGGCACCAACCACCTCGGCCACTTCGCGCTGACCGGACGGTTGCTGCCGCTGCTGCGGGCCGGACGAGCCCGGGTCACGTCCATGTCGAGCAGCGCCGCACGCTCCGGCAGGCTGGACTGGGACGACCTGCAGAGCACCCGACGGTACGGGGCGGTCCGCGCGTACAACGCCTCCAAGCTGGCCACGCTGCACTTCGGGCTGGAGTTCGACAGGCGCAGTCGGGCCGGCGGTTGGGGCGTCACCAGCAACGTGGCGCACCCCGGCACCACCATGACCAACCTGTACGCGTCCGGGCCCAACCTGGGCCGAAGCCGGCCCTCGCCACACCACGCCCTGATGAGCCGGCTGGCCCGCTGGGGCATCCTGGTCCAGTCAGTGGATGCCGGCCTGCGGCCCGCCCTCTACGCGGCCAGCAGCGAGCGGGCGCAGGGCGGCCGGTTCTACGGGCCGGACGGTCTGGGGCAGTTCACCGGCGCGCCGACCGAGTTGACCGTTTACCGTGCGGCCCGCGGTACGGACGACGCGGCCCGGCTGTGGACCGTCTCCGAAGGGCTGGTCGGCGTCGAGTACTGAGCGGAGACGCGCCCGTTCAGGCTGGTACGAAGCGCACGGCGTCGGCGACCACGTAGCCGTCGGTGTCCTCCGTGCGGATCAGCACGCTCCCGTCGCTGCCCGCGGTGAACGGGTAGGTGCCCATCGACACCCACTGGCCGCCGGACTGCCGCTGGTCGACGGTCCGGGTGGTCACCCCACCGGAGTACGCGATGTCCACCGGCACGTTCGTCGCCCGGTTCGGGTCGGCGGTCCAGCGCAGGTGCACGGTCCACGAGCCGGCGGTGGGCAGCGTCGGGCGGAACCGCAGCCGGTTGACGCCCTTGGCGGTGTTGCCGTCGTGCTCGTAGTCCGCGCCGTAGTAGCCGCCGATGCTGGTGCTGCGCAGCCACGTCCCGGCCCGGGTAACCCCGCTGGTCGAGGCGTTGTCCACGATCACCTCGCCGGGCGTTCCCCAGTCGAGCACCGCGCCGTCCTGGCGCAGCCGGGCCTGCAGGGCGGGTACGGAGACGGCCTGCACGGCGAGGTCGCCGGTGAGCGCCAGCGACGCCGCGGTGGCCGCCGCCTGCCCGAGGATCATGAACACGGGCTCCATCCGGATCGAGCCGTACGCGATGTGGCTGGCCGACAGGCAGACGGGCACGAGCAGGTTGGCGCACTGGTTCTGGTGCGGGACGATCGCGCGGTAGCTCACCGGGTACGGCTGCGGGACGCTGATCTGCACGTCCCCCTCGTTGCGGACCCGCCCGTCGACCACCACCCGCTGGCAGTTGTGTGAGTCCATCGTGTAGCTGGCCAGGCCCACCGAGTCGGTGACCCGCGTCCGACCCCGGCAGTCGGCCTCGGTCATCACGTACGCGGAGACCATCCGGCGGGCCTCGCGGATGTAGAGCAGCGGTGGCCAGCCACCCGTGCCGGTGAACTCGTCGACGGGCAGCCCCCACCGGGCGGTCGAGTCGCGCACGGTCGCCGGCAGCCGGGGGTCGTTGGCCAGGAACCACATCAGTCCCTGCTGGTACGTGCGGTGCTCGGCGATGATGCTCTCGCGGACGGCCCAGCTCGCCGTCGGGTACGCGTAGTTGAAGCCGATGTCGTCGGTGGAGACCGCGCCGTTGTTGTTGGAGTCGGTCTTGCCGCCGCCGATGGATGCGGTGGTGAAGTACGGCCCGGTGTAGCCGGCCTGGATGTGGCGCAACAGCAGCTCGTACCGGATCGGGTCGTAGCCGGACGGCCTGGCGAACGGGATGCGGTTCGCCGCCTGGGTGAGGCACATCCGGAAGCAGTACGCCTGGATCCGGTCGTCACCGCTGCCCTGCGGGGCGAGCGGGGTGGTGGAGATGCCCGGCAGCAGGCCGCTGGCCGGCGAGCCGGCCGTCACGTACGGGTCGACGGGGTAGACGAACTGGTGGGTGTTGCGGGACTGCACCCCGTTGATCGTCTCGCCGTACGTGTCGTTGGACTCCCTCCCCACGGTGAAGCTCACCCCCGCCATGGCGAGCAGGTCACCCTCGTAGGTGGCGTCGACGAACACGCCACCTGCGTAGACCGAGCCGTCCTCGGTGCGCAGCTCGGTGATCCGGTTGCCGGCGCGGCCGAGGCTGGACAGTCGGGCTCCGACGACCACCGGGACGCCCGCCTCGGCCAGCATCTCGGCGAAGATCTCGGTGGCGACGTGCGGTTCGAAGGTCATCCGCAGCGGGGAGGTCGGCGTGAGCGTCCCGCCGTGGTACTTGACGTACACCCGGCGGTAGAACTCGGCGGCCAGCCCGCCGATGGACGCCTGGACGCCGGTGTCGGTGGCCCCGAGCCCGGCGGTGCTCAGCCCGCCGACGTGGCTGGTGGGTTCGACCACCACGGCGGTGCGGCCGAGTCGGCGCATGGTTATCGCGGCGGCCAACCCGCCGGCGGTGGCGCCGTAGACGACCAGGTCGGCGGTGGTGACGGCGGCTCTGACGGGGCCGGCGCGGAACGGGTCGGCCAGGCCGGCCAGGACGAGGCCGGCGCCCCCGGCGGTCAACAGCCGGCGACGGGACAGGGGCAGGGACACGGCGCACTCCAAGGGGTAACCGGAGGGGACGGTTACAGAAGCACGCCGCTGCCACTGCTAGCGAAATTCTTCAATCTCGGCGGGCGGGTGTCAACGGTCAGGGACGGTAGCGGTAGCCCATGCCCGGCTCGGTGATGAGGTGGCGGGGGCGGGCCGGATCGTCCTCCAACTTGCGCCGGAGCTGGGCCAGGTACTGCCGCAGGTAGTTGGTCTCGTTCTGGTACTCCGGCCCCCACACCTCCTGCAGGAGCTGGCGTTGGCTGACCAGCTTGCCGGGGTGGCGCAGCAGCTTCTCCAGCACGCTCCACTGCGTGGGGGTCAGCTTGACCTCGGTGTCGTCGTCGCGCCAGACGCGGTGGTCGGCCAGGTCGACGGTGTGCCGGCCGATCCGCAGCGCCGGCACGGCCTCGGTGGGGCCGCCGAGCCGCCGGGTCACCGCGCGGATGCGGGCCAGCAGCTCCTCCACCCCGAACGGCTTGGTGACGTAGTCGTCCGCGCCCGCGTCCAGCGCGGCGACCTTGTCCTCGCTGCCGGCCCGACCGGAGAGCACGATGATCGGCACGGCCGTCCAGCCGCGCAGGCCACGGATCACCTCGACGCCGTCGATGTCGGGCAGGCCGAGGTCCAGGACCACCAGGTCGGGCGGGTGGCTGGCGGCGGCCTTCAACGCGGCGGCCCCGGTCGCGGCGACGTCCACGTCGTACCGGCGGGCGCGCAGGTTGATCCGCAGGGCCCGCAGGATCTGCGGTTCGTCGTCGACGACCAGGATGCGCGTCATTCCTGCGGCTCCTCCGGGCTGGTCTGGGCGGCGGCGGGCAGCCGCAGCACCATGGTGAGACCTCCGCCGGGGGTGGTCTCGGGGGTGATGCTGCCACCCATCGCCTCGGCCAACCCCCGGGACAGGGCGAGCCCGAGGCCGACGCCGGTCTGGTTGTCCCGGTCACCGAGGCGCTGGAACGGCAGGAAGACGTGCTCCCACTTGTCCTCCGGGATGCCGGGCCCACGATCGATGATCCGCAGCTCGACCTGGCCGGCGTGCGCGCTGGCGGTGATCGTGGGCGGCTGGTCGGGCGGGCTGTAGCGCAGCGCGTTGGCGATGACGTTGACCAGCACCCGTTCCAGCAGGCCGGGGTCGGCGGTGGCCGCCGGCAGGTCGGCCGGGATGTCCGTGGCGACGGTCGCGGCCGCCGGGCCAAGTTCGTCCAGGGCCAGGGGTACGGCGTCCTCCAGACCGATGGTCGTCGACGTGATGCCCAGCGCGCCGGCCTGAAGGCGACTCATGTCGAGCAGGTTCGCGACCAGTCGGGCGAGGCGGTCGAGCGACTCCTCGGCGGTCTCCAGCAACTCCTCGCGGTCCGCCTCGTCGAACTCGATGTCGTGGCTGCGCAGGCTGGTCACCGCCGCCTTAGCCGACGCCAGGGGCGTACGCAGGTCGTGGCTGACCGCCGCGAGCAGCGCGGTGCGCATCCGGTCGGCTTCGGCGAGGGGCCGGGCGGTGGCGGCCTCCTCGGCGAGCCGTTCCTGGCGTAGCGCGACGGCGGCCTGGGCGGCGAACGCCTCGACGATCCGCCGGTCGGCGGCCTCCAACCGCCGGCCGCTGAGCACCACGGTGATGCGCTCGTCGACGGGTACCGCGGTCTCGCCGTCGTCCGGCGTGCAGGCCGGCTGCTCACCGACGCTGGCCACGACGCACCAGGCGTGTTCCTCGCGGGCCCGCTCGGGGCGACCGCTCGCCTCCTCGGCCAGCTCCAGCAGACTCACCGCGCGCAGCCCGAACGTCTCGCGGAGCTGGTCGAGCAGGGCGGCCAGCGGACGTTCGCCGCGCAGCACCCCACCGGCGACGGCGGCGAGGGTCTGCGCGTCGGCGGCGGCGCGCGCGGCCTCGCGGGTCCGCCGGGCGGCCACGTCGACGATCCAGCTCACCGCGAGGGCCACCCCGACGAAGACGGCGAGCGCGAGCAGGTTGTCGGCCTCGGCGATGGTGAGCGTCCGGTACGGCGGGGTGAAGAACCAGTTGAGCAGCAGCGACCCGCCGAGCGCGGCCACCAGCGCCGGCCACACCCCGCCGACCAGCGCGACCCCGACCACTCCGGCGAGGAACAGCAGGATGTCGTTGGTCAGCGTCAGGTCGGGCAGCGCCTTGAGCAGCAGGGTGAGCAGCGGCATGCCGAGCACCGCCAGGCCGAAGCCGAGCAGCCGGCGACGTCGGGACAGCGCCGCGGGCACGGCCGACGCCCGCCGGCCCTTGCCGGCCTGCTTGTGGGTGACCAGGTGTACGTCGATCGAGCCGGAGAGCGCGGTGGTGGTCACCCCGACGCCCCGGGCGAAGATCTGCGCGAGGCGACCCCGCCGACTCGCGCCGAGCACGAGCTGGGTGGCGTTCACGCCCTGGGCGAAGTCGAGCAGCGCGGCCGGCACGTCGGTGCCGAGCACCTGGTGGTATGTGCCGCCCAGGCTCTCCACGAGCACCCGTTGGCGGGCGAGTTGGGCCGGGTCGGCGCCGGCCAGACCGTCGCTGCGGGCCACGTGCACGGCGAGCAGGTCGGCGCCCTTGCTGCGGGCCGCGATCCGGGCGGCCCGGCGGATCAGCGTCTCACCCTCCGGGCCGCCGGTCAGCGCCACCACGACCCGTTCCCGGGCCTCCCAGGTGGCGGCGATGCCCTGCTGGCTGCGGTACCTGTCGAGCTGCTCGTCGACCTTGTCGGCCAGCCAGAGCAGCGCCAGTTCGCGCAGCGCGGTGAGGTTGCCGACCCGGAAGTAGTTGCCCAGCGCGGCGTCGATCTTGTCGGGGCGGTAGATGTTGCCGTGCGCCATCCGCCGGCGCAGCGCCTCGGGGGTCATGTCGACCAGCTCGACCTGCTCGGCGGCGCGGACGATCTCGTCCGGCACGGTCTCCCGCTGGGTGGTGCCGGTGATCTGCGCGACGACGTCGTTCACCGATTCCAGGTGCTGCACGTTGACCGTGGACAGCACGTCGATCCCCGCGTCCAGCAGTTCCTGGACGTCCTGCCAGCGTTTGTCGTGCCGCGAGCCGGGCACGTTGCTGTGGGCCAGCTCGTCGACGACCGCGATCTCCGGCCGGCGGGCCAGCACCGCGTCCACGTCCATCTCGGTGAACTCGGCGCCCCGGTAGGTCATCGTGCGGCGGGGCACCTGCTCCAGGTCGCCGATCATCGCGGCGGTGTGCTGCCGGCCGTGCGTCTCCACGAAGCCGATCACCACGTCGGTGCCGCGCGCGGCCCGCCGCTGGGCCTCCTCCAACATCGCGTACGTCTTGCCGACGCCGGGAGCGGCCCCGAGATAGATGCGTAGTTCTCCGCGTGGCACGGGAACCATCCTCTCAATGTCGAAGGAAGGGCCCCTTACTAACGCTATGCGTTAGTAAGGGGCCCTTCCTTTCACGCTCAGCGCGCCGGGAACTGCTTGTCGAGGGCGATGTTGAGTTCCAGCACGTTGACGCCGGGCGCACCCATGAAGCCGAGCCCCCGCCCGTCGGTGTGCTCCTCGACGAGCTTGCGGACCACCGCCGGGTCCGCGCCGCGCTCCCGCGCGACCCGGTTCACCTGCAACTCGGCGTACGCCGGGCTGATCTGCGGGTCGAGACCGCTGGCGCTGGCGGTGACCGCGTCGGCGGGCACCGCCGGGTCGGCCGGCGCGTCGCCCCGGATCGGGGTGACCACTCCGCCCGCGGCCACGTAGTCCTCGCCGGGCTTGGCCAGCTCCACGGTGACCCCCTGGTACGAGGGAACGAACGGCGTCGCCGGGGCGACCTGGTTGACGCTGACCACCCGGGTGACCGGGCCGGTCAGGCCGTCGGCGCGGAACACCGCGAGTACGGCGCCCACCCCGTCGTCGGTGCAGAACGGACGCCGACCGTCGACGCCGTTCAGCTTCCCGACCGCCTTGCTGCGCCCGCAGACCTGGGTGAGCAGGCTCTCGCTGGACTCCTCCGGGTCGCTGGCGATGGTGTCGACGACGCTCTCCGGGCCGAGGTTGCTGGCCGAGGTGGACGTCGGGTCGTAGCCGTCGCCGGCGGCCGACGGGCGGGACTGGAAGTAGCGGGCGACGGGGTTGCCGTCCGCGTCGGTGAAGGACTGGCCGATCAGCGAACTGCCAACGGTGGCACCGCCCGAGGTGATCAGCGAACCGTCGGCCTTGTGGTTGAGGCCGGGCAGTTGGCCGAGCGCGACCAGGGCCAGCGGGTAGACCAGGCCGAGCAGCACCGTGAAGACGAGCAGGGCGCGCAGGGCGGCGAGGTGTTGGGCGATCCAGGTGGGTAGACGCATCACGAAATCCCCGGGATGAACTGGATGAGCAGGTCGATGATCTTGATCCCGATGAACGGCACGATGATGCCGCCCAGCCCGTAGACCAGCAGGTTGCGGCTGAGCAGCTTCGACGCGGCGGCCGGCCGGTACCGCACGCCGCGCAGGGCGAGCGGGATCAGCGCGATGATCACCAGGGCGTTGAAGATGACGGCGGACAGGATCGCCGACTCCGGGCTGGCCAGCCGCATGATGTTCAGCGCGTCCAGGCTCGGGTAGAGGCCGGCGAACATGGCCGGGATGATCGCGAAGTACTTCGCGATGTCGTTCGAGATGCTGAACGTGGTCAGTGCACCGCGGGTGATCAGCAACTGCTTGCCGATCTCCACGATCTCGATCAGCTTGGTCGGGTCGGAGTCGAGGTCGACCATGTTGCCGGCCTCCTTGGCGGCCGACGTACCGGTGTTCATCGCCACCCCGACGTCGGCCTGGGCGAGCGCCGGCGCGTCGTTGGTGCCGTCACCGGTCATCGCGACCAGCCGACCACCCTCCTGCTCCCGCTTGATCAGCGCGAGCTTGTCCTCCGGCGTCGCCTCGGCCAGGAAGTCGTCCACTCCGGCCTCATCGGCGATGGCCTTCGCGGTACGGGGGTTGTCACCGGTGATCATCACGGTCCGGATGCCCATCCGGCGCATCTCGTCGAACCGCTCGCGCATGCCGGACTTGACCACGTCCTTGAGGTGGATGACGCCGAGCGCACGGGCCGGCTCACCGTCGACGTGCTCGGCGACCACGAGCGGGGTGCCGCCGGTGCCGCTGATCGCGTCCGCGATCTCGCCGACCTGCTCGGTCGGGTGACCGCCGTTCTCCCGTACCCACTTCATGACCGCTGCGGCGGCGCCCTTGCGGACCCGGCGGGCCGTGCCCGACGCGCCACCGTCGACGCTGGCGTCCGGGGTCAGGTCGACGCCGCTCATCCGGGTCTGCGCGGTGAACGGTACGAAGGTGGCGTGCGGCATGACGCCAGGCTCGCGTTCGCGGAGCCCGAACTCGTTCTTCGCCAGGACGACCACCGAGCGCCCCTCCGGGGTCTCGTCGGCCAGGCTGGAGAGCTGGGCGGCGTCGGCCACGGTCGCGGCGTCGACGCCCTCGACCGGGACGAACTCGGCGGCCTGCCGGTTGCCCAGCGTGATGGTGCCGGTCTTGTCCAGCAGCAGCGTGTTGACGTCGCCGGCCGCCTCGACGGCCCGACCGCTCATGGCCAGCACGTTGCGCTGGACGAGGCGGTCCATGCCGGCGATGCCGATGGCCGACAGCAGCGCGCCGATGGTGGTGGGGATCAGGCAGACCAGCAGCGAGACCAGCACGACGCCGGTCACACCGGAGCCGTTGATCGCCCCGCTGTCCGGTGCGGCGGCCTGGTACGCCTTGGAGAAGATCGCCAGCGGCTGGAGGGTGACCACGGCCAGCAGGAAGATGACCGTGAGCGCGGCGAGCAGGATGTTCAGCGCGATCTCGTTCGGCGTCTTCTGCCGGTTCGCGCCCTCGACCAGGGCGATCATCCGGTCGATGAAGCTCTCCCCCGGCTTCTGGGTGATCTTCACGATGATCCGGTCGGAGAGCACCTTGGTGCCGCCGGTGACCGCGCTGCGGTCGCCGCCGGACTCGCGGATGACCGGGGCCGACTCACCGGTGATCGCCGACTCGTCGACGCTGGCGATGCCCTCGACGATGTCGCCGTCGCCCGGGATGATCCCGCCGGCCTCGACCAGGACGACGTCGCCCTGGCGCAGCTCCGGCGCGGGCACCGCCTCGTCGCGGTAGGTGTTGGCCCGCGCGCCGGGCTTCCAGTCGACCAGCCGGGTGGCGATGGTGTCCTGCTTGGCCTGCCGCAGGGCGGCTGCCTGGGCCTTGCCCCGACCCTCGGCGACCGCCTCGGCCAGGTTGGCGAAGATCACGGTCAGCCACAGCCAGGCGGTGATCGCCCAGGCGAACACCGACGGGTCGGTCACCGCCAGGACGGTGGTGAAGGCCGCGCCGACCTCGACGATCAGCATCACCGGGTTGCGCCACAGGGTGGCCGGGTTGAGCTTGCGTACGGCGTCCGGCAGGGACCGGACGAGCTGCTTGGGGTCGAGCAGGCCTCCACCGATCCGGTTGCCCTGCGTCGCCGGGCTGCCGGGAAGCTGCTCTGTCGGGGCGGACGTGACGGACATGTCCTCGTTCCTCATGATGGTCAGAGCCCTTCTGCCAGCGGGCCGAGCGCGAGCGCGGGCAGGAAGGTCAGCGCGACGAGGACCACCGTGACGCCGACGACCATCCCGATGAACAGCGGTCGGTGGGTCGGCAGGGTGCCCTCGGACGCGGGGGTGGGTGCCTGGCGGGCCAGCGAGCCGGCCAACGCGAGCACGAAGATGATCGGCAGGAACCGGCCGAGCAGCATGCACAACCCGAGTGCGGTGTTCCACCAGGCCGTGTTGACCGTGATGCCCGCGAAGGCGGAGCCGTTGTTGTTGCTGGCCGAGGTGAACGCGTACAGCACCTCGGAGAGGCCGTGCGGCCCGACGTTGAGCGCCGTGGAGTTGTTTCCGGTGGCGAACGCCGCAGCCGTGCCGACGAGCACCAGGATCGGCGTGATCAGAAAGTAGAGCGAGGCGAACTTGATCTCCCGCGACCCGATCTTCTTGCCCAGGTACTCGGGGGTGCGACCGACCATCAGCCCCGCCACGAAGACCGTGATCACCGCGAGGATCAGCAGGCCGTACAGGCCGGAACCGGTGCCGCCGGGCGCGACCTCGCCGAGCATCATGTTGCCCAGCAGCATCCCGCCACCGAGCGAGGTGAACGAGTCGTGGAACGAGTTCACCGCACCGGTCGAGGTCAGCGTGGTGGCGGCGGCGAAGGTGGCCGAGTTGGAGACGTCGAACCGCACCTCCTTGCCCTCCATCGCCGCGCCGACCGCCTGCGGGACCGTGCCGTGGCCGGCCAGCTCGAAGATGTTGGTGATGGCGACGCTGAGGAAGGCGAGGATGCCCATCACCGCGGCGATGGCGTAGCCCTGCCGGTTCTGCCCGACCATCCGGCCGAAGACCCGGGGCAGGCTGAACGGGATCAGCAGGATCAGGAAGATCTCCAGCCAGTTCGTCCAGGTGGTGGGGTTCTCGAACGGGTGCGCGCTGTTGACGTTGTAGAAGCCGCCGCCGTTGGTGCCCAGCTCCTTGATCACTTCCTGGCCGGCGACCGGGCCACCGGTGATCGTCTGGCTGCCGCCGGTCAGCGTGCTCACATCGGTGCCGGCGGACAGGTTCTGCACCACTCCGCCGATCATCAGCACGACTGCGCCGAGGACCGCGATCGGCACCAGGATCCGCAGCACGATCCGGGTCAGGTCGACCCAGAAGTTGCCGAGCTGCCCGGTGCGGCTGCGGGCGAAGCCGCGGACCAACGCGACCGCCACCGCGATGCCGACCGCCGCCGAGACGAAGTTCTGCACGGCCAGACCGGCCATCTGCACGAGGTGGCCCATGGTCGACTCACCCGAGTACCACTGCCAGTTCGTGTTGGTCACGAACGAGACGGCAGTGTTCCACGCGCCGTGGGTCATCACCGGGTCGAAGCCCAGCGACAGCCACAGGTGGTTCTGCACCCGCTGAAACAGGTACAGGAACAGGATCGAGACGGCCGAGAACGCGAGCACGCTGCGGGCGTACACGCCCCAGGTCTGCTCGGCGGCCGGGTCGACGCCGACCAGGCGGTAGATCCCCCGCTCGACGCGCGACTGCTTCGTCCCGGAAACGACCCGGAACATGTAGTCGCCGAACGGCTTGTAGACGGCGACGAGCGCCGCCACCAGCGTCAGCACGAAGATGACGCCCGCTGTTGTCATGGTCATCAGAAGCGCTCCGGGAACAGCAGGGCGAACACCAGGAACGCGCCCAGGACGATCGCGAGCACCAGACCGACGGCGTTGACCGCGTTCACAGCTTCTCCACCGCCCGGACCACCAGGGCGAGCACTGCGAACAGCGCCACCGTGAGGACCACGAACACCACGTCAGACACGCTGACTCCTCTTACCGGAAAGGTTCGTCGCGACCGCCTTCCGGTCGCGCCGGGCAAGCAAAGCCCACGTGCGCCTCAGACGGCACGGGCCATAACGCGACCATGACGGCGGCGAACCTTTTCTTGACGCGGTTTTCACGCACGCACCTGATCAGGTGAAATGCGGCACAAACCCGACGGTCCGAGACCGAGGAGAGGAGCCGGGCCGGTCAGGCCGGGCGGCGGGCCACCAGCACGTCGCGCATGATCGACTGGTCCACCCGGTGCCGCAACGCGCGGTAGGGCTCGTCATCGACCACGGTCAGGCCGGCGTCGGCCAGCGCCGCCGCCGCGTCGTCCCGGCTCGCGACGTGGGTGTTCCACGAGATGCCGAGCGCGCCGCCGGGCCGTAGCAACCGCGCCCAGACCGGCGCGGCGTCCGCGAGCAGCGCCAGCGGGTCGCGCGACAGACCCTGATCGGCGGTACGACTGCCGTGCTGTACGCCGTACGGGGCGTCGGCTACCACCACGTCGACGGTCTCCGGCCGGAAGAACTCGCCCGCCCGGGTGGTGTCGGCGTTGACCACGTCCAGCAACTGCGTGCGGCCCGCCTTGTGCTCCTCGCGGGTCGGGGCCAGCTCGATGCGTACCCGCCGGCCGACCACCTTGCGCTCGCGCCGCACCGGCCCCGATTCCAGCACCCGGTGCTTCACGCGCTTCTGCTTCAGCCAGGTGGTGACGAAGGCCCGGTACGCCTCGACGTCCTTCTGGTCGCGCTCGATCCCCGCCGCGTCGAAGCCGTACATCAGCGCCTGGTTGAGGGTGGTGCCCCGACCGCAGAGCGGGTCGAGCACCCGGAACCGACGGTCGGTCAGCTCGCCGGCCCAGTCCGACGCGAGCAGGGTGACGTTGAGCAGCAGCTTGGTGAACTGCTCGTTGGTCTTGCCCACGTACTTCTGGATGGTGAGCAGGTCGTCGTCGTACCGGTCCAGCCGGCTCCACTCGACCGGGCGCAGCAGGTCACCGACGATCTCGAACAGCGCGTACCCGGCGGAGAGGTTGCCCAGGACGGCCAGATCCCGCTCGGTCAGCCCGTCACCCGCGAACGTGACGTACGTCGCGCCGCCGACGACCTCGGTGTCCAGCTCGCCGATCCGGCCGTCGAGCGCCGAGCGGCCGAAGATCTCCAGCTCGGCCCGGGTGAGGTCGATGGCGGATCGGGCGTACACCCGGTTGGTGGCGGGCAGGATCAGCAGGCCGTAGCGCGTCATGATCGGGCGAGTATTCCACAACGGGTGACGACCGCCGGGAACCGGAGCGACGCGCGGACCGACTACCCACACATGGGGTGTGAGCAGTGGCGGGAGATCCTGTCCGCGCAGTTGGACGGGGAGGAGACCGCCGACGAACGGGCGGCGGCGCAGGGGCACCTGGACGAGTGCGCCACGTGCCGGGCCTGGTTCGCGACGGCGGCGGCGGTGACGCGCCGCGTTCGTACCCGATTGGTCACTGATGTCCCCGACCGGACCGACGCGATCATGGCCGCCATCGGCGGCGCTGCCGGGGCCGGGGCGGACGACGCGCCGGCGGCCCGCCGGTCGCGGTGGCGGCTCCACCTGCCCGGACGCGGCACCCTGGTCGTCGGGCTGCGCGCGGCGCTCGGGCTGCTCGGCGCGGTCCAACTGGTGCTCGGCCTCGCCCAGGTGGGCCGGGGAGCGGCCGCGGAGCACCTGCACGCCTCCGGCCAGCACCTGTGGCACGAGTCGGCCGCCTGGAACGTGGCGGTCGGGGCCGGCTTCCTCTTCGTGGCGGTACGCCGCAGCCCACCGGCGGGTCTGCTGCCGATGCTCAGCGCGTTCGTCGGCACCCTGCTGCTGCTCTCGGTCAACGACCTGGCCACCGGGTCGGTGAGCGGGGAGCGGCTGGTCAGCCACGGCTTCCTGGTGGTCGGCTACCTGATCACCGTGCTGCTGTCCCGCCCCGGGCTGCGTCCCGGCGGGCCCGCGCCGCAGCGGCAGCCCACGCCGTCGCGCTGGCGCTTCGGCACCGAGGAGGGCGAACGGCCGCTGCGGGTGGTCAACGCGGGGGCGTACCCCGGGCAGGCCGCCGACCGGCACGCTGCCCCGGCGGCGCGGACCGGTCGGGCCACGCGCGCCGACCGGACGGGCGACCGCCAGGCGGCCTGAGCCGGGCAGGGTCGCCGCCCGGGAGGCGGAGCGTCGCCCGGGAGGCCTGCCGTCCGTCGGGCGTTGCCCGCGGGGCCTGCTCCGCTGTCGGGCGTCGTCCCCAAGGACCTGCCCGCTGTGGGGCGGGTGACTAGGCGCGGGGGTCGACCGGGCCCAGCGGCTCGTCGGCGGCGATGACCTGCGGGATGACCTGTTCGACGATGGCCAGCAGCGTGGTGGTGAGCAGCAGGTGAACCTGGGCGCGGGTCAACGCGCCGCGCTGGAGCCACTCCCGGGCGGTGGACGTCGCCAGCCCGCAGTACGCCCGGACCATTCCCCGCAACTCCTCGTGGTCCTCGGCCTCGTCGGCCAGCCCGACGGCGACCAGCATCCGGTCCGCGGCGACCTCCTCGGCCTCGGCGAGCACCCGCTCCACGTCGGCGTCGCCGCCCATCCCCCGGGCGGTGACCGCCGCGAGCCACGACGTGCTGTGCCGGGACACCACGTCGAGGAACCACGAGACGCTGGCGTCAACCCGGTTCCGCAGATCACCCTTGGGCAGTCGTTCGAGGGCGACCTCCGGAATGGTCACCATGACCCGGACGACCTCCAGGTAGAGGTCCTTCTTGGTGCCGAAGTAGTGGTTGACCAGCCCTCGGGCGACGCCCGCCTCCCGGGCCACGTCGGTGGTCGACACGTCGGCGTACGGCTGCTCGCCGAACAGGCGGACCGCGCAGGCCAGGATCTGGCCGCGCCGGGCGTCCGGCTCCAGCCGGCGGCGGCGAGGAGCGGTCTCGACACTCATCTGCCCGACCCTAGCGGCAGCGCCCGGCCGGCCACGCCCTCGCCATGATCACGCTAGGTAACGAGTTCGTGCGGCTCTCCAGTGGCAATAAACCAAAAGTCCAGAGTGCCGTTTTAGCCTCTGTAGTGCCCCATCCTGGCGATGTATCCGCAGGGTTCGCCAGGGCACCACGGCCCCGGGCCGTCGGCCGGCATGCCGGCTGACGCCTGGCGCACCAAGCAAGGGAGCACAACTGTGGTTTCTCGACGTCGAGTCCTCTCCGGCGCGGCCGGCGCGGCGGTGGGCCTGTCGGCCGCCGGCACGTTCGCCGGCTCCGCGACGGCAGCACCGGCCACCTCCGCCGAAGTGACATCTCCGCTGGCCGCTCGGCGCGGTCGCCTGATGAGCAGGACGGTGGTGACCTCGCCGGCCATCCCGCTGACCCACCTGTCCATCCGGCACGGCGGCCCCTCGGCGGCGGTACGCCTGCGCACCGGCAAGGGGTGGAGCGACTGGCTGGAGCTGAACGCGTGCCAGAACGGCCGGGACGGCGGCCGGCCAGCGGCCCGCTCGAACGTCGTGGTCGCCAACGGCGCGACCGCGTACGAGGTGCAGACCGCCGACGGCTCCGACGCCACCGTCGCCGAGCTGAACACGGTCGACGGGCCCCGGCGGACGGTCGCCAACCCGCGAACGAACAACCTTCCGGTTCCGCGAGGTGGCCGGAAGCCGACGTACCTGCCCCGATCCCGGTGGGGTGCGGACGAGTCGCTGCGCCTCGCCGACGACGGCAGCGAACTGTGGCCGGCCGAGTTCTTTCCGGTGCAGACGCTGACCGTCCACCACAGCGGCGTGTACGAGCACAACGAGGACCCGGACCCGGCCGCGACGGTCCGTGCCATCTACTACGACCAGTGCGTCCTCCAGGAGTTCGGCGACATCGGCTATCACCTGCTGATCGACGAGGCGGGGCGGATCTACGAGGGCCGCTACTCCGATCCGGGACCCCTCCCGGTGTACGGGCCGGGCCTCGGCAGCGACCGCCGGCCGCTCATGGTCAACGCGGCGCACGTCGGCGGCTACAACGCCGGCAACATCGGCGTCTGCCTGCTGGGCCGGTTCACGTCCCGCCAGCCCAGCGCCGCCGCGCACCGGTCATTGGTGTTCGTCCTGGCGGGCCTCGCCGCCGCGGGTCGACTCGCCCCCGCCGGCCGGACCGACTACGTCAACCCGGTCAGCGGAGCGAGTGGCACGGTCGACGTCATCTCCGGGCACCGGGACTGGGCAACCATCGGGGCCGACCCGACCGAGTGCCCCGGCGACGCCTTCCACCCGTACCTCGGCACCCTGCGCCAGGAGGTGGCGGTGCTGCTGAGCCAGTTCCCGACCCCGCCGAAGCACCCGCGCTAGGAGACCCGCGCCCCACCGTCTCCGTCTCGATTCCGTCTCCCCCGACGCCCGGCGGAGGCGGTGGGGCGTGCGCACCTTCCGGGCAGTGATCACTTGATGCTCACCAGTTCGGCGGGCGTTCCTGGCAACTGGTGAGCATCAAGTGATCACCGGAGCCGGTGACGGCGGACCAGGTGTCGGCCGAGGTGCCGCAGGTTTGACGGCTCGGAGTAGAGCGCCGCGTTGATCGCACCGACCGCCACTCCCGGCGCGCGCTGCACCCGGTCGACGTCCCGCACCACCCGGCCGATCAACGTCAGCCGACACCGCAGGTCGAACAGCTCCCGCCGTGCGCAGTGCAACGCAGTCTCCAGTCCCCCGACCCGCTCCCGCAACCACGCCAACTCCGTCGCCTGATCCATCGCGCCCACCTCTCGCCGCACCGCGCCCACCCGGCCCGATCCGCAGCAGGCCGCCTCCGACGACCACTCTCGCCCTCACTGGAACCCCCTGTCAAGATGGGGAGCCCCATTCGGGGACCACCGATTGGGGATACGCGAACGTGCCTAGTGTCCAGGTGTGGGCGACAAGGGGCCGGGCGAGCTGATGGGGCCGTATGAGATCGGTCAACGGCTGAACGTGTCCCGAAGCCGATTCCAGCAGCTCGCGATGCGGCCGAGCTTCCCGAAGCCCTACCAGGAGCTGCGGGGCATGAAGGTCTGGCTGCGTGCTGACGTGGAGGCGTGGATCGCCGAGCACCGCCCGCCACGCCCCACCGACGGCGACGAGGCCGAGTAGCACCCATCTGGCGGCTGATCCACACGAGATCGCCGACCTGGGCGTATCCGATCGCCTGAATACCGCCACATCGCCAATCTGGAGTGGATCACCCGGTGCGGGGGTCCATGAGGGTCGCATGCGGGCTTAGCAGCCCTCCCTCACAGACCGCGTGAACGTCACGTCTCCGAACTCGAACACCGCTTGAGCGACCGCCTTTGCCTCTGTCGAATGGCACGTGTCCGTCAAGACCTGCCAGTCGCCCGTGCAGTAGAAGAGGTAGAAGTCCGCGTCGGCCTCGTCGTAGCGAGCGATCGCGAGATGGGCGACAACCTCCGCGAAGTTGCTGACGGAGTGCCGTGTCGCCCCGGTCGCCAACTGCCCCGGCGCGAGGCTGGCGACCAGCGTGACCTGGGCTCCGTCGAGCCGGGCCGGCGGCATTGCTCTCATGGCACGATCCTCACCCGGGCAGGCCGCTTGATCGACTCGATTTCCTGCAAGGCGGGGTGTCCTGCTCGGGCGGATGGCCCGACTTCATGGAAGCGGAGTCGATCAAGGCGTTGAGGGCTTATTGACATGCTGCCAACAGGGCGCGAGGGTGGTGCCATGCCCACGCCCGACGGCTCCCCCGCGCCCTGGCGGCGGCCCGAACACGACGACCTCGCCGAGCTGGCCCGCGCCTTCTTCACCAAGGAGGTGCTGCCGCACTCCGAACGGCTGCTGGCGCAGGGGCACCCGGACCGCGAGCACTACCGCCGCGCGGGTGAGCTGGGACTGCTCGGCCCGTCGGTGCCCGAGGAGTACGGCGGCGGGGGCGGCGACTTCACCCACGAGGCCGTGGTGCTGCACGAGCAGGCGTACGCCGGGGAGGGCAGCCTCGGGTTGGCCGTACACAGTGGCATCGTCACCGGCTACCTCGTGGCGTACGGCAGCGAGGAGCAGAAGCGGCGGTGGCTGCCCGGCCTGTGCGGCGGTGAACTGGTGGGCGCGATCGCGATGACCGAGCCGGACGGCGGCTCGGACCTTCAGGCGATGCGGACGCGGGCGGTCCGTGACGGCGACGACTACCTGGTCAGCGGCGCGAAGACGTTCATCACCAACGGCGGTCTGGCCGACCTGGTCATCGTGGCGGTCAAGACCGACCCCGAGCAACGGGCGGCCGGCATCTCACTGCTGGTCTGCGAGGTGGGTGGGGACCCGGAGGGGTTCCGTCGCGGCCGCCTGCTGTCCAAGATCGGGCTGCACGCCAACGACACGGCCGAGCTGTTCTTCGACGAGTTCCGGGTGCCGGCGGCCAACCTGCTCGGCGGCGTCGAGGGGCTGGGCTTCGTCCAGATGATGCAGCAGCTTCCGCAGGAGCGCCTGGTCATCGGCGTCGGCGCGGTGGCGGCCATGGAACGGGCGGTGGCGCTGACCGTCGCGTACGCCAAGGAGCGCACCGCCTTCGGCAAGCCGCTGATGGGCCACCAGAACACCCGGATGGTGCTCGCGGAGTGTGCGACGCGTACCCGGGTCAGTCGGGTCTTCCTGGACGACTGCGTCGTCCGGCACACGCGCGGCGACCTGGACGTCGCCACGGCCGCGATGGCCAAGTCGTGGCTCACCGACGGGCAGTGCGAGGTCGTCGACCGGTGCCTCCAGGTCTTCGGCGGGTACGGCTACACGACGGAGTACCCGATCGCCCGCATGTACGCCGACGCCCGGGTACAGAAGATCTACGGCGGCACCAACGAGATCATGAAGGAGCTGATCGCCCGTGCCCTCTGAGGCGTCCACGCGCGGCACGGACGGATCGTCGCGAGGCGGACCGCTGGCCGGCGTACGGGTGGTCGAGCTGGCCAGTCTCGCGCCGGCGCCGTTCGGCTGCATGGTGCTCGCCGACCTCGGAGCGGACGTGGTGCGCGTCGACCGGCCGGGCGGCCCGGGGGCCGGTCGGCTGGCCGCGCCGAGCGGAGGACCGTTGCAGCGCGGCCGGCGGCTGACCGCGCTGGACCTGAAGTCCCCGACCGGTGTGGCGGACCTGCTGCGTCTCGTCGAGCGGGCGGACGTGCTGGTCGAGGCGTACCGGCCGGGGGTCGCCGAGCGCCTCGGCTTCGGCCCGGACGTCTGCCGGGACCGCAACCCGCGTCTGGTGTACGCGCGAATGACCGGCTGGGGTCAGGACGGCCCGCTGGCCGCACGGGCCGGCCACGACATCGACTACATCGCGGTCGCCGGAGCGCTGGAACCGTTGGGCCGGGCCGGTGAGCGCCCGCACGCGCCGTTGAACCTGATCGGCGACTTCGCCGGTGGCGGCATGCTGCTGGCCGTGGGCGTGTTGGCCGCGCTGCTCGAACGGGAGCGCTCGGGCCTCGGCCAGGTCGTCGACGCGGCCATGGTCGACGGTTCGGCGCTGCTCACCTCGTTTCTGCACGGGCTGCTCGGCACCGGCCGGTGGGCGGCCCCGCGGGGGCGGAATCTGCTCGACGGAGGAGCGCCCTTCTACGACACGTACGCCACGGCCGACGGTGGCTTCATGGCCGTCGGCGCGCTGGAACCGGCCTTCTACGGCGAACTGCTGGCCGGTCTCGGCCTCACCGACGCGGACCTGCCCCACCAGTACGACCCGAGCGGCTGGGACGAGCTGCGCAGGGTATTCACCGAGCGGTTCGCCGAGCGGACGCGGGACGAGTGGACGGCGGTCTTCGCCGAGCGGGATGCCTGCGTCGCCCCGGTGCTCGCCCCCGGCGACGCGCACCGGCACCCGCACAACGCGGCCCGGGGCACGTTCGTCGAGGTGGACGGCGAGGTGCAACCCGCACCGGCGCCGCGCTTCGACCGTACGCCGACGGGGCCGCCCGTCCCGGCGCCCGATCCGGAGCGGGACGCGTCGCCGGTCGAGGAGATCCTGACCACCTGGCCGTAGCCGGCGGGACAGCCGTGCCGGTGTCGCGTTGATACGGTCGTGCACCGACGGTCCGGGGGGAGTCAGTGCATGGGTACGGACAGTTGGAAGGGCCACGTCAACGGGATCCTGTACGGGGTCCAGTTCGACAGCGCGCTCGACGACGCGGTGGTGACCCGGGTCGCCGAAGGGGTGGACGCCGGGCTCTACCCGGGCGACCGGGCCGAGACGCGGGACGCGATCGATCAGGCGCTGCGCTACCCGGACCCGCTCAACGACCAGGCCGGGACGCCCCACAGCGAGGACGACATCCGCGCGTTCCTCCGCCGGCTGTCGGCCGCCCTGGCCGCCAGCCCTTCCCAGAGTTGATCAAGAGGTTGGCGTCAGAAAACGGCTGCACCCTGACGCAAACCTCTTGATCACCGCCTAACGGGCGGGGTCGACTTTCTGTTTTGGGTGTCCGGGGTGGGGGACGGCATGATCATGGTGGGGGCGGGTCGCTGTGGGCCGCCTGGGCCGAGGAGGTGCCGGTGCCGGACGCGGAGGACCTCGTCGCCGACGCGCTGGCGGCGGTGCGTGGCACCGACGTACGACAGACCGAACGGCAGCTCGACCGGCTGATGGTCGGCACCGGAACGGCGGACGGCGCGACGGCGGTGGACGCCGCCCTGGCGCGACGACTGATTCGCGGCCTCGGGCGGCTCTGGCCGCGCGGTTGGCAGCCGGTCGACGTACACCGGATCGTCCGGCGTCGGCTCGACGCCGGCGCGGCCCGACTGGTCCGCGACGCGCTGGCCGCGCAGCGACGCGAGCAGGCCGAGCCGGTCCCCGCCTGGTGGGACGACCAGCTCCGCGTGCTCGCCGCCCAGGACCGGGACGCCGCAGGCCAGGGCTCAAGCGCCGGCCAGGGCTCGAAGGCCAGCCGGGGCCGGGACGCCGGCCAGGGCTCGAAGGCCGGCCGGGACGTCGGCCCGGAGGACCTGGTGGCCGACTGGACCCGCGCGGAGGGGCTGGACCGGGTCGACGCGCTGCGCGCGGCGGTCGACGTACTCGCGCTGGTGGAGAGCCTGCCGCCGATCGCGGTGCTGCGCCCGCCGCCGGGATCGACCGGAGCGGCGCTCCCCCGCGCCGCCGGTACGGCCCGCAGCGGGTCGCCGATGCTGGACCGGGTACGCGCGCTGCTGGCGAAGGCGGAGTCGACCACCTTCCCGGCCGAGGCGGAGGCGTTGACCGGCAAGGCGCAGGAGCTGATCGCCCGGCACAGCATCGACGAGGCGCTGCTGGCGGCCGGCACCGAGCGGGGCGACGTGCCGAGCGGGGTGCGCCTGGGCGTGGAGACCCCGTACGCCGGGGCGAAGGCGCTGCTCGTGCAGGAGGTGGCGGCGGCGAACCGGTGTGAGGCGATCTGGTCCGACGACCTCGGCTTCACCACCGTGCTGGGGTGGCCGGCGGACCTCGTGGCGGTGGAGCTGCTCTACACGTCGCTGCTGGTGCAGGCGACGGCCGCGATGCTGCGCGGGCGGGCCGAGCGTCGACCGGGGTCGGGCCGCCGGACGAAGGTGTGGGACGAGTCCTTCCTCAACGCGTTCGCGCTGCGGATCGGTGAGCGGCTGCGCACGGCCACGGACGCGGCGACCGAGGCGGCGGGGCAGACGGAAGCCGGGGCGGATCGGTTGTTGCCGGTGCTCGCCGCGCGGGGCGAGGCGGTCCGGGAGCGGCTGGAGACGCTGTTCCCCGGCGTGACCCGGCACCGGCTCAGCGTGCGCGACGCCGAGGGCTGGTCGTCCGGCACCTCGGCCGCCGACCGGGCGTCCCTGGACGTCGGCGGCGGCTCCACGCCTCGGCAGGTGCCGGGCCGACCCTGATCCGCCCGGCGTGGGAGCGCCACGGCCGGACGTTTCTGCGATTTTCTTCGGTAGGCGGTAGGGAACGGGGTGACGGCTCCGACCCTCCGGTGAGCCGCACCCCAGCCGGGGCGCGACCAGAAACCGAGGAGCATCCCCGTGAAGTACATGTTGCTGATCTGGAACCGGCCCGGCTTCACCGAAGGGCTGACCGAGGAGGACCGCACCGCCCTGTTCGGCGAGGTCGACGAGATCATGAAGGAGCTGGCCGAGACCGGTGAGCTGATCGGCGGCCAGGCGCTGGCCGACCCGTCGCAGACGCAGACGGTCCGGCTGGCCGGCGGTCAACCCGAGATCGTCGACGGGCCGTTCATGGAGAGCAAGGAGCAGTTCGCCGGCTACCTGGCCGTGGACTGCGACAGCCCGCAACGGGCCGCCGAGATCGCCGCCCGCTGGCCGGACGTGCGCTACGGCGGCGCGATGGAGGTCCGCCCGATCATGGACGAGGCCGGGACGGAGATGTGACCGACGACCGGACGGTCGAGGATCTGCTGCGCACACTCGCGCCGCAGGTCCTCGGCCTGCTGGTCCGTCGGCACGGCCAGTTCGACAGGTGCGAGGACGCGGTCCAGGAGGCGCTGCTGGCCGCCGCGACGCAGTGGCCCGGGCAGGGCGTACCGGACAACCCGCGCGCCTGGCTGCTCACCGTGGCGACCCGCCGGCTCACCGACGAGTGGCGCAGCGAGAGCGCCCGCCGGCAGCGCGAGGTCGCGGTGGCGCTGCGCGAGCCGGCGTACGCCCAGGTGGCGCCTCCGGCGGACGCGCAGCCGGCGGTGCCGGACGCGGACGACACGCTGACCCTGCTGTTCCTCTGCTGTCATCCGGCGCTGGCCCCCTCGGCGCAGGTGGCGCTCACGCTGCGCGCGGTGGGCGGCCTCAGCACGGCCCAGATCGCCCGGGCGCACCTGGTGCCGGAGGCGACCATGAGCCAGCGCATCCGGCGGGCCAAGCAGCGGATCGAGGCGGCTGGCGCACGGTTCGCCATGCCCGGACCGGCCGAGCGGGAGGAGCGGCTGCGGACGGTGCTGCGGGTGCTCTACCTGATCTTCAACGAGGGGTACACGGCGTCGAGCGGGCCGGACCTGCGCCGGGCCGAGCTGACGGCCGAGGCGATCCGACTCGGCCGCGTCCTGCACGGGCTGCTGCCCGACGACGGCGAGGTCACCGGGCTGCTGGCGCTCATGCTGCTCACCGACGCGCACCGGGCGGCACGGGTGGGCGCGGACGGGGAGTTGGTGCCGCTGACGGAACAGGACCGTTCCCGCTGGGACGCCGCCGCCATCGCGGAGGGGGTCGCGCTGATCACCGAGGCGTTGACCTGGTCGCCGCCCGGCCCGTACCAGCTGCAGGCCGCCATCGCCGCCGTGCACGCGGAGGCGGCGACGGCGGCGGAGACGGACTGGCGGCAGATCGTCGCGCTCTACCGGCTGCTGGGCCGAATCGCCCCGAACCCGCTGGTCACGCTCAACCAGGCGGTCGCGGTGGCGATGGTGGACGGGCCCCGGGCGGGGCTCGACCTGCTCGGCCCGTTGGACGCCGACGAGCGCACCGCCGGGCACCACCGCCTCGCGGCCGTGCGGGCGCACCTGCTGGAGCTGGCCGGCGAGCCGGCGGCGGCGCGGGAGGCGTACCTGGCGGCGGCGCGCGGCACCACGAGCCTGCCCGAGCAGCGCTACCTGGAGCTGCGCGCCACCCGACTGGCGGCGCGGCGGTGACCACCGCGCCGCCCGCCCGTCACACGCCGACCGCCGGGCAGCTCGCCTGCCGCGCCGGCACGACCTGATCGATCAGGTACGAGTCGACGGCTCGCCCCACGCACGGGCTCGTGGTGTAGCTGCCGTGCCCCCAGCCCTGGTAGGTGAGCAGCACCCCGTGCCGACCCAACTGCCGGGCCACCGCGCGGGCCCAGGCGTAGCCGCTCGCCGGATCGTGCACGGTGGCGGCGATCAGCAGCGGCACGTCGGTGCGTACCCGCAGCCGGTGCTGAGGGTTGGCGACCGTGGGCGTACCCAGGCACGTGACCAGGGCGAACAGCGCCGGCGGGTAGCGCAGGTCGGGCGCGAGCCGGGCGCTGCGGCGCAGCAGCGCGTCGTACTCGCGGTAGTCGCGGACCGGCAGGCTCCAGTCCTGGCAGAAGACCGCGAAGGGGTACGGGACCACGGCGTCGTCCGCCAGCGTGGTGACGCCCGGCGTCGGGGGACCCGCCAGCTTGTCGATCCACTGCCCGAGCCCCGGCCACCGGTCGGTCTCGTAGAGCCGCTTGTGGGCGAGGCGGCTCAGCTCGAAGGGGGCCAGCGGGGCACCGGCCCGGTCCGGGTCGGTCAGCGTGCCGGCCTCGGCCCGGTCGTGCAGCCCGGCCCAGATGGCCCGCACGTCCCGACCGTGCAGGACGCAGTCGGCGGACCGGGCACACCAGTCGAGGAACTCGTCGAACGCGTCCTCGGCGGCGACGGCCTGGGTGTCGAGGAAGGCGCGGGTCTCCAGGCTGTGGTCCATCGCGGCCTCCAGCACCATGGCCCGCACCCGGTCGGGGTACAACTCGGCGTACCGCTCGCCCAGCAGGGTGCCGTACGAGCTGCCGTGGAAGGTGAGCTGCCGTTCGCCGAGCGCGGCACGGACCGCGTCCAGGTCACGGGCGGCGCTCGTCGTGTCCACGTGGTCGTAGAGCGCGCCGGTACGGGCCCGGCAGTCGGCGCGCAGCAGCGCGTTGTTGGTCAGGGTGGCGTCGAACTGGGCCTGGTCGGCGATCACCTGGGGCTGCCTGGCGAGCAGGTCGCGGGAGCAGCGCACCGGGTGACTGCCGCCGGTGCCGCGCGGGTCGAAGCTGACGATGTCGAACCGGCGGCGCAGGTCGGCGCTGAACCGGGAACTGCCGTTCACCACCCGGTCGACCCCGCTGTCGCCGGGCCCGCCCGGGCCGAAGACCAGGGTGCCCTGTCGGGCGGCCGGGTCGGTGGCGACCCGGCGGGCCAACGCCAGTTCGAAACGCTCCCCCCGTGGCCGGTTCCAGTCGACCGGCAGCGACAGGCTGCCGCACTCGGGCGGGGCCTCCGCGACGGGCGGCTCCTCCTCGGGGGTGTCCTCGGCGCAGGGGTGCCAGTCGATGGCGGGTCGGGCGACGGCCGGGCTCGCCGGGGTCAGGCCGGCGGCCGTGAGGGCCAGGGCCACCGCCCAGCCGACTCCGGATTTGCGTACGCGCAGCATGGGGTGCTGTCCTCTCCTGGAAGGAGCGTTGCTGGTGAAACTCGCCCAGCGGGCGAGGTGGTGCTTCTTCCACCCGGGCCGTCGAGTGGCCGCTCGACGGCCCGGGGCCTCGACACGCGGGTCAGTCGACCTCGCGCAGGACACGTTCGAGCGTGGTCATCCGGGTCTCCATTCCGCCCAGCCGACTGTCCATCGCGGCGAGCAGTCGGGCGTTCTCCGCCTGCGCCTGCGCGGCGGTCTCGGCGAGCTTGCGGTAGTCGTCCGCGCGGTTCGCCTCGTACCGGGCCCGCCGGGTCTTGGCGAGCTGTACGACGGTCACGGTGAACACGCTGATCAACAGGGCGAACACCCCGAACGCGCCGACCACCTCGGTCCAGTCGTGCTCGCTCATGACCGCGCCTCCGGCTGCTCGCCCGAGTCGGGCACGGTGAGCGTCTCGATCGCCGCCGCGATGACCTGGGGGGTGAGTGTGAGCACGAACGGCTCCACCTCGTAGTAGTTCATGGCCTTCCCGTCCTCCGACAACTCCATGCGGGCGGTGACCAGTCCGGCCGCCGCCAGCTTCCGTAGGTGGACCTGCAACAGCGCGCGGCTGATGCCCAGTTGCCGGGCCAGCCCACTGACGTACGCGCGCTCGCGGGCCAACGCGGCGACGACCCGCAGCCGGTGCGGGTTGGCCAGCGTGGCCAGCACCCGGACCAGGTCGTCGCCGGTCGGCGGCGAAGCCGCGCTCATAACCAGCCCTTGCACATGCCAATAGAAGTTAGCAGGTGCGGCGACACGGCGGCGCGGCACGAAGACGGAATCAGGGGGATCTCAGGGTTCGGCGCCCCGGACACGACAGCACGCCGGGCCGGTGATGATCACCGGCCCGGCGTGCGGATTACGTCGTACGTCAGCTCTTGAAGGCGTCCTTGATCTTCTCGCCGGCCTGCTTGAGCTTGGCCGTGGACTGGTCGGCGCGACCCTCGGCCTCGAGCTGCTCGTTGTCGGTGGCCCGACCGGCGCCTTCCTTCAGCTTGCCGGCCGCGTCCTCGGTGGCGTTATTGACCTTGTCGTCGAATCCCATTGCCAACCTCCATCGCAAGCGTCGCTACGAACTCAGAGGTACCCCCGTCGTCACCGGTCCAACCATCGCGGTCGTCACAGTTCGCCAGCGGCCGAACGGAAGCGGCGCAGCCGCAGGCTGTTGGCCACCACGAAGACCGACGAGAACGCCATGGTGGCGCCGGCGATCATCGGATTGAGCAACCCGGCGGCGGCCAGCGGCAGGGCCGCCACGTTGTAGCCGAACGCCCAGAACAGGTTGCCCCGGATGATGCCGAGCGTGCGCCGGGACAGCCGGATGGCGTCCACCGCGGCGTCCAGGTCGCCCCGGACGAGGGTCAGGTCGGACGCCTCGATCGCCACGTCGGTGCCGGTGCCCATGGCGAGCCCCAGGTCGGCCTGGGCCAGCGCCGGCGCGTCGTTGACGCCGTCACCGACCATCGCCACCGAGCGCCCCTGCGCCTGGAGCCGCTTGACCACGTCCACCTTGCCGGCCGGCAGCACCTCGGCGATCACCTCGTCCACGCCCACCTCGGCGGCGACCGCCCGGGCCACGGTGGTGTTGTCGCCGGTCAACAGGACCGGAGTGAGCCCCAGGGCGCGCAGCCGCGCCACAGCCGCCCGGCTCGTGGGCCGGACCACGTCGGCGACCGCGAGCACGCCCCGGGCCCGCCCGTCCCAGCCCGCGACGATCGCCGTACGACCGGCGGCCTCGGCGTCCCGCACGGCCCACTCGACCTCCGGCGGCACCTCGACACCGCGTTCGCGCAGCAGCCGGACCCGGCCGAGCAGCACGACCCGCTCGTCGACCGTGCCGGTCACGCCCAGCCCTTCGAGGTTGGCGAAGCCGGTCACCCGGGGCAGCTCGCCCGCTTCGGCGGCGGCCACCGCGACGGCACGGGCGATCGGATGCTCGGAGGCGGCCTCCACCGCACCGGCGAGCCGGAGCAGCTCCGCGCGGTCCTCGCCACTGGCCGGCACCACGCCCACCAGGGTCATCCGACCGGTCGTCACGGTGCCGGTCTTGTCCAGCACGACGGTGTCGACCCGGCGGGTCGACTCCAGCACCTCCGGTCCCTTGATCAACACACCGAGCTGGGCCCCGCGACCGGTGCCGACCAGCAGCGCGGTCGGCGTGGCCAGACCCAGGGCGCACGGGCAGGCGATGATCAGCACGGCCACGGCGGCGGTGAACGCGGCGGTCGGACCGGCCCCGGTGCCGAGCCACCAGCCGAGGGTGCCCACGGCCAGGGCGATGACGATCGGCACGAACACCCCGGAGATCCGGTCGGCCAACCGCTGCACCGCCGCCTTGCCGCTCTGCGCCTGCTCGACCAGGTCGGCCATCCGGGCGAGCTGCGTGTCCGCGCCGACCCGGGTGGCGGTGACGATCAGCCGGCCGCCCGCGTTGATCGTCGCGCCGACCACGGCGTCGCCCGGACCGACCTCGACCGGCACCGACTCACCGGTCAGCATGCTGGCGTCCACGGCGGACGTGCCCTCGTCGACGACACCGTCGGTGGCGATCTTCTCGCCGGGACGGACCACGAACCGGTCACCGACGGCGAGCCGGTCCACCGGGACCAGGGTCTCGACCCCGTCCCGCAGCACCGCCACCTCCTTCGCGCCGAGGTCGAGAAGGGCGCGCAGGGCCGCGCCGGCGGTCCGCTTGGACCGGGCCTCGAAGTAGCGACCGGCCAGGATGAACACCGTGACCCCGGCGGCGGCCTCCAGGTAGATGTTGCCGGCGCCGTCGCCGCGGGTGATGGCGAAACGGAACGGGTGCGTCATCCCGGGCATACCGGCGTCACCGAGGAACAGCGCCCACAGCGACCACCCGAACGCGGCGAGCGTGCCGATCGAGACCAGCGTGTCCATGGTGGCCGCGCCGTGCCGCAGGTTGGTCCAGGCCGCGCGGTGGAACGGCAGCCCACCCCAGACGACCACCGGGGCGGCCAGCGTCAGCGAGAGCCACTGCCAGTAGTCGAACTGCCAGGGCGGCACCATGGCCAGCAGGACCACCGGCACGCTCAGGACCGCCGAGACCCACAGCCGGGTACGCGGACCGCGCAGCGGGTCCTGCGGCGGCGGCTCGGCGGTCGGCGGCGTCGGCAGGGCCGCCGTGTAGCCGGTCTTCTGGACGGTCTCGATCAGGTCGTCCGGGGTGACGTCGTCGGCGTACCGGACGGTCGCCTTCTCGGTGGCGTAGTTGACGGTGGCGCTCACCCCGTCCATCCGGTTGAGCTTCTTCTCGACCCGCGCCGCGCACGCGGCGCAGGTCATCCCCCCGATCGCCAGTTCGATCCGGTTCGGCGCCTCGGGCAGCGGTCTGCTGCTGGTGGTGGTCATCGTCCAGTCCCGTCAGTCGTGCCCGTGCCCGGGGGTGCCGTGGTCGGTCCCGCCGGTCGGTGTCGGCTCGCCCGTCGCGGCCGAGGCAGCGCCCGCCAGGATGGTGAACTCGGCGGTGTGCACCTGCCCACCGTGCTGGAAGTCGAGGTAGAGCCGGTAGGCGCCGGCCGAGGGCACCTCGGCGTGGAAGGTGACGGCAGGGCCGGGCGGGGTGCGTCCATCGCCGGGCGTCCCGTCCGGGTGCACGTGCAGGTACGCCAGATCGCCCCGACGCAGCGCCACCAGGTGCCCGTACGCACCCAGGTAGGGCTCCAGGTCGGTGACCGGCTGCCCGGCACGGCTCACCGTCAGGGTGAGCGCCGAGGTCCGGCCGGGCTCCGGCGTGCCGGCCAGGGTGACGGTGTAACCGTCGACGGTGGCGCTGGTCGCCGGGGCGGGCAGCGTCCGCTCGGTCAGCTCGCCGGGGACGGCCACGTCCACGCCGAGGGTCAACGGCTCGCCCCCGGTCGGGGTGAAGTCGGCGAACGCCCGCCACTGCCCGGCGCCGGCCAGCGGGGTGGCGACCCGCCAGGTGCCGTCCGGGGCGAGATCGGGGTGGACGTGCCGGAAGCCGGACAGGTCCCGGCGGGCGACGATCAGGTGCATCCGTCTGTCGTGCGCGACGTCGTACCTGGTGACCGGCTGACCGTCCGGCCCGTCGATCCGGAACGCGAACTGGCCGGCGGGCGCGGTCACCGGTTGGAGCGTGTAGCCCCGGTCGGAGACGAGCAACCCGCCGGGAACGAGGTCGGCCGCCTCGCCGCTCGTGGTGAGGCCCGAGGTGTGGGCGACGTCGGGCCGGTTCTGGGTTACCGGGTCGACCGGGTCGACCACCCGACCGACCCCGTACGCCGCGCCGAAGACCGCCGTGAGACCGAGGGCGAACGCGCCCAGCCTGGTCACCGTGGTCATCGCGGACCTCCGCTCACGCCTCGACGAGGTCGTAGCCGGCCTCGTCGACAGCGGCCCGGACGGCCCCGGTGTCCACGGGCTGCTCGCTGCTGACGGTGACCTGGCCGGTGGCGAGGTCGACCCGCACGTCGCGTACGCCCTCGATCGCGCCCACCTCGGCGCTGACCGCGCTGACGCAGTGCCCGCAGGTCATGCCCTTGACCTGGTACGTCGTGTCGACCATCGGACGTCTCCTCTCGTAGTACCGGTACCCGGTGGGGGTATGCCGGCAGGAACGGACGCTACCATACCCCCCAGGGGTACGCTATCCTCGTCGCCATGACCGCACCCACACCGATCCGCGGGTACACCGCCAGCAAGGACCAACTGCTCGCGCGCCTGCGCCGGGTGGAGGGGCAGGTCCGGGGCATCGAAAAGATGGTCGACGAGGACCGCTACTGCATCGACGTGCTCACCCAGATCTCCGCGATCCAGGCCGCGCTCGACAAGGTGGCCCTGGGCCTGCTCGACGGGCATGCTCGGCACTGCATGCACGAGGGGGCGGCCGAGGGTCGGGCCGACGAGATGGCCAGCGAGATGATGGCGGCCGTCGGCCGACTCATGAAGCGCGGCTGAGCGCCTCACTCCCGCCCGGAATCGAGACGTACCCGGCGCAGCAACTGCGCGTTGAGCGCCACCACGATGGTGGACGCGGACATCAGCACGGCCGCCACCGCCGGGCTCAGCGCCACCCCGGCCCCGGCGAGCACCCCCGCCGCCAGCGGCAGCGCCACCACGTTGTAGCCCGCAGCCCAGGCCAGGTTCTGCCGCATCTTGCGGTACGACGCCCGGGAGAGCCGGACCACGGCCCCGACGCCACGCGGGTCGGACGACGCCAGCACGACCCCGGCGGACTCGATCGCGACGTCGGTGCCCGCCCCGATCGCGATGCCCACGTCGGCGCGGGCCAGCGCCGGCGCGTCGTTCACCCCGTCACCGACCATCGCCACGGTCAGCCCGCGCCGCTGGAGTTCCGCCACCCGGCTGTCCTTGTCGGCCGGCAGCACCTCGGCGAAGACCTCGTCCACCCCGGCCCGGAAGCCCAGGTCGGCGGCGACCGACTCGGCCACCGACCGCGCGTCCCCGGTGATCATGGCAATGGTGCGGACGCCATCGGCCCGCAGCTCGGCGATGGCCTTGCGGGCCTCCGGCCGCACCGCGTCGGTGAGCGCGAACGCCCCGAGCACCGTGTCCGGCAACCGCAGGAGATACAGCACCACGGCACCGCGTGACGACCAGCGGCCGGTCGCCTCCCGCAGCTCGTCCGACAGCGGTCCACCCCGCTCACGCAGCAGGGTCGGCCCGCCCACCGCGTACTCCGTACCGTCGACGATGGCCCGCACCCCGCGACCCGGCAGCGAGCGGAAGCCGCCGGCACGGGCCGGCCCACCGGGTCCGGCCGCCGCCACGATCGCGCGGGCCAGCGGATGTTCGCTGTCGGACTCGACACCGGCGGCGATCCGCAGCGCCTCGTCCCGGCCCACGCCGGGGGCCGTCACCAGGTCGGTGACCTCGTGCGCGCCCCGGGTCAGCGTGCCGGTCTTGTCGAACAGCACCGCGTCGACGGTACGCATCCGCTCCAACGCGAGCCGGTCCTTGACCAGGATCCCGCTTCGCGCCGCCAGCGCCGTGGAGAGCGCGACGACGAGTGGGATGGCCAGGCCGAGCGCGTGCGGGCAGGCGATCACCAGAACGGTGACGGTACGCACCACCGCCTCGTCGGGCTCACCGAGCGCGGTCCAGACCACCAGGGTGAGCACGGCGGTACCGGCGGCCACGTAGAAGAGCGCGGCGGCGAACCGGTCGGCGAGCAGTTGAGCCTGCCCGCCCGAGCGCTGCGCCTGCGCGACCATGCGTTGGATGCCCGCGAGCGCGGTCTCGTCGCCCAGCGCCTCGACCCGGACCCGGATCGCCGAATCGGTGGCGACCGTGCCGGCCACCACCCGATCGCCCGCCGACCGGGCAACCGGGCGCGACTCGCCCGTGATCATCGATTCGTCCAACTCCGCGTCGCCGTCGACGACCCGGCCGTCGGCCGGCACCCGACCCCCGGGTCGGACCAGCACCACGTCGTCGACCCGCAGCCCGTCGACAGGTACGCGCTCGACCCGCCCGTCCGCCGCCACCCGCTCGGCCTCGTCGGGCAGCAGCGCCGCCAGTGCCGCGAGCGCCCCACGGGCCTGCCCGATGGCCTTCATCTCCTGCCAGTGCCCGAGCAGCATGATGGTGACCAGCGCGGCCAGCTCCCACCAGAAGTCCAGGTCGAAGGCGCCCAGGCTGGTCGCCAGCGACGCGGTGTACGCCACGGTGATCGCCATCGCGACCAGCAGCATCATGCCCGGCGCGCGGTCCCGCATCTCACGTACCGCGCCGACCAGGAACGGCCAGCCACCCCAGAGGAACACCACCGAACCGAGCACCGGCCCCACCCAGGAGCGACCCGGCGCGTCCAGCCGGAGCCCGAGCCGGTCCACCACCAGGTCACTGGTCAGCACCACCGGCACGGTGAGCACCAGACAGACCCAGAACCGCCGACGGAACAGGGCCGGGTCGTGCCCGGCGTGCTTGTCGTGCCCGGCGTGCTTGTCGTGCCCGGCGTGCTTGTCGTGCTGTCGGTGCTCGGTGGGTGGCTCAGGCATGACTCCACCATCCGCCGCGCCCGGGGCGGTGTCAGCGGTTCGACTCCCCCGACACGTCCGCACGACCTGCGACCCCCCGCCGCGCTGGTTAGCATCGTCCAGCGATGACCCACCGGATCCCGCCGCCGAGACGGGCGACGGCGCCGCCACGGCGCGGCCCCGTACGGCGCCGACCCGACCACTTCATCACTCTCCGTGATTGCCGGGTCGTCAGGCGGCGAACCGACGCGCTCGTGCCCGCGTTCGTCCGGCGGAACTGAACCGCAGAGGCCGCCGGCACGTACCCCGCACCGGATCGTTGGGAGTCTCGCATTGGGTTCCGACCACAGCCATTCCGCTCGACCCGCCCCGCCCCGGGTACGACGGATCCTCATCGCGACGGTGGTGCCGCTCTTCGTGGCCACCGTCGTCGCCGCCGTGGTGCTGTGGCCACGGGACGGCGCACCGAAGAGCGGCGGTGGGGCGGATCTGCCGCGCCACCACGGCACGGTGACCCGGGTGGTGACCGAACCGTGCCCACCCTCGACGAGCCCGGAGGGCACGCCGAGCGGCGGGCCGTGCGGCACGGTGGACGTACTCCTCGAAGACGGGCCGCGCGCCGACCGGCAGGTGAGCACGCCCGTCCCCGCCGGCCCCGGAGCGCCTCGGGTCGAGGTGGGCGACGACGTCGTCCTGGTCGAGCTGACCGATCCGACCGATCCCACCCTCAGCACTTGGAACATCGCCGAGCACCAGCGCGGGACGCCACTGGTGTGGCTCGTGGGGGTCTTCGCCGCCGCCATCGTCGCGTTCGGCCGGTGGCGGGGTCTGGCCGCGCTCGCCGGCCTGGCCGCCAGCTTCGCCATCCTGCTCACCTTCGTGTTGCCGGCCATCGGCGCGGGCCGGTCACCGCTGCTGGTGGCGGTGGTCGGCGCGGCCCTGATCATGTTCGTGGTGCTCTACCTGACACACGGGGTGACCGCGCAGACCTCCGTCGCGGTCCTCGGCACCCTGGGCAGCCTGGTGCTCACCGGCGTCCTCGCGACCATCGCCACGGCCGCCACCCAGCTCACCGGCTTCGGCAGCGAGGACGCCACCACGCTCTCGATGTTCCAGGCGGAGGTGGACCTGCGCGGCCTGCTGCTCGCCGGGATCATCATCGGCTCACTCGGGGTACTCGACGACGTGACCGTCACCCAGGCCGCCACCGTCACCGAGCTGGCGAACGCCAACCCCGGGCTGGGTCGACGACAGCTCTACCGGGCCGCCACCCGGGTCGGCCGGGCGCACATCGCCTCCACGGTCAACACCATCGTGCTGGCGTACGCGGGCGCGTCACTGCCGCTGCTGCTTCTGCTCACCGCCGACTCGCGCCCCATCGGGCAGATTCTGACCAGCGAGTTCCTCGCACAGGAGATCGTCCGCAGCGCGGTCGCCACCCTCGGCCTGATCGCCGCCGTACCCCTCACCACCGGGCTGGCCGCGGTGGTGACCGCGGCCGGGTCGACGGCCACGCCCGACGCGGACGCCCCGCCACCGCGCCCCCGCGCGGACCGCGCGGAGGCGCTCGCCGCTCTCAGTTCCCCGCCGACGGATCGGGCCGACCGGCCCGATCCACAGCGGAACACACCCCCATCCACCGCCACCACCGGGTGGCCAGAGCCGAACAGGAGCACGGATACGGCATGGTGACACTCCTCAGCGTGACCGGATCGGGCACCCGCCCTGAGAACCGCGTCACTGGTCACTCAACGCCATGGCGAAATGACGCTTTTAGTCGGCATCAGGACGTAGCTCAGGCGGTGGACTCTCGGGTAACCTCGCTGCCGGTCACCGACGAAGGCGCGCAGCGGCGCCTGCGGTGCCACCGCCCAATCGCCAACCGGCGAGCCGGGGACCCAGGTACCTGGGGTGAATCCGCGACAGCGGTAGGGGCCACTTCCGCCCCGAACCCGTCAGCTAACCCGGTCGGCGGTCGACGGAAGGGAAGATTGTGACGGCACCCCTACGCCGCTGGTTGACGCCCGTGGTGGCCGTGTTCGCCGCGCTGACCGTGCTCGCCGGACCCCTCCCGGCCCACGCCGCCCCGACGACCCCCACACCGTCCGGGCACGAGGAGGACGGCGACGAGCCCAAGCTGCTCACCGACGTCATCGAGCAGACCAACCGGGACTACGTGGCGGCCAAGTCCAAACTGGACAAGTCCAAGAAGCGGCAGGTCGAACTCGCGGCAGAGGTCGACCGGGCGAAGGCCGACCTGGCCGCGCTGGCCCCGCAGGTCGCGCAGATCGCCGCTCAGTCGTACCGGACCGGACGGGTCGGCGCGATCGCGATGCTGCTGGAGGCCGACGCCCCGGACTCGTTCGTCCAGCGGGCCGCGGCGCTCGACGAGATGAACATGGTCAACGAAAAGAAGCTCGCCGAGGTCAACGCGGTGAAGTCCCGCGCCGAGGAGGCCAAGCTGGCCCTCGACACCGAGGTCCGGGAGCAGCAGAAGCAGACCGCGCTGATGGCGAAGGACAAGCGCGACGCGGACAAGGCGCTCGCGCTGGTCGGCGGCAAGGGCTTCACCGGCGGTCTGGTGGACGCCACCTCCCCGGTCGCCCGGATCGGCCCGGGTCGCACCGCCGACGGCGACTGGAAGCCCCAGTCGTGCAGCGAGAAGGACCCGACCACCTCCGGCTGCGTCACGCCGCGCACGCTGCACGCGTACAAGGAGGTCAAGCGGGCCGGGTTCAACCGGTTCGTGGGCTGCCACCGCAACGGTGGACCGTACGAGCACCCGAAGGGTCGCGCCTGTGACTGGTCGTTGCAGAAGAGCGGCTTCAGCCCGTGGCACAACGACGACACCCGGATGTACGGCAACAACGTGGCCGCGTTCCTCATCCGCAACGCCGACCGGCTCGGCATCTACTACGTGATCTGGAACCGGCAGATCTGGTTCCCGGCGACCGGCTGGAAGTCGTACAGCGGGCCATCGAACCACACCGACCACGTACACATGTCGCTGCTCTGATCCGACGCTCAACAGTTCGAGGGCCGTCCCGCGTCGAGCGGGGCGGCCCTCGTCGCGTGTCAGGCGGCGGCGGTCGCGGCCGGGTCGTCCGAGGCGTCGCCGGCCGGTACGGGGGTCACGGGTCGCACCGCCCCGGCGGCGAGCCGGTACGACATCCCCACCACCGCGCACCGCCCCCGCGCCACCTCGTCGGCCAGCACGGGCGACTGCCCGAGCAGCGTCTCGACCGTCTGCGCGATGTGGATGTCGACGATGCCGTCGATGTCGTGCACGCCCTCGGCCGTGGCTCGTCGCAGGCTGGGCAGCACCGCGTCGACCACCGCTGGGAGATGTCCCGGGGGCGCGATGCCGGTGGCCGCCGATTCGCGGGCCGCCTGCACGGCGCCGCAGGAGTCGTGCCCGAGCACCACCACCAGCGGAGCACCGAGGACGGCCACCGCGTACTCGACGCTGCCCAGCACCTCTGGCCCGGTGGTGTGCCCGGCGGTCCGGACGACGAAGAGGTCACCCAGCCCCCGGTCGAAGATGATCTCGGCGGCCAGCCGCGAGTCGGAGCAGCCGACGATCACCGCGAAGGGGTGCTGCCCGTCCGCCACGGCGGCCCGGTGCCCGGCATCCTGGTTGGGGTGGCGCGGCTCTCCGGCGACGAAGCGACGGTTGCCAGAGACCAGCTCGGCGTACGCTCGGGCCGGCTCGGTGGCGACCGGCGCCTGCTCGACGGTCCGCTGCGTGCCCGGCTGCCCGCCGGGCGTACCGGAACGGCTCATCCCCGCACCTCGTCTCACGCGTTTGACCTGCTCAACGGTCTTTTCAACCGGGCCGGCGGCGGGCGCTGGCTCGCGCTCAACGGTCACACGCACGGCAAGATGCGTCAAGATATGCGTGATTTAGATTTCATACGTTGACCCGGAAAGGCGGCCCCCCACGATGGCGAGCACGACGGCCGGAGGCGGCCGGAACTGGACATTTCTTACCAACCACGGCCATGTGCTGCTCGCCATCGCCCGCGACCCCACCGCCCGGCTCCGTGATGTGGCGGCGGAGGTGGGCGTCACCGAGCGGGCCGCCCAGGCCATCGTCGCCGACCTGGAGGCCGAGGGTTACCTGCACCGCACCCGGGTGGGGCGGCGCAACGAGTACACCCTCAACCCCGCCGGCCGGTTCCGGCACCCCGCCGAGGCCGAAGTGCAGGTCGGTGACCTCCTCGCGCTGTTCACCCCCACCCCCGGCGACGACACTCCCTGACGACCGTCGTGCGCCCCGACGTCGGCCGGCGTCGCCGGGCCGCTGCGCGACGCGGCGCAGCGGTAATCTCTGCGGGTGCGCGAATGCCTGCCGCCGAGCGCGACCGAACCACCCCGCCGTACCGTCCGCGCTGTCCTCAATGGAACGATCGCGACCCTGCTCGGGATCACCCTGGTAGTGGCCCCATGCGTCTCAGCGGCAGCGGCGGCACCCGTCTGCGGCCCGCCCGGTGAGGACGGCCTGGTGGAGATGCCGTGGGCGCTACATCGGCTCGATCCGGTCTCGGCCTGGCCGATCTCGCGAGGCGCCGGGGTGACGGTGGCGGTCATCGACTCCGGGGTCTCGGCCATCCACCCCGCCCTGAAGAACCAGGTTCTCCCCGGGCGCGACTTCAACAACCTGACCGACAACCGAGGCCAGTGCGACCTGGCGGGCCACGGCACGATGGTCGCCGGCATCATCGCCGGCCAGGACGGCACCGGAGCGCCGTTCAGCGGTATCGCCCCGGCGGCCCGCATCCTGCCCATCCGGGTGCTGCCCAACGCCAAGGGCACCAACGACGAGGCGCTGCCCGGGCAGATCGCCGCGGCCATCGACTGGGCGGTCGACAACGGCGCCGACGTGATCAACCTGTCCCTGGTGACCCTGCCCCGACCCGAACTGGCCCGGGCCGTCGAACGCGCCCTCGCCAAGCGGGTGATCCTGGTCGCCGCCGCCGGCAACCGGCAGGAGACACAGGAGGACAAGCCGGCGTACCCGGCCGCCTACCCGGGCGTCATCGCCGTCGCCGGCGTGGACGAGCAGGACGGGCACGTCGGCACCTCGGTCAGTGGCAGCTACGTCGACGTCGCCGCGCCGGGCCTCAACATCGTCGGCCCCGCGCCCGGTGGGGCCGGCTACCTCCCCGAGCCGGCGGGTGGCACCAGCTTCGCCGCCGCGTACGTCTCGGGGACGGCGGCGCTCGTCCGGGCCGCCTACCCGGACCTCACTCCGGAGCAGGTCGCCGACCGGCTGGAGCGTACGGCGGACAACCCGCCGCAGGGCCGCAACGCCGAGGTCGGGTACGGGGTGGTCAACCCGTACCGGGCGGTGTCGAGCCTGCTGGGCACCCGCACCAACCCGCCGGTCGGCGCGCTCGCCCCGCCCGCCTCCGCAGCCGATCCGCTGAGTTGGCAGCGCACCGCGGCGATCTGGGCGGCCGTGGTCGGCGCCCTGCTCACCGTACTGCTGCTGATCACTCGGCCGATCGTGGCGCGGGGCCGCCAACGCGGCTGGCGTGCCGGCCGCCGCACCGACCAGCCGGTCGCCGGCTGAGCCCGGTCACGGCGCTGATGCGGTCTACCTCACCAGCGCCGTGCCGCAGCGCTCAGCGCAGGATGCCGGAGGTGCCGCCGCCGTCCGCGCCCCACACGTCCTCGTCCTCTTCCAGCCAGGTGTTGCGGGCGCCGTCCTCCTCGCCGTAACCGGCACCGGTACCCGCGCCGGCCAGGCCACCGGCGCCGCGCGCGCCCGCACCACGCCCCCTGGGCCCGTCGCGCCGCGACCGGCGCCGCCGCGGCCCGCACCGCCGCCGCCACCGGCGACGCCACCCATACCGGGCGCCATGCCACCGGCCAGCTTGCCGCCCGCGCCGAGCCGACCACCGGCACCCCGGCCGCCACCGCGACCGGCACCCGCCGCGCCGCCACCCATCATCGGGCCCACGCCCGGGGAGACCGCCCGACCGAGCGCGCCGCCACCCGCGAGAGCGCCGACGCCTCCCCGGCGCTACCCAGGCCGCCACCGCCGCCGAGCCCGGCGGAGGAGCCCAGGCCACCGGAGCCGAGGCCGGAGCCGAGCCCGGGGGAACCGCCACCGCCCGCGCCCGCGAGGCCGCTGCTGAACTCGTCGTCCACGCCGGGTACACCGCCGGTGCCCGGGTAGTCACCCGTGCCGGGGGTGTCGTACCCGCCGGAGAGGTCGGGGTGGGTGCCGGACCCGCTGGGCAGGTCGCCGGTGCCCGGCAGGTCGCTGGTACCGATCGAGGGGGTGGCACCGAGGCCACCACCGCCGCCACCGCCGCCGAGCTTCGGCACGCCACCGCCACCGCCACCGCCGCCACCACCGGTGTCCAGGTCGGGAATCTCGGGCTGCGTCGCCTTCTCTGCAGGGTTGTAAGCGTCGCCGGGGGTGCCGGGGGCTTTGGCCTGGTAGTCACCGCGCACCTGCTCGTAGACCCGGGCGGCGTCCTCCGACTGGTCGTTGATCCAGTCGGCGATGGCGGTCACCGGGTCGAACCAGCCCAGGAAGTCCGGCGAGACCTTCGCCTCGAAGAAGCCCACCCCGAGGGTCAGCTTGGCGTTGCGCGCCTCCAGCACGTCGTTGACGCAGGTCGCCGGGATCGGGAACTCCCGCTGGGCCTTGGTGAGATCGTCGGCGGCGGACTTGAGCGACTGGACGATGCCGTTGCCCTTCTCGGCGTCCGCCACGATGTGCCCGGTGTCCTTGGCGATCTGCTCGACGTGACCCTTGAACGCCTCGTACGCCGGGCCCTTCCAGGTCGTACCCAGATCCTTGATGTTGGACTCGAGGCTCTGCTTGACGTTGTTGAGATTCTTGAGCAGTTGCTCCCAACCGAGGGCGGCGCTCTCCACGTCACCCGGCCGGCCGTCGATGACGACCTTCTGGCACATCTCTTCCCAGCTCAGGCCCATCTGCTGTCCTCCCCCGTCCTAGCGTCCGTCGCCGTTGCCGGCCACGTCGCCGAAGACACGCTGCATCTCGGCGGCGGACATCCTGTTCTGCTCCTCCGCCGTCTCGTAGTTCTGCTTGACCTGGCGCAGCGCCTCCGCCGCGTCGTACAGGCTCTGCGAGAGCTTGCGGACACCGGACTCGGTGCCCTGGTAGAGCCCCTGGTGCTTGGCGGCCAGCCGGGCCGCCCAGTCGAACCCCCCGAGCGGGCTCGGCTGGCCACCGGCTCCGCCCGCCACGCCGCTGGCCGCCCCACCCATCAGGTCCTGGATGTCGACCATGTCGTAGGAGAGCTTGTTCAGGTACGCGGCGTGGGTCTCCAGCCAGGTGATGGCCGAGTCCAGGCTGGTCGCGTCCCACTCGGTCTTGACGCCGGCCTCACCGGGCGCGGCGATCAGGCCCTCCGGCGTCGCGGCGTGGTTGACGTTGTCGAGTTCCAGGCCGGTCACGGCAAGGCCCGACGTCGGTATCCCGCCCACCGGAACCGGGATGTAGAGGTCGTCGTTCACGTACCGTTCCGGCTGGGTGGTCCTGTCGTCCGTCATCGGTCCCCTCCCCGAAACCCTGACTGGTGGTGTGCGCTCACTGCTGCTGGTGTGGGCCCGGCGACGGCGGGCCCGAGCCCGGCCAGCCGGACCCGGCCGGCGGTGTCGCCGGAGCGGTCGGTGCCGGCGGATAACCCTGGGTGGGATGGCCGGGCGGCGGGTACCCCGGGCCGGGCTGGCCCGGTGCCGGGCCGTACCCCGGGCCGGGCTGCTGCGGCGGGCCGTAGCCGGCCGGTGGCGACTGGGTGGCGGGCCAGCCGGGTGGCGGCATGCCGGGTGCGCCCGGGTACGGGCCGACGGCCGCCGGCGGCGTGCGCCGCTTGCGGCGTCGCAGCACCACGAACAGCACGATCAACCCGATGATCGGTACGCCGAGGCAGAGTCCCAGTTGGACGATCGCACCGGCCTTGTTCGATACGCCGAACTCGACCGCCGGGCCGTCGTCCTCACCCGGTCGGGTCGCGCGGCCGGGGCCGGTCGGGCCGGCCGCCTCGCCCTTCAACAGGGGGTTCGCCGTCACGGTGGGTACCGAGCGGGTCAGGGCGGCGACCGGGTCGACCCGGCCGAAGCCGAACTGCGGGTCCCGGCCGGCCGGACCGGCGTCGCGAGCGGTCTCGATCAAGCGGCTGATGACATTGGGCGCGTCGAGCTTCGGGTACTTCGCGCGGATCAGCGCCACCACCCCGGAGATGATGGCCGCCGCCGGACTGGTGCCGCTGGCTACCGTATATCCGTTCGGCGAGACCGCCTTGGGCGCCGGGGCGATGATGCTCTCCATCGGACTCGCGAGGACGGTCTCCGGGCCCTGCACCGAGCCGGAAGAGAAGCCGCCCCGCTTGTCGAATCCGCTGACGGCGACGACGCCGGGGATGTTGGCCGGCGCGATGACCTGGCGGTCGCCCTGCTCGGTGTTGCCGGCGGACGCCACCACCACGACATCCTTGCTCAGCGCGTAATTGATGGCGTCCACCAGCTCCGGCGGAGCCGCCCCCTCGTCGCCGAGCGAGAGGTTGATGATGTCGGCACCATTGTCCGCGGCCCACCGGACGCCCAGGACCACGTCCTGGCCGTCGGAGTCGGCACCGGTCGAGACCGGGAGGATCTTCGCGGCCGGGGCGATGCCCAACTCGTGCATCGCGCCACCGCCGCGCCCGGCGATGATGCCGGCCATCGAGGTGCCGTGCCCCTTGACCTTGTCGTCGTCACGCCGGCCGTCCGGGGCCGCAAGGGGGTTGGTGCCGTGCCCCGCGAGCACCTGACCGCGCAGGTCAGGATGACTTGCCTCGACCCCGGTGTCGACGACGGCGACCACGACACCCGCACCCTTGGTGATCTGGTGCGCGGCGGGGATCTTGAGATAGTCCAGGTACCACTGAAGGCCACGGACCGTGTCAGCGGCCCGGGCCGGCGTCGGCGCGACGGTCACCGCGGGGGCCAGCGCGGCGCACAGCGCCAGCGCGGCCGCGCCCACGGCCCGTGTCGATCGGAAAGGCTTCCCCGTACGCATCGCTCTCCCGTATCTCGCCGACGCCAACACGATGCGGCTCCGGCCCGGTCGAGCCGGACCGGAGCCGCATCGGTGATTGTGTCAGCCCCACACCTTGGAGTTGCTCATCTCGGTGGAGACGTAGTTTTCGCGGGCGATGCCGACGGCACCACCGATCTCGTTCAGGATCCGGTTGATGTCCCGGACCGACGAGTCCCACTTCGCCTGGTGCTGCTCGTAGGCGGTGCGGTCCTCGCCCTCCCACTCGAGCTTGGACAGCATCGACCGCAGCGTGTCCAGCTTCTCGTCGATGGTCTTCGAGATGGCCTGCATCTGCTGGTTGCTGCTCTCGAGGACCGCGTAGTCAACCTTGATCGTCACGTTTTCCTCCTCTGCTGGCTACGGATCACGGGTTGAGAGCAGAGTGGAACTTGTCCAGCATCTGCTGCTGCTCCTCGTCGTTGACCTGGTGCGTCGTACCCGACTTGTCGAGCAGGTCCGCGATGTTGTCCATCGCGGTCAGCAGACTCACGGTGTCCTCGTTCCAGCGAGCCATGAGCGACTGGAACCCCGTGGACGCCTGACCCTTCCACGCCATGGCCAGGTCGTCGACCACGTTCCACAGCTTCTTCAGCTCACCGTCGACCTCGCTGCGCGTGGACCGCACGTCACTCGCGGCAGTATGCAGACTCGCAGCTGAGACCTCGAACGCCATGCTTCACACCCTTCCGTCATGTTGTGTGGCTGCGGCTTTGCCGCGCCTCTCCCCCGCGGCAAGGCAGCAACACCCCACCGACGGACACTCCACCAGAGACGGTAGCGGAATCCGTCCAGCCACCGCAGCCCTGACCGGGACGGTTCGATGGATGATGGTGGATCGGACCGGTGGGACGACCCGTACGGACCACCCGGACGGCTCGATCAGGCCGGCTCGGACCAGGCGGTCTGAATGAGCTGCTGACCGTCGCGCCGCCGCACGAGGGTGCCCCGACCGGGTGGCTGCGGGCTCGGACGCAGCGTGCCGAACACGGCGCCCTCCTCCCGGTTGCCGGACATCAGCAAACCGGGCGAATCCAGCTCACGCAGGCGTTGCAGCACCGGCTCGTAGAGCGCCCGCGCCACGCCGCCGACCCGGCGGGTGATGATCAGATGCAGGCCGATGTCCCGGGCCTGCGGCAGCAGCTCGTGCAGGGCGCTCAGCGGGTTGCTGCCACCGGAGGCGACCAGGTCGTAGTCGTCGACCAGGATGTACAGGTCCGGACCCTTCCACCAGCTGCGGTCCCGCAACTGGGCGGTGGTCACGTCCGGGCCCGGCAGACGGTTGGACAGCGCGCTGCGGATCGAGGCGAGCCCCTGCGCGAACGCCTGGTTGGACGGCGCGTAGTCGAGCAGGTGATCGCCCTCGACCGCGCCCAGCAGGCCCCGCCGGTAGTCGGCGATCACCAGCCGGGCCTGGGCGGGCGTGTACCGCTCGGTGATGCCCCGGGCGATGAGCCGCAGCAGGTTGGTCTTGCCGCACTCGGCGTCGCCGAAGACGGTCAGGTGCGGCTCGTTCGCCAGGTCCAGGTAGACCGGCGCGAGCGCCGACTCGTTGACACCGATCGGCAGGCCGGGCGCCGACCGGTCGATGATGCGCGCCAGCTCGGGCACCGGCAGCCGGCGCGGCAGCAGCCGTACCTTCGGCGCGGGACGCCCCGGCCAGTTCGCCGCCACGTGTCCGGCGAGCGCGATCGACGCCTCGCTCAGGTCCTCGATGTCGCGCCGACCGTCGATCCGCGAGATGGCCGTCAGGAAGTGCAGCTTGTCCCGGGTCAGGCCGCGACCGGGCGACTTCTCCGGCACGTTCATCGCCGAGCGCCGGTCGATCTCGGACTCGGCGGCGTCGCCGAGGCGCAGCTCCAGCTTGGTGCCGAGCAGGTCCCGCATGTTGATCCGGATCTCCGCCCACCGCACCGCCGTGAGCACGACGTGCACCCCGAAGCCGAGGCCCCGGTTGGCGAGCGTGGTGATGGTCTGCTCCAGCTCCTCGTAGTCCTGGCGCAGCGTGTTCCAGCCGTCCACCACCAGGAACACGTCGCCGAACGGGTCGTCGGCGAACTCGCCGGCCGCCCGCCGACGTCGGTAGCTCGCCACCGAGTCGATGCCGTGCTGGGCGAAGCGTGTCTCCCGGTCGTCCAGCACCGCGACCACCTCGGCCACCGTGCGGCGCACCGCCTCGACGTCCCGTCGCCCGGCCACCCCGGCCATGTGCGGCAGCCGTTCGAGGCTGCGCAGCGCGCCACCGCCGAAGTCCAGACAGAAGAACTGCACCTCGCGGGACGTGTGGGTGAGCGCCAACGAGGCCAGCAGCGACCGCAGCATGGTGCTCTTGCCGCTGAGCGACCCGCCCACGATGACCACGTTGCCGCCCGCGCCGGCCAGCTCGACCATCATCGGATCGCGGCGCTGCTCGTACGGGCGGTCCACCACACCGACCGGCACCGTCAGGCGTCCCCGGCCCGGCCAGGACGCCGTGCACAACCCGTAGGTCGGGTCGACGGCCAGCGGGCCGAGCAGCTCGCCCAGGCCCGGTGGGTCGGCCAGCGGCGGCAGCCACACCTGGTGAGCCGGTCGGCCCCGCCCCTTGAGCTGCTCGATCAGCACGTCCAACATCGCCACGGCCTTGCCGTCGGTCGGCTGCTCCGGCTCCGGCGCGGTGTCCACCGACACCTGCGGAACCTGCGCGGGGATGAAGTTGACGCCGTACGGCACGATCCGGCGCTGCACGAGGGCCTGTGACGTGGAGGCCTGCTGGCCGGGCGCCCGGTACGGCCCCGAGACGTACGCGGCCCGGAACCGCAGCATGGTGTTGGTGTCCGTCTTCAGGTAACCGTGCCCCGGCGCGCTCGGCAGCTCGTACGCGTCGGGTACGCCGAGCACGATCCGGCTCTCCACGGCCGAGAAGGTCCGCAACCCGATCCGGTACGACAGGTGGGTGTCCAGACCCCGCAGCTTGCCCTCCTCCAGCCGCTGCGAGGCCAGCAACAGGTGCACGCCCAACGACCGACCCAATCGGCCGATCATCACGAACAGGTCGATGAAGTCCGGCTTCGCGGCCAACAACTCGCTGAACTCGTCACAGATGATCAACAAGCTCGGCATGGGCGCCAACGGTTCCCCCGCCGCTCGCGCCTTCTCGTACTCGAACCGCGAGACGTAGTTGCCCGCCGCCCGCAGCAACTCCTGCCGCCGTACCATCTCGCCGGCGAGCGCGTCACGCATCCGGTCGACCAACGGCAGCTCGTCCGCCAGGTTGGTGATCACCGCGCTGGTGTGCGGCAACGCCTCCAACGAGGCGAACGTCGCGCCGCCCTTGAAGTCCACCAGGACGAAGTTCAGCTCCTCCGACGAGTGGGTCACCGCGAGCGCGGCCACCACCGTACGGAGCAGTTCGCTCTTGCCGGAACCGGTCGCGCCGATGACCAGGCCGTGCGGGCCCATGCCCTCGTGCGCGGACTCCTTGAAGTCCAGCTCGACCACGTTGCCGTCCGGGCCGACACCCAGCGGGATGCGCAGCCGGTCGCGGTGACCGCGCGGCCGCCACGTCTGGTGTACGTCCACCGCCGCGGCGTCGCCGACGCCGAGCAGGTCCGGAAGCTCCATGCTGCGGGCCAGCGGCTCCTCGTTGCTGGTCTGCTGCTGCGACAGCCGGTACGGCGCGATCTGCCGGGCCAGCCCTTCGGCCGCCTCGGCGGAGAGCCGGTCGGGCCGGCCGAGACGCGAGGTCGAATTGCCCCGGATGAGGTCGAGCGCGTTGCCGTCGCCCGCGTCCAGGCAGAGCAACCAGCGGCCGGCGTCGCGCGGCACCGTCCCGGACAGGTCGATCAGGGTGACGCCGAGCAGACCCTGACCCACCAGTTGGCAGGTCGGGGAGATCTCGCCACCGTCAACCACCACGACGAGGTGCGGCGCGGTGGTCAGCGGCTTCGCCTCGGCCGCGAAGCGGGGTCGCCCGGCCAGCTCGGCGGCGAGGGACTCCTCGGCCTCGGCCAGGCTGGCGAAGACCAGACGACGCGCTCCGGCGGCGTCCGTCCGGCCACTGTGGTGGGCGTGCGGCAACCACTTCACCCATTCCCAGACCGGCTGCCGGTCGGGCGCGGCGACCACCGCGACCACCAGGTCGTCGGGGGCGTGGAAGGTCACGAGCTGGCCCAGGGCCGCCCGCGTCAGGTCGAGCACCGGGTCCCGGTCACCGCGCAGCACCACCCGGCTGAACGCGCGGACCGACAGCGCGGTCGGCAGTTCGGGCACCGTGGTGTGCGCGCGGACGAACCGGCGCAGCGCGATGGCGCTCATCGGCTCCAGGTCCTCGACCGGCTTGGTCTCCGGGGGGACGATCTCCACGGCGAGCCGCTGCGGGCCCATCGCGATCCGCGTCTCGCCGAAGTCCGGCTCGGTGATCCGACGCTCCCACAGCCGACGGGACGCCGCGATCGACCAGAGCGCGTCGGGCTCGGGGTGCCGCCAGTCCATCGCGTCCCGCTGCTGGGCAGCCGCACGACGGGTGCGCTTGCGCATCTGCGCCAGGTAACGCATGTAGTCGCGGCGGTCGGCGTTCAGCTCGGCCTTGTCGTTGCCGCCGTTGCCGAGCGAGCCGATGGCCATGCCGAGCATCGACACTCCGAACAGGCCACCGGCGACGTACGTCATCATGCCGCTGCCCCGACCGGCGTAGAGGAACGCCATCGCGCCGACGCCGCAGACCATCGGCAGGATCATGAGCAGCTGCCCCATCCCGCGCGGTGTCGGCTCGGGCAGCTCGGGCGGGGACTCCAGCACCACCTCGCCACGCGGCAATGCCGGCCCCGGTTGACGCGGAGGTCGGCGGAACACCACCGTGCTCACGGCTGTCTCCTCCCCAGAAGCGGCCCTGCCGTCGTGCCGACGCGACGCGAAGCTCGCGGGTGGGCACTGTACGTGCCCGTCATCGTAGGTAATCTCCCGTGGGCGCGGTGCACCCGCACCGTGGCGCCGCGGCCCGCTGATCATAGATGGACACCAGGAGGCCACTGTGGCTACGAAGTCGGCGACCGGCGGTCTGAGCCGGATCACCATTGTGGCCCCCCGTACCCGGATGGACCTGGCGCTGCCCTCGGACGTACCGATGGCCGACCTGCTGCCCACCCTGCTGCGCTACGCGGGGGAGGACCTGGCCGACGACGGGGTGCGGCACGGCGGCTGGGCGTTGTCCCGGCTGGGCTCGGCGCCGCTGGACGGTGGTCGTACCGCCGCGCAGCTCGGTGTCCGCGACGGCGAGGTGCTGTACTTCAACCCGCGCTCCGCAGCCGCCCCGGAGATCGTCTTCGACGACGTGGTGGACGCGGTCGCCACCGCCACCACGCAACGGCCAGGCTCCTGGCAGGTCGACGCGACCCGGTCGTTCGCCGTGCTGTTCGCCGCGGCGGCGTTCGGCGCGGGCGCGGTGGCGGCCCTGTTCACCGGCCCTCCGCACCTGCCCGCCGCGCTGGCCGCCCTGTTGGTCGCGGTGGCGCTGCTGGTCGGCGCGGCGGTGCTCGCCCGGGCCATGGGCGACAGTCGGACGGGCTCGGTGCTGGCGATGGCCGGGCTGCTCTACGCGGGTACCGGTGGCCTGCTGCTGCTCGCCGGGGACCGGAAGCTGACCGAGTTGGCCAGCCCACACGTCCTGCTCGCGGCCACCGCCGTGGTGGTCGCCGGGGCGGTGGCCGTGCTGGCGGTCGGTGACGACCGGTACCCCCTCTTCTTCGCCGCGATCGGTCTCGGCGCGGGGGCCGGCGTGGGCGCGCTGCTCTGCCTGCTCCTCAGCATCGACGCCGCAGCCGGCGCCGCGGTGGTGGCGGCCGTCGCCTTCGGCCTGGTGCCGGCGCTGCCGATGGTGGCCTACCGGCTGGCCCGCCTGCCGGTGCCGTCGATCCCCACCGGCCCGGACGACCTGAAGACCGACAGCGAGACGGTGGACGGGCGGCGGGTGCTTGAGCGCAGCGACCGCGCCGACGCGTTCCTCACCGCTCTGTTGTGGACGTTGTCGTTGCTGGTCCTCGGCGCGGAGGTGGTGCTGGCCCTGGACGGCGGGCTGGCGGCCGTGCTGCTGTGTCTGGTGCTGGCCCTGCTGTCGTTGCTGCGGGCGCGTCCGCTACTGGGCCGGGCGCAGCGCGTTCCGGTGCTGCTCGCCGGCACCGTCGGGCTGGGCCTGGCGGCCGCCGCGACCTTCGCGGGCGGCGCACTGGCGGTCCGGCTCGGCCTGATCCTCGGTGGGCTGCTGCTGGCGGCCGTGGTCAGCCTGATCTACGGCCTGTCCGTCGCCGGCAAGCGGATCTCACCGGTGTGGGGTCGGCTGCTCGACATCGTCGAGATCCTGCTGATCATCGCGTTGGTGCCGCTCGCCGTCTGGGTCTGCGGCATGTACGACTGGATCGTCAACCTGCGCCCCTGACGGGACGGCCGTAGTTTTCAGCGAAGACCGCGACCGCCCGTTGATCTCGTTCTGCCGCCTTGGCGGCAGACGGTCCTTCTCCACCCCGAGAAGGACCGTGCAGCGTGCGGGTCAGGCGGCGCCGCCCTGCTGGCGGCATACGTGGTCGCGGTGGTGCTGAAGGGCCTCTTCCAGCTGGTCTTCGAGGATGATGATCCGGCAGGCGGCTTCCAGAGCGGTGCCGTGGTCGACCATCTCCCGGGCTCGTACGGCCAGGCGCAGCTGGTATCGGGAGTAGCGGCGGTGGCCGCCGGCGGAGCGGAACGGGACGATCAGTTTCGCCTCGTCGAGGCGGCGCAGGAAATCCTGCGAGGCGCCGACGATCTCGGCGGCCCGGCCCATGGTGTAGGCGGGGTAGTCGTCATCGTTGAGCATGTCGTCGGGTTGGGCCATACATTCCTTCTTCGTGAACGAGGGCCCCGGCGCATGTCGCGCCGGGGCCCAGGGTTACGGGTTGAATACACCATCTACCGACAGGTTCGTCGGGTTCTCGTTTCCGCACCATGCCGTCATCAGCAGGCGGTGCGAGGATCGCATAAGCGTGACCGGAGACCACCTCGCGTTCAAAGTGATTACGGTGTCCACCGCAGAACTGGAACTACGTCCCGACGGCGGGCGATCCAACGGCGTCAAACCCTCCCTTTCCTCTGCTTTAACCGACCTACTGTGCTGTCCGTCGATGCCGGAGCCCCACGCGACTTCCTGGCCCCGAGCATGTGCGGCGGATCCCTGCCGCGTCAGGCGGAGCCCCGAACATTGCATCGGCCCTGCCTGCGGTTGCCCTGACCTGGAGTTACGTCAAGGTCTTGTCGTGCACGTGCCATGTTGCACGCGGTGATGTGGTTCCACCGCGGTTACCGAGCGGGCCCCGAGAACTTCCGGGCCCTGCTTCGACGCTCGGCCTGTTACGTCGGCGTCTTCAACCGATCTTCCTCGTCAACGGGGACAACACTAACTGGCCCGGCCCAGGAAATCTAGTCTTTCGAGACTAGATTTCCTGGGCGACTGACTGCAGGTTGATGCGCCTGCCGGGCTGGGCCCGGAAGGAACGGTCAGCGGGGCTGTCGGCGGCCGACTCCGCCGAGCGCCGAGGCGACCGGCGCGCTGGCGTAGACGCCCGGCCCGTGCTGGCCGTCCATCGGCCGGGCCGGCGTGCCGGCCCGTTGCGCCATGTCCCCGACGACCTTGACCAGCGCCTCGACGTGGTTGTCCATGGCCGCGACCCGCAGCAGCGGGGCCGCCACGCGCCCGTCGGGCGACACCGTGGCCGCCACCGTGTGCGAGGGCGCGGACGTGGCGGTGATCGCGTCCACCAGCGGGCCGAGTGGCGCGCCCGGCCGGGCGCGCAGGGTCAGGCAGCGGTGCGTCCAACCACCGCCACGCAGCCCCGACCAGGTCTCCGTCGGTGGCTCGGGCACCAGGTCCAGTCCGGCAGCCGAGACCACCGCGGCGCGCAGCTCGTCGCGGCCCAGCGGCCGGTGGGCCAGCCCGGCCGCCGTCAACGCCTTGCCCAACCGGCCGATCCCGGCGGCCAGCGTGCGGTGGACGCCCGGCAGACCGCCGCCCCGGCTGACCGTCTCCACCCGTGCGTCGCGGACCGTGAGCCGCAGCGCCACCCAGACGGTCCGGTGTGCGGCCGGTGGCGCGCCCGCAGCCGGATACCAGACCAGGGTGTGCGCGACCACCTGGGCTCGGGAGACCGGCGCCGAGAAGTCCCCGAGCACCCGCAACGCCCGGTCGACGGTCGACGCCTCCACCGAGCCGACCGCGGCGCCGGTGGCCGGCTGCAACGCGACCGCCGCGAACCAACCCTGGTCATCCTGCCCGATGCCCAGCCGGGTGCCCCGGTCGGTCAGCTCGATCACACCCAGCTCGGGCGCCAGCGCGGCCAGCCGGGGGTCTGCGGCCGTCCCGCCGGCCAGGGCCGCGGCGGCCCGTTCACGTCGGCGACGCATCCGGCGGCGCAGCAACACGTCCTCGAACCACCAGCGACCACCACGTCGGGCGAACGCGGACAGCACGACCACCGCCGCCACGACAGCCACCGTCGCGAGCAGCCAGGTCGGACCGGCCGTCGCGGCCCAGACGGCGACGGCACAGACCTCGAGTACGACGAGCTGGCCGACCAGCAGCGGACCGATGCGCCCCCGGCCCGGCCGGTCGGCCGCGGCGGTGACCCGCGCCGGAACGCCGGACGGCCGCACGGCGGCATCCGCGGGTGGCGCCTGAACCTGCGTCATCGCTGACTGTCCCTCCTGGACGGTACGGCCCTGAGCCGCGGGGTGGCCCGGCGGTGGCCCCGAGGACCGGCCGTCGGCCCCTTATCGTAGGGAAGCCCGCGACGGCACCCCGAGGACATCGTCGCGGATCCACCCCGCCGGAGGTAAGTCATGCGGACCCGCCGTGATCAGGTGCAGGCGTACCGCTTCGTCACCCGCCGGATCGTCTCCGCGCTGCTGTCGGGTGATCCGGAGACCACCAACCTGCCGATGCGACGGCTCGGCATGGCGGTCTTCGGCAGCGTGATCGCCGCCGCGGTGGTCCTCGGTGGCGTGGGCGCGTACGGCCAGTTGACCGGGAACACCGCACCGCTGGACGAGAACACGTTGGTCATCGAGCGGGAGACCGGCGCCACCTACGTGTACGCCCAGGGGCAGCTGCACCCGACGCTCAACTACACCTCCGCGCGGCTAATCCTGAACGAGCCGGACCCCACGGTGCGCACCATGTCGCAGGCGTCGCTGCGGGACCGGCCACGCGGCCGTACCGTCGGCATCGTCGGAGCCCCGGACGCGCTGCCGGACCGCAAGTCGTTGACGGGTCTGCCGTGGTCGGTCTGCGACGTGCCCGACCCGGTCGACCCGCGCCACTCCACCACCCGCGTCGTGATCAATCGGGCGCTGCCCGGCGGTACGCCGCTCGGTGACCGCGCGGTGCTGGTCACCGTGGACGGGCAGCGGCACCTGCTCGCCGCCGACTCCCGACTGGAGGTGCGGGGCGGTGACCAGGCCGTCGCGGCACTGCGGATGACGGGTACGGCTCCGCTGCCGGTCGGGCAGCAGCTCCTCAACGCCGTACCGGCCGGACCGCCGCTGCGCAAGCCGTCGCTGCCCGGTCTGGGTGAGCGCAGCGGGTTGAGCGTGGCCGGCCGGCCCGCCACCATCGGCCAGGTCTTCCAGGCGGCCGGGCAGCACTACGTGCTGGCGCGCGAGGGTCTCGTCTCGATCAGTGAGATCACCGCGCTGCTGCTCATCAGTGGCGGCGGTCGGATCACCGACATCACGCCCGATCAGGCCGGGCGTCTCCTGACGGAGCAGCGGGTGGACGCGGACGGGATGCCGAGGACGCTGCCCACCCTGTATCCGGCCCGGGCCGGACAGACGCTGCTCTGCGCGACGTACCGGGAGGGCACCGCCGGTGGCCCGCCGACCACCACGCTGGAGGTGTTCGACCGGGTGCCGGCGGAGCTGGCGGACACCGAGCCGGGTTCGGTACCGGTACGCCAGGGCGCCCGGGACGCGGTGCGCACGGCCGAGTCGGTGCTGCTGCCCGGCGGCAAGGGCGTACTGGCCCAGGCTGCGCCCGGTGCCGGCACCAGCGGCTCCGGTGCCGCCGGCACGACGGTCTACCTGATCAGCCCTCAGGGTGTCCGGTACCCGCTCGGCTCGCCCGAGGCGCGGTCCGCCCTCGGCTACGACGGGGTCACCCCGCTGGCGGTGCCCGGCTCGCTGCTCGCGTTGATCCCGACCGGGCCGACCCTGGACCAGGAGTCCGCGCTCGCGCAGTTCGCGCCGGGTGACGCGGGGGCGACCACGCCGCCGTCGCAGCCGCCCTCGCAGTCCAGCTCGCCGACGCCCGACACGAGCGCCCCGGCGAGTGGCGGCACCGGCGGCTGGGTTCCCGAGGTATCGACCGGCACCGACGACTGAGCGGTTCATACGGGTCGCCCCGGCTCGCGGAGGTGGACTAACCTGGATCCGCTGACGGTTGTCAACCAGAACGACGGGGATGTTGCCATGACCGGGCGTACGGAAGTCGACCTGCTGTCCCTTGAGGACTTCCACCAGCACCTCGCGATGCGGCTCAGTCAGGCCGAGTCGGTGCTACGCAAGCTCAACACCGAGATGCAGTGCACTCCGCCGGCCCTGGGCTCGTTCACCGACGCAACCCAGAATTCGCGCCGCTACAGCGAGGTCCACCAGTCCTACGTGGAGCAGGCCGAACGGCTCCGGCAGGCCGTGCAGGCGGCGCAGCAGGCCACCGGCACCATCCTCGCCAACTACCGCACCGCCGAGGCGCGGAACGCGGCCAACGCCACCGACATCACCGCGGCGCTGACCGGGGTCGACCGGGCGTTGCAGCCGAAGGGGGACGGGCGTGTCTGAGTACACCCAGCGTTACCAGGGTCGGAGCCACCAGGAGCTGTACGACGCGGTGATGGTCGGCAAGCCGGAGCAGATCGAAGGGGTCGCCGCCCAGTGGGCCGCCCTCAAGGGCATCCTGGACGGTCTCGGCCGTGAGTTGAGCGGCGACCTCGAGAAGCTCGGCAACACCTGGACGGGCCCGGCGGGCCGGGAGTTCCAGCGGCGGCTGACGCTGATCGTCGACCACTCCGATGCCCTGGGCGAGGGCATGTCCGGCGTCAAGCAGGGTCTGACCATGATGGCCGGCCAACTGCGCACCGCGCACAAGAAGGCGGAGAGCCCCGAGGAGACCGACGACAACGACCAGGCCATCTCGGGCGTGCTCAAGGGCTCCGCCTTCGGCCTGCCCGGCGCGGTGGTCGGCGGCATCATGGGCCACCAGCAGGACAAGGAAGAGCAGGAGAAGGCCCACCAGCGGATGGTGAACCTGGTGGCCGAGCTGGCCGCCGGTTACGACCTCTCCGCCTACGACCGGGTGGTGGACCCGCCTCCGCCGCATCCGGAGACGCCGCGCACGGTCAACGACGACCGGCCGACGCCACGCAGCGGCCCGTCCAGCACGACGCCGTCCCGCGCTCCGATCGCCACCGGTCTCACCGCGCACCGGGGCGACGCGACGATCGCGACACCCGAGGGCGTGGCTCCTGGGCCGACCGCCGGGGGTGACTCGGTTCCCGGCCACGACGGTGGCACGTCGGTCGTCGTCATCGGGCCGGAGGGCGCCGCCAGCGACCCGGCGGGCACCTCCCTCGCCGGCGCGGACCCGCTGGTCAGCGGGGCCCTGCTCGCCGGCGGGGCGGCCGGACTGGCCGGCCTGTCCGGGCCGACCACCCTGCCCGCGAGCGCCGGGGGCGGCCCGGGCCTGCTCTTCGGGGCACCGGGCGGCGCACCGGCCGGCGGGGTGCTGCGCACCTCCGCGCTCGCCGGTTCCGGCAGCACTCCCACCACGTCGGCCCGGCCGACCGGCGGCACCGCCGGGGCGGAGAGCCGTTCGGCAAGCGGCGTGGGGCGGAGCATCGACGGCCGGCGCGGTGAGCCCGGTCGGGCCGCCGCGGCCGGCCGGCAGGGCCTGACGGGCAACGGCCGTCCCGGAGTGCTCGGCGGTCGGGGCCGTGCCGAGGATGACGAGTCCGACGACCGGCTGACCTGGCTCACCGAGGACGAGATGGTGTGGGGCGACGGCGGGGACGCCGCGCCGCCGGTGCTCGGCACCGGGGGCTGATCGCCGGCTACCGCACACGACCCCACGTGACCCCGCCGGACCCACTCCGGCGGGGTCACGTGCTTCGGCCCGCCGCCCGACCGCTGGTCGGCACCGTCCACTGTGCTCACGGTGGTCGTGGTCACTCCCGTTGTGCCCACCGTCGTGCTGCGCCGCGCCCCGCCGGGCGATAGGTTGGTCGGGTGTCGTCCGTAGCTCTGGTCCGCCCGGCCCGCTGGGCCGTGCTGCGGTCGCTACGGGAGCTGACCCGGCTGGCGGTCACCGCGCTGGTGCTCGCGGTCGGTCTCGGCGGCGCCCTCGCCGCCACCCCGCCGCCCGCGGAGGCGCAACTGCGCCCGACCGCCGTGAGCAGCCGGGTGGACACCGTCCGGCCCGACACCGCACCGACCACCGAGCGTACGAGCCGGCCGGCCCCTGCCACGCCGGCCGACGCGGTCGCCGCGCCCGCCGGTCCGGTCCTCGTGGGCACGGAGCACGCTCCGGCCGGCGTGCCCGGTCGCGGCATCCCGCCCCGACGCGGCCCTCCCGCGCGCTGACCCCGGTCCGCCAGGTCACCCGCCGCTTCGTCTGACCCACCTCCGGGTCGTCGTCCGGGTGCCCGACGCGCAGCCGCGCCCGTTCGGGCACGCCAGCCCAGCGACGGCTCTGCGCCCCGGCCCGCCATCGGAACAGCTCACCCCGACCACCCCGAGCCCGACGCGTCGAAGCGACGGGCGGTTCCGGTCGGGACCCATCCCTCGACACCGTCATTCGACCGCGAGGTGCTGATCATGCAGACCGTCCTCTCCGCCGTCCTGCCCGACGTACCCCGGGCCGCCGCCATCTGGCTGAGCCTGCTCGGGGTGGTCGTGTTCGCCGTCGCCGCGCTCCTGGTACGGCCCGGCCGCCTCCGCCTCCGCCTCGACCCGGCCGCCCGCATCCGCGACGCGGCCATGCCCAGCCACCTCGAACAGGTGCAGGAGCAGCGGGAACAGCGCCGCTACGCGCAGGAGATCGCGGTGGCCGCCGAACGCGCCGCCGCCACCGCCCAGCGCCGACGGGCCGAGTGGGTGGCCGCGCAGGAGACCGTCGAGGCGGCCTGGCAGGCGTTGGAGACGGCCGAGGCGGGCGTACGGCGGCTCGGCGCGGCAGCCGCGATGCCGTTGCCGCAGACCGCCCGGACTCCCGCCGAGTACGCCGACCGCGAGCGCTACCTGCACCGGGCCGCGCTGGACGCGTACTGGCGGCGGGAACTGTCGGTGGAGCAACTCAGTGACGTCTTCGCCCACCGGGACGGCTGGGATCCGCGGCTGCACCCCGTCGAGCAGGAGCTCGTGCTGCAACGGGCCGTCCGCGACAACCTGGCGGCCAAGCACGCCGCCGCCGTGGAGACCGAGCAGGCAGCGTGGCGGGCCGCGGAGCTGGCCGTGGCGGCGGCGCGCAGTCTCCGTGCGGAGGTCCACGCGGCCACCGGACGGCGCACGGCGGAGTCGGCCTCGGTGCTGCCGCTCAGCGAGGTCCTCCGGCCGGCCGCCGAGCAGACCCGGGAGAACGCGGTGGTCGCCCGTGGTCGGGCGGCGGTGCCGGTGTTCTGACCCGGAGGAGCGGCTCGCACGAGTCGCGCGGGACGGGCGTTCCGGGCCGGTTCGGCGTCGGTGGGTTAGCGTGACGGCATGTCCCGACAGTCGTGGGTCCTCGTGGTGATCGCCGGCATCCTGGCGCTCGCCACACTTGTCGGCGCGGTGGTGCTGGCGGTGCGTGTGGTGCGTACGAGGCGGCTGCTCACCGGGCTCGGCGCGGGCGGCAAGGTGGCCTTCTACGGGGCGTTGATCTACACGATCTTCCCGGTGGACATCCTCCCGGACCCGATCTACCTGGACGACATGGGCGTCCTGGCCGGCGCGTTGATCTACCTCACGCGGCTCGTCCACAAGCGCCGGGCGGCGGGCCGTCGTCTGCCCGGGCAGCCGGACGGCCCGTCGGCCCCGGACCGCACCCGCTCCGTACGATGATCAGCTTTGGCGCACACGACGGAGGACGCACGTGGCCGGTGATCATCGACTGGACATCCACGACGACCGGGTGGCGGCGTTCTGCGCGGAGCGGCACCTCGCGACGCTGACCACCCTGCGCGCCGACGGCACCCCGCACGTGGTACCCGTCGGGGTCACTCTCGATCCGGTGGCCGGGCTGGCCCGCGTGATCACCTCCGGCACGTCCCGCAAGGCTCGGCAGGTGGCCGCCGCCGGGCCGGAGGGCACTCCAGTGGCCGTCTGCCAGGTGGACGGCCGTCGCTGGCTGACGATCGAGGGCCGGGCGGTGCTCCGATCGGACCGGGCCTGCGTGGCGGAGGCGGAGCGCCGGTACGCCGAGCGCTATCGGACCCCGCGTCCGAATCCGGAGCGCGTCGTCATCGAGATCACTGTGACGGGACTACTCGGCAGCCTCTGACGTCCGTTACGTCGCCTGTGTCGCATTCGCGCCCCGCTGCCGGTCAGCGAACGTGAGCCACCCTGCGCGCGGAATCCCCCACCGTCGGCGGTCGTTACGCCAGGTCGCGACGCCCGCACCGGCAGCCGGCGGCGGAATGCCGCCCGGAGCAGGGCCGTTACGTCCCCGGTAACCACGGCCGAGACCGCCACGGAGGCGGCTACCCCCGAACGGAGACTCGACCATGAACCCGATCGTGCAGAAGAGCGGCCTGTCCGTCGTCGGCCTGCTGGTCGCCGGCGGTTGCGCCCTCGGCCCCGCCGTCGCCGCGCAGGCAGCCCCCGCGCCGGCGGCCCCATCCTCGTCGAGCCAGACCAGCCGCAGCGCCGAGCGGGTCCTCGACGTCGACTACCAGGCACAGCCGAACTTCTTCTACTGCGGCCCCGCCGCCACCCGCATCGCGCTCTCGGCCCAGGGCAAGGCGCTCTCCCAGGACGACGTGGCCAAGTTGCTCGGCACCACCGAGGCGGGCACCCCGTCCGCCCTCGACACCACCCGCGTGCTCAACGAGTTGACCGGCGGTCACTACCGGACCACCGAGATCCGTGACTCGGTGGCCCGCCCTGACCAGGTCGAGCAGCTACGCCGGGATGTCCTGGCCGCGATCGACGCCGGCCGCCCGGTGGTGGCCAACATCAAGGGCACGACCGTGGACACCGACGGCAACCCGCACTCGTACGAGGGTGGCCACTACCTGACGCTTGTCGGCTACCGCGACGGCGGGGACCTCATCCGGGTCGCCGACCCGGCCGACCCGGCGCTGGGCGAGTACTGGATGAGCCTGCCGAAGGTCGCCAACTGGATCGCCGAGCGCGGTTACTCCTCCTGACCCGATGCTCACCGGGCCGGCCTCTCCCGCGCGGAGGGGCCGGCCCGGTCGTTCCGTCTGCGGTTGGCCAGGTGCGCCCGGCGACGCGCGCGGATAGCCCGTGTCGGCCGGGCGCGGTGCAGCTCACGCCGGGCCGGCGGGGCGATGGCCGACTCGCCGGCGCCGGCCGCCCGGCGCACGATCCGGTTGGCGTCGTCCGGGTCGTAGCCACAGGCCCGGAGCAGGTCGCTCGACGCGGTACGCAGGCCGGTGACGATCGCGTCGCCGAACGACCGGACTCCACTCGCGGCGGCCTGGCCGGCCAACTCGGCGCACTCCTCGACCAGCTTCCGGGTCCGCCGTGGATCGCCGCCGGTACGGCACTCCGCCCGCATCTTCGTCACCGCCTGTCCCAACCGCCCGATGGCGTCCGGCAGCTCCGGCGGGATCGGCTCGTCGTACTGCAGAGCGGTCGTCGACCAGCGGGCGAGGGCATGGCTGTCCAGCAGTAACCGTTCGAGGTGCTCCGAGCTGCGCGCGTACCTGTGGAACTGCTGGCGGCGGTGCCAACGGGCCGGCGCGATCGTCACCACCTCCTCCGCGCCGCTCAGCGCGTCGTGCAATCGACTCAGATCCCCCTCGGTGCCGCGCAGCGTTTCCAGGACGTGTCTCGTCCCATCGCTGTCGCGCTGCCGGAGCACCTGCCCCAGCTTCTCGAGTTGTTCTGCGAGGACCGTGAAGATCGGCGCCGCCGCCCGGTCCAGCACCCGCATGGGGTTGACCGGCAGCAACAGCGCGACCACCACCAGACCGACCACCCCACCGACGAGCGCGTCGAAGATCCGGGGCACCTCCAGGCCCCGGTCCATCGGAGCGAGCGTGGCGATCAGTACGGCGGTACCGCCGGCCTGACCGACCAGCGGGCCGCCCTTCCCGGCCACCAGCAGGGCGGTGGCGATGGCCAGGCCGACGACCACCCCGGTCTGCCACGGTCCCGAACCGAGGAAGAAGCGCAGCGTGTCGCCGATGACGATGCCCAGTCCGACGCCGAACAGCAGCTCGAAAGTGCGTCGGGCCCGCTGCCCGATGGCGGTGGCGATCGTACCGACGGCGGCGGCCGGAGCGAAGACGTGCGAACCCGGGCCGAGGAAGTGCTTGGCGATCAGGGCCGCGAGCGCCGCCGCCAGCCCGGCCTGGGCGGCGATCACCACAGTGACCTCCCACTGCCGGGCACGGACCCGGCCCGCCTGGCCGCTGCGGTGCCGCACCCGTTCGACCGCCCGGCCGCTGCGCTCGGCGGCCTCGTCGAGCCGCGACTGGTCGCGGTCGGCGGCTGGACGGTCGTCGGTCATGGCGGCGGTTACCCCCGGGAAGCGCGGTCAATCGTGCCGTCGTGCCCCGCGCTTCCCAGCGGCCCCGGCGGCACCAGCCGTCACCGGGGGGCGGATTCATCGGCGATCGTAGGTTTGCTCGATCGCTGGGGGGTACCAGGGGCCGCACACCCACCGATCCGCAACCGGTAAGGGGCCCAGATGAGCAGTCCACACAGCACCGGGGAGCAGGATGTCGTCGACCTCCTCGTCGCCGACCACCGTGCGGTCGAGACCCTCTTCGTCGAGCTGGAAACACGACAGGGTACGCCCGAGTACCGCCGTCAGCTCGCCGACGTGGTGATCGCCGAACTGGTCCGGCACGCCGTGGCCGAGGAGGCGTACGTCTACCCGACGGCCCGCAAGGCGCTGCCCGACGGCGACCAGATCGCCGACCACGAGATCACCGAGCACGCCGACGCCGAGCGCACGATGAAGGACCTGGAGTCGGTCGACCCGTCCGACCCTCGCTTCGACGAGTTGCTGGCCCAGCTGACCAGCACCATCCGTCACCACGTGCAGGACGAGGAGAAGGACCTCTTCCCCCGGCTGCGCGCCGCCACCGCCCGGGAGGAGATGGTCGAGCTGGCCGGCAAGGTGACGGCGTTCAAGAAGATCGCGCCGACCCGCCCGCACCCGAGCGCACCGGACCACCCACCGGCGAACAAGCTGCTCGCCCCCGGCACGGGGATGATCGACCGGATGCGTGACGCGCTGAGTGACCGGCCGACCTCGATGGACGAGCTACGCGAGCAGCAGCAGCGCTGATCGCCGTACGCTCCGCACACGACAGTCCCGGGCCGCCGAACGCTCGGCGGCCCGGGACACGTCCACTACGTCAGCGGACCTGATCACCCTCGCCGGTACGCGCCTGGGCCTGGTCGACGCCCTTGTCGATCTGGTCGCCGTACTTGCCGCCGGTGCGCTTGTCGGCCATGTCGCCGGCCTTCTCCATGCCCTGATCGACCTGCTTGTCGTGCTTGTCCGCGAAATCCTTGGCCTTGTCCATGAAGTCACCCACGGCGCTCCTCCTCCTCGGGTAGTTCCTCCCGGGTTCCCTCGTCCCGAGAGCGCAAACGCCTTCCGTTCGGGCGTACTCCGCGAAGGCCTGACCAGCGCTCCCCCGACCGGCGTACGATCCGCGCGGACGACCGGGTGTCGGCGCACGGCCGGCCGGGTACCGACCTCGCCGAGATCGAGGAGGGCCGACATGACGGCAGACCAACCCGGGGCGGACGTCGCGCCGACAACCGGCGGAACGCAGGAGACCGGTACCACGGCGGCGACGGCCGGGGGCACCGCGGCACCCGGAGACGCCGGGGCGCGGCACGCGTGGGCGGGGCTGCCCTGGCTGGTACGGACCGCGGTGCTCTGGAGCGCCTGCCTGGTGGTGATCGTCGCCGGGCTCTACCTGCTGGGCCGGATCGCCGTCCTGCTGGCCCCGCTCGCCATCGCCCTGGCCGCCACCATCTTCCTCACCGCGCTGTTGGACCCGGTGCTGCTCCGGCTGCGTCGCCTGCGCCTCCCAGCGGCGCTGGCCGCGCTGCTCACCGTCCTGCTGCTGCTCGGCATCCTCGTGGGCGTCGGAGCGCTGGTGTGGAACCTGACCGCCAGCCAGTTCGACCAGCTCAGTCAGCAACTGACCCAGGGGCTCGACCGGAGCCGCGACTTCGTCACGTCCACCCTGCCGGTCAGCGAGGCCCAACTCGACAAGCTGATCGACCAGGCCCGGGAAGGGCTCAGCGGCAGCTCGCCGGACCCGGTGTCCGGCGCCCGGACGGCCAGCGAGGTCGTCGGTTCCGCGCTGCTCGCCCTGGTGCTGCTCTTCTTCCTGCTGAAGGACGGCCGGTCGATGTGGCACTGGACGCTGTCCCGGATGGCCGGCCCGAACCGACCCCTGGTGGCCGAGGCCGGCCGGAACGGCTGGCAGACCCTCGGCGCGTACAGCCGGGGGACCATGATCATCGCGGCCATCGACGCGATCGGCATCGGCCTGGCCCTGGTCGTGCTACGGGTACCGCTGGCCCTGCCCCTGGCGCTGATCACGTTCCTCGGCGGCTTCGTGCCGATCATCGGGGCGACGGTCGCGGGCGCGGTCGCGGTTCTGGTGGCCCTGGCGGCCAACGGGCCGACGACCGCTCTGCTCACCCTCGCCGCCGTGGTCGCGGTGCAGCAGATCGAGGGCAACCTGCTGGAGCCGCTGGTCATGAAGCGCCAGGTCCGCCTGCACCCCGCCGTGATCCTGGTGGCGGTCACCGCCGGCACCCTCATCGCGGGCATCGCCGGCGCCTTCGTCAGCGTTCCGATCACCGCCGTCCTGTGGCGCGTCGTCGACACCGTCCAACGCCGCCGGTCCACCTCACACCTGCCGGCGGCGGGGTAGAGCCGACGCCGGGCCAGGGCCCTCACCCGCGGCGGGACGCAGTTTTCGTCCGGGTCAGATGGGTGGTGAACCAGGTGCCGGCGTGCTCGGCGACCTGGTCGAGCGTGCCGGGCTCCTCGAAGAGGTGGGTGGCGCCCGGCACCACCCACAGCTCGCCCACGTCCCCCAGTTCGGCGAGCGCCCGCTCGTTGAGCGCGAGCACCTCCTCGTCCAGGCCGCCGACCAGCAGCAGGGTGGGAGACCGCACCTGACCCAGCGCGGTGCCCGCCAGGTCGGCCCGGCCGCCCCGGGAGACCACCGCGCCCACCCGGTCGGCGCGGGACGCCGCCGCCACCAGCGCGGCGGCGGCACCCGTGCTCGCACCGAAGAGACCGATCGGTACGTCACCCGCCGGACGCTCGGCCACCAACCAGTCGACGATCCCGGCCAGCCGGCTGGCCAACATCCCGATGTCGAACCGGAGTTCGGCCGTCCGCGTGTCCACCTCCTCCTCGTCCGGAGTGAGCAGGTCGACCAGGACGCACGCGAGGCCACGGGAGTTCAGCGCCCGCGCCACCGCGACGTTGCGCGGACTGTGCCGGGAGCTACCGCTGCCGTGCGCGAACAGCACCACGCCCACCGGTTGGGCGGGTAGCAGCAGATCGGCGGGGAGCTGGGCGTCCCGAACCGGAATGATCACCGTGTCGTGCTGCTCGTCCATGCCGCACCTCCGTGCTCGCCTACGGTCGGGTTACCCCGCCCGACGCGTCGCACGCGCCCGGTGCAGGCGGCCGGTGCAGGCGGCCGGTGCAGGCGCCGGTGCAGGCGGCCGGTGCAGGCGGCCGGTGCAGGCGGCCGGAGCGCGGCGTTTGCCGGGTGGGTCGCCGGGTACGCGACGAGGAGACCGCAGACCGTGTAGGCGCAGCCGCGCCCCGACGGATCGCGAGGATCATGATGGCCAAGCAGCAGATCTCCCGGCAGCAGCAGATGACCGAACGCGCCCAGCGTGAACAGGACGCCGCGCGCAACCAGGACGTCAGTGACCAGGACTTCGGTGACCAGGCCGCCTCGGCCCGCCTCCCCGACGATCCCAAGGCGGCTGCGCCGCGGGACGCGATCGGACGCCCCTCGACCGGCGAGCCGGTCTGACGTACGCGCGCGACGGCCGGGGCGGGAACACTCCCGCCCCGGCCGTCACTGCTGCTTGGCCTCGGGGAGCCGGAGCAGGGGCGAGCGCCCCGGCGGCTGCTCCGGCGGCGGCCCCGAGGGCTCGGCCGGCGGCACCGGCACCGTCACCGGTTCGTCGCAGGTGACCCGCACCATCTGGTCGTGGTGGCGCAACTCGACGACGTCGTCCGGGCCACCGTGGCGCAGCGCGTACGTCGTCTGGTGCGGGCGGACGTCGACCCGCAGCGCCAGACCCCGCCACTGAAGGGAGAACTCCAGGCGGCTCAGCCGGCTGGAGAGCCGGGGCGCGAACGACAGCTCGCCGTCGTGGTCACGCAGCCCGCCCAGCCCGCTGACCAAAGCGAGCCACGCGCCGGCCAGCGAGGCCATGTGCACGCCGTCGCGGGTGTTCTCGTTGAGGTCGTGCAGGTCCATCAGCGCGGCCTCGCGGAGATAGATGTGCGCCAGGTCGGGATGGCCGACCTCGGCGGCGAGCACCGACTGGGTGCAGGCCGACAGCGACGAGTCGCGCACCGTCCGACGCTCGTAGTAGAGGAAGTTGCGAACCTTCTGCTCGGGGGTGAACGCGTCCCCCCGCCAGTGCATCGCCAGGACCAGGTCGGCCTGCTTGACGACCTGTTTGCGGTACAGGTCGAAGTACGGATAGTGCAGCAGCAGCGGGTACTTCTCGGCGGGCGTGTGCGCGAAGTCCCACTCCTGCAACCGGGTGAACCCCTCCACCTGCTGGTGCACGTCCAGCTCGTCGTCGTACGGCACGTGCATCGACGTGGCGGCGTCCCGCCAGCTCGCCGCCTCCTCGTCGGTGACGCCGAGGTGGAACGCGTCGTCCCGGTAGCGCATGACGACGTCAGCGGCGGTGAGCAGGTTCCGCTGGGCCATCAGGTTGGTGTAGATGTTGTCGTTCTTCACCGCCGTGTACTCGTCCGGACCGGTCACCCCGTCGATGTGGAACCGGCCGTGCCGGTCGTGGTGCCCGATCGAGCGCCACAGCCGGGCGGTCTCCACCAGCAGCTCCAGCCCGATCTCCCGCTCGGTGGCGGTGTCCCCGGTGACCAGCACGTACCGTCGGACCGCGTCGGCGATGTCGGCGGCGATGTGGAACGCCGCCGTACCCGCCGGCCAGTACCCGGACGACTCCGGCCCCTCGATTGTCCGCCAGGGGAAGGCGGCGCCCTTGAAGTTGAGCGTCGCCGCCCGTTCCCGGGCCTGTTCCAGCGTGCTGTGCCGCCACTGCAGGGCGCTGCGCACCGCGCTGGGCTGGGTGTACGTGAGGACCGGCAGGACGAACATCTCGGTGTCCCAGAAGGCGTGCCCGTCGTAGCCGGGGCCGGTCAGCCCCTTCGCCGAGATCGGCCGCTGCTCGGCACGGGCCCCCGCCTGGAGCACGTGGAACAGCCCGAAGCGGACGGCCTGCTGGATCTCCGGATCACCCTCGACCAGCACGTCGGCCGCGTCCCAGAACTCGTCCAGGTAGGCGCGCTGCTCTCGGTGCAACCCGTCCCAACCGTCCAACCGGGCGCCGGCCAGCGCCGCGCCGACCTGGTCGCGCAGCGCGGGCAACGAACGTCGACTCGACCAGCCGTACGTCAGATACTTGACCACCCGCAGCTTCTCGCCGGGCTTGAGCACGCAGCCGATGGTGGTGCGCACCCAGTCCTCGTACCCCTCGGACTCGATGGTGGTGTGGTCCGGGCCGTGCACCTCGTGCTCCATGGCGGCGGCGACGCGCAGCCCGGACACCTTCGTGCGGTGGATGAGCTGGCCGCCGTCCGGGGTGGTCAGCTCCTCCTCGGCCAGCAACGGCGATTCCAGCACGGCCGCGACCCGGGGGTCCTTGCTCTGCGCGGGCAGCGACTCGTTGGCCACCAGCTCGGACTGCACGATCAAGCGCAGCGGGCCGTCGACGGCCTCCACCTCGTAGCTGATCGCGGCGACCGACCGCTGGGTGAACGACACGAGCCGGGTGCTGCGGACCTTGACCTCGCGGCCGGCCGGGGAGCGCCAGTGCAGCTCCCGGTGCAGGGTGCCGGCCCGCAGGTCGAGGATCCGCTCGTGGGACAGCAGCTCGCCGTAGCGCACGTCGAGCGGTTCGTCGTCCACGAGCAGGCGGATCAGCTTGCCGTTGGTGACGTTGACGATGGTCTGCCCCGACTCGGGGAAACCGTAGCCGGCCTCCGCGTACGGCAGCGGACGTAGCTCGTAGAACGAGTTGAGGTAGGTGCCGGGCAGCCCGTGCGGCTCGCCCTCGTCGAGGTTGCCGCGCAGACCGACGTGCCCGTTGGAGAGCGCGAAGACCGATTCCGACTGGGCCAGCACGTCCATGTCCAGGCGGGTCTCCCGGATGTGCCAGGGCTCGACGGGATAGGCCCGTTCCCGGATCACGTGCGGTCCCGTTCGCCGGCGGGGCGGGGTGCCGGCGGGGCGGCGTCGCCCGCGTCGAGCAGGTCCGCGAGGTCCTTGACCACCACGTCCGCGCCGTGCGCGAGCAGTTCGTCGGCCTGTCCCACCCGGTCGACGCCGATCACGTACCCGAATCCGCCCGCCCGGCCGGCGGCCACCCCGGAGAGCGCGTCCTCGAAGACGGCGGCCTGCGCCGGGTCGACGCCCAGGACCTTGGCGCCGGCCAGGAAGGTGTCGGGGTGGGGTTTGCCGCGCAGCTTCTGTTCCCGGGCCACGAGCCCGTCGATTCGGGCCTCCAGCAGGTCCGCCAGGCCGGCGGCGGCGACCACCTCGCGCCCGTTGGCGCTCGCGGTGACCACCGCTCGGCGCAGCCCGGCGTCGGTCGCCGCCCGCAGATAGCGCACCGAGCCCGGATAGACCTCGACGCCGGAGGTGCGCAGACGATCCAGCAGCAGGACGTTCTTGCGGTTGCCGATGCCGTTGACCGTGTCGGCGTCCGGCGGATCGTCCGGGCTGCCCTCGGCAAGCACGATTCCCCGGGACGCGAGGAACGACCGGACGCCGTCGGCACGCGGTCGGCCGTCGACGTAGCGGTTGTAGTCGGGGCCAGGGTCGAACGGTTGGAACGGCTGCCCGGTCGCTGCGGCGCGCTTACGCAGGAACTCGTCGAACGTCTCGGTCCAGGCGGCGTTGTGCACCCGGGCGGTCTGCGTCAGCACACCGTCCAGATCGAAGAGACAGGCGGTCACATGAGCAGGTAGGCCCAGCACGGTACGAATCTAACCACCCGGCTGGGTGCGCAAACCCGTTTTGAGCCGCCGCCGGGCCGCTCAGTTCGGCCGCAGGGTCCAGATCACCGTCATGGTCGACGTGGGCGTGCCGTCCTCGGTGGCGATCTCCACCTCGATGTCGAACTCGGGCCGCTGACCGGCCTCCAGCTCCGCGACCACCTCCGACGCCGGACGCCCCAGCCGCGCGGTCGCCAGCACCGACCCCAGGGCCAGCTTGCGGTAGGCGATCTCGGCTCGGACGGCGAGCGGCACGGCCCGGTCGAGGAGCTGCCCGAAGGCGGCCAGCACGACCGCGCCGGAGGCCGTCTCGCCGAGCGTGAACATCGCCCCGGCGTGCGGGCCGCCGACGTGGTTGTGGGTGGCCGGCGTGTCGGGGAGCCGGACGACGGCCCGCACCCCGCCGTCCGCCTCGGGCGCCACCTCGACGAATTCGATGCCGAGCGTGCGGGCGAACGGCACCGATTGCAGGATGCCGGCCGCCACCTGGCGGGAGTCGATGGTCATGACCCGACGCTACTTCTCGGTAACCAGGGCGGCAACCAGGGTTTTCCCCGACTACGACAACCGTCAGAGGTTGGCGATCGTGCGCAGGATCTCGGCGTAGAAGTTGCCGTCGATGCTCCGGAAGAGGGAGAAATCCTGACCCGGATCGCCGAAGAACGGGCGCAGCGTCCACGCCAACTGGGTGCCCACGAAGCCGAAGAGCAGGATCCAGATGTAGAGCAGCGTCATGCTGGCCGGGCGCTGTGTGGGCTCGCCCCGCCGCACCGGCGGGTTGCCCCAGTGGCGCTGCTGCGCCGGGTAACCCGGCGGCACCATGCCGGGCGGGAACGCGGTGCCGGGCTGCCCACCCCACTGCGTCGGAACAGCCGCCGGGGCCGGCGTGGTGGTCGTGGCGCTCGCGCCCTCGGGCGCGGCACCGTTCGCCGCCGACGCGACGGCCGCGCCGGCCGGAACCGCTACCGGCTCGGCGGCGCCCGGCGTGCCGCCCACCGGCACCGCGACCGGAGCGTCGACCTGGGCCGGAGCATTGGCCGCCGCCGGCACGCTGACCTGAGCCGGAACGGTGGCCGTGGTCGTCGCCGGGGCGAGCAGGCCGTGGTCGTTGAGCACCTGCATGCCACCGGTCAGGAAGCGCAGCCCGACCAGCGCCGACAGCGTCAGGATCGCGACGTTGAGCAGCTTGAAGAAGCCGTAGTCGGGCGCGGTGATCAGGAAGAAGAGGCTGATCGGCGCGAACGCCACCGCGAGCATCGAGGTGACGGTGATCGCCACCATCACCAGCGCCAACGACTGACGCACCGAGAGCCGGGCGCCGAATACCAGGTTGAACAGGTACAGCGTGGGCAGGCAGATGGCCAGCGTCACCAGGAACAGCAGGGGCAGCTTCAGCGCGGACGTCAGGGCCATCAGCGGGCTGTGGAACGCGCCGAGCACCGCCCCGTAACAGGCGAGGGCGATGGCGGAGCTGGCCAACATCCGCCCGGTCAGCGCGTTGAGGTCGCCCTCGGCCACGATCTGCTGCCAGATGCCCTGGCGGTCCCGCAGGATGCGCTCGATGACGAGCGGACTGGGACGGTCACCCGACACGGGCGCACCCCTCTCGGTCAGGCACGAAATGGACTAGGTGGGCAGACGGTAGGGCACCGGACGGGCGGGCCGCCACCCCGCTCCGGCGTGGCGTCACCGCCACCCCACGTCGATACGCGCACCGCGCTCGTCGAAGAAGTGCAGCGCGTCCATCCGGACCGAAACGGCGAGCGGATGCCCGGCCGTGACGGCCGGGTACGGCGCGAGTCGCACCGCCAGCTCCGCCGGGCGGCGGTGGTGCCGACCCGGGTCGGGGAGGACGCTGGTCGTCCGCGACGCTCCGCTCGGCTCCTCCTCGGATTCCACCGGCTTGCCGGTGAGCCGCTGCATCACCGCGCCGAACCGGCGCAGGCCACGCTGGCCCACCGGCGGCGGGTCGAGCGGCGCGCCCATCTCGTCCACCATGATCGCGGTCGCCCCGATGTCGAGGAACGCCAGCGACTCGTGCCCGTGGTGCTCCAGGTAACGGATCCGCCCGCGCAGCACGTCACCGGGGCTGTCCGGGGCGACCGGGGTGAGCGCCTCGGCCCGCATCCCGACCACGATCCGCTCACCGTGGTAATGCGCCACCGCCCGGCTGCGGATGTCGTTCCACGGCAGGTAGAGCGACTGCTCACCGAGGTTGAGCGCGATGTACCGGTCGAGGTGGACGTAGACCGACGCCTCCAGCAGGTTCATCCGGGGGCTACCCAGGAACGCCGCCACATAGAGCGTCGCCGGACGGCCGTACACCTGGGTGGGCGTGCCCACGTCCTGGAGCACGCCCCGGCGCATGATGGCCACCCGGTCGGCCATGGTCAGCGCCTCGGCCTGGTCGTGGGTCACGTAGACGGTGGTGACGCCCAGCTCCCGGGTCAGCCCGGAGATCTCCGCCCGCAGCTCGGCGCGCAGCCCGCTGTCCAGGTTCGACAGCGGCTCGTCCATCAGGAAGAGACCCGGCCGCCGGACGATCGCGCGGCCCATGGCGACCCGCTGGCGCTGGCCGCCGGAGAGCTGGCCCGGCTTGCGGCCGAGCACGTCGCTGATGCCGAGCGCGCTCGCCACGTCGGTTACCCGCTCGCCGCGCGGTTCCGGTTCCACCCCGGCCAGCCGCAGCGGAAAGGCGATGTTGTCGCCGACGGTCATGTGCGGGTAGAGCGCGAAATCCTGGAAGACCATGGCGATCTTGCGGTCGCGTGGCGGCAGGTCGTTCGCGAGCTCCCCGTCGAGCAGCACCGCTCCCTGCGTCGGGTCCTCCAGACCGGCGATCATGCGCAGCACTGTGGACTTGCCGCAGCCGGACGGGCCCAGCAACACCATGAACTCGCCGTCGTTCACGTCCAGATTTATGCTGTCGACGGCGAGTGTGCCGTCCTTGAAAACCTTGGTCACATCTTTGAGTGCGACGGTACTCACCGTCAGGTCCCCCACGTCTCTCGGCCGAACTCCTGATGACTGTGACCAGGATCATTGGTCCCGCACATCGGGTAAACGTCTCATGTTCGGCTTATGACGCCACCATTACACGGCGTACGGGAGTGCGCGCGGTCAGCAGCCCTGCGGCTGGTCAGGCAGCTCGCCGAGGAAAACCCGGCGCACCACCCGCTCGGCAGCCCGCCCGTCGTCCAGCCCGCAGAACCGGCTGCGGAAACGCTCGCGGGCCTTGTTCGCCGCGTCCGAGCGCACCGCGTCGGTCCGGAACAGATCGAGCAGGTCGGTGAACGTGGCGGCCACCGCGCCCGGCGGCTCCGCCGTGACGTCGAAGTAGACCCCCCGGGCCAGGCGGTACGCCTCCCAGTCCGGGGTGTAGAGCACGATGGGCCGGTCCAGCACCGCGTAGTCGAACATCGCCGAGGAGTAGTCGGTGACCAGCACGTCGGCGATCAGGTAGAGGTCCTCCACCCGCTGGTAGCCGCTGACGTCGCGGACCCGGTGGAACTCCGCCGGACGACCTGGCCGGCGCTCCCGGTCGTGGAAGTAGTGGCTGCGCATCAGCAGCCGGCCCGAGTCACCCAGCGCGTCGACGAGCCGGTCCGGGTCGAACGGCGGCCGGTAACCGGGCAGGTGCTCGCGATGCGTCGGGGCGTACAGCACCACCTGCTCGTCGGGGGCGAGGCCGAACTCGGCGCGCAGCCGGCGCACCTCGTCGGGACCGGCGGCGACCAGCCGATCGTTGCGCGGATAACCCACCTCCAGCGTGGCGTACGTGGCCGGGTAGGCCCGATCCCACATCTGGGTGGAGAAGCTGTTGGAGCTGACGCTGTAGTCCCAGCGGTCCACCCGGCGCAGCAGGCCGGCGAAGTCCATCCGGCCCGCGCCGATCGGATAGCGCTGCTGGTCCAACCCCATCACCTTGACCGGCGTGCCGTGGTGGGTCTGCACGTGTACCTGCTCCGGCCGCTTACGGACGAAGTCCGGGTAGTTCACGTTGTTGACCAGCCAGCGGGCGCGGGCCAGCACGCGGTAGTAGGCCGGCGTGCCGGCGACCACGTACTCCACTCCGTCCGGCACGGCGTCCACCCGGTCGCGGCGCACGATCCACACCCCGCGCACCTCGGGGGCCAGCCGACGGGCGGCCTCGTAGATCGCCGCCGGGTTGCAGGAGTATCCCCGGAACCAGTAGGCGGCGTACACCGCGAGCGTGGGGTCCACGGGCCGGCGCAGCTCCGCCCGGTAGTACTCGCGCAGCAGGCCGTCGCGGGTGAGCCGGGCGCCGCGCCGGGCCACCGGGGCGACCCGACGCCGGGCGGTACGCGCCTGCCGGCGGGCCGTGTCCCGGGCCCGGCTGGCGGCCCGCAGGGCACTGAACGTCCGCCACCGGCCACTCGCGACCAGCCGGTGCTTCACCCCTTCGACGCCCTCCGGCACGGGGTACCCCCCGACCGGCAGCCACCGCGCGTAGTCCGCGGTGATCTGCGCGAAGAACACCGGCCGCAGCTCGGGGGCGATGCGCTGACCATTGCCGAGCACGGTGAGGTAGTGCCAGATCATCCGCTCGAAGACCGCCGGCCGTAGCGCGTCCACGGCCGGCGACCAGGCATCCATCAGGAGGAAGACCCGGTGCCACTGGGCGAAGACCTCGAAGTGCCGGTCCCCCCGGGTCTTCGTGATCGCGCCGGAGCGGCGCTGCCGGTAGTTCACGCACACCCGATCGAGGACGCCGATCCGACGCGCCCCCATCAGCACCGGGTAGCTGAACGAGACGTCCTCGTACCAACCGGCCGCGAAGCGCAGACCCAGGTTGACCAGGAACTCCCGGCGGACCAACCGGTTCCAGGCGGTGTGCAGCAGCCGCATGGCCGCCGGCCGTTCCCGCAGCGCGAACGTCTCCGGACCGGGCGACTCGGGGAACACCTCGGCCATCGCGCTGCGGGTGGCGGTGTCGTTCCAGTGTGTCCGGACGTGGTCCACCAGCAGCACGTCCGGCCGGGTCGCCCGCAGGCGGGCGGCCACCTCCGACAGGCAGTCCGGCGCCAGCCAGTCGTCCCCGTCGAGGAACCACACGTACTCGCCGACGGCCCGGTCCAACCCGATGTTGCGGGCTGGACCGAGACCGACGTTCTCCGACAGCCGGACGGCCCGGACCCGCTGGTCACGGGCCGCGTACTCGTCGATGATCTCGCCGCTGGCGTCCGGCGAGCAGTCGTCGACCGCGATCAGCTCGAGGTCGGTCTCCGACTGGCCCAGGATCGAGTCCAGGCACTCGCGCAGATAACCCTGCACCCGGAAGGCCGGCACCACGAAACTGATCAGGGTCATCCGGCCGCCCCTTTCGTCAGCGCGGCGCGACACCTCCCGCGCCCACCGGCGCGGCCGACGCCCGCGCGCCACGGGCCGGCCGGACGAACCAGGCCAGGACGACGCTCACCACGAAAACCACGAGAAGGTACGCACCGAGTGTAGCCATGCCGATACTCACGACGCCGGCAATCGCCAGGAGGGCGAGCAGCACCGACCGTCCGTCCCAGCCGAGCGTGGCGGCGTGCAGCGGGGGCGCCGCCTGCCGCTTCTCCAACCGGGCGGTCAGGTCGTAGTGGTGCACGGTGAGCACGAAGACGTACCCGAAGATCAGCCATCCGGGCGCGCCACCGACCACACCGACCGCGATGGCGAACAGGTACTCGGCGGCCCGCAACGCGGCCGGCACCAGCCAGTCCAGCGGCCCGTTGTGCGCGGCCCCCGCGCCGAGGCCGCCGGCCAGCAGCACCAGCAACGCCACCGGCACCGCCCAGCGCAGCCCGTCCGGCGCGTCGCCCAGTCCGGCGGCGACCAGCAGCGCCGCCGGGCCGAGCGCGGCGATCACCGCCAGGGTCAGCGGCCCCATCGGACGGACCACCGGCAGTCGACGGGCCAACGGACCGTCGTCGCGGTGCAGGGTGGCGTCGACCGTGTCCAGCACCGGCACCCACATCCAGCGGGCCCGCAGCGTCCGCAGGGCACCGGTGTACGCGAACGCCAGTCCACCCCACACCAGCACCGCGATCAGGCTGACCAGCGGGTTGAACAGCGCCACGGTCAGCGCGATCAACGCCCACCGCTCCCCGATCGGGAAGACGACGGTCCGCTTCAGCCAGTACGACAGCGAGCCGGTGTCCGCCTGCACCCGGGTGGACGCGGCGTTCAGCCGGTCACCGATCCCGCCGCTGGCGCCCGTCGTCGTCCGCGGTCGGCGGGCCGCCTCGTCGTGCAGCGCCCCGTACCAGGTGTCGGTCATGTGTCGGACGGTCTGCAACGTCATCGCGGCGATGGCGAGGGCCCAGCCGTTGCCCAGCCCGGCGTGGCTCACGCCGAAGCCCAGCCCGGCGTGGCTCACGCCGAAGCCCAGCCCGGCGTAGACCAGGTACTCCTTGGCCCGGTCGGCCATCGTGTCCAGCCAGCCGCCCCAGGCGCTGAAGTGCCGGGTGTAGCGGGCCAACTGGCCGTCCACGCAGTCCAACACGAAGCCCAGGTAGAGCAGCACCGCGCCGCTGACGAGCGCGAGCCGCCCACCGACCCCGAACAGCACCGCGGCACCCAGCGCGAAGAGCACCGAGATCACCGTCACCCCGGTCGGGGTGAGGCGCAGCCGGGCCGCCAACCGCACCACGTACGGCGACCAGGTGCTGACGAAGTACGTCGAGAAGAAGTCGTCCCGCTCCTTCACCGACAGCCGCAGCTCGGCCCGGTCCTCGTCGACCGACGTCACCGCCGCCTCGGCGGCGACCAGGGCGGCGGCGTCCTCGACCCGGTGCGCCACGAGCAGACGTACCCGCTGGGCGAAGATCAGGGTGCCGAGGGCCGCGAGGCCCGCGACGAGCCGGTCCACGGCGGACCCGGGGTCGTCGTGGCCGGCGCTGCCGGTCGCCGGCAGCGGCGACACGTCCCCGGCCGGGCCGACCGGGGCGGCAACCGGCCGCGCGCCGACGGCGGCGGCCCGGGCGGCGGCGGCGAGGGTCGGCAGGTCGTCCACGCCGACCCGGAGCGCGCCGCCGAACACGCCGGTCGCGTCGCCGTCGAGAGCGTCCAGCGGGCCCGCGTCGACCACCTGGCCGCGCTCCTCGCGCACCGCCGTCCGGCCCGGCACCGGCGGGTCACCCAGCACCAGCGCCACGGTCGGTCCCACCGGGCTGGTGGCGAGGTGCCGCAGCACGGCGGTGTGTGCCACCAGGTCGGTGCCGGTGACCAGCAGCGGACCGGTGGCGGCGTCGGCCAGCGCGGCCAGCTCGTCCAGGGTGGCGGCGAAGCGCACGTCGGCCGCGCCGGCCCGGCGCAGCTGGTCGGCGAGCCGGTCGGCCAGCGGCTCGCCGCCCGCGGTGGTGAGGCCCGCCGCGGAACTCCCGGCGGCGAGCACGATCGCGAGCGTCACCGCGGGACCGCGGCGTGGTACGCGTCGAGCGCCTCGGCGATGGTGCCGTCGAGCGTCAACCGGCCCGCGTCGAGGTACAACCCCCGACGACAGAACCGGGTCAGGTCCTTTTCGTTGTGTGACACCAGCACGAGCGTGCGCCCCTCCCCGAGCAGACGGTCAATCGTCGCGTAACACTTCTTGCGGAACTCCGCGTCCCCGACCGCGGTCACCTCGTCCATCAGCAGGATCGGGTGCGGCAGGTGCGAGATGATCGCGAAGCCCAGCCGCACCTTCATCCCCGACGAGTAGTGCCGCACCGACGTGTTGATGGCCCGCTCCACCTGCTCACCGGCGAACTCGACGATCTCGTCGAAGTGCCGCTTCAGGTAGCTCGTCGACAGTCCGTGCAGCCCACCGACCAGGTGCAGGTTCTCCCGGCCGGTCAGGTCGTTGGAGAAACCGGCGGACAACTCCAGCAGCGGCGCCACCGCGCCGTGCACCCGGATGTCGCCCTCGTCCGGAATGAGCACCCCGGCGATCAGCCGCAGCAGCGTGCTCTTGCCGGTGCCGTTGCGGCCGATCACGCCGACGGTCTCGCCCGGCTCGACGGTGAACGACACGTCGCGCAACGGCCAGAACTGGCCGGGCAGGGCACCGCGCCCACCCCGATGGATGAACAGCTCCCGCAGCCGCAGCTGGCGGCGACGGTTGCGGACGAACCGGATGCCCAGACCGTCCGCCTCGATGATCGGCGCGGCCACGTCAGAGTTCCTTGAGCACGGCGGGCTCCAGCCGGCGGAACGACCACCAGCCGGCGGCCAGCACCAGCAGGCTGCCGGCGATCGTGGTGGCGAGCAGCCGGGCGTCGGGAAACTCGTCCGGGTACCAGATCGCGTGGTGCAACTGGAAGATCCCGACCAGCGGGTTCAGCTCGTACACCACCTTCAGCCAGTGCGGCAGGCCGGACTCCCGGACCAGGCTGAGCGGATAGATGATCGGCGTAGCGTAGAAGAGCACCCGGATGATCAGCCGCATCAGCCGTTCCACATCGCGCATCAGCACGTTCCAGGCCGACAGCAACAGGGCCAGCCCGACCAGCAGCACGGCCTGCACGGCCACCGCCAGCGGCAGGGCGAGCAGCGACCAGCCGGGGTGGATCCGCCCGTGCGCCGCGTAGATCACCGCGATGGCGGCCAGGATCGGCAGGCCGGCCGCGTACTCGGCGAACCGTCCGCTGACCCGGCCGATCGGGAAGACCTGCCGGGGCACGTTCATCGTGGTGATCAGCCGGGACTGGCCGGTCAGCGCGTTGGTCGCCTCGCTCAGCGCCGAACTGGTCCACATCCAGGCGAAGATGCCGGTGATCAGGAACAGCGGGTACGACCCGGCGGCCTCGCCGAGGTGCCGGCCGGTGTCGCGGGAGTAGAGCACGCCGAAGACGAACCAGTAGATCGCGCCCATGCCCAGCGGCTCGATCAGCGACCAGAAGTAGCCCAGCACCGACTGCTGGTACTTGACCGCCAGGTCCCGCCGGACCAGGATGCGCAGCGAGTTGCGGTGCGACCACAGGGCCGCGACGCCAGAGGTCACCGCCGCCTCCCGCCTCCCGCAAACGGACGCCAGGTTAGCAGTCGGTGAACGAATGCCCTGAATCGACCAGCTTCAGCACTCGATCACGTTGACGGCCAGACCGCCACGCGCCGTCTCCTTGTACTTGACCTTCATGTCGGCGCCCGTCTCCCGCATGGTCTTGATGACCTTGTCCAGCGACACCTTGTGCACACCGTCGCCGCGCAGCGCCAACCGGGCGGCCGTGATCGCCTTGATGCTAGCCACGGCGTTGCGCTCGATGCAGGGGATCTGCACCAGGCCACCCACCGGGTCACAGGTCAACCCGAGGTTGTGCTCCATCCCGATCTCGGCCGCGTTCTCCACCTGCTCCGGCGTGCCGCCGAGCACCTCGGCCAGGCCCGCCGCCGCCATCGAACACGCCGAGCCGACCTCACCCTGGCAGCCGACCTCCGCGCCGGAGATCGACGCGTTCTCCTTGAACAGCACCCCGATCGCGCCGGCCGCGAGCAGGAACCGCACCACCCCGTCGTCGTCGGCGCCCTCGACGAACCGGCTGTAGTAGTGCAGCACCGCCGGGATGATCCCCGCCGCGCCGTTCGTCGGGGCGGTCACCACCCGACCTCCGGCAGCGTTCTCCTCGTTCACCGCCAGGGCGAACAGCGTCACCCAGTCCATCGCGTGCAACGGGTCGGCCGTCCCGGCGTCCGCCTCCAGGCCGCGCCGCAGCTCCGCCGCGCGCCGCCGGACCTTCAAACCCCCAGGGAGTACGCCGTCCCGCTCGCAACCGCGCTGCACGCACTCCCGCATCACCCGCCAGATCTCCAGCAGGCCCGCCCGGATCTCCGCCTCGCTGCGCCACGAACGCTCGTTGGCCAGCATCACCTCGCTGATCGACAGCCCGGTACGGGTGGTGACGTCGAGGAGCTGCGCCCCGGTCAGGAACGGGTACCGCACCCGCGTCGTGTCCGGCTTGATCTTGTCCGCGCCCGCCGCCGCCTCGTCCACCACGAAACCGCCACCGACGGAGTAGTAGGTGCGGGTCCTGACCTGCTCCCCGGCCGCGTTGAAGGCCGCGAAGGTCATCCCGTTCGGGTGGTACGGCAACGACCGGCGACGGTGCAACGTCAGGTCCCGATCGGGGTCGAAGTCGATCTCGTGCGCGTCGAGGAGGCTGATCCGCCGCTCAGCGCGGATGCGCTCGACGCGAGGACCGACGGTGTCCGTGTCAACCGTCTCCGGGGACTCGCCGGCAAGCCCCAGCAGCACCGCCGGCCCGCTGCCGTGCCCGTGCCCGGTCGCGCCCAGCGACCCGAACAGCTCCGCCTGCACCCGCGCGGTGTCGGTGAGCAGCCCGTCGGCCTTGAGCCCGGCGACGAACGTACGCGCCGCCCGCATCGGCCCCACCGTGTGCGAGCTGGACGGCCCGATGCCGACGCTGAAGAGGTCGAAAACACTGATCATGGCTGCGCTTCCTCGGCGTGCTCCCGTGGTCGGGTTTCCGCCCGGTCGTGGCCGCCGATCGGCAGCCCCGCTCGTGACCGCCCGGTCGGGTGGCCGCCGGTCACCCGGGGTGCGGGTGCCCGACCTGTCAGCCTACCTGCCCTGCTCACCCCTTACCCGAGCGCCGCAGCCCGCCGCTCCTCCACCCGCGGGCAGCGTGCGTGATCGCCCGGCCCGCGTGAACACCCGGCGACATGATCGCGCTCGCCCGCATGATCGCGCTCGATCCTGGATGTAGTGGCCTCACGCTCGGCCGGAGGCCACTACATCCAGGATCGAGCACGACCTTGGCGCGGGGGCGGGGGCGCGGGCGCGGGGCGTCGGGCGGGGGCCGCACGGGTAAGTACCTACGGGTCCACGGGTCGCCGATCCTCCTCGGGACCGAGGGCGGAGCGGCCGCCCCTTTCTACCGTGGATTGCAGACGCGGCACACCGCCGCAGAGTGGGAGTACGACGATGAGTCGCAAACTGGTCCGACCCCGCCAGGGGCGCATGCTCGCCGGTGTCTGCGCCGGCCTCGGTCAGCGGTTCGGCATGTCCGCCGGGATGGTCCGGCTGCTGTTCCTGCTGTCCCTGCTGCTGCCCGGCACCCAGGTGATCGTCTACCTGATCCTCTGGGTCCTCATGCCCAACGAGGACCGCTACCTGGCCTCCACCGGCCACTGACCCCACCCCCGGCCTCGGTGCAGACCGGCCGCAGCCGGTCACAACTTCGGGGATACTGCTGCTTCCCGATCGTCGGAGGCAGCAGGATCCTCGAAGTTGCGCGGATCTTGGCGGCCCATCGCTCTATCGGTCCTTGATCCACTCCACATCGCCGATGTGGGGCTTTCCGAGGGCCGAGATCGGCGATGTGGAGTGGATCAACCCGTTCGACGGCGCGGCAGACCGGGCAGCGGCGGCGGACGGGCGACGGCGCGGCAGCGGAGGCGGACCGGGCGACGGCGCGGCGGACGGGGCAGCGCCCGCCTCGACCATCGTCGGGGCGGGCGCTGCGTAAGCCAGAACGCCGGGGCGCTGAAGACCGAAGCGCCGAGGCGCTGGGTCAGGGGGCCGTGTACGTGACCGTGACCTGCTGGTAGCCCAGTGAGCGCAGCAGCCCCTCCAGCATCTTGCGGGTGTTCTCCTCGGCGCGGGCGGAGAGCCCGCTGTCCCGGGCGGCGGCGGTGATCCGCTCCTCGGCCAGCTGGTAGATCTGCTGCTGCCGGTTGGGGTCGTTGCCGACCAGGTCACCGAGCCGGTTGAGCAGGCCACGCTGCTCGGCGAAGACGTAGCTCTTCTCCATGTCGAGGTTGGTCTCGCCGAGCTGCGGCGCGGGCAGCTTGATCTCGACGGACTTGCCGTCGGCGGACTGCACCACGGCACCCTCACCGATCTTGGTGAAGTCGACGTACGCCTCGATGCTGCCGGCTCCGACGAACAGCGTGCGCTCGTTGAGCAGGAAGTCCGGGACGTTGCGCCGGTCGTTCTGGGTGTCGACCACGACCTGGAAGTTGCCTTCGGCCGCCACGTAGCGGCTCAGATCCTGGATCGACTTCAGCAGCGGCGGCTGGCTGCGGTCGGTCTGCTCCTTGGCGAACGGGTTACGGAAGTCCGGCAGAAAGCCGGTCGCCTGCACGCCGAGCAGCACCACCACGGCCAGCGCGGCGGCGCCGAGCAGCAGGAGCAGCCCGCGGGCCGCACCCCCACCCCCGCCGGTGCCGGGACCATCGGTGCCCTCCGGCCCGCCCGGAGTCGGGTCGGGTGTCGCGGCCGAGCGCTCCCTGAGGTCGTCGCCGGTCGGGTAACCGGGGAACTCCCTCGTGGGCTCGTTGATGTCAGCGTCGCGAGCCATCACACTCACCGTCCTCGTCAGACACGTCGTCTGTCAATGACGGTACGGCCCCCGTACGACAGCCGCGCGGCGAGCGGCCGGAAAGCGTAAACGGGCAGGTCAGGCGAAGGCGGAAAGCCCGGTGAGCCGCTGGCCGACGATCAGCTGGTGGATCTCCGAGGTGCCCTCGTACGTCAACACGCTCTCCAGGTTGTTCGCGTGCCGCAGCACCGGGTACTCGCCGGAGACGCCGTTGGCACCGAGGATGGTGCGGCACTGTCGGGCGATGGCCAGCGCCTCCCGCACGTTGTTCAGCTTGCCCACGCTCACCTGGTCGGGGCGCAGCCGGCCGGCGTCGGCGAGCCGGCCGAGGTGCAGCGCGAGCAGTTGCGCCTTCACCAGCTCGACGGCCATGTCGGCGAGCTTGGCCTGGGTGAGTTGGAACCCGGCGAGCGGTCGGCCGAACTGGGTGCGCGTGGTGGCGTACGCCAGGGTGGTTTCCAGGCAGTCGCGCGCCGCGCCGACGGCGCCCCAGACGATGCCGTGGCGGGCCTCGGTAAGGCAGCTCAGCGGGGCCTTGAGCCCGACGGCCCCGGGCAGTTGCGCGTCGGCCGGAAGCCGGACGTCGTCGAGCACGATCTCGCCGGTCAGCGACGCGCGCAGCGACATCTTGCGGCGGATCTCGCGCGCCGTGACACCGGGCGTTTCCATGGGTACGGCGAAACCGCGTACCCCGTCGTCGGTTCGCGCCCAGATCACGGCGACGTCGGCGATCGGCGCGTTGGTGATCCACATCTTGCCGCCGGTGAGCACCCAGTCGTCGCCGTCGCGGCGGGCCCGGGTGGCCATGGACCCCGGGTCGGAGCCGTGGTCGGGCTCGGTGAGGCCGAAGCAGCCGATCGCCTCGCCGGTCGCCATCGGGGGCAGCCAGCGTTGCTTCTGCTCCTCGCTGCCGAAGCGCCAGATGGCGTACATCGCCAGCGAGCCCTGCACCGAGACCAGCGAACGGACACCCGAGTCGGCGGCCTCCAACTCCTGACACGCCAGCCCGTACGCGACGGCGGACGCGCCCGCGCAGCCGTACCCGCTCAGGTGCATGCCGAGCAGCCCGAGCTTGCCGAACTCCCGGGCCAGCTCGCGGGCCGGCACGCGACCCTCCTCGTACCAGTCGGCGACGTGCGGGCGGACCCGGTCGTCGACCAGCCGGCGGACGACATCGCGGATCTGCCGCTCCTCCTCGGTGAGCGACGGGTCCAGGTCGAGCAGATCGAGGGCAGTCATGCCGCCACCTTAACGAAGCCTCAGGCGGGATCGCCCGTACCGGAGAGCACCAGGACCCGGGCGTGGATCTGGTTGCGCTGTTGCAGCGCGGCGCGCAGCGCGCGGTGCAGCCCGTCCTCCAGATAGAGGCCACCGCTCCACTGCACGACGTGCGGGAAGAGGTCGCCGTAGAAGGTCGAGTCCTCCGCGAGGAGCTTGTCGAGCGCCAACTCGCGCTTGGTGGTGATCAACTGATCGAGCCGCAGCGGACGGGGCGGGATCTCCGCCCACTGCTTGAGCGTCAGGTTGTGCTCCGGGTAGGGACGCCCGTCCCGGACCGCTCTGAAGATCACGACGGCACGCTCCCCTCCCCGAGACCGGACGGACCGACGGCGCCGAGCCGGGCCGCGGCGGGCGCCGCGCGGCGCGGCGCCGATGACCGTGCCAGCCTAGCGGCCCCGCGCACGCGACGTTCTGCTCCCTGATGTCAGTTTCGCTATCGCTCGTCCGATCCTCAACCCGACGAACGGGACGCCACGCTCAGCTCCACCGGCCGCGCCGCACCACCTCGTCGATCCCGCGCCGACCGCGACGCAACGATGGTGACCGATGGTCCGCCGCCCGGTAACCGATTGTGACGGCGCCGATGGGCTGGTACTCCTCGGGCACGCCGAAGCTCTCCCGGTACGCGGCCAGCCGCTGGGGTGGGATCCCGAAGAAACACGCCCCCAGCCCCTCGTCCACCGCCGTGAGCAGCATGAGCAGCGCGGCGAAGCCGGTGTCGACGTACCAGTAGGGCACCGGCCAGCGGTCCTTCGACCGGTCGGTCCAGCCCTTGTCGGGCTCCGCGTACCGCGTCAGGTAGGCCGACTCGTTGGCGTGCGGCACCACGATGAGCGGCGCGCGGCGCATCCCGGCCAGCCAGCGCTCCCGGCCTCCGCCGTCGGGCGTGGTGGCCGCCCAGAACCGCTCCCGGTCGGCCGGTTCCTCCAGCACCAGGAAACCCCAGCCCTGGGCGAAGCCGGCCGATGGGGCGCGCACGGCGTGGTCCAGCAGCCGGTCCACCACGTCGGGCGGGACCGGACGGTCCGGGTCGTAGTTGCGGACCATCCGTCGACGGCGGACGACCTCGGCGAACTCCATCAGGCCCCGGGACGGATGCCCCAGGCACCCCGCCAGGTCGTGCCGGGCCCCAGCGCGAGCACGTCCTTGCCCGACCGGAACGCGTCCGGCGGGCAGGTCATCGGCTCGATCGCCACCGACCGGCGGTGTCGCTCGCCGGTGAGCGCGTCACCGGTGAAGACCTGCCACCAGCCGAACTCCGCGTCCGCCCAGATGCTCACCCCGGACGAGGAATCCGGCGCCGCGAGGCTCACCGATGAGCCGCCGTCGGCGTCACGGACGACCTCGCCGAAGCACAGGTCCAACTCGGCGTCGCCGATCCGGCGCGGGCTGGTCCAGTCGTACTCGGTGCCGGCCACCGGCGTCGCGCCGACCGGGAGCAACCGGCCGTCCACCATGATCCGGGTACGCGCCGGCAGCCGCATGACCAGGTCGTCCACGGCGACACCCGGCAGTTGCAGGTACGGGTGCACGGAGAAGCCGAACGGGGCGACCTCGGCGCCCACGTTCGTCACCTCGTGCTCGGCCCGCAGACCGTCCGCGCTCACGCTCCACCGGCTGACCAGCCGCAGCGGCCACTCGTAGCCGGGCTGCGGCGGCAGGTCGTAGCCGACGGTCACCGCGTCCGTGGACTGCTCCAACAGCCGCCACGGCACCCAGTTGACCAGCCCGTGGATGGCGACGTGCCGCTCCGGCTCGGTCAGCGAGAGCTGGTGCGTCCGGTCGCCGTACACGTAGCGCCCGTCCCGGATCCGGTTCGGCCAGGGAGCGAGCACCTGTCCGGCGCAGCCGGGGCAGACCTCGTCGACGCCGTACCCGTCGAGCAGGTCGACGCCGTCGTGCCGGTACGTCCGCAGCCCGCCGCCCACCTCGACGATGACGGCCTCGTGGCCCGCGGCGGCGATGGTCCACTGTGCGCCGGAGAAGGGGCGCTGCTCAGGGCTGTCCATGCCGGCGACCCTAACCGGTCACGACCGGTCGCCGCTCGACGCCGTCGTGGCCCGGTACCGCAGCAGTGCCGGGAAGGCGACCGCGAGCACCACCACGAGCACCGCCGAGGCGAGTCCGCCGGCGACCCAGGCCACCCCGCCGCCGAACCCGGCGGCCATGGTGCCGGCCCGCAGGTCGCCGAGGCGGGGCCCACCGGCCACCACCACCGTGTTGACGCCCTGGAGTCGGCCGCGCATCCGGTCCGGCGCGTACACCAGCAGCATGGACTGGCGGAGTACGGCACTGACCAGGTCGGCGGCGCCGGCAACGGCGAGCAGCAGGACCATCAGCCAGAGCTGCTGGGCCAGCCCGGCGGCGGCGATCGCGACTCCCCAGCCGACCACCGCGACGACCAGGCCGACCCCCTGCCGGCGGAGCCGACCGATCCAGCCGGAGGTCAGCCCGCCGATCATGGAGCCGATCGCGATGGCGCTGTAGAGCAGGCCGACCGAGCCGCCCCCGCCGAACCGCTCGTTGGCGATCTCCGGAAACAGGGCCCTCGGCATGGCCAGGATCATCGCGATCAGGTCCACGCCGAAGGAGAGCAGCAGGACGGGCGTGGTGGCCAGGTACCGGAAACCGTCGATCACGCTGGCCAGGCCGGCCCGGCGGACCTGACCGTCGGCGCTCGGCTCGGGCGGCAGCGCCGGCAGGCGCAGCGCCGCCCAGAGCATCGCCGTGAACAGCACCGCGTCCAGCCCGTACGCGATCGGCAGCACCACCCGGGTGTCCGACGAGGCGGCGAGGATGAGGCCGGCGGCGAGCGGGCCGGCGACCGACGCGGCGGTGAAGGTCGTGTAGTTGAGGGTGCTGGCGGCCGGAACGAGGTCGTCCGGGACCAGCCGGGGCAGCATGGCGCTGCGGGCCGGCGAGGTGATCGCGAACGCCACCGACTGCACCGCCATCAACACCAGCAGCAGCACCGGGCTGCCCACGTTCAGCAGCGCCTGGACCAGCAGCCCGAGGGTGGATGCCCAGAGCAACAATGAGCCGCCGAGCAGCACCGCACGGCGGTCGCGGGCGTCGGCGACCGCGCCACCCCAGAGCCCGAAGATCAGCAGGGGTACGAACGCGGCGATGCCCAGCAGGCCCACCCAGAACGAGTCCCGGGTGAGGGCGTACATCTCCACCGGCACCGCGACGGCGGTGAACTGGAAGCCGAACATCGCCACGGTGTTGCCGAGCCACAGCCGCCGGTACGCCGGGACGCCCAGCGGGCGGACGTCGATCGCCCAGCGGCGCGCTCCGCGCGGCCGGGCCTCCTGCACACCGGTCACGGCGCCAGCCGCTCGACGATCCAGTCGCTTCCGTCGACGCGACGAAAGCGCAGGCGGTCGTGCAACCGACCGGACCGGCCCTGCCAGAACTCCACCGAGTCCGGCCGGACCCGCAGACCACCCCAGTGCGGCGGTGGCGGAATGGCGCTCTCGTCGGCGTACCGCTCGGCCACCTCGCGGTAGCGCTCCTCCAACGTGGCCCGGTCCGGCACCACGGACGACTGCGGGCTGGCCCACGCGCCCACCTGCGACCCGCGCGGCCGGCTGGCGAAGTACGACTCGGTCACCGCCCGCTCGACCGGGGCGATCACTCCTGCGACCACCACCTGCCGCTGCATCGGAAACCACGGAAAGACCAGGCTGGCGTACGGGTTGCCGGCCGCCTCGACGCCCTTGCGGGACAGGTGGTTGGTGAAGAAGACGAAGCCCTCCGGGTCGTACCCCTTGAGCAGCACCGTCCGCCCACTCGGTCGGCCGGCGGCGTCGGCCGTGCCCACCACCATGGCGTTGGGTTCGGGCAGCCCGTGAGCCACCGCGTCGGCGAACCACCTGTCGAACTGGGTGTACCAGTCGGCGGCCAGGTCAGCCTCGGTCAGGCCCAGGTCCGCGGCGTACTCGTTACGCATCGCAGCCGGGGCTGGTGTGTCGCCCGTCACGTCCCCACTCCTTCTCGGCGTGCTGACCGGCACCCTCCCGCGCTGGCCAGACCGCTTCGCCCAGTCTCACCGACCGGCGCGGAGAATGCGCGCCCTGAGATGTCGCGTGCAGCACAGTCGCACTGGGTCGCGTATCCGGTTACCCAGCAGGCAAGATGTTCCGAACACATCCCTGAGGGTCGCCTAAGGCGCTCGGCCGACCGGGCCGGATCAGCTGATCGGGCGCACCGACCAGATCCAGGAGAGCGACATGGCCGACTTCAAACCCGGTCTGGAGGGCGTCGTCGCCTTCGAGACCGAGATCGCCGAACCCGACCGCGAGGGTGGCGCGCTGCGCTATCGCGGGGTCGACATCGAGGATCTGATCGGCCAGGTCTCATTCGGCAACGTCTGGGCGCTGCTGGTCGACGGCCGGTTCGGGCCGGGCCTGCCGCCCGCGGAGCCGTTCCCGGTGCCGGTGCACTCCGGTGACATCCGGGTCGACGTGCAGTCGGCGGTCGCCATGCTGGCGCCGTACTGGGGCCTCAGCCAGCTGCTGGACATCTCCGACGAGCAGGCCCGCGAGGACCTGGCCCGGGTGTCGGTGACCGCGCTCTCCTTCGTCGCCCAGTCCGCTCGCGGCCTCGGCCTGCCGGCGGTGCCGCAGAAGGAGATCGACAAGGCGCAGACCATCGTCGAGCGGTTCATGAAGCGCTGGCGCGGCGAGCCGGACCCGCGGCACGTCAAGGCCGTCGACGCGTACTTCATCTCGGCCGCCGAGCACGGCCTGAACGCCTCCACCTTCACCGCGCGCATCGTCGCCTCCACCGGCGCCGACGCGGCGGCCTGCATCTCGTCCGGCATCGGCGCCCTCTCCGGCCCGCTGCACGGTGGCGCGCCGTCGCGCGTGCTCACCATGCTGGAGGCGGTGGAGCGCAGCGGCGACGCGGAGGGCTACGTCAAGGGTGTCCTCGACCGTGGCGAGCGGCTGATGGGCTTCGGCCACCGGGTCTACCGGGCCGAGGACCCGCGCGCCCGCGTGCTCCGGCGCACCGCCAAGGAGCTGGGCGCGCCGCGCTTCGAGATCGCCGAGGCGCTGGAGAAGGCCGCCCTGGCCGAATTGCAGGCCCGCCGCCCGGACCGGGTGCTGGCCACCAACGTCGAGTTCTGGTCGGCCGTGGTGCTGGACTTCGCCGAGGTGCCGGCGCACATGTTCACGTCGATGTTCACCTGCGCGCGGATGGGCGGCTGGAGCGCGCACATCCTGGAGCAGAAGCGCCTCCAGCGGCTGGTTCGGCCGTCCGCCCGCTACGTGGGCCCGGAAACCCGCAAGCCGTCCGACGTCGAAGGCTGGGGCGCCGTCCCGCACGGCGTCTGAGGTGTAAGGAAGGGCACCTTCTTAACGCCTCGCGTATAGGAAGGGGCCCTTCCTTTCGGCAGGGCGCGTTGTGGCGCACGCCTCATGGCCGGTCGTGGGACCAGCGGCCGGACTGATCGCGACGGGTGCGAGGATGAGGGCCGGCAGTGTCGCCGGGCCCGCCCTCGCCCTTGCGGAAGGATCTTCAGAACCGTGGCTGACGCACCGATCATCCGGATTCCCGACGAGATCAAGCCCGCCGACGGCCGTTTCGGCTGCGGCCCGTCCAAGGTCCGTCCGGCGGCCGTGTCCGCGCTCGCCGAGGTGGCGACCAGCTACCTGGGTACGTCGCACCGGCAGAAGACGGTCCGCGACCAGGTGGCCCGGCTGCGCTCCGGGATCGCCGAGTTCTTCTCCCTGCCCGAGGGCTACGAGGTCGTCATCGGCAACGGCGGCACCACCGCGTTCTGGGAGGTCGCCACCTTCGGCCTGGTCCGCGACCGGGCGCAGTTCGCCAGCTTCGGCGAGTTCGGCGCGAAGTTCGCCAAGTCGGTCAAGGACGCCCCGTTCCTGGGCGAGCCGACGGTCCGCAAGGCCGAAGCGGGCAGCGCCCCGGCCCTGGTCGCCGAGGCCGGCGTGGACGTGTACGCGACGCCGCAGAACGAGACCTCGACCGGCGTGGCCGTACCGATCAGCCGGGTGGCCGGCGCGGACGAGGGGTCGCTGCTGCTGGTCGACGCCACCTCGGGCGCGGGTGGCCTGGAGGTCAACGTCGGCGAGACCGATGTCTACTACTTCGCGCCGCAGAAGTGCTTCGGCTCCGACGGTGGCCTGTGGCTGGCCCTGATGTCGCCGGCCGCGCTGGACCGGGCCGCCGAGGTCAAGGCGTCCGGGCGCTACATCCCGGCCTTCCTCGACCTGGTGACCGCGATCGACAACTCGCGGCTCGAGCAGACCTACAACACTCCGGCACTGGCCACCATCTTCCTGGCCGCCGAGCAGACCGACTGGATGAACGCGCAGGGCGGCCTGGCGTGGGCGGCGAAGCGCACGGCGGAGAGCGCCGCCACGGTGTACGGCTGGGCGGAGCGGTCCACGGTGGCCACTCCGTTCGTCACCGACCCGGCGCTGCGGTCCAACGTGGTCGCGACCATCGACTTCGCCGACGGGGTGGACGCCACCGCGATCGCCAAGGCGCTGCGCGCCAACGGCATCGTCGACACCGAGCCGTACCGCAAGCTCGGCCGCAACCAGTTGCGGGTGGCGCTGTTCCCGGCCGTCGAGCCGTCCGACGTCGAGGCTCTGACCGCCTCCATCGACTACGTGGTCGAGCGCCTCTGAGCTTCGTCACGGTGGGTGTCCGTTGACGCCTCGACGGACACCCACTGTGATCATTGCCGCAGCTCAGTCACGACATGCGGGTGTCGCTTCCCCCACCCTGAGACAGATGCGCGTACGGTGGTCCGAGACGCCTGGGTGGCCGACTCGTGGCGTGCGGCCAGCGAAGCGGGACGGAGGCAACGCTATGCGCCCAGTACGCTTCGTCGCCCTCTCCGAGGACGGCCAGGCCCTGGTGCTCGCCGACGAGGTCGGGCGACTGCTCGCCCTGCCGATCGACGAGCGCATCGCCGGTGTGATGCACCCCGAGCCGGGTGCCCCGCCGCTCGCGGTGGCACCGAGCACCGTCGACCCGATTCCCTCACTGTCCCCCCGGGACATCCAGGCCCGCATCCGTTCCGGTGAGTCGGCCGAGGACGTCGCCCGGATCGCCGGAGTGCCGGTCGACCGGGTCCTGCGCTACGCCGGCCCGGTGCTCCAGGAGCGGGCCATGCTCGCCCAGCACGCCCGTCGCACCCGCCTCAAGGGCGCGGAGAAGCCCACTCCGCTCGCCGAGGTGGTCAACGGTCGGCTGAGCCAGCACGGCATCGACACCGAGAAGATCTCCTGGGACGCGTACCGGCGCGACGACGGCACCTGGCGGATCATCGCCACCTGGCCGTCGGGCAAGGCCACCGCGCAGGCCATCTGGGACATGGACAAGGCCCGGCAGGTGGTCACGCCGCACGACGACATGGCGCAATATCTGTGCGCCGAGCGGCCCACGCCGATCCTCGGCCAGGAGCCGGCGCCGGAGCGGAGCGGGCACGGCCTGCCCGGTCCGTCGCGCGGTGAGCCGAGTCGGGGTGGGCACGGGTTGCCGGCGGCGTCCGAGCACCCGCGACCGGGCCGGGATCCCATCCGGGCCGGCCGGGACGCTTTGCTCGCCTCGCTGGACCGTCCACTCGGCAGCTCGTCGGGTCGCGGGCTCGAACCGCGTACTCCGGCGGCTCTGGCCGGGTCCGACGCGCCCCGGCAGCGGCCGGTCGGCGGTGGCGCTGCCGCGCTGCTCGGCGGCGGCCAGGGGTCGGCCTTCGACGACGACTCGGACGCGCCCAAGGAGGTCCCGGCCGTGCCGTCGCTGGCGGTGCTGCGGCCCCGACGCACCGGCACGGCGGCCGCTGCGGCGGCCGGCGGCGAGTCCACCGACGCCAGCGGCAAGCCGCGCAAGCGGCTGCCGAGCTGGGACGACGTGCTCTTCGGCAGCGGTCCGGCCGCCCGAGAGTCCTCCTGACGCTCCGCGCTTGATCGACTCGGGTTCACGGAAGTCGCGCTGTCAGCACCCGTAAAACACCCCGACTTCCACGAACCCGAGTCGATCAAGGCCGTTCAGGCGGGCGCGCCGAGTCAGAGCGGCCAGGCGGCGAGCCGGTCGTAGCGCGAGCGTCCCGACCCGGGGTGGCTGCGCATCAGCAGCAGCTCGGTCGCCGGCCACTCCGGTCCCGCGTACTCGTCCAGCGCGGTGCGGTCGGCTTCGACGGCGGCCGGGTCCATCCGGTCCCCGGGCCGGGCCACGGTCAGGTGCGGGCGGAAGGGCTTGTCGTCGTGAGCCACCCCAGCGCGTCGCAGCCGGTCCCGGACCAGCCGGGCCAGGCCGTGCAGCGCCTCGACATCGCCCTGGGCGTCCACCCAGAGCACCGTACGCCGACCGTCACCGAACACGCCACCACCGCTGAGACGCAGCCGGGGCGGGGCATCGAGGCCGGCGCGGAACGAGTCGGCGGCGAGCCCGAGCGCACTCTCCACGTCGACCAGCCGGGCGGCCTCGACGTCACCGAGGAACGCCAGGGTGAGGTGCAGGTCCGCCGGGTCGGCGAGCCGCACCCGGGCACCAGCGGCCGCCGCCGCGCCGACCCGCAACCGCGCGATCTGCGCCCCGAGATGGTCGACCGCCTCCACGGGCGGGTTGACCGCGACGAACAGCCGCATTCGGCGACCCGTCAACGGTGGCGTTGCCGGTGGCCAGCTCGGGCGGCCGGCAGGGTCAACCCGGCGGCGTGCAGCACGCCCTCCACGCGTACCCGCTCGATTTCCTGGTCGACGCCGGTCAGCTCGGCCAGGTGTTCGGTGATCCCCAGGGCGCGGCAGGCCAGCCGGAGCCGGTCGTCGTACGCCTGGACCACCGCGCCGTGCCAGACCATCGGCCGGCCGATGCCGCCGAGTCGCTGACCGCCGAGGCGGCGCAGGTCGGCCGCGAGCTGTTCCAGGGGACGACGGTCGGTGCGGTCGAACTCGCTGAGGTCGATGTCCCGGGTCAGCGCGTCGGCTTCGATGGCTCGGTCGAGGCGGGCGATGGTGCGTCGCTCCCGCCGGCGCTCCCGCCACTCGGCCCAGCCGCAGACCACCCGGTCGAGAATCTCGTCGTAGCAGAAGAGCAGGGCGAACACCGCCGGAATGCTGGCCATGGCGAGGAACGCCAGGGCCAGCATCAGCGCGCGTCCGACTCCCACGTATCGACGCTAAGCCCCGGCGTGCCACCTCGCCAGCGGTTTGGCCGCATCCGCGCTATCCGTCGATCGGGACCACGCTCGGGGCCCCTGCCCGGCGGTCGGCGGGGGCCCGAGCGCGCGGCTCAGCAGTCGGCGGAAGTGACGTAGAAGCGGGGCATGGGCAGCACCCGGAAGCGCAGCCGCGCACCGGAGCGGCGCAGTTGCCAGGTCAGCGCGATCAGCGCGGTGGCCAGCGAGATCAGCCCGCCCATCCAGATGCTCGCGCCGGCGCCGAAGCGCTCGGCCACCCAGCCGATCAGCGGTGCGCCGACCGGGTTGGTGCCCAGGAACACCAGCACCCACAGGGCCATCACCCGTCCCCGGAACGCGGCGTCCACGCCGAGCTGGACGCGCTGGTTGGCGGCCTGGGCGAAGAAGACCATGAAGAAGCCGGTGGGCACCAGCAGCGCGACGACCAGCCAGTACGCCGACGCGAAGCCGACCAGGGTGCCGAAGCTGGCGCAGCCGATCGCGGCGCCGAGCACCAGCCACACCGACGGGCGGCTGCGCCGGCCGGTGCCGCTGAGCGCGCCGCCCAGCGCGCCCACGGCAAGGGCGGTGCTGAACAGGCCGAACGAGGCGGCACCGGTGTTGAACACCGTCTTCGCCAGCGCGGCCAGGGTGAGCTGGAAGTTGAACAGCGACATGCCGATCACCGACATCACCGCCATCGGCAGCAGCAGGTCCGGCCGCCGCCACACGTACCGCAGCCCGTCGACGACCTTCGCGGACGCCCGCTCGTCGCGCGGTAGGAGCGCGTCGCGGTGCAGGTCGGCGGTCCGCATCCGGACGACGTTCACCAGCGGCGCGATGGAGCTGACGGCGGTGAACAGGAAGACCGGGCCGACGTCGAAGGCGGCGATCGCCAGACCGGCGACTGCCGGACCGACGATCCGGGCGGAGTTGAAGACGGCGGCGTTCAGCGACAGCGCGTTGGGCAGCAGCGGCGTGCCGACCAGTTCCGAGACGAACGCCTGGCGGACCGGGGTCTCCACGGCGTTGGCCGTGCCGAGGAGCGCGGCGAACGCGAAGACGTGCCAGAGCTGGACCAGGTCGGTGAGGACCAGCAGGGACATGCCGAGCGCCAGCACGCTCCAGAAGGCGTTCGCGGCGAACAGCAGGACCCGCTTGTCGTACCGGTCGGCGAGGCGGCCGGAGAAGAGCGTGAGCAGCAGCACCGGCGTGAACTGACAGGCGGTGACCACGCCGAGCGCGGTGGCCGAGTTGTCGGAAAGCTCGAGGACGAGCCAGTCCTGGGCGATGAACATCATCCAGACGCCGATCAGTTTGATCAGCTGCCCGGATGCGAAAAGGCGGTAGTTGCGGACCTGTAGGGACTGGAACATCGTGCTCAGCTTGGCCTGCACTCTCGGTGCGCCTCCTCAAGGACGTACGCGTCATCGTCAGGTGACGGCACGGCCCGGTGGCGCGGGCGCGGGCTCAGGCGCGAGCGAGCTGCTGGAGAATCTCGGCGGCCCTGTGCAGGGTCTCCCGTTCGTCCTCGTCGAGCGCGGCCAGCCGGTGGGCCAGCCATTCGTCGCGGGCCCGCTCGAACTGGTCGAGCACGGCCTGCCCTCCTTCGGTCGCCGCGAGGATGACCTGCCGGCCGTCGGTCGGGTGGGGGGTCCGCCGCACGAGGCCACGGTCCTCCAACTTCGCGACGATCTTGGTCATCGTCGGTGGCTGCACCCGTTCGATCTCGGCCAGTTCCCGGGGCGTCATCCCGCCCGCCAGCCGCAGGCTGGTGAGCGCGGAGACCTGGGTGACCGTGAGGTCGCCGACCGGCCGGGCCCGTCGGACCCGCCGGTTGAGTCGGGTGATCGCATCTCGCAACTGGGGAGCCAGTTGCGCCGGTGGCACGCGTTCCGCCGTCACCGTCCGCTCCGTCACGTTAGTTAGCTTAACTAATGAGCCTGGCTAACGACATCTGTTATGACCAGGCTCACGGGGATGTTTGTGCAGTTCCGGGCGGGGAGTCACCATCGACTCCCCGCCCGGACGACACCTGTCAGAGCACCAGCGACTCGATGGGCCCGCGCAGGAAGTACAGCACGAAGAGGGCGGCCACCCCGTACAGCAGCGGGTGGATCTCCCGGGCCTTGCCCCGGGCCAGCTTGACCACCACGAAGGTGATCAGACCGGCACCGATCCCGTTCGAGATCGAGTAGGTGAACGGCATCAGCACGATGGTGAGGAACGCGGGAATCGCGATCTCGTAGTCCGACCAGTCGATCGTCCGTACCGCGGTCATCATCAGGAAACCGACCACCACCAGCGCCGTCGAGGCCGCCTCGAACGGCACGATCACCACCAGCGGCGCCAGGAACATCGCCAGCAGGAAGAGGGCGCCGGTGACCAGGTTGGCCACGCCGGTCCGGGCACCCTCCGCGACACCGGCCGCGCTCTCGATGTACGACGTGTTGCTCGACGTGCTGGCCGCACCGCCGGCCGCCGCCGCGATCGAGTCGACCAGCAGGATCTCCTTGGCCCTCGGCGGGGTGCCCTGCTCGTCCAGCAGGCCACCCTCCTGGCCGACCGCCACCATCGTGCCCATGGTGTCGAAGAAGTCCGTGATGAGCAGCGTGAAGATGAACATCAGCACGACGACCCAGCCGGCCCGACCCCACGAGTCGAGCACGTTGAACTTGCCGAGCAGCGACAGGTCCGGCACGTCGACAACCGTCTTGGGCAACTCCGGCACGTTCAGCGCCCAGCCCTTCGGATTGGGCTTGCCGTCGACGAACGACGGGCCGATGTTGCCGATCGCCTCCACGATCACCGCCAGCACGGTGGACGCGAGGATGCCGATCAGGATCGCGCCGCGGACCCGGCGCACCACGAGCACCAGCGTGAGCAGCAGGCCCACCACGAAGACGAGCAGTGGCCAGCTCAACAGCTTGCCGCCGACGCCCAGGCCGACCGGAACTGTGGTGTTGGCGGCGTCCGGGAGCCGCCGGACGAAGCCGGCGTCCACCAGACCGATGATGGTCAGGAAGAGGCCGATGCCGACGCCGATCGCCGTCTTCATCTGCGTGGGCACCGACCGGAACACCGCGGTACGCAGACCGGTCAGCACCAGCAGCGCGATGATCACACCCTCGATCACCACGAGGCCCATCGCGTCGGCCCAGGTCATCTCGGGAGCGATCTCGTACGCCACCAGGGCGTTGACGCCCAGACCGGCGGCGAGCGCCAGCGGGAACCGGCCGACGACACCCATCAGGATGGTCATCAGGCCGGCGACCAGCGCCGTCGCGGCGGCCAGCGCCGGAATCGGGAGAGTCTTGTTGTCGCCGTCGACCGCGCCGCCCAGGATCAGCGGGTTGAGCACGACGATGTACGCCATCGTGAAGAAGGTCGCCAGACCACCTCGTACCTCACGACTCAACGTTGAGCCGCGGGCGGAGATCTCAAAGAACCGGTCGAAGCCGTTACGCGGTTGAGCGGGGTTGGGAGGTGTGTCGTTCTCGGGCGGCGCTACTGCCATGAGGACCTCACAGGTGATCTTCCGGTTGTCGCGCGCATCGTCCCAGATCGCTGGCGGGCAGGGGAAGTGCATCGCGTACGCTTGCCCGATGCCGAACGACCAGCCACCGCGCCCCGCGCCGCTGGACCCGCCGATGGTGCCGTTCGCCGTCGCCGGCCTGATCGCCTGGGCGGTCGTCGGACTGGTGCTGCTGGTGTTCTTCCGGGGCTGGCTGACCGAGCACCATCACGAGAACTGGCTCTGGACCTGCCTGGCCGGTTTCCTGTGGGGCTTCCCCGGGCTCGCCGTCATGCTGCGGCACGACGCCAACCGACGCCGCCGCCGGGCGATCTGAACGCGCCGGCCCGCGCCGGAGCGCCGCTCAGGGGTGCCCGTACGGCTCCGCCGGCTCCCCCGCCTCGACCGAACCCGGCGCACGGCTGACCGACATGGCCTCCACGGCGCTGTCGTCGTACACCGTTGGTAGGTCCTCGACCGCGGTCTCGGCGGCCTCGATCAGCGTCTCGGAGTGCGCGCCGCAACCATGGTCGGCGCTGACCACCCGGCCGTCGTCGGGTGCGTAGAAGTTGCCGCACGCGCCGAACGCCGCCCGCATCGCCCCGGCCAACGGGAGGTAGAAGCCACAGGTGCCGCAGCGGGCGGCGGCCGGCGCGGCCGTGGAGATGGCGGCCGTCGGGCCGTGGTCGCCGTCGTACCAGCGCTGCGCCGCGTCGGCCCGACCCTCCCGGGAGAGCACCCGGGCCCGACCGAGACCCAGCTCCCAGGCCGTCTCCTCGACCGCCGGGTCGTCGGAGAGCAGGTAGCCGGGGACCAGCCGCTCATCCTCCGGAGCGGTCGGCAGCAGATCACCCGGGCCGAGGTCACCGGGCTTGAGCCGCTCCTGCCAGGGCAGCCAGCCGGGCGCGAGCAGCGCGTCCGGACCGGGCAGCAGCACCGTCTCGCAGATGGTCACCGTACGGCTGCGCGGGACGCGGGTCACGGTGACCGCCCACCGCCAACCGCGGTAGCCGGCGAGGCGACACTCGAAGTAGTGGGTGACCAGCCGATCGCCCTCGGACACGACCTGCAGGTGGTCGCCGACGTCGTCGGCGTCCACCTCGGTGATGCCGGCACGGGCCACCTCGACGGCGGCGGCGCAGACCTGGTCGAGACGGGCGGCACGGGTGGAGGCGGGCCTGGTCACCAGACCATTGTTCCCCATGCTCCCCGCAGGGGTGACAGGGACTCCCGGGGAACCTTTCGCCGCGACTGATGCGGCACACCTGCGTCGGATGGGCGAGGATGGTGCACATGCCGCCGTACTCCCACTCCGGGCGTTCCCTCCTCGGGCGGACCGTCGGCACCGGCATTCGGGCCATCCGTCTGCTCCTGCGCGGCTCGGTGGGCAGCGGCCGCTGGGTGACCCGCCGGGCCGGTCATGCCCGCGCGCGGGGCGCCGGCGGCGAGGTCGGCATGGTCCGGCTGTTCGACCTGCACGCGCTCTCCTGCGCGGGTGACACCCTGATCGCGATCGGCCTGGCCGGGACGATCTTCTTCAACGTGCCGCTGGGTGAGGCCCGCAGCAAGGTCGCGCTCTACCTGCTGGTGACCATGGTGCCGTTCGCGATGCTCGCGCCCGTGGTGGGGCCGCTGCTGGACCACTTCCGGCACGGCCGGCGGTACGCGCTGGCCGCCACCATGCTCGGCCGGGCGTTCCTGGCCTGGCTGATCTCGGACTACATCCACGGCTTCGGGCTCTATCCGGCCGCGTTCGGTGTGCTGGCGCTGTCGCGCGCCTACGGCGTGGCCCGCTCGGCGGCGGTACCCCGGCTGTTGCCGGAAGGGCTGGGCCTCTCCCAGGTGGGTGCCCGGGCCAGCGTGTACGGCACGGTGGCGGGCGCGCTGGTGGCCCCGATCGGGTTGGCCGCCTTCTGGTTCGGGCCGCAGTGGCCGCTGCGGGTCGCGTCGGTGATCTTCCTGATCGGCATGGTGATCTCGCTGCGGCTGCCCCCGAAGGCGGACTCGGAGCCACCCGAGCGCGTCCCTCGCGCGCTACGCGCCCTGGGCCGCCGCGCGGACCGGCCGCTGGGCCGGGGTCGGCCCGCCGGACGGCTGGTGATCGCCACCCTGATCGGCGCCGCGACCCTGCGGGCCGTGTACGGCTTTCTGCTGCTCTTCCTCGCGTTCGCCATCAAGAAGGGCGATCTGACCACCGGGGTGTTCGGGCGGGACCTGGGCGCGGAGTGGGCGCTGGGGCTGATCGGCGGCGCCCTGGCCGTCGGCAGCTTCCTGGCGACCGCGGTCGGCACCCGGTTGCGTATCCACCGGCCGACCGCCATCCAGTCCAGCAGCATGATCATCGTGGCGGGGGTGGGGGTACTCGCCGTCATCCAGTTCTCGCTGTTGATGGTGGCCCTGCTCTGCCTGGTCACCGCGCTGGTCAGCGGAGTGGCCAAACTCGCCGTGGACGCCTCGATTCAGGAGCGCATCCCGGAGCGGCTGCGGGCCAGCTCCTTCGCCCACTCCGAGACGGTGCTCATGCTCGCCTTCGTCGCCGGTGGCGGGCTCGGGCTGGTGCCGTTCGCCGGCCGGACCGGCATCGCGGTCGCCGCCGGGGTGGGCATCGTGGCCGCCGTCCGGGGAGTGCTGGTCGCCGCTCGGCTACGCACCGAGAAGCTGGCCGGCCGGCCGCTGGGTGACGACGAACTGGCCGAGGACGAGCCCGAGGTTGTCGCGCCCCAGACCGTCGCGCCCGAGACCGTCGCACCGACCTCGCCGGCGCCACCTCAGGCCACGTCGCAGCGGCAGGACGAAGCGGGGCTCGCGCCGCCGGGCTACCACATCTACCGGCCCTCTTCGTCGGTCGGCGGCCCGGGTGGGGGCGCGGACGACGAGACCCGCCGCGAGTCCCCCGGCTCGCTCTCGTGAGCGGTCTGCTGGTGGTGACCGCGGTGCCGGCCGAGGCGGACGCCGTACAGGCCGGGCTGACCGCCACCGACGTGACCGTCGCCCCGGTCGGGGTTGGCCCGGCCGTCGCGGGTGCCGCCACCGCGCGGCTGCTGACCCTGGCCGAGGCGGCCGGTCGGCCGTACCGTGCGGTGGTCAGTGCCGGCGTGGCCGGCGGCTTCACCGGGCGCGCAGCGGTCGGCGACACCGTGCTCGGCACCGCGAGCATCGCGGCCGACCTGGGCGCCGACTCACCGGACGGCTTCATCGGCATCGAGGATCTGGGCATGCCACCCGCGCTGCTCGGCGGCGGCAGCGTCGTCCCTGCACACCCGGCGTTACTGGCAACGCTGCGAGCCGCCCTACCCATGGCCACGATCGGCCCGGTGCTCACGGTCAGCACCGTCACCGGCACCGCCGCCGGCACCGAGGAGCTACGCCGGCGGCATCCGGAGGCGGTGGCCGAGGCCATGGAGGGGTACGGGGTAGCCGTCGCCGCCGCCCAGGCCGGAGTGCCCTTCGCCGAGCTGCGCACCATCTCCAACCCGATCGGCCCGCGCGACCGCGACGCCTGGCGGCTGCGCGAGGCCCTCACCGCGCTGACGAAGGCGGCTGCGGCACTGGGCTGACCCCGGGCGCGCCTCGGACGTCGAGCATCAGCGCCGACGGTCTGCTCGCTCGAAGTTCGAATCCGCAGGCGAGGAGAAAATCGACGTTGCCGAACTCGGCGACCGCGTGGGCGGCACGAAGGCCGGCCCGCGCCATCTCCTTGGCCAACAGCTCGACCAGCCGCCGTCCGATACCGAGAAACCGCAGGTCCGGAGCGACGACAACACCCTCGAGCACCACCTCACGCCGGTCGTCCAATTCGTCGCCGAGGAGGAGGTCGACGCTCCGTTCATGAGCCCGCAGCTCGCCGACCGGTCCCGCTCCGGGCAGCTCGGCGACGAACCGCCAAGAGGTGGCCGGCACGTCTTCGCCCGCACGCCGGAAAGTCACCCGTGCGCGGGCCTCCTGCCGCCACCGCCGCCGGTCCCGCCGAGCCCGGTCGAGGTCGTAGGTCAGCTCCGGCACGCGCAGAGGCCACGATCTCTGCGGAAGAGTGTACGAATGCGCCCACCACGCGCCCGGCCAGTCCTTGAGGGTCCGTACCCGGCGGACATCGAGGTGCGCCGGGTACCGACGGTCGGCCTCGTCCCGCGGCTCGTCGACAGGCATGCCCAGCGGCACGCCGCCCGAATCGGCGAACTTGCCGAGCGGCGGTTCGCCGTGCAGCCGGATCGCCAGCTCGCCCCCTGCCGCTCCGACGAGCCGCGCCACCGTGCGAAACGCCGGCTCGCCGCCCCGCCCCGCCTCGATCCGGGCCAGTGTGCTCTTCGGGACCCCGGACCGATCGGCCAACTCCCGTTGGCTCAGATCTGCACGTCGACGAAGATCGCGCAGCACCGCCCCCACGTCGATCGCATCCCCGCTGATCCCCACCCGTCCATGGTTTTCCGCACGGCGAGCGTCGTCAACAGCGCGCCCTACGCCTGTGGATAACCATGTGGACAACGCGCTTGGGCTGTGGGTATCCCTGTGGTGGTCGGCCCCTGTCGAGCTGCCCCAGAAGTGGGGCGCGGCCGATCGCCCGAAGGGCGGTACACCCCGGATCGCCCCCGCCCGCCACCACGACCACCCGGATCCACTGACCACCGCGACAACCGAACGCCCCCACCGCCACGGCCACAGCGCGCACAGGCAGGGCACCCGCACGAGCGGCACAGGCACGGCACAGGCACGGCACGGGCACCGCACGAGCACTGGCACCGCACGCGCACTGGCACCGCACGAGCACGGGCACGGGCGGGCACGGCATAGGCATCAAACACCGCCACGACCCGCCGCCGCTGGCGCGATTGCGCCCCACATCTGGAGCAGCTCGACAGGGACCGACCTAACCACCCGCCACCACCGCCGCCCGTGCCCCCTCACCCCACATCCGGGGCAGCTCGACACCGAGCGACGTGACCTCTCGCACCTGGACGGGGGCACCGGAGGGGCAGGAGTCGGCGCCGGTCTGGTTTGTCGCGGATCACCAGGCACGGGGTCGCACCGACCGGCCGCGCGGGCGGGGCTAACGTGAAGGGCGTGGCGCTCTCCCTGGCGATCTCGCCCTGCCCCAACGACACGTTCGTATTCGACGCCCTGGTGCACGGGCGGGTGCCCGGCGCACCGCCGGTCGAGGTGACCTACGCCGACGTCGACGTCACCAACACGGCGGCCGAGCGGGGCGCGTTCGACCTGGTGAAGGTGAGCTACGCGGCGCTGCCGTGGCTGCTCGACGACTACCACCTGCTGCCCTGCGGTGGCGCGCTCGGTCGCGGGTGCGGGCCGCTGGTGCTCACCCGGGGTGACCGCGCCGACCTGACCGGCGCCACGGTGGCCGTGCCGGGCGACCGGACGACCGCGTACCTGCTGTTCCGGCTCTGGTCGGCCGGACGGCCGCCAGCTCGGATCGAGGTGGTTCCGTTCCACGAGATCATGCCGGGCGTCGCGGCCGGCCGCTACGACGCGGGCCTGGTCATCCACGAGGCCCGCTTCACCTACCACCGGCACGGCCTGACCGCGCTCGTCGACCTCGGCGAGTGGTGGGAGGCCGACACGGGCCTGCCCATTCCCCTCGGCGCGATCCTGGCCCGTCGCGGCGCGGTCGACCCGGAGGCCGCCGCCGGCTGGATCCGCGAGTCCGTCCGGCAGGCCTGGGCGGACCCGACGGTCAGCCGGGAGTACGTCCTCGCGCATGCCCAGGAAATGGAACTCGACGTGGTGGACCGGCACATCGGCCTCTACGTCAACGAGTTCACGGCCGACCTGGGTGCGGCCGGCTTCGCCGCGGTGACGGCGCTCCTCGACCGCGCCGCCACCGCCGGGCTGGTGCCTCAGACCTCCAGCTCGCGCGCGACCGCGTGGACCAGCTGAGCGATCTTCTGCGCGGTCTTCTTGTCCGGGTACCGGCCCCGACGCAGGTCCGGCTGGACCTTCGCCTCCAGCACCTTGATCATGTCTTCGACGAGGCCGTGCAGCTCCTCGGCCGGCCGGCGCCGCAGCTCCGCCATCGACGGCGGCGCGTCCAGCAGTTTCACGCCCATGGCCTGGGCGCCACGGCGGCTGTCCACCACGCTGAAGTCGACCCGCTGACCACCCTTGAGGTCGGTGACGCCCGCCGGCAACGCGCCCTTGGGCAGGAACACGTCACCGCCCTCGTCACTGGTGACGAAGCCGTATCCCTTGGCCGTGTCGTACCACTTCACTCGACCCGTAGGCACCTGAAAACCCCTGCTTCACTTGAGCCGCTACTGCTCCAAGGCTAGCTGGATCATGCCGTCGAGCGCCGCTGGGAATCCGGTGAGATCGTCCAGCACGACGCTCGCCCCCGCCGCACGCAGCTCATCCGGGGAACACGGGCCCGTCGCCACGGCGATTCCGGGCACGCCGGCAACCCCCGCCGCCACCATGTCCGCCACGTGATCGCCCACGTAGTGGGTCGCGCCGTGCTCCCGCAGGGCGGTCGCCTTCTGCTCGGCGAACAGGTCACCGGCGAGCTCGTCCACCACCAGGCCGAGGTGGTCCAGGTGTAGCCGGGCCAACCGGGCGATCTTGGAGGTGACGACGAGCACCCTTCCGCCCCGGGCACGGATCGCGTCGATGGCCTCCCGCGCGCCGGGCATCGGGACCGTCGGGGTGATCGCGTACGCCGGGTACAGCTCGCGGTACAGCAGGACGGCCGATTCGACCTGCTCCGGTGGGAACCAGTGCGCGATCTCGGTGCGCAGCGGCGGGCCGAGGCGGGACACCGCCAGGTCGGCGTCCACCGGAACGCCCGTCCTCGCGGTCAGCGCCCGGTAGGCCGCGGCGATGCCGGGGCGGGAGTCCACCAGGGTCATGTCGAGGTCGAATCCGACGGTCGGTGCAGACATGCCGAGAAACCTACTCGCCGACGCACAGCCGGCCGTACGTCCGAGGGGCGCGACCGGCCCACCCCGGGCTAGCGTGGAAAGACGATGACCACCTCACTCGCCGACCATCTGCGGTCGCTGCCCGACGAGTCCCTGGCCGCACTCCTGCAACTGCGGCCGGACCTCGTCGTGCCCGTGCCGGCCGACATCTCCGCTCTGGCCATCCGCGCCCAGTCCCGGGTCTCGGTGGCCCGCGCGCTGGACGGGCTGGACCAGTTCACCCTGCTGATCCTGGACGCCGGCCGGCTCACCCGGCACCCGGACGAGGGCACGACCGCCATCGACACGATTCTCGCCATGGCGACCGCTGGGCCGCACCCACCGGCGCCGACCGCGGTCCGGGCCGCCGTGGGCCGGCTGAGGGCGCTGTTCCTGCTGTACGGCCCCGAGCACGCCATGTACGTGGCGGCCGCCGTCGACGAGGTCTCCCCGTACCCCGCTGGACTTGGTCGGCCCGCCGCGGACCTGGACGTTCGCGCGGCCGCCCTCTGCGCGGACCCGGCGAAACTGCGCCGGACGCTGCTCGCGGCGCCCCCGTCGGCCCGGGCGATCCTGGACCGGCTGGCGGCCGGGCCGCCGGTCGGTAGCGTGCCCCCGGGCGCGTTGCAGGCACCGGCGATCGGCGCGCAGGACGCCGTCCTCGCCGACCCGATCAACGGCGGCGCGCCCACCGGCTCACCGGTGCGCTGGCTGGTCGACAATCGGCTGCTGGTGACCGTCTCGGCCGGCTCGGGGACGGCTGGCGGCACCGTCGAGCTGCCCCGCGAGGTCGGCCTCCTGCTGCGGCGCGACAGCGGTCCGCTCGGGCCGTTGCAGACCAGCCCGCCGTCGGTGGCTGCCGCTCCCCGCGAGCCCAAGATGGTCGACTCGGCCGGCGCCGGGCAGACCATGGAGGTGGTCCGGCACACCGAAGGACTGCTGGAACAGCTCGCCGCCGAACCCGCCCCGGTGCTGCGGTCGGGTGGCATCGGCGTCCGCGACCTGCGCCGGCTGGCCCGCACCGCCGGCCTGGACGAGCCGACCACCGCGCTGCTGCTCGAGGTGGCGTACGCGGCGGGGCTCGCCGGTGAGATGGAGCTGCCCGGTGCGACCACCGGTCGGTACGGGGCGGACCAGCAGGTGCTGCCGACCGGCGGGTACGAGGTGTGGCGGGCCGGATCACTGGCCCAACGGTGGGAGCACCTGGCCCGCGCCTGGATGACCATGACCCGGCAGGTGGGGTTGGTCGGGCGGCGTGACGACCGGGACCGGCCGATCACCGCGCTCTCGGCGGAGGCCGAGCGGGCCGGTGCGCCGGCAACCCGCCGGGCGGTGCTCGGGGTGCTCGCCGACCTGGAGCCGGCGACCGCGCCCACCCCGGAGGAGTTGCAGGCCCTGCTGGACTGGCGGACGCCACGGCGCAGCCGAGGTCGGGAGGCCGCCCACCGGGAGGTGCTGGCCGAGGCGGCGCAGCTCGGTATGACCGGGCTGGGGGCGCTCACCTCGTACGGACGGTTGTTGCTGGGCGAGCTGACGTCGACCGACGAATCCGGCGGCGACCCGCTGGGGTTGCACGCGGACACCGAGAGTGGCGATCCGTCCGGTGCGGCGCGGGCGTTGGACGCGCTGCTGCCCGCCCCGGTCGACCACTTCCTGGTGCAGGCCGACCTGACCGTGGTGGTGCCCGGCCCGCCCGAGCCGGCGCTCGCCGCCGAGTTGGAGGCGACGACGGAACTCGAGTCGGCCGGCGGGGCGAGTGTGCACCGGGTCACCACGGCGAGCGTCCGGCGGGCGTTGGACGCCGGTTACACGGCCGACGACCTGCACGAGTTGTTCCGTCGCCGGTCGCGTACCCCGGTGCCGCAGGGGCTCAGCTACCTGGTGGACGACGTGGCCCGTAAGCACGGCGGGCTGCGGGCCGGCTCGGCCGGGGCGTACCTGCGCAGCGACGACGAGGCGCTCCTCACCGAGGTGCTGGCCGACCGGCGGCTGGAGTCGCTGACGCTGCGTCGGTTGGCGCCGACGGTGTTGACCACCCCGTACCAGGTCAGCCGGATGCTCACCGCGCTGCGGGAGGCGGGCTACGCGCCGGTGCAGGAGGACGGCATGGGCAGCACGATGCTGATTCGGCCACGGGTCCGGCGCGCTCCGGCGCGGGTAGGGGTGACCACCAGGACGCTGGACCCGCTGGTTACCCCGAAGCTGCCGATGCCCCGGCTGCTCGGGGTGGTGGAGCACATCCGGCGGGGTGATGCGGCGGCGCGGGCGGCCCGTCGCGCCCCGGCGGTGGTCCGGGGTGGGGCGGCGGGGCTGGGCGGTGGCCCGGTGCCGGCGCACACGCACAGCGAGGCGCTCGCCGTGCTCCAGCAGGCGGTCCGGGACCGGGCGCTGGTCTGGGTCGGGTATGTGGACGCCCACGGGGCGAACGCGTCGCGGCTGGTGAAGCCGGTCTCGATCGGGGCGGGCTACCTGCGCGCCGAGGACGAGCGGACCGAAATGCTGCACACCTTCGCGCTGCACCGGATCACCGCGGCGGTGCTGGCGGACTGAGCGGCTCCGTTCTCCCGTGGTCGCTCAGCGGCGGCTGCGTCGTACGGTGCCGACCACCGAGATGAGCAGCAGGAGGGCGAAGCCGGCCCCGGCCGACTCGCCGACCGAGTCGACGAAGCCCTGTTGGAGCACCAGCCACCCGAAGAGGAACCACCCGAAGAGCAGCGCCGCCGCGAAGGCGTACGCGAACACCGTCGCGCGGGACACCTCGTCGGGCGGCGCCTGCTCGTACTGCGCGACCACTTCACGGTCGACCGTCATACCCAGCCTCCCCGCCCGATCCGGCCCTGGACTCCCAGCGTGACACTCCGGTGACCGGTCCGACAGGGGATAAAACCCGGAAAGGAGGGCGTGTCGCTCAGGTGCCGGGGCGGCGACCGATCAGCACCACGCGGGTGCCGACCTTGCCCAGCTCCCACATCCGGACCGCGTCGGCGTGCAGGAGGTTGACGCAGCCGTGCGAGCCGATCGACTTGTCGTGCAGGTAGGTGGTGGTCTCGTGGAAGCCCATGCCCTGGGTGAAGTGCTGCCAGTACGGCAGCCACACCTCGTACGGGTCGGACCACTCCTTCGGGTTACGGAAGTTGACCGTGTACGTGCCGGAAGGGGTGCGGAAGCCGGACATTCCGGTGCGGGTCACGGTCGGCGCCATGACCACCTTGCCGCCCCGCATCGCCCAGACGGTCTGCCGGGTCAGGTCCACGCAGAACGTGGTGCCCGCGCCGGCCCGGCAGCGGGTCGTGTCGGTGGTGGCGAGGCGCTGGGCCACGTCGAGGGTGGTCGGTCCGGCGCGACCCTCAACGGGGCGAATGCCGTACCTCTGCTGGAACTTCTTGATGGCGGCGCAGTCGGCGGCGGACTGCCGCCCGTCGACGGTGACGGCCCCGAACCCGCCGAGGCGGGCGAGGTACGTCTCCACCGCGCGCTGGTGCTGGCCCTGTGGGCAGCCGGCGGCGGTCGGCGCGCCGGTGCTCGGGGTCGACGCCGCGCGGGTCGGCTTCGGCGTGGGTTTTCGAGAGGGTTTCGGGGCGGACGACGGTGTGGTGGGCCGGCCGTGCTGGGCCGGCCCGGACGTGCCGCTCGCCCCCGATGCCTGCTCCGCCGCACCGACCGGAGCGGCTCCCCCGCCACCACTCCCGCCGGACCGCGGATCGAACGTGCACGCGCCGGCACCGACCAGCACGACCACCACCAGGGCAAACAGCCGGGAAGTGTGCCGGACACGCCGCATGGCACCTCCCCTGGACAGTTGTCCCTTTCCTAGACGTTCGTAAGTGCCGTCCTGGTTGCATCCGGTGAGCATCTTTCTTGGGACGTTTCCCGTCGTGCAACACTGGATGGTCGGCCCGCAGCGGGTGTGCGACCGCGGCGGTCCCGACGGCCAACCGAGGAGAGGACGCTGGCGTGAGTGGTGGACCCCTGATCGTGCAGTCGGACAAGACGCTGCTGCTGGAGATCGACCACCCCGACGCGCAGGCCTGCCGGATGGCGATCGCGCCCTTCGCCGAGTTGGAACGGTCTCCGGAGCACGTGCACACGTACCGGCTGACCCCGCTCGGGTTGTGGAACGCCCGCGCGGCGGGGCACGACGCCGAGGGCGTGGTCGACTCGCTGATCAAGTACTCGCGCTACCCGGTGCCACACGCGCTGCTGGTGGACGTGGCCGAGACGATGGACCGGTACGGCCGGCTCCAACTCGCCAACGATCCCGCGTACGGGCTGGTGCTGCGGGCGCTGGACCGGCTGGTGCTGATCGAGGTGGCGAAGAGCAAGAAGCTCGCCGGCATGCTCGGCGACAAGATCGACGACGACACGATCCGGGTGCACCCGTCCGAGCGGGGCCGGCTCAAGCAGGCGCTGCTCAAGCTGGGCTGGCCGGCGGAGGACCTGGCCGGTTACGTGGACGGCGAGGCGCACCCGATCGAGCTGGCCGAGGCCGGCAAGGACGGGCGCAAGCCGTGGACGCTGCGGTCGTACCAGCGGGAGGCCGTCGAGGCGTTCTGGGCCGGCGGGTCGGGCGTGGTCGTGTTGCCCTGTGGGGCCGGCAAGACCCTGGTCGGCGCGGCGGCGATGGCCGAGGCGAAGGCGACGACGCTGATCCTGGTCACCAACACCGTCGCCGGCCGGCAGTGGAAGCGCGAGCTGATCGCCCGCACGTCGCTGACCGAGGAGGAGATCGGCGAGTACTCGGGCGAGCGCAAGGAGATCCGCCCGGTCACCATCGCCACGTACCAGGTGCTCACCTCCCGAAAGGGGGGCGTGTTCACCCACCTGGACCTGTTCGGCGCCCGCGACTGGGGCCTGGTCGTCTACGACGAGGTGCACCTGCTGCCCGCGCCGATCTTCCGCTTCACGGCGGACCTCCAGGCCCGCCGCCGGCTGGGCCTGACGGCCACTCTGGTACGCGAGGACGGCCGCGAGGGCGACGTGTTCAGCCTGATCGGGCCGAAGCGGTACGACGCGCCGTGGAAGGACATCGAGTCGCAGGGCTGGATCGCCCCGGCCGAGTGTGTCGAGGTCCGGGTGACGCTGACCGACGCGGAGCGGATGTCGTACGCGACGGCGGAGGCCGAGGAACGCTACCGGATGGCGGCGACCGCGCGCACCAAGCTGCCCGTGGTCAAGGCCCTCGTTGACCGGCACCCGAACGACCAGGTGCTGGTGATCGGCGCGTACATCGACCAGTTGCACCAGATCGGCGAGTACCTGGACGCGCCGATCGTGCAGGGCTCCACCACCAACAAGGAGCGCGAGCGGCTGTTCGACGCGTTCCGCACCGGCGAGCTACGCACGTTGGTGATCTCCAAGGTCGGCAACTTCTCCATCGACCTGCCCGAGGCGGCGGTGGCGATCCAGGTGTCCGGCACGTTCGGGTCACGGCAGGAGGAGGCCCAGCGGTTGGGTCGGGTGCTGCGTCCGAAGGCCGACGGCCGGCAGGCGCACTTCTACACGGTCGTCTCCCGGGACACGATCGACACCGAGTACGCGGCACACCGGCAGCGCTTCCTCGCCGAGCAGGGGTACGCGTACACGATCGTCGACGCCGACGACGTCCTCGGCCCGTCCCTACCGTCCTTCGACTGACCTGCGTTTTTGCTTTGTCGGCTTGATCGACTCGGTTTCCTGGAGGCCGGGGTGTCCCGAGCGCCCGGACACCCCGCCTTCCTGGAACCCGGCCTCGGTCAGCGGGAGAAGCGGTCGACCAGCGCCGCCAGCCGGCGGTCGTGGCCTTCGCGGCGGAGGCGGGCGCTGCGCATGAGCGTGACCAGACCGTGCAGGCCGCTCCAGAACGTCTCGGTGAGAGTCTCCAGGTCGGCGTCGCCGGCGAACGGCCGTACCGTCTCGGCCAGTTCGGCGAAACCCCGGGCGAGATCGGTCGGGACGTCCGAGCTGGCGAACGGCAGGTCCACGGCGAGGGTGAACATCGCGTCGTAGAGGGCGGGTCGCTGGTCGGCGAACGCGACGTACGCCGCAGCGACGTCGGCGACCGCCTGCCGTGGGTCGGCCGCGGCCGCACGGGCGGTCACCAGCGCGGTCGCCAGTTCAGCGAAGCCCTCGACGGCGACCGCCGCCATGATGGCGTCCTTGCCCTTGAAGTGGCTGTAGAGGACGGGCTGGCTGTACTCGATCTCGGCGGCCAGCCGCCTGGTTGTCACCGCGTCCCAGCCTTCGGCCAGGGCTAACTCCCGGGCGGCGGCGACGATGGCGCGTTCCCGTTCCGCCCGCTCGCGCTCCCGGCGCGTCTGAGTCGACATGACAGCAATGCTAGCACCGCTAGCGAATCTGTCCGCGCTCTGCTAGCGTCGCTCTTATACCTAGCAGCGCTAGCAATTGGAGCGGATCATGTTGTCACCCCTGGCCTACGGGCTCGCCGTCGTACTCAGTCTCTTCGTCCTCTTCATCGGCGCACGGTTCCTGCTGGTGCCGCGGGCCGCAGCCGCCGGGTACGGCGTACCGGTGCGGCCGGACGGCGATATCGCCTACCTGACGGTCAAAGGGCTCAAGGACGTCACCTTCGGGCTGCTCGGCCTCGCCCTGATCGCCTTCACCACCGCCGACGCGGTCGCGTGGTACATGCTGATCGTCGCGCTCGTCCCCCTGGGCGACACCCTCATCGTGCTGCGCAACGGCGGAACGAAGGCCGTGGCCTTCGGCATCCACTTCGCGACGGCCGTAGTGGTCCTCCTAAACGCCGCCCTCCTCTTCGCCCTGTAACCCCCAGGGCTCGCCCTCAGGCTGGCCCTGTTGATCAAGAGGTTCGCGTCAAATTCCGCCCGATCGGTGACGCGAACCTCTTGATCACCGGGCTGGTCGGGGACCGGCGGGGGCCGGTCGGGGTGGGGGTGGGGGTGGGGTTAGGGGGTGGGGGTGGGGGGTGGGCAGCGGTCGGGGAGGGTCACCTCGCCCGGGTGGTGGTCGAAGGTGTCGAGCGTGAACCACTCGTCCAGCTCGGGGTCGAAGAGGTTCTGCAGGCCGAACTGGAGCACCTGCCACCACCGGCTCGGGTCGCGCTGGTCGACGTAGATGTCGCCGAGCGCCAGCGGGAACCGGAAGAACTCCCCCGGCACGGTCGAGCCGCCGACCACTCCCACCCGCCAGTGGTCCACGTGCCGGTCGTTCGCACCCTGCAGGATCTCCGGCCCGACATAGCGGGACGTCTTCAGCTTGTCGTTGAAGATCTGCCGGTTGAAGAACCCGGGCACCTTGCTACACGGGCGCGGCGGGAACAGCGGGATGTTCGGCCACTTGTAAGTGAGCGTGTAGAGCGTGTTCTCGTAGATCAGGTTCGTGAACCAGATCGGGTGCTCGGGGCCGCCGGCGACCATCTGACTGTTGCCGTCGCGGCCCTGCCAGCTGAACGGCACGTCGATGCCGAGGTCCCGCACGACGTACCGGCCGGTGCCCCGGAAGTCGGCCGGGAGCAGCGGTGGGCGCGGCTCGCGCGGCACGGGGACCACGTCACCGTCCGCCCGGGCCGCGCGCGGCGGCGCGGCGGCCGGGCCGGGCGCGACCACGCCGAGGGCCAACAGCGCGCCGGCCACCGCCGCAACCACAACCCGAGGTGTACGCCTCGACGCCATCAGCCCTCCGTCAGTGTCGACAGTGGCCGACGCCCCGCCCGCGCCCGCCTCCGGCGAAGCGTAGGGGCAGGGCAAACGTGAGAACGGGCGGAACGGATGGCCTCCACCGGACGGGTGACGCACCCTGCGGCCCTGATCGGGACGCTGGCGAACCAGCTCCGCCGGCTCCGACCCGACGTCAGCGAGAACTGCTCCTCCCGGTGAGCGAGGCGCCCCGGGCCTTGGTCAACTCGTGGTCCAGGAAGGCGGGGTGTCGGGGCGCTCGGGACACCCCGGCTTCCAGGAACCCGAGTCGATCAACGCGCACACCGGCCCGGGACCAGCAATCGGTCCCGGGCCGGTGTTCACGCGAACCCTGCCTACTTGATCAGCTTCCAGGGGCCGTTCGGGTCGCCCGGCTCCTGGCCGCGCGTCCACCATTTCGCCTCGTAGACGTGGCCCTTGAAGGACACCCGGTCGCCGGCCGTGTACACCTTGGTCAGCGTCCAGGCGGCCGGGCTGTTGTCCGGCGGGGTCGGGGCGATCTCCTCCCAGGACCCGTTGCGGTCACCCGGCTTCTGGTTGCGGGTGTACCACTGGGCCCGCCACTTCCTACCGTCGTACATGGCGAACTCGCCCGAGTTGAAGATCCGCGACGCGGTCCAGATCGCGGTGCCGTCCTCGGTCATGGCGATTTCCTGCCACGCGCCGTTGGCGTCGGCGCCCGGCTTCTGGTTCTTCGTGTACCAGGAGGCCCGGAAGACCCGGCCCTGGTAGGTCACCCGGTCGCCGTCGTTGTAGACCGTCGACGAACTCCACTGCGCCGGCAGGTTCACCGTCAGGGTGGCGGTGGCCTCGACCGCGGTCAGGTGGTCGTCACCCGGGTACGACGCGGTCAGCGCGTGCTGGCCGCCGGCCAACCCCACCGGCAGGGTGAACGTCGCCGTGCCGTTGGTCAGCGTGGCCGAGCCGCGCACGGTCGTACCCTCGCGCAACTCCACCGCGCCGGTGACCGGCGTGCTGCCGGCCGCGACCTTGACGGTCACCGTCGCCGCTGTGCCCCAGGCGGTCGGGGTGGTGGTGACGGTCATCGTCGGGACCCGCTTGGCGGTCGTGAACACCGCCGGCTGGGCCACCGCCTCGCCGCCGTCGGCGCTCTTCGCCGACACGATCCAGCCGTACGAGGTGCCCGGCAGGAGCTTGTCCCACGTCGTCGTGGCCACGTCGTTCGAGGTCACCTCGTCGGTGCCGATCGTGCCGGCCGGCACGTACGCGGCGAGCGAGTCGGTGGTGAACGACGTCTTGCGGGTGGTGAGGTCCACCGGCAGGGTCAGGTTGTCCTCCGCGCCGTTGTAGCGCGGCTTGGGCTGGCTGCCGTCCTGGCGGATGTCGTACTCGGTCGCCCCGAAGTTCTTCAGGAACGGCGAGTACGTGTCGATGTGCATCTCGGCCCGGTCCACGTCGAACTGGAGCAGCCGCAGGAAGCTCGCCCCGAACTGCAACCGGTCGGTGGCCTTGTGGTCCGGCGTGCCGTCGCCGTTGACATCGATGGTGCCGTCGGCGGCGACCTGGTTCGGCCACAGCTCGGCGGCGGCGACCGTGTAGAACTGGTAGTCGGCCAGCAGTTCGACGACGTCGTGGCTGACCGTCACCCCGATCTTCGACTTCAGGTTGGTGCCGACGCCGTGCTCATGCCCGGCGAGTACCAGGAACACGTTCGGGTTGGCCTCGACGACCTGCTTGAACAGCGGCGAGCCGTCCGGGGCGGAGAAGTCCGCGCCGCGACCGTCGGGGTTGGCCGACGGCTTCAGGTAGTCGTGCGAGAGCAGGATCCCGTTGCGGTCCTTGTACCGCTTGAAGATCGAGTCAGCCCACTTGGCCTCGGCCGGCGTGACGCCGTACGACAGGCCGACCACCACGAAGTCCAGGCCACCGGCGGAGAACAGCAGGTAGTTGTTCTGGTTGTCCTTACCCGGCGTGACCGAGCCGTCGGCGTTCGTCCGCTCGTCCCAGGCGTGGTACTCGGTGCCCTTCGGCCAGGCCTTCGCCGTCCCGTAGTACCGGTCGGCGCTGAAGGTGCGGCTGAACCGGGAGTCGGGGCCGGTCTCGGCGCCCAACTGGTCGTCGTGGTTGCCCGCGATGACCTGGTTGACGACGCCGTTGTCGTCGAGGATCTTCTGGAAACCCGAGGCGGTGGCGAGTTCCTTCTGCACCTGCTCGTGCAGACCGGGCCGCTTCAGCGAGCCGTCCGGGTTCTTCGCCAGCGGGTCGTAGTAGTCGTTCTCGATGACGTCACCGGTGTGCGCCGCGTACGCGATCTTGCGGCTGTCCGCGTTGTCGGCGATCCACTGCATCTGGTCGCGGTACGCGGCCGACCAGATCGCCTGCTCCTCGGCGGTCTCGACGTCCGAGGGCTCGGCGTTGCCGTCGAAGTCGTCGTACGTGCCGCCGGCCGCGCCCTCGGTGACGTACTGGGTATCGGTGAAGTGCGCCAACGAGAAGTCGTACGACGCGGGGTCTTCGAAGCGGTCCTTGTCGTTCTGCGCCGTCGCGTCGCGCGGCGACAGGTCGTCGGCGAACGGGTCCTCGCCGGTGACCAGCACGTGCACGACACCGCCGTCGCGGTAGCCCGCCTCGACCGGCGCGGTCAGGACGGTGTCCTGCCCGGCCTTCCCCCGCGAACTGGTGAGCACGACCCACTTTCCGGTGGCCGGGTTCCAGGCCCGCAGCGCCACGATCCGCGCCGGGTCGATGCTGCCCGACCAGCGCAGCGTCGGCTCCTGCTTGGTGGCGCCCAGCGGCAGGTCGTACCGCTGGAAGACCACCCCACGGCTGGACGGGCTGTCGATGGTCGAACCGTCGAGCGGACGCAGCGAGGCGACGTCCACGCTCCGGTCATGCTGGACGTCGAGCGTGGTCGGCACGTCGGCCGCCTCGCCCTGGTAACCCTTGGTCGGCAGGACGACGTCGGCCTTGGTGAAGGTCGCGGTCAGCCCGACACCCTCGGTGCCGGGAATCCGGGCGGACAGCTCCGCCGAGAGCGGGTCGGTGTTCTTGATCGTGGCGTTCAGCTCGGTCGGGACGTCCGGGATGCTCGCGCTGCTGAAGCGCACCTCGCGGGTCGCGGTGTTGCCGAGCGCGTCGGTCGCCGTCATCGCGATGGTGTGTTCGCCGGCCGGCAGGCCGTGACCGATCTGGTCGCCCTGCTTGACGGCCGCGCCGTCGAGCGTGATGGCGGGCGTGCCGACCACGCCGCTGGCGTCCTTCACCGTGAGGTCGAGCGCCACCGTCGACGTCAGCCGCTGGCCGGCCGCCGGGACGCTGCTGGCGATCTCCGGAGCGGTGTTGTCGGTGGTGAACCGCCGCGTGGAGGTCTTGTCGCCGACGACCGCCTTGATGGTGTGGGCGCCGTCCGCGATCGTCGCGGTGTCCACGTCGGCGCGCTTGCCCAGCGCCGGCAGCGCCGAGCCGTCCTGGGCGGTGACGTCGAACAGGACCATCGTGGTGAGGACGCCGTTGAAGCTGCTGCCGCAGGTGCCATCACCGAGGTACGTGGTCACGGGCGAGCCGGCCGGGTAGGTGGCCGAGCCGATGGTGACCGTGCTCTGCGCGACCGAGCGGGTCAGCTGAGTGGCCTTCGCGCCGCTGGGCAGGAGTTCGAAGTCCCGCAGGGTGAAGTCGTCGTAGTTGTCGCAGCCGGCCGGCTTGGCGCTGCCGTGGTCGCTGCCCGCCACGAACTCCAGGGCGTTGACGCCCGGCACCAGCCACTCGTTCGGGAAGGCGAGGTCGGCGACCTCCTTCTCCCACATCCCGATCTCCAGCGGGATGCCGTTGACCAGCACCTTGTTGTCGTACCCGTTGTCGCTGCCGTTGCCACCGACGAACATCTTCAGGTGCGCGTCGCCGGCGGCGGCGAGGGTGTCGACGGTGCGCGTGGTCGGCGCGCCCGCGACGGTGAAGTGGAACTCGGCGTCCTTGTTCGCGCCGCAGGTGCCGTCGCCGAGCGCCAGGGACGCGGCGGTCGTCTCCGCCTTCGTCACGGTCGTGCCGCTAGTGGTGACCAGGTACGTGGTGCCGGCAGTCACCGTGCCCGCCGTGCTCAGCGTGAGACTGGTGGCCTCCCGGGTGAGCTTGAAGTCGTCGTGGTTGGCGCAGGTAGCACCGTTGAGCGTGCCGTTGTAGTCGCCGGTGCGCACCTGTACGACGTTGTCGCCGAGGTGCAGGAACCGGTTCGGGAACGCCAGCTTCACGGCCTCTGCGCCGAGCGCGCCGTAGTCGCCGCCGAGGTCGACGCGGTGGCCGTTGACCAGCGCGTAGTTCTGGTAGCGGGCCTCGACCGAGTTGCCGGCCTCGACCGCGAGGCCGAGGGTGGCGGTGCCGGCGGCCAGCATCTCCGCGTTCTCGGCCGGCTTGTCGTCGATGGCGAGCGACTCGACGCTGTCCTTGCCGGCGGACGCGAGCGCGGCGATGACCGGCTGCGTTCCGCGTACGCGGGCACCGTCACCGGGGGTGACCACCGCCGCGCCGGCCGGGGCGTTGTTGACGTCGACGGTGACGCTCGTCTTCGCGCCCGACAGGCTTGTCGCGCTGACGGTGTGCGTACCGTTGGTGAGCTTCGTGGTGTCGAGGTCGGTACGCAGGCCGGACGTGCTGCCCGGTTCGCCGGAGATGACGAAGGTCAGGTCCTGGTTGAGCAGCTTCGCCGAGCTGCCGCAGGTGCCGTCGCCGAAGTTGTAGCTGAACAGGTTCTGCTCGCCGTCGGCGACCACGCCGAGGAGGCTGAGGCTGATGCTGCTCAGCGCGTAGTCGTCATAGTTGGGGCAGCGGCCACCCTCACCGTTCGGCAGTTCCTGGTAGCCGACGGCCGTCTTCGTGGTGGTGTCGACCCAGTTCGCACCGGCGTGGACCGAGACGGTGTTCGCGCCCGGCTTCAACCAGTCGCCCGGGAAGTCGAGGGTGCCGACCCTCCCGCCCGGGATGTCCGGGAAGTAGACCCGGTCGGCCTCGGCCGTGTGCCCGTTGACCGTGAGGTAGTTGCGGTACCGGGCCTCGGTGCCGTTGCCGCCCATCTCGAACGCGAAGTGGGCGGTGCCGGCGGTCTTCTCGGCGCTGATCTTGTCGCCGTCGACGGCGAGCATGGTCACCGAGTCGTTCTCGGTGACCGGCTCGACGACGACGGGCACCTTGCCCTCGACGTTCTGCCCGTCGCTCAGGTTGATCAGCGGCGTGGTGGCGCTGGCCGGCACGGCCTCCGCTCCGGCCAACGCCGGATGCAGGGTCGTCGCCGGTCCGGCGATGAGAATGAGCGCCATCGCGGACAGCAGTCCGCGTGTTCGCTTCCGGCGCGCACGTCTGTCGTGCGTCATGGCGGGGTTTCTCCTTTGTTGGGTGCGAGGAACCGCCGACGCCGTGGGTGCCGACTGCGGCGGGCAGAGGGGCCGCCCTGGTGGCGGCCGGTCTCAGGACGACGGTCGGGCGCGGGTGACCCGTCGACGACGTACCTGGCGTCGCAGCAACGACCCGACGGCCCCGACGAGCAGCAGCGGGCCGACGCTCATGACGAGCCGCCGGGTGGTGCTCTGGGCGTGGCCCGTCCCGCCGGTGGCAGCCGCTGGCGGGGGCACGTCGCCGAGCAGCCAGTCGTGGGAGTACTCGTCGGTGCCGTACACCTGGCGTTTGCCCTTGGGCCCGGTCGCCACGGTGCGGTACGCGGGGTCGAGGTCGGTCAGCATCCGGACCTCGACGCGGGCGATGCCGACGGCACCCCAGCAGGTGTAATGGACGTCCACACCGGAGGCGGCGAGGTCGCCCGCCTTTTTGACGGTGCCGGCGCACGCCCGACCGGCGTTGCTGACGGTCATCTGCTTGAGCAGGTAGTCGGCGAACGGCTTAGATCCGGCGAGGATCGTCGCGTCCTTGTCCCGGGTGTCGACAGCCCCGTCGAGCAGGACACGGTCCTGCGGCAAAAGGCCGAGGTGGACGCCGAGCACTGTCAGCTCGTCGACGCCGCCGGGCTTCCACGTCAGGTGGACCACGTCGGGGCGGGCCGCGTCCGCCGCAACGGTCACGGTCTGCGGATAGCCGTACGGGTGGGCGTCGGCGGGGACCGCCGTGGCGAGCAGGGTGAGGGTGAACGCCGCCGAGATCACGACGCGGCGGGGCCACCGAGCGGTTGCGGGCATGCCAGCGCTCCGGTCTACAGGTGCTGTGGCACGCCGGTGGGCGCGGCCGTTCAGTGACCCTGCCGGCCGTTGGCGAACTCACCAGGCGAGCTTGATGAGAAACGGGCGCAGCGGGGGTGAACAGTTAGTTGATCAACTGTGCGGTGCGTACGTTGACCAGTGCGTCCGGGAGGTTGGCCGATCAAGACAGCGGGATCGCCTTGACTGAAAGAGCGACTGGCCGCCGCATGGTGGTCCTCACAGCGTCGAGGAATGCTTCTGCGACAACAGTTGGCCGGGGAAGACGAGCCGACAGGACGGCGGCAATTCGCTTCTCTCGGAAGGCTGGGCCGAAGCTGCGTCCCAGACTTCACCAACCGCCCGGACCAGGTCTACAACGTCAGGTACCGCTCGGGCGCCGCGAGACCTGCTGCCTCCCCAGGCCACCTCACGCCACCCACCTTCGGGAGTCCGCCGCTCGGAGTTTACTAGTGGGCACAGTCGCTCCTGTAGCGCGTGCTCAAGCGCCAGCCCGACAACGTCAGGGCCGAGATTCTCGGCGAGGGGCCGAGCCTGAGGAAGCTCGGGCCAGGCCACGACCAGAACCTTGTGCCAGATCTCGGGCGGGAAAGTGTTGGGAAGGTGATGGCTTTCTCCCACCGCCAAGTCACGCAACCGCGGTTCTGCCTTGGTGGTCTGGCCGATATACAGCAGTCCCCAGCGCAACCAGACTCCATAGACCACCGGGCCCACGAGTGCCGGCTGGTCGTCAGTAGAACCCACCAACGCTTCGCCAAGACGGTGGGCGAAGCTGTACCTACCGCGCCGCCATGACCTCGCTGTCGCCTGCTCAGAGGTGAGCCGGTGCATGGCCTCCATCCACGCGTAGAAGGCATCATCGCTATAGCTACTGTCGTCGTCGGACAACGATGCCTCATCTCCTTGATCAGGCCAGCCATTCCGGTCACTCGTAGCCTGTGCGCTGCCCAGAGGCAGCTTTAAGGCTTAAGGCGTTGTGCCAGCCCCCGGACCGTGCCCGAACTAGGAAGCCGGCCAGCGCGCGTCAGCGCCGGGTGGTCTCCGCGACGAAGACGCCGCGACCCGGACGGCCGACCAGTACGCCCTGCTCCCGCAACGTCGCGACCGCCCGCTGGATCGTCGAGTGCGAAACATCGTAGGAGTCGGCGAGCGCGCGACCCGAAGGCAACTGGCTCCCAGGCGGATACGTACCGTCCTTGATCTTGCCTCGCAGGTCGTCTAGCAGCTCGTCCATGGTGGGCGGGATAGGCACGATGCGGCCCCTTGCAGTCGGTTGGCCCACCCAGTATTGATCCACCCCCTCGACGTAGGCAATGCATGTACTGAAAGAGGTGATGGTGGTGACATAGCTGGAGGTGATGATGGTTCGGCAAAAGAGGATGGAGCAGTACTTGACGTAGGTGATGCTGCATCGGTAGCGTCACTGTCGGTGATGCGGTGCTGCTGCGGTCGGTTGGCGCCTCTCGTACCGGTCTCGCATCGCCGCCGAGACCCCACCCTCCGCGCTCCCCCGGCGCGGCCCTGCTGCCGTACCGCCGATCGAGGCTGCGGTCGCAGGGTGGGGCGGTCTCCGCCGCCCGCAACCGGCGGAGGCCGCCCCCTCCACTTCGACGCGACCCGACGAAGGGCGGTCCCCCGTGCGCGACCTGATCCGCCGGCTGCTGAACCGACGCGAAGAAAGACCACCGACGGCAGCAAGCCAAGACCGATGACCGAGCGCTGGGTGATCCACCTGCCGGTGACCGCGCCCGACCTGTTCCGGGCCCGGATTTTCGCCCGTACCGCCGCCCGCGTGCTGGCCCGGCTCAGCGCCCACGTCGAGCCGGGCGGGGTGACCGTGTCGGCCGAGGACCAGCAGTGCGTACGCCACTGGGTCTTCTGCGACCAGCGACTACCCGCCGGCGGCCGTTGCACCCTGCCGCCCGACCACACCGCGCCCTGCTCCCGGCGAGTCCTCTCCCGGAGATGACCAAGAGGTTTGCGTCACCGATCAGCTTTCCGGTGACGCAAACCTCTTGATCAACACGCTCAAGTTGATCAACACGCGCAAGCTGCCCGGCAGCCCCGACAGGTCAGCCGGCGCGGAAGGCTAGCCAGGCGTCGCTCATTCGGTCGGCCTGGCCGGGGGTGAACATGTCCATGCAGGAGTCCTGCGTGTAGTCCATGAAGTTGTGGATCGGGTCCAGGCCGGGCGCGGTGCAGGAGTCCGCGCCGACCGGGCAGTCGAACTGCGGGGCTGCCTCGCGGGGGGTGTCCGCGACGAAGTCGCCGGACGCCGAGCAGCCGTGCGCGAAGGTGTGCTCCAGCATCAGCCAGTGCCCGACCTCGTGGGTCAGCGTGTCACCGAGGGCGTACTTGCCGGCCGTGCCGCCCGGCATCGACTCGTCGAGCATCACCACGCCGTCGATGTAGTCGCGGCCGTTGTTGTAGCCCTTCGGGAAGTACGCCCAGCCGAGGAGCCCGCCGCCGATGTTGGCCGCGTACACGTTGAGGGTCTCCGAGTCGCCGGTGTAGAGCGCCTTCTTCATGTCGCGCTCGTTCTTGCCCGGCTCGACCGTGTACCAGGCGCTGTTCACCGTCCACGTCGTGTCGACGAGCGAGAACCGGAACGGCGTGTCCGAGGCGTCCGCCGACGTGCGCCCGGCGTACGAGTCGTTGAGGACCGTCATCTGCGCCGCGATGAGGGTCTTCCAGCGGGCCGTCTCGGCGGCGGTGAACGGGTGGTCGGAGACCATGTGGAAGACCGTCGGCACGGTCACGCTGCCGTTGGGCAGGCGCGGCGCGTCCTTGATCAAGCCGTAGGCGTTGGCCTCGTTCTTCGAGTACAGCGCCGGCTCCTGGGCCGTCGCGCCGGAGGTGACCCGGGCGGCGCTCGGCTCGCTGGCGCAGGCGGTGACACCCGGGGACGCGGTCACGGGGGCGGCGGTGGCCAGCGCCCCGGACGCGCCGCCGGACGCCAGGAACGTGGCGGCGGTGGCGGTGAGGACCGCCAGTCGGAAGGGGGATCTGCTCTGCATCGGTGCACCTTTCGGTGAGGGAGCGGTGCGGGTTCGACGATGCCGTCGCATCGGTATGAGAACACGTCCACGACATCGACAAAAGACCCTCTGAACAGGGAATATGCCGATGTAACGGAACCCGTCCAGGCAGCGCTGATTGGGTCGCTCCGCGCGACTGCGGGCATGCCCGCGCCACCCGTCGCCGACCGTCCACACAGTGCGGGCCTCGACCACTAGGCTGCTGATCCGGCACGCAGTGGCGATGCCAGGACGGGGGCGGCGAATGAACGCCGAAGATCGCATCGAACGGGCCCAAAAGCTCTACGAACAGGCCGTGTACGGCGGCGATGCCCGCGTACTGGCCGACGCCGAACGCGACCTGGACGCGGTGGAGGCCGACGCCGCGTTGGCCCGTGGGCGGATCCTGCATGCGCGGTATCTCGACGAACGCGCCCGGGGCGACACGCCCCCCGTCGAGGACCCGGCGGAACTGCCGTTGTTCGAGCGTGCGAACGAGCTGTACCAGGCCCTCGCCGACACCCGCGGCCAGGCCGAGGCGCTGTTCTGGATCGGCTGCCTGCACCAGATCATCCGGCGCGACAACGAGACCGCCGTCCCGCACCTGGAAAGGTCCCGCCAACTGGCGGCGCAGGTCGGCGACCGGTCGACCGAGGCCGAGGCCCTGCGACACCTGGGCATCGCGGCGCACATGGCCGGCCGGCTGGATGAAGCGCGCGAGCGGCTGGAGGAGTCGTCACGGCTGCGCCGAGATATCGGAGCGCTGTCCGGTGTGGCCGCCAACATGGTCGGGCTGGCCTACGTCGCCGCCGCCCAGGACCGCCACGCGGACGCGCTCGCGACCCTCGACGAGGCGGACGCCATCGCGCAGGCGCACGGCGCCCATGCCGTCGTGCGGCAGATCGAAGAAGCGAGAACGCAGATCTAGGCAGGTCAGAGGATCCGGGTGACCTGCTCGGCGGCGACGACCGCGTCCCGTCGGGCCGGGTCGAGGTTGGCGCTGATGACCACCGACGCGCCGGCCGAGAGCGGCGCGAGCAGCCACTTCAGTGGCTGCTCGTGCTCGGCCGCATCCACCAGCAGCCGGTCACCGGCGCGCAGGTCGAGCATTCCGGCGACCTCCCGGGCGAGCGCACCCCACTGTCCGTAGGTCGTGCCGTCCGCGCTCGCCGGGTCCGACGGGCGGATCGCGGTGTGGTCGGGCGTGACGTCCGGGTGGCGAAGCACCTCGGCGGACCAGTCCAACCAGCCCAGCGGCACGTCGGCGAGCCGGCCCGGCCCGGTGCCGACCAGGTAGCGGTGCGGCGCGTCCGGCACGTCCTCCAACCAGTCGTCCTGGCGTTCCGGCGTCACGAAGACCGCGTCGAACGGCCGGTCGCCGCCGGGCTCCAGCACCGGCAGGCCCGCCGTGGCACGCGGCCGGAACGACACCGCCAGGCCGCACGCCCACGCCCCCAACAACACCGCGGCGGTACGCCAGTGCGGCGGCAGTAACACCGCTACGCGGCTGCCGGGGCCGAGCCCGCAGCCGTCCCGCAGCAGGCTCGCGCTGCGCGCGGACCAGGCGCCGACCTGCTGGGCGGTGAGGTCGACGCGCTCGCCGGTCGCCTCGTCCCGGTAGCTGAGCAGCGGGCTCTCGATGGCGGTGGGCGGGACCGTCAGGTCGGCCGTGGCGTGTGGCTGCATCCGCGTGCTCCCGGTGGTGACGACGTCCGCACCACCCTACGCAACGACTTTGGTCACCGTGGCCATCGGCCGATGGCCGTAGCGGCTAGCCGGCTGGCTCGCGCACGGTGACCGGCGACCCCCGACCGAGCCGCCGAGGAGCATCCGTGCCGACCGAACCCGACCGTGCCGACCGTCCGCCGCTGCGCCGCCGGCTCGTGCCGGTGGTGGCGTTGCTGCTGCTCGCGCCCTGGGCGGCCGAGTGCTCGTGGGGTGGCTTCGCCATCGACGACTTCCTCCCGGTGATCATCGCCCTGGGCCCGATGTACGGCGGAGCGGCGATCCTGATCCGGGAGGCCGCCCGACGCCTAGGCGCGGGATGGCCGGCGATCGTGCTGCTCGCCGCCGCGTTCGGCGTCCTGCAGGCCGGTCTGGTGGACCAGTCGCTGTTCAACCCCGGCTACCTCGACGACACCCAGTACGCCGACACCCGCTCCGCCGCCGAGGCGTCGCTGGTGCCGGGGCTCGGGTTCAGCCTCCGGCAGGCGTACGACTACGTCGGTAACCACATCCTGCTGACCATCTGCGCGCCGATCGTGTTCGTCGAGTCGTTCCTCGGCGCGAAGCGGCGGCGTCGGCCGTGGCTCGGGCGACCCGGGCTCGCCGTGGTCGGAGTGCTCTATCTGCTCGGCAGCCTGCTGGTCTTCACCTCGCCCGAGGGCCGCAAGAACTTCCTGGCCAGCCCGCTGCAACTGGGCTTCGCCACGGCGGTCGTCCTCGCCCTGGTCGCGGCGGCCCTGCTGCCCCGCTGGCGGCAAGCCCGTCCGCGTCGCGCCCGGCGGGTGCCGCACCCGCTCTGGGTCGGCCTACTGGTCGTCGTCGCCCACCTCTTCACCGACCCGACGCCCGGCTGGCCGGGGGTGCTCGTCGCGCTAACGGTCGCGGCAGCGGTCGGCGCGCTGGTCGTGTACTGGTCGGGGGGCGTGCGCTGGGGGCAGCGGCACGTGCTCGCCGCCGCCTCAGCGAACGTGGTCAGCGCCGCCGCGTTCGCGTACCTGGTGCCGCCGTACTCCCCGGCGAGCCCGGCAGCGGCCCTGGCCGGCGACGTCGCGGTGAGTGTCGTGACCCTGGCCCTGGTCGTGGGCGCGTGGTGGCGACTGCGCCCTGCCCCGTCCGGCCCGGCGTCCACCAGTGTGGACGCCGGGCCACCCGCTGCTACCTGGAGACCATGACGACGTCGGTCGGGCGTTCGACCTTCACCTCGACGCCGTAGTCGAACAGCGCGAGGGTCGAGGTGACCGTCCCCCGGTCCAGCCGGCCCTTCGCCGTCGACTCCCAGGTGACGGTGAGCGCCACCGTCGCGATCCGGCCGTCGCCGTCCAGCGTGACGTCACCGGCCGTGCTGCTCGACCAGTCCCGGGCCGCCGTCGTGTACGTGAAGTGCAGGGTGCCGTCCGGGTTCTCGGTGACCGTCGCGTTCGCGCTGCTCAACGCGGCGAACAGGGCGGCCGGGTCGGGTTGGGCAGCACCCAACACGGCGTTCCCGTCGCCCTGCAAGGAGAGGCGGTCGTACCTACCGGGGTACTGCCCATAGCGGCCGTACGTCTCGCCCGGTCCCTTGTCGGGCGGCAGCTCGCCCTGCGGCCGTTCCGCGCCCTCGTACCGGGTGCCGTCAATCAGCAGTTCGGTCTGGATCGAGTCGTCGTGCGGCACGCGCACGTACCCCGTGGCGGTCCTCGGGTCGAACGCGCCCTCGTAGGTCAGCCCGCCCGGCCCCGAGTTGTCCAGGCGCATCCGGTAGCTGATGTTCTCGCTGGCGGTGGCCGCCGAGACCAGGCGCAGCGCCGGCGAGACCTGCTCCGGACGCGCGGCCCGGGCGGTGACGCCGGGACGCTCGGGTGGGGCGTTCGTCGTCACCGTGACGGCGGTGCCGACACCCAACGCCAGCAGCGCGCAGGTCGTACCCGCCAGGGCGGTGGCCCGACGGCGGCGACCCCGCCGACCGCGCTCGAGCAGCGCCGACACGTCCGGGGCGGAATCCGGTTCGCCGTCCACGAGGTCGTGTAGGCCGCGTACCAGACGGTCGTCGATGTCGTTCATGACTGTCACCTGCTCACCGAGTCGAAGGATCTGTTCAGGAGGTGTCGCAACGCGCCCAACGCCCGGGCGTTCTGGCTCTTGACGGTGCCCAGCGAGCAACCCAGGATCTGAGCGACCTCGCGCTCGCTCAGGTCCTCGTAGTGGCGCAGCACCACGACCGCGCGTTGCTTCGCCGGCAGCGCCAGCAGCGCCCGGCGCAGGACGTCGGCGTCGGGGTCGCTGCCGCCACCCGGGGCGGCCCGGTCGGGAACGTCCGCGACGAGGCTCTCGCGGCGGCGGCGCCGCCAGATCGAGGTGTGGTTGTTGACCAGCGCCCGGCGAAGGTAGGCGTGCGGGTCGTCGAGTCGGGACAGCCGCCGCCACCGCTCGTAGACCCGGACCAGGCTGTCCTGGAGCAACTCCTCGGCCCGCCAGCGGTCGCCGCAGAGCAGCATGGCCAGCCGGATATGTCGCTCCCACGCCACCTCGACGAACGCGACGTAGGACCGGTCCGTCGCGGACAGAGGATTCTGTTGGTCGGTCACGCCCCTACCACGCAGCGGGCCCGCAGAAGGTTGTCGCGGCGGCCACCCTTCGCAGGCCGGACGGTGCTCAGAACTGGTCGCGGGCCCGGGCGCCGGCCTGGATGAGCCGGTCCAGAACCGCGCGAGCACCGGCGAGCTGGTCGATGGACGTGGTGATCCGATCGCGCTCCACCGCGAGAGCGTCGAGGAGCTCGGGGCAGGTGGGAGCCAGCACGGTGGCGTCATCCGGGATGCAGGGAAGGATCTCGGCGATCGCCGCGGTGTTCAAGCCGGCGGACAACAACAGTTGGATGTGCCGCACCGCCCGCAGCGCCTGGGAGTCGTAGTGGCGGTAACCGCTCGCGAGACGGGCCGGCTGCAGGAGGCCCTGCTCCTCGTAGTAGCGCAGGGCGCGGGGGGTGGTGCCCGCCTCCCGCGCCAGTTCGCTGATCCGCACCCCGACAGCAGATCAGGGCTTGACCTTCACGTCAACGTCAAGGTTTAGCGTCGTCGCCGTGACCCACCCCAACCTGGACAATCAATCCGGCACCGTCGCCGTGCTGGGGCTCGGCCCGATGGGCCGGGCGCTGGCCGCCGCGTCGCTCGCCGCCGGCCACCCCACCGTGCTCTGGAACCGCTCACCCGCCAAGGCGACCGCGCTGGTGGCCCGGGGGGCGATCCTCGCTCCGACGGTGGCCGACGCCGTAGACCGGGCATCCGTCGTCATCGCCTGCGTCATCAACTACGAGGCGGTCCGCGCCGTGCTGTCGGGGCTCGAACGCCCGCCGAGCGGAACATTCGTCAACCTCAGCAGCGGACACGCCGCCGAGGCACGGGAGATGGCGGGCTGGGCAGCGCAGCGGAATGTCAACTACCTCGACGGCGCCATCCTGACGCCCGCGCCCACCATCGGGACACCGGCCGCGACGATTCTCTACAGCGGTCCGCGAACCCTTTTCGACGAGAGCCTTCCCCGGTTGGAGAGCTTCGGTGGATCCAGCGCCTACCTCGGCGCGGACGTCGGCACGGCGGCGGCGTACGAGATGGCGCTGCTCGACCTGTTCGCCATGTCCGTCGGCGGGCTCGCGCACGCCTTCGCCCTGGCCAGCACCGAAGGTATCGCCCCGACCGCGTTCGCTCGCTTCGCCAGAGGAATCGGTGGCCTGTTGCCCGACATGGCCGACCGGTTCGCCGACCAACTCACGTCCGGGGCCTTCGCCGCCGACATCTCCACCATCGCGTCGGCCGGCTCGGCGATCGGCCACGTCCGGGACGCCGCGGCCGCACGCGGTGTCGACCCCACGCCGCTACAGGCCGTGCAATCGATCATCGAGCGGGCCATCGCGGCGGGCCACGGAGGCGACAGCTACGCCCGGCTGGCCCAGTCGCTCGTACCAGCCGACGCGGTGGAGGCGGCACGATGATCACGGTCAGCGGCGATTAAACGCCGTCGCAGCGGCTGACGTCGCTTCAGCGCTTCGCCCGCTGTTCACGTCGCGGCAAGCTGACGCTCCCCGGCGAGTGCCAGCCTCCGAGCGGGTACGAACCGACGGAGGAAGTCCTTGACACTCAGAAGAACACTCACCGCGCTGACCGCGGCCGGTGTGGCTGCCGCCAGCCTGACCGGGACCACCCCCGCCACGGCCGGCGTACACCACCACCCGGGACCGGCACTCGCCTTTGACCGGGTCGCCACGTACCCGGTCTTCCAGAACCGCCCGGCCGGCGAGGACCCCGCGACCGCGACGGTCGCCGAGATCTCGACGGTCAGCGAGGACGGCCGCACCCTGATCTACACCGATGCGCTGGCCCGGCGCATCGGCTTCCTGGACATCTCCCGGTCGGACCGGCCACAGGGCCTCGGCACGCTCTCGCTGGCGCAGCTCGGCGACGCCGAGGACGAGCCCACCTCGGTGACCGTGGTCGGCCGGTACGTGCTGGTGGTGGTGAACACCAGCAGCAGCTACACCGAGCCGTCCGGCCGACTCGACGTGATCGAGCTGGCAACTCGCCAGCGGGTGACGAGCTTCGACCTCGGCGGTCAGCCCGACTCGATCGCGGTCAGCAAGGACAAGCGGTACGCCGCGATCGCCATCGAGAACGAGCGCGACGAGGAGGCCACCCCGCCGGGCGGCGAGGAGGGCGACCTTCCCCAGGCGCCCGCCGGCTTCGTGCAGGTCGTCGACCTGACCGGGAAGTCCCCGGCCGGGTGGCGGCTGCGACCGGTCGCGCTCACCGGCGCCGACGGCAGCGCGCTGCCCGCGCTTGTCCACGCCGGGCTGGCCGCGCCGACCGACCCGGAGCCGGAGTACGTCTCGATCAACGGCCGGAACGAGCTGGCCGTGACGCTTCAGGAGAACAACGGCGTCGCCCTGATCGACCTGCCCACCGGCCGGATCACCAAGGTGTTCAGCGCGGGCACCGCCACGATCAGCGGGGTCGACACCACGAAGGACGGTGTCATCGACCTGACCGGCAGCATCACCGACGTCCCGCGCGAGCCGGACGCGGTGGCCTGGGTCGACGACCGTTACCTGGCCACGGCCAACGAGGGTGACTGGCACGGCGGCACGCGTGGCTGGTCGGTCTTCGACAGCCGGACCGGGCGGGTCGCCTGGGACGCCGGCAACACCTTCGAGCGGCTCGCCGTCACGTACGGGCTGCACAACGAGGACCGGGCCGGCAAGAAGGGCACCGAGCCGGAGGGCGTGGCAGTCGCCGAGTACGACGGCGTCCGGTACGCCTTCGTCGGCTCGGAGCGCAGCAACTTCGTCGCCGTGTACGAACTGGGCGACCCCACCCGGCCGGTGTTCCGGCAGATCCTGCCGACCACCAACGGACCGGAGGGCCTGCTGCCCATCCCGTCGCGCGGCCTGCTCGCCGTCTCCAGCGAGACGGACGACGCGTCGGTCAACGTCCGGGCATCGGTGTCTCTCTTCCGGATCGGCAGGGGCACCACGGCCTTCCCAAGCATCGTCTCCGCGTCGGAGGAGTCAGGCGCTCCGATCGGGTGGGGCGCACTCGGCGCGTTGAGCGCGGTGCCGGGTAAGCGGGACCAGCTCTACAGCGTCACCGACGCGGCGTACAGCCAGACCCGGATCCTCACCATCGACGCGAAGCGCACGCCCGCCGTGATCACCGGCGCGCTGCCGGTGCGGGACGCGGCCGGCACGCCGGTCGGATACGACGCGGAGGGCATCTTCGCCCGCCCGCAGGGCGGCTTCTGGCTCGCCGTCGAGGGTGCCAAGGGCACGGAGAACAGGCTGGTCCGGCTCGACGCTGCCGGGGTGACCCGGCAGAGCGTCGCGCTGCCCGCCGAGGTCGCTGCCGGCCTGGGCAAGCAGGGCCTGGAGGGCGTCACGGCGACGACCGACCGGCAGGGCCGGGAGATCGTCTGGGTGGCCGTGCAGCGGGAGCTGAGCACCGACCCGGCCGGCATCGTGCGTCTCGGCCGGTACGACGTCACGGCGGGCACCTGGAGCTGGTTCGGCTACCAGTTGGAGAGCACCACCGTGCCGGGCGACTGGATGGGGCTCTCCGAGATCACCGTGGTCGGCGACCGGTTGGCGGTCATCGAGCGGGACAAGCTCAACGGCCCCGCCGCCACGGTGAAGCGGATCTACACCGTGCCGCTGCCGGTCGCGGCGGCGACCGGCCCGTTGACCGTGCTCCCGAAGAAACTCGCCGTCGACGTGCTGCCCGCGCTCCGGGCCACCAACGGTTGGACCCAGGAGAAACTGGAGGGTCTGACCGTGTCCGGCAACGGCGAGGTGTACGCGATCACCGACAACGACGGGGTCAAGGACGCCACCGGCGAGACGGTGCTCCTGCGCCTCGGCGCGAGCCGGAAGGTCTTCGGCCAAAAGTGACCGCCGACCGCCCGGCGCCCCTCGATCAGGCGGGCGCCGGGCGGCGCGGTGTTGTCACGAGCACGCGGCGAACGGCCGGTCGAAGCCCTCGTTATCGTTGACCACATCCTGACGGCCATGTTCATCCGCACTCTCTTCGGGATGGGCCCGTGGCAGAAGCGAGATGCTCCATGATCCGCCCCGACGTGTCGAAACTCCGCGCAGATGCGCGGCGGCGAGCCGCAAACCGTCCCCCAGGTCCCGCGTTGACCAAGGTCGAAGATCTCCGTGGACCGAACGGGATCGTTCTGCGCCACTACCGGCCCTCCGAGCGGGCGCGGCCGCTGGTTGTCTTTGCCCACGGTGGCGGCTTCGTCCTGGGTGACCTGGACACCCATGACCGAACCTGTCGCCGCATCGCGGACGCGTGCGACGTCGAGGTGTTGGCCGTCGACTACCGGCGTGGGCCGGAGCATCCCTACCCTGCGGCCATCGAGGACGTGGTGTCGGTGCTCCGTTGGGCGCGCCCGGCAGCGGTTGCCGGGGACAGTGCCGGCGGCTACCTGGCGACCATGGCCTGCCTGCGGCTGCGCGACGCGGGCAATCCCCTGCCCGCCCTTCAGGTCCTGATCTGCCCGAACACCGACCTGACGCTCTCACAGGCCAGCATCGTGGAAATGGGCAACGGTCACGCGCTTGATGCCGACTTCCTCGCCTGGGCCATTACGCAGTGGACGCCCGACCCTGTCGATCGCGCGCCCGCCAGCCCCTTGCTGGCAGCAGACCTGCACGGCATGCCCGATGCGCTCATCGTGACCGCCGAGCACGACGCGCTGCGAGATGAAGGCGATGCCTACGCCCACCGGTTGGCGCAGGCCGGGGCACGGGTGGTGCACTGGCAGGAGGCCAGCCTGGAGCACGGCTTCATCCAGAACACGGACCCGGCATCGGCAGAGGCGGCCGCCCAGGACCGGTTGTTCGACGAACTCGCCGCGCTGATCCGCGGACAGCCCGACCCGCCGCACGGAAACTGAACTGCCGATGTTGACCTGCCACGAGCGGACGTCCTGAAGGGCTGGTCTCAGTCGGGCAGTTCCGGGCCGCTGTCGAGCAGCGCGGCCAGCAGGTCGCCGTACTCCTCGACCCGGTCCAGGACCTCGGCGGCGGTGAACTGGCGGACGGCCGGTTTCCGGCCGCGCCCGCCGGCCTCGACCTCGTCCCAGGTCAGCGGCGTCGATACCGACGGCACCGACTGCGCCCGCAGGGAGTACGGCGCGACGGTGGTCTTCGCCGCGTTGTTCTGGCTCCAGTCGATGAAGACCTTGCCCGGACGAAGGTTCTTCGCCATCTTCGACACGATCAGCTTCGGGTGCGCCTTCTCCAACTCCTGCGCGATTCGACGCGCGTAGGCGGAGACGTCGTCGGCCGACTGGGTGCCGGCGATCGGGCAGCAGAGCTGCATGCCCTTCTTGCCGGACGTCTTCGGGTACGAGTCGATGCCGTCGTCGGCGAGCCGGTCGCGCATCAGCACCGCCACCGGGCAGCACTCGGCGAGCCCGGCCGGCGGTCCCGGGTCCAGGTCGACCACCATCATGTCCGGGTGCTCGCCGACCTTCCACTGCGGCGTGTGCAGTTCCAGCGCGGCGAGGTTGGCCAGCCAGACCAGGGTGGGCAGGTCGTCGGCGACGACGTAGTCGATGGTCTCCCGACCCTTCGTCGACCCGGGCGCGGGCAGCGTCTCGACGCGTACCCAGTCGGGGGTCGCGGCCGGTTTGTTCTTCTCGAAGAAGGACTTGTCGTCCACCCCGTTCGGAAAGCGGATGCGGGTGACCGGCCGGTCGGCCAGGTGCGGCAGCAGCACCGGCGAGATCCGGGTGTAGTAGTCGATCACCTCGCCCTTGGTGAAGCCGACCGCCGGATAGAGGACCTTGTCCAGGTTGGACAGCTCCAACGCGCGGCCCTCGACGTCCACCCGCAGCTTCTCAGCCGGCATCGTCGACCTCCTCCGGCGGCTTGTCCGGGCGCAACCGCAGCACCCGGGGGAAGCGCAGCCGGCCGTCGGGGGTGCGCTGGCCGTACTTCACCTCCACCACCACCCGGGGTGCTACCCAGATGGCCCCCCGGGCATCCTCGCGCGGCACGCCCGCCGCGAACGGTGACGCGCCGGTACGCAGCGGCTCCAGCTCGGCGAGCAGCTGCCGTTCGATGGCCGCGCCGATCCCGCCGCCGACCCGACCACGGTAGGTCAGCCGGCCGTCCGGGCCGGGCACCCCGACCAGCAGCCCGCCGATGCGACGCGCGCCCGGCCGCCAGCCCCCGACGACGAAGTCGCCGGTCACCTCCAGTTTGACCTTCACCCAGTCCGGCGAGCGAACCCCGGGGCGGTAGACGGCGCCGACCCGCTTGGCCATCACGCCCTCCAGACCGTGCTCCCCGGCGGCCTCGTAGGTGGCCGGGCCGTCGGCGAACACCGGCGGCACCGCCCACCGCGCGCCGCCGAGCGCGAGCGCGTCCAGGGCCTCCCGGCGACGCTCGTACGACCAGCCGGTCAGATCGTCGCCGTTCAGGCGCAGCAGATCGAAGATCATGTACGTCACCGGCATCACCGCCGCCAGCCGGGCAGCCTTGGCGTGGTCCCGGACGTGCATCCGCTCGGCCAACGCGGTGAACGACGGCTGCCCACCCTCGCCCAGCAGCACCACCTCGCCGTCGAGCAGCGCGTCGTCGACCTGCGAGGACAGGGTGGCCAGTTCGGGGTACGCGGCGGTGATCTCCACGCCGGAGCGGGCATACAGGTGTTGGGCACCGCCGGAGATGTTGGCGAGCGCCCGGACCCCGTCCCACTTGAACTCGTACGCCCAGCCGTCACCCGCCGGGAGCGGCCCGGTCATCGCGAGCATCGGCTTGAGCGGCGCGCCGGGCACGACCCGACTGTAGTAGCAGGCCGAACACCTCGCGTGGAGTTCCTGCGGATGCGAGCATGGTCGATATCGGGGAAGGGAGCGCAGGATGCGTGCCATCTGGAAGGGAGCCGTGTCGTTCGGGCTCGTCTCGATCGGGGTGAAGCTCTACTCGGCGACCGAGGAGAAGGACATTCGGTTCCACCAGGTGCACCGCGAGGACGGCGGTCGCATCCGCTACAAGCGCACCTGCTCGGTCTGCGGCGAGGAGGTCACCTACGACGACATCGCCAAGGGCTACGACATCGGCGGCGGCGAGATGGTGATCCTCACCGACGAGGACTTCGCCGACCTGCCGCTGACCAGCTCCCGGGCGATCGACGTGCTGGAGTTCGTCCCCGCCGAGCAGGTCGACCCGATCCTCTACAACAAGGCCTACTACCTGGAGCCGGAGGGCACGGCCACCAAGCCGTACGTGCTGCTGCGGGACGCGCTTCTCGACTCGGAGCGGGTGGCCATCGTCAAGGTCGCGCTGCGCCAGCGGGAGCAGTTGGCGACCCTGCGGGTCCGCGAAGGTGTGCTGCTGCTCAACACGATGCTCTGGCCGGACGAGATCCGTACCCCCGAGTTCGGATTCCTCGACGAGGACCTCAAGGTGCGTCCGCCGGAGCTGGCGATGGCCAGCTCCCTGATCGACTCGATGACCGGGGAGTTCGAGCCGGACGTCTTCACCGACGACTACCGGGCCGCGTTGCAGGAGGTCATCGACGCCAAGGTGGAGGGTCGGGAGGTCGTCCAGCCGGAGGAGGTCGAGGAGGCCCCAGCCGCGGCGGTGGACCTGATGGCCGCGCTGAAGGCCTCGGTGGACCGGGCCCGGGCGGCGCGCGGCGAGCAGCCCGCGCGGGGTGGCGGCGGCGAGCCGACGCCCATCTCGTCGGCCCGGTCGGCGCAGAAGGCGGCCGAGAAGAAGGCCGCCAAGGCGCCCGCGAAGAAGACCGCGACGAAGAAGACCGCCGAGAAGAAGGCGGCCGAGCCGGCGAAGAAGACCGCCACCAAGAAGACCGCAGCGAAGAAGGCCGAGCCCGCGAAGAAGACCGCCGCGCGCAAGACCGCACCCCGCAAGAGCGCCTGAGGTACGCGGCACCGACGGTGTCCGCCGGACCGGGTACGCTCCGCCGGCCGTCGGCCACCGGAGGAGCCCCCATGCCGCACACCCCTGACCTGGACCGGTTGTTGACGCCCGGGGCGCGTTTCACCGACGAACACGGCGCGTACCTCGTCGAGGCCCATCCGCTGGGCGACGTCGTACTGCCGACCGGCCGGGTCGTCGGGTGCGATCCGCTGGTCGTACCGGAGGCCGAGCCGTACACGGTGACCGTCGCGCCGGGGCGGTATCCCGGCCGCGCCTGGGTGGCCGTGGTTTTGCGGGAGGACGCCGAGGTGGACCGGCGGGTGGCCGCGCTGGAACTGGTGATCCGCGCCGAGCCGACGACCCGCTGGGAGCAGGCCGTGGTGGGCGACCAGGACGTCGCCGCGCTCGGCGCCGACGACTACTTCGGGTACGGCGTGGACGCCGGTGCCGGCACGCTCGCCGACCCGACCGCGCTCGCCGCCCTGGAGAGCTGGGACGAGGAGCGGATCGAGGACGTCTTCATCCCCGCCGGGCTGCCCTCGTCGCCGGTTCCGGGGCTGATCACGGCCGTGCTGGACGAGGCCACCGGCGCGAACATCGTCACGGTCGCCACGGGCTGGGGCGACGGCTGCTACGGCACCTGGATCGGGCGGACCGCCGACGGGAGGGTCACCTCGTTCGTGACCGACTTCATGGTGGTCCCGGAGTAACGTCCCGCAGACGGCGTTTCTGGGCAATCCGAGTCGTCCGGGGCGGGCACAGCGGGCCGCCGGGCGGGTACCGTGTGCGTCGGCTTTCCCCCCGGCACCGGGTGCCGGCCACACCTTCGCAGCAGGGAGTCGACGACGTGAGCGAGCGCACGCAGGAGAACCGGTCGGAGGGCCAGAGCCCGGCGACGAAGGCGGGGCGGCGGCTGGCCGCCCAGTTGGCGGCGCAGAAGGCGGCCGAGGCGAAGCGCCGCCGCCAGGCCTGGGCCGGCGGGATCGTCGGTGTCGCCGTGATGGCGCTGCTCATCGGCGGTTTCGTCTGGATCGACAAGAACCGGGACGACAAGCCCAGCAACGCCTCCGGCGCCAACCCGTCCGCCTCCGCCGCGGCACCGGACGCCCCCACCGCGCCGCCCGCGCCGCAGCTTCCCGAGGGCGCGGACCCGGCGTTGGGCAGCAAGCCGACGGTGAAGGCGGGCACGGGCGAGCTGAAGAAGCTCACGGTCACCCCGATGATCAAGGGCACCGGCCCGGCGGTCAAGAAGGGGCAGAACATCACCACCAACTACGTGGGCGTCTTCTACAAGGACGGCAAGGAGTTCGACTCGTCCTGGAACGCCGGCCAGCCGGCCACCTTCCCGATCGGCGTGGGCCAGGTCATCCCCGGCTGGGACCAGGGTCTGGTCGGTGTGACCGTGGGCAGCCGGGTGCAGCTCGACATCCCGGGCGAGCTGGCGTACGGCAACGACGAGGCCAAAGCAGGCGGTCGGCCGACCGGTCCGCTGCGCTTCGTGGTGGACGTGCTCGCCGCCCAGTGACCCGTCCGGATCGCCCCGGTTGTCACCCCGGCGCGATGGCTTTGTTCACATGGGGCTTCCTGCCCGTCACCCTCCGGCAGTAGGTTCGGCGTCACCCCGGGCGGCCGCAGTCCGGGGTGACGACGCGGACGCGGGACGGTGGAGGTACCTGTGACGGCGCTGGAGGATCTCGGGCGTACCACCCGGGTGATGTGGACGTACTTCGAGCCGGTGCATGCGGTCACCTACTTCCACCCTCGGGCCCGCGCCGCGTACGAGGCGGTCGGGCTGCGCGGCTACTGGCGGGGCTACTTCGCCGGCCGGGCCGCGCCGCTGGGCGCCGCCGAGGCCCCTCCGGTCGTCGCCGCCTTCTTCAGCTTCGCACCGCCGATGGTGAGCCGGGCCCTGCCCGCGGTGTGGCGGCTGGCCACCCCGCCGGAGGCGCTGCGCGCCCGGCTGACCGGCGCGGTGCAGGCCCTCGCGGAGCTGACCTACGAGCTGCCCGAGGGGCACCTGGCCGAGGCCGCCGACCTGCTGGAGCGGGCCGCCTCGGCGGCGCAGACCGCCGGTCGGGTGCTCGGGGCGGCCAACGCGGCGCTGCCGGTCGGGGAGTACCCCCTGGCCCGACTCTGGCAGGCCGCCACCACGCTGCGGGAGCTGCGCGGCGACGGACACATCGCCGCCCTGGTGGCTGCCGGCCTGGACCCGGTGGAGGTACTGGCCTGGCGTGTCGCGGTGGACATGTCGGCCCAGAGCCTGCTCGGCCGGGGCTGGTCCGAGGAGCAGTGGCGGGCCGCCCGCGAGCGGCTGACGCGGCGCGGCTGGCTGGCCGGGGACGGCACCCCCACCGAAGCCGGCCATGCCGAATTCCAGGCGATCGAGGACGCCACCGACCGGTCCGCCGGGCATCCGTGGCAGACGCTCGGCCCAGGCGACACCGACCGCCTTCGGGAGCTGCTGGAACCCTTGGCCCGGTCCTGCCACACGGTGATCCCGCCCGACAGCCCGATCGGGCTGCCCGCGCTGGCCGGCTGACCGTGGGTCCCGCCGTCGGGCAGGATGGGTCCGTGGTGGATGCGGTGGTCTTCGACCTGGACGGCGTGATCGTGGATTCCGAACCGGTGTGGGAGGAGGTCCGGCGGGCGTACGTGGCGGCACACGGTGGCGCCTGGCAGCCCGACACCCAGCGTCGGCTGATGGGCATGAGCACCGGCGAATGGGCCCACTACCTGAGCGGTGAGCTGGGGGTGCGGCGCACCGCCGCGCAGGTGGCCGACGAGGTGGTGCGGGAGATGGCGCAGCGCTACCGGGAGCACGTGCCGTTGATCGACGGCGCGGTCGACGTGGTACGCCGGTTGGCCGCGCGGTGGCCGCTCGGGTTGGCCAGCTCGTCGCCGACCCGGCTGATCGCCGCGGCACTGGAGGCCACCGGCCTGACCGACGCGTTCGGCGCGACCCTGTCCACCGAGGAGACCGAGCGGGGCAAACCGGCGCCGGACGTGTACCTGAGCGTCGCGCAGCGCCTGGGCGTCGACCCGGCCCGCTGCGCGGCCGTGGAGGACTCGTCCAACGGCGTACGGTCGGCCGCGGCGGCGGGGATGCGGGTGGTGGCGGTGCCCCACGCGTCGTACCCCCTCGATCCGGACGCCGCCGCGCTCGCGGCCGTGACGCTCGGGTCGGTCGGTGAGTTGACCCCGCAGCTGATCGACGGTTTGGCATGACGGGGTCGGTGCGGGGTACCGCAGCAGACGGCACGCCGGCGGCGTGCCACGCCGGCCAGCGAGGGGATCACTGATGAAGGCCATCGTTTACGAGCGCACCGGCGACCCGTCGGTGCTGGAACTGGTGGACCGGCCGGTGCCCGAGCCGGGGCCGGGCGAGGTGCTGGTCCGGATGGCGGTCTCGGGGGTGAACCCGACGGACTGGAAGTCGCGCCGGGCGTTCGCGCCGGACGGGTGGCAGATTCCGGGGCAGGACGGCGCGGGTGTCGTCGAGGCGGTCGGCGAAGGAGTCGGCGGCGAGCTGATCGGCGAGCGGGTCTGGATCTGGGAGGCGGCCTGGCAGCGGCCGTGGGGCACCAGCGCGGAGTACACGCTGGTGCCGGTGCGGCAGGCGGTGCCGCTGGGCGACGCCTCGTTCGAGCTGGGGGCGAGCCTGGGCATTCCGTTCCTCACCGCGCACCGCTGTCTGACGGCCGGCGAGTTCATGCCGGACGCGCTGCGCGCCGGCGCGCTGGCCGACCACATCGTGCTGGTGCAGGGCGGGGCGGGCGCGGTGGGCAACGCGGCGATCCAGCTCGCGCGCTGGGCCGACGCCACGGTGATCGCCACGGTGAGCAGTGCCGAGAAGGCGCAGCTCGCGGCGTCGGCCGGCGCGTCGTACGTGATCAACTATCGCGAGCAGGACGTGGTCGAGGAGGTCGGCAAGATCGCCCCCGACGGGGTCCACACGATCGTGGAGGTCGCGCCCGCCCAGAACGCGGCGATGGACGCGCAACTGATCCGCAACGGCGGGGCGGTCTGCGTGTACGCCGACAACGGCGGCACCGAGATGACGCTCCCGATCCGCCCGCTGTACGTGGTGAACGCCCGGTGGCAGTTCGTGCTGGTCTACACGGAGCCGAAGGCGGCCAAGGCGCAGGGTGTCGTCGACGTGGCGGCGGCCGCCAACCAGGGCGGTATCCGGGTGGGCGCGGATGCCGGTCTGCCGCTGCACCGCTATCCGCTCGCCGACACGGCCGCGGCACACCAGGCGGTGGAGGACTCGGCGGTCGGCAAGGTGCTGATCACCACCAGCGACGCCTGAACGGGTCGTCGGGGACCGGATTTCCCCGTCATCGGGACAGAGGCGAACAATTTTCGCAACAATGACGGTGCGGGGTCACCCGCGTGGAGCGGGCGGCCCCGGCGCGGTGCGAACGCCGGGGCCGCCCTCTGGGGAGGAATGTCAGGAGTACTCCTCTGCCCATAGGCGACGGTGCCCGGTCAAACGTTACGGTGCTGTCAGCTCCCGGACAGTCAGGTCACCTTCGGCGTACCGCGAACGGACGACTTTCTTGTCGAACTTGCCCACGCTGGTCTTCGGCACCGTGTCGATGAACGCCCACCGCTCGGGCAGCTGCCAGCGGGCCACCGAGCCGGCCAGGAAGTCCCGCAGCTCCTCGGCGGTCACCGAGGCGCCCGCACGGACCACCACGGTCGCCAGCGGCCGCTCGTCCCACCGCTCGTCCGGGACACCCACCACGCACGCCTCCAGCACGGCAGGATGGGCCATCAGCGCGTTCTCCAGCTCGACCGACGAGATCCACTCGCCGCCGGACTTGATCACGTCCTTCGCGCGGTCGGTCAGCGTGATGTACCCGTCCGGGGAGAGCGTGCCGACGTCGCCGGTCCGTAGCCAACCGTCGCGGAACTTCTCCGGATCAGGGGCGTCGTCACCGACGTACCGTGCGGTCACCCACGGCCCACGGACCTCCAGCTCGCCCACGGCCGTGCCGTCGGCGGGCAGCGGCTCGCCCGACGGGCCGACGATCCGCGCCTGCACGCCCGCGGGCACTCGGCCCTGCGTGTAGCGGTAGCGCCACGCCTCGTCCCCGGCCACCCCGGCGGGCGGCCGCGAGACCGACCCCAGCGGTGACATCTCGGTCATCCCCCAGGCGTGGATGACGTCGATCCCGTGCCGCTCGTCGAACGCGTGCATCAGCGCCGGTGGGCAGGCCGAACCGCCGACGATCACCTCGGTGAGCGACGAGCTGTCCACGTCGTGGTCGTCCAGGTAGGCCAGCAGGTCGGTCCAGATGGTGGGCACCGCGCCGGCCAGGGTGGGCCGCTCGGCGGCGATCATCTCGGCGATCGGCGCGGCCTGGAGGAACCGGTCCGGCATGATCAGTGACGCGCCGGAGAGGAACGCCGCGTACGGCAGACCCCACGACATGGCGTGGAACATCGGGACGATGGCCAGCTCCCGGTCGGTCGGTCCGAGACCGAAGCCTTCCGGCATGCAGACCTGCAACGAGTGCAGGTAGATGGACCGGTGCGAGTAGGCGACGCCCTTCGGGTTGCCGGTGGTGCCGGACGTGTAGCAGAGCGCCGCGGCGTCGCGCTCGTCCACCTCGGGCCAGTCGTACACGTCCGGACGGTCGGCGAGCAGCGCGTCCCAGTGGTGCACGGTGATCCGGTCGCCGGCCGCCGCCACCAGCGGGGCCGGGTCGCCACCGCCGACCACCACGACGTGCCGCACCGTGGTCAGCTCGCCGATCACCCGGGCCAGCAGCGGAATGAGCGTGCTGTCGACCAGCACCACCCGGTCCTGCGCGTGGTTGGCGATGTAGACGACCTGGTCGGGAAAGAGCCGGATGTTGAGCGTGTGCAGCACCGCGCCCATGCTGGGCACCGCGAAGTAGGCCACCAGGTGCTCGTTGTTGTTCCACATGAAGGTGGCGACCCGCTCGTCGCCGGTCACCCCGCACTCGTCGCGCAGCGCGTGGGCCAGCCTGGCCGCCGCGCGGCCCACCTCGGCGTACGTCATCCGACGGGGTTCGGCGCCCGTCCAGGTGACCACCTCGGCCGTGCCGTGCACCCCCGCGCCGTGATCGAGGATGCGGGAGACCTGCAGGGGAGCGTCCATCATCGTGCTACGCATGGGTAACAAGCTAGTGTCGGCGGTCACACGTTGGGAACCCCCGTAAATTGTCGCGGGTGAGCATCTCTTGGGCCGACTCGTACGTGGGGCAGTTACGCGCGCTCGCCGGGGACCGGACGCTGATGTTCGTCGGCGCCCGCGCCGTCGTCAGCGACAACGCGGGCCGCATCCTGCTGATCCAACGCTCCGACAACGGCCAGTGGGCCATGCCCGCCGGGGCGATGGAGCTGGGCGAATCCATCGCCGACTGCGCGGTACGCGAGGTCCGCGAGGAGACCGGCCTGCGGGCGCTACGGGTCTGCGCGTTCGCGCTCTACACCGGCCCGGACCGGACCAGCACCAACATGTACGGGCACACCTACCAGGTCTTCACCACCGCCTTCAAGGTGGAGGAGTGGGACGGGCAACTGACCCGGGTCACCGACGAAACCACCGACGCGGGCTTCTTCGCCCGTGACCGCTTCCCGTCCCCACTCTCCGCGTCGGTCCTGGAGACCCTGGCCGACCTGGACGTCTTCGAGCAGACGAACCGACTGATCCTCAAGTAGGTCCTACTGCGGGTGGCGCATCCCGGCGAAGAACCCCTCCTGGATCCAGTTCGGGTACGAGACCGGCAGCTTCGTGGCCTCGTCCAGCTCGGCGAGATCCTGCTCGGTAAGGGTGAGATCCGAGGCAGCGATGTTGTCCACCAACTGCTCGTGCTTGCGGGCACCGACGATCACGCTGGTGACCGCCGGCCGGGACAGCAGCCAGGCGATGGCCACCCGGGCCGGGCTGACGTCGTGCCGCTGGGCGACGGCCTTGAGCACGTCGACAACCGCGAAGCCGTGCTCGGGGTCGAACGGCGTGAAACTGGTGTAGCCTGGCTGGGCGCTGCGCGCGCCGCTGTCGGCGACGGCACCATCCCGGCCCACCTTGCCGGAGAGGAAACCACCGGCGAGCGGGCTCCACACGGTCAGCCCGACATTCGCGTCGAGCGCCATCGGCACCACGTCCCGCTCCACGTCCCGACCCAGCAGCGAGTAGTACTCCTGCACCGAGACGAAGCCAGCCAGCTTCTCCCGCGCGGAGATACCCAACGCCTTCGAGATCTGCCAGGCGGCGAAGTTGGCGCAGCCGATGTAGCGGACCTTGCCCTGCCGGACCGCGTCGTCGAGCGCGCGCAGCATTTCCTCCATTGGAGTGACCTGGTCGAAGTTGTGGATCTGGTACAGGTCGATGTGATCGGTGCCCAGCCGGCGCAGGCTGTCCTCCAGGTTCTGCATGATGTGCAGCCGGGAGGTGCCGACGTCGTTCGGACCGGGCCCGGTACGCGAGTGCACCTTGGTGGCCAGCACGACGTCCCGGCGCCGCTTGCCGAGCGCCTGGCCGAGCAGTTCCTCGCTCTCACCGTCGCTGTAGCCGTCGGCCGTGTCGACGAAGTTGACGCCCGCGTCCAGAGCCGTGTCGACCATTCGCTGCGCCTCGGGCAGCGCCAGCGCGCCGAGGGTTCCCCACAGCGGGTGCCCGCTTCCACCGAAGGTCATCGCGCCGAGCGAGATCTCCGAGACGTACACCCCGGTGGTGCCCAGCAGTCGGTACTTCACCTGTGTTGCTCCTCGTGGTGGGTGCGGAGGCCGAGGTCAGGCGCTCCGTGGTCACTATGTCGGACAGTGTGTCCGGCAGCGAGCGTACGTCGCCGGGCCGGCCCTCGGCCACCTAGGATTTCGGCATGCCGTCGATCACCCGCCGCCGCCCGCGCAACCCCGATGGGCGGGCCGCCGTCGAGGCGCGGGTGCTGGCAGCCACCGAGCGGCTCCTGAGGGAGGGGGTGCGCTTCACCGACCTCGGTGTGCAGCGGATCGCCGCCGAGGCGGGAGTGGCCCGGTCGACCTTCTACATCCACTTCCGCGACAAGACCGAGCTACTCATGCGCCTCGCCGGCACGATGCGGGACACTTCCTTCGACCGGACCGGCCAGTGGGACCCGGCCGGTAGCGATGATCCGTTGAAGAGCCTGACCGAGGTCTTCACCGACGTAATCCGAATCTACCGGACATATGCCCCGGTGCTAGCGGCGGTCAGCGAGGTGGCCGCCTACGACGAGGTGGTGCGGGAGTACTGGTCGGGCGGACTGGAGCAGTTCGTCGCGCGCACCGCGAACGCCCTGCGGGCCGAGCAGCAGGCCGGACGTACCCCCGCCGACCTGGACGTGTCCGCGGCCAGCCGGCTGATCGTGATCGGCGGCGACCGCTTCCTCGCCGACCACGTCAGCACGACCACCGCGGACCCCGAGACGGACGCGGCGGCCGCGCGGGAACTGGCGGCGACCTGGTGGTACGGCGCCTACCGCCGCCCCGCCTGACCCTTCGGTGATGTTCCAGAAGTAGCTCTGACCCGAATGCGTCGGGGCGCGGACCTGCCAATGAGCGTGATGCCTGTGAGTCATCTTGATGACTCACAGGCATCACGCTCATTGGCAGGTTGCCGGCCGCCGCGGAGAGCTCCGGACCTCTCCGCCCCGAACCACCCGGCCGGCCGCCGAGGAGCGGTCCGGGCGACCGCGCGGTCAGATCATCGTCTGGGACTTGGCCTCCATGTCGGCGGCGGCCTCTTCCTTGGACTCGCGGGTCAGCGGCTTACCGCCCGGTGCCGGCGCCTCGCCGCCGAGCGGGTCGGCCCCGCCCTTGGCACCCTGCGGGCCGGCACCCCGCAACTCGCTGTTGGGCATCGCCAGGGTCACCAGCACCGCCACGATGGCGACGAGTCCGGCGGTCAGGAAGACCAGGTGCAGCGACTCCACGAACGACGCCTGGATAGCGGCCCGCACGGCACCGGGCAGCGCCATGATCGTCGCGGGGTCGTTGATCGAGATGTTCGTGCCGCCGCTCGCCGCCACCGCGGCCCGCTGTTCCGGTGGGAGCTGGGCGATCGCAGCGGGCAGCCGGTCGGCAAGCTGCGAGTTGAGCCGCGACGAGAGCACCGTGCCGAGGATCGCCACCCCGAACGAACCACCCAGCGACCGGAAGAACGTCGCCGACGAGGTACCGGCGCCCAGGTCGCGGACGGAGACCGCGTTCTGCACCGCGAGGACGAGCGACTGCATGCACAGACCGAGGCCGACGCCGATCACCACCATGAAACCGAACGCCACCCAGAGCGACGTACCCACCTGCAACCGGGTGAACAGCAGCATGCCGACCAGCAGGGTCGCCGCCCCGGCCACCGGGAACCACTTGTAGCGGCCGATCCGGCTCATCGCCCGACCGGTGACGATCGAGGTGACGATGATGCCCGCCATCATCGGCAGCATCAGCAGACCGCTGCGGGTCGGCGAGGCGCCCTTGACGATCTGGAGGTACAGCGGGATGAAGATGATCGACCCGAACATCACCAGACCGAGCACGAAGCCGGCCGAGTTGGCCAGCGCGAACGTGGCGCTGCGGAACAGCCGCAGCGGCAGGATCGGCTCGGCGACCCGCGCCTCCTGAAGCACGAAGAGCGCGGCCAGCACCGCACCGGCGACGAAGAGACCGATGATCAGCCCGGAACCCCAGGGGTACTCGTTGCCGCCCCAACTCAGCGCGAGCAGGAGGCTGCTCACCCCGGCCACCAGCAGGCCGGCACCGAGCCAGTCGATCGCGTGGTCCCGCCGCTCGAACGGGATCAGCCGCATCACGTGGTAGCAGACCACGATGGCCAGGATCGCGAGCGGCACGTTGATGTAGAAGATCCACCGCCAGTCGGTCTCGGCGAAATACCCACCGACCAACGGTCCCGCCACCGACGCGATGCCGAACACCGCGCCGAAGAGCCCCTGGTATCGGCCCCTCTCCCGAGGTGAGACCACGTCCGAGATGATCGTGAACGCCAGCGTCAGCAGACCGCCGGCGCCGAGCCCCTGGATGCCGCGCGTGATGATCAGCTGGGTCATGTTCTGCGACAGCCCGGCCAGCAGCGACCCGAGCAGGAACGTGCCGATCGAGAAGAGGAAGACCGGGCGACGCCCGTACAGGTCGGCCATCTTGCCGTACAGGGGCGTCGACGCGGTCGAGGCGAGCAGGTACGCCGTGACCACCCACGAGTAGTGGTTGATCCCGCCCAGCTCACCGACGATCGTCGGCAGGGCCGTACCGACAATCGTCTGGTCGAGGGCGGCCAGCAACATGCCGGTCATCAGACCCAGCATGAGCAGCCGGATCTGCTGGCGATTCAGCACCGGGGCAGCGGAGGCGTCGGCAGTCATACGCCCCTCTTTCCCGCACACCCCAGAACATGCGCGCAACCGCCGACCTATGCCGCGGTGATCAAGAGGTTTGCGTCACGACACGCCGGTCGGGATGACGCAAACCTCTTGATCACCGGGGAAATGGGGGGTTAGGAGGCGGCGAAGGATTTGGTGATTTGGGTGCAGAAGGCGGGGAGGTCGTCGGGGTTTCTGCTGCTCACCAGGTTGCCGTCTGCTACGCACTCCTCGTCCACCCAGGTTGCGCCGGCGTTGGTCAGGTCGGTGCGCAGGCTGGGCCACGAGGTGATCTTCCGGCCGCGCACCACGTCCGCCTCGATCAGCGTCCACGGGCCGTGGCAGATCACCCCGACCGGCTTGCCGGCCTCGAAGAACGCCTTCACGAACCGCACCGCGTCCGGATCCGACCGCAGGAAGTCCGGGTTCGCCACCCCTCCGGGCAGCACGAGCGCGTCGTACCCGGCGGCGTCCGCCTGGTCCGCGGTGACGTCGACGTCGTACGTCTTGGACTGGTCGAGGTGGTTGAAGGACTGGATGGAACCGGGCTTGAGCGAGACCAGCTCCACGGTCGCGCCGGCGTTCTCGACCGCCTCGCGCGGCTGGACGTACTCGACCTCCTCGACACCGTCGGCGGCCAGGAAGGCGATCCTCTTACCCTGCAATGTCGCTGCCATCTCGGTACATCTCCTCTCCGGGGTTCCTCAGTTCCCTTCCCGCGCCCTACCGCCCGAAACACCCCACGAGGGGCGTCACATCGGCCCAGGTTTGGCCCGGGGGCCGCTGGGGACCCGGGGAGGCATGGCAGGAGCAGCAGCGGAACAGCGCAGGCTCGCCACCGTCGTGGAGAGCTGGCTCGGGCGTCCGGTCCTGATCGTCGGTGACGCCATGCTGGACGAGTGGCGGTTCGCCGAGTCCGACCGGCTCTGCCGGGAGGCGCCCGCCCCGGTCCTGACCCTGCGTCGACGGATCTCCGCCGCCGGTGGGGCGGCGAACACCGCCGTCAACGTCGCCACCCTCGGCGGTCGGGCCGTGCTGGTGGCACCGGTCGGCGCGGACGTCGCCGGGGACGAACTGCACGACTGTCTGGACCGGGCCGGCGTCTGGGACCGTACCGTCAACCAACCTGGCCGACCCACCCCCGTGAAGCGGCGGATGCTGGCCGGCAACCAGATCCTGCTCCGGGAGGATTCGGGTGACCCCGACGACGCGCTCGACCCGGACGGCGTGACCCGGCTGCTCACGGCGCTGGACTGCGCCACCGAGGAGCTGCGCGCCGCCGCCGACGGCGAGGCGCCGACCCTGGTGGTCTGCGACTACGGCCTGGGGGCGCTGCCCGCGCCGGTCCGCGCGTGGCTGGTCGAGAACCGCGAGCGGTACGCCACGGTCGCGCTGGACGCCCACGACCTCGCCGACTGGCGGGGGCTCGCGCCGACCGTGGTCACCCCGAGCTTCGCCGAGGCGACCCGGTTGCTGGCCCGCGCCGGTGGCGCGACCCGTACGACGGCCGGCACCGACCTGCACCTGGAGCACCCCGACATCGATCCGGCCGACGGGCCGTCCGAGTTGAGCGTGGGGGCCGCCCCGGGCGGGGCCCGCGCCGACGACCGTCCCGGCCCGGTCGGCGAACCCACGCCGGGCGAGAGTCGGGTGGCCCTCACCGGCGACGGTCTGAGCGTCACCGGGACGGGCGTCACCGTGAACACCGAGGCCGGAGCGGGTGTGGACCGGGCCGTGCTGGCCGAGTCGCGCCTGGCGGAGTTGCACGCCCACACGGGGGCGGACGTGGTCGCGGTGACCCTGGACACCGACGGCGCGGTGGTCGGCGGCGCGGACGGCGAGCGGCGGCGCAGCCACAGCACCCCGGTCCCGGCGAGCCACGCCGTGGGAGCGGGAGACGCCTACCTGGCGGCGATGACCCTGGCCCTGGCCGCCGCCGCGCCGCTGCCCACCGCCGCGCAACTCGCCCAGCTCGCGGCCACGATCACGGTCTCCGACACCGGCACCTGTGTGTGCCTGCGCGACGACCTGCTCGCCGCGCTCGACATGCCGCCGGAGGCCAGCGGGCACCCGGCGGTGGTCGGCACCGACGAGTTGGACGCGATCGTCGCCGAACACCGCGAGGCGGGACGGTCGGTGGTGTTCACCAACGGCTGCTTCGACGTGCTGCACCCCGGGCACGTGCGCTACCTGGAGCAGGCCCGCGCCCTGGGCGACCTGCTCATCGTGGCGGTCAACTCGGACGGCAGCGTACGCCGGCTCAAGGGTCCGGACCGGCCGGTCAACCCGGTCGAGGACCGTGGCGCCCTGCTGGCCGCGCTGTCCTGCGTGGACCACGTGGTGGTCTTCGAGGAGGACTCGCCCGCCGCGCTGATCGAGGCGGTCCGGCCGGACGTCTACGTCAAGGGCGGGGACTACCCGCCCGAGCTGGTGCCGGAAGCGCCGCTGGTACGGCGGCTCGGCGGTCAGGTGCGGACCCTCGGATACGTGGCGGACCGGTCCACCTCGGCGATCATCGAACGGATCCGGTCCCACGGTCAGGACCCGTCGTCGTACGCCTCCGATCCGTCGTTGAGCACCCGTACCCAGTCGTCGTGAACCGGCCCCTCGCCCTCGGCACGCCGGCGGAGTTCCGCGTCGACCGGCTCGTCGACGTGCTGATCCCGACCCGTAACCGGCCCACCGAGCTGGCCGTCACCCTGGCCGGGCTCGCCGCGCAGGAGGGGGTGCCCGGCTTCGGCGTGGTGGTCAGCGACCAGTCCGACGGCGACCCGGCGTACACCCACCCGGCGGCGGCCACCATGGTTCGGGCGCTGCGGCACGCCGGCCACCCGGTGCTGCTGACCCGCCGGCTGCCGCGCCGGGGACTGGCCGAGCACCGCGCGTACCTGCTCGATGCGTCGGCCGCCCGGTACGTGCTCAACCTCGACGACGACGTCTGGCTGGAGCCGGGGGCGCTGCGCCGGCTGGTCACCGCGATCGAGGAGCTGGGCTGCGGGTTCGTGGGCAACGGCGTGCACGGTCTGTCGTACGTCGACGACGTCCGTCCGGACACGCACGGGCACTACGAGGAGTGGGCCGGACCGCCCGCGCCGGAGCGGATCCGCCCGGGCACCGTCGAGTGGGAACGCGCCCGGATCCACTCGGCGGCCAATCTGCTGCACGTCACCGCCACGGTGGGGCTGCCGCCGGGCGCGTGGCGGGCGTACAAGGTGTCCTGGATCGGCGGCTGCGTGCTCTACGACCGGGCCAAGCTCCTCGACTCCGGCGGGTTCGACTTCTGGCGTCGGGTGCAGGAGCGGCACCAGGGTGAGGACGTGGCCGCCCAGCTCGCGGTGCTGACCCGGCACGGCGGGGCGGGCATCCTGCCCAGCGGCGCCTACCACCTGGAGACCCCCACCACGGTCACCGAGCGGGACGTGGAGGCGTGGGAGGTCGTCCTCGCCGACGAGGGCTTAACTATGGGTTGAGCAGTTCGCGGGCCGCCTCGCGCACTTCGGCCACGGGGACGTCGGTGACGAACGAGTCGCGGTGCGGGCACTCGCCGTCGCCCGGTCGGTGCGGATAGATGCCGGGCGTGCAGTCCACCCCGCAGACCGGGCAGTGCACCATCCACGAGGTGATCGGCCGGTGCCGGCCGCGCAGCGGCGTCGCCGTATTGATCAGGTTGCCGACCCAGAAGATGCCCACCGTGGGCGTACCCACCGCGCCGGCCAGGTGCAGCGGGCCGGTGTCGTTCGAGACGACCAGCGCGCAACCGGCGTAGCAGCCGGCCAGCCCGCCGAGGCTGAGCGTGCCCACCTGCGGCCGGACCGGCGCACCGGCCGCCGCGACCACCCGGTCCACGACGTCCCGCTCCGCCGGCGTACCGGTCACCAGCACCTCGTAGCCGTCGTCGTGCAGCGCGTCCGCCACCTCGGCGAACCGCTCGGCCGGCCAGCGCCGTCGCGTGTCGCTGGCACCGGGATGCAACGCCACCCGGGGTCGCTCCGGCGGGCCGAGCACCCGCTCCGCCTCCGCCCGGTCGGCGTCGGTGACCGCCAGCGTCGGCACGATCGTGGTGGCCGGAGCGCCCACCAGCGCCACCGTCTCCAGGTAGCGGATCACCTCGTGCTGGTAGTACACGTAGCGGAGCCACCGGTCCAGCGGGGGCGCGTCCTCGGCGCGCAGCCCGACGGTCACCCGGGCGCCGAGCCGACTGATCAACGGGTTGGAGTTCGCGCCGCCACCGTGGAGCTGCACCGCCAGGTCGAAGCTCTCGTCCCGGGCCGCCGCCACGAAGTCGTCCACCGTCGAGGTCGACTCGTCGGCCACCGGCTCGCGGATGCCCGGCCCCGGCGGCACCACCAGCACCCGGTCCACCGGGCCGGGCCGGTCGCGCCAGAGCTTCGCGTGCCACGGCGCTCCGAGCAACACGATCTCCGCCGAGGGGTACGCGGCACGCAGCGCCTCCAACGCCGGGAGGACGAAGATGAAGTCGCCGAGCGCGTTGGCGCGCAGCACCGCGATCCGCCGCACGTCGTCGACTCGCCCGGCCGTCGGGCCGAGCAGGGACGGGGTGACCACCTGGCCCGCTACGGCCGGTCGATCTCGCCGACCGCGTCCGGGTGGTGCAGCTCCCGGTCCGCGGCGGGGTCGGCCGGAACCGGCGTACCCCCGGACAGGCCGCCGGAGCGCGGCCCGGTGCGGCCGACGGTGATGGTGCGCGGCGCGGGCCTCGCCGCCCGGGGCAGGCGGACCCGCAGCAGCCCGTGGTCCATCACCGCGTCGATGCCCTCCGGGTCGACCCGCGACGGCAGGTCGACGCGGTACTCGAAACCCCGGGTCTCGAAGCCACCGGGGATGCCCTGGTCGGCGTTGACCTCCGCCTCGGAGCGGCCCCGCACGCACAACTCGCGGTCGTCCAGCTCGACGGCGACCTCCTCCGGCGCGACGCCGGGCAACCGCACGACGACCTGCCAACCGTCCGCGGTCTCGGTCAGCTCGACGTCGGACGCCCCGGCCCGGCCGCCGACCAACCGGCTCAGCTCGGCGCGCAGCGACTGCAACTCGCCCATCGGGTCCCAGCCCTGCTGCCGGCTGCGCCACCCCCGACCGAAACCACCGGCCTGCTGCTCGGTCATCGCGCGTCTCCGATCCGCTGGGTGGTGGGTCGCAGTGAGCTGGGCGCGTTCAGATCGGCGTCGGGGTCGACGCCCACACCGAGCCGGTCGACAAGTTCGCCACCGAGCCAGGCGCTGATGCCGAGGATCGCCACCGCGACCACCTCGATGGCGATCAGCGCGCCGCCGGCAGCCCGCGAGTCCGCGTTGAGCCGGACCGCCCAGACGGCGGCGAAGAGCAGGATCACCGCGACGTTCGCGCCCGCGTGCAGCAGACCGACCCGCTTCGCGCGGGTGCCCGTCGGGATCGCCAGCAGGTCGAACGAACCGGCCGCCGCGGCCAGCAGGCCGCCGATCAGACCGACGGTGATGTTCCAGTACGCGACCTCGCCGAGGAAATCGGGGCCGCCAACGGTGTCGATGATGTCGAAGAGCACCGCCGTGACCAGCAACGCGACCGGGAACATGACAAGCATTGGATGGACTGGGTGACCCAGCACCTTGAGTCGGCTCTCCATGTCCCGGCCTCCACTGGTCGGCGCTCCTGCGGACGGTACGTGCGGCGGGCGTGTCGAGTGAGGCCGTACCCCCGGCTACCAGGGGCAAACCTCGATGGCCACGCGGGCCTAGGCTGGCGACGGTGGCGCGCCCGCCACCCTGGTCAACGGCTCAGGGAGGATCACGTGACGGTGGAGATCACCACGCACGAGGAACTACGCGAGTTGCTCGGGACGCCGCACCCCCGGGCCGCCAACAAGGACCGCCCCCGCCTGCACGAGCGCGACCGGCAGTGGCTCGCCGCCGCGCCGTTCTGCCTGGTGGCGACGGCCGGCGCGGACGGCACCTGTGACGTCTCCCCGAAGGGCGACCCGGCCGGGTTCGCGCTGGTGCTCGACGACACGACCATCGCGCTGCCGGAGCGGCCGGGCAACAAGCGGGCGGACGGCTACCGCAACATCCTGGACAACCCGCACGTCGGGCTGCTGTTCCTGATCCCGGGCCGCACCGACACGCTGCGCATCAACGGGCGGGCCCGCCTGGTGCGCGACGCTCCCTGGTTCGACGACATGGTCGTCAAGGGACACCGGCCGGTGCTCGCCGTGGTGGTGGAGATCGAGCAGATCTTCTACCACTGCGCGAAGGCGTTCCTGCGGTCCGCGCTGTGGCAGCCGGAGACCTGGCAGCCCGACGTGCTGCCGTCCCGCGCCCGCCTGATCAAGGAGGTCGAGGCGCCCGTCGAGAGCCTGGAGGAGCTGGAGAGGCACTACGGCCCGGAGTACGCCAAGAAGATCTACGTCTGAATCGGCGGCGACGAGCGGACACGCGTCACGAGTTGAGGTTCATCGTCCTGCAGGGGGTCCAGTCACCGACCGGATGGTCCGGCCGACGGCCGACCAGCCCACACGGCAGTGGCGCGAGCGGTACACCCAGCCGTGGGGCGATGGTGTTGTAAGCCAGCCTGCCCATCACGTCGTAGCCACCCGGTGTGGGGTGCACCCCACACTCGTCCAGATAGCCTTCGGGGATGGGCTGGTAGTCGATCCACGTCGGTACGCGGTCGCCGAACTCGTCGATGACCTTGATGCTGCGGTAGATCGCGTCGTTGACGACGGCCTCGCTCGCGGGGAGCCAGGCCGGGCTCGGGCCCGGTGGGGTCGTGCAGCCGGTCGTGCCATGGCCGGCGCTGTACTGCACCCACGCCGGGTACATGACGACGTCCGGGTCCATGTCCAGTGCGATGTCGAAGAGTGTCCGGTAGGTGCGCTCGAAAGCGGTGATCTGTGTCGCCGTGGCGGTCGACAGATTGTTGTTGGTCCCGCAGTTCAGCAGGATCAGGTCGGGCTGGTGCGTGCTGACGAGGTCCGCCATCCTTGTCGTCCAGTAGCCGCAGGTCGTACCCCCCACCGCCGCGACGGCGAAGGTGTGCGGGACGCAGTTCTCGGTGAGCAGTCGCCCCAACTCCGCACGGTAGGCAGCGCTCACCGAGCCGGCCATCGTCGCGCCCTCGGTGATCGAGTCGCCAACGGTCAGGATCTTCATCGTCGGCCGCGCTGGCGTGGGACAGGCGACCGCTGCGGCGTGAGCGGTCACGGGTGCTCCACCGGGCGCGGACAGAAGGGCCGCCACGAGGGCGAGTGCGATGGCGCCCAACAGCACCGGGCTGCGGTTCATCGACGCTCACCCGACGCCGAACCCACCGCGCGTTGCACCCCGTTCGCCGGGCAGGCGGGCAGGTCCGAGGTTCGGCGAAGAAGAGGTCTGGCGGCGCGACTGTCGTTCATGGCGCTGACCGTACGCTCAGCAACCCCCGACAGAGGTGGAGCCCCCAGGGGGCCGGCACAGGTGACCGTCGGCCGATAATCTTCCATGATGGACGCGGACGACTGGCTGGCCGACACGCGCACCTCGTACGACACGGTAGCGGTCAGCTACGCCGACCTCGTCCGCGACTTTCTGGCCAGCGCACCCTACGAGCGGGCCGCGCTGGCGCTGTTCGCCGAACTCGTCCGCGCCGCGGGCGGCGGTCCGGTCGCGGACGTGGGGTGCGGCACCGGTCGCATCACCGCCCACCTGCACGAGCTGGGTCTCGACGTGTTCGGCATCGACCTGTCCCCCGGCATGCTGGCGGTGGCCCGCCGCGACAACCCCGACCTGCGGTTCGAGATGGGCTCGATGACCGACCTCGACCTGGCCGACGGCTCGGTGGCCGGTCTGCTCGCCTGGTACTCGCTCATCCACGTTCCGGACGAACGGCTCGGTCAGGTCCTCGCGCACTTTCGCCGGGTGGTTCGGCCGGGCGGCCCACTGCTGGTCGGCTTCCACGTGGGTGACGAGACGACGCTCAAGACCGAGGGGTACGGCGGCCACCCGATGCGGGTCCACGTGCACCGTCGCCGGCCGGCCCGGATGACGGCCTGGCTGCGCGACAACGGCTTCGCGGTCGAGGCGGAGATGACGGTCACCTCGCCGGAGAGCAAGCTCGGCGGGATCATCTTCGGCCGACGGAAGCCCTGAGCCAGCAGTTGTCGGCCCTCCAGGTCCCCTGCTAGCGTCAAACTGCGAACAGCGTTAGCGGTAACATGGCGGGAGGATGGCGATGACGGACGACACGCGGCCGGTCTGGGTGCTCGGTGGCGGTGGAGTCGCCGGCATCGCCTGGGAGGTGGGCGTCCTCGCCGGCCTCGCCGACGAGGGACTGACCGTGGGCCCGGACGCGGTGCTTCTCGGCACCAGCGCCGGCGCGGTGGTGGGCGCCCAGATCGCCAGCGGCACACCCCTGCCCGAGCTGTACGAGCGCCAGCGTCAGGGCGTACCCCACGAGACCGGGCCCGCGCTGGGCCTGCTCAGCCTCCTGCGGCTCGCCCGGGCACAGCTGTTCGCCCGCAGCCCCGAGCAGGCCGCCCGTCGCCTCGGCAAGCTCGCGCTCGCGGCACCCATCGACGACCCGTCGCGGCAGCGCCGGATCGCCGAGGCCCGCCTCCCCGACCACAACTGGAAGGACGCCGACCTGCGCGTCACCGCCGTCGACGTCGAGTCCGGCGTCCTGCGCCTCTTCACGCGGCACGACGGCGTACCCCTCGTGGACGCGGTCGCCGCGAGCTGCGCCATGCCGCAGTCCGCCGCTCCGGTCGCCATCGACGGTCACCGGTACATGGACGGCGGCATGCGATCCAGCCTCAACCTGGACCTCGCACCCGGGAACGGCCCGGTGATCGCCCTCGCGCCCAGCACCGCCGCCATCGGGCCGTGGGCCCGGATCGAGAAGCAGCGCGCCGCCCTGGGTAAGGGCCGCCCGGTCGAGCTGCTGCTGCGCGACACGGCCTCCAAGCGGGCGCAGGGCACGAGCGTGACGGACCGGTCCGTGGTACCCGGGCTCGTGGCCGCCGGACGGGACCAGGGCCGGCACGAGGCAGCCCGAGTGGCCGCCGCACTCGGAGCCACCGGCCCTTCATAGGTTGATCATCGTCGACGCGTTGGCGTGGCAGGCTCACCGGCAGCGCGTGATCGTCGCCCCCAATCGAATTAGCGGCCGTGGATAGAATCGAGCCGTGGCCCGGGAATTCGACACCCAGCTCATCGAATCGGTCGCGGTTCGCCGTGCCCGCATGCGGGAGCTGCTGCTGTGGGGCAGGCAGCGCCGCGTCCGCGCCACGGGTGACGGCTTCCGTTGGCTGCGGGCCGGTCTCGTGCTCGCGGCGGTGGCCTGCGCCGTGTGTGTGGGCTGGTCCTTCCTGCAGAACGTCGTCGCCGAGCAACAGCGGGCACGCAACCCGGCAGCGGTTCAGCCGACAGGCCAGCGATGACCGGTCCGCAGACCCTCGCGTCCGCCGGCCACCTCAGTCGGGTGACCCTGGCCGGGCCACACCGCCGCATCGACCTCGTGTTGCCCGCCGACGAACCACTCGGCCTGCTGCTGCCCGAGGTCGTCGCCCTCGTGGGCCACCCACCGACGGACGATTCGCGCGGCTACCAGATCAGCACCCTCGACGGTACGGTGCTCGATCCCGCCGGCAGTCTGCGGCAGGCCGCCGTTCCCGACGGCGCCCTGCTCCGGGTCGATCCCATCTCGGAGGCACCACCGGCGGCGATCGTCCACGACGTCTCCGACGAGGTCGGCGACGATCTCACGCGTCGACGCGGCCGGTGGGGTGACGTCCCTCGGACGTGGACCGCCACCACCGCCTGCCTGGTGGCCGCCACCACGGCCGCCCTGTTCTCCGGCCCACGACTCGGTCCCGCCCTGGTCAGCGTCGTCGGTGGCGCGGTCGCCCTGGCCGGCCTCCTCCTCGGAGTGGCGGGCCGACGGGCCGTCGGGGTGGCGGTGCTGCTGAGCGGCGCCGCGATCGTGACGACCACCGTGCCCGGTTGGACCGACACCGGCGCCGGACAGCTGGCGCTGTGGGCCGTGGTGATCGGCTGCACCGTCCTGACCGTGGGCGCGGCGACGGGCAACGGCCGCGCCGGCCTCCTCGGTGGCGGGACAGCACTCCTCCTGGTCGCGGGCTGGGGCACCCCGCTGCTGTTCGGCGTCTCCGACGAGCGGACCGCGGCGGTGATGGCGATCGCGTCGGTGGGCGTGCTGGGATTGCTACCCCGGTTCGCGCTGATCACCTCGGGCCTCACCCGCCTCGACGACCGACGCAGCAACGACGAGCCGGTGAACCGCGTATCCGTACAGGCCGCCGTCGACTCCGCGCACAGAGGACTGGCTGTCGCGGCGATCGCGGCGGCGACCTCGGCGACGCTCGCCGGGCTCGTCCTGGCGGCCACGCCGGGTCCGTGGCCACTGACGCTGGCAGTCCTCGTGGCCGCCGCCCTACTGCTGCGGATGCGCGCCTTCCCGCTGGCGGCCGAAGTGGTGGCGCTGGTGACCGGCACGCTGACCGTCGTGGGTGGCCTGCTGCTGAGCTGGATACACCAGCGACCCGACACGTGGTGGGCCACCGCCGTGGCGGCCCTCGGTGTCTGCGCGGTGTCCCTGGCGATCCTGGCGTACCGGCCGCCGCCACACATCCTGGCGCGGGGCCGGCAGATCGCTGACCGGCTCGAAGCCCTGACCGTGATGGCGCTGGTGCCCGTCGCCGTAGGGGTGTTCGGGCTCTACTCACGCCTACTCGACACCTTCTGAGAGAGGGGGTGGCATGAGCGCTCCTCCGGTGCCGCGAACCGCACCGCCGGCCGGTCCCTCGGTGGCCGAACCGAACAATCCGCCGATCGCACGCCGTCCCCCCTCCGGCGACTCCGCGCTACGGCGTACCTGGCGCAGCGCCAGCCAGATGTTCGCCAGCGGCCGGCAGAACCGGGAACTCACCGACCTGGCGGCCGAGGTGCAGTCGCCCGTACACACCGGCCGGCGCATCGCGGTGGCCTCCGTGCAGGGTGGCGCCGGGAAGTCCACGGTCGCCGCGCTGCTGGCGTCGGTGTTCGCGGCCCGTCGTGCCGATCCGGTCCTCGCCGCGGACGCCGACCCGTACGAGGGCTCACTGACCTGGCGGCTCGGCGTGCCGAGCGAGCCGTCGCTGCACCAGCTGGCACCCGGCCTGCTCGCGGCACGAGGTGGCGACCTACGCGAGCTGGCACCACTCCTACCCCGCACCGGGACGGGCCTCTGGGTGCTGCCGGGCGGCACCACCAACGCGAACCTGTGCACCGCGGTCACCCGCGCGCTGTCGCGCCTCTTCGCCGTCACCGTCACCGACTGCCCACCCGGCCTGGAGGCCCGTACCCCGGCGGGGGTGATGGCCGACGCGCACGCCGTGGTGCTCGTCGCGGCGGCCACACCCGACGGGGTACGGGGCACCTACCAGGCCCTCCGTCGGATCGTCGACGACGGGTACGGGGCGTGGCTGGACCGGGTCGTCGTCGTGCTGAGCGCGGGCAACCCGCACGGCCGCTCGACGCTGGACCAGCGCGCGGCACGGGAGCTGATCGGGCAGACCGGCGTACCGGTGGTGGCGCTGCCCTACGACCGTCACCTGGCCGCCGGCGCGCTCATCACGCCGTCACGGATCGGCGAGGCGACACTCGTGGAGGTGACCCGCGCGGCCGCGTTGGCCCTGACCCGCGCCCGGCAGACCTGACCGGAGGACCGCATGTCGACGCGCATGGTGCACCGCCCGGCCCGGATGGCCCGCCCGATGTCCACGATGGACCCGCTGGTGCTGGACCCGCCACCGCAACTGCCCGACGGCCGGTCCGCGATGGGGCTACAGGCGCTGCTGCCGATGGCCGGCGCGGGCGTGGCCATGAGCATGATGATGTTCCTGCGTGGCTCGGGGTTCGCGGCCCTCGGCGCGGTGGTGATGGTGGCGGCGCTGGGCGCCGCCGGAGCGATGTACCTCACCCAACTGGGCAAGGCCGGCCGACAGCGCCGCGCGCAGCGCGAGCGCTACCAGGACTATCTGGAGGAGCTGCGGGACCAGCTGCGCGAGAGCGAGCAGCGGATGCGTACGGAGGCCAGCCTCCTCGACCCGCCCGTGAACCGGCTGCTCGACGTGATCCGCAGCCCCGCCCGGCTCTGGGAGCGCCGACGCGCCGACATCGACTTCCTGCACGTACGACTGGGTGTGGGCGCGCTGCCGGTGCGACCCATCGAGCTGCGCGAGCAGAGCACGCCCACCAACCCGCTCGATCCGTTCATGCGTCACGAGGCGCGTTCACTGATCCGCCGCTTCGCGCTGACACCCGGGCTGCCCCTGCGGGCGAACCTCGACTGCGCCGGGGACGTCAGCGTGATAGCGCCGAACCACGCGGAGGCGGTGGCCGTCGCCAGGGCGATCCTCGTACAGGTCGCCACGTTCCACGCACCGGACGACGTGACACTCGCGATCATCACCACTCCGGAACGGGCCCGGGACTGGCGGTGGGCGCGGTGGCTGCCCCACCTGCTCGACCGGACCTCGATCGGCCCGTCCGGCCCGACCCCGCTGCTGGTCACGACGGCGCAGACGCTCGTGGAACTGCTCCGCGACGACCTGGAGGAGCGGGCCACCAGCGCGCTCAAGGCCTTCCGCCACGGTGGCGGGCGAGCCGAGGCGAAGGCCCGGCCGCGCCTGCTGGTCATCGACGACGCGCACGGTGAGCTGGCTCGCGTGCTGGCCAGCCCCGACCCGACGGTCGGACTGGACAGCCTCGGCGTCACCGTGGTCCACCTGCTCGCCGACCGGCTGCACGAGCCCGGCGACGTCTCCCGCCGGATCACCATCGACGGCGACTCGGTCACCCTGGAGGACCTCACCGCGTCCCCCGCCATGACCGTACGAGGCACCCTCGACGCGGCGCCGGGTCCGCTCGTGGAGGGACTGGCCCGCAGCGTCGCACCGCTGCGACTGTCCGCCGACTCCTACGACGACGGCACCGGCACCCCACCGGCCGACTTCCAGGATCTGTTGGGCCTGTCCGACCTCACCGACCTCGACCTGACCAGCCTCTGGCGGCCACGTGGAGAGCGAGACTTTCTCCGTGTCCCGATCGGGGTCGATCCCGCCGGGCGTCCGGTGCTGCTCGACCTCAAGGAGCCCGCGCAGCTCGGCATGGGGCCGCACGGGCTGTGCGTCGGGGCGACCGGCTCGGGCAAGAGCGAGCTGCTCCGTACGCTTGTGCTCGCCCTGGCGGCGAGTCATCCGCCGGAGCGGATGGCGATGGTCCTCGTGGACTACAAGGGCGGGGCCACCTTCGCGCCGTTCAGCGACCTACCGCACCTGGCCGGGCTGATCACCAACCTGGCGGCCGACGCGGCGCTGGTGGAGCGGATGTACACGAGCCTCGACGGCGAGGTGCAGCGCCGCCAACAGGTGCTCGCCGACGCCGGCAAGGTCACCGACATCACCGAGTACCAGATGCTCCGCGCCCAGGGTGAGCGCAGCGACCTACCCCCACTGCCCCACCTCCTCGTGCTCATCGACGAGTTCGGTGAACTGCTCGCCGCCAAGGCGGAGTTCATCGACCTGTTCCTGCGCATCGGTCGGATCGGGCGGTCCATCGGCGTGCACCTGCTGCTGTCCAGCCAGCGCGTCGAGCAGGGCAAGATGCGCGGCCTGGAGAACTATCTCGCCTACCGGATCGGCCTGCGTACGCTCACCGAGATCGAGTCGCGCACCGTCCTCGACACGGTCGACGCGTTCCACCTGCCGCCGCTGCCCGGGAACGGGTACCTGAAGGTCGACGTGTCGATCTACCAGCGGTTCAAGGCCGCCTACGTGTCCGGCCCGCTCGACGACGGTGCGGACGCCGAGCTCGCCCCGATCGTCGGACCGCTGGCGAAACCGATGCCGATGTTCGGCACCGCCCGCGCCGACGTCGACGAGAGCGCGCCGGCCGAGCCGACGGCCACCCGGCGCACCACCGGACCGACCCTGCTGTCCACGGTGGTACGGCAGATGGCGGCGAGCGGGCAGCGCGTCCCGGCGATCTGGCTGCCGCCCCTGCCGTCGCTGCTCACCCTCGACGAGATGGCCGGCGGGGTGAGCACCACACCCGATGGCGTACGCCTGGGGATGAGCCCGCCGTCCGGCGGTGGATTGCCGGTTCCGCTGGGCCGACTCGACGACCCGGCCCGCCAGTGGCAGGGCCCCTGGGTGCTGAACCTCGCGGGGAGCGGCGGCAACCTGCTCATCCTGGGCGGGCCCGGCAGCGGCAAGACAACGGCGCTGCGCACCCTCGCGCTCAGCCTGTCCACCACCCGCCGTCCCACCGACGTCGGGATCTACGGCATCGACCTGCTGGGAAACGGCCTGTCGGGGCTCGCCGAGCTGCCCCACGTCGGCGGCGTCGCGGGACGCGAGGACCGTGAGCGTGTTCGCCGTGTCGTCGACGAGGTGCACGCGATGCTCACCCGGCGGCAGCGCATCTTCACCCGCCACCAGTTCGACACGGTCGAGGACCTGCGGAACGCCGACGAAGCCGTACGCACCGAGGTCGGCTGCGTCGACGTGGTGTTGCTGATCGACGGGTACGGACAGCTCAACGCCGAGTTCGAAGGTCTCGAAGGCAAGGTGCACGGCCTGCTCGCCCGGGGCGGTCGCTACGGCATCCACGTGGTCGGCACGGCCCGGCGATGGAACGAGGTCCGCGCCGCCCAGCAGGTCGCCTTCGCCAACCGCGTCGAGCTGCGGCTCACCGAGCCCGCCGAATCCAGCATCGACGGCAGGCAGGCCCGAGCCGTACCACCGGACCAGCCTGGTCGGGCGCTGACCAGCGAGAAGTTGTTCGCCCAGGTGGCGCTTCCCCGCCTGGACGGGGTCGCCGACCCGGCGGTCGCCGGTCTGGTCGCGGCGGCCCGATCGGTACGGGCGGCCTGGACGGGCGCGCTGCCGCCGCCGGTGCGGGTCCTGCCCGCCGTGCTTCCCGTGGCCGACCTGGCCGGCGCGCCCTCCGGTCACGGGGTGGTTCCCTTCGGCCGCTACGAGCACGACTTCTCCACCGCCGCCCTCGACCTCTTCGGCCGCGACCAGCACCTCCTCGTGCTCGGGGACCCCCGGACGGGCAAGACGAACCTGCTGCGGCTGGTCGCCGAGGAGTTGATGGGGCAGTACGACTCCGAGGAACTCGTCTTCGCCGTGTTCGACCCGCGTCGTGCCCTCGCCGACGTGGTGCCCGACTCCTACTGCGGCGGGTACGCCCCGAACCCGGCGCTCGCCCAGCAACTCTCCAGGGCGGTCTCCGACGAGCTGGCGAAACGGCAGTCGCCGGAGGCGGCGCGTACCCGGATCGTGCTGCTCATCGACGACTACGACATCCTGGCCGCGTCGGCCACCCAGCCGCTCGGCGCGCTGGTGCCGCACGTGGCGGCCGGCCGCGACACCGGGCTGCACGTCGTGATGGCCCGCCGGGTGGCCGGTGCCTCACGCGGCCTGTTCGAGCCGTTCCCGCTGGCCGTACGGGAGGCCGGCTGCCTCAGCCTGCTGATGTCGGGCGACCGGACGGAGGGCCAACTGTTCTCCGGCGTGCGGCCCATGGTCCTGCCGACCGGCCGCGCGCAACTGATCCGCCCCGGCGACGGTCCCCGCATGGTGCAGACCGCGTTCACCGGTGAGACGAAGGAGCACTGATGACGTTCGACACGGTGGCGCTGTGCCGCGCCGAGCCCGATGCGGCCGCGATGCTCGGGGCCCTGCTCGCGGCCGGCTCCGAGCTGAAGATGGACACCGTCGAGGCGGTCGGGCTGGTGCAACTGTTCGATCCCCTCGACGGGCGGCTCCTGCTGAGCGTCGAGGCCGCGCGCCTCGTGCGCGTACCCGGGGAGGCGCGGCGGCTCCTCGGCCTCGCCCCCGCCGACGACGTACCCGAGCCGGTGTGGTGGGTGGAGAGCCGGGCGCCGGGCGCGGACCCGCAGGCCGCGGACGTCGCCCGTCGCTTCACCGCCGCGCTGGTCGAGATCACCGGAGGGCTGACATGGGAGAGCCGATGAACGGCGCGACCGACACGATCACCGACCGGGCCGTCGTCCTGCACCAGGACCGGGCGGTGGTCGGCCTGGCACCGTGGCTCGCGCAGGCGGCCGTCGACGCGGTACGCGACGGTCTGCTGCTCCAGGTCGTCACGCCGGTGGACGGCGTCATCACGTACCCGTTCGAGACGATGCTCGCCCAGGCGCAGGGCCAGTGGGTGGTGCGGGCGGGCGAGGAGTACCGGGACGGCCTCACCGGTCTGCCGCTGCGCTGGGACGGTCACCGCTTCGCCAGACCCGACGCCGCGCAGACCGCTGGAACACTGCCCACGAACACACCGTGGACGGGTGGCCTGGAGATCCAGATCGTCACCATGCACCCCGCCACCGAGGCCCTGCGGCTGGGCGCCAGCACCGAGGCCGCCGTCCGCGCCCTCACCGGCGCCGAGCCGACCGGTTGGGGCGTCGCGGAACCGGTCACCGAACCGTGGTCACGCCACGAACTCACCGCATTCTGTCGAACGCGCGCACCGGCACCCACCAGCCTGACCATCGTCGGCGGCGGCGACGGGACGACGACGCTCGGGGTCCTGACGGTCGAACGGGTCGACGTCGGCGTCCGCGAACAACTCCGGCTGGCCGGCCCGCCCCTGTCGGTCGTCGACGCGGCGACGCTCGAAGGACTCGCCGAGAAGTTGGCGGGTAGCGCCCGCAGCCTGATCGTGTCCGTGCATCCGGGCCGGTCCGGCGGGCTGCGGTCGAGCCGACCGAGCATGCCGGCGCTGCCGTGGGGCATCCTCGTCGGCCACCACGAAAACCCCGTCGAGTCCGAGCACGAGGTTGTCGTGGGTCGGCCCTTCGGGCGGGGTGCCCGACGGGCGTGGTGGTACCGACTGGACGGCGGTCCGGGCGCGCCGTACGAGACGCTCGGCGCGGTGCTGCGTCGCTACGGCCTGAACGGCGGTTCGGGCGGCTGACCCGCCGATCGCCTGACCACACCGGTCAGCGGCGCACCCGGTAGCGCAGGTGGAGCACCCGGTTGCCCTGAATCACCACGTCCGGATCCTCCAGCAGGTGCTGCGCGTCGACCGACCCGAAGTAACGTTTCCCGGAGCCGAGCACCACGGGTACGACGTCCATGCGTACCTCGTCGATCAGGCCTGCGGCAAGCACCTGGCCACCGACGTCGCCAGCGGCGACCTCGACCACGCGGTTACCCGCAAGCTCCCGCGCTCGGGCCACGGCCGCCTCGACGCCGCCGACGAAGTGGAACGGCGTCGCGGGGTCCCAGCTCTCGGGCGGCGGCCGGTGCGTCACGACGACCACGTGGTCGATCCCGCTCGGCGGCTTCCCGTCCCAGCCGTCCGTCAGATCGAAGACGTGGCGGCCGACGACCGTCACCCCGATCTGGTCCCAGTACGGCCGGGTGTAGTCGTAGGACGTCTGCGAGACCTTCACCATGCCGCTCTCGTCCAGCGGGACGTCACCGTTCGCCAGCCAGTCGAAGAGCGGTCCCGGCTGGTCGCTGTCGTCCGCGACGAAGCCGTCCACCGACACCGAGCCGTACATGACCACCTTGCCCACGGGCTCTCCTCTGCTCTGAGACGCCCCAAGGTAGCGTGCCGTGAGCTGCCGCTCTTGTAGAAAATCAATCGACCGGCAGCGGCCAACCGTCCAACACGTGGCCGGGGTGCTCGCGCAGAAACCGCCGCCGGACTTCGACGTACCGGGTCGGTGTGAGCCCGGTGAACGCTCGGAACTCGTGGCCGAAGTGGGCCTGGTCGAAGTAGCCCGCGCCGCTGGCGAGCTCGGCCCAGTCAACCGGCCCGGCAGGGTCGATCGTGAGCACGGTGGCGGCGAAGCGGTAGGTGCGGGCCAGCCGCTTCGGGGTAATGCCGACGTGATCCTTGAACCGCTGAACCAGGTGCGTGCTGCTGACGCCGGCCGAGACCCGCAGGTCGTCGATGGCCACTGCCCCGCTGGTCGCGGCGATGACGCTGCTCGTATGACGAACCAGCCCCAGGCCGCTGGTCTCGCGCAGCCGTCGCATGAGCTCGTCCTCGAGCAGCGTCAGCATCTGGTGCGGCCCGTCCGCCGTAGCCAGCCGGTCGCGCAGCTCGGCAATGGCGGGCCGGCCCCACACCTGTTCCAACGTCACCGGCCGGTCACACAGCTCGACCGCGGGCATCGGTAGGAACGGCGCCAGTCCCCACGGCTTGACGTGCACGCCGACGGACCGGGTCCGAAGTGGGTACCCGAACTCCACGACGCGGGTGGGAGTGGTGACGACACAGCCGTCTGCGTACTCGACCGTCTCGATGTCGGTACCGGCACGAATGCGAAACGGCGCCCCGAGGTTGACGATGAGCAGCGCCGCCGGCATCGGCGGCAACATCAGCCGGGCGTACGGCGACGAACCCTCCAGGTAATAGAGGTCGTCGATCAGCGCGTCCAGCGGCGGTCGCGGCGCCCTGGACACGTACTCCACCTCGACAGTATCGCCGACGCCCCGCCGACATATCGCGTCAACACGTCGGTTCAGGGCGAGGCAACCCTAGACGCCTGTGCGCACGTAGTCCTCGATCGTGATGTCGCCGTGCTCATCCCCGCCGAGCTCGCGATAGCCCGCGATCTCCTCGAAGTCCTCGTCGTCGCTGATTTAACGACAAGTCCGGCACCGGCGGTGTCGGCGAGAAACTTCCAGAGCGCCTGCGTGAGCTGGGGATCTTCGGAGGTCAAGTGGTTACCGATGGAGTATCCGATGACCGTCCCACTCGGCTCTCTCAGCCGCTTACCAAGCCCAATCATCAACTGGCGCGACGGACACACCAGGTAGCTTGAAACACTCACGCCCTTTCCCCCATGACAACTAGATCGGCTCGTGTTGGCGGTCGATGAACGCGCTCACACTCTCCGCCTCGGCGCGGGTCTTCTCGTGGAGGCCCGGATCGTTCGCCAGACGATCGAAGTAGCCCTTCTCCGCCGAGCCGTCGAGATCGAGAATCGCCGGAATGGTGACGATCGTCAGACGCCACTGCAGTCGAGGTGTGGCTTCCTTGAGGAGACTGACCACCCGGGCTCGTTCCGAATCGTCCAACTGGTCGGGCCCCACGTTGCGGAACCAGCGGACCAGGCTCTCTGTCGCTCCCTGCAGGATGAAGAAGGCCCATGATCGACCAATGCTGTCGATGACCTCGTCCGGTGGCGTCGTCCACGTGACGCCGAAGACGTCCTCCGAGTCCAGGTACGCGTCAGCCCAGGCGCGCACCTTCTCGGGCGTGACGTCGGCGAGAGTCGGCATCGACTGCTTCAGCCGGGTGTACAGAATGAACCAGTAGTCGTCGAAGAACGCCTTGGGAAGTCCCCAATCGGTGTCGTCGCCGTAACGGTCCCGGACGTCCACCAGATAGGCGAGGCACGTCTCCAACGCCCGCAGGGCTTCGGCCCGCTGTGGTGGGCTGGGCGGCAGCTCGCGCGTCGCCTTTCCACGCTCGACGGGATCCGCCAGTCGCCATGGGACTGGCACGGCGGCCAGCATTTCGGGGGTAACCCAGGGATCGGTCACAGGAAATCAACTCCGTAGGGCCTGAGGAAGTCACGTGCCGCTTCGAGATTCGGCAGGTGCTCGCCGAACCAGGCGCCCGGCTTGCGCATCGGATGCGCCGGGTCGGCTGCGGCCCGCTCCACCGCCTCCTGCAGCGCGGTCAACTGCTGCGGGGTCAAGGTACGCCCGCCGATGCTGATCGGTACGTTCTGATCGGCGAGCCGTTCAATCGCCATCTGTGGAGGATCGTTGCCAGCGCGGCTGAAAAGTCCCGTCCAGCCCTCATCGGTGCCGACCCGAACGCTCACCTCACGTCCCGGGGCACCGTTACGCCAGTCGAGCATGCGATCCAACTGAGCAGGATCGGATCGGAACTTGTTGGCCACGGTTTGTGCGGTGGCCTTGACCTCCGTCACGTGAACGTTGCCGTCGGCGGTCTGGTAGACGAGATCGCTTTCGGGGATGCGCCCGGTGTCGACGACCGTGCCGTTGCCCAGGTTGACCCGTTCACCGGCGACGACGTTCAGACCGATCTTGCTGCCGGGCGCCAGATCGCCGCTCTGCAGCACCTCGTTTGCGGCACGCAGCTCCGTCGCGGCCCCCTCGAAGGCAGACCGGTCCCCGCTGAGGTTGTTCAGCACGTCGCGGAAGATGTCTCCCTGTCGGTCGACGCCTCCCGCCAGCCGCCCGGAGTCCTGGAGGTCCATGAAGTCCCGCGCCGCCTGGTTGGCCATGCCGTCCGGCAGATCGGTACGGGAGAGCAGATCCTGGACTTGAGCCCGCGCTGCGGGATCGAGCCGGCCAGCCTGGTCGAGGAACCGCTGCTGCTCATCCGGCGTCAGATCCCGCCCACGATCGGCGTTTCCTCCGCCCGGCGGGTTCCCGTCGGGGGTGTTGCCGCCAGGCCCGTTGCCGTCCGGGAGGTTGCCGCCAGGCCCGTTGCCGTCCGGGAGGTTGCCGCCAGGCCCGTTACCGTCCGGGATGTTGCCGCCAGGCCCGTTACCGTCCGGGATGTTGCCGCCCGGAGTATTGCCCTCGGGGAGGTTCCCGCCCGGCGTATTGCCGTCAGGGATGTGCCCACCGGGGGCGTTGCCGTCCGGGATATGCCCACCGGGCGTCAGGTCACCGGGGACGTGACCGCCCGGCGTGTTCCCGCCAGGCAGATGGCCGCCCGGCCCGTTGCCGCCGTCCATGTGCATCGCGTCGCCACCGCGAACGTTGGGCATCTCGACGTCGAAGCCACGCCCGATCGGCACGTCGCCGGCGATCGCCGGAACCAACCCGAGCTGCGGGATCTTGATGTCGAACTTCCTGGCGATGTTGATCGCCACCTCGCCGACGGTGGGCAGCTTGTCGAGCCAGTTACCGGTACGGACCAACGCGGCGCCGATCCGCGCGGCGGTGGCGCTGCCTCGAATGGTGTTGACCGCCGCGCCCGCGCCGCGCAGCCCGGAGGCGGCACCCTTGGTACCCACGATCGCTGAGACGATATTGAAGGTGGCCATGCCGGCGGCCTTCGACTTGTCCTCGCCCCAGGTGTCGTACGCGATGATGGTCTTGCCCGCGTTGAGCAGGAGGTTGCCCGCCTCGCGCTGCTCCATGAACGGCATGCCGACCGTCTGGTCGATCACGATCGTCACCGGGTTGACGTAGATCGAGACCGCCCACACGAACTTGCCGAGCCCCAGCCACGACTGACCGGCGGTGCCCCAGCTCCACTCACCCGTGGTGGGATCCCGGCCGATCAGCCCGCCCAGGTCTTGAAGCATGGTGACGAAACTGATGCCGATGCCGACGAAGTACGCCCCCACGTCGCCGAAGAAGCCGCGGTCGTGCTCCTCGTTGCTACCCCAGGGCAGGGCGCCGTCCTCACCGGCGGCGGCGTTCAGCGTGTCGGCGGTGAAGCCGTACTCGCCGTTGTCGGCCTGACCGTCGGCGTTGTCGGCCCGATACTGGAGGCCGCCGTACAGCGCGTTGATGGTGTTGGCGCACTTGCGCTGCGCCTCGAAGAACGCGGCCACCTGCGTGTTCACGGCGGTGATCAGGCCGTTGTGCTTGTCGACCTTGCCCTGGTCCTCGCGCCAGTCCTCGTCGTCCTTGATCGAGCCGACGAACTCCTCGGCCTGGCCCTTCAGCGCGGCGAGTTGAGCCTTGATCTCCTTGACCTCGGTGGCGTACGTGGCCAGCGCGGCCCCGACCGCCTGGATGTCCTCGCCCACCGAGGCCGACACCGTACGCACCGGGCCGGTGGCGGCGAAGAGCTGCGCCGCCTCTGGCGCCGTGTACACCGCCGCCAGCCCCTGCCAGGTGCTGTCGACCGCCTGGCCGGTGTTGGCGAAGTCGACGCCAGCGGTCCGAACCGTCTGCGCGTGGGTGGCCAGCGCATCCATGTTGCCGGGGATCTGCGGAATCTCCCCCGGATTGATCATCGGGGCACCGCCCCACCGCCCGGCCCCGGCATCGTGGCCGACGGGTCGGGTGCCGCCGCGGCACTGCGCTGCGCGTTCGCGGCCATCTCCAGATCACCTTCGACGTAGGCGTTCGTCGCCTGCGCCGCTGCCTGCATGCACGCCCCCGTGCGAGTGAACACGAACTCGAGATCCGTCCGAATCGACTCCACGAAGCCCTGAAGCGCCTGGCCCACGATCTCCGAACTGGACTCAGTGGCGGATCCCTCCAACGCCGAGTTCAAGCTCGTCATCTGCCCCTCGAAGGGCATGGCCGCGGCATGTGTACGAGTCAGGACGTCGCGCACTCCACCGGGGGAGATATCCCACGCGCTCACGCTCGTGCTCCCTCGTCAACAACTCGTCGGATAACGACTCAACCGATCGACTGCACCGCAGAGCGGGCCCGGGACAGCGTCGTGTTCGCCGTCTCGTCGTTCTTCGTCATGGTGGTCTTGACCAGGTCGATGATCGTGCGGACCTCGCCCGCTGCCCGGTTCCACCGGTCCTCGACCGTCCGGTACTCCTCGGACACCCCATCGGCCTGGAAGTCGGCCATCGCGGCCGCGACGTCGGAGCTGCGCTGCGAGATCAGTGACTCGAGCCGCCCGATGATGCCGGCGAGGTCACCCTGCACCTGCTGCGACGTGCCGGTATCGAAACTGCGTCGGTCTGTCATGACTGTCACTCCCCGTGTCAGCGGCTGCTGGAGAACCTGGCGGCGTCGAAGTTCGCGGTGCCCTCGGACGACCTCGCATTGTCGGACATCTCGGTGTCACCCTGACCGAACGAGGAGTCCATTCCACTCTGGCCGCCCAGAATCGCACCCAGGGAGGAGTTCAGTTCGGCGGTGATCGAATCGGCGTTCGCCTTGAACGAATCGAATGCCACCCGCCCGGCCCCGTTGAAGTTGCCCTGCAACGGCTCGGCCGCGGTGATCAGTTGCTTGATCAGAGAACCGAGATCATCGGAGGAACCCTGCGTCTGCTTGGTCAGACTGCCGAGCGTCTGAGCCCCCATGTCGAACTTCATGCCACCACTCCCCGCTCCTCGACCGAACGTCCGCCATCAATGTTACGAGATCCACGCCAATTCATCCTCAGTGGATTTTCGGGTGGGATGGCGTTTGCCGGGAAATGCGCAGTGGCAACTTGTCGGGGCATCCTTGCGCCGGCCGCCGTCTCAGGCCGCACCCGTGAGGCGACACCGATCCGGCGGGCCAGCGCCCGCGCGCCCGCCGCGTCGCCCGACCCGAGCGCGGCGCCGATGAGGGACTCCTCGTCTGACATGTACCGCCACGCCCCCTCAAGCCGATCTCCGTTGAAGATCACCGCCGGAAGCACCTGCAACCAGCCGGCGTGCCGGCCGATGCCGGCGCTTCAGTCGCCAGCAGTCCGAGCGCGGCCGGTTTGCGGGCGGCTTTGACGTGTACGCCGGGCTGTTCGATAACGACCTGGAAGCGGGCGTCAACCGGTTGAACGGAGCGGTCGCAGGGTGCGGGCTGGCGCGTCCGGCGGCGGTGTCCTGGACCTTGAGAAACGGCGGAAGCCCAGGTCGATGACCTGGGCTTCCGTGCCGAGCCGCCTGACGGAATCGAACCGTCGACCTACGCATTACGAGTGCGTCGCTCTAGCCGACTGAGCTAAGGCGGCAACGATCAGCAAGTGTACGGCACCCCGTACCCCTGGGCCGAGCGGGATACCCCGACGCTCCCGCCGCCGCCAAACGGACAAGCACCGCCATCCGGCCAATTACCAGACAGCAGCGCACGCAGACCGGTACTACGCTGCGGCGGGTGACTGACGAACGCGACGATCACCAGGCACCGGCGGACGCGCAACCCGACGGAGAGCCGGCTCCTCGCCGCCCACGCTCCACCGACCCGCTGGAACTGGGCTTCACCCCTCGCAAGCCGGTGCCGTGGCTGGCGCCGTTCCTGTTGATCAGCACCGGCATCCGGACGTTGCTGGCGATCCTCTTCGGCGCGTACCTCGACAAGCGCGAGTTGCAGAACGCCTTCGGCGACGACATCTTCCGCCAGGCCGGGCCGGACGGTGGGCTCTGGCTCGACTACGTGGCCGACCTCGGCGACGGCTTCCACGCCACCTACTCCGTCGCGTACCTGCTGGCGCAGCCGGAGCTGACCGTGGACGGGCACCGGCTGCCCCGGGCGCAGACCCTGGTGATGGGCGGCGACCAGGTCTACCCGTCGGCGGCCTACGCGGAGTACGAGAACCGCTGCAAGGGTCCCTACCAGGCGGCGCTGCCGGCGACGCCGCCCGACCGTCCCACCCTGTTCGCGGTGCCGGGAAACCACGATTGGTACGACGGCCTGACCGCTTTCCTGCGGCTGTTCGTCCGCTCCCGGGACCGTAACTTCGCCGGCTGGCGCACCGGGCAGTCGCGGTCGTACTTCGCGGTGGAGTTGCCGGCCGGCTGGTGGCTGCTCGGCGTGGACGACCAGTCCGGCTCGTACCTCGACGATCCGCAGTTGGCCTACTTCGACGAGGTGGCCCGGCGGCTCACCCCGGAGTCAAAGGTGATCATCGCGACGCCGTCGCCGACGTGGGTCAAGGCCGCCGACGACCCGACGGCGTACGACTCGGTCGACTACTTCGTACGGACGATCATCGACCCGACCGGTGCACGGGTGCGGCTGCTGCTCTCCGGCGACCTGCACCACTACGCCCGCTATGCCGGGCACGACCGGCAGTTGATCACCTGCGGTGGTGGTGGGGCTTATCTGTACCCCACGCACAAGCTGCCCGAGCGCCTCGAGGTACCACCGCGCGACACGCTGGCCCGGCGGGCCAGCCGCACCCAGCCGTACGACCTGGTGGCCCGCTACCCAGACGCGGCCCGCTCGCGCCGCTACGGCTGGGGCATCTTCGGCCGACTGCCGTTCCGCAACCCGGGCTTCGCGACCCTGCTGGGCACCCTGCACACCCTGCTGATGCTTGCCATGGCGGGCGCGACGGCCAACTGGGGCGACAGCAGCGACCAACGGCTGTTCAGCGTTCCGCTGGTGCTGATGGTGCTGGTGACGGTGATCGCGGCGATCCTGTTCGCCAAGCCGCCCAGCGCCAGCGGCAAGCGGCACGCCCGGCACTGGCTCCTCGGCGTCGGCCACGGTGTGGCCCATGTGGCGCTGGCCGCCGGCGGCACCTGGCTCTGGTTGGCGCTGCCGTTCTACGACTGGCCGTGGCCGCTGCCGGCGGTCGCCGCCGTGGTGGTGTACGGCCCGGTCATCGGGCTGGTGGCGAGTCAGCTGGTCGCAGCGTATCTGCTGGTGGCAGGCGCCTTCGGGGTGAACGTCAACGAACTGTTCGCCGGCCAGGGCATCGAGGACTCCAAGTCGTTCCTGCGGCTGCGCATCGACCCGGACGGCACGCTGACCGTCTACGCCATCGGCGTCGACCGGGTGTCCCGAGACTGGCAGGTCAACCCCGACCAGTCCCCCACCGCAAGCTGGCTGACCCCCAAAACCCCCCTAACCCCCCACCTAACCGAACCCCCCGTAGTCCTCACCTGACCGGACCACTAGTTGATCAAGAGGTTTGCGTCATCCGGAGCCCGAATTTTGACGCGAACCTCTTGATCAACGCGGGCTGGCGGGTGGGGGGTGAGGGGTGGGGGTGGGGTTTTAGGGGGTGTAGTGCTGGTCGTGGGCTTGGCGGGGGGCGCAGACGGAGGCGCGGGAGCAGGAGCAGCGGGAGCCGTCCGCGTCGAGGCGTACGGTCACCGCGTCGCGGGGCACGCTGTGGCCGACCACTCGACCACTGCCCTCGGGCGTCGTCACCCGACTGCCGACGGCCGGCGCGGTCTCCTGGAAGCGCTGGTACAGCGGATGTTCGTACTTGAGGCAACACATCAGTCGACCGCAGGCTCCCGAGATCCGCAGCGGGTTGAGCGGCAGGTCCTGGTCCTTGGCCATCCGGATGGTCACCGGCTCGAAGTCGGTGAGGAACGTCGCGCAGCACAGGTCACGACCGCATGAGCCGATGCCGCCCTGGACCCGAGCCGAGTCGCGCGCCGAGAGCTGGCGCAGCTCGACCCGGCAGTGCAGGGTGGCGCCGAGGTCGCGGACCAGTGACCGGAAGTCCACCCGGTGCGGCGCGGTGAAGTAGACCGTGCTGCGCTCGCCGCCGCCGTCGGCGGAGCCGAGCACATGGTCGACGGCCACCACCTTCATCGGCAGGCCGTGCGCGCGGATCAGCCGTTTGGCCGCCACCTTCGCCTCGGCCTTACGACGGCGCAGCGCCTCGTCACGGCGCAGGTCGTCGTCGCCGGCCAACCCCACCAGCCGGGGGAAGCCGTCGGTCTCCTCGCTCACCCACTGGGCGGCCCAGACGCACTCGGCGACCTCGGGTCCGTCGTCGGTCGGCACGAGCACCCGGTCGCCAACCTGGGGGCGCAGCTCGCCCGGGTCCAGGTAGTAGAGCCGCCCGTACCGGTTGAAGCTGACCGCGCAGAGCATGCCCATCCCCCCACCCTACGACGGATCACCGCGGAGAACGCGGCGGGCGATACCTCCATCTCCATCCATGACCGTCGACTCGACCGATTGCCGGGCCACCCGTCGTGCCGATGATCCTCGCCCGGACGGTTGAATCCGTGCCCGGGAAGGGGACAAACGCTGCCGGACAGCGTTGAGTGGAGGCAGACCTGCGGGGGGTGCAGGGGGAAGACCACGGCGTCGCCGTGCGCGCCGGCTCTGCTCTGGCGCCCGCGAGCGACGCCGTGGCCTGCCCGCGAACCACCACCACCGGCCCGAAGCAACGGCGTGGCCCGCGCGGGAACCACCACCACCGGCCCCGGAGCAACGCCGTGGCCCGCGCCGGAACCACCACCGGCCCCGGAGCGACGCCGTGGCCTATAGCCGCGGACCGACACATCTGGGCCTGAGCAACGCCACGAGTCGACCCGCAAAACAACGACCACGACCAGGCCTGGGAGCGGGCGGGGGTACTGCTACCAGCCGACCCTGGTGTGCTGGTCGTAGCGGGCGCGCTCCTGAGTCGGCGACCGCCAGGTGGACTCGGCCAGGCTCGGCGCCCACTGGCGCAGGAGTGTCTCGGCGCCGTCGTACGCGACGCAGAGCACCGCCAGCACCCGCGCGGCGATCTCGGCGGCGTCGGCGACGCCCGGCCCGACCGGCGTCAGGCGGTTCGGGGGGCCGGCGGCGGTGGCGGCGACCACGGCCACCGCCTCGGCCGAGCGCAGCAGGTCGGCCAGCGTGCGGGCGAGGGCGAGACGGCTGCCCTCCACCCAGTCGGCGAGCGCGTCCGCGTACCCGGCGGTGGATTCCATCCGCCCGACCAGGCTCTCCGGCCCTTCGTCCAGGTGGCGCAGCAGCGCGGCACGCTCCTGCCCGTACGCCGAGGCGGCCGGCCCGGACCAGAGCACGGGGTCGGTGAGCGCGGCGCCGACGTCGTCGTACCCCCGGACGAGCCGGCGCACGGCGTGCCCGGCGCTGACGAGCGGCGCCGGGTGCAGGTCGAGGAAGCCCCGGACGGCGTCGCCGGGCAGCACCTGCATCCGGCGGAGCAGGGGCCACACCCGGTGCCCTTCGGGAACACCGGCCGCGAGCAACGCGTCCACCCGGCGCAGCAGGTTGAGGCCGGGTTCGGCGAGCCGGTCCAGTGGGTCCATCACGGCTCTCCGGTGATCCGGCGGCGGGCGGCGCGGTCGACCTCGGCGTACCGGTCGGCGGCCTCGCGGACGGCCGAGGCGGCGGCGGCGAGGCGGCCGGCGGCAGCTCGGGCCTCGCGGGCCCGGTCGTCGGTGGCGGCGGCCCACTGTCGATGCAGCGCGCGACCGATCTCGCCGGGGCGGCCCGGGGCGTCCGCGCCGAACGCGGCCTGGGCCGGATCACTGGCGGTGACGGTGTGGGACAGGGTGGTGAGCGTGGCGCTCGCCTCGTCGAGCCGGGCGGAGAGCGCGCGCAGCGTGTCCATGTCAGGCCCCCGCGAGCGGTCGGTAGGCGGCGAACGTCTCGTTGTGCAGCTTCTCCCGGGCCCACTCGGCCGCGTCCGCCGCCGCGGTGACCGCGGCCTGCACCGAGCCGGCCACGTCGCGCGGGCTGCGGGCGTGCAGTGGCCCCAGGAACCGGACGTCGGTGATGCGGCCGGCGGCGGTGACCACCACCTCGACCAACCCGTCCGGCGAACGGACGGTGACCTCGACCGTCGACACGGCCTGGTCGAACTCGGCCTGCAACGACTCGATACGGCGGTAGCGCCGCACCGCCTCCTCGATCCAGGCCTCGTCGATCTCCCCCCGCGGCATCGGCGACTCCTCCCGGATGGATCATCACTGAGCGTGCCGCCACCGTCACCACGGCACACCGGACCGTACCGCACAGCAATCGCACGTGTCGATGGCTGTGGACAACCGGCGGGAGCTGCTGGTCAACCCTTCCAGAGGGCGAGCATCATCGCCTCGACGGCGATGCGCGGCTTGACGTTCGCGTCGATCGCCGCACGGCAGGCGAGCACGGCCTCCAGCCGGCGCAGCGACCCCTCGGCGTCCCACTTCTGGGCCCCGGCGCCGGCGAGCGCGGCGGTGTCGGTGTGCACCGGGTCGACCGGTGCGCGCAGCGCCATGGTGAGCGCGTCACGGTAGAAGCCGGCCAGGTCGACGAGCGCCCGGTCGAGCGCGTCGCGCTGGGCGCGGGTGGCCCGTGACTTCTGCCGCTTCTCCAGTTCCTTGAGCTGCCCGGCGGCACCCCGGATCGCGCCGGCCGCGCCCCGGCCGGTGCCGCCCGCGCCGAGCGCCGTCTGCAGTGCCGCCCGTTCGGCCACGTCGGCCTCGGCGACCGACGCCTCGGCCTCCGCCTCGGCAGCCTCGATCAGCGCGGACGCCGCGTCGAACGCCGCGCCCACGCCGGTCAGCCGGCGCGGCACGGCGAGCACCGCCGCACGCCGCTTGCGGGCCTCCGGGTCGCGGGCCAGCCGGCGGGCCCGGCCCACGTGCCCCTGCGCGGCCGCCGCCGCCCACTGCGCCACGTCGGGCGCGATGCCGTCCCGACGGACCAGCACCTCGGCCACCGCGGTGGCCGGCGGCTGCCGCAGGGGTACGACCCGACAGCGCGACCGGATGGTCACCGAGATGTCGTCCGGGTGGGTGGACGGGGCGCAGAGCAGGAAGACCGTCCGCGGTGGCGGCTCCTCGATGGCCTTGAGCAGGGCGTTACCGGCTGCCTCGGTGAGCCGGTCGGCGTCCTCGATCACCACCACCTGCCAGCGCCCGCCGGACGGGGTGCTGGCCGCGCGGAGCACCAGCGCGCGCATCTCGCCGACGCCGATGGAGAGCCCTTCCGGCACCACCAGCCGGACGTCGGCGTTGGTCCCGCCCATCGTGGTGTGGCAGCCGGGGCACTCGCCGCAACCGGTGCCGTACGCACACTGCAGGGCCGCGGCGAAGGCGCGCGCGGCGACCGAGCGGCCGGACCCGGGTGGCCCGGTGAAGATCCAGGCGTGGGTCATGCCAGCGGCCGGGTCGGGGGTGCCGGCCCCGATTTCGGCCTCGCCCGCTGCGACGAGGGCGGGCGCCCGGTCGGTCGCGGCGGCACGCAGCACGGCCGCCGCCGCTGCGGCGGCGCGGCGCAGTTCGGTCACCGCCTCGTCCTGACCGACCAGGTCGGCGAAGACGTCCGGCATCAGGTCTTATGCTCCATCGTCACCAGCTCCGCGTCGGATAACTCAGGCTGCACCGAGGTGTCCGGGCCCTGCGCGGGTCGCGGGTGCACGATGCCGCCGGGCTTGCCGAGCATCTCCTCGACGCGCCGGACCACCAGCTGGGTGATCTCGCCGACCGGCCGGGACGCGTCGAGCACCAGGTAGCGCTTCGGGTCGGCGGCGGCGAGGTCGAGGAAGGCGTAGCGGACGCGCTCGTGAAAGGCGATCGACTCGGCCTCGAGCCGGTCGGCCGCACCGCTGCGCGAGGCGACCCGGGACAGGCCGGTGCGCGGCTCGACGTCGAGCAGCACCACGAGGTCGGGCTTGAGGCCGCCGGTGGCCCAGGAGGAGAGCCAGGAGACCTCGTCGACCGGGAGCGTGCGCCCGGCGCCCTGGTACGCGAGCGACGAGTCGACGTACCGGTCGCTGATCACCACGTCGCCGCGGACCAGCGCGGGCCGGACCACGGAGGCCACGTGGTGCGCCCGGTCGGCGGCGTAGAGCAGCGCCTCGGCGCGCGGGGACGGCGCCTCGTCGCCGGAGGTCTCCAGCACCAGCGACCGGATCCGCCGGCCGACGCCGGTCGCCCCCGGTTCGCGGGTCACCAGCACGTCGCGCCCGTCGGTGCGCAGCCGCTCGGCGAGCGCGGCGAGTTGGGTGGACTTGCCGGCACCCTCGCCGCCCTCGAACACCACGAACAGCCCGGCCGAGACGAACGGCTCCGCCGGCGTCAGCGGACGGCCCCGGATCGAGCCCCAGAGGTCGGCGAGGACCGGGACGCCCTTCTTGTCGTCCATCTGGCCGAAGGCGCTGATGCCGGCGAAGATGCCGGCGGCGCCGGCCGCGAGCAGCAGCAGTCGGGTGGACGAGACGGAGATGCCGAGGTCGGCGATCTCCAGCTTGCGCGAGCCACCGACGCCGACCAACACGCTGCTCAGCCCGATGGCCAGGATCAGCACCAGTCGGGTGCCGATCTGCACCACCGCGAACACCCGGCCGCGCACCTCGTCGGCCACCTCACCGCCCAGCAGCGTGGTGCCGGCGAGGAAGGCCATGCCTGCGCCCGCGCCGACCAGCACCGCGCCGACGATCGCCATGGACAGGTGGATGGCGAAGGCGAGGGTCATCACGGCGGCGCTGGCCAGCACGATGCTCATGCCGAACCAGCGACGCCGGGACATCTCCTTGACGACCATCGGGCCGAGCCCGATGCCGAGCGCCAGACCGACGAAGATCGCGCCGAAGAGCAGCGAGAACGCGGCATCGCCGGCACCCAGTGAGTTGGCGAAGAACTTGGCCGTGCCGACCACGATGCCGCCGCCGGCGAACGCGCCGAAGATGCCCAGCACCAGGCCGCGGACGAGCGGGGTCTGGCCGATGAATTTCCAGCCCTCGGAGAACTGCCGGAACATGCTCTGCTCGGAACGCCCCGCCTCGCCGCGCTGCGCCTCGCTGATCTCCTTGATCCCGAACGCCACCACCAACGCGGTGGCGAGCCGGGAGAAGGCGTTGAACCAGAGTGCGAGTTGAGCCGGTTCGGCCCAGGAGGGTAGATCGCCGCCCACAGCGCCTCTGACACCACGGTCCAGCACTGCGAGGCCGATGGCCGCGGCCACCGGGGTGAGGCCGTACGTGGTGATCAACGTGAGCTGGTTGGCCGCCTCCAGGCGGGCCCGTGGGATCAGGTTGGGGACCGCGGCCTCCTTGGCCGGGATCCAGAGCAGGGTGAGCGACTCGATCAGGAAGGTGGCGATCAGCGCCCAGCCGACCACCAGGCCGCCGGCGGCCCCGCTGAGGGCGTAGAGCGGAATGGAGGCGAAGAGCACGAAGCGCAGCAGGTCGCAGATGACCATCGTCCAACGCCTGTCGAACCGGTCGGCGAAGACGCCGGCCACCGGGCCGAGCACCAGCGCGGGCAGTAGTCGGATCGCGGTGACCCCGCCGAACGCGGCGCCCTGGGCGGTGCTGCCCTGCACCTGCGAGGCGGCGAAGAGGGCGGTGGCGAGCAAGCCGAGCCAGTCACCGAAGGAGGCCGCGCCGAGCACGATCCAGAGCCGGCGGAACGGCCTGATTCGCAGTACCGAGCGGATCGCGGCATAGCCGGACGCGTCGACCTGACCACCGCTGGACTGGTTGGCGGCGCTGCCCGACTGGTCACCCGCGCGCGACACGCCGGGCGACTCGCCGCTGTTCTGGCTTTCGATGGCCGTACCTCCACGTGCCGGCCCATCGCTGGGCACCCCCGGTGGAACACTCTAGACCCGGTGGGGGCCGCCCCACCGGCGACATTCTCCTGCTCGCTGAGCCTAGGCCGCCGACGGCGTCGACCGCAGCCCGGGACGTATGCGAGGGTGTTTCGCATTCATCGTCGGACAGTTAGCGTGCACACGTGGCCATCGAAAGCGACAAACTGCGCGAGCGCCTGGACCGGGCGACCGCCCATCTCGACCCCCCGTACGCCGTGGTGGATCTCACCGCCTACGACGCCAACGCGGCGGCCCTGGCCGACCGCGCCGCCGGCAAGCCGATCCGGCTGGCCAGCAAGTCGGTGCGCAGCCGGGACCTGATCGGCCGGGCGCTCACCCGGCCCGGTTGGCAGGGGGTCATGGCGTTCACCCTCCCCGAGGCGATCTGGCTGGTCCGGGCTGGTCTGAGCGACGACGTGCTGGTGGCGTACCCGAGCGCCGACCGGGCGGCCCTCACCGAGCTGGCCGCCGACCCGACACTCGCCGCCGCGATCACCCTCATGATCGACGGCACCGGCCAGCTCGACTTCGTCGACGCCGTCCGCGCCCCGGGGCAACGCGCCGAGCTGCGGCTCTGCCTGGACCTGGACGCCTCCTGGCGACCGCTGCGTGGCGTGCACGTCGGCGTCCGCCGCTCGCCGGTGCACAGCGCCCGGGCGGCCGGCGCGCTCGCCGCCACCGTCGCCGGCCGCGCCGGCTTCCGGCTGGTCGGGCTCATGTCGTACGAGGCGCAGATCGCCGGCCTGGGCGACGCGCCGCCGGGGCGGACGCTGCTGGCGGGCGCGATCAGGCTGGCTCAGCGCGGCTCCTACCGCGAGTTGCTGGCCCGCCGTGGCGCCGCGGTGGCGGCGGTACGGGAACACGCCGACCTGGAGTTCGTCAACGGCGGCGGCACCGGCAGCGTGGCCGCGACCAGCGCCGATCCCGCGGTCACCGAGGTCACCGCGGGATCGGGCCTGTACGGGCCGACGCTGTTCGACGCGTACCGCGCCTGGCGGCCCACCCCGGCGGCGTTCTTCGCCTGCGCGGTGGTCCGCCGACCGACGCCGGAGTTGGCGACCGTGCTCGGCGGCGGTTGGATCGCCTCCGGCCAGGCGGCCGACAGCCGGCTGCCCCGACCGTGGCTGCCGGCCGGCCTGAAGCTCGTCGGCACCGAGGGCGCCGGCGAGGTGCAGACCCCTCTCGCCGGCGCGGCGGCGGCCACCCTGCAGGTCGGCGACCGGGTGTGGTTCCGGCACGCCAAGGCAGGTGAGCTGTGCGAACGGGTCAACGAGCTGCACCTCGTCGAGGGGGACGCGGTCGTGGCGACCGTGCCCACCTACCGGGGCGAGGGCCACGCGTTCCTCTAGGTGTTCGCGCCGCCAGGTCAGGCGGACTGGGCGGCCTCGGCGCGCTGCTCGCTCTCGCATCCGTCGACCTGGCGGTGCAGGTACTCCCGGATCAGCGCCTTCGCCTCGAGCAGGACCCGCTCGTCGCCGTCGGACTTGCGCCGGAACGCGAGCTTGATCAGCGCGTCGGCGGCCTCCACGGCGATCTCCAGGACGAAGCGCAGCTTCGGCACGTCGGTCAGACCGAAGCGCTCGGTGAGCACCCGCGCCAACTGGTCGGCGATGACGCCGTTGTTGTCACGCTGCTCGTCGAGCAGGTGCAGGTCGACCACGTCGCCGAAGTGCAGGGTACGGAAGCCGGGGACGGTGCGGTGCATCGTGATGTACTCGTCGATTCCCGCGTCGACGCCGTCCCACCAGTGGGTCATCTCGTCGGAGGCGAAGCGCTCGTCGAGCCGCTGCAGGTAGGACTCCATCGTGCGCAGGGTCAACGCCTGCACGATCGCCCGCTTGTCCGGGAAGAACTGGTAGACCGACCCGATCGCCACTTCGGCGCGCTCCGCGAGCAGGGTCGTGGTCAGCCCCTCGTACCCCACCTCGTCGACGAGCTCGGCGCAGGCGTCCAACATGCGCTGAACCCGCGCGACACTTCGACCCTGCACCGGTACGCGGCGCAGCGGCCCGGTCGTGGCGGCTGGTGTGGACACTCGGCGCCACCCCCCTTCGACGGATGAACATATCTCCACGTCACGAGTCCGTGACTACCGGTACAACGAGCGGACCGCAATTGCGGTATTTACCAGGGACAACGTTCCTGATATGAAGTCAGTTCATATTCATGAATGAGGAGCGCGCATGGTCGGCACCGCACCGCTCACCGCCGGATGGTCCAACTGGGCCGGCAACCAGCGTGGCAGCGCCACCGCGATCCTGCGCCCCGGCTCGCCGGACGAGGTGGCAGAAGCCGTCCGGGACGCCGCCGCCGCCGGAGGCCGGATCCGCGTCGCGGGCAGCGGCCACTCGTTCACCGCCGTCGCCCTCGCCGACGACCGGCGGATGGAGTTGTCCGAGCTGGAGACCGGTGTCAGCGTGGACGTGGCGCGCCGACTGGTCACCGTACCGGCGGGAATGCCTCTGCACGCGCTCAACGGACTGCTCGCCCGGCACGGCCTCGCGCTGCCCAACCTGGGCGACATCGACGCGCAGACCATCGCCGGCGCCATCTCCACCGGCACCCACGGTACCGGCGCCGGCTACGGCTGCCTCTCCACCTTCGTCGAGGCCCTCACCCTGGTCACCGGCACGGGCGAGGTGCTGCGCTGCTCCGCGGACGAGCACCCCGACGTCTTCGCCGCCGCCCGGGTCTCGCTCGGCGCGCTCGGCGTCCTGGTCGAGGTGACCCTGCGCTGCGTGGACGCCTTCGTCCTGCACGCCCACGAACGCCCCGCCGCCCTCGACGACGTGCTCGGCGACCTGCCCGCGCTGATCGGCCGGCACGACCACGTCGAGTTCTACTGGTTCCCCTACACGTCCCGGGTCCAGGTGAAGGCCAACGACCGGGTACCCGTCAACGACCGGCCGCTGTCCCGCTGGCGCGGCTGGCTGGACGACGACTTCCTGTCCAACCGGGTCTTCGCCGGGGCCTGCCGCCTCGGCCGGGCCGTGCCCGCCCTGGCACCCGGCATCAGCGCCGTCTCCGCCCGCGCGCTCACCGAACGGCGGTACACCGGACGCTCCGACCGGGTGTTCTGCACCCCGCGCCGGGTCCGCTTCGTCGAGATGGAGTACGGCCTCCCCCGCGCGGCGCTACCGGAGGCGCTCACCGCGCTGCGACGGATCGTGGACGGACTCCCGTTCAAGATCCTCTTCCCGGTTGAGGTGCGCTTCACCGCCGCCGACAACATCTGGCTGTCCCACGGCTACGACCGGGACAACGCGTACGTCGCCGTACACCAGTACGTCGGCATGCCGTACGAGCCGTACTTCCAGGCGTTCGAGAAGGTCGCCGCCGCACTCGGCGGTCGCCCGCACTGGGGCAAGCTGCACTACCGCGACGCGGCGTCCCTCGCCGGGGCGTACCCCCGTTTCGCCGACTTCCAGGCCGTCCGCGACCGCCTGGACCCGCACCGCGTCTTCGCCAGCCCGCACCTGACCCACATCCTGGGCGCGTGAGGGCGGCGTCCGCCCGTCAGAGGTCCAGGACGACCCGGCCCCGGGCGCCGCGCTCGACCAACTCGTGGGCCTCGGCGATCTGTGCCAGCGGCAACCGGGCGGCGATCGGATAGCGCAGATCACCGGCGACGAGCGCGGCCGTCAGGTCGGTCGCGGCGGCCTCGTTCGCCGACTCGGGGAAGTCGTCGTTGCTGAGGAACCGGACCGTGATGTTCTGAAAGCCCAGCGGCCAGTACGGGATGGCGGGTTCGGCGGCCACGGTCGCGTAGGTCGCGATGACGCCGCCGACGCGGAGGATCTCCAGGTTGGTCGCCAGGTTGGCGTCGAAGGCGAGTTCGGCCACCCGGTCGACAGGTTCCCCGCCGGTGCGGTCGAGGATCCGGGCGGCGACGTCGCCGCCGGCGGTGTCGACCGCGTGGTGCGCGCCCGCGATCAGCGCCTGTTCAACCTGGTCGGGCGTTCGAACCGTCGCGATCACGGTGGCGTCGCCCCGGCGGGCCACCGCCAGCGCGGCCCGTCGACCGCGCCGAGGGCACCGGTGACGAGGACTCGCTGCCCACGCACGGGACCGTCGGCGAAGATCGCCCGATGGGCCGTGATGCCCGGGATACCGAGCCCGGCCGCCTGCTCGTCCGGCACGTCGGCGGGCAGCGGCACGGCGTGCCGGGCCGGCACCACCGTGTACTCGGCGGCGGTGCCGAACGGGCGGTACGACTGGGCGAGATACACCCAGACCCGCTCACCGACCCGTGCCGGATCGACACCCGGCCCGACGGCGTCGATCACCCCGGCGCCGTCACCGTGTGGGACCACCCGGGGGAACGACATGGCGGACCCCCACCAGCCCTGCCGTTTGCCCAGGTCACCCACGTGGATTCCGGAGACCGACACCCGGACCCGGACCTCGCCGGCACCCGGCGAGGGATCGGGCAACTCGCCGACCTGCAGAACCTCGCGGGCCGGGCCCTGCCGGTCGTACCAGGCTGCGCGCATCACGCACCCACCGGATCGGTCGTGGTGCCCTCCTCGGAGCTGACCACCTCGTCGATCAGGGCGAAGAACGCCTGGATGCCGGGCCGGTTCCCGCCCCGACGCCGGGACTCGGCGAAGTCTTCGGGCGAGGCCCAGAAGACGATGTCCAGCCACTGTCCGGCATCGAGTCGGATCAGCCGTGCGCCGAGGAAGCCGGCACGGTCGGCCTGGAAGTCGTCAAGCATCGCGGGCCGTGCGGCCAGCAGGGCATCGGCGCGCTCCGCGGCCACACGGAAGCGGGTGATCTCGACGGTGGTCATCGTCCTCAATCCGTTCGGGTACGGGAAGCCGCGTCCCGGACGCCCAGCATCAGCCTGAGCTGGGTGAGCAGGACGTCGCGGAAGGTCTCGGGTGACGGCGTGGCATGGTGCTGGACGCGCGAGACGATCAGACCGGCCAGAGCCGCGAGCAGGAAGTCCGTCACCGCGTCGGCGTCGTGGGTCAGCGTGAACGCCCCCCGCTCGGCGCCCTCGCGCACCGCGGCCAGGAAGGGCGCCCGGTAACGCGCCAGCACCTTGGCGCTGTGGTCGCGGAGTTCGTCGTCGCGCATCGCGGATCGCCAGAACTCGACCAGGATCCGTCGGGCGCTCTCCGAGTTGTGCAGGCTCCGGTCGGTCAGGGCGACCAGCCGTCGCCACGGGTCGGCCTCGGCGACCGAAACCGCGTCCAGGGCGGCGACCTCCCGGTCGGTGAACACCTGCATGGCCTCGATGATCATGTCCTCCCGCGACCCGAAGTAGGTCTGGAGGGTGCTGATCGCGACGCCGCCGGCCGCCGAGACGTCGGCGAACCGCGTGTTCTCGTATCCGCGCGATGCGAGCACGTCCATCACCGCGTCGAGAACGGCAGCCCGCTTCTCCCCGCCCGCACGCCTCGTCCGACCAACCGGCATGGCAATACGGTACGGCGGTACCGACTCAACGGGTAGGCGGGCGATCTCGGTGTGGTGCAGAGCACCCTGGTTCGAGCCGCACCCTCGGCACCTGAGGGCGGCAGCCGCTCAGCCGCCCGACGCCACCACCTGGTCCGGGCCGGCACCCAGGGCCCGGACGTAGCCGAGCACCCGCTGGTACGCCTCCCGGTAGTCGCCCCGCCGGCCTGGTGAGGTGCCCGGGTCGGCAAGCGCTGCGGTCAGGTCGACCAGCCGCAGGGCCGGCGCCAGGTCGGTCCAGGTGGGCAGTGCCTCCATCCGGGTCACCGTCCAGCGTCCCGGAGCGGTCTCGGTGAAGGTGGCCCGGGCCATCACACCCTCACGGTTGTCGTCGATCGGCGTCTCGTGCCGGGCCAGTTCGTTGCCCATGCCGAAGACCACCCACTTGTCGCCGAAGCGCTGGAACGGCTGCACCACGTGGGCGTGATGGCCCAGGATGAGGTCCACGTCGGGCGAGGAGATCAACTGCTTCGCCCACGCCCGCTGGTCGGCGTCCGGCAGGTGCTGGTACTCCGTACCCCAGTGCAGGCTGAGCACGACGATGTCGGCACCGGCGACCCGGGCCTTGTGGGCGGCGGCGAGGATCTCGGACGGCTTGATCAGGTTGGCCAGCCACGGCTTGCCCGAGGGGCGGCTCAGCCCGTTGAAGTTCAGGCTGTACGCCAGGTGGGCGACGCGGACGTCGCCGACCTGGTAGATCCGGGGCCGGGCCGCTTCGGCGGCGCTGCGGGCACTCCCGGTGTGCCCCAGCCCGGCGGCGTCGAGTGCGCGGAGTGTCCGGGCCACCCCGTCGACACCCTGGTCGAGGGTGTGGTTGGAGGCGGTTGAGCAGCCGTCGAACCCGGTGGTGCGCAGCGCGTCGAGCACCTGCGGGGGCGCGTTGAACGACGGATAGCCGGCGAACGGGCCGGCGGGATCGGCCAGTGGCGTCTCGAGGTGGCACAGCGCCAGGTCGGCGCCGCGGACCGCCGGGGCGACCCCGGCGAACATCGGGCCGAAGTCCATGCCGCCGGCACGGGCACCGTCCCGGCGCGCCTGCTCGGTCACCGCGGGATGGATCAGAACGTCACCCGCGGCGACGAGTCGCACGGTCCGCGGGTTGGCGGGATCGCGGTTCGGCCCGGCGGACGACCCGGGGGCGACGGCCTGCGGGGAAGCGCGCGACATGGTGGCGCCGGCTGGCGAGGGACTGCCCGCGTCCACCGCCCGGATGCCGACCGCGGACACGGCGAGCAGCAACGCACCGGCGGCAGCACCGACGAGCATGCGGCGGCGCGGGACAGGGACTGCGAACATTCCCTCACATTAGGCAGTCCACGCCAGAACCCCGACCCCAAATTTGGACATTTAACCCATTTGGGGCGGCGTGCTCACCGTCACTCCTCGGCAGGGCTGGCGGTGGCCTTCTTCGGGGCCGCCTTCTTCGCCGGGGTCGCCTTCCTGGCCGCCGTCGCCTTGGCGGTGGTGGTCTTCTTCGCGGCGGTGGACTTGCTGGCGGCGGCCGTCTTCTTGGTGGCCGTCGTCTTCTTCGCCGGAGCCTTCTTCGCCGGAGCTTTCTTCGCTGCGGCCTTCTTGCGCGGGGCCGGACCCTTGGCCCGCTTGTCGGCCAGCATCTCGGACGCTTCCTCGATGGTGAGCGCCTCCGGGGTCTGGCCGCGCCGCAGGGACGCGTTGACCTCGCCGTCGGTGACGTACGGGCCGAACCGCCCGTCCTTGATCACCAGCGGCTTCTCGGTCAACGGGTCGACGCCCATCTCGCGCAACGGCGGCGCGGCGGCCCGCCGGCCCCGGGTCTTCGGGGCGGCCAGCAGGGCCAACGCCTCGTCCAGGGTGACCGTGAACATCTGCTCTTCGGACTCGAGCGAGCGGAACTCCTCGCCCTGCTTCACGTACGGGCCGTAGCGACCGTTGTTGGCGAACACCTCGACGCCGTCGGGCGCGACGCCCACCGACCGGGGCAGGCTCAGCAGCCGCAGCGCCTCGTCGAGGGAGAGCGAGTCCGGCGTCTGCGAGCGCAGTAGCGAGGACTTGCGCTCCCCGCTGGAGACGTACGGGCCGAAGCGGCCGGACTTGAGCACGATCGGCTCGCCGGTGGCCGGGTCGTCGCCGAGCTTGCGCTCGCCGCTACCGCCGAGGAACAGCTCGTGCACCTTCTCCGGGGTCAGCTCGTCCGGGGCCAGGCCCTCGGGGATCGGCGCCCGGTCACCCTGGGAGCCGGCCTCCTCGCCCTCGGCCGGAGCGGCCGGCGTCTCGCCGGGAACCGCCCGCTGGAGGTACGGCCCGTACCGGCCGACCCGGACGACGACCTCCCGGCCGTCCTCGTCGGTGAAGAGCGGGATCGAGTTGACGCTGCGCGCGTCGATCTCGCTCAGGTTCTCGGTGACGAGCTTCTTGAGCCCACCCGAGCGGGCGATGTCCTGGTCACCGGCGCCGTTGGCGCTGCCGAAGTAGAACGCGGTGAGGAAGTCGACCGCGGCGTGGTCACCGCCGGCGATCTCGTCCAGCTCGTTCTCCATGCTGGCGGTGAAGTCGTAGTCGATGAGGCGGGGGTAGTGCCGCTCCATCAGGCCGATCACCGCGAAGGCCAGGAACGTGGGGATCATCGCCTGGCCGCGCTTGGTGACGTACCCCCGGTCCTGGATCGTCTGCATGATCGACGCGTACGTCGACGGGCGGCCGATGCCCAACTCCTCCAGGGCCTTGACCAGCGACGCCTCGGTGTAGCGCGACGGCGGCTGGGTGTGGTGGCCCTGCGCGGCCAGCTCGTCGGCGGTCAGCGGCTGGTCCTTGACCAGGGTCGGCAGCCGGCGCTCGGCGTCCTCGGCCTCGGCGTTCTCGTCGTCGCTGGACTCGACGTACGCGCGCAGGAAACCCGGGTCGGTGATGGTCTTACCGGTCGCACCGAAGTCGGCCTCCTCCTGGGAGGTGGAGACCGCGCGGATGCGCACCGAGACGCTGGAACCGACGGCGTCGGTCATCTGCGAGGCGATGGTGCGCCGCCAGATCAGCTCGTAGAGCTTGAACTCCTCGGCGGACAGCTCCTTGGCCACCTCGCCCGGGGTACGGAAGTTGTCCCCCGCCGGGCGGATCGCCTCGTGCGCCTCCTGGGCGTTCTTGACCTTGCCGGTGTAGCGGCGGGGCTCCGGCGGAACGCTGCGCTCGCCGTACAGCTCGACGATCTGCCGGCGGGCCGCCGAGATGGCGGTCTCCGACAGGTTCACCGAGTCGGTACGCATATAGGTGATGTAGCCGTTCTCGTAGAGGCGCTGCGCGGTGCGCATCGTCTGCTGCGAGGACAGGCGCAGCTTGCGGGCCGCCTCCTGCTGGAGCGTCGAGGTGATGAACGGCGCGTACGGGCGGCGGCGGTAGGGCTTCTCCTCGACCCGGGTGACCGTGAACGGCCGCCCGTCGAGCCGGGCGGCCAGACCCCGGGCACCGCTCTCGTCGAGGTGGACGACGCCCGCGCCGGCCCGGACCTTGCCCGTGGTGGGCTCGAAGTCCTTACCGGTGGCGATCCGGTCGCCGTTGAGCGCGATCAGGGTGGCGTTGAAGGTACGCGGCCCCTCGCCGGCGTTCGCCACGGCGAGGGTGGCCAGGATGTCCCAGTACTCGGCGGTGCGGAACGCCATCCGCTGCCGCTCCCGCTCCACCACGATCCGGGTCGCCACGGACTGCACCCGGCCCGCCGAGAGCTTCGGCATGACCTTCTTCCACAGCACCGGGGAGACCTCGTAGCCGTAGAGGCGGTCGAGGATGCGCCGGGCCTCCTGGGCGTCGACCAGGTCGCGGTCGATCTCCCGGGGGTTGGCCACGGCGGCCTGGATCGCCGGCTTGGTGATCTCGTGGAAGACCATCCGCTTGACCGGGACCTTGGGCTTGAGGGTCTCGACCAGGTGCCAGGCGATGGCCTCGCCCTCGCGGTCCTCATCCGTCGCCAGGAAGATCTCGTCGACCTCCTTGGACAGCTTCACCAGCTTGCTGATCTGCTGCCTGCGGTCGGCCGAGACGACGTAGAGGGCGTGGAAGCCGTTGTCCACGTCCACCCCGAGGCGGGCCCAGGACTCGCCCTTGTACTTGGCCGGCACGTCGGCGGCGTTGCGCGGCAGGTCGCGGACGTGACCGAAGCTGGCCTCCACGACGTACCCCGGGCCGAGGTAGCCCGAGATCGTCTTGGCCTTCGCCGGTGACTCGACGATGACCAGACGGGTGGTTCCAGCGTTGCTCGGCACGTCTCTCCCCGACCTCACTCCTGCTCGTGGCCGGCCGGCGCCTTACGACAGCGACCGCTCTCGACCCCGCCGTGGCACCGGCGGTCCGGATGTCCAACGTAACGCGCCGTCCGCGTTTCGGGTTTCGCGGGCGGCAATCCGCTGCGGCGCGGCGGTCGAATCCCGCCCGCCGTGCTCGACACTGCCGGACGGCGCCACCGTACACCGTGGGTAGGCCTCGGAGCGGGTCACTGTGACGATGGCAGGCCCTCAACCAGCCCGTCCAACCCCAGTTGTCCAACACCAGACACCTCACCCCCGCCCCTCCCCCGCCCCTCCCACGCCCCCGCCCCCACCCCCCGCCCCTCCCGCTCACGTCGATCATGGGGTTGTGGTGGGCGTTTAGACCCCGAAGGAGAGGTACGTCCACCACCACAACTCCATGATCGACGCCGGTGAGCGGGGGCGGGGGCGGCGGGGGCGGTTAGGGCCAGGCGTCGGGCGGGGCTGCCGCGGGCGGGGCGCCGACCAGTTCGGCGAGCCGCGCCAACCGGCGTCGGCCGGTGATCCGGTACGCCGGGCCACCCTCGTCGGGGCCGAGCAGCGTGCCGGCCAGGCCGGCGGCGGCGAGAGCCGCGCCGATCGCCTCCCAGCACCGCTGGTCACCCGCGCCGAGGCGCAGCAGGAAGCCGCCGGGCGGCTCCGGCGTCCCTGCGGCGGCGAGCCACAGCCGCAGCCGCCGGCCGGTCAGGTGGAAGGCCGCCGGAGGACGCTTCGCCGGGCCGTCCAGCCAGGCGACCGCGAGCGGCTTCAACAACCGGGTGTACGACGTCCGCACGGCGTGCCGCTGGTCCTCGGTCGGCTCCCAGCTCGCGGCCAGCCCGCGCAGCGCCAGTTCGGCGACGAGCACGTGCACCCGCCAGGCGGCGTCCACCCGCACCGCGAGTCGGGCGGTGCCGCCCATCCGGACGACCTCCCCGGCCCGGCGAGCAGCCCGGCCAGATCGGCGACCGCCGGTTCGGCGGCCTCCGCGCCGAAGAAGACGAGTTGCCGTCCCGCGTCGTCGGCGCGGGTCGGCGCGGGCGTGGTCGACTCGGAGCGGTCGGAACCGCCGCGCCGCCGGCTCGGCGCCGGGTCGGCCCGCGACGGGTCGGGCTCGGGTACGGGGAACAGCGCCGGCAGCGACTGCGCGGCCGGCGTGTCACCGAGCCCGTTCAGCGACACTCGGGCACCTCGTCGAAGGCCTGTTTCAGCTCCTCGGAGTTGAGCTTGCTGGTGTCCAGCGCGCTGGCGTCGTACTCCTTGTTCAGGGTGTCGACGGCGGCCCGCACGCCGTCGTAGAAGGCGGCGGGCTCGCCGGTGCCCAACCCCTCGATGGTGTCCCGGGCGCGGCCGTAGGCGTCCCGCATCTTCTCCAGCGACCCCCGGAAGCCGGCGGAGATGGCCTCGCCGTTGTCGGTCTCCGGGACGCCGGCCTGCTCGACCTTGCGGCGCGCGGTCTCGCTGGCCTGTTCCGCGCCGCCGAAGAGCCGCACCAGGTTCTCCTTGGCCTGCGCCGGAGTGGTCTGCGCCGTCATCTGCTGATCGGTGCTGCTGGTCAACTTGCTGATCTCGGAGCGCCACGGCGTGAGTGCGCCGCAGACCGAGGCCGCCCAGGCTCGTGGGCTGGGCCCACCGCAGCCGGTGAGGACGACGACGAGCGTGGCCAGGACCACCGTGAGCTTTCCGACGGCAGACGTCCGGCACGTACGCATGCGTTGCAGCGTACGACCTTCGGCCAGGTGTGGCACCGGTCCGGATGGCCGGGGTCCCCGCCCGACGGGTGCGTCGAGCGGGGACCCCGGTGCCGCCGGTGTCAGGCGTTGACGATCTCCGGACGGTGGTCGGCGCTGCCCGCGCCGGTGTCGGAGTCGTCCATCGCGATGCCCTTGCGCTTGCTGAAGACCACCGACGCCACGATGATCAGCGTCGCGACCAGCGCGATACCAACCCGCAGGCCGACGTTGCGGTCGTCACCGACGCTGTAGGCCACCACGGCGGGGGCGATCAGCAGCGAGACCAGGTTCATCACCTTGATCAGCGGGTTGATGGCCGGGCCGGCGGTGTCCTTGAACGGGTCGCCGACGGTGTCGCCGATGACCGTGGCGGCGTGCGACTCGGAGCCCTTGCCGCCGTACGCGCCGTCCTCGACCAGCTTCTTGGCGTTGTCCCAGGCCCCACCGGAGTTGGACAGGAACACCGCCATCAGCGTGCCGGCTCCGATCGCGCCGGCCAGGTAGGAGGCGAGCGCCCCCGGGCCGAGGCCGAAGCCGACCGCGATCGGCGCCAGGATGGCGAGCAGGCCGGGGGTCATCAGCTCGCGCTGCGCGTCCCGGGTGCAGATGTCGACGACCTTGCCGTACTCCGGACGCTGGGTGCGGTCCATGATGCCGGGCAGCTCACGGAACTGCCGGCGGACCTCCATGACGACCGCGCCGGCCGAGCGGGACACCGCGTTGATCGCCAGCCCGGAGAAGAGGAAGACGACAGCCGCACCGATGATCAGTCCGACCAGGTTGCGCGGGTTGGCCACGTTCAGCGAGTTGAGGATCTCGGTGCCGACGTCGCCCACGCCGGCGTCCGCGTACGCGGTCCGCAGGGTGTCCGTGTACGAGCCGAACAGCGCGGTCGCCGCCAGCACCGCGGTGGCGATCGCGATGCCCTTGGTGATGGCCTTGGTGGTGTTGCCGACCGCGTCCAGCTCGGTGAGGATGCGCGCGCCGTGCTCGTCGATGTCGCCGGACATCTCCGCCACGCCCTGGGCGTTGTCGGAGATCGGGCCGAAGGTGTCCATGGCGACGATGACGCCGACGGTGGTGAGCAGGCCGGTGCCGGCCAGCGCCACCGCGAACAGCGACAGCGTGATGGAGCTGCCGCCGAGCAGGAACGCCCCGAAGACGCCGGCGCCGATCAGCAGCGCCGAGTAGACCGCCGACTCCAGGCCGACGCTGATGCCGGCGAGGATGACGGTGGCCGCGCCGGTCTGCGAGCTCTTGCCGATGTCCTGCACGGGCCGCTTGTTGGTCTCGGTGAAGTAGCCGGTCAGTGCCTGGATCGCGGCGGCGAGCACGATGCCGATCACCACCGCGCCGATGGCTACCAGTCGCGGGTTGCGGTCGACGTCGGTGAGGCCACCTTCCAGGTCGGCGAAGGTCGCCGGCAGGTACGCGTACGCGGCGATCGCCACCAGCACCGCGGAGATCACGGCGGAGATGTAGAAGGCCCGGTTGATCGCGGTGAGACCGTTGCGGTCGGAGGCGCGCAGCCGGGTGATGAAGACGCCGACGATGGCGACCAGCACGCCGATGGTGGAGATGATCAGCGGGAAGACCAGACCGTCCTCGCCGAAGGCGGCCCGCCCGAGGATCAGCGCGGCCACCAGCGTCACCGCGTACGACTCGAACAGGTCGGCGGCCATGCCGGCGCAGTCACCGACGTTGTCGCCCACGTTGTCGGCGATGGTGGCGGCGTTACGCGGGTCGTCCTCGGGGATGCCCTGCTCGACCTTGCCGACCAGGTCGGCGCCGACGTCGGCGGCCTTGGTGAAGATGCCGCCGCCGACCCGCATGAACATCGCCAGCAGGGCCGCGCCGAAGCCGAAGCCCTCCAGCACCGTGGGCGCGTCACCCCGGTAGACCAGGACGACCAGCGCGGCGCCGAAGAGGCCGAGGCCGACGGTGAGGAAGCCGACCACGCCGCCGGTCCGGAAGGCGATCTTCATGGCGGCTTCGCGGCCACCCTGGCGCTCCCGGGCGGCGGCGGCCACGCGCAGGTTCGCGCGGGTCGCCAGCCACATGCCGGCGCCACCGATGGACGCGCTGAACACGGCGCCCACCACGAAGAAGAGCGAGCGGCCGAGCTTCACGGCCATCTCGCTGCCGTCGGTGTCGTGCACCGGCAGCAGGAAGAGCAGCACCACGGCGACGACGACGAAGATCGCCAAGGTGCGGAACTGGCGGAGCAGGTAGGCCGAGGCGCCCTCCTGGACCGCCCCCGAGATCTCCTGCATGTTGGTGGTGCCCTTGCCGGCGGCCAGCACGGTCTTCGTCAAAGCGGCGGCGAAGACGAGCGCCACCAGCGCGATGACCGCGGCGATGACGACGTACGTGACATTGCCTCCGGTAAGGGAAAGCCCGCCGCCGTCGGCGGCCAAGGTCTCGGACATCTGTGTCCTCCTGTTACCGAACACTCGCGTCGACGGGTGGAGACGCACCGGTCGACGCCTGGATGCGGACTCGCAAGCGCGCGCCAACCCACCCCAGCGGACCAGCGATGACCACCCATACCCGCTGGCTGCGGGTTGGATCACTTGCTGACAACCCGGGTACTGTAGCCCTCCACAGTGTTCGAGGTCACACCGAGGTGGCACCGTGTCTCGATGATCTTCGTCGCTGTGTTATGAAACGAAATCTGATATAGGGCCCGATCCATGACGACAAGGCCGCCTCCCCGGCGGGGACACGGCCTTGTGCGCAGTCGTTCCGAAGTCAGCGCCCGACGGGCCACACCATTCGCACCTCGGTGCCGATGCCCTCGTCGACCGGGCGCACCTGCAGGTCCTCCACGAAGCCCGCGAGCAGAGCGAACCCGACACCCGTGGTCAACGCCTCGTCGGTCAGCGACTCGTCGGCCAACTCGTCCGGCGGCAGCGCCGCCAGCCCGATGCTGGCCTCGATCGGCGCCCGGTCCACGACCCGCACCGCGTACGTGCCGCCGTCGGACATCTCCACCAGCACCGGATCGGCCAGGCCGTACTGACGGTGCAGCGCGACCGCCCGGGTGCACGCCTCACCGATGGCCAGGCGCACCTCGTCCAGCAGGTCCTCGCGGACACCGGCCCGTCGGGCGACGGCCACGCCGACCAGTCGGGCGGTACGCACGTGCACCGGGGCCGGAGAGAAGGAGAGCCGGACCGTCGCCATCACGCGTTGGCGCCGCTCGGGCCCGCGCCGGCCGCCGCCTCGACCGTGGCGTGCAGCGGGAACACCTGGTCCAGCGCCGTGATCCGGAAAATCTTGAGCAGCGGCTCCTTGTCACAGACCAGGGCGAACGAGCCACCGGCCGTGCGCAGCCGCTTGTGCGCGCCCACCAGCACGCCCAGCCCGGTCGAGTCGAGGAAGTCGACTCGCCCGAGGTCCACGATCACGTGCCGGGCGCCGCCGTCGATCAGCTCGAGGAGACGTTCGCGGAGCCGGGGCGCGGTGTAGACGTCCACCTCACCGCCGACCTCAAGCACCGTGTGCTCGCCCACGGTGCGCGTCGCCAGCGACAGCTCCATCGGTCCTCCTCGCCAGAGCCGTAAACTCTCCTGGGCATCTAACCACTACCGCCGGGACACCCTGCGGTCACCGGCGGCGGCTTTCCCTTACCCCGGGGCCCGGCTTTTCATCTCCGAACACCAGTGCGAGAGTGCAGGACGTGACTTCCTCCCCGCCGGTCGACCTGCTGCGCCGGCTGCGCGCACGGGGCGCGGGCGACCCGGTCACCCACGTCGAGCGAGTGCCCGCCCGCGTCGGGGTGCCGGCGCCGTGGCCGGCGTGGGCGCCTACGGAGCTTCGGGCGGCGTTCGACCGCCGCGGCGTGGTCGCGCCCTGGCAGCACCAGGCCGAGGCGGCCACCCTGGCGTACGAGGGCGGCCACGTGATCGTCGCCACCGGAACCGCGTCCGGCAAGTCCCTGGCGTACCAGCTCCCGGCGCTCGCCACGCTGCTCGCCGACCCCCGGGCCACCGTGCTCTACCTGGCGCCGACCAAGGCCCTCGCCGCCGACCAGCTGCGGGCCGTCGTCGGCCTGGAGCTGGAGGGGGTACGCCCCGCCACCTACGACGGGGACACGCCGCGCGCGGAACGGGAGTGGATCCGCCGACACTCCCGCTTCGTGCTGACCAATCCGGACATGCTGCACCACGGCGTCCTGCCCGGCCACGCCCAGTGGTCGGGGTTCCTGCGCCGACTGGCGTACGTGGTGATCGACGAGTGCCACACCTACCGGGGTGTGTTCGGCTCGCACGTGGCGCACGTGCTGCGCCGGTTGCGCCGGCAGTGCGCGCGCTTCGGGGCCAGCCCGGTGTTCGTCCTCGCCTCGGCCACCTCCGGCGACCCGGCGACCGCCGCCGCGCGACTCACCGGACTGCCGGTGACCGCGGTCACCGAGGACACCTCGCCGCGCGGCGGGGTGACCTTCGCGCTCTGGGAACCGCCACTGCTGCCACCGGACTCGGGCTCCTCCTCCCCGGTCCCCCCGCAGGCGACGGGCGACCACGACGACCTTCGTCAGGTCCGCCGGTCGGCGCTGCGCGAGACCGCGGACCTCCTCGCCGACACGGTCGCCGAGGGGGTACGCACCCTCGCGTTCGTCCGTTCCCGCAAAGGCGCCGAGGTGGTGGCGGCCAACGCGCGGCGGGCGCTCGACGACGCCGTGCCCGGGCTCGGCGACCGGGTGGCCGCCTACCGGGGCGGCTACCTGCGCGAGGAGCGTCGCGAGCTGGAACGCGCGCTGCTGCACGGTGACCTGCTCGGCCTGGCCTCCACCAACGCGCTGGAGCTGGGCGTGGACCTGGTGGGGCTGGACGCGGTGTTGATCTGCGGCTATCCGGGCACCCGGGCGTCGCTGTGGCAGCAGGCGGGCCGCGCCGGGCGTTCCGGCCAGGAGGCCCTCGCGGTGCTGGTGGCCCGGGACGACCCACTGGACACCTACCTGGTGCACCACCCGGAGGCGATCTTCGGTGCGCCGGTGGAGGCGACGGTGCTCGACCCGGCCAACCCGTACGTGCTTGCCCCGCAGCTGGCCTGCGCCGCCGCCGAGGCGCCGCTGACGCCGGCCGACCTGGCGCTCTTCGGCGACGGGGCGAAGGAGGCGGTGGACGAGCTGGTGGCAGCCGGGGCGCTGCGACAGCGGCCCACCGGCTGGTACTGGCGACACCGCGAGCGCCCCGAGGTGGACCTGCGCGGCGAGGGCGGCGCACCGGTCGTCGTGGTGGAGTCGTCGACCGGCCGGCTGCTCGGCACCGTCGACGGCGGCTCGTCCCACTTCCTGCTCCACCCCGGCGCGGTCTACCTGCACCAGGGCGTCTCGTACGTGGTCGACGATCTGGACCTCGCCGACGGCTGCGCGTTGGTGCACGTCGAGGAGCCGGACTGGTCCACCCACGCCCGGGACGTCACCGACCTGTCCGTGGTGTCGGTGCGCTCCTACGTCGACGCCGGGCCGGTCGGGATGTTCCTCGGCGAGGTGGACGTCACCAGCCAGGTGGTGTCGTACCAGCGGCGCAGGATCGCCACCGGCGAGGTGATCGACACCCGACCGCTGGACCTGCCCGCCCGGGAGCTGCGGACGGTGGCGGTGTGGTTCACGCTGTCCGAGCGGTCGCTGACGTCCGCCGGGGTGCAGCCGGCCGACGTGCCGGGCGCGCTGCACGCCGCCGAACACGCCGCGATCGGCCTGCTTCCGCTGATGGCGACGTGCGACAGGTGGGACATCGGCGGCCTCTCCACCGCCCTGCACCCGGACACCGAGGCGCCGACGGTCTTCGTCTACGACGGGCACCCGGGCGGCGCGGGCTTCGCGGAGCGCGCCTACGGGACGGCGTCGGCGTGGTTGCGGGCCACCCGCGACGCGATCGCGGAGTGCGGCTGCGAGACCGGCTGCCCGTCCTGCGTGCAGTCGCCGAAGTGCGGCAACGGCAACAACCCTCTCTCGAAGCCGGACGCGATCCGGGTCCTCGACGTGGTGCTGGGCAATCTGCCCTCCTGAGCCACCTTGCATGAATCCCGGTGGCACTGGGCACAATGGTGTGGGAGCGCTTCCATCGATGCTTGTGTTGTATTTCGCCCCCGCGCCCGAGGAGAAGTTGTGGCCGACACGATCGCTGAGACCGTCGACCTGCTCTACACCATCGACCAGGAACACCTCACCCTCGACCAGCAGATCGCGCTCGGGGCCGCGCTGGCCGCGTTGGCTCAGGCCGAACGGCTGGAGCAGATCAACGAGCGACTGCGCGGCATCCACCAGGTGCTCAACACCTGGTCGTTGCGGTCGACGGTGGACGGTCGCTGAATTCGCGCGTGACCGGTCCGGCCGGGCGGACCGGTCAGGCTGGGCCAGTCGGGGCGAGCTGGTCGGGGTGGGCCGGGGTCGGGGTGGCCGGTTCGGGGTGCGCGGGTTGGTCGGGTGGGTGAGCCGGATGAGCGTGGGCCGACGGGGGTTGCCCGGCTGTGCGAGACTCCGGCGCGACACCCCCTGAGGAGATCAGATGCAGCTCGACAACTTGCAGACCCTGCAGCAGTTCCACATCCGCCAGCGGCTGCGGATGATGGTCAACCAGTACGAGGTCCGCGCGGTCGCGCCGGACGGCAGCGAGGGCGAGCTGCTGGCCTTCGCGCAGCAGAAGCGGCTCGCCTTCAAGGAGCAGGTGACGATCTACACCGACGACTCCAAGCAGCAGCCCCTGCTCGGTTTCAAGGCCCGCCAGCGCATCGACCTCGGCGCCACGTACGACGTCACCGACGCGGCCGGCAACCCGATCGGCCTGTTCCGCAAGGACTTCGCCCAGTCCCTGCTCCGCTCCACGTGGCACGTCGAGCAGGCCGGCCTGCCGCAGGTGACGGGTCAGGAGCGGAGCCTGCCGGTGGCGCTGCTGCGCCGGTTCGTCGACTCGCTCTCCTGGCTGCCGTACCACTTCGACTTCCTCGCCGGCGGCCAGCCCGTCTTCTCGGTGGTCAAGAAGTGGGGCCTGCGCGACAAGTACGTCGTCGAGGTGCAGAACCCGCAGATCGACCGCCGCCTCGTCATCGCCATGGCCGTCGCCCTCGACGCGCTCCAGGCTCGCTGACGCACCCGACCGGCACATCGACCACCCACCCCTCGGCTCCGCGGGCCGGGGCAGGGCTCGCAGCTTGGGCCCGCACGCGCGAACTGGACCGCCTCGGTTGCACCTCCGCCGGGGCGGTTCGCCGTTGGATGACCACCCCAGCCTTCATGACGTACACCTCGCGCTTGGCGGTGGCGTTGCCCCTCGGATCGAGCACGTACCCGGTGATCCAGATCCAGTCGTGGTACGGGTCGGGCTCGCCGACCGACACGATGCGCAGCATCAGCGCCCGGTTCCCGGTGAACTGCGGCGAGCAGGCCGCCCCGACCAACACGACGTCTGCCGGCTCCACGACAGCCACCCGAGGAACCGGCGGTACACGGCGTCGGCGGGAGCCCAGGTCATGTCCTGCGTAGCCGCCGTCAGGTGCGACCACATGTAGATGCGGAGGGCTATCGGCGAGGCGGCGTACTCGTCCAACAGCTCCAGGCGGCGGGTGGAACAGGGCCAGGGTCGTTCGCACACCTCGCACAGCCACAACGGGAGCACCGGACCGTGCGTGGTCATCAGCTCTCACCCGGCCAGTGACCCCGGTTGATCGGGATCTTGTGCCTGGCCCGACAGGGCAGCTCGTTCCCGCACTTGCAGACGTTCCGCCACTTGATCCACGACCACACCGGCTTGTGCCTGCGAGCCAGGGTCATGGCTACGGCCGTCAGATACTCCGCAAAAGTGACACGACGACGGGTCATGTGTCCATGGCACCACAGGGGGTTGTACGAGGGCAACCCTCCAAGGCGTTGCCCCACCCGGTTCCGTCTGATGCAATTCCCAAGGATCCTACCGTCAGGTTATGGAGTTGCTTGGGCTGGACGAGATCCGCGACTTGCTGGGTGGGATCAGCAAGCAGCGCGCCACGATCATCGTGGGCCGCAAGGGGTTCCCCGACCCGCTGGCCACCTTGAGCATGGGCCGCGTCTGGGATGGCAAGGCCGTGCGAGCGTGGATCGCCAAGAACCGTCCCACTCCGGCTGACGAAGACTGACCGGGCAGGCACCACCTGCCCGGTCATCCGCCACACAATTTACCGACGCCACCACCGGAACAGCTCGGATACGGCCTTCACGATCGGGGCACGGTCTTTGGAGTCAGCACCCCTCAGGGCGATACCGGCCACGATGACTTTGCCGGCTACCGGAAGCCCCACGACTACCACAGCGACCAGCGGACTAGCTGCGGCGATGGGTTCGATGCTGGACAGTCCCACTGCTTGCCTCTCCTCACTCTGGTCGAGTGAGGCGCACAGGGCTCAGCTCGACCAGTACGCAGACTGGTGAAGCCGAGGTCCTGCGCCGACTGAGCAAGATCTCAGATGTTGCTTGGCACCTTCGAGGCACCGATATATAGGGGGGCACTACTACGTCCGTTTATAAGGAAAATCTGACCCGGCGAACGGCCTGTCGGCTGACCGCGCCAGGGCGCAGGCTGCCGCAGTGAGCAGCAATTCACCTGCGCACTCCTTGTCCCGAAGAACAGCCCTCCAGGGGGCGCATCCTTCAGGGGAGACGTCGATGAGTGTAGCTGAATGCGCAACACGCTCACTGACCAACACCCCCTATCCGTGTGTATGGGAGGTACTGGCTAAGGGTGTTCAGTTCACCGCAGAGACGACGAGGGGCACGGTCGGGGGCACCCGGTCGCCCCGGCATGGTCAGTACGGCTGCACTTTGATCACGCAGTCGAGGAACATGGCGGACGGCGAGCCGGACGGTGGCTGCACTCGGTATTTGGCCGTGAAGGTGTCGGTACCCGCCGACAGCCCTTCGACGAAGATCTCGACGGAGGACCGCCCGACTGCACGTGTGCCGCTACTAGTCGAGCCTTCACCGATCGACAGGCTGTCGAGATCGCCCGAAGCCTGCATTACGGCGCTCCAGAGCCATGGGGCAAAGATACCGGGAAGTCCTCACGTCGACAGACCGAGAAACGCGGCCGGTCGAGGCGCAGAACCCGCAGATCGACCGCCGCCTCGTCATCGCCATGGCCGTCGCCCCCCGACGCGCTCCAGACTCGCTGACGCGCCCGACCGGCGCCCTCCGGTCGTTCCTTGGCCATTGGCCGGGGCAGGGTTAGCCATCCCGTCCCGGCCACTCGGCTGCCGCCCCGGCTACGCCCGTTCGACGCGCTCGCACCCGTTCCGATTGGGCCGAGCCGTCAGCCGCGTACCGGCCCGGCGCGGGCCGTCGACGCAGCGACCCGGGTCAGACCCGGAATCGGCGTGAACGCCACCTCGACGGTCACCAGCACGTCCAGCCCGTCGACGACGCAGTCCACTATCCGGCCGTCGTTGCGCTGGGCGATGTCCGTGGCGTACGCGCACGCCGCCAGGTCGCCGTCGAGCGCTCGGGTAGCACCGGCCAGCGCGCCGAGATCAGCGGCCACCGCCGCGCGCTGGGACGCCATCCCGGTCGCGGCGACGGCCGCGCCGAATGTCCCGACCAGCACGAACACGAGCCCCAGAGCGAGCAGCAGGACCGTCGCCCCGCCCCGGTCCGCGCCCGAGCGGCCCATCACCCAGTCCCCTCGTCGGCACCCGGTTCCACCGCTGCGACGGCGGTGGCTGCCACGGTGACCCGTGGTAGCCGGCCGCCCAGCGCACGGACGGGTGCGCGGACGGTCGCCTGCACCCGGTCGCCGTCGAAGGACACCGACACCTCTGCCCCCGGTGGTGCGACCTGTGCGCCGTCCGCGTTGCCGGCGCCCCGGGCGGCGGCGAGCGCGGCTTCGCGGGCGGTGTGCAGGCAACTCGCCTGTGTGCTGACGGCGTTCACCGCCGTCAGGCCGGCGAGCAGCAGCAGGAGAAGCGCCGGCAGGCCGGCCGCCAGTTCGGCGGTGAAGGATCCCCGCTCGCCGCCGACGATGTGGGCCCGCCGGCCGCCGTCGGACGCGCGCCCGGGAGCGTTCCGCGTACGGTCGACCTGCCGGCGCCTGATCACTTGAGTGCCCGGTCGATGACCGCGGTCAGCGCGGACTGGACGTTGCCGGAGGTCAGCACCTTCAACAGGATCCCCGCGAAGGCCACCGCGGCGAGCGTGCCGACCGCGTATTCGGCGGTGTTCATTCCGTCGTCGCCGCGCAGTCGGGCGATGAGTTTGCGCATGGGTCTTCCCTTCCTCGATGGGTCAGAGCACGTCGCCGAGAACGGCGACGATCACCGGCACCAGGCCGGCGAGAATGAACGCGGGCAGGAAGCAGAGCCCCAGTGGCAGCACGATGAGGACGCCCGCCCGACGGGCCGACGCCTCGGCGGCGGTGGCCCGGTCGGCCCGCAGGTCGTCGGCGAGACGGGTCAGCGCACCGGCCAGCGCCGCGCCGCTGTTGGCCGAGCGGAACGCCGCTGCGGCAAGCCGATCCGCCCCTGGCACACCGTCCAACGCCGACCACGCCTCCGCTGGGCCGCCACCGAGGAGCAACGTGCGGCCCACCCGGGCCAGTCGGGTGGCCAGCGGGCCGTCCAACGCCTCGGCCACCGCCAGGACCGAGCGGTCCACCGGCGCACCGGCCCGCATCGCCGCCGCCAGGAGGTCGGCGGCGAGCGGCAGGTCGGCGGCCTCCCGAAGCCGCTGGTTGCGTACGGCGGGAGGCTCGATCCGCCGCAGCGACACATCCAGCAGGACGGCGACCGGAACGGCGCCCAGCCATCCGAACCAGCCCTCGACAACCACTGCCACGGCAAGCCCGGCCATGCCTGCCGCGAGCCGGATCGCATCCGGACGGCGGCGTATGCCCGCAGTCCCGCGAGTGGACAACACCGGGGACATCAGGTGGTCCGCCCCGGCCCAGCGCCCAGCCGCTCAGCCCAGAAGAGACCGACGATCTGCAGGGCGACGGCGAGGACCGCGCACACCCCACCGACCGTGTCGTGCAGGAGCACCGCCAGGGGGTCGACCCCGATCCCGTAGCCGAGCCCGATCCCACCAATCGGCAGAGCAGCCAGCAACCAGGCGGTGGCGCGTGCGCCAGCCGCCTGTGCCGCTGCGGCGGCCAGCCCACGGTCGGTCGCACGGGCATCCGCCTCGATCCGCTCGATCAGCTCCGCCAGCGGCGCGCCAGTCCGGTCCGCCAGCCGCACGGCGGCCGAGGTCAGGTCGCGAAGCCGATCGACGCCGGCCATCGATGCTCCCGCGACGGAGGTGATCTCGAGGGTCGGCGGCATGGGCGAACCCGCCCGAAGGTCGGCCGCCAGGCCGCACAGCAGGTCCAGGCCGCGCCGTCGATTAAGCTCGACCTGCCGATTCGTTCTCCAGCGCAGCAGAGCGCGGATAGCGAGCGTGCCGTAGCCGGCCATCGCCACGGCGGCCACCGGCCCGCCGGACACGGCTCCGACACCTGCTCCCACCAGACCGGCCAGGAGCAGCACCCGACGCGGTGACCGTCGCGCGCGTACCAGAAGGGTCGAGACCGGCCTGTCCGGCTCGTGGCCCGCCGGCCCCACGAACAGTCCGCCGGCACCATGGTCCGGCTGGTCCGCGAGCGGCCTGTCGGTCTCGCGGCCTGCCGGCCCCGCCGACAGCCCGCCGGCCCGATGACCCGCCTGGTCGGCGAACAGCCCGCCGGCCCTCTGGTCTGCCTGGTCGGCGAACAGCCTGCCGGCCTCGTGGTGCGGGGAAGCGACGGCCGCCGGGGCTCCGGCCTCGGGCCTGGCAATGGCAGCCGGGCGGCGCGAGTCCCGGCGGGCCGGCGGACGTGCCGGGCCGGCCGGTCGGGTGGGTCCTCGGGTCCACCGGTCACCCTCGAACGGCCGGGGCTGTCGTCGAGGTCCCGGGTGGACCAGGCGACGGCCGTGCGTCCGCTGCCGGTCGCCGGCTGCACGAGCGCACCCGGGTCAGCCGAGGCGGCCGTGCCGCCGAGGTCGTCGGTCGGCCGGTCCTGCCCGCGAGCGAGGTCCCGGATCCACTCGACCAGGGCGTCGTCCGGGTCGACACCGGTGGCACGCCGGGTCGGGGCCAGCACCCGACGCCGACGGTCTCTGATGCTCTTCGTCCGCCAGATCATCAGGATCGCGGTGGACAGCAGCAGCGCCGCGACCAGCGACATCGTGGCGTTCATGCCGGACCTGCCGATCCGGGCCACGGCTCGGTGAGGATCGGCGGGACCGCGACGCCCCGGTCCCGCAGCAGCGCGCCGAACGTACGGGCGGCCAGCCCCAGGCCTCGTCCACGTACCCAGGCGGGCACCACGGTGGCCAGGCGTTCCGGCCCTTCGGGGAGCAGCAGACAGATCGATTCGAGGACGCGGCCCTGATCGCCGCGACGCACCTGGAGCAGCACCTGAAGCGCGGCGACCACCTGGGCGTGCAGCGCGGCGCGGGGCAGACCACCGAGCATGCCGAGCGCCTCCAGCCGGGCCGGCACGTCGGACGGGGTGTTGGCATGCAGCGTGCCGGCACCGCCGTCGTGACCCGTGTTCAACGCGGCCAGCAGGTCGACCACCTCTGCGCCCCGGCACTCCCCGACGACCAGGCGGTCCGGACGCATTCGCAGCGCCTGCCGGACCAGGTCTCCGAGGCTGACCACGCCCGTCCCCTCGACGTTGGCGGTACGGGCCTGCAGCCCGACCACGTGCGGATGCCCCGGCTGGAGCTCTGCCGCGTCCTCGACCAGGACGATCCGTTCGGTGGCTGGCACCAACCCGAGCAGAGTGTTGAGCAGGGTCGTCTTGCCCGAGCCCGTGCCGCCGGTGACCAGGTACGCCAACCGGGCCGCGACGACCGCGGCGAGCAGCGGTGCCACCGGTCGCGGCACCGTCCCCTGGCTCACCAGCTCGTCGAGCGTGTACGGGCGATGCCGGAACGTCCGCAGGGACAGGTAGGGACCCTCGGTCGCCACCGGAGGCAGTACGGCGTGCAGGCGGGTGCCGTCGGGCAGGCGGGCGTCCGCGAACGGGGAGCCGTCGTCGAGCCGCCGACCCGCGCTGGCGATGAGCCGCTGCGCCAACCGCCGGACGTCGTCGACCGAGCCGACCGGGATCGCCACCTGGTGCAGCCCCGCACCCCGGTCGACCCAGACGCGTACGCCGTTGACCAGGACGTCGGTCACCTCTGGGTCGGTCAGCAGTGGGGCGAGTGGTCCGGCGCCGACGAGGTCGTCGTGCACCCGGTCGGCGATCCGCAGGACGGCGGTGTCGCCCAGCACGGCAGCGGTGGGTTCGGCACGTACGGCGGAGACGATCGCCGCCGGGGTGACCGGGTCGGTGGCGGCGACGATCCGCTGCCGCACCCGGGCCGCGAAGGAGGTGTCCTCCGGCTGGCCGCTCATGCCGCACCGGTCGTGGCGCCGGTGAGGTCCGCGACGATCCGCTGGCACAGGGCGGCGAGCGGACCCTTGCCCGCCGCCGCCGGGGCCTCGCCGCGTTCGAGGCCCCGGCAGAGCCCCGGCTCGGGGCGCAGCGTGCCGGCGAGGGGAAGCCCGAGGGCCCGTGCCACCTCGGTGGCGCGCAGCCGGCCGGGGGCGGGCCCGCGCACCACGACCGAGAGTGCGTCGCAGTGTGGTGCGGCCACGGCCACCACCCGGGCGGCGGCCGCGGTGGCACGCAACTCCGCCGGTACGACGACGAACGCCTGGTCGGCCGCCTGCAACGCGACCACGGCGGCGTCGTCGAGCTGCCGGGGCAGGTCGATCACCACGAAGTCCCGGCCCCGGTGGGCGGCGTCGACGGTCGCCGCCATGGCTGCGGCGGGCAGCGCCAGCATCTCGCCGCGGTCCCAGGAGAGCACCACCAGGTCGCCTCGACTGGGCAGGGCCTGGACCAGCGCGGGTGCGTCCACCCGCCCGTCCGCGCTGGTGAGTGACGGCCAGCGCAGCCCTTCCAACTGCTCCCAGCCGAGGACGAGATCGAGGCCACCGCCGAGCGGATCGGCGTCGATGAGCAGGGTGCGCAGTCGGGCCCGCGCGGCGGTCACGGCGAGCCCGCCGGCGAGCACGCTCGCCCCGGCGCCACCTCGGCCACCGAACAGCGCGACGACCCGCGCACCCGGGCCGTCCGGCTGGTCTGGGCCGTGCTCCGCCAGGCGGTCCACGAGCCACGGCTCGGCGGCGGGCAGCGCGGCGACGTGTTCGGCGCCGATCAGCTCGGCGATCTGCCAGCCGGGGTCGATCTGACCGGCCCGGCCGACGAGCACCAACCGGGGCCGCTTCGGTAGCCGGGCCCGCAGACACGCCCGCGACTGGTCGACACCTAGCAGCACCAGCGGCGCGGAGGTCCAGCGGGTGCGTGCCGCGGCCGGGTCGGCGGCGAGTTCCACCTCGGTCCCGCCGGCGGCGGCGAGCCGGAGCAGGTCGTCGAGCAGGTCGCCGTCCCCGGTGACGACCAGTGGGAGCCGTCGGATCGGCGGGACGGAGGTACGGGGTGCCATCGCGGCCTCCAGCGGTCGGGATCGGATGCACCACCGACCCTGCTCGCGACGAACCCCGAACGACGCCCTCGACCCGGCCGCCTGTGGACAACTCAGGGGCCTGTGGACAACGCCCGCCGAGACGGTTGATCTGCTATGCGCACTGGTGTTCGTGCAGCTGGCGGCGCTGCCGCAAAAACACCGCAGGGCCGCTCCCGCGAGAGCGGCCCCAGAAATCGCTGGTCAGCCGACGCGGTCGGTCCAGGCGGTGTCGATGATCATCTGGTATGCGTTGAGCCGTACCGGCGTGAGCGTCAGCATCTCGTGGGCGAGCAGGCCACCCGTGTCCGCATCGAAGATCAGGAGGGACTGGGCGTCGTGTTCCCGGTCGTCGTAGGTGACCGCGACACCGGCCCGACCGGCGCGGTCGGTCACCTGCCCCCGCCAGCGCAGGCCGGGCAGGTCGGCGAGGACGCGCAGGATCTCCGCCCGGGTGGCGCGCGGTATGACGTACCGCGCGTAGAGCGCGCCGACCGCCTTGCTCGCCGATCCCGGGCCGTACTCAATCTTGAGCAGTTCCCGCAGTCGCACCGGATCGGCCGGTGGTGGCGTCAGCTCCATCGGCGGCAGCGGAATCAGCGACGACTCGGCAGAATCGGCCGGGCCCTGCGGGAGTTTGCGCCGCCAGTACGCCTGGGACTTCTCGTCGGGGTACTGCGGCTCCTGCTGGGTGTTGGCCTGGCTGCCGGTCCCGTCCGCGGCCTGCCACACCTTCGTCTCGCCGACAAAGGCGACGTGGTAACGGTCGTCGGGCGAACTCATCACCGGGTCACCCCACACCTTCGTGTGGTGGTACATGTAGCGTCCGCCGCGGTTGTCGTACCCCGCGTCCTTGATCTTGCTGGCCAGCGTGCGCAGCCGAGGGCCGGCGGCCGGCGGGTCGGCGTCGAACTGGTAGGCGACCGGCACGAGCACCAGCCCGGCCGCGTCCCCGGGCCCGCCCGGGACGTCGGGCGTGCGCTCGCCGGACGGCCGCAGTGCGGCCGCGGCGCCGGCCGCCACCGCGAGCGTCCCGGCCGTCAGGACGAGCCGGCGAGTCGGGCGTACGCGACGATGCGCCGCCGCCTCGGCGACACCGGCACGATCGATCAACTCGTGGGCCGCGACCGAGGGCGGTGCGACGGTCGCGCTCCGAGCCGGATCGGCCGGGCCGATGAGGGTACGGGTACGGGCCACCGAAAACATCACAGCTCCTCTCGCGTGGTCGCCATCAGTGGGCGGCGGGGACGGACCGGGCGGCTCGACATCGCCACGGTCAGTCGACGGCGAGCGCGGTGCAGGCGCACCGCCGTGGTCGTCCGGGTGCAGCCGAGGACCTGCGCGGCCTCGGACACCGTCAACTCCTCCCAGCCGACGAGCCGCAGGATCTCCTGGTCGAGGTCGTTGAGGGTCGCCAGCGCGGCCCGGATGTCGGCGACCCCCACGGTCGTGTCCGCACCGGACGGATCGGCCACCCGCGCCAGGTCGGCATCCGCGATCGGCAGCAGATCCGGTGCGGCCCGCCGGGAGCGCCACTGGTTGGCCAACAGGCGCCGGGCCACCCCGTACAGCCAGGGCAGGCTGCGGTCCGGCACCTCCCGACGCCGCCGCCACGCGACGACGAACACCTCCTGGGCGAGTTCCGCCGACGCGTCGGCGTCGCCGAGGCGGCGCAGGCCGTACCGGACGATGTGCGCGTACTCGGCGGCGTAGAGGCTGGTGAACCAGACCTCGTCGCGCTTCCCCGGTGGACCCACCCGAACCCCCACTGCCTCGGCGACTTCCACCCGGACTTGTGTCGCGAAAGGCTCGACGATTACCGCTCCATCGAGGACGCGAGGTCCACGGCGCCTGTCCTGTCCGCCGTCGGCGCAGAACCCTCGTCACTTAACGGACTGAAGGCACGGCCCAGCCCAGCTCGTAATCCACCAGCGACCTGGGCTCGGCATCGATGAAGGGTGGCAGGATCGACCTCCGCTCCGCCGTACGCAGCCCTCGCCCCACCCGTCGATCATGAAGTTGTGGCGGGTGACAAAGCACCCAAAAATCCCCAGACCCGGCACCACAACTCCATGATCGACGAGATCGGGCGGTGGTTACCCGCGATCTTGCACTTTCGGTGGCCGCATAAAGGGCATCCCGCTCATGTTGACGACAGAAAGTGCAAGATCGACGGGGTGGGGGTGGGCGACTTCGAGGGGGTGCCGAATCCGGCGCTTCATCGGCGGGGGCGGGGCGAGGGGAGGAACGGGGGGGCGGTGACGTCCGGGAGCGCTCCCTGCAAAGGGACGACCCCCGTCGGGGGGAGACGGGGGTCGTCAACGGTTCGGCTCCGGGGGGGTCGAGCCGAACCACTCAGCGGTCACGGGGGGTGCAACCGCCGAGGGCCTGTCTGTTTCGGGTATGTGAAAGCACGTCGTGCGGACAAGTCTGCCTGAGCGGGCCCGTCACGTCGAGTGGTGTTCACTCCACTCAGCGCGAAAATCTCCTCGCCGAATGTGAGCACGGTCACGCTGAGCGGTGGTGGGGGCGCCCGTCCGCAGGTCCAAGGGGTGGCCTGACCCCGGGCACCCGCCGACGATAGACCATCCGGCTAGACTTTCGCGCCGTGGGCCGAAGTGCCGCTTTCTTCGATCTGGACAAGACCGTCATCGCCAAGTCGAGCGCCCTGGCGTTCGGTCGGCCGTTCTACCGGGACGGGCTGATCACTCGGCGTGACGTGGTCAAGTCGGCGTACGCGCAGCTGATGTTCCGGCTGGGCGGCACCGACGAGCAGACCATGGCCCGAACACGGGACTACCTGGCCGCGCTCTGCAAGGGCTGGCAGGTAGAACAGGTCCGCCAGATCGTCGCGGAGACGCTTCACGAGCTGATCAACCCCTATGTGTACGCCGAGGCCGCCGCCCTGATCGAGGAGCACCAGGCGGCCGGGCGGGACGTGGTGCTGGTGTCGGCGTCCGGCGAGGAGATGGTCCGCCCGATCGGCGAGCTGCTCGGGGTGACCGACGTGATCGCCACCCGGATGACGGTGCGGGACGGCCGTTACAGCGGTGAGGTCGAGTTCTACGCGGCCGGCCCGAGCAAGGTCGAGGCGGTCACCGAGTTGGCCGCCGCCCGGGACTACGACCTGGCCGACTCGTACGCCTACTCCGACTCGTACAGCGATCGTCCTCTGCTGGAGTGCGTGGGGCACCCGAGCGTGGTCAACCCGGACCGGCAGCTCCGCAAGCTGGCCTCGGAGAACGCCTGGCCGGTGCTGGAGTTCCGGCATCCGATTCCGCTGGGCCGCCGTTGGCGGGAGCGGCCGGCCGTCCCGGTGGCGGCGGCCGCGCTGGGGGTCGGTGTGGGAGTGGCGATCGGCATCGCCTGGTACGGCCGGCACCGCCGCACGCGCGCCGCCGCCACGGCCTGACCGAGCCCGTCCGGGCAACGCACGGCCTCGGCACTCGCCGGAGACGCCACCCTCGGTAGGCATCCGCTCTCTCGGCGCTCACCCTCAGGCTGTCACCGGCATCGTCGACAGTCGTCTATCCGACACAGTTCGTCATCCCCGGTCCCACGCCGTATTGAGCGGTCGCTCAAAAAGACGTACCCTCGGTTTGAGCGACCGCTCAAGACGGGGAGATTCGCATGACCGACGACGACAGCGCACCGACACCACGCAGAACGAGGGCGCACTGGATCCTGGCCGGGCTGATCACCCTCTTCGGAGCGGTCGTCTTCGTCGTGGTGGTGCGGCAGGGCCGAGCCGACAGCGCGGTGCTCTTCGTCGCGCTCCCGGTGCTCCTGGCCGCCGCCCTCGCGCTCGCACCCCGCCGGTCGGCTCACGGGCGGGTCTTCACGGCCACCACGATGGCCCTGCTCCTGGCGTCGGTGGCCCTGCACGAGGGCGCGATCTGTGTCCTGCTGGCCGCCCCGCTGGTCTACGCGGTGGCGCACGGGACCACCGCGCTGATCCGCGCCCTGCGGGAGGCGAGCCGCCCGTACGTCGTCGTGGCCGTCCCCCTGCTGCTCCTGCCCGGCCTGGAGGGCACGGGCATCGCTCCCCGGGTGGCTCCGGACCAGACGGTCGAGGTGACCCGGGTCGTCGGGCTCCCGGTGGACCAGGTGGCCGAACGTCTCACTGCCGGTCCCCGCCCGACCGACGTCCGGTCGGTGCCGCTGCGGCTCCTCGGCGTACCGACGCCCGGACAGGTCACCGGCGACGGGCTCGACATCGGCGACCGGTGGATGTTCGGTTACCACGGCAGCGCGCACGGACCCGGCGGCCACCTGCTCGCCGAGGTGGAGAGCGCCGCGCCGGGGCAGGTGGGCTTCGACTTCGTCGAGGACAGCTCCATCACCGCGCGCTGGTTCACCTGGCGGCACGCGGAGCTGAGATGGCGGGCGGTCGACCCCGGGCACACCGAGATCCGGGTCCGGGTCGACTACACGCGGGGCCTCGACCCGTCCTGGTACTTCGGGCCGATCCAGCAGGTGCTGCTCGGCGCCGGAGTGGGGCACCTGCTCGACATGCTGGCGCTCGAATGACCGTCGCCCGCTGGCTGAGCCTCGCCGTGCCGCTGGCCGCCGTGCTGGCCGTCGGCGCTCGGGAGCGGGACCGGTCCGTCCGGGCCGCGGGGCTGCTGGCGTTCCTGGCCGCCGGGATCGGCATCGCGGCGCTGCACGAGGTCGCCCGCCGCACCGGCTGGTACGCCTTCGCTCCGGTCGACGGCGCGTACCGGGGAATGCCGGTGGACCTCTGGATCGGCTGGGCGGCCCTCTGGGGCCCGTTGCCGGTGCTGCTCCGGCGGGCGCTGCCGCTGCCGGTCGCGCTGGGTCTGCTCCTCTGGGTCGACGCGGTGGCGATGCCGGCGCTGCACCCGCTGGTCAGCCTCGGTCCGCACTGGCTCGTCGGGGAGGTCGTCGGCCTGTTCGCGGTGGCGCTGCCCGCTCAACTGCTCGGTCGCCTCTGCGCCGACCGCCGGCACCTGGGCGCACGGACCCTCCTGCAGGTTGGCGTCTTCGCGGCCCTGCTGCTCTGGTTCGTCCCCACCCTGGCGTTCGAGGTCGGCGACGGGTCATGGGCCGGCCTCATCGCGCTGGACCGCACCGGAATCCTGGTCGTCGCGCAGTTGGCCCTGCTGGTGGCCGTGCCGGCGCTGGCCGCCGTCGCGGAGTTCGCCGTCCGGGGCGGCGGTACGCCCTATCCGTGGGATCCGCCGCGGCGGCTGGTCACCACCGGCCCGTACGCGTACCTGGCCAACCCGATGCAGCTCGTCGCCGTGGCGCTGTTGCTGTTCACCGCGGCGGTCACCGGGAGCGTCGCCCTGGCGCTGGGGGCGGTGTCGGCGACGGCCTTCAGCGCGGCGGTGGCCGGGCCACACGAGCAACACGACCTGCGCACGCGGTACGGCGATTCCTGGCGGTCCTACCGGCGGCAGGTACGCGACTGGTGGCCCCGCTGGCGGCCGTACCCCTCGCAAGAGCCGGCCGTGCTCTGGCTGGACGACGACTGCGGACCCTGCGCGGCCACCTGGCGGATGCTGGCCCGGCGGCATCCGGTCGGCCTGCGGATCCGGGCGGCCCGGGAGCACGAGCGCGTGCTGTGGCGGGCGGAGTACGTGGGCGGCGACGGCCACCGGGAACGGGGGGTGGCCGCCGTCGCCCGATCGCTCGAACACATCCATCTCGGTTGGGCTCTGGTCGGCTGGACGTTACGGCTGCCCGGGGTCGCCTGGCTGGCTCAACTGCTCACCGATGCGATGATCGCACCGCCGCATCCGGCCCGTCCGAGAGGAGAGCCATGTCCGACACCAAGCAGCGTCTCCTCGACGGCGCCATCGCCGCCATTCGGGAGCACGGCATCGCCGGCGTCTCGGCCCGCACCATCGCCGCCGCCGCCGGCGTGAACCAGGCGCTGGTCTTCTACCACTTCGGCACGGTGGACGACCTGCTCGCGGCGGCCTGCCGGGTCAGCACCGCCGAGCGGGTCGAGCACTGGTCGGCGCGGCTGGCCTCGGCCGGTTCGCTGCGCGAGCTGCTCGCGGTCGGGCGGGCGCTGCACGAGGAGGAACGGCAACTCGGCAACGTCACCTTCCTGGCCCAGATGTTGGCGGGCGCACAGGCGGACCAGCGGATGGCCGCCCCCACCGCCGGTGCGCTCCAACTCTGGGTGGACGAGATCGAGCAGGTCCTGCGGAGGCTGCTCGCCGGGTCACCGTTCGCCGAGGTGGCCGACGTGCCCGGCCTGGCTCGCGCGGTCTCGGCCGCGTTCATCGGGCTGGAACTCTACGACGGGGTGGACCCGGCCGGCGCGGACCGGGCGATGGCCGCGCTCGACCAGCTCGCGCTCCTCATGGAGATCGTCGACGATCTGGGGCCGATCGCCCGCCGCGCGCTACAGGCCAAGGTCAACCGGGCGACGCGGCGGGACTGAGCCACCGCTCACGCGGCGGCGAGAATGTCGTCGCCGATGGTGGTGAGCTGGTCGGCGCCGACCTCGACGGCCGTCATGTAGTGGCGCAGCCAGGAGCGCAGTCCGTCCGGGGTGCCGGTGGCGAACGCGCCGGCCGCGCCGACGTACTCGGGCTCGCGTTCGGCGTGACCGACGTCCACGGCGAGCAGCCCGCGCGGGTCGAGGCCGCTGGCGAGCAGCACCAGCCGGGCGGCGCCGCGCGCCACCACGCCGGACGGTCCGGCGAACGGACGTAGGTTGAGCAGTTCTCCGTGTACGACGGCGGCGAGCACCAGCGGGGAGACCTTCGTCCCGCCGGCCACCAGCCCGGCCAACCCGTCGAGGCGGGCGGCGACCACCGGATCGGCGACCGGACGACCCAGCTCGGCCTCCGGCACGATGTCCCGGGCGGCGAGGACGTGCAGCCGGGCGAGGGCCTGCCGGGGCGCCTTCGGCCAGAGTTCGCTCAGACCGGGCAGGGCCCCGGCGACCCGTAGCGCCCCCTGGAGCACCGGCTCGGTGACGGTGCCGGCGCGTACCTCCTCGCGCTCGTGCACGGCCCCTTCGAGCGCGGCGCTGGCCACCGCCGAGCGGAGGCCGACCTCGGCCGCGACCTGGCCGCCGCTGCGGCGCAGCGCGCGGTGCCCGAGCGCCCGGTCGAAGTGTTCGCGGGCCCGGTCGACGGCGGGCGCGATGTCGGCGAGCGCGAGCAGCGGGGCGAGCGGGTCGGTGGTCACCCCGCCACGCTAGCGATCCCAGCGGGCTGATCGGCCCACACCCGCCCGCAACGCGACCCGGGCCACCCGGCCGCCGGCGGGCAAGATCGACACGACTTCACCGAAGTGGGGCTATCAAGGCGGCCCGAACACCCCCACTTCGGCGATCTCGTGTCGATCAAGCGACCCGCGCCGGCGCGCGCACCCGCTACGCCGGGCCGTCGGGCGCGTGGCGGGGGCCGCTCGGCGCGACGGGGTGGGCAGCGGTCGCCGGCCGGGGGACCCGCGACTACCCTCGTGCCCATCGAGACGCAGGTCACCCCGAGGACGAGGAGTCACGGCATGAGCGAGGCATTGGCCAATCTGCTGAACGAGACGCGCCAGTTCCCCCCGCCGGCCGAGCTCGCCGCGCACGCCAACGTCACCGTCGACGCGTACGCCGAGGCGCAGGCCGACCGGCTCGCCTTCTGGGCGAAGCAGGCCGACCGGCTGGCCTGGTCGAAGAAGTGGGACGAGGTGCTCGACTGGTCGAACCCGCCGTTCGCGAAGTGGTTCGTCGGTGGGCAGCTCAACGTGGCGTACAACTGTCTGGACCGGCACGTCGAGGCGGGCCGCGGGGACAAGGTCGCGATCCACTGGGAGGGCGAGCCGGGCGACACCCGCACTCTCACGTACGCCGACCTGTACGAGCTGACCTGCCGCGCGGCGAACGCGCTCACCGACCTGGGCGTGACCGCCGGCGACCGGGTGGCGATCTACCTGCCGATGATCCCGGAGGCGGCGGTGGCCATGCTGGCCTGCGCCCGGATCGGCGCGGCGCACAGCGTGGTGTTCGGCGGGTTCTCGGCGGACTCGTTGAGCAACCGTATCCAGGACGCCAGCGCCAAAGTGGTGATCACCGCCGACGGTGGTTACCGGCGGGGCAAGCCGTCGGCGTTGAAGCCGACCGTGGACGAGGCGGTGGCGAGCTGCCCGTCGGTGGAGCACGTGCTCGTCGTCCGCCGCACCGGCGAGGACGTGGCCTGGTCGGAGAAGGACCACTGGTGGCACGAGACGGTCGAGACCGCGTCGGCCGAGCACACGGCGCAGCCGTTCGACGCCGAGCACCCGCTGTTCATCCTCTACACCAGCGGCACCACGGCCCGCCCGAAGGGCATCCTGCACACCACCGGCGGCTACCTGACGCAGGCGTCGTACACGACGCACGCGGTGTTCGACCTGAAGCCGGAGACGGACGTCTACTGGTGCACCGCCGACATCGGCTGGGTCACCGGCCACTCCTACATCGTGTACGGCCCGCTCTCCAACGGCGCGACGCAGGTCATGTACGAGGGCACCCCGGACACCCCGCACAAGGGCCGCTTCTGGGAGATCGTCGACCGGTACAAGGTGAGCATCCTGTACACCGCGCCGACGCTGATCCGGACGATGATGAAGTGGGGCGAGGACATCCCGGCCGGGTTCGACCTGTCGTCGCTGCGGCTCCTCGGCAGCGTCGGCGAGCCGATCAACCCCGAGGCGTGGATGTGGTACCGGCAGCACGTCGGCCGGGGTGAGCTGCCCATCGTGGACACCTGGTGGCAGACCGAGACCGGCGCCATCATGATCTCCCCCCTGCCGGGGGTGACGGCGACGAAGCCGGGCTCGGCGATGGCCCCACTGCCGGGCATCGTCGCCGACGTGGTGGACGACCAGGGTCAGTCGGTGCCGAACGGTGGTGGCGGCTACCTGGTGCTGCGTGAGCCGTGGCCGTCGATGCTGCGCACCATCTGGGGTGACGACGACCGGTTCCTCGAGACGTACTGGTCGAGGTTCGAGGGCATGTACTTCGCCGGCGACGGGGCGAAGAAGGACGACGACGGGCACATCTGGCTGCTCGGTCGGGTGGACGACGTGATGCTGGTGTCCGGGCACAACATCTCCACCACCGAGGTCGAGTCGGCGCTGGTGTCGCACCCGTCGGTGGCCGAGGCGGCGGTGGTGGGCGCGACCGACCCGACCACCGGCCAGGCGATCGTGGCGTTCGCCATCCCGCGCGGCAGCACGGACATCGCCGGCGAGGCGGGTGAGCAGCTCATCGCGGACCTGCGCAACCACGTGGCGAAGACGCTCGGGCCGATCGCCAAGCCGCGGCAGATCATGCTGGTGCCCGAGCTGCCGAAGACCCGCTCCGGCAAGATCATGCGTCGGCTGCTGCGGGACGTGGCCGAGAACCGGTCGCTCGGCGACGTCACCACCCTGCAGGACTCCTCGGTGATGGAGCTGATCTCCTCCGGGATGAGTGGCGCGAAGTCCGACGAGGACTGACGACAGACGTACCCCGATCGGTGGGTGATGGTCCGCGCGGACCGTCACCCACCGTCGTCTTTTGTGGACTTTGACCGTCGGGCGTACCACCGGCCGACGGTCCGACGGATAACGCCTGCATCACGTTCCCGCCGTTCGGCCGGATTCTCATTTAGTTTCACGAAGGTCGGCTGGCCCTCGACGCGACGCTGCGTGCACGGAGTCCGCCGGCTTCCCTCGCCCATGCCCGAGAAACGGAGCGGCATGAACAGAAACTCCCAACCGGGGTCGCGTCGACGACTACTCGTCGCGCTACCCGTCATCGCCCTCGCGGCCACGTCACTGACCGTGAGTGGCAGTGCGGCGGCACAGCCGTCCACCACCCCCCGGGCGGTGATCGGGGCTGACGAGTACTACATCAACTACGCCGAGCCCGAGGTCCAGCCGGACACTTCCGGCCGTGAGGTCAAGGGCAAGAACGGCGTCTACACCCCCAAGGTCGACGACGCCCGCGCGTTCGACCAGAAGCACGCGCGGGGCAACCCGGTGACGGCCCGCCAGCTCGCGCAGATCGAGGCCAAGTCGATCAAGACGGGCAAGAGCCCGCGCCAGATCAAGCAGGCGCCCAACACGCAGACGGCGAAGCTGCTGACGCTGCTGGTCGAGTTCAACGACAAGGCCAACGACGACTTCACCAACGTGATGGTCCCGAAGACGGTGTTCGAGGACCGGACCTGCGTTCCCGGCACCGTGCAGAACGGGCCGAAGCACAACAAGATCCCGGACCCCTCGCGCCTCGAGCACGAGGACAACAACTCGATGTGGGTGCCGGACTTCTCGCCGTCGCACTACAACAAGATGCTGTACAGCAAGAAGGGCATCACCGAGCGGGTCCGCAAGGACCTCAAGGGCCCGGACGGCAAGAAGGGCATCGACATCTCCGGTCGCACGATGCACAACATGTACCTGGAGATGTCCAAGAACGCGTACACGGTCGACGGGCAGGCCAGCCCGTGGATCACCGTGCCGCACTCCGAGGGCTGGTACGCGGCCAACCGCTGCACCCAGGACGAGAACGGCAACTGGGTGCCCGGCCGGGAGCAGTCGATGAACGGCCACCCGGACAACCCGGCCGGCGCGAGCCGGCTGGCCGGCGACGCGATCGAGGCGCTCGCCGCCAAGGACCCGACCTTCCCGTGGGCCGACTACGACAAGGAAGACCAGGCCGACCGCGACGGTGACGGCAACCTCTTCGAGCCGGACGGCGTGATCGACCACCTCGTGCTGGTGCACGCCGGCAAGGGCAAGTCGAGCGGCGGCGGCAGCCAGGGCACGTACGCCGTGTGGGCGCACTCCTCCTCGGTGCCGGGTGGCTTCACCATCCCGGGCACCAGCCTGAAGGTGTCGAACTACATCGTGCAGCCGGAGGACGCCGGCGTCGGCGTCTTCGCCCACGAGTTCGGTCACGACCTCGGTCTGCCGGACCTCTACGACACCTCCGGCAACGCCGACTCCGACGTGGACTTCTGGGACCTGATGGCCTCCGGATCGCACTCGGGTGAGATCTTCCAGGCGCTGCCGACGCACATGGGCATCTGGGACAAGTGGGTGCTCGGCTGGGCCGACCCGCTGACCATCCGTCCGGGCTCCAACCCGCGCGAGGTCAAGCTCGGGCAGACCTCGCGTACGCCGATCGACGCCGAGGACGGCATCAAGGTCGACCTGCCGGACAAGGTGACCGTGCTGGCCACCCCGCACAGCGGCACCAAGATGTGGCACAGCAACAACGACCAGAGCTGGGCCGACGTCAAGCTGAGCCGCTCGGTGGACGTGCCCAACGCCGCGGACTCCAAGTTCTGGATGTGGAACAACTACATCATCGAAGAGGACTGGGACTACGGCTTCCTCGAGCTGTCGACCGACGGTGGCACCACCTGGTCCGAGCAGAAGGTGTACGCCGAGGACGGCACGGTCGTCACGACGCCGGACAACTACGGCGACCCGAACGGCCGGATGAACGACTTCGGTGGCAAGAAGTACGGCCTGACCGGCAGCACCGACGGCTGGCGTCACGACTACGTCGACCTGTCGGCGTACGCGGGCCAGACCGTGCAGGTGCGACTGCGCCTGGCCACCGATGAGGCGTTCGAGGAGCGCAACTGGTTCGTCGACGACTTCTCGGTCACCGGCGGCGGCGCCACCGTATGGAGTGACGACGTCGAGGGCGGCGCCAACGGCTGGACGACCAGTGGCGGCACCTTCGTCGACACCACCGGCGCGGGCTGGAAGGTCTCCGGCGGCACCGAGGTGCACGCGCAGTACTACCTGGCCGAGTGGCGCAACTTCGACGGCTTCGACAAGGGCCTGAAGTACGCCTACGACACCATCTACTCGCGCGACGCGTGGAAGGTCGACCGGATCTCCTACAACGCGCCGGGCATGCTGGTGTGGTACCGGGACAGCGCGCTGGGCGACGTCAACCACGTCACCGGTCAGATGACCTCGCTGCCGAGCTACGGCGCCAAGGGCGGGCTGCTCATCGTCGACTCGCACAACGAGCCGTACCGGCGTACCGGCACGGCGGCCGAGAAGGACCCGTCGGTGACGGACAACCTGCCCAGCCGTCCGCAGTCGTCGAACGCGGCCTTCACGCTCCAGAAGACGTACCCCTTCACGGAGTGCCTGGAGGCGGCGGGCGAGCCGTACAGCGCGTACTGCACGAAGTTCAAGGCCCTGCCGCCGGTGAAGGGCTTCACCGACGCCAAGGGCTGGTACCCGGGCATCGAGATCCGCGACGGTGCCGCGTACGCCCGGGACAACGACGCCTCCGTCGTGATCCCGTCGCGTGGCAACGCGCCGTACACCACCCGGGTGACCAACCCGGACGGTAGCCCGGCGCCGGACTACTACGGCGTGACGCTGGGCGGCGGCGCGATCGTGCTCGGCACGGGCAACCCGGCCGACGCGGGCGTGCAGAACGGCGTCTCGTTGACGATCCGTAAGGCGGCGAAGGACAACTCGTCCGCCACGATCTACGTCACCCCGGCGACGAAGTGACCGAGTAGGTTCGTCCACGTAACAACTGAACGGCCCGTCCGGAGTCATCAGACTGCCGGGCGGGCCGCTCTGCATCTGCCAGCGGCTCGCGTACACCTCTTTGGGCCAGTCCCAGGCGACTCCGATGGGGCTTCGCTCGGTCTAGACAGATCTCAGGCCGTTCAGCGCCTTAGGAAGAATCTGTCGGTCGACGGTCGAGACGGCTATGACAGCAAGCAGGCCATAGTTAGCATGGGACTTCTCGTCGGACTGCCACCCCGCCAGGGCGGTGTCCTTCCCACAGACAGTGGGAGCGGAAATCGGCCGATCAACTCAAGCAGCCCACAACGTAGGAGCACGATGAGAGCGAAGCGCTTTCCAGCTACGGGCAGGATCCTTGTTCTGGCAGTTCTCCTCGTTGCCTCCGGTTGCACTCAACCCAAAGGCAGTTCCCCAGAGCCCGACCAGGAGGAGATGGCAGCGGTTTCGAGCGAAGTGACCGAATTGCTCGAGTCGAACCCGGCTGCGACCACCAGTCTTTTCGGCCGGACGCCCGACCGGGTTGCCTGCGTGAGCAGGGCATTCGGCTTACCGAAAACTTCGTCCGGATCGAGCGATGACAAATGGCTTTTCTCTCACGTCTACTGTGCCGCCGTAGACCCCGGAGTCGCCTTCGGTGATGCGAGTACCTTTAGTGGCCCCGTTGCCATCGCGCCAGGTCCGCCGATTGAAATCAAAGTTCCTCAGGACGGAGCAGAGTACGAGGCGAGCGTACGTCGAATCTTTCCGGACGAGCTCGAAAAGGCGGCAATGAACAGCGTCGCTGATGAGGGGATGAAGAGAGCGCTTAGTCAACAATACGCCGCCCGCCAAGGCTGACGGACGGCGTACGATTGATTCATCTCACGTGAAATCGGTAAAGCTCGACATCAGGGAGCTATTGACCGATATCCTCGACCTGGCTTCAGGATATTTTTCCGTTGGGCGGAAGTGCGCGTGCTGAACATATAAGTCCACTTGGTGATTCTACCCACCGAATGTTGCGCGTACTCGTCGTAACCCTTGCTCCAACCGACGTTGATGGCAGCGTGGAACCAGGACGCCTTCGAGGAACTGTCGCCACTATCGAAGATATAAACCTCACCGAGCCCGGACGGCGAATACTTGTACGTCAGTGCGGTCTCACCCTGAATGTACTTGTATGATGAGCCGTTGTTGTACCAGTAGGACCTGAAGTCTTTGACACGAATCCAGGATGGCGTCGGGTACGGCAGGTACGAGGAGCCGCTTCGGGCAGTCTTGTAGTACCATTTATCGCCACCCGTGGTGTCCATCGAAACGTCACCCGCGTACCACGACTGGCTGACGAAGTTCGTGCAGTCGCCACCCTTGTTGTTGTAGTTTGCGTAATTTGAGTTGTAGGTGTAGGCGTACGCCTTGGCGTAGTTGGCAGCGAGCGTAGGCCTGAACCCAGCCGCTTCTGCTCGGTGAGCCGGGAGGGTGATAAACGAGGCGACCAACACTAGAATCAGAAATGCAGCCCTGTTCGCCCCCCTTGAAGTGCTGTGGCCAACAGGCAAGGTTGATGCGTTCACTTAAATTTCCTTAGGTTGGTCGGCAGGATCAGAGATCAGCTTGGTGAAGGGCCCGGCTCGACGGCCTCCGGCAAGTCCGAGAAGAAGTCGTCAACGGCTTGGCCGTCACGGCTCACGAGGCGCCACTTGTTGTCCGAAAGGCTTTTACCCATCTTGAGCTGCCACTGCTGAGAGGGATCCGTATGACAAGTTAGCTCTTGGAATTCCCCACCCTGGAAGCATGTTTCATAGGCGCCCAGCAGGACCACCTTTGCACTGACCCTGCTGGTAACGGTCACCCCCTGCCACTGTTCGAGAATGAAGCGGCTCGACACAAGGGATGGCATGCTCGAGTTCTGGGCGTCGTGGAGGAGTTGTGCCGCCACCTCACTACCTTCACTCATTGCGAAAGACGGCGCTAGGGTTTCGACCAGATCCTTCCGGAACTGAGAGGCCTGGGTGCCGTCCGGTCGACTGCCATCCGGACTGGCCTCATTTACGAAAGCGTCGGAACCTCTTTGGATGGCTGACTGAACGTCCGCGTTGATTTGGGTTGCGACAGCGACGCGCTCCGCCTGCCCGACGGGCAGAACTTGCATGTCATTGAACCGGTTCATTCCCGTCATTGCTGCATTCTTCACATGCACGATGTCGTTGACCATGGCAGAAGGAGCAGAGTCTGGGGTTGCCGGCACAATTGGGAATGATTCGCTTCCCGTGCTGTCATCGATATCGTTGCCAGTTCCCGGGGGTGCGGCCAAGGCGGCCGCCTTCTCCGGAGGCACCCCATCATCGGCAGAGCCCACTGCCTGAAAGGCCACTACGGCAGCAACGACGGACACCGAAGACAGGGCTAACGACGCAGCAACGCTTGGCTTTCGGAACACGGCTCTTTGCGCACCTTTTCGTAACACGATCCTCATTCGGATCCCTTCGATTGGAGAGCCCGAATCGTATGCAGCCTCAACGCTGACCGTGTTACCCCCACGACAAATCGGGGCCAATCAACTATTTCCTACGTAGGCGTGCTCAAATTAGGCGTTGGAAGAGCTTTATTGCCAATGGCGGGGCATTCAAGCGGGCATGGCAACTTTGGCCGGAAGCGGTGACAAGCAAGAGACACGCGCACGAGCGCGCTGGCGAATCTTCGGCCGGTGGTGTCCGCGGTGAACAGCAGGTTCACACGTGCCGCTCGCGCGTGCCTGAGCAGTACGGCCGCCAAACCGGCAATTAGGTCGATCCGGATCAGTGCATCTAGGATGGCGGGCAGCAGGCGTCGGATTCGGCCCACCGCGCAGGCAGGTCGTCGGCGACCGCGGCGAGTGGACGATCACTTCCCCGCGCATACGGCCGCGCGGTGGCAAACCCGGTGGCGAGGCGTACAGGTGTCACCGACGCGCATGCGGGCCAGGACGAGGGGCACCTGGCGACTGCCGTCTGACCAGGAACCTCGCGCTCATCGATATCCAGACCCAGCACATGCACTCCGAGTCGCATCGTCAGGCGGAAGAGGGCTCGCCGTCGTACGGCCAATCACATTGCCTCGCCGCGCATCCACATGACCCCGGTGAGGGTGGCCCCCCGTGGCAGTGCCGGCGATGCGGCCACGCGGTCTCCCGCAGATGGATCACGGAAGCCCGCCACCCGGAGCGTAGGGCCATGAGACGTGAAGTTTCGCGCAGAGCTCCGGCGGCGGGAACGGCGCCGGCCCCCGGTTGTATCGCCCGATCTTCTTGATCGAAGTACATCGTTGGGAGGGCTGCCGCCGGGCCCCATCCTTCCTCGAGCGCAGATGAAGCGCGGGGGTGTGACGGTGAAAAGCATTCCCAACAAAATCTTGCAACAAATCGACGCGTGCATCTTCCCACCCGTCGCAGCAGTGTCTATGTTCACCAATGGTCCCACTAGTGGGATCGATCTTTCACCGGCCCGTACCCCCGTTGGGTCGGTTCCCTCACACCGGAGGTACCACGTGCGCAAAGTCGCAGTGGGTCTGCTCGGGCTTTCACTGACGGCGACGGGGCTGGCGTTCGGACCGTCCGCCAGTGCCGCGCCGCAGCCGAAGTTGCCGACGGCCGCTCCGTCGGTCGCCGAGCCCGCCCTTGCCGACCACGACCTGCCGAACCCGCTGGAGGACAAGCGGCGAGCGCTGCGCCAGGAGGGCCTGAGCAAGGTCCTGGCCGGCAAGTCCAAGGCAGAGAAGATCAACGGCAGCACGGTCGTCAAGGTCGGTAAGACCCAGGCCGACGGGGCCGCCGCCCGCACCGCCGGGGCGGGCACGGCTCAGACCGAGGACCAGTACGTCGAGCTCTCCCGGGAGCAGACCGACAAGATCTTCGTGATCCTTGCCGAGTTCGGCAACGAGCGGCACCCGGACTACCCGGACAAGAGCATCGACCCCGACACCGCGGGGCCGACGAAGTTCGACGGGCCGCTGCACAACCAGATCCCGGCACCCAACCGGGCCGTGGACAACTCCACCGTCTGGCAGCCGGACTACACCGCCGACCACTACCGGCAGCTCTACTTCGGCACCAACCCGGGTGACGAGTCGCTGAAGCAGTACTACGAGGCCCAGTCCTCGGGTCGCTACAGCGTCGAGGGCGAGGTCACCGACTGGGTCAAGGTCAAGTACAACGAGGCCCGGTACGGCCGCTCCGACGACCCGATCGCCGACGACGACGCCGCCAACCCGGCCAACGACCCGGCGGTCTGCGACAGCAACGTCTGCGACAACACCTGGGAACTGGTCCGGGACGCCGCCAACCAGTGGGTCCTCGACCAGAAGGCCGCCGGCCGCACCGACGCGCAGATCGCCGCCGACGTGAAGTCGATGGACCAGTACGACCGGTACGACTACGACGGCGACGGCAACTTCAACGAGCCGGACGGCTACATCGACCACTTCCAGATCGTCCACTCCGGCGGCGACCAGGCCGACGGTGACCCGATCCAGGGTGAGGACGCGATCTGGAGCCACCGCTGGTACGCCTACGCCTCCGACCAGAACAGCACCGGTCCGGACACCTTCCTCGGTGGTGGCACGGAAATCGGCAACACCGGCGTCTGGATCGGTGACTACACCATCCAGCCGGAGAACGGTGGCCGGAGCGTCTTCTACCACGAGTACGGCCACGACCTCGGTCTGCCGGACGACTACAACGTCATCAGCGGTGGCGACAACAACAACGAGCACTGGACCCTGATGGCCCAGAGCCGGCTCGGCGCCAAGAACGACGGTGGCATCGGCGAGCGCGGTGGCGACCTCGGCGCGTGGAACAAGTTCCAGCTCGGCTGGCTCGACTACGAGACCGTCGTCGCGGGGCAGAAGAAGACGCTGGTCCTCGGCCCGCAGGAGTACAACTCGCCCGAGGCGCAGGCCGCGGTCGTCGTGCTCCCGAAGCGGGACTACACCTTCTCGAACGGCGCGCCGTTCGAGGGCAGCAAGCAGTTCTTCACCGGCAACGAGGACAACATCAACAGCACGATGACCCGGACCCTGGACTTCACCGGGAAGTCGTCGGCCGCCCTGACCATGAAGGGCCGCTACAACATCGAATCCAACTTCGACTACCTGTTCTTCGAGGCGTCGGCCGACGGCGGCAAGACCTGGGCGACCCTGCCCGGCACCGTCAACGGCAACCCGCTGAAGGAGATCTCCCCCGGGCGCTTCGCCCTGGACGGCTCCAGCGGCGGCAAGTGGGTCGACGTCAACATCCCGATGAACTCCGCGGCGGGCAAGGTCGTGCAGTTCCGGCTGCGCTACCAGACCGACGGCGGCGTGTCCCGGGGCGGTTTCTACGGTGACGCGATCACCGTGACCGCCGACGGTCAGACCGTGTTCACCGACGGCGGCGAGAACGGCGCCAACGGCTGGACCTTCGGCGGCAGGTTCGAGATCGCCTCGGCCACCTACACCAAGGCGTTCGAGAACTTCTACATCGCCGGTACCCGGTCGTACACCTCGTACGACAAGTACCTCAAGACCGGCCCGTACTACTTCGGCTACCAGAACACCCGCCCGGACCTCGTGGACCACTACGCGTACCAGGAGGGTCTGCTGATCTCGTACTGGAACCTGCGGTGGTCGGACAACGACACGTTCGCGCACCCGGGTGAGGGTCGGAACATGATCATCGACGCCCACCCGGAGCCGTCCTACAACCTGACCGGTGCCCCCTGGCGGGCCCGCGTCCAGGTCTACGACGCGCCGTTCAGCCTGAAGAAGGCGGACTCGTTCACGCTGCACATCAACAGCCAGGCCAACTACGTCCGTGGCCAGGCGGCGCAGCCGCTGTTCGACGACACCCAGCAGTACTGGTACCCGGAGCTGCCGAACCACGGCGTCAAGCTCCCGGCCACCGGCACCAAGATCAAGGTCATCTCGCAGGACGGCATCAACACCAGCGTCCGCTTCAACTGATCCCTCGATCCGGCACCACCCGCACCACGGCGATGCCCGGGCAGGTCACCTGCCCGGGCATCGCCCGTTCCGGGGAACCCTGACCGGGTGGCGCGCGTCCGATCACCCGTGCGACCGCGAACCCGCACCACCCTGACCGGCGCCGGCCTGACCGTCCTGTTTGCGCTGGCCGGCTGCGCCGAAACGCGGAACGAAGGAGGCACCGTGTCCGCCGAACAGACCGCGTCCGGCACCCCGGCGACCAGCCCACCACCGGCCTCCGTCGCGCCGACCGAAAGCGGGCCCACGCCGTCGGCCCCCGCCGGCCGCCCGTCACGCTCACGTGTCCCGCTGCCCACCCTGCGCCCGCCGACCGGACCACCGCGCAGGCCGACCGACGCCCGGCGGGCCAACGCCCTGGCCGGACGGATCAACCGGGGCGGCGACGGCCCCTGCTACGGCCTCGTCACCGACGACGGCCAGCAGTACGCGCTGCACGGCATCGACAAGGGCACCTTCACCGTCGGTACGACGGTCCGGGTGACCATCGGCCCCGCCGACCCGGCCGCCGACTGTGGCCCCGGCATCCCGGCCACCATCGTCGACATCAGCCCGGTCGTCTGATCCCCGGCCGGGTCACAGTCGGGCCGGCAAAACGGCCGCCTCCCGACGGGGTCCTAGGCTGTCAACCATGACCGACCAGCGCGGCGAGGCCGTCGACGAGTCCTGCGTCCTCACCGAGGGCCCGTGGACGCACCGTTTCGTCGGCGCCAACGGCAGCCGCTTCCACGTGGTCGAGGCCGGCACCGGCCCGATGGTGCTCTTCCTGCACGGCTTCCCCGAGCACTGGTGGGCCTGGCACCAGATGCTCCCCGCGGTCGCCGACGCCGGCTTCCGCGCGGTCGCCGTGGACCTGCGCGGCTACGGCGCCAGCGACAAACCACCCCGGGGGTACGACGGCTACACCCTCGCGGCCGACATCGCCGGCCTCATCCGGGCCCTCGGTGAGCGCTCGGCGACGCTCGTCGGCAGCGGCGTCGGCGGCATGGTCGCCTGGACGGTGGCGTCGTTCCACCCATCCCTGGTCCGTCGGCTGGTGGTCCTGGGCGCACCCCACCCGCTACGACTGCGCGCCGCGATCTTCGCCGACCCGCGCGGGCAGTTCGCCGCCTCCACCCCGGCGTTGAAGTTCCAGCTCCCCCGCTACGAACACGTGCTCACCAAGGACGGCGCGGCGGGCATCGAGGAGATCCTGCGCCGCTGGGCCGGCCCGCGCTGGGCAGCCAGCGCGGACTTCGAGGCGTACGCCGAACGGTGTCGGGAGGCGATGCGCATCCCGCAGGCCGCTTTCTGCGCGCTGGAAGGCTACCGCTGGGCCTTCCGTTCCGTGCTGCGGCTGCACGGCTACCGATTCGTGCGCCTCATGCAGAAGCCGCTGGTCACCCCGACCCTGCAACTGCACGGCGCGGCCGACATCGCCGCCCTGCCACGGACCGCCCTCGGGTCCGGCCGGTACGTCGTCGCGCCGTACGAGTGGCGTCTGCTGGACGGGGTGGGGCACTTCCCGCACCTGGAAGCCCCCGAGGTGGTGCTCGGCGAGATCCTGCGATGGGCCAAGTCGTAACGGATCAGACCCGTTGCTCGCGCAGGTCGGTGACCTCGGCGGCCGGCGCCCAGCCCTGGTAGACGCCGAAGTCGAAGACCTCCAACCGCATCGCCTCGGCCACCGGCCAACGACCACCCGTGTACTCGACGCGCAGCCACGCGTCGTGCTCGCCGAGCACGATGAACGGCTGGCCCTGCCAGGTGCAGGTGGTCCGAACGTACGCCAGATCCTCGATCTCGCTCGCCGGCAGCACCCGCACGTAGCGGCCCGCGCGGACCTCCTCGAAGCCCTCGCCCGGCTCGGGCTGGTACAGGCGGATGTCGTCGCCGTCCGGGCTGGCCTGATACTCCCGGCCCTGCCAGCGGGCCACGTAACCGTCGCGCATCACTCCTCCGGAACTCGCCGCCAGGTGACCGCGTCCGTGTCGAGGACCGCGACCACCCGTTCGGTGCCGTCGCCACCGATCCGCCAGAGCTGCGCGCCGTGCGGAAGGCGGGCGCTGTCCACCTTGAACTCCGCCACCACGTCACTGCTCTCGCCGGGGGCGAAGCCGTTGCCCCGGAACGGCGGGCGCTCGATGACCCAGCCCTCCATGGCACGCATCGCCGCCTCGTTCTGCCCGCCGTACGGAATCCGGTAGAGGCTGGGCCGGTGCGCCGGCCACCGCAGCACGTAGATCTCCTCGGCGTCCCGCACGAACGGCGAACCGGGGTAGTTCAGGCCCAACGCGTCGTGCAGCTCGGCCGGCGTGGTCAGGTGGGCCAGCTCACCGGACCGGTGCACGAAACCCGAGACCCGGTCGTACCCCCGCTCCAGGTAGTACGCGAGCTGGCTGGGCGCGATCGCCTTCTGCATCACGGTTGGTCGGGCCGGGTCGACCGCCGCCGGGGCGTACCGGGGACGCGCGGCGGGTTCCGCCTCGGCCGCCGGTTCCACCGGGTCGACCTCCAGGTCGTCGCCGAGGCCCACCTCGGCGGCCCAGTTGGCCAACGCGACGATCTGGTCACCGGGCAACTTCGCGCCGACCGGGGTGCCCGGGTTGACGGCAAACGACCAGTCCTCGTCGGGCCAGCGCCGGATCAGCTGGGCGAACTTCACCCGGACCGTGTCGACGGCGCCCTCGACGTGGTCGGCGAGGCGCTCCGGGGACGTGTAGACCACCACGTACGTCTCGCCGTCGAGGCGGGCGGTGCGCCAGACGAAGCCCGGGTCGCCGGGACGGCTGCCCCGCTTCGAGTCCGCCGCCGCCGGCAGCAGCACGCGCGCCAGCAGCAGAGTGGACAGGAACGTGTCCGTGCTCCCGGCACCGGCTGCGCCGAGCAGGTCCTCCTCGACGGTGTTCGCCGGCTGGAACTGCGGGGACGCCGGCTCGTCGACCGTCGGAGGCTCGACGGCGTCCGCGATCGTCGCCTCCGCGTCGGAGTCGGGGCGTGCCGGCTCGGGTTCGTAACCCACCGGGGATCGGGACGACCGACCGGTGTCGCCGCCGAAGCCAGCATCGCCGCCGAAGCCAGCGTCGCTGGCCGAACGGGCATCGCTCAGGCCGGCGTCGGTGGCCGGGCCGGTACCTCCCAGGCCGGTGTCGGTGGCCGGGGGGACGCCGGATGGCTCGAACAGGCTCGCTCCACCGCCAGACGCGGCCCAGGCAGTGGGACCTGGCACGGACGGGCCGGGCACAGGCGGGCCGGACGCGAGCGGGCCGGACGCGAGCGGGCCGGACGCGAGCGGGCCGGGCACAGACGGGCCGGACACAGACGGGCCGGACACAGACGGGCCGGACACAGACGGGCCGGACACAGACGGGCCGGACACAGACGGGTCGGGCACAGGTGGGCCGGACACAGACGGGCCGGGCACGGGTGGGCCGGGCACAGACGGGCCGGGCACGGGTGGGCCGGGCACAGACGGGCCGGGCACAGACGGGCCGGACACAGACGGGCCGGACACAGACGGGTCCGGCACGGACGGGCTGAACGGTGGCGGGGCGGTGGTCGTCGGGCCGGGTCGCCGTCCGGTGTCGAAGAAGGGGCCGACCTCGGGCGGATCGAGATCGCGGGACTCGATGATGGTGCCCTCGATGACGATGGGCGTGAAGCCGCGACGGGGGGCGGGCGGGCCGGAGACCGGTTCCGCGACCGCCGGTGGCAGATCCTCCACCGGTTCGAAGCGCCGCCGCTCAGCGGGCCGGCCGCGCGGGATCGCCTGGGTCTCGTCCGCCGGCTCCGAAGGGCGGGCCGGTGGCGGCCCGCCGTTGACCGAACCGGGCACCCGGAACGCGCGGGTGGGCTCCTCGGCCAACGGGTCGGGCCGCCGCGGCGGCAGCGGCTGCGTGGCCTCGTCATCGGTCAACGGCGCTCGTACCACCCGGGATGTGCCCTGGTCAGCCGCGGGCGGCCACGGTCCGCGGCCGACGTCCGGCGCGGGCATCGCGAAGGCCTGGGTCGCGCTGTCGCCGCCGGGCGCGTCGGCGGGACGGCGGCGCGGAAAGGGCTGACTGCCGCGCCCGAACCGCGACGGCGGCGCAGCCCGGTCGCCCGTCCGACCGTCGCCGGGGGGCAGGCCAGACTTACGACCGGACGTCGGTTCGAAGAAGGAGCGCCGGCCGTCCTCGTTGGCGCCACCACCGACGGCCGGACCGTCGCCCTCGCTGGCCGGCCGGGTCGTGGACGGCCGGCCGGTGCGTGGAATCGGCTGGTCGACCGGGGCGGCGCGGGTGCGGTCGGCGGCCAGGGGCACGTACCGCGAAGCAGCGGTGCGGCTCGCCCCCGGCCCGACGCCGGTGCCCGGCCGGACGGTGCGGGGCGGTTCGGTCGGCTGCGGTGGCCCGGCGGCGGGCATGTCCTCCACCCCGGAGCGGCGCGGCAGGTCACCCGGGCCGGGCGCGCGGTTGGGATGGGCCGAGGCGGGGGTCGGAGACACCGGAGGCGTCGCGCCCCTCGGCCCGGGTCGTCCGGGCGGCGTCGCCTCGGGGACCGGCGGCGAGGGCGGTACGAACCCGGCGGCGGGCGGGGCGTCCCGACCGGTCGTACCCGCCCGGAACCGGGAGAGGGTCTCGGCCCGCTCCAGCCGGGCCCGGGCGCCCATGGCGCGGCCCGGCAGCCGGACGTCACCACGGGAGAGCTGCGACACGAACCAGGACGGCAGGTACCCCTCGACGGGCAGCCCGGGGTTGACCGCGAGCCACCACTCGTGGTTTGGCCAGCCCAGCGCGAGGTCGGCGAACGGGACACGCCGGTGGGTGCCCGCGTGCTCGCCGAGGCAGGCCCGCAGCGCGGTGGTGGAGGTGAAGGCCAGTACGTGCGTCCGGCCACCGGTCGTCCAGGTGCCCCAGCCGGCGGCCTGACCGGCGGATGCCGGTGCGGAGACGGGCAACAGCAGCTCGGTACGGGACAGGAGGCGGAAGTAGAGCTCCTGATCGTTGGCGCGCAGCGCGTCCCGCATCGCCACCTCGGCCTCCGTGGCCGGCTCCCATTCGGTCACGGCCACCTCTCCTCCCGAGAACAGGCCACAGGTATCGCGTACAACCTACAAGGTGGCATCAAGATCACAATGGCTGGCCGGCGGCGGTCCGCCCCGGTGACGGCGAGGCGATAACATCCCGTTCCGGAGCCGACACGATACGGAGGCTGTCGATGTCCCGGTCGATTGCGCGCCCGGTCCTGGCCGGTCTGGCGGTCGCGCTGCTGACCGGCGCGACCGGTCCGGCCGTCGCCGCCGGCCCGCGCCGATCGGCTCCGGTCTGCGCGACCCCACTGACGCCCGTTCGACAGGTCGAGGCCACACCGTGGCCCCAGCAGCGGTACGACCCGGCGCGGCTCGCGCCGCTGACCACCGGGGCGGGGGTGACGGTCGCGGTGGTCGACTCCGGCGTCGACCGGGCACACCCCCAACTGGCCGGTCGGGTGCTGCCCGGCGCCGACCTGCTCGAACCGGGTGGGGACGGCGGCCAGGACTGTGCCGGGCACGGCACCGGTGTGGCGAGCATCATCGCGGCGGCGCCGCGGCCCGACGTCGCCTTCCACGGACTGGCGCCGGCCGCCCGGATCCTGCCGGTACGTGTGAGTGAGCAGCAGGTGGTGCAGGGCCGGGAATCGGGGCGCACGGTCAGCGCCGGCGAGTTCGCCCGCGCCATCCGCTGGGCCGTCGACCACGACGCCGACGTGGTGAACCTCTCCGTGGTGCTGTACGCCGACGACCCGCAGGTCCGTTCCGCCGTCCGGTACGCCGTCGAGCGGGACGTGGTGCTGGTGGCCGCCGTGGGCAACCTGCACGACAACGGTGACCCGCGCCCGTTCCCCGCCGCGTACGACGGGGTGCTCGGGGTGGGCGCGATCGGGGCGGACGGGGCGCGGGCCACCTTCTCGCAGATCGGCGCGTACGTCGATCTGGTCGCCCCCGGCAGCGAGGTGCTCGTCGCCGCGCCCGCTCAGGGCCACCAGCGGGTGGAGGGCACCAGTTACGCCGCGCCGTTCGTGGCCGCCACCGCGGCCCTGCTGCGCGCGTACCGACCCGAGCTGACCGCCACCGAGGTGGTGGAGCGGATCGTCGCCACGGCCGATCCCGCGCCCGGCCCGGGACACGGCGGCGGGTACGGGGCCGGCGTGTTGAACCCCTATCGGGCGGTCACCGAGACCGGCGGCCGGCCGGGCGGACCACGATCCGCCGCCGCGCTCGCCGATGACCGGGCCGATCAGGCCGCGCTGGCCCGCCAGGCGCGTCGCGCGACCGCCCGAGACCGGGCCCTGGTGGCCGGCGCGGTGATCGGCGTGACGGCTGTCGCCGTGGTGGTGCTGGCCCTCGTGCTGCCCCGGGGCGCACGCCGACGTTGGCGACCGGCCGAGCCGGCCTGACCCGACCCGGTCGCCGCCGTGGCCCTCGCCCGAGGGTGGCCGGGACGCCGACGCGGTCATGTCAGCGCTCCCGGCCCACCGACGTCACTGGAACAGCCCGGTGTTCTTCTTCTCGGTGTCGAGGTAGTCGGCGGCGGAGTCGTCCACCGCCAACTTGATGGCACGCAGCATCGCCTGCAGGTCCTGCGAGGCGGAGCGCCACCGCGCCTGGCGCTGCTCGTACGCCTCGCGGGCGTCACCCGACCAGGCCGACACCAGCGGCGCAGCGTCACGTTCGAGCTGGCCGAGCTGCGAGTCGAGCGTGTTCAGCGCCCGCTGAATGTCCGCGCCGGCCTGTTGCAGCGCGGCAAAGTTGACGACCAGCACACCGTTGTCCATCGGAACGCCCTCCCGGCAGGTCAGAGCGGCAGCTGGATGCCGCCGCGGTTGGTGCCGGCCACCCGGCTGGCCGCCTCGTCGTCCGAGACGTCGTACTGTCGGCCGGCGGTGCGAATGGCACCGGCGGTCTCCCGCAGCGCGCGGTGCAACGCCGCCTGATCGTCTGCCCACTGTCGCTTGACCTGCTCGAACGACCGCCCGCCGGCACCGCGCCAGGCCTGCTGCAACACCTCCAACTCGGCCAGCAGGCCGGTCAGCATGGACTGCAACGACTGGTCCACCTGTTCGAACTTCGCGGCGGTCTGCTTCATCACCGCTGCTTCTGCCTGGGTCTGGGACACCCGGACGTCACCTCGTCTCCTCGGTCGTGCCTGGCTGTCAATGCGCCCGCGGTGGGAGCGCACCGCTCGCGTGGCCCGCTCGACGAGCACGGTCGGACACGGGTCAGCGATGAACTTCGTGGCTGACGGTAGCGGCCTGGTAGCGGTTCTGCTACCCCCGGCTCTCCCCTGTGGACAACTACGACAGCCATCGGTCGCCTACTATGTGCGGCAGCCCCGTCGCGGCGCGTGACGGGCATCCGGGGGCGGTCGGCCGCCGGGCACATCCAGACCGGGTCGAGGAGGCGCGGTGCCGCCGATCACCACCTCAGGCGCGCAACCGGCGAGCGACGCCGGGTGGGGCCCGACCGCAACTTCCCCGACCGCCGGGTCGGACATCCCCGCCGTCCCGTCGGTCGGCACCGCACTGGACGTCGGATCGACCACGATCGGCGGCAGCGCGTCGGGCACTCTCGGCAGCGCCGCCGTACCCGCTCGACGGCCCACCGCGCGGTGGGCCGCCATCGGTCGGCTCGGTGCGGCGATGCGCGCGGGCCAACTGGTCACCGGGCAGGTCGCCGTGGCGGTCGTCCTCGCCGCCTCCGGCCAGGGCGCCCCGGTCATGATCGCCGCGCTGTTGGGGGCGACGCTTCTGGTGACGGCCGCCTGCGCCCGGTTCCGGGGCCGGTGGCTCTTCGAGTGGCTGGGCACCGCCGCCGGGCACGTGACCCGCCGTCGCGGCCTGGGCGAGCGGGCCGGTGCGGCCGAACTGCTCGACCTGGTCGCGCCCGGAGCCGTCGTCGGCTCGACCGAGTTGTCCAGCGGGCCGGCGGCGGTGCTGGAGGACACCGGCGGCATGGTGGTGATGCTGGAACTCGGAGACCCCGGCGACCTGCTCGGCGACGCGTCCCGGGCGATCCCCGCGCCGTCCACGCTGCTACCGACGCCGGGGCCGGACGTGCCACCGGTACGGATCCAACTGCTGCTCACCGGCACACCGGCGCCGGTCCCGACGGCGGGTGGCACGGTCGGGACCTCGTACCGGCAGCTCACCGACGGCCGCCTCGTCGGGCGGGAGCGGGCGGTGCTCGCGGTCCGGGTGCTGCGGGCGGACGGCTGGACGCCGGAGGCGCTGCGCCGGGCACTCGCCGGCACGACCCGCCGGATCATCCGTCGGCTCGGGCCGCTGACCGCCCGGCCGCTCGGCGTACCCGCGGCGCTGCGGGTCCTGGGCGAGCTGGCCCATCACGACGGCGAGCCGATACTTCAGGCCTGGCCGTCGCTGCGCACCGGCACTCTGGTCCAGGCGACGTTCCGGCTGGTCCGCTGGCCACAGGGCGGTGGGGCGGGGGCCCGGCGGCTGGTACCCCGGCTGCTGACGCTGCCGGCGACCGCGACGACCGTGTCGCTCTGCGTGGGGCCGGCCGCGGACGCGGTGACCGAGCTGACCGTACGCCTGGCCGCCACGTCGACGGCCGAACTGACCGTGGCCGTCGACGCGTTGGGCCGCCTCGTCGACGGCGCGGGCGGGGAACTGCGGCGGCTCGACGGCGCGCACCTGGACGGCCTGGCCGGCACGCTACCGCTGGCGCTCCCCTCGGCCGGGCGGCCCGAGGCGGCGCCGGACGACTGGGAGTTGACCCTGGGCGAGGCGGGGATGATGGTCGGCACCAACCGGCAGGGTGGCGCGGTCACCGTGCGGCTGTTCCGGCCGGAGGGCACGCGGGTGCTGTTGCTGGGCGGGGTGCGTACCGCTCAGCTCGTCGCGTTGCGTGCGATGGCGCTGGGGGCGCTGGTGGTGGTGCAGACGGCGCGACCCCGCGCGTGGGAGCCGTTCGTACGGGGGGTGGGCGCGCCGGGCGGAACGATTCCGCTCATCCCGCCGGGCCGGCCGGTCGCCGAATCGGCCGGCGCCGCACTGCGGCCGTTGCTGCTGGTCGTCGACACCGGAGCGGTGCCGGCCGAGACCGAACCTGGTCCGGCGTGGCGGGCCACCCTCGTGGTGCGCGACGAGCTGACACCGGCCGACGTGGACACGTTGACCCGCGCCGACCTGGCGGTGCTCCAGCGGCTGCACCCGGCGGAGGCGACGCTGGCCGGCGCGGCGCTGGGCCTGGGCGCTTCGGCCGACTGGCTGACCCGCATCCGCGACGACATGGTGGCGGTGGTGAACCGTCGCGCGTTGCGGTGGGCACTGCTCTCCCCGACTCCGATCGAGTCCCAGCTGATCGGCCGGCCGGCACGGGCCTGAGCGCGCCCGCGCCCAGGGGTCTGCGCGCGCCCGCGCTCAGGGGTCTGCGCGCGCCCGCGCTCAGGGGTCTGCGCGCTCGCGCGAGGCGGGCCGGTCGTCCTCGATGGTCAACTGCCGGGTTACGCCCGTGGATGGTCCGTGGCACGATCCCCGCCATGGGTTTTCTGAAAGGGTTGCTGATTCGGCTGGCCACCACGGCACTGGCCTTCTGGCTGGCCACGCTGCTCATTCCGGGCATCGACCTGGAATCGACCTCCGCCGTCCAGACGGTCACCACGCTGATCCTGGTGGCGGCGATCTTCGGCATCGTCAACGCGGTGCTCCAGCCGGTCATCAAGACCGTCGGCTGCGGCTTCTACCTGCTCACGCTCGGCCTCATCGCGCTGGTGGTGAACGGGCTGCTGTTCCTGCTCACCAGTTGGATCGCCGATCAGGCCGGGCTGCCGTTCTCGGTGGACGGGTTCTGGCCGGCCGCCGTTCTCGGCGCCCTGTTCGTGAGCATCGTGACGTGGATCCTCGGGGCCGTCCTCGACCGCGACTGACCGACCACCACCGTCCCGGACCGCCCGGCCCCGACGGGCGGGGCGGTCCGGTGACCAGAGTTCGGGAATTGGCCGGCTGGCGGCCCCCTCGGGTCGGTTAGCGTCGCCGATGTGTTCACCCTGACCCGGCCCGACGGCCACCTGCTGAGCACCGACCCCGCCCGACTCGACCTGGACCGGGTACACCACTGGCTGTCCACCGACGCGTACTGGGCACTGGGACGCGACCGGGACAGCGTCGTGCGGGCGTTCGCGGGGTCGCTGCCGTTCGGCATTTACCGGACCGACGACGACAGCCAGGTCGCGGTGGCCCGCGTGGTCACCGACCGCGCCACCTTCGCCTGGCTCTGCGACGTGTACGTCGACCGGGCCGCGCGAGGGCTCGGCCTGGGCACCTGGCTGGTGGGCGCGGTCCGAGACCACCTGGACGAGCTGGGCGTACGGCGGATCCTGCTGATCACCAACGACGCGCACGAGGTGTACGCGCGGGCGGGCTTCACCCCGTTGGACGTTCCCGAGCGGTGGATGAACCTCGATCGGCGACCGCCGGTGACCCCCATCACCGGAAAGGAACCAGACGGAGGTTCACCCCTTACGGTGGAGGCGTGACGCCACTCCGCCTGGGATACCTCTACGGCATCGGCGCGTACCTGCTCTGGGGTTTCTTCCCGCTCTACTTCAAGGTGCTGCGGCCCACCGGCCCGTTGGAGATCCTGGCCCACCGGATAGTGTGGTCAGTGCTCTTCGTGGCCCTGCTGCTCGGCGCGCTGCGCAACGTCGGCTTCCTGCGGGCCCTGCTGCGCCGGCGCGCGGCGCTCGCCGGAATCGTCGCCGCGGCGGCGCTCATCGCCGTCAACTGGGGCACCTACATCTACGGCGTTAGCTCCGACCGGGTGGTGGAGACCGCGCTCGGCTACTTCATCAACCCCCTGGTAGTGGTGCTGCTCGGGGTGACGGTGCTGCGGGAGCGGCTGCGGGCCGCGCAGTGGGTGGCCCTGGGCATCGGCGGGTCGGCCGTCGCGGTGCTCGCCGTCGACTACGGCCGGCTGCCCTGGCTGGCGCTGACCCTGGCGTTCAGCTTCGCCGGCTACGGCCTGATCAAGAAGCGGCTCGGGCTGCCCGCCGCCGAGGGGCTCTTCGTCGAGTCGGCGGTACTGGCGCTGCCCGCGCTGGGTTACCTGGCCTGGTTGTCCCGGCACGACGGACTGACCTTCGGGCACGTCTCGGCCGGGCACACCGCGCTGCTGGTGCTGGCCGGCGCGGCCACCGCGATCCCGCTGCTGCTCTTTGCCGGGGCCGCCAACCGGCTGCCGCTGACCGGCCTCGGCATGATCCAGTACCTGGCGCCGATCCTCCAGCTCGGCTGCGGTGTGCTGATCTTCCACGAGCCGATGCCGCCGGCCCGCCTCGCCGGCTTCGCGCTGGTCTGGCTCGCCCTGCTGGTCTTCACCGCCGACGCCATCCGCGCCGCCCGCCAGTCCCGCCGGTCCCGCCCCGTCGTGGTCGATCATGGAGTTGTGGTGCCCGCCGAACACTAGTTCGGGCGCTTTGTCACCCACCACAACTCCATGATCGACGGGGTGGGGGCGGGGGTGGGGGGCGGGGTGGGGGCGGGGTGGGGGCGGGGTGGGGGCGGGGTGGGGGCGGGGTGGGGGCGGGGTGGGGGCGGGGTGGGGGGCGAGCCTGGGGGCGGGGTTAGGGGACTGCGTAGGTGAGCAGGGGGGTGCCGTCGGCTCGTTGGAGTTCCACGCTGACCAGCTCCGCGTCGGTGAAGCGGGTCATGCCGGTGAACACCAGGTCGTCGCCGGGCGCGGCGAGCCAAGAGCCGATCTGCTCGCTCGCGCCGCTCGGGCCCTTCGCCACCAGCCGGAACGGGTACGCCTTGCCGTAGCTCGTCCGCGCGTCGTACCCGCAGTGCATGGTGATCTCGGTGCCCCACTTGCTGCCGGTCAGACCGATGTCGGCGTGCACCGGACCGGCGAGTGCCACCGGCCGCATGGCGACCATCGACACCTGCGGGGCGGGGCGCGAAGTGCCCTGCGCCCCCGGGTCAGGCGGCGGGGCGACCGGTCGGGGCAGCACGGCAGCCGTTCCCACGCCGACCACCAGGGCCAACGCGGCGGCGGCCAGCGTCGTCAGGGCGTACCGGCGACGGGTCCTGGTCCGTTCGCGGCGCCGGCGCGCCCGGGCCTCCTCGAGCAGCGCGGGCGCCCGGGGCGCGGTCGGCGGTGGCAGGAACTGTTCCAGGCCCGCCGGGTCGAGGCGGCCGAGCAGTCCCGGTAGGACGGCGATCTCGGCGACGGCATCCCGGCACGAGGCACAGCCGGCGAGGTGCCGCTCGTAGGCCGCCCGCTCGGCGGGGGCCAGGGCGCCCAGCACGTACGCGCCGTCGTCGTGCGCGAACTCGCACCGGGTCATCCCGTCACCCCCATCTCGGCCAGGACCAACCGTAGTGAGCGCAGCGCGTAGTGGGTGCGTGACTTGACGGTTCCCGGCGGCACCCCCAGCCGCGACGCCGCCTCCGCCACCGACCGCCCCTGGTAGAAGCACTCCACCAGGACTTCACGGTGGGTCGGGCTGAGCCGGTTCAACGCCTCGGCGACGGTCCACGCCTCGACGGCGCGCTCGGCCTCGTCGACGACCTCCGGCGGCTCGGGAATCTCGTCGGTGAACACCTCACCGACCCGCGTGGAGCGTCGACGCCAGGCGTCGATGGCCAGGTTGCGGGCGGTCGTGAACAGCCAGGCCCGCACGGAGCCACGTCGTGGGTCGAGGGACTCGGGATGCCGCCAGGCCCGCAGCAGCGTCTCCTGCACCAGGTCCTCGGCCCGCTGCCGGTCGCCGTTGACCAGCCGCAGGGCGTGTGCGTACAACGCCTCCGCGTGCTCGTCGTGCAGCGCCCGCAGCAGTTGGGCGTCATGGTCGCTGATGGCGGTCTCCTCACTTCCGGCGCGGGTCCGGCGGTGCGTCCGCCCGGGAATACGTGTGGTGACGCCGAACGGTTCAGCCCGAGGTCAGACCACTGGTGGCCGGGCAGGTGTTCACGCCTGGTTCACATCGCGGCCGACGACCGCTCACCGCGTCCTCCTAGCGTCCGGCTGGTACGCCGCCTGTCGCGCCACCCACTCACCTGGAGGCTTCTCCCATGAGCGACCGTCCCCGGCTGCTCCCGCTGTTGACCGGCAAGCGCCACGGCACCCGTGACGCCATGACCTGCCTGTACCGCTGCGGCAACGCCTGTGACCACCCGGTACCGAACACGTCCGAGAACGCGTACTTCGGTGACGTGGTGGACGCGGAGGTCTCCCGGCGCGGCGTGGTCCGGGCCGGCGCGGTCGGCGCCCTGGTGCTCGGCTTCGGCGGCGCGGCGGTCGGCGCGCTGGCCGGCGCGGCCCCCGCCAGCGCGGCCCCCACCACCCCGGACGTGCCGGAGAACTTCGGCTTCGGCCGTCCCACCACGGGTGTCGGCAGCGGCGCGCTGACCTTCAAGCCGATTCCGCCGAACAAGCTGGACACCCTGGTCGTGCCGAACGGCTACGACCACGCCGTGGTGATCAAGTGGGGTGACCCGGTGCTGCCGGGCGCGCCGGCGTTCGACCTGCACCACCAGAGCGCCGCCGCGCAGTCGAAGCAGTTCGGCTACAACAACGACTTCGTGGGTGTGCTGCCGCTGGACAAGCAGGGCAGGAGGGCGCTGCTCGTGGTCAACCACGAGTACACCAACGAGGACCTCATGTTCCCCGGGTTCCCCGGCCTGGACGGACTCTCCGTGGAGCAGCTGCGCACCGCAATGGCCGCGCACGGCATGTCCGTGGTGGAGCTGGAGCGGGTCGGCGGCACCGGGCAGTGGAAGCCCGTGGGCAACGGCCGCCGGCCGTACAACCGGCGGGTCACCGCGCTGAGCACCAAGTTCGACCTGACCGGCCCGGCCGCCGGCTCGGCCTGGCTGAAGACCGCCGCCGACCCGAAGGGCCGTACGGTCGTCGGCACGCTGAACAACTGCTCCGGTGGCGTGACCCCGTGGGGCACCGTGCTGTCCGGCGAGGAGAACTTCAACCAGTACTTCGTCGGCGCCGACGCCGCGCCGGCCGACCTGAAGCCGAAGTTCGACCGCTACGGCATCACCACCACCGCTCGCTACCCCAGCGGCAGCCGCAAGTGGGAACGCGCCGACGAGCGCTTCGACCTGGCCAAGCACCCCAACGAGGCGCACCGGTTCGGCTGGGTCGTCGAGATCGACCCGTTCGACCCGGAGAGCCGTCCGCGCAAGCACACCGCGATGGGTCGCTTCAAGCACGAGGGCGCGAACGTCATCGTCGCCAGGGACGGCCACGTGGTCGCGTACATGGGCGACGACGAGCGGTTCGACTACCTGTACAAGTTCGTCTCGGACAAGAAGTTCCTCAAGGGCAACTCCTGGGCCGCCCGCAAGCACAACCTGACCCTGCTGGAGTCCGGCACGCTCTACGTCGCGCAGCTCGACCAGACCAGCGCCGCCGAGATCGACGGCTCCGGCACGCTCCCCACCGACGGCGCGTTCAACGGTCGGGGTCGCTGGATCAAGCTGGTCAGCGGCAACCGGTCGTTCGTCGACGGGATGACCGCCGCGGACGTGCTCACCTTCGCCCGGCTCGCCGGTGACAAGGTCGGCGCGACCAAGATGGACCGTCCCGAGGACGTCGAGCCGAGCCACCTCACCGGCAAGGTGTACGTGGCGCTGACCAACAACACCGACCGCGGCAAGGCCGGCAAGGCGGCCGCGGACGAGGCCAACCCGCGCAACGCCAACAAGCACGGGCAGATCCTGGAGCTGGTCGAGGACCGCGACGACAACACGGCGGAGACGTTCGCCTGGTCGCTCCCGATCGTCTGCGGCGACCCGACCGACCCCTCGACCTTCTTCTCCGGGTACGACAAGACCCAGGTCTCGCCGATCTCCTGCCCGGACAACGTCGCCTTCGACGCCACCGGCAACCTGTGGATCTCCACCGACGGCAATGCGCTGGGCAGCAACGACGGCCTCTTCGCCACCGCGGTCGAGGGTCCGGAGAAGGGCCACCTCAAGCAGTTCCTGACCGTGCCGATCGGCGCGGAGACCTGCGGTCCGTTCATCACCGGCGACAACCGCTCGGTGTTCGTCGCGGTGCAGCACCCGGGCGAGATCACCGGCGCGTCGGTGGAGAACCCGGCCTCGAACTGGCCGGACGGCGACTACGCCAAGCCGGGCGTGGTGGTCACCTGGCGCCTCGACGGCGGCCCGGTGGGCAGCTGACGTTCCCCTGGCGGTTCGGCGCCGGACCGCCCCGAGAGGCCCTCTCCCAGCCCGGGAGAGGGCCTCTGGCGCGTCCGGCGGGTCAGTGGTCGGCGGCGATGCCGTCGGCGACCGTACGGGCGACGGTGAGCAGCTTCGCGCGTACGACCCGGGCGGAGGTCATCATCTCGCTCGCGGGCAGGGCGCAGGCCAGCACGACCCGACGTTCCATGTCCTTGTCGGGTGCGACGAGCACCGCCGCGCAGGCCACCCCCTGGCGGAACTGTCCCAACTCCAACTGCATCCCCCGGCGGTCACCGGCGGCCAGGTCGGCCTCGAACGTCTCGGTGGCGGTCAGCGTGGCGCTGGTGAAGGGACGCATGCCGTACTCGCGGAGATAGCGGAAGCGCTGCTCGGCGGTCAGGGTGGCGAGCAGGGACTTGCCGAGAGCGGTCGCGTGGGCCCCCTCGTCGAAGCCGGGAACGAGATCTTCCAGATACGGCGAACGGTGCCCCTCGGCCACCGCCGTGATGGCGACCTGACCGCCGACGAACCGACCCAGGAAGTGGCTGTAACCGGTGTCGACGGCGGCGCGTCGCAACGTCTCGCCGACCACCGGTGGACCCCGGAACGCGGTCACCAACTCGCGGTAACGGTCGGCCACCTCGAGACCCACGATGTACGTGCCGTCCTCGCGACGGATCACGTAACCCTCGTACGCGAGGGTGCGGACGAGGTGGTAGGTGGTGGCCACGGTCAGCTCACACCGTCGGGCGATCTGCTTGACGGTCAGGCCCTTCGGGGCACGACCGACCGACTCGAGCACCCGCAGTGCTCGGGACACGCTGCGGATCAGGTCCGAAGGTTCTGCCAAGGGGTCGCGCACAACCACCTCCGCCGCCGGGGACTTACACCATATGAAAAACAGGCCGCGTGCGAAATGCCTGTTCGGGTCGAGGATGCCAGATCACCATCCACTCCTCGTACACCAGCGGTCACCAGGAGTTGCCTGAGCGCGACTCGCGTAGGTTTGCCGCACGATGACCCACACCGTCCTCACCCCCGCGCCCGTCCGCACCCGCCCCATCCGGGCCAGCGCCGGCGCCGTGGCCACCACCGTGGCCTGCGTACTGCCCGTCTTCCTGCTCGGCGGCCTCGCCGTGCAGATGGGTGCGGATCTCCGCTTCTCCCCCGCCGGGCTGGGCCTGGCCGTCTCCGTCTACTTCGGCGTGAGCGCGCTGGCCTCGGTGCCCTCCGGACGCCTCGTCGAGCGGTACGGGCCGGCGCTGGTGGCCCGCTGTGCCATCGTGCTGGCCTCCGGGTCGATGCTGGCCGTGGCAGCGCTCGCCCGCTCGTACGAGGCGCTGCTCGCCCTGCTGGCGCTCAGCGCCGCCGCGAACGCCCTCGGCCAGCTCGCCAGCAACGCGGCGCTCGCCGAGCACGTCCCGCCGCGGAGGCAGGGCCTGTCGTTCGGCGTCAAGCAGGCGGCGATCCCGGTCTCGACGCTGTTGGCCGGCGCGGCGGTGCCCACCATCGCGCTCACCGCCGGCTGGCGTTGGGCGTTCGTGGTGGCGGCAGTCGCGGCGCTGACCACGCTGCCGGCCGTACCCCGGCAGGTGTCCGGTCGTGCGCGTCGGGCCGACGGGACGCGCGGAGGCCGGGCCACGACGGCCCTGGTGGTCGTCGGCGCGGCGGCGACGTTGGCGGCGGGCGCGGCCAACGCGCTCGGCACCTTCCTGGTCGACTCGGCCGCCGCCCGGGGCCTCTCGCCTGCTCTGGCCGGCCTCACCCTGACCCTGGGCAGCGCGGTCTGTGTCGTCGCCCGGGTGGGCGCTGGCGGACTGGCCGACCGGCGGGCCAACGGTCACGTCGCGCTCATCGCCGCGATGCTGGTGATCGGGGCGGTCGGGCTGGGCCTGCTCGCGGTGGCCGGCCCGGTGCCGCTGGTGGCGGGCGTGGTGCTCGGGTTCGGTCTGGGCTGGGCCTGGCCCGGCCTCATGACCTTCGCGGTGGTCCGGCTGCACCCGCAGGCTCCGGCCGCCGCCACCTCGATCACACAGACCGGGGTGTACGCGGGCGGCTGCCTCGGCCCACTGAGCCTCGGCCCGCTCGCCGCCCACCTGGGCTACCCGACAATGTGGGCCACGGCCTCGGTGTCGATGCTGCTGGCCGCCGCCCTGATGCTGACCGCCAGCCGCCTCCTACAAACCCCTCACCCCCGAGCCGGTGATCATGAAGTTGTTGCCCGATCACACGGCGTGTCGAGGCAATAACTTCATGATCAACGAAGCTGGGGGTGCCGCGCTGGAGGGGTGTGCTGGTCAGCTTGTGCGGTCGGCTATGTAGTCGCAGAGCGACTCCAGGGCCTGGCGGGACGAGTTCGCGGGGAGCGGGGCCAGACAGGCGCGGGCGTCCTCGGCGTAGCTGCGCACGGTCTCCCGGGCACGCTTGAGCGCCGGGCTCTCCCGCAGCAGCCCCAGCGCCTCGGCGTGCAGCGCGTCGTCGGTCAACGGACCGGTCGCCAGGATCTCCCGCAGCCGCACCGAGGAGGCGTCGGAGTCGTCGGCCGCACGGGCGTAGAGCACCGGGAGCGTCGGGACCCCCTCGCGCAGGTCCGTGCCGGGCGTCTTGCCCGACTGCACCGACTCGGACGCGATGTCGAGCAGGTCGTCGGAGAGCTGGAAGGCGACGCCGATCGTCTCGCCGTACCCGGCGAGCGCCTCGACGTGCTCCGCCGGAGCGCCACTGAACATGCCGCCGAAGCGGGCCGACGTGGCGATCAGGGAGCCGGTCTTCTCGGCGATCACGCTCAGGTAGTGCGCGACCGGGTCGTCGCCGGCACGCGGCCCCACCGTCTCGGCGATCTGCCCGTGCACGAGCCGGGCGAAGGTGCGCGCCTGCAACCGGACGGCCTCCGGGCCCAGGTCCGCCGCGATGTCCGCGGCGCGGGCGAAGAGGTAGTCGCCGACCAGGATGGCGACCGAGTTGGTCCAACGCGAGTTGGCGCTCGGCGCACCCCGCCGCACGTCCGCCTCGTCCATCACGTCGTCGTGGTAGAGGGTGGCCAGGTGCGTGAGCTCCATCACCACGGCCGCCGGGACCACCCGCGCACCCGTGGGATCGCCGAACTGGGCACCGAGCGCCACCAGCAGCGGCCGGAACCGCTTACCCCCGGCGTCGAGAAGGTGCCGGGCCGCCTCGGAGACGAACGGGTCGGCGCTGGCCACACTCGCACTCAGCTCGACCTCGACCGCTTCCAGCAGGCCCAGCACGGATGCCTCGACGCGGGGATCGGCGAGATGAAGGCCGAGCGCGCCGAACTGACTCATGCTCGCCCGACCCCGGCGACCGCCGGAACCGGTGGCACCTGAACGCTCGCCAGCCGGAATCACCACACCATCAACCATGCCACACCCGTTCTACCTGCTCCGGATCGGGGATACGCAGCGGGGGCCGGCACGCTGTCGCGCGCCGGCCCCCGGTGGTAGAGCCACGTCTCACCGCACGAATTCGGCGGCTCCGGTAGCCAGGTCGAGCAGCGGCGCCGGGGCGACACCCAGCACCAGGGTGGCCAGCACGCCGATCATCAGGGCGGCGGAGGTGAGCCCGCCCGGCACGGTCACGGTCGGGGTGGACTCGCCCGGCTCGGACAGCCACATCATCACCACGACCCGCAGGTACGGGAACGCGAGCACCATGCTGGTCAGCACACCGGCGATCACCAGCCACGCCTGACCGCCCTCAAGGGCCGGCCCGAAGATGGCGAACTTGCTGGTGAATCCGCTGGTCAGCGGGATACCGGCGAAGGCCAGCAGGATGAACGTGAACAGCGCGGCGAAGAACGGCGAGCGCCGGCCCAACCCCGCCCACCGGGACAGGTGGGTGGCCTCGCCGTCGGCGTCCCGGACCAGGGTCACCACGGCGAACGCGGCGAGCACCGAGAAGCCGTACGCGACCAGGTAGAACATCGTGCCGGACAGCCCGTCCTTGCTCGGGGCCAGCACGCCGACCAGCAGGTAGCCGGCGTTGGCGATCGAGGAGTACGCGAGCAGCCGCTTGATGTCGGTCTGGGTGACCGCGAGCACCGCGCCCAGGAGCATGGTCAGCACCGCCACCGCGCCGAGGACCGGGGTGAAGTCCCAGCCCCCGCCCTCGAACGCGACGTGGAAGACGCGCAGCAGGGCGCCGAACGCGGCGACCTTGGTGCAGGCCGCCATGAAGCCGGTGACCGGGGTCGGCGCACCCTGGTAGACGTCCGGGGTCCAGACGTGGAACGGGGCCGCGGCGGCCTTGAAGAGCAGACCGATGGCGAGCAGCGCCATGCCGGCGAAGAGCAGCACCGGGCTGGCCGGAGACTCACTCACCGCCGCGTTGACGGTCGCGAAGTCGACACCGGCGGAACGGCCCGGAACGCCCGCGGTGAAGCCGTAGATCAGGGCCACACCGAACAGGAAGAACGCCGAGGCGTACGCGCCGAGCAGGAAGTACTTCATCGCCGCTTCCTGGCTCAGCAGCCGCCGGCGGCGAGCCAGCGCGCAGAGCAGGTACAGCGGGAGGGAGAAGACTTCCAACGCGATGAACATGGTCAGCAGGTCGTTCGCCGCCACGAAGATCAGCATGCCGCCGATGGCGAACGTGACGAGCGGGTACACCTCGGTGAGGCCGTTGCGGCCCTCAGCCTGCTTCCGGTCGTCGGCCGACTCCGCCGTCACGGCGGCCTGGGCGACGAACGCGCCGCCCCGCTCGACGGAGCGGTCGCCGATCAGGAGCAGCGCCATGGCCGCCAGCACCAGGATCGCGCCCTGGAGGAACAGCGTCGGCCCGTCCACCGCGATGGCCTGACCGGCCGTGATGAGCCGGTCGTCGGCGTTGAGGACCACCATGGTCAGCGCGGCGAGCACGGCCAGCAGTGCCAGCGTCAGCTGCACCAGGTGTCGCGAGCGCCGGGGCACGAAGGCCTCGACCAGCACGCCGAGCAACGCGGTGCCCAGCATGATCAGGATCGGGGCGAGCGCCGCGTAATCGAGCGACGGCAGTTTCAACTCGGTCACTGTGCCGACCTTTCGTTCGCGACTGCGGGGCTCCGCTGCGCTGCACTCCTCGCGCTCACCGATGCCGACCTTTCGTTCGCGACTGCGGGGCTCCGCTGCGCTGCACTCCTCGCGCTCACCGATGCCGACCTTTCGTTCGCGACTGCGGGGCTCCGCTGCGCTGCACTCCTCGCGCTCACCGGCCTGCCTCCTGGAGAGTGCCGCCCACCGATGGGGCGGGGTCGGTCCTGCCGATGTCGTCCATGGTCGCCTGGACGGCCGGGTTGATCACGTCGGTGACCGGCTTGGGGTAGAAGCCGAGCAGCACGATCAGCGCGATCAGCGGGGCGACCACGACCTTCTCCCGCAGGCTGAGGTCCCGGCGCATACCGTCGACCTCGGTCAGCGCCGGGTTGAGCGTGCCCTGCGTGGTGCGTTGCACCATCCACAGCACGTACGCCGCCGCCAGGATGATGCCGACCGTGGCGATGACCGCCACCGGCTTGTTCACCGTGAACGTGCCGATCAGCACCAGGAACTCGGAGATGAACGGCGCGGTCCCCGGCAGGGCGAGCGAGGCCAGACCGGCGAAGAACAGCACACCGGCGAGCACCGGGACCAGCTTGCCGGCACCACCGAAGTCACTGATCAGCGCCGAGCCACGCCGGGCGACGAGCATGCCCACCACGAGGAAGAGCAGGCCGGTGGCCAGGCCGTGGTTGAGCATGTAGAGCACCGCGCCGGTGCCGGCCTGGGTGGTGAACGCGAAGATGCCCACCCCGATGAACCCGAAGTGCGCGATCGAGGTGTACGACACCAGCCGCTTGAGGTCGTTCTGACCGACCGCCAGCAGCGCCGCGTAGATGATGCCGATCACGCCCAACGCCAGCGCCCAGGGCGCGAACCACTTCGACGCCTCGGGGAACAGCGGCAGGCAGTAGCGCAGGATGCCGAACGTGCCGACCTTGTCCAGCACACCGACCAGCAACGCGGCGGCACCCGCCGGGGCGGCGCCACCGGCGTCCGGCAGCCAGGTGTGGAACGGGAAGAACGGGGCCTTGATGGCGAACGCGAGGAAGAAGCCGAGGAACAGCCACCGCTCGGTGCCGGTGCTGATGTCGACCTGCGAGAGCGCCTGCCAGTCGAACGTCTTGCCACCGACCACCCACAGGCCGATCACCGCGGCCAGCATGAACAGACCGCCGACCAGCGAGTAGAGGAAGAACTTCACCGCCGCGTACTGCCGCTGGTGGCCGCCGTAGCTGCCGATCAGGAAGTACATCGGCACGAGCATGACCTCGAAGAACACGTAGAACAGGAAGACGTCGGCGGCCGCGAAGACGCCGATCATCGTGCTCTCGAGGATCAGCAGTAGCGCGAAGTAGACCGGGATGGACCGCTTCGACGACTCGGCGTCGTGCCAGGACGCCAGGATCACCAACGGCACCAGCACCGCGATCAGCATCAGCATCACCAGCGCGATGCCGTCGGCGGCGAAGGTGAAGTTGACGCCCCAGTTCGGGATCCAGGTGTACGACTCCCGGAACTGGAACCGGTCACCGCCGGCGTTGAAGCTGACCCACATCACCACCGAGAGCACCAGTACCAGCAGCGACCAGGCGAACGCCACCTGCTTGGCCAGCTCGGGCCGGTGGCGCGGCAGGAAGGCCACCACCAGAGCGCCCACCAGTGGCGCCACGGTGAGCACCGAGAGGAACGGGAAGTTGGACATTATGCGGCCTTACCTCCGTGGTGGATGCGTGGTCCGCCGGCGGGGGCGGGCGTCTTCGGGTCGGTCATGCCAACCACCCCGCCTGCACCGCGAGGAACGCCGCCATCACCAGCAGCGCGCCGGCCAGGATCGAGGTGGCGTACGAGCGGACGAAGCCGGTCTGCATCCGCCGGAGTCGACCCGAACCCCCGCCGACGGCGGCGGCGAGCCCGTTAACGAGACCGTCGATGCCCCGGTTGTCGAGGAAGACCAGCGCCCGGGTGAGGAAGATGCCCGGCTTCTCGAAGACCGCCTCGTTGACGGCGTCGGTGTAGAGGTTGCGTCGGGCGGCGGTGACCAGGATCCCGGCCGGCTGCGGCGCGGTGGCCGTGCCGGCCCGGAACAGGAACCAGGCCAGGCCGGCGCCGAGCACGGTGACCAGCAGCGACAGCGTGGTGATCACGAGGTGCGAGAGGACCGGCTCGTGCTCCGCGTGCTCGCCGCCCAGACCGGCGGTGGACGTCAGCCAGTCCGGCACGGAGGTGGAGAGCAGGAAGCCGGCGCCGACCGAGCCGATCGCCAGCAGGATCAGCGGAATGGTCATCAGCTTCGGCGACTCGTGCGGGTGCTCGATGTCCTCGGTCCACCGCTTCGGACCGTGGAACGTGAGCACGAACAGCCGCGTCATGTAGAACGCGGTCAGGCCCGCACCGAGCAGCGCGGCACCGCCGTAGAGCCAGGCGGTCCAGTCCTCCCGCTCGAAGGCGGCCACGATGATCGGCTCCTTGGAGAAGAAGCCGGAGAACGGGAACATGCCGATGATGGCCAGCCAGCCCATCATGAACGTCAACCAGGTGACCTTCATGTACGTCGACAGCCCACCGAAGCGGCGGATGTCCACCTGGTCCTTCATGCCGTGCATGACCGAGCCGGCGCCCAGGAACATGTTGGCCTTGAAGAAGCCGTGCGCCAGCAGGTGCACGATGGCCAGCGCGTACGCCCCGCCGCCGAGACCGACGCCGAGGAACATGTAGCCGATCTGGCTCACCGTCGACCAGGCGAGCACCCGCTTGATGTCGTCCTTGGCCGCGCCGATGATGCAGCCCATCAGCAGGGTGAGCGCGCCGACGCTGACCACCACGAGCTGGAGCGTCGAGTTCGCGGAGAAGATCGGGTTGGAGCGGGCGATCAGGTAGACACCGGCGGTGACCATGGTGGCGGCGTGAATGAGCGCCGACACCGGGGTGGGGCCCTCCATCGCGTCCGGCAGCCACGCCTGCAACGGGAACTGGCCGGACTTACCGGCCGCGCCGAGCAGCAGCAACAGGCCGAGGACCAGCACGGTGGTGCCGGTCAGTGAGCCGACGCCGTTGAAGACCTCGTCGTACTGGGTGGTGCCCAGGGTCGCGAACATGATGAAGATGCCGATGGCGAGGCCGGTGTCACCGACCCGGTTCATCAGGAACGCCTTCTTGCCGGCCGTGGCGGCGCTCGGCCGCCCGTACCAGAAGGAGATCAGCAGGTACGACGCCAGACCGACGCCCTCCCAGCCGAAGTAGAGCATCACGTAGTTGTTGCCGAGCACCAGCAGCAGCATGGCGGCGACGAACAGGTTGAAGTACGCGAAGAACCGGCGGCGACCCGCGTCGTGCGCCATGTACTCCACGGCGTACAGGTGGATCAGGAAGCCGACGCCGGTGATGAGGAGCACGAAGACGGCGGCCAGCGGATCGAACAGCAGGCCGAAGTCGACCCGCAGGTCACCGACCGCGATGAAGTCCCACAGGCTCAGCTCGACCGACTTGTTCTCCAGGCCTCGTAGCTGGAAGAAGGACGCCAGCCCGAGCACGAACGCGGCGCCGATGGCCGCGACGCCCAACCAGTGCCCCCAGCGGTCGGCCCGCCGGCCGAGCAGCAGCAGGATGGCCGCGCTGACCAGCGGGATCGCCACCAGCAGCCAGACGCCCCCGAGCAGCCCCGTGGCCTGGGCGTATTCCACAGTCTCTTCCACCGGTGGACCCCTTTAGTACTTCAGCAGGTTGGCGTCGTCGACGCTCGCCGAGCGTCGCGTCCGGAAGATGGCCATGATGATCGCGAGGCCGACCACGACCTCGGCGGCGGCCACCACCATCACGAAGAACGCCATGATCTGGCCGTTGAGGTCACCGTTGATCCGGCTGAAGGTGACCAGCGTCAGGTTGGCCGCGTTGAGCATCAGCTCGACACACATGAACAGCACGAGCGCGTTGCGCCGGACGAGCACCCCGGCGGCGCCGATGGTGAACAGCACCGCGGCCAGCACCAGGTAATAGTCAGGAGTCACCGGTCGGTCCCCTTCAGAGTGGTCTCCTGCGCGGTCAGCTCACGCACCGGCAGGATGTCCGGCGTGCTCCGCTCGGTGAGCCGGCCGTCCGGCAGTCGCGCCGGGGTGGCCACCGAGGAGGAGGTCGCGAAGACGCCGGGGCCCGGCTTGGGGCCCGGGTAGTTGCCCGGCGCGAAGCGGGCCCGCATGGTCGCCGGCTGGTCCATCTTGTCCTGCTTGCGCCGCTCGACGTGCGCGAGCACCATGGCGCCGACCGCCGCGGTGATCAGCAGCGCCGAGGTCAGCTCGAACGCGAAGACGTACTTCGTGAACAGCAGGCGGGCGATGCCCTGCACGTTCCCCTCCGCGTTGGCCTCGTCCAGGCCGACGGCGGTGGAGCCCTCGACGGCCCGGTAGAGGGCGCCGCCGACGAGGCCGGCGAAGCCCAGCCCCAGCACGATCGCGGCGACCCGCTGACCGCGCAGGGTCTCGATCAGCGAGTCGGACGCGTCCCGACCGACGAGCATCAGCACGAACAGGAAGAGCATCATGATCGCGCCGGTGTAGACGATGATCTGCACCATGCCGATGAACGGCCCGGCCTGGAGCACGTAGAACACGCCCAGGCAGAGCATGGTCAGCACCAGCCAGAGCGCCGAGTGCACCGCGTTGCGGGCCGCCACCATCCCGATCGCGCCGATCAGCGCGAGCGGCGCGAGGATCCAGAAGGTGACCTGCTCGCCGCCGGACACCCCGCCCGCCGCGGCGAGCACCGTAGACGTGGTCATGCGTTCTCTCCCTTGCCGACCGCCGCACGCTGGGCGGCCTGCTCGGCGCCCGGGAACGTCACGCCGGGGTGCTCCTCGACCTGGTGGCGGCCGGGGCCCATCGGTGACGTCTCGGCACCGGCGGAGGTGCCCGGGTTGTCCAGCGCGCCGACGTAGTAGTCCTTCTCGCTGTCACCCAGCCGCATCGGGTGCGGCGGCTGCTCCATGCCCTCCAACAGCGGGGCGAGCAACTGCTCCTTGGTGAAGATCAGGTCCTGTCGGTTGTCCCGGGCCAGCTCGTACTCGTTGCTCATGGTCAGCGAACGGGTCGGGCAGGCCTCGATGCAGAGTCCGCAGAAGATGCACCGCGCGTAGTTGATCTGGTAGGTGCTGGCGTACCGCTCACCCGGCGAGAAGCGCTGCTCGTCGGTGTTGTCGCCGCCCTCGACGTAGATCGCGTCCGCCGGGCAGGCCCAGGCGCACAGCTCGCAGCCGATGCACTTCTCCAGGCCGTCCGGGTGCCGGTTGAGGATGTGCCGCCCGTGGTAGCGCGGCGCCGAAACCGGCGGCTTGAACGGATAGTCGGTGGTGACGACCTTCCTGAACATGTGCGAGAAGGTGACACCGAATCCCTTGAACGTTCCGGTGATCGCGCCCACGTCACACCTCCCTGGAGTCCGAGCCGGCGACGATGTTGGCCGGCTCCCGCTCGGCGACCACGCGCGTGATACGCGGGCTCGGTGGTACCTGTAGATCCATCGGCGGCAGCGGGAAGCTCCCGTACGGCCGGCTGTCGACCTGCTCCTGCGTGGTCGGCTTCGGCTGCGGCTTCCGGCTCGGCCAGAAGAGCGTGGCGAGCAGCAGGATGCCGGCCGGGATACTCACGGCGATGACCTTGCCGCGGGTGTCCCAGTCCTCGATCGAGCGCAGGCCCGACAGGACCAGGATCCAGACCAGGTTGATCGGCAGCAGAACCTTCCAGCCGAAGCGCATGAACTGGTCGTAGCGCAGTCGGGGCAGCGTGCCGCGCAGCCACACGAAGACGAAGACCAGCGCGATCACCTTGCCGAAGAACCAGAGCATCGGCCACCAACCGGAGTTGGCGCCCTCCCACAGCGTGATCGGCCAGGGCGCCCGCCAGCCGCCGAGGAACAGCGTGGTGGTGACCGCGGACATGGTCACCATCGCGACGTACTCGCTGAGCATGAAGAGCGCGAACTTCAGCGAGCTGTACTCGGTCATGAAGCCGGCAACCAGCTCGGACTCGGCCTCGGGCAGGTCGAACGGCGCCCGGTTGGTCTCACCCACCGTGGCGATGAAGAAGATGACGAAGCTGGGCAGCAGCAGGATCGCGTACCAGCCCGGGGCCGGGATCTCGGTGCCGAAGATGGTCAGCCGGGTGGCGTCACCCTGTGCGGCGACGATCCCGCTGGTACTCATCGTGCCGGCGGTCATGAAGACCGCCACGATGCTCAGGCCCATCGCGACCTCGTACGAGATCATCTGGGCGCTCGACCGGAGACCACCGAGCAGCGGGTACGTCGAGCCGGAGGCCCAGCCGCCCAGCACGATGCCGTAGACGCCCATCGAGGAGCAGGCCAGCAGCAGGAGCACGGCCACCGGCACGTCGGTGACCTGCAACGGCGTGTGGTGGCCGAAGATGCTCACCATCGGGCCGAACGGCACCACCGCCAGCGCGGTGACCGCGCAGATCACCGAGATCGTCGGTGCGAAGAAGTAGACGACCTTGTCGGCCGCCTTCGGGAGGATGTCCTCCTTGAAGGCCATCTTCAGGCCGTCGGCGAGGGTCTGCAACAGGCCGAGCGGGCCGACCTGGTTCGGGCCGGGCCGCACCTGCATGTAACCGACCACGCGCCGTTCGAACCAGACACCGAGCAGGGTGGCCAGCAGACCGAACGCGAAGGCGAAGACAATCTTGCCGAGAACCAGCCACCACGGATCCCGACCGAAGTCGGCAAGCGTCGGGTCCTGAGCCAGGACGATCGAGTTCACTGGTTACCCCCAGAACTGAGGATGGTCTCGTCGGCCGCCACGCGCCCGGCCGGGATGGCCGTACCCGATGCGGGAACGGAGATCCGGACGACCGTGCCGGACGTCGCCCCGAGGCTGCGTCGCACGGTCGAACCGGGTGAGTTCGTGGGCAGCCAGACCACGCCGTCCGGCATCTCGGTGATCTCCGCCGGCAGGGTCAGCGCGCCCCGGTCGGTGCCGACCGTGACCGCGTCACCGTCGGCGACACCGAGCGCCTCGGCGGTGCCCTTGCCCAGCCGGACCACCGGCGGGCGGGCGGTGCCGGCGAGGTTCTCGTCGCCCTCGGTCAGGGTGCCGTTGTCGACGAGCTGGTGCCAGGTCGCCAGCACGGCCTCCCCGGCGGCCGGGTGCGGCACGGTGCCCGGCGACACCGACGGCGCGGACGGCCGGGACATGCGCGTGGCCGGCAGCGAGCCCAGCTCGCGGCGGACACTCGGCACGTCGGCGGTGCCGAGGCTTACGTCGAGGAGCGCGGCCAGCGCGTCGAGCACCCGCCCGTCGGTCATCGCGGCGGTGTTCAGCACCGCCTCGAACGGACGCAGCCGGCCCTCCCAGTCGAGGAAGCTGCCGGCCTTCTCGACCACCGGGGCGACCGGCAGCACCACGTCGGCCCGCCGGGTCACCGCGCTGGCGCGCAGTTCCAGGCTGACCAGGAACGGCACCGCGTCCAGCGCGGCCTCGGCCAGCCGCGGGTCGGCCAGGTCGGCCGGGTCGACGCCGCCGACCAGCAGTGCGCCGAGCTGTCCGTTGGCCGCCGCCGCCAGGATGCCGTCGGTGTCCCGACCGGCCTGGCTGGGGATCACCCCGGCCGGAATGTCCCACGCCTCGCCCAGTTCGGCCCGCGCGGCCGGCTCGGTGACCAGCCGGCCCCCGGGGAGCAGGTTGGGCAGGCAGCCCGCGTCGACCGCGCCGCGGTCACCCGCGCGCCGCGGCACCCAGGCCAGCTTCGCACCGGTACGCCGGGCCACGTCCGCCGCGGCGGAGAGCCCGCCCGGCACACCGGCCAGCCGCTCACCCACGATGAGGATCGCGCCCGGCGCGCTCAGCGCCTCGGTGACCGTGGCGTGCTCGGCGAGCACGCTCGCCTCCTCGCCCGGCACGACCCGGGCCAGCTTGGCGCCGAGCTTCTCCAGGCCGCGGGTGGCGAACGGCGCCAGCGCGTACACCGTCAGGGTCTTCTTCAGGTACGCCTTGCGCAGCCGCAGGAAGAGGATCGGGCACTCCTCCTCCGGCTCCAGGCCCACCAGCACCACGGCCGGCGCGTTCTCCACGTCGGTGTAGGTGACGTCGGTGACCCCGGCGACCGAGCTGGCCAGGAAGTCGGCCTCCTCGCGGGAGACCGGCCGGGCCCGGAAGTCGATGTCGTTGGTGTTCAGCGCGACCCGGGCGAACTTCGCGTACGCGTAGGCGTCCTCGACGGTCAGCCGACCGCCGGTGAGCACCGCCGTGCCCTGGCCGCCCTCGCGGGCCGCGTGCAGCCCTTCGGCGGCCCGGGTCAGCGCCTCACTCCAGGACGCCTCCCGCAGCTCACCGGTGTGCTCGTCGCGGACCAGCGGGTTGGTCAGGCGGTCGGCGGCCCGGGTGTACTGGAAGCCCCAGCGGCCCTTGTCGCAGTTCCACTCCTCGTTCACGGCCGGCTCGTCACCGGCGAGCCGGCGCAGCACCTTGCCGCGCCGCCAGTCGGTGCGCTGCCCGCAGCCGGCCGAGCAGTGCTCGCAGACGCTCGGGCTGGACACCAGGTCGAACGGACGGGCCCGGAACCGGTACTGCGCGCCGGTCAGCGCCCCCACCGGGCAGATCTGCACGGTGTTGCCGGAGAAGTAGGAGTTGAACGGCACGTCACCGTCGTCGCCCTGCTCGCCGTACGCGTCGTCCCGGTAGATGTTGATTTCCTCGGCGGACGACCGGCCCATCAGGTCGATGAACTTGTCGCCGGCGATCTCCTCGGAGAACCGGGTGCAGCGCTGGCAGAGCACGCAGCGCTCGCGGTCCAGCAGCACCTGGCTGCTGATCGCCATCGGCTTCTCGTACTCGCGCTTGTGCTCGTGGAAGCGCGAGTCGGTGCGGCCGGTGGACATCGCCTGGTTCTGCAGGGGGCACTCGCCGCCCTTGTCACACATCGGGCAGTCCAGCGGGTGGTTGAGCAGCAGCAGCTCCATCACCCCCTCCTGCGCCTTCTGGGCGACCGGGGAGGTGAGCTGGGTCCGGACGACCATGCCGTCGGCGACGGTCTGGGTGCAGGAGGCGACCGGCTTGCGTTGCCCCTCCACCTCGACCAGGCACTGCCGGCACGCGCCGGCCGGGGCCAGCAGCGGGTGGTCGCAGAACCGGGGGATCTCGGTGCCCATCTGCTCGGCGACCCGGATCAGCAGCGCCCCCTTGGGGGCGGTGACCTCGACGCCGTCGATGGTGAGGGTGACGGTCTCGGTCTGCTTGGCTACGTCGGTCATCAGAGTCGCCCTTCATTCGCGACTGCGGGACTCGCAAGCTCGTTCCTCGCGCTCATCAGTGCGCCCCTACCAGGGTCTTCTCCGACAGCATGGGAGCTTTACGACCCTCGATGTAGTCGAGGTAGTCCTGCTTGAAGTACTTCAGCGACGAGGTCACCGAGCTGGTCGCACCGTCACCCAGGCCGCAGAACGAGCGGCCGAGGATGTTGTCGCAGGTGTCCAGGAGGGTGTCCAGGTCCTCGTGGGTGCCCTGGCCGGAGAGGATCCGCCGGTAGACCCGGACCATCCAGTAGTTGCCCTCCCGGCACGGGGTGCACTTGCCACACGACTCGTGGTGGTAGAACTCCAGCCACCGGTACGTCGCGTAGACCGGGCAGTCCTGGTCGGAGAAGATTTGCGTGGCCGTGGTGCCCAGGATCGAGCCGGCCGCCGCCACGCCCTCGAAGTCCAGCGGCACGTCCAGGTGCTCGGCGGCGAGCAGCGGGGTCGACGATCCACCCGGGGTCCAGAACCGCAGGTTGTGACCGGGCTGCATGCCGCCGGCAAGTTCCAGCAGCTCCCGCAGCGTGACACCCATCGAGCACTCGTACTGGCCCGGGTTGGCGATCCGGCCGGAGAGCGAGTAGATCATCGGTCCGGAGGACTTCTCGGTGCCCATGGACTTCCACCAGTCGGCCCCGCCGAGCACGATCGGCGGGACGCTGGCGATGGTGCCGACGTTGTTCACCACCGTCGGGCTGGCGTACAGGCCGTGGGTGGCCGGGAACGGCGGGCGCAGCCGGGGCTGCCCCCGGAACCCCTCCAGCGAGTCGAGCAGCGCCGTCTCCTCGCCACAGATGTACGCCCCGGCGCCGGAGTGCACGACCAGCTCCAGGTCGAAGCCGCTGCGCATGATGTTGCGACCCAGGTAGCCCTTGTCGTACGCCTCCTGGACGGCGTTGCGCAGCCGCCGGGCGGCGTGCACGGCCTCGCCCCGGATGTAGATGTAGGCGCGGCTGGCCCGGATCGCGTACGACGCGATGATCACGCCTTCGACCAGCGCGTGCGGATCGTGGGTCATCAGCGGGAGGTCCTTGCAGGTGCCCGGCTCGCCCTCGTCGGCGTTGACCACCAGGTAGTGCGGCTTGCCGTCCCCCTGCGGGATGAAGCCCCACTTGAGACCGGTGGGGAAGCCGGCGCCGCCACGACCGCGCAGCCCGGAGTCCTTGATCAGCTGGATCAGGTCATCCGGGTGGGCCTTGAGGGCCTTGCGCAGCGCGGCGTAGCCGTCGAGCTGCTCGTAGGTGCCGATCCGCCAGGCGTCCGGTGACAGCCAGCGCTTGGTCAGCACCGGCGTCAGCTTGGCCAGCGTCTCCGGGCGGGGAGTGGTCACTTGTGGGCCCCCGTTTCGCTCGCGGCGGCGGGGTCCGTGCCATCCGCGTCCGCCGACGCTTCGGTGAGGTTGCGCTCCTGCGCGCCGGTCGAGTCACCGGCGGGCTTACCGTCGCCGGCCGGGGCGTTGGCCGCCGCGCCGGCGGCCTGGGCCGCCTGCGCGTCGCGCGGTCCCGGCGGCGAGGTCTCCGCCGGCACCTTCGTGCCGGGCGCGTCCGGCACGGCCGTCTCCGCGTCGGGCTGCCGGGTCTCGGCGGTACGCACCTGCGGCGACTTGTCGTCCGGCGCCTTCACGTCCGGTGCGGTGCTGCCGGTGGCCGCCGCCGGCTCGACCTGCTCGGCGGTGCCGGCCGTACCCGTGGGGGTGGCCGCGCCGTCGCCGCTGGTGACCGGGGTGGCGGGGGCCGCAGCCGGGGTGGCCGCTCCGTCGCCGCCCTTGACCGGCGCGGTGCTGGCCTCGACGGGTGCCGGCTTGGCGGCCTCCGCCTTCGCCTTCGCCTCGGCGGCTGCCTTGTCGGCCTCGGCCTTGCTGCGGATCGGGGTGTTCGGGTCGAAGCCCGGCACCGAGACGCCGTGCTCCTGCGCCAACCGCAGACCCCGCAGGGTCGGCTCGCCCGGCCCGCCGTCGGCGACCGCGCCGTCGCGCTCGTCGGCGAATCCGGCGAGCTGCACCGCCATCTCCTTCAGCGTGCACAGCCGCGCGCCGCGCGTCGGCATGGGCCGGCCGCCCGCGCGCAGCTCGTCGACCACACCGACCGCCGTGGACGGGTCCACGCCGTCGAAGAAGTCGTAGTTGACGGTCATCACCGGGCCGTAGTCACAGGCCGCCAGGCACTCGGCGTGCTCCAGCGTGATGGTCCCGTCGGCGGTCGTCTCGTCGTGCCCGACACCCAGGTGCTCCGCGAGGGTGTCGTAGACCTCCTGGCCACCCAGCACGTTGCACATCGTGTTGGTGCAGACGCTGACCAGGAAGTCGCCGGTGGGCTTGCGCTTGTACATGGTGTAGAAGGTGGCCACGGCCCCGACCTGGGCCTTGTTCAGCCCCAGCACCTCGGCGCAGAACGTCACCCCGGCCGGGGAGACGTACCCCTCCTCGGACTGGACCAGGTGTAGCAGCGGCAGCAGGGCCGAGCGGGACCGGTCCGCCGGGTAGCGGGCGATGATCTCGCGTGCCCGCTCCCGCGTCTCGTCAGTGAACGTCGTCGTCATCGGTCACAACCACCCATCACGGGATCCAGCGAGGCGCCGCCGGCGATCACGTCGGCGATCAGGCCACCCTCGGCCATCGCCGGGAGGGCCTGGAGGTTGACGAAGCTCGGCTCCCGGTAGTGCACCCGGTAGGGCCGGGTGCCACCGTCGGAGACGGCGTGCACGCCCAGCTCGCCGCGCGGCGCCTCGATGCCGACGTACACCTGGCCGGGTGGGACCCGGAAGCCCTCGGTGACCAGCTTGAAGTGGTGGATCAGCGACTCCATCGACTGACCCATGATCTTCGCGACGTGCTCCAGCGAGTTGCCCATGCCGTCCACGCCGATGGCGAGCTGCGCGGGCCACGCGATCTTGCGGTCGGCGACCATCACCGGGCCTGGGCGCAGCCGGTCCAGCGCCTGCTCGACCAGCTTCATCGACTCACGGATCTCGGCGAGCCGGACCTGGTAGCGGCCCCACACGTCGCCGTCGGGGTGGGTCGGCACGTCGAACTCGTACGTCTCGTAACCGCAGTACGGCATGGTCTTGCGCAGGTCCCAGGCGAGCCCGGCCGAGCGCAGCACCGGACCGGTGATGCCGAGCGCCACGCAGCCGGTGACGTCCAGCACCGCGACGCCCTTGGTCCGCTCGGTCCAGATGGGCTGACCGGAGAGCAGGTCCTCGTACTCCTTGAGCTTCTTCGGCATCATCTTGAGGAAGTCGCGGATCTTGCGGATCGCGTCGTCCGGCACGTCCTGCGCCACACCGCCCGGCCGGACGTACGCGTGGTTCATCCGCAGGCCGGTGATGGTCTCGAAGATGTCGAGGATGTACTCCCGCTCGCGGAAGCCGTACAGCATGATCGAGATGGCGCCCAGCTCCATGCCGGTGGTGGCCAGCCAGACCAGGTGCGACGAGATCCGGTTGAGCTCCATCATCAGCACGCGGATGGTGGTGGCGCGCTCGGTGACGTCGTCGGTGATGCCGAGGAGCTTCTCCACCGCGAGGGCGTACGCCGTCTCGTTGAAGATCGGAGAGAGGTAGTCCATCCGGGTCACGAACGTCGAGCCCTGGACCCAGTTGCGGTACTCGAGGTTCTTCTCGATGCCCGTGTGCAGGTAGCCGACGACCGAGCGGGCCTCGCGGACCGTCTCGCCCTCCAGTTCGAGGATCAGACGGAGCACCCCGTGGGTGGACGGGTGCTGCGGCCCCATGTTGACCACGATGCGCTCGTCGTTGATCGGGTCGGTGCCCGACACGACCGTGTCCCAGTCCCCACCCGTGACGGTGAAGACCCGGCCCTCGGTGGTCTCGCGTTCGGTCGCGTAGTTCGACGTGGTCACTGGTAGGACCTCCTCCGGTCCGGCGGCGGAATCTCGGCGCCCTTGTACTCGACGGGCACGCCACCGAGCGGGTAGTCCTTGCGCTGCGGGTGGCCCTCCCAGTCGTCCGGCATGAGGATCCGGGTCAGGTTGGGGTGGCCGTCGAAGACGATGCCGAACATGTCGTACGCCTCCCGCTCCTGCCAGTCGGCCGTCGGGTAGACGGCGGTGACGCTGGGCAGGTGCGGAGACTCGGCGGAGACGGCGGCCTCCAGCCGGATCCGACGCCGGTAGGTCATCGAGGTGAGCAGGTAGACCACGTGCAGCCGGCGCTCGTCGGCGCCGAGGTAGTCCACCCCGGACACCGAGGAGCACAGCTCGAACCGCAGCGCGAGGTCGTCACGCAGTACCTGGCAGACCTCGGCGATCCGCTCGGGGCGGATGTGCAGGGTCAGTTCGCCCCGGTCGACGACCACCTTTTCGATGGCGTCGCCGAAGGCCGGGTACGCCTCCTCCAGCGCGTCGCGGACCTCGTCGAAGTACCCGCCGTACGGCCGGGCGGCCTCCTCGATCGGCTGGCGCGGGCGGACCAGGCCGCCGTAGCCGGACACGTCACCGGTGCCCTGGTTGCCGAACATCCCGCGGCCGGCCGGGCTGGCCGGCGGGTACTCGGCCGGGGCGGTCGCGCTGGCGCCGGGCGGCGTCACCGGCACCGGCACCCCGCCGTCGTTGGTCTTGTCCGTGGGAGACGTCATTTCGGGCCTGCCTGCGGGTGGAGATGGTTCTGGGCGTTCATCCAGTTCTCGATCCGCAACTGCTCCTCGCGCCCCTCGCGGACCGCCTGGGTCCACTCGGCACGCCGGGCCTTGTCGTTGCGGTAGGAGGACGGCATCGAGCCGTACGGCACGACCGGGACGTCGCCGCGCTCCTGGCGGGCCGCCAGCATCTTGCGACCGTTCGGGCCCAGCGGCTCGTACATGATCTTCTCGCGGAGCTTGAGGATCGCGTCGATGAGCATCTCCGGCCGGGGCGGGCAGCCGGGCAGGTACATGTCGACGGGTACGACGTGGTCGACGCCCTGCACGATGGCGTAGTTGTTGAACATGCCGCCGCTGCTGGCGCAGACGCCCATCGAGAGCACCCAGCGGGGCTCGGCCATCTGGTCGTAGATCTGGCGCAGCACCGGCGCCATCTTCTGGCTCACCCGGCCGGCCACGATCATGAGGTCGGCCTGTCGGGGCGAGGCCCGGAAGACCTCCATGCCCCAGCGGCCCATGTCGTAGTGCGGACCACCGGCGGCCATCATCTCGATGGCGCAGCAGGCCAGGCCGAAGGTGGCGCCCCACACGGACGACTTCCGAGACCAGTTGACCAGCTTCTCCACCGAGGTGAGCAGGACGCCGGCGGGAAGCTTCTCCTCGATGCCCATCTGACGTTCCTTCCTCAGTCCCAGTCCAGGCCGCCGCGCCGCCACACGTAGGCGTACGCGACGAAGACCGCGACGATGAACAGGACCATCTCCACGAAGCCGAAGATCGGCAGAGCGTCGAACGAGACCGCCCAGGGGTAGAGGAAGATGATCTCGATGTCGAAGACGATGAAGAGCATCGCCGTCAGGTAGAACTTGATCGGGAACCGCCCGCCGCCGACCGGCTGCGGGCTGGGCTCGATGCCGCACTCGTACGCCTCGAGTTTGGCCTTGTTGTAGCGACGGGGACCGGCGAAGCGGGCGGCGCCGACGGAGAACAGCGAGAACGCCGCGGCGAGGGCGAACAGCCCGATGATCGGTGCGTAAGGCGAGAGCGACATCGTTTTCTCCTGCTCGTCCTTCCCTGCCGTCAGTGCTTGACGAAAATCACACTATTCACGTCCCTCGCGGTGGCTGCCGGCGGGGGTCGATCTTTGTCGGCTCCGAGGCTGTGACCAGCACCGATGCCGTCCCAACTAGACGGCTGGCGCCGCCTTCGTCATCGCATTGATGACCCGGTCCATCGCGTCCCCACCCCGGGGGTCGGTCAGGTTGGCCAGCAACTTGAGGACGAAACGCATCAGCGTCGGATGGGGCATGCCGTGTTTGGTGGCGATCCGCATGATCTCCGGACGGCCGATCAGTTTCACGAAGATGCCACCGAGGCGGTAGTAACCGCCGAGGCGGGCCTTCAGCTCGTTCGGGTACGCCAGGAGCGCCCGCTCCCGCTCCGGCCCGGCCGGCCGCGCGAGCGCCTGCACCGCCACCTCGGCGGCCAGTTCGCCGGACTCCATGGCGTACGCGATGCCCTCGCCGTTGAACGGGTTGACCATGCCGCCGGAGTCGCCGACCAGCAGGACGCCACGGGTGTAGTGCGGCACCCGGTTGAAGCCCATCGGCAGGGCGGCGCCGAGGATCGGGCCGTCCGCGTTGGTCTCGTCGGTCATCCCCCACTCGGCGGGGGTGTTGGCCAGCCAGTCGGTGAGCAGCCGGCGGTAGTTGGTCTTGCCGAACGCGGAGGACGAGTTGAGCACGCCGAGGCCGACGTTGACCCGCCCGTCGCCGAGCCCGAAGATCCAGCCGTACCCGGGCAGCAGGTTGTCGCCGCTGTCCTTGCTGCGCAGCTCCAACCACGACTCCAGGTAGTCGTCGTCGTGCTTGGCCGGCGAGTGGTAGTAGCGGCGGACGGCCACACCGATCGGCCGGTCCTCCCGCTTGGCGAGCCCGAGCGCGAGCGGGAACCGACCGGAGACGCCGTCGGCGGCCACGACCAGCGGGGCGTGGAAGGTGGCGGGCTCCTTGCCGGGCCCCACCTCCGCCTGCACGCCGGTCACCCGGCCGTCGTCGTCGAGCACCGGGCCCAACACGTTGACGTTGGTCCGCAGTTTGGCGCCGGCCGCGACCGCGCGCTGGGCGAGCAGGTCGTCGAAGTCCAGCCGGGTACGGACCAGCCCGTAGTTCGGGAAGCTCGCCAGCTCCGGCCAGTCCAGCTCCAGGCGTACGCCGCCGCCGATCACCCGCAGGCCCTTGTTGTGCAGCCAGCCGGCCTCGGGCGAGGTGTCCACGCCCATCCGGATGAGCTGGCGCACCGCGCGCGGGGTCAACCCGTCGCCGCAGACCTTCTCCCGGGGGAACTCGGTCTTCTCCAACACCAGAACCCGTACGCCGTGCCGGGCCAGGTGGTACGCAGTCGCCGATCCACCGGGACCGGCGCCAACGACGATGACATCGGCGTCGTGTTCCACCGCGGTCATTCGCGCCTCCTCCCGCACGCTCGTGAAATGCTTCACAAGCCAGACGGGACGAGTGTATGACCGGCGTCATACCTGCGCAGGATCAGGGGTACCTAACTCGCCGATGTGACAGCCGACGACCGTCCACAGCAGCCGACTGTCAGGCCGGGCTGGGCGCGTCCAGGCCGGCGTCGACCCGGATCGTCTCCGGCAGATGCTCCCGTAGCGCGCCGCCCGCCGCCCGGTCCAGGGCGGCCAGCACCTCGGCGACCACCTGCCGGACGTCCGTCGGGTCCGCGCCGGCCAGCGCGCGCAACTGCGTGATGAGTTCGGCCGCGTCGTCGTCGGTGGCGGCCACCGGGCTCGCCGGGTCTGCTCCGGTCATGCGGACGAGCGTACGGCGCAAAGTGGACTAAAGTCGGATATTCCTGAAACGCGCAAGCGTCTCGCGTGCTACGCGCGGACGTCTCGCCGGGCTACGTCCGGACGTGTCGCCGGGCTACGCGCGGACGGCCCGGTGCAGCGCGACCACACCGCCGGTCAGGTTGCGCCATCCCACCCGACCCCACCCCGCCGCGGCCACCCGCCCGGCCAGCGCCGCCTGGTCCGGCCACGCCCGCACCGACTCGGCCAGATAGACGTACGCGTCGGGGTTGCTCGACACCGCGCGGGCCACCACCGGCAGCGATCGCATCAGGTACGACAGGTACACCGTCCGGAAGACCGGGTTGATCGGGGTGCTGAACTCGCACACCACCAGCCGACCACCCGGCCGGGTGACCCGGGCCAGCTCGCGCAGCGCCGCGTCGGTGTCGTTGACGTTCCGCAGGGCGAAGGAGATGGTCACCGCGTCGAAGCTCGCGTCGGCGAACGGCAGCCGCAGCGCGTCACCGGCCAGCAACGGCACCTCGGGACGCACCCGCTTGCCGACCTGGAGCATGCCCAGCGACAGGTCCGCCCCCACCGCGTACGCCCCGGACTGGGCCAGCTCGCGGGTCGACACACCGGTGCCCGCTCCCACGTCCAGCACCCGCTCACCCGGTCGCAGCCCCAGGGCCGCGCGGGTGGCCCGCCGCCAGGAGCGGTCCTGCCCGAAGGCGAGCACGGTGTTGGTCAGGTCGTAGCGCTCGGCCACGCCGTCGAACATCGCGGCGACCTCGTGCGGTTGCTTGTCGAGACTGGCGCGCTGGCCCTGCGGGGTACGGCTCACCCCGTCCACTCTGCCAGCCCCGCGCGAGCCCTCGGCCGCTGGGTCCGCGTACCCCACGGTGGTCGGCGCCGCCGATATGCGCGAGGGCGGGGTGGTCGCCCACCCCGCCCTCGCGTCGCGCCTGCGGGTCAGTCGGTCGACGTCTCGTCGCCGGGAGCGACCATGACGACCTTGCGGCGGCGGGAGAGCACCAGCAGCGCCCCGCCGACGAGCAGGATCAGACCACCGATGCCGCCGATCAGGCCGGCCTGCACACCGGTGACCGGCAACCCGCCGCCACCGGAGCCACCGCCGCCGGTGGTCGGCGACGTGCTCGTGCCCGGCGTCGTCGTGCCGCCCGGAGTCGGAGTCGCGGTCGGCGTCGGAGTCGCGGTCGGCGTCGGGGTCGCGGTCGGCGTCGGGGTCGGCTGCGCGCTGAGGTCGACGAACACGTCGAACTGCGCGGTGTTGTCCACCTCGTCGGTCTCGGTGAACGCCCGGCGCTGCGCGCCGGAGGCGTCCCGCGGCGCCTCCTCGGGGCTGCCCTGGGTGGCCTCGAGACCGGCGGCCCAGACGAACCCGGGCCGGAGCACCGACTCGGTGACGTCCTCGCCGACCTTCACCCGGACGTCGGCCGTGTAGAACTGCCCAGGCTTCAGCACGACGCCACTGTCCTCGCAGTAGGCGTTGGCGAAGCCGCCCAGCGGCTGCTCGACGCAGCCCTCCGGCAGCTTGGCGAAGGTGACGCCGGCCGGCAGCGTGATCCCGTACGCCACGCCGGTCGCCTTCTTGCTGCCGTCGTTGTAGACCGCCCAGTCCAGCGGCGCGCTGTCGCCCCGCTTGACCGGCTTGAGGCCGGACTCGCCCGCCTCGTCGCCGTCCACCGTCACGTCGGCGTAGACGTCCTGCACCCAGGTGGTCAGGTCGTAACCCGGCTTGGCGACGGTGATGTCGTGCCGCACCTTGTTGTCCCGCGGGTTCGGGTCGGCGGTGGCCGAGCTGATGCTGACCACCAGCGTGCCGGCGTCGCCGCGACCGCCGGTCGAGAAGATCGGAATACCGAAGTCCTCCGTGGTGCCGGCGGCCAGGTCGCCGAGCAGGCAGGTGAAGGTCGTGCCCTTGAGGTCACAGCCGTCCGGCGCGAGGACGCCGACCTTGCGGTTCTTCAGGCCCTTCGTCTCCACGGTGACCCGGACGTCCTTGGCGTCGACCGCGCTTCGGGTGTTGTCGACCTGGAACTTGAACGGCTTGGCCTTGGCCGCCTTGACGCCCTGAGCCAGCTCGTAGCTGAGCGGCACCAGGGCCAGGTCGGCCTGGTCGGCGGCGTGCGCCGGGGCGGCGACGGTGGCCACGCCACCGGCCGCGAGCAGGGCCACGACGCCGGCACGAACCAGGGCCGAGCGGTGGAACGCTGTCATCAGTCCCCCGGGGGTAGGGAAGAAAATAGGATCGGTTGCGCCGAACGAGCGGACGTTATCGGAGGTCGATCTCCCACGCCAGCGTGGCGGCGGGTTTTCAACCGTCCGGCCTGGACCCGGCACACGGATCGGGCGGGATGGTCACCCATCCCGCCCGTACCGCCGTGCGTTATGTGAACGACCCTCATGGGCCGATGGAGGACGCGCCTCAGGCAGACGGCCGCACGCTATCCGCCGACGATCATCTCCACCAGACCCGCACCGGGCTATGCGCCGGCGAGCCGACCGGGAGGACCCGTACCGCCGAGTGGACGCAAGCGGAAGCAGGATCCCCGGTCAGCCGAACGGCCGGCCGCGACGTACCTCAGTTGACCTCGACGAGCGGCAGCGACCGGCCCGCGCCGCCGCCGGGCAGCGCGATCGACGAGAAGTGCGAGACCACCCGCTCGTCGGTCGGGTCGTCGGCCGGCGTGTGGTGCACCGCCAGCCGGTTGTAGAGGGTGTCGCGCTGCGCCGGGATCCGGTCGGCAGAGCGGATCATGCCGATCAGCTCGTGCAGGTTGGAGCGGTGCCGGGCGCCGGCGGAGGAGATCACGTTCTCCTCCAGCATGATCGAGCCGAGGTCGTCCACGCCCATGTGCAGGGCGAGCTGCCCGACGTCCTTGCCGGTGGTCAGCCAGGACGCCTGCAGGTGCGGCACGGTCTCGAAGAAGAGCCGGGCCACCGCGACCAGCCGCAGGTACTCGAGCGTGGTCGCCTGCGTACGACCCTTGAGGTGGTTGTTCTCCGGCTGGTACGTCCACGGGATGAACGACCGGAACCCGCCCGTACGGTCCTGCACGTCGCGGATCATCCGCAGGTGCTCGATCCGCTCGGCGTGCGTCTCGCCGGTGCCCATCATCATGGTCGCGGTCGACTCGACACCCTGCCGGTGGGCCAGCTCCATGACCTCCAGCCAGCGCTCGCCCGACTCCTTGAGCGGGGCGATGGCCCGGCGCGGGCGCTCGGGCAGCATCTCCGCGCCGGCGCCGGCGATCGAGTCGAGGCCGGCGGCCTTGATGCGGGCGATGGCCTCGTCCAGGCTGACGCCGGAGACCTTGGCCATGTGCAGGATCTCGCTCGGCCCGATCGAGTGGATGACCAACTGCGGGTACGCCTGCTTGACCGAGGAGAACAGCTCCTCGTAGTACTCGACGCCGTAGTCCGGGTGGTGCCCGCCCTGGAGCATCACCTGGGTCGCGCCCAGCTCGACCGCCTCGCCACAGCGACGCAGGATCTCTTCGGTCGGGTGCGTCCACCCCTCGGCGTGCTTCGGCGCGCGGTAGAACGCGCAGAACTTGCACGCCGTCACGCAGACGTTCGTGTAGTTGATGTTGCGATCGATCAGGTAGGTGACGACGTTGTCCGGATAGCGCCGCCGGCGCACCGCGTCCGCCGCCTCGCCCAACGCGTGGAAGGGCGCCTCGGTGTAGAGCAGCAGTGCTTCCTCGGGCGTGATCCGCCCGCCGTCCGCGCCACGCTGCAGGATGTCGTCGATCTCCCGGCTCACCGTCACAACCCCGAGCCTACGTCGCCTCACCCGGCTCGACCGCCAGGCCCCGTCGAGGTGCGGCACGTCCCACAGCCGGTCAGCTCTCGCGTACCTCGATGCGTATGTCGTAGGTGTCCCGCAACTCTGCGGCGAGCACCGGGCCCGCCCACGCCGGCACGTACGCCTCCCACCACGGCTCTTCACGCTGCGCCGGCATCCGCTGCTCGGAGAGCACCGCCCGGAACCGCTCATCCGCCGCCGCGACCCGCTCCCGAACCCACCCCATCTGCGGAAAGCCGAACAACCGTTCGTCGGTCAGCACCCTGTCGATGGTGTGCCGGATGCTCAGGTCGAACCAGTACTCGTCGAGGATGTCGTCGTAGCCCTCCTCGCAGAACTCGACGACCTGCTCCCACCCCTCCACGAGACCGGTCGGACGCTGGCCCCCGGTCACCTCGGCGAACCGTTGCACGAACTGCCGGTCGTCGGTCATGCGTCGTAGTCGACCGTGAGCTTGTCGGTGGTCGGGCTGGACTGGCAGGTCAGCACATAGCCGGCGGCCACCTCGTCCGGCTCCAGGGCGTAGTTGCGGGCCATCGTGACCGACCCGTCGACGACCTTCGCCTTGCAGGTCGAGCAGACACCGCCCTTGCAGGCGTACGGCAGTTCGCCGCGCACCTTCAACGCGGCGTCCAGCACCCGCTGCTCCCGGCCCATGGTGAAACTCGACGAGCGGCCGTCCAGGACGATGGTGACGTCCGTCCCGACGCCCGGCTGCTCGGTGGGACGCGCCACCGGCTCGGGCGGCGCGTCGACGTGGAACAGCTCGGTGTGCACGGCCGACTCCGGCAGACCCCGCGCGGTCAGCACCTCCCGGGCGTCGACCACCATGCCGTACGGCCCGCAGAGGAACCACTCCTCGATCAGCTCGCCCGGGACAATGGTGCCCAGCAGGCGCCCCAACCGTTCGGCGTCGATCCGTCCGGACAGCAACGGCGACTCGCCCTGCTCCCGGGACAGCACGTGCACCAGGTGCAGCCGGGACGGGAACCGGTCCTTCAGGTCGGCCAACTCCTCGGCGAACATCACGGTGTTCGCCGTGCGGTTGCCGTACACCAGGGTGAAGGTGCTGGCCGGCTCGACGGCCAGGGCCGTCGCGACCAGCCCGAGCACCGGCGTGATGCCGGAGCCGGCGACGACCGCGCCGTAGTGGCGGACCCGGTCCGGCGCGAACGCCGTGGTGAAGGCGCCCAGCGGGGGCAGCACCTCGACCGTGTCGCCGCCGCGCAGCGCGCCGCACGCGAAGGCCGAGAAGGCGCCGCCGGGAACCTCCCGCACCCCGATCCGCAGCCGGCCGCGCCGGGCCAGGTCGTCGGGGGTGGAGCAGATGGAGTACGACCGGCGCACGTCCTCGCCGTCGTCGGTCACCCGCCGCACCGTCAGGTGCTGGCCCGCCCGGAACGCGAAGGTGTCCCGCAACTCCTCGGGTACGGCGAAGGTGACCGCCACGGAGTCGTCGGTGAGCCGGTCGACGGCGGCGACCGGCAGCGGGTGGAAGGCCGGCCGGCGACGGACCGGCCGGGAGATGGTGACTGTCACAGCGCCTTCAGGTGGTCGAAGGGTTCGGAGCAGGAGCGGCAGCGCCACAACGCCTTGCAGGCGGTCGAGCCGAACCGGCTGACCTGCTCGGTCTCCGGGGAGCCGCAGAGCGGGCAGCGGACCGCGAGGGTCAGCGCCACCACGCCCGGGGCGGACGCCGGGGCGGGCGGGGCGATCCCGGCGGACGCGAGCTTGGCCCGCCCGGTGTCGGAGATCCAATCGGTGCTCCACGGTGGGCTGTAGACCGTTCGCACGTCGACGTCCGGGTAACCGGCCTTCGCCAGGGCACGGCGCACGTCGGCCCGGATCACGTCCATGGCGGGGCAGCCGGTGTAGGTCGGGGTGATGGTGACGACGACCCGACCGGTGATCCGGTCCTGCTCGACCTCGCGGAGGATCCCCAGCTCGTCGATGGTGATCACCCGGATCTCCGGGTCCACCACGCTCGCCGCCGCCGTCCACGCGTCGGTCCGACTCCGCTGTGCGGTCGCTCCCGCGCTCACCACTGCGCCCCCGGGTGGGCGCGGTGCAGCACCTGCATCTCGGCCAGCAGGTAGGACAGGTGCTCGGTGTGCACGCCGGCCCGCCCGCCGGTCGGCGCCCACCCGCGCTCGGGACGGGTGAGCGTCGCCTCGGCCAACACCGGACCGACGACCTCGTCGAACGCCGGCCACAGACCCGCCGGATCGACCGGCGCCGCCGGGTCCGCCCCGAAAAGCTCATGGGTGTACGGCCAGACGTGGTCCACGGCCTCCTGCATCCGGCGGTGCGACTCCTCGGTGCCGTCACCGAGCCGCCTCACCCACAGCGCGCCGTGGTCCAGGTGGTACGCGGACTCCTTGCGCGCCTTCGCGCCGATCGCGGCCAACCGCTCGTCCGCGCAGCCGGCGAGCGCGGTGTAGAGCGGCACCTGGTACGCCGCCAGGAAGAACAGCTTCGCCATGGTCACCGCGAAGTCGCCGTTGGGCAGCTCGACCAGGAGCACGTTGCGGAACTCGCGGTCGTCGCGCAGGTACGCGAGCGCGTCCTCGTCCCGACCCGCGGCTTCCAGCTCACCCGCGTACGACAGCAGCAGCCGGGCCGCGCCCAGCTGGTCGAGGGCGATGTTGGCGAGCGCGATGTCCTCTTCCATCTCCGGCGCGCGGGTCGCCCACTCGGCCAGCCGCTGGGCGGCGACCAGCGCGTCGTCGCCCAGGCCGAGAGTGAAGGCGAAGGGCCCGTTCACGCCACCACCTCGCTCCGCTCGGCGGCGACGCGAAGCGCCCCGTTGCTGGGCTGGCTGGTTCGCTCGCTCCGCTGGCTCACAGGTGTGCCACCCCGTCCGGGACCTCGTAGAAGGTGGGGTGGCGGTAGACCTTGTCGGCGGCCGGGTCGAAGAAGGCGTCCTTCTCGTCCGGGCTGGACGCGGTGATCGCGCCCGCCGGCACCACCCAGATCGACACGCCCTCCTGGCGGCGGGTGTAGAGGTCACGGGCGTTGCGCAGGGCCAGCTCGGCGTCCGGGGCGTGCAGGCTGCCGACGTGGGTGTGCGACAGGCCCCGCCGTGCCCGGACGAAGACCTCCCACAGAGGCGAGTGTTCGTTGCTCACGCGGCCACCTTCTCCCTCGCGTCGGCCCGCTTGGCGGCGTACGCCGCGGCGGCCTCGCGTACCCATGCGCCGTCGGCGTGGGCCGCCCGACGGTGCGCCATCCGCTCCCGGTTGCACGGTCCGTTGCCCTTGATGACCCGCATCAGCTCGTCGTAGTCCGGCTGGCTGTAGTCGTACGCCTGCCGCTCCTCGTTCCAGCGCAGGTCGTCGTCGGGAATGCGGAGCCCGAGGACCTCGGCCTGCCCGACGCACATGTCGACGAAGCGTTGGCGCAGGTCGTCGTTCGAGAAGCGCTTGATCTTCCAGGCCATCGACTGGGCGGAGTGGGTGGAGTCGCCGTCCGGCGGACCGAACATGGCCAGCGACGGGTACCACCAGCGGTCGACCGCGTCCTGGGCCATGGCCTTCTGCGCCGGGGTGCCGTGCGCGAGGGTGTGCAGGATCTCGTACCCCTGGCGCTGGTGGAACGACTCCTCCTTGCAGACCCGGATCATCGCCCGGGCGTACGGCCCGTAGGAGCAGCGGCACAGGGGCACCTGGTTGACGATTGCCGCACCATCCACCAGCCAGCCGATCGCGCCCACGTCGGCCCAGGTCAGGGTGGGGTAGTTGAAGATCGAGCTGTACTTCTGCCGGCCGTCGAGCAGCAACCGGACCAGTTCGTCGCGGCTGATGCCGAGGGTCTCGGCGGCGGCGTAGAGGTAGAGGCCGTGGCCGGCCTCGTCCTGGACCTTGGCCAGCAGGATCGCCTTGCGCTTGAGCGAGGGCGCCCGACTGATCCAGTTGCCCTCGGGCTGCATGCCGATGATCTCGGAGTGGGCGTGCTGCGCGATCTGCCGGATCAGCGTCCGCCGGTACGCCTCGGGCATCCAGTCGCGCGGCTCGATCTTCTGCTCCGCGTCGACCACCTCGGTGAAGTAGGCCGCCAGATCCTCGTCCGGCGCCGGGCCGCCGCGCCGTTCACGAGCGGCGGCGGCGCGCAACTCGGCCTCGGCGGCTTCGACCTCGCCGAGCAGGCCCGTGCCGGGCGCGTCGTCCGGTGCGTCGCCGGGGGCGGAGAAGTCGTTGCCATACATGAGGACAAGTGTTACAGCTTGCGCCCGAATGCACTAGGGGGTGTAACAGGAAACCCGAGTGACGTTCCGTCACCGATGGGCAGATCTCCGCTACCCACCGCAACAACGGCGTTTATGACGTGGCTCACGGAAAGGAGGTCAAATCTCCCATAAGGCGCAAAGCGCCGGGACTTTCTCCCGATTTCGCACGTTGCCTGGTGTCGCCCTCTGGCGATCGGCCCGTCCAGACGTAGACTTCTGCCGGTCACACGATCGGCTGCCCCCACGCCGGCTTCACAGAGGCCACCTCCCCCGGCCTCGGCGCACGCACCGGTCGCCCCGGACAACGAAGCCGGTCCCCCCGGCCCTGACATCTGGAGCTCACCCAACTCATGCGATCTCGCGTGACCATGGTGTTCGCCGTCGTGGCGATAATTCTCGGTGGCGTCCTACTGGTCCCCACCGCGTACGCCCGACTGTCCAGCGACGTCGGCGAAGGCGGCGGTGGTGGCGGCGCCGCCACCAGCAGCGTCGCCGCGCCCGCGCCGGCCCCGCCACCACCTCCCACGCTGGCCCCGGGCCGCGTGTCGGTGGCGTTCAAGGGTGAATTCTTCTCGTGGGCGCTGCTCGACCGGAAGACCGGCAAGGTCTCCGGATCGTCGAACATGAGCGCGACCAGCTCCACCGAATCGATGATCAAGGCGTGGATCGTCTCCGACTACCTGCGCCAGCTCAAGGACAGGGAGCCGCCGGCCGGGCTGAAGCAGGCGGCCAGCCTCGCCATCATCGACAGCAACGACGCCGCGGCCAACAAGGTCTACGCCGCCGCGGGTGGGTCGTACAAGCCGTCGAAGAGCAGCATCCCGGACCCGGTGATCCAGCGGGCGATCAAGACCTGCGGCCTGACCGACACCAAGCGCGGCAACACCGAGCCCTACACCGGATACTGGAGCTTCACCCGGATGTCCCCGCGCGACGCCGTCCGGCTCGGCGACTGCATCGCCGACGGTAAGGCCGCCGGCCCGAAGTGGACAAAGTGGGTGCTGGACCAGATGGCCAAGGTCCGGGGCAGCACCGACGCCCAGCGGGCCAGTTCCGGTGGCGGCCGCTGGGGGATCATCGACGGTCTACCCAAGTCGATCACCGCGCAGGGGCCGGTCAGCATGAAGAACGGCTGGACACCGATTGCCTCCGACGGAAACTGGCACGTCAACTGCCTCGCGGTCAACGGGAAGTGGAGTCTCGCGGTGATGCTGCGCTACTCGATCAAGCTAGGGCTGGACTACGGCGCGAAGGTCTGCGCCAGCGTCACCACCCAACTGGTCACCCCGCAGCCCGGCGCCGCGCTCAAGGTGCCGCAGCAGCCGGTCGGGAAGCTCTGATGGCCGGGAACCGGCGGGCCGATCGACGCGGTGCGGGCGAAACCTCGCCGCTGCGCCTGATCGCCGTCGCGGTCATCCTCATCGGGCTGGTGCTGGTCTCGCTACGCCTGCTGCCCGGGTCGCCGTTCGAGTCGGCCGCCGCCGCCAAGTGGGGTGACTCCGAGGCGACGACCAGCGACCGGTCCACCAACGCGGCCACCGACCGCAGCGCCCGCCAGCCGGCCCCGCCGAGCCCCAGCCCCAGCCCTTCGCTGACGCCGCTGCCGTTCGAGGCCAAGAACCTCGACCTCGACATCGAGGGCTGGTACTCCTGGAGCGTCCTCGACCGCCGGACCGGGAAGATCATCGGTTCGAAGAACATGGGTGAGACCAGCACCACCGCCTCGCTGATCAAGTCCTGGATCGTCGCCGACTACCTGCGCCGCGCCGCCGAGGCCGGCCAGACGCCGAGCGACGCGAAGCTCGCCGACGCCACCCGCATCATCCGGGACAGCGACAACACGCGGGCCGAGCAGTTCTACAACTCGGTCGGCCGGGACGCCTCGATCCGGCGGCTGCTCTCCATGTGCAAGCTGACCGACAGCAGCGTCGCCCCGGACAAGGGCTGGTCCCGTACCGCGCTCTCCCCCCGCGACACCGCGCGACTGGGCAACTGCATCGCCACCGGCACCGCCGCCGGACCGAAGTGGACCAAGTGGCTGCTCAACGAGATGAAGCTGGTCCGGGGCGCCGGTGACTTCGGTATCCGCAAGGCGTTCCCGCCCGCGCAGCAGAAGCAGATCGCCATCAAGAACGGGTGGATCGACCGGACCGCCGAGCAGGAGATGCACATCAACTGCCTGGCCATCGGCGACACCTGGACGATGGGCGTGATGGTCCGCTACCCGATCAACATGGGCTACGAGTACGGCATGAAGAACTGCCAGAAGATCACCGAGGCGCTGCTGCGCCCCGGCACCTGACGGCGGCTGCCCTTCCGCATCCGAGCGCCGCTCTGCCTGGCAGAGCGGCGCTCCGTCCATTTCATGGCGCTCAGCGTCCTTCGCGACGCGGCGGCTCCACGGCCCGGCGGCTGGTCAGCCGGCGAAGAACTCGGGACCGCCGTCCGGCAGCGGGGGGACCTCGCCGAGCGCGGCGACCCGCCGGGCGAACTCGCGCAGCCCGGAGACCTGCCGCTCGCCGAGCGAGAAGTCCAGGGCCCGGAAGTACGTGGCCAGCGTCGCGGCGTCGAACGCCTCCCACCGCGCCGCCGCCTCGGCGACCTGGTCCAGCTCGGCGAGGCAGAGGTCACGCGAGCGCAGGAACGCCTCGTGCACCTCCTTGACCAGGCCCGGGTGCGCGGCCGCGAAGTCGCGGCGGACCGCCCAGACGGCGAAGACCATCGGCAGCCCGCTCCAGTCCCGCCAGGCCTGCCCCAGGTCGGTCACGGTGAGGCCCCGCAGCGGCGCCTCGTAGTACGCCCGCAGCGCCACGTCCCCGATCAGGACCCCGGCGTCGGCCTCCAGCAGCATCTGGGTCAGGTCCGGAGGGCAGCGGAAGTACTCGGGCCGCACCCCGTACCGCTCGGTGAGCAGCAACTGCGCCAGCATCACCCCGGTCCGCGACGTCGAGCCGAGCGCCACGCGGGCGCCGTCCAGATCGGCGAGCGGTCGGGTGGAGACCATGTTGACCGAGAGCACCGGCCCATCGCTGCCGACCGCCAGGTCCGGCAGGAGGAGCAACTCGTCGGTGTGCTTCAGGTACTCCATCAGCGTGATCGGACCGATGTCGAGGTCGCCCGCCACCAGCGCCGCGCTCAGCCGGTCCGGGGAGTCCTTGTGCAGGTCGACGTCGAGCAGGCTGCCCGAGCGCATCAGGCCCCAGTAGATCGGCAGGCAGTTCAGGAACTGGATGTGCCCGACCCGCGGGCGTGCGACGCGCTCAACCATGACCCGACCGTATCCCTGGCCTCGGGATCCAGCCCGGCGGGCCGGCCCGGAGTGGCCAACCCCGCACCGGACCCACCCGATCGCGGGCCCTCCGACGACGTCACAGCCGGCCGCCCACGTTCGGTGGGATGCGCGTTCACCCGCCCCCCGGGTCTCGTCCAGCCACGTCTCCGTCGGGCCGGCGTGCCGCCCGCACGACGACCGGCACGAAGAGCAGCACCACCAGGAGCCCGGTCGCCCCCACCACCGCGATCAGTGGCCGAGGTGGGATTCGGGTGAGCAGGGCGCCACCGATCAGGTACCCACCCATTGAGCCACCCTGCACGGCCGCGCCGTAGGTGGCGTACGCCCGCGCGCGCATCCGCTCGGGCACCCGCCGAGCGGTGAGGAGGTTGGCGAAGACGTTCCCCGCGCCGTTGGCCGCGCCGCCCACCAGCCAAAGTGGCACCAGCAGGGCCGCAGCGGGCACCCTCGCGGCGAGCAGCACCATCAGACTGCACCCGGCCAGCGTGATCAGCACGCCGCGGACCAACGCACTGTCGTCCTCGATCCGGCGTACGAGCCGCGCCGCCAGCCAGCCGCCCGGCAACATTCCGGCCATCCAGGCGGCCCCGATGAGGCCGTACGTGGTGGCCGACCCACGCAGGGTCTCCCGGATGAAGAACACTTCGATCACGTTGATGCCACCGATCGCCGCGATCACCACGGCGGTACTGACCACCATGACGACCATCAGCGGGTCCCGGCGGAGCCGCCAGCCCTGCGCCGTACCGGCCGGCGTTTCGGGGCTACCGGCGTTCTGCTCGGCGCGGCTGGACTGCTCGGCGCGGCTGGACTGCTCGGCGCCGTCGGGATGGTGGCTCGCGGATCGCCAACCACCGCGCCGAGTTCGCAGCGCGAGGCCCGCGACCACGAGCGCGAGGTAGGTCGCGGCGTCGATCAGCAGTGGTACGCGGGTGCCGAACTGCCCCACCAGCAGGCCGGCAAGCACCGGACCGCCGAGCGCGCCGAGGGAGACGGCGGTCTGGCTGATCGCGCTCGCACGCGGCAGGTCGGCCGGGCGGACCATCGCCGGGAGCAGCGCCGCCAAGCAGGGCTGGGTGACCGCGAGACCGCAGGCGAGCAGCGCCACGAGGGCCACGACGAGGACTGGGTCGTCGGCGACGGCGAGCAGCAGGCAGATCACGGTCTGCGCCAGCCCGGTCGTCACCAGCACGGTACGGCTGTCCACCCGATCGGCAAGCCGTCCGGCGAGCGGGGCCAGCACCACCAGGGGAAGGGTGGCCGCGAGCAGCAGTCCCGAGACGGCGAGCCCTCCGGCACCGGCCCCCTGCAGGGCCAGCGCGAGCGCGGTGGCCGCGAGGAAGTCCCCGCAGATCGTGGTGCCGCGAGCTGCGGCGGCGATCCAGACGTCCGTCCAACGCGACGTGTCACTTGTGAAGGACATACTTCGAAAATAATCCTTCACAAGTGACCGACACAACCCCTTCTATGCCAGCGGCACCGCCCGATACTGGACCGTGACGGAACGTGCACCCGTCGGCGCGTCGGTACGACGTCGAGGGTGATACGGCCTCAGCAGCGCCAGGACCGCCTCATTCAGGGCGGCCAACTCGTCCGCGGTGAGCAGCAGCAGGGTGTCGTGGAACAGCGCCACGTCGTACCACTCGGCGGGCTCATCCCCCGCCCGCCGCAACCAGTCCCGAGTCCGTTCCATGGCACGGGCGGCGTGCGCCTCCACGAGCGCCTGCTCAGCCGCACGCCCCTCGGGACCGGCCTCGCGGCCCGCGTCGACCATCCAACTGACGCCCGGCGTACGCCACACCCGCTCCCGCGCGTCCCCCCGGCTGGGCGCCTGCTCAACCAGGCCGAACTTCGCCAGCGCCCGCAGGTGGTAGCTGGTGGCGCTCGGCGACAACCCAGCGATTTCGGCGCATTCGGTGGCGGTGCCGCCGCCCTCGCGGCTGCTCAGGTACTCGATGATCGCGATCCGGGCCGGATGCGCCAACGCCCGCATCACCTGCGGATCGCTGATCGTCTTCCGACGCGACTCGGGACTGGCCTCGGTCATGCCCCCATGATCCCGGCCACCCGCCCGACCCGCCATCAACCCCGCGCGCCGCCCCCGCGGCACGCGCCGTCGAACCGTGGAAGCGCTGAAGGGTTGGCACCCCCGCCCCCTGGCACAGGGGCGTCGTGGTCACGCGACGCAGGCCCGCGTGGCGGAGGTGCGGCGCCGCCGAAAAGGTTGACCACAGGGCGGCCCTTCGGGAGGAAAAATGTCGTACACCTGTTCTAGGGTCAGTCCATGTTGGGGGCGTTGGCGCAGGCGGGTGGCGGTGTCGACGCCTGCGCCGACACCGCGCCGTGGGCCCTTCCCGACGACGAACTGCTCGCGGCGCTGGACGCGTCGCACGCCTTGGCGCAGCGCCTGGCAACCATCCAGCTCGCTCTCGTGCGCGAGCTCGACGGCCGTGGTCTCGCGGTCGCCCAGGGCGCATCGTCCACCGCCGTCTGGTTACGGGAGCGGCTGCGGCTGTCCGGGCGGTCGGCCCGCCAGTTGGTCCAGCTCGCCGCCACCATCGACGCGTCGCCGCCGACGGTCCGTGCCGCTCTCCTGGACGGCCGCCTCACTGTGGAGCAGGGCAAGGTGGTGGCGGAGACGATCGCGGATCTCCCCGTCGAGGCCGGCCCGGAGGTGGCAGAGAAGGCCACCGAGTTACTGATCGCCTGGGCCGACCGCTTCGATCCGACCACCCTGAGTCGCCTCGGCGAACGCGTCCTCGCGCACGTCGCGCCCGACCTGGCCGACGAGGCCGAGCTGGCGGCCCTCGAGCGGGCCGCCGAGCGGGCCGAGGCTCGCCGGCACGTCACCCTCTCCGAGCCGAAGGACGGGCAGGTACGCCTCACCGGCAACCTCGACACCGAGACCGCGAGCCTGCTGCGGGAGGCCGTCGATCCGCTCTGCACCCCGGCCGGCGAGCACGACGACCGCAGTCCGGGCCAACGCAGGGCCGACGCACTCGGCGAGATCTGCCGGCTGGCACTGCGCACCGGCCACCTGCCCGACAACGGTGGAGACCGGCCGCAACTGGTTGTCACCATGTCGCTCGACGCGCTGGTCAACGAGCTCGGCGCGGGCACCCTGGACACCGGAGCGCGTCTCACGCCGGGCGCGGTCCGCCGCCTGGCCTGCGATGCCGCCGTGCTGCCGGCGGTCATGAACGGCAACAGCCAGATTCTGGACGTCGGGCGTCAGCGCCGGCTCTTCACCGGTCCGCTGCGGCGCGCGCTGGTGCTCCGCGACGGCGGCTGTGCCTTTCCCGGCTGCGACCGGCCATCCCGTTGGTGCGACGGCCACCATGTGCGCCACTGGGCCGACGGCGGCGCCACGACACTGGGCAACGCGGTCCTGCTCTGCGGGCATCATCACCGAATCCTGCACCGGGGCGACTGGGTCGTCCGCGTCGCATCGGACGGCCAGCCCGAATTCCTCCCACCCGCCTGGCTGGACCCGCTGCGCTCCCCACGCCGCAACCTCTACCACCGGCGCTGCTGAGCACAAGTGGTTCATCCCGCCACACGTCACGGCACCCACAGCAAGACGTGCTCGTCCTTCGTGAGCACGTCTTGGGGGAACGCCACGACAAGGCGACGCTCCCGCTCGCAGCTCGGCCCCGACAGGCGGCCCGCTGTCGCGCGGGCTCGGGCGTAGCTATCACTCAAGTCCACGACGCGCCGACTCGTCCGGGTGGTTGGCTCGGTAATTCGGTGGAAGGGGCGGCCGGGAAGGCGTAGGGTTGCAGCCCGCTTGACGGCCGAGGTGAGCTGCACCGGAACGGACGTCGTCGCGCCGGGAGGTCGGCCATCCGTCCCCGGAAACGCGAGCGAGCAGCAGATGTGAACGATGGGACGTCAGCATGCCCGCACCTGACCTCGACATGGATCTCGACACGGATCTCGCGTCCGAACGCACTCACCTGGCCAACTCCCGCGCGGCCCTGCGCCGGATGCGGGAGCGGGCCGAAGCCCTCTTCTCGACCGGTGACCAGGTCGCCGGCGACGCCTACGCGGCGGAGACCCTCGGCCGCACACTCGCCCGCCGGGTCGCCGAACTGGCCGACGACCCCACCACGCCGCTGTTCTTCGGCCGCCTCGAATTCGGCGGACATGCACCAGACGAGGACACCGCAACCCGCCTGACGCCGGCAACCAGCAACAGCCCGACCACCAGCATCCCGGCCAGCGGCAGCGGCAGCAGCACAAGCAGGAGTGCCGGCAGCCTAGGCGGCGGCAGCGCCAGCGGCAGCGGCAGCGCCAGCGCCAGCGGCAGCGCCAGCGCCAGCGGCAGCGCCAGCGGCAGCGCCAGCGGCAGCGCCAGCGCCAGCGGCAGCGGCAGCGCCAGCGGCAGCGGCGGCGGCAGCGCCAGCGGCAGCGGCAGCGCCAGCGGCAGCGGCGGCGGCAGCGGCAGCGCCAGCGCCAGCGGCAGCGCCAGCGCCAGCGGCAGCGGCGGCAGCGCCAGCGGCAGCGGCAGCGGCGGCAGCGCCAGCGGCAGCGGCGGCGGCGGCGGCGGCGGCGGCGAGCATGCTGGTCGGCGGTACCACGTGGGGCGGCGGCATGTCACCGATGAGCTTGGCGAGCCGCTGGTGCTGGACTGGCGGGCGCCGATCTCCCGCTCGTTCTACCGGGCCAGCGCTCGTGACCCGCAGGGTGTCGCGGTGCGGCGGCGGTTCGGGTTCAGCAACGGGGTGTTGACCAGTTTCGAGGACGAGCGGCTGGACCGCGGCGAGGAGCTGGGCACGGCCAGCCGGATCCTCACGGCCGAAATCGAGCGACCACGCGTGGGGCCGATGCGCGACATCGTCGCCACCATCCAGCCGGAGCAGGACGAGCTGGTCCGGGCCGACCTGGCCGACTCGATCTGTGTGCAGGGGGCACCGGGTACCGGGAAGACGGCCGTCGGCCTGCACCGGGCCGCGTACCTGCTCTACCTGCACCGGGAGCGGTTGCGTCGGGCGGGGGTGCTGATCGTGGGGCCGAACCGGGCGTTCCTGTCGTACATCGCGGCGGTGCTGCCGGCCCTCGGCGAGGTCGAGGTCGAGCAGGCCACCGTGGAGGAGCTGATCTCGCGGGTTCCGGTGCGGGCGGTGGAGACGCCGGCCGCCGCCGCGCTGAAGCACGACGCGCGGATGGCGACCGTGCTGCGCAGGGCGGTGCAGGCCCAGATCGGTACGCCTACCGACTCGATCACCGTCTCCGACGGCTCGTTCCGGTGGCGGATCGGGCTGGAGCCGCTGCACCGGATCGTCGAGGAGACCCGACGGGAAGGGCTGCCGTACGGCACCGGTCGGGAGCGGGTCCGGGCGCGGGTGGTGAGTCTGCTGCAGCGGCAGGCCGAGTCGCGGCGGGCCGAGTCGCCCGGCGACGCGTGGCTGCGCCGGATGGGCCGGTGTCGGCCGGTGGTGGACTTCCTGGACGCGGTCTGGCCGGCACTTACCCCGGAAGGGCTGGTGCACGGCCTGCTCGCCGACCCGGCCCGCCTCGCCGCCGCCGCGGACGGGCTGCTCAACGACGCCGAGCAGGAGTTGCTGGTGTGGGCGAAGCCGGCGCGTACCCCGAAGGCCACCCGCTGGACCGCCGCGGACGCCGTGCTCGTCGACGAGGCGGCCGGGCTGTTGGAGCGACCTTCCGGGTTCGGGCACGTGGTGGTGGACGAGGCGCAGGACCTGTCCCCCATGCAGTGTCGGGCCATCGCCCGCCGGAGTGAACACGGTTCGATCACGCTCCTCGGTGACCTCGCGCAGGGCACCGCGCCGTGGGCGGCGACCGACTGGCGGGAGTCCCTGACACACCTGGGCAAGCCGGACGCCGTGGTGGTCCCGCTGACGGTCGGCTTCCGGGTGCCCGCCGCGGTGGTGGCCTTCGCCAACCTGCTGCTGCCGGCGCTCGCGGTGGACGTACCCCCGGCAGAGTCGCTGCGTCACGACGGCGGCCTGGAGGTGCGTACCGTGGCCGACCTGACCGCCGCGACGGTGGCCGAGGTGCGCGCGGCGCTCGCGCACGACGGGTCGGTGGGCGTGATCGCCGCGGACGACGCGGTCGACGGGCTGCGCGCGGCGCTGGCCGCCGACGGCGTCACCACCGCGAGCGCCGACGACGTCACGGCCGCCCAGCGGGTCACGGTGGTGCCCGCGACGCTGGTCAAGGGCCTGGAGTACGACCACGTGGTGGTGGTCGAGCCGGCCGCGATCGTCGCGGCCGAGCCGCGCGGGCTGCACCGGCTGTACGTGGTGCTCACCCGCGCGGTGTCCCGGTTGTCGGTGCTGCACACCGAACCGCTGCCCGCGCCGTTGCTGACCGCGCCGCAGGCCGCGCCGCTGGCACCGGTGCCGCTGTAGGTCGCCGCCCGCAGATCCCCTGAACGTCGACCGCGTCCTGGGGCACGGCCGACTCCTGCCGCGGATGCCCGGACGTCGACCGCGTCCTGGGGCACGGCCGACGCCTGTCGCACGTACCCGGGCGTCGGGCACGTCCTGAGGCACGGTCGGCGGGCAAGTGCGCGGCGTCTCTGTCGGCAACCGGGCAGTCGCGCGGGGCACACAGGTTCAACTTTGCATCGTAAAGTAGTTTGCATGGGGCCCGACGACGACGACCTTCCACCCTCCGACGCCGCCACCGCTCTCCGGCTGATCGACGACCAGCGCGCCGCCACCGTGCGCCGCCTACAGCCCGACGCCCGGCTGCTCTACTGGCCGTGGGGCGTGGCCTGGCTGATCGGTTTCGGGCTGTTCTTCCTGCGCTTCTCCCCGGGTGGTCGGGTGCTGGTCGCGCTGCCCGACTGGCTGCCCCTGACCGTGCTCTTCGCCCTGCTGATCGTCGCCGGGGCGATCCAGGCGGTGGCGGGCGCGCGGGCGTACGGGCAGGTGACCGGCGACTCGGCGGTGCGGGGTCGCTGGTACGGGTGCGCCTGGGCGCTGGGCACGGTGAGCGTCTACGCGGCGGTGGGCCGGGTGTCCGAGCACCTGCCGCACGACCTGGCGGGCCTGCTCTGGTCGGCCGCTGCGGTGGGCCTCACCGGCGCGCTGCACATGGCCGGCGGCGCGATCTGGCTGGACCGGGACCTGTTCCGTCTCGGCGTCTGGGTCAGCGTCATCAACGTGGTCGGCGCGATCGCCGGGCCGGGTTGGCACGCGCTGGTCATCTCGGTGGCCGGCGGCGTCGGCATCCTGGTCGCCGGCGCAATCGCCCGACTGCGCCAGCAAGGGCGCTCGTGACCGACCTCGATCCGGTCATCCACGCCCAGGCACGGCTGCGGGTGGTCGCCGCGCTCTCCACGCTCGGCGACGGCGACCGAATCACGTTTCCCCGGCTCCAGGAACTGCTCGCGATGACCGCCGGCAACCTCTCCGTCCACCTCCGCAAGCTGGAGGACGCCGGCTACGTCGAGATCAGCAAGACCCACCGTGGACGTACGCCGGCCACTCTGATCCGGCTCAGCCGGCGCGGTCGGCTGGCGTTCGAGGAGTACACCGAAGCGATCCGGAGCCTGCTCGACCCCTCCCCTGCGGACTCCACAGCGTCGAAGGAGCAGTCATGACCCTCGCCCGCGCCGACCAGGTCAGCCGCCGGTACGGCGACGTCCTCGCCCTCGACCGCGTCGACCTGGAGGTCCGGGCCGGCGAACTGGTCGGCCTGCTCGGCCCGAACGGCGCCGGCAAGAGCACCCTGATGAACCTGCTGGTCGGTCTGCGCCGACCCACCTCCGGGCGGGTCGAGTTGAACGGCCGCGACCCGCGCGACCCGGAGGCGCGGCGGCAGATCGGCGTCACCCCGCAGGAGACCGGTCTCCCGGGCACGCTGCGGGTCGGTGAGGTCGTCGACTTCGTCTCCGCCCACTACCCCGACCCGGTGCCCCGAGGCGAACTGCTCGACCGTTTCGGCCTGGGCGACCTCGCCCGGCGGCAGACCGGCGGACTGTCCGGCGGCCAGCGTCGCCGGCTGGCCGTGGCGCTGGCCTTCGTCGGCCGGCCCCGACTCGTCCTGCTCGACGAGCCGACCACCGGCCTGGACGTCACCGCCCGGCACACCCTGTGGGACGCGATCCGGGCCTTCCACGACGACGGCGGGACGGTGCTGTTGAGCAGCCACTACCTGGAGGAGGTGGAGGCGCTCGCCCGCCGTGTGGTGGTGATCGGGCAGGGCCGGGTGCTCGCCGACGACACCGTGGACGCCGTACGCGGCATCGTCGGCGTACGCCGGGTCAGCCTGGTCACCGACGAGGTGCCCGACCTGCCCGGCGTCGTCCGCGCCGAACGGGTCGACGGACGCCTGCACCTGCTCACCACCGACTCCGACGAGTTGGTCCGGGCGCTGGTCCGCTCCCAGGCCGCCTTCACCGACCTGGAGGTCCGGCCCACGTCGTTGGAGGAGGCGTTCCTCGCCCTCACCGGCGGGACCGACACGCCGTCGCAGGCCCCACCCGCTGCCGCCGCCAGCGGCCAACCCACCGCCGTCTGAGGAGGCGCACCGTGCAGCTCGCCCTGGTCCACGCCCGCTACCAGCTTCTGGAGATCATCCGGATTCCGGTGGCCGTCTTCGGCAGCGCCTTCTTCCCCGCCGCCGCGATGATCTTCTTCGTGGTGCCGTTCACCGGCGACGATCCGGTCGGCGCCACCTTCGCCACCGCGTCGATGATCACCTTCTCGGTGATGAGCGCCAACATCTTCCAGTACGGCGTCGGCGTCGCCGAGGACCGCGACCAGCCGTGGAGTCCGTACACCCGGACCCTGCCGGCCGGACCGGCGCCCCGGTTCGCGGGCCGGGTGCTGGCCGGCCTCGCGTTGACGTACCTGTCGCTGATCCCGGTCGTGGTGATCGGCGCGACGCTCACCCCGGCCCGGGTCACCGCGACGGCGTTCCTGCTTACCGCCGTCATCGTGGCCGTCATCTCGGTGCCGTTCACGCTGATGGGCCTCGCCATCGGCTACTCGCTGCCCAGCAAGGCGGCGATCGTGGTGGCGCAGGTCGTCTTCCTGCCGCTCGCGTTCGGCGGCGGGCTGCTCTCCGCGCCGGGCGACGCGCCCGGCTTCATCGAGACGATCGCGCCGTTCCTGCCCACCCGGGGCGCGGCCGAACTGATGTGGTGGGCGGTCGGCGACTATCCCGTCCAGCCACTCGCGATGATCATGCTCGCCGTCTGGATCGTGCTCCTCGCCTCGCTCGCCGCGTGGGCGTACCGACGGGACGAGGGTCGCCGGTTCAGCTGACGATTCGTCCGTTTCCGCCCCGTGCCCCAGCGGGACGGTGCCAGGATTCCCGCAGGGGGCCCGCCCGTGGCCGCCCGCCGAGAGGGGTCTTGACGTGAGCACCGTCCCGCCGGGCACGCCGTGCTGGGCCGACCTGGCCACCCCGGACCTGACCGACGCACGGCGCTTCTACCCCGAACTGTTCGGCTGGACCGGACGGGTGACCCCGGAGCCCGAGGCGGGTGGCTACACCGTCTTCCTGCTCGACGGCAAGCCGGTGGCCGGTGTCGGACCGCCCGCCATCGAGGACCAGGTGCCGATCTGGTCGACGTACATCGCCACCGACGACGCGGAACTGGCCGCCGGACGGGTCGAACGGGCCGGCGGGCAGGTCGTCGTACCGCCGTTCGAGGTCTTCGACCGGGGCTGGATGGCCGTGTTCTCCGACCCGGCGGGCGCGACGTTCAGCGTCTGGCAGCCGCTGGCGATGCCCGGGGCCGAGGTGTTCAACGTGCCCGGCGCGATGAGCTGGAACGAACTGGTCACGCCCGACCCGGAGGGCGCGAAGGTCTTCTACGAGCTGGTGTTCGGCTGGCAGCCGGACGAACAACCGGTCGGCGGCATGACGTACACGGGGTGGCGGCTCGGGGCGCGGATCGTCGCCGGGATGATGCCGCCGCTGGGCGACGGCTACCCGGCCGACCTGCCCGCGTACTGGACGGTGTACTTCGCGGTGACCGACGCGGACGCCGCCGCCGCGCGCGCCGCCGAACTGGGCGGGACCATCCTGGTGCCACCGCGGGACATCCCGACCGGCCGGTTCGCCGCCCTGCGCGACCCCCAGGGCGCCCTCTTCTCGGTCATCGACCTGGGCCCCTGACCCGAGAGCCCCGCCGCCCGGGTCACGAACCGGGACGGACGGGGACCACCAGGGGGCCGTTGGTGCCGGGGAGCACCCGGACGCTCGCCCGGTAGTGAGTCGCGAGGAGGTGTTCGGTCAGCACCTCGTGCGGCGTACCGGTCGCCACCACCCGCCCCTCGGCGAGCATGACCATCCGGTCGGCGTACTCGCCCGCGAGGGAGAGGTCGTGCATGGTGGCGAGCACCGTCAGGCCGTGTGCCCGGCGCAACTGGTCGACCAGTTCCAGGACCTCCTGCTGATGGCCGATGTCCAACGCGCTGGTCGGCTCGTCGAGCAGCAGCAGCGTCGCGCCCTGGGCGAGCGCGCGGGCCAGGAAGACCCGCTGTCGCTCTCCCCCGGACAGGGTGGCCAGCTCGCGGCGGTGGAAGCCGCCGAGGTCCAGGCGGTCCAGCACGTCGTGGACGGCGGTCACGTCGGCGGCCGACTCCCGACCGAGCGGCGGGATGTACGGGGTACGCCCGAGCAGCACGTAGTCCAGGACCGACATGCCGGGCGGCACCGCCGGGGACTGCGTCACCGTCGCCACCACCCGGGCGCGTTCACGGCGGTGCAGCGCGCCGCTCGGCGTACCGAAGAGGGAGATGGCGTCCGGCGCGGGCAGCAGGCCGCCGACGGCGCGCAACAGGGTCGACTTGCCGGCGCCGTTCGGGCCGATCACGGTGACCCACTCGCCGACGGCGACGGTGAGGTCGACGCCGGTGAGGATCGGCGTGCCGTCCAGGCTGACGTGCAGCTCGCGGACCTCGACGGCCGGCGCACCCGGAGTCACGTGAGAACCCGGCGGGCGGTCCGCAGCACGAGGACGAAGAACGGGCCGCCGAGCAGGGCGGTGACCACGCCGATCGGTATTTCGGCCGGGGCGGCGGCGGTACGGGCGACCACGTCGGTCAGGGCCAGGAACGCGGCGCCGAACAGCAGCGACAGTGGCAGGATCACCCGGTAGCTCGACCCGGCGAGCAGCCGGACGGTGTGCGGCACGATGATGCCGACGAAGCCGATCAGGCCGGTCGCCGAGACCGCCGCGGCGGTGCCCAGGGACGCGGCGGCGATCAGCAGGTACCGGGAGCGCTGCGGGTGCAGGCCGAGGCTCGTCGCCTCGTCGTCGCCGAGCGCGAGGACGTCCAGCTCACGACGGTGCAGCAGCACCACGACCGTAGTCACGGCCGCGTACGGCAGCACGAGCAGCACATCGTGCCAGCCGGCGGTCGCCAGCCGGCCGAGCAGCCAGGAGTAGACCGGTTGGATGCTGTCGGCGTGGCGCTGGAGCAGATACGTCTGCCCGGCGGAAAGGAACGCCGAGACCGCCACCCCGGCCAGGATCAGCATGGCCGGGGACCGGCTCCGCCCGCCGGCCGCGCCGAGCAGGTAGGTCATCGTGACGGCGAGCAGCGAACCGACGAACGCGGCCAGCGGGATGGTCAACGGCAGCCCGGAGATCGCGCCCTGCCGACCGACGCCGCCGAGGGCGATCACCGCGGTGACCGCGAGGCCCGCGCCGGCGGCCACTCCGAGCAGGTACGGGTCGGCCAGCGGGTTGCGGAAGACGCCCTGGTAGCAGCCACCGGCGAGGGCGAGCAGACCGCCGACGAGCAGACCCAGCACGACCCGGGGCAGCCGCAGTTCGGTGACGATGGCGATTTCCCGCTCGTTCAGTCCACTGTCGAGGTGCACCCCGGGGATCAGGTTGAGCAGCTCGATGGCGACGCTGCCCGGTGGCAGGCTGACCGGTCCGAGCGACACCCCGGCGACGAGCGCGACGAGCACCGCGAGGACACCGATGACCAGCCAGCGCGCACGCAGCCCGGCGGGCCGGGACGCGCGAGGCGTACCGGCCGGCCGGGTGGCGGGTGCTCCAGAGGTCATCTGCGACGTTCCGGTCACGGACCGACCACGGTCACGCGGGCACCTTGGCGACCGCGTCGATGATCGTCCGGAGCAGGTCGACGACGCGCGGGCCCCAGCGGGAGGCGATGTCGTCGTCCAACGTGACGACCTGGTTGTTCTTGACGGCGGTGAGCCCGGCCCAGCCGCTGCGGGCCTTCACCGAGTCGGCGTTCTGCTGGCAGCACTTCGAGTCGGCCAGGAAGACGAAGTCCGGGTCGGCCTTGACGATGACCTCCTGCGACAGCTGCGGGTAGCCGCCGTTCTTGCCGTCGGCGTCGGCCGGGTCGGCGATGTTGGTCAGGCCGACGAGGCTGTAGATCGAGCCGATGAAGGTCTTGCTGGTCGCGCTGTACAGCTCCGGGCCCAGCTCGTGGTAGTAGGTGAGCTTCTCGGTGCGCTGGGGCAGGTCCTTGACCAGCTTGGCGATGTCGTCCTTCATCCGCTTGGCGACGTCGGCGGCCTGGTCGGCGTGCCCGGTCAGGGTGCCCAGGTCGGTGATCTGCTGGTACGAGTCGTCAAGCGTGGTCGCCGCCGGGGTCAGGTACACCGGGATCTTCAGCTTGCTGAGCTGGTCGACGATCTTGTTGGTGTCGTTGGAGAGCACCACCAGATCGGGGTTCTTGCCGGCGATCGCCTCGGCGTTCGGCTGGAAGCCGGACAGGTCGCTCTTGGGCGCCTCAGCCGGGTAGTTGGACTGGTCGTCGACGGCGCTCACCTGCGGGCCGGCGCCGATCGCGAAGAGCATCTCGGTGGCGCTGGGCGAGAGCGACACGATCTTCTCGGGACGCTTGTCGAGCGTGAGCGAGCCGACCGTCACCGGGTAGCTGGCGGCCGCGGTGCCGGCGGCCGGCTTGTCGTCGGTCTTCTCCGCGCACGCGCCGAGGGCGAGCGCGGCGACCGCGAGGGTCGCGGCGAAGAGCCGAGGGGTACGTCTGAACATGGGGCCTCCTGTCGGTCGAGGAGTGTGGTGCTTCGCCGACAGGACTTCGGTACGCCCGCCCACGAGGCGCCCTTCCTCGAGAGCGCGTGTCGCGACCCCTCCGCAGGCGACCTGGCTCGTCCCCGCCGTCGGCGGGGCATCACAGTTGCGGGACAGCGCCGGTTTCACACCGGCTTCGCTGCGGATTGGTCGCTAAGACGGTAGCGCACCGCCGGGACGTGCCGGATCGATCAACGACCGATCGACGTACGACGATCAGGCGTGGGGCCTTTGTCCAGGATCGGGAGGCTCGGAAGCGGGTGGTGGGGCCCCGCAGGGGCGGTACGGGGCCCCACCCGCTCAGGAGGCCGTGATGGTGACGTTGTCCACAGCCGCCTCCACCAGGCTCGCGCCGGACGCGTCCGCCGCCTCGACGAGGATGCGGACGGACTGCCCGGCGTACGGGCTCAGGTTGAGGCTCGCCACCGCCCAGCTCCCGTTCCGGTTGCTGGCCGCGCCGGTCTGGGTGAGCAGGGCGGTGGTGCCGCCGCTGTGCACGACGCTCACCCGCAGGTAGTCGGCCGACGAGGCGTTCGAGCCGTGCGCCAGGTACCAGGCCAGCGAGAGGGTCAGCGTGCCGGACGACGGCAGGGTCACCGCCGGCGACCGGGCGCTCGTCACACCGCCGTCGACGTCGTAGTCACCGGCCGCCGAACCGGCGAGCCGGCCGGTGACCAGGTCGTTCGAGCCGGCGTACGGGGTGAGCTGCTTCGCGCCGGAGGAGGTGGTCGCCTGGGCGGCGCCCACCTCGAACGCTCCGAGGGTCGCGGTGTCGGTGCCGGACGGGTTGATCGTCCAGCCGGTGGCGGTCTCGAAGGTGTCCGACCAGACCGTGGTGCCCCCACCGCCACCGCAGTACTGCGACTGCTTGCCGATGGCCCGGTACGGGCAGTCGGCGTACTCGCTGAGCATGAGTACGGCCTCGCGGTTACGGGTGGTCTGTGCGGGGATCACCTCGTCGGGCGGGTAGAAGCCGCCACCGCCGGAGGAGCCCGGGTACATCTCGAAGGTGTACGCCCAGATGCCGTGGGTGGCCCACATCCAGTCGATGCTGGTGCCGTCGGCGATGTACAGGTCGCTGGACTGCTCCGGCGTGTAGCTGTTGGTGGCCGCCATCTGCTGACCGATGGTGGCGAAGGTGTTGTACTGGTCCGCGCTCATCCCGGTGGCGGTGTTCGCCGTGGTGTAGCCGTACGGCCAGAGCACCAGTTGCGAGTACGTGTGGAAGTCGATGTTGGCCTTGATCTGCTGGACGCCACCGACGACGCGGCTGTTCACGAAGTTGCGCAGCGCCTGCGTCTCCGGCGCGGAGAACGCCGACGGGCCGCGGTACGTCTCCGACGAGGTGGTGCCGGACGACCCGCCGCAGCAGCCCCACTGGTAGGACCAGTTGCGGTTCAGGTCGGTGCCGACGTTTGACGAGCCGCTGTTCGGCTGACGGTTCTTGCGCCAGGACCGGTACGACCCGGTGGCGATGTCGTACTCGCTGCCGTCCGGGTTGACGGTCGGCACGATCCAGATCTCCCGGCTGTTGACGATGTTGGTGATCCGGGAGTCGCTGCCGTAGCTGTCGGTGAAGAGGTTGAGCAGGTAGATCGCCATCTCGACGGTCAGGTGCTCACGGGCGTGCTGCTGGGCGTTGAACAGGATCTCCGGCTCGTTCTCGTCGGTGCCGACGTTGTCGGAGATCTTCACGGCCATCAGGTCGCGGCCCTCGTACGACGTACCAATGCTGATCTTGCGGGCGATGGCCGGGTGGTCGGCGACGGCCTGGTTCACGACGGCGGTCAGTTCCGCGTAGTCGTGGTAGTTGGAGTCGGCGGGCGGGAACGCCAGCGTGCCCACCTCGCCCGCGCCGCGTTCGGCGCTCGGTGGCGGGGCGAGCGGTTCCAGCCGGAAGCCGAGCTTGCCGATCGCGGCGGCCTCGGCGGCGGTGGCCGAGACGTGCAGGACGCCGTGCTCGGAGTAGTCGATGGCGGCCCCGGTGCGGGCCACCGCGTTGCGGTCGGCGAGGGTCCGGGGCCCGAGGACCCGGTAACCGGCGGCGGCCGACTCGGCGGTGCGGTCCGGCGTCGGCTTGGCGGCGACCGGTCCGGCGGCGACGGTGACGATTCCCAGTCCGGTGACGACGGCGAGCACCAGGACGCGGCGGAGAGAGTGAGGTGGGCGGAGGGCCATGGACTACCTCCTCAAAGGGCGGAAGATCCCGCTCGGTGATGCACACTTCACCATCAGTCACATGGTCATATCAATATCGATCGCCGCGAAATCCATCCCAGGTTGACCATCGCTGCGGCAATGATTTTCTGCCGCTGAACATCTGGCGAAACTTCCTTCCAAGCGGAAAACTGACCAGCGACGATGCCCCCACTCGACACCGCGGAGCACCCATGGCCCCCTCCCGCCTGCACGCGGCCGCCCTCGCCGGCGTCAGCGCGCTCACCCTGCTCGCCACCGCGGCCCCCGCCGCGGCGGCCCGGCCACCCGCACCCGCCCACGACGAACAGATCACCTTCCAGGACTGGTCCGGGCCCGCCGACTGGCACCGTGGCAGCCAGGCCGGCACCCGCGTCGTGCCCGGCCCGCGCTCCGGCGTCACCCTGGCCCGCCCCACCGGCACCACCGAGTACGCCGACCCGCACACCGGCGTCACCCGCACCTGGGAGTACGGCACCTGGACCTCGCCCGTGACCCGGATCGGCTTCGACGCCACCGAACTGATCGCCTCCTGGAACGCCGAGACCCCCACCGGCACCTGGATCCAGGTGGAGATGCAGGGCGGTTACACCAACGGCGACCAGACCCCCTGGTACGTCCTGGGCCGCTGGGCCTCCGGCGACACCGACATCAAGCGGACCAGCCTCGACGGGCAGGGCGATCCCTGGTCGACGGTCTGGACCGACACGTTCAGCATCGACGACGCCGACGCCGGGGTGCTGCTGCGGTCGTACCAGCTGCGGCTGACCCTCTACCGGACCCCCGGGCAGACCGCCGCCCCGGTGGTACGGATGCTCGGCGCGATGAGCTCCGCCGTGCCGGACCGGTTCACCGTCCCGCCGAGCGCCGGGCACATCGCCTGGGGCGTCGAGCTGCCGGTGCCCCGCTACTCGCAGAACGTCCACAAGGGGCACTACCCCGAGTACGACGGCGGCGGCGAGGCGTGGTGCTCACCCACCTCCACGGAGATGGTCGTCGAGTACTGGGGTCGCAAGCCCTCGACGGCCGACACGTCCTGGGTGGACCCGACCTACCCGGACCCGACCGTCAACCACGCCGCCCGGATGACCTTCGACTACGCGTACGACGGCGCGGGCAACTGGCCGTTCAACACCGCGTACGCGGCCAGCTTCCCCGGCCTTGAGGGGCGGGTCACCCGGCTGCACTCCCTGGACGAGCTGGAGCGTTTCATCGCCGCCGGCATCCCCGTGGTGACCAGCCAGTCCTTCCTCGCCAGTGAGCTGGACGGGGCGAACTACGGCACCTCGGGGCACCTCTTCGTGGTGGTCGGCTTCACCGCCGACGGTGACGTGATCGTCAACGACCCGGCCTCGTCCAGCAACGACGTCGTCCGCAACGTCTACAAGCGCACCCAGTTCGAGCAGATCTGGCTGCGTACCAAGCGCACCAACGCCAGCGGCGGAGTCTCCGGCGGCTCCGGCGGCGTCGCCTACCTCATCAAGCCCGAGTCCAAGCCCTGGCCCAAGGCCCCCGCCTCCACCAACTGGTAACCCCCCACCCCCCCCACCCCCCACCCCACCCCCCACCCGCCCCCGTCCGGACGGAACGCGGTTGATCAAGAGGTTTGCGTCACCGAATGCCACTCTGCTGACGCAAACCTCTTGATCACGCTTCTCAGGCGCGGTTGGTTGGCTCGGGGAGGGGTTCGTTTGGGGCGCGGTGGCGGCGGACGGTGTGGGTGAGGAAGAGCACCCAGGCGACGGCGGCCACCACTCCGGCGAGGGTTAGCGCGGTGACCAGCAGCCAGGTGGAACCCCCGGCGGCGGCGAAGACGCCCTTGCGCGCGCCCGTGTCCAGTGCGGGGGCCGTCTCGCCCGTCGACAGGGTGTCCGGGGCGTCGTAGAGGATCACGTCCGCCCGCTTGGCACCGTCGTCGGCCACGAAGTCGCCGTGCCAGGTGCAGCTTCGACGGGAACACTCCTCCGAGACGGCCGTGAAGGTGCCCGCGGTGCCGCCACCGCCCTTGGCCTGCCAGGCCGGTCCGAGATCACCAACGCCCAGCAGCAGACCGATGCCGGCGATGACAGGCAGGCCGACCCAGACGAAAATCTTGGCCCGCCAGTCGCTGATCTTGTTGAAGATTTCCACGGCGGGAGACACTAACGGCAGGCAGCCGCTCCCGCCGCCCCGTTTCGACGGTCCCCGCGCGGCACGCGTCCGCAGGCCCTACGGCTGCCGCCGCTCACCCTCGTCGGACTGCTCGTCCTCGCCGGCCAGGGCGGAGCGGAGGCGCTCCTTCTCTGCCTTGCGACGAGCCGTGGCCTCGGCCATCTCGTGGGCCATCTCGTCGCGCCAGCCGCGCAGCAGGAAGAAGGAGAGCGCGGCGGAGAACGCCAGCGCCAGGATCAGCTTCAGGAAGATGTCCACGTCGACCAGCCAGAGGGCCGCCAGTACGGCGACGAACAGCCCGATCCGGCCCAGCGTGTACTTGAGCGCCGCGCTCACCTCATGTACTCCTTCTCCGCGCCCGATGGGCGGGTCACTCAGCCCGTCCGGCGGGCCAGCCAACGGACGCCGGGGAACCAGATCGTCGCGTACGCCACGGTGAACGCCGCCGCCGCCAACGCGCCGGACAGCAGCGGCGGCAACCCCGCGCCCAGCCCGGCGACCAGCAGCCCCACGAACACCGCGACCGCCGCCGCGACGAGCGCCGCCACCACCCGGGCAGCCCCGAACCCCCAGGCGCGGAAGTCGTCCCAGAACAGCCAGGCCGGCAGGATCACCGCGAGCCAACCGTTGGTGTGCCCGAAGTCGGCAGCGCCGAACGAGGCGAACGCCCACTCGAACAGCACGAGCGCCAGCACACCGATGACCAGGCCGGCGAGGCACACCCCGAGCAGGTCACCAAGCGTACGGACGCGCCCCTCGGCGTCTCGTCGGGGGAAGCCGCCCTGCTGCTCGGCGCTGCGCTGCTCGGTCATCGACTGCGAGGGTACGTGGTGTCTCAGGCCCAGACCTGCTGCGGCTCGGCGCGGCGCTCGGCCAGCGACGGCGCCCGGTCGTACTCCCGGACGACGTTGTAGCGGGTGTCCCGCTCGACCGGCTGGAAGCCGGCGTCCCAGATCAGGTTCAGCAGGTCGTCGCGGTGCATGGTGTTCGGGGTGCCGTACGAGTCGGCGTCGTGGGTGATCTTGTATTCGACCACTGAGCCATCCAGGTCGTCCACGCCGAAGTTCAACGAGAGCTGGGCCACCGACAGGCCGTGCATCACCCAGAAGTTCTTCACGTGCGGCACGTTGTCGAACAGCAGCCGGGACACGGCGAACGTCTTCAGCGACTCGGCCGGCGAGGCCATCGTCGTGCGTGCCTGGATCCGGTTACGGATCTTGCCGTCCGCCGAGTCGACGAAGTCGTGCTGGTAGCGCAGCGGGATGAAGACCGCGAAACCGCCGGTCTCGTCCTGCAACTCCCGCAGGCGCAGCACGTGGTCGACGCGGTGCCGGGGCTCCTCGATGTGGCCGTACAGCATGGTCGCCGGGGTCTTCATGCCCTTGCTGTGGGCCAGGGCGTGGATGCGCGACCAGTCCTCCCAGTGGCACTCGTGGTCGACGATGTGCTGGCGGACCTCCCAGTCGAAGATCTCCGCGCCGCCACCGGTCAGCGACTCCAGGCCGGCGTCCATCAGCTCGTCGAGAATCTCGTCGGCGCTCAGGCCGCTGATCTTCTCAAACCACTGCACCTCGGTCGCGGTGAAGCACTTGAGCTTGACGTTCGGCAGCGCCGCCTTCAGCTCGCGCAGCACCTTCGGGTAGTAGCGCCACGGCAGCGTCGGGTGCAGGCCGTTGACGATGTGCAGCTCGGTGAGCTGCTCATCCTCCATCTCCTTGGCCTTGCGGACCGCCTCGTCGATGCGCATCGTGTACGCGTCCTTCTCGCCCGGCTTACGCTGGAACGAGCAGTACGCGCAGGACGCCGAGCAGACGTTCGTCAGGTTGAGGTGCCGGTTGACGTTGAACATCACCCGCTCACCGTTCAGCTCGGTGCGCTTGTGGTGCGCCAGCCGCCCCAACCAGGTCAGGTCGTCGCTGTCGTAGAGGGCGACGCCGTCCTCCCGGGTCAGCCGCTCACCGGCGTACACCTTCGCTTCGAGCTCACGCTTGAGTCCGGCGTCCATGGCACGTCCCTTCCACCTGCGGTCTTTCCCGAGGGTACGTCGACCCCCCGGTGGGCCGGGCGGCACGGTCCGCGACAGCGACCCACTTCACCGGACTCTCAGCCTCCCGTAACCCGCCGATGCATCGACATCACTGCCGCCGTGCGGTAAGACAAGGTGGGGCGGAACTCACACACTGGTACCGTCCCGACGGTCGCGCCCACCGAGCGCGACGACGAGCACCGGACGGGGAGCGGAATGGTCGACAGCGGGCGCGGGCGACGGCAGCGACGACGGAGCCCGGTGATCTCGCCGGTGCTGCGGCCGAAGCTCTGGGCCGCCCTGCTCGGCGCGATCGCCGCCGCCGTGCTGGCCACCCCCGCGTACGCCGAGCCAACCGTGCCCTCGACCGTGCCGGACACCGGCGCGCGTCCACCGGCCATCGGTGCCCCGCAGGTGCCCGGCAGCCCGCCCCTCGCCGGCGTCCCGGCCCCCCCGGTCAACCTCGGCAACGGCCCGCTGGCCGCCCAGATCGCCGCCGCCGAGAGTCAGGTCGGCCTGCTCGGCGACCAACTACTGCTGACCCGACAGAAACGTACCGACGCGCAGGCGCAGCTCGTCGCGGCCGGCAAGGTGCTGGCGACCACGCAGGACGCTCTCCTCCGCGCCCAGCAGGCAGCCGACTCCGCAGCCTCGGACGCGGTCAAGGCGGCCGCCGCCCTGCCGCCGGGTGACTTCGTCGACGACATCCAGGGCCTGAGCCGGCTCCAGCGCATCAACCGTGGCGAGAAGGTCGAGGGTGCCACCACCGCCGTGACCGGCGAGTTGGCGCGGGCCCGGGCCAGCGAACAGACCGCCTACCAGGCACACACCGCGGCCAAGGCGGCCGTCGACGCCGTCGAGGCGGAGTTCGCCACCGGCGAGAATGCCCTACGCACCGCCGAGGCCAGCCTGCTCAAGCTCCGCAAGGACAACGCCGCCCAGCTGATCCTGCTCGAACGGCAGCAGGAGGCCGCCGAGCAGCAGTTCGGATCGGGCTACGTCGCCGGCCAGAGCACCAGCGGCATGTCCGCGCACCCGCGGGCGCTGGCCGCCGTCCGGTACGCGCTCGCCCAGCTCGGTGACCCGTACAAGTGGTCCGAGGAGGGGCCGGACCAGTTCGACTGTTCGGGTCTGATGTGGGCCGCGTACCGGTCCCCGGGCGCCGACTACTTCGATCTGCCCCGGGTCTCCCGCGACCAGTACGCCGCCACCCGGTCCCGCACCGTACGACCCAGCGAGGCGCTCCCCGGCGACCTGATGTTCTTCGCCTCCGGCAGCAGCTACACCACGATCCACCACGTCACCATGTACATCGGTAACGGCAAGATGGTGCAGGCGCCCACGACCGGCGACGTGGTCAAGGTCTCGGTGGTCAACTGGTCCCGGCTCTACGCCGTTACCCGGGTGATCGGGGCGGTGCCGACCCCGAACGTGCCCCTTCCGCCGGTGCCGCCGCCGGCCACCAGCAAGCCGACGCCGCCCGCGAAGCCGACGCCCACCCCCAAGCCGACCCCCACCGGCAAGCCGACCACGAAGCCGCCGACCCCGCCGACCGGCACGGGTACGCCGAAGCCCACCGGTACGCCGACCGGTACGCCGGAGCCGACCGGCGGCACCTCGCCGACCCCGACGGACAGCCCGACCAACACGCCGACGACGCTGCCGCCGCCCCCCACCACGGCACCGGCCAGCTCATCGGCCTCCGCCGCCAGCACGCCGTCCACCAGCCGGAGCGGGACGACCAGCGACAGCCCGAGCGCGGGACGCTGATCCGCCACTGGGGCTCCGGCTGTCCGCCTGGGACGATCTGTGGCACGGTGACAACCAGGCACACCCGGTCCGACGTCACGGGCCGGGTGCGAGCGTGGCGCGGAGGGCGGAGATGGCCGAGCAGAGAGATCCGGCGGAGAGTGTCGACGTCGGCCGGGCCGCGGGGCTGACGACCGCGGATCCGACGACCGCTGATCCGACGACCGACGCCGGCTCGCCGGCCGGTGCTCCCAGCGCCACGCTGACCAGCGCCGACCGGGACACCGCGCTCACCGACGCCGCGGTGCGGGACGGGAACGCCGCGCTCGACGGCGACACCGGCGACGGGGTCGCGGAGTCCGACGGAAAGGCCGCCGGCACGTACGACGCGACAGCCGGAGACGACGCCGCGGGCGACCCCGTCGACGACGCGCACGGCCACGGGGCAGACGGCGAGCCGTCGGAGGACGCCGCCGCTGATCCGACCGCCGCCCCGGTGCGGGCGCGGGCCAGCGTCGCGACAGCCCACCCACGCCCCGGTGATCTGCCGGTGAGCGCTCCAGCCACCGCGACCACCTACCGGGCGACCGGCTCGGCCAGCACACTGCCCGCGCAGCGGGACAGCTCGCCCGCACCGGCATCGGCCGACACCTCGACCGCCCCGGCGCGCGCCAGCGCGACGGCGTCGGTGACCGCCAGCGCCACCGCGCCGACCAGCGCCACCGCCACCGGCCCGACGCCGACGCAGGCCACGGGCCCAACGCCAGCGCCCGCCACCGCCACCGGCGCGACGCCGACGCCGGCCACCGCCACGGGCACCGCCACCGGCCCGACGTCGGCGCGGGCCAGCGCCACGGTCCCCGGCAGCAGCCGGGTCGCGGCCGGCGGCGGGGCCGCGCCGGAGCCCCGGGCGAGCACGTCCGCCGTCTACCGGTCGGGACCGGTGAATCCCGAACCGCCCGAGCCGGCGCAACCCCGGAGCCGGCGCAGCCGCCCGCGCGTCCGGCCCCGGAACCGACACCGCCGGGGCCGGGCGAGCCGGAGCCCGCACCGAGCCCAGGGCCGTACCCGCCCGGTCCGACGCCGACGCCGGGCCCCTTCCCCACGCCCCGACCGGACCCGGTGCCGCCGGTTCCGGGACCGCCCGTGCCACCACCCTCGCCGATGCCGCCTGTCCCGGGGCCGCCGACGCCACCCGTCCCCGGGCCGCCGATGCCGCCGCCTGGCCCGCCGGTGCCCGCGCCACCGCCGCAGCCCGGCCCGATGCCGGCGCCACCGTTCCCGCCGCCTCCGGCGACGACCGGCACGCCGGGCGCACCCGCCACGGGTTCGGTCTCCGCGCCGCCGGCCACCTTCTCCGGATGGACCGCCGCGCCGCCCGCCCCGGGCAGCGCCTGGGCCGGGACACCCGGGTCCGCCCCGCCGGTGGTTCCCGCGCCCGCGCTGCCGACGTGGCCGCCGTCCACCACCCCCCTGCCCGGCGGTACGGACCACCGGACGACCACCCCGCACGGCGGGCCCGAGCGGCGAAGCACGACGGCCGATGGTCGTACCGGAGCCCGTGCCGGCGGCGCTGACCAGGCGGGCACCGTCTACGCCAGCGGCGACGGGCCGGGTTTCACCACGATCGCCCTACCGGCGAACGCGGCGGTGGAGAATTCCGGCTCGCTGACCGGGCACATCCTCGCCCAGGGCTGGTCGGACACCCCGGCGGAGCGCTCCCGGAACACCCGCGTGGTGATCGTCCTGATCGCCGCGTTGGGGCTCCTGATCGGGATCAGCGTGCTGGTCGTCCTGCTCGCCAACAACGCCCTGGACGGCCTGATGGGCGGCATGCTCGACGGCTGATCGACACCACGGCTGCGAGGGTGAGTCCGCCCACTACGGTCGGTCAACCGGCTGGCGACTCCGCCGAATCGCCGTACACTGGTCGGGATCACTGACCTGGCGCGCCCGATGTGCGCCCATGGGCGATCTTGCGGGCGATCCGGCGGCACAGCCGCGGCAGGCCATCGCGAAGATGCGCCCCGCTTGAAAGGCATTTGTTGACCACCTCTGCTGACCCCAGCACCGTTCCGTCCGTTTTCGATTCCGCCACGACGGCGGTCGACGCCCCCGTGACGTCCGACGCCCCCGTGACGATCGACGCCCCCGAGACGTCTGACGCCGTTTCGGCCGAGACCGCCGAGTCGATCGACTTCGCCGGTCTGGGCCTGCCCGAGCCGCTGGTTCGCGCTCTGGCCCGACAGGGCATCACCGCACCCTTCCCGATCCAGCAGGCCACCGTCCCCGACGCCCTCGCCGGGCGGGACGTGCTCGGTCGTGGGCAGACCGGGTCGGGCAAGACCCTCGCCTTCGGCCTCCCGCTGCTGGCCCGCGTCGCCGCCGGGCGTCCGGCGCGTCCGATGCGGCCACGCGCCCTGGTCCTGGTACCGACCCGCGAGCTGGCCATGCAGGTCAACGACGCGCTCCTGCCGTTGGGCAAGGCGCTCAACGTGTTCCTGAAGACCGCCGTCGGCGGTGTTCCATACGACCGCCAGATCGACGCGCTCCGGCGGGGCGTGGAGATCATCGTGGCGACCCCGGGCCGGCTCGGCGACCTGATCGAACGGGGCATCTGCCAGCTCGACGACGTCGAGGTGACGGTGCTCGACGAGGCCGACCAGATGGCCGACATGGGCTTCCTCCCCGAGGTGACCGAACTGCTGGCGAAGACGCCGGCCGGCGGTCAGCGCCTGCTCTTCTCCGCCACTCTGGACGGCGACGTCGACGCGCTGGTCAAGCGATTCATGAACGACCCGGTGACGCACTCCACCGCGCCGTCCACCGCCTCGGTGTCCACCATGGACCACCACGTGCTGCTGATCCCGCCGCACGACAAGTTTCCGGTGACCGCCTCGATCGCGGCGCGGGACGGACGGACCATGGTGTTCGCGCGTACGCAGATGGGCGTCGACCGGCTGGTCGACCAGTTGGCCGCGGTCGGCGTGCGGGCCGGTGGGCTGCACGGCGGCAAGACCCAGCGGATGCGGACCAAGACCCTCGCCGAGTTCCGTGAGGGTCGGATGAACGTCCTGGTCGCCACCGACGTGGCGGCCCGTGGTATCCACGTCGACGGGGTCACGCTGGTGCTGCACGTCGACCCGCCGAAGGACCCGAAGGACTACCTGCACCGTGCCGGTCGTACCGCCCGCGCGGGCGAGTCCGGCGCGGTCGCCACGCTGGTGCTGCCCAAGCAGCGCCGTACCACCCTCGCGATGATGGAGAAGGCCGGCGTCGCGCCGGCCGAGACCCGCGTCCGGGTCGGCGACCCGGTGTTGGCGGAGCTGATCGGCGCCCGCGAGCCCAGCGGCGTTCCGGTTCGTGTCGAGGCGGAGCCGCGCGGCTTCGGTGACCGCTCCGGCGGTGGCCGACGGTTCGACGACCGCTCCGGCGGCCCGCGCCGGTTCGGCGACCGGCCGCAGGGCGAGCGCCGGTACGGCGACCGTCCCCAGGGCGAGCGCCGGTACGGCGACCGGCCGACGGGCGACCGGCAGTACGGCGACCGCCCGCAGGGCGAGCGCCGCTACGGCGACCGGCCCACCGGCGAGCGCCGCTTCGGCGACCGGCCGACGGGCGACCGGCAGTACGGCGACCGTCCCCAGGGCGAGCGCCGCTACGGCGATCGGCCCACCGGCGAGCGCCGGTACGCCGATCGCGACAGTCGCGGCTACGGCGACCGCCCGCAGACCGACCGGAGTGACCGACCGGCCGGTGAGCGCCGCTTCGGCGACCGCCCGCAGGGCGACCGACAGTACGGCGACCGGCCGACGGGCGAGCGCCGCTACGCCGACCGGCCGCAGGGCGACCGACAGTACGGCGACCGCCCGCAGGGCGAGCGCCGCTACGCCGACCGGCCGACGGGCGAGCGCCGCTTCGGCGACCGCCCGCAGGGTGACCGCCCGCAGGGTGACCGGCAGTACGGTGACCGGCCGACCGGTGAGCGCCGCTACGGCGACCGGCCGCAGGCCGACCGGGGCGACCGGGGTGAGCGGCGCTTCCCGGACCGCGACAGCCGGGGCGGCTACCGCTCCGAGGGCCGTGGTCGGGACGACCGACCGCGTGATGATCGGCGGGGTTTCGGCGGGCGGCCGCCGGCGCGTACCCACTGATCTTCCGATCCACGCCGAACGCCGTCGCGGAGCTTGTGCTCCGCGGCGGCGTTCGCGCATGCGCTGCCGACCGCGTCCGGGTCGCGTAACGTCCGGCTCATGGCGACCATGACCAAGTCGATCTTCTGGTCCCGGACGGACACCGCCGGCAGCGAACATGCCCTGCTCGACGACGGCGACGCGTTGTCGGCGCGCGGCACCGTGCTCGCCGTCGATCCGATTCCGTTCACCGCCCGCTACCGGCTGACGACCGCGCCCGACGGGAGCACCGCCCGGGTCGAGGTCGAGGCCGAGGGGTCGGGTTGGCTTCGGCGCGTGACCCTCGAGCGGGCCACGTCCCGGTGGCGGGTCACCACCGCCGAGCAGGGCGACCTGGATGCCGCACTGGTCGGGGCCGGACACCCGCGCGCCGGCCTGCCCGGCACCGACGACCCGGATCGCCTCGCCGACGCGCTCGACGTCGATCTGAGTGGCTCGCCGCTGTTCAACGCCCTTCCGGTACGCCGGCTCGGGTTGACCCGCGGACCGGCCGACATGCCGCGCCGGATCACGGTCGCGTGGGTGCTGCTGCCGGGCCTGGAGGTGGTGCCGGCCGAGCAGATCTACACCGGGCTCGGTCCGGGCCGGGTACGGTTCGCCAGCGGCACCTTCACGGCCGATATCGACCTGGACGCCGACGGGTACGTGGTGCGCTATCCCGGTCTTGCCGAACGGATCGACCCCCGCTGACGGCAGCGCGGGCCCGTCGTCGGACCGGACAGGCAGCTCAGGCGGGCCAGTCGCCGCTGCTCAGGAAGCGCTCGACGGTCGCAGCGTGCGGCGTCAGGTCGAGGCCCTGGGCGGCGACCCAGTCGTCGGAGTAGTACGTGTCGGCGTACCGGTCACCGGCGTCGCAGATCAGGCTGACCACCGAGCCGGTCCGCCCCTCGGCCAGCATGCCGGCGATGAGGCTGAACGCGCCCCACAGGTTGGTGCCGGTGGAGCCGCCCACCCGACGACCGAGCACCGTCGAGCCGGCGCGCATGGCGGCCAGCGAGGCCGCGTCCGGCACCTGGACCATCCGGTCCACGACCGAGGGCAGGAAGGACGCCTCGACCGTGGGCCGGCCGATCCCCTCGATGCGGGAGCCCTTGCCGGTGCGTACGGACCAGTCGGCGGCCACCCAGGCGGGGTAGAAGGCGGAGTTCTCCGGGTCCACGACGCAGAGCTTGGTGGCCAGGCGGCGGTAGCGGGCGTACCGGCCGATGGTGGCGCTGGTGCCACCGGTGCCGGCGCCGACCACGATCCAGGCCGGGATGGGGTGTCGTTCCAGCTCCAACTGCGCGTAGATCGACTCGGCGATGTTGTTGTTACCTCGCCAGTCGGTGGCCCGCTCGGCGTACGTGAACTGGTCCATGAAGTGGCCGCCGGAGTCCTCGGCCAGCCAGCGGGCCTCGACCACCACGCCCGCCGGGTCGTCCACCAGGTGGCACCGGCCGCCCTGGAACTCGATCTGCGCGATCTTCTCGGGCGAGGTGGAGGCGGGCATCACGGCGATGAACGGCAGGCCGAGCATGCGGGCGAAGTACGCCTCGGAGACCGCCGTGGAGCCCGAGGACGCCTCGACGATCGTGGTCTGCGGCCCGATCCAGCCGTTGCACAGGCCGTAGAGGAACAGTGAGCGGGCCAGCCGGTGCTTCAGCGAGCCGGTCGGGTGGGACGACTCGTCCTTGAGGTAGAGGTCGATCCCCCACGCCCGGGGCAGCGGGAAGGGCAGCAGGTGGGTGTCGGCCGAGCGGTTGGCGTCGGCCTCGACGGCGGCAATCGCCTCGGTCACCCAGCTACGGCTGGCCTCGTCGCACCGGTCGAGATGAGTCACGCCCGGAAACCTAGCAACCAGCTCAGGTGGGCTGCGGACCGACCGCCTGGGGGCGGTTCTCCCACTTGGTGGAGAGGGCGATGGCGGTGCGCGTGGAGGCGACCCCGGGGGTCCGGTTGAGCCGCACGATGAGTTGCTCCAGCTCGGCGATCGTGCCGACCCGGGCCTTCAGCAGGAACGACTCGACGCCCGCCATGAAGTAGCAGGACTCGATCTCGGGCAGCACCCGCAGCGACTCCAGCATGTCGTCGGAGTCCGCGCCGGAGTCCTCGACGATGCCGATCAGCGCGGTGACGCCCAGCCCGATCGCCTCGGGCGCCACGTCCGCCCGGTAGCCCAGCACCACGCCGCTGCTCTCCAGCTTGCCGACGCGTTCGTGCACGGCCGGGGCGGAGAGGCCCACCTGTCGGGCCAGCTCGGCGTACGACAGGCGGGCGTTGCCGCGCAGCAGGTCGACGAGGCTCAGGTCGATGGCGTCCACGGAGAGTGACCTTAACGCGTTGGGCGTAACGCGAGGCCTTCGGCATCCGTTGGTCAGAACAGTGAGTAACTGTTCATAAACTGACGGTCTAGGTAGGGGTTGCACCAGTACCATTTACTAACTTCCCAGTCAGTGCATTTTTCGCGTTTGGCGGACAGGCCAGGTCCCTGGTGCTGTAATTGCCATACGTCCCTCATGACGGCTCTGGGCTCGCACCAGCCGGGGGCAGTGTGTTCAGCCAGGGGCTTCGTCGACGCGAGGAGGGGGCTGTGGACACTGGAGATCGCCTGCTGACACCGGGTGAGGTCGCCGCGCTGTTTCGGGTAGACCCGAAGACTGTGACGAGATGGGCGGCGGCCGGCCGGATAGGAAGCATCCGGACTCCAGGCGGGCATCGCCGGTTTCGGGAATCCGAGGTGCGAGCCCTGCTTGAGGGGGAGGGCATGCTGGACGAGGTGGACGAGGTCGGAAAGCCACGCAACGTGGGTCCGGCCGCCTCCACCGGGCCGGGTCCGGCCAACGCCGGCATGTACTGAACTGGTGCGGACAACGTCAGGCGGACCGGACACCTGTCCGGTCCGCGCACCACTGCAACCCAGGTGACGGCTCAGCTCCGGGCCGCGCCGAGTTGGCCGGACCACCGGCGGAACAGGGTGTGTGGCACGCCGAGCGCGTCCAGCACCTTGCCGGCCACGAAGTCGACCAGTTGCTGCGCGCTGGCCGCCGCGCCCGCGCCGTAGAAGCCGGGGCTGGCCGGCAGCACGACCGCGCCGGCGTCGTGCAACGCGATCAGGTGCTCCAGGTGGCTGCGGGTCACCGGGGTCTCCCGGGGCACCACCACGACCGGTCGGCGCTCCTTCAGGTTGACCTCCGCGGCACGTTGCAGCAGATCCTTGGAGAGCCCGATCGCGATGCCGGCGCAGGCCGCGGTGCTGGCGGGTACGACGGCCATTCCGCGTACCCGGTAGGAACCGCTGCTGGGTCCGGCGGCCAGGTCGCCGGCCGGCCAGTGGCGTACGTCCGCTCCGGTCAGGTCCCGGCCCAGCCAGGCCGCGAGGTCTTCGGCCCAGTGCGCGTCGCGGAACGAGCGCCCGGTCTCGTCCAGCAGGGTAAGCCGGGCCGCCCGGGACACGATGAGGTCCACCGGCTCGCCCGCGTCGAGCAGCCCGCCGACGACGGCCGCCGCGTACGGCGTACCGGAGGCCCCGGAGACACCGACCACCCATGGTTCCCGCATGCCCCCAGCCTGCCTGGTCGACGCCGCGCGCCGCTGGGCACCCCACGATCCGCCGCGCCGCAGCCGCCCGACTTGTCCGGCCGGGTAGGTGGTTATCCCGCCGACCTGCGATGCTGCCGATGGCGATTCGCACCGGGAGCAGTTCGCACGGGAGGCATCGGTGACGACCGGCGAGGTCCTCTGGGCGCTGCGCGCCGAGTGCCCGATCCCACCCCGGCTCTCGCCGCACGCCGACCAGGTCCAGCAGTGGCTCGTCGACATCCTGCCCGAGCTGGGCATGCCGCTGGACGACGCCGCGCTGCACCGGCTGGCTCGGGGCGGCTTCGCCCGGTACGCGGGACGGCTCTACCCGGACGCCAGCGAGGCCGACCTGCGGGTGCTGACGGCCCTCTTCACCTGGTTCTTCCTCGTCGACGACGCCTGCGACGGCCCGCACCGAATCAGCCCGGCGCAGATCCGGGCGCTGCGCGACGGGACGTTGGCACTGCTGCACGACGGTCCCCGCCTCCGGCACGGTGGGTTGACCGGGCCGCTGCGGCGACTGCTGGTGCTGGCCTGGCGGGAACCGCGCAGACGGATGCCGTCCCGGTGGCGGCTACGTTTCGCCGACGCGGTGGGCCGGCACCTCGACGGCACCTGGCGGGAGGCGGCCAACAAGGAGGCCGCCGTCCGACCCGGCGTGGACGAGTACGTCGAGCTGCGACGGGCCACCTCGGCGGCCGAGGTGTCGTATCCGCTGGTGGAGTTCGTCGGCGGCCGGCCCCTGCCCGATCCGGTCTACCACCATCCGCTGCTGCGCCAGATCGCCCGCACCGGCAACGACCTGCTCTCCTGGTACAACGACCTGGCCTCGCTGGAGAAGGACCGGGCCACCTCGGGCGGGCACAACCTGGTCCTGGCGACACAGGCCGAGTGGGGCGTGTCCTCGGACGAGGCGGTACGGCGGGTGGCCGAGCGCTGGCGCGAGTCGATGCGGCGGTTCGTGGCGCTCCGCGCCGCCGTGCCGTCGTTCGGGCCGGCGTTGGACGAGGCCGTCACCGACCATCTCGACGGGGTCGCGTACGCCGTGCGCGGCACCATCGACTGGACCCTGGAGAGCGGCCGCTACCCGACGGCCGCGGCCGGCTAGCTAGGGCCGCAGGCCGAGGCGGATCACCAGGTCGAGCAGGGCGAAGACGAACAGCGCGATGCCGACGAACCCGTTGGCGGTGAAGAACGCCCGGTTGACCTTGCTGAGGTCGGTCGGGCTGACCACCAGGTGCTGGTAGGCGAACGCGACGGCGGTCAGCGCCAGGCCGACCCACCACAGCCAGCCGAACCCGATCAGCGCCCCGAACCACACGAACAGCCCGAAGGTCACCACGTGCGCGAGCGTCGAGGCGTGCAGCGCGAAGCGGCGACCGTACCGGGCGGGCACGCTGTGCACGCCGATCTGCTGGTCGATCTCGGAGTCCTGGCAGGCGTAGATCAGGTCGAAGCCGCCGATCCAGAGCCCGACCGCCGCGCCGAGCAGCCAGGCCGGCCCGGAGCCGTCCAGGGTGCCGGTGACCGCGAGCCAGGCGCCGACCGGGCCGACCGCCTGGGCGATGGCGAGGATGGCGTGCGGCCAGTTGGTGAACCGCTTGCCGTACGGGTAGACGACCAGCGGCACCACGGCGAGCGGCGCGAGCACCAGGCAGAGCGGGTTGAGCAGCGCGGCGGCGGCGAGGAACACCACGAGCGCGACGGCCGCGCCGGTCCAGGCCGTCCGCACGCTCACCGCCCCGGTGACCAGTTCCCGTCCGGCGGTACGCGGGTTCCGGGCGTCGATTTGCCGGTCGAGGATCCGGTTGGCGGCCATCGCGAACGTCCGCGCGCCGACCATCGCCACGGTGATCAGCAGCAGGTCGAGCCACCGCACGTGCCCGCCGTTCACCTGCATGGCGGTCAGCGCCGACAGGTACGCGAACGGCAGCGCGAACACCGAGTGCTCGATCGCGACGAGTTTGAGGAAGGACTTGACCCGGCCCGGCTTCTCCACGGGTGCGTCGAGGACGGCCATCAGATCCCGTACTCCTTCCAGCGCTTGTCGACCAGGGCCGCGACTTCCGGGGCCATGGTCATCTCCTCCGGCCAGCCTCGGGTGTAGCCCTCGGTGGGCAGCTTGCGGGTCGCGTCGACGCCTGCCTTGCCGCCCCAGAACTGCTGGTACGACGAGTGGTCGAGGTGATCCACCGGCCCCTCGGTGAGCAGCAGGTCACGGGCGTAGTCGACGTTGCCGAAGGCGCGGAAGGCCACCTCGTTGTAGTCGTGCACGTCACAGTCCTCGTCGACGATCACGATCAGCTTGGTGAGCGACATGAGGTGCGCGCCCCAGATCGCGTTCATGACCTTCTGCGCGTGCTTCGGGTAGCGCTTGCGGATCGACACGATCGCGCAGTTGTGGAACACCCCGGCGGCCGGCAGGTCGTAGTCGACGATGTCCGGGATCATCAGCTTGAGCAGCGGCTGGAAGATCCGCTCGGTGGCCTTGCCGAGGCCGTGGTCCTCCTGCGGCGGCTTCGACGTGACGATCGAGTGGTAGACCGGGTTCCGCTGCATGGTCATCGCCTCGATGTGCAGCACCGGGAACGGCTCGACCGGCGTGTAGAAGCCGGTGTGGTCGCCGAACGGCCCCTCGGGCAGCCGCTCGCCGGGCTCCAGGTAGCCCTCCAGGACGATCTGGGCGTGCGCCGGCACCTGCAACGGGACGGTGAGGCAGTCGACCATCTCCACCCGCTCGCCCCGCAGGAACCCGGCGAACAGGTATTCGTCGATGTCGCCGGGCAGCGGCGCGCTTGCCGCGTACGAGACGACGGGGTCGCAGCCGATCGCGATCGCGACCGGCAGGCGCTGGCCGAGCCGCTCGGCGACCGCGTGGTGCGCGGTGGAGTCCTTGTGGATCTGCCAGTGCATGCCGAGGGTGTTGCGGCCGTGCTGCTGAAGCCGGTAGAGGCCCAGGTTGCGCTTGCCGGTCTCCGGGTGCTTGGTGTGGGTCAGCCCGTAGTTGTGGAAGATCCCGCCGTCGCCGGGCCACACCTGCAACCCCGGCAGCCGGCCCAGGTCGACGTCGTCGCCCCGGTAGACGACCTCCTGGCAGGGCGCGGTCTTGACCTTGCGCGGGGGCACCGACTTGAGCTGCATGACCTTGCCCAGGCCCTCGCGGATGCCGGACCAGCCGACCGGCAGCTCCGGCTTGATCAACGCGCCGATCCGCGCGCCGACCTCGTCCAGCGAGTCGACGCCGAGGGCCATCGCCATCCGCTTCTCGGTGCCGAACAGGTTGATCGCCACCGGCATCTCACCCCGGGTGGGGTGCTCGAACAGCAGCGCTGGCCCGCCGGCGCGCACCGTGCGGCTGACCACCTCGCTGATCTCCAGGGTCGGGTCGACGGGGACGTCGACCCGACGCAACTCCCCCGCGCGCTCCAGCGCCGCGAGGAAGTCCTTGAGATCGGTGTACGGGAAGCCACGAGCCATGTCGCCCAGTCTCCCGCACCGGGTGCGGCGCGGCCCACGCCGGGTGCTGTGAGACCCGCGACGACCCCGGCGAGCCCCGGCCTGTCCGGTCGGGTTTCCGGAAATCGGGGTGTCCGGCGGCCGGGGACGGCCCGACTTCCGGAAACCCGGGTCGATCAACGTTCGAGCGCAGTGTCGCAGGCATGCGCGGCGCGCGCAGGCATGGCCGCCGGTCGAGCGGGTAGCCGGGCAGCCGGCAGACGGGGGCGGCGGATGGGTGGCGATCGGGTTCCGGCGGGGTTCACCGAGCAACGGGCACGGGTCGGTCGGATGACCATGAACTATGTCCGTGGTGGCAGCGGCCCACCGCTGGTGCTGCTGCACGGGTACCCGCAGTGCTGGTACATGTGGCGGCACCTGCTGCCCGAGTTGGGGCGGTCCTTCGAGGTGGTCGCGCCCGACCTGCGCGGCTTCGGGGACAGCGACGCCCCGGTCGACGGGTACGACAAGAAGAGCGTCGCCGCCGACCTACACGGCCTGCTCGACCAACTCGGCCTGGTCAGTGACCTGCGAGTGGTCGGGCACGACCTGGGGACGATGGTGGCGTACGCGTACGCCGCCGCCCATCCCGACCGGGTGAGCCGGCTGGCGCTCACCGAGGCGCCGATCCCCGACGAGAGCATCTACACGTTTCCCGCGCTCACCGCGGCCGGGCCGGCGGTGTGGAACTTCGGCTTCTTCACGCTCGACAACGGGCTGCCGGAGGAGCTGGTCCGTGGGCGGGAGTCGCTCTGGGTGGACCGGTTCACCGACGCCCTGATGGTGCACAAGGGCAGCATCAGGGCGTCGGACATCGAGGAGTTCGCCGGCCACCTGCGCGACCCGGCGCACCTGCGGGCGAGCTTCGCCCACTTCCGGGCGTTCGACCGGGACATCGCCGACAACGCGACGTACCGGGCCACGAAGCTCACCATGCCGGTGCTGGCCGTCGGCGCGGCGGCCAGCCTCGGCGGCCAGGTCGCCGAGCAGGTACGCCGGTACGCCGACACCGTTCGCGGCGAGGTGATCGACGACTGCGGGCACTGGCTGTACGAGGAGCGCCCGGACGTGATGCTCGCCCTGCTGCGCGACTTCCTCGCGGCCTGAGCCCGAGCCCGGGTTAGGTCAGTGGGTGCGGACCACGCGGCCTGAGCAGGAGCCCTGGGGTCAGGGGGTGCGGGTCAGCTCGACGAAGGAGCGCCACGCGGCCGGGCTGAAGGTCAGCACGCCGCCGTCGCGGTCCTTCGAATCGCGGACGTGCACCCGGCCGGGCAGGTTGTCGGCGACCTCGACGCAGGCGCCGCTGTTGTTGCCGCTGCGGGTGGACTTGCGCCACTGAGCTCCGGTCAGATCCATGGCTTCACGATCTCCTCGAGCAGGTCGATGGACTGCTGCCGGGGCAGCGCGTCGCTGCGCAGACTCTCCCACCTTCCGAGCAGGGTCGCCACCTCGTTGTTCTCGTCGACGGCGGTGCCGCCGGTCTGGTTGTCGAGAAAACCGAGCCAACTGCCGTCGGCGGTGCGGCCCAGGATGAACGGCCCGAACATGCCGGCGTGCAGCCCGACCGCCTGGGGCAGCACGTGCACCCGGATGTGCGGGCGGCGGGCGCACGCCACCAGGTGCCGGAGCTGGCCGGCCAGCACCCCGGCGTTGCCCTCGGCGAAGCGTCGCAGGGCGGCCTCGTCGATCACGGCGGTGAGCTGCGGCGGGTGCTCCCGGTCGAGGATCGTCTGCCGTTCCAGCCGGGCGGCCACCAACTCCTCCACCCGCTCGGCGGTGAGCCCCAGGTCGAGCCGGAACACCGCGCGGGCGTAGTCGGCGGTCTGCAACAGCCCGGGAACCATCGTCGCTTCGAAGCACCGCAACTGGGTGGCCACCCGCTCGACCTCCAACCAGGGGCGGAACCACACCGGCTCGGCGTGCCGGCGACCCAGCTCGCGTAGCGAGACCAGCAGGCCGCCGGTGTCGAGCACCTCGTCGGCCCGGGTCAGGTACGCCAGGTTGGGCACCGTCGAGCCCACCTCGACCGAGGACACCATGGACGGTGAGTAGTGCGCCCGTTTGCCGTACTCCTCCTGGCTGAGCCCGGCCGCGAGCCGGGACCGCCGGAGCTGGTCTCTGATCATTTCCGCTGTGGACAGTGTCGTGGTCACCGCGCCTCACCTTCCGCTGCCGAGGAGGCCCATCGGCCCTTCTGGCGCAAGGTAGCGGAACCGCGACCCTGAGTCAGCCTCTGCCGGCATGTCGCGGTAACGCGGCTCGCTCAGGACACGGGCGGCGTCCAGGCGTGAGCGGCCAGCGGCGGGTCGAGCGGCGCGCGGGTGAGCCGGTTGGCGAAGGTGGACATGGTGTACGCCCCGACCCCGAGCACCACGTCCAGCGCCTGCCGGGGCTGGTAGCCGACCGCCAGGAAGGCTTCCAGCTCCTCGTCGGGCACCGCGCCCCGGTGCTCGAGCACGGCCAGCGTGAACTGGCGCAGCGCTTCCAGTCGCGGCTCGGGCAGCTTCGTGCCGGCGCGCAGCGCGGTGATCAGCGCGGCGCTCGCGCCGATCTCAGTGATCTTGCCGGTGTGCAGGGCCACGCAGAAGTGGCATTCGTGGGAGGTGGAGAGGGCCATGATGACCACCTCCCGCTCGACGGGCGCGAGGCTGGTCTGTTCGAATCCCGCACTGGCGGCGAGGAAGCCGTTGAGTAGCTGTGGCGACTCGGCAATCAGAGCCACCGCGCTGGGGAGCCAGCCGAATCGGCCGCGTACTCCCTCGATGGCCCGGCGTGCGGCGGCGGGTGCGGTCTCGGCGGTGTGGGTGGTGAAGACGGACATGGTTGCCTGCCCTAAGATAGTCAACGTGGTTGACGAAATAGTAAACGTGGTTGTCGAACATGGCAACCCCTGAGCCGTCCCGGCCCGGCTTCCAGCTCCCGCTGCTGCTGCTGGCCGGCTTCCGCACGCTGATCGACGACCTGCACGCCGAGTTGGCCCGCGAAGGGCACCCCGAGCTGCGCCCGCTGCACGGGTTCGTGCTCCAGGCCGTGGGCGTCGACGGCACCACCGCCAGCGAGCTGGGGCAGCGACTGGGCATCTCCAAGCAGGCCGCCGGCAAGACCGTCGACCGGCTGGTCGCCGTCGGCTACCTGGAACGGGTCGACGACCCCGCCGACGCCCGCCGACGGCTGGTCCGGATGACACCGCGCGGCGTCGACGGGCTCCGTCGCTCGGCCGAGATCTTCGATCGGCTACGGCAACGGTGGGCCGCGACCCTGGGCGAGGAGCGCGTGGCCGCGATCGAGGACGACCTGCGCACGATGGCCGCCACCAACTGGTTCCGCCTCGACATGCCGGGCTGGTTCGGCGGCTGACCGCGACCGAGCCCGGTTCGGCCGTTGATCGTGATCGACGGCCCGCTCGCGTGGGTGGGCCGTCGATCGTGATCGACACCGGATCGCCGATGTGGCGGCATCCGACGCCCGGCATTGCCCCCACGTCGGCGATCTGGAGTGGATCAAGGCCATCCGACGGTGTCCGCGCACCGATCGACTGATCGAAAACTGTCATAGGCGATCTCTAGGATCAGGGGTGCCGGTCGGGCTGAAGTGACGCCGACCGGTCCCCCTCACCAAGGAGATCGATGAGATCTGTGCGTGTATCACGGGGCAGGCTCCTGCGCGGCTTCACCGCGCTGGTCGTGGGCGCCGCGACGGTCGGTGTGGCCGCCACGCCGGCCCTGGCGCAGGACGATCCCGGCTGGGTCGAGGCCCTGCTCTACGACGCCACCGTCGGCGGCCCGGACGCTCCCGCTCGGGCGGTTCCGCTGACCCTGACCAGCACCGGCGCGGCCCAACCCCGGGTGACCCTCGACCTGACCGGCCTGGCCGGCGTCGCAACGGCCACCTTCCCCACCGCGTGTGTCACCGAGGGCACCTCGGTCACCTGCCCGATGCCGGCCGACGCCACCGAGGAGTTCGGCACGGTCACCGGCACGGTGCCGGTGGTGTTCCGGGCCGCGCCCGGCGCGGTCGACGGCGCGACCGGCACCCTGACCTACACCGCGCTCGGCGAGCAGACCGAGGTGTCCACCCAGCAGGCGACGATCACCGTGCGGTCCGGGCCCGACCTGCTCGACATGGTCGACGAGTACGTCGACGGCGTCGACGTGGGTGACACCCGCGCCGCCCCGGTGGCCGTGGTCAACGCCGGCGACCAACCGGCCGTCGACCTGCGGCTCACCATGCGCTTCCCGGTCGGCCTCGTCCCGGCCAGCTACCGCAACTGCCGCTACGGCACCGACCAGGTGCTCGCCACCGTGGTCGTCTGCACCGTGCGGGGCACGTTCGCGCCCGGCCAGCGGCACGAGCTGCGCGGCGGGCTCGCCACCACGGTCGGTCCGGCCACCCTCGGCGACAAGCGGATCACCCAGATCGTGGAGCCGCTGGCGACCGCCGGGCCCCTTCCGAGCGGTGTGCGACTCACGCACCGCGAGAGCGACCAGGCACTGCGGCTCCGGCCGGTCGGAAAGCCGCTCGGCGTGATCCCGGTCGAGGTCGACGGCGTCGGCGGGCAGACCTACCTGCGTGCGGTGCACGGCGCCTTCGACATCGTCGCCCAGGGCGCCGCCGTCACCGGTGCGGTCGGCGACACCGTCCAGGTCACCGTGGGCATCCGTAACGAAGGGCCGGGCGTGCCGGACGGCACGATCTCCGGCGACACGGTCGGCGCGTTCTACTTCACCCCGCCGGCCGGCATCACCGTGCTGGGCAGCCCGCGCTGCTCACAGACCGGCAGTGAGGAGGAGGAGAACGGCGACGACGCCCCGAAGACCTGGTACTGCGACGGGGGAAGGGCCGTGTTCACCGCCGGGACCAGCAACACGGTCACCTTCGACCTGCGCATCGACAGCCTCTCCGGGACGCCCGGCGAGGTCCAGCCGTACGGCCGCTACCCGCGGGTGGACGACAACCCGGGCAACGACGTCGCGCCGGTGACCGTCGGCTGACCGCACACGCCCTGACGACGCGGGCCGGTCACGGACGATTCCGTGGCCGGCCCGCGCTGTGTTGCCAGGTCAGTTCAGCCCGCCGTACGAGTGCAGGCCGGTGAAGAAGATGTTCACGCCGAACAGGTTCATCAGCATGGTGAGGAAGCCGAGCACGGCGATCCAGGTGGCCACGTTCCGCTTCACGCTGGGCGTGGCCCGCGCGTGCAGGTATCCGGCGTAGACCACCCAGGAGATGAACGCCCAGGTCTCCTTCGGGTCCCAGCCCCACGGCCGACCCCAGGCCGCCTCGGCCCAGATCGCGCCGGCGATCACCGCGAAAGTGAAGATCGGGAAGGCGAACGCGTGCAACGCGAACGTCAGCCGCTCCAGGCTGGCCGCGGCGGGCAGCCGCTTGGCGAGGGTGTACGGGAAGCTCCGCTTGCCCTGCTCGAACCCGTTGCGCATGAGGAAGCCGACGGCCGGCACCGCGCCGAGCAGGAAGATGCCGGACGCGAACACGATGGTCGAGACGTGGATGACGAACCAGTACGAGTTCAGCGCCGGCACCAGCGGCACGATCGGCACGTACAGGACCAGCTCGGCGGTGGCCACCAGGAGCACCATGACCAGGGTGAGGAACAGCCCGAGCTTGCGCAGCGACGGCCGCTTCCAGAGCACCACCAGCCAGGCCGCGACCCCGATGAACGTCACCGTGAGCACGAACTCGTACATGTTGCCCCACGGCATGCGGTCCGCCGCGAGACCGCGGGTGACCAGCGCCCCGAGGTGCAGTACGGCGGCGAGGGCGGTGGCACCCACCGCGACCAGCCCGGCGATCCGCGCCCGGTCGGCCGAGCCGTCGACGGACGGCGGCACCGGTCCGGACGGCTCGGCGGTCACGCCGCCGGCACCGCCGACCCCGGCACCCACCAGCTCGCGAGCGGGCGACGCCACGGCGGCCCGGGTACGCGCGTTGCCCAACGCATACTCGACGGCGTGGCTGATCATCGCGATCAGATACGTCAGGATCGCGAAGGTCACCAGATTGTCGGAGAGCGCGGACATCACTCGGTCCCTTCTCGCACACCGGCCGGGCCACCGGATTCGGTGTCGGCACCGGCCCGCTCGGCCGCCCGTTCGTCACCGTTCACGGCGGCGACCAACTGGGCGAACTCGTCGGCGAACCCTGGATAGTCGGTGCGCGGCAACCCACCGGCCTCCATCAAGCTACTACCGCCTGTCGGAGATCCATCAGCGGGGTCGGCCGGCAGCACCCGGAACCACACCCGGCGACGCCGCCCGAACAGCGAACCCATCAGCCCGACCAGCAGCACACCGCAGCTCACCAGCAACGGTGTCGAACCGGGATCGTGCCGGACGGAGAGCGTCACGTACCGCTCAGTGCCCAGGAACTCGACGGTTGTGCCGTCGTCAAGCGTCCACTTCTCGCCCTTGCGGAGCAGCTTGCTGCCGACTTCCTTGACCTTGCCGTTGCGCACCTGCCGCTGGTCGAGCTGGTAGACCGAGCCGGGGATACCGGCGTCCATGCCGAGGTTGCCCCGGTAGGCGACCAGGTTCAGCGCCGGGTTGCGCTCGGTGGGGTACTCGGAGCGGACGAACGGCGGCTGCTGCGGCGCGGTGGGCAGGTAGATGCCGGTGAACGCCACCTGCTCGCCCGGTACCCGCTTGCCGGTCGCCGGGTCGACGTTCGCGTCCGGGAAGGCGGCCAGCCCCTCGCTGGTCAGGCCCATGTCACCGGTGGTCAGGAACGGCTCGTCACTGACCTGGCTGTTGCCGTACCGGTCGGTGTAGCGGATCACCGGGGCGTACCCGTGGCCGAGCAGGTAGACGCTCGCGTCGGCGAGACGCAGCGGCGAGTTGACCGAGAAGTCCGCGCTGCGGGTCGGCTCGTCGGGGCCGTCCACGGTCACCCGGGCGTTGAAGAACTGCGGCTGGCCGGACGGCAGGAACCGGGCCTGGAAATCGTCCAGCCGCAGGCAGAAGCGGGGCAGGTCGGCGCTGTCGACGCGGGGGCCGAGCTTGGCCTCGGCGTACTGCTGGCGGGTGTTGCAGAACGCGTTGTCCGCGCCCGCCACCAGCAGACGGTTGCCGCTCCACCCGTACCAGGAGCCGAGCGCGACGCCGATCAGCACCGCGATGAGCGAGGTGTGGAACAACAGGTTGCCGGTCTCCTTGAGGTAGCCCTTCTCGGCGGAGACCTCGTTCCCGCGTACCTCGACCCGCCAACGGCGCTTGCGCAGCACCTCGGCGACGGCGTCCACGCCGCCGGCCGGGGCGGGCAGCGTGGTGTGCTGCGGCAGCCGGGCCAGCCGCTTGGGCGCGACCGGTGGCCGGGACCGCAGCGCCCGGAAGTGGTCGCGCAGGCGGGGCGTGATGCAGCCGATCAGCGACGTGAACAGCAGCAGGTAGATGGCGGAGAACCAGACCGACCCGAAAACCTCGAACGCGCCGATCCGGTCCAGCCGAGGCGCCCAGTCCGGGTGGTCGACGAAGTACTGGTTGACCTTCTCCGGGCTGATCCCGCGCTGCGGCAGCACCGATCCGGGGATCGCGGCGATTGCCAGCAGGAAGAGCAGGATCAGGGCCGTACGCATGCTCGTGAGCTGCCGCCACGAGTTGCGCAGCAGGGCCAGCAGCCGGCTGGGCCGGCGGCGCGGCGCCGGGGCCTCGGCCTCCGGGCGCTCGTCGACGACCGTCATATGCTCACCTCGCCCACCCCGACGGTGGTCTGCAACCAGATCACGAAGCTCTGCCATCCGCCGGTGACCAGCGCCAGGCCGATCAGGATGAGCAGGGCGCCGCCGACCCGGGTGACCCAGCGGCTGTTGCGCCGGATGGCGCGGAAGACCCCGAGCAGGCGCTGGAAGCCCAGCCCGAAGACGACGAACGGTATCCCCAACCCGAGGCAGTACGCCACGGCGAGCACCACGGCCCGGTCGCTCTGCCCACTGGTGGCCGCCATGCCCATCACCGCGCCGAGGGTCGGCCCGGTGCACGGCACCCAGCTCAGCGCGAACACCGCCCCGAAGACCGGCGCGCCGAGCAGGCCGGCCGACGGCAGCCGGGAGATCCGGAACTCGCGTTGCAGCGCCGGGATCATCCCCAGGTAGCCCAGGCCGAGCACGATGATCAGCACACCGACGACGATCTCCAACTGCCGCTCGTAGTCGAAGAAGACCCGACCGATGCTGGCGAACAGGATCGCGGTGGCCACGAAGACCACGGTGAAGCCGGCGATGAAGAGCAGCGTCCCGGCGAGCACCCGGCCCTTGACGGCGACCGCCGCGGTCCGCTCCCGTACGGCAACAGCTCCACCCCCGCCCGCCGAAGTGAAAGGAAGGGCCCCTTCCTCTACCGCAGGCGGTAACAAGGTGCCCTTCCTTACACGGCCTTCGAGGTTGGCGCCGGCTAGGCCGGTGACATACGAGAGGTAGCCGGGGACGAGTGGGAGCACGCACGGGGAGAGGAAGCTGACCAGGCCGGCTAGCGCCGCCGCGCCGATGGCGAGCACCAGCGGCCCGCTCTGGGCCAGCTCCTTGAACGTCTCGCCCATCAGTTCGACGCCGGCTTCTCGGCCGCGATCCGATCGACGACCGGTCGCAGGCCCTCCTGCGTGACGGCCGCCCGGATCACCACGGCGACCCGGCCCTCCCGGTCGAGCACGACGGTCGCCGGGACGGTGTTCGGCGGGATGTCCAGGGACAGCGCCAGCTTGCTCGGCGGGTCGAACAGGCTCGGATAGGTGACCCGTCCCTGCTCGAACGCCTTGGCCTTGTCCCGCGAATCCTGCACGTTGACGCCGAGGAAGCTCACCCCGGAGCCCTTGGTGGCCTGGTAGACGGCTTCCAGGTCGTCCGCCTCGGCCCGGCAGGGCGGGCACCAGGAGCCCCAGAAGTTGACCACGACCACCTGGCCACGGGCCTCGCTGACGTCGTACGTGCCGCCGGTGAGCAGCTCACCGGCGAGCTTCGGCGGCGCGGAACGCTGGTCCGGCGCGCACTCGATGATGCCGTCGGAGGTGGTCGAGCAGGTCTTCTCCTGCCCCTTCGACGCCGTACAGCCGACCAGCGCCACCGTGGCGACGGCGGCGAGCAGACCGGCGGTCCACCTCCGGGTGGTCATCAGGCCCCCTTGGCCGTCCGGGCTGTCGCGGAGAGAGCGACGAGGTGCGCGGCCGGCTCGCTGTAGCCGATGCCCACCACCTTCGCGTCGTCGAAGTGGAACGACGTGAGGCTGGCCAGCCCGCACTGGCGCTTGCGCGGGTCGTGCCAGAGCCGCTTGCGCTCGACGTGACGACGCAGCGTCCAGATCGGGAGCTGGTGCGACACCAGCACCGCCTCGCGTCCCTCGGCGGCGACCCGGGCGGCGTGCACGGCCGCGAACATCCGCTCGGCGATCACCCGGTACGCCTCCCCCCAGGACGGTGTCACCGGGTCGCGCAGCACCCACCAGTTGCGCGGGTCGCGGAACGACCCGTCGCCCGGGGAGACCTTCTTGCCCTCGAACCAGTTGGCGCTCTCGATCAGCCGCTCGTCCACCCCGACCGGCAGCCCGAACTGGGCGGCGATCGGCTCGGCGGTCTGCTGGGCGCGCTCCAACGGGCTGGCCACCACGTGCACGATCTCCCGCTCGGCGAGACCCTGCGCGGCGGCCTTGGCCATCTGCACGCCCAGCTCACTGAGGCGGAAACCGGGCAGCCGCCCGTACAGGATCTGGTCGGGGTTGTGCACCTCGCCGTGCCGGAGCACGTGGACCACCGTCTTCGCCACTGTCTACTACCCCCCGTGACCAGCGGCTGCCGCCGCATTCGCCGCCGTCGGCAGCGCGGCGGCGATGTGCTCCAGAGCGGCGTCGTCGATCGCCGCCGACACGAACCACGACTCGAACGCGCTCGGCGGCAGGTAGACGCCGGAGGCGAGCATCGAGTGGAAGAACGCCTTGAACGCCGGCACCTGCTGGGTGCGCGCGCTGTCGTAGTCGACCACGTCGGCGTCCGTGAAGAAGATGGAGAACATGCTGCCCGCGTACGACAAACGGTGCGGGACCCCGGCGGCGGCCAGCGCGTCGGACGCGAGCTTGCCCACGACGGCGGCCGTGTCGTCGAGCCTGCGGTAGAGCGCGTCGTCGGCGAGCCGCAGGGTCGCCAGACCGGCGGCGCAGGCCAGCGGGTTACCGGAGAGCGTCCCGGCCTGGTAGACCGGGCCGGCCGGCGCGAGACGCGCCATGATGTCCGCGCGCCCGCCGAACGCCGCGGCGGGCAGGCCACCACCCATGACCTTGCCGTACGTCCACAGGTCCGCCTCGGAGGCGTCGAGGCCGTGCCACCCGGCGCGGGAGACCCGGAACCCGGTCATCACCTCGTCGACGACGAGCAGGGCGCCGTGCGCGTGCGCGATCCGGGCCAACTGCTGGTTGAAGCCGTCGCGGGGCGCGACCACGCCCATGTTGCCGGCGGCGGCCTCGGTGATCACGGCGGCGATGTGCGGGCCCTCGGCGGCGAACGCCTCCTCGACGGCCCGGATGTCGTTGTACGGCAGCACGATCGTCTCGCTGGCCGCCGCGCCGGTGACGCCGGGCGAGTCGGGCAGGCCGAGGGTCGCCACACCGGAACCGGCGGAGGCGAGCAGCGCGTCGACGTGCCCGTGGTAGCAACCCGCGAACTTGACGATCTTGGAGCGGCCGGTGAAGCCGCGGGCCAGCCGGATCGCCGACATGGTCGCCTCGGTGCCGGAGTTGACCAGGCGGACCTGCTCCACCGGCGTCCGGTCGACGATCTCGGCGGCCAGCTCCACCTCGCCCGGGGTGGGCGTGCCGAAGCTGGTGCCCCGGGCGGCGGCCGTCTGCACGGCGTCCACCACCTCCGGGTGGGCGTGCCCGAGGATCAGCGGACCCCACGAGCACACCAGGTCGACGTAGCGGCGACCGTCGGCGTCGTACAGCCACGGGCCCTCACCACGGACCATGAAGCGCGGGGTGCCGCCAACCGCCTGGAAGGCGCGCACGGGGGAGTTGACCCCGCCCGGCACGATGGCGCGGGCGCGGTCGAACAGGGCCTCGGAGGCCGGCGCGTCGGCCGGGTAGCGGCCAGATCCGGCGGAAACGATGTCGGTCACGATGCCGCCATTGTGTCAGCGCCGGACGGTCAACCAGCAGCCACCCCGGGCGAGGGTTACCGGGCTCACCCAGCTCCGGTGCCCGATGGACCGGCTCGTCGCCTCGACAGGCCGGGTCGGCTGGATCGCGCTAGGCTGACCGAGTGGATCGTGCCGAACTGTCCATCACGCTACACCGGACGGGCGACGAAGCAGTGCTTCGCCTGGCCGGTGAGATCGACATGCTCACGGCCGCCCAGCTCAGCACCGTGGTCAACGAGGTGCTGACCGATCCGCCCCCGCGGATCGTGCTCGACCTCGGCGGCGTCACCTTCTGCGACTCGCAGGGCCTGGGCACACTCGTGGTGCTCAGCCGCAAGGCCAGCCACGCGCAGAGCCTGCTGATGCTCACCCACGTCGGCGACTTCCTGATCCGCGTCCTGGACATCACCGGCCTGCGCAGCGCCCTGATGATCAAAAACGACCAACCCACCGGCTAACCCCCACCCCACCCCCACCCCCAACCCCGCGCACGACCTCGACCACCCTGTTGATCAAGAGGTTTGCGTCAGAAATCGCGCTTCCGCTGACGCGGACCTCTTGATCAACGCGTGCTTCAGGGGGTGGGGATGTCTCGGGTATGGAAGGTCTTCAGGGCCAGGGTTAGGAGGGTGGCTGCTGCTGCGCTCAGGGCCAGCAGGGGTAGCGGGGTCCAGTTGTTGTTCAGGACCTGGGGGGTGTGGGTGAACGGGGAGATGTCCAGGACCCACTGGCTCAGCTCCAGGATCGCGCCGATCTGACCCAGCAGCAGGCAGCCCGCGAGCACCGCCCAGGCCGCCCAGGAGAACCGGGGCAGCCACCCCACCAGCAGCGCCGCCAGCCCCGCGAGGACCCACGCCGCCGGAACCTGGACCAGCCCCACGCCGAGCATCCGGGGCACCTCGCCGCCGACGTCACCGACGCTGAGGCCGTACGACAGTCCCGTCGCCGCCCCCGTCACGGCCAACACGACCACCGGGCCGAGCAGCGCGAAGACCAGGTGCGCCGCCAGCCAGCGGACCCTGCTCACCGCCGTGGCGAGCAGCGGTTCGGCCCGCCCGGCGGTCTCCTCCGCCCGCGCCCGCAGCGCGGCCTGGATGCCGTACCCGGCGGCGGCCAGCGCGGTCAGGCTCAACGTGCTGCCGAGGTACGCCTCGGCCAACGTCGTCGACCCACCCAGCCGGGCCAGCAGCTCGGCGACCTGCTCGTTGCCCTGCACCGCGTCGCCGGCCGCGTCCGCCGCGCCGCCCAGCACCAGACCGAGCAGCCCGAAGCCGACCGCCCAGCCGAGCAACTGGCCCCGGTGCAGCCGCCAGGCCAGGCCGAACGGTCCGGCCAGCGCGCCGCCCGCGGTGGCCGGGCCGAGCCGGGGCGGCAGCACGCCGGCGCCCACGTCCCGGCGTACCGAGACGGGGTACGCGACGAGCGCCACCGCCACACTGAACAGCACCGGTAGCAGCGGCACCCACCAACGCTCGCCGGTGAAGGCCCGCCCCCGGGGCCCCCAGCCGAGCGGGGAGATCCAGCTCAGCCATTCGGCACGTCCGCCGCTGCCACCGGAACCTCCGGCGTCGCCGCCGAGGCGCAGCGCGAACGCCAACCCGAGCACGCCCAGCCCGATGCCGCGCGCCCCGCCGGCGCTCTGGGTGAGCTGCGCGGCCAGGCCGCCGACCGTGGCGAACGCGATGCCGGTCAGGGCCACGCCGGCGCCGAAGAGCAGCGATCCGGCACCAGGCAGGCCCGCCGCGACCAGGCCGCCGGCGATGAGCAGGCCGAGCAGCAGATTCGCGGCGTACGTGACCAGCAGCGCCGCGGTCAGCCCGGCGTACCGGCCGAGGACCGATGCGCCCAGCAACTCCCGCCGGCCGGCCTCCTCCTCGGTGCGGGTGTGTCGTACCACCGTCAGCACGCTCGCCAGGGCGGCAATCATGGCGAACAGCCCGGCTCGCTGGACGGTGAGCGCGCCGATGCTGTCGCCGTACACCGGACCGAGCAGCGCGACGATCGACGGGTTGCTCGCCGTGCTGGCCAGGTAGGCGGCCCGCTCGGCGGCGGTCGGATAGAGGCCGGTGAACGCGCCGGCGTAGCTGGCCGGCAGCACGGCCAGCGGAAGGATCCAGATGGGCAGCACGATCCGGTCCCGCCGCAGGATCAGGCGCATCAGGTGTCGGGTGCCGGTGAACGCGGTGCCGCGCAAACCCGGCTCACTCCTCGCGGTCACGAGCGCACCTGCTCGCCCTGGTAGTGCCGCAGGAACAACTCCTCGAGCGTCGGCGGTTGGCTGACCAGGCTGCGTACGCCGATCTCGGTTAGTCGACGGAGCGCGCTGTCCAGCGCGGCGTCCTCCACGTCGAAGCGCACCCGCTGCCCGTCCACCCGCAGGTCGTGCACGCCGGTGAGCTGACCCAGCCCGTCCACCGGACCGGTCAGCTCGGCCTCGATGGAGGTGCGCCGCAGGTGCCGCAGCTCGCTCAGGGTGCCGGTCTCCACGTCCCGCCCGTTGCGGATGATCGTCACCCGGTCGCAGAGCGCCTCCACCTCGGCCAGGATGTGGCTGGAGAGCAGCACGGTGCGGCCGTCGGCCTTCGCCCGGCGTACCCAGTGCTGGAAGACCTCCTCCATGAGAGGGTCCAGGCCGGACGTCGGCTCGTCCAGGATGAGGAGTTCGGCGTCCGACGCGAGGGCGGCCACCAGGCCGACCTTTTGCCGGTTGCCCTTGGAGTACGTCCGGCCCTTCTTGCGGGGATCCAGCTCGAAGGATTCGAGCAGTTCGGCTCGGCGGGCCGGGTCGAGGCCGCCGCGCATCCGGCCGAGCAGGTCGATGACCTCGCCGCCGGAGAGGTTGGGCCAGAGCGTCACGTCGCCCGGCACGTACGCCAGCCGGCGGTGCAGGGCCACCGCGTCGCGCCACGGATCGCCCCCGAGCAGGCGGACGGCCCCCGCGTCCGTCCGCAGCAGACCGAGGAGCGCCCGAATGGCCGTCGACTTGCCGGCGCCGTTCGGCCCGAGGAACCCGTGCACCTCGCCGGCGCGGACATTCAGGTCGAGACCGTCGAGCGCCCGGACGCGGCCGAAGGTCTTGACCAGGCCGGACACTTCAATCGGAGTTTCCATATATCGGAAGCTACACTCGTTTCACAAAGTTGTGAAGACAGTGTGAGCGCGGCACCATCGGTGCCCACAAACCACACGGGAGGGGCAGAGATGGCAGCGGCCGACGGCCACGACCCGGTGCACCTCTTCGTCGAACGGATGGCCCTCACGTTCGCCGAGGTCGGCTTCCCCCGGATGGCCGCTCGGGTGCTGTTCACCGTGATGAGCGCGGACGATCCGCTGACGGCCGCCGAGATCGGCGAACGGCTCGGAGTCAGCGCGGCGGCGGTCAGCGGCGCGGTCCGTTACCTCACCCAGTTCGGCATGCTGATCCGCGAGCCGGTCCCCCGCTCCCGCCGCGACCGTTACCGGATGCCGGAGAACCCCTGGTACGAGGGGACCATCACGAAGACCGCGATCTACAAGACGTTCATCGACGTGGCCGAGGGCGGCATCGGGGCGCTCGGCGCGGAGACGCCGGCCGGCGAACGGGTGGCCGAGATGCGCGACTTCTTTATCTTCGTCCAGGAAGAGATCGACTCACTCGGCGAACGCTGGCGCGTCCGCCGGGCCGCCACCGGCCACCTCCGACCCGGCGAAGCCTGACCCGCAGGCCGGCGCCGCGAGCGTGAGCCGGCCCGGCCCCAGCCACGAGCTGCCGAACGCGGCTGGTCAGGCCGTGTTGCCCCAGCGGGCCTGTTCGAGGAGCCCGACTGCACGGTCCCGCGCCTCCCGGTCGTCCGAGCGCAGCAGGGTGGTGGCCTCGTCGACCGCGTCGGTGAGTCGCCGCCACTGCGCGTCGCGATCCCGCACCAGGTCCGACTGGGCGGCCAACTGCCGGGTCTTCACCCACAGCTCGACGAAGACCGACACCTTGGCCCGCAGCACCCACGGGTCGAACGGCTTGGTCAGGTAGTCCACGGCGCCCACCTGGTAGCCCCGCAGAGCGAGCTGGGCGTCCCGGTCGGCGGCGGTGAGGAAGATGATCGGCACGTGCCGGGTGCGCTCCCGGCGCTTGATGTGACTGGCCGTCTCGAAGCCGTCCATGTCCGGCATCTGCGCGTCCAACAGGATCACCGCGAAGTCGTCCACCAGCAACTGCTTGAGGGCCGCCTCGCCGCTCTCCACGGCCACCGACTGGACCGGCAGGCCCTGGAGGATCGCCTCCAGGGCCATCAGGTTCTCCCGGCGGTCGTCCACGAGCAGCGCCTTGGCCATCTGGGTCACGAAGTCTCCTCGGTGCGGCTGCCGCTGATCCAGGACGACATCAGCTCGATCAGGTCGTCGAGGTCGACCGGCTTGGTGATGTAGTCGCTTCCTCCGGCCGCGAGCGCCGACTCGCGGTCGCCCGGCATCGCCTTCGCGGTCAGGAAGACGACGGGGAGGTCGGCGAACCGGTGGTTACGCCGGATCTGACGGGTCGTCTCGTACCCGTCCTGGTCGGGCATCATGGCGTCCATCAGCACGATGTCCACCTCCGGATGCTCGGCCAGCAGGCGGACGCCGTCCGCCCCGTTGTCCGAGTACAGCACGGTCATGCCGTGCAGCTCCAACGCGCTGGTCAGAGCGAAGACGTTGCGCACGTCGTCGTCCACGATCAGCACCGTGGCCCCGTCCAGCTGCCGGGTGGCCGGCGCCTCCGGCCGCTCCGGCAACAGCTCCAGCGGCGGCATGAGCAGCGACGACGGCAGGCCGGCGCGCTGTGGCGACGGCGACTGCGGCGCGACGACCGCGTCCGGAGCGAGGACCTGGGGTACGAACAACGTGAACGTCGAGCCCTGGCCGGGCGCCGACGAGACGGTGATCGTGCCACCGATCAGTCGCGCCAGGTCCCGGCTGATCGACAGACCCAGACCGGTGCCGCCGTAGCGGCGGCTGGTCGTGCCGTCCGCCTGCTGGAACGCCTCGAAGATGATCGACAGCTTGTCGTCGGAGATGCCGATCCCGGTGTCGATCACCGTGAAGGCGATCACCTGCTGGGCGTTCGTCAGCGCGGGCACGTCGAACACCGCGTTCGGCGCGGCCGGCGCGATCCGCAACGTCACCGCGCCGTTGTCGGTGAACTTCACCGCGTTGGAGAGCAGGTTGCGCAGGATCTGCTGCAACCGCTGCGCGTCGGTCACCAGCGCCGGCGGCAGATCCTTGCTGACGCGTACCTGGAAGTCGAGATTCTTCTCCTCGGCCTGCGGCGCGAACGCCTGCTCGACGAAGCCGCGCAGCTCGGTGAAGCGGATCTCGGTGGGCTCGACGTCCATCCGGCCTGCCTCGATCTTGGACAGGTCGAGGATGTCGTCGATCAGCCGCAGCAGGTCGGAGCCGGAGCCGTGGATCGTCCGGGCGAACTCGATCTGCTTCGGGCTGAGGTTCTGCTCCGAGTTCTCCGCGAGCAGGCGGGCCAGCAGCAGCAACGAGTTCAGCGGCGTACGCAGCTCGTGGCTCATGTTGGCGAGGAACTCCGACTTGTACGCCGACGCCCGGGTGAGCTGCTGCGCCTTCTCCTCCAGGCCGAGGCGGGCCAGCTCGATCTCCCGGTTCTTGGTCTCGATGTTGCCCTTCTGCTCGGAGAGCAGGGTGGCCTTCTCCTCCAGCTCGGCGTTGGTGCGCTGCAACTCCGCCGACTGCTCCTGCATCTCGTGCGCCAGCCGCTGCGACTGGGCCAGCAGCTCCTCCGTACGCCGGTTGGCCTGGATGGTGTTGACCGCGATGCCGATGGTGAGCACCAGCCGCTCCAGGAACGACAGGTGCAGCTCGGAGAAGGCGGACACGCTGGCGAACTCGATCACCCCGAGCAGCTCCCCCTCGAACAGCACGGGGAGCACCACCAGGTCGGTCGGGGGTGTCTCGGCCAGACCGGAGCGCAGCGTGAGGCGGCTGTTCGGTGGGGCGCTGACCCGGATCGTCCGACGCGAGAGGGCGGTCTGCCCGACCAGCCCCTCACCCGGCCCGAAGGTCACGTCGTGCCCCCGCGCCACATAGCCGTACGACGAGGTCAACCGCAGCCGCATGCTGCCGTCGGTGTCGTCGGCCAGGAAGAACGCGCCGAGTTGCGCGTCGACCAGCGGCGTCACCTCGGTCATGATCATGCGGCAGACCTCGCCGAGGTCGCGCTGGCCCTGCAACAGGCCGCCGATGCGGGCCAGGTTGGAGTCCAGCCAGCCCTGCTCGGCGTTCTTCTTGGTCGTCTCCCGGAGGGTGACGATCATCTGGTTGATGTTGTCCTTCAGCTCGGCGACCTCGCCCTGCGCCTTGACGGCGATCCGCTGGGTCAGATCGCCCCGGGTCACCGACGTGGACACCTGGGCGATGGCACGTAGCTGGGTGGTCAACGTCGAGGCGAGCTGGTTGACGTTCTCGGTGAGGTCGCGCCAGGTGCCGGAGACGCCCTTGACCTGCGCCTGACCACCCAACTTGCCCTCGATGCCGACCTCGCGGGCGACCCGGGTCACCTCGTCGGCGAACGACGAGAGCTGGTCGACCATCGTGTTGACGGTCGACTTCAGCTCCAGGATCTCGCCCTGGGCGTCCACGGTGATCTTCTGGCTCAGGTCGCCCTTCGCCACCGCGGTGGTCACCGAGGCGATGTTGCGGACCTGGCTGGTCAGGTTCGACGCCATCGAGTTCACGTTGTCCGTCAGGTCACGCCAGGTGCCGGACACGCCCTTGACCTGGGCCTGACCGCCGAGCTTGCCCTCGGTACCCACCTCACGGGCCACCCGGGTCACCTCGTCCGCGAACGACGAGAGCTGGTCCACCATCGTGTTGACGGTCGACTTCAGCTCCAGGATCTCGCCCCGCGCGTCCACCGTGATCTTCTGCGACAGATCGCCCTTCGCCACCGCCGTCGAGACCTGGGCGATGTTGCGGACCTGGGCCGTCAGGTTCGACGCCATCGAGTTCACGTTGTCGGTCAGGTCGCGCCAGGTGCCGGCGACCCCACGCACCTGGGCCTGACCGCCGAGCTTGCCCTCGGTGCCCACCTCACGGGCCACCCGGGTCACCTCGTCCGCGAACGACGAGAGCTGGTCCACCATCGTGTTGACCGTCGACTTCAGCTCCAGGATCTCGCCCCGCGCGTCCACCGTGATCTTCTGCGACAGGTCGCCCTTCGCCACCGCCGTGGTCACCGAGGCGATGTTGCGGACCTGGCTGGTCAGGTTCGACGCCATCGAGTTCACGTTGTCCGTCAGGTCACGCCACGTACCGCTGACGCCCTTGACCTGCGCCTGACCGCCCAGGTTGCCCTCGGTGCCCACCTCGCGGGCCACCCGGGTCACCTCGTCCGCGAACGACGAGAGCTGGTCGACCATCGTGTTGACGGTGTTCTTCAGCTCCAGGATCTCGCCCTGCGCGTCAACGGTGATCTTCTGCGACAGGTCCCCCTTCGCCACTGCCGTGGAGACCTGGGAGATGTTGCGGACCTGGCTGGTCAGGTTGCCGGCCAACTGGTTGACGTTCTCGGTGAGGTCACGCCAGGTGCCGGAGACGCCGCGTACCTGCGCCTGACCACCCAACTTGCCCTCGATGCCCACCTCACGGGCCACCCGCGTGACCTCGTCGGCGAACGACGACAACTGGTCCACCATCGTGTTGACGGTGTCCTTCAGCTCCAGGATCTCGCCCTGCGCCGCCACGGTGATCTTCTGCGACAGGTCACCCCGCGCCACCGCCGTGGAGACCTGCGCGATGTTGCGGACCTGGGCGGTCAGGTTCGACGCCATCGAGTTGACGCTGTCGGTCAGGTCCTTCCAGGTGCCCGCCACGTTCGGCACCTCGGCCTGCCCGCCCAACTTGCCCTCGGTGCCCACCTCGCGGGCCACCCGGGTCACCTGCTCGGCGAAGAGCCGCAGCGTGTCCGTGAGGTAGTTCATCGTGGCCGCCAGCTCGGCCACCTCACCGCGCGCGCTGACCGTGATCTTCTGCGACAGGTCGCCCTTGGCCACCGCCGTCGCCACCTGCGAGATCGACCGCACCTGGCCGGTCAGGTTCGACGCCATGGTGTTCACCGAGTCGGTGAGGTCCTTCCACGTGCCGGCGACACCCCGCACGTCGGCCTGGCCGCCCAGCTTGCCCTCGGTGCCCACCTCACGGGCCACCCGGGTCACCTCGTTGGAGAACGACGAGAGCTGGTCGACCATCGTGTTCACGGTGCGCCCGATCCGCAGGTACTCACCGCGCAGCGGCCGACCGTCGATCTCCAACGCCATGTGCTGGGACAGGTCGCCGTCGGCGACCGCCACGATGACGCGGGCGATCTCGGTCGTCGGCCGGCCCAGGTCGTCGATCAGCGAGTTGATCGCCCGCTGCCCCTCCGCCCAGGAGCCGTCCAGCCCCTCGTCATCGAGCCGCTCGGTGAGCCGACCGTCCCGACCGACGATCCGGCTGATCCGCCGCAGGTCCAGGTACTGACGCTCCTGGACCGAGACCACCTCGTTGAAGGCGTCCGCGACCTCGCCCGCCTTGCCGGCGCGACGGGGCAGCCGGACCTTCAGATCACCGCGACGAACCCGTCGCAGCGCCTCGGTCAGCTCATCGAGGAGCGCGTCCTGGTCGGGCGCGGACGGATCCGCGTACGACTGCTTCGCCGTGGTCATGATGCCTCGCTCACCTGGGGGGGTCCGTGCCCGTACAGACACACCGGCACCCCATATTGTGCCCGCGTCGGCCGTAGTGCCAGGGTGCGCGACCCGCCGATCGAACCCGTCGGCCCCCGGGATCCTCGCGGCGGTACCCAACCGGACACAGAAGTCGCCCAGTGGCGCTCGTCACGTTGGAGACGCCGCGCCGCCCCCACCGATCACCGATCCGCTTGGCACCCGGCCGGGGGACGGTAGAGGATACGGGGGTGTCAGCCGAGGCGGGGCCCGCGACGGCCGGGGCCCGGAACGGGGCTGTCCGGCGTGTCCGTCTGCCCGCCGACCGCCGTACGCCCGCCGCCGCCCGCGCGGTCGTCCGCTCCGTCCTGGCCGAGGCGCACCTCGACGACCTGGTCAACGAGGCGCTGCTGCTCACCACCGAGCTGACCACCAACGCCGTCGAGCACGCCGGCACCGAACTGGACATCGAGGTCGTGGCGGACGATGTCGGGCTCTCTGTGACCGTCTCCGACTTCGCGCCCAGCTCCGGCAACGACGAGCTGACCGTCGGCACCCGCAACGACACGGCGGAGATCGACGAGGTCTCCGAGCGAGGTCGCGGACTGCTGCTCGTCGACCACTTCGCCAGCCGCTGGGGCACCACGTACCTGCCGACCGGCAAGGGCGTCTGGTTCCGCCTGGACCGGCCCGGCACCGAGCCGGGCGCCGGCGCCAGCGCCGGCGGCACGTCGGTGGCCGCCGGACCCGGGGCCGGCGACGGCTCGGCGCCGAGCGCGGGCGCGATGAGCGAACTCATGCAGACCGCCCCCGACATGTACGCGGACGACCCGCTGCCGGACTTCGCCGCCAGCCTGCTCAACCGGGTCGCCGAGATGGTCGGCGCGGCCGGTGGGGCCGTCCGCCTCGACCGGGGCGACGGGCAGGGCCGACAGTTGTTGGCACGTTTCGGCCGGCAGCCCCGCCCCGACAGCGAACTGCTCCGGGTGCCGCTGACCGTGCACCGCCCGTACGCCGGGGAGTTGGAGCTGGACGCAGCGCCATCGGCGTACGCCCGCCCGTTGGCGGTGCTCACCGCGGAGCGGCTGTCGCTGCACCTGGAGAACGACCGGCTGCGCCGGGCGGACGTCCGCCGGCAGGCCTGGCTGACGTTCCTCGCCGAGGCCAGCGAGCTGCTGGCCCAGTCGCTGGACGTCGAGCTGACCATGGCGTTGATTCCGCAGTTGGTGGTGCCCCGCCTGGGCCAGTGGTGCGCCGTGCACACGACCGACGAGTGGGGGCGGCTGCGGTTGGCCGCGACCAGCCACGCCGACGAGTCGGTGCTGCCACAACTGCACCGGGTGCTGGCGGAGACCGGCCCGGATTCCATCCAGGCCCGGCTGCGGGAGGCGTCCCGGAGTGCGGCGCAGATCCCGCTCGGCGGCCCGATGGAGGGCTTCGCGGTTCCGCTGATCGCCCGCGGCCAGCGTCTCGGCACTCTCGCGGTGGGCCGGCACCAACGGCACCGGCACGACCCGGACGAGGTGGCCGTCCTGGAGGACGTGGCGCGGCGGGCCGCGCTGGCGATCGAGAACGCCCGGATCCACGCCGAGCGGCGACGGGTGGCGCAGACGCTCCAGAAGTCCCTGCTGCCGCCCGTGCTGCCGGTCGTGGAGGGCATCGGCTTCGCCGCCGAGTACGTACCCACCGGCGATGACGCCGAGGTGGGTGGCGACTTCTACGACGTGGTGCCGCTGCCCGACGGACGCTGGCTCGTGGTGATCGGCGACGTGTCGGGCAAGGGCGTCCAGGCGGCGGCGGTCACCGGGCTCGTCCGGGACGTGATCCGGGTGCTGGTGGGTGACGGCAAGCCGTTGCCGGAGGCGCTGGCCCGGCTCAACGAGACGCTCGTCGAGCGGGGCGGCGGCCGGTACTGCACGTTGGCACTGGCCGCGGTGGGGCCGGGCGACGGCGACCACCTCGACGTGTCGCTGCACCTGGCCGGGCACGACCGGCCGGTGCTGCTGGCCGGCGCGGGTGGCGCCCGGTTCGTCGGTGCCGGGGGCACGGCGCTGGGTCTGCTCGACACCATCACCTCACCGACGACGGAGATCACGCTCACCCCCGGCGACTCGCTGATCTTCTATACCGACGGGGTCACCGAGCGGCGGCACGGTCGGGAGCTGTTCGGCACCGACCGGCTGCGCGACGCGGCGGCGCCGCTGGCCGGCTACTCCGCCGACGTGGTCGCCGCGCGCCTGCGCGCCGCCGCCATCAACTTCTCGGTCGAGCCACCCCGGGACGACATCGCCGTCCTGGTGCTCCGCAACGACGCGGTCTGACCGGCGCAGGCTCACCCCGCCGGCGTTGCGTCACGTCCGCACCGGCCGGGGCAGCCTCACAGGCCGCCGGGGAGGCGGCCGGGGGCGAGGCGTCGCTCCGGGTCGAGGTGCTCCTTCGCGGCGCGGAGCTGGACCAGGCCGGCCAACTCTCCCCACAGGTCGACGGCCTGTCGGACGGCGGCCGGGGCGGAGACGACCACGCAGCGACCCTGCCGGGCCAGCAGCACCCCCCGGACGGCGGCCAGGATGGACGCCACCCGGTCGGGTGGCACCGCGCCGGGCAGGGCCGCGTGCACCACGCCCAGACCGGCCGAGCCCCGCACCGGCACGGGAGCGCCGGCCGCGTCGCGCAGCGCGTACACGGCGGCGTGCAGATCGCTGATCGGCACCTCCAGCCGTAGTGCCGTGTCGCCGGGCGCGAAGGGGTAACGACGCCACCACGGCGGTGCCGAGTGGGTCACGGTCGCCTCGCCGTGCAGCAGGCCAACCAGCCGTTCGGCGCGTTCGTTCACCTCGGCCGGGCCGCCTTCGAGCAACACGACGAGGCTGCCCGCCCGGGACGGGGCCCCGGACCGGCCGGACATCGACGGGTGGCGCTCGCGGGCGGTGGCGGACGGATGGCCCGGCGGGTACACGCTGCGTGGCCGGGGCAGGCCGCCGGGCAGGTCCAGCTCGATGGCCGCCGGGTCGAGGCGGGCGGCGAGGATCGACCGGATCAGCTCGTGGACCTCCAGCGGGGTCCACACCGGCCGGGACACCCACAGCCGGCTGGCGGGCACCGGCTGCACCCGCAGGCTCGCCGAGACCAGCACGCCGAGCGCGCCCTGCGAACCACAGAGCAGCCGGGCCAGGTCGAGCCCCGGCGCGCCGCCGCCGGCGCTGACCAGCTCACCGTCGGCGGCCAGATAGCGGACGCCGACGAGCTGGTCGCACGGGCTGCCGTGGCGGTGCCGCAGTGGACCGGCCTCCCCGGCGGCGAGCACCCCGCCGAGGGTCGCGCCGGGCGAGGGAGCGTCCATCGCGAGCCGCTGCCCGGTGCGTTCCAGAGTGGCCTGTACCGCCCGCAGTGGAGTGCCCGCGCCCACCTCGACCACGGGGGCGCCCACCGGCTCGTGGCCGATGCCAGCCAGCCGACCCGTGTCGAGCAGGATGTCGACCTGCGTCGGGGTGGCACCCCAGTCGATCTTCGTGCCGGCGCCCCGGGGCACCACCGTCAGATCGTGGACGGCGGCCAGCCGCAGCACCTCGGCCGCGGCGTGCGGCCCGCCGGGCACCGCCACCCAGCGCGCGGGCCGCCCGGCCACCTCGTCGGCCGAGCCGGCGAGTCGGGCGAACGGCGGACCGCAGATCGCGGTCAATCGCCGGGTGATCTCGAGGGCTCCGGACCGGCCGAGGGAACTCGCTGCTGCCGCCATGCCGGCAATCGTACATGTGTACGAAAGACGGGGTGGGGATGTTCGGGATGCCGCTGGTCCGGCACGGAGGGTGAGTCGGCCGGTAACGTGGCCGCCGTGACCACCGAGACTGCCCCGCCCGCGGCGAAGCGGGTGCCCACCGAGCGCACCCACCACGGCGACACCGTCGTCGACGAGTACGCCTGGCTCGCCGCCAAGGACGACCCGGAGACGATCGCCTACCTGACCGCCGAGAACGCGTACACCGAGGAGCGCACCGCGCACCTGGCCGCCCTGCGGGCGGAGCTGTTCGAGGAGACCCGCCAGCGCACCCGCGAGACGGACCTGTCGGTGCCCACCCGCAAGGGCGGGTACTGGTACTACACCCGCACGATCGAGGGCCAGCAGTACGGGGTGCACTGCCGGCGCGCGGTCCGCGACGGCGAGTCCGAGCCACCGGTCAGCGCGGACGGCGCCCCGCTCGACGGCGAGGAGGTGCTGCTCGACGGCAACCTGCTGGCCGAGGGGCACGACTTCTTCTCGCTGGGCGCGTTCGACGTCAGCCCGGACGGGCGCTGGCTGGCGTACTCGACGGACTTCTCCGGCGACGAGCGCTTCACCCTGCGCGTGAAGGACCTGAACACCGGCGAGCTGCTGCCCGACGAGGTGCCCGACACCTTCTACGGCACCGCCTGGTCGGCCGACGCGTCGGCGCTGTTCTACGTGACGGTCGACGACGCCTGGCGGCCGAACCGGGTCTGGCGGCACACCATCGGCTCCGCCGCCTCCGACGACGTGGTGGTGCACCAGGAGGACGACGAGCGGTTCTGGGTGGGCGTCGAGCTGACCCGGTCGGAGAAGTTCATCCTCATCGACATCCACAGCAAGATCACCAGCGAGGTGCTGGTGATTCCGGCCGGCAACCCCACCGGCGCGCCGGCCGTGATCGCGCCCCGCCGGCAGGGCGTCGAGTACGCGGTGGAGCACCACGGCCACCGTTTCCTGATCCTGCACAACGACGGCGCGGAGGACTTCGCGCTGGCGTTCACCTCGGCGGACACCCCGGGCGACTGGGTTCCGCTGATCGAGCACACCCCGGGCACCCGGCTGGAGGCGGTCGACGCGTTCGCCAACCACCTGGTGGTGTCCCTGCGTACCGACGGCCTCACCGGCCTGCGGGTGCTGCCGGTCGGCAGCGACGACGGGTACGACATCGACTTCCCCGAGCCGCTGTACAGCGTCGGGCTGGACGCCAACCCGGAGTACCGCACCGGGCAGGTCCGGTTGCGCTACTCCTCGCTGGTCACCCCCGACTCGGTCTACGACTACGACCTGGTCACCCGGCAGATGGTGCTGCGCAAGCAGAAGCCGGTGCTGCCCGGGCCGGACGGCCGGCCGTACGACCCGGCCGAGTACGAGCAGCACCGCGACTGGGCGCTCGCCGACGACGGCACCCGGGTGCCGATCTCGCTGGTCTGCCGGGTCGGCACGCCCCGGGACGGCTCGGCGCCCTGCGAGCTGTACGGCTACGGCTCGTACGAGGCCAGCATGGACCCGTGGTTCTCGGTGGCCCGACTGTCCCTGCTGGACCGGGGCGTGGTCTTCGCCGTGGCGCACACCCGGGGCGGCGGCGAGCTGGGCCGACGCTGGTACGACCAGGGCAAGATGCTGGCCAAGAAGAACACCTTCACCGACTTCGTGGCCTGCGCCCGGCACCTGGTCAAGGCCGGTTGGACGGCCAGTGACCGGCTGGTGGCCCGGGGCGCGTCGGCCGGCGGCCTGCTGATGGGCGCGGTCGCCAACCTCGCTCCGGACGCCTTCACGGGGATCGTGGCGCAGGTGCCGTTCGTGGACGCGCTCACCTCGATCCTCGACCCGTCGCTGCCGCTGACCGTCACGGAGTGGGAGGAGTGGGGCAACCCCCTCGACGATCCCGAGGTGTACGCGTACATGAAGTCGTACACGCCGTACGAGAACGTCACGGCGGTGGACTACCCGGCGATCCTCGCGGTGACCAGCCTCAACGACACGCGGGTGCTCTACTCCGAGCCGGCGAAGTGGATCGCGCGGCTGCGGGCGACCGCACCGCAGGGCGACTACCTGCTCAAGACCGAGATGGGCGCCGGGCACGGCGGCCCGAGCGGCCGGTACGACGCCTGGCGCGAGGAGGCGTTCATCAACGCCTGGATCCTGGACCGCCTGGGCCGCGCCTGAGCGGTCCGGCCTGGCCGTGCCGGCGGGCCGCCGCCGGCACGGCCGCTCAGGCCGTCCGCAACTCGTCCACCGCCGTGCTCACCCGCAGGAAGAGCAGGCCGACACCGACCGTCACCAGCACCGCCGCCAGAGCGCCGGCGCCGAGCCAGGCCAGGTGCTCCAGCGGTACGGCGACAGTCCGCTCCTGCGCAGCGGTCGGCACGAGGTGGGTGTACTGGTCACGGGTGGCCGGGTCGTCGCAGAGCGCCGCCGTGGCGTCGCACACCGTCGTCGACGATGTGCTCGTGGTGACGCTGGGAAAGAGTCCCCTACCGAGCAGCACGCCGACGGTGAGCGCCAGCAGGATCGCCGGCACCGCAGGGGCCAATGCCTGCCAGGCCACCGATCCGCTGAGCGTGCTGCGGGGCACGCCGGTGGCGACCAGCGCCGCGTACGCGCGACGGCGGGCCACGATTCCCTCGACCAGCGCGACGAGCAGACCGCCCGCCGCGATCAGCACCGCGACGGCGACTGCGGCGTCGACCAGGTCCATTGTCGACAGGTAGAACGGGTTGGCGCCGCCGTCGTCCACCCCGGCGAGACGGTTCTGTTCCCGTTCCAGCGCGGCCTGGGCAACGAAGTAGGCACGCTGGACCGCCGCGCCGGCACCGAAGATCATGGCGGCCAGCAAGGCGGCGAACGTCCGGCTGCCCGCCCACGGGTCGGCCATCAGCCGGCCCGCCGCGAGTAGCGCCGCCGCGCCGCGGGCATGTCGGCGCAGCAGACGCCCGCAGGTGTACGAGATCCAGCCGACGCCGACGACCACCCCGATCATCGCGGCGAGCCCGCCCGCCAGGAAGAGCAGGGGCACCAGCCAGCCCCGCACCACGTCGTTCCCGTCGACCCATCGGAGCATCGGGCGCGTGGCCGCGAAGCAGGCCAGACCGAGGCCGATCAGCACTCCGGCCCAGGGGCGTGGACCCCGCTCGCGGGCGGCCTTGCGACTGACCCCGAGCGGGCTCGTCGTGACGGTACGCAACATGAGGGCGGTGGCCAGCGCCGCGATCACCGGCAGACCCAGCACCACCGCGGCCAGCGCGCCGACCGAGGGCAGCACGTCGGTGGGCAGCGCCAACCGGCCCTGGTCGTCCGGCCGGTGCAGCAGCTCGCGGCCGACCAGGTAGACGCCCAGCCCGACACCGGTGCCGAGCAGGCTGGCCAGGCCGGTCTCCAGCACCGCCAGTCGGGTGACCTGACCGGGGGTCGCGCCGGCCAACCGGAGCGCGGCGAGTCGCCGGTCCCGGGCCGGAGCGCCGAGCCGGGCACACTGGCCGGCCAGTGCCAGCACCGGTACGGCCAGCATCAGCAGCGCGAAGGCGGTCCCGCCGCGCAGTCCCGGTTCACGCAGCAGCGCGTTGCCGTACTGCTCGGACTGCGCCCAAGCGTCACCGGCCGGTTTCTGGATCGCGAGCACGGTGAGCGCCGCCAGCCCGGCCAGCGCCGCCAGCAGCGCACTGAGCGCGGTCAGCACCACGCGTGCCGTGTCGGTGCGGTTGCCGGCCAGCGCGAGCCGTACCAGCGTCGCCGGCCTCACCGTGCGCCGCCCGCCAACGGCACGTCCAGCCCCAGGCCGGTGTGGTCCACCAGGCCGTCGCGCAGCACGATCTCCCGATCGGCGTACGCGGCGATCCGCGGCTCGTGGGTGACCAGCACGACGGAGGTGCGTTGCTCCCGTGCGAGCCGGACCAGTTGGGTGAGCACCTGCTCGCCGGTGAGCGTGTCGAGCGCGCCGGTCGGCTCGTCGGCGAAGAGCACCCGCGGCTCGGTGACCAGTGCCCGCGCCGTCGCACACCGCTGCTGCTGGCCGCCGGACATCTCGCCGGGCCGCAGGTCGGCCAGGTCGGCCACCCCGAACCGCTCCAGCCAGGTGAGCGCGGCCGTCCGCGCCTCTCGCCGCCCCGTGCCGGCGAGGAGCAGGGGCAGCGCCACGTTCTCGGCCGCCGTCAGCTCGGCCACCAACTGCCCGAACTGGAACAGCACCCCGAACTCGGTACGCCGTAGCCGGGACCGGGCCGCCTCCGACCAGGTGTCGAGCCGGTGGCCGCGCCAGGTGACCTCGCCCGCGTCGGGCCGGAGGATCCCGGCCAGGCAGTGCAGCAGGGTCGACTTGCCGCAGCCACTCGGCCCGGTGACCGCGACGATCTCGCCCTCGGCCACGTCGAGCGTCACACCGCGCAGGGCGGGCGTCGGGCCGTACGCCCGAACCACGCCGCGAGCCTGGAGTTGCGTCACGCGTGCACCTCCCGGTGCCAGTCGGCGACCCGGCCCAGCGTGGTGTGCAGCCACCGCAGGTCGGCGTCGAGATGGGCGATCGCGAAGTCGGCCGCGACCACGTCGTTGAGGGTGGCGGCCGGGTCGGTCTTGACCGCCGTCAGCTCCCGCAGCCGCGCGGTGTGCGCGGCACGCTGGGCGACCAGGTACGACCGCGCCCGGTCGACGTCGGCGACCAGCAGCGCCACGACGACCTTGGCGAAGAGCGTGCTGGCCACGTACGGCATCGGTGACTCCACCGTGGACAGCCACCGATCCAGGGTGGAGCGACCCTCGTCGGTCAGCGCGTACGCCGTGCGGTCCGGCCCGGAGGCGCGGTCCTGACCGGCGGCGGCCACCAGACCGTCCCGTTCGAGGCGACCGAGGGTCGCGTAGACCTGCCCGAAGGCCAACGGTCGAGCCCGGGGCAGCCGCTGGTCATGCGCACGCTTGAGCTCATACCCGTGCCGACTCCCCCCAGCCAGCAACCCAAGCAGAACATGCGGCGTAGACACCGCCCCACTATTCACCCAGCGAATACCCCCGTCAACACCCCCCCACCCCCACCCCCCACCCACCCCCACCCCTTCACCCGCGTGATCAAGAGGTTCGCGTCATCGACAGGGCGAAATTTGACGCAAACCTCTTGATCACCGGAGCAGAGAGGGGGCCGGAGGGCCTGGGGGGCCTGGGGGGCCCGGGGGCCGGAGGGGTGGGGTGGGGGTTTAGTGGCGGCGGAGGACTACTACGGCTACGTCGTCCTGGATCTTGTCGGGGGCGAGTTCGACCAGGAGGCGGGCGCAGAAGTCGTCCAGGTTGTCGTCCACCGTGGTCGACACCGCCGCTAGCGCGGCCAGCCCCTCGTCGATGGTGGCGTCCCGGCGCTCGATCAGCCCGTCGGTGTAGAACACCAGCGTGGCGCCGGTCGGCAGGACGAACTCCAGGTCGGCCGGTCGGGGCGCGCGGACGCCGAGCAGGGGTGCCGAGTGCTGCACGAACTCCACCTTGCCGTCCCGGTGCAGCAGCGGCGGCAGATGACCGGCGCTGGCCAGCCGGACGTGACCGCTCGGCGGGTGCAGCAGCAGGACGCAGAGCGTGGCCAGTTCGTTCGGCAGCAGGGTACGCATCAGCTCGTTGACCCGGTGCAGGATCTCGCCGGGCTGGTGCCCCTCGACGGCGTACGCCCGTACCGCGTGCCGCAGCTCGGCCATCACGGTGGCCGCGTGCAGCGAGTGGCCGGCCACGTCCCCGATCGCCAGCAGGAGGTGCCCGTCGAGCATCACCAGCTCGTAGAAGTCGCCGCCCACCTCGGTCTGCGCGCTAGCCGGCTCGTAGCGCACCGCGAAGTCCAGTCCGGCGACCGTGGGCAGGCTGCGCGGGAGCAGACTGCGTTGGAGGGTGACGGCGATCCGGTGCTCCTCGTCGAAGGAGCGCTGGGCCTCGACGGCCGCCGCGACGGCCTGGGCGAGCTGCACGAGCACCGGCGTCCGGGCGGTCTGGGTGGCGGTGGGTACGACCACGTAGAGCGGCGCGCGGTCCTCCCGCAGCCGGGCCGCGGCCACGGTCACCGTGTCGTCCGCGGGCCAGGTGAGCAGACCCCAGTTCTCCGGAGGCTCCACCCGCACGGTGGCGCCGGTGGGCACTCCGGTGTCGTCGACGACCCACGGCACAACGGCGGCTTCGGCGCCGGGGCCGGCGCAGACACCGGCGATGCAGTCACCGTCGAACGTCTCGGCGATCACTGCGGCGGGGCTCTTAAAGATCTGCGCGGCCCCCTCCGCGGCGACCTCGAGGAGCCGCCCGAACGTCGCCGCGGCGTGCACCGCGACGGTGGTGTCGGCGAGGCCGAGCAGTCGCTCGGCGAGCAGTTCGGCACGCTGCCGGGCCTGGTAGTAGCGCAGCACCGCCCGGGTGGTGGCGATCAGCTCCTCCGGCTCGATCGGCTCGGCCAGGTACGCGTCCGCCCCCCGGGTGAGCCCCTGGGCGCGGTCGGCCACGTCCACGGCGTGCGCGGAGACGTGAATCACCGGCAGCGCCGGGTGGGCCGCCTTGATCCGCTCGCACACCTCGTAGCCGCTCAGGTCGGGCAGCCGGACGTCCAGCACCACGAGGTCGATCCGCGCCGTCTCGACCCGGGCCAGCGCCTCGGTGCCGCTCTCCGACTCGAGCACCGTGTACCCGGCCCGGCTGAGCCAACTGACCAGCAGGTAACGCTTGGTACGGCTGTCATCGACCACCAGGACGGTCGTCGGTACGGCGTCCACCGTCACGCTCCGCCGATGGGCAGTGAGACGGTGAAGGTGCTGCCCCGGCCGGGCTCGCTGGCCAGCTCCAGCGTGCCACCGAGCAGGGTCACCAGTCGCCGGGCGTACGGCAGGCCGAGGCCGGTGCCGCCGACCCGGGTCGCGCCGGGCACCTGGTAGAACTCCTCGAAGATCCGATCGTGCAGCTCGGGGGGGATACCCGGGCCGGTGTCACTGACCTCGAAGCGCCACCGGTCGTCGCGGCGTCGGGCGCGCAGCCGCACCTCGCCGCGCTCGGTGAACTTCAGCCCGTTGTGCAGCAGGTTGCGCAGCACCTGGCCGAGCAGCACCTCGTCGGTGCGCAGCACGGCCGGCACGGTCGGCTCCTCCACCGTCAGCTCCACCCTGGGCCGGGTGGCCAGTGCCCGCATGGTGCCGCGCAGTTGACCGAAGACCGGGCGCAGGTCCACGTCCGCCCAGTCGGGCTCGATCCGGCCCGATTCGGCCTTGGCGAGGTCCAGCAGTTCGTTGACCAGACCGAGCAGATCCTCCGCCGAGGAGCGGATGAGGCCGACCTGACGGACCTGCTCGGTGGTGAGAGGGTCGGAGGAGGAGTCCGCGAGCAGGCGTCCCAGCCCGATGATCGCGGTCACCGGGGCGCGCAGCTCGTGGCTCACGTTCGCCAGGAACCGGCTCTTCGACTCGCTCGCGGCACGCAGTTGGGCCGACTTCTCGTCCAGCTCGGCGTAGAGGGCGACGACTCCCCGGTTGGTCGCCTCCAGCTCCTCGGTGAGCTGGTTGTAGAGCGCCACCACGCCACGGTTGGTCTCGGCCAGCTCCTCGTTGAGCACGGCCAGCTCGTCGCGTTGGCTGCGCACCTCGTCGAGCGCCGCGATGAGCTGGCCGTTCTGCACGGTCAACTCGTCCAACGCGCTGCCCGGCGCGGTGCGGCCGAGTTCGGAACGGAACTCGGCCAGCCGCTCCGGGGTCGGGATCGGCGCGTTCGCCGGGACTCTGCGGGACATCCTTACGACCGTAACCCCCTCGGCGGTCGTCACGCTCAGGGAGTCGACCAGGCGGGACACCGCACCGGACTGCGGCTCGTACCGGCCGTCGGGTAGCGGCCCCACCGGCGCCAGGTCGGCGCGGAGGTGGAAGCGGCCGTCGGGCCGCCCCTCGAGGTGGAAGATGACGTCCGCGCCGCCGGTCAGCCGCAGCAGGTCCCGGGCGACCTCACTGAGAGCGGTGGCGATCCGCACCTGGTCCTGGTGTTCGAGGCCCACCACGCCGGCCACCTCGCGGCCACGCTGGCGGATGACGAAGATGTCCTGTTCGACGCGGAGCGCCATCTGCAGCAGCGGCACCGAGGCCGGATCAACGCTCATGCCCGGACCTCGCCACCAGGACACAGGCGTCGTCGCGCCGCGTTCCGGCGTCGCGCAGCAGGGTTGCCGCCAGCACCAGCGGGGACCGTTCGACGAGGCCCGGGTAGTCGGCCAACCGCCAGCGGTCGACGACGCCGTCGCTGTGCATGACGAGCCGGGAACCCGGCCCGAACGGGTAGTCGTAGCCGCGTACCGTCGGCCGTTGGTGCCCGGCGATGCCGGGCAGCGACACGAGCCCGCGGCGTTGGCCATCGTCGTCGACGATCACGCCGGAGATGTTGCCGAGCCCGGCGTAGTGCAGCACGCCAGGTGCCAGTTCGGCGACCGCGAGCGCCGCGCCACGGGTGTGCGACATGCTCCGGTGCAGGTGGCTCACCACCGCCGCCGGGGCGCCGGCCGGCGCGTTGCGGAAGGCGGCGAGCGCGGCCTCGGTGGCGGCGGCGGCCAGCGGGCCGTGCCCCAGACCGTCGCTGACGAGCACCTGGTGCCGGCCGTCGACGAGCCGGACGGCGTACCCGTCACCGCTGACCGTCTCGCCGGGGATCGGCCGGGTGAGACCACCGGCCCAGGACGGTGTCGCCGGTTCGGCCGGCCAGACCTGGACGGCGAAGACGGTCCCCTTACCGGGCAGGGAGTAGCCGTCGAACCAGCTCGCCTGCCGGACGATGGCGCCGAGGCCGATGCCGAGCGTGCCGGTGGTGGAGTGCCCGTCCCGGGAGGAGACGGTGAGGTCGGCCATGCCGGGCCCGGAGTCGATGGCGACCATCTCCACGCCGGCCTGCCCGGCACGGCGGACCGGCCGCAGCAGCAGGACGCCGTTGTCGGCGTGCTTGACGAGGTTGCTGGTCAGTTCGGCGGCCACGATGGCCAGGTCCGCGATGCGGGCCGCACCCATCTCGATCTGCTCGCCGAGGCGTTCCGCAGCGCGTCGTACGGCGCTGGCGGTACTGCCCGCCTCCACCCGGAACCAGATGCCGCTGTCGGTGACCGGGTCCCCGTTCACCGGGCCCACTTGGTGACCGTGATCCGGGTGCCGGCCTCCGCCGACGTCTCGATCTCGAACTCGTCGACCAGCCGGCGGGACCCGCTGAGGCCGAGGCCGAGGCCGCCGCCGGTGGTGTACCCGTCGGTCAGGGCCAGGTCGAGGTCGGCGATGCCGGGGCCGGAGTCGGCGAAGACGATCCGCAGGCCCTTACGTCGGCCGTTGTCCACGGTCGCCACCTCGACGGTGCCGCCGCCGCCGTACACCAGGGTGTTGCGGGCCAGCTCGCTCGCGGCCGTGACCACCTTGGTCTGGTCGACCAGCGACAGCTTGACGGCGACCGCCACCGACCGGACCAGTTGCCGGACGCGTACCACGTCCTCGTCGCTGCGGACCGACTGCGCCTGCGGGTGGCCCAGGTCGATGCCCGTGGTCACGGCGTGGCCGTCTCGGCGTCCGGATCGTCGTCGAGCTGGTGATCGAGCTCGTCGGCGTTGGCCGCCGCGATCAGCTCCATGCCGCGCTCGACGTTCAGCGCGGTACGGATGCCGTTCAGCGACAGCCCCAGTTCGACAAGTGTGATGGCGACGGCGGGGCGCATGCCGACCACCACCGTCTCGGCGTCGAGGACCTTCGAGATCGACGCGATGGTGGAGAGCATCCGGCCGACGAACGAGTCGACGATGTCCAGCGCGGTGATGTCGATGATGACGCCGTGGCAGCCGGTCGCCACGATCCGCTCGGCGAGATCGTCCTGGAGCTGGACCGCCGTCTGGTCGGACATGTCGAGCTGGATGGAGACCAGCAGGATGTCACCGATCTTGAGGATCGGTACGCGTTCCATCAGGCGTCCCTGCGGGACTGGCGACGGGCGGACTCGATCCCGGTGAGCCGCAGCACGTGGCGCAGCGCGTCGGCGAGGCTGGCCTTGGTGGCGATGTCGCCGAACTCGATGCCGAGCGCCACGATGGTCTGCGCGATCTGCGGCCGGATGCCGGAGATGATGCAGTCGGCGCCCATCAGTCGGGCGGCCACCACGGTCTTCAGGATGTGCTGGGCGACCTGGGTGTCCACGGCGGGGACGCCGGTGATGTCGATGATCGCGTACGGGGAGCCGGTGTCGACCAGGGTCTGCAGCAGCCGCTCCATGACCACCTGGGCCCGGGCGGAGTCCAGGGTGCCGACCAGCGGGACGGCGACCACGCCCTCCCACAGCTTCACCACCGGGGTGGAGAGTTCGAGCAACTGCTCGGCCTGGTCGGCGATGAGGCTCTCGCGGGTACGCACGAAGCTCTCAAAGGTGAACAGGCCCAGCTCGTCGACGAGCTTGGAGTAGGCGACGAAGTCGTGCAGCGCGTCGGCCCCGCCGGACTCCTGGAGCAGCTCGGCCAGTACGTCCTTGAGCGCGAAGACGCTGATCGTCGTCTCGGTGGCGGAGAAGCCCTGCCGGGCCCTGCCCCGGGACAACTCGGAGAGCGTGGCGCGCAGTTCACCCGTGCTCTCGGCGGACAGGTCGAAGCTGCCCTGCTGGGCGACGCCGATGATGGCCTGATGCAGATCCTCGACCTGTCGGCGCAGCTCGGCGTGGCTCAGCCGGCCCCGCAGCGAGCCGGCCACGATGTCGGTCCACCGCTGCGTGATCTGCTCGGCGTGGCCGCCCAGCAGCGCGGCCAGTCGACCACTTTCCTCGGCGTTCAACGCCATCGCGAAAACCCCCCTCGACCTGGACCGGCCGGACTCTATCACCGGGGCCTGCACAACTACTTGCTCCGTAGCAATGGAATGACGGGGACCACCGGATGCCGGCTCCCGTTCTGCGTGCGACCCCGGTCGTGGGATACCGTTCCCCCGATAACAGGAGGTCTGGCGAATGTCCCTGACGGTGCACACGGAACAACGCGGCGACGTGGTCGTCGTGTCGGTCGCGGGCGAGCTGGACATGGCAACCGCACCGCAGTTGCAGGACCAGATCACCGACCTGCTCGACAAGGGCCGCAACCGGCTGGTGTTCGACCTGGCGGACGTCTCGTTCTGCGACTCGACCGGTCTGTCGGTGTTCGTTCGCGCCAAGAACAGCTGTGACGAGGCCGGCGGTGTGGTGCGGCTGGCCGCTCCGCAGCGTGGCGTGCTGCGCATCCTCGAGGTGAGCGGGCTCGTCGAGGTGCTGCACACCTACCCGACGGTGGACGAGGCCGTCGCCGGCGAACCGACGCCGGCGTCCTCCTGACCGCTGTTTCGACCTACTCGTCCTCGACGTAGCGGGGACGGGCGATCGCCATGCCCGCCGCCGTCTGCACGGCGAGCGCGGCCAGCAGGAATCCGATCGGCGCCGTCCAGCCGCCGGTGATCTCGTAGAGGATGCCGACCGACAGCGGGCCGAGGGCGGCGATCACGTACCCGGTGCTCTGCGCGAAGGCGGAGAGCGCGACGGTCCCGTCGGCGGTCCGCGCGCGCAGACCGATCGTCGTGAGGATCAGCGGGAACGCGCCCTGGCCGAGCGCCAGCAGGGTCACCCAGAGCAGCGCGGCGCCGTGCGGTGCCAGCGCCAGCCCCAGGTAGGCCAGCGCCGACGCGCCGGTCAGGCCGAACACCAGCGGGCGCAGGGTGGCGAGCCGGCCGGCGAGGGTGGGCATCAGCAGCGCGATCGGCACGCCGAGCGCGGTCACCCCGGCGAGCAGCAGCCCGGCCGACTCGGGCCGGTAGCCGGCGTCGCGGAACAGTTGGGCCAGCCAACCCATGATGGCGTAGCCGCTGAGTGACTGCGCCCCGAAGTAGATCGCCATGGCCCAACCCAGCCGGGTCCGCGCCGGCCGGACCCGCGCGGCGACGGCCGCCGTCGGGGTCGCGCGCCGCGCGCCCCGGCGGGTCCGCAGCGCCAGCGGCACCCACGGGAGTACGGCCACCGCGGCCAGCCCGGCCCAGACGCCCAGCCCGGCCCGCCAGGACCCGAAGGCGTGCGCGATCGGCACGGCGGAGGCCGCGGCCACCGTCGTGCCCAGGGTCAACGCCATGGTGTACGCCCCGGTGACGAGGCCGGTCCGGTGGCCGAAGTGCTGCTTGACGAGCATGGGCAGCAGGATGTTGGCGACCGCGATGCCGGCCAGTGCCAACGCGCTGGTGAGCACGAAGATCCAGGCCGAGTCGGTGGCGGCCCGGAGCACCTGGCCGACGGCCAGGACGATCATGGCGACCACCAGTACCCGGGCCGGGGCGACCCGGCGGACCAGCCACGGGGTGAGCGCGCCGAGGCCGGCGAACGCGATGGTCGGCAGGGTGGTGACCAGTCCGGCCATGACGCCGGAGAGCCCCAACCCGGCGCGGATCTCGTCGAGCAGGGCGCCGAGGCTGGTGACCGCCATGCGCAGGTTCAGCGCGACCAGCAGCATCCCGACCAGCACCAGCGCGCCACCGGTCACCGGGTGCGTCCGCCGGGCCGTGGTGCCGTCCGCCGGGCGGGTGTCGACGGCGAGGACGGGTGCGGGCGGGGCCGGAGCGGCGGCGGCTGGCGGGGTCATGACCTCTAACCTACAATCATGGGATGAATTTCAGGCCGGTGATGTAACCAGTGCCACCGTCGGTCGATTCCCCCGCCGCGCAGCCAGCCACGCCTCCCCGGGGGCACCGCGTCCGCCAGACCATCGAGCAGCTCCGGGCCCGGATCCTCGGCGGCGAGTGGCCGGTGGGCGGCCGCATCCCCACCGAGCCACAGTTGGTCGCCGCGCTGGGCGTCGGGCGCAACACGATCCGCGAGGCCGTCCGCGCCCTCGTGCACGCCGGGGTGCTGGAGTGCCGGCAGGGCTCGGGCACCTACGTGGTGTCCACCGACGAGCTGGCCCCGGTGGTGGCCCGTCGACTGGGCGACGACCGGATGACCGAGGTCATCGAGGTACGCCGTGCCTTCGAGGTGGAGGCGGCCCGACTCGCCGCACTGAGGCGTACCCCGCAGGACCTGGCGGCGCTCGACGGGGCGCTCGCCGACCGCGAGGCGGCCTGGCGCGGCGGCCGGGTCGACGCGTTCGTGGAGGCCGACGCGGCGCTGCACGTCGCGGTGGTCGCCGCCGCGCACAACGCGATGCTCGCCGAGCTGTACGCCTCCTTCGGCGCCGCCCTGCGCAGCACCGTCGCCCAGGCGATGGGGGGAGCGCTCGCGCCCGAGCGCTACGTCGACCACACCCGGCTGGTCGAGGCGATCCGGGCCGGCGACGCGGGCCGGGCGGCGATCGAGGCCGGTGCTTTTCTGGAGCCGGCCGACGGGGCATAGGTTGTCCGCGACGGAAAACCGGACACCTCGGGAGTACGGATGCTCAAGGGCTTCAAAGATTTCATCATGCGCGGCAACGTCGTCGACCTGGCGGTCGGCATCGTGATCGGCGCCGCGTTCACCGGCGTGGTCACCCAGCTCACCAAGTCGTTCCTCGAACCGCTGATCAAGGCGATCGGCGGAGGCACCGCCCTCAGCGCCGGGAAATGGAAGCTCACTGAGGGCAACTACGTGGACTGGGCGGCATTCATCAACGCCGTGATCACGTTCCTGCTCACCGCGGCGGTGCTCTACTTCTTCGTGGTGTTCCCGATGAACAAGCTGGCCGAGCGGCGGCAGCGGGGCGAGGAGCCGCCGCCCGCGGCCCCCAGCGAGGAGGTCAAGCTGCTCACCGAGATCCGGGACGCCCTGGTCTCCGCCGGTCACACGACCCCGGGCCAGCAGCGCGGGGCGCTTGACGACGTGCTGGGCCGCCGGACCGAACCGCCGACGCAGCGCTGACCCACACGGATGCACATCGGCCCCTGCGGGATTCCCGCAGGGGCCGCATCTTCTCGTACGTGTGTTCGATAGAGTCCGGCCATGGAGCAGCGCAAGCACTGGTGGAACGGGAAGTGGGGGCGGCTGGCCCGGCGGGACGTCTTCCTCCGGGTGGACGCCGACCGGTGGCACGTCGAGCAGCGGGCCGGCGGCGCCGAGGGCATTTCCCGGTTCTACGAGTACGGCAGCGCCGACGAGGCCGAGGAGACGGTCCGGGCGCTGCTCGACGGCACGGACACCTGGCGGGAGCTGTCTCCCCGCCCACCGGGCGGCTGGACCCTCCCGAACGGCTGAGCGCGCGGCTCCGGAGGCGGCGTTTAGCGGCGGGCCGCCTCGGGAACCGCTGAGAGATGGACCAGCAGGACGCGCAGCAAGCGACCATCTCGCGGATCACCACCGGGATGCCGGTGATCGACGTGGCCGGCACCGAGGTCGGCACCGTGGACCTCGTCCAGCGGGGCGACCCGAACGCGGTGACCGTGCAGACACCGACCGCCGACCCGGGCAGCAGCCTGGACGAGCTGATCGAGGCGACCGCGGTCGAGGAGCCGGACGTGCCGGCCGACCTGGCGGCACGTCTGCTGCACACCGGCTACCTGAAGGTCTCCACCGAGTCGGCCGACGGAGCCGTGTACGTCCCGGCCGACCGGATCGGCTCGGTGGCCGACGGCCGGGTCCTCCTCGCCGTGGGCATGGCCGACCTCCCCCGCGAGGAGTAACCCGGTCGCCCTGATCGACTCGGCTTCCCGCAAACAGCGGCATCACCGCACCCCGGACACCCCGCCTTCCAGAAGCCCGAGTGGATCAGGCCGGGAGCCGTCGTGCTGGCTCGGTCGAACTCTCCGACGAGGGCGGGACGGGCGCGGGCGGGACGGGCGCGGCCGGGCGACGGAAGAGCAGCAGCATCAGGCAGCCGGCGATCAGCCCCCAGAACGCGCCTCCCACGCCGACCAGCGTCACCCCGGACGCGGTCACCACGAAGGTGACCACAGCGGCTTCCCGGCCCTCGGGGTCGGTCACCGCCGCCGCGAGCGCGGTGGCGAGCGCGCCCAGCAGGGCCAGCCCCGCGACGGCCTCGATGAGGATCGGCGGCGCGACCGCCACCAGGGCCGTGGCGACGCCCGCGCCCAGCCCGAGCAGGGCGAGCCCGACGCCGGCGGTGACCGAGGCGACCCACCGACGCTCCCGGTCGGGATGCGCGTCGGGGCCGGCGGCCAGCGCGGCGGTGATCGCCGCGAGGTTCACGGCGTGTCCGCCGGCGGGGGCGGCCAGCAGGCTGGCGAGCCCGGTGGCGCGCAGGGCCGCGCCGAACGGCGGACGGTAGCCGTAGCCGACCAGCACCGCCATGCCCGGTACGTTCTGCGCCGCCATCGTGACCAGGAACAGCGGAAGGGCCAAGCCGACCAGCGCGGACACGTTCCAGGCCGGCACGGTCACGGTGACCGACGGGATCAGCGCGGTGCCGCTCAGCCCGGCCGGGGGCGCGGTCAGCGCGAGCGCCACCACCGCCACCAGCAGCGCCCCGGGTACCGCCCAGCGGCGGGCGAACCGGTGCAGCAGCAGCCAGCCGACCACCACCGGACCGGCCACCAGGGGCAGCTCGACGAGCGCCCGGACCGGTGCGGTGCACAGGGGCAGCAGCACTCCGGCGAGCATCGCGCCGGCCACCGGCTTGGGGATGGCGGCCACCGCCCGGCTCAGCGGCGGGAAGAGACCGGCCGCGACGATCAGCAGCCCGGAGACGAGGAACGCGCCCACCGCGACCGGCCAACCTCCGGGCGGCGGCCCGGTCGCCACCAGCAGCGCCGCGCCCGGCGTCGACCAGGCGACGCTCATCGGGATGCGGTGCCGCCAACCCAGCCACACGGCGGCGAGCCCGCACGCCACGCAGAGGGCGAGCAGGCCGGAGGCGGCCTGCGCGTCCGACGCGCCGACCGCCCGGAGCCCGGCCAGGACGACGGTGAAGGAGCTGGCGAAGCCGACCAGCGCGGTCACCACGCCGGCCAGCACCGGTTGCGCGCGTCCACCCATGTCACCACCCCCGGAGCGTTCCGTTTACGGAACGGCAGTGTGTAGCACCATAGTCGGATGCCGCAGCCACCACCAGCGGGCCGTCCCGGCCTCGACGTGGACCCCGTCGTCGTCGGTCGGCGCGTCCGCGCCCTGCGCGAGGAGCGGGGCATCTCGCTGTCCACACTGGCCCGGCTCGCCGGCATCGGGAAGGCGACCCTCTCCGGCCTGGAACACGGCACCCGCAACCCGACCCTGGAGACGCTCTGGGCGGTCACCGCGCAGCTCGGCGTACCGTTCACCGCCCTGCTGGCCGACCCGACCCCCGGGCCCGTCGTGCACGGCGCCGCCGTCACCGCCACCCTGCTGGAAGTGTTCGACGACACCGACGCGACCTACGAGCTGTACCGGATGCGCGTCGCACCGGGCGTCGTGCAGACGTCCCCCGCCCACCAGCCGGGCGTCACCGAACACATCACCGTCTTCGGCGGAGTGCTGCGGGCCGGCCCGGCCGACGCGCCACTGACCGCCCCGGCCGGCGGTCACCTCCGCTGGGTCTCCGACGTGCCGCACACGTACGCGGCGGTGGGCGACGAGGAGGTCGCCGCGAGCCTGCTGCTCCGCTACCCCCGCAACTGAACCCGGCTCAGTCCACCGGGGCGGGGACCGGCATCCGCCGGCGTACCGCCCAGAGCGCCACCTCGGTCCGCGACGCCGAGCCGGTCTTGCGCAGCAGGTTCGACACGTGCACGGTGACCGTCCGCACCGAGATGCCGAGCGCCTTCGCGACCTGCTTGTTCGACATACCGCTGACCAGGCAGCCCAGTACCTCGACCTCCCGGGCGGTCAACTCCACGTCGACCGCCTCGACCGGGCCGGGCGGCGTACGCGGCCCGGGTAACCGTCGCAGCAACGCGTCCGGCCCCTCCCCGGCGTACGCGGCCAGCAGCTCGGTCAACGCGTACGGATTGCCGCCGGTGTGTCGCCAGACCGAGGTGACCAGCCGGTCGGACGGCGGCGCACCCTCGTACACCTGGGTCAACACCTCGGCGACCTCGGCCGGGCGCAGCGGACCCAGATGCTGGCGGACGACGCCGCGTACCCCGCAGAGGCGGGCCAACGCGCGGCGGGTGAGGTCCGGGGCCACCGCGTCGGCGGCCGGCCGGCTGGCGACGATCAGCAGCGCCGGCAGCTCGGCCACGGTGGCCAGCTCACCGACCAGGTTGACGCTGGCCGGGTCGAGCGCGTGCAGATCGTCCACGACCAGCACCGCCGGGCCGGGGCCGACCAGCAACTGGACGGTACGGACGGCGAGGCGCAGCAGGGTGCCCGGCGCGTACCGTTCGCGCGGTGCGGTGGGCTGCTGGGCGAGCCACGCCAGCGCGTCCGGCGGCAGGGCGAGCGAGCCGGTGTCGCGGCCGGTGAGCACCGACGCCAACCAGTCGTACGGGGCCGGACCGTACACCCGGGCGGCCCCCGAGAGCACCACGGACGGACGCGGCGTGAGGGCATCCACGGCGGCGGCGACCAGCAGACTCTTGCCCACGCCGGCCGCGCCGGTGAGCACCGCGACGGTCGGCGCGCGACGCTCGGCGGCGGCCACGGACGACCACGCCCGGTCGAGCTCGGCGAGCTCGCCGGCGCGTCCGACCATGGACACCGGCATCATTTCTCAACCCTACGCAGTAGTGCGTAGAGACGAAGGCGGGGTGTTCTTGGCAAGCTGGCACCATGACGCTGATCCTCCGCTCGGCCATCCTCAACGACATCGGCCTGGTCCGCACCAACAACGAGGACTCGGCCCTCGCCGGTGACCGCCTGATCGCCGTCGCCGACGGCATGGGTGGCCTGCCCGCGGGCGAGGTGGCGAGCGAGATCGTGATCCGGATCCTGGACGAGTTGACCCCACCCACCGAACCGGACGCGGCCGCGGACGCCCTGCGTGCCGTGGTCAGCACCGCCAACCAGCGCATCCACGCCGCGATCACCGTGGACCCGGCGCGCGAGGGGATGGGCACCACGCTGACCACCGCGCTGCTGGCCGGCGAGACGCTGGTGCTGGCCCAGGTCGGTGACTCCCGCTGCTATCTGCTGCGCGACGGGGAGCTGACCCAGCTCACCCGGGACGACACGTTCGTGCAGGCGCTCGTCGACCAGGGCACCCTCTCCCCCGACCAGGCCCGGCACCACCCGCAGCGCTCCCTGGTGACCCGGGCCGTGCAGGGCGCGGACACGCCGCCGGCCGTCGGTGTGCTCACCGTGGCGCAGGGTGACCGGCTGCTGCTGTGCAGCGACGGGCTCTCCGACTACGTCGAGGACGACGCCATCGCGGCGGCGCTGGGCATGTACTCCGACCGCCAGCAGTGCGGGGAGCAGTTGGTGAAGCTGGCCCACCACGCCGGTGCTCCCGACAACGTCACGGTCGTCGTCTCGGACGTCACCACCCGCTGACCGATCCGGCCCGCTCGACGGTCCCATGGGGGCCGCCCGATCGGGCCCGGTCACCTCAACTAGGTGGTTGTGCCATCTAGGTTGCGGCACTAGTGTCCCGGCTGTGGATTCCGACCGGCGCGGGCAGTGGCTGCGGGGGGTGCTCGACATCTGCGTCCTGGCCCTGTTGGCCGAACGCGAGTCCTACGGCTACCAACTCGCCCAGGCGCTCGACGCGGCGGGCGTCGGGCCGATCCAGGGCGGCACGCTCTACCCCGTCCTGCTGCGCCTACAGAAGACCGGTCTGGTAACCGCCCAGTGGCGGGAGGGCACCGCCGGGCCGGCCCGCAAGTACTACCGGCTCACCGACGACGGGCAGGCGGCGCTGCGCGAGGGCGGCAGCGCCTGGCTCACCTTCGTGCGGCCGGTGAACGACATCGTCACGAAGGGGGTTGCCGGGTGAACGCCAACGACTGGCTCCGGACATTCGCCGCCGAGCTGCACCAGCGCCGGGTCGCGCCGGACGCCGCCCGGCACGTGGTCGCCGAGGCCGCCACACACCTGCGCGACTCCGGCGGTGATCCCTGGGTCGTCTTCGGTCCACCCCAGCAGTACGCGGGCGCGATCGTGGAGAGCATCGGCACCGCGCCCGGGCCACGCCCCGGACCGGTCCGGCTGCACGCGGCGGGCATCACCAAACGGTACGGCCGGCAGACGGTGCTGCGGGACGTCTCACTGACCGTCCGGGCCGGACAGATCGCGGCGGTGGTCGGCGCGAACGGCTGCGGCAAGAGCACCTTCCTACGGATCTGCGCCGGGCTGATGTCGCCCGACGCCGGCGAGGTGACCGTCAACGGCCGGCTCGGCTTCTGCCCGCAGTCCGGCGGCACCTCCGACTTCCTGCTCGCCGACGAGCACTTCGTGCTGGTCGGCGCCGGCCAGGGCATCGCCCGTGGACCGGCCCGCCGCGCCGGCCGGGCGGCGGCCCGACAGCTCGGCTGGGAGGCGGGCGGCACCGTGCAGGCCCGGCACCTCTCCGGCGGCACACGGCAGAAGCTCAACCTGACCATCTCCACCCTCAGCGAGCCGGACGTCCTGTTGCTCGACGAGCCGTACCAGGGCTTCGACCAGGGCACCTACGTCAACTTCTGGGATCAGCTCAGCCGGTTGCGGGACGGGGGCGCGGCGATCGTCGTGGTGACCCACCTCCTGAACCAACTCGACCGGGTGGACACCGTGCTCGACCTGACCCCGGCACACCAGTCCGGGCGGGTCGCGCCCGGTGTTCGAGGAGGCCGCCCGTGAACAGGCTCGTCACCGTCGCCGAGATGACGCTACGGGAGCTGCTGCGGCGTCGGGGCGTACTCCTGTTGCTGTTGTTGATGCCGTTGACCTTCTACCTGATCCGGCGGGACGCGTACCTCGGTCAGTCGGTCCGGTCGCTGCTGCTCGGCGTCTGCTGGGCGGTGAGCACCGCGGCGCTCTTCGCGACCACCGCGGCGCGGGAGTTGGAGCCGAGGCTTCGACTGGCCGGCTATCGTCCGCACCACCTCTACCTGGGCCGGATGCTCGGCCTGTGGGCGGTGGGGCTCGTCATCTCCGTACCCTTCTTCCTCCTGCCGATGCTCGACGGCGCGGACCTGCGCTACGGCGGCCTGGTCGCGGCGCTGCTGTGCTGCGTCGCGGTGGCCGCGCCGTTCGGGGTGCTGATCGGCACGCTGCTGCCCCGCGAGATGGAGGGCACGCTGCTGCTGCTCACGGTGGTGACCGTGCAGATGCTCATCGACCCGGCGGAGTCGGGGGCGAGGTTGACGCCGTTCTGGTCGAGCCGGGAGATCGCGACCTGGGCGGTGGACCACACCGACGACGGTTACCTGACCCGGGGTGTGCTGCACGGCCTCATCGTCACCGCCCTGCTGGTCGTGGGCGTGGCCACCGTGGCCAGTGTGCGGCTGCGCCGCCGCCGGCACCTGCGCCACCTACCCGTCGGCTGAGCGGATCTGGTCAATCCGGTTGCTGTCGCAGGCCGTGCGGGTTGAGATGAGCGGATGACCATCCGCCGGGTGACCGCCGACGACCGTCTCACCACCAGCTTCCCGCTGGCCGCGTACGCGTTCGACTCGTCACCGCTGGGCGCCGCGCGGGTCGAGCAGTTCCGTGACTACCTGCCCTACAACGAGGGCAACACGACGCTCACCGTCGAGGAGGACGGCGTCACGCTGGCCGCTGCCTCGGCCATCCCGATGCGGCAGAACCTGCGCGGGGTGGTGCTGCCGATGGCCGGCGTCGCCAGTGTGGCCACCCATCCGCTGGCCCGCCGGCAGGGGCACGTACGGACGCTGCTGCACCAACTGCTCGACGAGATGCGCGACGAGGGGCACGCGCTCAGCGCGCTCTACCCGTTCCGACCCAGCTTCTACGCCCGGTTCGGCTATGTGGGGCTCCCCAAGCCGCGCACGGTCACCTTCACCCCGGCCGACCTCGGGCCGCTGCTGCGCGCCGAACTCCCCGGCGAGGTGGGCTGGGAGCGGATCGGGGCGGGCTACCCGGCGTGGCGCGCGTTCACCGAGCGCTGCCTGCGGGACCGGCACGGCTTCTCGGTCTTCCCGGACTACCGGGCGGTCGGGCTGCGGGACCGCGACGAGCACTGGCTGCTCACCGCCCGGGTGGACGGCGAGGTCACCGGCGCGGTCACCTACCGGATCGACGAGCACGGCGGCACGCTGCACGGCAACGAACTGCTCGCCACCGACCCGCTCGCCCGGATGCTGCTGCTGCAGTTCCTCGCCCGGCACGTCGACCAGGTCGGACGGGTCAGCGTCCAGGTGCCGCCGGACGAGCTGCCCGAGCTGTGGCTCACCGACCTGGACGTGCACGTCGAGGCGCGGGCGGGCCGCCCCGGGGCGTCCGCGCCGATGGCCCGGCTCCTGTCGCTGGACGCGCTGCGCGGGCTGCCCGCCGGGCCGGGTCGGGTCCGCGTCGAACTGACCGACGACCGGTGGCTGGCCGGCACCCACCTGCTGGACGGCACGACCGGCAACCTGGAGATCGTTGCCGGCGACCGCGGCCCGGCGCCGACCGCGACGCTCACCGCGGCCGGGCTCTCCGCTCTGGCGTACGGGGTGCTGGATCCGTCCGAGCTGCCGTTGCGAGGGCTGGGCGAGGTGCCGGTCGACGCCGCCGCCGAGCTGCGCGGCATCTTTCCGCGCGCGGTCCCGTACCTCTTCGCCGACTTCTGAGCACGGTTTGCCGCCCCCACCACCCGGGGTACGGTCCCGGGAATGCCGGAGTGGTTGCAGGCGGGCGGATGGGGACTGCTGGCCGGGTCGGCGCTGCTGATCGGAGCAGCGGTCGGCTGGTTCGCGCGGGTGCCCCAGCGGCTCATCGCGTCGGTCATGGCGTTCGGCGCGGGCGTGCTGCTCTCCGCCGTCTCGTACGAGCTGATCGAGGTCGCGCACGACCAGGGCGGGATGCTGCCCACGGTGATCGGCGCGGCCGGCGGCACGTGCGCGTACACCCTCGCCAACGTGGGCCTCGCCCGGCGCGGCGCGCGACACCGCAAGCGCTCGGGCGGTCAGCAGCCCTCCGAGGGCGAGCAACCCGGCTCCGGGTCGGCCATCGCCGTGGGGGCGCTGCTGGACGGCGTACCCGAATCGGTCGTGATCGGCGCGAGCCTGCTGGCCGGCGGCGCGGTCAGCCTGGTCACGGTCGTGGCGGTGTTCCTCAGCAACATCCCGGAGGGGCTGTCCAGCGCGGCCGGCATGCGCCAGGCCGGCCGGACCCGCCGGTACGTGTTCCTGCTCTGGACCGGGATCGCGCTGATCAGCGGACTCGCCGCGCTGGTCGGCAACACGCTGCTGGGTGGCGCGCCACCGGAGGTGCTGGCGGCCATCACGGCGTTGGCGGCCGGGGCGATCCTCGCCATGATCACCGACACGATGGTCCCGGAGGCGTTCGAGAACGCCCACCTGCTGGTCGGTCTCATCACGGTCGCCGGCTTCCTGACCGCGTTCGCCCTCTCCCACGCCTGACCGCGGGTCGAGCCTTAGCCAGGGGTTAAACCTGGCCCGGCGGATTCGGCGGCGCGGCGTCGCGACTCCTAGAGTCACGGGGTGCGCATGACGTCGCTTGCCGCCCTGCTCGTCCTCGGTGTCGCCACCGCGACCCTGCCCGCATGCGCGTCCGACGCGCCGACGCCGAACGCCACGCCGCCCGCCTCGCCGCAGGCCGTGGCGACCGGCGACCAGGACGTCGTGCCGGCGGGACGCGACGGCCTCGGCGGTCCGGGGGCCAGCGCCAGCCCGAAGCCGACCACTTCGGCAGCCAAGGTGCTTGCGGCCGGCAACCCGAACGGCCACGCGAGCGTGCCCACCGAGGCCCGTGCCGTGGACACCTCGAAGCCGACCCGGACCGTCGGCACCGGCACCCCGGCGAGCTGCACCTCCGCGGCCGTGGTGAAGGCGGTCGCCGCCGGTGGCGTCATCACGTTCGACTGTGGACCGGCCCCGGTGACGATCAAGATGGCCGCGACGGCGAAGGTCCGCAACGCCAACGGGCCGAAGGTCGTGCTGGACGGCGGCGGCAAGGTCACGCTGAGCGGCCAGGGACAGCGCCGCATCCTCTACCTGAACACCTGCGACGAGGCCCAGGGCTGGACCACCTCGCACTGCCAGAACCAGGACCACCCGCAGCTCACCGTGCAGAACCTGACCTTCGCCGACGGCAACTCCACGGGCGACCGGGCCGAGGGTGGCGGCGGGGGCGCGATCTTCGTCCGCGGCGGGCGGCTCAAGATCGTCAACTCACGCTTCGTTCGGAACCGCTGCGACCGTACCGGCCCGGACCTGGGCGGCGCGGCCGTGCGGGTGCTGAGCCAGTACGAGAACAAGCCGGTGTACGTCGTGAGCAGCACCTTCGACGGCGGCTCCTGCTCGAACGGAGGGGCGCTGAGCAGCATTGGCGTGTCGTGGACGGTGCTGAACAGCCTGCTGCGGAACAACGAGGCCATCGGCAACGGCGCCAACCCGGCCAAGTCGGGGACGCCCGGCGGTGGCAGCGGCGGCGCGATCTACTGCGACGGCAACGAGTTCGCCGTCCGCATCGCCGGCACGATCATCGAGAACAACAGGGCCAACGAGGGCGGCGGCGCGATCTTCTTCGTCAGCAACAACCGCACCGGCACCATGAAGATCGAGAACTCGACCCTGCGCCGCAACCCCAGCGGCAAGTTCGAGACCCCCGGCCACCCCGGCATCTTCTTCCTGGGCGCCGCGCTCACCTGACCCCCCTTCTGGTCTTCTGGCCCGGTGATCAAGAGGTTTGCGTCAGATTTCGTCCGTCTGGTGACGCGAACCTCTTGATCACCTCAGTAGGGGTTTCCTTGGCCTGGGGGACGGCCCGCCAGGAGGCCGGTGGGGCGGCCGGGCTGCCGGGATGCGGCGGACAGGGGCGGGCTGGGGGTGTGTTCGCCACCGGCCATGCCGGCGAACAGCTCCTTGAGCGCGGTCAACGCGTCGATCTTGGGAGTCCAGCCCAGCTCGGTCTCCGCCCGCTCGCTGGACATCAGCGGCGCGTTCAGCCCCAGCTCGACCCAGCCCGCGTCGACCGGTTGCAGCCGCGCCCGCCACGTCAGCGCCGCCGCCACCCGCAGCACCGGCGCCGCGACCGGCACCGTCCAACCATGGAAGTGCCGAGCCACCAGCTCCGGCGTCAGCACCGGGTCTGCGGCGACATTGAAAGCGCCGCGCGCATCACCCAGAACCGCCCTGGCGTACGCGTCAGCCACATCGTCGGCATGCACCGCCTGCATCCGCAGCCGCCGGTTCGTGGGTACGAGAGGAATCCGACCGAAGCGCAGCAGTCGTACCGGCGCGAACGGGCCGAGAAAGTACCGGGTGATCTCCACGCCGGCGTCCCTCTGGAAGATCAGACCGGGTCGCAGCCGCACCACCCGCAGGGCCGGGTGCTCCCGCTCCAACCCGTTCAGCAGCGCCTCGACCTCGGCCTTGTGCTCGCTGTACGACGAGCCGGACACTCCGGTGGCCGGCCACCGCTCGCTGATCGGGTGGTCCTTCGGGCCGGGCGCGTACGTGCCGACCGACGACGCGTACACCAGCGCCGGCACCCCGGCCCGCGCCACCGCCTCGAACACCGCCCGGCTGCCGTCGACGTTCGTCCGCCGCAGGATCCGTTGATCGTGACTGGGCTGGATCTGCCAGGCCAGGTGGACCACCGCGTCCGCGCCCGCGAAGATCTCGGCCAACTGAGCCGGGGCAGCCGGCGCGCCGATGTCGCAGGAGTGCCATTCGACCTGGTCGTACGGCGTACCGGCATCCGGTCCGGGCAGCCGCCGGGCCACCCCGGCCAGCTCCACACCGCGCTCCCGGCGCAGCCGCCGCAGCACCGCCGTACCGACGTTGCCGCTCGCCCCCACCACCACGATCCGCATGCCCGACCCCGTACCCGCCCAGGACCAGCTCAACCACCGTGTGTCCCGCCGCGGCCTTCTTGATCGACTCGACTTCCCGAAAACCGGGGCGTCCCGGGCGCCCTGATGCCCCGCCTTCCCGGAAGTCGAGTCGATCAAGGGCGAGGTGCTCTGACGAGGCATCGACGGCCGGCCGGAAGCCGAGAGCCGGCATCGCTGACTGTCAGGTAACCTGAGCGCGCGGGCCGCTAGCTCAATGGCAGAGCTGTGGACTTTTAATCCATAGGTGTCGCTGCGCTACATCGGTATTCATCGACGAGATATCGAGCCTCACCTGCCGGCTCGCGCCCGTCGACATGACGATCTACGTCCCTGGTGGACCCTGGCACCTCGCAGGGTGCTCGTCTGTTCGTAAGGCGGTTGGCCGGCATGAGTCCCGAAAGCCGACCGTCCATCCGAGTCTCGACGGTTGTCGCGCCGGATATCGCCGGGTTCCAGCAAGCAAACGTGTCGCACCGTCCAGCCGGCGCCGGTCCGGCACACAGCTTCCGAGCGTACGCGGAGCATCAACGACGGCACCGAGCATCGTTGAGCTATCCGACTGGGCCGCGCCTCACCCGCTCAAGCCGTCAACTCGTGGCGCCGAAGCCCCTCGGCCACAGACAACATGTTCGTAGAGCAGGTCCTCGGCGTCAAGCATTTCGCGCTCGACTGCCTCAGTCAGATTGCGGTTGTCGATGAGTATCCCGAATTCGACATTGCCGTTCTCTGCGCTCCAGGAAAAGTTCGCGCTACTAACTAGCAAAAAGCGGTGGTCGATCGCGATGAATTTAGCATGATTACGGACTCGGACACCGTTGAACTCCCTCGTTCGCAAGACGAGCCCGGGGTGCAGATGCTTAGCCACCTCAGTGGTGGTCGGGGTTGAACGGCTCGGGCCGTGGTCGGCAGCGGCAGTGTCGACGTAGACCCGCACGGCCAGTTCCGGCCGCAGTGCCGCGCGCCGAAGCGTTGCCCATAGTGCGGACGAACGCTGGAAGTTGAAGGTAGAGCAGGTCACAGATTGCCGAGCATCTTCGACGAAGTGGCTGACTGAGCTGGTGAGAGGTCCGCCTCGGGCGACGTGCCCGGGCATTGTCCACAGCGCAACAGCTGAATTTGGCGCCGTACGCGCCCCCTCGATCGCTCGGAGCACAGCGATCAGAGAAATTTTTGAGTCTTCGCCCATTAAAGACCGAACTTCGGCACGACGTCCGGCCGGGATGGCCTTCAGCGCGACGGTCAGGGTGTCGCCGTCGGCAAGGCGGCCCGCGACCTGTCTTGCCTCGGTGCCGGTAAGCAGTTGACCGAGGCGGCGGGCGGCGGAAGCGTCAATCGATGTCTCCGAAGAATCCAACGCGGCTCCCGGGAAGGTTGACGAGCAGGCGGCGGTCCAGGAAGCGGTTCGCGCGTTCGCAGGACGTTTCGGATGCCATGACGCAGCAGTGGCACGCCGCGCCGTGGAGGAAGTCCTCGGACTTGTCGGGCTGGCGCATCGCGCAGATCGGGTCTGAGGAGCATCGCGTTGCGCGGTAGAGCGCGTTGGCCACGACTCGTTGCAGTCGGGCGGGTTCGCTCTGCTGGACGAGTCCGCCGAGGGTGCCATCGCTGTCGGATGCCGTGGTGCAGATCAATAGGCCGACCGCCGCCTCGCGGTTATTCGTTTCCGGCCAGGCATAGAGGCGTTCGCTCAGGCTCGCGGCAGAGTAACCACTGGTCATCGCCAGTTGCCGGATGAGTACGTGAGCTAGCGTATGGACCAGCCAGTACCGGGGCGGTTTGAGGCGCGAGTCGGCCTTAACATGCTTCGCAGTTTCCGAGAAGCGCCTCTCGAAGTTGCGCTCGTGTGCCTCGCGGTGAGCCTCCCAGAGCTCGGTCGCGAGAATGCGCTTCTCCCAGACGGCGACGGCCCGCTCGTCGAGTTGGAGGAAAATGCCTTCCCCGCGGTCCTCGGTGGCGACCGTCCAGGCCGGACGTGGGGCGCGGGCGAGCGGGGCTAGACGCTGGGGCAGGTCGCCGGCCCGGTCCATGTCGTCGATACGCGTGAACCCGACCAGGGCGTTGACCTTCCGCAGCCGTTCGACGGCCAAGACCCGCACGATCTCGGTGCGAAGGTCAGCGTCGCGGTCACGCCTAGAAAGTGTCAGTCCGCTCGTCTCGTCCTCGTGGCGCAGACCGAGTGGGTCCTTCAGTAGGTAACGCCATTCGGGGACGAGCAGATCAACTGGATCCCAGTCGCGAAGCCACGCCTCCTGCTCCTCGGCCGACTCCGGGGGCGCCATCGCGGCGGCAACAGCGTCGTTCAGCTGTTCGTCGGACAGTTCTGAGACGTCGACCTTGCCGTCGAGCACGTCTCGGAGCGTTTCGAGGTCGTCGCGGTACTTGGCTAGCTTGTCGCCGAGCGCGACGCGGATCCGGTTGGCGAGGTCGCTGGTGCGTTCCTGCTGGGACTCCGGCATCACGATGATCGACTGGGTGGCGGGGAACCACAGGTTTGACGCGCCGACGAGCATGAGCCGGGTCTTGTTGCGGCATCCCTTCGGCTCGAACGCGTCGAGGTGGGGATGACGGCCGCGGCAGTTCGGCAATTTGCTACGCCCGGCCTCGCCCTGGGCCTCGTTCATCGGTCGGCGCTGTCCGCAGGATTCGCAGTGGATGACCGCTGACGCGCCCTTGCCGGCGGTGCGGTCAACCATCTTCAGCGCCGGTATCTCGACCTCGGGACATGCCTTGCCGTGATGCACCCACAGGTCGTACGGGAACTCGTCGAGGTGACCGTCGACGCAGGCGAGCAGGTAGCGGGCAGGGACAGCAGTCCGACTGGTCGCCTTGCGGCTACCGCCGCCTTTGCGCCCGGTGCACTTTGCGTGTTCGAAGCACGCCAGATCGGTGCGAAACGGGTGGGTGTTGGTGTAGGAGAACTGCGAGAGCAGCCCGAGCATGTCGCAGCCGGTGCAACGAAGCCACTGCGGGAAGACCCGAGCGGGTACGCCAAGGTCGTTGCCCTCGGTGGACAGGCTGATCTTCTTAGGCTGCCATGGATGAGGGCGCAACTGGACGTCACGTGAGCGTAGGAGTCGGGCAACCACCTCCCGTAGCCGCGGCGCGCGGATCTGTGGGATACCGTCGCGGCGGCGCCAGATCCGGTCCCAGTCGTCGAGTCCGGTGGGCATGATCGTGAACTGGGGCAGGTCCATGATCGAACCGGGCCCGTAGGTGTAGAGCAGCGACGACGGGCGGCCGGAGCCGACCTTGGCGCGGTTGTGCTTGGTTGCCTTCTCGGCTTCCTTCTCCGCGTCGCCCAGTGGGTCGACGGCCGTCGCTGCGTCGTAGACGAATCTGGCGACGTCGGTCATGACGTTCCGCTCTCCTCGGGCAGTACCCATGTCGGGGCGCCGGGCGGCGCGATGTAGAACAGGTTTTCCTTAATCGGGCTCACCAGCAGATTGATCTCCGGCTGCACCTCGCGCATGGAGTTGGCCACCACGAACGGCGGCGCGTCCCGCCCGTCGGCCCGGGACCGGGCGTTCTCCGCGCTCATCATCAGCGTGTCCTGGCGGCTGTCATCGGCAACCTTCTCGTAGACCAAAGACTTGCGCAGGTCGGCCACGTGCTTACGGCGCTTGTCCCACTGGTCGAGCCGGTTGAGTAGCCGCTGCCGCGCCCGGTCCGCCGAGTCCTCGTCCGAGGCGTTCAACACCCGGTCGACCAACGCGTCGATCAGCTCGACCGCGAAGGTGCGCTGGCCGTCGATCCGGCCGGCGCTCTGCTCCGGCGACAGTCCCTGCGCCTCGGCTGCCTGCACCACGCGAGCGGCGCTCAACAGGACCCCGTCGAGCCCGCGTTCCAGCGACGTCGTCGAGAAGGGAGTTACCGACAACGCCTCGACTTGGGCGTAGAAGGTCTCGTGGTAGTGGCGGAACTGCTCGAAGTGGGCCAGGTCGCGGGGCCGTGCCCAGTTGCCCAGCGAGATCACCAGACCGGGCCTCTTTGCGTCCCGGCCGACACGCGAAGATGCCTGGATGTACTCGGCGGTGTTCTTCGGCTGACCGACGACCAGCATGAGCCCGAGCCTGGTCACGTCCACACCGACCTGAAGCATCGATGTGGCCAGGACCGAGTCGTACGGGCTCACGTCCCGGGCCGGCACCGGCTTGTGCGCCTCGCGCAATGCCCGAAGCTCCCGCTTGCCGGCGGTGGAGTCGAACTGCGCGTCGAACGGCACCGCCATCTGGTCCAGGGTGGCGGTGATGTCGGCGCTGGAGACTCGGGACGTGAGTTCGGCGACGTTGAGCGACCCGAAGTTCGTTCCGGTACGGCTCGGCAGCAACGACCAGGGACGCCTCTTGGCTAGGGCGGTCTGGATGTCGTCGCCCATGTATCGGGCCATGCCGGCGAGCTCCCGGGTGGCGCTGAAGTAGCCGACCAGCGTCATGTACGGGTCGGCGACGTCACCGCACCGGTCGAACAGCAGCTGCGCGCCCGCCATCAGCACCTCGGCAACCCGGATCTCGGCGGTCGTCAGGCGGACCCCGGTGGTGGACAACCCGACATAGCGCCGGCCTGGGAACTCCTCGGAGATCTTCTCCTCCTTGGAGAAGAAGGTCTTCCCGGCATCGAGGACCTGGGGCGGGAAAATCGTGACGTCCCGGCCGTACAACGCGCGCACCTGGTCCGGGGCGTTGCGCGCGGTCGCTGTAGAAGCGACCACCAACGGCCGCACCCGATCACCGGCTTCCGTCCGCCAGCCAGCCATCACGTCGATGGCCACCTCGAACAACCCGACCGTTGTCCCGAGAGCACCGGTGATCAGGTGCAGCTCGTCCTGAATGATGAGGTCGGGCGGCCGCAATCGCGACGTCGGGTGCACGGCCGCCTGTGGGAAACCGTCCTTGCTCCTGGGGTGTTTGCTGCCGTCCTTGATGTCGCAATGCCGATAATCGGTGTGCACGAAGCCGTGCCGCCCGCAGTGCCGCGACACGTAACCGAACAGCGATGCCGCCTCACCCTCGCGGGCAAGGCGGGCGAACTTGTCCACCGTGGCGATGAGGAAGGCGGGCGCGAGCCGGTAGATCTCCTCGTCGACGGTGAGGACCGGCAGGCCATCCGGCACCTCGCCACCCTCGGCGAACGGACAGCGCGCCAGGTCATCGCCGCAGTACACGAACACCCGGCGGATCCCCTCGGCGGCCCGCACGTTCCGGGCGCTGATCCGGCTGCCGCACCAAGGGCACCGCTGGATCTGCAGGACGGTCAACCGGTATCCGCCGCCGCTCCGGTTCGCCCGATTGAGCTGCGTCGCGGCCTCGTCGTACCGCTTCGGGCTAACATCCGTGCCCACCCACAACCCGATCCGGAACGGTTCGGTCCCCCACGTCGCCTCATCCTCCAGGCGAACCCGTTCCGCGGCGCACACCAGCGTCGTGGCGCGTTGGAACTGCTGCGCGGTCAACAGCCGCAGCGTGTACCGCATGAGCACCGCCACACCGCGCCCACCGTCGAGCGGCCCGTCCGGGGTGTCGACGATGCCCTGCCGGCGGCGGATAGCGAACGTGTACGCGGCCAAGCCGAGATACGCCTCGGTCTTGCCGCCACCGGTCGGGAAGAACAACAGCTGCGCCTTGGCCAGATCCCCAGAACGCCGCGGCGCCGCCGGATTACTCAGCAGCGGAAGCTGCATCAACACGAACGCGAGCTGGAACGTACGCCATGAGTGCGCCTTCGGCCCCTCTGCGAGCACCGCCTTCCGCGCCTGCTCGATGCTCTCCGTCGGATTCTTGGCCCGACGCGCGGCGACCTGCGACTGGACGCGCTGGTCGGCCATCACCCGGTTCATGAACCGGAAGCACCGCAAAGCCTCGGGATCACCGAGCAGATGGTCCAGCCCACCAGCGAGCTGCTGCTGAACCCTGCCCGCCTCCCGAACAGCGTCCAGCCCTTCACCACGGAGATGATCGGGAAGCGCCTCGGCCTCGTTCTTCTGCCCTTCCAGCCATGTGGCGTAGCCCTTCACGATCGGCTCCAAGCCGGCCCGCAGCTCGTCCACGCCCGCCGACTCCAGACGCTTCATATCCAGCAGCGCCGCACCGATCTCCTCAGCGGTGGTCTGCGGCGTCTGACACGTCGGCAACCAGGTCGTCCATACCGCACGCGCCCGCCGCGCGCCGTCGTCCACGTCCCAATCGACCGAGCAGGTGCGACCCACGGCGAACTCCAGCCGGTCCCGATACTGCAACCGCAGCCGGCGCAGCTCGTCATCGCGCTCCGGACGCGTATCGATCAACGGATCGGCGACCGGCAGGAATACGTCCTCGCCACCCACCTCGACCCGCAGCACGGTCTGGAACAGCCACGCGTTTACCGGGATCTTGCGCGGGGTCACCTGGTCATTGCACAGAGCGATCTCGATAAGCCTGCAACCACGCTCCGGAGCGTCGTGGCGATCGATCCGAAGAACCACCTTGTCCTTCAACGGGACCGTCGTGGTCTTCCCGGGTGCGAGGTCGGCCACGACGACCTTCGCCGGAATCTCGACGGGGATGCGCATGTAGCTGCGCATCCCGGCCTTGTCGTCCTCGCCTTTCTCGTTGATCGGCTCGTAGACGCCCCACGACGCGGTCACCGTGAACTCCGCAACGTCCATAGGAAGCTGGCAGCGCAGGCCCATGGAGGCGGGAATCATCAGCCCGCGCTTCTGCGGCTCGTCCTCCACGGCATCCTCGTCGGCGCCCGCGCCGCTCTCCTCAACCGCGGTGACCGGAACCCCACGGCTCTCCAAGGCATCGAGGGCATCGCCGACGTCGGTGACGACATCGTCGGACTCCGCCTCCTTCGGGTCGTCACTGCCCGCCTTGAGCCGCTCCGGAGCGATCCGACCGATCAAGTACACAACGTCAGGCGAAGCGTCGAGCACTTCCTCGGGCCCGTTTGCTGGACCAAGGAGCTCACGTTCGAGGATGTCGACCAGATCTTCCCGTGCCGTCCACGACCGCCCGTCCGGCTCATACTTGAGCCGGTACCGCCGGTCCTTCGGCGGCTTCTGCGCGGCGGTCACTCGCCGTCCCCCTCATCCAGTTCCTCCTCAGTAGGCGGCGGTGCCTCACCCTGGGCAGCAGCGCGTCGGTGGTTTTCCGCCAGCAGCAGGTCGAGAATTTCCACACGCGCGTTCGGGCTTACGGTCCACCTCTGCATCCGACGATAGGTGTGGAAGCCGTGATCCAGCGACACCGAACTCCATCCACACGCGCCCATAACTGCTTCATCAAGTTCGATGTGGATAGCGCGCATTGTAGCAACGTCACGATCTGCGGAATCTGTCGTGGCGGGATCGTTGATGAGGTTGTAGAGGTCGGTCAACCCAATTTCCCGCCGGACCATTATTTCTCGCCGACTAGAATCGAGCTTCCGACCCATTCGCTCCATGCGTTCCGTTGGCAGTGGTCTCGGAAATGCGGCAAACACATTCGATGCGGTATAGCGCGGATCCCTGCGTAGACCCGATCCGTACTTAATCGCCCACATCTGGTGAGGGCTTGCCGACAAGACGGCCTGATCGGCATATGAATCGGTAGCGAAGATTACCAGCGCATCCCCGAACAAGAAGGACCTCTTCACGCGGTACGGCATTAACGTAACAGAGTGCCTTGCCATGACAAGAACCTCGTCCAAAGCGGCGATTGCCCGACGCATAGCTGGACGGGACCGCTCAAAGAGCCACCACGGGGCGTCCCTCATCGCCATAGACCCTTTTGCACGCTGCGGCTTCACGCGTTGGAGCACACGCCGGTAAGGGATGGGGTATGCCCGAGCCTCCGGCTCCGACGCTTCATTGAAGTCGATAATCCACCTGGAAGCCGACGCATCATGACGCGAGTTTAGGTCGCCACCGTTGAGGTATGGGAACAATATGCGCGCGTTCCGCTTGTCGGCTTCAATCCACGAATTCGCCTCATCGGGAGTGACAATGAACCCAGCTCCGGAAGGTTTACATCCCTCAAACGCCGTTCCGAGATTTTGGGCGAGCCGAACGGGTCGCCCTTCCACCTTGCCTGCGGGTTCCAATAGTGTCGTGATCCGATGGGTTTGAACACCGTCTGCGGTTCTAGGCACAGAGGGCGCGATGACGCCCGGCGATCCCCAGACTGCCGAATACTCCAGGCTTGCTCCCTGCGCCGGCCAAGGTTCACTCTGGATGGACCTCGTAATGGTGAATCCCTTATCCACCATCTGATCCAGGCCCACTTCGCGCGTCTTGCCTTGCGCGATGCTATTTGTAGCAATAAGACCGAATGCGCTTTGACTCGCGGCGAGCTCGCTAGCTCGCAGGAAGAAATAGGCTACGAGGTCGGCGTTGCCCCGTTGTCCATACGCCAGGATATGGACTAGCCAGTCTCGAACGTTAGACCCGATCGCGCCCGTAATATCTGACCCTGTTACGAAAGGCGGATTTCCGATGATCGCGTCGAAGCCACCACGCTCCATGACATCGGGCACGGCGAGGATCCAGTGCAGCGGCTTCCAGCGTTCGTAGTCGGTTTCCACCGTCGGGGTGAGCCCGGCGTCGAGGATCTTGTCGAGCATGTTGCGGTCCGGTGTACCGCTAGAGCCGGGATAGGCCCGTTCGATGGCGACGAGCAGGTTCTCGTACGCCTCGCGCAGCGCCTTGCCGGGCTTGCCGCCGAGCCGCAGTCCGGCGGCGACCACCGCGTCGGCGATGTCGGTGAGTTGTGCGATGAGCTGCTGGTAGTCGCGCCACTGCCGGCGTTTGGTGGATGCCGAGCGTTGCGGGTCGCTGTCGTCGACCTCGGTGGCGAGTTTCTGGCGGAGTCGGGCCGCTTGACGGAGCACGCCATCGACGTCAAGGTCGAGCAGGCTGGGCTGGTGGGGTGCGGTGTCAGGGTTGATGTGCTTGTGCTTGAGTTGCCGGACGTCGGTGAGGCCGAGCAATGAGTTGCCGTGCAGGATCTTGTCGTCGACGAAGGAGAACGGCAGCTTCGGGTCGAGTGAGACCAGCCAAAGCGAGAGTTTGCACATCTCGACGGCCATTGCGTTGATGTCGGCGCCGTAAAGGCAGGTCGCCACGACCGTGCGGATGGCGTGGGTCTGCTGTTCGTGCGGCGTGCCGACCGCGACGCCCTCGCTGCGCCACGCCTCGACGAGGCGGGCGGCGAGGTAGCGGGCGGCGGCGACAAGGAAGGCGCCGGATCCGCAGGCGATATCGGCGACCTTGGTCGAGGATGCGGTCCTGCGACACCGGCACCCAGCCGTCGGCCTGCTGGTGCGGTCCCGGGTCGTAGACGAGCGGTTCGAGGGCGTGACGGACGACCTCTTCGGCGAGCGAGCGCGGGGTGTAGTGGGCGCCGGCCGACGCCCGCGACGGCGTCTCGACGACAAGGACGCCGCCGGGGACTACGACGAGGGGGCGGTTACGAAGGTCGCGGCGAATGATGCCAATGAACGGGCGGAGCCGGTCGCGTAGCTGCTCGTCGGTGGTGACCGCCCGCAGGGCGCGTTCGGCGTCCTCGATCTTGGCGCTTTCCTTGATCGCTTTCATGAGCGCGGACTTGGACGGTGCGGTCGCCGCCGGCTGATGGTCCTTGACCCAGGCGAGGATGGCGTCGGCCAGGACGGTGTCGGTCTGTGTCTCGGCGGAGAGTGTTTCGAGAATGGCGAGGGGGATCTCGGGTTCCTCGCCCTCCTTGCCGATCAGTCCGACGATGACCTCGTCGACCTGCGCGCTGGAGTAGCCGAGCAGGCCCTCGTAGATGTAGCCGATTTGCTCGACGTCGATGTCACGGAAGGAGATCCGGCGGGCCGGCTGTCCCTTGAGCTTGGCGACCTGGACGGCGTTCAGGACTTCCAGCATCACCCGGTCGCTGACGGTGATAGCGAGGGTGCCACCGTCGTTGCGGGCGGTGAGGAACAGGAAGCGGCTCGGGTCGAACAGTGATCCGCCGTACGAGGGCAGGCGGATGTCTTCGAACGACGAGCCGTGGAACAGCGCCTGCGAAGTGGCCAGGAGCCGGTGCCAGGTGAGGTGCGTGGCGTCGAGCGCCTCGGTGCCTTCCTCTCGGGCGCGGGAGTCGAGGGCGTCCAGTTCGCCGCTGATGCCGTAGCCCGCGGCGAACAGCCGTCCCTGGGGCAGCAGACCGCGTTCCTCGGCGAAGAGCAGGAACACCACCCGCATCATGACCGTGACGGCTGCCTCGTATACGTGGGCGCGGTTGTCCGGCAGCGGATCGGGATCGGCGTCCAGGGCTGCTTCCGATAGAGCTTGGACGAGGAGTTCGACGGCGCGGCGGACCTGGGTGCCGAGCGCCTCGGTGATCTCTTCGGCGGCGGCGACGGATACACCGAACAGTTCGGCGAGCCGGTCTTCCGGTTTGCCGCCGACGAGCCGGCGGCGCTGGAGCAACTCGATGAACGCGTTCCGGGCGTGGGGTTCCTCGATCCAGGTCTGGGCGTCGACGATGCCGGAGGCGACCATGGTCTTCTCGCGGGCGCTGACGATCGCCCACCAGCGGCCGTCGGTAACAACGCCGATAGGGACCTTCGCCGCGCGCAGCAGTTCGTCCATGCGGTCGATGGGGCTGGTGGCCCAGCCGTCGTCGAGCGGGTCGCGCAGCGAGTCGACCGGGTCGGTGACCAGGACCAGCGCGCCGGTCAGGTCACCGTGGACGAGGGCGCCGTCGGGACGTACGGTCACGGCGTGGTTGGGTGAACGCACGCTCGCGATGCCGGTCTCGGTGCGGTATGAGTCGCCCCAGCCCAAAACGTTACGCACGACGACGTCGACCCAGGTGTCGCGGGCCTGGCGGTAGAAGGCCAGGGCTGCGGCGTCGCCGGGGTGCTTGTCCCAGTTCTCCCATGCCTTCTCGAACGCCGGCTTGGCGTCCTTCAGCGCGGCGAGCGCGTGGCGTTCCGGCTGCGGCATGCCCTGCGGCCAGACTCGCCGCAGCGCCGGCACGGCCAGGAACGGGCCGTCGGTGTCAACCAGTTCCAGCCACCCGCGGTGCAGGTCCGCGGCGGTCGGTACGTGCTTGCGGTTCATGCCGCCACCCTTCCGGCCTCGGCGTCGGCCGGGGTCAGCGCGAAGACGACCGCGGCGGCGGACACGTGCGGCTTGATGTCGCGGTATCGCTCACGGATGGCGGCGATCTCGCGCTGTTCCTCATCGTCCAGGCTCGCCAACCGGTCCTCCATGGCGCGCAGGTCGCGGCGCCGCTGGGCCTGCTGGTCGTCGGTGAACAGAAGTTCTTCCTGGCTGCGGATCTCGGCGGTCAGCCGGTCCCGGGACTCCTGAAGGTTCGTCCGGAACGCGGCGAAGATCTCCCGGGCGCGGGTGACGTCGGAGTCCCGGCGCACCTGCAGCGCCTCGGTGACCTTCTCCTGCCGGGTCTCGGCCTTGCGGGCCATCGCGGTCAGCAGACGTGTGCGCAGCCGGGAGTCTTCGGCGTTCCACAGGTCTGCGAGGGCGGCGCGTACGGGTTCGTCGGCCAGGGTGAGGTCGTGTGCGTCGAGTGTCTCGTCGAGGACCTGTTCCACTTTGGCCTCGGCCATCGCCTGGCCGTGCACCCGGATGCCGGTGAGGAACACCTCCTCGTGCAGGCGCAGGCCGCCCCGGCCGACCAGGACCAGGCGGGAGACGGCGGCGACACAGGACTGCGGCAGGCCATCGACGATAACCGCGGTGACCCGGTGGACCGGGGAGTCGACGCTGAACAGCGCGCTGCGCAGGACACGCGCGGAGCGCTGCATCAGGGCGTGCCCGAGGTGGATGTGAACCAGCTCCTTGTGGCGGCCCTCTGCGGCCTTGTCGTCGAACGTGATCGGTCGGGGCACGCCGGGCTCGCTGCGGGTGTCCAGGCCACGCAACGCCGACTGCCACGCGGAGCCGAGGTTGGGTACGCGGAAGACCTCGGCGTCGAGATCCTGGGCGAAACTGTCGTCCGGTACCAGCGGTGGCTGCGCGGTGAGTGTCAGCGCGGCGTCGACGACCCGGCGGGCGTTCGCGGCCGTCAGGTGCATCTCCGCCTTGCGGACGTCGTAGTTGCGGGACAGCTCGGTCAGCTGGCGGTTGAGCGTGATCCCACCGGCGAGAGCGCGGGTGATCACCGCGTTCCCGTCGTCGGGGACGGCCGGCCTGCTTCTGCGGCCGGCCGCGGCCGGATTGAAGTGGTCCTGCACGGCGGCGTCGATGACCTGGTTGACCGACCCCAGGTCGGCCGCGACCGTGCCAACCTTCTTGGCGATGTGCTCGATCAGGAAGTTCACGTCCCGCGCGTACGCCGTTCCGGTCGAGTCCGGGACGAGCTGGTAGATCTCCGGTGTGTGGTTCTGGCCGTACCGGTCGATACGGCCGATCCGCTGCTCCAGCCGCGACGGGTTGAACGGGATGTCGAAGTTGACCAGCCGGTGGCAGTGGTCCTGCAGGTCGATGCCTTCGCCGGCGGAGTCCGTGGCGACCAGCACCCGGACCGGGTACTTCGCCGGGTCCTTGGTGAACTGGTCGCGGATCAGTTCCCGCTCGTCGGCCGGCGTCGAGCCCTGAATGGTGGCGAGGACATCGCGGTAGCCGCGCTGGGCCAGCACCCGGGCGATCCAGTCCAGCGTGGCGGCGTACTCGGTGAACACGACGACCCGCTCATTGGTGAACGTCTTGCCGTCGGGGCGGCAGATCGCATCAAGGAAGCCGATCAGCGCCTCCAGGCGGGAATCCGGGCGGTGCTCGTAGCGGCGGCCCCAGTCGACGAGTTCGTCGATCTCGTCGTTGGTCGCCGTCACGAGCGCATGGGAGCCCTTACTCTGCCGCAGAGTGGTGAACTCGGGATGCTCGACGTCACCCTCTTCCTCGTCGGACTGTCCGCTGCCGAGCACCTCCTGGTAGTACTGCTCCTCGTCGTCAACCGCCAGCCGGCCGCCGTCAGTCGCCTCCTCATACAGCTCCAGCGTGCGGGCGAACGCCCACGGGCTGGACAGGAACCGCTTCTTCAGCAGCATGGCCACGATGCCGCCAGCACCCGACTTGCCGTTGGCCCGAGCGCTTTCGGCAAGGATCCGAGTGAGGGTGCCGAACTGCCGCTGCTCTTCATCGCTCGGGGTGAACACGATCGGTCGGAGCACCCGCCGGTGGAAACCCTTCTCCGGCAGATCGGTCTTCAGCCGGCGGACCGCGATGTCGCGCAGCGCGCGCTCGTCGAGGTTGGCGCCCCGGGTGAACCTTCGCCCGTCGATCATCTCCAACAGGGCGGTGAACGACTCCGAATACCCGTTGTGCGGGGTAGCACTGAGGAAGAGCCGGTGCTCGCACCGCTCGGCGAGCGCTTTGGTCGCCGTCGTGCGGTGGCTGTCCACGGCGTAGCCGCGCCGGCCCGGCGCGGTGGTGGGACTGGCGGGTGCGACGTGGTGGGCCTCGTCGACCACCAGGACGTCAAAGGAGAACCGGCGGGCCGTGGTGGTGTCCGCCACGTCGGCGTACACGTCCCGCAGCAGCCGCTGGGCGCGCAGCGTGGGCAGCCACGACATGCTGACGATGACTCGGGGGAACAATCGGAAGGGGTTGGCGTTCAGCCCGTGACTGCGCCGGACGGTGGCCATCAGGTCGCTGTTGACGATGACGAAGTCCAGGCCGAACTTCTCGCGCATTTCATCCTGCCACTTCAAGGCGAGGCTCGGCGGGCACACGATGATCACGGTGCGGGCGCGGTGGCGCAGCAGCAGCTCCTGAATGACCAGGCCGGCCTCGATGGTCTTGCCCAGGCCGACGTCGTCGGCGAGCAGCAGGTTGGTTCGTGACGACTGCAGCGCGCGCCGCAGCGGCTCCAGCTGGTACGCCTCGACGTTCGCGCCGCTGCGGAACGGGGCCTGGTACGAGTTCGCGTCCGCCGAGGTGACCGCACCCCAGCGCACCGCGTCGACGAACGCGGCAAGCGTGTTCGGGTCGTCGAACGCCTCCGGACTCATGGTCTCGGGCAGTCCCTGGTCGGGAGCGACCGTGTGGCCAACCTCCAGCTCCCACACGACCGCAAGTTCCTGGCCGAGGCGGTCCTCCTCCAGCGATTGGAGCGCCACCACGTGCGTCAGACCGGCTGCGCCCTCGTCCGCAGGGCTGCGGGGCAGGCCCTGCTGGCGCACCTCGACCACGGCCCACGTCGAACCGCGCACGGTGACCACCTGGCCCGGCTCGGGCAGGAGCGGCACGGCGAATCCGGGCCCGCTCCCGGTCCGCTGGTTAGCCATGATCGTCACGTCAGTGTCTTCCCCTCGTCGCTCACCGTCCGCCATTCTCCACAGGGCTTGCGATTTTCGCAAGGCCGTAGATAAGATCTGCCACATGTCAAGCGTTGCCGAGCGAGTCCTGGGCCTGATCGAGGCATCCGGGATGAGTCGTCGCGCCTTTGGGCAGCGCATCGGCCTCGACGAGTCGAAGATGTCGAAGTCACTCAGCGGTGCCCGCCGGTTCTCCTCGGTCGATCTCGCACGCATCGCCGAGCTATGCCAGGTGACGGTCGACTGGCTCATCACAGGCGACGAGCCGCCGCTGGCGATGGCTGCCCGAACCACCGGCGGTAGTGCCACCAAGGCGATCACCGCTGCGCGGCGATACAGCACGTTGCGCGCCGATATGGCGTCATTCGGCTACCCGCAGCCCTGGCGGCCGCTGACCCTGGGTCCCACGAACGGCGGATACGCGGATCAGGGGCGCCGGTTGGCTCATGCAGCCCTCACCCGCCTGACGCAGGCGGGTCGGTCGGTCGCGACCGGCAACCTGGCCGACGTGATCGAGGCGGTGTTCGGCGCCGACGTCGCCGTCGTCGAACTAGGCCCTGGGTTCGACGGCCTGGCGACCTCGTCCCAGCACGTCAAGCTCATCCTCATGGCTACCTCGCACGTGCCCGCCCGGCAGCGGTTCACCCTCGCCCACGAGCTGGCCCACCTGCTCACCGACGACAACCAGGACGTCCATCTTGACCGGGACGTCTACGACAAGTCGCAGGCCAAGGACCCGAGCGAAATGCGGGCCAACGCCTTCGCCGCTGCCTTCCTCATGCCCGAGGACATACTGCGCGCCGCCGCCGGCCCCACCGGCTTTACCGATGACACATTCGCTGCCCTAGCCTGTGATCTGATCGTGACGCCGTCCGCGTTGGCGTACCGACTGCTGCAGCTACGGCTCATCGACGCCGGAACCTGCGACCGCTTCAAGTCCCTGACCGCCGCCAAAGCAGCGCACGTAGCCGGCCGGGGCGAGGTGTTCGCCCACCTGGTCACCGAGGCGGCCCGACCACGCCCGCCCGGGCTTCTCGTCCGAGACACCTACGCCGCCTACGAAGCCGGCGCAGCGACCCTGCGCCCCTATGCGAGCCTACTCGGCGTCGATGTCGACCAACTCAGGCGCGGGATCGAGTTGGAGCACGGAACTCACGATGCCCCATGAGCGAGTTCCTGTTCCCGGACAACACCGTCCTGTGCAACTTTGCCGCCATCGACCGGCTCGACCTGCTCAAGTCGGTGCTCAACGGACGGGGGCGCTGGACCGAAGCGGTCGCGTACGAGGCAAGCCGATCGGCGAGCGTCCTTTCCGCCCTGCACCGCCTGGCCTCGGAAGGCTGGCTGGGCGAGGCGATCGAGGTGACCGACGAGTCCGACATCCAGCAGATCAACCGCATTCGGCGGGCGGTGTTCGGCGGTACGGACGATAAGCCGCTGCAGCACCTGGGCGAGGCGGAAACCTGCTACGTGATTGAGCACTGGCCAGAGCTGGCCGGCTCATGGTGGATTTCGGACGACCAGGAAGCTCTGCGGCTCGCCCGCTTTCGCGGAATCACCACGCGCGAAACGATCGACCTTGTATCGATGGCAGTCCTCAACGGTGATCTGCTCACCCGCGAGGGCTTCAAGTTGATGCACGCCATGTCTCAGCAAGGACGGCGCCTCCGGCTACCCGCCTCGGCAGCCGACCTCACCCGCTGAGAACGATCGATTACCGTACGAGTGCGGAAGCGCATGGAAGGAGATGAGTGGACGAGCTCTTCGACCTCGCCGGCACCGCCGTGTCCCAGTCACCGGCTTCTGCGGAACTCTCAGTCTTCGACCGCACCTTCCCGGTGCGGGTCGCGGTGCTCATGCGATCCCGCCCGATCACCGAGGCGATCGTCGCCGCGAACCGGCAGGGCTGGCCGGCGGCCACCTACGACGTCGCGACGTTCGCCCTCGCCGCCATTGATCTGGTCATTGCCCAGCAGGGATTCGAGGAGGAAGCCACCTACGACGACGTCGTGGAGGGCCTCACCACGCTCGCCCGCCGTACCGCACCAGAGCGACCCGCATCGGAACACCGCCGCGTCGGCGAGTACACCGTCGACGCTCTCCTGAACCGGGGCGAGCGCGAGGCGCCGTTCACCTACCGGATCAGCGACTTCACCAACGAGGCCCGGGCCCACCAGCAGCGGCAGGTACAGTTCCGGCTGCTGATCGAGCGAGAGGACCCGGTGCGCGGCGACGTCGTCCTCAAGGCCACCCGCGACGCGATCAACGCGCTGGTCGGTGGACTGGAGTTCGACGTCGAAGACGAGCAGGTCGCCAACGAGGTGCTACTGGAACGTCAGCTGGCCAAAGGAGCGTTCGACGCCGCGGAACGCGCCGCGGTCCGAGCTCGGCTGCTGTCGGTCTCGCTCGCCGAGGACCTCCACGAGCTGATCAAGAACACCCGCCGGGATCTGCGTGCCGTCATCCAGGAGTGGGCAACGGTTGTTCCGCAACGCCTGGCCACGGCCCGGGAACACATCGCTGGTCGGGTGGAGGCCGAGCATCGCCTGCTCGCCAAGGTCCGCGAGTCGCTGGAATCCGACGACCAGCAGGTGACCATGGCGGCAGCCAGGATCGCCGCGCTGCTCACCGAATCTTCGCGTCGGCACGACGCGCTGCACCGGCAGGTCATCGCCGCCCGCGGCGTGTTCCTGGAGGAGCAGGATCGGCAGTCGTTCCGGCCACCGGCGCTGGGCCACCTGCCCGACCTCAGCCGGGAGATCCTCACCCCGTTGCTCGGCCTGGACAGCGAGACCGCCCTCCTGGTCACCGACAGGTGGATGTCGGACATAACCGGTCCGCGCCCTCCGAGACTGTCTCGGCTGTACCGGCTGGTCTACGACCTGTGGGCGGTGCGCGACCCCACCGACGACGACCGTGACCTTGACGACGATGATGAGGCGGGAGACCCGGATCCGCCGACGATCGGGCCGGACATCGTGGACGCCGCACGGCGGGTCGTCATCCGGATAGGCCTGCCCGCCCGCCTGTCGGCGCTGCTCGCCGATGCCCTGACCGATCCCGGCCTAGACAGCGGCACCGACCGGCAGCGGGCCGCGGAGATCCTGGCGTTGGCCGCGCTGTGGTGCTTCGCGCCCGAGGAGACCGACACCGAGCACACGGCATCGGTCGACCTGACCGCGCGGATCCTGGGGCCGCGTGCCGTCGCGGACGCCGACGACCTGAAGCTCGATCTGCCGGGATGGGACGGCGACGACCTGATCATCGTTCCGCATCCCGACGCCCTAGCGACCGCCGACCCGCAACCGGTCACCGACGACCCCTGGATACACGCGGAGACGCGATGACGCTGACACAGAACGATCACACCGACATCGGGACCCTCATCGCGTATGCGCTGCAACCCACCCAGCGACCCGGACGCAGCCATGAATACCGTCGGGTGCTCGGCCGGTACCGCACAGAGTCCGACTTCCGCATCGCCGCCGATGCGGTTCTGCACGGGCTGCACGCCCGCGTCCTGTCCGACGGCGACTTCGGACTCGTCCTCGGCGTCAGCCCCGAGTCTCCGTTCGCCTACCGGGTCGGCGACATGCCTCACGCGGCGACCCGGATAGGACGCCTGATGGCCGGCCTCGTCCTGGTCGGCGTGGCCGCCTACGCCTACCCCACCCCGGCCGACCTGGAGGAGGAACGAATTCGCCGCGTGGCGGACGTCGAGTTCGAGCAGTGGATGCGCGCGATGTGCGAACGCCTGCAAGAGCACGACGCCGCTGGCGAGCCAGTCCCCGACGACGGCTTGGACGAGGCCTGGCGGGCCTATCACGAGATGCCGTCCACGCTCGTCGGCGACAAGGGCCGCGGCTCCGGACGGCTGTCGCCAAAATGCACCCTCTACTGGGTTCGCAACGTCCTCGGCTGGCTCGTGGAGCAGGGCATGGCCCGTGCCGACAGCACTGGCGGGACCTGGATGCTCACTGAGCGGTTCCGCGTCCAGGTCAAGGACATGGCCGGTGAACCTGCATACACCTTCCTGGCGGACATCGCCCGACGGCCGCACATTCGGCCGTCGAGCCCCGCTGTCCAGCCGCCCGCCGCAGCCGACGGGGAGCAAGCATGACCTACCATCTGGCCGCATTCCGGCTCCACTCGATCGGGGAGAGATCCGCTCGCTTCACCGACGTCACGCTCGACCTCACCGGCCCGGACGACAGCAGCAGCCACCCCGCCGACTCGGTAGTGTGGCTGCGTAACGGAGGCGGCAAGTCCTCACTACTGTCGCTGTTCTACGCGCTGCTTCTGCCGAGAGCTATCGACTTCATGGGGCGTACGGTGAAACGCAGCCTCACGGACTACGTCGACAGCGGCGACACCGCGCACACCGTCGCGGTGTGGCATCCGGCCGCCTCGGACACGTTGGACGGCTCACCTGACCGCATCCTCGTCACCGGCGTCGTCTACGAGTGGTCCGACCTGCGCCGTCCCGCCGACGCCGACCGGGCCCGCGACCGGCTCGACACGACCTTCTACGCATTTTATGCGGTGCCGGGCGTGCTCGACCTGCACCGCCTCCCCATCCTTGACGCCGCCGGTGAGCCGTGTCGCCGGGCGGGCTATGTCGCCGCTCTGAAGGAATTCGCAGCGACCTACCCGCAGGCCATGGATCTGGTCATCTCCGAGAAGCAACACGAGTGGACGGCCGCGCTGACGAGTCGCGGCCTCGACCCAGCACTGTTTCGCACGCAGAAACAGATGAACCACGTCGAGGGCGGCGTGGAGGACATGTTCCGATTTTCGTCGGCCCGCGAGTTCATCGACCTGCTCATCGATCTCACGGTTGCACCGGAAGATGCGATCGGCGTCGCCGATCGTCTGGCCTCGATCGCATCGCTGCTCGCGACCAAGCCCGCCAAGACGGCCGAGCGTGATTTCTGCCTTGACTCGGCAACGGGCCTGGACCGCATTCACGTCTGCCAGCAGGAGGTCGACGCATCGGCGATCGCCCTCCAGCAAGCCGTTGACGAGGCGGCCAAGCTGTCCGCCGCTTTCGCTGCGACCGTCTTTCAAGCGAAAAATAGGATCGAGGCCCTCGCCGGGCAGCGCGACGGCATCGAGAAGCGCCGCGCCGCGGCGGTGACCGAGGGCGGCGCCGCCTACGAGCTCGTCTACCTGTACGAGGAACGCGCCGCCCAGATGCGACTCCGCGCTGCGGAGGATCAATACAGCAGGGCCGACGGCGTCATCAGGGACACCGCCGGGCTCATCGAAGCATGGGAGGCAGCCGGACATCTGGCAGAGAAGGAAGAGCTGCAAGACGCGCTGGAGCGCACCCGGCGAGAGGCCGGCGAGGAACGCGAGCGCACCGCACCATTGCGGCGCGAGCACGACGAGCACAGCGCTCGCCTGCGAACCCGGCTGCGCACGTTGGCCGAAACCCACGAGGCTGAAGCCGGAACGGCTGCTGAAGCCGCCAGGGCGGCGAAGGCAGACGTCGAGGCGCACCGCGCCGCGGCGAAGGAAGCCGGCCAGCAGGCGCAGGCAGCGGACAGGGCCGCGGCGACCGCGACGGCTCGGCTGGAGTCGCTGGCCACAGATCTACGCGCGGCTATCCGCGACGGCGTGCTTCCGAACGAGCAGACCGACCCTGTCGACCATGACGCCGTTCTCGCCGAACAGCACACCACCCTCACGGGCATCCTTGAAGAGATCCAGGGCCGTCGTGAACATCGCCCGGCGGTGCGACGCGCATTGACTAGCACACTCACGACGCTGACGGGTGAGCAGGTCCGGCTCGACGCGCAGCGCACCCGGCACGCGGAGGAACGTGCCGCTCTTGTCGAACGTGCGTCCAAGCTCGTCGCGCGCGAACGCGTACAGGATCTCACCGAGGCCACCGGCGAGGCCCCCGTGGACGTCTGGGCAGAAGCGGATACCCTGACCCGTCGATTGTCGGACGCGATCGTCGATACCGATGTGGCGCTCATCCGGCTGGAGGCCGAGCGCATCGACGACCAACGCATCCTCGACGTACACGCACGCACCGGGTTGCTACCCACCACCCTCGACGCCGAGCGAGTCCAAGCTGTTCTGGCCGAACACGGCATCATGGCCGAAACCGGCTGGGACCACCTCCGCACCCTGCTACCCGGCACGCGCATGCTGGAGACGGTTACGGACCCGGAGCTCGCGCGCCTCGGCGTCGGTCTCGTCATCCCCACCGCCCAAGCCGACACCGCCGCAACCGCGCTGGCCGGCGTCGACACGGCAACCACAGCGCTCGTCGGCGTCTACACCGCTCAGGCCGCCACCGCAATCGTGGGCTCCAGCTGGACAGGCCCCGGCGGCACTGGCCCGGTGTGGATGGGACTGCATCGAGGCTTGATGGACCCGGCCTGGGCCGAGGGCAACGTTCGCCAGGTCGCCGCCCGTGCCGAGACGTACGATGACCAGCAGTCCCGCCTAACCGAAGCGCGTGAAGCCGACCGGGCGCTGCTCGGCGAGCTCACCCAACTACTCGCCGACTGCCCCACCGGGCACCTCGACAGCCTTTCCGGCCGCATCGAAGACCTCGACAACACCCTCCTCGGCATCGCGGCAGCACTCGAACAAGTTCGCGCTGACCTCGCTGAACTCGACGAGGCGGAGGCCGAGGACACGGCGACGGGGCAGCGGACACAGCGACAGATCTCCGGCATCGAGACGTCCCGCGCCCGCCTGTCCGGCCTGATCCAGAAGATGGGGGCGGCCGCGCAATGGCGCAGCGAACTCGCCGACGCCAAGTCGCGATCGAAGGATGCCCACGACCGGGCCGAGCACCTTACGGAGGAGGCGAACCGTGCCCTCGACCACGCCACCGAGCAGAGCAAGCTAGCCGATACCGAGGGCAAGGCGGCCAGCGCATACCGAAGCGAGGCCGCTGGCCTGACGTTCCTCGACTCCGAGCCGAACCTTCCTGACGATCCGGCGGTGTCTCTTGATGTCCTACGCGCCCGGCGTCAGGAGGCCGCCCGTACCTGGCAGGTCCAGGCTTCCCAGTCGGTGCTCGCCGAGCGGGAACGCAACCTCACCACGGCTTTGGCGACCGAAACACAGGCCCTCGCTGCAGTCACCGCCGAGACCCTGCAACGTGCCGCTGTCCTGATCACCACAGCGGAGGGGCAGACCAAGCCGGCCCGGGCGGCGGCACTGGCCGCCGCCCGAGAGACAAAGGAGGAGGCGGTTGGCCGGAAGGGCCACGCCTCCGGCGACATCGAACGGCACCATGCGACGCTCACCAGAATTCGGGCGCGACGCACCGATCCGCCCAGGCGCGCATTGCCGATTGAGCCAACCACAGCAGAGCAGGCCGACGCTCTGGCGGCTAAGCATGACGAGATCGGCCAAGCGTGCGTCGAAAGGCGAACAACCGCAGAGGGCGAACTCCGCGACGTTGATGCCAAGCAAGGTGAATACCGGAGTCGGGCCACGGCATTCGAGCTGCTCGCAGACGGTCTTCCCGACCCGGCCGACCGGGTCATCGCGCCGTTCGCCGGGCCCGACGACGAGGCTAAGACCCACAAGCAGGCGGCCATGCAAACGCTGCGTGCCGCGGAGAAACGTGCGGGCGACGCGGCGGTCTCCCGGGCGAACGCGGTCGGGGACCTGCGGACAACAGGCAGCAGGTATCCGGGGGTCGCCACACCCGCGAAGGACCGCGTCCTCCACGACAACGAAGACGTGCTGGCGCAGCACGCGGGAAACCTGGCGAAGCAGCTCAGACTGCGCGCGGACATGATCAACGGTGAACTCGCCGACATCGCCAAGGACCAGGCGATCGTGACCGACTCCCTCGCCCGCCTCGTCTCGAACACCCTCGACACCTTGCGCAAGGCCGAACGGTACTCGCGAGTGGCGACGAAGACCGGAGGCTGGGCCGGGAAACAGATGCTCAGAATCTCCTTCGAAGCACCCGCCAGCGGCGCGGACCTCCGCACCTACGTCAACCGCGTCGTGGAACGGCGCATCGCCGACGGCGTCAAACCGGAAGGACTGCCGCTGCTCAAGGATGCCGTCCAGGAGGCAGCCGGAACCCGGGGCTTCACCGTCAAGGTCCTCAAACCCGCCTTGGACCTCGTCCCCACCACCGAGGACATCACCCGGCTCGGCAAATGGTCCGGCGGAGAGAAACTGACCGTCTGCGTCGCGCTCTACTGCACCATCGCCGCGCTGCGCGCCGTGAACGCCGGACGCCGGGATCGCTCGGGCGGTGTCCTGCTGCTCGACAACCCGATCGGCCGTGCCTCACACGGCAGCCTCGTCGGCCTCCAACGAGCGGTCGCCGCCGCACACAAGGTCCAGCTCGTGTACACCACCGGGGTGAAAGACCCCGATGCCGTGTCCCGGTTCCCCAACGTCATCCGGCTGGACAACCGCCCGGGCCGCACCCGGAACCGCCGCTACATCGTCCAGGATGACACGCTCGCCGACACCGACCAGCGACTCATCACCGGCGTCCGCGTCGCACATGACGAATCGTCCAGCGGTGAGGGGAACCATCCCCACACTGAGGCGTCGACATGACGACGACGCTCAATGACGTTATTGTCGCTTACGTCGCAGACCATCCGACAAGCCGCGTACCGGTCGACGGCCTGCTCCGGCATGCCACCGCCGCCGACCCGACGCTCGTCGGCGATCCGACAGCACGGACCCGGCTCGCCGCCGTCCTGGCAAGCCTCGCCGAAGCGGGCGCCGTCGTGCTGCCGAAGGCACGCTCCGGCTGGGACGACCGGACGAGACCGCCCTTGCCGCTCTGGGTGGGCAAAACGACGAAGCCCCGTCGGGCCCGGGCGACACCGGCACGGCGAGTCTGGCCGCAAGCACTCGAAGCAGCCGCCGCGATCGCCACCCGACCGGACGAGTACCAACTCCTCGACAAGATTGCCATCTGGCTGCGAAACAACGCCGACGCCGAACCCGTCCCTCTCGAAGAACGCTCCCTGGAGGTCCTCGACGACGAGAAGGCACTCGCCATCGAGACGACCAAACGACTGTTTACCACCGGGGCCCTGACCCTCGACCTACTTGCCTGCTATCCCACGCCCGTACCCTTCCCCTCCCAGCACGTCCCCGGGGTAGGGCCGACGCGGCTGCTGGTGGCAGAAAACAACGCGACGTTCCACTCGCTCCTGCAGACAGCCCGGCACCTGAATCCCGCCGTGCGCCCCGACCTGCACATCGGGTGGGGCTGCGGCAACCAGTTCCCCACCTCCATTACAGCCGTGACCCTGCTCGACCCGGCGCCAACCGCGTTGTACTACGTAGGCGACCTCGACGCCGCTGGACTGCGCATCGCAGCCAGCGCCGCCGCGACGGCGAACGCGCACAAGTTGCCGCCTCTTCAACCTGCAACCGCGCTCTACGAGTGGCTGCTCGCACACGGCGTTCCTCGCCCAGACAGATCCAACCCCGGCATCATCGACCCCTCCACGCTAGTTGCCTGGGCGCCTGAGCATCTACGTAGCCCGATCTCTCAGTTGCTTCTGGGCCGCGAACGAATTGCTCAGGAAACCCTTGGCCTCCGAGAGCTTCGCACGAATTTAAAACTGCTTGTGGAGGCAGTCGGCTAATGGATGTCTCGTCACTCGCTGATGGCCTCACTCAGTAGCGCGGGAAGGCACGGTCTGGCGTCGCGACCTGTTCTGTCGAACTCGCGTCGTCGTCGGCTTTCCAGCTTGTGCGAGTGGCTGTCCCTCGGCCGGCCTGGGTGGGCCGGCCGAGGGACAGGGGTCTGGTGGTTCAGTGGTTCGACGAGTACTGGTAGTCGCCGTCGCGACAGCTTCATCGTACGGGCGGTCGGGGTCGTAAATGGGGTGCGGAGCGCGTGGCCTGACGTCGTAGATCAGGTTGTTGGGCGGCCGGCTGCTCGGACTTGTGCGGGAGGTCGGTCAGGGCCAAGCGGCGGGTGTCGCCGATCGGCTGCCACACCGGGTTGGCGGGGTGTCCCTGGTAGGGGTTGCTGGTGACGACGGTGAGGTGCCGCAGGGTGCGGCGGTCGAGGTGCCGGCGCAGCTCTTGCTCTCGCTGTGCGTCGGCGGCGTGGAACAACAGCGTCGCCAGGCCGGTCCGCTCGGCGAGCCGCCGGTAGTGGTGGACGCGGTCAGCCAGGGCGCTGGTGTGGATGTATCCGGGGCCGGGCCTGTACCAGAAGGCGTGTCGGTTGCGGTCGTGGATGTACTCGCCGTGCCAGACATTGTGCCGCGAGGTGGTGATCAGTGCGCAGGTGCGTGGTGACCACCAGGTCCGCAGATCGGTGCCGGGTTGGGTGCGGGCTCGGGTGGTCAGGTCGACGAAGAAGCCGTTGGCCCGCAGCAGAGCGGGCAGGCGCGGGTGCTCGCGCAGCCGGTCGCGGGCCCGGTAGACCCGTGCCGGCGTGACACGGCCAGTATCGCCGAGTGGGTGAGCTGGGCGCCGAGCGGGCCCGTGCACCACCAGGTGTCGCCGGTGTCGGCGATGGCGGTGCTCAGGAGGCGGTCGATCCAGCCGCGGCGGGCGAGGATCGTCAGGCGCCGGGCGGACGATGCCGGGTCGGTGGCGAAACCGAGCGCGGTGAGGTGGGTGGTGGTCAGGGTGCGGTGCTCGGCGAGCATCTCGACGGCCCACCAGTCGCGGAGGCGGAGGCGGTGGGATTCGGTGAGGGCCAGCTCCGCCGAGATGGGTCGGGTGGACGGGACGGGACGGTGGGTGGTAGGTGGTCAACATGACCGGTACCCCCGAGGTCGTGCCGCCAATCGGCGGCAGCGGTGGGACGGATGCCCCGGGCGACGGCGTCGGAGCGGTCGCCCGGGTGGCATCACGTCCGCCGCGGCGCTGCGCGGCGGGGGTGATTGCGGGGGCTGCGGTGTCGCTCGGCGGCTCCGTGTGCGGATCGCGGCACAGGCGTGAACACCGGCGGAGTCGCAAGGTGTGGCGACGTCGGAGACAGGGCTCGACGCGGCGTACGTCGCAGGTCCTGCCGTCGACCGACGTTCGGGCGCGGCGGTCTGTTGTTCAGCCTTGCGGCGGCCCGGCCTTCCGGCGCGGGGCGAAGGGATGGCCGAACGCGTCGGGCCCATGGTCGGGGTGTTGCAGGAAGGGCAGCGCGTCGGCGAGGTCGGCCAGAGTGAGCAGGCCGTGATGGCCGTGCAGTTGCCACAGCGGTCCGGCGGGGCCGATGGCGGCCCGGGCGGCATGGTCGCGGCTGGCGGTGACCACGGGCGCGAACAGGGTCTGCTCTGCCAGTCGCTGGTGCAGGTGGTGGGCGCGCTCGGCGGAGTGCAGCCACAGCAGCACCGGCCACTGCGGCCCTCCCCAGCGGGCCATCTGGTGGTAGTCGTCGAGTTTGCGGACGAGCTCGGTCAGAGGTTCGGTGCCGGTGTCGTACTCGAGGAAGAACGGCACCTGCCGGTTGCCGGCCGTCCAGATGCCGTGGCCGTCGGGATGGACCGGGGCGGGACTGACCTGGAGTGCGACGTGAGAGTCGGCGTTGGCGAAGACACCGAGGTCGGCGCACCGCGCCTCCGGCCACCACCGCCGCAGTTGATGGTCGGGGTGAGTGCGGGCGTGACCGGCGAGGTCCGTGAAGAACTGGTTGACGCCGAGCCGGTGGTCCAGGATGCGGGCGACGGTCCAGCGGCGGCGTCGGGCCTTGGTCTGGCTGGGCCGTGGCGGTGGCTGGTCACGGTCCACGGCGACGAGTTCCGCGCCGAGTTGGTCCAGGACCCAGTGGTACGGGTAGGAGCCGCCGTCGGTCCTCAGCGGCCGGAACCGGTCGATGACGCCGACATCGTGGAGCCGGCGCAGCCGGCGTTGGGCGAAGTCCAGCGACGGGAACAGGGCGTAGGCGACCTGCGGCGTGGTCAACACGCCGTGGTCGGCCAGCCAGCCGAGCAGGACGTGGTCGCGGGCGGTCAGCATCGACTGGGCACGAAGGAGTTGATCGGACATGGTTGGTGGCTCCTGCGCGGGTGAGGGAGAGACCGGAAGGTCTCTCTGAGCTGGGACGGATCTGATCACTGGCGGCGTGTGCTGCGATGTGAGCGGAACCGGGGGTCCGTTGCGGGGTCAGGTTCAAGGACGACCCCGCAACGGAGGCGGGCACTGACGCCGCAACTGACCTTGGCACGGTTCACCGGGCCGTTGATTTCTGCGAGGGCCGGCCGAGAAGTGGCAAACGGCCGGAGGCGTGTGAAAGACGAGCTGGCCGCTCGATCCCCCGCGAGTCCAGCGGGTACCGGGTTCCGTCGACGGGGGCCCCGTTCCCTCGGCCAGGCTGGCGACAGCGGGACAGTCCCGCCGTCGGTGGCACACTCCCGCCGCCCGCGGACCCCGAATTACGCCATCCCCGGCGATGCGTCATCTGGCCGTTAGCCCCGGCGCCGCCGCGACGGGCCAGCGAATGACGCGATGACACCAGGTCCGCAGGTCACTTCCTACCCGGCCCGCGAAGCGGCCAGGTCGATGGTCGCGCCCAGTGAGGAAGCGGATCTGCGAGCCGGTACCGCGCCCGGACGACCGCTTGGGCGGTATGGCCACCGGTCGGCGCGGCCGGATAGACGGGCCCACGTCGTCCGGGGCAGCCGGCACGACGTACGCCCGATCGGGGGCCGCACTGCGCTTGCACTCATATAACCACCGTTTGTGTGCGCTGGCGAACGCCTGTCCGACTCACACCCGCTCACAGCGCTGCGCCGCTCCGCGTCGACCGACGGCCAGCTCACGTTCCTACGGGGGCCCTGACCAGGGCTGTGAGTGCGTGCGGCCCCGGCGCGAGAGCGCGAGACGAGGCGCTTTCCGGAGCCCTACACCCTGGCACCCACAGCGACTCACAGCCACTCACAAAGACTCACAGCGGCTCACAGCGACCCGACTCCCGTGCCGCCGAAGATGAGCCGTCCCTGGCCACGGGGACCAACGCGGACAACTTCGCTGTCAACGGGCAGGTGGGACGTACCCGCTGGCGCTTCGCGGCATGAGCCACGTGGAAGCGACCCGGGTCTCGGCCACGGTGACGCCGCCTGGCACCCGGGGACCTCATGCAGCGCCTCATTCACGCCAGGCGCCGTCGCACCTTTGGGAGATGCGGGAGGCCAACTCCGACGCCCAGCCCGGTGCCGCGCCGCCATACGATGTCAACGACGTCCTTCGATTGACAGTTTGTCCGCCGCGGCGTGGCGCGGCCACAGGCAAGTGGCAGAGCCGCCGACAGTGACACCGCGTCGTGTGTCCGGACACGCACGCCGACCGCAGGCGCCATCCATCCACACTCGGCAATTGACATCGCGTTCGTAGGTGTTGTTCGAAACTGGTGGATCGTGTCAACGTGTGCCGCAAGACGATGTCCGAGCGGTGGCATGTGTCATCGACGCCAGTCGTTGACATTTTGTCCGGCGCGGTCGCTGAGCAGGGCATTGACAGTCGGGATGTGCGCGCGACACGGGTCTTCGTTGACTTCCGCTTGGCCACGGGGCGCACCTGCGCCAGCGGCACCGGTGTGACGCCACTGCGCCGGCGCGGGCAGAACGACCGAAGGCCCGCCGGCAGTGGCGCGCACCTCGCGGTGTCACGTGTCCGCCAGCAACCGTTGACATCGATGAACATGAGTCATTGCGCCCGCCGCGGCCACGGTCGTGTGACACGTTCACGCGGCCGCCGGCATGTCATCGGGCGCGACATCAGGGGTCACTTCCGACCGCGAGGCGCCCGCTAGGAAATCGATTTTTCATCGCTGTTCGTGCGCCTCGGGCGGGCGGGTTGGCACCAGGTGCGGTGCGTGGCGCGGACCAGAGTCAGCGGTTGAACGGCGGCTCTGTGAGTCGCTGTGAGCGGCTGTGAGTGAGGCAGGCGTTCGCCAGAGCACACAAACGCGGGTTTACAAGTGTCAGGCACGACTCGCCCGGCGCGGTCGACATCAACGTGTACGAGCACCACTCGGGCCACGCGGCACCTGTCCAGCCCGTTAACCCGTACCGCCTTCGTCCGTGTCGTGAGCACTTGGCTTGCTCAACGATCCGCCGACGCCCGGGCCACGGCGTGGGTGCCGCCGACATCTCCGCGCCGATGGCTACTGCCGGATCGGCCAGCCGCCCGCGCCCGGCGAAACCGTCGACGCTCCTGTCTTGATCACCGGAAGGACCACCGCACGATGAGCACCCCTGACCAGCAACCCATCCCCGCGACTCCTACCCGCCCAGCCGGCGACGGCTCCCACGACACCTGGACCACGCAGCGGATCCGCGCCCTGGGCACGGTCACCGACCTGGGCACCGCCGCCCGAATCTTCGGGCTGTCCCGATCCGTCGCCTACGACCTGGCCAAACGCGACCGGTTCCCCGTCCCGGTGCTGCGGTTCGGCACCCGCTACCGCGTACCGGTCGCGGCCATCCTCACCGCCCTGCACCTACCCACCGCCGACGACCCGGGGTCCTCGACCGGACCGCCCGACGACGACTTGACCACCGGCGGAAGTCACGCGTCGATCACCCCGTACCGAATCCGCAGCCCCCGGCTGCCGCACACCCCGACCGAAGGGAACACCTGACCATGGCGGAAGGATCCGTCTTCAAACGCTGCTCCTGCCGCGACAGCGACGGGCGCAAACTCGGCAACCGCTGCCCGCAGCTGCGCCGGCCCAGCGGGGCGTGGAGCCCCGCCCACGGCCGGTGGGCCTACCAACTCGAACTGCCCGCCCACCCCGGCAAGTCGCGCCGGCAACTACGCCGCAGCACCTTCGACACCCGCGACGCCGCCACCGCCGACCGCGACCACGCCAAAGCCCTGCTCGCCCTCGCCAGCGACGACCCGGCCGTCGCCGCCGAGATCGCCGACCTGCTCCTCACCGTCGCCTCCGGAGCCCCGCTACCGGACCGCGACACCATCGCCCGCCGCGTCCGCGCCGGCCTACCGGCCACCGTCACCACCACCGTCGGCGAATACCTGCAGTCGTGGCTGGCGTCGCGCCGCAACCTGCGCAGCGTCCAACCCAACACGATGCTCGCTTACGAGTCGCACATCCGCACCCACCTGGTCCCGCACCTCGGCGCCATCCCGCTGGTCAAACTGCGGGTGGAGCACATCGAGGCCATGTTCACCGCCATCGCCGACCGCAGCACCGCCATCGAGGTCGCCCGCCAGAGCGACGACCCCGCCGTCCGCGCCAGCGTCCGCGGCCTGCGCACCACCCGGCCGGCCAGCATGCACCGCATCCGTGCCACCCTGCGTAAGGCACTGAATGACGCCATCCGTCGCGGCAACAACCGGCTCATCGACTTCAACCCCGCCGCCCACATCGAACTGCCCTCCGGCGTACGGCCCAAGGCCCGTGTCTGGACCGCCAACGCCGTCCAACGGTGGCGCGACACCGGCGAGCGACCCAGCCCCGTCATGGTCTGGACACCGCAACAGGCCGGCGCGTTCCTCGACCACGCCGAAGAACACGACATCGCCCTCTACCCGCTGTTCACCCTGATCCTGCACCGGGGCCTGCGCCGAGGCGAAGCCGTCGGACTCACCGACACCGCCGTCGACCTCGACAACAGCCTGATCAGCGTCACCCAACAGATGGCCACCCACGGCTACACACCCGTCATCAAGAAGGTCAAGTCCGAGTCCGGCAACCGGATCATGGCCCTGGCCAGCGTCACCCGCACCGTGCTGCGCGCCCACCACGCCCGCCGCGCCAAGTGGAAACTCGCCGCTGGCCACGCCTGGCCCGACACCGGACTGTTCTTCGTCCAACCCGACGGGCAACCCTGGCACCCCAACACCGTCACCGACCGCTTCGAAAACCTCGTCCGCGACGCCGACCTACCACCCATCCGACTCCACGACCTCCGGCACTGCGCCGCCACCTACCTCAAAGCCGCCGGCGCAGACCTCAAAGACATCCAGGAACTGCTCGGCCACTCCTCCGCCGCCATGACCGACGTCTACACCTCTGTCATCGCCGAACTCGACGTCGAACGCGCCAAGGCCGAAGCCGCCGCGAAGCTGCTCCCCCGCCAGCGGAAACGGGCCGCGTAGACGGACAACATTCGCCAGACGGGTGGCAGCCCGAGGGTTGCCACCCCCGCCGTCGAGCACTACTCCGTTCGCTGCACGACTACCGCCGTGGACGCGAGCGGCGGACGGAGCACAGACGGCCCGCCACTTCAGTGGCCCGCGCGCCCAGCCGTCCCTGAACCGGCGGCGACTCGCCGGCAGGCGGCGGTAGACATCGTGGCCCGACTACCCGCCGAACGCCCCGACGCGATCCTGATCGAGGTCGGCTGCCCTGCCGGCCTGTCACCCCATGCACCTACAAGGACCAACACCGACGACAACTCCCGGAGAAACACCATGACCAGCAATTGGCAGGAATTCCAAGAACGGCAGGCCGCTGCCTTCGCAGCGGTACACGAAGCCCTCATTGACCACACCATCGAGATCCGGACCGCCGGCCAGCTCGCGAAACTGATGCAGCGGCTGCCCGCCGACACTCCGATCACCATCGCCAACAGCACTCGCATGGATCCGCGCCCGCCGACGGACCCCACACAGCGGCGCACCATCACCACGGCCCAAGCGATACCCCTTGATCATCAGGACAAGCCCGTCGAGGTCGACAACGGCGACGAAGTATGCGAGTCCATAGCCGTCACCCCGGCGGTTGAACTGGCCGCGGTGATCGTCGCTCACGACGCACCCGGCGTACCAGCGATGGTCGTCCCGGCACCCGCCTACGAACGTGCCGTTGACGCCTTCCGCAGCGGTGAACCGTGCGTGGCACTCGACGCCCAGGTCGAACTACTGAACTGGATGGCCAGCACGCTAGGAACCACGCACTCCGACGAAGAAGACGAGGTCGACGGCGTCCGGACGTGGATCGACGATGCTGACCTACTCGCCGCGCTTGGCGTAGAAGGCGGACGCCTACAACAGGCGGCTGTCCGACTCGCGGCACTACGCGCCCGCGTCGCCGATTACGAGATCGTCGCCGATGTCACCTTCGACGCCGAGGACATTGTCCGACGCGCTGCCAAGAACCCGCCACCCGACGAAGAGGGGCGTTCTCCAACGACGTGACCACGCCCGGCTGTATCGAAGCGATCTCCGCGCCCATCGGGGCTCGATTCTCGGCATGGCAGGAACTTGCGGCTGAGAGAGCCGGGGCCACAACCAGCGTCGAGATCAAGGCCGCTGATCTTCGAAGACCTTGATCCAGGCCTGCTCGCCTCGTGCCAGGCGACCGTACGCGAGCGGACACCACCGGGCTCGGTCGCTTCGCCGACGACGCCGAGTTGTTGCGACGGGCCGGCGTCACGTGAGTGAAGAGCAACCCACCACGGCCGGCCTGCTCGCCCTTGGCGTCCATCCACGGCAACCCAGTCGGTGCGCTCGGAAAAGCCACCCGCGGCAGACGGGAAGGCCATGATCGATCTCCGCCCGAGGTAGCGGTTCGGCGCCAGTGGGCACGCTGAGACGCGAACTCCGAGGAGTGCCAGCACGATCGGGTGCCTCGCGGCGATGCGCCGCGAGGCACTCGTTCGTGGGATGTCGATAGCCACACGGGGTGTCTCACGCGATCTTGATCGAGAGGGGAATAGCCTGAGTCATCAATGTCGCACGGAAGGCCGCTGGCGGTGACAGGACGGGCGTTGATCACCAAGGCCGCATTGCGCAAGTTGCCGGCCAAGGCAGACGACGGAACTCCGTACTGCATGCACTGTCGCAGGTACGGTGAGCTCCATCGGATGGTCGCCAGCGGCGTCACGAAGTATCTCCAGTGCGAAGCGTGGTCCGTGCCGACATACACGGAGTCGGACCGGCTGACTCACGAACAGATGATGGCCGGCGAACCGTGTCCCGGTTGCGGCGAGGAACTCATCTCGCTCGGTGAGTCGCCCTCGTGGATCGGCAAGGGCACGATGTATCTGAGCGTCGAGGAGCAGGCCGCCCGTACGGCTGCGGAGGAAGCCTTCAAGCAGCGGCACCCCTACTGCCACGCCGGGCTATGGAGTATGGCGGGTAGCGCGGTCAGCCATTGCGGACGATGCTGCCCACCGCCTCCGATGAGCCCCGACCAGATCCGCCGAATCTCGGAGATCCTTCAGGGCAGTGCGGAGGAACGGGTACGAAAGGCGCGGCGCGAAGGCACAACGTACGAGCACCACGAGTCGGAGCGGCGGCTGCCTGGCCGAGCCCGGCCCGTCGCTGTGGTGCTACGCGAATACAACGAACGCCGCGCCGAGTCCCTGGCAGCCGTGAAGAGAGAAGACCGGACATTGATACGGTCGTCGTTTCCGGATGCGGAGCTGATGTTCCGGTGGCGGATGCAGCTCGGCTGCGGCGACATCGTCGAGATCCTGACGCTTGGAGACGAGCGGCCACTGACGGACATGACATGGTCGTGGGGCGGTAGCCCGCTGCGTAAAGGGGCTTACACCTGCACCACTCACCGGACCCCCGAGACGCCGTACCAGGCGGTGAGCCGCTATCTGACACGGTCAACGCTAGATCTCAAAGGCGACAAGGTCCTGCGGCGCGAACCTGAGACGGTCGGCTACTGGGCCGTGGAGCTGGAATGCGGACACCTCGACCACCAGATCACGCCGCTGAATTGGAAGCCAGCGGACGGCCATCGGCAGACGGAACCGAACGATCCCGACGCTGTCGCGCAGCGCAAGGCTCGGATGGAGCAGATCAAAGAGCATCTCGGCGTAGCCGAGTACACGCAGGCCATCCGCCGGATCGAGCAGGGTCACCTCGAGCCGGACCCGATGACGACATGCTGGACCTGCCAATACGAGCGACCCATCGTCGCCTTCCAGCGAGTGGGTTGGCTGGTGCCACCGACTACCGTCAAGGGCAGATCAGGAGCGGACGCAGCGGTCGCTCCGCGGCGGACCCGTGTACAGCTGGAGAAGCGCTTAGCCGACCTCGAAGCGGAGATCGCCCGCCTGAAGCAGCAGTAGTCCAGGCCCCGCAGCCCTTGATCCCGCCCGGAGTCACCCTCCTGCCGCGGGATCATCCGGGTCGACCGCGACGACCGGCGCCTGCACAACGTGATCAATCGTGAGTGATCCCTGAGCTACACCCGAAACGTCATCTCGTTCGCGACCATCTGCGGGACCACCTGTTTGTACAACTGCCGGGTCAACCCCGCGACCCTTTCGTGGGCTTCGATCTTGTTCCGGAACGCCTGCGCCACCTCGGCGATCTCCCGCTGGATGTCCATCGGGGGCAGGGCGGTGGGCAGGTTTCTGAGACTGCTCTGGGTCAGGCTGGGCTGGACTCCCTGTTTGACCTGCTGACCAAGGAATTCCAGGACCGTCGGGTGCATCAGGTAGCAGTGGAGATAGAACGGTAGGAGGACCCCTCTCGCGCGCTCCGTGACCTGGATCCGGATCGTGGATCCGCCCATGAGCATCCCGGCTTCCCGTTCCCCGATGATGACGTGATTGACCCTTCCACTGAGCCGGGCCAGCAGAACGTCGCCGACGGCGAGTTCGTAGCGGCGGCTCAGCCTCCGCACCGCCTCCGGGCTGATCCTGGTTTTCGGAGTGTCGGACACCCGGCCGTCGCTGATGTCGACGGTGTTGATGACCGCGATGCCTTCGGCGTCGCGGTCGCCGGCGTTGAGGTCGGAGCCGCTGGGGCCGCCGTGGATGAGGCAGAGGTCGCCGAGGCGACGGTGCGTCCAGTTGTCGGGGGTGGGACTGATCAGGGGTTCCATGGCTGCAACCGATCGAGTAGGTGATCCAGGTCGAGGTCGGCGGCAACGGCAGCGTCGTCGAGCTGGCGGAGTTCGGCACGGAGCGCGCTGAGGCTCGACGACCGGCTCGTCACGTCCGGGGCCGGGGGGCGGAGATGGGTCGATGGTGTGAGGTCGTGGTTGTGCTCGCGGAGACGTTCGAGGGTGACGGAGACCGCGGCGAGGTTGCCGATCGGTTGAATCGGACCCCCTCCGGCCTCGGACCATGCGCGGTAGAGATCGACGATGTGCCGGCTACCGGCGTTGGACAGGATCCGGTGGGTCCTGCCCGCGGGTTCGGTGGCCTTCTTCGCGTCGATGAGCAGGACCTCGTAGTCCGGACGCTGCTGGGGGCGGCCGAGGACCCAGAGGCTGAGCGGGCTGGCCGTCTCCCGGAACATCTGTTTCGGGAGTTCGATGATGCACCGGACCACGCCTTGTTCGACCATCGCGGCGCGGATCTGCCGGTTCTTGCTGGTGGCGACGGAGGTGGTGCTGCTGGGCATCACCGCGACGGCTCGTCCTGCCGGTGCCAGTGAGGCCGCGATCAGTTGCAGCCAGGCGAAGTGTGCGTTGTGGCGGGGCGGCTCACCGTACGGCCAACCGGAAGACGCAATCTCCGTTGCGGACCGCCAGTCGGCCATCGTGAACGGGGGGTTCGTCAGGACGACGTCATAGGGGCCGCCGCTGACGTCGACGACCTTGAGGTCGTCGGGCGGCTGCCCGCCGAGGTCGAGTGGGTAGCCGTGAACGGCGGTGTTCATGACAGCCAGGCGCCATGCCCGGGAGGCCAGGGCATGACCGCTGACGTTGTGTACCAGCGACCGGTCTGCTCCGTTGTCGCGTTGGTGGTCCAGTACGGCGGCGACGATTTCGCCGGAGCCGCAGCACGGGTTGTACACCCGGTCTTCTGGTCCTGGATCAGCGAGCAGCACCATGAGGCGAGCCACGCCGTGCGGGGTGAGGTATTCGTCGTCGCTGGACTTACGGGCTTGCGCGAACCGATCGAGCAGGTGGTCGAAGGCCGCGGCGGCCGTCAACCGGCGGCCGGCCCTTTCCTGTGGCGCACTCGTACCAGGTTGGACCCAGCGTTGCAGAACCTTGACGCCGGCACGGAAGCGAGCCTGCCACCACCCGTCTCGGACGATCCTGTCCAACAGTTCCGGACGGATGCCGTCGGCTGTCGGCAGGGCGGACCACACGCGGGCAAAGAGGTCTGGACTGTAGGTGTCCGCGATGCGGGCCCACTGCTTCGGGGCGATCGCTTGGACGCAGACGAGCGCCATGATCAATTCCTGGAACATCGTGCGGTCCTGGCTCTCCGTGAAGCCAGGCTCGAGGCTTTTCCACAGGTCGGCCTTGATGGCCTCGGCGAACATGTCGGGTGCCACCTTTACGTCGGAGTGGACATCGGCCAAGCCGACGGTGAGACGAAAGCGCCGGCCGTAGGTGACACCGGCCGTCTCGCCCTCTCGCCGCTCATCGCGCTGGATCTTGCGGCTGTCGAGCCACTCGGCCACTTCCTCGGCGGCGAAGAGGTCAGCGGGCACGGTCCTGACCGGGTCGGGGAAGTCCGGGTGCCGCCGCATCCAGTTGCTCACCGCCGCCCCATGCACACCGGCCGCCTGGGCGATCTCCAGCCTGGTCACCAGCCGCCGTTCGCCGGCGCCGTCGGCAGCATGATCAAGTGTCATCGTCCGCCCCCTTGCACCCTTCCCTGAAGGCACGAATCAGCCGTTCTAGCCGAACCGTCCGACCGTCACTCACGATCACCCAACCGAGAAACCCGACGGCCAGCACCACGATCACCGGGACGGCGATCCCCGGATCGATTAGTCCTGCCATGTCCGCCAGCCCGGCAACCACGCCCGTTTTCTCCCCTGATGCGGCTCTCATGACGTCGACGGTAAGCCGCACACCACGCGCGAGTCACACGCGTAGCGAGCATACGACTTGTTTCGTTACTCGACGGCACGTAGCTGTCGACGCGTTTGAGCCGGCCGAGTGCTTCCTGCCCCTCGGGCAGCAGGAGGCGCTTCGACGCGTCGGCGGTGAGTTCACGTTGGGTTGCCGCAGTGAGGTCTTCGCGCAGGCGAAAGCACCAGTCGTCGTATCGCTCGGCGGGATCCACGACCTCGCTCAGGGTCGCAGCGAGGGTGACGTTGGCGCGGAAACGGCCCAGGTCACCAGCGCAGGTCGTGGTCGTCGGCGCGCAGAATGACGGTGCCGCCTGGGTAAACCACCGACAAGTGTTTGCCACGCTTGCACGCTGAGCCACTCGGCGGGTGAGTTCCGCGGGGTGGTTTCGGGGTACTCGTTGGAGCGCAGAGCTGCGTACGGCTGATCTTACAAAGGTCGCTGTTCAAGATCGAGGATGCGATGCGGCACACGCAGTGCGCGTCGCCCAGAAAGGCTCTGCCGCGCTGCTTCCCCCTCCTCGCGCTGCGCGGCTGCGGTACGGGTCGGCTTGATTCCAATTTGCTGCGGCACGCTTACCGGCACTCGTGTAGATCAGGCGAGCCTGCCCACGCGGACACGCTCCACGCGGCAGTTGAACTCCATGGGGCAGGGTCAGTGGTTGCGCTCGATGGAAACCGATGGCCTAAGCGATCTCGCTGCCGCGCGACGAGCCCGTCGCGGTGGACGCGGCGACACCCGCTACCTCCACCGGCGACGGCAGCGAATCGGATCCCGTTCGCGCAATGCCAAACCTGGTGGGCCGCCTGGGACTCGAACCCAGAACCTAAGGATTAAAAGTCCTCAGCTCTGCCATTGAGCTAACGGCCCGCTGCGCTTCAGGCTACCCGACCACCTGGCGCCGGGTTGATGTCCGCCCCCGGTCCAGACGAACGATGCTGATCTACGCCCGCCGTGACGAGTGAGCGGCGATACCCTCCCGCCGATCGCCGTCTGCCTCGGGGTTGCGGCGCATCGGGTGCAGGGTTGGACCGTCCGGCAGGATGATCGGGGGACGGGGTGTGTAGCCGTGCCGGCTGTAGAGGTCACTGGTCGAGGTGGTGCTGGTCCAGGACGGCAGGCCTACGTGGTCGAGGCGGCTGCGGTGGTGGGCGAGCATGGCGGTGCCGTAGCCGGCACCTGTGCTGTTGGGCCTTACCGCGAGAAACGCCAGCTCGTAGTGGGGCTCGGTGGGTCGCTCCGCAGGTGTCCGGCTCACTGCACATCTATCAGGTCATCGCTCATCGCATCGTCGACACCGCGGCAGCCCCACGGCGGTCGGTGGTGGAGTACCACACCGCTCCGACCTGGGCCGTTTCCGACGCCGACACCTTCTTGAAGGCAGTCGACGAACTCGGGTACGGCTATGACCCTGTCACCCGCACCGGTGTCATCGTCTCGATGCCGATCATCCCGGTCGGGGCCGAGAGCGCCCACTTCCTCTTCTGCGTCGCCTACGGCGAGGAAGCCGAGCACCAGGCGATCTGGGACGGGCTCGATTCCCGCTTTCGCGGACACACCTGAGGCTAACCGCGGCAGTGACAGCGTCGACGCGTCCCGCCGGTACCTCGCCTGACATTCGAATTCGAGGAGGTCATCAATGCTCCCATCCGAGCGCCCCGCGCTTGCCGAGGCTGCGAGGCTCACTCCGTCCTTCGACGCCGACCGGCTCGCCTGCGAACTGGCCGATGTCACCGGCCACCGGTGGCAGCACCAACGCATCCACGCGGTCGGCGGCGACATCGGCGCGGCCGCCACGATCGATTGGCGGGTCCTGCCGCTCCGAAGCCCCGGTGGCGACGCAGAACGCACCGATCCCGGCGGCCCCGGTCCGGTCGACTTTGCCCCCACCGTGTGGCTACGGCAGCTGCCGTATCTACGCGAGATCCTCGCTGCGGTCCCGGCCCCACTCAACGCCGTACGGTTGATGGCACTTGGCCCTGGCGCCACTTCGCGGCCACACCGAGATCCGAAGTACGCCCTTTCCCGGGGCCTCGTACGGCTGCACATCCCGCTGGTGACCCACGAGGATGCGGTGCTCGTCCTCGATGGCGTTGAGCACTGCTGGCAGCCCGGGCAGTTCTGGTACGGGGACTTCTCTCGGCAGCACCTGGTGCGCAACACCGGCCCAGTCACCCGGATACATGCAGTAATCGACGCCCTGTTCACCGCCAAGCTGGCCGCCCTGTTTCCCACGGCCTGGCAGGTCGCCTTCGCCGATACAGACATCCTGTTCAACCGGCCGACGCCGCCGCCGGCACCTTGCCCGGTCACTCTGCCGCACACAGTGCATGTTCCCCGTGGCTTCACTGACTTCGAAAACGACCAGCCGCTGGACGGTCCACCACAGCTCGCACGGGTCGGCGAGCCCGACGGACGGCTGACGCTCACCGCCGCCGGTCGCGTCTTCGCCCTGACACCGGTCGGCCCGGACGAGTACCGCTTCGTCGGTTGGAGCGAACAGCGCAGCCTGCAACTCACCCCCGGCGAGACGGTGCTCTATGCGCGTCGTGGTCGGTCGCGAGAGCAGCACCGCCTGCCCTTCCCAGCCAACCTCCGATGACGGGCACGGTGCCTTCCCGAACAGCGCCCGATCCACGCACACAAAGGAGGTTCATCATGAAGCTGAACAGCCACGACGACTTCACACCGCTGCGCGAGATCATCGTGGGATCCGCAGCCAACTACCTCAGTCACGACCGCGACGTCACCTTTGAGCTCTTCCACCACGACATTCTGGGGGGTTTCCGATCGGACTGGGCCTATCCCCGCCTGACCGTGGCTGGCAGCGCCGGCACGGGGCGAAGGTGGGCGATCAGCCAGCGCTACACCGAGGAACTCCACGAGGACGTCGAGGACCTGGCCACTACCCTCGTCGGTCTCGGCGTCACGGTGCACCGGCCGCTGCCTCTGCCACCGGACAGCGAACCCATCGCGGGTCTGGGTTGGCAGGCCGCACCCACGCCGGCTCTGAACATCCGCGACAACACTCTCATCCTCGGTGACGAGATCATCGAGACGCCACCCGCCATCCGCTCTCGTCACCTGGAGACCCGTCTGCTGGCCCCTGTCTTCCGCCGCTACTACGAGGCTGGAGCCAGGTGGACGACGATGCCCCGGCCTACTCTCACCGATCAATCCTTCGACCTCTCCTACGCCCGGGACAGCGCTACGACCCTGGGCGGCCCAACCGAACCGATCGCCGACGCCCGACCAAGCCCGTACGACGTCGGGCTCGAGATGATGCTGGACGGCGCCCAAGTCCTGCGCCTCGGCCGTGACCTGGTCGTCAACATCGCGCAGGACAACCACCGGATGGCAGTCGACTGGCTCGAGCGGCACCTCGACGGCCGCTACCGAATTCACCGGGTCTACCGCTTGGCCGACAACCACATCGACAGCATGCTCCTGGCGCTGAAACCCGGTGTGTTCCTCGCCCGCCACGACGGGATCCGTGACCAACTGCCCGCGCCGCTGAGGTCATGGAAGTTCATCGTCCCGCCGCAACCCGACCGCGGCGCATTCCCCGCCTACGACGACGCCGACCTGGTCCTCACCAGCCCCTACATCGATCTCAACGTCCTGTCCGTCGACCCGGACACCGTTCTGGTCAACGAAGACTGCCCAGGTCTGCTCAAGACCCTCGATGCCAACGGCTTCATCGCCATTCCAGTACGGCACCGACACCGACGGCTGTTTGGCGGCGGGTTCCACTGCTTCACCCTCGACACCCACCGCAACGGCCGGCTTGAGGACTACCTGTGAGCAGCACCCCGCGCATCCTGCTGCTAGAGCCGGGCGGGCCCGAGTCCGGTGCTCTTATCGATGCTGCGGCAACCCGCGGCTACGGGATTCACGCCGCCATCATGCCTGACCAGCACGCCGCCTACGGTCCCGATCTGCGCCGACGCTGGTCCGGCATTCTGCAGACCGACTTCTCCCACGCCGAGCAGGCCCTGTGCGACGTCGTTGACTACGCAAGCCGGATTGGCGCGAACGCGGTACTGACGACCAACGAATACCTGACCCCGCTGCTCGCTCAGGCGAGTGCCGCACTCGGCCTGCCCGGCAACGATCCGGCCCGAGCCGACGCCGCCCGCAACAAGATCGCGATGAGTAAGGCCTTCGCCCGCCACGGCGTGAGCGCCCCGCACACCCTCGTCGTCAACGACGAGGAACAGCTCCGCAGCCGATGCAACATGGGTCAGGTCGGCTTCCCCTGTGTCATTAAGCCCAGCGAGGCCGCTGGTGCCGTCGGCGTCACGGTCGTCTGCGAGGCGGCCGCCGCCACCGGTGCCTGGCGGGCCGCCCGCACCCTGAGCGGCATGTACGGCATGTCGCTCGACCCGCGAGTCCTCGTCCAGGAACACGTCGAGGGCGCCGAGTACAGCGTCGAGTCGCTGACGCAGGACGGAACGACGGCGCACCTCTGCGTCACCCGTAAGAACGTCACTGCCGGAGCGCACCGAGTGGAGGTGGGCCACAGCCTGCCTGCAACCCTTCCACCTGCGGTAATGCAGGCCGTCCATCAGCAGGTGGAGCGCGCCATCGACGCCGTCGGTATCCGCAACGGCGCCTCACACACCGAGATGATCCTCGGCTCGGACGGCAGGTGCTCTGTGATCGAGATCGGTGCCCGCGTCGGGGCCGGCCAGATCGGTTTCCTCATCCACCATGCCCTCGGCGTGGATCCGTGGTCGGCGCTGCTGGACGTCGCGCTCGGCCGCCCCGTCAAGCTCACCGCCACCCGTCGCCGCCATGCCACCGTACGGTTCCTGACCAGTCCGACAGCCGGGCGTCTCCGTTCGGTCACCGGCCTCCCCGAAGCCGGCGCCGGGATTCCGGACGTACGGCTGCGCGTCGCGGTTGGCGATGTCGTAGGACCGGCTCAGGCAAATCGCGGACGTCTCGGCTACTTCCTCGTCACGGGCGCAGACCGAGAGAGCGTCGATACCCGCGCGGAGCAACTGCTCGCCGGAATCACCATCACGATCGACCCGGAGGACGCTGACGGCGAGTCACCACATCACCAGCGCTCCCGTAACTTGGCCGGCCGAAAGGCGCGATGACCATGCCCAGCAAACCGGCACCCGAGCGGGGGCACTCCGCACCGCCCCTAGCGGATGAGTTCGACGAACTGTTCCGGAGCGAGGCCCATAACGGCAAGGGCTTCGCCAGAGTGGTACGGATGGTCGACCCGGCGATGCCGTCGGAGATCGAACCGTTCTCTTTCCTCTCGGCCAACCTCCTCTTCCACATCCGACAGCAGCTCGCAATCGACGAGGGCGCGATTCTTGCCGATCTAGGATGTGGGCGCGGTGGCCCTGGCCTGTGGCTGGCCCGCACCACAGGTGCCATCCTGATCGGCATCGACTTCTCCCCGGTCGCGACAACCTTGGCAAGGCAACGTGCCGCAACCTCTGGTATGAAGGCGAACGCCCACTTCGTGGTGGCCGACCTGAGTGCCACGGGACTTGCCGACCACGCCGTAACCTCGGCGATCTCCGTTGATGCGCTACAGTACGCCTCCGATCGGACCGCGGCCGCTGTCGAAACGCGGCGCATCCTCCGTCCCGGAGGACGCCTTATCCTCACCGGCTGGCATCCACGGCATCCGGGTGACAGTCGATTACCCGAGCGGCACCGGTTCAGCAACTGGCCCCGAGTTCTTACCCATGCCGGCTTCGTCGATGTGGAGTGCACCGAACGGCCTGACTGGACCGAGGTCTACCTGCGGAGCTACCGAACAGCGCTGGATTTGGGCGACCCGGACGGGGATCGCGCGCTGGCGGGTCTCCAGGCGGAGGCCCGAAGCCGCCTCCCGACCGCCCACCTGCTGCACCGGGTACTTGTCACCGCAACCGCCGGTTGGCCTCCTCGGGGCGGCGCTCTCAGGTGAGCTCGGCCAACACGGCGGCCATGGCTTCGAAGGTGCCTTGGACACCGTCGGCCTTGCCGAGTCGATGACGCTCCAAGCGGATGGCGCCGATGTGCCGCGCCTCGTAGATCAACGAGCGCAACACCGCAGACGCGGAGCGATCCGGGTGCCCGTAGCTGTCCCAGAACGCGTCACGTTCGGTGCCTGGCTTCGCCGCGGCCATGCGGATCGTCCAGTCCGCAGCCGGGTCACCCCACCATGTGCGGTCCAGGTCGAGCACTCCGGTAATGGTCGGCTCGTCGGCGACGGGGTCGAGCATCACGTTGACGGTCCACAGGTCGCCCGCAAGCATTCGCGGCTCGGTGATCTCGTCGAGGACGGCGCAGTGCTGGCCTGCCACCGCAGCAACCTCACGCACGTCGGCAGCGTCCAAGCCGACGCCGTCGAGATCGGCGGCAATGTCGTACAACGAGGCCACCACTGCCTGGCTCCACGTCGCAAACGCCGGACCTGCGACGGGACCGAAGGATGGTCCCCGCACCCCATGAACTCGGGAAGCGATCGTGCCCAACTGTCGGAAAAAGCCAGGCCAGGACGATCGGGGGTAGGCGCCGAGACGATCCGGCGCGGGAACGCCATCAAGGAACGTTTGCACCAGATAGTCTCGGGGGATCACCTCGTGAGACCAGTCCGCGGCGATGACCTGCGGCATCAGCGGCGCGAGCACGGTCAGCCAAGGCACACTGGCGAACTCGTTTCGCATCAGCTGTCGCTCGCTACGGAACTGCTTGTCCGGCTCCGGGGCGACCCGCAGCACTACCGGCCGCCCCCGCCCCGCTACGACGACCCGATAGGTGTTGTTGTACATCCCCGAGCCCAGCTCGATGGCCGACACGACGTGTGCGTCGGCACCGAAAACCCGCCGGCAGACCGCCTCGATCTCGTCGGCGGTCACCGACTGCTGAAATGACTCGGAGTTGCGCTCGATCGGTCGGAATTCCATGACGGCATCCTCGCGCTCATGGTGAGCATGGACGGACAGCCATCAGTCTGACAGGCCGAAATCGAGCCCTTCGGGCCTCTCCGCTCAACGCCCACGACCAGCCTCTAAAGCCCAGCATGCGGACCGACAAGGAGAACGTGCCTATGCCCAAGCAGCCCAACCAACTGTTCATTTCCACTGCCCCGTACTACGCCAAATATCGGCCCGGCTACGACCCCGCCATGTACGAGCATCTTCGCCTGCGCTTCAGCCTCGACGGCACTCAGCGCGTCGTGGACCTGGGGACCGGCACGGGCACGATCGCGCTGCCGCTCGCGGCGCTTGTCGGTGAAGTCATTGCCGTCGACCCGGAACCCGGCATGCTGCAAGAGGGCCGCGCACTCGCCGAAGCACAGCGCACAGGCAACATCACCTGGCGGCTCGGCGACTCCACGACCCTACCCGCGATGAACATCGGCCCAGTCCTGCTCACCGTCATGGGGGCGTCGTTTCACTGGACCGACCGGCACCAGACCCTGCGCGACATCGAAAAGATCATCGAGCCCGCCGGTGCCGTCGTCCTCGCCTCCGGTGGCGCACCGGGCGACATCGAACCGGCCCCCTGGACCGACGTCATCGCCGAGGTACGAACCCGCTACCTCGGTCCCAGCCGGCGTGCCAGCAGCGGTACTTACCAGCACCCCACAGAACGCCACCAAGATGTCCTCGCCCAGTCAACGTTCCGCCATCTCGAGATCCACACCTGGGATCGCACCATTACGCGGACCCTCGACGAGGTCATTGGGCTGCAGTTCTCCTACTCATACAGCAGCCAAGCGCAACTAGGACCAGACAAGGCGGGATTCGAAGCCGACCTTCGAGACGCCCTCATCAAGTACAGCCCCACCGGCTTGTTCGATGAACTCGTCCGCACCGAGGTCATCATCGGCGCCAGGACCCAGGGGTAGCCCGAGGCTACGGAGCGAGGGTCGACCGCTTGTTGCGCGAGAACTTTGAAACGAGATCAACTTCCACCACCAGCTATGTCGAGGTTCCACCGCCGATCTACGTCATGCCCGGGACCCAGGTCGACTGCCGATGTCTGGCGGGCCTCCCGGATACCCCGGTAGTTTCGGCTGCCGGACATCATCACGGTCTTCGATTGGGGAGTCGGCTACGTGTCGCACATCGAGAAGGTCACCGCTGAACTCCGAGCCCTGGCGGCAGGCGTCGAGCGCGCGCAGGGGTTGGCAGCCGCGGCAGACAGTCAGGCACAGGAGGTGGCCCTGCGAGCTGCGGGCGCTGGCTTCGCGGTGGTGGCGGTGGGCGTAACGCGAGTGCGCAGTGCGATCACCGATATTCAAGGCGGCCTGGGTAGCCTCGGCGGTTCGATCGGTGAGGCGACGAAGGCAACCGCGGCCGTTCCACACGGGGCGACTCCGCAGGAGACGATCGCCGGGCTGACACCCGTCCACGCCGCGGTAGACAGCACCCGAGACGCGACGGCAGCGACGATCGCTCAGGTTGGTGAGGCACAGCGGCTCGTCACCATGATCCTTCAGGGCGGGCAGCCCGGACCCCTGCTACAGGCGCTGGAAAGCATCAAGCAGGTCCTGGTACTGGTAGTCCAGCGCACCAGCACCACTCGGCAACTCATCGAAGCCGCGATCACTGAAGCACGGCAGATCGGGTCCTCGGGAAACTGATCGGGGCTGGCAGTCCCAGACCGGCCAGCCCGCCCCCTCTTGCCACCACCAATCCGAACCCGCCGCCTCCCGCCTCCGGCGGCGATGCCTCCGGTGACCGCAACCCCACGCCGTGGAGCCGGCACCCGACCGGCGTCCTCGGCGGATCACCCACCGGGCCCCGAACCAAAATTCCGCCACGGGCGGATCAGAGGGTGCAGCGTGCGTTGGAGTTGGAAAACGCGTGTGCCGACACCGTCGCCGGCAAGGGTTACCGCTTGCACCAGAACCCGACCAGACAGGAGATCGCCGAGGCGCGGAGGAACACGGGCGACGGCGGGAAGCCGGACAAGGACCCGGACTACCTGATCGAAGGCCATGTCTTCGACTGCTACTCGCCGACCCCCGCGAAAGCCACGCGCGGCGTCTGGACGGAAGTGTCGGGGAAGGTGGCCAGCCAGCAGACCCAACGGATCATGCTCAACCTGCAGGACTGGCGTGGCGACCTCGGCACCCTGCAGAAGCAGTTCGACGACTGGCCCATCCACCACCTCAAAGAACTCACAGCGCTGACCCGCAGCGGTGAGATCATTCAAATCGTCCGACGAGACTGAGAAGGCAGGCAGCACGTGGGTATCGAGTACCGACTGACGCTGGCGGGCGACATCCCGCTGGAACAAGTGGCCGAAATCGCGGCTCCTGGGAACGTCGAGGAGTCAACTCTGCCCGGATACCCCCGACTACTCGGCGCCGACCTCGGTGACGAGTCCGGCTACACCGTCAGCGTCTATGCCGGCAGAAACGGTTACTACGACGCCGAGGACGACGACGGCTCCCAATGGGAATGGGAACCCGACCCGTACGTCAACATCGTCTTCCACATACTCAAGGACGACACGTCCGGCAGGGCGGTCCCCGACATGGTCGCGGCCGTCGACCGGCTGCTCGCCAGCAGGCCGGAGGACGCGGCACTGACACTGAACGGTAACTGGCTGCTACTGACCCGAGTCGCAGGAACCCTTCGAAGGCACCGACCGTCGTGGTGGAACAACTATGGCCTCGACCATCGTCCCGCCTGAGTAGAAGCCCGCGAGTTGGGATGCCCACCCCAGGGCGTAGTGGAATGCCAGGTACCAACGAACGTGCCTGCCCCGCAGGACCGTTCAGCTCGTTCCCGCGACGCGCTTGAATCCATCCAGGCAGCCCTCCGGAGGAAGCCAGCCGTGATTCGTCGATACTCCTCCGCCGGCGCGGTCGTCACGACCAACGATCTGGGCGCTCCTTCGATCCTGCTTCTCGATCAGGTCCGGGGGAACGGCGAACGACAGACCGTAGCCCCGAAGGGTCGCCTCGATCCGAGCGAGGCACCCCTGCAGGCAGCCGTGCGGGAGGTGGCCGAGGAGACCGGTCTGACCGGTACTCAGTACGGCGCGTACCTCGGACAGGAGAAGTACGTCTTCACCGACAGCGACGGCTCGCCTGCGGCGAAGACCGTTGACTGGTTCCTCTTCACCACCGCGACCACCGCTACAACGCCAGCCCGAGACGAGGGCTTCGTCCAAGCTCGTTGGCTTGACGCCCCCGCCGCCCGACGAGCGGCCACCCACGTTGAGTTCCAGCCGATCCTGGACCGCGCCCTCGCCATCATCGCCTGGCGTTCGGCAGGGCCACTCCCATTCAGCCGAAGCCTCAGCCAACTCATAACCGAAGTCGCAACGGACGTTCAGGCCGCCATCGCCGGGCACCCTGAAGCGGGCATAGGGCTGTGCGGCTCGGCCGCCCGCGGCGACTTCATCGACGGCTGGAGCGACGTCGGCTTTGTCGCCTGGAATCTCCCCGCGTCCTCACGGACAGCAGCCAAGATCAACGAGATCGTCGCCGAAGCCTCCAAGCTTCACGGCATACGAGCCTCGCTACATCTCACCGGCGAACACGCTGACGACGTCCGCAGCCTCGGCGCTCTGCACGACATGACGATGCGGGTGGCGCTGGACCGCGTCGGCCTCGACACCGCCGTGATCGCAGGCGCGGGCCCGACGCACACCACAACTCCAGCAGCAACCAATCTTGCCGAGGACATCGGCGTGCTTCACGACATCGCCGTGAGTGGCCTCAGCGCCAGATACGACAGCAGTACCCGGCGCGAGGACGCCGCCCGCCACGTTCTGTCCGTGCTCTCATGCGCAGCTCGGCTTCTAGTCGTTCAGCGGCAGCCGAAGGCACCCCTGCGGCTCCCCGAGGTGGCGGAAGCTCTCCGTCACTGGCCGGGCAAGCAGCTCACGGATCTGCTGTGCGACTACGACGCGTTCCGCCAGAGCGGGATGCTCACCCTGAACCAGGCGGAACAACTCGCTGCACGTGTACCGGCAGCACTCGTGGAAGCCGCCGGCAACCACCGCGAACCCGCCTGGTCCCCGGAGCAGACGGGCATCTGCCGGCGGACCGGCACAAGCGAAGGACCCGACGGCCACGTGGGGGCGTAGGTTCGCCAACATGTCCGACCTGCCGCTCGCGTCCGCGTTCACGGTCTTCAACGACCAAGACTCGGGATGCCTGTCCTACGGCGTCGAGAATGCCGGGCGCCGCTGGTTTGTCAAGAAGGCCACCACCGTGCCGGCCCGCCTCTCACTGATCCGGGCCAAACGATTCCATGCCGCGGTTCAGCACCCAGCGATCGTCCGCCCCGAGCAGATCCTCAACAGCCCAGACGGGCCAGTGCTGGTCTACCCCTGGCACGACGGGTCAGTACTCAACCACGCCACCACGCACGGCTCGGACCGAGCCGCGCTTACCCGGTTCCAACAGCTGCCCCTCCCCGACGTCGAGGCAGCGATCACCACGATCCTCGACGCGCACGAGGCCGTCGCAGCGGCTGGCCACGTCGCGGTCGACCTGTACGACGGCTGCTTCCTCTACGACTTCGACACTCGACAGATGCGGCTGATCGACCTAGACGAGTACCGGCCCGGCCCCTTCGTCCTCGACGCCGACCGCCTGCCCGGATCCCGCCGCTACATGGCCCCAGAAGAATTCGTCCGCGGTGCCGTCATCGACCAACGGACCACCGTGTACACCCTCGGCCGCACCATCTGGCACCTGCTCGACTCCCCACACGGCTGGCGAGGCACCCCGTCCCAGGCTCGGCTTGCCACCCACGCCACCCGCGCGGCGCCCGTAGATCGACACCCCGAGGTAGCACGACTAGCCACAGCGTGGCAAGTCACCCTCACGGAGTGAAACGGGCTCCTGCCAGACGACGACCGTTACACGTCCGTCCTGGTACGCACCGCGACACCGCCGCCTTCGTCGCCACGTTCCGGTCGGTCCGCACTCTCTGACCGGCTACAACCATGGTCAACTACGCGACAGCGGAATGGATATCGGTACGCCGCCAACCATCATCGACACGTACCGTGACGTGAGGAGACGGCCTTGACCAATCCGTACCAGGCGGAACAGCCACGCGACTTCTACGGCCACGCATGCTGAAGAAGATCACGATCAAAAACTACAAAGTGTTCCGGAACTTCGCGCTGGACCTCAACCCCGGCGTGAACGTGATCGTCGGCGACAACGACGCAGGCAAGTCGAACCTGCTAGAGGCCATCAACCTTGCGTTGACCGGCAGGCTACGCGGCAATCCGGCGGCCGCGGAGCTGTCGCCGTTCCTGATGAATCTGCAAGCCACCCGTGAGTACGTAGCAGCGCTGCGCGCACGCGGCCCGGCGGAGCCACCGGAAATTCTGATCGAGCTCTATTTCGACGACGCCGACAACCTGGCCACGCTCAGAGGCGCGAACAACTCGCTGCGGGAGTTCACGCCCGGCGTCAAGATCCGGATAGCCTTCAACCTCGATTTCATCGACGAGTACGCCACGTACATTGCCGAACCGGGCCGCATCGCCTGGGTGCCGACGGAGTACTACCAGGTCCATTGGACCAACTTCGCTGGTGAGGCCATCACGGCGCGCGGGGTTCCGGCGGCCGCAACGCTGATTGACGCGACCGCGATCCGACTTCCGAACGGGGCAGATGCCTACCTGCAGTCGATCATTGCTGACTCCCTGGGGCCCCGTCAGCGGGTCGAGCTGTCGCTGGCCTATCGCAGTCTGCGGGAGACCTTCGGCGACATCGCAGCGGTCAAGGAGATCAACACCAGGCTTGCCGGGGAACGCGGCGAGATCAGCGATCGAGAGCTGACACTGTCCATCGACATCTCCCAACGGGCAGGCTGGGAGCGCAGCCTCGTACCGCATCTCGACGAACTGCCTTTCCCCTACGTCGGCAAGGGCGAACAGAGTTCACTCAAGATCCTCCTGGCGTTGACCGAAAAAATCGCCGACACACACGTCGTGCTCATCGAGGAGCCGGAAAACCACCTCTCGTTCTCGTCACTGAATCAGCTCGTCCACAAGATCAACGAGAAGTGCGCCGGCAAGCAGGTCCTAGCGACCACTCACAGCGCCTTCATCCTCAACAAGCTCGGCCTCGACGAGCTGATCCTGCTGACCAACGCGGGTGGGCAGCGCATCACCGACCTGCGCAGGGACACCGTCGACTACTTCAAGAAGCTCTCCGGCTACGACACCCTGCGCCTGGTCTTGGCCAAACGCGCAATCCTGGTGGAAGGGCCCTCGGATGAACTAATCCTGACGCGCGCCTACCTCGATGAACATGGACGCGAACCCATCGCCGACGGCGTCGACATCATCAACGTCCGTGGCCTGTCGGCCGCCCGCTTCCTGGACCTGGCCGTGCCACTGGCCAAGCCCGTCGCCGTCGTCAACGACAACGACGGCGACGCCGCCAAGATGCATCAGCGCTACGCGGAGTTCGCCGAATACGACTTCATCTCCATTCACGTGGGCACCGGGGACGCCAAGACCTTGGAACCCCAGGTACTAGCCGCCAACGGTCTCGCGCGCCTGAACGAGATCCTCGGCAAGAACTTCGCGACCGACGAAGAGCTGCTCACCCACATGACGGCCAACAAGACTGGCTGGGCGCTCGCGGTCTTCGAGTCCGAGCAGACCATCACCATGCCGGAGTACATTCGCCATGCCGTCCGCCGGTAACCGCGCGGTGATCGCTGCCGCCGGGTCACGCAAAACTCAGCTGATCATCGACGCCGCGCTCGCCGACCCATCGCAGCGCGTGCTCATCACCACCTACACCCAAGAGAACCTCGCCCAGATCCGTCGGCGCCTGGTCGAGGTCACGGGAGTGATTCCCGCCCATATCACCACCATCACCTGGTTTCAATTCCTCATTCGTCAGGGCGCGAAGCCGTTCCAGGCCTGCGTCACCGGCAGGATTGACCACATCCGGTCGCTCAACTTCAACGGCCGGCGGCCACGGTTCGCCCCCCGCGACAAACCTCTCGCGTACTACTTCGACCGCAATGGCGACATGTACCGCGACGGAGTCTCCGACTTTGTCTGCTGCGCCGACAGCGCCTCCGACGGTGCCGTGATGCACCGACTGGAAGCGATGTACGACCACATTTACATCGACGAGTTCCAAGACCTCGTAGGTTACGACCTCGACTTCGTCGACAAGCTCTTCGGGTCGAGCATGGGCGTCACCGTCGTGGGCGATCCCCGTCAGCACACCCTCGCCACGAACAACGGACCACGTAACAAGAAGTACCGCGGAGCCGGGATCCTGGACTGGTTCCAGCGCCGACGAGCGGCCTGCCCGGTGGAGATGCGTACCGAAAGCTGGCGTTGCCACCAGCTCATCTGCGACTGGTCCGACCGGCTCTACCCCCAGATGCCAACCACGACGTCCCGGAACCTTGCTGAGACGGGACACGACGGCATCTTCAAGATCACCGGAGAGGGCGTGCCCGCCTATGTGGCGAAATATTCTCCCCAGGTGCTGCGTGACTCGGTCAGGACGCCAACGCTCGGACTAGCAGCCCTCAATATCGGTGTCTCCAAGGGCAGCACCTACGACCGCGTGTTGATCTTCCCCACCAAGCCGATGCTCAGCTATCTACGGACGGCCGACCACTCAGCTCTCAAAGCACCCGACCGGCTCTACGTTGCCGTCACGCGAGCCAGGCACAGCGTCGCCTTTGTGGTCAAGGCAGACGAAGCCGACTACTGGATCTAGCCGCGATCCGCGATCCCATACTCGAACGACGCGACCGCTACGAAGCCGATACCGGCCTGTCGACCAACTGATCATAAAGGGCGCGGAACGCACCCGGCGCGAGGTCCAGCAGACCGTGCACGAAGCACGCAAGGATACGGGCCTCACGGGCGTCTACACAGCTCCGCCGCCGGGCTGAGTGGTGCGAGAGCCCGCTGCCACCACGACGTAGACCACGACCGACTACCCAGTCGTGCCACTCGCCGGCACAATGACGCGACCCGACAGTCGCAGCCGAGCAGGGTCATCGCCGATTGAAAACCCATCTGTCGGCCACCGAGAAGATCAACGCTGAACATCCTGGGAGAAATAGTTATGACCGAAGCTCCGAACGACGCCGGCGACTCCGACGACGGTGCTGCCCGGGAGGCTGTCGAGCGGGAGCGGACCGAGCTGCGGGAGTTCATTAGGGGCTTGAACCCGGACGACGTCAAATCAGGCAACTGGTTCACGAAATTGGTCGCGCAGGCCCTAACTTCTTACACTAACAAGGTCGACTGGCTGTACTTCCAGGAGAAATACAAGGGCGTGCCGGCGGATGGCATCGTTGAACAGCGGATCACGATGGCATCACGATATGCCGCGCTTGAAGGTGGACTCTCGGCCGGGGCATACTCAGCGGCCGTCGCTGCCACTATCGGCAGTGCCGGCGGAGCCTCGTCGCTGACTCTGCCGGCCGCCGCGGTGACCCTCATGGTCGACCTCACCTACATCACCCAGCTTCAGCTGCGCCTGGCCTACGACATCTCCGTGCTTTATCGGGTCCCGCTCGACCTAGACGACCCAGACGACATGTGGAAGCTCATCCGTGTGGCCTTCACGATCAAAGGCGGGGAGCTCGCGCGGGAGAGCCTGACCAAGTCGGTCCCGCTCGTGGTGCGCCCGTTGGTCAAGCGGTTCTACTCCAAGAGCGTCCTGACCGCGGCGAAAGGGCTTCCCGTCGTCGGGAAGCACCTCCTGCAGCGCAACGTCATCAAGGTCGGCATCCCCTTGGTCGGCATTCCCCTCACCGTCGTGCTGAACCGCTACACGACGCTGTTCGCGGGCCGGCACGCGCGAACCGTCTTCCGTAACGAGGCGCGGGTGACTGAGCTCGCCGAGAGGCTGAGCAGCCGGAGTCAGCACCCGAGGCTGCTGCTGTGGGTCGCGTGGCTCGTCATCACAGCGGACAACAAGATCGGCCACGATGAAGCGCTGCTGATGAAGCACCTGGCGCGCACCGTCCGCGAACTGCACGGGGTAGTCGATGATCAACTAGCTGACGTTGTCGAAATTGACCCTAACGAGGTGTGGAGGCGTCTGGACGCCGAGCCCGGAGACCTGACCGAGCTCCTTGACGTCGCCAGCCGGGTGGCCACGGTCGATGGCGACATCACCGCGCCTGAGAAAGAAGTCATTGCCGAGCTTCATGACCGTTGTCGTCGAGCCTGACGCCGCCGGGAGCGCACGGCTGCTGCTGTAGGCGAGCAGCGCCTGAACGCGCTCCTCGGACGGCAGGGGTGGCGGCGACGCGATCGATAGCCGTCAGGTGCCACCTTTGAGCCTGCTGCAAGAGGTTGCGGAAGTCCCCTGTCCCACCCTCACCGTCGTGGATCTGCACCCGGTAGTGTGCCGTGCCCTGTGCGCCGTCACCTGTGTGCTGTGCTGGGCATGCGATGTGTGCCGGGGAATCGAACCCCAACGCCTGCCCTCGGCGCGCCAGGAGTGAGCCGGAATACCCGCCGGCTCGCGGGTTCGTGCACGCCTCCACGTCGGCTACCTGCTCCGCAACCCCCTCAGTCCAGCAGCTCGACCTCCCAGTTCGTCCGCTGGATCAGCGTGTCGACCTCGCGCAACTGCCGGGCGAAGTCGTCGGCCTGCCGGCGCAGCTCGGCCACCGGCAACGCCGGGATCATCTTCAACTCCGACCGCAGCTGCCGATATCCGCGCTGGCCCTCACCTGCGGCGGCGTCCGCCGCCCAGTTGACCACGCTGTGCCGCAGACGGAGAACGTCGCGACGCGCCAGCGCGTCAGTAAGCGTGGCGCCATCGACGGTGGTTGCGGCGTTGGTGCGATTGATTCGCCGGATCAGCGACTCCAGCTCACCGAGGGCCTCGCCCACCTCGGTCAGGAGAGCCGAGGCGTCTTCCGCGGGTGCCTCGCCCTCCTGGTAGCGGGCACTGGCCGTAATGCGGGCACGGAGTTGTTCGGCGCGGCGCGCCGCGTCCGCGCGCAGCGCCAGGGCCTCAGCAAGCTTCATGGGCACCAGTATGGCCAGCGAAGATCAAAGCCGCGCCCCAATTTCATCCCAGTCCTGTCGGCCCCCTTGGGCTCGCCACAGGTGCAGACGATCGGCTCAAGGAGACGGCGGGAACCGTGTCGTACCACCGATGGGCCGCTCCCCGGGTGCTCGGACGTCCCCAACCGAGGACGGACCCATGACGCAACCCCGGACATCACCACGAGGCGGGCCGCACACCGCCGCGTCGTGCACCGCAACCAGGCCCTGGACCAGCGCGGACACAACGGGACAGCACTGCCGTTACTCGGACGGCAAGCCAAGGTCACGACGGCAAAAAGACTTCATAGCGTTTTGTCGTTTCCTGGCCACTTTTAATCCATAGGTTCAGGGTTCGAGTCCCTGGCGGCCCACTCTCGCGCAGGTCAGCGACACTTAGAGGCCGCTGTTGCCGTGCGTCGGGCCGGTACGGCAGATGCCAACCGTGCCGACTTCGATGGCGGTCCTGGCCGCGAGCTGCCGTGTCGCTTCACCCTTGGTCATGCGGTCCGCCCAACCGCTCTTTCAACGGCCCGATGTGCGCCAGGCCGTCGGGCGCCGAACAGCAGCGACCAGGGACGACCCTTGGCGACGACGTTTGTCGAGGTCACGCTTGATCGACAGCCCACGAGGGTCGGTGCCATGATGGGGCCATGCCGAGCGACGTCTGGGTGTCGTTGACCTCGCTGGGCGGGGTGGCACTGGGCGGGGGCTTGTCGTTCTGGGTCCAACGCATGACTCAACGGTCGGCTGAGCGAGCAGAGGAACGACGGCAGGCCATGGCTCTTGGCGAGAGCCGCCGAACGGAGCGGCTGGCCCAGTTGCAGAGTTTCATCGAGGTCACGGCCGAGGCTGAGCGATGCGCATTCACGCGTCCATTCAGCTGGCAGGACGGCGATGAGTGGCAAGTCCAAACGCAAGCGATCATGAACCGTGTATGGGTGGCTGAGCGGATGATCCGCCTGACGTTTCCACTTCCGGTTCATACCGCGGCTCGGGCCTACTTCCTTGACCTCAACCGGGCTGTATGGGAAGTGCTACCCGACGGGCAAAGCGTAAGGGACTATTTGGAAGATCATCGGCTAGCCTTCCTCGACGCCGCTCGGACGGCCGTGGACTAAGCGGTTAGGCCACGACGAACCTCGGGCTCCTCATCGGGGACGTACCCGGCTGCCGACGCCTCGGGACAGCCATCCACGGAATCGAGCCGCCGCCGACGACGACTGTCGACAGCAAGGGTGACAGCCACATCCGTGGATGACAGGTCCGGCTGGCCGAAATGATGCTCGCTAAAACTCGAAAGGAAGATCAAGCTGCATCGGCGGCGGCCGGCTCACGCGTTGACCGTACTGCCCGCCGGGACTCCCAACGACCTGCCAGCCACACCAGGTTCCCCCAGTAGCTTTCGACCCGGTATCTGTGCCGCAGCTCGGCGATAAGCGGGCTCGCTATCTCGCGGATCTCCAGGATGGACGCTCCCCAGTTGTCGACGATGAAGTTCTCGTCGGCCATATTGGCACGAACGAACATGCCCGCCACATCGAAGCCGTTACAACGGACCATGACTGCTGTCTTCTGCTCCTCGGTCCACTGACTGTAAGGAACTTCGAGGACCGACGGCAGCACCCGGGCGGCGGACCGCATTTCGGGCGAGGTGATCAATTTGACCACTTCCATCGTGCCTTGGACCTCTTGTGAACGGTATGCCGCCTCGACCTGCCGCCCAGCGTGCCGGGCCTGGCGAGCTCCGACCAGCAACGCCAGGGCGACGATCAAAGTGGAGACGACCTGGGAGATGGCGATGACAGTGTTCACGCCGCCGATCATTGCTCATACCCGGCAATAGATCGAGTGCGCTCAACTCGACATGCAGGCCGCTGAGCCGCCGCCCGAGCCGCCGCCCGAGCCGCCACCCGAGCGCCGAACCCCGTCACGCATAACCTGACGGATCAACGAGCCCGGTTTCTCCGGCGATCCGGCGCGGTGTTGACGCTCGATCAGGACGCCGACTGCCCCTGCTGTGACCCGCGTCAGGCGATGGACACCCTGCACACGATCGCCAGGGCGGTCCCTCCGACCGGCAGGCGCGAGATCCAGGCGATCGTGGATCCCCTTGCTGAGCGGTACCGCGCCCGCACCCTGCACGATCCGAGCTGGCCACAAGACGGCCAGTGGTGGTGGCGACGCATCGCCGATCGCTGAGTGACCGCGAGACCACTGCGGCGCGGGTCGGCGCTTCCGTCACTCGCGTCGGGCGGCTCCGTGCAGCGCGTACGCCACCACGCCCGCGACCGCCAGGACGGCCGCGACCACGGCCGCCGGCCGGCTGTCAAGGGGTTGGCCCGGCCAGGTGGCGAGCGCGCCCCACGTGCCCGGTTGGGGGAACATGGCGGCGGCGATCGCCCAGCCCACGGGGAGGAACCAGGCGCGGGCCGCGCCCGCGACCGTCGCGCAGAGCGCGGTCAGGCCCAGCAGGCCGGCGGAGTCGCGGACCAGCAGCGCGGTGGGGCCGAAACGGGCGCCGGTGGGTTGGGTGGCGAGCAGCACGACGAGTACGAGCGCCAGCGCGGCCAGCAGGTGCACGGCTCGCCGCCACGGCCAGCGCAGTGCGGCGGTGCGTTCCAGGTCCTCGTCGGGGGCGGCCAGGGTGGTCGACAGGGTCGCCACCATCAGCGTGACCGTCAGGACGACGAGCAGGAGGATGACGTCGCGCTCGGTGGACAGCGTCAGCCACAGCGCCCAGATCAGGGCGGCGGCGCTGACGGACGCGGCCAGTGCCACGGGTACGCGTCGTGCGCGTAGGTGCAGCATCATCGCGACAGCAGTCCGGTGGGGTCCTGGCAGGCCAGGATGGCGTCGCGTACCGCCGTCACGCGGGAGAGCGCCTCCGGTGCGGGCAGCTTCTGGAGGTCCCGCCACAGGGTGACCGCCTCGGCGTTGAGCTGCGGATCCTCCTCGATCATTTCGGGGATGACGCCGACGTCGGAGACCGGCTCGCGGCCGAGCAGGTGGTATGCGGCGGCTCGTTCGACCGCGCCGTTGCGCTCGCAGTCCGGGCCGCCGTATCCGGTGCCCAGGCCGAACACCATCTCGGGGACCACGGCGTCGGGATGAGCCAGGCCGCCGTGGTCGTCGATCCGAACGTCGATCGTGACGGTGTCGGCGTCGCGGAGGGGCACGTCCCCGATGAGGTAGGCCCGCGTGTCCTCGTGCGCCTGGGTGGGGGCGTCCGGCATCTTGGCGAGGGCGGCCAGGCCCTGGCGGGCGAGCGGGGTCAGCGTGTCCAGCACGTTGGCGTTGACCCGGGTGACGCAGACCTTCGGGGCGTCGTCGGTGCAGACGAGTTCGCGGGCCACGGGATCGATCGGCGCGACGAGGGTTGCCTCGTCACGGGGGACGAGCGCCGCCGCGACACCGAAGCCGAGCAACACCGGCAGCACGGCGGCCACCGACGTACGGGGACCTTGCGCGACCAGCAGGAGTACGCCGGTCAGCGCCAGCCCGCCCAGGAAGATGGCGAGCACGGCGGTGACCCGGGGGTCGATGGTCTGGAACGGGTAGAACGTGCTGCTGCCGTACGCGGGAGACAGGATCGCGCCCATCCAGTCCGGCCGCATGATCGCGGTGAAGAAGACCAGCAGCACACCGGCCACGGCGAGCACGGGCGCGGTCACCAGGGCGGGTAGCAGCCGCCCGATGCCCAGGCCGAGCCAGGCCGCCGCGACCAGGGAGAACGCGCCGACCAGCGTGATGGCGACGACGTCCGGCGGGAAGTACGCGGCGGTGGACGCGATCCGCATGCCGCCCGCGCCGACCACCAGCAGGAAGGCGAGCCCGAGCGCGGCCCCCATCGCGACGAGGACCGGAAGCATCCGGCGGGCGCGGGATCGGGGTGTGGTGGCGAACAGTTCCCCGACCTTGGCCCGGTGTTCGCGGCGGCCCTGCCACGCTCCGGCGGCGAGGGCGATCGGCCAGAGCAGGAGCAGGTACTCCTTGACGGCGAGCGTGAGGGACATCCACCCCTCCGACCAGCGGCCCGGGGCGAGGTAGAGGGCGGCGACGCCGACCGCCACCACGAGGAGCGCGGCGCCGGCTGCGGCGGAGCGCCGGAGTTCGATCCGCAGGACGCTCATCGGCTGGCCGCCTCGTGGCGACGGAGCAGCGCCGAGTAGCCGCGCTCGGCGGGGCTGTCACCCGGATGGCGCTCGTCGCCCTCGGCGGCCAGACCGGCGGGCGTGCCCTGCCACACCAACCGACCCTCGTTGATCAGCACCACCTCGGTACAGGCGGCGACCACGTCCTCGACGAGGTGGGTGGAGACCAGCACGCAGGCGTCCGTACCCAGGTCGCGCAGCAGCTCGCGCAGGTCGAGGCGCTGCTCGGGGTCGAGGCCGACGGTCGGCTCGTCCAGCAGCAGCACCCGCGGATCGTTGACGATGGCCTGGGCGACGCCGGCCCGGCGGAGCATCCCGCCGGAGAGTGTGCGGAGCCGGGCGTCGGCTTTGGCGCTGAGCCCGACGCGGTCGATCGCGCGCTGCGTGGCCGCTGGGATGTCGGACTTCGGCATCTCCTTCAACCAGGCCAGGTACGACACGAACTCGCGCACAGTGAAGCGCGGGTAGTAGCCGAAGTGCTGCGGCAGGTAACCCAGCGAACGCCGGGCCTGGCGCAGGTCGGCGCGGCCGTCCACCGAACTGCCGAGCAGGGTGAGCCGGCCGCCGGACGGCTTGAGCACGGTGGCCAGGGCACGCATCAACGTCGTCTTGCCCGCGCCGTTGCGCCCCAGCAGGCCGTGGACGCCGGTGCCGAGGCTCAGGTCGAGCCCGTCGACGGCCAGGTGTCGGCCGGCCCGCACCTTCAGCGCCTCGGCGTGGATGGCCCAGGGGTGGATGGTGGTGGCCGTCTCGGCCAGGCTCACCGCTCGCATGGTGGTTCCCTTCAGAACGAGGTGAGGCGCCGGAAGCTGTTGGCGCGCAGGAGGGTCAGGGCGGCCAGCACGACCGTGACGACGGCCCACCCACCGATGGCCGCCGGTTCCAGGAGCACCGGCAACTCGGCGGTGGCGAGGCTGGGTGCGATCACGGCGGCGGCCCAGGCGGCCATCAGCCCGACTGCGGCGCGGCGGACCCCGACGAGGGAGCCGAGCAGCAGCGTGGCGGCGGTGAAGGCGAGGCACGGCAGCAGCATCAGCGCGGGGTTCACCCGGCTGGCCCCGTAGGCGGCGAGCACGGCGAGCACCGGGATGACGAGGACGAGCACCCCGGCGGTACGGCGCAGGAGCATCGTCAGACCGGCCGAGGGGGTGCCGACGACGAGTTCCCAGGCCGGGTCGCCGCGTCTGCTCCAGGCCGCGGCGACCCCGGGCAGCGGCGCGAGGGGCGCGAGCAGCAGCACGATCGACGGCAGCTCGGACAGGAAGTACGTGAGCACGGCCGCGGTGCCGAGCACGCCGGCGGTCATGGCGACCCAGGGCAGCAGCGCCGCCACGAACCAGCGCTGCCGCAGCGGCGTACGGAGGAAGGCCCTTGATCGTGGGGTGGGGCCGGCGGCGATCGCGCGGTCGACGGCTGCCGCGACCTCGGCGACCAGGGCGCGCGACTCGATGGTGGTGCTGCCGGCGAGGCGGGCGCGGCAGTCGGCGCAGCTCTCCAGGTGCACTTCGATCGACCAGACGGTCGCCTCGTCGAGACCGGGATCGCCGTCGGCGTAGCGGTCGATGTCGTTCAGGGTGGGATGCGTGGTCACGACAGGGCCTCCCGCAGGACGATCCGGGCGCGGCGGATCCGGGACTTGACGGTGTTCTCGGGTACGCCCAGCAGCACGGACGTTTCGCGGACGGTGAAGCCGTCCAGGACAGTGGCGCGGAGCACCGCGCGGACCTCGGGCGGCAGCACGGCGAGGGCCTGTTCGAGTTCCTGCCCGACCCGGCCGGCGAGCGCCTCGTCCTCGGCGGCGGGCACGACCGTCTCGACCGGATGCACCTGCGGCACCCGGGCCTGCCGCGAACGACGCCGGAACGCGTCCACCAGGCGGTGCGCGGCGATGGTCCACAACCAACCGACGGCGCTGCCGCTGACCTGGTCGCCGGCGAAGCTGCCGGCTGCCCGCCACACCGTCAGGTAGGTCTCCTGGAGGACGTCGGCGACCACGTCCGGGTCCGCGCACCGGCGGCGCAGGCGCACCTCCAACCAGGGCGCGGTACGCCGGTACAGCTCGTCGAAGGCCCGCCGGTCACCGCGGGCCACGCGACGGACGAGCTCCTGCTCGTCCGTCGCGTCCAGGCTTCGTCTCACGTGAGGTAAGACGACCGTCCCCGCGCGATCGGGTCCCCCACTCCTGTGACCGTCGTCACTCTGCTCGGCTATCTGATGCCGGCAGTGTGGCCAGCGCCTTGGCGCTGCGGCTGCCCGGTTCGGGCGTGCCGACCAGCAGTTGCTGACCGGGAGCGTCCCGGACGTCGAAGGTCTGGTAGGTCAGCTCGATCCGCCCCACCTCGGGGTGTTGGATGACCTTGAACATGCGGGTCAGGCCCTGCGCTGTCTGGTCCGCCCAGAGGGCGCGAAACTCTGGCGAGTCCCGTCGCAGGTCGGTGACGAGCGCCTCGATCCGGGGGTCGCTCGGGAAGAGACCGGCGTTGAGTCGCAGGGCGTGTACGACGTTCTCGGTTAGGGTCGGCCAGTCGGGAAAGACGGTACGGGCCTGCGGATGCCGGAACAGCACCCGGACCATGTTGGTCGGGCCGGTGAACGGGGACAGCAGGGCCGCCGCCACGCCGTTGGTGGCCAGCACGTCGAACGCGGGACTGAGCACGTACGCGGCGGAGATGGGGAAGGCGTCCAACAGCCGCAGTAGGGCGGGGTGGACGGACGCCCGAGCATTTTCCGGGCCGGGGCGCGGATGGAGCCCGGCGAGCCGGAAGAGGTGACCGCGCGCCTCCTGGTCGAGGCGTAGGGCCCGGCCGATCGCGTCGAGCACCTGTGCGGAGGGATTGCGCTCCCGGCCCTGCTCCAGGCGGGCGTAGTAGTCGGCGCTCACCCCGGCCAGGACCGCGATCTCCTCGCGGCGCAGTCCCGGTACCCGGCGGTCGCTACTCCCGAGCAGCCCGACCCCTTTCGGGTCCACTCGGGCGCGGTTGGCCCGAAGGAATTCCCCAAGCCGGTTTGAATCGGACATGTCGACCAGCCTAGAACCCGGCGACACCGGGCCAGCCGCCGGCTTCGCGGGGCCGGTCGCCGCGCCGTACAGCTTCCGGCCGAGGGCGTACGGGACAGAGCGGACCGAAGTTGGACGAGGACGTATGCGCCGCCGAGGTGTCGCGCACCCAGGAAGCCACACCCTTCCAGGGGTCGTGCACGGGCCGCATCGTTGAGCAGCGGCGCTCGGCCGCAGGTCCGAAGGACGACGGGGGAAGCAATGGCAGACAGCACCGACTCGAAGATCATTCTCATCACCGGGGCCAGCAGCGGCATCGGCGCGGCGACGGCTCGCCGACTGGCCGCCGACGGCCATCACGTCGTGCTGGGCGCCCGGCGGGTGGACCGGCTCGCCGCGCTCGTCGACGAGCTGCGCGCTGCCGGTGGCGCAGCCGACCACCACGAGCTGGACGTGACGAGCCGGGACAGCATGCTCTCCTTCGTCAAGGCCGCTCACGATCGGCACGGCCGCGTCGACGTACTGATCAACAACGCCGGCGTGATGGCCCTCTCCACCCTCGACGCGCTGCGGGTGCACGAGTGGGAGCAGATGGTCGAGGTGAACCTGCTCGGCACCCTCTACGGCATCGCCGCCGCGTTGCCACTGATGCGGGCGCGCGGTACGGGACACATCATCAACATCGGTTCGACAGCGGCGTACCGCGTCGACGCGACGGCGGCCGTCTACTGCGCCACCAAGTACGCGGTCCGGGCCCTCACCGAGGGGCTACGCCAGGAGAGCCGGGACGTCCGGGTGACGCTGGTGAGCCCCGGCTACACCCACTCGGAGCTCACCGAGCACGGCGGCTCCCCCGAGGTGCGCGCCGCCGTCCACGCGGCGGCCCAGGAACTGGGGATGCCGGCCTCGGCGGTCGCCGACGCCATCGCCTACGCGATCGCCCAGCCGGACAGCGTCGACGTCAACGACATCACCATGCGATCCACCGTGCAGGGCTGAGCGCACACCACGAGGAGGGCACCCATGAGCGAAGCGCTCGAGATGACCACGTTCCGGCTCGTCGCCGGCCTCACCGGCGCCGACTTCGTCGACGCCAACGAGGACATCAACGAGTACCTGCGACGGCAGCCCGGCTTCCGGTGGCGTCGGATCATGCAGGCCGACGACGGCACCATCACCGACATCGTCGCCTGGGACTCGGCCGCCGACGGCCGGCGCAGCGCCTCGGGGATCATGACCGAGATGGCCGGCTCCCCGGTGCACGCCACCATCGACCAGGCCACGGTCGACTTCCGGATCGTCCCGGTGCTGCAACACACCAGCTGACAACGACGCCCGCCGCCACCTTCCGGAAGTGCGCCGCGGCGCGCCCGGAAGGTGGCGCCTGCCGTCCCCGCCTGGTCCGGAGCCTGGCGCGGACGGCTCACGTGGCTATCCTCTTCAGGTGCTGGTCCGTGTGGAGATCGTTGACGCGGGTCCGGCATTTCGAAGGGACTAGCGACATGGCCCGTGTGGTACCGGCAGTTATCCGCGCACTCGACGTCCTCGAACTGTTCCTGGACTGCCCCCAACTGTCGGCCCGCCAGGTGATGGAGCGGCTCGACCTGCCGCGCACGACCGTCCACGAGCTGCTCGTGACGCTCGAGGCTCGCTCGTACCTGATCTCCGTGCCGGGTCAACCGGTGCAGTATCGGCTCGGGATGCCGCTGTTCCAGCTGGGCGCGGCGTTCGCGGGTCGGCTCGATCTGGTACGCGAGGCGCAGGGTGTCGCGCGGGACGTGGCCGCCGCCTGCGACGAGGCGGTTCACGTGGCGGTGCTGGACGGCGCGGATGTCGTCTACCTCGTCAAGTTCGACAGCATCCACCCCGTTCGGATGGTGTCCGGAGTCGGGTTGCGGCTGCCCGCCCACTGCACGGCGGTCGGCAAGGTGCTGCTGTCGGCCCTCGATCCGGAGGACCTGGACGCGGTCCTGTTGAAGGATCCCCTGCCGGGCATGACGTCGGACAGCATCACCGACCCGGACCTCCTGCGGGCGCATCTCGACCAGGTCCGGGCGGAGGGCGTCGCGGTCGACGTCGGCGAGTCGGACAGCGCGATGCGCTGCGTCGCGGCGGCGATCCGGGATCACTCCGGGGCCGTCATCGCCGCGATGAGCCTGTCCGCGCCGATCATCCGGTGGACGCCGCAGGTGCAGGTGGAGTGGACCGGGTTGGTTCGCGAGGGCGCGGCAGCGCTGTCGACGCGCATGGGCTATCGGGCCCAGTCCCGGTAGCAAACCTCCCGCTTTCGGTTCGAAACAGCATCGAAACATTGACATCGGTGACCGGGCTGCTCTAGCGTCGCACCACTCGATGCGGTATATCGAACCTAGTTCGAAATCTCGAACGGCGGTGGTCTCGTGACACGACCGAACCGGAACGTCAGCGCCCCTGTCTCGACCCTGTCGCCGACCGCCTCGACCACGTCGCGCCATCCGAGGTGCGGCACCCGACAGATCTCGGGTGGCTCGGACGGAGCACGCGTGAGCGGACGTCCCGCGGCGGCCGGCTGGCCCGCTCGCCGTGACGGCGACCGACGAGCGAACTGATCTCGACAGGCGACCCTCCGTGGTCGCCACCACAGAAGCCCAACTGGAAACACGACGATCGCGGCGTTCGCCGGGTACGCCTTCGGCGTGCGGCCGTGCGCGGCGAGATGAAGGAGGCGGGTGTCCATGGAGGACAAATCGGGTTGGTCTCGACGCGGCGTGCTGGGGATGGGGGTGGGAGTGCTCGGCGCGGCGGGTCTGGCCGCGTGTGGGGGCACCTCCGAATCGCCGACCAAGGTGCAGGCCGAGGTTCCGCAGGAGCTGATCGACGCCGCCGCGTCGATGAAGGGCTCCTCGATGGGGATGTTGTCGCAGAAGCTGTACTCGACGGCGGCGAACGACGCCCTCGACAGCTCGATCAAGAAGTTCGCCGACACCACCGGCACCAAGATCGAGAACAGCCTTGTGCAGGCCGACGCGGGCGACGTGGTCGCCAAGATCGATGCCGAGGTCAAGGGCGGGGTGGCTCGTGACCTGGCGTTCATGACCGACTCCCGGTTCGTCGCGCAGTTCCAGGCGCTGGGCGACCTGGAGGACGTCACGGACGTCGTCCAGGCGCTGACCGCCAAGTACGGCGAGCCGTGCGCGGAGGCCAAGAACTACTGCGTCTTCGACGGCAAGTGGTTCGCGATCCCGTACCACTTCATCGGGATCGGGTCGTTCCTGCGCAAGGACTGGATGCAGGACAAGGGCATCACGCCCAAGGACATCTACAGCTGGGAGGAGCTGCGGGACGTCTGCCTGGAGATCTCCGATCCCGGCAAGCGCAGGTTCGGCTGGGGCATGACGATCAACCGGTCCGGCGACGCCAACGGCATGATCGAGGCGCTGATCAACGCGTACGGCGGGTCGATCGCCTCCAACGACGGCCGCAAGGTCACGTTCGAGTCGCCGGAGACGGTGCAGGCGGTGACCTTCCTCGGCGACATCTACACGAACTCCAAGTACAAGCCGATGCTGCCGCCGGGAATCGCGAGCTGGACCGACACCAGCAACAACGAGAACTGGCTCGCCGGCATCCTCGGCTACACCCGCAACCAGTTCAGCGTCTACGCGGACTCGCGGACCAAGAAGAACCCGGTGCACGCCAACACCCACGTGTTCTCCGACTGCATCGGACCGGCCACCAACAACCCCCTGCTCCTCGGCCAGTCACAGGGCTTCGTCATCTTCAAGGGCGCCAAGAACCCCGCGCTCGCCAAGCTCCTGGCGCAGTACCTGGTCAGCGCGCCCGCGCTGCTCGGAGTGGCGAAGGAGGCACCCGGTCTGGTGATGCCCGCCTGGGAGAAGGTCTGGGACGCGGACCCGTTCTTCACCAGCGGCGACCCGGCGTTCCCCATGCTGCGCAAGATCACCCAGTTGCAGCTGCCGTTGAACACGAAGAACGGCCTGACCTTCCCGCAGAAGGCCAGCGCCGGCCAGCAGGCCGTCGGCTCGGCCTACGTTCTCACCGACATGATGCAGCAGGTCGTGCAGGGCACCGCGCCCGCGCAGGCCGTCAAGGCGGCCCACACGAAGATGGTGCAGATCTTCAACCAGCAGGGGCTGCCGCAGTGAGGACGCTCCGTCCCGCGCGGGTCCCGGCGGCGAGGGCTTCCTCGCCGCCGGGATCCGGCTCCCTCACGCCGACCCAGCGCCGGCTGGGTCGTGACTGGCGAATGGCGGCGCTGTTCCTGACGCCGATGGCCGTGCTGGTCGGCGGCCTTGTGCTCGTACCGATCGCCCGATCGATCGTCACCAGCACCACCGAACGGCACGGGCAGGAGTCCGTGTTCGTCGGCCTGGACAACTATCTGCACCTCGTCGGCGACGACCAGTTCCACACGGGCGTGGTGAACTCGTTCGTCTTCACCGCGTACGCCGAGATCTTCAAGGTCGTGCTCGGGCTGGCCGCGGCCCTGCTGCTGCACCACCGACGCCGCGGGCGGGCGGTGCTGGCGGGGTTGCTCCTGGTGCCGTGGGTGGTGCCGACCGTGGTGACCGCGTTCAGCTGGCGCGCGCTGCTCGACCCGATCTTCGGCAGCGTCAACAACCTGCTCACCGCCACCGGAATCGGGCCGCTGCTGGTCGACCTGCACCTGGTGGACAGCTGGCCGGCGGGCTGGCTGTCCGACCCGTCGCTGGCGATGCCGTCGGTCATCATGGTGAACGTCTGGAAGGGGGTGCCCTTCTTCACCGTGTGCTTCCTCGCCGGCCTGAAGGCCATCCCGGCCGACCTGTACGAGGCGGCGACCATCGACGGCGCGTCGGCGTGGCAGCGGTTCGCCAACGTGACGCTGCCCGGCCTGCGCCACGTGATCACCGTGACGGTGACCCTGTCGTCGATCTGGACGTTCAACAACTTCGACCTGGTCTGGCTGCTCACCCAAGGTGGTCCGGGTGACGTGACCGCGCCGTACGTGCTCGTCGCGTACTCGAAGGCGATCCTGCAGTTGCAGTACGGCGCGGGCGCGGCGGTCACGCTCGTCATGCTGCCGGTCATCGGCGGGCTGGTGTTCTTCCTGGTCCGGCTGCTGCGCCAGGATTCGGGGGCGAAACTGCCCCGGGCACGACGCGCGACGCTGCGGGTCGGTACGCGGGCGCGCAAGGCCCTGCCGTGGGTGATCACCGCGGTGGTCACCGGGCTGCTGATCTGGGCGTCGCCGGAGATCTTCTGGAAGGCGGCGGTGATCCTCGGGGTGATCCTGCTGATCGCGGCGGCGGTGGGCCGGGTGGTGTCGACCCTCCAGTCGCGCGGCGGTCGCCGGGCATCCTCGGCGGTGTCGGGCTTCGGCTCCTGGGTCGCGCTCGCCGGGCTGCTCTTCTTCGTGCTCGGTCCGCTGTACTGGATCGGCGTCACGGCCTTCAAGTCCGAGGGCCAGGTCGTCATGCGTACGGACGACCTGTGGCCGACGCCGTGGACCACGGAGCAGTTCACCGGGCTCTTCGCCAACCAGCCGTTCGGTCGCTGGTACCTCAACACCCTGCTGGTGTCCGCGGCGTCCACGGCGGTGGCGCTGGTCTGCGCCGCTCTCGCGGGTTACGCGCTGGCCCGGCTGCGGTTCCGTGGCGCGCAGGGGTTCACCGTCACCGTGCTGCTCACCTACGTGATGCCGGGCGCGCTGCTGTTCATCCCGCTCTACCAGATGCTCATCGGCGTGCGACTCACCGACTCGTTGTGGTCGCTGGTCGTGACGTACCCGACGTTCACACTTCCGTTCGCCACGTGGCTGCTGGTCGGCTACTTCTCCTCGATCCCCGTGGAGCTGGAGGAGGCCGCGCTCGTCGACGGCTGCACCCGCCTACAGGCGTTCGGCCGGGTGGTGTTGCCGCTGGCCAAGCCCGGACTGCTGGCGGTCGCCCTCTTCACCCTGACCAACGCCTGGAACGAGTTCCTCTTCGCCTTCGTGTTCATCACGAAGGACGAGTACAAGACGTTGCCGGTGGGGATGCAGTCGATGATCGCCGGAGATGTCGTACCGCAGGGACAGCTCGCCGCGGCCTCGCTGCTCGTCAGCATCCCCGTGGTGATCATGTACGCGCTCGGGCAGCGCTTCCTGACCGAAGGGCTCACCGCCGGGGCGGTGAAGGGCTGACCGGCGGAAATCAGGTGTACGCGAGCAGGAAGTCGACGGTGCCCGTACCGCCGGGCTGGCCCTGCGGGGTCTGGAGTGCGGGCTCGCTGTTGATGACGTAGAACCCGCCGTTGCCGACCAGGCGAGGGGTGACCGCCATCGCCTGGTTGGCCATGTTCGCCCCGGTCGGGCGTACGACGAAGTCGCGCAGCAGCGTGAACAGGTTGTCGTTCAGATTCGACACGTGCAGCACGCGGTAGGAGCGGGGGGCCGGGGCGCCCCCGCTCGTCAGGCCCCAGATCGGGACGATCTGGTTCCGCCAGTTCGCCGGGTTGTTGCTGATCACGTTGTCGTACGAGTTGAGCTGAGTTTGAATTCCACTGTGGATGCCGGCCAGGTGGATGTGCAGTTGGTCCTGCTGGCGGGCGTCGGCCGAGTTGATCCCGAGCCCGATGTGCGGGTACACCACGTGCGAGGGCTGCCCGGGCTGCGCGTTGATCCAGGCGTCCAACCAGTAGTTCGGCGCGGCGGCGGTGGCGATGAACGGGCACTCGATGCCCTTCACCCGGCAGGTCGGCACGAGCAGATAGTTGTGGGTGTTCGGCGGCGCGCCGTTGAGCACCACGTAGGTGGACGTGGTGCGCAGGCAGTTGGTCGGCGGTGAGGTCCGTGTACCCAGGCAGACCTGGACCCGGTCCCAGAGGTCGAACCGGCCGCCGGTGTCGGTGGGATAGCCGCACAGCGCCGACGGCGTCGGGCAGGCCGTGCCACCCGGGTTCGGCGGTGGCGGGGGTTGGGGTGTGCCGTCACCACCGTCGGCCATTCCGCCGTCCGCCCCGGCCAGGGTGAGAAGCCCGCCCGCGCTGACGGCCCCGGACAACTTGACGAACTGCCGTCGGGCCATCTGATCGATCCGTCTGCTGCCGCTCATCGCCACTCTCCACCCAGGCCGGTCCGAGGACGCTGCCCGACCCGAAGTCCCTGGTCAGGGTTCGGACGGGAAGGTCGGAACGTGCCGAGATTAGGACAAACATTCACACCTCAGAGGGTCGCCGACGGCGGAGTCCCCTGATCGTGTCCTGACCACTCCCCCCGGGGCCGGCCGCCGAAGGCGAGAGCGGGTCAGCGGCGGACGCCGACCCCGGCGTACCCGTGCGATTCCACGACCTCGGACTCCCCGTCCGGCCGCCACCGGGTGGTCTCCACCAGACCGGGCTCCACCAGGTCGTACCCGGCGAAGAAGCGCAGCGTCTCGGCGTGCGTGCGCGGCACCAGCGGCGCGCTGCTGTTGCGGTAAACGGCCTGACCGCGCTCGGCCAACTCTGCCGGGATGCCGTCCAGCGTCAGGTGCGACAACGCCAGGTGGCTGCCGGGCACGGTCGCGTCGCGCAGCCGGGCGACGGCGCCCCACGGGTCGTCCCCGTCCGGAACGAAGTGCAGCACCGCGAGCAGCAGCACGGCCACCGGGCGGTCCAGGTCGAGCGTGCCCCGCACGCCCGGGTCGGCCAGCAGGTCGTCGGGCCGTCGCAGGTCACCCTGCACGACGGCGGTGCCGGGCACGTCCGTCAACAACCGCCTGGCGTACGCGACGGCCACCTCGTCGTAGTCCACGTAGACCACCCGGGCGTCCGGCGTCACCGCACGCACCACCTCGTGCACCGTGCCCTGGGTGGGGAGCCCCGCGCCGATGTCCAGGAACTGGTGTACGCCCTGCCCGACGGCGTACCGGACGGCCCGGCGCAGGAACTGCCTGTTCATCTGGGCGGCCGCCGCGGTGTCCGGGAAGATCTCCAGCACCCGCTGGGCGGCGGCCCGATCGGCGGCGAAGTTGTTGCTGCCACCCAGGAAGTAGTCGTACATCCGGGCGACGTTGGGGCGGGCGGTGACGTCGGTGGTGTCGGGTGCCGGCTGCTCGGTCACGAGGGATCCCTTCGACGCACGGTCGGATCTCGATGTGTAGCAGCTGAGCCGACGACCCGCCGCCCCCTCGTGTCGTTGATCCGGCTGCACCCCTGGTCAGCGCCGACCACGGTGGGGGCACCCACTCACGAGGAGGGACGCCGATGACCAGTCAACGGGAGACCGTACGGGTCGAGAAAGACCTGTTCCGCGCCGTGTACGACTCGCCCGCGTCACTGCCCGGCCGACACCGGTGGACCACGCCGGAGTCGGATGTCCGGCGTCTGGAGAAGCTGCTGGGTATGCCGACGCGCACCATCGGCGCGCCGCTCTGGGTCAGCGGCGACGAGCCGGACTGCCCGAAGTGTGGCCGGCGGATCACCTGGTACGACATCGTCTCCTCGGCGGTCACCGGACTGCACGACAAGGGCATGATCGCCGAGGTCATCCTCGGCGACCACAAGTACGTCAACACCGAGGTCCCGGACGCCATCGCGGGGGTGCACTGCGCCGACTGCCACACCGTCATCGAGGGCCTGCGCAGCTTCAAGTGCCACAACTGGGCGTACGCCTTCGAGGCGCTGGAGGCCGTCCGGGAGCGCATGGCCGGCGGCCCCGGCCCGACCCAGCGCGCGGCCGAGGGAGCCGCGTCGACCTGAGCCCCGGCCAGCCCATCGCGTGCTGGACCGACCTGCCCCACGTTCGCGTTTCCAAGATGTCTCCAAGGTGAACGCGGTATGAACGTGTGGAGAGGTGATTCATGGCCGACAACGGCAGTACGGACGTCCCAGAGATCAGCGCCGAGTGGTACCGCGACATCGTCGATGCCGCCGCCGGCACCCCGCACCCGGTGCAGTGGTTCGTCGGGCACGCCACCGAGGGGGTGATCCTGCTCCTCGGCGCGCTCCTGGTGGTGGCCGCGCTGCGCCGCCTGGCCGGTGGCCCGCACGACCGGGCACTCGCCCTCGTCGCGCCGCTGCCGACTCTCCTGGCGTACGCGGGCAGCGAATTGCTCAAGACCGTGGTGGACGAGGACCGGCCGTGCCGGACGGTGGGCCGGGCCATCATCGCCGGCACCTGCCCACCGCCGGGTGATTACTCGTTCCCGAGCAACCACGCCACCCTCGCCGGCGCGCTGGCGGTCACCACGCTGCTGCTCTCCCGGCGGCTCGGGCTGCTCGCCCTGCCACTGGCCCTGCTGGCCGCGTTCTCCCGGGTCTTCGTGGGCGTGCACTACCCGCACGACGTGGCCGCGGGCCTGCTGCTCGGCGCCCTGGTCGCCCTCGTCGCGACCCCGCTGCTGGCCCGCCCGGCCGCCGAGGCGCTACGTCGCCGCACCGACGCCCGCCGTCGAATACCCGACCTGGCCGGCCGACCCCGCCCGTAACCCTCAGGTCGCCAGGAGGGCGCCCGCCGTGCCGAGGAGCAGGAACGGGCCGAACGGCAGGTGGGTGGTCCAGCGGACCCGTCGGGCCACCAGCAGCCCCAGGCTCACCAGCGCGGACAGCCCGAACGTGAGCAGCAGCCCGAGCACGAGGACGGGCCACCCGTACCAGCCGAGCAGCGCGCCCACGCCGAGCGCCAACTTGGCGTCGCCCAGCCCGAAGCCGCGGCGACCGAGCAGCAACGTGCTGGCGGCGAAGAACAGGGCCAGACCCGTACCGGCGGCGACGGCCCGCACCCACGGACCCGCCCCGGCGTCGGCCAGCGCCGCCACGCCGAGCAGCAGCCAGGTTCCGCCAGCGGCGGGCAGGGTGAGCCGGTCGGGTAGCCGGTGCACGGCCAGGTCGACGAAGACCGCCGGTAGCGTCCAGCCCAGCCACCAGGCCACGGCCGGCAACGCGCCCAGCGGCGGGCCGACGAGCACGAGCAGCGCCACGGCGGCCAGGGCCGCCACCTCGATCGTGCCGGGCGGCGGCCCGACCCGGGCGCGGCACCGACCACACCGGGCCGCCGGACCGAGCGCGGGCCACGGCCCGGTCAGGCTGATCGCGGCCCCGCAGGCGTCGCACCCGGTCCGGCTGGCGGCGTCCGAGGGTACGGCGTGACGCACGACGGCCAACCGCGCCAGCGGGGTGACGAGCAGGGCTGCCAGCACGGGTGCGAGCCGGAGACGACGGGTACCCGGCACCGGCCCCACCTCGGTGACCGTAGGACCGCCGGAGGCGGACGGTTGGTCGGTCGGTTCGGCCGTCAGCGCCACGTCGACCCCGCCGAACGTCGCGCGACCACCCCGAAAGGTGAACACGGATCGTGACTGAACGTTCGCTCGGGTGTAGCGGATGGCGCGGAAAGCGACGTCCCCCACCGACTCCGTCCGCCCCGGATCGGCCCGCACGATGTGCGGTCGCCGCCGAGCCGCGACGCTGGCCACATGCCGGCTTCCGGTTGCGATGTCCCATTCTCGTAAGGGGCGTAGGGGTCAGGACGGATCGGCCCGCGCCAACGAGGCCGGGCCATTGGCGACCCCTCGACCGACAGCCATCCGAAGCGCCGCACGGACACCTGCCACCACCACCCATCATCACTCAGAGTGTTCGCATGAATTGCCTCTGTTGCATCGGCGAGCGTGAGCTTATGCTCGCCCCTTGAGTGTGACGCAAGCCTCACATCGATGATCGGACAACACAGGACCTCGCATTTGTAGAAGATCCGCAACGGTGAATGCAGAAGCGCCAATGAACGGCCGGATGAAGTGATCCGGGCGCGCTTTCGCATGCTCGACACCGGCGCTTCGTCGCCACGTCGGGCTGTCACGAGGAGGGTTCGGCGGTGGTCGGACGGCAGTTCAGGCGAGCGACAACCTGCCTGCTGGCGATCGTGGCGACGGCGGCGGCCACCGCCTGCGGCAGCGGGCCGGAGGCGGTCGACGACCCGACGTCGGAGCGTGCCGACGGGGTACGGGCAGATTCGGATGTCGAACGCGGGGCCGCCGAAAAGGCGGCGCTCGAGGCGTACTCCGGATATCTCGCGGCCTCGCGCACGGCGAGTGGGCGCGGCGATCCGCACGCGCCGGAACTGTCCAGATTTCTCGCTGATCCACTGCTGACCCGGGTGCAATTGTCCATTCGCGACGCTAAGGAGCACGGCGCGATGCGTACCGGGACCTTGCGATCCGATCCCACCGTGATCGCCGTCGACCTCGACTCGGACCCGGCCACCGTGGAGATCCAGGACTGCCTGGACGCGACCGGCTACCGGCTCGTCTACACGAAGGACCAACGGGTGGTGCCGGGCAGCGGCGGCGGCAAGCACCTGGCGACCGCCACCGCCACCCGCTATCCGGACGGCCGCTGGCTGATCAGCTCCGGCGTCGCGCACCAGGACCAGCCGTGCTGAGCCGCCGGCTCCTCGCCGGGGTCGGTGTGGCGATGCTGCTGGTGGTCGGCACGACCCTGCCGGCCTCCGCCGCCCGCCGTGCGGGCCCGGGGGTGGAGTGCCCGCCCGGCCAACCGGACTGCAACGTCTGGGACGACGAGCCGGGCCACCCCGGCGACCCGGGGGGCGGCGGGGACAACGGCGGCGGAGACTCCGGCGGCGGCGGGGGTGGCGGCGTCTGCCAGTGGGGCGGCCGGACGATCCCCTGCTACGACGACCTGCTGGGTTGGTTCAACAACGGCGACGGCTGCTACTACAAGCTCGCCGTGCCGCAACCGTCGGCACCCGAGGGCCAGCAGTGGTACGTCCAGACCTGCAACGGCGGCGACCTCGGCGCGCAGCGGACCTTGCCGCTCGACGGGCCGCCGGCCGGCTTCGGCGCTCCGCCGGACCCGGAGGAGCTGGCCCGCCGGGCGCTCGCGTCGATCAAGCTGCTGCCGGCGCGGCTCAAGGTCGCCCCCCGCAAGGACATCGGCCCCGGCCTGGTCGGCCTGCCGGTCTGGATGTGGGCCACCCCGAGCGCCAGCTACTTCGGGCCGCTGAACGCCTCCGCGACCGACCGTGGGCTGACCGTCTCGATCGAGGCGAAGGTCAACCGGATCGTCTGGAACATGGGCAACGGCGACACGGTCACCTGCACCAAGCCGGGCACCCCGTACGACCCGAAGGGCAAGCGCGCCGGCCGCACCTCGCCGGACTGCGGCTACGACCACGGCTACCCGAAGGCGGGCACCTACCGGGTGGGTGCCACCACGTACTGGACGGTCCGCTGGTGGACCGACAACGGCGTCGAGGGCGACCCGATCGCGCAGACCCGGACCAGCGGCACCGTGCCGGTACAGATCAGGGAGCTCCAGGTGGTGACCAGGTGAGCGACCCGGTTCTGCGAGCACCCCAGCCACGAATGGAGATCGAACGGTGAGTGTGGCGACGCGTAACGCGACCGGACCGGTGGACGCGCCGGTCAGCCCGCCCAAGGTGGTCCGGCAGCGCCGCGTCCGTCCAGGCTTGCTGGGTCTCGCCGTACTCCTGATCGCCCTCGGTGGGCTGGGGGCCGCATTCGCGGTCACCTCGGTCCGGGCCACCGGCAGCTACCTCGCGGTGGCCCGACCGGTGGAGGTGGGCCGGGAGGTCACCGCCGCCGACCTGATCACCGTGCAGGTCGCCGGCGGCCAGGGGCTACGCCCCGTGCCGGCGGGCCGGCTGGACGAGGTGGTCGGCAAGCGGGCCGCCGTGGCGCTGGTGCCGGGCACCCTGCTCACCCTCGGGCAGGTGACCGACGACCCGCTGCTCGGCCCGGGGCAGCAGCAGATCGCGCTCGGCCTGAAGACCGCCCAGGTGCCCGCCCGCGCGCTGCACCCCGGCGACAAGGTGCTGCTGGTCAGCACCCCGGACGACGACGCCACCGGGGCGGCCGCCACGGCGGGCACCCGGTTCACGGCCACCGTCATCGACATGGTCAGCCCGACGGACGACGAGAAGGTGCTGTACCTGGCGCTCCTCATCCGGGACGTACCCGCCGTGGTGGCGCTCGCCGCCCAGGAGCGGGTCGCCGTCGTGCTGATCGAGGCGGCCTGACCATGGCGATCATCGCGTTGGTGTCCGCGAAGGGTTCGCCCGGCGTGACCACCTCGGCGTTGGCCTGCGCCCTGACCTGGCACCGCCGGCTGGTCCTCGCCGAGTGCGACCCGGCAGGCGGGTCGATCCTCGCCGGCTATCTGGGCGGCCAGTTGGACGGTCCGCGCGGCATCGGGGAGCTGGCCGTCGGCGAGCTGCGCGACGGCAACCTGGAGACCGCGTTCTGGTCCCAGTTGGTCGACCTGGACGCGCCGCGCCGGGAACGGCTGCTGCTGCCCGGTCTGGTCGACCCGACGCAGGCCGGCAGCGTCACCCCGCTCTGGCAGCGCTTCGCCGACTACTTCAACGCCCTGGACCGGGGCACACCCGGCTACGACGTGCTCGTCGACTGCGGCCGACTGCACGTGAACGGCCCACCGTGGCCACTGCTGCGGGCCGCCTCGGTGGTGCTGCTGGTGACCCGGGCGAACCTGCCCGACCTGTCCGGGACGCGGGCGGTGGTCACCACGATCGAGCGGGACTTCGCCGAGCACCGGGTACCGCCGGGCACCCTGCGGCTGCTGCTGGTCGGCGACGGGCACGGGCGCGCCGAGATCAGTCGCGGGCTGAGGCTGCCGGTGATCGCCCGGCTGCCGCACGACCCGCGTACCGCGGGGGTGCTCGGCCTCGGTGGGACCGTGCGGGCCGGACGGCCGCTGCTGCGCGCGGCGACCGCGCTGGAGGTGCCGGTCGGGGCGTTGCTGGAACGGCGACGCGCCCGGCTGGCCTGGCCGGTACAGCAGGGGTGCCGGATGCGGTTTGAACCCGTCTCGGCCGACCCCCGCCAGCAGCCGCCGGGCGCGACGTCCACCGCGCCACCGCTGACCCCCGCGAACGGCCGGCACCACCACGTGCCGCCGATGCCGCAGCCGACGCCCACGCCGCCGCCCGAGACGGCCCCTCGACCCCGGATGGACTTCCAGGTGGTCCGGGAGTTGCGCCGGGAACTCACCGAACGACTCACCCTGTGGCAGCGCGGGCGGGAGTTCACCGTCGACGAGGAGGACACCGAGCGGGCGCGGCTGGCCGTCCAGGTGGTCGCCGAGTACGCCGACGCGGTCCGCCGGGCCGGCACGCCGATGGCCGCCGGCGAGGAGCGTCTGCTGCTCGACCAGGTGACCGCCGAGCTGGTCGGACTCGGCCGGCTACAGACCCTGCTGGTCGACGACACCATCGAGGAGGTGCACATCCTCGGCTGCGACCAGGTGCGCATCACCCGACACGGCGGCGGGGTGGACTGGGGCGAGCCGATCGCCGACAGCGACGCCGAACTGGTCGAGATCCTCCAGGCGGCGGCGCGGCGGGCCGGCGCGACCGAGCGGTCCCTGTCCACCGTGAAGCCCACCCTCGACCTGCAACTGCCCGACGGCAGCCGGTTGGCGGCGGTGTTCCTGGTCAGCCACCGCCCGTACGCGGTGATCCGCAAGCACAACACCCTGGACGTGAGCCTCGACGACGTCGCCGGTAGCCGGGGCGACCTGGACGAGATGATCGACCCGCTGCTGCGTGACTTCCTGCGCGCGGCGATGCGCGCCGGGTTGAACATCATGGTCGCCGGGCTGGCCGGCGCCGGAAAGACCACAATCATCCGGGCCTTGATGAACGAGATCCCGCCCGACGAGCCGTACGTGCTGCTGGAGGAGAGCCGGGAACTGCTGCCGGCGCGCCGCCGCGAACGGCACCGGGCGGTGATGAGCTTCGAGGCGCGGGAAGGGCACGGCGAGCGCGGCTTCGACGGCCGTCCGGCGGGCGAGGTGACGATCGCCGACCTGATCCCGCTGTCGCTGCGGATGGGCGTCCTGCGGATCATCGTGGGCGAGGTGCGGTCCCGCGAGATCGTGCCGATGCTCCAGGCGATGACCACCAGCCGGGGCTCGATGTGCACGATCCACGCCCGTACGGCCGCCGGTGTCGGCGAGCGGATCGTCGAGTTGGCGTTGGCGCACGGCCGCGAGATGACCGTCGACCAGGCACGTCGGATGGCCGGCAACGCCCTCGACCTGATCGTCTACGTCACCGTCGAGGACGAGAGCGCGATCGGCGGACGTAAGCACCGGTTCGTCTCGCACGTGGAAGAGGTGATCGGGGCCGGCGAGGCCGGACGGATCACCACCACCACCGTCTTCGGTCCCGGTCCGGACGGCCGCGCGGTCCCCCGGCACCTGCCGGAACGCGTCCGCGACCAGTTGCTCCGCGTGGGGTACGACTCCCGACTGCTGACCCGGTGGATCGAGGCCGGTACGGGCGCGTGGCGGCGGCCCCGACAGACCCGACTGGCCCGGCGGTGACCTGATGGGGAACAGCCTGGAGTTGATCGCGGTGGTCTCCGGGGCCGCCTGCGTGGCGGGGCTCCTGCTGGCGGTGGTCGCGCTGGTCGGCACCCGTCGACCCCCGGGCCCCGGCCCGGGAGCGGGGCCCGGCCTGAGTCGCCTCTGGCGGGGCTCCGGCGCCACGCCCGCCGAGCGGCGGTCCTACCAGGCGCTGTTGCTCGCCGCGGTGGTCGCCGGGGCGTTGGCGTTCCTGCTGACCGGGCTACCGGTGGTGGGGCTGCTCGTGGCGGTGGCGGTACCCGGTACGCCGTGGCTGTTCGCGGTGGGCAAGGCCGAGCAGCGGGCGATCGCCCGGATCGAGGCCGTCGGCGAGTGGACCCGCCGACTCAAGGACGTCTCCGGTACGGGCCAGGGCCTCCAACAGGCGATCATCAGCACGATCGGCAGCGTGCCACCCGGCATCGAGGACGAGGTACGACTGCTCGCCGCCCGGTTGCAGGCCGGCTGGCTGGCCCGCTCCGCGCTGCTGGCGTTCGCCGACGAGATCGGCGACCCGGTCTGCGACCAGGTGGTGGCGGCCCTGATCCTGCACCTCACCGACCGGGGCGAGCGGTTGGGCGACGTACTCGGCTCGATCGCCGGCGCGGCGTCCGCCGAGGTGGCGACCCGCCGGGAGATCGAGGCCAAGCGCACCCAGCCCCGGTTCGCGGTCCGGTTCCTGACCGGGATGACGCTGGCGACGCTGGCGTACGGCCTGATCAACACCGAGTACATCGAGCCGTACGGCACCCCGACCGGTCAGGTGGTGATGGCCGCGCTCGGCATCGCCTTCATCGGCCTGCTGGCCTGGGTCCGCTCGATGAGTCAGCCGCAGCGACCGGCCCGGTTCCTGCCGGCGCCCGACCCACAGGAGGTCGTCGCGTGAGCGCGAGCGCCACGGTGCCGGCAAGAGGCCCGCGATGATCGTCAACTGGCTCCTCGGCGTCGCCGTCACCGGCGGGGCGGCGATCGGGTTGGGCCTGTTCCTGGTGATCCGCGAGCTGGTGCCGGCCACTCCCGCGCTCGGCCCGGCGCTGCGCCGCCTGCACCAGCCGCCGGGTACCGGCCGGGTGGCCACTCCCGCCTCCCGGCGGTTGGACTGGCTCAGCGGGCTGTCCCGCTGGCTACGACCGCCGCACCGGCAGCTCGCCCTGATCGGCCAGACCCCCGAGCAGTACGCGCTGTCGGTGCTGCTGTCCGCGCTGATCGGACTGGCCACGCCGACCCTGCTCGGGGTGGCGCTGTTCGTCCTCGGCATCTCGCTGCCGCTGGTCGTACCGGTGCTCGGGGGCCTCGGCATGGCGTTCGTCGCCGGTCTGCTGGCGCACCGGTCGGTCCTGACCAAGGCGGACGCCGCCCGCGACGAGTTCCGCCAGGCCGTCTGCACGTACCTGGATCTGGTGGCGTTGCAGCTCTCCGCCGCGCACGGGCCCGTGCAGTCGTTGGAGCGGGCCGCGGCGGTCTGCGACGGCTGGGTGTTCGACCGCCTTCAGGAGGCGCTGCGGATCGCCCAGATGCAGATGCACGCCCCCTGGGACGAGCTGCGCGACCTCGCCGACAAGATCGGTATCCCGGAGTTGGGCGACGTCGGCGCGATCATGCGCTCCTCCGGCAGCGAGGGCGCGCAGGTGCACGAGACCCTGCGCAGCCGGGCCGACTCGCTACGCGACCAGATCCGCACCGACAACCTGGCCCGCGCCGAGGGCGTGACCAGCAAGCTCGACATTCCGGGCGCGCTCCTCGTCTTCGTGCTGCTCGGTTTCGTCGTCTACCCGTTCATCGCCCGTGTCTGATCCGACCCCGAGAAGGAGTACGCCATGTCCATCCTCACCTACCTGCACGTCGTGGTGACGACGCGCTTCGCCGAGCTACGCCGGGACGGCGAGCGGGGCGACAGCCCGGTACCGACCGCGGTGATCATCTTCGGCCTGGTCTTCGTGGCCACCATCGTCACCGGCCTGGCCCTCGGCAAGGCCAACGACTGGATGAAGGCCATCCCGGGCCACACGAACCCGAAGTAGCCGGCATGCGCCGAGTCACGTACCCGAGGTGGCGCCGGGCGGTTTCCGCTGCCCGGCGTCGTCTCGTGACCGGCGACCGGGAGGGGGGCGCGAATCCGGTGGAGCTGGCCGTGGTGATGCCGCTGATCCTGGTGCTGCTGTTCGCGTCGCTCCAGGTGGCGGCCGTCTTCCTGGCTCGTGCCACGGCGTTGAACGCCGCCCAGAGCGGGGTCAACGCCGAACGGCGGTACAACGCGTCCGACGGCGCCGGAGTAGCCAGCGCCAAGCAGTTCCTGTCCACCAGCGGTAGCTGGCTGCTGGGCTGGGACAAGGCCGGCGGTCCGAGCTGTGTGACCAGCGAGGTCGACGTGACCTGCACGGTCACCGGCCGGTCCCTGTCGGTCGTACCCGGCATGGACTTCGAGATCGGGCAGACCGCGCACGGGCCGGTGGAGCGGGTGACAGCGCCGTGAGCCGGACCACCGAGCGCGGCTCGGTCTCCATCGAGGTGGCGGTGCTCGCGCCCGCGTTCATCGCGCTGATGGTGCTGGCGGGCGTTGCCGGACGCAGCGCGGTGGCGGCGGAGGCTCTCGACGCCGCCGCGCACGACGCGGCCCGCGCCGCGTCGATCTCCCGCGACCCGACCGACGCGAAGGAACAGGCCCGCAAGGCAGCCCAGGAGCAGTTGGACTGGCACGGACTGGACTGCGGAGCCGCTCCGACCCTGACCTTCGGCGGCAGGGTCGGCAACAGCGACACCGGATTCGACGACGCCTACCGCAGCGCGCTCGGCCAGAACGCGACGGTCACCGTCACGGTCGAGTGCCGGGTGTCGTTCCGCGACCTACGGCTCAACGCCCTACCGGGCATGCCCACCGAGAACAAGATCGAGGCCAGTTTCACCTCGCCCCTGGACCGCTACCGGAGCCGACGATGAACCTCCGTACGCTCTCCGGCGACCACGGCCGGGTCAGCATCTTCCTGGCCGTGGCGATGATCGGCGTACTGGCCATCGTGGGGCTCTCGTTCGACGGCGCGGGCCAGCTCCGCACGCTGCAACGCGCCGACAACCTGGCCGCTGAGGCGGCCCGCGCGGGCGGGCAGGCCATCGACCGGGCCACCGCGATCGAGGGTGGGCCGACGCGGATCGACCAGCCGCAGGCCCGCGTGGCGGTCGCCGAATACCTCACCGCCGTCGGCTCCACCACCAGCCACACCGTGAGCTTCCCGCAGATCGCCGGGGAGGTCGTCGTCCGGGTACGCCTCACGATCACCTACCGCCGCTCGATGCTCGGCCTGTTCGGCTTCGCTGACCAGGTCACCATCACCGGAGAGGCGACGGCACGGGCCATCACCACAGCCCCACCCCCGGTCCCATAGGAAGGAAGGCAGCCATGTCCGCATCGGGTCGGTCCGTCGTACGGCGGACGGGACGCGTCCTCACCGGCCTCGGCGCGCTCGTCGTGCTCTGCGCCCTGGTGGCGGGCGCGCCGGTCGCGCTGCTCGCTTTCGCCGGCAATCCCCTGCCCGACCATCTGCCCACCCTCGCCGAGGTGGGCACCACCCTGACCAGCCGGGACGACGGGCAACTCTTCCTTCGGGCCCTGGCGTTGGCCGGTTGGTTCGGCTGGGCCACGTTCACCTTCTCCGTCCTCGTCGAGTTGGGCGCGCAGACCCTGCGCCGGCCGGCGCCGAAGCTGCCCGGAATGAGCCGCCAGCAGAAGGCCGCCGCCGCGCTGGTCGGTTCGGTCGCCCTGATCCTCGCGGCCAGCCCGGCCGCCGCCAGCGCCGCCGCGGTCTACGCCGGTCCGGCGTACGCCCAGCCGAGCGCGTCGGCCACCACCACGCGGCTCACCGAGAGCACCCCGCTGGGCCTGGCCGCGAGCGGGCCCCGCGACGCCCTGGGGAGCGGGCCGCTCGGACTTGTCGCGCCGGGCGGGCCGAGCCCCGGCGACCAGGCTGCGCCGGTGTACCGCGTTGCCCGGGGCGACTACCTCGGCGAGGTGGCCGAGCGGTACCTCGACGAGTTCGACGACTACCGGCAACTCGCCAAGCTGAACCGGCTGGACGACCCGGACCGGATTCGTCCCGGGCAACTGCTCCGGCTCCCGGCGGAGGCCACCGACCAGGGCGCACGCTCGCACGCGACCGGCAAACTCGTCGGTCGACCCGCCGCGCCCACACCGCCCGCGCGACCGGCCCCGGAGCGGTCGGCGCCGGAGCGGTCGGCGCCGGAGCGCGCGCAGCAGGCACCACCCAGCGGTACGGAGTCGACGGGTGAGGCACCCACGATGACCGTCGGCGCGGCCCGGGCCGGAACCACCGACCGGGTGAACCGACCGCTGGCCGTCTCCGCCGTCCTGGCCGTGGCGAGCATCGTCGGCGCCCAGATCGGCGCGGTCCTCGGTCTCCGCCGTCGGCCGGCCACGGCCGGCGCCGCACCCCGGCTGACTGCGGCCGCCCGTACCCCGCGACGCCGGTCAACCCGGGTGGGCGGCAGCTCCACCACCGAGAGCCGCGCCTCCCGGAGCGGCAGCACTGGTCGGAGCGGCAACCCCGGTCGGAGCGGCAGCACTGCTCGGAGCGGTGACGCGGGTCGGAGCGGCAGCCCTGGTCGGAGCGGTGAGGCGGGTTGGAGCGGTGACGCGGGTCGAGCGGGCAGTGGCGCCGCCTGGGCCGCCCGTCGTGCGGCGGCGGCCACCGAGACGCCCGCCCCGCCCACTGGCCCTCCGACCGGCACGCCGCTGGCCCTGCCCGGTCGTAGCGCCGGAGCGGTCGGCGAATGGGACGACGACGGCGTCCAGGGCGGTCGGCACCGGCGGGGTTGAGCCGGCACCCGCACGCGTAGGTCGCAGCCCCGCTCGCCGAGTTCCGCTCGAACGACGCCCGGGAGCTGCGGCCCACGCGCGGCCAACGCCCGAGCGCGAGTGGCCCACACACAGCCGACGCCCGAGCGCCATGGCCCACACACAGCCGACGCCCGAGCGCGAGTGGCCCACGCGCGGCCAACGCCCGAGCGCCATGGCTCACACACAGCCGACGTCCGAGCGCGAGTGGCCCACGCGCGGCCAACGCCCGAGCGCCGTGCCCCACACGCGCCCGGGAGCGGACACCCCGGACAGACTGATGGCGGCCGGTCATCGTCGACCCCGCAGCACCGCTGTCAGGGGAGACGGGTCTGGAGCACGCCGTCCTGGATGCGGGTGGGCAGGATCTGCTGGTCGTTGCCGGAGGGACCCTGCATGACCTCGCCGCCGTTGAGACGGAACGCGCTGCCGTGCCACGGGCAGACCACGCACGCGTGGCCGTCGATCTCCTGGACCTCGCCCTCGCCCAGCGGCCCGCTCTGGTGCGGGCACCGCTCCAGCATCACCGTGACCTCGTCACCGTGGCGGTAGAGGATCACCGAGATGTCGTCGTCTACCTCTCGGGTGATCAGCGTGCGCTGCGGCAGGGTGGCCATGTCGGCCAGCGAGTGCCAGCCGTCGCTCATCCGGTGCAGCTCGGACACGCTCTGGTTGACCTGGGCGCCCTGCTTGTACGCCAGATGCCCGCCGATGTACGCGCCGAGGCTGACGGCGGAGAGGCCGAGGAACCCGAGCGCCCTGCCGACGCCGCTCCGCCCGGAGAGCCGCGCCGCCAGTGAGCCGGCGTAGAGGCCGACACCGACGGTGTTCGCGGCCGCGTGCACGAGGCCGACCCGGCGCTGGTCCCGGGAGAGCGCCGCCCAGTCGTTCAACCCGGCGACCGCCGCCGGCAGGGCGCTGACCGTCCCCAAGCCGACCAGCACGGTCGCCGGTCGGCGCTGCCCTGGCATCAGGTCCAGCACGGCGGCACTGATCCACGCCCCGACCGGCACCTGCACCATGGCCGGGTGCAGCGGGTGCCCCAGCGTCACGCCGTGCAGCAGGTCCCGCAGTCGCCGCGGTCGCAGCGTCCCCAGGACAGCCTTCTGCAACCGGTCACCCGCGCGGTCCAGCCGGGAGTCCTGCTCAACTTTCGTCAATAGCGCTCGCACGAGTACCGACTTCCCGGCGATCCCCCTCCCAAACCGGTCGCTGACGACAAACCTGCCGGGGGCGGGCATGCTGGCGGGATGGGTGTGCGGGTGGAGCGCAACGGGGCTGTCACTACGGTGATTCTGGATCGGCCGGAGGCGCGGAACGCTGTCGACGGGGCTACCGCTCGGGCGTTGGCGGATGCCTTCCGCGCCTTCGAGGCTGATCCGGACGCGGCGGTCGCCGTGCTGTGGGGGGCGGGCGGCACGTTCTGCGCCGGAGCCGACCTGAAGGCCATCGGCACGCCGAGAGGCAACCGGGTGGAGCCGGAGGGGGACGGCCCGATGGGTCCCACCCGGATGGTGCTCAGCAAGCCGGTGATCGCGGCCATCTCGGGGTACGCGGTGGCCGGCGGTCTGGAACTGGCGCTCTGGTGTGACCTGCGGGTCGCCGAATCCGACGCCACGCTCGGAGTGTTCTGCCGCCGCTGGGGCGTACCGCTGATCGACGGCGGCACGGTCCGGCTGCCTCGACTGGTCGGGGAGAGCCGCGCGATGGACCTGATCCTCACCGGGCGGGCGGTGCCGGCCGACGAGGCGTACGCCATGGGGTTGGTCAACCGGGTGGTGCCGACGGGCCAGGCGCGGGCGGCGGCCGAGGAACTGGCGACGGCGATCGCCCGGCACCCGCAGACCTGCCTGCGCAACGACCGGGCGGCCCTGCTGGCCGGCGTCGGACGGCCCGAGGCGGAGGCGCTGGCGACCGAACTGGCGTACGGGATGGATTCGCTGGACACCGACGCGCTGGCCGGCGCGGCCCGGTTCGCCGCGGGCGAGGGCCGGCACGGCACGACGCCGCCGGGAGGGTGGGACCTCCCGGCGGCGTCGGCTACCGGGTGAATCAGTTGCGGTTGATGGTGAAGGTCGTCGTGGGGTTCTGGATGTCCACCGCGTTGTTGCTCAGCCGCAGGTTGGTGAAGGTGACCGACCCGACGGCGGGACCCTGCCCGGACTCCGGCATGGGGTTGGCCCAGATGCCGAAGCCGGACTTGGCGTCGTAGGCGTCACCGCTCTTGCGGGCGCCGCTGATGGAGATGTTGGTGAAGACCGTGTCGGTGATCGGGTTCTGCGGCTGCCCACCGACGTAGTTGGTCTGGAACATGATGCCGCTGTAGGTCGGATCGACGATGTCCACGTCGCTGACGCGGATGCCCTGGAACACCTTCGAGGCGGAGAACACCCAGATCGCCGGGAAGGTCTGCCCGCCCCAGAAGTGTCCACCGGCTCGCACGATCGAGATGTTCTCGAACTTCGTCGGCGGGCTCGCGCCGAAGCCGTTCATCGGGTAGCCGAAGTCGAGCGAGCTGATGGTGATGCCGGAGTAGACGAGCGTGTCCGCGATGTAGATGTTGCGGAACGTGTTGCCGTAGCCGCCGTAGACGGCCACGCCGGCGGCCCGCCAGGTCAGCGTCGACGTCAGGTTCTCGTAGACGTTGTCCTTCATGTCGGCGCCGCCCGCGTCGATCGCCGAGAACAGCGCGAAGCTGTCGTCGCCGGTGGCCCGTGCGTCGTTGTTGCTGACCAGGTTGTTGGTGCTGCCGTTGGTCATGTTGACGCCGTCGGCGAACAGGTTGCGGATCCGTGAGTTCCGGATCGTCATGTAATCGGTGTTGGCGCCCCAGTAGAGGCAGACCTGGTGCTCGGCCCAGATGTTGTCGATCACGATGTTCGACACGTTGGAGAAGTCGAACACCTTGCCCGGACCGTCGATGCGAGAGGTGTAGTTGCCGAAGTACGCGAAGTTCTTGAACGACGAGCCGGCCGCCGAGTTCTCGGCCCGGAAGCCGATGTCGGTGTTCTCCTGGCCGGACGGCGCGTTGAACCGGGTGTACCAGGGGCCCGCGCCGGTCACCTGGACCGCCTTGCCGTACACCTGGAACTTGGACGAGGTGGAGTAGTTGCCGGCGGGCAGGTACACCCCGATCAGGTTGCCGGTGGTGTCCATCCGGACCCGGTCCAGGGCGTTCTGCACGTCCTGGTGGGTGAAGCCGGTCGGCGTGGCGTACCGCGCCGAGTCCGGGTTGGCGATCGGCGACACCTGCTCGGTGTTGATGAAGTCGATCGCGTACGTGGTGGTGTTGGCCGCGTCCTTCTGCAGGCGGATCTTGCTGCCGGCCGGCACGGTCGAGTTGAGCATGACGTTGGCTTCGTCGTAGATGTGGCGCGGTCCGCCCGCGCTCGGAGTGTTCCCCGGGCTGGTCTCGTTGCCGTACAGCCAGGCGTAGCGGGACGTCAGGTCGATGGCCTTGTGGAACGTGCCGTTGACGTAGACGTTGAGCGTCGAGTTGATGCCCCCGCCGCCCGCCGCGTCCGGGATGGAGAAGCGGGTGACAAGCGTGTTGGTGCTGGCCCGGGTGGTGAACTCGACGTAGGCGCCGGTCGAGTTCAGGGTCACCGCACGCCGGCCGGACGCCTCACCGGCGACGTCGCCGACGGTCCGGTTCGGGCCCACGACGTTCGCGCCGCCGCCGACCACGCCGTCCTCGGCCTCGTACATGTCGTACGGCATGTTGGCGCCACGCCCGACGAAGAGCGGCTGGTCGGAGGTGTTGTTGGTCTGCTTGACCGGCAGCTCGTTGGCGTCGGCGGCGAGCACGACCCGGACGGTGTACTTGCCGTTCGCCGCCGTCCAGGTGCCCAGGTTGACCGGGCCGACGGTGGCCCCGGCGTTGATCACACCGGAGTACGAGCCGGTCAGGGTACGGACCACGGTGCCGGAGTCGTTGAGAACGGTGAGCGTGATGCCGTGCGAACCGGACGCCGACGCCACACTGCCGGCGTTGCGGATCGACACCGAGAACGTGACGGTGTTGCCGGCCGACGGGTTCCCCGGCGACCAGGCGACCGAGGAGGCGACCAGGTCACTGGTGGCGACCGGGCTGACGACCAGCGGGCTGGGGTTGGAGTAGCTGTTGTTGGTGTCGTCCTGCTCGACGACGGTGTTCGACTCGTCGACCTTCGCGCTGAGCGGGTAGCTGCCCGCGTCGCGGGTGCCGATGCTGGCGCTGACCGTGGTCGACGCGCCGGCCGCGAGGGCACCGACCGACGCGGTGCCGACCCGGGTGGAGCCCAGGTAGAAGTTGACGTTGGTCGCGGCGGAGGCCGCCGATCCGGCGTTCCGCACGGTCGCCGAGAGCGTGACGGTGCTGGTCTCGACGGGTGCGGACGGGCTGAACGACATGCCGGTGACGGTGAGGTCCGGGTTCGGCGCGGGGGTGCCGAAGACCTGGAACTCGGCCACCTGACCGGCCGGGGCGCCGGTGTTCGAGGCGATCGAGAGGCGTACGTCGGCCGCCGCGCCGGAGACCGGGATGGTCACCGTGTTGCCGCTGCCCGGGTTGAACGTGTAGTTCGTCGCGCCGACCAGCGTGGTGAAGCTCGACGAGCCCTGGTCCCGGCCGAGCACGGTGATGTTCTGGGTACGCGTACCCCACGCCGAGTCCGGGTTGAGCTTCAGCACGATCTGGCTGAGGCTGGCGTTCGCGCCGAGCTGCACGGTCAGCGTGCTCGGGTTGCCGTTGCCCTCCCAGTAGGTGGCCACGTTGTTGTCGTTGGCGTTGGTCGCCACGAACGTGTGCACGTACCCGGAGGCGGTGATCGGCTTACCGACCGCCAGGTTGCTCCCGGTGGGCGGGTTGCCGGTGCCGGTACGGGTCACCGTGTTGCTGTTCGATGACTGGTTGCCGGCCGCGTCCCTGGCCCGCACGTAGTACGAGACCGTGGCGCTGTCCGCCTGGCTGTCGGTGTACGTCAGCGTCGAGCCGCCGACGCTGCCGCGCAGCGCGCCGTTGGCGTAGACGTCGTACCCGGTCACCCCGACGTTGTCGCTCGACGCCGACCAGGTGAGCCGGATCTGACCGCTGGCCGGCTGGGTGTACGCCAGGTTGCCGGGGGCGCTGGGGGCCTGGGTGTCGGTGCTGCCGCTGGATCCGTACACCTCGACCTCGGAGAGCTGCGCGGCCGGCCAGCCGGTGTTGCCGGTGACCTGCACCCGGACGTAGCGGGTGCTGGCGGCGGTGAAGCTGACGGTCGCGCTGTTGCCGCTGCTCGGGTTGAAGGTGTAGTCGGCCGACGACTTCAGGGTGCTGAAGGACGAGCCGTTGGTGGAGCCGAGCACCGACAGCGTCTGCGTACGCGTCTGCCAGTCCGACGACGGCGGCAGCTTCAGCACGACCCGGTCCACGCCGACCGTGGCGCCCAGGTCGGCCTGGATCCACTGCGGGAACGCGTTGTTGGCGCTCTCCCAGTAGGTCGAGGCGTTGCCGTCGTTCGCGTTGCTCGCCACGTAGTTCTGGTTGTAGCTGCTGGCGCTCATGGTGGCCGAGAGCCCGGCGAGCAGGGCCGCGCGGGCGGAACCCGCGGGTGCGGAGGCGGGCGTCGCCGCCGGGGCCGCGGTCGCGGGGGTGACGGCGGGAGCGGCGGCGAGGAGCAGTCCGGCGAGCGTGCCGGCGAGCAGTCGGCGGCGGGCCGGCGATCGGTCGGCTCGGACGGTCGAACCGGGCGAGCCGGTTCGCGGGGTGCCTCGGGTGGGGCCGTTTCTGGACATCGGTCGCTACACCTCTTTCGGGGGTGGTGTGGGGTGCGTTGCCCGGTGACGGGCGCAGGGGTACGCCCGTCGTGCCGCGACAGGTGGGGGACGGTGCGGTGGTCCCCGCCCTGGTCGGGCGGGGGCCGTCGGCCTAGCTGGAGTAGACCTCGAACTCGCTGAGCTGACCGGCGGGCCAGCCCGTGTTGCCGGTGACGGTCAGGCGCAGGTACCGCTGGCTGGTCGCCGTGAAGGTCACGGTGACCGTGTTGCCGCTGGACGGGTTGAAGGTGTAGCCGGCGGATGTCTTGAGGGTGTTGAACGACGAGCCGTCGGTGGAGCCGAGCACCGCCAGGTTCTGCGTGCGCGTCTGCCAGGCCGACGACGGCGGCAGCTTCAGTACGACCCGGGACACCGTTCGGGCGGCGCCCAGGTCGACGGTCAGCGACTGCGGGAAGGCGTTGTTGGCGCTCTCCCAGTAGGTGTTCGCGTTGCCGTCCACCGCGTTGGACCCGGCGTAGACGTCGGAGTGGCTGGTCTCGGTGATCGACCGCCCCGCCGCCAGGTTGCCGGTGGGGGCCGGCGTGGTCGGGGGCGGGGTGGTCGTCGGGGGCGCGGTGGTGGGCGGGGCCGTGGTCTGCGTGCCGCCGTACACCTCGACCTCGCTGAGCTGCGCGGCCGGCCAGCCGGTGTTGCCGGTCACGGTGACCCGGATGTAGCGGCGGTCACCGGAGGGCAGCCCGATCGACACGGTGTTGCCCGAGCCGGGTGCGAAGACCCGACCGGCGGACGACGCCAGCGTGCCGTACGACGAGCCGTCCGTGGAGCCGAGCACCGACAGTGTCTCGGTGCGCTGCTCCCAGCCGGCGGGCAGCTTGAGCACCACCCGGTCGACCGAGCGGACCGCGCCCAGGTCGACGGTGACCGACTGCGGGAAGGCGTTGTTGGCGCTCTCCCAGTAGGTCGAGGCGTTGCCGTCCACCACGTTGCCCGCCGTGTAGCTCTGGTTGGTGCTGGTCGCGACCGTCGACCGGTTCAGCGCCAGGTTCCCACCGGTGGGCGGCGGGGTCGTCGGGGGCGCGGTGGTCGGCGGCGCGGTGGTCGGCGGCGCGGTCGTGGGCGGCGCGGTGGTCGGGCCGGTGGTCGGCGGGGTGCTGGGCCCACCACCCCACTGCGGTTCCGGCCACGGGCCGCAGTACGGGGTCGAGGTGTACCAGCCCGAGTTGCCCGAGCCCTGGGTGATCTGGAAGCCGCCACCCACGCAGTTGTGCATCGGGTTGCTCTGGGCGATGTTGGTGGCCCGCACGTTGGTGAACGACACCTGGCTGGGCGCCTGCACCTGGAGCGCGTACGTGCCGGCGCCGTCGATCCGGACGTTGGTGAGGTTGATGCCGCTGGTCTGACCCTCGATCCAGTGCAGCGCCGCGTACGAGCTGTCCAGGATGTCGGTGTCGGTGATGTTGATGGTGGCCTGCTGGAACGCCTCGTTCAGGGCGGAGAACCAGATCGCCCCGACGCCGAAGTTCCAGTTGTAGTCCGAGTTGCCGTTGCGGATCAGCGTGTTCCGGGCGATCGTCCAGGTGCCCCGGACGGCGGTGTCGCCCTGCACACCCGGGTAGCGGTTGGCGACGTGGATGCCGCCGCCGTTGGTCAGCGAGTCGGCCGTCACGTTGTCAGTGATCTTGATGTCCCGGCCGCCGTAGCTGACCAGGTGGTTCGCCAGCAGCGTCACACCGATGGTGTTGTGCGTGAACGAGTTGTTGACGTTCGGCACGCTCTGCGCCCACATGGCGAGCGCGTCGTCGCCGGTGTTGCGGACGAACGTGTTGGTCACCGTCGAGTTGGTGACGCCGGTGTGGAAGTTCACCCCGTCCGCGGTCTGGTCGAGGATCCGGCTGTTGCGGATGGTGAAGTTGTCCATCGGCCCGTCCATCCACGCGCCCACCTTGGTGTTCTCCAACCAGAGGTTGTCCACCACCGAGTTGGTCATCGCCCCGCCCAGCGCGTTGACCTGGTCGTCGTCCACCCGCTCGCGGATGTCGCCGATGATGGCGAAGTCCCGTAGGGTGACGTTGCGGCTCGGCCCGTTCGCCTCGTGCGACCGGATCTCACCGGTGTAGCCGCCGCCGGGGACGTACTTGCCGTAGATGCCGGCCGCCCGCTTGCGGTCGGTGGGGTGCCGGCCGCCGAGCACCGAGTACCAGGGGCCGGCGCCGCGCAGGGTCACCCCGTCGACCACCACGTGGTCCCAGAGGGTGAACGTGCCGGTCGGGATCCAGACCGCCCGGCCCTGGGCCTTGCCAGCGTCGACCGCCGCCTGGAACTTCGCGGTCGAGTCGGTTGCGCCGGTCGGGTCCGCGCCGAAGTCGGTGACCACATCGATGACACCGGAGGGCTTCGCGATCGGCGCGACCACCTCGAAATCGGCCAGGTCGATCGTGAAGGTGGGTGACTGGGCGGTCGAGGAGACCTGCAACCGGATCTTCGTGCCGGCCGGCTGGGTGCTGCCGAACAACGCCCGGGTCTCGTCGTAGAAGTGGTGCGGGTTGGTGTCGCCCGGGTTGTTGTTGAACGGGTAGCCGCCGTAGTACCAGCCGTACTTCGACGTGACCGGGACCGACTTCAGCAGGTTGCCGTTGGCCCGCAGGTCGATGGTGGCGTCCCGGCCCGTGCCCGAGGAGTTGTCCGGCAGGCTGTACCGGAAGGTGACCGCGTTGGCCGGAGCGGTGAGCGTGAACTCGACGTACTCACCGACGGCGTCGAGGGTGACCGCCTCCCGGCCGGACGCCTCCGACGGCAGCGTGCCGTAGCGCCGGTCCGGGCCGATCTTCGTGCCGTTGTGCGCGGCCTTCTCCGCCTCCTGCTCAAGAAAGGGGACGGTGGCGCCCCGGCCGGAGATGTCGAAGGGGGACAACCCGGCCGCCGAGGCCGGGGTGGCACTGCCGGTGACCGCGAGGGTGGTCAGGGTGGTGGCCGCGAGCAGGGTGGCGGCGATGGCGGCCAACCCTGCCCGGGCCGGGTGTCGAAGGTGGGGCGGAGTGCCGGTGGTGTGGTTGGCCATGAGCTGCGCTCTCCCTTTCGTCAGGCAGGCCAGGTCCCCCGTGTCGGTGCGGTGTGGCGGTCCCTCGTACTCCCTTCGTGGGCGCGGTGGGCGGGTGGTGTGGTGCCGGCGGTCGGGACGGGACCGCCGGCACCACGTCGGATCAGGTCAGGGCGGCGGCGTCCGCGCGCGGTCCGTCGGCCTCGTCGGGGGTACGCAGCCAGACGGCGGTGTCCGACGGCAGCAGCCCGTCGTCGAGGGGGCCGCTGGCCAGCAGCACCTCCCCGTCGACGGGCATCGGCACCGCCGCGTCGGTGAGGTTGACGAGGCAATGGAAGCCGCCGCCGCGGCTGAAGGCCAGCACGCCGTCCGGGGCGGGCAGCCAGGTCAACTCGCCGTCGCCGAGCGCCGCCTCGGCGCGCCGGACGTGGATGGCCTCCCGGTACAGCTCCAACATCGAGGCCGCGTCGCCGGTCTGCGCCAGCGCCGTCCGGTCCTTCCAGTCGGCCGGCTGGGGCAACCAGGGCGCCGCCGAGCCTTCCGGGCTGAACTCGAAGGGCGGCTCGTCACCGGCCCAGGGCAGCGGCACCCGGCAGCCGTCCCGCCCGGGGTCGACCCGTCCGGAGCGTTCCCACATCGGGTCCTGCCGCATCGCGTACGGGATGTCCTCAACCTCCCAGAGCCCCAGCTCCTCGCCCTGGTAGACGTAGGCGGCGCCGGGCAGCGACAGTGACAGCAGCGCGGCGGCCCGCGCCCGCCGGGTGCCCAGCTCCAGGTCGGTGGGGATCCCCTCGCGCTTCGCGGCGAAGCTGAACGTGGTGTCCGCCCGGCCGTAGCGGGTGACGTGCCGGGTCACGTCGTGGTTGGAGAGCACCCAGGTGGCGGGCGCGCCGACCGGCGCGTGCGCGCTCAGCGTGCCGTCGATGCTCTCCCGCAGCGCGGAGGCGTCCCAGGCGCAGCCGAGGAAGTCGAAGTTGAACGCGGCGTGCAGTTCGTCGGGGCGCAGGTAGTTGGCGAACCGTTGCCGGTCCGGCAACCACACCTCACCGATCAGCGCGCGGTCGGCGTACGAGTCGGCGACCCGCCGCCAGCCCCGGTAGATGTCGTGCACCCCGTCGAGGTCGTGGAACGGGTGCGGCCGGTCCGGCTCGACCTCGGGCAGCGTCCCGTCCTTCACGAGCAGGCCGGCGGAGTCGATCCGGATGCCGTCGACGCCCCGGTCGAACCAGAACCGCAGGATGTCCTCGAACTCGGCCCGTACCCGGGGGTGGTCCCAGTTGAAGTCCGGCTGCTGGGGGGCGAAGAGGTGCAGGTACCAGTCGCCGGGCGTGCCGTCCGGGTTGGTGGTGCGGGTCCACGTCTCGCCGCCGAACTCACCCACCCAGTCGGTGGGCCGCTGGTCGCCGTTCGGGCCCCGCCCGGGGCGGAACCAGAACAGGTCCCGCTCGGGCGCCCCCGGACCGCCGGCCAGCGCGGCCTGGAACCACGGGTGCGCGTCGGAGCAGTGGTTGGGCACCACGTCGACGATCGTCCGGATGCCCAGCTCGTGCGCCTCCGCGATCAGCGCCTCGACCTCGGCGAGCGTGCCGAAGACCGGATCGATGTCGCGGTAGTCGGACACGTCGTACCCGGCGTCGGCCATCGGCGACGGATACCAGGGACTGAACCAGATCGCGTCGATGCCAAGCGCGGACAGGTGGTTCAGGCGGGAGCGGATACCTGCGATGTCACCGATGCCGTCACCGTTGCCGTCGGCGAAGCTGCGTGGGTACACCTGATAGATAACGGCTCCACGCCACCACGGACTGCTGTCTGCTGTGGACACGAGCACCTGCTTTCTGCGTCAGTACGTCGCCGGGTACGCCGGTGGCGATTGTGTGTCGGACGAACGGCCGTTGTTCGCTCCGCTGTCTTCGGTGGTGGCTATCCCTTGATGCTGCCGGCGGTCAGGCCAGACATGATGTTCCGCTGGAAGATCAGGAAGACGATAACGGTCGGGATGGCGGCGATGACCGACGCGGCGATCACGATGTTCATGGGCGTACCGCCCGCGAAGGAGTAGATGCCGACACTGACCGTCCGGGTCTCCGGTGAGGGCATGACCAGCTTCGGCCAGAGGAAGTCCTTCCAGACCGCCGTCATGGCCAGGATCGCGACGACGCCGAGGATCGGGCGGGACATCGGCAGGATGATCGACCAGAGCGTCCGCAGCGACGTCGCCCCGTCGACCAGGGCCGCCGCCATCAATTCTTCGGGAATCGAATCGAAGAATCGCTTCAGCAGAAAGATGTTGAATGCGTTCGCCACCAGCGGCAGCCAGATGGCGAACGGCGAGTCGAGCAGGTTGATGTGCAGGATCGGCAGGTCGATCACGGTCACGTACTGGGGGACGATGAGCACCATTGCCGGAATCATCAGCGTGGCGAGCATCAGCCCGAGAATCACGTTGCCGAAGATCGGTCGCAGTTTCGACAACGAGTACGCGGCGGCCGCGTCGAGGACAAGCTGGAACAGCACCGCGCCGATCGCGTAGTAGAACGTGTTGAACAGCAGCTTGGCGAGTTCCAGGTTGTTCCAGGCGTCGATGTAGTTCTGCGGCTGCGGGTCCTTCGGGAACAGCGTGGGTGGGGTCTGCGCGATCTCCTGGCCGGACTTGAGCGCGCCGGTGACCATCCAGTAGAGCGGCCCGATAAAGACGAGCGTGAACGCCGTCACGACGACGACCAGCAGCGTCCAGTAGATAACCCGCCCGCGCCCTCGGCTGATCTGGGCATGCGAGATGAGGGTCCGGGTTCCGGAGTCCTGTGCCATTGCGCGCCGTCCTAGTCCTGTTTCGCAGTCAGCCGCACGTACACGGCGGAGAAGCCGGCCAGCACCACGAGCATGAGCACGCCGAGTGCGGCCGCGCCGTTGAGGTCGTTCTGGAAGAACCCGTGCTGGTAGATGAGGTACGCCACGGTGGTCGCGGAATCCTCCGCGCCCGCGCCGTTGGCGAGGATCAGTGGCTCGATGAAGAGCTGCATCGTGGCGACGATCTGGATCATCGCCAGGAGCGCGAGGATGAGCCGGGTCTGCGGGATCGTCACGTGGCGGATCCGCTTGAAGATCCCGGCGCCGTCGAGCTCGGCGGCCTCGTACAGTTCGCCGGGGATGTTCTGCAGTGACGCCAGGTAGATCAGCACAGCGCCGCCCATGTTCATCCAGGTGGACGCGATCACCATGGCCGGCATCGTCATCTCCGGCGACTGCATCCACTGCGACGTCGGCAGGTGCAGCGCCTTGAGGATCGCGTTGAACAGCCCGGCCTCGCTGGGGTCGTACGCGTAGAACTTGAAGAGGTACAGGGCCGAGGCCGGCGGCAGCATCACCGGCAGGTAGACCAGGATCCGCAGGTAGCCCTTGGCGTGCCGGAACTCGTTGAGCAGGATCGCCACGAAGAACGGCACCGCGTACCCGAGCACGAGCGCGAGCAGCGTGAAGTAGAAGGTGTTCTTCCATGCCGGCCAGAAACTGGGGTCGGCGAGGAGGCGGGTGTAGTTGTCCCAGCCCACCCAGGTCGTCTCGCCGCGCCGGGTCCGCTGGAAGCTCATGACGACGCCACGGACCATCGGGTACCAGGAGAAGACCAGGAAGCAGAGCACGGCGCCGATCAGGAAGGCGTGCCCGGTGAGGTTGTCCCGTACCTTGCGGCCGAGGCTCGTACGCTGCTTCGGCCCTGCCGCGTACGACGGCATCGGGCGGCCCGGTTTCCCGGGGGCCTGGGGGGCGGCGGTGATCGCCACGGCACACTCCTGCGGAGATCGGTGGGGCGGACGGTTCGGCGCCGGGGTGTGGGGGCCGGTGCGACGGCCCCCACACCTGCGGATCAGCTCTCCGCGGCGAGGAGCTGGTTGACCTTTTCTTCGGCCGTCTTGAGCAGCGCGTCGATGTTCGCGTTCGGGTTCGTCAGCACCCCGGACATCGCGGCGTCGAGCACCGCGTAGATCGCCTGGGCGTTACGCGGCTCGCCCTTGATCGGCACCGGGGTCGCCTCGAAGAGGGCGAAGTTCGTGGTGTCGACGTTGGCGTTGGCCTTGCGCAGCTCGAGTTCCTGCTTCTGCACCTCACTGCCGTTGGCGAACAGCAGCGGCTGCGGCAGACCCACCGGGTAGTTCTGCGGCTTGGCGCGCACGTAGTCGAACTGGCCCTTACCGGGGGTCAGCTTCTGGTACGCGATCCACTTCAGACCGGCCTTGACCTGCTCGGGAGAGAGGTCCTTCTTGAAGAAGTAGCCCTCGCCGCCACCGAGCGTGCCCTTCGCCGGACCGTCCTGGCCGGGCAGCGGGCTCATCGCCCAGTCCTGGAACTTGCCCTGGAACTGGCTGACGATCGCCTGGGTGGCGTCCGGCGCGCCGATGAACATGCCGACCTTGCCCGCGCCGGCGTTGGTGAGCAGGTCACCCCACTGGAGCAGCTGACGGGAGCCCATGCTGTTGTCGCCGTACCGCATGTCCTTGATGTTCTGCAGGACCTGCTTACCCATCGGGTTGTTGAAGTCGGCCTTCTTGCCGTCGGCCGTGAGCACCTGGCCGCCCTGCGAGTAGAGCAGCGAGGTGAAGTGCCAGCCGCCGGTGTTGCCGGCGCTGTACTCCGAGTAGCCGGCGATGCCGTTGCCGAGTGCCGAGATCTTCTTGGCGGCGGCCCGGACCTCGCCCCACGTCTTGGGCGGGTTGTTGACGTCCAACCCGGCCTGCTGGAACAGGACCTTGTTGTAGACCAGGCCCATCGAGTAGTTCTTCACCGGTACGGCGTAGAGCTTGCCGCCGTCGGTGAAGACCTCCTTGAGCGCCGGGTCGACGCTGTCCCAGGTGGAGATCGTGTCCTTGTTGACGTACTGGGAGATGTCCATCGCCTGACCGGAGTCGAGCACCTGCTGAAGATCCGTCATGTACCCGTAGAACACGTCGGTCACGGTGCCGCCGGCCAGGCGGGCGGTGAAGTCCGGCGGGTTGTTGCACTGCTCGCCGACGCTCACGCTCTTGATGACGATGTCCGGGTTCTGCTTCTGGAACTCGGCGACGTCGTCGTTCCAGTTCTTCAACAGCTCTTTCTGCGCGCCGACCGGCTGGCAGTCGACGGTGATGGTGACCTTGCCGCCGGCGGTCGAGTCCTTGTCGTCACTCTTCGTGGAGCATGCCGTGAGGCTGAACCCCAGGCCGGCCACGAGCGCCAGCGTCGCAGCCCTTCGGTATTGCGGTACGGACATCTGTCCATCCCTTCGGGAACGGGTGTCTCCATGAGATGCGCTGATCTGCGGTGATACGACCTGACGCCCTGTAGCTGCGCCGAAGCCAGGTGTGAGTGGAGTCACTGTAACGAGCACGACTCATTTCAGCAAGGTGTCGACGAGGTTTTGAAAGGACTCGACATCGGGGCGACAGACGACGACAGGATGCGGGATTGCGCCCGTTATGCGGCTACTTGCGCACCACAAAGGCCGTCGACCGCGAGAGCGGTCGACGGCCTTCGGGAAGGTCGGTCAGTGGGCCAGGAGCGCGATCACCGGCGGGGTGCGGGCGCGGTCGAGCCGCGGACCACCAGCTCCGGCTCGAACAGCAGCTCGTCCTGCAGGACGCCGGCACCCTCGATCTGGGTCACCAGCAGGTCCACCGCCGCCTGTCCCATCGTCTCGATCGGCTGCCGGACAGTGGTCAGCGGCGGATCGGTGCAGGTCATGAACGCGGAGTCGTCGAAGCCCACCACCGAGATGTCCGTCGGCACCGCACGACCCAGCCGCCGGGCGGCCCGGATCGTGCCCAGAGCCAGGACGTCGCTGGCGCAGATGATGCCGGTCACGCCCCGCTCGACCAGCTTCGTCGCGGCGACCCGGGCGCCCTCCATCGAGAAGCTGGAACGCTCGACGCACTCCCGTTCGGCGTCACTCCAGTCGGCGGCCTGCACCATCGCGTCCAGCTTGCGGCGGGACGGCACGTGCCCCTCCGGGCCGAGCACCATCCCGATCCGCTCGTGGCCGAGCGAGCGCAGATGCCCGTACGCCTGCTCCACCGCCACCGCGTCGTCGGTCGAGACCCGGGGAAAGCCCAGCTCGTCCACACCGGCGTTGACCAGCACCACCGGGAGGCCCCGGTCGGTCAGCCGTCGGTAGTGGTCGTGCCGGGCGTCGGCGAGCGCGTACGAGCCGCCGGCGAAGATCACGCCGGACACCTGGTGGTCGAGGAGCATCTCGACGTAGTCCATCTCGGACACGCCGCCGATGGTGCGGGCGCACAGGGCCGGCGTGTAGCCGCGCTGGGCGAGCGTCCCGGTCACCACCTCGGCGAGCGCTGGGAAGATCGGGTTCTGCAACTCGGGCAGCACCAGCCCGACCAGCCGGGCACGCTCACCGCGCAGCTTGGTCGGCCGCTCGTAGCCGAGCACGTCGAGCGCGGTCAGCACCGCCGTCCGGGTCGCCTCCGAGACACCGTCCCGACCGTTGAGCACCCGGCTGACGGTGGCCTCGCTGACGCCCGCCTTCTTGGCAACTTCAGTCAACCGCTTGGTCACGGCCGCAATCGTACGTCACAGAAATGAAAGAAATGAACCGTGAAACGGTCAGATTTTGCGGTGCAACTGTCGCAGCTTGCCAGGCTTCAACCGGTTCGTGGTCAGGACAGATCGCGCAGCGCGTCCTCGATGGCACGGTGGAACGTGGGGTACGCGTAGATCATGTGCCGCAGTTGGCTCAGCGGCACGGCCGCGTGCACCGCCACCACGAGCGCCGACAGCACCTCGCCACCGGCCGGGCCGACCGACGTCGCGCCGATCAGCACGCCCTGGTCGGCGTCCGCGACGAGCTTGATGAAGCCCTCGTCGCCGACCCGGTGGATCCAGCCCCGGGTCGAGCTGCTGAGCTTGGTGAACCCGACCTGCACGTTGATCCCGCGTTCGCGGGCCTGCCGCTCGGTCAGCCCCACGGCGCCGACCTCGGGATCGGTGAAGGTCACCCGGGGCAGCGCGCGGTAGTCGGCGCGCGGGACGGTACCGGCCGAGCCGCTCGATCCGCTGGCGGCCAGCGAACTGGAGGAACCCATCGCACCGCCGACCACGCTGGCGGTCCCGCTCGCGTCCGGGCCGGCGGTCGCCTGCCGGTAGTGGGCGAGGACGTCGGACACCACGATGGCCGCCTGGTACATGGCGATGTGCGTGAACGCCCCCTCGCCGGTCAGGTCACCCACCGCCCAGATGCCCTCGGTGACGTGCATCCGGTCGTCCACCGGCAGGTAACGCTGCTCGGCGTCGACGCCGACGGTGTCCAGCCCCAACTCCTCCAGGTGCGCCCGACGCCCGGTGACGACGAGCAGGCGCTCGGCGGTGAACTCCGCCCCACCACCGCCGTGCAGCGTGAAACGGTCACCGTCATGGTCGACCCGTTCGGCGCGTACCCCGGTGTGGATCTCGACGCCGTCGGCGCGCAGCGCGGCGGCGGCCACGTCGGAAGCCTCCGGCTCCTCCACGGCCAGCACCCGGTCCAACGCCTCCACCACGGTGACGCGGACGCCGAAGCGCGCGAAGACCTGGGCCAGTTCCAGCCCGATCGCGCCACCACCGAGCACCAGCAGCGACTCCGGCAGCTCCTCGACCTCGATCGCCTGGTGGTTGGTCCAGTACGGCGTGTCGGCCAGGCCGTCGATCGGCGGCACCGAGGGCCGGGTGCCGGTGCCCAGGACGATGCCGTGCCGGGCCTGGAACACCTGGTCGCCGACGCGGACGCGCGCCGGGCCGTCGAGCCGGCCACTACCCCGGACGAACCGGCCACCCTTGCCGGTGAACCGGTCGACCGCGACCTTGTCGTCCCAGGTGTCGGTGGCCTCCTCGCGGATCCGCTTCGCCACCGGCGCCCAGTCCGGCTGGACCTGCGCCGTGCCCGCCAGCCCGTCGACCCGACGCGCCTCGGCGAGCGCGTTGGCGGCCCTGATCATCATCTTGCTCGGGATGCAGCCCCAGTACGGGCACTCGCCGCCGACGAGGTCCCGCTCGACACCGACGACGCTCAGGCCGGCCTCGGCGAGTCGCTCGGCCACCTCCTCGCCGCCCACCCCGAGGCCCACCACGACAACATCCACCAGCTCCGGCTCCGCCACCGGAACAGCATCCCCCAACGGCACCGTCCCGACCACCGGGGTCCGGAAAGTCGGCGGGCGTACCGCTCCGGAGCGCCTACGGTGATCCGATGCACGCACGCTTCGCCCCCGTCCGGGACTGCTTCCACGACCTGCTGACCGCCGGCCGGGAGACCGGTGCCAGCCTCACCATCTGGTACGACGGCCAGCCGGTGGTCGACCTGGTGGGCGGGTTCCGCGCCGGTGACGGGCCGTCCGGCCAACCGTGGCGACCGGACACGCTGGTCAACGTCTACTCGGTCGGTAAGCCGGTGGCCGCGCTGTGCCTGCTGCTACTCGTCGACCGGGGCCGGGTCGACCTGGACTCGCCCGTGCAGCGGTACTGGCCGGAGTTCCGTACCCCGGCCACCGTGCGGCACGTGTTGTCGCACACCGCCGGGCTGCCGGCGTTCCCGGTGCCCCGGCCGGCCAGCGCGGTCGCGGACTGGGCGCTGCTCGCCGGCGACCTGGCCGCCGCCGACCCCGAATGGCCGCCCGGAACGCTGGCCGGCGAGCACGCCTGGACGTACGGCCACCTGGTGGGCGAGCTGGTCCGCCGGGTGGACGGCCGCAGCGTGGGCCGCTTCCTCGCCGACGAGATCGCCGGCCCGTGGCAGCTCGACCTCGGGTTCGGGCTGGCCGAGACGGACCAACGGCGCTGCGCGGACCTGCGCTACGGCGACCCGGAGTGGCCGATCCGCAAACTGGGCGAGCCGGAGACCCTGCGGGCGAGGGCGTTGGGCAACCCGGCCGGTGGGCTGGACCTCGCCGTGCTGAACAGTCCGCTGTGGCGGGGTGCCGAGATGCCGGCGGTCAACCTGCACGCCACCTCCGTCGGCCTGGGCCGGCTCTACGCGGGCCTGCTGGCCGGCGGCGTCCTGGACGGCGTACGGCTGTTCAGCCCCGCCCTTCTCGACGAGGCGACCCGGGTCCAGTACGACGGCCCGGACGTGGTGCTGGACCGCCGGGTCCGGTGGACGCTGGGCATGCAGTGGGAACCCGACCTCAGTTGGGGCATGGGCGGGCTCGGCGGCAGCAGCGCCTGGGCCGACCCGGTACGCGGCTACACGCTCGCGTACGTCACGGCACAGCTCGCCGAACACGACCGGGTCGACGAGTTGGCCGAGGTGCTGCACTCCTGCCTCTGATCAGCGCAGCCAGACCGGATCGGTGCCGGGCACGGTGAGCGGCGGCGGATAGTCAAGCGCGCGGCGAAGGTCGTCGGGCAGCTTCCACGGCTGGTGGATGGCCTTGCCCGACACCTGCGCCAACTCCGGCACCCACCGGCGTACGTAGTCGCCGGCCGGGTCGTACCGCTCGGCCTGCCGGACCGGGTTGAACCCCCGGTACGGCTTGGTGTCGTTACCGGTGCCGGCGACCCACTGCCAGTTGCCGGAGTTGTTGGCCACGTCGCCGTCGAGGAGCCAGCGGAAGAAGACCTGTACGCCGGCCCGCCAGTCCTGCCCCAGGTGCTTGGTGAGGTAACCGGCGGTGATCAGCCGGGCCCGGTTGTGCTGCCAACCCTGGGCCCGCATCTGCCGCATCCCGGCGTCCACGATCGGCATGCCCGTCCGGCCCTCGGCCCAGGCCGTGCGGGCGTCATCGTCGTAGCGCCACTCTTCGGTGGCGCCCCGCCGGTACGCGGCCGTCGAGATCTGCGGGAACGCGGCGGTGACCTGGTAGTAGAAGTCGCGCCAGCAGATCTGCCGCACGAACGGACCGGACCGGTCGCCGGCCCGGTTGGCCACCGACAGCGGCGACACGCAACCGAAGCGCAGGTACGGGCTGAGGCGGGAGGTGTCGTCGCCGGCCATGTCGTCGTGCTGGTCGTCGTACCGGCCCAGCTCGGGCAGCCAGTCGGCGAGCCGCTGCCGGGCGACGCGTTCGCCGCCGACGGCCGCGTCCGGTGACTCCCCCGCCGGCAGCGCCGGCAACCCGCCCACGCTCACCCCGTCGGGCAGCACGATGCGGCGCGGCGCGGCCAGCTCCTCGCGCCACCGGGCGGCGGCCCACGCCCGGTGGTAGGGGCTGAACACCCGGTAGTGGTCGCCTCCGCCGCCGGGCCGCAGGGCGCCCGGCTCGACGACCGTCAGCCCCGGAAAGAGCCGCAGGTGCAGCCGGTGCCGCTCGCACTCGGCCCGCAGTCGGCGCTCCCGCCGGCGGGCGTAGTGGCTGACGTCGGCGGAGAGCGCCACGGCGGTGGCACCGACCTTGCCGGCCAGCCCGATCGTCTCGGCCACCGGGTCGCCGCGCCGCACCACCAGGTCGCCGCCGCGCTCGCGCAGCGCGTCCCGCAGGTCGGCGAGCGCCTGGTGCAGGAACCGGGTGCGGTTGGCCGACAACCCGGCCAGGGTCGGGTCGAGCACGTACAACGGCACCACCCGGTCGAACGCCGCGCAGGTCGTCGCCAGCGCCGGGTGGTCGTGTACCCGCAGGTCGCGGGTGAAGAGCACGACCGCGGTGCCCCCGCTCACGGGGCCGCCGGCTGGACCGTCGGGCCCGGGATCGTGACCGGGGTACCCGTCGACGTCAGCAGAGCACGCGCGGCCACCGCCATCCGTCGCCGCTGCGGCACCAGGGCGCGACGGGCGAACACGTCGTAGTCCTGCGCGGCCACCTCGTCGAGGATGCCGCCGTAGAGCGCGTACGCCGTGCGCATGCACGCCTGCGAGGCGGGAGCGAGCATGGTGATGCCGGGCGCGGCGGCGGCGTAGTGCGCCTGGGCCCGGGTCACCTCGTACTCGATCAACTCGCGGGTGCGGGGCGTGCCCTGCCCTCGGTCGCGGGCCTCGATCAGCTCCTCGCGGGTGACGCCGAACTTCGCCAGGTCCTCGTCAGGGAGGTAGGTGCGGCCCCGGTCGAGGTCCTCGGCGACGTCCCGGATGAAGTTGGTGAGCTGGAAGGCGAAGCCGAGCTGCCGGGCCGGCTCGCGGGCCGCCGCCGGGTCGGAGCTGCCCAGGATCGGCAACATCATCGTGCCGATCACCGCCGCCGAACCCTCCATGTAGTCGAGCAGGTGGTCGTATGTCGGGTACGAGGTGACCGTCAGGTCCATCGCCATGCTCTTGAGAAACGACGCGAAGTCGTCCCGGTCCAGATCGAAGATGGCGATCGTGTGCAGCACGGCCGGCAGCAGCGGGTCGTCAACCGACGCGCCGTGCAGGCCAGCCACGAACCGGCTGGCCCAGTCGTCGAGCAGGGCGGCCCGCTCGGCAGGTGGGAGGGCCTCGGTGCTGTCGACGATCTCGTCGGCGTACCGCGTGAATCCGTAGAGGGCGTGCACGTGTCGCCGTTTCCACGCGGGGAGCAGCCGGGTGGCGAGATAGTAGGTGCGGCCGTGACGTTTGTGCAGCTCACGGCACCGGTCATAGGCAGCGGTGAGATCGGTGTCCACGGGCCCTCCTCAAATATCGACGCACCAATCGACGCAACTCGTACCCTAGGGTACGCTCGTCCACATGGCCAACGACGCAGTTGCGGGCAACGCGGTACGTGTGGCGCCGACGGAGCCAGGCGAGCGGGACGACCCGGTCCGCGCTGTCCTGGCCGCTTACACCCAGGACCTGATCACTGCGGTCGACGAGACCCTCTCCACCTTCCTCACCGCCGAGGTCGACACACTCACCGAGATCGACGCAGCCATGGGCGGATTCGCGTCCGCCGCACGCGCGGCCGTGCTGTCGGGCGGAAAGCGGATCCGGTCCACGTTCGGCTACTGGGGCTGGCGCGGGGCCGTCGGTGGCGACGAACCGCTCCCCGCAGTCCTGCCCGCGCTGGCCGCGCTCGAACTGCTGCACACCTTCGCGCTGGTCCACGACGACGTGATGGACGCCTCCACCACCCGTCGCGGCCGGCCCACGGCACACGTCGCGCTCGCCGCCCAGCACGTCGCCGCCGGTCACCGGGGCGACCCGGACCGGTTCGGCGAGGCCGCCGCCGTGCTGATCGGCGACCTCTGCATGGTCTGGGCCGACAAGCTGCTCGCCCGCACCGCCATCACCCCGGCGAGGCTGTTCGAGGTCCGCCGCTGCTACGACCAGATGCGGGTCGAGACGGTCGCGGGGCAGTACCTGGACGTGCTCGGCGAGAACGACCCGGAAAGCTGGTCGGTCGATCGGGCGCTGCGCGTAGCGCGCTACAAGACCGCCAGCTACACCGTGCAGCGACCGCTGCTGTTCGGCGCCCGCCTGGCCGGGGTGACGGTCGACGACGCGCTGGTCACCGCGTACACCCGCTACGGCCTGGCCGTCGGCGAGGCGTTCCAGCTCCGCGACGACCTGCTCGGCGTCTACGGCGACCCGGAGTCGACCGGCAAACCGGCCGGCGACGACCTGCGCGTCGGCAAGCCCACCACGCTGCTCATGCTGGCCCGCCAACTGGCCACGCCGAGCCAGCTCCGGGCGCTGGAGCAGACCGACGGCGAACCCGTCGAACGGCTCGCCGACGTGGTCGCCGCGACCGGTGCGGTGGCCCGGGTGGAGCGGATGATCGCCGAGCGGGTCGGCGATGCCCTGGCCGCGCTCGACAGCGCGCCCGTGGACCGGACGGCGCGTACCGCGCTGACCGGGTTGGCCACCGCTGCCACCAGTCGGCGGGCCTGATGACCGAGGATCTCGAGGAGGTGGTCACGTGCGGACGGTGACGGGACGGACGGACCGGGTGGTGGTCGTGGGCGCCGGGCTGGGTGGGCTCGCCTGTGCGCTGCACCTCGCCGGCAGCGGCCGGCAGGTGACGGTGCTGGAGCGCGAGCCGGTCCCCGGCGGGCGCGCGGGCCGACTCTCCGTGGACGGGTACGAGTTCGACACCGGCCCGACCGTGCTCACCATGCCCGACCTCATCGCCGAGGCGCTCGGGGCCGTCGGCGAGGAGCTGCGCGACTGGCTCGACCTGACCCCGCTGGACCCGGCGTACCGGGCGTACTATCCGGACGGGTCGACCCTCGACGTACGCACCGACACCACCCGGATGGCCGCTGAGATCTCCCGGGTCTGCGGTCCCCGGGAGGCCGACGGCTACCTGCGCTTCGTCGACTACTCGCGCGAGCTGTGGCGGCTGGAGCGGGCCGACTTCATCGAGCGCAACCTGGACGCGCCGACCGATCTGCTCACCGGCAACCTGCTCAAGCTGCTCACCGGTGGGGCCTTCCGCCGCCTCCAGACCAAGATCAACCAGTTCTTCCGGGACCCGCGCACCCAGCGGATCTTCTCCTTCCAGGCGATGTACGCCGGGCTCGCCCCACACGACGCGCTGGCCATTTACGCGGTCATCGCGTACCTCGACTCGGTTGCCGGGGTCTACTTCCCCCGGGGCGGCATCCACGCGGTCTCCCGCGCGATGGCCGGCGCGGCCGAGAAGCACGGCGTGCAGATCCGGTACGACACCACGGTGACCCGGGTGGAGACCGCGAACGGCCGGGCCACCGGCGTACTGACCGCCGACGGCGAGCTGGTGCCGGCGGACGTGGTGGTGCTCAACCCGGACCTGCCGGTCGCCTACCGGGACCTGCTGCCCGCCGCGCCCGCGCGACGCCTCACCTACTCGCCGTCCTGCGTCGTCCTGCACGTCGGCTCGCGGCAGGGCTATGCGAAGATCGCCCACCACAACATCCACTTCGGACGCGCGTGGAAGGGCACCTTCGATGAGGTCATCCGCAGGGGTGAGCTGATGACCGATCCGTCGCTGCTCGTCACCAATCCCAGCCGGACCGACCCGTCGGTGGCACCAGCGGATCGGCACACCTACTACGTGCTCGCGCCCGTGCCGAACCTCGATCGGGCGCCCTTCGAGTGGCGTGGCGACCTGACCCAGCGGTACGGCGACCAGCTCATCGCGACGCTGGAGGAGCGCGGCTACGTCGGGTTCGGCGACGGCGTCGAGGTGCTGCGGGCGATCACCCCCGCCGAGTGGGCCGAGCAGGGCATGGCCGCCGGCACACCGTTCGCCGCCGCGCACACCCTCTTCCAGACCGGGCCGTTCCGCCCGTCGAACCTGCACCGACACCTGTCGAACGTCGTCTTCGTCGGCTCCGGCACCCAACCCGGCGTGGGCGTACCGATGGTGTTGATCTCTGGCAAGCTGGCCGCCGGCCGGATCACGGGGGAGGGACGATGAGCAGTCGCGAGGACCACCTCGTCGAGCTGGTCGACGACAACGGGCGAGCCCACGGCGACACCACCGTCGCCGCCGCACACCAACCACCGGGGCAACTGCACCGGGCATTCTCGGTGATGCTCGTCGACCCGGACGGCCAGGTGCTGTTGCAACGACGGGCCGCGGTCAAGACCCGCTTTCCGCTGCGGTGGGCGAACTCCTGCTGCGGCCACCCCCGGCCGGGCGAGTCGCTCACCGAGGCGGCCAACCGGCGGCTGCGTGAGGAGTTGGGCACCGGTCCGGTCGAGCTGACCCAGGTGGGCGTCTACGTCTACTACGCCGAGGACCCCACCACCGGTCGGGTCGAGTTCGAGTACGACCACGTGCTGCGCGGCGAGTTCCGGCCCGTCGCGCCACTGCGCCCCGACCCGGACGAGGTGGCCGAGCTGCGCTGGGCCGACCCGGCCGCCCTGGAAGCCGACCTCGACCGGGACCCTCGTTCGTACGCGCCCTGGCTGGGCGGGGTGGTGAACCGTCTGTTGCGCCCCTCGGGGTCCTCGTCGGACACCCCCGGCTCCACCACCACGACCCCGCCCGGATCGCCGGCGGACGACGCGGTGGAGCGGTCGGGTGGCCGATGAGGCGTTGAGCGCGGGCGCCGTGGCACGCCGGCTGGGGGTCGCGGTCACCACGCTGCGTACCTGGCACCAGCGCTACGGGCTCGGGCCCAGCGAGCACGTGCCCGGCCATCACCGCCGGTACACGCCGGCCGACCTGGCCCGCCTCGAAACCATGCGGCGGCTGACCGCCGAGGGCGTCAGCCCGGCCGAGGCGGCTCAATGGGCCCGGCAGGGACCGGACCGCACGCACCTGGACACCGTCCCCCCGGGTCGGATCCGTCCGGCGAGCCGCGACGGCGGCGGCGCCATCGGGGTGGGCCGCGCCGGCCCGGCGGCCCGGGGCCTGGCCCGCGCTGCCATGCGCCTGGACGCGGCGGTGATCAACGAGACGATCGCGCACACGATCGCCGCCAGCGGGGTCGTCGCCACCTGGGAGACCCTGCTGCGGCCGGTGCTCGCCGGCATCGGCGAACGGCATGTCGCCACCTCCGGCCTCATCGAGGTGGAGCACCTGGTCTCCCGGTGCGTGTCGGAGGCGTTCGCCGCGGCCAGCCGGGCCAACCCGCCCGCCGGGCCCGCCCGGATCCTGCTCTCCTGCGCCGACGAGGAGCAGCACACCCTGCCCCTGGAGGCACTGGCCGCCGCGCTCGCCGAGGCCGGGGTGGGCTACCGGATGCTGGGCGCCCGGGTGCCGGTGGCCGCCCTCGTCGAGGCGGTCAACCGGACCGGACCGGCCGCCGTGGTCCTCTGGTCACACACCCGGGCCACCGCCGACCCGGACCAACTCAGCGCGCTGCTCGCCGCACCCCGCCGCCCGCTGCTGATCCTCGCCGCCGGGCCGGGCTGGCGGGCCGATGGCCTGCCCGCCGGAGTGGTCCGGCCGGTCGACCTGGCCGAGGCGGTCTCACTGGCGGTGGCGGTCCGCGATTCGCTGGACCAGTCGCGAGAGGCCTGACCGACCTGTCGGCTCCCCGGCCGCTTCCACTACCGTCGGAGTGGTCCGCCCACCCCGACCCTCCGGGAGCGAACAGATGCAAGCCCGCGCCGCCCTGGCGTCCGTCCTCGCCGTGGTGCTGGTCTTGTCCGGTTGCGCCCAGCCAGACACTGCCATCCACGTCGCCGGGCCGCCGCTGCCCGTCGAGTCGACCACCAGCCCCACGCCGACGCCCACCCCGAGCGCCACCCGCACCAAGCCGCCGAAACCGCCGCTGCGACCGCTGCCGGCGAAGCTCCCGGCCGGGCTCCGGCGCAACACCGGCGTACGGCCCGTGGCGCTGACCTTCGACGACGGGCCCAGCCCCGCCTGGACGCCCAAGGTGCTCGACCAACTGAAGGCGGCCCACGTGACGGCCACCTTCTGCGTCGTGGGCCTCGAGGCCCAGCGGCACCCCGAGCTGATCCGGCGGATCGTCCGGGAGGGCCACCAACTGTGCAACCACAGCTGGCGGCACGACCTCGACCTCGCCCGTCGACCGGTCGCCGACATCAAGGCCGACCTGGCCCGCACCAACAAGGCCATCCAGAAGGCCGCCCCGGGCACGCCGGTGCCCTTCTACCGCCAACCCGGTGGCCGGTGGACGCCAGAGGTCCTCGCGGTGGCCAAGGATCTCGGCATGCACCCCCTGCACTGGGCCGTCGACCCGCAGGACTGGGACAAGCCGACCGCCACCACGATCGCCAACCGGGTCCACAACTCGGCACGTCCCGGCTCCATCGTGCTGCTGCACGACGGGGGCGGAAACCGGGCCGCGACGCTCGCCGCCTGCCCGCACCTGATCGCCGACCTGAAGCACCGCTACGGCATCACCCGGCTCAAGGCAGATGGACCCTGACCTGCGGTTATGCGCTCCCCGACGGCCCCGGCCATACCGGTTTTGTCGACCGGCCAGGCATCACGTATGCTTTCCAAGCCTCCGGCGGGGCCGGATGGGAGCAAGTCCGCTTGAAGTTGCGAATGTGCAATGATGGCGGGGCCGCCCTCATCGTCTAGCGGCCCAGGACGCCGCCCTTTCAAGGCGGTAGCACGGGTTCGAATCCCGTTGGGGGCACGACCGGCGCAAGCCGGAGCAACACAAGCTAGGTCCTGTGGAGCAGTTGGAGTGCTCGCCGCCCTGTCAAGGCGGAGGTCGCGGGTTCAAGTCCCGTCAGGACCGCAGCGCTGACGCCGCGCCTCGCGCGGCGTTCTGCGTATCGGAGCGTGTGATCCTGTCAGCAGCTCGATCTGCTGGCGGGTAGCATGAGCCGAGCAACACGGCCAGGTAGCTCAGTTGGTACGAGCGTCCGACTGAAAATCGGAAGGTCGGCGGTTCGACCCCGCCCCTGGCCACATAGCCTTTCGCCGGGCTACAGAGATCCCCACCAGCGGATTCGCAGGTGGGGATCTTGCTATGGGTAGTCCTACCGCACCCATGACCGTGGCCCGCGGTTGACCGCTCCTCACCGGTGATCGCCACCACAAGTTGCACACTCGCCGCACGCCGCCGGCTCGGCTGGGAGGCTGTTGGGACCGGGTACGATGCCCCTGAAGAGCTGCCTTGTACTCGATTCCCGAGCCCTCTGGGGCGGCTGGTGCCTGCCGGTCGCGGGAAGCTCACTAAGATCATGAAGGCCACGCTGCCCGCCGTCTTTTTTGTGCTGCTGCTGATGGTCTCGGCTCTTGTGGGAGGGGTGGATGTGATGGTCTGCAACCTGCTGGTCAACGTCGCTTCGACTCTCGTGACCGGGAGTCGGGTAGAGGGCAGCTCTTCGCTGTAACGCTAGCCACGGGTCGGCCCGCTCGTCGTGCCCGCGAGGCTCCGCAGGACGCCTTCTAATCCGTAGCTCCGGGCGGTTCAGTCCGCTCCGGCTGCCCTCGAGATCGGCTGGCTCGTGGGGGCCGCGTGGTAGCGGTTGCAGCTCGATCGGTTGCTGTACTTCCCTGCTGTATCTCCGCTGCCTCGGCAGGCACGTTCAGCCGCCACTGGACTGGGCACGGACCGCAGAGCGGGCCCGCATCGGCCACGGCGCTTTCCAGAGAACCTTGCGGCGTCCTTGCCTGGCTTCGGCCTGCAAGTTCACGTGCCCCCGGGCGCAGCTCTGGCCTCTCGTTGGGGTCGGGCCGGGGTCAGCTCCCGGAACGAGCAGAAGCCTGCGCTGGGATCTCCTGCTTCGGAAGTGGAGTAACGAGGACCTCGGCAGGGACTGTCCATGGCTCGAAACCGTCGCGGGTGCACCGCAGAAGTAGGCGGACGGACTTGCCGGCGTAGTCGCGCCGCCAGGAAGCTTCCGTGCCACTTGTGTTCCAGAGGGGCGGGAGCTGCCGATCCATGGCGAAGTCGGTGCCCTCGCCAAGCGGGAGGCTGAACGGCGCGACATCGCGGCCGTTCTCCGACCCTCCGTCGATGCCGTGCCTGAATCGGTACGGCCCCCAGACATGGTTCGCAACCTGATCCGCGCTAGGGCCACCTGCGATTTGTGACGCCCCACGAGCGTGGTAGTCATCTCGGACCGAGAGCTGGATCTGGTCGAGGCGGTCGAGGCTGGGAGGGCCTACCAGCTCAACATGAAGCATGGCGTACGTGTCCGACTGAGCCTCGGCCGTGATCTTGAATTGCGGAAGTGTCTCGGCCCAGATGCGTCTCGCCTCAATCCTTGTCAGCGCCGCAGTTGAGCTAGCGGCAGTTTGCGTTGTCCTATAGGCCAGGTAGGCAACGACGAGAGCGGCGAGTGCCGCGAGGGCGCTGGTGACGGTACCAACGGCGCTCCAAAGCGTGGCTGTGTCCACGCTCGCGGTCGGTACAGCCTCAAGCCCCTGGTTCAGTCTCATGGCGACCTCTTGGTGTGATGTAGATCTTGATTCGCGTTGAGCTCCAACGGATGCGTCTGATGCCGTTGTATGCCCTGCCTACCACTGTCGGATCTTGCTTGGCATTGGGTCTCGCTGAACGGTTGCTGACTTACGGCTGACGCAGTGCCGCCAGCGCCAGCGCTCCTAGTCTGCTTATTCAGACGTGCCAGCAGCTGCCTGCAATATCGACAGCCAACGAGGCGGAAGCAGCCGCGGCTCGCTCAAGGATCGGAGATATCGCCGGCGACAGCGCACCTGCTCGGTGTCCTGCCACAGCTGCGCGACCCGGGCCAAGCCGGCGCTAAGGGCAAGCGCACTAGCCGCCACCGGCGATGCTGCCGCCCGCCGGGCCCCGGCAGTGAGCTCCCTCAGTTCCGCCACACTTGGAACCTCGCTGGGCCAGACCAGCGGCGCTACCTTCGACTTCGCAGTTCGCCGGTAGTCGTCCGCCACCAAGACGATGGCCGCACGTTGCTCGGTCATCTCCTGTAGCAGGTCCGGTATGGCCACAACGTTCCGCTTGAGGGCGGCAGACAGCTGTGCCGGCACGTTGGCAGCGAGGCGATCGATCACGCTAACTGGAGTACCGGTGTCCCAGTCGACCAAGCATCTATCCCGCAGCAGGCCCATCAACCGCTGAAAGTACTCGTTATCCTGCTGCAGCTGCTTCAACGGCAGAACCCAGGCACCCACAGCACGACCGGTCGCGCCAAGTCGCCACACCGCCAGCGACTCCGAACCAGCTTCGTCGTGTCCGATCGCCAGAACGGCGTGACCGCGTGCACCTGGCACGTAGTCCAACGGTATGGAGAGCTCGTTCTCGGGGGCATCGACGGCAGAAGTCATATCGGGAGTCCTTGATCATTGACGACGGGGTGACCACCGTAGCGACAACCTCCGACGACTCCAGTCAGCTGGACGGTCGATTAACCAGCGACAGCCGCTCAGACGATCGCGGCCTCGCACGACCGCCTGACTATGGAGCAGGTGGATGAACCCGAGGTCAGACCGAAAGGTGGAACGAGCAGCACTTCGAGCGACACTATGGTCGTTGATCATGACATCATGGGTGGCGATCGATTTTGAGACGGCAAACGAGTACCGCGGCAGCCCATGCGCCGTTGCCATGGTTGCAGTGCAAGACGGCATGCTTGGCGAGCGGTACACCACATACATCCAGCCTCCGCCCTCGGCCGCCTACTTCTCCCCCTTCAACATGGCGCTGCATGGCATCACCCCACGGCATGTCCAGAACGCACCCAACTGGCCTCAAGCGCTCAAGGAGATCATTGACTTTGTCGATGACCGGCCAGTAGTGGCTCACAATGCCGCCTTCGACTTGGGCGTCATCAGGAACGCATGCGATCTGACGGACTCGCCCTGGCCTAACTTGACCTACGCCTGCACCCTCGTGGTCGCCCGTCGAACCTGGCAGCTCATCTCGTACTCGCTCCCCTGGGTCGCCGAAGCCGCTGGCCATCAGTTTCTCGACCACCACGATCCCGCGGCCGACGCACAGGCGGCGGCAACTATCGCCCTCGCAGCGCAGCGCGCCCACGGCGTGGACACGCTGCCGGAGCTTCTACAAGCTACGAGGACTAGGTTCGGCGCTCTTTTCGGCGGCGAGTGGAAGGGCTGCCGCTACCAACCTCCATCGACCTCTAGGGCCCGATCTGCTCTCCCTGGCGCCAACCCAGATGCCGACCCAGATGGTCCCTTCTACGGGCTTACGGTCTGCTTCACAGGCACGCTGCTCACCATGAGCCGCGATGAGGCACGGCACCTGGTAGCCGAGGTGGGAGGCCAGCCGGTTGCTGGAGTCTCGAAAAAGACGAACGTGCTGGTGATCGGCGAACAGGACCCCAGCCGCCTGAGGCCAGGTGCCGAGACCAGCAGCAAGCACCAAAAGGCTGCCACGCTCCTTGAGGCCGGCCACTCGATCGAGGTCATCTCAGAACTTGACTTCCTGCAGCGCCTCGCATCGACCGAAGGTGTCTCACTACGGCTTAACGGAACGTGACACCGTGACCGACTGTCGCTCCTGTGCCCTAGAGTGCCGCATGGCCGACCGCACCTACGGTGACATCCCTGGTTTTCCTGTGGGCACTGAGTTGTCAACCGGACAGCCCTAGCGGCACGCCTTCAGCCTGCCAACCCGCGTCCGCGCATCCCGTGCCGAGGAGTATTAGTGGTCCCGGAGGAGGCATTACTCCGTCCCTCCCGTCTTTACCGGGCTGAGGATGTCCAGGGACGAAACTGTCCGATACCGGCGGCACCTGGCGTCTACGCCTGGTATTTCGCATCGCCGCCACCCCTGGTCCCGGTCCCTGGCTGCCATCAGCGGGACGGGGCAACGCTGCTTTACGTGGGCATCTCACCGAAGGCACCGCCGAGCAATGGCCGCCCCCCGAGCAGGCAGACCATCCGCAGTCGCATCCGCTATCACTACAGAGGCAACGCTGCCGGGTCGACGCTACGCCTGACCCTCGGCTCGCTCCTCGCCGACGAGCTTGAGATCGGGCTACGCCGAGTCGGTAGCGGCAACCGGCTGACCTTTGGCCGAGACGGCGAGAAACGGCTCACCGACTGGATGGCCGAGCACGCCCAGGTCGTGTGGAGCGCCACGGATCAGCCGTGGAAGCTTGAGGAGGAACTCATTCAGTCGTGCGTGCTTCCGCTCAACCTCGACCAGAATCGCCACAGTTCGTTCCACAGCCAACTCTCCGCCCTCCGCGCCGCGCAGAGGACGCACGCTCGCGCGCTACCGGTGGAGGCATGACTGCCGCGCCGAGGATGACCTGGACGCCATGGCCTTCATGCTCGACTCCCAACAGGCATTGTCGATGTGGTGAGACTAGACATCCACAGGCAGGCTGCTACCGCTTCTCGGCTGACCGCTTCCGGGTGAGGGTGACCCCAGCGAGGACCAGGGCGATGCCGGCCACGATCGCGACGGTGACGGCTTCGTGCAGGAAGATCCCACCGAGGATCACGGCGACAATGGGCAAGAGGTAGGTGACCACCGATGCGGCGGTCGGGCCTTCGTCATCGATGATGCGGTAGTTCAGGACGTACGCGGCTCCGGTCCCGAGTGCGCCGAGGACGAGCAGGCTTGCGACGGCGTCGAGTCGCCATGTCGGTGTGTCCAATCCTGCGAACGGGAAGGCTAGGGCGAGCAGGACGGTGGCTGCGCCGAGCTGGGCCGCCGACAGCATGAGCGGAGGGATTCCGCGGCCGGCCAGGAACCTGCCCATGTAGACGTAGCCGAGTCCGTAGCTGGCGGCGGCGGCGAGGCAGGCAAGGCCCCCCCAACTGGCGATCTCACCCGCGGACTCCCACGGCGAGAAGATGACCACTACGCCAAGGAACCCGAGGGCAAACCCCGCGGTCTTCCTCACGGTGACGGCGCGGTCGACGCCGACGAGGAAGGCTAGGAGCAGCGTCCACAGCGGCGTGGTCGCGTTCAGCACGCCTGCCACGTTCGATCCGACCGTCTCCTCCCCGCTACCGAACAGCACATACGGCACGGCGTTGGAGATCAGGGCCGCGACGAACAGGTGCCCCCAGACACGTCGCTCGCTCGGGAAGCGCAACCCCCGGGACAGGACGATGGGCACCAGGATCACGAAACCGAGAAAGAGCCGGGCGAACACGATCTGCACCGGGTTGAAGCCCCGCAGTGCGAGCTTGATCCATAGGAAGCTGGAACCCCACAGCAGCGCCAGAGCAGCCACCCGAGCGATGCCCGTCCGGGTGACGCCTTGGTGGTCAGTCTTCAACGGGCATCTCGTAGTCCAATCCGTTCACGTCGGCTCGCATGACGAACCGCGTCACCTCGAACGCTCGTCCCTCGCCGTCGGTGCTGGTGTGCAGAACCTCGATCACGGGCACGCCCGGCGGCATCGCCAGGCCCTTCACTTCTTCGGGCGTCGGCATGCGGGAGCTCACCTCTTCGCGAATACGCACGATCGGGTAGCCGAGATCCTCGAACCGCTGGTAGATGCTGCCTCGACCGAGCTTCTTCTCACTCGCCAGCGGCGACCCCTCGACCACCGCCGTGGGGATGTAGGTGATCGCGACTTGCACCGGTTCGTCGTCAGCGAAGTACCAGTTCTCGCGCCGGACGACCTCTTGACCGGCGTCCAGTCCGAGTCGCTCGGCAACCTCAGGCGGTGGCTGCACGGTCGTGACTGACCGGCACTCCGTGTGCGGGACTCGCCCTTGTCGCTCGACCTCGATTCGGAACGGCGAAAGGCCGGTCTCGTTCCGTGCTCGTCGGGAGTACCGGTCCCGGCCCATCCGCACCAGCGGCCGGCGCTGACGTACGAAGACGCCTCGGCCGTGCTGAGCCTGCGCAAGCCCTTCGGCTTGCAGGATGCCCAACGCCTCGCGCGCCGTGTTGCGGGCAGTGGCGTACCTGGACGCCAATTCGCGCTCGGAAGGAAGCTGGTCGCCGTCTACGAGATCGCCGCGAATGATCGCGGCCCGTAGCTCCTCGGCGATGCGGCGGCTCGGCGGCTGCCGTTCTTCCTGATTACTCATCGGATCACCCGTTCCTCGAGGTGATCCCAGGCTACCGCTACTGGCTCAAGCCAGCTATTGACAGATGCTCGCCTCTTCACCAAACTGGCTTAAGCCACTACTGGCTCAAGCCAGTTAGTCGACGGGCACGTCGCCCGCCAACGCCGGGAAGCCGGCGCGACCAAGGAAGGACGGGGGCGGCCGCGCCGAGAGAGGCCGGCCGGCCACCTCAGTCCTGATGAGGAGAGAGGGCAACCCGCGATGAGGATCCGCAATCCGTTCCGCCGGCACGGACGCCGGCTCGCGCAGCTCGACCAGACCGGCCCGGCCACCTGCTACCCGCACGGCTTCGGCGCGTACCCCGCTCCGCCCACGTGGGCCGGCCCCACCCTCATGACGACCGCGTCCCCGCTGCTCACCCCTGGACAGCTTCACCGTGCCGGCGGCATCTGGTGATGGGCGAGGAGCCGACCACCGTACGCGCGGTCCGTATCGAGCTCGGCCAGCGTTCGGTCCGGGCGCTCGCGAACCACCTGCAAGATGAGCACCTGCCGCGGCGGCCGGACTGGGACTGCCTGACGTGTGACCCTTCCACGCCCTGGCCGTGCGACTCGGCGCGGATGCGCCTCGCCGAGACGTACGAGGAGCACGACAACCGGATCGGCCTGTCGATGTACATGGGTTCGCTGCTGCACGCCGCGCTCGAGGAGATGCCGGACACCCCGGCGAACGAGTTGCACGAGAGGTTCGTCGCCTGGACGCGATGAGCGCCACATCGCCCGCAGTCGAGTCGATCAACTCTCGCCCGAGGCCCCGTCGGACGGGCCGGCGCACGGCAGCCCGGTCACTGGTCGTCGCGGCCCTGTTGGCGGTGCTGGGCGATCCCACCCTGGATCGCCTCCCACACGCTGCGGCCCGCCTGCCGGAGGCTCTCGCCGGCCTGCTCGGCGAGCTGCGCCGCGCTCTGGGCCGCCGCCTGCGCCCCACCCGCGACACCACCGCCAGCCTGCCCGCCGCCTCCGCCGCCCTGCTGCCCACCGGCTTGCCGTCCGCCGCCGTACTGGCCGGCACCCTGCTGTCCACCGCCGTGCTGGCCACCACCACCACCTTGCTGGCCGCCGCCCTGGGCACCACCACCGGTCGGCCCGCCACCAGAGGGTCCGCCGCCGGCTTGGCCGCCCCCAGCCCGACCACCCTGGCCGCTTTCGCCGCGCCCCGCCGGGCCGCCACCAGCCCGACCAGCCCCAGCCGGACCGCCGCCGGACGGTCCACCACCGCTCGGAGCGCCCTCGGGCTGCTCCCGGTCACCTCGGCCACCGGTAGGAGCGCCGGACGGGCCCGGAGCGGGGGTCGAGACGGGCGGACCGGCCGACGGACTCACCGGGCGGGCGGGTCGTACTCGTGGCTGGTCGCCGCCGGACGCATCCGTTCGTCGGGCCAGATCGTCGCGTACGCGGGCGTGCTGTGCCAGTGCGCTGACCTCGGTGGCGCCGGCAGCGACCTGCTGGGCGCTCCGGTTGACGTCGTCGAGCGCACCGCCGCCCGCCTGGGCGAGGGATTCGATGACCTGCGGGTTGTTGTCGATGGTGTCGAGCGCGCGGCCGAGGAGTGTCACCAACTGCTCCAGTCGTACCCGTAGCTGCGCCTCGGCGTGTACCCCGTCGATGTCCAGTTCGACGCCGTGCAGGTGGACCCGTACGCCCGCGTCGAGTTGGAGCAGGTTGGCCAGCCGGGCACGCAGCGAGATGTCGGCGTCCAGCCCGTCCACGGCCAGCCGGATCGAGTCGACCGAGACCTTCGGGATGTCGAGGAGGACGTCCGGCTCTCCGGCGTCGGCGTCCCGCTCCGGCCGTCGCTGCTGCGCGTTCTCGCTCATGCTCTCCCGCTCCGCCCGTGCGCCGAACCCGGTGGTCCGGGCCGTCCGGCGCGGTTACCCGCTTTCCGGCGGGCCATCCCGTGCGTGACGACTCGGCAACCCACTGTCTGGAAAAGGGCACTGCGGAAGCTGCACACCCGGGCATCAGCCGGTATGGTCCGGGCCTATGGGACAGGGGATGGCTGATCCGGCCGACATTCGGCAGGACCTGGAGCGCTTCTCCTTACGGTGCAGTCTCCTCGTCCCCGGGTCCGCCGAGCGGGCGTTCGCCGTGTTCACCGACGAGCTGACCGAGTGGTGGGTCACCGAGTACACCTGGTCCGGTCCGGAAGCTCTCGCCGAGCTGGGCATGGAGCCCCGGGCCGGCGGAATGCTCTACGAGATCGGCCCGTACGGCTTCCGGGCCGACTGGGGTCGGGTGCTCACGTGGGATCCGCCTCGACGGCTGGTCTTCGCCTGGCAGCTCGGGCCGGACCGGGTGCCGGTGCCGGATCCGGCGAAGGCGAGCGAGGTCGAGGTGCTGTTCCTGCCGGACGGCCCCGAACGGACCCGGGTCGAGCTGGAGCACCGGCACTTCGACCGGCACGGCGAGGCGGCCGAGGGCTATCGCAAGGCGCTCACGGCGGGCTGGCACGAGTTGCTGACCCGCTATCTCGCCACGGTGTCGCGCGGCGGCCCGCACACCGCCTGAGCCGCGCCGGGCCGGGCTGATCCAGGCCGAGCCGGGCTGATCCAGGCCGGGCCGCGCCGGGCCCGGCCGCGCCAAGCCGCGCTGCGCCGGGCCGGGGTCAGTGGCCGAGTTGTCGACCGACCCGGCTGGTGTCGAGATTATGGCCCCCCAGGTGAGCGCGGCTGCCCGCCTCGGCGCCGGAGCCGAAGCCCGTGCCGCCGAGGCGACGAGCCGGGGCGGTACGCAGTCGCGGGTACTCCTCGGTGAGCCGTCGCTGCACCCGGTCGGAGCGGTCGGCGAGCACCAACGCCATCGACGGGGCGCCTGACTCGCTGGCCGCCGCGGACTCGGCCGCCCAGAGCCGCCCCCCGATCACCTCCGCGAAGCCCGCGAGCCAGGAGCGCCGGAAGGCGGCCGGATGGTCGTCCGCCGGCACCGCCGTGGCCGCCAGGCCGTGTGCGGCCTGTACGAGCAGCGACGTGAAGAGCAGGTCCACGCGTTCGAGGTCGCTGGCGAAGCCGAACAGGTGGGCGACGAAGCCGTTGCCCTGCTTACGCCGGACGCAGCGGCAGCGCAGCGGTTCGGCGACCGCCGCGAGCAGGCCGACCTTGTCCCGCGCGTACGGGGCGACGATGTCGAGCACGCGGTCGCCGACCGGGTCGCTGGTCGGGTCGCGGACCGCGAGCAGCGCCCTGTCGACGCCGTAGCGGGCGATCAGCTCGGTCGCCTTGGCGGTGAACGCCGCCGACTCGGCGGGAGTGCAGGCCGGATCCTCGGCCTGGGCGAGCAGCTTGCGCACCTTGCTGAGCATGGCCTCGGACATGCCCCAGAGCTATCACACCCGACCGACGATCCCGGACCACGCCGCGATTAATCGATCAGTATCATCGTCACGGTCAGCTCGTCCGTCCAATACGAACAGTCAGTTAACTGTTTTCGGAGGCCGCCTGCATGTCATCCCCGACCGCTCGCCTGCTCGCCGTCGCCACGGCCGCCGCGCTGCTCGCCACCGGCGCACCCGCCCAGGCCGCCACGGCCACCCCGAGCGCCGACTCCACCGATTTCACCTCGGGGCCGAACCTCTTCGCGCCGCTCGCCACCTGCTACGGCGGCGCGGTCCGCTCGTTCTTCCAGACCGGCGGCTACGGCGGCCAGGCCGGCCCGTACCGCACCACAACCCGCTGCCGCGACATCAACGTCCGCAACACCAGCGCGTACGCCACCGAAGCCTGCGTGATCTTCATCGACAAGACCAGCAACTGCAACTACTGGACCTACCTGCCGGCCAACTCCGGCTGGACCGTCGTCGCGACGAACGTCCGGGACGGGGTCAACTTCCGGGTCCGCTTCGACAACCTGCGCTACGAGTACGAGCCGCTGGTCGCGTACCACGCTTTCTGAACGGCCCGCGCGGACGCGGCACCCGAAGCGGGTGCCGCGTTCACTCGGCGCGGCTGCGCAGGGTGGCGATCGTCGAGCCGGCGAGCGTGAGCAGGCAGTCGGAGAGCAGCCCGTCGGCCGCCGCCGCGCCGAACAGGGCCTCGCCGGTCGATACGTCCCGGTTGGCGTAGGCGCTCACGAAGCGGGCCACCCAGCGGGTGTCGTAGTCCGCCTGCTCGATGCCCGGGAACTCCAGCGCGCATCCGGTGCTCGTCGGCGCGTCACCGACCATCGTCGCGGCCAGGCACCAGGCGACCCCGTACGCCCCGGACAGGCCGGCCCGGTCGACGACGGCGTCGAACGTACCCGTCACGGCGTCCCCGTCCCCGGCCAGCGCCGATCGGAGCACGGCGGTCGCGTCGTCGAACGTCTGCTGTGGTAGGTCCGTCACGCAGCGCACAGTAGGACGGGGGGTCAAGCCACGGCACTTCCGTCACTGTGTGTATTCACAGTGAGCTACCTACGCATTGCGCCGCCTCCACGGTCCCGCGACCGGCCCGGGCACGCTAATGTGCGCAGCGGACCTTCGCCGGAGGAAGGACGACCATGCTCGTATCACGCCGCTCGCGGGTGGCCACACTGGCTGCCTGCGCGACGATCCTGCTCGCCACAAGCGCTTGCGGGGATGACAAGGCCCAGGAGGGGAGCGCCCAACAGGTGCGCCTCTACGGCACGGACGGCAACATGCTCAACTCCTACCCAGCGGAGTTGAAGGAACGCGCCGACCTCGTCGACGGAATGAAGGGGACCACGCCACTCACCCCACTGCCCGAAGACTTCAAGGGCCGGCTACGGTCCGTCAATCCGGCGCTGACGGACTACCTCTACTCCGCCGAGACGTACGACGCGGTGGTCATCGGTGTGCTCGCCGCCCAACTGGCCGGCAGCACCGACCCGGCGGCCATCGCCAAGCAGATCGTCGGCGTGACCAACAACGGACAGCGCTGCGAGACCCCGGCCGCCTGCCTCACGCTGGCCCGGGCCGGGCAGGACATCGAGTACCGCAGCGTCTCGCTGACCCGCGCCGGCTTCACCGACAAGGGTGAGCCGGCCACCGCGAGCTACGCCACGCTGACCTTCGACGGCCAGCAGCTCAACGACGGCAAGACCGAGTTCGTCGGCGCGGGCTCCGAGTCGGCGGCGAGCACCAAGACGCCGCCGAAGGGCAAGAAGCCGCGCCCCGGTGACGCCGACGACCAGAAGCCGCTGATCGTGGGCGGTCTGCTGCCGAAGACCGGCGACCTGGCGATCGCGTACCCGCCGATGGCGGCCGGCGCGGCGCTGGCCATCCGGGAGATCAACGCCGCGGGCGGCGCGCTGGGCAAGCCGGTGACGTGGAAGGACGGCGACGACGGCACCAACCCGGCGGTAGCCAAGGCGACCGTCGCCAAACACGTGGCGGACGGGGTCAGCATCATCATCGGCGCGGGCGCGTCGGGCATCTCCCGCGAGGTGCTGCCGGACGTGGTCAAGGCCGGGAAGATCCTCTTCTCGTCGTCGAACACCGACGCCGGCCTGACCGACGTCGAGGACAAGGGCCTCTACTTCCGTACCGCCCCACCGGACAGCCTCCAGGGCCGGGCGCTGGCCGACGTGGTCCTCCGCGACGGGTCGCAGAAGATCGTCATCGTCGCCCGTAAGGACTCCTACGGTGAGGGCCTGCAGGCCACCGTCCGTGACGAGTTGGAGAAGGCCGGCATTCCCGGTGACCGACTCAAGCTGCTCACGTACGACCCGCCGGCAGACGCCAAGGCCGCGCCGGTGGACTTCTCCGGCGGCGCGAAGGAGATCAAGCAGTTCGGTGCGGACGCCGTCCTGATCATCGGCTTCGGTGAGTCGGCCCAGGTGATCCGGGCGCTCGCCGACAGCGGGGTGCAGATCCGGCACTGAGCAGTACCTGCGGACCGCGTACGGCCGCACCGGCTCGACAGCCGGTGCGGCCGTTCCCGTTTGCCGCGTCAGCGGGCCCGGCGGCGTTCCAGGAACTCGGTCATGCGGCGGTGCTTCTCCTCGTCCTCGAAGAGCACCGCCTGACTCACCAGGTCGAGCTGCGGGTGCGCGGCGGCGGGCGCGTCGACGGCCAGTTTCGTGAGCCGCAACGCCAGGGGCGAGGCCTGGGCCATCTCGTCCAGCAGCCCGTGCGCCGTCGTCAGCAGCTCGCCGGGTTCGTCCACCACCCGGTTCACCAGACCGATCCGCAGGGCCTCCGCCGCGTCCACCCGACGGCCGGTGAACAGCAGTTCCTTGGCCCGACCTTCGCCGATGAGGGCGGGCAGTCGGTGGGTCGCGCCAGCGCCGGCCAGGATGCCCAACCGCACCTCCGGCTGGCCGAACACCGCCCGGGCCGTACACACCCGAAGATCGCAGGCGTACGCCAGTTCCGCGCCGCCGCCCAGCGCCGGCCCGTCCACGGCGGCCACGCTCGGCATGGGTAGTGCCCTGATCCGCGCGAAGGCCGCCGAGTTGATCGCGGCCAGGGCGTCCGTGCGGCCCCGCTCGCGGAGCTGGCCGATGTCGGCGCCACCGGCGAAGATGCCCTCCGCGCCGCCGGTCAGGAGCAGCAGCCGGGGACGGGCCTCCAACTCGGCGCAGACCTCGTGCAGCTCGGCGATCAGGTCGGCGTCGATGGCGTTGCGCTTCTCCGGTCGGGCCAGCGTCACCACGAGCCGGTCCGACCGCTCCTCGATCCGCAGACCACTCATTGCTTGACGCCACCTTCCCAGCGGTAGAAGCCGTGCCCGGACTTCTTGCCCAGCCGTCCGGCGGCCACCATCTCCACCAGCAGCTCCGGTGGCGCGAAGCGGTCCCCGTACGCGGCCTGGAGGGTACGGGCGATGTCGAGGCGCACGTCCAGGCCGACGAGGTCGGTGAGTTCCAGCGGCCCGATCGGGTGCCGGTAGCCGAGCACCATCGCCTTGTCGATGTCGGCGGGGCTGGCCACCTGGTCGGCGACCATCCGGATCGCCTCCAGCCCGAGGGTGACCCCGAGGCGGGAGGTCGCGAAGCCGGGCATGTCGCGTACCACGACGGGGTCCTTGCCCAGCCGGCCGGCGAGCGCGACGGCCGCGGTGGTGGTCTCCTCGGCGGTGGCCGGGCCGACCACGATCTCCAGCAGCGCCATCGCCCAGACGGGGTTGAAGAAGTGCAGGCCGAGGAAGCGCTCGGGCGCGTCCAGAGCCGCGGCCAGCTCGCCGATGGCGATGCTGGACGTGTTGCTGCCGAGCAGGGCCGGGTTCAGGGCGGCGGCGTCGCGCAGCACCGCCCGCTTCAGCTCCAGCCGCTCCGGGACCGCCTCCACGACCACTCCCGGGGCGGGGGCGACGTCGGCGAGGCTCGGCCGCAGGATCACCCGCTGCCGGTACGCGGCGGCCTCGTCGGCGGTCAGCCTGCCGCGCTGCACCGCGCGCTCCCACAGGTCGGCGAGCCGGGTCAGCGCGGTCGCGCCCCGGTCCGCGTCCACCTCGACCAGCTCGACGGCGTGACCGGCGCCGGCCGCCACGTACGCGATGCCGAGCCCCATCGTGCCCGCACCGACGACCACGAAACGATCGTTCATCACGCCTCCCTGTCCGTCCCGGTGGGCGCGCGGGGTCTCCGCCACGCCGGCCCGGGTGCTCGGCCCGCTGCGCTCGCTCATGGTGCGACCCTAGACAGCCCGGTACCCCGCCGATGCGTGGGGGAGCGCGGGATCGGGTACGTACGGCCCGTCAACTCAAGGGAAGGACCGCATCGAGATGAGCCAGGCACCGGAGAGCGTCACGACCGACTCCGAAACCGTGGAGACCCGGGGCGACGAACGGGTCGACCTGCTGCGCGCCGACACCAACAACGACGGCAAGACCGACGTGTGGGTGGTGGACACCGACGGCGACGGCAAGGCCGACCTGTTCCAGTTCGACACCGACGGTGACGGCAAGGTGGACATCACCATGGTCGACCTCGACGAGGACGGCACCCCCGACGAGGTCGTCGACGGCGACGGCGGCCTCCCGCCCGAGCCGCTGCCCCCGACCGTTCAGGTCTGAGTCGTACGACGGCTCCCGCGTCCGTCGCGGCGCGGGAGCCGTCGCTCAGCCGGCGAGGCGCAGGGTGGCCAGGTAGTAGGGGGCGTCGCGGTCGTCCACATCGATCAACCGCCAGCCGCTGCCGTGCACCAGCTCGGCGAACTCGTCCGGCGAGCAGACCAGGTAGTCGAACCATTCGGTGCCGAGTTCCCGGTAGCGCAGCCGGAGCCGGAGCTGGCCGCCGAGCCGCCCCCGGCGTCGGTTGCGCTCGTGGTAGCCGGTGTGCACGGGGTCGCGGGTGCCGTACGGGTTGGTGCCGTGCGCGATGATCTGTGCTCCCGGTCGGGCCAGCGCGGCGAGCGCGGCGAGGAACGCCGGGGCCCGCTCGCGCCCCTCGAACAGCCCGAGGTTGTTGCCGAGCAGCAGGAACGTGTCGTAGCGCCGGCCGTCGGCGACGTGCGTGTCCACCGTTGCGTGCACCAGCCGCCGTACGCCACGCCGTCGGCTCACGTCGAGGGCGCCCGCCGACGTGTCGAGGCCGGTGACGGGTACGCCGCGCTCCTGGAGCAGCAGCGCGATCCGGCCGGCCCCGGTGCCGACGTCAAGCGTCTCGCCCCGGGCCCGGTCGACGGCCCGGTGGTCGTACGGCTGCCAGTCGGCCGGCCCGTCGAGGTAGTGCGCCGCCGGAGCGCCGTTGATCAGGCCGTCGTCCCGCTCGATGATCTCGATGACCGGCCGGGGCAGCCGACCGCCGACCATCGGCCGGGGCCCGACCCCGGTCGCCACGGCGAGCGTGTCCCGCAGCAGTTCACCGACCACGTCACCAATTCCAGGCTCCCCCGTCACGCCGTTCACGCTATCTGGCCGCTCAGTGGCCCGCAGCGGCCTATCCTGGCGGCGTGACCACCCTGGACCGACTGTCGGCCGAGAAGTACATCCTGCTCACGACCTTCCGCAAGGACGGCCGGGCGGTGCCGACCCCGGTCTGGGCGGTCCGCGACGGCGACGCGTTGGCGGTGTGGACCCGCGCCGACTCGGGGAAGGTCAAGCGGATCCGCCACAACGGCGAGGTGACTGTTGCGCCGTGCGACGTGCGGGGCCGGCCGCACGGCGCGGAGGTGCCCGCCCACGCGAGCCTCTACGGTGGCCGCGACACGGGCCGGGTTCGCGACCTGCTCAAGCACAAGTACCGCCTGATCGGTCGGCTGAGCCTGCTGGGCAGCCGGTTCCGTCGCGGTGAGGGCGGCACGGTCGGCATCCGGGTGACGTTGACCGGCCCCGACACGGACTGACGCGCCACCGTCGGAGCCGAGCGGACATGAAAAGGGGCGGTGGATCGAAATCCACCGCCCCTTTCCGGAAACCTCTATCGGGTCAGTCGCCCTGCCGCTGCTGCGGGATCTGGCCCTGTAGCAGCGCCCTGACCTCCGACTCGCGGTATCGACGGTGGCCACCCAGGGTGCGGATGGCGCTGAGCTTGCCCGCCTTCGCCCACCGGGTCACCGTCTTCGGGTCGACACGGAACATCGACGCCACCTCGGCCGGTGTGAGCAGCGGCTCTGGTTCGTGCGTTCGCGATGCCATCGGTCACTCCTCCACATGTATAGACATCGGCCGGGGTCCCGCCGGCCGACGCGTCTCCCATGGTCCGGCTAGTCCCCGATGTCCGACATGGGCCGAACGGATGAAGGTCCCTAGACGGACGGATGAACCATGCCCGATTTTTACGACTTTTACACGGCAGAAAGTACCTTATTCGGACTCATGATCACGGTTCGTGATGCGTCAACTACGAGACACCCTCGCTTTGGGAGCGCTCCTAGGGGCGATTTGCCCTAGTTGCACCGCTCCAGGAGCTGCACCGCGCGCCAGCGGGCCACCAACTTGTCGTACGCGGCCGACGCCTCGTCCGCCTCCCCCCGCGACAGGCCCGCGAGGCCACCGGCGACCAGCTCCGGCGAGTCGTCGGCGGCGAGAGTCTCATCGGAGAGCAGGTCGACGAGGCCGCCGTAGTCCAGCTCCACCACCGAGCCCGGGTGGAACTCCTCGAGCCAGCGCGCCGCCTCCTGGACCGCCTCGGTGATCGGCGCCTCACCCACCGACTTACGCAGCACCGACAACGCCCGGGACGAACGACGACGAGCCTTGGAGATCTCCGTCCGGTAGCGCAGCGCCCGCCGGCCCGGCTGGGTGACGAGGTCCCGCTCGGTCGGGTCGAAGAGCACGAACCACCGCAGGGGTACGCCCCAGGTTGCGATCTGCTCGTGCACCCGGGGCACCCCGTGCTCCAGAACCCGGGCGCCGCTGCGCCAGTCGTCGACGACCGCTCGGGCCTGCCCGGCGAGCACCGGCGGCACGAAGGCGTCGGCAAGCACCGGGGGCACCCCGTCCCGGGCGTTGAGCGCCGCCTCAGCGACCCGGATGCGCAGGTTCCAGGGGCAGACCAGCAGGCTGTCGTCCGTCTCCAGGACGTACGCCTCCTCGGGCAGGTCGGGTAGGCGGGTCCAGCCCGCGCCCAGCGCCTCGATCACCGCCGTCCGCTGCCGGCCGGGTCCCTCGACCGGGGCGATCGCCCGTCCCTCCGAGACATAGCGACGCCAGTAACTCTGCCGGTCCCGGTCGAAGGCGGTCAGCGGCTCGTACACGCGCAGGTAAGAAGCGAAGAGCGACGGCACCGCGCGATCCTCCCATGAACCGCACCCCGGCGCGGCCAGCGGTGCGGACCGCGCGCCCCGCACCGTGGGACGGCGGCGGCACGTCGGGCGGTCGCACGGCGGCCGATACTAGGCTCGATCACACCGGCAGCATCCCCGCCGGGGTCCACCAGGTCCGCGTCCCACAAGGAACGCACACCATCGTAGGAGCCAGTCATGGGCGTATTCGCGAGCACCGACGACCCGGTATCGACCGGTCACGAACAGGTCGTCTTCTGCCAGGACAAGCAGAGCGGCCTCAAGGCGATCATCGGGATCTACTCCACCGCGCTGGGGCCCGCGCTCGGCGGCACCCGCTTCTACCCGTACGCCAGCGAGGACGACGCCCTCGCCGACGTGCTCGACCTGTCCCGTGGGATGGCGTACAAGAACGCGCTCGCCGGCCTGGACCTGGGCGGCGGCAAGGCCGTCATCTGGGGCGACCCGGAGCAGATCAAGAGCGAGGCGCTGCTGCGCGCGTACGGCCGCTTCGTGGAGTCGCTGGCGGGCCGCTACTACACCGCCTGCGACGTCGGCACCTACGTGCCCGACATGGACATCATCGCCCGCGAGACCCGCTACGTGACCGGCCGCAGCGTGGAGCACGGTGGCGCCGGCGACTCGTCGATCCTCACCGCCTGGGGCGTGTTCCAGGGCATGCGGGCGGCCGCCGAGCACGTCTGGGGCACGCCGAGCCTGAACGGTCGCCGGGTCGGCGTGGCGGGCCTGGGCAAGGTCGGTAAATACCTGACCGGGCACCTGCTGGACGACGGCGCCGAGGTGGTCGCCACGGACGTCAACCCGAAGGCCCTGGCCTGGGTACGCGCCAACCACCCGCAGGTCACCCTGGTGGACGACGCCAGCGCGCTGGTCGCCGCGGACATCGATGTGTACGCCCCCTGCGCGCTGGGCGGCGCGCTGAACGACGACACCGTTGCGGCGCTGCGCGCCAAGGTGGTGACCGGCGCGGCGAACAACCAGCTCGCGCACCCGGGGATCGAGAAGCTGCTGGCCGACCGCGGCATCCTCTACACGCCGGACTACGTGGTCAACGCCGGCGGCGTGATCCAGGTGGCCGACGAGATCGAGGGCTTCAACTTCGACCGGGCGAAGCTGCGGGCCACCCGGATCTACGACACCACCCGGGAGATCCTGCGCCTGGCGGACGACGAGGGCGTGCCGCCCGCGGTCGCCGCGGACCGGCTGGCCGAGCGGCGGATGGCCGAGGTCGGTCGGCTGCGCACGATCCACCTGCGTTGAGGCATCCCGGAGGCGGATCGACCGGGATCCGCCTCCGGGCCTCCTGTACCGGCCCGACTCGGTAGGCTGAGGCCCGGGTCAAGTTTGGCGTGTTTTGCCCGGTGTCACGGGTGCTCTCCGTTCCGCTCCTTACCAGGTACACTGGGTGACGGCCGGATCGCCGCGACGCGCAGAGCCGGCTGACGGTAACCCGAGGTGCCGAACGATGGCATCCCCATGTACCGTAAGAGCCACGAGAGATGCCTGACGTCATCGGGGCCCGCCTTCGGGCTGCCCCGCATTCTGTGCGAGGGGGTCGAGCCATGGGGCGCGGCCGTGCTAAGGCCAAGCAGACGAAGGTGGCCCGGGAGTTGAAGTACCACTCCCCGAACACCGACCTCACCGCCTTGCAGCGCGAACTGGCGGGTGCTGGTAAGTCTGAGCACCACTTCGACGACGACTCAAAAGAGTTCGTCGACGACGATGATGAGAATCACGCGGACGACGACCCCGATCCCTGGGTCCGTCCGACCCGCTGACCTCTCGACGTAGTTGAGCACGCGGTAACCCCCGCGTGCTCACGCATGTGTCCTTCGGGAGCGAGATCGGTGCCGATCATCAGGGGCCTGCCCTGGCCGGGGACTACCCCGTCTGGCCGACAGGCCCCTGATCACGGCCGCCCTAGCGCGGCCGGTTGTTCCAGTTGTAGAACGTCGGGATGTTCTCGAAGTGGTTCCACGCGCAGACCGCGCTGACGCCGTCTCCGCCCGCCACCTCGGCCCGTAGCCGCCGTGCGTCCGCGGCCTCCTGCAACAGCGCGACAAGCCCGGGGGCGGCCTCCCGCACGCGCTCGGTGACGTCGTCCGGGGCATCGTCCGCTTCGCGTTCAGGCCGCCGGTGACTGGTGATCTCGGGCATGCTCCAACACTCCCTCCAATAGGCGGATCTTGCTGTTGCGGCAGTGCTCGGTCTCCGTACCGTCAAAACGCCCCAGCTCGAAGTAACGGTTGGCAGCGTGACCGCCACCACAGAAGCCGAAATACGGGCACGACACCCGACACGCTTCCACCCCCGTCAGGAACTCGCCGACCCACGAGGTCGACGCGGCACCGGCCAGGATCCGGGCCAGCGGAGTGGTCAGCACGTTCCCACTGCTGAAGTCGCCGTAGCGCGGGTCGGTGAAGCCGGCCAACTCCGGGGAGAGCACCGTCACCGAGCCGTCGTGCCCGATGGTGGGTATCGGATCCAGCCGGCGGGGCAGCACACCGTCCGCCGTGCGGTCGAGGACCGCCGCCGCGTACCGCAGCGACCACTCGACCTCGCGCAGGTGGATCCGGGGCGCCCGCCGCCAGGCCGCCACCAGTTCGGCCCAGAACGTGGTCACCGCCGCCGGGTCGTGGCTGTTGTCGCGGGTGTTGACCCCTTCGGTCTCCTCGATGTTGATGCCCAGCACGTCGCAGCCCAGATCGAGGAAGTAGTCGTACAGCTCCGCGGCGAGGCCCGGCGTCGGCCGGGACACCACGGCCAGCGCGGAGAAGGGCAGGTCGTGCCGGCGCAGCGCGGCCACACCACGCAGGATCCGGTCGTACGCCGGCTGACCGCCACGGTTGACCCGGTCGCCGTTGCGCTCACGCGGCCCGTCCACGCTCACGCTGACCCGCATCTCGTGCCGGGCGAAGAACTCGCACCACTCGTCGTCGATCAACGTGGCGTTCGTCTGCACGTGGTGTTCGACCTCGGGCCCGAAGGGCGCGATCAGGGCGGCCAGGTGCTCCCGACCGGCCGCCAGCGGCTCGCCGCCGTGCCACACGACGGAGAAGCGCCCGGAGGCCGCCCACGGGTTGACCGCCGCCGCCACCGCCTCGGCCACCGGCACCGACATCCGCCGGTCGGCGGACCGGAACGGCAGGTAGCAGTACGCGCAGTCGAGGTTGCACAGCGTGGTGGGCTGCATGACGACGTACGACGGGACGGCGGCCAGCCCGCGCATCCCGCTGAACGTCGGTTCCCCAGCAGCCATCACCCTCCTCCGCCCAGCCCGAGCCTTTCAGGCTAGGCGGCGCCGGCCACTCGGGTGAAGCCCTGATCAGGTGCCCGTACGGTAACCGGAGCGTGATCAGCCGCGGGTGTGCTGACCCACCATCTGCACGTTGCCGGTGCCCTCGATGATCTCGCCCGCCTGCCAGGCCTCGACCCCACGACCGGTCAGCGTGGCCAGGGCGCGATCGGCGTCCTCGGCCGAGACGATCGCGAACATGCCGACGCCCATGTTGAACGTCGACTCCATGTCCTGGTCGTCGATCCGGCCCTTCGACTGGATCAGGTCGAAGATGGGCTGCGGCTTCCAGGTGGACCGGTTGACCACCGCGTCGACGTGCTCGGGAAGCACCCGCACCAGGTTGCCCGGGATGCCACCGCCGGTGATGTGCGACAGCGCCCGCACCTCGGCCTCCTCGATCAGCTTGAGGCAGTCCTTGGCGTAGATCTTGGTGGGGGTCAGCAGCTCCTCACCGAGGGTCCGCTGCCGGCCGAAGTCGTCGATCACGATGTCCAGTCGCATCCGGGCGGCGCCGAGCAGCACGTGCCGGACCAGCGAGTAGCCGTTGGAGTGCAGGCCGGAGGAGCGCATGGCGATGACGACGTCACCCACCTCGACGCGCTCCGGGCTGAGGATGTCGGCCTCCTCGACCACACCGACGCCGGTCGCGGAGATGTCGTACTCGTCCGGGCGCAGCACACCGGGGTGCTCGGCGGTCTCGCCGCCCAGCAGCGCGCAGCCCGCGTACCGGCAGCCGTCGGCGATGCCCGCGCCGATCTCGGCCACCTTGTCCGGAACGACCTCGCCGGTGGCGATGTAGTCGAGCAGGAACAGCGGCTCCGCGCCGCAGGCGACCAGGTCGTCGACGACCATCGCGACCAGGTCGATGCCGACCGTGTCGTGGATGTCCATCTGCTGGGCGATGACCAGCTTGGTGCCCACACCGTCGGTCGAGGACGCCAGGATGGGGTTCTTGTACTTCTTCGTGTCCAGGCGGAACAGGCCGGCGAAGCCGCCGAGGTCACCCAGCACCTCGGGGCGCCGGGTCTCGCGCACCTTCGACTTCAGCAGCTCGACCGCGCGGTCGCCCGCGTCGATGGAGACCCCGGCGTCGGCGTACGAGACGGAACGCTTGCCCCGCTGGCGGCCGGCACCGCCCGTCCACGGCTGGTGGTCGCTGCCAGCGCCGTTCGGGCTGCTTCCTGCGCCGCTGCGCTCGGACACGTGCGTCACGGTTCTCCCCTTTTGTGGTTCTCGGTGCCGCGCCGGCGGTGGCCGGGCCGCGCCGGTTGGTGCTACGGGCGGTTTGCGGTCACGCCACCCGGAGTGGCGACGAGCGAGCCGAAGCTCTCCGGGGCCTCCGGCGTCGCGTTGGCGACCCGGCGGCCCATCCCTTCGAGCACATGCTTGCCGATCAGGTTGCCGGCCGGCAGCTCGATCGGGTACTCCCCATCGAAACACGCCCGACACAGCCGGGTCTTCGGCTGCTCGGTCGCGGCGATCAGGCCGGGAAGCGATACGTAACCCAGCGTGTCGGCGCCGATGGAACGCCGGATGCCGTCGTTGTCCAACCCGTTGGCCAGCAGCTCCGCCCGGGTGGCGAAGTCGATGCCGTAGAAACACGGCCAACTCACCGGCGGGGAGGAGATCCGGACGTGCACCTCGAGCGCCCCCGCCTCGCGCAACATCCGGACGATGGCCCGCTGCGTGTTGCCGCGCACGATCGAGTCGTCCACGACCACCAGCCGCTTGCCACGCACGTTCTGCCGCAGGGGGTTGAGCTTGAGTCGGATGCCGAGCTGACGCAGGGTCTGCGACGGCTGGATGAAGGTCCGCCCCACGTACGGGTTCTTCATGAGGCCCGCGCCGTAGGTGATACCGGACGCCTCCGCGTACCCGATCGCGGCCGGGGTGCCGGACTCGGGCACCGGGATGACCAGGTCGGCCTCGACCGGATGCTCCTTGGCCAACTGGCGGCCGATCTGCACCCGCGCCGCGTGCACGTTCCGCCCGGCGATGGTCGCGTCGGGGCGGGCGATGTAGACGTACTCGAAGAGGCAGCCCTTCGGCTCGGGCGCGGCGAAGCGGGTGGACCGCAGCCCCTCCTCGTCGATCGCGATCAGTTCGCCGGGCTCGATCTCGCGCACCACGCTCGCGCCGACGATGTCCAGCGCGGCGGTCTCGCTCGCGACCACCCAGCCACGCTCCAGCCGGCCGAGCACCAGCGGGCGTACGCCGTGCGGGTCGCGGGCCGCGTACAGCGTCGACTCGTCCATGAAGACGAAGCTGAACGCCCCACGTAGCTGCGGCAGCACCTCGAGCGCGGCGGCCTCGACCGACAGGTCGGGGCGGCTGGCCAGCAGCATGGTCACCAGCGAGGTGTCGTTGGTCGAGCCGTCCGCGACCAGGCCGCGCTCGGCGACCTCCTTCTCCAACTCGGCGGTGTTGACCAGGTTGCCGTTGTGGGCCAGCGCGATGGTCGTGCCGGAATCGGTCGACCGGATGGTCGGCTGGGCGTTCTCCCAGTTGGACGCGCCGGTCGTGGAGTATCGGGCGTGCCCGATCGCCAGGTGGCCGCGCAGGCTGGCCAGGGTGGGCTCGTCGAAGACCTGGGCCACCAGGCCGAGATCCTTGTAGACCACCACGCCCGAGCCGTCGCTGACCGCGATGCCCGCCGCCTCCTGGCCGCGGTGCTGCAGGGCGTAGAGGCCGAAGTAGGTCAGATTCGCGACCTCTTCGCCGGGGGCCCACACGCCGAAGACGCCGCAGGCATCCTGGGGGCCAGGTCGTTGGGGGTCAAGGTCGTGGCTCAGCCGGCCGTCGCCTCGGGGCACTACCGCTCCCTCATGCTGGTCTGGACCGGCCTGGCGGGGATCACGGGTCGGATCCACACTTCTCGGCCGGGACCACTCTCGTCGCCTGACAGTGTACGCGAGTCAGCGTCAATACAGATAGTCACGATTTCCCTGCCGAGAGTCACGATCACTCGGACATCGGCGCAGCTAGAGGGGCAGATAGGCCGAGATGTCCGCCCGAATGCCGCTCACCTGAACACGTCCATCGGTGACCGCGTCGGCCCACCCGAGCCGACCGGTGGCGAGCTCCAACCAGGTCTGCGGCGACATCTCGACCACGTTCGGCGGGTTTCCTCTGGTGTGTCGAGGACCGGGGACGCACTGGATCGCACCGTATGGTGGAACGCGCACCTCCACCGATCGGCCGGGGGCGCGCTCCGTGAGGACGGCCAACAAGGACCGGACCGCCTCCCGGAGTACCGGCCGTTCGGGCGTACGCCCCTCGTCAAGCGCCGACAGAGCCGCCACGACGGCGGCGGACTTACTGTGCGGAGAGGACACGACGGGACGATACGACCCACAGGTGGAGCACCTGACGTTGGCCCTGGGTCGCGCCGATCCAGTGAGACAAGGCATAGTGGCCGACGGCGTATTCGTACCGTGATGATCCCCGGCCCGGCGCCCCGCCGGTCGAGGGACGTCAGCCCGGAAGGCGGTGGACGTGTCAACACACCGACGTGCCTGGAAGCAGCGGGCCGGTGTGGTCGCAGCGCTGGTTGCCGGCGCTCTGCTCGCCGTCCCCGCCACACCAGCAATGGCCGCAGACGTTGAGGTCTCCCCCGGCTCGGTCACCGTGAACGCCGGCAGCGACGCCACGATCACCGTGCGCATCACTGGCGGTGACAATGACGAATCCGCGAAGGTCAGCCTCTCCGGGCTGCCCTCCGGCGTCAGCTGCGCCAGTGGTTGTGGCGACGTCAAACTCTCCGGCGGCGGCCTGGGCGGCCCGAAGGGGTCGGTGCTGGTCCGGATCGCGGCCAACGACAACGCCGGCGATGCGACCACGAACATCACGGTCGCGGTGGAGGCCGCATCGGGCCCGGACACCGCCAACGTCTCCCTGACCGTTAAGGGCAAGGCCGCATCGCCGCCCCCGCCGCAGCAGAACCAGACGGTGAAGTCGGTCTCCGGCAAGGTGGTCAAGAAGGCCGACGGCGAGCCGGTGCCGAACGCGTTCGTCCTCCTCCAGGACACCGCCGGTCACCGCTACGACGCCGTCGCCGACGGCAGTGGCAACTTCAAGTTCACGGGCAGCAGTCAGAGCCCGATCACTCCCGGTCGGATCGACCTCGGTGCGTCCTCCGAGAACATCAAGGCGTTCAAGAGCTTCACCGCGAACGCCGGGCAGACCATCACCGGCCAGCGGATCACCTTGGAGATCAAGGTCGAGGTGACGCCGAGCGCCACCCCGTCGCCCACCGCCGACGCCACCCCCACCGACGAGGCGACCGAGGAGGGTGCCGAGGACCAACCCTCCGAGGAGGCCAGCCCGGGCGCCCCGGCGAACGCCAGCAAGGAGGACGACGGCGGCGGCTTCGGCTCGTACCTGATCATCCTGCTCGGCGGCCTGCTCGTCGCGGCCGGCGTCGGCACGATCGTCCTGCTGTGGATGAAGCGCCGCGAGAGCGGCGACGACGATGACGAGCCGGCGGCGGCCGGCGCTGCCGGTGCCGGCGGCGCGGTGCCGGCGGCCCGTGGGGCCTTCCGCGGGGCCGACGACCAGACCCGGGTGGTCAACCGCCCCGGTGGCGCGCCCGACCCGACCATGGTCGGCGGCGCGGCGCTGAGCGAGGCGCCGACCATGATGCACCGCCCGGTCGTCGACGACGTCCCGCCAGACCCGTACGGCGCGCCAGCGCAGCCCTACGGCGCGGCGGGCCAGCAGGGCTGGGGCGGGACCGGCTACGACGACGAGCCCGGCCAGGGCGGCTACGGCGGCTACGGCAACGCCCCCGCCTCGGGTGGCGGCTACGGCACCGGGGCAACGCCGGACGGCGGCTACGGCGGTGGCGCGGATGGCTACGGCGCCGCACCCGGCTCCGGCGCGGGCTACGGCGGCGCGGCGGCCCCGGATGGTGGCTACGGCGGCGCGGCGGCCCCGGATGGTGGCTACGGCGGCGCGCCCTCCTCGGGTAGCGGCTACGGCAGCCGTGACTACACCGCGCCGGCCGGCGCGGGCGGCTACCCGCCGGCTCCCGCCGGTGGGGCAGCCGGCGGCTACGGCGAGCGCTTCGACGAGCCGACCGGCCGGTACACCGGCGACAGCACCCAGTACCCGGCGCCGGCCGACCCGTACGCCACCGGCGTGTACCAGCCGGAGCAGGGCCAGGGCTACGGCCAGCCCGACCCGACCGCCCCGTACGGCGGCGGTCGTGGGGCGGAGCCGACGGGCGGCTACGGCCAGCAGACCAACGCGTACGACCAGGGCGGCTACGGCCAGACCGGTGGCGGGTACGACCAGGGCGGCTACGGCCAGGAGCCCCCGCAGCAACGCGGCGGCTACGACGACCGGGGCTACGACCAGGGCGGCTACGGCCAGACTGGCGGCGGGTACGACCAGGGCGGCTACGGCCAGGAGCCCCCGCAGCAACGCGGCGGCTACGACGACCGGGGCTACGACCAGGGCGGTTACGGCCAGCAGCAGCAGGGTGGCCGGGCCCGTCCGGACAGTCCCCCGCCCACCGAGCGAGGCGGCCGCCGGCTCGACTGGCTGGACGACTAACAACAGCACTACCCACAGCGCACCGCGAACGGCCGCCCGGAAAACCGGGCGGCCGTTCGCCATAACCCCACCCACCCCCACCCGGTCCCACCTCGTCGATCACGAAGTTATTGCCCACGCACACGGCGTGTCGGGGCAATAACTTCATGATCACCGCCGCGGGCGCCGGGGTGGGTGCCGCCGGGGTGGGTGCCACCGGGGCGGGCGTCCGGGGACGGGTGCTGCCGGGGGGCGGGTGCTGTGCGGGGTGGGTCAGGCGGCGGAGAAGACGCCCTGGCGGAGGACCGGCACGACGTCGGACACGCCGACCTGGACGGCGACGTCGACGTCGGCTTCGAAGCCGCCCTCGGTCAACTCCCGGCCGGAGACGCTGCCGCGTACCGCGGCGGGTACGTCCGGAGTGCTGGCCAGCGCGGCGAGCGCCATGGCCGCCTCCACGGAGAGACCGCCCGGCACCCCGGACAGAGCGTCCAGCACGCTCGCCGCACCGAGTTGGTCTTCGACGCAGGGGCGCAGCGACCCGTCCGGCCAGCGCTCCCCGGAGGCGATGACGCCGATCGGGGCGTCCGTCGTGCCGTACCCCTGGCGGCGCAGCCAACGCCCGACGGCGCGCGCGTTACGCAGGCACGCCGCGACCACCGGTAGCCCGGTGGCGCTGGCGGCGGCGCTGATGGCCGAGCCGTTCGGCGAGGGCAGCACCAGGTCCGCGACGGTCGGCGCGGCGCTCAGCGCGGCGGGTGAGAGTGACCACGGGTGGTCGGCTGTCACCCGGCGACGGCCGACCGCCGCCACCGCGCCGACCCGCAGCGCGTACTCGGCGGCCTGCTCACCCCACGGGAAGGGGTGCACCCGCGTACCCCGGGCGACCGCCACCTCCACGGCGGTGGTGAACGAGAGCACGTCCACCACCACCAGCGCCGCGCAGACCCGGCCGAGTTCGGCCGCCCCGGTCAGGCCCCAGTCGAACCTGGCGCCTGACCCGGGCTGGCCGTAGACGGCCGCCGTCAACGCCTCAGCGCTCGTCAGGCGACGGCTCGGTGGCACCGGAACCAGACTCGGACGGCTGCTGCGACCCGATCGGGTCGACAGCCCCGGTCTGTGGCGACGGGCCGGCCGAGGCGATCGGCTCGGAGAGCACCTCCGACGCGTCCACCGGCTCGGCCGGGGCGGCCGGCAGCGGCACGGCCTCGACCGCGCCCGCCACGCCGGCGGCCGGGGCGGGCACCTCGGCGACGGCGGGCTCGGTGACAGCCGACGGCACAGCCTCGACGGCGGCGGTGCCACCGAAGAGGCGCGGGAGCGTCTCGGTGTGCGCGGCGCGCAGCTCGTCCAGGCCGATCCGGAACTGCCCGTGCACCTCGAGCGCCCCGCCGGACGGGTCGGTGACACCGATCAGCTCGAACGGCACGCCCCGCTCGGCGCAGAGCGCCGCGAACGCCTTGTCGTGGCCACGCGGCACCGACACCAGCGCCCGCGTCGCGGACTCGCTGAACAGGTAGACGAAGGGCATCGAGCCCTCGGCGAACTGCTCCGGCACGGCGATCCGGGCGCCGACGCCACGCCGCAGGCAGGACTCGACCAGGCTCTGGGCGAGACCACCGTCGGACAGGTCGTGCGCCGAGCTGAGGTGGCCCACCCGGGCGGCCTCGGCCAGCAGGTCGGCCAGCGCCTTCTCGCGGAGCAGGTCGACCTGCGGCGGGATGCCGCCGAGGTGCTCGTGCGTCACCCAGGCCCACTCCGAGCCGGACAGCTCCACGTTCGTCTCACCGAGCAGGTAGAGCTGGTCGTGGTCGCCGCTGGGACGCGGAACGAAGCCCATCGGCACCCGGTCGGCCACGTTGTCCAGCACGCCCAGCACACCGACCACCGGGGTCGGGTGGATGGCCGCGGCGCCGGTCTGGTTGTAGAAGCTGACGTTGCCGCCGGTGACCGGGATGCCCAGCTCCAGGCAGCCGTCCGCCAGGCCGCGCACGGCCTCGGCGAACTGCCACATCACGCCCGGGTCCTCCGGCGAGCCGAAGTTGAGGCAGTTGGTGACGGCGATCGGCTTCGCGCCGGTCACCGCCACGTTCCGGTACGCCTCGGCGAGGGCCAGCTTGGTGCCCTGGTACGGGTCGAGCCGGGCGTACCGGCCGTTGCCGTCCACCGACAGCGCCACGCCGAGCCCGGTCTGCTCGTCGATCCGGATCACGCCGCCGTCCTCCGGCTGGGCGAGCACGGTGTTGCCCAGCACGTAACGGTCGTACTGCTCGGTGACCCAGGTCTTGTCGGCCAGGTTCGGCGACGCGATCATGCGCAGCACGGTCTCCCGCAGCGCGTCCGGGTCGGCCGGGCGGGGCAGCGTCTCGGCACGGTCTGCCTGGAGCAGGATCAGGTCGGCCGGTTCACGCATCGGACGGGCGTACACCGGGCCGTCGTCCACCAGCGAACCCGGCGGCACGTCGACGACCAGGTGGTCCCGCCAGGTGATCAGCAGGCGACCGGGGCGGCCGTCCGGCTCCGGGGCGGTGACCTCACCGATCGCGGTGCCGAGGACGCCCCACTTCTCGCAGGTCTTGAGCACCGCGTCGAGCTTGTCCGGCTCGACGACCAGCAGCATCCGCTCCTGGGACTCGCTGGCCAGGATCTCGTGCGGGTCCATCGAGGGCTCCCGCAGCGGCACCCGCTCCAGCCAGACCCGCATGCCGGTGCCGGCTGCGGCGGCGGTCTCGGTGAGCGCGCAGGTCAGGCCGGCACCACCAAGGTCCTGGATGCCGACGACCAGCTGGCCGTCGTACAGCTCCAGGCACGCCTCGATCAACAGCTTCTCGGTGAAGGGGTCGCCGACCTGCACGGCCGGGCGACGGGCCTCGCTGCCCTCGTCGAAGGTGGCGCTGGCCAGCACCGAGACGCCGCCGATGCCGTCCCGGCCGGTCTTCGCGCCCATCAGCACGACCACGTTGCCGGGGCCGGCGGCGGCCTTGTTCTGCAGCCGGTCGACCGGCAGCACGCCCAGGCAGAGCGCGTTGAGCAGCGGGTTGCCCTGGTAGGACGGGTCGAAGACCAGCTCGCCGCCGATGTTGGGCAGGCCGAGGCAGTTGCCGTAGCCGCCGACACCGGCGACCACACCGGTGAGCACCCGGGCGGTGTCCGGGTGGTCCGCCGCGCCGAAGCGCAGCGGGTCCATGACCGCGATCGGGCGGGCGCCCATGGCGAGGATGTCCCGGACGATGCCGCCGACACCCGTCGCCGCGCCCTGGTACGGCTCGACGAAGCTCGGGTGGTTGTGCGACTCGACCTTGAAGGTCACCGCCAGCTTGTCGGAGACCTGCACGACACCGGCGTTCTCGCCGATACCGGCGAGCAGGCGGTCGCTCTGCGGGGCCTTCTCACCGAACTGACGCAGGTGCACCTTGCTCGACTTGTAGGAGCAGTGCTCGCTCCACATGATCGAGTACATGGCCAGCTCGGACTGGGTGGGCCGGCGGCCGAGGATCTGCCGGATCCGGTCGTACTCGTCGTCGCGCAGGCCCAGCTCGGTGTACGGCTGAAGCTCGCCCGGGGTGCCACCGGCACGGGGCACGGTGTCCACGCCGTCGGTCCAGTCGGCGCTCGCCGGCTGCGCGGGAGCGACCGCCGGGGCGGTGGGCTGCGCCGGCGGCTCGGTCGGCTGCGCCGGGGCGGAGTACGCCTCCGGAGTGTCCCGTACCGGGTCCGGATGGGTGGTCATGACCTCTCCTCGCTGCGCTCGTGCCCGCCAGAGCGGCGGTTGAGCTGACCGATGCTCACGCTGGGGTCCCCACCAGGTGCTTGAGGACCGAGGTGAAGAACCCGAGACCGTCCAGCGAGGGGCCGGTGAGCGCCTCCACCGCGTGCTCCGGGTGCGGCATGATGCCGACCACGTTGCCGGCGGCGTTGGTGATCGCGGCGATGTCGCGCTGCGACCCGTTCGGGTTACCGCCGACGTAGCGGGCGACGACCCGGCCCTCGGCTTCGAGCTGGTCCAGCGTCGCGGTGTCGGCGACGTAGCAGCCCTCGCCGTTCTTGACCGGGATCAGCACCTCCTGGCCGGCCTGGAACGCGTTGGTCCACGCGGTGCCGGCCGACTCGATGCGCAGCACCTGGTCCCGGTTGCGGAAGTGCAGGTGCTGGTTGCGGGTTAGCGCGCCCGGCAGCAGGTGCGCCTCGCAGAGGATCTGGAAGCCGTTGCAGATGCCGAGCACCGGCAGACCGCCCTGGGCGGCGTCGACGATCGTCTCCATCACCGGAGCGAACCGGGCGATGGCCCCGCAGCGCAGGTAGTCGCCGTAGGAGAACCCGCCGGGCAGGACGACGGCGTCCACCCCGTGCAGGTTCTCGTCGCCGTGCCAGAGCCGGACCGGCTCGGCGCCGGCGATCCGGACGGCGCGGGCCGCGTCCCCGTCATCGAGCGAGCCGGGGAACGTGACCACACCGACCCGGGCGGTCACGAGCGGGCGTCCGCGGTCTCGTCGGTCTCGACCAGGCGGACGGTGAAGTCCTCGATGACCGGGTTGGCGAGCAGCTTGTCGGCGATTTCCCGGGCCCGGTCCAGGTCCGGTTCACCAGTGAAGTCGATCTCGATCCGCCTGCCGATCCGGACTGAGGCGACGTCGCTGACGCCGAGCCGGGGCAGCGCGTTTGCGACGGCCTGGCCCTGCGGATCGAGGATCTCGGGCTTGAGCATGACGTCGACGACGACGCGAGGCACTGGGCACTCCTGACTGTGTACGCAGTTGGGTGCCTACCCACAACGGGCGAGCGCAGCCAGCGTACCTGGCAGATTCCGTCGCGGACGCACCGGCCGGGCGCAGTTCAGGCAGTGATCCACATAACCGGCGGCGAGCGCGCGCGGCAACCCGGCACAGGCCGCCTCAGCAGGGCATATACGGCGCAGCGGGTAGCCGAATCGTTACATTGACTGAAGTCGATCAGCTTCTTGAAAACGATGTCCGCCAGCCCTACAGTACATCGACATGGCTCGATGCCAGCGGCGATGGGGACCTCCCGTCGTCGCCCCCGGGCACCCGGCGACCCCGGGCCCCACCCGCCCCAAGGAGTCCACCGATGCGCGTTCGTCCCCTGCTCGCCCTGATCAGCACGGCGCTGGTCGGCGCCCTCGCCGCCGCGTCCGGCGCGTCCGCCGCCCCGGCCGGCCCCCAGCCCATCATCGGCGGCGGCACCGTCTCGTCCGCCCCCTGGGCCGCCGCCGTGCTGAGCAACGGCTCGTTCACCTGCTCGGGCAGCGTGATCGCCGCGCAGTGGGTGCTCACCGCCCGGCACTGCATCAGCGGCACGATGTCCGTCCGGGTCGGCAGCGTCTACCGCGCCTCCGGTGGGGTCACCCGCACCGTCAGCGCCACCTACACCCGTAACGACCTGGCCCTCATGCGCCTGTCCAGCACCGTCAGCACCTCGACGGTCTCCCTGGCGAGCAGCAACCCGCCGGTCGGCTCGACCAACTCGATCTACGGGTGGGGCATGACCTGCTACAGCGGCTGCTCCGCGTCCAGCCAGCTCAAGACCGCCACCGTCCAGGTGACCAGCACCAACGTCACCGACGCGTACGGCGGCCAGGCCATCCGCAGCACCCGGATCAACGGCAACGCCTGGCGGGGCGACTCGGGCGGCCCGCAGTTCTACAACGGCCAGCAGGTCGGCGTGGCCTCCACGGCCGACGGCTACAACATCCAGAACTACGGCAGCGTCGCGTACAACCGGGCCTGGATCACCTCGGTGGCCGGTGTCTGACGGTTAGCGCCCGTGCGGCGCGGATGGTCGGCCCCGCGCCGGCCGTCCGCGCCGCGCCGTTTTGCAGCATCCGATCAGGTGAACACGGCACCCGATCGGGTCGCGCAACTCCTGACAGCATCGGAAACGTGCTGGTCGTGACGACAGAGCAACTGCCCGGCTACGAGATCCGCCAGATTCTCGGTGAGGTGGTGTCATCGATGGCCAGGACGCGCAACCCGTACCGCGAGGGGGTCAAGAACCTGCGCGGTGGCGCGTACGACCCGATGGCGCCCGACAACCTGACCCGGTGGCGCACCGACTCGGTGACCCGCCTCGGCGAGGAGGCCCTGCGGCTCGGCGCGAACGCCGTGATCGGTATGCGCTTCGACAGCCGGGACTGCGGCGAGATGTGGATGGAGATCTGCGCGTACGGCACGGCGGTCGTCGCCGTACCGACGATGCCCGCGGTCATGCCGCCCGACCAGCCGGCGGTGGCAGCGGACACCGCCACCGACCCCGCCTTCGCCGAGTCCCTGGGCGGCATCGCCGAACCAGCAAGCGCCCCCACCCTACGAACAGCCGCCGAAACCCCCACCGGCGACTGACCGCCCAAACCCCACCCCTCCCTTCCACCCCCACCTCCCTTCCACCTCCCCTCCACCTCGGGTGATCAAGAGGTTTGCGTCACCAGGGAGATCAAAGTTGACGCGAACCTCTTGATCACCGGGCCAGAAGGGGGCGCGGGGCGCAAGAGGGGGGACCGGGGGGGACCGGGGGGGGGTTAGAGGATGGGGGGTGGGGTGTAGGTGGCGGCGTTGGGGTGGGTTTCCACGACCTTGGTGATTCTGCGGGTTACCTGCTCCACCTGGGACTTGGCCGCTCCTACGAAGGCTGTGCGGTCGGCTACCAGGGTGTCGATGTCGGCGCGGGACAGGCCGAGGCGGCCGTCGGCGGCCAGGCGGTCGAAGAGGTCGTTCTCCGGGGCGCCCTTCTCGCGCATGGCCAGCGCCACCGCGACCGCGTGCTCCTTGATCACCTCGTGGGCGACCTCCCGGCCGACGCCCCGCCGGACCGCCGCCACCAGGATCTTGGTGGTCGCCAGGAAGGGCAGGAAGCGCTCCAACTCCCGGTTGATCACCGCCGGGTACGCGCCGAACTCGTCGAGCACGGTGAGGAACGTCTGGAACAGCCCGTCGGCGGCGAAGAACGCGTCCGGCAGAGCGACCCGACGGACCACCGAGCAGGAGACGTCCCCCTCGTTCCACTGGTCGCCGGCCAGTTCGCCGACCATCGACAGGTAACCCCGGATGATGACCGCGAAGCCGTTCACCCGCTCGGACGAACGGGTGTTCATCTTGTGCGGCATCGCGCTGGAACCGACCTGACCCGGCTTGAATCCCTCGGTGACCAGCTCCTGGCCGACCATCAGCCGGATCGTGGTGGCCAGCGACGACGGCGCGGCGGCGGTCTGCGCCAACGCGGCCAGCACGTCGAAGTCCAGCGAGCGCGGGTAGACCTGCCCGACGCTGTCCAGCACCCGCGAGAAGCCCAGGTGCTCGGCGACCCGTCGCTCCAGCTCGGCCACCTTGTCGGCGTCGCCGTCGAAGAGGTCGAGCTGGTCGGCGGCCGTGCCCACCGGGCCCTTGATGCCGCGCAGCGGGTAGCGGGCGATCAGCTCCTCCAGCCGGTCGTACGCGATGAGCAGCTCCTCGGCCGCCGACGCGAAGCGCTTGCCCAGCGTGGTGGCCTGCGCGGCGACGTTGTGCGAGCGGCCGGTCATGACCAGCTCGGAGTGCTCGTACGCGAGCCACGCCAACCGGGCCAGGGTCGCCACCACCCGGTCCCGGATCAGCTCCAGCGAGGCACGCACCTGAAGCTGCTCGACGTTCTCGGTGAGGTCCCGCGAGGTCATCCCCTTGTGCACGTGCTCGTGCCCGGCCAGCGCGCTGAACTCCTCGATGCGGGCCTTCACGTCGTGCCGGGTGACCCGCTCCCGCTCGGCGATCGACGCGAGGTCGACCTGGTCGAGCACCCGCTCGTACGCCTCGACCACGCCGTCCGGGACCGCCACGCCCAGGTCACGCTGTGCGCGGAGCACGGCGAGCCACAGCCGCCGTTCCATCCGGACCTTCTCCTCGGGCGACCAGAGGGCGACCAACTCGGGCGAGGCGTAGCGGTTGGCGAGCACGTTCGGGATCGTCGTCACGTACCTCATTGTCCCGCACCCGCTGACCGGCGCCTGGACCGGGCCGGACCCCGGAGGCGGTCAGGATCGGGTGAGCTCGTAGACGGTCACCGGGCCGGCGACCAGCCGGATCTGGGCCAGTCGGGCCAGCTCCGGCGACACCGCACCGGCCCTGCTGTCGGCGAAGAGCCAACGGACCCCGTACTCCGTCCGGAGCCGATCCAGGTCGGCCAGGGTCGGCGCACTGAACACCCCGTCGTTGAGCGCGAGCAACTCCTGATCGGGAAAGTTCTGCCGGGCGTACCCCAGGTTGTCGACGCCGTGCGCGGCCACCACCGCGTCGGTGTAGCCCCAGCTCTCCACCACCGTGCGGTGCCCGCCCAGCCCGGTCACCCAGAACGCCCGGGCGTCGCAGTGCGGGGTGGTCCGCACCGGCCGGCAGTGGACGTTGGTGGCGACCACGTCATCGTCGGCGGCGTTGTCGTCAAGCCACAGCGCCGCGCGCATCTCGGCGGCGGTCAGCGCGTACGGCTGCGGTCCGGTGGCCGGCGGCCCCGGCTCGGTCAGCACCGAGCGAACCGTCCCGCCCAGCACGACGGCGGCGCTGGCACCGAGCAGCGCCGCGGTGACCCCGGCCACGGCGATCGTCACCGTTCGCCGACGACCTGCTCCCGCATTTGCCGGCGCCGAAACGTGACGCCCCCACAGGGCCGACACTGCGACGGCGAGCGCGGCGGCAACCGCCACGAACAGCACGTACCGTGCGGCCGAGAGACCCAGGACCCGCAGCCACCCCTCGATCGTCGAGGTGGTGGGGGTGCCGGGCCGGCTGATCCTCGGCACGGCGAAACCCACCACCGTGCCGGCGGTGGCGAGCCCCGCCAACGCGCCGGCCACGGCGGGCACCACCAGCACCGGCCAGGGCGCCCGAGCCGCAGCGAGAGACCAGGTGGTCAGCACGACGCCGATCGGGATGACGCCCATCCAGAAGTAGATCTGACTGATCGACGGGTGCTGGAACACCCAGGTGGTGGCGGCCCCGGCGAGGACCGTGCCGGCGAGCAGCCAGACCGCCGGATCGGCCCGGTGCCCACGCTCGCGGAGCAGGCCCATGCCCACCCACCGTGGCGACTGACCCAGCACCCACCAGCCCACCACCGCGAACGCCAGCAGCCATCCGAGGACACCACCGTCGTTGATGCCCGGTGGCAGCGGTGCGCTCGGCCAGATCCCGTCACCCGGCCCGAGCGTCTCGGCGTACGGGGCGACGAAGTGCAGCAACGCCAACGCCTGCACGCGCAGGGTGGAGGCCCCGCCACCGGCGAACAGCCGGAAACCGAGCGCCATCGCCGCCACCAGGCAGGCCAACGCCACCAGGGCGGGTCGGGGGATCTGCCGCTTGCGCCACCAGAACACCACGGCGGTGAGACCCAGGCCGGCGATCAGCGGCGGCAACGCGCTGGACTTCGCCCCCGCACAGACCAGCCCGAGCGCCGGGACCAGCGGCCAGGCCGGGCCGAGGGAACGCCCCCTGGCCGCGTCGACAACGAGCCCGGCCAGCAGCAACAACGGCACCAGCACGTACGTCTGGGAGGGGCTGGCGTAGGAGAGCGGCATCTCGCCGGACGCACCCACGGGCGAGCCGAGCGTGACCGCCGCACCGGTGAAAGCGGTGAGGGCGGCCACCGGACCGGCCCAGACCGCTCCACTCAGGTCGCGGGCGAGCCCGGCCGCGAGCACCACCGCCACGCCGACCACCGGTACCAACCAGAGTCGCAGCAGCACCGTCGTCGGCGCGATGCCAGTGATCATGCTGCCGCTGGCGATGTGGGCGTCGGAGAGGTAGTGGTAGCGCAGCGCCTCCCCCGCGACGTGCGGCAACTCGAACGGCATCGCCCGGGTCAACTCCTGCACCAGACCCAGGTGGTAGAGCACGTCCTGGTAGTAGCCGCCGGACACCGGAGGCAGCGGGACCATCCGCCACTGGACGTACCCCCAGGCCAGCACCACCAGCAGCGCCGCGCCCATGCCGTAGTGCCAACCGACCGGCAGCGGACGGCGCTCGCCGACCCGCCAGCGCCGGCGCAGCCTGGGCACGGCGGCGAACGCGACGAGTACGGGTAGCGGCCACCACCGCAGCAGGGTCTGTTGACCGGTCGCCGCTGCCAACGCCCAGGCGACGATCTCCAACAGCAGGCCGGTGGCCGCGCCGAAGCCGAGGTCCTCGGGGAGGTTGCCGCGACCGCCGCGCAGCGCGCGGTGCACCAGGGTTCCGGGCAGCACCAGCGCGAACGCCCAGTACGCGGAGAACGCCGCGAGGTCCGGCACCGGCACGCTGCCCCGTGACCAGACCACGAGCAGCGCGCCGATCACGAGCACCCACGGAAGCGTGCTGAGAATCGGCACGAGAGCGTTCCGGTGCGGGGCCGAGGCTGGGGCCGGAGTGTCGACCCGCTCGGCCAGCAGGGCGTCAGCCACGGAGGCGGACAACGTCGTCACCGACACGACCACGTGCATCTGCCTCCGCGCCCGGAACCCCGTCCCGGGAGTCGAACCCGACGTGGAAGGCGGGCCGGTTCTGCACTGTCGCGTAGATCCGGCCGACGTACTCGCCGAGCAGGCCGAGACAGACCAACTGCACCCCACTGAGCAACAGCACCGCGACGAACATCGAGGTCCAGCCGGGGATGGTGGCACCGGAGACGTGCACGACCATGCCGAAGACGATCAGGGCCAGGCAGAGCAGGAAGCTCGACATCCCCATCCAGGTGGCCAGGCGCAAGGGCGCGGCCGAGAAGTTCGCCGTGCTCTCCCAGGCCAGCGCGACCATCCGACGCAGCGGGTACTTGGTCTCCCCGGCGGCCCGCGCCGCGCGGGTGTAGCGCACCTCGGCGCTGGGGAAGCCGAGCGACGGCACCAGCAGCCGGTAGACCGGTGCGCGTTCCGGCAGCCGCCGCAGCACCTCGACGACGTCCCGGCTGAGCAGCCGGAAGTCACCGGCCTGGGCGGGCAGATCGGCGCCCACGATCCGCCGCATCACCCAGTAGTAGGCGCGGGCGGTGTTGCGCTTGAAGATGGTGTCGGTGCTGCGGTCCGCCCGGACGCCGTAGACCACGTCCACAGCGTCCGTCCGGGCCACCCGCAGCATCTCGGCGATGGCCTCGGGCGGGTCCTGCAGGTCGGCGTCGAGACTGACGATCCACCGGCCGACGGCCCGGTGCAGGCCCGCCGTCAACGCCGCCTGGTGACCGCTGTTGCGCCGGAGCCGGAGCACCCGCAACTGCGGCCAGTTCCGGCCGTGGTCGAAGAGCACCGACACGGTGTTGTCGGCGCTGCCGTCGTCGACGGCGACCACCTCGTAGTCGACGCCGAGCGCGTCGAGCACCGGCCGCAGTCGGGCCACCAGGGCCGGGATGACAGCGGTCTCGTTGAACATCGGGATGACCACCGACAGGGTGGTCGTCCCGGGGACGACGGACTCCATGGAGATACGGCCCCGTTCCGCACGCAGGAGTGATCAGCGCTGCGTCGAAGACGCGGCAGCGATCACCGTCGCGTGGTAAACCCACCGCCTGCGGACGGCCCGCTGAACAGTCCGTTAACGCCTGCTGGCGGTCACCCCGGTAAGGGACGATCGAGCGCTCAACGCTCCAAAATGGCGGTCACGCCTTGGCCGCCGGCCGCGCAGATGGAGATCAGCCCGCGTCCGCTGCCCTTCTCGGCGAGCAGTTTGGCCAGCGTGGCGACGATCCGCCCACCCGTCGCGGCGAACGGGTGCCCGGCGGCCAGCGACGAACCGTTGACGTTGAGCCGGTCGCTGTCGATCGCGCCCAGCGGGGCGTCCAGGCCGAGCCGGTCCTTGCAGAACTCCGGCGACTCCCAGGCGGCGAGGGTCGCCAGCACCTGCGAGGCGAACGCCTCGTGGATCTCGTAGTAGTCGAAGTCCTGCAACGTGAGCCCGGCGCGGGCCAGCATCCGGGGCACCGCGTACGCGGGGGCCATCAGCAGCCCTTCGTCGCCGTGTACGAAGTCGACGGCCGCCGTCTCCGACCAGCTGAACCAGGCCAGCACCGGCAGGTTGTGCGCGGCAGCCCACTCCTCGCTGGCCAGCAGCACGGTGGACGCGCCGTCGGTGAGCGGCGAGGAGTTGCCGGCGGTCATGGTGGCCTGCTCGGCGTCCGGGCCGCGGGTGCCGAAGACCGGCTTGAGGGCGCCGAGCTTCTCCACGCTCGTGTCCGGGCGGAGATTCTGGTCGCGGGTCAGGCCCAGGTACGGCGTCATCAGGTCGTCGAAGAAGCCCTTGTCGTACGCGGCGGCGAGCCGCTGGTGCGAGCGCAGTGCCAGCTCGTCCTGGGAGCGCCGGTCGATCTGCCAGCGCAGCGCGGTCTGGGCGGCGTGGTCACCCATGGACAGGCCGGTGCGCGGTTCGGCGTTGCGGGGGATGTCCGGCTTGAACGGCTGGAGCGGGCGCAGCTTCGCGGCGATCTTCAGCCGCTGGCCGACCGTGCGGGCGGAGTTGAGTTTGAGCAGCGTACGACGCATGTCCTCGTTGACCGCGAGCGGCGCGTCGGAGGTGGTGTCGACACCGCCGGCGATGCCCACGTCGAGCTGACCGAGGGCGATCTTGTTGGCGACGAGGATCGCGGCCTCCAGGCCGGTGCCGCAGGCCTGCTGGATGTCGTACGCCGGGGTGTGCGGGTCGAGCCGGGAGCCGAGGACGACCTCGCGGGTGAGGTTGAAGTCGCGGGAGTGCTTGAGCACCGCCCCGGTGACCACCTCGCCGACCCGCTGCCCGGCCAGCCCGTACCGGGCGATCAGACCGTCGAGCGCCGCGCCGAGCAGGTCGGCGTTGGACGCGTCGGCGTAGCGGGAGTTGGAACGGGCGAAGGGGATGCGGTTGCCCCCGATGACCGCGACCCTCCGGATGCTCTGCACGATCCGCCTCCTCGCGAGTGTTGCTCGAACCTTACTCGCCAGTAGGCTACGCCCATGACCGACAGGTACGCGAGCTTCGTCCAATCGGCCGCCGGCCGCACGCTGGTGAAGCGTCTCGGGCTGCCCGATCCGCCGCGACTGCGCCGGCACGAGCCCGGCGACCCGCTGCTGCCCGGCCCGGCGCTGCTCGGCGCGGCCGACGGCGGCCGACTCGCCGAGCCGGTCCGGACGATCCTGACCGCCGCCGGGGTCGAGCTGCGCGACGGCGGCACGGTCGAGGGGCAGGACCGCTTCGGCGCTCTCGGGTACGACGCGACCGGCATCACCGACTCGACGCAACTGCGCCAGCTCTACGACTTCTTCCACCCGCACGCCCGCACCCTGCTGCCCAGCGGCCGGGTGATCGTGCTCGGCACCCCGCCCGGTGAGTGCCCGACCCCGCGCGAGGCGACCGCCCAGCGGGCCCTGGAAGGGCTGGTCCGCAGCATCGGCAAGGAGTTCGGCCGGGGCACCACGGCCCAGCTCGTCCAGGTGACCCGCGACGGCAACGCCACCAGCCTCGAAGCGACCCTCCGGTTCCTGCTGTCCGGCCGGTCCGCGTACGTCTCGGGGCAGGTCGTCCGGGTCGGCCCCGGTGCGGCGACCGCCCCGGCGGACTGGGACCGTCCGCTGGACGGGCAGGTCGTGCTGGTCACCGGGGCGGCCCGGGGCATCGGCGCGGCCCTGGCCGGGGTCCTCGCCCGCGACGGCGCCCAGGTGGTCGCGCTGGACATCCCGGCCGCCGGGGACGCCCTCGCGGCGGTCGCGAACGACATCGGCGGTACGGCGGTCCAGCTCGACCTGACCGCCCCGGACGCGCCGACCCGGCTCGCCGACCACCTGGCCACCCGGCACGGGCGCGTCGACGCGGTGGTGCACAACGCGGGCATCACCCGCGACAAGACGCTCGGTCGGATGGACGCCGACCGGTGGGACCAGGTCATCGACGTCAACCTGTCCAGTCAGGAGCGCATCAACGACGTACTGCTGGAACGGGAGTTGATCCCGGCGGGCGGGCGGATCATCGGGGTGTCCTCGATCGCCGGGATCGCCGGCAACCGGGGGCAGACCAACTACGCCACCAGCAAGGCTGGCGTGATCGGGCTGGTCGACTCGCTCGCGCCGACCCTGCGTGACCGGGGGATCAGCGTCAACGCGGTGGCGCCCGGCTTCATCGAGACCCGGCTGACCGCCCGCATCCCGCTGGTCGTCCGCGAGGCGGGCCGACGGATGAACAGCCTGGCCCAGGGCGGGCTGCCGGTCGACGTGGCCGAGACGATCGGTTGGTTGGCCTGGCCGGCGAGCGGCGCGATCAGCGGCAACGTGGTCCGGGTCTGCGGCCAGAGTCTGCTGGGGGCGTGATGGGCAGGAAGAGAGAGCCGGATGACCTGTCGGTCCACGAGCTGATCGAGGGCCCGACCGAGATCCTGTCGCGGGAGACCCTGGACGCGATCCGCCGGCCGGAATCCACCGACGCCGACGCCGACCCGAGCGTCGAGCGGACGCACGACCTGAGCGCGTCGGCCGCACAGGTGACCACCGACCTGAGCGGCTCGGCCGCCGACGTGACCACCGACCTCAGTGCTCACGGGCCGGCCGTCACGGGTGGCCGCGAGCGCGTCGAGCTGGCCCGGATGCCCGCGCCCGGCGCGCTGTACCGGCGGGCCGTGCTCGGCGCGCTGCCGGGCGTCGGTCGGGGGCGTCGTGGGAACGACCTGCCGGCGGTCGAGCTCGCCGTACGCGGCGTGCGGGTCGACCGGGCCCACCTGGCCGACTACGACCGGGTGTGCGGGTTCCGGCTCACCGACCGGCTGCCCGGGACGTACCCGCACATTCTGGGCTTTCCGCTGGCCCTGCGGCTGATGACCACGCCCGGCTTTCCCATCGCGCTGACCGGCGTGGTGCACGTCGGCAACCGGATCACCACCCACCGCCCGATCACCGCCGACGAGGTCCTCGACTTCACCACGTACGCCCAGGACCTGCGCCCGCACGACCGGGGGCGGCAGGTGGACGTCGTGCTGGTCGGCTCGGTCGACGGGGAGGAGGTCTGGCGCGGCGTCTCGACGTACCTGGGTCGCGACCGCACACCCGGCGGGCGCGAGCGGGGCGAACGTCCGACACCGCCCACGGCCACCGCCCGGTGGCGGGTCGGGCCCCGGGTGGGCACCGAGTACGCACGCGTCTCCGGGGACCACAACCCGATCCACACCTCCCGGCTCGGCGCGCGACTGTTCGGCTTCCGCCAACCGATCGCGCACGGCATGTGGAGCAAGGCGCGGTGTCTCGCCGCGCTCGAGACGCGGCTGCCGGACGAATACACCGTCGAGGTGACCTTCAAGCTGCCCGTACCGCTGCCGAGCACGGTGAACTTCGCCGTCCTGCCGGACGACGGGTTCGCCCTGCACGACTCGGGTGGCCGGCCGCACCTGGTGGGTCTCGTGCGCTGACGCGCCCCTGCCGATCCGATCCAAGGGGTTGGCAGGGGCGTACGTCTGCGCTAAGTTGTTCTCACAGCGAGATGTTCTCAGATTGAGAGAGACATGGTTGACGAGCAGGACTTCCTGGCCGCGTACGACCCCCGGGACTACCCGGCGGTCGCCGTGACCGTCGACGTGGTGGCGCTGACCATCCGGGACGGCGAACTGCACCTGCTGCTCATCCGGCGCGGCCAGGCGCCCTTCGCGGGGCACTGGGCGCTGCCCGGCGGGTTCGTCCGCCCCGAGGAGGACCTGACCGCCGGCGCCCGCCGGGAGTTGGCCGAGGAGACCGGGCTCGGCGGTGAAGGGCTCCGGCGCGTACACCTGGAGCAGTTGGGCAGTTACGGCGCTCCCGACCGTGACCCGCGGATGCGCGTCGTCTCGATCGCGCACCTCGCGTTCGCTCCCGACCTGCCGGACGCCGCCGCCGGCTCGGACGCCGACGAGGCGAGCTGGCTGCCGGTAACGGCGCTGACCAGCCGGCAGCTCGCCTTCGACCACGGCCGGATCATCGACGACGCGCTGGAGCGGGCCCGGTCCAAGCTGGAGTACACCCCGCTGGCCACGCGTTTTCTCGCCGCCGAGTTCACCATCAGCGAGCTGCGGGCCGTCTACGAGACGGTCTGGGGTCACCCGCTGCACGCCGGCAACTTCCACCGCAAGGTGCTCTCGGTGCCGGGCTTCGTGGAGAGCACCGGCGCGAGCACCGAGCGCGGTGGCGCCCGAGGCGGCCCCCGCGCCCGGCTCTACCGGGCCGGTGACGCCCGGCTGCTGCACCCGGCGCTGCTGCGACCGGCCCGCGAGGAGACGGTGCGATGAGGACCGCCGAGGCCATCGACCTGGTCACGGCCGCCCGCACCGACGCCGAGCTGTTCGGCGCCGACCAGCCGGCCCGCCGCTACCGCGAGCTGGTCGCGGCCCTGCACCCCGATCGGCTGCCGACAGACCCGGGGGTACGCGCGGACGCCCTCGACGCGTTCGTCCACGTCACGACCCGGTGGCAGGCCCGGCGGACCACCGTCCTCGGCGACTACCGGCTCGGCACGCCGGCGCACTCGGGCGACCTGGCCGACCTGTACGACGTCGGCGACGACCGGCTGCTCAAGCTCCCCCGACGCCCCACCGACAACGACCTGATGGCGCGGGAGGCACACGCGCTGCACACCATCGCCGAGCGCGGCGACCCGCGCTACCTGCCGTACGTACCCCGGCTCGTCGACGAATTCGCGCACCGCGACCCCGCGACCGGCGCGGAACGGCGGATCACCGTGCTCGCCACCGCGCCCGGCCTGCACGACCTCGACGCGGTGCGGCGCGCGTACCCCGACGGGTTGGACGCCCGGGACGTGGCCTGGATGTGGCGGCGACTGCTGGTGGTGCTCGGCCTGGCCCACCGGGCGGGCGTGGTGCACGGCGCGGTGCTGCCGCGACACGTGCTGATCGAGCCGGACGCCCACGGCGTGGTGCTCGTCGACTGGTGCTTCTCGGCCCCGACCGGTGCCAGGGTCCCGGCGCTCGTGCCGGACCACGAGGACTGGTACCCGCAGGAGGTGCCGCGCAGGCAGCCCTGCGGTCCGGGCACCGACCTCGCGATGGCCAGCGCGTGCATGAGCTGGCTGATGGGGCCGCGCGCACCCCGTGAGCTGGACGCCTTCGCGCAGGGCTGCCGGCAGACCTCCCTGAGCGGCCGGCCCGACGACGCCTGGGGCCTGCTGCGCGAACTCGACCAGGTGCTGGACCGGCTCTACGGGCCACGCACCTTCCGACCCTTCACCCTCTAAAGGAGCTGTCATGGGCAGTGGAACCTGGTCCACCGACGTGTACGACGCCGCCGACCGCTACCGGCGCTCCACCGGCCGCAGCGCGTTCTCCTACAGCGACAGCGGGGCACGGACCGTGCACCCCGCGCTCGACCCCCGCGACGCGACCCGGGAGAGCCGCGACTCCGCCGAACACCCCCAGTCGACGCCCGTCGCGGTGCTCTTCGACGTGACCGGCTCGATGCGCATGGTGCCGCGGGTCCTGCAGACCAAGCTGCCGCAACTGCTCGGGCTGCTGCAACGGCAGGGCTACGCCAGCGACCCGCAGATCATGTTCGGGGCGATCGGCGACGCCACCTGCGACCGGGTGCCCCTGCAGGTGGGCCAGTTCGAGTCGGACAACCGGATGGACGACGACCTCGGCCGGATCGTCCTCGAAGGTGGTGGCGGCGGGCAGATGAGCGAGTCGTACGAGCTGGCCCTGTACTTCATGGCCCGGCACACCGCCACCGACAACTGGGAGAAGCGCGGCCGGCGCGGCTACCTGTTCGTCATCGGCGACGAACTGGCGTACCAGCGGGTCAAGGCGCGGGAGGTGGCCGGCCTGATCGGTGACAACCTGGGCGAGGACGTGGCGCTGCGCCAGATCGTCGACGAGGTGACCCGGCGGTGGGACACCTACTACCTGCTCCCCGCCGGCAGCAGCCACGCCGGCAACACGAAGGTGCTCGACTTCTGGCGGGACCTGCTCGGGCAGAACGCCGTCGTGCTCGACGACCTGGACGCGGTCTGCGAGACCATCGCGGTCACCATCGGCCTCGGCGAGCAGGCCATCGACCTGGACGAGGGCCTGCGCCACCTGGACCGCGCCGGCTCCGGCGCCACCGGCACGGTGTCCAAGGCGCTGGCCCGCCTCGGCCGGGGTCGGCGGGCCGAGGTGTCGACGCTGCCGGCGTTCCACGACACCACCGGCGGGGTGACCCGGCTGTGAATCACGTGGCGGTGGTCGACCTCGGCTTCGGCGACGCCGGCAAGGGCACGGTCGTGGACTGGCTCTGCGCCACCCGCCCGGTGCACACGGTGGTCCGCTTCAACGGGGGCGCGCAGGCGGCGCACAACGTCGTCCTGCGCGACGGGCGGCACCACACGTTCGCGCAGTTCGGCGCGGGCACGTTCCACCCCGGCGTCGGGACACACCTGTCCCGGCACGTGGTGGTGGATCCGCTGGCCCTGGCCGCCGAGGCCGACCATCTCGCCACGGTCGGGGTGCCCGACGCGCTGGACCGGCTGACCGTCGACTCCGAGGCGCTGCTCGCCACCCCGTACCACCAGGCCGCCAACCGGGCCCGGGAGATCGCCCGGGGCGCCGCCCGGCACGGCTCCTGCGGGCTGGGGGTGGGCGAGACCGTCGCGTACGGCCTCGCCCACCCCGAGGACGCGCCCCGGGTCGGCGACTGCCGGCGTCCTGCCCTGCTGCGCCGCCGGTTGACGGTTCTGCGGGACCGGCTGACCGTCGAACTCGGCCCGCTGGACGCGCCGCCGGTGCAGGACTGCCTGCCCGCGTACACCGGGTTCGCCGGCCGGGTCGCCATCGTCGACCGGACCTGGCTCGCCGGGGCGCTGCGCTCGGGGACCTGCGTCTTCGAGGGCGCGCAGGGGGTGCTGCTCGACGAGTGGCACGGCTTCCACCCGTACACGACGTGGAGCACCACCACGTTCACCAACGTCGACCGGCTGCTCGCCGAGGCGGGACAGGCCGGCGAGCTGACCCGGATCGGCGTGCTGCGGACCGTCACCACCCGGCACGGTCCCGGCCCGCTGGTGACCGAGGACCCGACGCTGCCCTTCGTCGACGGGCACAACCCGACGAACCCGTGGCAGGGCCGGTTCCGGTTCGGCCACTTCGACGCCGTCGCCCACCGGTACGCCCTCGCGGCGGCCGGCGGGGTCGACGGCCTGGCGCTGACCCATCTCGACCTCGCCGGTCCCGACCTGCGGATCTGCCGTCGTTACGACACCGGCGACCGGCTCATCCCCGGCCCGCCCGGCGACCTGGACCGGCAGGCCGCGCTCACCGACCGCCTGCTGCGCTCCCGCCCGGTGTACGACGACGCTCCGGCCGACTGGGCCGAGGCGGTGGGCGCGGAGTTGGCCACACCGGTGGTGCTGACCTCGCACGGGCCCACCGCCGACGACAAGATCCCGTGCGGTCCGCTGCTCGCCCCACCGGCCCTGGTCGGCTCGGTCTCAACGTAGCGGCGCGTCGGCGTCCGGCGGGTGCGGTTCGCTGGGCTGGTCGAGCACGCTCACCGAACGCTCGAAGAACGTCTCCAGCACGACCATGGCCTGGGTGCCGGTGACGCCGTCGACCCCGAAGATGCGGCGCAGCGCCGCTTGCAGGTCTTCGGTCGTCGCGGTACGGATCTTCACCAGCAGTGATGCCGCGCCGGCGATGATGTGCGCTTCCTGGATCTCGGGAATAGCCGCAAGCGCGTCGCTGGTCCGGGCGTCGCCCATCCAGGAGTCGGCACTGACCATCACGAACGCCGACACGCCACGGCCGACGAGCGCCGGGGAGACGTCGACGGTGGTCCGGCGGATCACGCCGCGTTCGCGCAGTTTGCGTACGCGGTCATGGGCGGAGCCGGCGGACAGTCCCACCGCCTTGGCCAGTGCCGCATAGGACTGGGTGGCGTCGCGCTGCAGCTGCGCCAGCAGCGCGCGGTCGATGTCATCTACCACCGAGGCATCTCCGTTGAACGAAATTCGGTTGACCGGCGCGCCTACCATACCAGGTATGGTTTCCACGTGCCTTTGCCGAATGGTGCTCCGGCGCAAGGGGAGGGATGGCGATGACCGACACTGTTCCCACTGAATTCCGCCTGCTGGATGAGCGGTTCCGTGGCTGCGACGGCGACTTTGTCGTCGAACTGCTACACAGCGGCGCACGCAAGACTGAGGGGCCGGCGTATTTTCCGGCAGGCCGCTACCTGGTGTGGAGCGACATCCCCAACGACCGGATGCTGCGCTGGGATGAGACCACCGGCGCTGTCGGCGTCTTCCGCCACGGCTCGGGCTACGCCAACGGCAACACCGTGGACCGCCAGGGTCGGCTTGTCACGTGCGAGCAGGGCAATCGGCGGGTCACCCGCACCGAGCACGACGGCACGATCACCGTGCTGGCCGACGGCTTCCAGGGCAAGCGGCTCAACAGCCCCAACGACGTGGTCGTCCGCGCCGACGGCACGATCTGGTTCACCGACCCGAGTTACGGCATCCACAACGACTATGAGGGCAACAGAGGCGACAACGAGTTCGACGGCGCCTGTTACGTGTTCCGCCTGGACCCTGGGACGGGCGACATGCGCGTCGTCGCGAATGACTTCAGCCGCCCCAACGGCCTGGCGTTCTCGGCCGACGAACAGCAGCTCTACGTGGTGGACACCCGACAGGACCCGAGTCACATCCGCGTCTTCGACGTCACCGCCGATGGCAGCCTCAGCGGTGGGAAGATCTTCACTGAGTGCGACTTCGGCCGTTTCGACGGCATCCGTCTCGACGACGCTGGGCGGGTGTGGGCGGGGGCCTGGGACGGTGTGCACTGCTTCGATCCCGACGGAACCCTGATCGGCAAGCTGCTGCTACCCGAACCGGTAGCCAACCTCGCCTTCGGTGGGCCGAAACGCAACCACCTGTTCATCACCGCCGGAACCTCGGTGTACTCGCTGCGAGTCACCTTCAACGGCGCCCACTACCCTCCGCCCAGCAGCGAGAAGCAGTGAGCGAGGCCATGCCCCCGAGGTGCGGGAGTTCGTCGCCCGCGCCAAGGGGGTGATCGGATGACCATTCGGCGCAATGTCGGCGAAGCGCCACCGACCGCCGCCGAGCCATCAAACATGGGGGCATGGACGCCCTGCTCGACCTCCTCCGTGGGACGGTCACCTCGCCATGGGTGTACCTGGTGATCTTCGGCCTCACCGCGGTCGACGCGTTCTTCCCTGCGGTGCCCGGCGAGGCCGCCGTGATCACCGCCGGGGTGCTGTCCGCCAGCGGCGGTCACCCCAGCCTCACCCTCGTGATCGTCAGCGCTGGCGTGGGCGCGCTGGTCGGCGACCACATCTCGTACGCCATCGGGCGCGGCGGTGGCGCGAGCCGGCTGGCCCGGCTGCCCGACGGCAGCCGCCGGCGAGCCAGCTCCGACTGGGCCCGCCGCGCGGTGGACCGCCGGGGCGGGATGATCCTGACCACCAGCCGGTACGTCCCGGGTGGCCGGACCGCCGTCACCCTCACCATGGGCGCGGTGGGCTACTCCCGCCGCGCGTTCCTGCTCTACGACAGCATCGGGGCGTTCACCTGGGCCGTGTACTGCGGCCTGCTCGGATACTTCGGCGGGCTGGCCTTCGAACGCGACCCGGTGAAGGGCGTACTGGTCGGGGTGGGAGTCTCCCTCGTCATCACCTTCGGCCTGGAGGGGATCCGGTGGCTACGCCGCCAGGCACACCGGCGCGCGGCCTCCCGCCGGTGATCGCCGCCCGGCCACCGGGGCACGTCACAGCAGGTCGGCGTCGTGCACCAGGATCGCCAACCGCACCCGATTGCCCACGTGCAGTTTCGCCAGCGCCCGGCTGACATGCGCCTTCACGGTGGCCTCGCTCATCGTCAGCCGCCTGGCGATCTCGGCGTTGCCGTGCCCGCGTGCCACCTCCCGCACGATCTCCAGCTCCCGTCCGGTGAGCGCGGCGAGCCGTTCGCGAGCCGCGTCCCGACGGGCCGGACCTCGCTCGGCGAACGAGCTGATCAGCCGCCGGGTCACCGTCGGGGCCAGCATCGCGTGGCCGGCGGCCACCGTACGGACGGCGGCGGCCAACTCGTGGGGCGGAGTGTCCTTGAGCAGGAAGCCGACCGCACCGGCACGCAGCGCCCCGTGCACGTACTCGTCGAGGTCGAAGGTGGTCAGCATGATCACCCTCGGGCCGGCGGCGACCAACTCCGGCGCGACGGTCAGCCCGTCGACGCCCGGCATCCGCACGTCGAGCAGCACCACGTCGGGGCGCAACCGGTGGGCCTGCTCCAGCGCGCCGGCGCCATTCGCCGCCTCGCCGACCACGGTGATGTCCTTCGCCGCCTCGAGGATGAGCCGTAGCCCGGCGCGGACGAGCTGCTCGTCGTCGACGACCAGCACCCGGATCACGCCACACCCGCCAGCGGGAGCAGGGCCCGGACCAGGAAACCGCCGTCGACGGACGTCGCGTCCAGCCGGCCGCCGAGCAGTTCCACCCGCTCCCGCAGCCCGAGCAGCCCTTGCCCGGCACCGGGCAGCTCCGGCCCGGCCACGGACGGACCGTTGCGCACGACGACCTCCAGCCCGTCGGGGAGGAAGCGCAGGCGAACGACCGTTTCGGCGTCGGCCGCGTGCTTGCGCACGTTGGTCAACGCCTCGCGGACGACCCGGTACGCGGTGCGCCCCAACGTCGCGGGCAGTGCGGTCGGCGCGCCCTCGTCCTCCCGGGACACCCGCAGACCGGCGGCACGGGACTCCCCGATCAGCTCGTCCAGCGCGTCGAGCCCCCGCTCCGGCAACAACGCCGCCTCGGCCTGGCGGAGCACACCCAGCACCTCACGCAGGTCGGTGAGCGCCGCCCGGCCGGTCGTCCTGATGAGCGCGGCGGTCTCGACGGTCGCCGGGTTCGCGGCGGTCACCTCCAGGGCCCCGGCGTGCACGACCATGAGCGAGACCCGGTGCGCCACCACGTCGTGCATCTCCCGCGCGATCCGGGTCCGCTCCTCGGCGCGGACCCGGTCGGCGTGGGCCTCCCGCTCGCGCTCCAGCCGTTCGGCCCGGTCCCGCAGCGCGGCGAGAGTGTCCCGACGCGCGCGGATCCAGAGGCCGAAGAGCAACGGAAGCCCGACCAGGCAGACGGCGAGCAGCAGCACGTTGCCGGTGGTCGCGGTGGTGATCCGGCGTACGCCACCCACCTGCTGCCCGACCACGACCCCACCGCCGAGCACCACGGCGACGCCGACGAGGTAGCCGGCAAGTTGGCGGCCCCGCAGCCGCACCCCCGCCTGGTACGAGGCGACCACCCCGGCCGCCGCGGCGGCGAGCACCAGCCAACCAACCGCCGCGACCAGGAACAACGGCCAGCGACGGGTACCCACGGCAGCGCTGGCCCAGCCGGAGGCGACGGCGAGGACCAGCGTGACGACGCCCGGCAGCGGCGAGCGGACCCCGAGGTCACCGGCCGCGCTGGCCCACACCGCTGCCCCGACCACGACCGCGAGCAGCAGCGAGGCGTACCGCTGGAAGGCTCGCCGGACGGCGACGGTGGTGGATGCCACGCAGCGAGCGTAGGGCTTGGTGGACGGGCCGGCCCGCCTCGCGGCACAGGACGGGGGTGTGGTGGGGGAACACCCTGAGCCGTCGTCCGGGCCGACAGCTACCTAAGTAGTGTCGCCCGCCTGACCACTGGCCGATGGCGGGGGCCGCCCCGGACAGCAGCATCAGGATCATGGATCTGCTCGACCTGCTGCACGACACGATGTCCTCGCCCTGGGTGTACCTGGCCCTCTTCGCCATCGCCGTGCTCGACGGCTTCTTTCCGGTGGTGCCGAGCGAGACGGCGGTGATCACGGCCGGGGTGTTCGCCGCCTCGGGAACGCCGTACCTGCCCGCGGTCATCGTGGTGGCCGCCGCCGGGGCGCTCGTCGGCGACCACGTCTCGTACGCCATCGGGCGGGGCGGCGGAGCGCGACTGCTGGGCCGGCTGCCGGCCGACGGCCGACGCTCAAGGGCCATCGACCGGGCCCGTCGGGGAATCGCGACGCGCGGTGGTCTGATCCTCACCGTGGCCCGCTACGTGCCGGGCGGCCGGACCGCGGTCACCCTCACCATGGGTGCGGTGCGGTTCCCCCGGCGACGTTTTCTGGCCTTCGACGCGCTCGCCGCCGGCTCGTGGGGGCTCTACTCGGCGCTGGTCGGCTACGTCGGCGGGCTGGCGTTCGAGCAGGATCCTCTTCGCGGTCTCCTGCTCGGTCTGGGCCTCGCCCTGACGGTGACGGTGGTCGTCGAGGTGGTCCGCTGGCTGCGCAACCGCCGCCGTGCGACGCCGGACACCGAGGCTTTCTCCGCCGAGGCCGTCAGTCGACCGGCGGACGCCAGGTGACGCCGTGCAGAAGCTGGGCGGCGCCGAGCCAGGCCACGTTCATCATCCGGGTGGCCGTCTTCTCCGGGTCGGCCTCCGGGTGGTCGGCGAGCCAGTCGGCCAGCGACTCGGTCGCGCCGACCAGGGCGTACGCGACGACCTCCAGGTCGGTGGGCGCGATCTCGCGACCCTCCTCGCGCAGCGCGTGGTCGAGCATCCCGGCGACCACCTCGACCAGCCGGGCGCGCATGGTGGCCAGTTCACCGGCGAACGGCTGCTCGCCGCGGGCCTGCCGGTAGAGCACCGCCCAGCCGTCGCGGTGCGCGCCCACGAAGCCGAAGAACGCCTTGAGTCCACGCCACAGCCGCTCGTCGGCCGGCAGGTCGGGGGCGGCGGCACCGGCGATGGCCTGCATCATCCGGGTCCCCTCCCGGTGCAGGCAGGCGACGAAGAGCTCCTCCTTGGTGCCGAGGTACGCGTACACCATGGGTTTGGAGATGCCGGCGTCCTCCGCGATCTCGTCCATGCTGGCGGCGTGGAAGCCGCGCCGGGAGAAGACCTTCACGGCCGCGTCGAGCATCTGTTGCTCGCGTACGGCGCGCGGGAGGCGCTTGAACGCGGGAGGCGTGGACACCTTGCGAGCATACCTACTCGTGCGTAGGGTTACGCACGAGTAGCCAAATCTTCCGGAAGGCGCGTCTCATGACTGACTTCGACCCGGCCAACTTCGCCAACGTCGGGCCCAAGGAGTTCGCCCAGCTGGTCAAGTCCACCCCGGACGACAAGATCGCCCAGGTGATGGCCGGCGAGCTGCGCGGCAAGGTCCTCGGTGAGGTGTTCGGCCGGATGCCGTCGCTGTTCCGCGCGGACCGGGCCGGCTCCACCAACGCGGTCATCCACTGGATCATCACCGGTCGCCCCGACGGCGGCAGCGACACCTACGAGGTGGCCATCGCCGACGGCAAGTGCGAGGTGAACGAGACCCCGCAGCACGACCCGAAGCTGAGCCTCACCATGGGCCCAGTCGAGTTCCTGAAGATCGTCTCCGGCGGCGCCAACCCGGTCATGATGTTCATGACCGGCAAGCTGAAGGCCAAGGGCGACCTCGGCCTCGCCGCCAACATCGCCAACCTGTTCGACATCCCCAAGGCCTGACATGGCCGAGTTCTCGCTCGACCTGAACGAGGAACAGCGGGATCTACGCGACTGGGTGCACGGCTTCGCCGCCGAGGTCGTGCGCCCGGCCGCCGCCGAGTGGGACGAACGCGAGGACACCCCGTGGCCGGTGATCCAGGAGGCCGCCAAGGTCGGCCTCTACGGCTTCGAGTTCCTCGCCACCTGCTGGGCCGACCCGACCGGGCTGTCCCTGCCCATCGCCAGCGAGGAACTCTTCTGGGGTGACGCCGGCATCGGCCTGAGCATCTTCGGCACCTCCCTCGCCGTCGCCGCCATCTACGGCACCGGCACCCCGGACCAGATGGTCGAGTGGGTGCCCCAGTGCTTCGGCGACGTCGACTCGCCCGCCGTCGCCGCGTTCTGCAGCAGCGAACCCGAGGCCGGTTCCGACGTCAGCGCGATGCGCACCCGCGCCGTCTACGACGAGGCCACCGACGAGTGGGTGCTCACCGGCCAGAAGGCGTACGCCACCAACGGCGGCATCGCCGGAGTGCACGTGGTCACCGCCTCCGTGGATCCCACGCTCGGCTCGCGCGGTCAGGCGGCGTTCGTCGTACCGCCGGGCACCCCCGGCCTGGCCGCGACCCGCAAGCTGCGCAAGCTCGGCCTGCGCGCGTCGCACACCGCCGACGTCTTCCTCGACGAGGTACGCGTACCCGGCCGCTGCCTGCTCGGCGGCAAGGACGCCCTGGACGAACGCCTGGCACGAGCCCGGTCCGGGCAACGCGCCAGCGGGCAGGCCGCGATGCGTACCTTCGAACTGTCCCGACCCACCGTGGGCGCGCAGGCACTCGGCGTGGCGCGGGCCGCCTACGAGTACGCCCTGGACTACGCCAAGGACCGGGTCCAGTTCGGACGGCCGATCATCGAGAACCAGGCGGTCGCGTTCACGCTGGCCGACATGCGCATGGAGATCGACGCCGCGCGACTGCTGGTCTGGCGGGCCTCCTGGATGGGCCGCAACAACCGCCCGTTCACCGCGGGCGAGGGCTCGATGTCCAAGCTCAAGGCCGGCGAGGTCGCGGTGTCCGTCACCGAGAAGGCGGTACAACTGCTCGGCGGCGCCGGATTCCTGCGCGACCACCCGGTCGAGCGCTGGTACCGCGACGCCAAGATCTACACCATTTTCGAGGGTACGTCCGAGATCCAGCGACTGGTCATCTCCCGAGCGATCTCCGGCATGCAGATCCGCTGACCCTCCGCTCCTCGCGCCCGACCAGCGTCGGGTCGGCGGCCGCTCCGGCCGACGGCCCGACCGGTCGGCGCGGGCCCAGGTCGGTGCCGCCAGACCCGTACCCGGCGATCCTGCTTCTGCCTAACCGTGCCGACTACGTCACCCCACGCCGACGTCGGCTGGGCCGCCCGGCGCGTCGGGTGCATGATCAAGGAAGACGCCCCGCCGGATGGGGCTGTCCGCGCACCGCCCCCAAGGAGGTCTGCGGCATGGACCTGCCGTTCGTCGTCACCACGCTGACCCGTCGCGGTCTGCTCACCCCGGGCCGCCCGGTCCGAATCGCCTCGCAGCTCAACGCGCTGCGTACCTGGGGATGGAGCCTCGCCGGCGAACTACGCCAGGCGGCCGCCCGCGACCCCGGGCGACCGGCGATCATCGACGAAAACGGCGTCGAGCTGACCTACCAGGCGCTCCTCGACCGGGCCGAGCGGATGGCCCGGTCGATGCGGTCCGGGCTCGGCGTACAACCCGGCGACCGGATCGGCGTCCTCTGCCGCAACCACCACGGGCTCATCGAGACGATCGTCGCGGCGACCCTGCTCGGTGTCGACGCGGTGCTCGTCAACACGGGCCTCTCCGCCGCCCAACTCGCCACCGTCGCCGAGGAACAGCGGCTGCGGCTGTTGGTGCACGACGACGAGTTCGCCGAACGGGTCCTCGGCCTCCCCGCCGAACTGCCCCGCCTCGACGAACGCGCCCGCGAGGATCTGGTGGCCGGGGCGCTACCGGGCGAGCTGCACCCGCCGGAGCGCGACGGCCGGATCATCGTGCTGACCTCGGGCAGCACCGGTGCTCCCAAGGGCGCCCGCCGTCCCACACCCAGCGGCTTCGGGCCGCTCGTGTCCATCATCGACCGCATACCCCTGCACACAAAGGACCGGGTGCTGATCGCCGCCCCGATCTTCCACACCTGGGGATTCGCCGCGCTCCAGGTGTGCTTCGCGCTGCGGGCCACCATCGTGCTGCACCGCCGCTTCGACCCGGCCGCCACGCTCGCCGCCCTGGTCACCCACCGCTGCGACGCCCTCTTCGCCGTACCCGTGATGCTCCAACGACTGCTGGAGGTGCCCCCACCGGACCCACGCCCCACGCTCAAGGTCGTCGCGGTCAGCGGATCGGCCCTGCCCGGCGGGCTCGCACCGAAGTTCATGGACGCGTACGGAGACGTCCTCTACAACATGTACGGGTCCACCGAGGTCTCCTGGGCGTCCATCGCCAACCCGGCGGACCTGCGCCAGGCACCCACCACGGCCGGCCGACCACCACACGGCACCCGACTGGAACTGCTCGACAACGCCGGCCAACCGGTCCCGCCGGGACAGGTCGGGCGCATCTTCGTCGGCAACGAGATGCTCTTCGAGGGATACACCTCGGGTGCCACCCGGGAGACCCGCGACGGGTTGCTCGACACCGGAGACCTCGGCCGGCTCAACCCCGACGGACTGCTCTTCGTGGACGGCCGGGCCGACGACATGATCGTCTCCGGCGGCGAGAACGTGTTCCCGTCCGAGGTGGAGGACCTGCTCGCCCAGCTACCGCAGGTACGCGAGGCCGCCGTGATCGGCGTACCCGACCCCGAGTACGGCCAGCGACTCGCCGCGTTCCTCGCCCTGCACCCCGGCGAGACGCTCGACCCCGAGGCGGTCCGCGAGTACGTCCGGCACTACCTGGCCCGCTTCTCCGTACCCCGGGACGTGGTCTACGTGAAGTACCTGCCCCGCAACGCCACCGGCAAGGTCCTCGCCCGCGAGCTGCGCCGCTACTACGGCTGAGAGGTCAGCCCGGGATCGTGATCCGGCCGGCGATCGCGGCCGCGGCGATGTCGGTGCGGTGCTGCGAGCCCGCCAACTCCACCCCGTCCACCAGCGCGTACGCCGCCTCCCGGGCAGCCGCCAGGTCGCGGCCGGTGGCCGTACCACAGAGAACCCGGCCGCCGGCGGACAGCAACGCGCCGTCGCCGGCCCGGCGGGCGGTGCCCGCGTGGATGATTCCCGGCCGGTCCGCGCCGGTGATCACATCGCCGGTGCGCGGCGCGGCCGGGTAGCCCTGCGCGGCGAGCACCACGGTGACGGCGGCGCCGTCCCGCCAGCGCAACGGCGGGTGCTCGGCCAGCGTGCCGGTGGCCGCCGCCTGCAACAACCCACCCAGGGGAGTCTCCAGCAGCGCGAGCACCACCTGGGTCTCCGGGTCACCGAAGCGCGCGTTGAACTCGATCACCCGGGGGCCGGCGGCGGTCATCGCCAGGCCGACGTAGAGCAGGCCCGCGAACGGCGTGCCCCGGCGGCGCAGCTCGGCCAGCGTCGGGTGCACCACGTCGCGCATGACGTCGTCGACCAGGCCCGGCGGTGCCCACGGCAGCGGCGCGTACGCTCCCATGCCACCCGTGTTGGGGCCGCTGTCGCCGTCGCCGATCCGCTTGAAGTCCTGCGCTGGCAGCAGCGGCAGGGCGGCCTCGCCGTCGGTGACCACGAACAGGCTGACCTCCGGGCCGTCGAGGAACTCCTCGACCACGACCCGGCCGCACTCCGCGGCGTGCGCCAGCGCGGCGGACCGGTCGTCGGTCACCACCACGCCCTTGCCGGCGGCGAGACCGTCGTCCTTCACCACGTACGGGGCGCCGAACTCGTCGAGCGCACGCGCGGTGCTCTCCTCGTCCGTACAGACGTACGCCCGGGCGGTCGGCACACCGGCGGCGGTCATCACGTCCTTGGCGAACGCCTTCGAACCCTCCAACTGGGCGGCCTCGGCCGACGGGCCGAAAACGGCGATGCCCTTGGCTCGTACGGCATCGGCGACACCGGCGACCAGCGGCGCCTCCGGGCCGATCACCACCAGGTCGGCTGCGGTCTCCACCGCCAGCGCCGCCACGGCGGCCGGATCGGTCGCGGTAACGGCCTTCAGCTCGGCGACGTCGGCGATCCCCGGATTACCCGGAGCGGCAATCAACGCGTCGACAGCCGGATCACGAACCAACCCGAGGGCAAGCGCATGCTCGCGCCCCCCACCACCCACCAAGAGAACCCGCACAACGCCCCATCCTACTGCCCACCCAACCCCCCACCCCGCCCCGCCGCCCCGCCGCCCCCCGGGCCCTCGCCCCCGGCCCCGGCCCCCAGCCCCCGCCCCCCCCGGTGATCAAGAGGTTTGCGTCAGGAAGGGGCGCGGATTTGACGCAAACCTCTTGATCACCGGCGTTGGTCCTGGTTTTTCGTGATCGCCCGGCGGACGGTCCAGGGGATGTAGTCGGGGCGCAGGGTGTCCTGCCAGGTGAAACGGAGGATCGTCCAGCCGGCGTTGACCAGGCGATTCTGACGGTGGCGGTCAGCGAAGGCCGCCTCCGGGGTGTCATGGGCGCTGCGACCGTCGGCTTCCGCTATCACCCTCGGCGCGCGCCACCCGAGGTCACCGATGCCGAGCAGGTATCCGTCGTCGTCGCGTACCTCCAACTGCAAGGCGTCCGGCGGCACCCCTCCGTCGACACATCGCAGCCGGGTACGCGTTTCCAGGGGCGACTGTGCACGGCCGTCTGCTTCCGCCAGCCAGGGTCGTGCCGCGACCGCACCCCGCCGACCCCGGATCAGACGCGGGATCACGTCGAGGTCGTCCGGCGTGACGAGCCCCTGGCAGAGCGCCGAATCGAGGACGGAGACTGCCGAGTATCGATCAGCACGCAGAATGACGTCCGAAATCGTGCGAAGCGGAGCGGTCGCGCGGACACCCGCGACCGTTGCTATCTCGCCGGGACCCACGGTGACCTGGTGTACGACCAACCAGGGCGCCAGCGCGCGCTGAGGCCGGGGCCTGTCGACCGGCACCGATACGTGCACCTGTGACGTCCGCCGCAGGCCGGCGATGCCGTGCACCTCGAGCGCCGTGTCGAGGACCGCGAAGGCAGCCGGCCCGAGGCTCGCGGTCGCTGCCCGGATGCGGGCGCGTCGCAGCGTCGAATCGGACGACGCTGCCTCCGGGACGTAGCACCCACGCAGGAGCCCCTGCCACCTGCCGGACCGACACAACTGTCGGACCTGGTCTCTCGTCAGACCGGCGCGCAGGGCCTGGGCCAGGGTGACGATCCCGTCCTGCCCGGCCGCTACATCACGAAGCACCTGGTGTGGTCCCACCCCCACACCCTGCCCACCGCCACACCCGCACCCAAGCCCCTGTGGATAACCCCAGTTCCCCTGTGGAAAACCCAGAAGGCTTGTTCCCGTCGATCAAGAGGTTCGCGTCAAATTCGCGCCGATTCCTGACGCGAACCTCTTGATCACCGAGGCGAATGGGTGGGGTGGGGGTGGGGTTTGGGGGTTAGGGGAGGAGGGGGTGTTGGAGTACGTTTTCGTCTCGGCCTGGGCCTACGCCGATGACGCTCACCCTCGTGTTGCAGAGTTCCTCTACGCGGGCGATGTAGCGACGGGCGTTCTCCGGCAGGTCTTCGGGGGTGCGGGCCTTGGTGATGTCCTCCCACCACCCGTCCAACTCCTCGTACACCGGCGTGGCGTGGTGGAAGTCCGTCTGGCTCATCGGCATGTCGTCGACCCGCTTGCCGTTGATCTCGTAGCCGACGCAGATCGGCACCTTCGGCAGCCCGGTGAGCACGTCCAGCTTGGTGATGACCAGGTCGGTGACGCCGTTGAGGCGGCAGGCGTACCGGGCCACCACCGCGTCGAACCACCCGCACCGGCGCTCCCGGCCGGTGGTGGTGCCGTACTCCGCGCCGATCTTGCGCAGGTGCGCGCCGTTGGCGTCGAACAGCTCGGTCGGGAACGGCCCCGAGCCGACCCGGGTGGTGTACGCCTTGCTCACCGCGATCACCTGGTTGATCGCGGTCGGCGGGATGCCGGCGCCCACGCAGGCGCCACCGGCCGTCGGGTTGGACGACGTCACGAAGGGGTACGTGCCGTGGTCCATGTCCAGCATGGTGGCCTGCGCGCCCTCCAACAGCACCGTGTCGCCCCGGTCCAGCGCGTCCCAGAGCATCGCCCGCGTCTCGGCGATGTACGGCTTGAGCCGCTCCGCGTACTCCAGGTACTCGTCGACCGTGGCCTCGAGGTCGATCGCCTTACGGTTGTAGACCTTGAACAGCATCTGGTTCTTCTCGCGCAGTGCGAGTTCCAGCTTCTTGCGCAGGATGCCCGGGTCGAGCAGGTCCTGGAGTCGGATGCCCATCCGGGCGACCTTGTCGCCGTACGCGGGGCCGATGCCCCGACCGGTGGTACCGATCCGGGACGAGCCGAGGTACCGCTCGACGACCCGGTCCAGTGCCCGGTGGTGCGGCATGATGAGGTGCGCGTCACCGGAGATCCGCAGCCGGGACACGTCCACGCCACGCTCGGCGAGACCGTCGATCTCGGCGAGGAGCACCTTCGGGTCGACGACCACGCCGTTGCCGATGACGATCATCGCGCTCGGCGAGAGCGCCCCGGAGGGCATCAGGTGGAGCGCGTACTTCTGGCCGTCCGGGGTGATCACCGTGTGCCCGGCGTTGTTGCCGCCGGAGTAGCGCACGACGTAGTCGACCCGCTCACCCAGCAGGTCGGTAACCTTGCCCTTGCCCTCGTCGCCCCACTGAGCGCCGATGAGCACGATCGCTGGCATCTCTTCCGCCTCCAGAAGGCTCGGGTGCCAGATGGCGACCGGTTGGCGAGCCCGGGGTGTCAGGTTAACAAGTAGTGACGGCGCGACCGGCAGGGGTCGCGTCGAGAGGCGGGAGGCTCCTTCGGTGTACGACGTGGTGCTGCTCACCCTTTCGTCGGAGCGGGACGCTTCCGGCGGGTGCGGCAGCGGCGAGGCCTGCTGCGGCGGCGCGGACGCGACCGGCGCGGGCGTCGACGGAACCGGACCGACGCCGGGTGACGCCGACAGTTGCGCCACCGATCGGCCCCGGGTGCCGGTGCTGGCCTGCGCCGACGCGCTGACCGCCCGGGGTGCCCGGGTGCAGATGGTCACCGCCCGCTCGGACGCGGAGATCGACGCCGTACTCGCGCAGCTCGACGGCCCGGCCCGTCCGGACGGCCTCACCTGGCCGGACGCGGACGGCAAGACCCGGCTGGTCGTCGCCACGGCCAGCGACGGTCAGTTGCGCGCCGTGCTGCGCCGGCTCGTTCGGCGGTACGCGCCAGCGCCGAGCCGTCGCCCGGCGGACCTGCGTGACGACCGGACCCTGCCCGACCTGCCGCCGGTCGCCGTACTCCCGCTCGACCCGGCGCGCGGCGGCGCCCAGCGGGACCTGGCCGCGCAGTTCGGGTTGCCCCGCGACCCGGCGGCCGTGGCGGCCGCGGTGCTCGACGGCACGCCGCGTCGGCTGGATCTGCTGCGCAATGACGGCGGCTCGGTGACCCTGGACGGCGCGCTGTTCGGGGCCGCCGACGACGCGGGTCGGCCGCTGCACTGGCGGGCCCGGGTGGAGGTCGACGACACCGTCCTCACGAACGGTGACGAACCGTTGCTGGCCTGCGCGGTCGGCAACGCCGGCGGGTACGCGTCGCTCGACGACGTGACGTTGCTGGCCGCGCCGGACCCGGCGGACGGCCAGGTCGAGGTCGCGGTGGCCGTTCCGGTGGTCGTCAGGTCGACGTGGGGTCGCAAGCGGGTACGCCTCGAAGTGCGGCGGGCTCGCGGACGGGCGGTGTCGGTGCTGCCCCGCGAGGGAAAGGTGCCCTACCTCGACGACGGCGTCGAGGGTGAGCTGACCCGCAAGCGCTCGTGGTGGGTCGAACCGGGTGCCTGGGCGGTCTGGGTGGTCTGACCCCCGTTTCGCCGACCGGCCCCGGTCGGCCGGTGGGCCTATCCTCGCAGGAGGACTGGGGAGGAACCGTAATGGACAAGAACGCCGACCGGGCGCAGGTGCCCGGCCAGCAGCCGGTGCCGGAGCGGGACATCGAACCACTGTGGCCGCCGGATCCGGCCGAGCAGGGCGCAGAGGTGGTACCGCCGTGGGCGGCGGTCGCCGAGCAGCGGGTCGCCCCGTCGCAGTCCGCGCCTGCGGCCGTGTCACCGCCGGTCGCCGCACCGCCGATCACGGCGCCGTCGGTCGGCCGTCCTGGCGTCCCCGGGCAGCCGGGCGCGGCGGCCCTGCCGCCGCCGTCTCCGTCGGACTATCCGTCGCTGACCGGGGCGGTGCCGCCACCGACGGGCTGGGGCGCGAACGGGCCGGGCGGGCCGGGCACGGGCTGGGCGCCGGCGCAACCGAGCTGGCCTCCGGCCGACCCGCCGGCCGCGTCGACGACGTCGCCCGCTCCTCCGGCGCTGCCCGCACCGCCGACGCCACCGCTGCCGCCCGCCGTGGGCGGGCTCATCGGAGCCGGCAACGACTCGTCGCCGTCGTCCACCGGCACGCCGACCGCCGAGGGCGCCACGCCGAACCCGGCGGCCACCACCGCCGTCCCGCCCCCCGGCCAATCGGGCGTGTCGGGTGGGGTCGACCTGGATCTACCGTTCTCCCTGGATCGCCCGCCGGTCGTGGCCGCGCCCGCCGACGGTGCGGCCACCGCAAGCCCCGGAGCAACAGCGCCACCCGCAGCAGGGCAGCCCGCAGCCGGCGCGGCAACGGCAGACCCCGGCACGGCCGGCCAGGCCGCAGGGCCGGCAGCGGAACCGGTGTCGCAGGGTGGCGGGGAGACCACGCCTGCCGTCGGGGCGGCTCGGCCCGCGGCCGAGTCACCCTGGGCGTATCCACCGCAGCGACCGGCCAGCCCGACCCCGTCGGCACCGGAGCAGGTCGACATTCCGCCGCCACCGATCCCCACCCCGCCGGTTCCGCCACCCCCGACACCCGCCGTCGACAGCGGCGGCGCGGCGGGGCAGACGTACGCGGGGCAGGTCTACGGCGGCCAGGCGGCGATCCCTGGCCAGGCCGGCCCGGCGGAGCCACCGCAGCAGGACGCCGTGCCGACCCCGCCGCCGGGGCCGTTCCCCCGTCGCCGGGCTGGTATCCGCCGCCCTGGCAGCAGGGCGCGGCGGCGGCTCCACCGGTCCCGCCGCAGCAGTACCAGGAGACCGACCCGGTGGCACGGGTGCCGGCCACGGGCTACCCGGACGCCACGTGGACGCCGGAGACCACGGCCGCGCCGACGGCGGAGGATTTCGCCCGCCGTCGGCAGGTCCGGCCCGCCGACCCGGTGGCCACCATGGGCGTACGGGCGGTGGTCAACAAGATGGGCCTGCTCCGGCTCTCTCCGGGCCGGCACGAGCAGGAGCTCAAGCGGGACATCGAGATGGTGCGCCGCAACTTCGGCGGGCTGCGGCAGGTGACCGTGGTCAACCCGAAGGGCGGCGCCGGTAAGACGGTGGCCATCCTGCTGCTCGCCATGACGTTCGGTCAGAAGCGCGGCGGCTACGTGCTGGCCTGGGACAACAACGAGACCCAGGGCACCCTCGGGATGCGCGCCCAGCAGGACTTCCATGCCCGCACGGTGCGCGACATGCTGCGTGATCTCGGGCAGTTCCAGGGCGCGCACGGGCGGGTCGGCGACCTGTCGCAGTACGTGCGGTCGCAGGGCGAGGGCATGTTCGACGTGCTCGCCTCGGACGAGTCGGCCACCGGCGGCGAGATGTTGACCGCTGCCGCGTTCGCCGAGATCCGCGAGGTGGTCAGCCGGTTCTACAAGCTGATCTTCGTGGACACGGGGAACAACGTACGGGCGCAGAACTGGCAGGCGTCGATGGACGCCACCGACCAGCTCGTGGTCACCATGTCCGCCCGTAACGACTCGGCGGAGACCGCCGCCCGGATGCTCGACCACCTGGAGCAGAGCGGCCGGCAGCGGCTGGTCCGGCAGGCGGTGACGGTGGTGTCGATGCCGCCGTCCCGCAAGGAGATCGACTTGCCGGCCATTCAGGAGCACTTCGCGGCTCGCACCAGGGCGGTGCTGCTGGCGCCGTACGAGCGGCTCATCGACAGCGGCGAGCCGATCCGGTACGGCGGTCTCTCCGCGGCCACCCGGGACGCCTGGCTGAAGATCGCCGCAGCGGTCGCCGAAGGGCTCTGAGCAGCCGACGGCCGGCCCGGTGTCGGGCCGGCCGTCGGAATGAGGTCAGTTGCTGGCCAGCGCGTCCGCCGCTGCCGGGTCGCAGTCGCGCAGGAACTGGGCGCAGCGGGCCGCCTCGTCGGCCTCGCCGATCTCGTCGGCGGCCCGGGAGAGCACGTACAGGCAGCGCAGGAAGCCCCGGTTGGGCTCGTGGGACCACGGCACGGGCCCGTGGCCCTTCCAGCCGTTGCGGCGGAGCTGGTCCAGGCCACGGTGGTAGCCGGTGCGCGCGTACGCGTAGCCCGTCACCACCGCGCCGGCCGCGAACGCCCGGGCGGCGAGCGCGCCCCACGCTGCGCTGAAGGTCGGGAAGCGGGCCGCGACCTCGGCGTACGCCTCGTCGGTGCCGGCCTCCTGGGCAGCGGCCAAGGCGGCGTCGGCCTCGTCGTTCGCGGGCAGGAGGGTGGCCGGTGGCTCCGGCAAAAGGTTCTGCATCGCCCCATTCAACCCGCTGGACAGGGCGACATGCGAGCGGGTCGGCGGACGCGTCCCGCTGAACGGCTGAGGAGTTCATCACGCCTGCGGCCTATGCCGCCGCCAGGTGTTTTCCACTACAACTAATGGTCCGGAGCCTCCCCAGGACCCGGTTACGCAGGAGCCCGGTGGCCACGACCGCCGGGCTCCTGTCGCGTCCCGGGGCCGTCCGGGGTTTGGCCGACCCCGCCGAAGGGGCAGGATGGCCCGGTGCCGACCCCACCACCCACCGACGTCATCGAACCGCACCTGCACGCCGACGAGATCCAGACCCGGGACGAATTCGACCGGCAACTGGTCACCGGCCGGCTGACCGGGCTGACCGTGCAGGGGCTACGCCTCGACCTCGCCCCGGTGCCCGACCTGACCGGCATCGAGGTCACCGGCGCCCTCTTCGTCGGCTGCCGGTTCGCCTCCCGGGAGGTCGGCGCCGACCTGGTCCGGCGCGGCGCGAACGTGGTGCCGCCGTTCTCCGGGCTGCCGTACCCGACCCAGCCGGCGCACCTCTACACCCCGGACGACCTTGCCGCCGGGTTCGTCGAGGGCGGGTTCGCCGGGATGTACGACACCCGGGTGTACGAGCACTACCGGGCACACGGCGGCGCGCTGCCGGACGTGAAGGAGGCGCTCGGCCAGCGGCTGCACGACCACGGCGTGGACAACGCGCTGGGTGACGCCACCCGGGCCTGGTTGGCCGCGCACGGGTCACAGTCGGTGGTGGGCATCATGGGCGGTCACGCGGTGCGGCGCGGCAGTCCCGCGTACCGGATGGCGGCGGTGCTGGGGTGGGAGCTGGCGCGGGCCGACCGGCTGGTGGTGACCGGCGGCGGCCCCGGGGTGATGGAGGCCGCGAATCTCGGCGCCTTCCTGGCGGACCGACCGGCGGCGGACCTGACCGCGGCGATCGACCTGCTGGCCACCGCGCCCGACTTCACCGACCACCACCGGTACACGGCGGTGGCGTTGACGATCCGGCAGCGGTACGCGGGCGTACCCCGCCAGCGGGGCGACGACCTCGGTTGGGCGCGGGCCGGCGGGCTGGCCATCCCGACCTGGTTGTACGGGCACGAGCCGGCGAACCTGTTCGCGGGGCGGATCGCGAAGTACTTCTCGAACGCGATCCGGGAGGACACCATTCTGCGCCTCGCCCGGGGCGGCATCGTGTTCGCGCCGGGGCGGGCGGGCACGGTGCAGGAGGTGTTCCAGGCGGCCACCAAGACCTACTACGGCACCCACGGGGCCAGCGGCGCGTACATCTTCCTGGACCGTGACTACTGGACGCGGGAGCTGCCGGTGGAGGCGCTGCTGCGCCCGCTGCTGGCCGCCTCGCCGTTCGGTGACCTGTCGTCGACGATCCACCTCACCGACGACGTCCGCGAGGCCGTCCGCCTGCTGACCGCTTGAAAGGAAGGGCCCCTTATTAACAGACGTCTGTTAATAAGGGGCCCTTCCTTTCAAGCAACTACTTGGTCATCGTGGTGCCGGTGGAGCGCAGGTGCTCGCACGCCTCGACGACGCGGGCGGCCAGGCCGGCCTCGGCGGCCTTGCCCCAGGCGCGCGGGTCGTACTGCTTCTTGTTGCCGACCTCGCCGTCGATCTTCAGCACGCCGTCGTAGTTGCGCAGCATGTGGTCGGCGACGGGCCGGGTGAAGGCGTACTGGGTGTCGGTGTCGATGTTCATCTTCACCACGCCGTAGTCCAGCGCCTCACGGATCTCGCTGAGCAGGGAGCCCGAGCCGCCGTGGAACACCAGGCTCAGCGGCTTCTCCTTGCCGTACTTGGTACCGACCGCCTCCTGGATCTGGTTCAGGATCTCGGGGCGGAGCTTGACGTTGCCCGGCTTGTAGACGCCGTGCACGTTGCCGAAGGTCAGCGCCGCCATGTAGCGGCCCTTCTCGCCGAGGCCGAGCGCCTCGACCATGGCCAGGCCGTCCTCGGTGGTGGTGTAGAGCTTGTCGTTGATGGCGTTCTCGACGCCATCCTCCTCACCACCGACGACGCCGACCTCGATCTCCAGGACGATCTTGGCCTTGGCGGCCTCGTCGAGGAGCTGGGAAGCGATCTGCAGGTTCTCGGCGACCGGCACGGCCGAGCCGTCCCACATGTGCGACTGGTACAGCGGCTCCTCGCCGCGCTTGACCCGCTCCTGCGAGATGGCCATCAGCGGACGCACGAACTTGTCCAGCTTGTCCTTCGGGCAGTGGTCGGTGTGCAGGGCGATGTTCACCGAGTACTTCTTGGCCACCTCGTGCGCGTACGCGGCGAACGCCACCGCGCCGGTGACCATGTCCTTGATCGAGGGACCGGACAGGTACTCCGCGCCACCGGTGGAGACCTGGATGATGCCGTCGCTCTCCGCGTCGGCGAAGCCCTTGAGCGCCGCGTTCAGCGTCTGGGAGGAGGTCACGTTGATCGCGGGGTACGCGTACCGGCCAGCCTTGGCGCGGTCCAGCATCTCCGCGTAGGCCTCGGGGGAAGCGATGGGCATGTGATGTGCTCCTTACTTACCACTCTCGGCCGTGCTGGCCGCTGTTGTTCGTCTGTGCGCCGGACCGCGCTGTCCTCCGCCCGGCAGTATCCCGCAGGTGAGGTGCGCAGGACCAACCGAGGGGGTGTCAGCCGCTCACCGGGTGTCCAGACGGTCCGGCACGATGACGCTGATCAGCCAGGTGACCACGGTCATCACGATCGCTCCCCAGAACGCCGCCCAGAAGCCGTCCACCTGGAACGGCAGGTCGAGCCCGCGCGCGATCCGGTCGGTGAGCAGGAAGAGCAGCGCGTTCACCACCAGGGCGAACAGGCCGAGGGTGAGCAGGTAGAACACACAGCCGACCACCCGGATGATCGGCTTGAGTACGGCGTTGATCACACCGAAGATGAGCGCCACCACGATCAGCGTGAGCACGGTGTTGCCACCCGAACGGCCGTGCACGTCCACCCCGGGCACGATCAGCGTGGTCACCCACAGCGCGACCGCGGTGATCGCCAGTCGGATGAGGAAGCCCACGGCACCATCCTGGCACCGGCTCCCGCCGTCCCGGGGTGATTCGGCCGACTCGGCTTGCCGGCGCGGAGTGGCCGCAGCCCGTACGGTGGTGGGAGCCGTGCCCCGAGACCCCGGGAGGGACGATGGGTCAGCCCGATGAGGACTTCACCCCCGGCGACCACCTCGCCGCGGACGAACGCGATCCGGAGGCGGAGCCGGCCGACGCGGTCGAGCAGGCCACCTCGGTCGACCCCGCCTACGTCGACGGCGAGCCACACCGCGGCATGGAGGTCGACGACTGGGACGCCATGGAGCAGGCCCGGGTGGTCACCGGGGATGAGGACGACTACCGCTGACCTGCCCCACGACCGTTGTCCGTTGGGGCAGAGGTGTCCAGCCGTTCGGTTCGTTCGACAAATATCGATAGCACCGGGTCACCGAAAGTGTCGGGGTCTCCCTAGGTTGGGCGAGCGCCACCACTGTCTCATCGGGAGGACCCCCATGCTCAAGCAATCGATCCGCTGGCTGGCGGGGCTGGGTGCCGCAGGAGCGTTGATCGTTGCCTCGGCAACCCCCGCCGTCGCCGCGGCAACGATCGAGCCGTACTTCCAGGACTCCACCCTGGCCGGCGGCTCGGAGAAGGTCAGAAGCCTGTTTCTGTACGCCGACGAGGCGACGAGCCTCAGCGACGTCGCCGTGCGGTACGACTACCGCTCACTGGCCAACAAGATCACTATTGGCCCCTTTGACCAGCAGGAGTGCGCCACACCGGAGCCGGGCGTTCTCGTCTGCGCGGAGTCCTTCGGCGTCACCCTGAACGAGGTGCCGCCGCTCGGCAGCGGGATCTACCGAGGCGCTACCAAACGGGTGGCCCTGACCGCCACTCAGGACGCGCAGCTCGGCGACTCCGGCGACGTGGTGATCAGCTTCGAGGCAGCGGGCGGGCGGCAGGGCAGCTACACCTCGCGGGTCCGCATCGGCGAGGGCGTCGACCTGGCCGGCGGGCCGTTCACCTACCCTTCCTCGAAGCCGGGCGGGAAGGTTTCGGTGCCGCTGGCCGTGTCCAACGTCGGCGACGAGACCGTCACGGGCTTCGTCGCGGTCTTCGACCTTCCGTACGCGATCCGGACCAAGGATCGGTTCAGCAACTGCCTGTACTCCGACGACCACCTGGTCTCCTGCCAGTTCGACCAGGAGATCCCGGCGGGCGAGGGGCTCGCCACCACGTTGAACCTCGAACTCGCCAGGGACACCTACGCCCCGAGCAACCTGTCCGGCTATGCCCAGTTCATGACCGTTGCCGACTTTGCGGACCTGACCCGGGTTCGCGAAGCCGTTGGCGCGCGAGAGGGCGCGCGTGGCAGCGGCCCGAAGCTGACCCTGACCGGGGCACCCAGCGGGATGCGGCAGGCCGACCAGACCGACGTCGGCCCGGGCTACGACCACACCGGCTGGATCATCAAGGTCACCGGCAGGAACGGCACCGACCTCGCGGCGATCGGCGCCACGCTCAAGGGCAGGTCTGGCGCTGTCGTCACGGCCACCGTCGGTTTCCGGAACAACGGCCCGGCGACGCTCGACAACGTGAGCGAGGAATACGAGGCCGCCACACACACAGTCGTCGAGCTGCCGCCCGGCACCACAGCCGTCGGAGTCCCCGACAGTTGCGAACTGCGGCCGGGCACCCGCACGTACCAGTGCGCATCGGAAATGCTCCTGGTGGCGGGCGAGACCTACACCGTGGAGTTCCGCCTACGTATCGACAGGGTCGTCCCCAACGCCAAGGGCACGGTATGGGTCAACGCGCCGTGTGAGTGTCCCGCCGGCGGGGGCTTCAGGGGCGACATCAAGCCGGCCAACGACCGGGCCACGATCCTGGTCAACCCGGGCCAGGGCGGCGGCAGCGGTGACGGAGGCAGCGGTGGCGGTGGTTCGCTGCCCATCACCGGCACCCCCACGAGCCTGCTCGCCAGCCTCGGTGGTCTGCTGCTCGCCGCCGGCCTCGGCGCGTACCTGATCGCCCGACGTCGCAGCAGCCACTTCGTCGCCTGACCGACCCCGCCTGACCGGCACCCCGCCGTCGTTCGTCCCCTTGGCGGTGGGGTGCCGTCGCAGTCCACGGAGTCACCGGGCTTGGTCGACCAACGTCGGGTGACGGGCCGCCCAGTCGCCGAGGCGGTCCTCCCGCAGCGCCTTCAGGAAATCCGGCACGAACGTCGGGTCGGCCCGCAGCGAGCGGTCCCTCGCGCTCGGCAGGGCCACCGGCAGACCGAGCCCGACCGGCTCGACCGACCGCAGCGTGGGCACGAGCCGCAGCAGGTCCAGCACGGCCGCCCGGTCGGGTGACACCACGAGGTCCGGGCCGACGGCGGCCAGCAGTCTGGCGAGGCGTACCGGATCGGTGAGTGCGCCCCGGTCGGTGGTCTGGCGGACGAGACCGGCGGCGAAGAGACGGGCGTTGCGGTCCCGGTCCTGGCTCCCCGCGGGCAGACCGTAGCGCTGGCGGAGCAGGTCGACCGACGCGGCGCCGTCGAGACGTTGGCAGCCGGCCGGGAAGACCCGCCGGGTGTGCACGGATCGCACCCGCTCGCTCAGGCAGACCGGCACACCGCCCACGGCGTCGGTCAGCGCGCTCACGGTGCGGTACGTCAGCACCACGCCGGCATCCACCCGTACCCCGGTCAGCTCGGCCACCGTGCGCCGGGTCAACTCGTACCCCTTGGTCATCTCCGGCCGGGTCGACCCGACGCCGGCCGGAAAAGCGGCGTTCAGCTTGTCGGTGCCGTGGCCCGGGATCGACACGCCCAGGTCGCGGGGCAGCGACACCAGGTACGGGCGACTGCGGTCGGCCGGGATGTGCACCAACAGCACCGCGTCGGCCCGCGTCGCCGCCGGCCCGTCGCCGTCGATGCCGAGCAGCAGGATGTTCAGCGCGCCGGTTGGCACCGGTCGAGCGGACTCACCGAGCAGTTCGGCGGCCGGCGGCGGCCCCCCGCGCTCCGGAGTCAGCAGCGGCACCCCGATCCCCAGCACCCCGAGCAGCGCCAACGCGACACCACCGGCCTGCCAGCGGCGACGCCGACGGCGACGGCGGATGGTCAGGCGGTCGATCGCCGCGCGCAGCGGGCCGGTCGGCGGGGTCAGCGGCTCGTGCCGGGCGAAGGCGGCACGCAGGTCATCCTCGATCATGAGGGAACCTCCACGTACTCGGCCCGGAGCGTGGCAAGGGCCCGGGAGATGGACGAACGGACGGTCCCGACGGCACAGCCGAGGATGTCGGCGATCTCGGCGTCGGGCAGATCCTCGTAGTAACGCAGCACGAGGGTGGCGCGCTGCCGGCGCGGCAGCCGGGACAGCCAGGTCCAGATCTGGTCCCGGTCCACGGCGGACTGGGCGTGGTCGGCGGACGCCGGCAGGGACTCGTCGGGCTCCCCGCGCAGCAGTACCCGACGCATCCACGAGCCGCGCTTCCAGTCGACGTACTGGTTGGTGAGCATGCGGCGCACGTACCGCTCGGGCGAGTCCGCGCGGGCGACCCGCCGCCAGTTCAGTTGGACCCGGACCATCGTCTCCTGCACCAGATCCTGCGCCTGGTGCGGATCACCGGTGAGCATCACCGCGTACCGCAGCAGCGGGGCAAGCCGCGTGTCCGCGAACTCCTCGTACGTCACTGCACCTCCCGGGTTCCTGCTTCAGTTGACGGGAGCGGACGCGCTGAACATTGCGGTGGCGGTGATCAGCCTTTCGGTTCGTCCTGCTGACCAGGCGGTGATCAGGGACGACGCCGAACCTTAGCGGTTCCTTAAGATCCACAGGCTGCACCTGAATCCCCCTACTGGAGGAATCCCCCTCATGCTCACCCACTCCAGCCGGCGCTGGCTCGCCGGACTGGGCGTCGCAGGCGCGTTCGTCGCCGCCTCCGCCAGCCCGGCCCTCGCCGACGAGGCCCGTTTCGATATCGCCACGCATGACGTGCTCGTGGCACCGGGTCATTCCACGTCCGGCTACCTCTACGCCCGGCCGACCGATGACGAGTCCGAGCCGACGTTCGGCGAGACCTCGGTGGACGTCGACCTCTCCGCAGTCGCGGACTTCGCCATCGTGGAGCCGATGTGGGGCTGGACCTGCGACGTCTCGCCGACGAAGCTGCACTGCGAGAGCGAAACCGAGGACGGCATGCCGCCGTGGTTCGACTACACGGTCTCGGGTAAGGACGACGCGAAGCCGGGGCAGCAGGGATCCCTGGCGATCAGCATCACCTCCGGGGGCAAGACCGCCAAGGCGACGGCAGGCGTCACCATCGCCGAGGGCGTCGACCTGGCGGGCGACCCGACCGTCGAGGCCAGCGGCGCCCCGGGCACCACGGCAGGACTGCCGGGTGTCGTTCGTAACACCGGCGAGACCGCCATCGATGGCGCCGTTCTCGTGTTGCAGGCCCAGGAACTCGCCGCCTACGGCGGCGACCACTCGAACTGCAGGTCCGACGAGTGGGGCATGGTCGCCGTCTGCGCGTTCGACACGAAGATCGAGCCGGGCAAGTCGTACAAGCTCTCGAACGGCATGCCGATCAAGGTGAGCGCGAAGGCACGCACCCGTGCGACCTTCTCAGTGGCGCTGTCCTGGTGGACCACTGACGACTGGGACCTGGCGTCCAAGGACTCGCCCATGGAGGACTTCAAGCCCGGCAACGGCGACAAGCTCCGCCTGGTCGAGCAGTCGATGCAGGCAGCACGGGTGCCGCAGACCGACGTCGACGTGTCGAACGACGTCACCATCGGGAGCGTTCGGGTAACCGGCAACACTTCGGCTGACCTCGCGGCCAAGGGCGCGACCGCAAGTGGCAAGAAGGGCGACGTGGTCACCGTCGCGCCGAGCTTCACCAACCTGGGGCCGGCGGTGCTGGAGTACATCGGCCAGGGCACGCCGGACCTCGGGATGGAGGACCTGCCGGTTCGGGTGACCGTTCCGGCCGGCACCACGGCGGTAGAGGTCGACCCCAACTGCGTGCCGTTCAAGCCGGGCACCGCGTGGGACCCGTGGGACGCGGCCTGGGGTGAGCCGGGCGCGAAGGAGTACGCGTGCCTGAGCCTCGAGACCTGGCCGGACGACGTGACCACGTACGAGTTCCGACTTCGGATCGACAAGGTCGACGCGAACGCCTCGGGTGCTGTCACCACCGTGCTCGCCGGTGACCCGAACAAGGGCAACAACACGGCGACGATCGTGATCAACCCGGCCTCGTCCAGCGGCGAGGGTGGCGGCAACGGTGACGGTGGCTCGCTGCCGATCACCGGTCAGTCGACCGGCCTGCTCGCCGGCCTCGGCGCGCTGCTGCTCGCCGCGGGCGTCGGCGGCTACCTGGTGGCCAAGCGCCGCCGGACCCGCTTCGTCGCCTGATCCATCCCAGCGGTACCGGTGCCCCGTCGACCACGCTGGTCGGCGGGGCACCGTCGTATCCGGCAACCGGGTGGTGAGCACCGGTCCGGCGCGGCCCGGACTGCGGGCTTCGGTACCCTTTGTGGCCGTGGACACAGCTGAGAAGACCCGCGCTCTCACGGAGAGCGTCGCCCTGAACCCGCTCGATCCCAAGGACCTGTTGCAGACCTTCGGGCTGGTCGGCGTCTGGGTGATCCTCTTCGCCGAGACCGGCCTGCTGGTGGGCTTCTTCTTCCCCGGCGACTCGCTGCTGTTCCTCGCCGGGGTGGCCGCCTCGCCGGTGGCGGACGCTATCTTCGGCGACGGAACCCGCCTCTCGCTGGCCGGTCTGCTGATCGGGGGACCGATCTGCGCGATCCTCGGCGCGCAGTTGGGGCACTGGCTCGGTGCGCGGTACGGCCGACGGATGTTCGAGCGGCCCAACTCGCGGCTCTTCAAGAAGGAGTACGTGGAGAAGGCCGAGTACTACTTCCAGAAGTTCGGCCCGGCCAAGGCCGTGGTGCTGGCGCGTTTCATCCCGATCGTGCGGACGTTCCTCAACCCGGTCGCCGGGGCGCTGGGCATGCCGGCCCGGCAGTTCCTGCTGTGGAACATCGTCGGCGGGGTGCTCTGGGTGGACGGCATCCTGCTGATCGGCTACCTGCTCGCCGACCGGATCTACAAGGCGATCGGCGATAAGATCGACCACTACATCCTGCCGGTGGTCGCACTGATCATCCTGATCTCGGTGCTGCCGATCTTCTTCGAGTTCCTCCGCGACCGGCGGGCGCGCAAGCGGGGCGAGGCGGTCGCGGTCGTCGCGGCGGCCAGCGCCGCGGGCGCCGTGGACGCGGTGCGTGAGAAGTTCGACCACGACGAGCACCCGCACGACCGTCGCGGGGGGCACGGCAACGGTCAGCAGCGCTGATCCCGGGTACGACGACGGCCGGCCCCCTGGTGTGGGGGTCGGCCGTCGGCATGTCGGACCCGGCCTCCGGCGGTGCGGCCGGGGACGAGCAGGTATCAGCTACCGGTGGCGCCACCCCTGGTTCGCCACCGGACACCGCCCCGGGTACGAGACGGTGCGCAGCGCCTTACGTCAGCGGGCCTTCTTGGTGGCCCGCTTACGCGGCGGGGTCAGCAGGTCGGCGATCGTCGCGATCGCGCTCGGGACCAGCCGGTAGTACGCCCAGACACCGCGCTTCTCCCGCTCCAGCAAGCCGGCCTCGGTGAGGATACGCAGGTGGTGACTGACCGTCGGCTGGGAGAGGCCGAGCGGCGCGGTCAGGTCACAGACGCACGCCTCGCCCTCGGGGGCCGACTGGATCAGGCTGAGCAGCCGCAACCGGGCGGGATCCGCAAGGGCCTTGAGGACCCCCGCGAGACGCTCGGCATCGGCACGTTCGATCGGCTCACCGGCAAGCGGCGAGATCTGAGGCATAGTCATTTCGGCCAACGCAGTTCCCACGTATTCCATCCTTCCACCAGCAGCATCGATCCGCCTGCATATCAGCAGATACGAATCGGCAGACTTTTACGCCACAAGGCCGAGGTCAGCCAACGTATAGGCCGCCCGGTACGGCAATCCGGCGGCTCGCACCGCGTCGCCGGCGCCTCGATCAACAATAACCGCCACGCCCACGACTTCGGCTCCGGCCTCGCGAAGAGCCTCGACGGCGGTCAACACACTTCCGCCCGTTGTGGACGTGTCCTCCACCGCCAACACCCGGCGGCCGGCCACCTCCGGTCCCTCGATCCGTCGCTGTAGACCGTGTGCCTTGCCCGCCTTGCGCACCACGAAGGCGTCCAAGGCGCGGCCGGTTCCAGCGGCGGCGTGCAGCATCGAGAGCGCGACAGGGTCCGCGCCCAGGGTGAGGCCACCGACCGCGTCGTACTCCCAGTCGGCGGTCAGGTCGAGCAGCGCCTTACCGACCAACGGAGCGGCCTGGTGATGGAGCGTGACGCGTCGCAGATCGACGTACCAGTCTGCCTCGCGCCCCGATGACAACGTGACCCGTCCGTGGACCACAGCCAGGTCGGTAATGAATTTGCGCAGGTCGTCGTGGTCCCCCATGGCGATAGAGGTTACTGCGCAACTCTGAACGCCGTGTGGACGGGCCTGCCGAATCAGGGCGGTGAGACACCGATGACGGGCGATGTCCGACTACGCTCAGCGACTGGCTCGGTCGCGGTGCGCCAACGACCGACGGCGGCGTCTCCGGCGCGACGACGCGCCCAGGGCTCAGCGTTCCTCGCGACCGATCCGGCCGCGGGTGTCGCGCGAGACCACTTCGAGTAGCCGGCGCGGCGCGTGCCGCAGACCGGCGACGGCCACCTTGTACTTCCACGCCGGAACACTCACCAACTTGCCTTTGCGCAGGTCACGCAGGCCCTCTTCGACGACGTCCTCGGCTCGCAGCCACATCCAGTTCGGCGTTTTGGACATGTTGATGCCGGCCCGCTCGTGGAATTCGGTACGGGTGTAACCGGGGCACAGAGCCATCACCCGGACGCCGAAAGGGCGGGCCGACTGGCCCACGGACTCACTGAAATTGGTGACCCACGCCTTGCTGGCCGAGTAGGTCGACCCGGGCATCACCGCGCCAAACCCAGCAACTGAAGAGACATTTATCACTGCCCCATCGCGCCGTTCGGTCATCGGACGTAGCGCCGCCAGTGTCAATCGCATGACGGCGTGCACATTGAGGCGGAGCAGCCGCGCCTCGTCCTCCGCTGTGGAGCGCAGGAACGGCTTGTTCAGGCTGATGCCGGCGTTGTTGACCAGGAGGTGAACGGGAGCGTCGGACGCCAGCCGCTGTTCGACGGTGGCGCAGCCGTCATCGGTGGACAGGTCCGCCGGCAGCGTCTGGACGTCGTGCCCGTGTCGGGCGCCCAGCTCCGTGGCCATCGCGGCCAGTCGATCCGCGTCCCGGGCGACCAGCACCAGGTGCCAGCCGTCGGCCGCCAGGCGCCGGGCGAACGCCGCGCCGATGCCGGCGGTGGCGCCGGTGATCAGGGCCCGTCGCTCGGGGGTCGTGGATTCGAGCGTCACGGGCGGTCCTCACCTGGGCGGGTACGGGGGCGTGGCCGGCGCCTGCGGGGGTTGGTGCGACGCGGGCGGGAACGCGGACGGCGCGGTCGGTGCCGTGCGGCGGTGTCGACCGAACCAGGCGTTCGCCGCCGGCAGGGCCAGCAGCGCGGCTACCACAAGGTAACCGAGGGCCTGCCCGACGGAAAGCCCGGCATTGAGCGGAATCCACCAGGACGGGTACGCGTCCGAGAGCAGGCCCAACAGCTCGGCGGTGGCCCGCTCGTCCGCCCCCAGCCGCAGCGGCGCGGCGCGTTCGCCGACGAGCACCGCCACGCTGCAACAGCCCGCGAGCAGGCCGAGCCCGCAGACCACCCAGATGGCCACGCGTACGCCCCGTCGACCCGTCAACAGTCCGAGGGCCAGTCCGGCGAGCACGAGCGCGGACAGCCCGGCGACCACCGCGGTCAGCGCCGCCGACGCGCGCAGCAGGGCCACCACACCGTCGATCTGCTGCGGGCTGGCCGAGGTGTTGCGCGCCACGGCGCGGAACTCCCCCACCGTCCGGCCCAGCACCGCCAGGTCGACGGCGGTGTACGCGAGCGCGCCGACCGCCATCAGCAGCAGCACGGCCGTGGCCGCCGGGACCACGGCGGGCCGGCGGGGCGGTGCCGGTTCGGGGTACGACACGACGGATCCCTCCGGTAGGCGTCGGGTTGCAACCTACTCGGAGGGATCGTCGGCGTCGTGCCTATCCGTGGATCAACTCGTCGACGGCGGGGTCGTGTCGGGACGGTCCGTCGGCGGCGTGTCGTCCGGACGGTCCGAGCTGGACGGGTTGGCCGGCGGGGCGGTCGGCTGCTCCGGCCCGGACGCCTGGCCGGGAGTCGACGGGTAGGCCGGCTCCCCGCTGGACGGCTGACCGGGAGTCGACGGGTAGCCGGGCTGGCCGGACGCCTGCGGGTAGCCGGGCTGGCCGGACGCCTGCGGGTAGGCCGGGTAGCTGGCGCCCGGGGTCGGCGGCTCCCATGCGGCGGCGGGCTTGCGGAAGAACTCGTTGGACTTCGGCAGGGCCAGCAGGATCAGTGCCGCCAGCAGAGCGAGCAGGCTGACCACGCCGAGCAGGAGGCTGACCGGGGTGATCCAGGACGGCAGCGCCTCGTCGAGGCGGCGCTGGACCTCTTCGGGGCTCGGCATGTCGCCGCTGCCGCTCCCACCGGTGTTGAAACCGCCGGCCGCCCCGCTGAGCAGGGTGCCACCCGTGCAGCAGACCATGATGCCGCCGACGATCCAGGTGGTGATCCGGGCGCCGTTACGACCCTGGTTGTTGAAGATGGCCAGCACGCCCAGCACGACGGCCAGCAGGAGCACGAGGATCGCGCTGCCGAGGCCGAAGGCGAAGAAGAAGTCCGCGACCTGCTCCGCCCCGTCGGCGGAACTGCCCGCGTACGCGTCGCGGAGCACGTCCCGGGTCTTGCCGATGGTGGAGAGGGTGATGATGAGACTGATCACCTGGCACGCCAGGAACAGGTAGAGCAGATAGCTGGAAATCGTCACGGTGGAGGGCCGTTGGCGGGTCGGCGTGCTCGGGGAGTCGACCACGATTCTCCTTTCCTAGATTGGGCCCACACCGTATCGGCAACCGGCCACTGCGGCATGCCGTGCCGAAAGCGGCGCGCCCGGCGAGGTCGCTCAGCGCGCGTCGTCGACGGGTCGGATCGCCAGGTCGGCCGGATCTAGCAGGTCACCGCGCGCGACCCGCCAGCCCTCTTCGCCGTACGCCTCGAAGGAGAGCCGGTCACGCCCGCCCGACTCGTAGTCGTGGTAGCGCATCGTCCCCGCCGCCGGCAGGCCGGTCTCCCCGGTGGAGGTGTAGCGCGCCTGCCCGGTCTCGGCCCAGGTGTACCGCCGCCCGCCGAGGTCGATGGTCGGCGCGCCGGGGGTGACTGTCGCGCCGGGCTCGGCGGTCCAGAGCACCAGCTCCAGCTCGGGACCACCATCACCCTCCACAGAGAGCCGGTGCGGCGTGCCGGAGGCGTCGTCGAGGAGGTGCTGCACCCACGTCCAGCCCCCCTCGACCAGTCGGATGGTGCCGCTCACGACGTACTCCCGCTGGCGGATCCGCACGCGGTCACCCGGAGCCAGCCGGCGGGTCGGCGGGAGGCCGGTGGGCCCGGCCGCGGCCCGGCGCCGGGCGCGCACGACGGCCACGAGCACGACCGTCATGAGTACGACAACGGCCCCCACCAGGGACGCCAGCGACCCGTCCACCCGACCACCTCCCCAGGTACGTCGGCGCAGACGGTAACAACCTGGCGCACCGAAATGAGTCGCGTCGTGACCGAAAGCTCAGCCACCCACGACGGACCGCGGAACGCGTGGGGGTGTGCGGCGATTGTCAGGCCGCCGCGAGTCGCTGCGTGGCGTAGTCGCCGAGGGTGGAGCGACCCATGACGCAGCCGACGAAGGTGGTGAACTCGGTGGAGTCGTCGCGCAGCGACGTCCAGGTCGCCTGGGCGGCGGCCGGGTCGACTCGTTCCAGCAGCGTCGCCGCGTACGCGCGGCCGGCGGGCGATCCCTCTGCCAGCAGGTGGTCGAGTTGCCGGCGTACCTCCTCGGGGTGCTCGTCGAGTGCTGCCTCGACGCGGTGGTACGCCTCGGTCACCGGCAGCACCTCACCGGCGAACCCGACACCGCCGAAGGCCAGCGTGTCGGCGGTCATCAGCTCGTCGACCGCCGCGCGAAGGTCCCGCTCCCACCTACTCATCCCGAACATGCCCCACTCCTTTCCCCGCCGGCCCGCCTCTCACCCTGTTGATCAAGAGGTTTGCGTCATGGGAAGACGTCCCGATGACGCAAACCTCTTGATCGCGGGGCTCAGGCGGGGGTGACCGTCAGGGCGTTTCCGGCGGGGTTGAGGTCGACCTTGACCGTGTTGCCGTCCCGGATGGTTCCGGAGAGCAGGGCCTTGGCCAACTGGTCGCCGATGGCGGTCTGCACCAGGCGGCGCAGCGGTCGGGCGCCGTAGATCGGGTCGTAGCCGTGCTCGGCCAGCCACCCACGGGCGGACTCGGTGATGTCCAGCGCCAACCGACGGTCCGCAAGACGGCTTCGCATCCGGTCGAGCTGGATGTCCACGATGGAGCGCAGATCGTCCCCGCGCAACGCCGCGAACACCACGATGTCGTCGAGCCGGTTGAGGAACTCGGGCTTGAAGTGCGACCGGACGACGGCGAGGACGCCCTCGCGGCGCTGCTCCTCGGCCAGCGTCAGGTCGCTGATCACCGACGACCCGAGGTTGGAGGTGAGGATCAGGATGGCGTTACGGAAGTCGACCGTCCGGCCCTGGCCGTCGGTGAGCCGACCGTCGTCGAGCACCTGGAGCAGCACGTCGAAGACGTCCGGGTGCGCCTTCTCCACCTCGTCGAGCAGGATCACCGAGTACGGCCGGCGGCGGACGGCCTCGGTGAGCTGGCCGCCCTCCTCGTAGCCGACGTAGCCGGGCGGGGCACCGACGAGGCGGGCGACGGAGTGCTTCTCGCCGTACTCGCTCATGTCGATGCGGACCATCGCCCGCTCGTCGTCGAAGAGGAACCCGGCGAGCGCCTTGGCCAACTCGGTCTTGCCGACACCGGTCGGTCCGAGGAAGAGGAAGCTGCCCGTCGGACGGTCCGGGTCGGCGACACCGGCCCGAGCCCGGCGTACGGCGTCGGAGACCGCGCCGACGGCCTCGGCCTGGCCGACCACCCGGCTGCCGAGCGACTCCTCCATCCGCAGCAGCTTGGCCGTCTCGCCCTCCAGCAGCCGGCCCGCCGGGATGCCCGTCCAGGAGGCGACGACCGCGGCGATGTCGTCCGAGCCGACCTCCTCCTTGAGCATCGCGCCGTCGGCCTGGAGCCGGGCCAGCTCCTCCTCGGCCTGCGTCAGCTCGACCTTGAGGGCCGGGATGCGCCCGTACCGCAGCTCGGCGGCGCGCTCCAGCTCGCCGTCGCGCTCGGCCCGCTCGGCCTCGCCGCCCAGGCGCTCCAATTCCTCCTTCGCGGTGGAGAGCTTGGTGATGTGGCTCTTCTCGGTCTGCCAGCGCTCGGAGAGCACGGTGAGCTGCTCGCGCTTGTCGGCCAACTCCTGGCGCAACCGGGCCAACCGCTCGGCGGAGGCGGCGTCGGGCTCCTTGGCCAGCGCCATCTCTTCGATCTCCAGCCGGCGTACGGCCCGCTCGATCTCGTCCACCTCGACCGGCCGGGAGTCGATCTCCATTCGGAGCCGGGACGCGGACTCGTCGACCAGGTCGATCGCCTTGTCCGGCAGGAACCGGTCGGTGATGTACCGGTCGGAGAGCGTGGCGGCGGCGACCAGCGCGGCGTCGGTGATCCGTACGCCGTGGTGCACCTCGTAGCGCTCCTTGAGCCCGCGCAGGATGCCGATCGTGTCCTCGATCGTCGGCTCGCCCACCAGCACCGGCTGGAAGCGGCGCTCCAACGCCGGGTCCTTCTCGATGTGCTCGCGGTACTCGTCCAGCGTGGTGGCGCCGACCATCCGCAGCTCACCACGCGCCAGCATCGGCTTGAGCATGTTGCCGGCGTCCATCGAGCCCTCACCCTTGCCGGCGCCGACGACGGTGTGCAGCTCGTCGAGGAACGTGATGACCTGCCCGTTGGAGTTCTTGATCTCCTCCAGGACGGACTTCAGCCGCTCCTCGAACTGGCCCCGGTACTGCGCGCCGGCAACCATCGCCCCGAGATCCAGCGAGACCAGCTTCTTGTCGCGCAGCGACTCCGGCACGTCACCGGCCACGATCCGCTGGGCGAGACCCTCGACGATGGCCGTCTTGCCAACGCCGGGCTCGCCGATCAGCACGGGGTTGTTCTTCGTACGCCGGGAGAGCACCTGGATGACCCGGCGGATCTCGGAGTCCCGGCCGATGACCGGGTCGATCTTGCCGTCGCGGGCGCTGGCGGTCAGGTCGACGCCGTACTTGCTGAGCGCCTGGTAGGTCTGCTCGGGGTCGGCGGTGGTGACCCGCCGGTCTCCGCCCCGTACGGTCGGGAAGGCCGCGATCAGGGCCTCTTCGGTGGCCCCGGCCGACTTCAGCGCGGCCGACACGGCACCGCCCACCCGGGCCAGACCGGCGAGCAGGTGCTCGGTGGAGGTGTACTCGTCACCCAGCGGGCGGGCGATCTGCTCGGCGGCCCCGATGGCGTTGACGAACTCGCGGGCCAGGGTGGGCTCGGCGATGCTGGAGCCCCGCGCGGCCGGCAGGGCGTCGACCGCACGATCGGTGGCCCGGCGCAGCTCGGCGGGGTCGGCCCCGACGGCGCGCAGCAGACCGGCGGCGGTCGAGCCTTCGGTGTCGAGCAGGGACAGCAGCAGGTGCCAGGGCTCCACGGTCGCGTGGCCACGCTGGTTGGCCAGGGAGACGGCACCGGTGATGGTCTCGCGGCTCTTGGTGGTGAGTTTCTCGGTGTTCATGGGCTCCCCCGGATCGGCGTTGTCCACTGTCTTGGACGCAACCAGAGTTGAGCGTATTCCACTCAACCTTACCGTGTGACGCCTGTCACTCGCGGGGTCGCCACCGCCAGTCGAACTCCCCGGCGGCCGGCGCCGGGCCGGGCAGCTCGCCCGCCTCCGGCACCGTCGACAGGCCGCCCAGCAGCACCGCGAGCTGCCGGCGGCGCAGCTCACGGGTGCGCTCCACGTCGGGTACGCGCACAGCCGCACACCCCTCCAGCACCAGCCCCAGATCCTGTACGACCACGTCGGCGCGCAGCCGCCCACTGGCGTGCGCCCGCTCGACGAGCGCCGAGGCCAGCTCGCCCGCGCGTACCGCGTCCCGACCCATCTCCTCGGTCGGCGTGAAGGTGCCGGCCAGGTGGACGGTGAGCGAGTGCACGTCGGCGTCGACCACCCGGGCCAGGAACCCGGCGAACGCGGCCCAGTCGTCCGGCTCGGCGTGCGCCTCCTCGGCCACCGCGATGTAGCGGCGCAGCCCGTCGTGGCAGAGCTGGCGCAGCAGGGCCTCCTTGCCCGCGTACCGCCGGTAGAGCGCGCTGATCCCGACGCCGGCGCGGTCGGCGACGGCGGCGATCGGGGCCTTCGGGTCGTCGAGGAAGACGGCGCGGGCGGCTTCGAGGATCACCTCGTCGTTGCGGGCGGCCTGGGCGCGGCGGCCGGCCAGGGGCTTCGTCGACATGGGTCGAGGCTACCACTGGAACGGATCGTTCCGGTCTGCTACCGTGATTGCAGAACGAAACATTCCGTTCCGAAGGAGTCCCGAGATGACCGGCACCGCGATCCGCCCGTTCCGCGTCGAGATCCCGCAGACCGCCCTCGACGACCTGGCCGCCCGCCTGGACCGCACGATCTGGCCCGCCGAGCTGCCCGGCGTCGGCGACACGTACGGGATGAGCGGCGACCGGGTCCGCGCGCTCGCCGACCGCTGGCGCGACGGGTTCGACTGGCGAGCCGTCGAGGCTCGGCTCAACACCCACCCGCAGTTCGTCACCGAGATCGACGGCGAGCAGATCCACTTCCTGCACGTCAGGTCGTCCCGGCCGGACGCCACCGCCCTGGTGCTCACCCACGGCTGGCCGGGCTCGGTGCTCGAATACCTGGACGTCATCGGCCCGCTCACCGAGCCGAGCGACCCGGCCGCACCGGCCTTCCACGTGGTCATCCCGTCGCTGCCGGGCTTCGGATTCTCCGGCCCCACCCGCAGCGCCGGCTGGAACCGGCACCGCACGGCCCGCGCCTGGGCCGAGCTGATGAGCCGCCTGGGGTACGACAGCTACGGCGCGGTCGGCAACGACGGCGGCTCGTTGATCTCGCCGGAGCTGGGTCGGATCGACCGCAAGCACGTGCTCGGCGTGCACGTCACCCAGATCTTCTCGTTCCCGTCCGGCGACCCGACCGAGTTCGCCGACCTCTCCGAGGCGGACCAGGCGGCGCTGGGGCACCTCCAGTGGTTCTACGAGAACAAGTTCTCCTTCAACCAGGTGCACAGCCAGCAGCCGCAGACCCTGGCGTACGCGCTGGCCGACTCGCCCATCGGGCTGCTGGCCTGGAACGCGCAACTCTTCGACGAGAGCCTGGACGCCGACTTCGTCCTGGCCAACGTGGCCCTCTACTGGTTCACCGGCACGGCCGCCTCGGCGATCCGTTTCTACTGGGAGGACGCCCACGCCGACGAGCAGCCGGCCGAGCCGACCACGACGCCCACCGCGGTGGCCATGTTCCCCGGTGACTTCCAGTCCATCCGCCGCTTCGCCGATCGCGACCACGCGAACATCGTCCGCTGGACGGCCTACGGGACCGACGTGGAGGGGCGCGGTGACGTCGGCGGCCACTACGCCGCCCACCAGGCGACCGACGTCCTGGTCGACGACATCCGCGAGTTCTTCGCGCAGCTCTGATCGACTCGGTTTCCCGGAAGTTGGGGTGTCCTGGAGGTCCGGACACCCCGACTTGCGTGACGTCGAGTCGATCAGGCTAGACGTCAGGCGTTGTCGAGGATGATCTTCGTCCAGCGACGCTCGGTCACCCAGCCGACGCCGAGCAGGATCCCACCGTCCCCGCCGATGGCCACGATCGTGCCGTCGGTCAGCACGGACAGGCTGCGGTCGGGGCCGATCGGCCAGGGCAACCCGGTGTAGCGACCGTCCTCCCCGACAGCCCCGGCGCCCGCCGGGCCGGTCACCGCGAGCAGCCCGCCGCCGATCGGTGCGACGGATTGGATTTGTGGCGGAGCGCCGTCGACGCGGATCAGATCCCACCCTCGGCGCAGTCGCCAGAGCGCCGGGAAGGATCTGCGGTCCGGGCGCGTCCCGACCAGCCAGGCCGTCCCGTCCCCCTCGACGTGGGCGTTCAGAGCGGCGATTTGCCCGTCGGGTGCCGGCACCGGGGTCTGCTGCCAGCTCCGCCCCCGGTCGAAGGAGACAGCCGCGTACAGCTTCCCGTCCTTCTCCCCGGTCGCGACCAGCAGCGGGCCGTCGCCCGCGTCGACCGCGTTCAATCCGGGTACGCGGGGCTGCGCGGCCAGCGGGCGCAGCCGTTGGCCGTCCCACTCGCCGATTTGATCACTGCCCTCGATCACCTGAAATCGACTCTGGGCGCCCACCCACTGCGGCGGCGGCCCGTCCAGCGCGTGCGTGAACGAGGTGCCACCGTCGGTCGAGGTCCACCAGCCGTGCGGCTCACTCCACAGCGTCAGAACCCCCGGCGCGGCGTAGAGCTGGTGGTTCTCCGCCGCCGGGTGGGGATGTCGCAACTCCCGCCAGGACCGTCCGCCGTCATCGGTGCTGAACAGTCGCGCCGGACAGGCGTCGTCGGGCGGCGGCTCGCCGCAGTTGGCGAAGAGGGCGTAGCCGCGCTCGGCGTCGACGAACTCGACGTACGGCGGGTCGTACCGCTGGGGAACGGCGACCCGGACGCGGCGCTCCCGCGCGACGGCGGCCGTTGGAGACGGCGCGGTGACGGTTGCCCCGGGCGACGCGGTCGGCGGTTTACGGCGGACATCGCCGATCGAACACGCAGCCAACAGAGTTACGAGCAGCAGCACCACTGTCCGACCCGATATCCGTCCGATCATCGGCGTCTCCGAAGCGGTAGCCTTGCCCGGGTGCGAGTACGTGTGGAACAGACTGCCTTACCGGGCATCGGAGTGCGTCACGATCTGGTGACCGAATCCGGCCGGCGGCTCGGCGTGGTTTCCCACCGCAACGGCCGCCGTGATCTTGTCCTCTACGACCCCGACGATCCCGACGCCTGCCAGGCGGACATTCCGCTGACGGACGACGAGGCGGAGGCGCTGGCCGACATCCTCGGCGCTTCGCTGATGCTCGGTCAGCTCTCCGGGCTGCGCGAGCAGGCCGCTGGGCTGCTCACCGAGCAGATCGCCATCCCGGCGGGGTCGCGGTACGTCAACCGTCCGCTCGCGGACACCAAGGCGCGTACCCGCACCAGTGCCTCCATCGTGGCGGTGCTGCGTGACGGCGAGGTCATCGTCTCGCCGCTCCCCTCGTTCCGCTTCGCCGCCGGTGACGTGGTGGTCGTCGTCGGGACCCGCAGAGGTCTCGACGGTGTGTCCGCCATCCTCGCCGACAGTGACCCGGACGGCTGAGGCGGATGCACGATTTCACCACACTGCTCATCGAGGTTGGTGCGCTCCTCCTGCTGCTCGGGCTCCTGAGCCGGCTCAGTCGCCGCTTCGGCCTCTCTCCCATCCCCCTCTACCTGCTCGCCGGGCTCGCGTTCGGGCACGGCGGGCTGCTGCCGCTGGACGCCAGCGAGGAGTTCTTCGCGGTCGGCGCCGAGATCGGCGTGATCCTCCTGCTGGTGATGCTCGGCCTGGAGTACTCGGCCAACGAGCTTGTCGGCAACCTGCGCTCAGCGGCACCCGCCGGTCTGATCGACGGGGTGCTCAACGCGCTGCCCGGCGCGGGGTTCGCCCTGCTGCTCGGCTGGGACTGGGTGGCCGCCCTCGTACTCGGCGGCATCACCTGGGTCTCCTCGTCCGGCGTGATCGCCAAGGTCCTCGCCGACCTGGGTCGCCTCGGTAACCGCGAGACCCCCGTGATCCTCTCGGTGCTCGTCATCGAGGACCTGGCGATGGCGCTCTACCTGCCGCTGGTCACCGCCGTACTGGCCGGCACCGGCCTGCTCGGCGGCGGGATCGCGCTCACCGTCGCGGTGGGCACGGTGCTGATCGTGCTGGTGGTCGCCATCCGGTACGGCCACCTGATCTCGTCCGCCCTGTCGGCGAAGGACCCGGAGGCGCTGCTGCTCGGCGTACTCGGCCTGACGTTGCTGATCGCGGGCATCGCGGCGTCGCTGCAGGTGTCGGCGGCCGTCGGCGCGTTCCTGGTCGGCATCGCGCTCTCCGGCCCGGTGGCCCACCACGCGACCGAGCTGCTCTCGCCACTGCGGGACCTGTTCGCAGCCGTGTTCTTCGTGTTCTTCGGCCTGACCACCAGCCCGCAGGACATCCCGCCGGTGCTGCTGCCGGCGCTCGCGCTGGCCGTGGTCACCATGGGCACGAAGACGCTCACCGGTTACCTGGCGGCCCGCCGGGTCGGCATCGCCGAACCCGGTCGCTGGCGGGCCGGTCTGGCGCTCGTACCCCGAGGTGAGTTCTCCATCGTCATCGCCGGCCTCGCGGTCGCGGCCGGCAGCGTCGAGCCGCGGTTGGCCGCGCTCGCCGCGACGTACGTCCTGATCACCGTGGTGACCGGACCGGTCCTGGCCCGGCTGCCCGACTTCCCGTGGTTCAAGCGGTGGTTGCGCAACCGCGCCTCGGCCCAGCGGCGTCAACCGGTTCCCGTCCACGACTGACGTTCGCCGCCGCTGTCCTGCCCGGGTGAGGTGCGACAGCGGCGCTGGCCAGGGCACCCGAACGGCCGTTCGGGTCGGGCCGGCCAACGGTTGCCGAATTGCGCCTTACGGGTACTACCGCAGTAACCGACGGCGGGTTACCGTTTCGCCCCAGCAGCCAGGGTCCGCAGGCAGCGTTGCCACCCGCGGGCGAGAGCGGAAGGTTGGCCGGTGAGCGTGCAGGAGTCGACGTTCCACGGCTTCGCGAACCCCGTCGATCCGAGCCCGGCGGAGTTGCGAGCTTGGGCGTACCAGCCGGATTCGGTCCCGTTGGCGTCCATGCCACCCGACTGGGACCTGCTGGTCTCGGGTGACCGGCTGGTGTTGACGCTCTTCGATCTGGCCATGGACCCGACGTGCCCGGCCCGGCGCTTCGCGCTGCACTGCCTCTACATCTACGCCGCCGACGGCATCCGGACGAACTTCCGGGCCCATCCCAAGCGCCGCTTCCGCAAACTCGTGGAGCAGGCCGAACGCGACGGCGACGAGCTGATGAAGATCTGGGCGCACAACGGCCGCGTACTGCTGGCCCGGCCGGATCTCTTCGTCTACCGGGACTGGTGCGAGGGCGGCCTGGTCCGCGAGAACCGCCGCCTCGGCTGAGCCCGCGCCCCTCATTGCGCCGATCTTGCACTTTCTGTGCCGACTTACTCCGGGAATCGGAACATTTCACCGTACGAAAGTGCAAGATCGGCGGGGTAGGGGCGGCGTGGCGAACGGGCCGGGACCCCCCGTGGGTCCCGGCCCGTACGTCGGTCGCCGGTTCAGTCGCGCTTGCGGTCCGGTTCCGGTTGGGTCGGCTCGCCCTGCTCGGCGAACCGTCCCTCCTTGATCCGGTCGCGGAACGTTCCCTCGGTGACCTTGTCGAACTTCTCGCGGACGGTGTCAGCCAGGCTTTCCAACCGCTCCTCCGTCTGCTGAGCGACTTTCTTCGCCGGCTCCGCCATCGCTCCCCCTCGCCATGCCGGTAGGCCCGAATTAAGCCGTTTGTACCCCGTATCGACAGGTTAACGGAAGCGGCCCGGTCCGCGCCGGGAAATCGGAGCGCGGGCCGGGCCGAAGAAGCGGTACGTGGGGTCAGCGGTCGGTGTTGCGGCGGGGACGCCAGACCACCAACGCGGTGGACGTGCGGTTGGTCGGCACCAGATCCCGACCCGGGAAGCGCGCCAGCGACTCCAGCTCGGCCACCCGGCGGTAGGCGGCGTCCAACTCCGCCTCCAACCGCGCGACCCGCTGCTGCGCCTGCTCCAGCAGCCGCTCCAAGCCGATGATCCGCTTGACGCCGGCGAGGTTGATCCCGTCGTCCTGGCTGAGCCGCTGCACCTCGCGCAGCAGCACCACGTCCCGGACGCTGTAGCGACGACCACCACCAGCCGCCCGGCCAGGCTGCACCAGCCCCAGCCGGTCGTACTGGCGCAGGGTCTGCGGGTGCATCCCCGCCATCCGCGCCGCCACCGAGATCATGAGCACCTTGGCCTCGTAGGCAGGGTCACCCGAACCGAGGAACTCGCCCGACATCCCGCTCACCTCCGCGTCCATCCCACCGGACTATCCGACCCGACGCACACGCGCGTCGAGATGTTCCCGCGCCGCCGGCGGACTCTGCTCGGCGAACGCCTCCAGCGCGGCCCGCGCCTCGTCCGTCAGTCGGGCGGGCACCACCACGTCCAGGGTGACCAGCAGATCCCCGGCCTGCCCGTCGCGGCGGACCACGCCCTTGCCCCGGGCCCGCAGCACCCGCCCGCTGGGCGTGCCCGGCGGCACCCGCAGCGTCACCGCGCCGTCGAGCGTGGGCACCCGCAGGTCCGTGCCGAGCACGGCCTCCGGGAAGGTCACCGGCACCGTCAACGTCAGGTCGTCTCCGGTACGCCCGAACAACTCGTCCGGTCGAACCTTCACGTGCACGAACAGATCGCCGGCCGGGCCACCGCGCTCACCCGGCTCGCCGCGCCCGGCCAGCCGGATGCGTTGGCCGTCGGCCACCCCGGCCGGGAAGCGCACGTTCATCGTGCGGGTCTTGGTGACCCCGCCGCTGCCGTGGCACTCCGGGCACTTCTCCTCCACCACGGTCCCGACGCCCTGGCAGTTGCCGCACGGCTCGGAGAAGCTGAACGACCCCTGGTTGCGGGTCGTCACCCCGGCCCCGTGGCAGACCGGGCAGGTACGCGGCTGGGTGCCGGGCTTGGCGCCGTTGCCGTGACAGGTGTCGCAGACACCGGGTGCGCGCAACGTCAGCGGCAGGGTCACCCCGCGCACCGCGTCGCCGAAGTCGAGCGCCACCTCGGTCTCGACGTCCCGGCCCCGGGCCGGACCACGCGCCGCGGCCTGCCCACCGGCCTGCCCGCCCGAGAAGATCGAGCTGAACAGGTCCTGGAAACCGGCGCCACCGCCGAAACGGCGGTCGCCGCCGCCCGCTCCGCCGCCGAACAGGTCGGAGACGTCGAACGGCATCCCGCCCGGCTGGCCGCCGGCGCGGGCGTTGCGCCGGAACGCGCCCGAACCGAACAGCGAACGCATCTCGTCGTACTCCCGGCGACGGCCGGCGTCCGACAACACGTTGTACGCCTCGGAGACGGCCTTGAACCGCTCCTCGGCCTTCGGGTCGCCCGGATTGTGATCCGGGTGCGATTCCCGGGCCAGCTTGCGGTACGTCTTCTTGATGTCATCCGCGGAGGCGGCCTTGTCCACGCCGAGCACGGCGTAGAAGTCCTTCTCGAGCCAGTCCTTCGAACTCACCGGTCCACCCCCTTCCGACCGTCGTGGCCCGGCCGTCCCGCCCGCCGCAGTGCGGGGGGCGGGACGGCCCGGTCACCGTCTCGCACTATTCCGGATCCGCGACCGCGACCAGCGCGGGGCGCAGCAGCCGCTCACCGAGCTGGTAGCCGCGCCGCATGACCTGCACGCAGGTCGGCTCGCCGACCTCGGCCGAGGTCTGGTGCGCGACGGCCTCGTGCCGGGTCGGGTCGAACGGGTCGCCCTGCTCGCCGAAGGCGGTCAGGCCGAACTTGCCCAGCGCGGCGGTGAGCTGGTCCGCCACCGTTCCGAACGGTCCGACCAGGTCGCCGTGTTCCCGTGCCCGGTCCAGGTCGTCGAGGATCGGCAGCAGCGCGGCCAGCACCGAGCCGGTCGCCTGCTCCTGCACCAGGGCACGGTCACGGTCGACCCGCTTGCGGTAGTTGGCGTACTCCGCCGACACCCGCTGCAGGTCCCTGGTCCGCTCGTCGAGCTCGGCGCGGAGTGCCTCCAACTCGGCGCCGAGCGTGGTCCCGGTGCCGCCCACCGGCTGCGCCGGGGCGTCCACCACCGGCGGACCGGAGGGTTCCGGCCCGTCGGTGGCGTTGACCTCGGCCTCGATCTCGTCGACCACGACCTCGGCGTCCTCGACCAGACCCTCGGCCGGTGCGCCGGTCTCCGCGTCGGCGGCGGTGCCCTCCGGCTCCGTCGCGTCACTGAGCTTGCGGTTGTTGCGGATGACGACCCGCTCCTCGGCGTCGGTGGTCGACTCCGTGGGCGCGGAGCCACCCGGCGTCGACCCGGCGTCGTCCGAGTCGGCGGCTCGTGGCTTCTGCGTCATGGGGCTACCTCATCCCTTCGCCGTGGATACGTGTCGGAGGTGGGCAGTCACTTCTTGCCGTCCTCGTCCACGATCTCCGCGTCGACCACGTCGTCCGCACCGCCGGTCTGGGCGCCACCCGTGGCACCGGTCGCGCCGGTCGCACCCGGGCCGGCCTCGCCGCCGGGCTGGCCCTGCTCGGCCTGCTGGGCGTAGAGCAGCGAACCCGCCTGCTGGGAGACCTGTGCCAGCTTCTCGTGCGCCGACTTGATCTTCTCGATGTCCTGGCCGCCCAGGGCGCCCCGCAGCTCGCCGAGCGCCTCGTTGAGCTGCTCCCGGTTCTCGCTGGGCAGCTTGTCGCCGCTCTCGGCCAGGAACTTCTCGGTCTGCCACTGCAGCGCCTCGGCCACGTTGCGGGTCTCGGCGTCGTCGCGGCGACGCTTGTCCTCCTCCGCGTGCTCCTCGGCGTCCCGGCGCATGCGCTCGATGTCGTCCTTCGGCAGCGAGGAGCCGCCGGTGATCGTCATCTTCTGTTCCTTGCCGGTGCCCAGGTCCTTGGCGTGCACGTTGACGATGCCGTTGGCGTCGATGTCGAAGGCGACCTCGATCTGCGGCACGCCGCGCGGCGCCGGCGGGAGGCCGGTCAGCTCGAAGGTGCCGAGCTTCTTGTTGTAGGCCGCGATCTCCCGCTCGCCCTGGAACACCTGGATCAGCACCGACGGCTGGTTGTCGTCGGCGGTGGTGAACACCTCGGAGCGCTTGGTCGGGATGGTGGTGTTGCGCTCGATGAGCTTGGTGAAGATGCCGCCCTTGGTCTCGATGCCCAGGCTCAGCGGGGTCACGTCGAGCAGCAGGACGTCCTTGACCTCACCCTTGAGCACACCGGCCTGCAGGGCGGCGCCGACGGCGACGACCTCGTCCGGGTTGACGCCCTTGTTGGGGTCCCGGCCGGTGAGCTGCTTGACCAGGTCGGTCACGGCGGGCATCCGGGTCGAACCACCGACGAGGATGACGTGCTCGACGTCCGAGATCTTGATCCCGGCGTCCTTCACGGCCTGCTCGAACGGGCCCTTGCAGCGGTCCAGCAGGTCCTGCGTCATCCGCTGGAACTCGGCGCGGCTCAGCGTCACGTCGAGGTGCAGCGGGCCGGCGGAACCGGCGGTGATGTACGGCAGGTTGATGTTGGTGGTGGTAGCGGCGGACAGCTCGATCTTGGCCTTCTCGGCGGCCTCACGGAGGCGCTGGAGGGCCATCTTGTCCTGACCGAGGTCGATGCCGTGCTCACCGCGGAACGTCTTGACCAGGTGGTCGATGATCCGCTGGTCCCAGTCGTCGCCACCGAGGTGGTTGTCACCGCTCGTCGACTTGACCTCGATGACGCCCTCGGCCAACTCCAGCAACGACACGTCGAAGGTGCCGCCACCAAGGTCGAAAACCAGGACGGTCTGCTCCTTGGAGCCCTTGTCCAGCCCGTACGCCAGGGCGGCCGCGGTCGGCTCGTTGACGATCCGCAGGACGTTGAAGCCGGCGATCTCACCGGCCTCCTTGGTGGCCTGACGCTGACTGTCGTTGAAGTAGGCCGGGACGGTGATCACCGCGTCGGTGATCTGCTCGCCCAGGTACGCCTCGGCGTCCCGCTTGAGCTTCATCAGGGTCCGGGCCGAGATCTCCTGCGGGGTGTACTTCTTGCCGTCGATGTCGACGGACCAGTTCGTGCCGACCTCACGCTTGACCGAGCGGATCGTCCGGTCCGGGTTGGTCACCGCCTGGCGCTTCGCGACCTCGCCGACGAGCACCTCGCCGTTGCGGGCGAACGCGACGATCGACGGGGTCGTCCGCGAGCCCTCAGCGTTGGCGATGACGGTGGGCTCACCGCCCTCGAGAACGCTGACGCAGGAGTTCGTCGTGCCGAGGTCGATACCGACCGCACGTGCCATCTTCGCTTCCTCGCTTCGTAAGGTTGTGCAGGTGACGGGCACCGCCCGCGACTGCTCGGCGGGCGCCGCCCGCAGCGGGCCCCACCACAAGTTGAGTGAACTTGACTCAATAGTGCCACGCGTCCGCGAATCGTCAAGTCGAGTTGAGCCGACCCGACGCAACCCAGACGTTATTACCGTCCGGTTGTCTTCCCTTGCATCGGTCGGGCACGCTTTAGCGGTGACGACGCACGGCGACTCCGCCACCCGTTCCGGCGCGCCCGCCGTCGCCGCCCGCACCGTCCCTCCGGACGCCGCGGAGGAGCCCTCCGTCACCAGCGGGGACGACAGCCTCCCCGGCGCGCTGTCGGGCCTGAGGGCCGCGATCGGCGCCACCCGCTATCCGCTCGCGCTGCCCTCGGCCACCTCCGCCCGGCAGGCCGCCAACGCCCTCACCGACCAACTCGACGACTACCTGCTGCCCCGACTCGCCCGGCTGGACGCCCCACTGCTCGTGGTCGTCGGCGGCTCCACCGGCGCGGGCAAGTCGACCCTGGTCAACAGCCTGGTCAAGGCCCGGGTCAGCGCCGCCGGGGTACTGCGACCCACCACCCGCTCCCCGGTGCTGGTGTGCAACCCGGCCGACGCGACCTGGTTCCGGCAGGGCGACCTGCTGCCCGGGTTGACGCGTACGACCGAGCCGAGCGATGACCCGCGCTCCCTGCACCTGGTGACCGCGCCGGCCCTCCCCCCGGGCCTCGCGTTCCTCGACGCGCCGGACATCGACTCGGTGGTCGACGCCAACCGCGCGCTCGCGAGCCAACTACTCGCCGCCGCCGACCTGTGGTTGTTCGTCACCACCGCCGCCCGGTACGCCGACGCGGTGCCGTGGGAGCTGCTGCGCAGCGCACGGGCCCGGGGTGCCGTGATCGCCATGGTGCTCGACCGCGTCCCCGCCGAGGCCAGCGACGAGATCGCCGCGCACCTCGCCGAGATGCTCGCCGCCCAGGGCCTCGACCGCGCCCCCCTGTTCGTGCTGCCGGAGACCTGGGTCGACGGTCAGGGGCTGCTGCCCGAGGGGGCCACGGCGCCGCTGGCCGAATGGTTCGCCCGACTGGCCGCCGACGCCGACGCCCGCGCCGCGGTGGTCCGGCAGACGCTCGACGGCGCGCTGGCCGCCCTGCACCCCGCCGTCGAGGAGCTGGCCGACGCCGCCGACGAGCAGGTCACCGCCGCCGACGCGCTGGACGAGAGGGTACGGGCGGCGTACCGCAGTGCCGAACGGACCGTGGAGCAGGGTCTGCGGGACGGTCGACTGTTGCGCGGCGAGGTGCTGGCCCGCTGGCAGGAGTTCGTCGGCACGGGCGAGTTCTTCCGCACGCTGGAGGCCCGCATCGGGCGTCTCCGGGACCGGGTGGTGGCCGCCGTCACCGGCCGTCCCGCGCCCTCCGCCGAACTGCGCAACGCCATCGAGTCGCAACTCGTCACCCTGCTGCGCGGGGTGGCGTCCGAGGCCGCCGAATCCGCGTACACCGGGTGGAAGGCGCACCCGGCCGGCGCGGATCTGCTCGATCCGGCGCTCGCCCACCCGAGTGGAGACCTGCCCGAACGCGCCGAGCGGATGGTCCGGGACTGGCAGCGCGGGGTGCTGGAGCTGGTCCGCGTCGAGGGCGGCGACAAGCGCTTCGTGGCCCGGACGGCCGCGTACGCGGTGAACGCCACCGGGCTGGCCGTGATGATCGCCGTGTTCGCCTCGACCGCGTTCATCCCCACCGGGTTGGAGGTGGCGACGGGGGCCGGCACGACGGTCGCCGCGCAGGCCGTACTCCAGGCGATCTTCGGCGACCAGGCGGTGCGTACCCTTGCCGCCAAGGCCCGGGTCGACCTCCTGGCGCGGGTGCGGACGCTGCTGGACGCGGAGGCCGACCGCTTCCTCACCCGCACCGCCGACGCCCGGCCCACGAAGGCGGCCGGCGAGACGCTGCGCCAGGCCGCCGGGCGGGTCGAGCTGGCCCGGCACCGCAGTGGCCTGGCCAGCGACGACGGCAACCCGCCGGCCGGTGACGAGGAGAGTTCGCGATGAGCAACATCGCCGGCCGGGTACGCGAAGCCTTCCGCGGCAACCAGCGGATCGACGCGGACGGGCTGATCGCCCGCCTGGACGCCGTACGCCGCCTCCTGACCGCCGTCGACGGTCTGCTGCCCGACGCCGAACTGGTGCCCGCGCACACCCTGGTCGAACGGGCCGGCACCCGGCTCGCCCTGTCCCGCGACCACACCGTCGTCGCCCTCGCCGGCGCGACCGGCAGCGGCAAGTCCAGCCTGTTCAACGCGCTGGCCCAGCTCGAACTCTCACCGGTCGGCGTCCGCCGACCCACCACCGGCGTGACGCACGCGTGCGTGTGGGGGCCACTGGAGGACGCCAACCGGCTGCTCGACTGGATCGGGGTGCTGCCCCGGCACCGCTTCGTCCGCGAGAGCGCGCTCGACGGCGACGACGAGACGCCCCTGCACGGCCTGATCCTGCTCGACCTGCCCGACTTCGACTCGGTCCAGCGGTCCCACCGCCTCGAAGTCGACCGGCTGCTCGGCCTGGTCGACCAGGTGGTCTGGGTGGTCGACCCGCAGAAGTACGCCGACCGGGTCATTCACGACAGCTACCTGCGCGAGTTCCACCGGCACCGGGACGTCACCCTGGTCGTGCTCAACCAGGCCGACCGGCTGCCGGCGGCCGAGCTGCCCCGCGTCCTGGACGACCTGCGCCGACTGCTCGACTCCGACGGGCTGACCGGCGTACCCCTGCTCGCCACCACCGCCATCGACCCGGCCGGCATGGTCGGGCTGCGCAGCGCGCTGGAGCGCACGGTCGCCGAGCGGCAGGCCGCCCTGCGTCGACTGGCCGGCGACGTCGACACCGTGGTCGCCGGGCTGGACGAGATGATCGGCTCGGCCCGGCCGGGGGGCGGTCCCGACGACGCGACCGTCGCCGGGTTGAACCGGGCACTGGCCGGCGCCGCCGGAGTACCGGCGGTGAGCGAGGCGGTGGAGCGGGCGTACCGACATCGGGCCGGCGCGGCCACCGGCTGGCCGGTGGTCCGGGGCTGGCGGCGGCTGCGGCCCGACCCGCTGCGCCGGCTGCACCTGCCCGGCCCGGCCGGCGCGGACGCCGACCCCGCCGAGAGCCTGGTGGCGGCGACCTCGGTGCCCGACCCGACGGCCGCCCAGCGGTCGGCGCTCGGTCTGGCGATCCGTGCGGTGGCCGACCGGGCCGGCGGCGACCTGCCCGCCGCCTGGCCGACGGCGGTGACCTCCGCGGCCCGGTCCCGCCTCGACGACCTGCCGGACGCGCTGGACCGCGCGATCGCCGGCACGGACCTCGGCCTCGACCATCAGCCGGTGTGGTGGCGGGTCGTCGGTGGCGTGCAGTGGCTGGTCACCCTGGCCGCCGCCGTCGGCCTGGGCTGGCTGGCGCTCGGCTACGCGCTGCGGGCGCTCGGCCTGCCCGCGCTGGACAACCCCATGGTCGGGCAGGTGCCGATGCCGACCGTGCTGCTGCTCGGTGGCCTGCTGGCCGGGCTGCTGACGGCGGCGCTGACCCGACCGGTCGTGCGCTGGGCGGCCCAACGTGCGCGGGCCCGCGCCCGGCAGCGGCTGACGGTCCGGGTCGCCTCGGTCGGCGAGGAGTACGTGCTCGCCCCGGTACGGATCGTGCTCACCTCGTACGCGCAGGCGCGCGACGCGCTCGGTGAGGCTGCCCGCCGCTGACGCCTCTGCGTACGCCCCGAGCGGCGTAGGGTCGAAGCATGGCCACGCCTCAGACCCCTTACGACGCGGTGCTGCACGCCGCACGCGACGTGACCAAGCTGGAGTCCGCCCTCGACGCCGAGATGCTCGGCAGCGCGCTGCTGGGCAGTGTCTACGCAATCGCGGAGACCGACCGCGACACCGCCGTACGGGAGTTCGTCACCGGTTTCCTCGCCGCCACCGCCCGCCGCCGGATCGCGGCGGCGACCACCATCCGCCAGGTCTTCGCCGCCCTCGTCCCGACCGCCGAGGGCGTCGAGCGGGTACGCCCCGGCAGCCAGGCCCCCGCCTGGTCCAGCCAGCTCACCCGGGTGCACCTCACCGGCAGTTGGGCGTACGGCGACGTCTACGGCGACCAGACCTCCTACCTCGCCACCTTCGCGTACGACGATTCGGCCGGCGGCCCGGAGCACGCGCTGGTGGCCCTCGTCGACCACAACATCGGAATCACCAAGGACATCTTCGTCGGCGGGCCCGCCGAACGGATCCTGGACCAGGTCCGGCAGATGTGCGCGGACGACGAGCTGACCTGGTTCCGCACCGAGGACCCGTCCCGCCTGCGGGGCGAGGTGGCCCGTCACCTCTCGGTCACCGACGACCTGGGCGAACTGCCCGGCGAGGGCTCGCTCGCCACCGACCGCGCGCTCGTGGGCGCCCGGCTCGCGGTGCTGCCCATGGCCGCCGGACCGACCGGCCCGGCGGAGGTCGAACCGCTGTCCGCCGCCGAACGCACCGACCTGGTCCGGCGGTTCCTGGCGTCGCCAGAAGCCGCCCGGTTCGGGCTCGACAGCGTCGACGGTCCCGAGCTCGCGTCGCTGCACTTCTGCCTGAGCCTGCTGCTGGACCACGCGGCGTCCTTCCCCGACTCCGACCCGATGCGGTGGAGTCCGGCGGTGTCCGGGCTCTTCCTGCTCGACTGGGTGCACCGCCGTGCCGTGCTCGACATGGACGACGCGGCGATGCTGCCCCGGGTGCTGCGCGCCTGGGCCCGGTACGCGTCACAGCAGCGCGGGCTGCCCGAGGCCGCCGCCGAACGGACCGACGAGGCGATCGAGGAGATGGTGCCGGAGTTCGCCCGGCTCTACTCGACCGGCGAGCGGCGTAGCCCGGCCACGGCGGCCGTCGCGCAACTCATGGCCGACGGCGTGGACCCGGACGACCCGGCCGCGCTCGACGCCTGGATCGAGGCGAACCGGCACCGACTCGCCGACGACGGCGCCTGACGGCATCCGGGCGGGTGGCAGCACCAGGCCACCCGCCCGACGGGTCCGCTCGGCCGCGTGGTTTCGCCCGCTCAGCGCAGGGCACCGAAGACGACGGCGGCGATCAGCGCGCCGAGCACCCCGCCGGCGAGCACCTGCGCGACGGTGTGGTCCCGCAGGCGTACCCGGGCCCAGCCGACCACGCCCAACAGCGGCGCGGCGACCAGGAGCCCGCGTCCGAAGGTCAGCGCCAGGATGACCAGGGTGCCGGCGGAGACCGCCGAGTGGATCGACATCTTCCACCAGTGGCTCACCGAAACGGCGACCACCAGTCCGACCAGCCCCGCCACCGCCAGCGCCAGCAGGGGCCGTGGTGCGCCGAGGACGACGAGCAGGGCCAGCCCGGCGGTGACCGAGCCGAGTCCGACCAGCAGCGGCACCCGGCGCTGCTCCCGACGGCCGATGTGGTGGTCGGTGAGTCGCCCCCGGCGGACCCCACCGACGATGTAGGCGAACGGGATGCCGGTGACGAAGACCGTCGCGAGCAGGCCCCACACCAGCCCTCGAACGCTGTCCCGACTGCTGTGCCAGCTCACGGTGATGATCAGTAGCGACACCAGCACGGCCGGCGCGGTCAGCTCGGTGACGAGCCGGGCGACCCGCAGCCCCGGACCGGGACGAGGGGCGACCGGGCGGGGTTCCGCACCGCCGCCCACGCCACCCCCTGCTACTCGCCACCGCTGACCAGCGCCGTCTCGGCGGCACCTGCCCGTCACCGTACCGCCGAGACGGCCCTCGAATGCACAGGTCCCGCCGCCGCCAGCCCGACCCACCCAACGCCCCCACCCCACCCCACCCCACCCCACCCCCCGCGCCCCCCGCGGTCGCTCGCGGTGATCAAGAAGTTTGCGTCATCGCGACCACGATCCTTGACGCAAAGCTCTTGATCACCGGAGTTCCGCGGGTGATGGGCCGCGCAGGGTCGCCGGAGCGCTTGACGTCGTGGGTCCGGGCGGGGCGTCCACGATCGCGCCGATCTTGCGGTTTGGGTTGTCGATATGGGCGTATCGAGTCTTATGTCGCGACAGGAAGTGCAAGATCGCGGGGGTCTCCGGGTGCGGCGGCGGGACCGGGCGCGAGCGTCGGGGACGGCGCGGTGGTGGGCTCGGGTGAGGTGGCTGAGGTGGCGGATGGGGGTGGGGTGGGGGATGGGCGTGGGGTGGGGGATGGGCGTGGGGTGGGCGACGGCGGGGCGGTGGTCGCCGGGGCGGAGAGGGTGCTGGTGGGGACGGCGGTGGGAGTCGTCGGATCGGTGGGGGTCGTCGGATCGGTGGGGGTCGTCGGGTCGGTCGTGGCGGGGGTTCCCGGATCGGTGGCGGTGGGGGTCGTCGGATCGGTCGGCGACGGGCTCGGGGTGGACGTCTCGGTCGGGTCCGGATCCGGATCCGGGGGCGCGGTCGGCGACGGCACCGGCGACGGGCTGGCCGGTGGCCCGGCCGGCGGGGCGCTGCGGGTGGGCCGGGGCGCCGGCGGCGCGGACACCACCCGGCGGGTGGGCACCCGGTCGTCGACGTGCGGGCCGTACCACGAGTCGTCCGGGACACGCCGGGGCGCGCCGGGCAGCCAGCCGGTGGTCGCGGTCGGGCCGGCGCTGGGCGGGCCGGGAGACGGGAGCACGGGCGACGGCGGCTGACTGGTCACCGGCATCGGGATGACCACCGGTCCGACCGACGGGGTCGGGATGAACGGCGTGCTGGTGTCCGGCAACGCGGAGGTGCCGGGAGTGGCCGAGCCCGCGCTGATCGCCGCGAGCACGGGCATCGACGCGGTGCCGGCCAGAAGTGCGACGGTGAGCAGGTATCCCCGGGAGGGACCACCCGCGCCGGATGCCCGGTGCGCGCCGATCACCCGGCGGTAGCCGCCCGGCGAACGGTGGCGGCCGAGCACGGGTGTGCCGGGCCCGTCACCTGACTCGTCCACCGCACACCCCTCGTCGTCGGACCCTGCGGGTCGCTGTGGGCACCGCGCGAGGGTGTAATCCGGCTAATCACCCGATCGGCGCGATCCTGCGTAATCAGCCTCGCCCAGTTACGGTCCGTCAGCCAACACCCACCGCGTGTCGACACGCGGCACTGACCGAACGGTGACGAATCAGCACCGGATCACCCGGTGGACGCGCAGCGGCATGATGGCGACAAAGGGCGGCAAACCGTAGACGGTCGGAATGCGACCCGGGCGTACTGTGGGCACGCTCACCTGCTCTGCGAATATGGAGCACGACGGCAACGCAGCCGCGACCTCCGCGCACCCCCGCGGCAGACGCGGCCCGGCGCCGGCGCTCCCGATCCGGGTTCGGCCAGAACCCGGCTCACGCCGCGCGGCAACCCCCACCCGGGCTAGGCGCGGCCGCCAGGAACCGGTCCGGCAGCAGCCGGACAGGCGCACGAGTTGCGTGGCCGGGTGACCCCCCGGTGCCGACGCAGACACGACAGGGAGAGACCGATGGCAAAGGGCGACCCCGGGGGCACCACCCGCAGCAGGCGGGCAGCTCCCCGCTCCAGAAAGGGCGCGGCCGGCAACCCCGAGCTGGTGCAGCTGCTCACCCCCGAAGGCGAGCGGATCGACAGCGCCACCGGACCGGACGGCACCGAGTACCGCGTCGACTTCACCGACGAGGAGTACCGCGGGCTCTACCGCGACCTGGTGCTGGTCCGCAAGCTGGACGCCGAGGCGACCGCGTTGCAGCGGCAGGGCGAGCTGGGCCTCTGGGCCAGCCTGCTGGGCCAGGAGGCGGCGCAGGTCGGCTCGGGGCGCGCCCTGCGTACCCAGGACATGGCCTTCCCGACCTACCGGGAGCACGGCGTCCTCTACTGCCGGGGCATCGACCCGATCATGCCGCTCGGCCTGTTCCGCGGCGTCGACCAGGGCGGCTGGGACCCGAACGAGTTCAAGTTCAACATGTACACGATCGTCATCGGGGCGCAGACCCTGCACGCGACCGGGTACGCCATGGGCATCACCATGGACGGCAAGGTCGGCACCGACGACGGCGAGGCCGCGATCGCCTACTTCGGTGACGGGGCCACCAGCCAGGGCGACGTCAACGAGGCGTTCGTCTGGGCCAGCGTGTTCAACGCGCCGCTAGTCTTCTTCTGCCAGAACAACCAGTACGCCATCTCCGAGCCGCTGGAGCGACAGACCCGCGTCCCGCTCTACCAGCGGGCCGCCGGCTTCGGTTTCCCCGGCGTACGGGTGGACGGCAACGACGTGCTGGCGTCGTACGCGGTGACCCGCACGGCGCTGGACAACGCGCGGCACGGGCAGGGCCCGAGCCTGATCGAGGCGTACACCTACCGGATGGGCGCGCACACCACCTCCGACGATCCGACCCGCTACCGGATCGCCAGCGAGGTGGAGTCGTGGCAGGCGAAGGACCCGATCCTGCGGGTCAAGACCTTCCTGGAGAAGCAGCAGATCGCCGACGCGGCCTTCTTCGTCGAGGTCGACGAGCAGGCCCGCCGCGAGTCGGTGCACCTGCGCGAGCGGGTGCTCAGCATGCCCAACCCGGAGCCGGTGACGATGTTCGACCACGTCTACCCCAACGGCTCCCCGCTGCTCGACGAGCAGCGTGCGCAGTTCAACCGCTACATGGAGTCGTTCGAGGGGAGCGCCCACTGATGGCCACGGAGACGCTCACCCTCGGCAAGGCCCTCAACACCGGTCTGCGCCGCGCGCTGGAGAACGACAACAAGGTCGTCATCATGGGCGAGGACGTCGGCAAGCTCGGCGGCGTCTTCCGGATCACCGACGGACTGCAGAAGGACTTCGGCGACCAACGGGTGATCGACACCCCGCTCGCCGAGTCCGGCATCATCGGCACCGCCGTCGGCCTGGCCATCCGTGGCTACCGACCGGTCTGCGAGATCCAGTTCGACGGCTTCGTCTACCCCGCGTACGACCAGATCGTGTCGCAGGTGGCCAAGATGCACTACCGCTCCGGCGGCAAGCTCAGAATCCCGATGGTGATCCGCATTCCGTTCGGCGGCGGCATCGGCGCGGTCGAGCACCACTCCGAGTCGCCGGAGGCGTACTTCGCGCACACCGCCGGTCTGAAGGTCGTGACCTGCTCAAACCCGCAGGACGCGTACGTGATGATCCAGCAGGCCATCGCGTCCGACGACCCGATCGTCTTCCTGGAGCCCAAGCGGCGCTACTGGGAGAAGGGCCAGGTGGACCTGGACGCGTCGCTGTCCGACGCGTACCCGCTGCACTCGGCCCGGGTGGTGCGGCCCGGCACGGACGTGACCGTGCTGGCGTACGGCCCGATGGTGCGCACGTGCCTGGAGGCCGCGACGGCCGCCGCCGAGGACGGCCGGGAGCTGGAGGTCATCGACCTCCGCACGCTGTCCCCGCTGGACCTGGGCGCGGTCTACGAGTCGGTGAAGCGCACCGGCCGCGCGGTCGTGGTGCACGAGGCGCCGTCCAACATCGGGCTGGGCGCCGAACTGGCCGCCCGCATCACCGAGGAGTGCTTCTACTCCCTGGAGTCGCCCGTGCTGCGGGTGACCGGCTTCGACACCCCCTACCCGGCGGCCCGGGTGGAGGAGGAGTACCTGCCCGACCTCGACCGGGTGCTCGACGCCGTCGACCGCACCTTCGGCTGGTGAGCGACATGTCCCGGATCAAGACGTTCAACCTGCCCGACCTGGGCGAAGGGCTGACCGAGGGCGAGATCCTGGCCTGGCTGGTCAAGGTCGGCGACACCATCGAGCTGAACCAACCGATCGTCGAGGTCGAGACGGCCAAGGCGGCGGTGGAGATCCCGGCGAAGTGGGCCGGACAGGTGCAGGCCATCCACCACCCCGAGGGCACCACGGTCGAGGTCGGTACGCCGATCATCGCGATCGACACCGACCCGGGAGCGGGTCCACTGGACGTCCCGTCCACCACGGCCACGCCCACCGGTGACCTGCCCACTCCGTCGGCGGCGTCGCTGGCGGCCGTGGAGGTGGCCCCCGCCGAGGGCATGGTCGAGCCCGGCCTCATCGGCGGCGCCGCCCCGGGCGGCCGCACGGCGGTCCTGGTCGGCTACGGCCCCCGTACGACCAGCGCGAAGCGTCGCCCCCGCAAGAACGGCGTCCCAGCGCAGGCCGCGACCCCCGCGACCCCCGCTGGGGTCGATCATGGAATTGTGGTGGGTGACAAAGCCATCCCAACTCCCGCAAGTACGACACCACGAGTCCATGATCGACGCGACGGGGCGGGGTCCGGCGGGGCGGGCGTTTTGGCGAAGCCGCCGGTTCGGAAGCTTGCCAAGGATCTTGGGGTTGATCTGCGGGCGGTGGTCGGGTCCGGGCCGTTGGGCTCGATCACGCGGGAGGACGTACAGCAGGCGTCTCGCGGGGCCGTGGCGGCCGAGTCGGTCGCGACCACCTCGACCACGACGAGCGCCGCGAGCTTCGGCGCGGATCGTGAGCAGCGCATCCCGGTCAAGGGGGTCCGCAAGCTCACCGCCGAGAACATGTCCCGCTCGGCGTTCACCGCCCCGCACGTGACGGAGTTCCTGACCGTCGACGTGACGCGGGCGATGCGGGCGCTGGAGCGCCTGCGGGGCCGGCGCGAGTGGCGCGACGTACGGGTCTCGCCTCTGCTGCTGGTGGCGAAGGCCGTGCTGCTGGCCGTCAAGCGTCACCCCATGGTCAATTCGACCTGGGCGGGTGACGAGATCGTGGTCAAGGAGTACGTCAACCTCGGTATCGCGGCGGCGACCGAACGCGGCCTGATCGTGCCCAACGTCAAGGACGCCGGTCGGCTCTCGCTGCGCGAGTTGGCGGACGCGCTGAACGGCCTGGTGCAGACGGCGAAGTCCGGCCGCACCTCACCCGCCGACATGTCCGGCGGCACCCTGACCATCACCAACGTCGGGGTGTTCGGCGTGGACACCGGAACGCCGATCCTGCCGCCGGGCGAGTCGGCGATCCTCGCCTTCGGCGCGGTGCGGGAGATGCCCTGGGTGCACAAGGGCAAGGTCAAGGTTCGCCAGGTGACCACCCTGGGGTTGAGCTTCGACCACCGGATCATCGACGGTGAGCTGGGCTCGAAGTTCCTGCGCGACATCGGCGACTTCCTCGCCGACCCTGAGGCGGCGCTGCTCGCCTGGACCTGACGGTTCGAGACGCCAGCCACGGCCGGTGTGCCACGGGTTAACGCCCGGCACACCGGCCGTGTCCGTTGGGCGAAGGAACCGTCGGCGGCGAGCCCTGTTGACCTTTGATTGTTAGGCAGGTGTCTCAGCTCACCTAATAATCGATGGAAGTTGGCCGGCTTCTGCGGTTGAATAGACACATCAGGGGCCGACAACCGAATAGCCAGGGGGACCCAGCAATGAGCAGCATGATCGAGCGAATCCGCAACCACCGCGACGCCAACCGCCGCGCCCGTGCCATCGAGCACGCGTTGCGCTCGGCGAACTCGCCGGCCGTTCGCGAGGAGCTTCTCGTCATCGCCCAGCGTCACATGAGCTGACGCTCCACAACTTTCCTCACCTCCTCCAGATCGATGGCCCACCCGGCCCACCGGGTGGGCCATCGGCGTTCCGCCCGTGCGTCACACCGGGACGCCCGCACGTGACACCGGGATTCCGCACCGCCGCAGCGCCCGGTACGGTGGGCTTCGGTCGCCGCCCGCCGGCCCGGCCGACGCCGAGCCGATAGAAGCTGCTCGACACCACCCGGCGACGGGCAGTGACGACCGGTGCTCCTTTGGACGCCCCAAGGGGCCACCGGATACGGTGCGGGGAGCCGGCACGGCGGTACGCCGGTGACGCCGGCAGCCATGCCGAGGAGACCGATCGGCACCGGCGGCCGACATGTGATGGAGGAGGCGCACCCATGACGTCCGAGGGCCCGCACCGTCCCGGCCAGGAGCCGGACGAGGTGTCACCGGGCGCCGGCGGACCGGCGCCGTACGGCGACCGCCCGGCGCAGCCGGACAACGGCAGCAACGCCGCCGGCCCCGACCTGGGCTGGGCACCACCCCCGCCGCCCGCGCGACCGAACCCGTCCTGGGCGACCCAGGTGGAGCAGCAACCGAACCCCGCATGGGGCGCTGCCGCCGCGCCGCAGCCCAGCGATCCGGCACAGCCCGCCTGGGCCGCCGGAGGCCCTCCGGAGCCGGCCCCGACCGCCCAGTGGACTCCCGCGCAGCAGGCCTGGACGCCACCCGAGCAGCCGGCCCCCGCCTGGCCCGCCGCCTCGGCCGAGCAGCAGCCCGACTGGGCGCAGACCCAACCGGCCGCGCGTGGCGCTGCCCAGGTGCCCCCGGCCACCGCCGCCTGGCCCGCCCAGGACGACCCGTCCCGCTCCGGCGGATGGGCCGGCGGGGCGGCCCCGGTCAGCCCGTCAGCCCCCCAGTGGCACGCCGAGCCGGCGCAGCACGCCGGCCGCGCTGGCGTACCCGCGCAGCAGGACGACCCGTCCGGATCGGGCGGATGGCCCGTCGGGGCCGCCGCCGCCCGGGAAGACCAGCCCGTGTGGACGCCGGCCGAGCAGCTGCCCCAGACCTGGGGCCAACCGGCCGGGCAGGCCGAAGAGGCATCCCCTGGTTGGGCGCCGGCCGAAGCGGCCGGAGCGCGCGGCGCGGCCCAGGTCCCGGCCGGTACCTGGCCCGCGCAGGACGACGCCCCGCAGCCCACCGCCTGGGGTGCGGCAGAGAGCCGTCCGCAGCAGCCGGACTGGGTGCTTCCGTCCCAGGACCAGCCCGTCGAGCATCCGGAACCGACCGCATGGCCCCAAGCCGAGCAGGCCGGCCCCGCGTCCGCCCGGGCCAGCGTCAGCGTGCCCGGCAACGACGCGACGCCCGGCTGGGCCGCCGCCGGCCCAGACAACCAGGCGCCGGCCGCTCCCGGCGTCGCCCAGGCCGAGCCGTGGTCAGCGGGCGAGGTGTGGGGCCGCGCCGAGGCGGAGGCATCCGCACAGGCCCGCGGCGGTTGGGACGCCGACCGGGGCGACGAGCCGCCGGTGTACCAGCCCGCGCCCGCACCCGGCATCTCACCCGCCAACGCCGTGCCGCTGCCACCGCAGGAGCAGCGTGTACCGGGTGCGAGCCTCGCCGCCGCCCCACCGGCCGACTACGTGCCCCCGACGCCATTCGCCGCGCTCCCCGAGCAGCCGGCGTACCCCGAGCGGGACACCCCGGACGTGCAGCACGACGCCGAGCCGGTCGGTTGGGGCCGGGGCGAGGAGGCCTCGCCGGGTGCCGCCCTCGTGCCCGCTCCGCGTACGTCGCCGGAGTCCGGGGCGGGCCGCGCGGTCGTACCGGCGGCGGACGCCGAACCGGCCGCGGGCGCGGCGGGCCGTGCCTCGGCGAGCGCCTCGGTGCCGCTGGCCAGCCGCGTGATGCCCCCGGCCGACCAGGCGATGCGGCCGGCCAGCGCGGCCGCGCCCCAACCCCGGGTGTACGGCCGTCCGTCCCGGCCCGAGGAGGACGAGCCGCAGCAGGCGGGTCCCGAGGCGTTCCAGGCCAACCCGAGCCCCGAGCACCCGGGCACGCCCGACTGGCAGCAGGACGCCGACCGCCCCAGCGCCCCCGACTGGCCGCAGGCACCCGAGCGTCCGGCCGTACCGGACTGGCAGCAGGACGCCGGCCGTCCCAGCGTGCCCGACTGGCCGCAGGCGCCCGAGCGCCAGAGCCCGCCGGACTGGCAGAACGGGCCGGAACGGCAGGGCTTCCCCGGATGGGGCGAGGAAGCGCCGTCCGCGCCGAACGGTTTCGGTGAGCCGCCCGCGGCGGCCGCAGCCGCGCCGCCGGCCTTCCCGCCCGGTGTGCCGTCCTTCGTCGACACGCCGGGCAACAACCGGCCGATGAACGGGGTACGGCCGCAGTCCGGCGGCGAGCGTCCGGACGACCGATTCGGACCGGGCGCGCCGGCCGCCGGCACCGCCACGGTGAACGGCGCTGCGGGCTTCGGACCAGCCGTCGAGCAGCCGCCGGGGGCGCAGTTCCCGGCCTTCCCGCCGCCGCAGCCCACACCGTCCTGGGGCCAGGAGGCCAGCCAATCGGACCAGGGCCGGTTCGACTCGTTCAAGCCGGACGCGGACGAGCCCAAGGTGGAACCGCCCACGCCGAAGGTGCGCAACGGGCGGGTCCTGGCCGCGGTGCTGATCGCCGCCGTGCTCATCCTGGCGGTGCCGCTCGGCCTGCTCATGTTGCTCGGCAAGTTCGGTGGCGGGAACGACACGCCAGCCTTCGACCCGGCGGTCGGCACCTGCGTCAAGCAGGTCGGCCAGGGCGCCTCCGAGGTGAACTGCGCCGAGGCGGGCGCGTTCACGATCGTCTCCAAGGTGGATGCGAAGGACAAGTGCGCCGACCCGGCGCAGCCCCACGTGGTGCTACCCGGCGAGGGCACCAACCGGGTGCTCTGCCTCAAGCCGGCCACCAAGTAGGACCGACGACGGCGGGGCCACGGGCGACCGTGGCCCCGCCGCTTCGCGTCCGGGTGGTCCCGGCGCGTGATGTCGTCCGGGTCACGACGGCCGCACCGATGCCGCGTGGCAGGCTGGCAGGCATGGGAACGACAGCGCGCGTACGGGCCCCCGAGCTTCGGGGCCGGCAGTGGCTCAACACCGGCGGCAAGGATCTGACTCTCCAGGACCTGCGTGGCAAGATCGTTCTTGCCGACTTCTGGACCTTCTGCTGCATCAACTGCCTGCACGTGCTGGACGAGCTTCGGCCGCTTGAGGAGAAGTACGGCGACGTGCTCGTCGTGATCGGCGTGCACTCGCCGAAGTTCGAGCACGAGAAGGACGCCGACGCGCTGGTCGCCGCCGTCGAACGGTACGGGGTGCACCACCCCGTACTCGATGATCCTGAGCTGGACATGTGGCAGCAGTACGCGGCCCGCGCCTGGCCGACCCTGTCGGTGATCGACCCCGAGGGGTACGTGGTGGCCACCATGGCCGGCGAGGGTCACGCCGAAGGGCTGGCCCGGCTGATCGACGAGCTGATCGCCACCCACGAGGCGAAGGGCACCCTGCACCGGGGCGACGGGCCGTACGTTCCTCCGCCGGCGCCGGAGACGGCGCTACGCTTCCCGGGCAAGGCGGTGCTGCTGCCGGACGGCAACCTGCTGGTCTCCGACTCGGCGCGGCACTCGCTGGTCGAGGTGGCCCCGGACGGCGAGACGCCGGTACGCCGGATCGGCTCGGGCGAGCGGGGTCGGGCCGACGGGCCGGTCGGCTCGGCGACCTTCTCCGAGCCGCAGGGCCTGTGCCTGCTGCCCACGCACGTCGCCGAGGTGGCCGGTTACGACCTGGTGGTCGCCGACACCGTCAACCACCTCCTGCGCGGCGTACGGCTGGAGTCCGGCGAGGTGGTCACCGTCGCCGGCAGCGGCCGGCAGTGGCGTGCCGCGGTCGACGACCACGCCCACGACGCGCTCGCCGTGGACCTCTCCTCCCCGTGGGACCTGGCCTGGTACGACGACAAGCTGATCATCGCGATGGCGGGTATCCACCAGCTCTGGTGGTTCGACCCGATCAAGCGGACCGCCGGCATGTACGCGGGCACCACCGTGGAGGCGCTGCGGGACGGGCCGCTGCCCGAGGCGTGGATGGCGCAGCCGTCGGGGCTGTCCGTCTCGGCCGACGGCGTCCGGCTCTGGGTGGCCGACAGCGAGACCAGCGCCGTCCGGTACGTCGAGAACGGGGTGCTGGGCACCGCCGTCGGCCAGGGTCTGTTCGACTTCGGGCACGTGGACGGGCCGGCCGAGTCGGCGCTGCTGCAACACCCGCTGGGCGTGTGCGCGTTGCCGGACGGCTCGGTGCTGATCGCGGACACCTACAACGGCGCGGTGCGCCGCTTCGACCCGGCCAGCAACCAGGTCTCCACGGTGGCGGACGGGTTGGCCGAGCCGAGCGACCTGGTGCTCACCCCGTCCGGTGAGGTGCTGGTGGTGGAGTCCGCCGCGCACCGACTGACCCGGCTCGCTCCGGGCGCCCTGTCGGCGGCGGGCGCGAGCACGGTGGACGGCCCTCGGCACCGCACCGAGCGCAAGCCGACCGACGTGGCGGCCGGCGAGGTCACCCTGGACATCGTCTTCACCCCCGCCCCGGGCCAGAAGCTGGACGAGACGTACGGGCCGTCCACCCGTCTGGTCGTCTCGGCGTCCCCGCCGGAGCTGCTGCTCGACGGCGGCGGTACGGGCACCGAACTGTCCCGCCGGCTGGTGCTCAACGGCGAGGTCACCGGCGGGGTGCTCCAGGTGACCGCGCAGGCGGCGACCTGCGACGCGGACGTCGAGCACGCGGCCTGCCACCTGACCCGGCAGGACTGGGGGGTCCCGGTCCGCGTGGTCGACGGCGCCGCGACCCGGCTGCCCCTGGTGCTGCGCGGCCTCGACGCGTAAGTGAAAGGAAGGGCCCCTTGTTATACAAAATCCGATAACAAGGGGCCCTTCCTTTCACGCGAACGGGGTGAGTGTCACGCCGGCGTCGATCAGGCTGGCGCGTACGAGCTCGGTGGCGGACACCGCGCCCGGGGTGTCGCCGTGGACGCAGATCGACTCGACCGGGCAGGGGATCACGGTGCCGTCCACCGCCACGACGGTCCGTTCGGTGGCCATCCGTACCGCCCGGGTGGCCACCTCCTCCGGGTCGCTGATCAGCGCGCCGGGCGCGCCGCGCGGCACCAGCGACCCGTTGGGCAGGTAGCCGCGGTCGGCGAAGGCTTCGGCGACCACCGGTAGGCCCGCGCCGACGGCGAGTTGGGCGAGCGTGGAGCCGGGCAGACAGAGTACGGGCAGGTCGGGGTTGTGGTCGCTGACGGCGGCGACCACGGCCGCCGCCTGGGACTCGTCGGTGGCGGCGGCGTGGTACAGCGCGCCGTGTGGCTTGAGGTAGCGCACCCGGGTCCGGAAGATCCGGCAGAACGCGTCCAGGGCCCCCAACTGGTAGGTGATCTCGTCGCGCAGCTCGGCGAAGTCGTACGCGATCCGTCGCCGACCGAAGCCGGCCAGGTCGCGGTAGCCGACCTGCGCGCCCACCGCTACCCCGTGCCGTACCGCGCCCTCGCAGACCCGTCGCATCGTGGACGGGTCGCCACCGTGGAAGCCGCAGGCCACGTTGGCGCTGGTCACCAGGGCCAGCAGGGCGTCGTCGTCGCCGAGCCGCCAGATGCCGAATCCTTCGCCCAGGTCAGCGTTGAGGTCCATGAAATCTGACGGTAGTACCTGGGCGGGCCTGCGCGAGCGGGGTCACGTCGGTGACCACCCCGATGACCGGGTAACCGCCGGTGGTCGGATGGTCCGCGAGGAAGATCAGGGGTTGGCCGTCCGCTGGCACCTGCACCGCGCCGAGCACGATGCCCTCGCTGGGCAGTTCGCCGGCCACCGCGCGGGGCAGCGGCGCGCCGGCGAGCCGCGCGCCGACCCGGTTGCTGACCGGGCTCACGGTGTACGCGCTGCCGAACAGCCGGTCGAGCGCGGTCGGGGTGAACCAGTCGTCACGGGGGCCGAGGCGTACGCCCAGGCGCAGTTCCGGTGCGGGGGTCGCACCGATGGTCACGTCCACCGGTGCGGGCTCGCCGGTCGGTACGCCGAGCGGCAGCCGGTCACCGTCGCGCAGTGGGGCCGGGCCGAGCCCGGCGAGGGTGTCGGTGGCGCGGCTGCCCAGCACCGCCGGCACGTCGATGCCCCCGGCCACGGCCAGCCAGCTCCGTACGCCCTGACGGGCCGGGCCGACGCGCAGCACCGTACCGGCGGGCAGGCTGAGCGGGCGTCCGGTGTCGCCCGCCCGGTCCCCGGCCCGGACGGCCACCGGCGCGCCGGTGATGGCCACGGTGGAGGCGCGGGTCAGCCGCAGCGCGCAGCCGGTCAGGGTGATCTCCAGGCCGGCGGCCTCCTCGGCGTTGCCGACCAGCCGGTTGGCGAGCCGCAGGGCGGCGGGGTCGAGAGCGCCGGAGCGGGGTACGCCGAGGTGCGCCCAGCCGGGCCGGCCGAGGTCCTGCACGGTGGTGAGCGCCCCGGCGCGTAGCACCTCGATCTCGGCGGGACCTGTCACGCCGTCACCATCCGTACGCGGGTGCCGGGACCGAGCCGGGCGGGCGGGTCGCTGTCGACGTCGAAGAGGGTCAGGTCGGTCCGGCCGACCAGCAGCCAACCGCCGGGGGACGCGCTGGGATAGATCCCGGCGTACTGGCCGGCCAGGGCGACCGAGCCGGCCGGTACCCGTGGGCGTGGGGTGGGCAGCCGGGGCAACGCCAGCTCGGCGGGGAGCCCGGTCAGGTAGGGAAAGCCGGGGGCGAACCCGCAAAAGGCCACCCGAAACGGCGTGCCGGTGAGGCGACGCCGCACCGCCGGCACGTCGACGCCCCAGTGCTCGGCGACGACCGACAGGTCCGGCCCGTCGAACAAGACCGGAACGACGACCTCCGTCGCGCCCGTCCCGTGCGTCGATCTTGCAGTTTCTGCTGTCGACATGACCCGATCAGACCGTTCTGTCGGGACAGAAAGTGCAAGATCGGCGGGGTGGGCGCGGGCGGCTTCGCGCGCCGCCGTGGTGACTTCGGGTGCCCAGCGGGACAGCAGGGTGGCGGTCGCGGTGGGGTTTGGTAGCCCGTCCAGTAGGACCGTGGTGGCCGCGGGAACGATCTCCACTGCGGCCAGGTCCCCGCGTTCGCGGCGCTGCCACAACTCGGCCCGCCACGCCTCGACCAGGTGAGCCGCAGGCAGGTCGGCAAGTGCGCCGAACTCGATCAGAAGGGCGTGCGCCCCGACGGGCCGAATCCGCATCGCCCCATCTTCACCGACGGGTGCCGTTTCCATCCCTCGCGATCTTGCACTTTCTGTGGCGACAAAAGGAGCTGCCCACTCATTTCCACCACCGAAACCGCAAGATCGGCGCGTGCCACGCGTCACCGGTTGGACTACTTGAAAGTAACCTACGGTGCCGTAACCTGAGGGCGTGAGCACCTCCGCCCCGCTTCGCCTGAAGCCGGTCGACATCGGTAAGCCCCGGATGCGCGGCTGGCTACACACGTACGCCTTCTTCGTCGCGCTGGTCGCCGGCATCGTGCTCTGCTCGATCGCCGCCAGCCGCCCGGGCTGGGCGCCCCTCGTGAGCTGCGCCATCTACAGCCTGACGGTCTGCGGGCTGTTCGGCACCAGCGCCCTCTACCACCGTCGAGTGTGGTCGGAGCGCGGCTACCAGGTGATGCGCCGGATGGACCACTGCATGATCTTCGTGTTCATCGCCGGCACGTACACCCCGCTCTGCACCATGCTGCTCTCGACCCGGCAGGCCACCATCATGCTGGCCCTGGTCTGGGGTGGGGCTCTCGGCGGCGTGGCGCTGAAGCTCGTCTGGCCGCACGCGCCGCGCTGGGTGTCCGCGCCGCTCTACCTGGCGCTCGGCTGGGTCGCGGTCGCCATGCTGCCGGACATCCTGCACGGCGGCGGTGTCACGGCGTTGGTGCTGCTGATCGTCGGTGGTGCCATCTACAGCGTCGGCGCGGTGTTCTACGCGCTGCGCCGGCCCAACCCGTGGCCGACGGTCTTCGGCCACCACGAGTTCTTCCACGCGTGCACGCTGGTGGCCGCGCTGTGCCACCACGTCGCGATCTACTTCGCGCTGTTCGCCTGAGCTGCCGACCCCGCAGACGCGAGCCGGGGCCCCGCCACGCTGCGGGGCCCCGGCTGACGCGGTTGCGGGTCAGACCGGACGGCCCGGCCGACGCACCTCGCGGTACTCCCGCATGACCTGGTCGTCCTGGACCGGCACCACCCGGTCGACCACCACGTCCTCGCGGACCGGCGCGGCGACCACGGTACGACGGCGGCCGTTCCAGAAGTACAGGGTGACGAGCAAGCCGGCGACACCGGCGAGCATCAACACCCAGCCGACCACGGACAGGTTCAGCCACCCGAGGTCGGCCTCCACGGCGAATGCGAAGATCGCGCCCAGCGCGATCAGGAAGATGCTGCCACCAATGCCCATGTCTCGCTCCTCGGCTCTAACCTGGCGTACGACCCGCCGCGGCCGTTGGTAGGGGGTGCGGCATCCGTGGACTTACCCCGGCAGGGAGATCGCCAATCGGGCAAGCTGGGGGCATGACGGACAGCCCCGCCGAGGCGCGGACACTGGTGTTGCTCCGGCACGCGAAGGCCGAGCCGGGCAGCGAGGGTACGGACGACGCCCAGCGCCCGTTGAGCGCCCGCGGGGAGGCCGACGCGGCGGCGGCCGGCGCGTGGTTGGCCCACCACGACCTGCTGCCCGACGTGGTGATCTGCTCGACCGCCCTGCGGACCCGGCAGACCTGGCACGGCGTGGCGATGGGAATGACGGGTTCGCCCCCGGAGGGCGGGCCGGCCGGTCCCCGCCCGAGCGTGCGTTACGAGCCCGGCGCGTACGACGCCCACCCCGAGGAGCTGTTGTCGCTGGCCCGGACGGCCGATCCGGCGGCTCGGGTGGTGCTGTTGATCGCCCACAATCCGGGCGTCTCGCTGCTCTCCGCGTTTCTCGATCCGGAGACGGCGGACGAGGAGGGGCTGCGGACCGCCGAACTGGCGGTGCACCGCAGCGCGGCCACCTGGACCCGGTGGGACCGGGGTGGAGCGCCGATCGCCCAGCGGCACACGGCACGCGGCTGAGCCACCCGCCGTTCGGCGGGTGGCTCAGGCGTACGCGCTCAGGGGGTCAGGACGGTGGCGCGGTCGGCGGCGGCGGGTCCGGCGGCGGAGGCATCATCGCCGTGGGATGGGACAGCCGGTTCTCCTCCACGATGAGGGTCCGGGCCCGTTTGCGCCGGTCCTGCCAGAACCAGAGGGTGGTCAGGAGCACGGCGAGCCCGGCCAGGATGAACACCCAGCCGACCGCGCGCAGGTCGATCCACCAGACGTTGGCCCGGATCGCGAAAGTCATGATCGCGCCGAGCGCGATGAGAAAGATGCCGCTTCCTACACCCATGTGCGCTGCACTCCCCCGTGCGGTGGCTCTGGGCGTTCCCGTGGTCGAGGCGGGTTACCCGCCACGGCAGCGGCATACCCGACCGCGCCCGGCCAACACGCGCCGCACGTCGTACCGCTCGGCTGGTGGCCCTCGGAGACGGCGACGGCCGGCGGGGCGCGTGGGCCCCACCGGCCGTCACCGAGGGTGCCGGGTGGTGCGACCCGGAACCGCTCACGCGTGCCGTGGCGCGGTCAGAAGGCCTCCTCCGGGAGGTCCATGATGTCGAGGTCGGTGCCCTCGATGATGCGCCGGTCGGCGCCGATTCGCGGCAGCACCTCCCGGGCGAAGAACCGGGCGGCGGCCACCTTGCCGGTGTAGAACGCCTTGTCGGTGGCGGACACCTCGCCGGCGAGGGCCTTGAGCGCGACGTCGGCCTGCTTCTGCAGCAGCCAACCGACGACCAGGTCACCGATCGCCAGCAGGAACCGCCGGCTGCTCAGGCCGACCTTGTAGAGCGCGCGGGGGTCGCCGGCCTGCGCCTCACCCAGCCAGCCGGTCAGCACACCGAGGATGTTCTGGATCTCGGCCAGGGCCTTGCCGAGCGCCTGCCGCTCCTCCTTGAGCTGGCCGTTGCCCGCCTCGGTGGAGATGAACTCCTGGATCTCGCCGGACACCGCCAGCAGCGCCTTGCCGTTGTCCCGGACGATCTTGCGGAAGATCAGGTCGAGGCTCTGGATGGCGGTGGTGCCCTCGTACAGGGTGTCGATCTTGGCGTCCCGGACGTACTGCTCCAGCGGATAGTCCGCAAGGAAGCCGGAGCCACCGAAGGTCTGCAGGGACTCGTGGCCGAGCAACTCGTACGCCCGCTCCGAACCGACGCCCTTCACCAGCGGCAGCAGCAGGTCGTTGACCCGCTTGGCCAGCTTGGTGGCCTTCTCGTCGCCGGCCGCCTCGGCGAGCGCGACCTTGTCCTGCCAGCTGGCGGTGTAGAGGACCAGGGCCCGCAGACCCTCGGCGTACGACTTCTGCAGCAGCAGCGAGCGCCGCACGTCCGGGTGGTGGGTGATGGTGACCCGAGGGGCGGTCTTGTCGGCCTGCTGGACCAGGTCGGCGCCCTGCACCCGGTTCTTCGCGTACTCCAGGGCGTTCAGGTAGCCCGTGGAGAGCGTGGCGATCGCCTTGGTGCCGACCATCATCCGGGCGTACTCAATGATCATGAACATCTGCCGGATGCCGTCGTGCTTGTCGCCCAGCAGCCAGCCCTTGGCCGGTACGCCGTGCTCGCCGAAGGTCATCTCGCAGGTGTTGGAGACCTTCAGACCCATCTTGTGCTCGACGTTCGTGGCGTAGACGCCGTTGCGCTCGCCCAGCTCGCCGGTGGTCTCGTCGAAGTGGAACTTGGGCACGACGAACAGGGACAGGCCCTTGGTGCCGGGGCCGCCGACGCCCTCCACACCGACCGGGCGGGCCAGCACGTAGTGCACGATGTTGTCGCTCAGGTCGTGCTCGCCCGAGGTGATGAAGCGCTTCACGCCCTCGATGTGCCAGCTGCCGTCGGGCTGCTGGATCGCCCGCGTACGACCCGCGCCCACGTCCGAGCCGGCGTCCGGCTCGGTGAGCACCATCGTGGAGCCCCACTGCTTGTCGATGAAGAGCTTGGCCCAGGCCTTCTGCCGCTCGGTCCCCTCGACGTGCAGCACGTGCGCGAAGGAAGGGCCGGAGGAGTACATCCAGACCGGCGCGTTCGCTCCGAGCACCAGCTCGGCGAGGGCCCACCAGAGGGCACGCGGGGCGTTGGTGCCACCCAGCGCCGGCGGCAGGTCCAGCCGCCAGAACTCCGAGTCCATGAACGCCTGGTACGACTTCTTGAACGACTCCGGCAGCGGCGCGGTGTGCGTGGCCGGGTCGAAGACCGGTGGGTTGCGGTCGCTGTCCGGGTAGCTGGCGGCCAGGTCCTCGCGGGCCAGGCGGTCCACCTCGGCGAGGAAGCTCCGGGCCGTGTCGGTGTCCAGTTCCGAGTACGGCTCCTGGCCGAACGACCGGTCCGCCCCGAAGACCTCGAACAGGTTGAACTCGAGGTCCCGAAGGTTGCTCTTGTAGTGGGTCATGCTCGCTGGCCCCGCTTCCGGACAGGTGTTACCGATCAGTAACCCCGACTGTATTACTCGTGGGTAGGCAGCGACAACCCGATCAGTAGAGTGACGGCGATTACACAGTCGCCGCGCTCAGCTCTCGGCGGCGCCGACTTCCCAGCTCGGCACGGCCGACGTGACCCCGGTGCGGGAACCGACGTACTCCATGAGGACCAGCGCGATGTCGTCGTCCAGGCGGCCGTGCACCCACTCGACGAGGGCGGTCTCGAGCGACGCGAGCCCGTCGGCGACCGTGCCGTGTCCGAGCAACCGCCACGCCCGGTCGGCGGTGGGGAAGAACTCGCCGTCCCGCCGGGCCTCACCGAGACCGTCGGTGAACAACAACAGCCGGTCGCCCGGCTCCAGACGCTCCACCCGGGGCCGGACCGCCGGCATGAACCCGAGCGGCGGCGCGGGCGCCGGCGGCTCCAACGGGATCACCGCGCCCCGGCGCAGCAGCAGCGGAGAGGGGTGGCCGCAGTTGACGATCGTCAGCGTCCCGCCCCGCTCCTCGACCAGCGCGGCCGTCACGAAATCCTCGTCGCCGACGTTGCGGGCCACCGCGCGGTCCAGGTCGGCGACCACGGCACGCAGGTCGGCCCGCTCGTAGGCCACGTGCCGGTACGAACCCAGGACGATGCTGGCCAGGCGGACCGCGTCCAGACCCTTGCCACGTACGTCACCGATGATCATGCGGACCCCGTACGGGGTGTCGATCGCCTCGTACAGGTCCCCGCCGATCTCGGCGGTGGCGGTGGAGGAGATGTAGCGGCCGGCCACCGAGAGCATGCCGACCTGCGGTCCGAGTGGCCGCAGCACGGCCTGCTGGGCCACCGACGCGAGCTTGGTCAGCTCGGCGATCTGCTCCGCCTGGCGCTGTCGTACCCAGGCCACCGCCACGGCCAGCCCGCTCGCGATCCCGACCGCCACCATGTTGACCGAGGTCACCAACATCATCCTCGGGTCGGTCGCCGCGAAGGCGATCCCGATCACGGTCGCCACGGCGCCCACGCCCAGCACCACCCGCCAGGCCGCCAGCGCGGCGGCCAGGATCGGGGCGGCGGCCAGGAGCGCGACATAGTGGGCCCGGCGGCCGTCGGCCAGTTCCAGCACCGAGACGATCGCGAGCAGGACGACGGCCGCGCCGATGCCGGCGCGGGATCCGGGGCTCAGCGGGCTACGGCCCGACTGGAGGAGTCGCGTGGGTACGAGGGACAGCATGCCTGATCGACGTGAACCGGTGAATGAACCTGGCCCGTCGTCCGAGGATGTTCTGTCCGCCCGGCCCACGCTGGCGGCCGGATCGGCGTTCTCGAATACGCTCAGCCGAGAACCTCGTAGCGAACGGTGAGCGCTCCGACGTCGACCGAGGCGATGGTCGCGAAGGCGGCCCGGGACAGGTCGAGGCAGCGACCGTCGATGAACGGCCCACGGTCGTTGATCCGCACGACGACGGACTTGCCGTTGCTCGGGTTGGTCACCCGGACCTTGGTGTTGAACGGCAGGGTCTTGTGCGCCGCGGTCAACTCGTTCGGGTTGAACGACTCACCGTTGGCCGTCAGCTGCCCGTCGGAGTAGAAGGACGCGCCACACGATCCGCTCTCCAGGACCTTCGCCGCCGCCGTGGTCTTCTTGGCCTTGGGGCTCGGCTTCGGCGACGCGGTGCGGGCCTTGCCCCGGGAGGCGGCCTGCGGCGATCGGCTGGCGGACGGGCTCGCCGTCACGCTGGGTGTCGCGGTGGCACTGGCGCTCGGCGAGACGCTCGGGGAGGCGGGGGTGAGACTGGCGGCGGTGGTGGGGGTGAAGTCCAGCGCCGCCTGCCCCGACTGGCCGGAGCCCGACGTGAGCTGGACGGCGCCGACGGTACCGCCGACGGCCAGGGCGACGCCGACCGCCGCGGTGGCCGCGATGCCCGCCGGGGAGGAGAAGATGCGGGTACGGGAGTGCCTACCTGCCACCGGCCCGGTCCTTTCGTCGATTGAACAAACCGGGTCGGACCGTAACGAGAGAAGCACTTCCGAAGTCAACGTGATCATGGTGGTATGCCAGTATTTGCCCCAGTAGCTATAGCCGATCATCCGAGGCGGGGTGGGTCGAGCGGCCCAGGTGCGGACGCGCCGAGCGCCCGTGCCGCACGATGGACGGATGCCCACCGAGCTGACCGGACGTCTGGCCGACCTGTTCCGCTGGATCGACCCCGGCCCGGACGTCAGCCACCTGGTCAGCGACATCTCCGGCTGGTGGCGCGACCCGACGGTCCTGGCCGAGCTGGGCCCCGCCCTGGTCGCCCCGTACCGGAAGGCCCGACCGACGGTGGTGCTCGCCCCGGCGGTCACCGGCCTGTTGCTCGGACCGCTGGCCGCGACCGCCCTCGGGGTCGGCTTCGTGGCCGCGCACAAACCCGGCGACGGCAGGTTGCCGGCCGGCCCGCTCACCTGGGCGCAGAGCCCGCCCGACTACCGGGGCCGGCAGGTCGACCTGGCCGTCCGGGAGCGACACCTCGGCCCCGAAGACCGGGTGCTCGTGGTGGACGACTGGGTACGCACCGGCGCCCAGATCCGCGCCCTCTACGACATCTGCGCCTTGCGCGGCGCACAGGTCCTCGGGGCGGCCGTGGTGGCCGTGGACTGCCCGCCGGAGACCGCCGCCGCGCTGCGGATCACCGGCCTGATCAGCGGTGAAGAGTTGCCGGGTTGACCTGAAGCGCACTTCACCTTCGACGATCGACGCATGAGCGACGGAATCCTCGACGAGGCGTACGAACGGCTGCACCACACCGGTCCCGAGTTCGAGGGCTGGCTCTCCAACCACGGCCCGATGGCCGTCGAGGCGCTGGCCCGGCACGGACACGAGCGACAGGTGCACCGCTGGCTGGACGACTACCTCACCCGACTGGACGAGCTGCCGCGCGGGCTGCGTCCGATCGACGACTGGCGGGCGGCGCTGGGCGACGCGAAGCGGACCGGCGACTGGCTGGCGTACTTCGACCGGCAGTTGCGCGAGGCGCCGTGGCGGGACGTGCTCGGCACCTGGTGGCCCCGACTGCTGCCCGGCATCGCCGCGGGCGCCACCCACGGGGTGATCCGGGTCGGGCACGCGGTACGCGCCCTGCACCTGTACGGGGCGAACCCGCCCCGGCTCACCGAACTGGGCCAGGCCCTCGGCTACTGGGCGGCCCGTTGGCAGCAGGTGCCCGGCGCCGACCGGCTGCTCAGCTCGGTCCCGTCGGGCCACCCGGGCACCGCTGAGCCGGACGTGGTCGCCGCGCTGGCCGGGCTGCCCCGCATCGACGACCGGACCGGGGGCATCCGCGAGCGGTTGGGGCGGCTGGTGAGCGTACCCCGGTGGGAACCGGCGCTCACGGCGCTGCGCCCCGCGCGGACGCCGGCTGAGGCGGAGCGCGGGCTCCACACGCTCGTGTACCGCGCCGGTCTCGACTACCTGCGCTTCGGGCACGCCGAGCCGGTCATGCTGGTGCACGCCGTGACGGCGCCGACCGCCGTGCTGCGTACCCTGCCGGCACTCGACCGGGGGCTCTGGGCGCCGAGCTTCGCCGCGGCCTGGGCCGCGACGGCGGCCGTGACCTCGGTGTACGCCTCGAGCGACGCGGTGAAGCCGCCGTCGGTGACCGCCGGGACCCCGGAGGAGGTCTTCGCCCGGGCGGTCCGGCACGGCGACGAGCACGTGGTCAAGCTGGCCGACGCGGTCCTCGATGCCCACGCGGCCACCGGTGACCAGCGGTTGCTCGACGCCGCCGGCTACGCCGTGCAGTTGATCTGAGCCGCGCGGGGCGGATTACGGCGGCGCGTCCGGCCGCGCTGGCCTAGCCTCGGCAGGATGTGGCCTCGGATCGGTGACCTACGCACGCTCGCCCTCGGCACGCCGGGCGAGCTGCGGACGACCCTGAACACGTTGGTGCTGGCCGGAGTGAAGACCGCGACCGCCGGACGGCTGGCCGAGTACGCGCAGGAGGGCGAGGAGCTGGAGCAGGTCGGCGAACGGTTGGCGCTCGTCGACGACGACGACGCGTTGGCCGGCATGGTCGAGATCACCGGTGTCGACGTGGTCCGCTTCGGCGACGTGCCCTGGGAGTTCGCCCGCGCCGAGGGCGAGGGCGACCGCTCGATCGAGGAGTGGCGGACGGGGCACGCCGCCTACTGGGCGCGGCTCGGCACCCCCGTCGACGACGACACCCCGATCGTCTGCCTGCGCCTGCGGCTGGTCTCCGGCGGCGAGGGCGGCGTAGCCACCGGAGACCTGGGCACCTGAGCCGGCGCTATCCGCGCAGCTCGGGCAGCAGTCGGGTCGCCACGTCGACCAGGACGGCCTCGTCGCCGGCGTACCAACTGCTGGCGCGCGGCCAGTGCGTCACCACGTCGGTGAAGCCCAGCTCCGCGGCCCGACCGACCTGGTCGGCGAAGAACTGCGCGCTGGTCAGCGAGAACACCGGCGCGGAGTCCAGCAGGAGGTAACGGTCCAGCGTCACCGGGTCGCGGCCGGCCTCGGTGAGCGTCCGGTCCATCCGCTCGGACAGCGTCGAGACGCTGGTCCACCAGCTCGCCAGGTCGTTGTCGTCGCCGGTGCCGGTGGTCACCCACCCCTGCCCGAAGCGGGCCACCAGCCGCATCGAGCGCGGCCCGTTGGCGGCCACCACGAACGGCACCCGGGGCTGCTGCACGCAGCCGGGGTTGTTGCGGGCGTCCACCGCGGCGAACCAGTCACCCCGCCAGGTGGTGCCGTCCTCGCGCAGGATCAGGTCGAGTAGTTCGGTGAACTCGGCGAACCGGTCGACCCGCTGGCGCGGCGGCAGCGTCTCGCCACCCAGCACCGCCGAGTCGAACCCGATCCCGCCCGCACCGAGACCGAGCAGCAGTCGACCGCCCGACACGTCGTCCACCGTGGTGATCTGACGGACGAACGCGGCCGGATGGCGGAAGTTCGGCGACGCCACGAGCGTGCCCAGTCGAATCCGGGACGTCACGGTGGCGGCGGCGGTCAGCGTGCTCATGGAGTCGAACCACGGGCCGTCGACCAGGTCCCGCCAGCCCAGGTGGTCGTACGTCCACGCGTGGTCGAAGCCCCACTCTTCGGCCTGCCGCCAGCGGTGCTGCGCCTGGCTCCAGCGCTGGTCCGGCAGGATCACGATGCCAATCCGCATGATCGCCAGCCTACCGGGACTCTAATGTGATCCAGGTCACAGGTAACCCCCGTAGGGGCGTCCTGCTCGGCTCCGACCTCGTTGCGAGCAGGCACCCGAGGGGTGCCGCCCGAGCAGAGGAACGAACGCATGACGAAGGTGACCGCACAGTTGTCCGTCTCGGTCGACGGGTTCTACGCCGGCCCGCAGTTCGACGGCGACGGCGACTGGATCGACTCGGCCGAGGCCGCCGGCTTCTTCCGGATCACCCGCTGGGCCACCGAAGCGGCGGCCTGGCGCGAACGACAGGGCTTCGCCGGCGGCGAGCGGGACGCCAACTCCGACGTGATGGCCGAGACGTTCGAGGCGGCCGGCGCGTACGTCATGGGTCGGCGGATGGCCGACGGCGGCGAGGTGCCGTGGGGCGAGGAGCCGCCGTTCCGCGCACCGGTCTTCGTCGTCACCCACCGACCCCGCGAAACCCTGCTGCGCGGCGGTGGCACGAGCTTCACCTACGTGACCGACGGAGTGGCCAGCGCGGTCAAGCAGGCGCGAGCCGTGGCCGGCGGCAAGAACGTCGCCGTGGCCGGCGGCGGCGGCCTCGTACGACAGGTACTCAAGGCCGGCCTGCTCGACGAGTTGGAGCTGCACGTCGTGCCGGTCGTGCTCGGCACCGGCCTGCGGCTCCTCGACGCCGACCTCGACCTCGGCGACAAGGAGGCGATCGAGCTGACGCCCACCCGGGTGATCCCTACGCCGCAGGTCACCCACATCCGGTACGTCGTGGACGGTCGCGCCCCGCTCGTGCTCGACGACCGGGGTCGCGGCGGCGGACCGACGGCGACCACCAACTGACATCGGGGAGTTCCCATGCCACAGCTACTGCGGGTGCAGTGCTTCAACGTCTCACGTGACGGGTTCGGCACCGGGGAGGGGCAGAGCCTGGAACGGCCCTTCGGCCACGCCGACCCCACCGCGCTGTTCTCCTGGCGTGCCGCCACCGCCAGCTTCGTCTACCGCACCGAGCCCGGCGGAACCCGCGGCCTGGACGACTACCTGACCCGCGACGCCGAGCACAACATCGGCGCGGAGATCATGGGCCGCAACAAGTTCGGCCCCCAGCGTGGGCCCTGGGAGAACCACGAGTGGCAGGGTTGGTGGGGAGACAACCCGCCGTTCCACACGCCGGTCTTCGTGCTCACCCACCACGTACGGCCGTCGTTCACCCTCGCCGACACCACGTTCCACTTCCTCGACGCCAGCCCGGCCGAGGCGCTGGCCCGAGCGAAAGAAGCGGCCGACGGTCGGGACGTACGCCTCGGCGGCGGGGTGGCGACCATCCGCGCGTTCCTCGACGCCGACCTGGTCGACACGATGCACATCGCCGTCGCCCCCGTCGACCTGCACCGGGGCGAACGGCTGTGGGACAGCCACACCGACCTGCTCGACCGCTTCCACCTGGACACGGTGCCCAGCCCCAGCGGCGTCACCCACCTGCTGTTCTGGCGGCGGTGACGCAGCGCGAACTTCTCGAACCCGGCGAGCCAGCGGAAGGCGAAGAGGCTCAGCATGTCTCCCCCAAAGGCGCACGGCGGCAACGTCACGAACGAGGGTTCGAGATGCCTTTGCCGGACGGGGTCGATCGGTCGCGTCGTACCGACAGTTCCCCGTCGAGGGCTGACGGTGTCCTCGACTCCTGTCGAGCTGCCCCAGATGTGGGGCTGAGCCAGGGCGGGCCAGGCCAGGCCGGGGCGGGCCAGGCCAGGCCGGGGCGGGCCAGGCCAGGCCAGGGCAGGGCAGGGCAGGGCATGGTGGAGACGACCGCCGATCCGGTAAATTGACATACATTGATTGATACGGTCCGCTGACGGCGCCCGTATCCCCCGGCTCACCCAGGAGGACCCTCTTGCGTACGCTCCTGACCCTCGCCGCGGCCGCCGTCTGCGCCGCCGGTGCACTGGCCGTCCCCGCAGCGGCGGCGCAGGCCGATCCGGCCGGCACCGCCCCGGCCGGCGCGACCGTCCCGGCCGACGGCTGCGCCGGTACCGTCCAGCTCCAGTCGCTCACCTTCGACCCGCCGCGGGGGGCTCCGGGCCAGGCCATCACCGCCACGGCCCTCGGGCAGAACTGCACCGCCCAACAGAAACAGTTCTCCACGGTGATCTACGCCCGGTTCGTCGGCTCCACCCCCGGCCTCCCCACCGGCTGCCGGGCCCTCGACCCGCTGCCTGGCCGGGCGGTCACCGTCGATCCGGGCGCGACCTTCAGCTGGAGCATGGGTTACCTGGTGTCCCCCGGCTGTACGGCCACCGGCCTGGAGGTCACGGCCCGGGTCGGGGACGACGCCACCGGCACCCTGCTCACCCGGACCGACACGGTGCCGATCGGCCCGCCGCAGGCGGCGCCCTGCACCGTGAGCTACCGCACCGGGAGCGAGTGGCCGGGAGGCTTCACCGCCCAGATCACCATCATGAACACCAGCACCGCGCCGATCAACGGTTGGACGCTCAGCTTCACCTTCCGCGGTGACCAGCACATCGCCCAGTCCTGGTCCGCCACCGCCCAGCAGAGCGGTGCCACCGTCACGGCCCGGAACCTCAGCTACAACCCCCTGGTGACGCCGGGCGCCTCGGTGGTCTTCGGCGTCCTGGGCACCTGGCAGGCCAGCGACGCGGTGCCGATCGCGTTCACGCTCAACAACGTCAACTGCGCCACCGGGTAGCCCGCGCACCGGACCGCGGGGCATCTGGGCGCCCAGGTGCCCCGGGGGTCACCTGCGGCATACCGGCAACACGCTCGCGTCGCGGGCACCCGGGGCGAGCCTGCGCGACGTCATGGCGCGGATGGGGCACGACAGCCCGCGTGCCGCGCTGATGGCCCATCCCTGTTTCAGCATGACCTAGAACCACGGAAGCCCTGGCGGGACATCTGTCCTGACCAGGGCTTCCGTACGTGGAGCGGGTGACGGGAATCGAACCCGCACTGTCAGCTTGGGAAGCTGATGTTCTGCCATTGAACTACACCCGCGGGCGGCACCACTGTACCCGAGTCGTCGCAGCCATGCACCCAACCACCCCCACGCGCCGACCGCCCCCGCTCCTGCCCGAAGAAGTTTCCAGACGGCAACATATGACCGTTCTCAAATGCATCGATGAGTTGTAACGTCGGCCACACGTTCCCAGCCACGGCGTGACACACCCCCTGCCGCGCCGCCAGAAAGAGGTGGGCCCATGGGACTCCGTCCCAACCTGCTGACCCGGCGCGTCGCCGGTGTCGCGTCGACAACTCTCGCGCTGCTGCTCAGCACCGCTGCGGTGGGCGTCGTTCCGGCCGCTTCGGCCTTCTCCTCAGCACCGGGTGGCGCCTGCGCGCAGCCGGTCGACAGCCACGCCAACGCCCGGGCGAAGCCCGGCGCGGGGGCCCTGCACGAGCCGAACGAGCTGACCGCCAAGCAGGTCCGCGAGCGGGACGCCGACCTCGCGGCGGCGCTGCGCGAGCGGGCCAACTACCGGGCCGGCGCCGGCGCCACGACGCTGGCCGCTACGGTCACCATCCCGGTGGTGGTGCACGTGATCCAGGAAAACAGCACTCGGGCCGGCGGAAACATCCCCGACTCGATGATCACCTCGCAGATCAGCGTGCTGAACCAGGCCTACGCGGGTGGGACCGGCGGCGCGGCCACCGCGTTCGCCTTCCGACTCGACTCGATCGACCGGGTGACGAACCCGTCCTGGTATCCCATCGTCGACGGCTCGTCGGCGGAGCGGTCGATGAAGTCGTCGCTACGGGTGGGCGGCAAGAACACGCTCAACATCTACCTCGGTGAGTTGAGCGACGACCTGTTGGGCTGGGCGACCTTCCCGCAGCGCAGGCTCAGCAGCATGGATGGCGTGGTCGTGCTGAACGAGTCGCTGCCGGGCGGCACCGCCACCAACTACAACCAGGGCGACACCGGCACCCACGAGGTCGGCCACTGGCTGAACCTCTACCACACCTTCCAGGGTGGCTGCGGCGGCTCAGGTGACGGCGTCAGCGACACCCCGGCCGAGGCGTCGCCCGCGTACGAGTGCCCGACCGGCCGGAACACCTGCTCGGCGGCCGGCCTGGACCCGATCACCAACTTCATGGACTACACCTACGACTCGTGCATGTACCAGTTCACCGCGGGTCAGGCGAGCCGCATGCTGACCGCGTGGAACGCGTACCGCGCGGCCTAGCTCCTCGCGTACACCAGGTGCCGGCTCCGTCACGACGGAGCCGGCACCGGCGTCTCTGCCCCCAGGGCCGTGGTCAGGCGGCCGTGCACTGAACGTCGCGGCTGCGGCGGGTCGGGCGCGTCTGCGGTACGGCCGCGGGCGCGGCCGCCGCGGGCGGGGTCTGCGGATCGAGCCAGACCTGGACGGCCGGACGCCCCACGGCGATGCCCAGGCCGTGCTGGTCACGACGGGTCAGCATCGCCACGTCGACGGTGAACTCGAACAGCCGCCAGTCGGCCCGCGGCTCGGCCCGAGCGCTCTGCGCCAGCCGGGCCACCCGGACCGGATCGGTGACCGGCCAGGCGTGACCCGCCACGTACGCCTCGTCGTCGCTCTCCTCCGGAGGGAACGAATGCAGCGCGTATCGGCCGTCCCGTTCGAGGTCCCGGCGCTTCGGCGAGTCGATGATGAAGCAGAACAGACCCTCGTCGGTGATGACCGGGGAGACCGGATGGACCCGGGGCCCACCGTCGGCACGGACCGTGGCCAGATAGCCGAAGCCCGGCCCGTACTGCTGCAGGAGAACGCGGATGCCGTCGGCGAGGCGGGGCTCGTCGACGGCGAAATCGGACCAGGAAGCCATGCGAGCATTCTATCGAACAAATGTACGAGGAGCGACCTCGACACGCTGGTCACCGCCCACCTCGCTATGGTGGTCCGATGCTGCTCTCCGACCGTGACCTGGTCTCCGAGATCAAGGCCGGCACGCTGGGCCTGGAGCCGTTCGAGCCCACCCTGGTCCAACCCTCCAGCATCGACGTACGACTCGACCGGCTGTTCCGGGTCTTCAACAACCATCTCTACACCCACATCGACCCGGCCATGCAGCAGGACGACCTGACCTCGGTGGTCGAGGTGCCCGACGGCGAGCCGTTCGTGCTGCACCCGGGAGAGTTCGTGCTCGCCTCGACGCTGGAGGTGATCTCGCTCGGCGACCAGCTCGCCGGCCGACTGGAGGGGAAGAGTTCGCTGGGCCGCCTCGGCCTGCTCACCCACTCCACCGCCGGGTTCATCGACCCGGGCTTCTCCGGGCACGTCACGCTGGAGCTGTCCAACGTGGCGAACCTGCCGATCACCCTCTGGCCGGGCATGAAGATCGGTCAGCTCTGCATCTTCCGACTCTCGTCGCCCGCCGAACACCCGTACGGCTCGGTGGTCTACGGCTCGCGTTACCAGGGTCAGCGAGGCCCGACGCCCAGTCGCTCCTGGCAGAACTGGCGTGCCTGGCCGACGCGCTGATCCGCCCTTGCGATGTAAGGAAGGGCCCCCTTCTATACCTGAGGCGTTAGAAGGGGGCCCTTCCTTACATCTCAGCCGGGGCGGCCGTAGCTGTGGATGGGCCCGTCGTCGACCTTCTTCATCTTGACGGGCACACCGGCCTGGGAGGCGTGCACCACCCAGCCGTCGCCGACGTACATCCCGACGTGGTGGATGTCGCTGTAGTAGAAGACCAGGTCACCGGGGCGCAGGTCGCCCTTGCTGACGTTCTTGGTCACCCGGCTCTGCGCGGCGGCGTTGTGCGGCAGCGACACACCGGCCTTCGCCCAGGCGGCCAGCATCAGCCCGGAGCAGTCGTACGAGTTCGGACCCTCGGCGCCCCACACGTACGGCTTGCCGATCTGGGCGCAGGCGAACTTGACCGCGATGCCGGCACCGCCACCCGGGTAGCTGGCCGGGCAGGGCGCGGGACGCAGCGAACCGCCGCCGCCGTTGCCGTACACCTTGAGGCGCAGCTTCTGTAGCCGGTCGATCTCCTCGTTGATCTGCTTCTTCTTCGCCGCCAACTGGGCCTCGGTGCGGGTCAGCTGGACCACCATCTCGTCCAGCGGCGCCTTCTGCCGGGCCAGCTCGTTGCGCAGGTCGGCGACCTGGCGGACGTCCTCCTGCTGGTTGTGGGCGAAGCGGTCGAGCATTTCGAGCTGACCGACCATCTCACTGGGCGACCGGCTGCCGAGCATCGTGTTGACGGTCGACAGGTTTTCACCCATGTACGCGCGGACGGCCAGCGCGCTGACCTTGTCCATCGCGGCGTCGACCTGGCGCTCCAGCGGCGCGATGCGGGCGGCGAGCGTGTCGGCCTGCTTGCGCTTGAGGGCCAGGTCGGCTCGGGTGGCGTTGTGCCGCTCGATGATCGGTTCGAGCTTGTTCCAGTCGTCGTCGATCTGCCGTTCGATCTCGGCGACGGACGGGTCGGCGTGGGCCACCGTGGCGCTACCGGTCAGGACGACGGCGACGCCGACCAGGGCGGCGAGGGCGGTGGTGAAGCGGGACCAGCGTGGACGCGGCACGGTCGACGTCGGGTCGGCCGGGGCCGACCGTCCGGACGACGGCCGCGGGGCTTGGAGGGCCACCGGGTTCCGTACTCCTTCTTCCTGACCGCCTACCGGGTTAGCTGACGGGTTCGGGCGGGAAGTGGGCGCCCTACCGCAGGAACTGCGGATTCACCCCGAGGAACCTGGGTCCCCGGCTCGCTCGCGAGCGACTCGGCGGTGTCGGTCCGTTACCGCCCGGGGTGGGCAGACCTGCTACCGGGCCGACGAATGACCAGAGTAGAGACGGCCGTTACCGATCCGCAACCCGTGCGGCCGTGACACTCCGTACCGATTGCGGCGGGCCATCGAGCGGACGTGAAGATTTCCTTCCGTACGTTTCGAAACATGGAAAGGTATTGACGTGGGCTCCCGAGCAGGACGAAGGTGACGGCACCGACACCAGTTCACATGTAGGGGGTTCGATGAAACGTCCGACCCTGCTCGCCGTCGCGCTCGTCACCGCCACGGCGGCCGTGCCGCTGTCCGCCGGCCCGGCCACCGCGGCCCCCGCCGCCGACCGCCAGCAGCAGTACGCCGCCGCGGCGACCGAGTACGGCGTACCCATCGACGTACTACTCGGCGTCTCCTACCTGGAGTCCCGCTGGGACAGCAATGCCGGCACGCCGAGCACCAGCGGCGGCTACGGCCCGATGCACCTGACCGACGCCCGGCACGTGACCGCCCTGCCCCGGGGCGGTCACCACGACGCCCCGGGAGAGGATCCGCGCGGCGACGAGTCCCGTCGTCCTCTCGCACCGGCGCCCGCCACCGGCAACGCGCCGCCCAGCGCCGCGCTGCAGACCGTGGACGCCGCCGCCGCGCTCACCGGCGCCACCGCCGAGGCGCTGCGCACCGACCCGACGACGAACCTCCGGGGTGGGGCGGCGCTGCTGGCCGCGTACCAACGGGAGGTCGGCGCCCCGGTCGGAGTCGGCACCGACCCGGGCACCTGGTACGGCGCGGTGGCCCGCTATGCCGGCGCGGACAGCGCCGATGCCGCGGCGGCCTTCGCCGACGAGGTCTTCACCACGATCGGCGCGGGCGAGACGCGGGTGACCGACGACGGCCAGCGGGTCACGCTGCCGGCCCGGGCGGTACGACCCGAGCGGTCCTGGCTGGACCGACTGGGGCTGCGGCGACTCGCCCGCCCGGACGGGTTGGAGTGCCCGAGCACCGTGTCCTGTGAGTGGATCCCGGCACCCTACGCGGCGTTCGGCGACGGCGACTACGGCAACCACGACCTGTCCGACCGGCCCGCCCGGCAGAAGATCGAGTACATCGTCATCCACGACACCGAGGCGAGTTGGGCGACCACCCTGCAACTCGTCCAGGACCCAACCTACGTGAGCTGGCACTACTCGCTGCGCTCGGTGGACGGGCACATCGCCCAGCACGTCCGCACCAAGGACGTCGCCTGGCACGCCGGCAACTGGTACGTCAACGCCAAGTCGATCGGGCTGGAACACGAGGGCTTCGCCGCGCAGGGCACCTGGTACACGGAGGCGATGTACCGCACGTCGGCGAAGCTCGTGCGGCACCTCGCGCTGCGGCTGGGCATCCCGCTGGACCGCCAGCACATCATCGGCCACGACAACGTGCCCGGCACCACGGCGGCGACGGTCCGCGGGATGCACTGGGACCCGGGGCCGTACTGGGACTGGACGCACTACTTCGACCTGCTGCACGCCCCTCGGCTGGACACCGGCACCCCGGCCACCGGGCTGGTCCGGATCGACCCCGACTACGCGACAAACCAGCCGGCGTTCACCGGATGCGTCACCCCGGGGGCACCGTGCGCGCCCCGCGGTTCCTCGTCGGTGGTGCTACGCACCGCGCCGGCTCCGGACGCGCCACTGGTCAACGACATCGCGCTGCGCCCCGACGGCACCCCGAACACGATGGACGTGTCGGACCACGGTGCCCGCGCGTCCGCCGGCCAGACGTACGCGCTGGCCGGTCGACAGGGCGACTGGACGGCCATCTGGTACCTCGGGCAGCGGGCGTGGTTCCACAACCCCGCGTCCGCGCCGACGGCCACCTGGACGGTCGGCATGGTGGTCACCCCGAAGCCCGGCCGGGCCACGATCCCCGTCTACGGGCGGGCGTACCCGGAGCAGGCGGCCTACCCGGCCGGCGTGCCGTACCAGGCGATCTCACCGTTGCAGTACACCCTCGCCGCCGGCCAGCGGTACGCCGTCGGCGCGGTGCTGCCCGGCGAGTACTACCGGGCCAGCACGTTCGACGGCTCCTCGCCCGGCGACTGGACGGTGATCCGGGGCCAGAACCGGTACGCGCAGATCCAGTTCGGCCACCGCGTCATGTACGTCGACCTCGCCGACGTGCAGTTGCTGCCGTCCCCGGTGGGCGCACCCCGCTGAGGAACCACGACGGCCCCCGGTCGAGGTGACCGGGGGCCGTCGTCGTGCGTGCTGGGGATCAGCCAGGTCGGCGGAACCCGGCGACCGGCATGGTGTTGATGCTGGACACCTGCACCGGTTTACCGGCGCGTGGCGCGTGCACCATCTGGTTGTTGCCCAGATACAGCCCGACATGACTCAGGCCCGAGTAGAAGAAGACCAGGTCACCGGCACGGGCGTCGGCGCGCGAGACGGCCTTGCCCTCGTTCCACTGATCACCCGTGTGGTGGGTGAGGTAGATCCCGGCCGACTTGTAGGCGTACTGGGTCAGGCCCGAGCAGTCGAACGAGTTCGGGCCGGTGGCGCCCCAGACGTACGGATCGCCGACCTGCTGGCAGGCGGTCTTGATCGCCTTCTGCGCCGCCACAGAGACCACGCCGTTGATGGTCGGGCAGCCGGCGGTCTTGACCGTGGTCTTGGGCATCGACGCTTCGAGCTTCTTGATCTCGGCGTCGATCTGCTTCTTCTTGGCCGCCAGCTCGCTCTGCTGCTTGGTCTGGGTGGCGATCAGCGCGTCCAGCTTCTGCTTCTCGCCGTCGTACTTGGCCCGGACGGCGAGCACACCCTCAACCTGCTTGCGCTCCTGGGAGGCGAGCCGGTCGAGGAGGGTGAGCTGCTCGGTGAGCGTGTCCGGCTTGGCGCTGACCAGCAGCGCGCCGATCTCCTGCGAGGGGCCCGACATGTAGTAACGGGAAGCGAGGTCGCCGACCCGGTTGAGTGCCAGCTCGCTCTGCAGGGCCAGCGGCTCGATCTTCTTCTGAAGCTCAGACGACTTCTTGCGGTTGACGGCGAGTTGCGCCCGCACCTTGTTGTACTTCTCGATCGTGGGCTCCAACTCCTCCCACTTCTTGTCGATCTGCGCCTCGATCTCGTCGACCGTCGGCTCGGCCTGCGCCGGCACGGCGATCATGCCGGCACCGACCGCGGCGGCGGCGACCAGCACGATCAGGCGACGTGCGACCCGGCGCAGACCACGCGGTCGAACGGGCGACCCTGGTGCGTGACGATGAGGGGGCATGGTTGCCACCGGCACCGACTCCTTTGCAACCGACCGCCGGGCGCCTCGCGTGAGGGAAGGGCCGAGGCAGACGACCCACAGCGGTCGGTGCACCACATTAGGGAAGCGCCGGACCGAATTCAAGGCGAGCCGAGTCACCGTCACTGTCGCGCAACCACTTGCACACCAAGGGTGTTGGTCAATTAACCAACGATTGCGGTCAATACATCATCGAGCGTCACCACACCGAGAGGTCGGCGCCCGTCACTGACCAGCACCATGTGCCGCCGTTCCCTGCGCATGGCCAGCAGCAGATCGGCGAGCGTACGGTCCGGCGGGACCACCGCCAACGGCCGGTACACCGCCTCCGGCACGGGGGCGCGGCGGCCCTGCCCGGCGTACCCGAGCACGTCCTTGACGTGCACGAAGCCCAGCACCCGCCGGGTGGACCGCTGCACCACCGGAAACCGGGACCGGCCGGTACGGGTCGCCAGCACCTCCAGCGACGCCGGTGAGACGTCCTCGGCGACCGTCGTCACCGTCGACCACGGTTGCAGGGCGTCCGCCGCGGTACGGGTGTGCAGGGCCAGAGCGCCGGTGATGCGGGCGTGCTCCTCGGCGTCGAGCAGCCCCTCCGTACGCGCCTGCGACACCAGGCCCGCCAACTCCTCGGCCGTGAACACCGTCTTCACGGCCTCCGTCGCCTCGATCCGCCAGAGGGCCAGCACCCGGCGGGCCGCCCACTTCATCGCCAGCAGCAGCGGCTTGGTGGCCACGCAGAACGCCAGCATGGCCGGGCCCAGCCAGAGCGCGGAGACCTCCGGACCGGCCAGCGTGATGTTCTTGGGCACCATCTCGCCGACCACCGTGTGCAGGAAGACGACGACACCGAGCGCGAGCACGAACGCCACCGGATGCACCGCGCGCTCGGGCAGACCGACGGCGTGGAACGGCGACTCGAGCAGATGGGCCAACGCCGGCTCGGCGATCGCGCCGAGGCCCAGCGAACAGACCGTGATGCCGAGCTGCGCGCCGGCGATCATCAGCGGGATCTGGTTCATCGCCGACAACGCCCAGCGGGCCCGCTTCGAACCGGCTGCCAACGGCTCGATCACCGTCCGACGGGACGCGATCAGCGCGAACTCGCTACCCACGAAGAAGCCGTTGCCGAGCAGGAGCAGCACGGCCACCAGCAGCTCAGTCATCGGCGTCCGGCTCCGCCGGTCGCAGCACCCGGACCTGCTCGATCCGGTGCCGCTCCACCTCCACCACGGTGAACTCCCAGCCGTCGGCGTCGACCGTCTCGCCGGGCAGCGGAATGTGCCCGAGCCGTGCCAGCAGGAACCCGGCCAGCGTCTCGTACGGCCCCTCGGGCAGCCGGAAGCCTGTCTGCTCGACCAACTCGTCGGAGCGCAGCACCCCGTCGACCAGCACCGTGCGCTCGCCGCCCGGAACGGTCAGCTCGAACGGCTCGACATCGTCCACGCTGGCCGGGTCGAACTCGTCGGCGATCTCGCCCACCAACTCCTCGACCAGGTCCTCGATCGTCACCACGCCATCGGTGCCGCCGTACTCGTCGACGACGATCGCCAGGTCGGCCCCGGCCGCCTTCAACGCCGCCAGCACGCCGTCCAGGTCCAGGCTCTCCGGCACGTACACCGGCTCACGGGCCACCGCTGCCACCACCGTCGACGCCCGCGCGGCCAGCGGCACGCCCAGCGCGTCCGGCACGCCCGCCACGCCGGTGACGAGGTCGAGGGTCTCCTCGTACACGGGGAAGCGGGTCCGTCCCGTCCGCCGGGACTCCTCCAGCAGCTCGGCCACCGTCGCGGTGGCCCGTAGCGCGACCACGTCGACCCGCGGGGTCATCGCCTCGGCCGCCCGCTTGTCGCCGAACCGGATGGTGCGCCGCAGCAGCATCGCCGTGTCCGGCGGCAGCGCGCCCGCGCGGGCCGAGATGGCGGCCAGCAGCCCGAGTTCCTCCGGCGAGCGGGCGCTGGCCAACTCCTCCTGCGGCTCCACGCCGAGCGCACGGACCAGCCGGTTCGCCGAACCGTTCAAGCCCCGGATCAACCAGCCGAACGTCCGGGAGAAGGTGTGCATCGGCCCGGCGGTGGCCAGCGCGGCGGGCATCGGCCGGGCCAGCGCCGCGTTCTTGGGCACCAGCTCACCGAAGAGCATGGACAGGAGCGTCGCCAGGGCCAGCGCCAGGAACGGGGTGAAGCGCTCGGTGCTCTCCCCGGCCACGGGACGCAGCAGCGGGGTGAAGATCCGGGCCAGCGCCGGTTCGGCCAGGTAGCCGGTGAGCAGGGCGGTGATGGTGATCCCGAGCTGCGCCCCGGAGAGCTGGAAGGACAGCTCGCGCAGCGCGGTGCGTACCGTCCGGGCGGCCTCGTCGCCGGCGGCGGCCCGCCGGTCGATCTCCGCGCGGTCGACCGTGACCAGGGCGAACTCGGCCGCGACGAAGAACGCGTTGCCGGCGGTCAGCGCAACGAACCCGACCAGCGGCAGCAGCGTCATCAAGAGCAGGCCGTCGATGTCCCCTCACCTCGGCGAGATTCTTGCACGGCGGCGACGGCCCCTGCGGGCCGCCGCCACCGATGTTCGGAACCGAGGGGTACGCCTCAGCCGGCGACCGGCGTCGACTCCTTGTCGCCGCCGCGCGGCTGCTCGGGCTTGACCGAGCGCAGCAGGACGCTCGCCACGTCGATGACCTCGACCTGCTCGCCGGCACCCTTGCCGTTGACGCCGTCGTTGAGCATGGTCGAGCAGAACGGGCAACCGACGGCTACCGTCTTCGCCCCGGTGGCCATGGCCTCCTCGACCCGGTCCACGTTGATCCGCTTGCCGATCTTCTCTTCCATCCACATCCGGGCGCCGCCGGCGCCGCAGCAGAAGGAGCGCTCGCTGTTGCGCGGCATCTCGGTCAGCTCGCCCTGGATCGAGTCGCCCAGCACCTCACGCGGGGCGGCGAAGACCCGGTTGTGCCGGCCCAGGTAGCAGGGGTCGTGGTAGGTGACACCGCCGTCGACGGGCTGTACGGGGGTCAGCTTGCCGGTGGAGACCAGGTGGGCCAGCAGTTGGGTGTGGTGGACCACCTCGAACTCGCCGCCGAGCTGGCCGTACTCGTTGCCGAGCGTGTTGAAGCAGTGCGGGCAGGTGGCGACGATCTTGCGCTTGGTCTTCTCGCGGCCCTCGAACGCCTCGTTCAGCGTCTCGACGTTCTGCTGGGCGAGCATCTGGAAGACGAACTCGTTGCCGATCCGGCGGGCCGGGTCGCCGGAGCACGTCTCGCCCTCGCCGAGGATCGCGAAGCTCACGCCGGCCTCGTTGAGCAGGGTGGCGACCGCGCGGGTGGTCTTCTTGGCCCGGTCCTCGAACGCGCCGGCGCAGCCGACCCAGAAGAGGTACTCGAAGTCGTCCACCTCGCCGACCCGGGGCACCTCGAAGTCGAGGCCCTTGGTCCAGTCTTCGCGGGTGTTCTGCGGCGCACCCCACGGGTTGCCCTTGTTCTCCAGGTTGCGCAGCATCACGCCGGCCTCGGAGGGGAAGCTCGACTCGATGAGCACCTGGTAGCGCCGCATGTCGACGATGTGGTCCACGTGCTCGATGTCCACCGGGCACTGCTCGACGCAGGCGCCACAGGTGGTGCAGGACCAGAGGACGTCCGGGTCGATGACCCCACCCTCCTCGGCCGTGCCGATCAGCGGCTTGTCACCCTCGGCGAGCGACAGCACGTCCAGGTGCGCGAGCTGCGCCTGGGTGGCCTTCTCCTCGCCGGTGAGGTCCTTGCCGCCGCCGGCCAGCAGGTAGGGCGCCTTCGCGTACGCGTGGTCGCGCAGGCTGAGCACGAGCAGCTTCGGCGACAGCGGCTTGCCGGTGTTCCAGGCGGGGCACTGCGACTGACAGCGGCCGCACTCCGTGCAGGTGCTGAAGTCCAGCAGGCCCTTCCAGGTGAACTGCTCGACCTGGGCGACGCCGAACTGGTCCTTCTCCGGGTCGGCCTCCTCGAAGTCGAGCGGCTTGCCCTGACTGGTCATCGGACGCAGCGGACCCAGCCCGGAGCCGGCCGGCTTCTCCGGGTCGCGCTTGAAGAAGATGTTGGGGAACGCCAGGAAGCGGTGCCAGGCGACGCCCATGGTGACGTTCAGCGAGATGACGATCAGCCAGGTCATCGAGATGACGATCTTGATGAGCGCGGCGACGCTCGCCCCGTCCGACCAGTCCGGGAGGATCGCGCCGACCGCGTGGCTGACCGGGGTCGCCCAGACCGGGTACTCGAAGTGGTCGGTGGCGACCTTGAAGCCCCGGATCACCAGGCCGAAGATCAGGACCAGCAGCACGACCCACTCGACGAAGTAGCCCTGCCACATGGTCGAGCCGGTGAAGCGGGAGCGACCGCCGGGCCGGTTCGGCCGGTTTCGCAGCCGGATCGCCATCAGCACCAGGATGCCGACCAACCCCAGCACGGTGATGATCTCGGTAGCCAGCCCGAAGACGGTCCAGTGCCCGACGATCGGCAGGCCACCGGTCGGCGTGACGACCTCGAAGTACGCCTCGAGCACCAGCAGCGACAGCACGATGAAGCCGACCATCACGAACCAGTGGGCGGCGCCCACCACACCCCACTTGAGCATCCGGGTGTGGCCGGCGGTCTCCACCAGCATCTTCCTGGTGCGGGCGCCCTTGTCGGCGAACCGCTCCGGAGCGGGTTGCCCCAGCCGGATCACGGCCGTCATCTTCATGACCGCGCGCACCGCCAGCCACACCGCCACGGCGGTGATGCCAGCCGCGAGGATCGTGGTGACGATCTGGACGCTGCCCATCGAGTTGGCCTCCCCGGTCTGCTGCTCGTCGAGCGGTTCAGCAACCGGGGCCGGGACAGGCGTAGGACAGCGTCGCGCCGCCGCCGCACCTGCGACCGGACCGGTCGATGACCTCGCTCCGCTCGGTCATGCAGTGCAGCCTACGCGCAAGGTTACCCAGCAGTAACGTGAGTCATCTCGCAGTAGGCCACGCCGCCTGCGGACACCATAGGGTGCCCGGCCCGGTCGTGCCGGGCAGGGGGATGGCGGGTGACGGAGATCCTGCGGTCCGGTGGTGGATCGCGCGGTGCGGCGGCGGCCCGACCGGGCTCAGCGCCAGCGGGAGAGCAGCACCAGCGACGCGACCATCGCGCCGAAGCCGACCGCCAGGTTCCAGTACTGCCACGAGGCGACCGGGTACTCCTGCTCGGAGAGGTAGTAGACGACAAGCCAGCCGATGCCCGCGACGATCAGAGCGACCGCGGTGATCGGCAGCCACACCGGGCTAGGCTTGCGCGACGCCGCCGTCGTCGTCGGACGGACGTCCGTCGGCGGGGTGTACACCTTCTTCTTGCGGACCTGAGACTTGGGCACGGCGCTCTCCAGAGGGGGTGACAACCTCGTCCGGCCTGACAACCGGACGCGGAGGCGACGGTTCATGGCCAATAATGTTCGACAGCTAGCGTAGTCCCGAACGGCCGCCTGGACCACGAATGGGGTCAGGCAGGTACATGGAGTGACCGAAAAGGGCGGGACTGTTCGTATCGCGGCCCAGTCGTCACGAACCGATCCCCGACACTCGGAAGGAACGCTCGGTGGAGTACACATCCGGCGCCGCCTCCTGGCAGAAGGTCCTCCGACGGGCCGTCGCCGGGCTGCTGCCCCGGCGGCCACGCCAACGGCGACCGGGCTGGTCGATCGGGGTGCCCCTGATCGCCGCCGCGGCGGGACTGCTCTTCACCACCACCGCGACCACCGCCGGCGGCACCGCCCTCCGGGAGGACCGGCGGCCCCAGCTCAACCAGCTCATCGAGGAGCGGCAGCAGCAGGTCACGGCGAGCGAGCGCCGCGCCGCCACCCTGCGCGGCGAGGTCGAGCAACGCACCAACACGCTGGCCGACTCGGACGCCCCGATCAAGGCCCAGCAGAACCGAGCCCAACGCAGCCTCGCGGCGGCCGGGTTCACTCCCGTCACGGGCACGGCCGTCACGGTCGAGCTGAACGACGCGCCCCAGCACAACGACGAGGCCCACTCCGACGCCACCAACGACGACCTGGTCGTGCACCAGGGCGACGTGCAGGCGGTGGTCAACGCGCTCTGGGCGGGTGGTGCGGAGGCCATGTCAATCATGAACGTCCGCGTGCTCGCAACCAGCGCGGTACGCTGCGTCGGTAACACCCTGCTGCTTCATGGTCGGGTGTACTCCCCACCGTTCAAGATCGTAGCAATCGGCGATCCCGCTGCCCTCCAGCAGGCCCTCGCCAGCTCTGAGGGAGTCCGGTTGTTCAAGGACGCAGTCGACGACTACCAACTCGGCTACAAGGAGTCCGTCTCCACCGTGACCGTCCCGGCCTTCGAGGACTCGACCGCCCTGCGCTCGGCGACGGTGCCCAAGTGAGCGGCCCCGACGAGCGCCGCGACGGCCGACACCGGGACCAGGCCGACGAGCCGACGGCCTTCCTGCCGAAGGTCAACCGGCCCGAGCCGGGTCGCGCCGAGCCGCCTGCGGGCCCGGTGGAATCCTCCCCGGGCCAGGCCGAGTCCACCGGAGGTCGACCCGAGTCGTCGCCGTCCCGGCCCGACCCGACTCCGGGGCGGACGCCGACCGGCAACTGGCCCGATCCCGTGCTGCCCAGCCGGTCACGGCCGACGGGCCCGCCCGCCGCCTTCGAGGCACCGAGCGCCGGACGGCCTGACCCGCAGGGCAGCCCCGACCGCCCGACGCCGACCGCGCCGCCGCGCTGGCCGGGTAACGCGGCGCCGCGCGCCGAGTCCGGGCCTCCCCTCGTCGCCACTCCCAGCCGACCGAGCGCAGCGGCCCCACCGGGGCCGGTCCGGCCGACAGCCCCGGGCACCGACCCCACACACGCGCCGACCGCGCCCGGTAACGCCCCGGCTGTCTCCACACCCCCGAACACGCCCACGCCACCGAGCGCCTCCCCGCCCCCCGGTGTCCCTTCAGCAGGCGGCAATGCGCCGACCGCGTTCATTCCGAAGGTCACCCCCGGGTCCACGCGTACGGCAAGCGCCTCGGGCGCCCCGGTTTCCCCGGCCGCCCCCGGCGGCACCGCCGACCCGAACGCCACCACGCTCATCCCCACCGTGACCGCCAGGCCGACACCCCGGCCCCCGTCCATCGACACGACGGCGCTGATGGGTGCCGTTCCCCGTACGCCGGCTCCGGAGGGGTCGGCCGGCGAGGGCGACAGCGCCGCCGAGCCGCCGCGGCCGCGTCGGGGGGAGCGGGTCGTCCAACTCCGGCCGCACCAGACCGGCGAGGGCTACAAGAGCGTCTACTCGGAGCTGACCCGTCCGTCCATCGCCTCCCGGCTCCGGACCGGCATCCGGGCCACCGGCGAAGTCCTGATCACCTTCGGCCTGGTGGTGCTCCTCTTCGCCGGCTACGAGGTGTGGGGCAAGTCCGCCGTCGTGGACGCCCACCAGAACGACCTCAGCAGCCAACTCGCACGAGAGTGGGGCCCGACCGACGACCCGACGGTCGTCCCGTCGAAGGCCCCGAGCGCCAAGCCGTCCCCGCCGGTGCGGGGCAAGCCGATCGCCGGCCTCTACATCCCCAAGCTCGACAAGAACTGGGTGGTGGTCGAGGGCGTCACCCAGGACGACATCCGCTACGCGCCGGGCCACTACCCGACCAGCGCGCTGCCCGGCCAGGTCGGCAACTTCTCCGTCGCCGGCCACCGGAACCGGGCCACCTTCTGGCGGCTGGACGAGTTGCACGACGGCGACGCGATCGTGGTCGAGAGCAAGACCGACTGGTACGTCTACCGGGTGGCACAGACCCGCATCGTCAAGCCGACGCAGGTCGAGGTGGTGGCGCCCGTGCCCGGCGAGCCGAACAAGAAGCCGACCAAGCGGATGCTCACCCTGACCACCTGCAACCCCAAGTGGGACAACTACCAGCGCCTGATCATCCACGCGGAGTTGGACCGGACCCAGCCCAAGTCGGCGGGTCGCCCGACCGAGCTGGGAGGCTGACCCGGTGTACGCGTTCATCTGGCGCAAGCTCCCGTTCGGGCTGGCCGGCAAGCTCGTCGGTTCGGTGCTGCTCGCGACCGCCACGGTGGCCCTGCTCTGGTATGTGGCCTTCCCGTGGGCCGAGCCCCTGCTGCCCTTCGACGACGTCCAGGTCACCCAGGACTCCGGCGTTCCCGGCGAGCCGAGCGACGGCGATGCGGTGACCGGCGACACGCCGACCGACGACGAGCACGACCTGCCGTACGACACGGAACGGAACAACCCCGAGCCGACCCCTTCGAGCAGGTGACGATGCGCGTCCTGGTGATCGACAACTACGACTCGTTCGTCTTCAACCTCGTGCAGTACCTGGGCCAGCTCGGCGTGGACTGCGACGTGCGCCGCAACGACGAGATCGACGTCGCCGACGTCGGCCGGCTGGGCGCGGCGGGCGTCCTGCTCTCACCCGGTCCGGGCAGTCCGGACCGCGCCGGCATCTGCCTGGACGTCATCCGGGAGTACGCGGGCAAGCTGCCGATCTTCGGCGTCTGCCTCGGTCACCAGGCCATCGGAGAGGCCTTCGGAGCGACCGTCACCCGGGCCCCCGAACTGCTGCACGGCAAGACCTCCGAGGTACGCCACCACTCCGTCGGCGTACTCGCCGGCCTGCCCGACCCGTTCACCGCCACCCGCTACCACTCGCTGGCCGTCCTGCCCGAGACGCTGCCGGACGAGCTGGAGGTCACCGGCTGGACCGGGTCCGGAGTGGTGATGGCGATGCGGCACCGGACGCTGCCCATCGAGGGTGTGCAGTTCCACCCGGAGTCGGTGCTCACCGAGGGCGGCCACCTGATGCTCGCCAACTGGCTGGCGAGCTGCGGTCACACCGAGGCGCTGGAGCGCGCGCCGGCGCTGGCCGCCGAGGTGGACGCCCGGCGGCTCGCCGCCTTCGCCACCACCTGAAAACGCCCGGTCAGCTCCGGAGGGCGTCCCGCACGGCCGGGCTCGCGGGTGACCGGACGGCGGGTGGCCGCTCCCGGAACGCGTCCCAGGCCGCCTTGCCGCTGGCCAGGTAGTCCCGGACCGCCTTACCGGCGAGCATCACGGAACCGCACCCGTCGCAGCGGGCGGCCACCCCGTCGACGTCGAGTCCGAGGTGCCGGCAGAGCGTCACCGCCCGGGACAGATGGTAGGACTGCGTCACGATCAGCGCGCGCTCGACGCCGTACACGTCCCGGGCGCGGACGCAGCTGTCGTACGTGTCCAGGCCGAACGGGTCCGCCACCACCCGTGCCGGGTCGACGCCGAGCCGCTCGGTCAGGTACGCGGTCATCACCGTCGGCTCATCGCCGGAGGTGCCGCCCCCGTCCCCGGACACCAACACCGCCCGCGCCCGACCGGTACGCACCAGCTCGGCGGCGGTCTCCAGACGGCCGGCGAGCCGGTCACCCGGTTGCCGTCCGTCCGCTGCCGCCGCCGTGCCGAGGACGATCACGACGTCGGCGGCGGGCGCCCCCGCCTCGTCGTGGGTGTGCCCGTGCGCGCCGATCGTCGTCCAGAGCCACGGGACGCTGCTCAGCGCCAGCACGACCACGCCCAGGACCGCCACGCGTCGCAGCCGCCGTCGCCAGCGACCCGCCGCCGGTGGGCGGTCGTCGACGGGTGTCCACAGGCCCGGCACCCGGATGCGGACGGCTATTCCCCGTCCATCCGGAACGGCGGGAAGATCGGCTGGCCCGTGCCGCCACCGCCGCCGGGCGGCGTCGGCGTGCCGCTCGGCGTCGGCGTCGGCGACCCCGGGGGCGTGGGCGTCTCCTCGACCGGCTCCGGGATGCCGACCTCGATGGTCACCGTCTTGCCCTGGGCCAGCTCGGTGCCGCCCTTCGGGTTCTGCTTCTGAACCCGGCCGGCCTCGGCGGCCGGCACCTCGTCGCCTTCGCGGAAGCTGACCACGTAACCCGCCGCGCGGAGCTCGGCGGCGGCGTCGTCCTTCGTGGAGTTGACGACGTTCGGCACCTTGCTCACATTGCCGCGTGAGACCTCGACGGTCACCTTGGTGTCCTGGGCGACGGTGGACCCAGATGGCGGATTGACCTTGACGACAATGCCCTTCTGCGCGGGATTGTCGACGGCCTTCTCCTCCACGACCAAGCCCAACCTTTCGAGCTGGGGCTTCACGTTCTCGAACTGCGAGTTGACCAGGCCCGGGGGAATCGTGACGTCGGGTTTGCCGTCGCAGATCTGGACGGTCACCGTGCTCGCCTGCTTCAGCCGGGCGCCCGCCGCCGGGTCCTGCTTGGCGACGGTGCCCTTCGTGCAGTCGTTGGCCAGGACGGGATCGCCGACCACCGGGTTGAAGCCCGCGTTGCGGATCTCGGTGACCGCCACGTCGCGTGTCTTGCCGGCGAGCGTCGGCACCGCCTTCAGGTCCTTGTCCTGCTGCTGACTCCACAGCAGCGCGGCGACCAGGGCGATCACCGCCAGCACGCCGACCGCGCTGAACAGGGCGATCAGCCAGGAGGACGCCTTACGCTGACGCGGGTCGCCGACCCGGGCCGGGATCTGCCGGGTCTGCTGCCCGGTGGCGGCCGGCGGGTAGCCGGCGGCACCGCCGCCGGCCGGGGCCATCGCCACCGTCTCCGCCTCGCGCAGCACCGGAGTGGCCAGCACCGGTCGCCCGGCGGCGGCACGCAGCAGGTCGGCGCGCATCTCACCGGCACTCTGGTAGCGGTTCAGCGGGTTCTTCGACAGCGCCTTGAGCACGATCGCGTCGACCGCCGGAGTGACGTCCGGGTTGATGTCGCTCGGGGTCGGCGGAGTCTCCCGGACGTGCTGGTACGCGACGCTGACCGGGCTGTCACCCACGAACGGCGGGTGACCACAGACCAGCTCGAAGAGGACGCAGCCGGCCGCGTACACGTCGGAGCGGGCGTCCACGGCCTCACCGCGCGCCTGCTCCGGCGACAGGTACTGAGCCGTGCCGATGACCGCGCTGGTCTGCGTCATGGTGGTCGCGCCGCTGGCCAGTGCCCGGGCGATACCGAAGTCCATCACCTTGACCTGGCCGGTCTGGGTGAGCATGACGTTGCCCGGCTTGATGTCCCGGTGGATGATCCCGTGCCGGTGGCTGAACTCCAAGGCCGCGCACATGTCGGCGCAGATCTCCAGCGCACGGCGGGGCTGCAACCGGCCCTCGACGCCGAGGACCTCCTTCAACGTCCGTCCGTTGACGAACTCCATGACGATGAAGGGCAACGTCTCGCCGGTCGGGGCGGTCTCCTCGCCGGTGTCGTAGACCGCCACGATCGCCGGGTGGTTGAGCGACGCCGCGTTCTGCGCCTCCCGGCGGAAGCGCATCTGGAACGTCGCGTCCCGGGCGAGGTCGGTACGGAGCATCTTGATCGCGACGTCCCGACCGAGCCGGAGGTCGCGACCGCGATGCACCTCGGCCATGCCGCCGTAGCCGAGCAGCTCGCCGACCTGGTACCTGCCACCGAGCAGGCGGGCCTGCGCTGTCATCGCGTCTGTCGTCCTTCGCTCGTCGTCGTCCCGCCGTCACCCGGCCGGAGTCGTACCTCACGACGGTACGACGTCCGGGTCGCATCGTCGCGTCCGTCGAGCCGCAGCGCGCCGGACGTCACGGTTTGTGAAGTCGTCGCCCCGGACGTACCCGTCTGCGACGCCTTCCGCAGTTTGTAGGAAATCACGCCGGAGCAGAGCAGGACCAGTAAGGCCAGCAGGATGGCGACGAGCACCATCCCGGGTCGGGACCGGCTGGGCTCGGACGCCGCACCGGCCGGCCGGGCGTACGCCGGAGGGTGTTCCTGCCGGGTCTGTGCCGGCGGCACCGCCGCGGCGCCGCGCGGATAGCCGGCCTGGGCGACCGGCGGCCGGGCGTGCGGTACGGCCGGCGCGACCGCGGTCGGACGGGGTTGTTGGGCCGGCGTGACCGCGGTCGGTCGCTGCCCGACGGACGGCTGCCGGTGTGGCGCGCCCGGCGGGCGGAACTGCTGCGCCTGCGGCACCTGCGCCCGCCCGGGGGCGGCGGGCGAGGACGGCGCCCCGGAGATCGGCGCGGAGTGACCACCGGACCGGGCCTGCTGGGACAGCGCGGCCTTGAGCTGCCGGGCGACCGAGGCGAGGGCGGCGGCACTCGGCCAGCGGGCGGCCGGGTCCTTGGCCAACGCCCGCTCGACGACCGCCCGGACCTGCGGCGGGATGTCGTTGGGCAGTGGGCGGGGCGTCTCCCGGACGTGCCGCATGGCGATGTCGAGCGGGTTGTCCCCCTCGAACGGTCGCCGGCCGGCGAGGCACTGGTAGGCGACCACGCCGAGCGCGTACACGTCGGACGCCGGGGTGGCCACCTGCCCGGTGGCCTGCTCCGGCGAGATGTACGAGGCGGTGCCGAGCACCGAGCCGGCGGCGGTGAGCTGGCCGACGATGTCCGAGCGGGCGATGCCGAAGTCGGTCAGCACGAGCGTGCCGTTCGGCCGGACCAGCAGGTTGCCCGGCTTCACGTCGCGGTGCACGATGCCCTTCTCGTGCGCGGCGTGCAGGGCGTCCGCGGCCTGCGCGACGAGCGCCATGGTGCGGGCCGGGGTGAGCCGGCCGACCCGGCTGAGCGTGGAGGACAGGGCGTCGCCCTCGACGTACTCCATGACCAGGAACGCGATCTGCTGATCGTTGCCGAAGTCGTAGACGTCGACGACTCCGGGGTGGTTGATCGTGGCCATCGTCCGGGCCTCGCCCCGGAACCGCTCGGCGAAGTCCGGGTCGTCGAGCAACGCCGGGAGCAAGCTCTTCACCGCGACCGTCCGGCCGAGCACCTGGTCGGTGCCGCGCCAGACGTCGCCCATGCCGCCGCTTGCGATCCGCTCGTCGAGGCGGTAGCGGTTGCCGAGCTGGACGCCGGGGCTGAGCATGTCAGCGGCCCCCCGGGTCGGCGATGGCGGCCCGCATGATCTGGCCACCGATCCGGGCCGCCTCTGCGCTGCCACCGCTGCCGGCCTGCTCCAGTACGACACACACGGCCGAGACCGGGTTGCCGTTCTTGTCCAGGGCGAAGCCGATGAACCAGCCGTGGTCGGGGCGGTCCGGCGCCGACTGCGCCGTACCGGTCTTGCCGCCAACCGTGTAACCGCTGATCGCCGCCTTCTGGCCGGTGCCCTTCTGCACCACGCTGACCATCATGTCGCGCAGGTCGGAGGCGACCTGCGGCTCGACGGGCTGGCGCAGCTCCCGTGCCTTCGCGGTGTAGTAGCTGGTGGTCCGGTCCGGGGCGAGGAGCTGCCGGACCAGGTACGGCCGCATCTGGCTGCCGCCGTTGGCGACCGCCCCGGCGATCATCGCGCCCTGCAACGGGGTCATCCGGACGTTGTTCTGACCGATCGAGGACTGGGCCAGCGCGGCCGGGTCGGTGCTGCCGTCCGGGTTCTGCATGTCGCCGGTCCGGCTGGCCGCCGTCCGCAGGCCGCCCTCGCCGAGCTGGCCGACGGTGAGGTCCTCCTGCTCGAAGCCGAACTGACGGGCCTTCTCCTTGACCTTGTCCGCGCCGAGCCGCACGCCGAGCTGCGCGAAGCCCGTGTTGCAGGATTCGGTGACCGCCTCCTGGAGGGTGACCTGCGGCTCGGGGCAGATCGACGCTGCGGCGTTACGGATCGGGCTGCCCGAGGTGGGCGGTGTGTAGCTGGACCCGGCCGGGATCGGGGTCGACTTGGTGACGCCGTTCTCCAACGCCGCCGCGGCAACCACGATCTTGAAGGTGGAGCCCGGGGGCAGCGTCTCGGAGAGGGCGCGGTTCTTCAGCGGACCGTCCGGGTTCTGCTCCAGCTTGTTGATCTCCGCAGCCGCCGCGGTCGTGTCGTGGCTGACGAGCGGGTTCGGGTCGAAGCTGGGCATCGACACCAGGGCCTGCACCGCGCCGGTGCGCGGGTCGATGGCGATCGCCGCGCCCCTCTTCGCCTCCACCTGGTTGTTGCGCATCTGGTCGTACGCCACGTCCTGCGCCCGCTTCGAGAGCGTCAGCAGCACGTTGCCGCCGGCGGTCTCGTCGCCGGTGAACATGTCCTTGAACCGGTCGCCGATCAACTGGTCGCTGGTGCCGGCCAGGAAGTCGTTCTCCAACTGCTCGATGCCGGTGTCGGCCAGGTTGACCGGCTTGTAGCCGAGCACATGGGCGTACTTGGCGCCGCCCGGGTAGGTGCGCTGGAACTTCAGCTTGCCGGTGGTCTCCTTGCTGGTGGCCAACGCGGTGCCGCCGGCCTCGATGTTGCCGCGCTTGCGCTTGTAGTCGGCGACCTGGACCCGACCGTTGTAGTCACTGGTGCGGTACTCGTCGGCCTTGTACGCCTGGATCCAGTTCAGGTTCGCGAAGAGCAGACCGAACAGGACCATGACGACGACACCGACACGACGCAGGGGTGCGTTCACGGCTTGATCACCTCCGTGGGAGCACCGTGCAACTGCTCGGGCGGACCACCCGCCGGTCGGGCCGCCTTGCCGGCGCCACCGGTAACCGGCCGCCGGGCCCCGTCGGAGACCCGCAGCAGGACCGCGATGAGCAGCCAGTTCGCCATCAACGACGAGCCACCGGCGGACAGGAACGGCGTGGTCTGGCCGGTCAGCGGGATCAGTTTGCTGATGCCGCCGACGATCACGAAGACCTGGAGGCCCAGGGTGAAGGCGAGACCGCCGGCGAGCAGCTTGCCGAACGAGTCACGGACCGCCAGCGCGGCGCGCAGACCCCGCTCCACGATCAGCAGGTAGACCACCAGCAGCGCGGAGAGACCGAAGAGGCCGATCTCCTCACCGATGCCGGCGAAGATGAAGTCGTTCTGCACCTCGGGCAGGATGTCCGGCTGACCGCCGCCCGGTCCCGCGCCGAAGAGCCCGCCCGTGCCGAGGGCGAGCAGGCCCTGGACGAGCTGATAGCCCTTGTCGGTCGGGTCGGCGAACGGGTCCAGCCAGATCTCGGCGCGCACGTAGAAGTTGGCGAACGGCCCGCCGACCGTCGAACCGAGGACGTACGCGAGGTAGGCCCCGCCGAAGAAGAGGAGTAGACCGATCAGCAGCCAACTGACCCGTTCGGTGGCGATGTAGAGGGTCACCACGAACATGCCGAAGTACAGCAAGGAGGTGCCGAGGTCCTTCTCGAAGACCAGCACCAGGAGGCTGATCAACCAGACCACGACCACCGGACCGAGGTCCCGACCGCGCGGGAAGTCGATACCGAGGAACCGCCGGCTCGCCAGCGAGAGCACCTCGCGTTTGCGCACCAGGTAGTACGCGAAGAAGACCAGCAGCGCCAGCTTGGCGAACTCACCCGGCTGGATCGAGAACCCGCCGAGGCGGATCCACAGCTTGGCGCCGTTGATCTCGGACATGCTGCGCGGCAGCACCGCCGGGAGCATCACCAGCACGATGCCGGCGAGTCCCAGGGTGTACGCGTACCGGGACACCGAACGGTGGTCGCGCATGATCGCGAGCAGGCCCGCGGCGAGGATCACCGAGGCGAGCGTCCAGGCGAGCTGCCGGCCGCCGATGCCGGCGAACGTGGCCAGGTCCTCCCGGTCCACCGGCGCGGCCTCACCCAGGTCGATCCGGCGCAGGAAGCCCACGCCGAGACCGTTGAGCAGGGCCACCGCCGGCAGCAGAGCCGGATCGGCGAACGGGGCGAGGAACCGGATGACCAGGTGCAGGCCGAGGAAGACCGCCCCGAGCGCGGCGGCGGGCATCCAGAAGTCCGGAGTGACCGTGTCCAGGAGGTTCGCCTCGACGGTCGCCATGTACGCGGCCACCAGCACCATGGCCAGCAGCAACAGGGACAGCTCGGCGTTGCGCCGGGACCGGGCCAGGCGTACGCCGGACTCCCCGCCCGTGGTGGCGGGCGAGGATGCCGGTGTGGCCGCTACGGTCACGGGTGGAGTCCTTGGGATCTCAGTCGACGCTCACTCAGGAGACCGGCAGCCGGCCGGGTCGAGCGCCGGCGGTGCCGAGTCGGAGGGCGTGGCGTCGGGTGCGGTGGTCGGATCGGTCCCGCCGGCGGTGGCCGCCGTGGTCGGGCTCGCGCTGAGGACCCCGTTCACCGACGCGCTGGGGCTGGTGGCCGGCGTCGGGGACGTCGCGGGCGGGGTCGGGGATGGAGTGGGCGTCGGCGAGCCGGTCACCGCGCCCGTATCGGGCAGACAGAGCGGCTTCAGGTTCGGGTTGGTCGGCGTGTCGCTGGTCAGCTCCGCGAGCTGCCGCTCGGCGTCCGGCTCGCTCTTGGCGCGGATGCCCACCTTGACCGTGTCCTGGGCGGCGACGGTGAGGTCGTCCAACCGGGTGCCGCTGGTGCGGTGCACGGTGGACAGGTCCATCCCGGCGATCTGCCCCTGGATGCCGCGGAAGACGGCGACCTGGCCCTCGTCGGTGGCGCCCACGTAGTACTGGCGCTGGGTGTACGTCCAGCCGGCGAAGAGTCCGCCGCCGAGGATCACCAGAAGGGCCACGGCCATGGCGGTGGCGCGTACCGGCCGGCGCTTGCGCGGTTCCGGCTCGTCGTCCGCGGCGGCGGGCTCCTCGGGCGCGGCGGGGCGCGGCGCGGAGAGCGCCGAGGCCCGGGCGGCCGGGGTCGAGTCGTCGGCGGAGGTGGCCATGCCCCGGTCCCGGGCGGCGGCACCGCCGACGATCGGGGTCGCCTCGACGATGTCGTGGTCGGTGGCATCGGCGATGATCACCGTGATGTTGTCCGGGCCGCCGCCGCGAAGCGCGAGCTGCACCAGCCGCTCGACGCACTGCTGCGGGTCGGTGTACTCGCGCAGGGTCTCGCCGATGGTCTCGGCGCTCACCACCCCGGAGAGGCCGTCGCTGCAGATCAGGTAGCGGTCACCGGGGAGCACCTGGCGCACCGAGTACTCCGGGTCGATGTCCCGGCCGTCCAGCGCGCGGGTCAGCAGCGACCGCTGTGGGTGGCTGCTGGCCTCCTCGGCGCTGATCCGGCCCTCGTCGACGAGCATCTGGACGTACGTGTCGTCCTTGGTGATCTGCGCGAACTCACCGTTGCGCAGCAGATAGGCCCGCGAGTCACCGATGTGGACCATCCCCAGCTTGCTGCCGGAGAAGAGGGTCGCCGTCAGTGTGGTGCCCATCCCCTCCAGCTGCGGGTTGGCGTCCACCGTGTCGCGGAGCTGTTGGTTGGCGGTGCCCACGGCCGAACGCAGCGCGTCGACGAGGGCGTCCCCGGGGACATCCTCGTCGAGCGGCGCCATGGCACCGATGACGATGTTGCTGGCGACGTCACCGGCGGCCATGCCGCCCATGCCGTCGGCAACGGCGAGTAGCCGCGGCCCGGCGTAGACGGAGTCTTGATTGCCGTCACGGATCAGACCGCGGTCGCTGTGGGCCGCATAGCGCAGGGTCAGAGTCATGGCCGTAATTCGAGGGAAGTGCGGCCGATCCGGATCGGCACGCCGAGGGGTACGGGGGTTGGTCCGGTGACCTTAGCGCGATCCAGGTACGTGCCGTTAGTCGAGCCGAGATCCTCGACGAACCACTGACCCTCGCGCGGTAGGAGTCTCGCGTGCCGCGCGGAGGCGTAGTCGTCGGTGATGACCAGGGTGGAGTCCTCGGCCCGACCGATGGTGATCTGCGCTTCACCGAGAGTGATGCGGGTGCCGGCCAACTGACCGGCGGTGACCACCAGCTGGTGGGCCGCCCTACCCCGCTTCGCCTTCGCCGGTTTGGCCGCCTGCCCCGTCGAGGCGCCAACCGCGCGCGGTGCCGCCACCAGGCGACCGGATCGGGCTCCCGCGAAGAGATCTCGGCGGATCACGCCGACCACCGTGAACACGAAGATCCACAGCAGGATCAGGAACCCGAACCGGGCAACGGTGATGACCAGTGCCGGCAAGGCGGCTCAGCCGTCCACGCGGAAGGTCAGCGTCGTGGTGCCGAGCTGGACCATGTCACCCGGGTTCAGCGCGACGGCGGAGACCCGCTGCCCGTTGACCATGGTGCCGTTGGTGGAACCCAGATCGGTCAGCACAACCTGGCCGCCGTCGAAATCCAGTCGGGCGTGTCGCCGGGAGATACCGACGTCGGGCAGGCGCAGGTTCGCCTGGTCGCCGCGACCGATCACCGTCGACCCCATCTGGAGGGGGTAGGTGCGTCCGTCACCGGAGACCAGCCGCACGTTGCGACCGCCACCGTGCCCAGGCGGCGGGCCGTAGCCGCCACCCTGGTCGTACGCGGGGTAGGCGGGCGGACCGGCGTCGTAGCCGGGCGCCGACACCGGGGCGACCTCGCCGCCGGTGTAGACCTCGGCGGTGACGCGGAACATGCCCGTGTCCAGGCCCTCGCCCCGCTCGATCTCCACGATCACGTCGCCGTAGACCGTCCAGGCCTGCTCGCCGATGAACTCCGCCTGCGACTGGGCCAACTCCTGGGCCAGCGCGGCGGCGTACGGCGCCAGACGACTGTGGTCGAACGGCGAGAGATCGATCACGTAGCGGTTGGGCACCAACGTGCGCCCACCGGCCAGGATCGCCTTGTGCGCCTCGGCCTCCCGCTGCATGGCGTTGAGGATCTCCACGGGGTGGACCACCCCTTTGAAGACCTTGGCGAAAGCCCCTTCGACCAGGCCTTCCAGACGCTTCTCGAAGCGTTGCAGCACGCTCACCGGCTCCTCCTCGGGTCCCGAGGACATGATGGTATCCGGCCGGCGCGCGCGCAGCTCACACGCCGCTCGGCCGCCTGCTCCCGACCCGTTCGGAAGGACCGGGACCACCGTGCTAATCTTTCGTCCGCCACGAACGGTAACCGCTCGTGGCGAGCGTCTGGGACAGCGTAGTATTCCCGGGGCCTGTTGGAGACAGCGGGTTCGGGGCGGCTATAGTGTCCCGGGTCGTGCCACGGGGATGTGGCGGAATGGCAGACGCGCACGGTTCAGGTCCGTGTGCCCGAAAGGGCGTGGGGGTTCAACTCCCCCCATCCCCACCAAAAGGCGAGGGCTCCGCTTGATGCGGGGCCCTTCCGTCATATCGGGGCGTGCCGGGCGTCACGCTATGCTCCGATGGTTTCTGCCTCCGATGGACCAGGAGTGGCGTGTGAGTGTCGCGTTGGTGACCGGGTCGGGCGGTCTGATCGGCTCCGAGGCGGTCCGGCACTTCGCCGGCCTCGGTCTGGACGTCGTCGGCATCGACAACGACATGCGCCGGTACTTCTTCGGAGAGGACGGCTCCACCTCGTGGAGCCTGGAGCGGCTCGGCCGCGACCTCGGTAACTCCTACACCCACTACCCCGTGGACATCCGGGACCGGGACGGCCTGGAGCAGGTGTTCAAGAAGTACGGCTCGGACATCGCCGTGGTGATCCACAGCGCTGCCCAGCCCAGCCACGACTGGGCGGCCAAGGAGCCGTACACGGACTTCGACGTGAACGCCGGTGGCACGCTCAACATGCTGGAGAACACCCGCCAGCACGCGATCGAGGCGGCGTTCATCCACTGCTCGACCAACAAGGTCTACGGCGACCGGCCCAACAGCCTGCCGCTGGTCGAGCTGGAAACCCGGTACGAGCTGCCCGAGGACCACCGCTGGTACGAGGGCATCACCGAGGAGATGTCGATCGACCACTCGTTGCACTCGGTCTTCGGCGCCTCGAAGGTGGCCGCGGACGTGATGGTGCAGGAGTACGGCCGCTACTTCGACATGAGGACCGCCTGTTTCCGGGGCGGCACCCTGACCGGCCCGGCCCACTCGGCCGCCGAGCTGCACGGATTCCTGGCGTACCTGATGCGCTGCGTCATGGAGGGCCGGACGTACAACCTGTTCGGCTACAAGGGCAAGATGGTCCGCGACGCGATCCACTCGCACGACGTGCTGACCGCGTTCGAGGCGTTCTTCCGGGCCCCCCGCTCGGCCGAGGTCTACAACCTCGGTGGCGGCCGGCACTCCAACACCTCCCACATCGAGGCGTTCGCGATCGCCCAGGAGATCACCGGCCGTGAGGCGCGGATCAACTACGTCGAGCAGAACCGCACCGGCGACCACCAGTGGTACGTGAGCAGCATGGCCCGCTTCGAGGCGCAGTACCCGGACTGGAAGATCACGTACGACGTGCCGATGATCCTCCGGGAGATCTACGAGGCGAACGTGGACAAGTGGGTGCCGCAGCCATGACTCCGCAGACCAAGCGCAACGTGCTCGGCGTCCTCGTGGACGCCACCGACTACGCCTCGGCGACCGACGCGGTGGTGACCGCGGCGCACGAGCGGCGGCCCCTGGCGCTGACGGCGTTGGCCGTGCACGGCGTGATGACCGGGGTGCTCGATCCGGCGCACAACGCCCGGTTGAACTCCTTCGACGTGGTCACCCCCGACGGGCAGCCGGTGCGCTGGGCGCTCAACCTGCTGCACGGCGCCGGCCTCACCGACCGGGTCTACGGGCCGACGTTGACGCTGCACGTGCTCTCCCGGTTCGCCGACGAGGGGCTGCCCGTCTACCTGTACGGCTCGACCGAGGAGACGCTGGCGAAGCTGATCCCGGCGTTGGAGCGGATGTTCCCGGCCCTGAAGATCGCCGGGGTGGAGCCGTCGAAGTTCCGCGCGGTCCAGCCGGGCGAGGACGCCGAGATCGCCGACCGGATCCGGTCCAGCGGCGCCCGGCTCGTCCTGGTCGGGCTCGGCTGCCCGCGCCAGGAGGTCTTCACGTACGCCATGCGCCCGCTGCTGGACATGCCGATGATGGCGGTCGGCGCCGCGTTCGACTACCACGCCGGGCTGCTGCGCCAACCTCCGCCGTGGATGCAGCGCGCCGGCCTGGAGTGGTTCTGGCGGCTCGGGCTGGAGCCGAAGCGGCTCTGGCGTCGCTACGTGATCCTCAACCCGGCCTACCTGGCTCGGCTCGCCGGCCAGAAGACCGGCCTGTGGAAGGCCCGCCCGCCGGCCCCGGCGACCGAGCGGCCGGCCACCTTCGCGGTCTAGGACGACACGAGGCCCCACCGGGATCGTCCGGATGGGGCCTCGTCCCTGGGGAACAGGTCAGACGGTCAGGGTCCAGCTGTTGATGTAGCCGGTGTCCGCCGAGTAGGTGTCGCGCACCTGGAGCCGCCAGGTGCCGTCCGCCGCCTCGCCGGAGAGGTTGACCGAGTACGTGGCGTTCACGTTGTCGGCGCTGTCCGAGGTGCTGCTGTTCTTCAGCCGGTACGAGCTGCCGTCCGGGGCGAGCAGGTCGATCACCAGGTCACCGCGGTAGGTGTGCACGATGTTCACCGCCACCGTGGCGGCCGAGGAGGCGTTGCGGCCACAGCCGGAGATGGTGACCGAGCTGGTCACCGCCGCGCCCGCGTCCGGGATCGAGACGTCGGTGCCGTTGGTGCCGGTGCAGCCGGTGGGCGGCGGGGTGGTGCCGCCGCTGCCCACATAGAGCAGCAGGTTCGGTGAGCCCGAGCCGGCATTGCTGACCACGTTCGGGGTGGCGTTGGACACCAACTGGTCGCGTACCTGAGCCGGGGTCCAGCTCGGGTTGGCGCTGGCCACCAGGGCCGCTGCCCCGACCACGTGCGGCGTGGCCATCGAGGTGCCGCTGATCGTGTTGGTCGCGGTGTTGCTGGTGTACCAGGCCGAGGTGATCGACGAGCCGGGCGCGAAGATGTCCAGGCAGGTGCCGATGTTGGAGAACGACGAGCGGGCGTCCGAGCTGGTCGTCGAGCCGACCGTGATCGCCTCCGTGGTCCGCGCCGGCGAGGTGTTGCAGGCGTTCGCGCCGTTGTCGTTGCCGGCCGCGAGGCCGTACGTCACGCCGGAGGCGATCGAGTTGCGGACGGCGGTGTCCAGCGAGCTGTTCGCCCCGCCGCCGAGGCTCATGTTCGCCACGGCCGGCTTGATCGCGTTCTGGGTGACCCAGTCGACGCCGGCGATCACACCGGCGTTGGTGCCGCTGCCGGAGCAGTTCAGCACGCGTACGCCGACCAACTGGACGCCCTTCGCGACCCCGTACGTCGAGCCGCCGACAGTGCCGGCGACGTGCGTGCCGTGCCCGTTGCAGTCGTCGGCCGACCCGCCGTCCACGGCGTCGTAGCCGGAGGTGGCCCGGCCGCCGAAGTCGTTGTGGGAGAAGCGGATGCCGGTGTCGATGATGTAGGCGTGCACGTTGCTCGCCGTGTTCGGGTACGTGTAGGAGCTGTCCAGCGGCAGGTTGCGCTGGTCGATGCGGTCGAGGCCCCAGGACGGCGGGTTGGCCTGCGTTCCGGAGATGGACACGGTGTGGTTCTGCTCGACGTACGCGACAGCCGGGTCGGCGGCGATCCGTGCCGCTGCCGCCGCGCTGACGGTGACCTCGAAGCCCCGCAGTGCGGTGCCGTAGGTGCGGGCGACCTTCCCGCCGTGCCGGCCGGTCAGCCGTTGCGCGGTGTCGCCGACCTGGTGGGGCGCCACGGTGCCGTCCTTGAGGACGACGATGTAGCTGTCCGGCACGGCGGTGGCTCCGCCAGCCTCCCGTACGACGCCCACCGGCTCGGCGGCCAGAGCCGGGGCACCGACGGCCAGCACGGTCGCGGTGGCCACCCCGACCAGTGCGAACCTGCGTGGAAGACCCATCTCCCTACCTCCCTCCGACCGGCGGCGAAGCGCGACCACCGGCACCTTCGATCGACAACTGCCGATCTCGCTGAGAGTAGGTCCGCCGGTGCGACAGATAAACATGTCGAAACGTCCATCACCCGGATGGGATGCCCCTACGGGCCCGACCTCCGGGGCCAACGGGGGTCCGGCCCCGATTCACCGCACCGAAGAACGGGAAAGACTCTCCGACATGGAGAGTCAGCTCACCATCCTGTTGCCGGTCGCCGCCGTCTGGCTGGCCGCCGGGGTCCTGGCCGACCGACTGCCCCGGCTGCGCGACGCGCGTGCGCTCCGTCGGCGTACCGGATGGTTGCTGGCGCTCGCGCTGGTCGGCCTCGCGCTGATCGCGGCGGTGGCCGTCGGCGGCCTGACGAGCGCCGGGGCCGCGCCGATCGATCGTGCCGGCGCCGGGCTCACCCTCGCCACCGGCCCGGCGCTCGTGGTGGCCGTCTGCTCGATACGGCGAATCCGCCGGCTGCGGGCCGGGGCCGGAGCGTTCGACAGCGCACCCGGCACACCCGCCCCGCACGGGCTGCGGGCCGCCGCGGCCCACCCGCTCGTCGGCGTGCCGTTGCAGGTCACCGCCCTGGCGACACTTCCGGCGGTGATCGCGGCGGCCGGCACGGACCTCGGCGCCGAGCCCGGGATCACCGGCCCGGCGATCACCGTCGGCGCACTGGCGGTGGCGGCCATCGGGGTCCGGCACGCGCTGCGACACAGCCGGCTCATCGAGCGGGCGCAGCCCACCGCCGCCGCCACGCGGTCAGCGCGAGCGGCCGATCCCCTGCACGTATAGAAGCTCCAGGATCGCCCGGGTCGCCTCGAACCAGCGGTCCAGCCAGCCGGGCGGCGGCACGCTGCCCTTCGGCGGCAGCTCCAGCAGCAGGCCCCGCAGCAGCGGGTGGTCCGCGAGCGAACCGGTGGGCTCCATCGGCCAGCCGGTCGGCGGGAACGACGGTTCGACCAGCGGGTTCGGGTCCAGCGACGGCAGTGAGAGCGGCGCGTCCCCGGCGTCCGGGGCCGACACGTCCCGCCCGTTCAACTCCTGGTCGGTCGAGACCACCTCGGTCAGTACGGTGTCCCGACGCGCCCCGCGGTACTTGCCACCGAACCGCTCCGGCTTGCCCGGACCGTTGGTGAGGTTCTCTGAACCGATCGTCATCCGTCTCGCCTACCTCGCTCGGTTGCGGTCGGTACGGCGGGGGCCATCGACCAACGCCGTACCGACGGGTTCAACGAGGCGGGCTCGCTGTGGCGACGGGAATCCCGGCGGAACCTCGCCGTGCCGGCCGCGAGGAGCGCGGACACGGAACGTCCCCGCCCGGTCGAGGACCGGACGGGGACGTTCATCGACCACTCGGTCAGGCCGAGCCCAACACACCACCCCTGGCTCCGGCAACGAAGGCACGCCAGTCGCCGGGAGCGAAGACCAGGGCCGGACCGGCCTTGTCCTTCGAATCCCGGACGCCGACCGCACCGGTCACGTACGCCACTTCCACGCAGTTGTCGCAGTTGGGCCCACTCTTCGAGCTCTTGAACCACGTCGCCTGCGTCAGGTCCACGGGGAACCTCTTGGTCGCCATTTCGGCTCCTCTGCCAGTTTTGCGATGTGTGCGACGGACTCCTCCGGACGAATGGCCGCAGCGCGGATGTGATCGAAGATGAAGCTGTACTTCTGCAGTTCGTCGCTTTTCTCGAGGAAAAGCCCACCCGTGGCGTTCTCCGCGTACACAACATCCGGATCACCGGGCTCAGGGAAGCTGAGGATCGTGAAGGTGCCGTCCATGCCGGCGTGCGCACCCACCTCGAAGGGGAGGATCTGGAGCGTCACGTTCGGCAACTCGGCCACCTCGACCAACCGCCTGAGTTGGCCGCGCATCACCTCGTCCCCGCCCACCGGCCGACTTACCACCGCCTCATCGAGCACCACCCACAGATCGACCGGATCGTCCTGGGTCAACAACGACTGACGGCCCAGACGGACACGCACCCTTTGATGTACCTGATCGGCCGTGAAGTCCGGACGGGCGGCGCGGATCATCGCCCCGGCGTACTCCTCGGTCTCCAACAGGCCGGGGACGACCTGCTGTTCGTACGCCCGGATGGAGCTGGCTGCCGCCTCCAGGCCGACGTACGCCCCGACCAGCACCGTGCTGTACGGGTGCCACCAGCCCTTCTGCCGCGCCTCGCGGGCGATCTGCACGAGCTCGTCGCTCTCGGCGCCCACGACGCCGTAGATCCGCAGCATGTCCCGCACGTCGCGCGGGGTGGCCGTGGTGTGGCCCGTCTCGATGCGGGAGACCTTGGACGCCGAGCACTCCAACTGCTCGGCCACCACCTCTATGGTGATCCCGGCCGACTCCCGCTGCCGGCGCAACTCCGCGCCGAGCCGTCGCCGTCGGATCGTCGGGCTGCGCCGTTCACTCATCGCGCGGCCTCGACACTTCTGTTTCTTGCCGCTGGTTGCTCGACCCCACTCTCGGGCTACCTCCGGTCGCCGCGCCACTGGTTGTCGCCTGCCGGGGGCGCGACCGTCGCCCGGCGAGCGTTCGCGACGAGGGATGGTGCCGGTCATCGGCCGGCCGCGACGGGCGAAACCGGCCCTCAGTGTGCCGCCCACACGCGGATCGCTTCAAGCGCCGCTTTGCGTGGCGAACTCACGTATCGGCAAAAGTCGACGTGCAACTTGCATGAAGCACGTCGCTGATGCACTCTGTCCGTATGGCTCGGATCACTCAGCGTTCCGGTCCGCTCTCCGGGAGTGGTGAACCCACCGACCCCGGGCAGCCGGACCGAACGCAGGCCCGGCCAGCGACACCCGGACCTGCGCCGGGGTAATGACCCCACCGCTGCAAGCCAGCTGACTGCGGCGGTGGGCGCGGTTCCCGGCAGCAGTCAGGTGATGGTCGGGTGGCGGCACGCCACCAGCGGGTACGGCCCGACCACCACCAGCACCAGACGGTCCACGAGGCGCGATCCCGCAACCGGGCCGAGACATCCCAGACCAGTCACCGCCGGCATGCCGCCGGCTTACCCTCCCCAGGAGCCCATGTGCTTCCCCGCTCCGGTGACGTTCTGCACGTGACTCGCGCGGCGAGTGTCCAGTTCCTCAGGCCGATCATGTTCCGGGTGATCCGGGTGCTCGACTGGCCGACCTACGACGGTTGGCTCTGGCTCGACGGCTACGAGCTCAACGCCGCCGGCGACGCCGTCAACCGCCGGTCGATCTTCGTACAGCGGGAAGGGCTGCAACAGGTGCAGGCCGCGCCGGTGCCCCGCCCGCACACCGTACGGACCCGGCGACCGGTTACCCGTACGCCGGTCAGAGTCGGCTGACCAGCGCGATCCGCCGCGGGTAGGCGTGCCGTCGCCATAGAATCGGTACGCCCACCCCGGCACCGTTCCACCCGCACGTCCAGGACCCTGAGCCTGGGATGGTCATGGTCAATCAGCCCGCCGTGCGGCGGCACCACCGCTGGAGTATCACCTACGCTCTCGGACTGCTCGCCCTCCTCGGGGCCCTGACCACCGTCGTGGTCCTGGTCCACGATCCGGCGTCGTCGTCCACCCGGCTGGCCGTTCCGGTACCGGCGCCGGAGATCACCGTGGCCGGCTCCGAGCCTCCCGAGGACGAGTACGGCTGGATCGGCGCCGACACCCCCGACGGGTACGCCGGGGCGGCGGCCGACGCGACCGGCCCGGCCACCGGTTCCGGCGCCGGCGGTCAGGCCGACGGTCAGCAGGCACTCGCCGGGACGACGTCGGGCGGCCACCACGGCACCGACGTACGCCGGTCGCTCTTCTGGTCCGGGATCTTCGGCCTCACCATCTCGCTCGCCGGCCTCGGCCTCGTCGGCACCCGCCGCCGTAGGTGGTGAGAACCGGTCACGGCGTGGCCGTCGCCGTCGGGCTCGGGCTGGTCGAGCTGCCGCCCGGCGACGGCCGGGCCTGGGAGATCACCACCAGCACCTCCTGGTCGGTCGGCACCAGGGTGCCGGCCTCCGGATCGGTCCGCACCACCGTGCCCGGCGGCAGCTCGGACGGGCGGTACACCACCCGGTAGCTCAGGCCCAGTCGCTCCAGCAGTCCTTCGGCGGTGGACTGCCCGAGGCCGGTCAGCGGCGGCACCGGTAGCTGCGCCCCCTCGGTGGTGGCCGCCGGGCTGCTCGGCGTCGCGCTGGTGGGCGCCGCCGACGTCGGGGCGCTGCTGGTCGGCGCGGCGGTGACGCTGGTCGGCGGGACGGACGGCGTGGCCGGGTCGTCGGGGTCGTCCTCCCGCGCGCTCAACACCACCCACAGGGCCGCGCCGAGAAGGGCGGCGAACAACAACGCGAGTACGCCCCAGAGGATCGGCAGCCACCACCGACGGCCGCCCTGCTCCTCCACGTACCAGTCCGCGGACGGCTCGGCCGGTCGAGGTGCCCGTACCTCGGCCCGCCCCGACCACGACGGTGGCGTCGACCGCTCGGCCGGCATCCGCGCCGTCCGATCCGCCGAAGACGCAGACGCGGCCCGGTCGATGGGCATCGTCTCGTCCGGCGACGCGCCACCGCCGGACGCGGCCCGGTCGATAGGCATCGTCTCGTCGGTCGACGCGGGCGGTTGCGGGCGGTCGCCGCCGGTGGGCGGCAGAGGGCGCGTGCGGTCGTCGTCCGGTGTCCCGGCGGGGGGCTCCTGGCGGTCGTCGCTCATCGCACGTCCCTTCCCGAACCGGGCGGGCGCCCTGGCCCTCGACGTCAACCTAACCGCCCAGGTCGACATCGGCCGGTATCGGTGGCACGAACCGCGTGCCGCCGGCGGGTCGGGGCCGCTCGGGTCAGGGGGTGGGCTTCGCGGTCGGCTGGCTCGGTGGGGCAGCCGCGCCGCACCAGATGCTGACCTCGTCGTTCCAGCGTGCCGGACCGTCCTCGGCCGGTTCCTGCCGACTGACCTTCCCACTGCGCCCGCTGCGGTAACTCGGGTAGAGCCCCTCCTCGACCAACTCTTCCGCTGCCTTGGCGCAGTCGTCGCCGACCACGTCCGGCACTTCGGCGGCCGGCGGTGGCCCGGCGATCTGCAGTTGAACCGTGGTACCCCGGGTCACCGGGGTGCCCACCGCCGGCGAGGCGCTCTCCACCCTGCGTCCGGTGCCGACGCCGAAGACCAGCCGCCAACCCAACCGCTGTTCGCGCAGCATCTCGCGCGCCTGGAGGAAGTCGGTCCCGACCACCGGGGGCACGGTCAGCCCGGTCCCCTTCGTCGCGGAGGCGGTCGTGCGGGGAGCGGACGGGGTGGTCCGGCCGGTGGTCGGTCGAGACGAGGTGGCCTCCTCGGTCGGTGTACCTGCCGTGGTGGCGACCGCCTGCGGGGTCCCCGGAGACTCGTCGTCCTCGCCGGCCAGCAGCCAACCGCCGGTCGCGCCGACCACGGCGAGGAGCACCGCGACCAGTCCGCCACCGAGCAACACGCCAGCTCGGCGGCCGTCACCGCCGTCCCGGCCACCGGAGGATTCCTGCCGACCCGTGTTCGCGTCCGTCATACCGTCCACCGCCTCATCACCGGCGACCGTACCGTTCGCCGCCCACCACGTTGTGCCGACGGTCCGTACCGGCGGGTCGCCGCGACTCGCCGCACCGACGACGGGACGTTACGCTGCCCGGCATGGCCAGACGGGGCTGGGGAGTATCGATCGCGACGGCGGTCGGGGTCGCTGCCGGCGCGGGCGCCGCGCAACTGGGCTTCGGCTACGGGCTCGGCGTCATCACCTGGACGCCCACCGAGGCCGGGGCCAACGGCACGGCCTGGGCCGACGGCCTCGCCTGGGCCACCTGGCTCGCCGCCAGCTCCACTGTGCTGGGAGCTGTCTGCGCGCAGCGACTGCACCAGCGTGCGACGCCCACGCCCACGCCGACGACCGGCGCCGCAGCGGCGGACGAGGCTGACCTGCCGCAGTCGCCGGCGCTCACGCCGGGCCAACCGACCTGGGCCGAGGGCGCCGACGTGCCGCAGGATCGGCCGGTCATCGATCCGGCCGAACCGGTGACCGTCGAGCACCCCGGTCTGCTCCGCCGGCTGTCCCTGGCGCTCGGTGCCGGGCTCGGTGGACTGGTCACCGTACTGCTGGTCGCCGTACCGGCGCGGGTCGCCGCAGGCGCCGACACCGGCGCGCCGCAGCGGGTCGCGGCCCTGCACGCGGCGCTGGGAATCCTGATCGGCGTCCTCGTCGCGCTCTGGGCGCTGCGCTCCCGCACGGTCGCGGTGAACATCACCGCGACGGCCGCCTGGCTGTGGCTGCTCGCCGTGGTCTCGGTCATCGACGGTGTACGCGTCGGACGCGGGCTGACCGGTGCCCAACTCGGCACCTGGCAGCTCGACCCGGACCACGGGCGGTACTGGATCGGGGGCCAGATCTACTGGCCGGGCGCGCTGCTGGCACTCGTACCCGCGCTTCTGATCGGTGCCCTCGCCGCCCGCGGCGCCGCGCGTCCGGGCGGACACCGGGTGGGCGCGGCGGCCTCCGGTGCGGCCGGCCCGCTGCTCGTCGCGCTCGCCTACCTGACCACCGTGCCGAGGTGGGCGACCCCCGGCCCGGCACAGTTCTCGACCCAGCTCATCGCCCCGTACGCGGTGATCGCCGGGGTCGGCGGCTCGATACTGGTCGCCCGGCTCGCCGAGAGGGCCGGCCACCGACGGGCCGCCGACCGCCGTCCGACCGCCCCGGCCGCCGGTCCGGACGCCGCCTCGACGGGTGGGTCGGCGAACCCCAAGCTGACATCGGGCGACGTGTCCGACCCGACGTCGACCGCTCCGACCGGCCAACGCGAACCGGCGTCGGCCCCTCCGGCCGGCTCACCCGGCTCGACGTCGGCCCCTCCGGCGGACTTCACCCGGGCCGGAGGGCTCCCGACCGATCGGACGACGCCCACGAGAGAGGGCGTGGCGGACGCCGGGCGACCCGGACGCCGCGCCCGCTCGGTGACCGACGCCGCAGCCGGCACGGCAACCCGACGCGGCAGGACGCCGTCGGCACCGACAAGCCCGCGCGGGGACCAGCCCGCCGACGCGACCACCACCGCACCCCGCGTCCCGGCCCCACGCCCCAACCCCGACGCCGCGCCCCCAACCGACGCCCCAACCAACGCCCCAACCAACGCCCCAACCGCGCCCCGAGCCCGCCCACCCCGACGCCCCACCACCTGACCCCACCGCCATCCACCTGTTGATCAAGAGGTTTGCGTCATCAGCGGCGCGATTTCTGACGCGAACCTCTTGATCAACCAGGCCCGGGGTGGGGTGGGGTGGTTACTGGACGGGCCAGGTGTGGACTGGTTCGTTGGTGCGTTGGAGTTCCGCGTAGCGCTTGACCATGTGGTGCAGGGCTGCCGGGCGGTCCATGCCGTGGTGGTGCTCCGCCGCCCAGACCGCCTCGGTCTGCCAGACGGAGCCGTTGCGACCGGTACGGCAGCGCTGCTCGATGATGCCGAGCAGCCGGTCCCGTTGCGCCGGCGCGACGCCGAAGCCGTCCAGTCCGGTCGCGGCGACGGGCAGCAACTGATCGAGTACGAGCTTGGTGACCGGCACGTCACCGACCCCGGGCCAGTGCAGCACGGCGTCCAGACCACGGCGGGCCGCCGAGTGGAAGTTCTCCTCGGCTGAGGAGAAGGTGAGCTGACTCCAGATCGGCCGGTCGGCCTCGGCCAGGCCGCGGACCAGTCCGAAGTAGAAGGCCGCGTTGGCCAGCATGTCCACCACGGTGGGACCGGCGGGCAGCACCCGGTTCTCCACCCGCAGGTGCGGGCGGCCGTTCATGATGTCGTAGACCGGGCGGTTCCAGCGGTAGACCGTGCCGTTGTGCAGCCGCAGCTCGCTGAGTTGGGGCACCCCGCCGGCGTGCAGCACCTCCACGGGGTCCTCGTCCTCGCAGATCGGCAGCAGTGGTGGGAAGTACCGGACGTTCTCCTCGAACAAGTCGAAGATCGAGGTGATCCACCGCTCGCCGAACCAGACCCGGGGGCGTACGCCCTGGGCCTTGAGTTCCTCCGGACGAGTGTCGGTGGCCTGCTTGAACAGGGCGATCCGGGTCTCGGCCCAGAGTTGGCGGCCGTAGAGGAAGGGCGAGTTCGCCCCGACCGCCACCTGCACTCCGGCGATGGCCTGGGACGCGTTCCAGTAGTCGGCGAAGCTGTCCGGCGCGACCTGGAGGTGGAACTGGAGACTCGTGCAGGCCGCCTCGGGGGCGATCGAGTCGGTGTGCGTCCGCAACTGCTCGACGCCACGGATGTCGAGTTCGATGGCCTCGCCTCGGGCGCCGACGATCTGGTCGTTGAGGACCCGGTAGCGCTCGTTGGTGGAGAGGTTGTCCTCGACCAGGTGCCCCTCGGTGAGGGTGGGCAGGATGCCGACCAGGACGATCTTCGCGTCGGACCTGGCGGCGCGCTCGTCGGCCCGGGAGAGGCTGCTACGCAGGTCGTGCTCGTAGTCGGCGAAACCGGCGCCCTCGATCAGCCGGGGCTCGGCGTTCAACTCCAGGTTGAACTGCCCCAGCTCGGTCTGGAAGAGCGGATCGGCGATCTCGGCGAGGATCTCCTCGTTGCGCATCGCCGGCTCGGCCGCCGAGTCGACCAGATTCAGCTCGATCTCGAGGCCGGTCATCGGCCGGTCGGCGTCGAACCCGAAGTCGTCGAGCATCAGGGCGAAGACGTCGAGGCACCGCCGGACCTTCTGCCGGTAGCGGACGCGGTCCTCCCGGGTGAAGGCGCCCTGCGAGACGTCCCTGCCCATGTGTCCTCCCGACAACCCGCGCGGTCGGGATTCTGCCGTCCCGGAAGCGCATTGTGAACCATCAACGGTAAGAGCGCTCGCCTGGCCGGGGCCAGAGGCCGACGACGGTGATCCGACGACGGCCGAGTGGATTCGCTCGTGGCGCCATCTCTACCCCGTCGCCAGCATGCCGGACCTCGCGGGGGCAAGAACAAGTCGTGACAATTCACACGCGCCCGGCACGGACGACACCGGGCCCGCGCCGACGTGCGGCGCGGGCCCGGTGTACGGGTGATCCGTGGGATCAGGCCTGGCGGACGGCCTCGCCCTCGATCTCGATCTTGATCTTCTTGCCGACCAGCACGCCGCCGGTCTCCAGGGCGACGTTCCAGGTCAGACCGAACTCCTCGCGGTCGATCTCGGTGCTCGCGGAGAAGCCAAAGATGTCCTGGCCAAACGGGCTGCGACCCACGCCCTCGAACTCGACCTCCAGCTCGACCGGACGGGTGACGCCCTTGACGGTCAGCTCACCGTCGAGCACGAACTCGTTGCCCTTGCGGGACTTGACGCCGGTGCTGCGGAACTCCAGGGTCGGGTACTGCTCCGCGTCGAGGAACTCGGGGCTGCGCAGGTGCGCGTCCCGGTCGTCCTGGGTGGTGTCGATGCTGGCGGCCTGGATGGTCGCGACGACCGAGGACTGCAGCGGGTCCTCGCTGACGGTGATGGTGGCGGTCGCCTCGTTGAACTCACCGCGGACCTTGCTCACCATCATGTGCCGGGCGACGAAGCCGACCCGCTTGTGCGCCGCGTCCAGCACGTAGGTGCCGGCCGCCGGGATGGTGAGACCGTCCCAGTCGCGGGTAACCGCGTCGATGCTGCTGGTCATGACTGGTGTCCTCCAGAGGATTGTTTAGTAGCCCAACGACTGCTTCAGCAAATATAACCGCAACAACATTCCCCGTGTCAAGGACTGGTAGGATTAACGAGTGACCAACGTGTTCGACGACCCCCGGATCACCGCGGTTGGCCTCCTGTACGAGGCCCACGCCGGGCTCTCAGCCCGGTTCGCCGCCCAACTCGAGGAGCACGGCCTCTCCCAGGTCGAGTTCGAGGTGATCACCCGACTGGCCCGCTCGCCCGGCAACCAGCTACGGATGACCGACCTCGCCGCACAGACCTCACTGTCCACCAGCGGCGTGACCCGGGTGGTGGACCGGATGGAACGCGACGGACTGCTCACCCGTCGAGCATGCCCGAACGACCGCCGTAGCTCGTATGCGGTGGTCACCGCGTCCGGAATGCAGCGGCTCGACGAGACACTGCCCGGGCACCTGCGGATCATCGAACAGTGGTTCACCGGCCAACTCGAACCCGAGGCCCTGGCGGCACTGCTCGACGGCCTGCGGCGGGTGCGGGACGCGGTCCATCCTGGCGCGACCGCCGGCAGTACCGAGCAGGAGACGGCCGACGACTGCGACCCGACCTGACCGTCGGCCCGCAAGATGGGCTTCCGGGCGGTACCGGCAGAAGGACCGGCAGAACTGACCCCAAAGACCGGACAAACCTCTTGAAAAACACCTTCTTCCCCGGCAACGGTGGCAGGCTTTCGCCCACCGGGGAATCACCGGGGGGTGACGGCGCGGGCGAACAGCGAGGGGTAGCACCAAGGGGGCTCTTCGCCCGCGCCACTCTCCATCCGGCGGTCCATCGACGCCGACCGGCCACCGCTCACCGTTCGGTGGCTCCACCCCGGGCGGCGATCAGCGCGTAGAGCAGCCCGGACTCCTGCGGCAGCAGTCGGATCCCGGTTTCCTCGCAGACCTGGTCCAGACGATCGAGGACCGTCGGGTCTCCGGTGCTCGCGGCGAGGCCCACCAGCGCCTCCACGACGTCCCGGCGATCGTGACCGGCCTCGACGGCGGCCGCGAACCACTCGGCCGCCAACTCCCGATCACCCCGGTGCAGCGCCAGGTTCCCCTCGATCAGCGCGCAGATCCCCGCCTCCGGTCCGCTCCACGACAACACGCTGTCGTCCGACCGTGGTCGCGGCAGTCCGACCCGCTCCAACCACTGCCGCCCCGGCACGGCGACGGTCGCCTCGGCACCGCCGGCGCGCAGCTCGGTGAGCACCTCGGTCGCCTCGGCGGCACGGCCGTCCTGAGCCAGCGCCAGACCGACCGTGCCGAGCACCCGACGGCGATGTCCCGGGTCGCCCAGCTCGAACAACGCCGCCACCGCACGCCGCCCCTGGTCGACGGCGTCGGCGTACCGGCCCTCGAGGCGGGACACCTCGGCCCGGTTGGCCCAGGCCAGCACGCGCAACCGCTGCTCACCCCCCTCGGCCGCGAGCCGGTCCACGGCGGCCAGCCGCCGGCGTGCCGCCGCCAGGTCGCCGACGCGGATCTCGTGCCAGGCAAGGCTGTTCTGCGCCACCGCCAGATCACGCGTACGACCGTTGCGGGCGGCGAGCCGGAGCACCGCCTCGGCCTGATCCCGCGCCTCGTCGTGCCCGCCGACGGTGGTCAGCAGAGCACCGAGCACCCCGCGCGCCTCCAACTCGCCGGTCACGTCGCCCGAGTGTCGGAAGATCTCCAACGCGGCGCGTGCCGTGGGTAACTCTTCTGCCTCGGCACCGTGTTCGGCCGCGAGCCGTGCCATCCCGAGGCTGGCCCAGCCGCGCAGGATCGGGTCCGCGTCGGCGGTTCGCGGGTCGGCCAGCAGACGTCGCAGCCACTGCCGCCCGGCGACGTCCCGGCCCCGGAACCGCCACCAGCGGGGGAGGCAGGCGGCGAGCCGGAGCGCGGTCAGGGGGTCATCGGTGGCCGCGTGGGCGAGCGCGGAGCTGATATCGCTGCTCAGCTGGTCGAGCCGGTGCACCGCGTCGAGCATCCGTGGGCCGGCCAGGTCGGCGGCGGTCCGCGCCACGAGGCGGGCGGTCACCTCCGCGTGCCGACGCCGTACGCAGGTCAGCTCACCACCGCCGACCGCCTGCTCCACGGCGAAGTCACGGACCGCGTCGAGCAGGCGGAACCGGAACGGCCCGGTGCCGCGAACGCTCAGCAGGCCCAGCTCGACCAGGCGGTCCAGCACCGGGACCGGATCGATGGCGACGGTTCCGTCCCGGTCGGCCTCGTCGGCGAGCATCTCCTCGGCCATCTCCACCGACCACCGGTTGCCAAACATGGCGAGTCGCCGCAGCGCGTCGCGCTCGTGCGGCGCGAGCAGGCGGTAGCTGGTCGCCACCGCGTCCCGCAGGGTCACCGCCACCGCCGCCCGGGTGGCATCGGTGGCGTACGGACGGCGGGCGGCCGACTCCGGCCCGTCCCACCGGGCACGGGTCTCCTCGGTCGAGGTGGTCAGGTCGAGGACCCGGTCGCCGTACCGGTCGAGCAGTTCGGTGAGGTCGAGCAGCCGCCCCCGGGCGGCCATCAGCTCGATGGCCAGTGGCAGGCCACCCAGCCGGCGGACCAGGGCGGCCAGTGCTGGTAGCTCGTCGGGGCCGGGCGGTTCCCGACGGACCTGGGCGAGCCGTGCGATGAACAGCGCGACCGCTGGCCACGAGACGAGCGTGGCCGGACCGGATTGTTCGCCGTCCGGCGGTGGCACCTCGAGCGGGGCGACCGGCCAGACCCGTTCGCCGGGTAGCCCGACCGGATGCCGGCCGGTGACCAGCACCCGCAGCGACGGCAGTACGGTGCCCAACCGGTGCAGTGTCTCGGCCACCGGGCCGGGGGCGCGCTCGACGGCGTCCATGACCAGCAGCGCCCGCCGGCCGGCGAGGCGGGCGACCAGTTCCGGTAACCGGGCGGCGCCGAGGACGGTCATCGAGGCCGCGAGGACGTCCGGCCCGTCCGAACCCTCGCCGACCAGCACGCCGGCCACACCGCCCGGATGCGCCCGTGCCGCCGCGTGGGCCACGGCGAGCGCGAGCGCGGTCTTGCCGACCCCGGCCAGGCCGACGAGGCTGATCAGCCGTGGTCCGTGTTCCGCGGTCAGCATCGCGGCCAACTCGGTGACATCGCGATCGCGTCCGATCAGGGCGACCGGCGGCGGAAGGGCGACCGGCGCGTCGACTCGGGTGGCTTGCGCCGACGCGACGCCGACCGCGCCCGGGCCGACATCCGACGGCGGCTCGCCGCCGACAGGGCCACGGGCCGTGGCCAGGAATGCCGCCCGGACGGCACCGGTCAACCCCAACGCCGTGGCGAGCAGATCGACGGTGGTGCGCTGTGGCCGGACCGACCGGCCACGCTCCAGGTCCCGCACCGTCCGCACACCGACTCGGGCACGGGACGCCAGTTCCGCCTGGGTCAGACCGGCGGCGCGCCGGTGCGCACGGAGCAGCTCCGGCAGCCCGGTACGACCGGCCGGGCTCCGCGACCACCCATGATCCGGAGTCATGGGCACGAAGAGTACGGTTCGCCTCCGACCATCGGCAGTCGAACGTCGTCCTGCCGACGTCCGCTCGCCGATAATCCGACAGCCGAGGGGTCGATCGACGGGGAGTGGTCGGTAACCCCCGAGATCGCCCGAGGGGTGGGATCAGAGGCCCAGATCGCGGGCGATGATCATGCGTTGCACCTCGCTGGTGCCCTCACCGATCTCCAGGATCTTGGAGTCCCGCCAGAACCGGGCGACCGGGTACTCGTTCATGAATCCGTAGCCGCCGTGGATCTGGGTGGCCTCCCGGGCGTTGTCCACCGCGATCGTGCTCGCGTGCAGCTTCGCGATGGCGGCCTGCCGCTTGAACGGCTCGCCGGCAAGCATCCGGGCGGCGGCGTCGTAGTAGGCCAGGCGGGCGGTGTGCGCCTTCAGCTCCATGTCCGCGATCTTGAACTGGATGGCCTGGTTGTCACCGATCGGCCGGCCGAAGGCGTGCCGCTCCTTGGCGTACTTGATGGACTCGTCGACGCAGCCCTGGGCGAGGCCGACAGCCAACGCGGCGATCGCGATCCGGCCCTCGTCGAGGATCCGCAGAAACTGTGCGAAGCCCCGTCCGCGCGCACCGAGCAGGTTGGCCGCCGGCACCCGGCAGTCGTCGAAGGTCAGCTCGTGGGTGTCCGAGGCGGTCCAACCGACCTTGGAGTAACCCGGAGCCACCGTGAATCCGGGCGTGCCGGTGGGCACGATGATCGTCGACAGCTCCTTGGAGCCGTCCGGTTTGGTGCCGGTCACCGCCGTGACGGTCACCATGGCCGTGATGTCGGTGCCCGAGTTGGTGATGAACGCCTTCGCGCCGTTGATCACCCACTCGTCGCCGTCCAGCACGGCCCGCGTCTGGGTGCCGCCGGCGTCGGAACCGGTGCCCGGCTCGGTGAGGCCGAAGCCGGCCAGGGCCTCCCCGCTGAGCAGCCGGGGCAGCCAGGTCGCCTTCTGCTCCTCGGTGCCGAAGCGGTAGATCGGCATCGCGCCGAGCGAGACGGCCGCCTCCAACGTGATAGCCACGCTGGAGTCGACCCGGGCCAACTCCTCCAGGGCCAGGCACAGCGCGAAGTAGTCGCCGCCCATCCCGCCGTGCTCCTCGTCGAAGGGCAGGCCGAACAGGCCCATCTTGCCCATCTGCCGGATCACCTCGTACGGGAAGGTGTGCCGCTCGTAGTGCTCGGCGATCACCGGGGCAACCACCTCGCGGGCGAAGTCCCGCACGCTCTCCCGCAGCGCCGCTTGTTCGTCGGTGAGCCGGAAGTCCATCTCGATCCTCCTACTGGGCGGGCCGCCCGGCGCTCGTGACGCGGAAGCGGCTGAAGCGTTAGGAAGGGCCCCCTCCTATACCCCAGGCGTTAAGTAGGGGCCCTTCCTTGCGGGTCAGACGGGGGTGACGCCGTGGCGGCGTCGGGAGAAGGTGCGGTCCTTGGTGCGGGCCGCCGCGAACCGGCGGACCAGCTCGTCGCGCAGGTCGTGCGGCTCGACGATGGCGTCCACCACCAGCTCGCTGGCGAGCCGGACGACGTCGATGTCCTGCTCGTACTCGGCCCGTTTGGCGGCCACGAAGGCGGCCCGCTCGTCCGCGTCCTCGATCGCCGCGATCTTGTTGGCGTAGACGGCGTTCACGGCGGCCTCGGCGCCCATCACCGCGATCTTGGCGCTGGGCAGCGCGATCGTCGCGTCCGGCTCGAAGCCGGGGCCGGCCATCGCGTACAGGCCCGCGCCGTACGCCTTGCGGACGACCACGCAGATCTTCGGCACGGTCGCCTCGGAGATCGCGGTGATCATCTTGGCGCCGTGCCGGATGATGCCCTGCTTCTCCACCGCGCTGCCGACCATGAAGCCGGGCACGTCACTGAGGAACAGCAGCGGCACGTTGAACGCGTCGCAGAGCTGCACGAACCGGGTGGCTTTGTCGGCCGAGTCGACGAAGAGCACGCCGCCCTTGAACATCGAGTTGTTGCCGAGCACGCCGACGACCTGGCCGTCGAGGCGGCCGAAGCCGATGGTCAGCTCCTTGGCCCACAGTGCCTGGATCTCGAAGAAGGAACCCTCGTCGAGCAGGCCCTTGACGTACCGTCGCATGTCGAACGCCTGCCGCTCGCTGGCCGGCACCAGCGCGGCCAGGTCGGCCTTCGCGGGCGCGGCGACCGCCGGCGCGGCCGGCGGCGCCTGGGTCCAGTTCGCCGGCAGGTACGACAGGTAGGTCTTCACCACGTCGAGCGCGTCGGCCTCGGTCTTGCAGAGGAAGTGCCCGACGCCGGACTCGGCGGTGTGCACCTTGGCCCCGCCCATCGCCTCCAGGGTGGTCTTCTCCCCGGTGACCATCTCGACCATCCGGTCGGACCCGAGATACATGCTGGCGTTGCCGTCGACCATCGCCACCACGTCGCAGAACGCCGGGATGTACGCCCCTCCGGCGGCGCTCGGGCCGAACAGCGCGCAGACCTGCGGGATCGAGCCGGAGGCGCGGACCTGGTTCCAGAAGATCTTGCCGGCCCCACGGCGGCCGGGGAAGAGGTCGACCTGGTCGGTGATCCGGGCGCCGGCCGAGTCGACCAGGTAGACCATCGGGACGCCGGCCCCGTAGGCCCGCTCGATGATCCGGATGATCTTCTCGACGGTACGGGCGCCCCAACTGCCGGCCTTCACGGTGGAGTCGTTGGCCATCAGGCAGACCTGCCGGCCGTCGATCGTGGCGGTGCCGGTGACCACGCCGTCGGCCGGCAGGCCGTCGGCGAGCGCGTTGGCGTAGAGGCCGTCCTCGACGAAGGAGCCCTCGTCGACGAGGAGCGCGACGCGTTCGCGGGCGAAGAGCTTGCCCTTGGCCTCGTTGGCCGCGTGGTACTTGTCCGCGCCGCCGGACCGGGCCCGCTTGCGCAGTTGTTCCAGCGCCTCACCGTCGAGCGTCACGCCGACTCCCTCGCCCGTGCTGACCTGAACGATCGTTAGGCTATCGCATCCGCGCACCCTCCGGCGACCCATGCCGCACCGACGCTCCTTCGAACGAAACATTGAAATCTATTAATCTCTGTGGATAGGCTCCTGGCACCCCCTCCCGGATAAGGAGTCAGCGATGACCTCACGACTCAGTCGGCTCGCCGTCGCGTTGGTCGCGACGGCAGGTGCCACGCTCGGCGTCACGGTCGCCAACCCCGCGCCCGCGTCCGCCGCGATGACCATCTGCTACAACACCAGCCAGGCAGGCGCCTACGCGGGCACCGCCAACCAGGCCGCCTCGATCTGGAACAACGCCACCGTCAACCTGACGCTCTCCGCGAACTGCGGCTCCAACCTGCGGATCTACCAGATCACCGGCGGCGGCTCGTACGCCGTGCGGACCAGCCTCGGCAACGGCCGGGTCTACATCGACACCCAGCAGGCGGCGCAGTACAGCCCGCTGCGGATCATGACCCACGAGATCGGGCACATCCTCGGTCTGCCGGACAACTACAACGGCAACTGCGCGATCCTGATGTCCGGCGGCAGCGCCGGCACCAGCTGCACCAACCCGTACCCGAGCAGCGCCGAGGCGAACCGGGTGAGCAACCTGTTCGCCGGTACGTTCAGCGCGACCGACCGCAGCGCGGACATCTTCCGCGACAGCTGGCCGTCGGCGCTCACCACGGTGGGCTGACCGAACCGCGCACCACGAAGGGGCCGGCAGTGCGCCGGCCCCTTCCGCGCGTTCTCAGCTCGGCATCGGCGTCAGTCGCGTACGCGGGCCGGCCCGCAGCACACCGGACGGCAGCGTCTTGCCGAGCAGTTCCTCGGCCAACTCGGCCACCTCGATCAGGGCGTCCAGGTCGATGCCGGTGTCGATGCCCATGTCGTGCAGCATGTGCACCGCCTCCTCCGTCGCCAGGTTGCCACTCGCACCCGGCGCATACGGGCAGCCACCGAGACCGCCGACGCTCGCGTCGAACTCGGTCACCCCCAGCTCCAGCGCGGTCAGCAGGTTGGCCAGCGCCGTACCCCGGGTGTTGTGGAAGTGCAGCAGCACCGGCACGTGCGCGTTGCGGCCGCGTACCGCGGTCAGCAGCTCACGGACCCGACGCGGCGTGCCCATGCCGGTCGTGTCGCCGAAGGCCACCCGGTCCGCGCCGTCGCGGACGACCCGGTCGACGATGCCGGCGACACGGCGCGGGTCGACGTCCCCCTCGTACGGGCACCCGAAGCTGGTCGCCACGATCACCTCGACCCGCGCGGAGGCCCCGTGCAGAAGGTCGATCAGCTCGGCGATGTCGTCCAGCGACTCGTCGGTCGAGCGGTTGACGTTGCGGCGGTTGTGCGTGTCGCTGGCCGACACCACCACCTCGATCTCGGTGAAGCCGGCGGCCAGGGCCCGCTGAGCGCCCCGGGTGTTCGGCACCAGCGCCGAATACCGCACCCCGTCGACCTTCGCCGCCCGCCGCCACACCTCGTCGGCGTCGGCCATCTGCGGAATCGCCCTGGGGTGCACGAACGACACCGCCTCGATCCGGCGTACGCCGGTGGCGGAGAGCGCGTCGAGCAGTCGCACCTTGGCGTCGGCGGGGATGGGCTCTTCGTTCTGCAATCCGTCCCGCGGCCCAACCTCACGGATCGACACGGAGTTTGGCAGTTCCGCCATGGGGTCACCTCACTGTCTGCCCTGGTGGGGCAACGGTAGCGGCATCGGCCCGGATAACCGCCAGCGCCGAGAACGGTACGGACACGGTGTGCGATGGCTCTCCGCCGAGGTGGGCCGTCCAGCCAGCACCGGACCACCCTTCGGCGGATGAATCAGGCCAGAAGGATGCCATCACCGGCGGCGGCATGGAACTGCGGGCGGTCGGGTGGCTACGTTGGTGCCGGCGGGACGGCGGGGCCAGCCATCGGCTCGACCCCACCGTCTGGACGCCTCCGGTGGTCAGCGCTGCGACGGTCCTTCCAAGAGCTCCGCAGCGCATCGGAGTGCGGTCGAGAGGGCGCCGGCGCACGCGCGCCCGGCACTTCCGGGCCAGCGGCCCGGTACCGGGCAGCCACCGTGCACCGAGGCTGGACACCGGCGGTCCCGGCCTCCCCGGCCAGAGCCGAGGCGAGCCACCCCGCCTGACCAACCAACCCTGGCACAAGACCGACAACCCCGACAACCTCCTCAGGTGCCGCTGACAGGCCCTCGCCAGCCGCGTCGATCAAGAGGTTTGCGTCAAAATTCCGGCCACGGATGACGCAAACCTCTTGATCAACTGCAGGTAGCGGATCGGAACAGGTCAGCGCATGCGGGGGACGATTCCTGTGTCGTAGGCGCCGGAGCGGAACTCCTCGTTGCCCAGCAGCTCGGCGAAGAACGGGACGTTGTTCTTCGGGCCCTCGATCTGGAAGGCGGCCACCGCTTCCTGCGCGCGTTCTAGCACCTCGTCGCGGGTCGCGCCGGTGACGATCAGCTTGGCCAGCAGGCTGTCGTAGAACGGCGTGACCGTGTTGCCCCCGGTGTAGCCGGAGTCCACCCGGACACCCTCGCCGGTCGGTTCCACCCACGTCCGGATCACGCCGGGGCCGGGCAGGAACCGCTTCGGGTCCTCGGCGTTGATCCGCATCTCGATGGCGTGCCCGCTCGGCGCGAGCGCGTCCGGGTCGAACGTCGGCGCCAGCCCGGACGCCACCCGCAACTGCTCCTCGACCAGGTCGATCCCGTAGACGTACTCGGTCACCGGGTGTTCCACCTGAAGGCGCGTGTTCATCTCGAGGAAGAAAAACTCCCCGGAAGTGGGGTCCAACAGGCATTCCACCGTGCCCGCGTTGCGGTAACCCACGGCCTCGCCGGCCCGGACGGCCGCCGCCAGGAGGCGCGCTCGCAGTTCCGGCGAGACCGCCGGCGACGGGGATTCCTCGACGAGCTTCTGGTTGCGTCGCTGCACCGAGCACTCCCGCTCGCCGAGCGCCACCACCCGACCGTCGGCCAGGCCGAGGATCTGCACCTCGACGTGCCGCACCCGGGGGAAGTACCGCTCGATCAGCACCGATCCGTCACCGAACATCCGCTCGGCGAAGGCGCGCACCTTGTCGTACTCGGTGCGCAACGCGGCCTCGTCGACGGCCACGCCCATGCCCATGCCGCCGCCACCGGCGGCGGCCTTGACCATCACCGGGTAGCCGATCTCGGCGGCGGCCGTCACGGCCGCGTCCAGGTCAGCGGCCGGATCGGTGGTGCCGGGCGCGACCGGCACGCCGGCCGCCGCCATCAGGTTCCGCGCATTGATCTTGTCGCCCATCGCGCTGATCGCGTCCGCGCCGGGTCCGACCCAGACCAGCCCGCTGGCCTCGACGGTACGAGCGAACTCCGCGTTCTCCGACAGGAAGCCGTAGCCGGGGTGGATGGCCTGCGCGCCGGTCGACTTGGCGGCGGCGAGGATCGCCTCGACGTTGCGGTAGCTCTGCGCCGGATTCGGCGGGCCGATGAGGACCGCCTCGTCCGCCTCGGTGACGAACGGCAGGTCGGCGTCCGCCTCCGAGTACACCGCGATCGCGCGGATGCCGAGCCGCTTGGCGGTCCGGATGACCCGGCGGGCGATCTCGCCCCGATTGGCGACCAGCAGTGACTCGATCATGTTTCCTCCCGGCGTCCGGATGTTGGGACGATGTCAGGGAATCATGACCGGCGTACTTCTGACGAGTCGGCTCAGGCGAGCAGCGCGGCCAGGGTCGCTCCACGCAACAGCTCGGCCCGACGTCGGCGGTCCACCTCGCCGCCGAGGAACGGAGTCGAGTTCATCAGGCCGAACGCCGCGTGCGCGAGCACCCGAGCCTCGCCGTCGGGCATGCCCGGGTGCAGCGCCGTGAGCACCGTCACCCACTCCTCGACGTACATCCGTTGCAGCCGGCGGATCCGTCGCCGCGGCTCCTCCGGCAGGCGGTCCAACTCGTGCAGGTGCAGCGCGATCACGGCCGGGTTGGCCAGCGCGAACTCGACGTGGAAGTCGATCAGGGACTCCAGCACGCCGCGCGGGTCGTCCGGGTGCCCGGCGGCGCGTTCCCGCCCGCCGGCCAGCAGCCCCTCGCTGACCGGAATCAGCGCCGCGGCCAGCATCGCCTCCTTGCCGGCGAAGTGGTGATAGAGCGCCGGACCGGTCACCCCGGCTGCCGCGCCGATGTCGTCCATCGACACGCCGTGGTAGCCGCGGGCGGCGAACAGACCGACCGCGATCTCCAGGATCTCGTCCTTGCGGGACCGGCGCCGGCCCGTACCCGCCGCCCCCCGTGCCTGCTGCTCCACCGTCACCGGGCAAGCGTAGACCGCGAGCCGGACACCGTGGGGCGACGGATACCGGTCGGCGGCCCGCAGCGGTCAGTCGTCCGGGTCGAGGTCGTGCTCCTGTCGCAGGGCGGCCGCCTCGGCGGGCCGGTCGAGCAGGTCCAACGCGCGGGCCAGCAACCACGCGGTCTGGCGGACCGGCCGCGATCCGGCCGGCAACCCACCGAGTACGCGCCGCAACAGCGGCTCCGCCTCGACCGGCCGGTCCAGTCGGAGCAGCAGCTCACCCACGAGGACCTCCACCTGGGCCGCCTCACCGAACGCCTCGATCGACCGCAGTCGGTCGGGCACCCCGGCGAGCCGTGCCAGCGCCTCGTCCGCCCGGCCCTCCCCGGTCAGCACCCGCGCGCCCGTCTCGGCCATCATCGCCAGCTCGTACGTCACCGGTGGCGGCGGCTCCGGCTGCCCGGCCAACACCGCCGCCAACCCGTCCGCCAGTTCGACGACCCGGACCGCCTCCGGCAGGTTGTCGGACCAGAACCAGGCGTACGCCTCCCGGCGACGGGCGCGCAGCTCGTCCAACGGCAGATCGGCGAGCCGGTACGCCGTGGCGGCGGCGGTGAACCGCTCGGCGGCCGCGGCGTCCCGGTCGGCGTCGTACAGGATCCCGCCGGCCTCCTCCAGCACCTGGGCCCGGATGGGCAGGTTGTCCGGGCCGTCCAGGTTGACGGACAACTGCTCCAGCAGAGCCAACGCGGGGTCGATCTCGCCGAGCCCGCCGTACACCCCGGCCAGCAGGTGCCGGCAGCGGTCGGCCTCCGCCTGGGCGCCCAGGCGGTCCAGGCCGAGCACGGCCTCCTCGGCGACCTCGGCCGCCTCGGCGAGCCGACCCACCACCCGGTACGCGTTCGCCAGCTCCCAGCGCAGGAACGCGTCCCCCTCGGCGTCACGCTCCACGCAGAGCGTCACCGCCTCGACGAAGTCGTCCACCGCGTCGGCGGCCCGGCCGGCGGAGAGCAGTGCCCGCGCGCGGGCGACCCGGACGGGCAGCTCCGCGTCCCCCGGCGCCACCCGCAGCGCCTCGTCGCAGGCGGCCACCGCCTCCGCCGGATCGTCGACGGTCCGGGCGCAGGCCAGGCAGGCGGCCGTGATCAGCTCGTCGACGCCCAGCTCACGGGCCATCCGGCGGGCCTGGACGGCGGCGGCAAGGGCCTCGTCGACGCGGTCGGACCCCTCCAGCAGATGTGCCCGGTGCAGCGCGATCCGGGCCGCCAGGTGCTCATCGCCACCGGCGTCGGCAGGTATCCGGGAAAGGGCCGCCAGGGCGTCCGCCCAGCGTTGCCGGTGCAGCAGCGCCAACGCCAGCCGGTCGTAACCGGCGGCGCGCTGCCGGGGGTCACCGAGTCGATCCAGCGCCTCGGCGGCCTCCCGGGCCAACGTCAGCCCCTCCTCGGCGTGCTCGTCGGCGCGGGTCAGCAGCACACCCAGCCGCCCCGCGACCACCTGGGCGGGCAGCTCCTCACCCGCCGAGCGGTACAGGTCCAACGCCGCCCGGTTCAGCTCGACCGCACCCTCGACGTCGTCCTCGTCGCCCCGCTCGGCCGCCCGCAGCGCCAGTCGGTGCGCGACCGTACGCGGTGGCAGGTCGGCGGCGTCGAACCGGTCGTCGTACGCGGCCAGCGCCGCCCGGAAGGTGGCCCGGTCGTGCTGGCCCCAGCTCTTCTCGGCGACGGTCAGCAGCTCGTCGGCGTCGGCGGGTAGAGCCACGGTGGACACCTCGACGGGAGCCCGGCCGGGCCGTTCGGACGCGGGCGTCGCACCGCCGGCCAGCGCGTCCCCACCGGTTCGGGCCGAACGGCGACGAACGCTCGCGGACAGCGGCAGGTGCTCACCACCGGGTCGTACGGCGAGCCGACGGGCGATCCACTCCGACTGGTGGGTGGTGCCGTTGCGGGCGTCGAAGCGGGCGGCCAGCTCGGTCGCCCTGTCGGCCAGCTCGGCGGCCAGCGCCGACGCCGGCACCTCGGCCGCCGGCCGCCCCTCGGCGGCCCGCCGGTACACGGTGGCGAGACCGGCCTGGCGCAGCGCGGCGGCGGCGGTCGCCGCGAAGTGCATGGCGGCGGCCGGCGACGGCGGTCGGTCCAGCCAGTCCAGGTGCCGCTCGACCAGCTCGACCGCCCGCGCCTCGTTGCCGGTGAGCGTGCAGAACTCGACGTGGTCGCCGATGTCCCACAGGTCCGCGAGGCTGCCGCGCAGCTTGCGGTACGCCTCACGGTGCGCGTCGCGCGCCGACTCACCCCGACCGGTGCGCAGGTACGGCAGCAGAAGCGCCGTGAGGATCGCCTGCGGCTGCTCGGTGCACGTGAGCCGGCCGGCGAGCACCGGCTCGGCGAGGGCCACCGCCTCGGCGTCCCGACCGGTGGCGGCGAGGTAGCCCACCTGGCTCGTCGGGTCACAACCCGCACAGTCGGACAGTTCGTCACGGGGCGTCGTCTGCCACAGCCGGTACCAGTGCGCGGCCGCCTCGGCGTCACCCACGTGGTCGGCGACCCGGAACCGGTGCTTGTGGACGGTCTGCAGGCTGTGCCCGCCGGCCCGGTAGTGCCGCTCCATGTCGTCGAGCACGGCGTACGTGCGGTCCAGTGGCACCTCGGGGAACTCCAGCAGACCCGACACCATGTACTTGAAGTGCCACAGCATCTGGTGCAGGTGCTGCTGGTGGTAGGGCTGCGGGTCTCGGTCGAACTCGGACAGGCACCAGGAGAACGTGACGAACGACTTCGCCGGCTCGCCTCCGTAGACGTACCCGGTCGTCGCCTGCATCCGGGTCACATAGGCGAGGTGCCGGTCGTCGGTGACGTCCACCCGGCGCAGCAACTGCTCCAGCGCGGCAATCTGCCCCGCCCCGTACGGCATGTCGGCGATGCCGCGCAGCACCCGCCACAGGTCCTCGTCGCTCATGCCTGCTCCCGTCCCGGTACGGCCCGGCCGAGCAGGCCGAGGAAGGCGTCGTTCAGCAGCGCGGCGTCGGCCGCGCGGACCGGGTGGTGCCCGAGCAGCAGCGCCTGCCCGTACAGCGCCTCGACGGCGAGCCCGACCAGCTCCGGGTCGCCCAGCATCGTGACCCGCCGCACCAGCGGGTTGCGGTGGTTGAGCACCAGTTGCGGGCGGTCCGGTGGGGCGGTGGCGGCAAGCGCGTCGAGCACCCCACCCCACAGCTCGTCGGCCCGGTCGCGGCTGGCGGCGAGCTGTTCGTTGAATGCCGCCGACCGGCTCACCAGGTAGAGCGCGGGCAGCGAGACCGGGTCGTACGCCCGGATGACCACCTCGCAGCCGGAACGCTCGACGGCCCGCTGCGCGGCGGTGAGGAACGGCCGCAGCGCCAGTTCCACGGAGGGGTCGAGGGCCTCGAACCGGGTGGTGAGGTCACTCGGCTCGAGCCGTTCGATCAGCACCGAGCGGTCCACCGCCGGCAGCCGCTCGATCAGCTCGGTGTCGTACGTGTAACCGGCGTTGACGACGGCCAGGTCCTGCGCGGCGGCCACCGCGGCGAGCTGGCGGAACTCGTCGAGGCTGGCCGCGTAGCGGACCACCCCGTGGCGTTCCCGGAACTCGGCGAGGGTGAGCGTGCCGACGTTGGTGTCCATCGGCCACCACCTGTCGACCAGCCGGAGCATGTCGTCGTCGTGCAGGGCCAGCGCCTTCACGCCGAGGTGGTGCACCTGGAGGAACTGGGCCAACCGGTGCGGGTCGTGTCGCGACAGCCGGACCAGCCAGCCACGTACCTGGTCGCCGAGCGCCTCCCGGGTCGCGGTCAGCAGGGTGTCCTCGTACAGGGCCTCCCGGCTGGCCGTCGGACGCAACTCGGTCGCGTCGACGACGCAGTGCGCGAAGAACGCCCAGTCCGGCAGCAGGCCGTCGGCGTTCTCGGTGAGCAGCATCCGCTTGAGGTAGACGCGGTGCCCGGCACGGGCCACCGGGTTCACCGGGGTCGGCAGGATGACGGCGACACCGGTCAGCCCGGCCTCGGGGACGCTCAGCGGCAGCACGTCGAACGGGTCCACCCCGAGCGTGTCGCGGGCGTACGCGATCAGCGCCGCCCGGTCGACCGGCGTGCCCGGCGTCGTCGGCCAGGGCGGTTCACCGACGGTGGTGACCACGTCGCCGACCCGGACGGTGACCGGCAGCAACGCGCCGAAGAGCCGCGCCAGGTCGACGACGGTCGGGGTGCTGAACCACTGGTCGGCATCACGGCGGGGCACCAGCGTCACGGTGGTGCCCACGTCGGCGCGGGCCTCCTCCGGCGGCGCGACCGTCACCGCGTACCGGCCGTCGGCGTATCCGGTCCACCGGACGGTGGGATCGTCGCCGTGGCGGGTGAGCACCTGGATCTCGTCGGCCACCAGGAAGCAGGAGAGCAGGCCGATGCCGAACTGGCCGAGGAACTCGTGCCGGGAGAAGCCCAACTCGTCACGCTTGGAGCTGCGGCCGATGGTCGCCAGCAGCTCGTGTACCTGCGCCTCGGTCAGGCCCACGCCGGTGTCGTGCACCCGGAGGGTGCCGTCTCCGGTGATCTCCGGGGGTTCGATCCGGACCAGCGCCGGCGCGTCCGGCTCGGTGGCACGCCGGGCGGTGATCGCGTCCACGGCGTTCTGGAGCAGCTCTCGGACGTAGACCCGAGGGCTGCCGTAGAGGTGATGGCTGAGCAGGTCGACCACGCCACGCAGGTCGACCTGGAAGGTGTGGTCCACGCCTGTGTTCTCCCCGGTCCCGATGCCGGCGCTCACCGTACCCAAGATCACCGGCGGCCCGCGTCCCCCTTTCGCCCGGCGGCTTGACCCTCGACCCGGTCGAACCGGCACGGTCGGCGGCATGACCTCCTCCGTTCTGGGCCGGGACTTCCGGCTGCTCTGGTCCGCCGCCGTGGCGTCCCGCTTCGGGGACGCGCTGCGGACGCCGGCGCTGGCGCTGCTGGCGGCCACGCTGACCCGCGACCCCCGGGTCATCGCCGCGGTCACCGTGGCCGCGCAGATACCGCCGCTGCTCTTCGGCCTGCTCGGCGGGGTGTACGCGGACCGCTGGGACCGCCGCCGGACGATGGCCGGCATCGACGGGGCACGCGCCGCAGTGGTGGCGGCGGTGGCCGTGGCGGTGGCCGTCGACCGGGCCGGCATCGGGCTCCTGCTGGTGGCGGCGTTCCTGCTCGCCGCGCTGGGAACGCTCTTCGACGCCGCCTCCTTCGCGATGCTCCCGGCCCTGGTGCCGCCGACCGCGCTGCCCCGGGCGAACGGTCGCCTCCAGGCCGGCTCGGCGGTGGCCGGGGGTTTCCTCGGCGCTCCCGCCGCCGGTGTCCTGTTCGCCGCCGCTCCCGCCCTCCCGTTCGCTCTCGACGCCGTCACCTTCGCGGTGGCCGCCCTGCTCGTGATCGCCCTCACCGCTCCGGCCGCCGTACCCGCCACGCCGGCGACCGGGCGCGCGTCGGTGTGGGGCGACGTCGTCGAGGGAGTGCGGTGGCTGCGCGCGCACCGGACCATGTGGCGGGTCACCCTGCTCGCCGCGGCGAGCAACCTGGCGATCTCCGGCCTGATGGCGGTGCTGGTGCTCTACGCGCTGGACGTGTTGCGGATACCGCCGGCCGGGTACGGGCTGTTCGCCGCGTCGGTGATCCTCGGCGGGGTCGCCGGGGCGCTGGCATCGGACCGGCTCGCCGCCCGGCTCGGCACCGTACCCGCGCTGGGTGCGGTTCTCGCCACGCAGACCGTGGCGCTGACCGGTTTCGCGCTGGCCCGGCATCCGGTGCCGGGCGGGTTCGCGCTTGCCGTCTTCGCCGCCGGGACGGTGGTGTGGAACAGCCTGTGGGCGTCGTACGGTCAGCGGGAGGTGCCGTCGAGGCTGCTCGGTCGGGTCGGCGCCGCCCAGCGGATGATCGGTCTGCTCACCGCGCCGGTCGGCGCGGGGCTGGCCGGGCTGGTCGCCGCCGCCCATGGGACGGTCCCGGTGGTGGGCGCGGCGGCGGGCGTCTTCGCGCTGGTGACGGTGGTGGCGTGGCGGATCCTGCGACCGGCCGGAAAATCGGTCCAACCTTTTCCGCCCTCCCGTGCGTCTGTCGGGTGACGCGCACCGCGGGCGGCCGGAAGGGGTGCGGATGGGATCGACGGCGGACGACGGCCGCGACGGCTACCTCGCGTTCGTGGAAGGCAACCAGCACCGGCTCCTGCGCGCGGCCTTCCTGATCTGTGGCAACCGGCACCAGGCCGAGGACCTTCTCCAGGACGCCCTGCTGAAGCTGGCGCTGCGCTGGACCTCGGTCCGCGACGGCGATCCCGCCGCGTACGTGCGGGCCATCCTCTACCGCGACGCGGTGTCCTGGTGGCGACGTCGTCGCCGGGAGTGGCTCAGCGCCACGCCGCCGGAGCGGGCCGCGCCGGACCGGGACGGCGCGCTGCGGCTGACCCTGCACGACGCGCTGGGGACGCTGCCGCCGCGGCAGCGGGCCGTGCTGGTGCTGCGTTACTACGAGGACCTGACCGAGGTCGCCACGGCCGAGGCGCTCGGGGTGACCGTCGGCACCGTGAAGAGCCAGTGCCACCTGGCGCTGCGGCGGCTCCGGGAGGTTGCTCCCGCCCTCACCGGGGACGACCGACCGGGTCGGGGCGCCAACGGTGTGGAGGTGAACCAGTGAACGAGCAAGACCTGCGCGACCTGTTCACCGTCACCGTGCAGGACGTGCTGCCCAGCGCACCGGCGTCGGACGGCTGGGATCGGGCGCGACGCACCCGACGTACCCGACGGGCCGTCGGCGCGGTCGTCGTGGCCGTGGCGTTGGCCGGCGGCGCGGCGGTCGCCCTGCGACCGTCCCCCGATCCACGCCTGGCCCATCCGGTGGCGCCGACCGTCGCGCCCACCCACGCCGATCCCGTGCAGCGCCCGCCCGCCAAGCTGACCTACCCACCCGATCCGCTGAGCCGGATCAGCGGCCCGCCGACCGTGGCGCTGTCCGCCCGACCGGTCCAGCGGGCGCTGGCGCTGTTCCAGCCGCTGAGCGAGGAGGGTCAACCGGACGGTGTGATCCGGATCCTCGGCGACGACGGCGTGGTCCGCAGTCTGGACGTGGTGACGCCGGCACCCACCTGGGATGAGAGCGGCAACGAGGCGACAGCGGTCAAGCCGGGAGTCCTGTCGCCGGACGGTCGGTGGGCAGCTTTCGCGCAGACCAACGAGCTGATCATGGTCGACCTCACCACGGCGGGCGTACGTCGCATCCCACTCGAGGGCTACCTGGAGTTGGTGGTGTGGGCGCACGACCGGGTGCTGGTCGGCGGCGACGACCGGACGTACGTGGTGCAGCGGGACACCGAGGCGGCCAGCACCACCGACCTGTCGGCCTGGCATGTGGTCACGCCCGATCCGGAGGCCGGTCGCGGGGCGGCTCTGCTCGAGCTGGTCGGCGAGCGCGGTGGCCTGAAGCTGCAGAGCCGGACGGCCCTCGACGGCCCGGTCCGCTCCGAACAGCCGATCACCGTGGACTCGCTTCCGCCGCCCTATCAGGTGAACGAGTTCTACGGCCGGGGTTGGCTGCACGGGGGCCGGTTGGCCAGCGCCGCGTGGATCGTCAACGCCCACATCAGCGGCGCGGAGGGGGTGGCCGTGCTGGACTCGCGCACCGGCTCGGTGACCCACCTGCTCGACCTCGGGCGGGACCGCGCCAAGGGCTGCTGCCCGGTGTTGGGCTGGGACAACAAGGGCGCGGTGCTGCTGCGCCTGGAACCGGCCGCCCTGGCGCGCTGGGACCCGGAGACCGGCGAGATCACCGGGATCATCGCCGAGCTGCGCGGCGTGCTGGCGCTGGCCGGCTGAGCAGCGGAGTGCTGGCGCTGGCCGGCGGAAGAGCGGGCGTGCTGGTACTGGCCGGCTGAGCAGCGTGGCGTGCTCAGCCGGCCGAGTCCGCGTCTCAGGCGGCGATGCCGCCGGGCTGGTCGCCCTTCACCACCGGCGCCCGGACCAGGTTGCCCCACTCCGTCCACGAGCCGTCGTAGTTGCGCACCTGCGGGTAGCCGAGCAGGTGCCGCAGCACGAACCAGGTGTGGCTGGACCGCTCGCCGATCCGGCAGTACGCGATCACGTCGTCGTCCGGGCTGAGCCCGAGCTGGTCGGCGTAGATCGCCTTCAGCTCGTCGGCGGACTTGAACGTCCCGTCCTCGTTCGCGGCGGACTTCCACGGCTTGTTGACCGCGCCCGGGATGTGCCCACCCCGCAGCGCGCCCTCCTGCGGGTAGTCCGGCATGTGCAGCATCTCGCCGGTGTACTCGCCCGGGGACCGGACGTCGACCAGCGGCCGGCCCACCGCGATGTGGGCCATCACCTGCTCGCGGAACGCGCGCAGCGGCGCGTCGTCCCGCAGCGGCACCGGGTAGTCGGCGCGGGGCCGGGCCGGCTTGTCGCGGGTCAGCTCTCGCCCCTCGGCGACCCACTTCTGCCGGCCGCCGTCGAGCAGCCGCACGTCGGCGTGGCCGAAGAGCGAGAAGACCCAGAGGGCGTACGCGGCCCACCAGTTGAAGTTGTCGCCGTAGAAGACGACGGTGTCGCCCCGACCGATGCCCTTCGCGGCGCACATCTCGGCGAAGCTGGTCGCGTCGAGATAGTCCCGGGTGACCTGGTCGTTCAGGTCGAGGTGCCAGTCGACCTTGACGGCGCCGGGGAGGTGACCGGATTCGTAGAGCAGGACGTCCTCGTCGGACTCGACCACGACGAGGCCCTCGTCGCCCAGGTGCTCGGCCAACCAGTCGGTGGTGACCAGCCGCCGCGGGTCGGCGTACGACTGGAGGCGGGGATCAGGATCGTTCGGCACAGACATGAGCCCCAAGGTACGCCGCGACACCGCCGGGCGGTCCGCCATCGGGGATCGGGGGGGTCAGGGGTGTCGCAGCTAACGCCGCGCGTTCAGGCGCGTCGGTGCACGATCCGGCCGGCGACCACGGTCGCGAGGCAGGTTCCGTCGACGTCGTGCACCGACAGGTCCGCCCGACCACCGGTCACCAGGGTCGGTGCCACTGGTCCGGCCAGCACCAGCAGGTCGCTGCGGTCGACGGCGCCCCGTAGTGCCGGATCGGCCAGACGGTCGGCCAGTACCGCCGTCACTCCGGTACGCAGCAGCGCGTGCACCCGCTCGCGCGGGGTGGGCGCTGCCGGCAAGGGCTCGGCCCACAGCCGGCCCGGCCCCAGCGTGCCGGGCCAGCGACGGACCCGTACCTCCGGGTGGGCCTCGGTCAACTCGGCCAGCGAGCCGACCGCCTCGATACGGTCGCCGCTGACCAGCACGCCGTGCTCCGGCACCGGCTCGCCGTCCCGTTCGAGGCGCAGCAGCGGCGCGGTGTGCAACGTGCGCACGTTTCAGTCGGCGATCGGCCCGAGCAGCGGGCGCTTCGCGGTCACCGTGTCGCCGGACGACCGGCCGGTGAGCCGCCGCTTGATCCACGGGGCCAGGTACTGCCCGGCCCAGCGCAGGTCGGACGCACGCGCGGCGAGCCACGGCGACGGCGCCGGGTGCGGCGGGACCAGCAGCCACTCCTCGTCACAGCCCACGCCGAGCGCGTTCAACACCTGCCCGGCGACCCGTCGGTGACCGGCCGGGGAGAGGTGCAGCCGGTCGGTGCTCCACAGCATCGGGTTGAGGAACGTGTCGTCGGCGTACAGGTCGACCAGGATCGCGCCGTGCCGCGCGGCGGTCTCGCCGACCGCCTGGTTGAGCAGTTGCACCCGGGGAGCGACGAGACGCTGGCCGGGCAGGCGTGCCATCACGTCCGCGAATCGGAAGAGCAGCACGTCCGCGCCGCCCGAGCGGAGCTGCCGGACGACATCGTCGAAGCGGGAGACCAGCGTCTCCGGATCGAAGGTGCGGCGCAGCACGTCGTTGCCGCCGGCCGCGAAGCTGATCAGGTCGGGCCTCATCGCCACCGCGGAGGGCACCTGCTCGGCGACCACGCTCGGGAAGAGCCGACCCCGGATGGCCAGGTTCGCGTACCGGAAGTCGGGGCCCGCCTCGGCGGCGAGCCGGGTCGCGACCAGGTCGGCCCAACCCCGGAAGGTGCCATCCGGGTACGCGTCGTCCATACCCTCGGTGAAGCTGTCCCCGACCGCGACAAAACTGCGCCAGCGCACCCGCGCCCCCTCACGCCACCCGTTGCCTGCGGCGACAGTCTTTCACCGCAGGCGCGTCGGCCGGTGCCCCGACCGGCCGACGTGGCGGAGGTCATGCGCGCGCCTCGATCGAGGGCCGTGCTCGAGCCCAGCGCCGGGCTCGACCGCCTTGATCGACACGAGGTCGCTGATTTGGGGGTATCGGAGTCGAGTTGATACCCCGACTTCGGCGAACTCGTGTCGATCAACCGCAACTGCGGCCCGGGACGGTGTCGCCAATCCGGCGGATGTCGGGGTGCCCTCGCTCGCCAGCAGGCCCCACAATGGAGGGCCGGTCACCGGGCCGGGTAGCGGGGAGGGCCTAGTTGAGTCAGGCAAGCGAGCCGAGCCCCGCCGGGCCGGCACCGGCGGCGGACACACCGTCGCGCACCACGCGGACCCGTCAGATCCGACTCGTGGGGCTCGTCGTCGCGCTGGCCGTGCTGGCCGCCGCCCTGGTCCCGATCGTCCTCGCCATGGGTCCGCCGACCCGGGACGAGTTGCTGGAGGACGCTCACCTCAAGGGCAAGCAGCAGCTCATCATCGGAGTGAAGGACGACCAGCCGGGCATCTCACAGCGCCTTCCGAACAACGTCTGGAAGGGCTTCGACGTCGACATCGCGTACATGATCGCGAGCTATCTCGGCTTCGACCACTCGCAGGTGCGTTTCGTGCCGATCGAGAGCGAGGACCGGGCCCGCCGGCAGGCCCAGGACGGCGAGGGTTTCGTCACCGTCGACCTGGTCATCGCCTCGTACAGCATCAACGACAAGCGCCGGGAGGAGGGCGCGGTCTTCTCGGCCGCGTACCTGCATACCGAGCAGTCGGTGGTGACGTTGGAGGACTTCAAGGGCCAGGTGAGCAGCCTGGAGGACCTGCGCGGCCTGACCGTCTGCTCGCTGACGACCTCGACGTCCATCCAGCGCCTCGCCGAGGCCGGCGCGACGCCGGTGGGCCGGAACCGGATCAGCGAGTGCATCCAGGAGATGTACGACGGCAAGGTGCAGGCGGTCACCACCGACGCGGCGATCCTCGCCGGTTTCGTCACCGGTGACCGGCCGGGCGACGACGGCCAGCGGTTCACCGTGACCCTGAAGAACGTCAAACCGCTGCGGCACTGGGACATCGGCTCGTCGCCGCAGGAGCGGTGGGGCGTCAACACCGGCCCCAACAAGGCCCTGCTCGACCTGGTCGACCTGGCTCTCTACGAGTCGGCCAAGGACGAGGAGAACTCGGCCTGGGAGAACGCGTTCAACGCCAACCTCCGATGGCAGCAGGGATACAACCTCCCGCAGCCGGTCGCGGAGCAGCAGCAACCCGATCCGAGGAAGGTGGAGGTGCGACAGTGGCCGTGGGAGAGGATCGCCCTGCCGCCCCCGGCGCACCCCGGGTCGTCACCGGTTCACACTGGGCCGTTCGCCCGCGTCGGATGGCGGGGGCGCGGCAGGCGCAACAGTGGCTGCTGACCCTCCTACCCGCCTTCCCCGTCCTCCTGCTGGTGCTGCGGCTCTGGCAGCTCAGCCAGCAGGACATGTCCACGATGCTGCTGCTGGTCCAGTACGTCAGCCCGCTCGGCCTGCTCAGCGCCCTCCTGATCGCCCTGGTGTGGGCGTTCCCCGTCGTCGTGCTCACCTTCGGCGTCCTCGGTCGACTGCTCCGGCTCAGCGCTCCTGACCGGTTCGACCCGGAACGCTCACTGCTCGCCTCGGGGACGGCACGTACCCCCGGGTGGGTGATCAGCGCGGCGGTCGCGCTGGGGGCGCTCACCTGGCAGCTCCGCTTCCTACCGTCGCTGCTGATGCTCGGCCTCTGGCTGCTGGCGCTGCGGACCCGTTACCTGCACCCGGATCAGCCAATGCGCATCCTGTTCGTCAGCGTGGCCCTGCCGTTGGCGGCGGCGGTCCTGGCGTACAGCGTGCTCGGCCCGGCGATCTGGACGGCGTACCGGGAGGGCGAGCTGGCCACCGCCGCCCTGCTGGCGGTCCCGCCCGCCGCCACCCTGCTGCTCACCGGCCCGATCCCCGACTGGATCGCCCCGACGCTGACCCACGGCCTGGCGTTCACGGTCGCCGCCGTGCTCCCCGTGGTGATGGGCGCGGTCTTCCTCCGGGTGCCGGTGCTGCCCACCGCCGCGATCGAGGTGCTTCCGAAGCACACCACCGAGACGGCGACCCCGAGCCCGACCACGAGCCCGACGCCTGCCTCGACGTCCCCGGCGGCGAGCGCTGGCACCGCGGCCCGCGACGGTACGGCCGAGGGCGGCCGGGAGGTGGTGCTCGGGGCGCTCATCACGGTCACCGACACGTCGACGATCGTGCTGGACCGCACGGCCGCCGTGCGGTTCCTGCCCAACGACTGGGTCGAGTCGCAGGTCCTCTGCCCGCAGGCGGCGGCGGTGCCGTACAGCCTCGTATCGGTGGGCGGTTGGCCGGTGGAGGAGACCGCCCTGGACTGGATGATGCCCCGCCGGCCGGTGGTCGATCCGGACGTGCGCTGCGAGGGCCGCCTTCCCGGCACCGGATGACAGCGCGGAGAGGCAGCTCACCAGCCGTGATCAACGCCGTGACGACGACCGTCACGCGGACCTCAAAAGGGCGGGCCACCCGAGGATGACCCGCCCTTTCCCGCCCGTCGTCAGTTCACGACGGCGAGGATCCGAATGTCCTTCAGGCTGGCCGGTTCGGCGGTCTCGGCGATCTTCTTGCCGTTCTCGTCCACCAACAGCACGGCGTACCCGCTGCCGGACTGGACCCGCACGACCATCGAACCGTCAGTGCGGAAGAACACCTGCCGCGACTTTCGGCCCTCGAGTGGCAGTCGGATCTCCTCGCCCGTTCGGGTATCGCGCACCACGCCGACGTTCCCGTACTCGCTGCCGGGGTCGGGTTGGTACAGGGCGACGCGATCGCCATTCGGCGAGAGGCTGGTGACGTCCCCGTTTCGCCAGGTGCCCGTCGGGCCCAGCCCCGGCATGTCCCGCTTCCGGTTGCCGCTGCTGTCGAAGAGGGTCACACCACCATCGGTGTTGATCATCGCGATGACCTCGCCGTCAGACGACCAACGAGCACCACATCCCGTGTTCTTGTTGGCCCACCAGCGCACGGTCTTCTTGGGTGACTGCGTGTCCAGCACCCCAACCCGGCCAGGCCCAACCGTCGGATCCCACTCGCGGAACAGCAGGTACCGCCCATCCGGCGACCAGACCGGGTTGACGCAGGTCTGCTCGACCTCCTTGCGCATCTGCTGCCGGTCTGAGCCGTCGACGTTGGCCGTGTAGAGGTTGGTGTTGCCGTCGGCGTCGAGCTGCACCCAGGCAACCCGGTGCCCGTTCGGCGAGATGTTCGCGCGGATCGACGCCGCGGGGTCCGGCAGAGCCGCCAGTCGCACCACACTGTCCCCCGGGCGCCAGGACCGTAGATTCGCGTTCCTGGCGTCGACCCCCGAGGAGCGGCCGTAGAAGAGCTTCCCGAACTCTACGGCCGAGGCGTTCGTGCCGGACCCACTGCTGGGCGGCGGGCTGCCGGGGGCGTCGACGCTGACTGACGGCGTCGGGGCGGGCGACTGCCTCGGCGCTGCGGTGACCGACGGGCCGTCCGCGGGCAGCGGGTTCGGGGACTGGTCCGGCCGGATGGCGAACGCGGTGCCGGCCGCCGCCGCGATCAGCACCAGAGCAGCGGCCGAGGTGGCCACCGCGCGCTGGACGCCGAGCCGGCGGGACGTGCGCAGCGTACGGTCCCGCAGGTCGACCGAGGTGACCTCGTCGGCCAGGGCAGCCAGGTCGAGCCGGAGGCGCTCGTCGTTCATCGGTTGCTTCCTTCCAGGACGTACTGCTCGGCGAGCTCGGGTGCCACGGCGCGCAACCTGGCCAGGGACTTGGCCGTCTGGCTCTTCACGGTGCCGACCGTGACACCGAGCAGGTCGGCGGCCTCCGCCTCGGTGCGGTCCTCGAAGAACCGCAGCACCAGCACGGCACGTTGTTTCGGGGAGAGCTTCGCCAGCGCCGCCCGCAGGGTGAGTCGCAGGCTGGTCTGGTGGGCGTGGTCGGGGGTCGAGCCGCCTCCGCGTGGCTCGGGCAGGTCGCCCGGCATCGACTCGGGTATCCGACGGCGGCGCCACCAGGACACCTGCAGGTGGTACATGGTCTTGCGGGTGTACGCCTCGGCGTTGCCGCTGTGGTGCAGGCGGCTCCAGGAGCGGTGGGTCCGGGCCAACGCCGACTGGACGAGATCCTCGGCCAGGTGCTGGTCGCCGGTGAGCAGGTAGGCCGAGCGCAACAGCGCCGGGGTACGGGTACGGACGAACGAGTCGAACTCACTCAGCAGAGGGTCCACACGTGCCGATCCTTGGGGTAGTGGTGCGGGAGAGACATGATGCTTCTCCAGACGTCGCCCTGGGCAACGGTGGTTGCCGCCCGGACGGGTCAGTTTCGACGACCGCGACGAGACTGGCCGGCCGGTGGCGCGCTGGGCGAATTGGGTCGCCTGGACGATCAGCCCGGCCCTAGGCTGCGCGAATGCTGCTACGCATGTCGACCCTGTTGCTGCGGACCCTGCGCGAGGATCCGGCCGACGCGGAGGTGCCGAGCCATCGGCTGCTGCTGCGCGCCGGGTACATCCGCCGCGCCGCGCCGGGCGGCTACACGTGGCTGCCGCTGGGCAAGCTGGTGCTGGACCGGATCACCGAGGTGGTGCGCGCAGAGCTGAACGCGATCGGCGACCAGGAGGTGCACTTCCCGGCGCTGCTGCCCGCCGAGCCGTACCGCACCAGCGGCCGGTGGACGGAGTATGGCGACCTCCTCTTCACCCTCGCCGACCGGCGCGGCGCCGAGCACCTGCTGGCGCCCACCCACGAGGAGATGGCGGCGCTGCTGGTCAAGGACGTGTTCACCTCGTACCGGGACTTCCCGGTGACGCTCTACCAGGTGCAGACGAAGTTCCGCGACGAGGCGCGGCCCCGGGCCGGTGTGCTGCGCGGCCGGGAGTTCCTGATGAAGGACGCGTACTCCTTCGACCTGGACGAGGCGGGCCTGCGGGATGCGTACGCCCGGCACCGGGCGGCGTACCAGCGGATCTTCGATCGGCTGGGCCTGGACCACACGGTGGTGCACGCGATGTCCGGCGCGATGGGCGGCTCGGCGTCGGAGGAGTTCCTGGCCTCGACGCCGGTCGGCGAGGACACCTTCGTCGGCTGTACCGCCTGCGACTACGCGGCGAACACCGAGGCGGTCGTCACCCGCGCGCCCGCTGCGGGCGACCTCGACGCCAAGCCGGCGGCGCAGGTGCACGACACCCCGGAGACTCCGACGATCGCCAGCCTGGTCGAGCTGGCGAACAGCCGGCGGCTGGGTGACCGCGACGACTGGACCGCCGCCGAGACCCTGAAGAACGTCGTCCTGACCGTGCGTCAGCCCGGGGCGGACCGCGCCGAACCCCTGGTGGTCGGGCTGCCCGGGGACCGGGAGGTCGACCTGAAGCGGCTCGCCGCCGCGCTGGAGCCGGCGCAGGTGACGGTCTTCGAGGAGTGGGCCGACCATCCGGAGCTGGTACGCGGTTACCTCGGCCCGCAGGTGCTCGCCAAGCTGGGCATCCGCTACCTGGTCGATCCCCGGGTGGTGACCGGCTCGGCATGGCTGACGGGCGCGAACGAGCCGGGTCGGCACGCCACCGACGTGGTCTGCGGCCGGGACTTCACGCCCGACGGCACGATCGAGGCGGCCGAGGTACGTGCCGGCGACGCCTGCCCCGACTGCGCCGACGGCGAGCTGACCATCCGGCGGGGCATCGAGATCGGGCACATCTTCCAGCTCGGTCGCCGGTACACCGACGCGTTCGCCGTCGACGTGCTCGGGCCGGCCGGCAAGCCGGTCCGACCCACCATGGGTTGCTACGGCATCGGGATCTCCCGAGCGGTCGCGGCCATCGCCGAACAGCACCACGACGAGCATGGGCTGCGCTGGCCGGCGGCGGTCGCGCCGTGCGACGTACACCTGGTGGTGGCGGGCAAGGGCCCGCAGCTCGACGCGGCGCTGGACCTCGGCGGGCGGTTGGCCGCCGCTGGCGTGCGCGTGCTGGTCGACGACCGCACGCACGTCTCGGCCGGGGTGAAGTTCACCGACGCCGAGCTGATCGGCATCCCGCGCGCCGTCGTGGTCGGCCGCCGTCTGAGCGACGGGTACGTCGAGCTGCGCGAGCGGGCCGGTGACCGGCGGACGGAACTGCCGGTGGACGCCGTGGTGGAGCGGATCGTCGACGAGGTCGGCCGCGAGCGTGCGAACCTGGTGTAGCCGCCGCGTCACGGGGTAGTGCAGTCGGATCGGGTGAAGCGTCTTCGGAGGATCTCATGACCGGTTACCGGGTCAGCGACGTGATGACCAAGCAGGTCGTGTACCTGTCGGCGGAGACCACCCTGGACGAGGCGGCCAGGGTGATGAAGGAGGCGGACATCGGCGACGTGGTGGTCACCGACGGCGCCACCCTCGCCGGCATGCTCACCGACCGGGACATCGTGGTCCGGGCGGTCGCCGAGAACGCGTCTCCGGCGTCGACCACCATCGGCTCGATCGTCACCCGCGAGGTGGTCATGATCGAGCAGCACTGCACGGCCGGGGAGGCCGCGGCGCTCATGCGGGACCGGGGTATCCGGCGGGTGCTGGTCTGCGACAGCGACCGCAAGCTGGTGGGCATCGTCTCGCTCGGTGACCTGGCCATGCAGCTCGACCCGACCAGCGCATTGAGTGAGATCAGCGAACAGTCGCCGACCACGTGAGCCGTCGGCGCCAGCGGTAGCCTCGACTCATGGCTGACATGCCGGCCCGACTGGCCGAGATCGTCGACGAGTTCGCCGCCGCGCCGCGCGACCTGGTGTTGGAGATGCTGCTGGAGTACGCGGACGTCATTCCCCTGCTGCCGGACGACGACACCGCGCGCGAGGGCATGGAGCAGGTGCCCGAGTGCCAGACCGCGTTCTTCCTGCGCGCCACCGTGACGCCGGACGGGGTGGTCGAGACGCTCTTCGACTGCCCGCCGGAGGCGCCGACCACCCGGGCGTTCGCCGGGATCCTCGCCGAGGGGCTGGCCGGCGCGAGCGCCGAGGAGGTGCTGGCGGTTCCGGACGATCTCTACCAGCGGATGGGCCTGGCCCAGGCGATCAGTCCGCTGCGGGTACGCGGGGGCACCGCGATCCTGGGCCGGCTCAAGCGGCAGGTCCGGGAACAACTCGGCTGAGCGGGCAGTTGCCACCGATCATGGAGATCGAGATCTACGCGGACGTGGTCTGCCCGTGGTGCTACCTGGGCAAGCGTCGCCTGGACGAGGCACTTGCCCGCTACGACGGTGAGGTGACCGTCCGCTACCGGCCGTTCCAGCTCGACCCGTCGCCGGTGCCCGAACCGCTCCCGGTGGTCGACGCGCTGGCCGACAAGTTCGGCGGTCCCGACCGGGCGCGGCAGATGGTCGAGCGGGTGGTCCAGGTCGCGGCGGGCGACGGGCTCCGGCTGGACTACGACCACGCGGTGGCCGCGAACACCTTCGACGCGCACCGGCTGGTCGGCTACGCCACCGAGCGCGACCGGGCGGCCGAGATGGTGGACGCCCTGTTCCAGGCGCACTTCACGAAGGGTCTCGACATCGGCTCCCGGGAGGTGTTGGCGACGATCGCCGGCTCGATCGGCCTGGACGCCGCCGACGCCCGCCGGTTCCTCGACTCCGACGAGCGGACCGCGGAACTCGCCGCCGACCTGGCCGCCGCCCGTGACCTGGGCATCACCAGCGTGCCGACGTTCGTGCTGGCCGGAAAGTACGCGCTAAGCGGCGCCCAGGAGACGTCCACGCTGCTCGCCGCGCTGGCCGAGGTCGAACAGCGGGAGGCCGCTGCCGGTCAGGCGTGATGTTTCACGTGCAACGGTATCGATGCTGATGCCTGGTCAGGCCGGCCTGGCCAGGCCTTCCACCACCTGCGCGCCGGGCAGTGCGCCCAGCGCCGGTCCGGGCAGCGCGATCTTGCTGTGCCGTACGCCGGACCCGATGATCACGTGCGGGGTGGCGATCACCCGCGCGTCCACCAGGATCGGCCACTGCGCCGGCAGCCCGATCGGGGTGATCCCGCCGTACTCCATGCCGGTCAACTCGACCGCGTCGGTCATCGGGGCGAAGCTCGCCTTGCGGACGTCCAGCGCCCTGCGGGCCACCCCGTTCACGTCGGCCCGCGTGGTCGCCAGCACGATGCAGGCCGCGTAACGGACCACACCCTCGCGCTTGCCGGCCACCACGACGCAGTTGGCCGACACGTCCAACCCCACCTCGTACGCGGCACAGAACTCCGCCGTGTCGGCGAGGTCGGCGTCGATCGGCGCGACCAGCACGTCGTCGACGTCGACCGGCGCTTCGGCGGGCCACTGGGCGATGGCCTCCGCGACCGGCGGGGCGAGCAGATCGAGGCGGGCACGGGCCGGTTCGGTCTTCAACGTTCCCATCACGGATGCGATCCTCGCACCCGTGCCGCCGGATCGCCCGTCGACACCGGCGACGTCCCGCGACGCCACGTCCACGTCGCGGCTCAACTGCCCGCGAGGAACGCGTTGTTGCGCATGAACGAGCGGTCGCGGTCGGCCGCCAGCTCCTCTTCGCGTCGGGCCCGGGCCCGCTGAAGCTCCAGGTCCTCCAGCGCGTGCCGGACGCCCAGCCGGATCACGCCGTAGAGGAACACGAAACCGAAGACGTAGAGGATCACCGTGGTGACGACAACGAACATGGCGTCACCGTAAGACGAACGTGAACCGGCGCATCTCTCATCTCCGCGCGGTTCCCCCGTACGTGTCCGGGGCACCGGGACCTCACCTCGACTTGACCAGGTCCAACACCGTGAGCAGCGCGAAGAACGCGATCACGATCTCGTTGACGATCCACGCGTGCCCCTCGGCCCAGCTCCGCATCCGGGCGAGCACCCGCGCGGCCTTCGACCCGAGCAGCACCAGCGCCAGCAGCGGCACGGCGAGCAGCAGCACGGTGAGCAGCACGAACGGCACCAGGTGCCACCACGGAAGGTCGTGCCGGGCCACGGTCGCGCCCACCGTGGCCATGGTGAGGTCGTCGGTGGGTGTCACCACGAAGAGCAGCGCGCCCGTACGCGCCGCCCAGCGCGGATCGGCGTGACTGACGCTGCCCAGCCATCGTGGCGGCCCGGAGCGGTCGCGGCGTACCCAGATCACCACGGCCATGACCACCAGCAGCGCGAGGACCACCAGGTCGATGGCCGGACCACTGTCGACCTTGCGGGCGGCCGTGCTGGCGTCGTTCGCCAGCCCGCCCAGCACCCGGGTCAGCAACCAGCTCACCGTCACGCCGGCGACCACCACCAGTCCGGCGCCGGCGAGGAAGCCGGACGACGCGGCCCGGGGCCGGTCGGACGAGGCGAGGAAGATCGCCACGACCAGTTGGGTCCCGGCGACCATCACCACGGCCAGCGGCAGGACGGTCAGGAAGCTCACCGCTGCCATCCTGACGCCCGACCGGGACCGATGCGCCGAATCGGCGGTGGATCACCCGCCCGGCCGGGTACTCCCCGGCACCACCACCCGGCCGGCCAGCAACGCGCCGAACAACGCCAGACCAGCCGCCACCACGAGCGTCACCAGATAGCTCGACGGGCCGGGCGCGCTCCCCGCAGCCAGAACGGCGCCGGTGAGCGCCAGCACGGTCGCCGCGAAGAGGGAGTCGCCCAGTTGCAGCGACGAGCTGTTGCGGCCCTGCTCACCGGGTGCGGACAGCTCCAACGTGAGCACCGACAACGACGGGTAGAGCAGCCCCATGCCGAGCCCGGCGACCGCCCAGCCCAGCACGGCGACGGCCACCGGCACCTCGGGTCGGACGGCCAGCGCCACCGTCGCCGTACCGGCCGTGATCGCGCACAGGCCGACGCGCGGCAGGCTGGCCCGGGAGGCCGGCACCGGAATTCGGCCCTGTATCCAGGAGCCCACCGACCAGGCCAGCGCGCCCACGGTGAGGACCAGCCCGGCGGCGGTCGGCGACAGTCCCCGCTCCCGGGACAGCATCAACGGGATGACCACCTCGGCGCCGACGAACGCCGCCGACGCCAGACCCCGCAGACCGACGACGGTGGGCAGCCCCCGGCCCGCCCGGAGGAACCCGGCTGGTAGCAGGCGCGGAGCGCAGATCACCAGACCGGCCAGGGCGAGCGCGATCACCGTCAGGGCCGCCACGCCGCGCTGCTGCCCCCCGATGTGCAACAGTGCGGCGCTCGCGCCCGCCCCGCAGGCCCAACCGATGCGGGCGACCGCGCCGACCGGCGGCCGCGTCGCCACGGTCGCGTCGAGCGACCGCAGGCCCGGCTGGATCAGCAGCACCGCCGGGACGGCCACCGCCGGAACCACGAGAAAGACCCACCGCCAGCCCAGGTACTCGACGATCAGCCCGGCCAGCGCCGGCCCGACCAGCGAGGGTACGACCCACGCCGCCGCGAACGCGGCGAAGATCCGCCGGTGCAGTTCCTCCGGGTACGCCTGCCCGACGATGACGTAGAGCGCGACCGAGAGCAGCCCGGAGCCGAAGCCCTGCACCACCCGGCCGACCACCAGTGCCGCCATCGCCTGCGCCGTACCGGCGATCAGCAGTCCCACCACGAACCAGGCGACGCCGTGCCACATCGGCCCCCGGGGTCCCCGCGCGTCGCACCAGATGCCGGAGACGACCATCGCCAGCACACCGGCGGCGAACGGGCCGCCGAACGCGATGCCGTACAACGCCAGGCCGTCCAGACTGCGCGCCACGGTCGGCATGGCCGTGCCCACCGCCAGCGCCTCGAAGGCGAGCAGCGACACCAGCGCCACGCTGCCGACCGTCATCGCCCGCAGCCGAGACGTGAACAGCCCGACGGGCGCTGGGGCGAGGGTGGCGGTTCGGCTCGACATGCACCGAGCCTGCGACCTCAACCCGGATTCATGTCAACCGGGGCGTGACCCGGATCTCGTCAGGCTTCCTGGATCGCCTCCCCGACGCCGCGTACCAGTCCCGAGAAGTGCTGGTCCGCGAGGAGATGCCCGGCGGTGATCACCAAGGCGAGCGGCCACTCGATCACCTGCAACGCGGCCAGGACCCCGAGCCCGGCGTAGTAGGCGACCTTGTCCGGTGGCGGTACGGCCACCTCGCCCAGTATGGGCAACTCGACCCGCCGGCTGTACATCTGGACGTTCTCGCGTGAACCGTTGAGGTGTCGCGTCAGCGTGCTCATTCCGGCCTCCCCGTGTCCGGTGCTGGTCGTCGGATTCCACCGGCCACCCCGTCCATGCGCAGCCCGCCGCGCAAAGTTCCGGTCCGCCGAGGGGCATAACGGACGCCAGGTCGGGAAGCCAGGCCGCCGGACGCGAGGGCGGCGGGAGGACGAGATGACCGACGGCACAACAATCGGCAACGGGGAGTCGGGTCGGCGTCCGTCCGGCCGTACGCCTCGATGACGGCGGCGGGTCGTGCCGCCGGCCGCCTCCTGCCGTCCATCGGCGTACCGCACCTGGTCGGTGAGGCGTCCCGGACCGTCGGGTCGGCCGCGACCCGGTTGGCCCGGACCGCCGGCCTCAGCCGACGCCGGGTCTGGTCGCGCCCGGGCCGCCACCACATCGAGGTACACGGTGTCTGCCAGGACGGCGGCGACCGGTTGGCCCGGCAGGTCGAGGCCGCGCTGGAACGGCTTCCCGGAGTCGCCTGGGCCCGGGTGAACGCACCCTCGGGTCGGGTCGTGGTGGCCGTGCAGGCCCCCGAGCCGAGGCTGCGCGACCTCATCGCCGCCATCAGCCGGGTCGAGCGGACCTGTGACCACGAACCGGACCCGGAGATCCCACCCCCGCACCCGCCGGAAGAGGGGCCGCGTACGCCGCGCACCCTCGGCGCGCTCGCCTCGGACGCGCTGGGTCTGACCATCTCGGCGGCCACCCGCATCCTGCCGTTCACACCGTTGCCCGGTGAGGTCGCCGGCCTGCTGGCCGCCGCCGACCTGCAACCGAAACTGCACGCCTTCGTCGGTAGACGACTGCGCTCCGACCCCCGCGCCGACGTCATCTTCCCGCTGGCCGAAGCCGTCGTGCAGGGCCTGACCGGCAGGTGGACGGGGATAGTCCTCGACGGCGCCCAACGGATGGTGCAGTGGGGCGAGGCGCGGGCCCAGCTCGCCGCCTGGGAGGAGGCCGAGCCACGGCTGACCGGTGACCCGGAACGTGCCACCGCCCGGTGGCCGGCGGTCGAGCGCCCCTGCCCGAAACCGGACGGCCCGGTCGAGCGCTACATCAACCGGGTGCTCACCGCGGGCGCGGCGGCGGCAGCCGCGGCGACGCCGCTCGCCGGACCCAAACGGGCCGCCGCGCTGGGACTCTCCGCGCTACCGAAGGCCCCGGGCAGCGGACGGGAGGGGTACGCGGCGCAGCTCGGCCGAGTCCTCGCCCGGCGCGGGGTGATCGCGATGGACCGCAGTGTGCTGCGGCAGTTGGACCGGATCGACACGCTGGTGCTGGACGCCGCAATGCTCGGGTCGGAGCGGGGCGTACTCGCCGATCTGGCCCCGGCCGCCGACGCGGACGTCGACGAGGTGGCGGAGCGGGCGTTCGAGCTGTTCGACCCCGCCGACCCGACCACCGTGCGGGAGTTCGACGGTTGGCGGCTCGCACCCCTGGACCGGCTGCCCGAGGACGCCCGCGGCGACGTACCGGACGGCGAGCGGCTGCGTACGGCGGGCGGGCAGTTGCTCGGGCTGACCAACGCGGGACGACTGGCCGCGCTGCTGCGGGTCGAACCGGAGCCCGCGCCCGGAGTCGACGGTCTACCCGCCGCCGCGCGGCACGCCGGACTGAGGCTGGTCGTGGCCGGGGGCGACGAGCAGCGGTACGACTTCGCCGACACGCTGCTGCCCGGTGGAGACCGGTTGGCCGACTCCGTACGCGCGCTCCAGCGCGACGGCGCGGTGGTCATGCTGGTCTCCGGCGACCGGGCGGCGCTCGGCGCGTCCGACTGCGGGCTCGGCATGTCGGCCGCCGAGGAGTTGCCCCCGTGGGGAGCGCACCTGCTGGTCGGCGCCGACCTTCGGGTGGTGGCACTGTTGGTCGAGGCGACCGGGGCAGCCCGGCGGATGACCCAGCAGAACATCCGGCTCGCCATGGCGGGCACCGGACTGGGTGCGCTGGGCGCGTTCACCGCGCCGCCGGCCCAACTGCCACATCGGGCCCTCGTGGCGGTCAACGGCGCGGCCGCGCTGGCGTTCGCGAACGGGGTCTGGCGGGCCCACCGGCTACCCGACCGGTCGGACGCGCCGGCGCCGGTGGCGACCGCCTGGCACCTGATGCCGGTACGGACCGTGCTGGACCACCTGGACACCACACCCGACGGGTTGACCAGCGCGGAGGCGCACCGCCGGCATGACGACAACGGCACGGGCGGCGGCACGCCCAGCGGTGGTGGGCTGCTGCGGGCGTTCCTGGACGAGCTGTCCAACCCACTCACACCCGTGCTGGCGGCCGGGGCGGTGCTGTCCGCGTCGTTCGGCTCGCTCGTCGACGCCGCGCTGGTCGGCAGCGTCGTCGGCGGGTCGGCACTGGTCGGCGCCGTGCACGAGCGCAACACCGAACGTTCGCTGGCGGAGCTGCTGTCGCGCTCGGCGGTGACCGCCCGGGTCCGCCGGGACGGAGCCGAGCAGGTCGTCGCGGCCGAGGACCTGGTGCTCGGCGACGTCATCACCCTCGAACCGGGTGACTCGGTACCGGCCGACTGCCGGGTGCTCGAATCGGTGGGATTGGAGGCGGACGAGTCGTCGCTGACCGGCGAGTCGCTGCCGGTCGCCAAGAGCAACCGGGCGGTCGTCGCCGCGGCCATCGCCGACCGCCACTCGATGCTGTACGAGGGCACCACCGTCGCCGCCGGCCACGGCACCGCCGTCGTGGTGGCGACCGGGGCCGACACCGAGTCCGGCCGCAGTCTGGCGCTGGTCCGCCAGGCGCCCCCGACGAGCGGGGTGGAGGCTCGACTCGGCTCGTTGACCAGCGCCGCCATCCCGTTGGCCGCCGGTTCGGCGATCGCCGTCGCCGGGGCGGGACTGCTCCGGGGCGTACCCCTGGCCGAAACGGCGGCGACCGCCGCGAACCTGGCCGTGGCGTCGGTGCCGGAGGGGCTGCCGTTCCTGGTCAGCGCCGCGCAACTGGCGGCGGCCCGACGCCTCGCCGAGCACGGCGCGTTGGTCCGCAATCCGCGCACCATCGAGGCGTTGGGCCGGGTGGATGTGCTCTGCTTCGACAAGACCGGCACCCTCACCGAGGGCAAGTTGCTCCTCGCGGGGGTCGGCGACGGGGTCGGCGACCGGTACGCGCCGGTGGACCGGCTCGATGACCGCCTGCGGTCGACTCTCGCCACCGCGCTGCGGGCCACCCCGGCGGCGGCCGATCCGGAAGAGTTGGCGTTGCAGACCGACCGGGCGGTTCGGCGGGGCGCCGCCACGGCTCAGGTTGTCGAGCAGACCGGGGCGACCGGCTGGCGCGCGGTCGGCGGGCTGCCGTTCGAGCCGTCCCGCGGCTACCACGCCACCGTCGGCGAGACCGACGGACGCCTGCTGTTGAGCGTCAAGGGCGCCCCCGAGACGGTGCTGCCACGGTGCGTGAACCGGCGTACCGACGGCCGACGGGAGCCGCTGGACGACGCCGGCCGCGCGGAACTTCAGCGCGTGTTGGCCGACCGGGCGGGCGCCGGGCACCGGATCCTCGCTGTCGCCGAGTGCCAGGTGGACGCCGCGCAGATCACCGACTCCGAGGTCCGGGGGCTGACCTTCGTGGGGTTCCTGGCGCTCGCGGACGGGGTCCGGGAGAGCGCCGCCCCGGCGGTCCGCCGCATCCGGCAGGCGGGCGTGCACACCATCATGATCACCGGTGACCACCCGGCCACCGCCGAGGCCATCGCGGCCACCATCAGCGAGCACGACGAGCAGCGGGTGGTCACGGCCGCCGAACTCGACCAACTGGACGACGAGGCGCTCGCCGAACGGCTCGCCACCACCGACGTGGTGGCCCGCTGCACCCCGACCCACAAGGTACGGATCATCCAGGCGTTGCAGAAGTGCGGGCGGACCGTGGCGATGACCGGCGACGGCGCCAACGACGCCCCGGCGATCCGGCTGGCCGACGTCGGCATCGCCCTCGGCCAACGTGGCACACCGGCGGCCCGAGCGGCCGCCGACCTGGTGGTCACCGACGACCGCTTGGAGACCATCATCGCCACCCTGGTCGAGGGGCGTGCCATGTGGTCCTCGGTCCGGCACGCGCTGAGCATCCTCGTCGGCGGCAACCTCGGCGAGATCGCGTTCAGCGTGCTCAGCGCCGCGGCGACCGGCCGCTCGGCCCTCACCGGCCGGCAACTGCTGCTGGTCAACCTGCTCACCGACCTGGCCCCGGCGCTGGCCATCGCGGTCCGGCCACCCGCCGCGGACCGCACCGACGGACTGCTTCGGGAGGGCCCGGACGCGTCCCTCGGTGAGACCCTCAGCAGGGAGATCGGCCTACGCGCGGCGTCCACCACGCTGGGCGCGACGGTCGGCTGGACGTTGGCCCGGTACACCGGGCGGCAGCGCCGGGCCGGCACCGTCGCTCTCGTCTCACTGGTCGGCACCCAACTCGGCCAGACCATCCTGGCCGGAGGCACCAGCCCGGCGGTGCTGGCGTCCACGGCGGCGTCGCTGGGAGTGCTCGTCGTGGTGGTGCAGACGCCGGGTGTGAGTCAGTTCTTCGGCTGCACCCCGCTCGGGCCGGTGGGCTGGACCATCGGCGCCGGATCGGCGCTCGGCGCCACCCTCGCCAACGGCGCGCTCACCAGGCTGGTCGCGCATCTCCCGGCAGCCCGACCCGACCTCGCCCAGCCCGTCGACGGCGACTGACGGCAGCGCTGACCGGTGGCTCGGGCATCATTGATCTCGCTGACTAGCCTGGCGGCATGCCGTCGTTCCTGGCCAACGGAACTCGTCCGAAGGCCTGGCCAAGTCTTCCGCTGGCGCTGCTGCTGCCCTGCGGCCTGCTGATACTGCTGGGTGCCACCGACGACCGCGAGCCGCCCCCACCCGTCGGCGTGCTGACGCCGGCGACGGTGATCGCGGTGGAACCGGCCCGGACCGCCGACGGCCCCTACGTGCTGCTGCGGGTAGACGCCGTTGACGGGCCCACCACCTGCGGCATCTACGAACGGTCGTTTCCCGACCGGCGACTACCGCCGCTGCACCAGCAACTCACCATCGACTACGCCCCGTCCCGGTGCATGCCGGAACCGGTCAACACCGAACTGTCCCGAGGGGTCGTCGTCGCCATGGGAGCCATCGGACTGGCGGTGTCGCTCCTGTGGCTCCGGGCAGGTCCGCGCTTCCAACGGCTGACGCGCGCGCGGCGCTCCCGCTCCTGACAAGGACGACCCGCGAGCCGACACGCCATTACCGCAGCGGCCCGGGGAGCGGCACCTCCCCCCGCATCGCCTTCTCGGCCAACTCGATGCGTTCCGGATGAAGTCTGTCGTCGCCAAGGGGGTGACCGGGCGAATTGATGCAGTGCTGCCCCGACGCGGCGCTGCACACCGGACACGCGAGAAAGAATCCGGAGGATGGCACGAGTTCGACGCCCTGGGCCAGCGCGGATCTGCCAATCTTGACGACCGCTGCGAGCAGGTCGTCGTCCTGGTGCCGGGTAGCGGCAGCGGCCGCCTCCCGCATCCCTTCCCAGAAATTCTCGGCCGAGTTCGGTTCGTTCACGTCGATGCGCACGATCGCGGATCCCCGCCTCCCGTCCCGGTAAACGCGGGGCCATGCGCTACGCCCGTGGGCGGTAGTATCCGCAGGCTTTGATTGACAACGGGGAGGACGATCCACATGCGAGGCAAGATCCCGGCCGGCATCGCGATAGCGCTGGCCTTCATGGTTCCGGCCGCGCCGGCGATGGCACAGAGCGCGTCGCCCGGGCTCGACCAGAACTGCCAGACGGTCGAGCGCAAGACGTTCACGGACATCCGTGAGCTGTTCACCTTCGACCTGGACACCGCCACGGCAACCCAGCTCCGCGTGCTGGCCAACCAGATCCAGGCCACGGCGAAGAAGGAGTCCCTGACCACCCTGCCGGACGCCACCCAGAAGCGGCTGGACGGCACCTCGGAGGATCTGCGCGCCTGGCTCAAGAACGACGCACAGGCCGTCTGGACGATCGATCTGCGGATCAAGGTTGGCCAGACGATGACCGGCGCCGGCCCCAAGGTGAAGGAGGCCGCGCAGAAGACGCTCGACGCCGAAACAGTCGACCCTTACCTGGCCTACCTGAACGAGGGCCTGTACGCCGCCCGTGCGCTCGACTGCGCGGCGCAGCCCACCCCGACGCCGACGCCGACGACGTCGCCGACGACGACGCAGCCCACGCCCACGGCGAGCGCGACGTCGACCGTCGCGCCGACTGCGGCCACCTCCACGAGCCCGGTCGCTGCCGGCGGTGATGGTGGCGGACTGCCCGTGACCGGCGCCGACACCGCGACCGTGGCCGGCATCGGCGGCGCGCTCCTGCTCGTCGGCGGCGCGAGCTTCGTGATCGCACGCCGTCGCCGTTCCCGCTTCGTCGCGTAGCTCGATCCGGACGCGCCCGGCCCGACACATCGTCGGGCCGGGCGCTTCTTTGCGCAGGTCAGCGACCCGTCGCGGCCACCGGAGTCGTCGTCAGCGGCCAAATTGGCGGTAGGCCCGAAGAGTTCGTCGAGGCGCCCAGGCGAGGATCCACTGTGGGAACGGCCCTCGCCGACGGCGGCGATTATCCTGCGGGTCGCCCATACGGCAGGCGGGACCCGCCTCCGGACGTCCAGAGGTGAGTCCCGCCTGCCGTGAACCGCGCACCGGATGACCATCGGCGGCGAGGTGCGGGCCCGCTGTCTAGCCCGCGAAGCCGCCCTTGGGCTCGATGATCTCCAGGTTCGTGCCGTCCGGATCGGAGAAGTAGGCGACCTTGGTGCCGAGCGCCGCCTCAGGGGTGACCTCGCCCGCGATGAACGTGTAGTCGTCGCCGAGGAAGTCGTAGCCGGCTTCCTTCATCCGCTGGTACACGGCGTCGAAGTCGTCGACCCGAAAGCAGAGATGCATGGAGCCGGGGCGGTTCGCCATGCCGTTCGTGCGTTCCCCGACCGGCTCCTGGAACTCGATCAGGTCGATGCCGAGACCGTCCAGGTTGATCGTCGCGTATCGCAGCTTCGCGGTAGGCAGCCCTTGCGTAATGCCGAACCGCACGCTGCCCATGGTCCCCTCCGCCACAGGTTCCCGCCCGGTGAGAGCGGTATAGAACGCGATCGAGGCGTCCAGATCCGAGACTGAGATCCCGACGTGGGCGGCCCGGGTGAGGTTCATCGGAGTGCCGGAGACGGTCATGACGCACCTTTCGCTGTGGCCCGGCACCTCAACGGGTACGCCCAGGTTCGGGCGGCTCCACGAGGAACCAGGCTGATCGGTTCGGCGGCCGGGTGGAGAATCCAGCGACGGCCACCAAACTTGCTTGCAAGGGCCTGATGTAGGCGCTAGCTGACATTCCCGGAACAGGCCTACCCTGAAACTCCCGCCCCAAAGGAAGACCCGGACCATGACCGCCACGGATCCCGCGCTAACCGCCCTCGCCAGCGGATGGGCAGCCCTCTCCCTCCTCTACGGCAGGATCGAGGCACACCTTGAGCGCGCTCTGCAGTCCGCGCACGACCTCAGCGTGCGGGAGTACTCGTTGCTCGACGTGCTCAGCCGCCAGCACGACCGCGCAGGCGGCCATCTGCAGATGAAGCAGGTCGCCGACGCCGTGGTGCTGAGCCAGAGCGCCACCACCCGCCTGGTCGCCCGTCTGGAGGACCGTGGCCTGCTCTCCCGCTACCTGTGCCCGACCGACCGCCGCGGCATCTACACCGACGTCACCGACGCCGGCCTGAAGCTCCTGCGGGAGGCCCGGCCGACCAACGACACCGCCCTGCGGAAAGCGCTGGACGACGCCGCCAAGAACCCCGAGTTGGCGCCACTGGTAACGGCAGTCGAGGCAATGGACCTCACACGTCGACCCATGACCACTCACGGTGAGACGTCGAAGGGTTCGACTGCCTGAGGCGGCGTGGCGGTGGGCGGCGCTTCCCGCCGGGCGCAGCCGGGGAGTCGTGGTAGGGCCCGCGACGCGACCCGTCGGTCTGCTTCCAGGAAGCGGCTAGGCCGTATCCCAGTCGGAGGAGGCCGAGACCTCGTAGGGGATCGTCGCCAACAGCTCGGCAGGCCCTTCCAACTTCCAGGCCCGGACGCAGCAGCCGCAGCCGCCATCCTCTTCGGCGTGGGTGAGAGCGTCTCGGTTGGCGTTCAACCAGGCCTCAGCCGCCTCGACCTCGCTCGGCTTGTCTACGGAGGCCGCCATGGTTTGCCGGATCACAGCGAGCACCGTAGCGCAGACCGGTTGGCTGTACCGAGGGCCGAGATCAGCCGAAGAAAGCGCTGGTGGAGCCCAGGGGACTCGAACCCCTAACCCCTGCCTTGCAAAGGCAGTGCTCTGCCAGTTGAGCTAGGGCCCCGCAACGACGGCGACCAAATCGCCGCCATCTTGATATCAGCGCAGGTCGGGCGCGGTGGTCGCCTCGTGCCAGAGGGCGCGCTCGTCGTTGGCGGCCTTGACCTTGTTGAAGACGACGGCAGCCACGCCGACGACGCCGGCCAGGATCAGCAGCTTCTTGAACATGGGGCAACCCCTTGCGCTCGACTACCGTCGGACGATGTGCGGTGGGGCTAGATGGAATCGAACCATCGACCTCAGAGTTATCAGCTCTGCGCTCTAACCGACTGAGCTATAGCCCCGCGTAGCGACGAGCAAGATTAACCCATCCGCCGCGCCGGCCCCAAATCGGGGTCCGACTGCGCGATCCGGGTCGTCGCCGCCCGCAAAACCTACCTGAGTACGGGGCGTCGGAGCGACCGCATTCCGCGGAGGCCCCGACGCCCCGGTCACACTCAGTCCCGCTCGGCGAGCGTCAGCTCGATCCCGCCGACCAGGTCGGCGCAGACGTTGTAGACGAACGCGCCCAGCGTGGCCAGCGCGGTGAACAGCACCACGTTGACCAGGCCGATCAGCGCCGAGCTGAGGATCACGCCCTTGGCGGTGATCTGGAACCCGCTGGTGCTCTGCCCACCACCCGCGTTGACCAGGTCGCTGAGGCTGTCGTTGACGCTCTGGAACACGCCCATCGCGTCCAGCGCCAGGTAGAGCACCGACGTGGCGACCACCACGACGATGAACAGCACCACCGAGACGGCGAACGCGAACTTCATCACGGACCAGGGGTCGATCCGCTTGAGGTTCAGCCGGGCCCGGCGCGGCCCACGGGACGCCGCCGAGCTGACCGAGCTCCGCGCGGCGCGGACCGCCTCGCCGACCCGGGCAGCCCCGACGGCCGACGGGTTGCCGATCCCCGGCGGCAGACCGCCACCGCTCACGGGGCGACCACCGGTGGACGTACGCCCCGGATCCGGCGGCGTCATGCCCGGTGTGATCCGAGGCTGCGTGCCAGTAGCCCCGGTCGATGTCGCCTGACCGGGTCGGGTGCTGATCGGCTGCGTGGTCGTCGGCCGCGCCGGGTTCGGGGCGGCCGCCGTGGGGGCCGCCCCGGTGGACGTCGCTGCCTCACCGGCCGACTTCTCGGCCTTGGTGTCACCCGATCCCGCGTCCTCGCCGGGCTGCTCCGGCGGGGGTGTCATGCCGGGAGCCCGGGTGAATTTCGGGGCAGGCGCGTCGGCGGGAACCGTGGCCCGGCCCACGGCCGCGCGGCCGGTCGCTGGTGTGCCGCCCTTGGCGGCCTCCTCGTCGACCGGGTTGGCCGAGGTCCCCGTGTTCCCCGACTTCGCCTGTGTCTCCGTCATTCAACTAGTCCTGTTCGTCAGGCTCGTCGGCATTGCGAGCAATCGCCACGATAGTCACGCCGTCCGGGAGGTCCATCAGCTTGACCCCCATTGTGTTCCGGTCACGCGTACGGCGTACAGGCTTCACCGGAGTCCGGATGACACCACCGTTGCTGGTGATCGCGAACAACTCGTCGTCCGGGTCGATCACCACCGCACCGACCAGACCACCGCGCCGTTCGGTGATCTTCGCAGTCAGCACGCCCTTACCTCCCCGGCCCTGCACCGGGTATTCCTCGATCGGGGTACGTTTCGCGTATCCCCCGTTCGTGGCCACCAGGACGTCCAGACCGTCCCGGACGACCTCCATGGCGAGTAGGACATCGTCGTCCGTGAAGCGCATGCCGATCACGCCCGAGGTGGCCCGACCCATCGGCCGCAGCGCCTCGTCCGAGGCGTTGAACCGGATCGCCTGCGCCTTCTTCGAGACCAGCAGCAGGTCGTTCTCCGGCGCCACCAGAGCAGCACCGACCAGCTCGTCCTCATCGCGCAGGTTGATCGCGATGATGCCGCCGGAACGGTTGGAGTCGAACTCCTCGAGCCGCGTCTTCTTCACCAGGCCGTTCTTCGTGGCCAGTACCAGATAGGGGGCTACCTGGTAGTCCGGGATTTCGATGATCTGCGCGATCTGCTCATCCGGTTGGAAGGCGAGCAGATTGGCCACGTGTTGGCCCTTGGCTACCCTACTGGCTTCCGGCAACTCGTACGCCTTGGCCCGGTACACCCGGCCCTTGTTCGTGAAGAACAGGATCCAGTCGTGCGTGGAGCATACGAAGAAGTGGCTGACGATGTCGTCCTGCCGCAGCGTGGCGCCACTGACGCCCTTGCCGCCCCGCCGCTGCGAGCGGTACAGGTCGACCTTCGTCCGCTTGGCGTACCCCGTCCGGGTGATCGTGACGACCACGTCCTCCCGGGCGATGAGGTCCTCCATCGAGACCTCGCCGTCGAACGGAATGATCTGCGTACGCCGGTCGTCGCCCCACTTGGCGACGATCTCGCCCAGCTCCTCTGAGACGATCTTCCGCTGCCGCTCGGGCTTGGCGAGGATGTCCTTGAGGTCGGCGATCTCGATCTCAAGCTTCGCCAGGTCGTCGATGATCCGCTGCCGCTCCAGGGCGGCGAGCCGGCGCAGCTGCATGTCCAGGATCGCGGTCGCCTGGATCTCGTCGATCTCCAGCAGCCGGATCAGGCCCTGCCGGGCGTCGTCCACCGTCGGCGACCGCCGGATCAGGGCGATCACCTCGTCCAGGGCGTCCAGCGCCTTGCCCAGGCCGCGCAGGATGTGTGCCCGCTCCTCGGCCTTGCGCAGCCGGTACGCGGTCCGCCGACGGATCACGTCGATCTGGTGCTCGACGTAGTACCTGATGAACTGTGCCAGGTTGAGCGTGCGCGGCACCCCGTCGACGAGCGCCAGCATGTTGGCGCCGAACGTCTCCTGAAGCTGCGTGTGCTTGTAGAGGTTGTTCAACACCACCTTGGCGACCGCGTCGCGCTTGAGCACCAGCACGATCCGCATACCGGTACGACCGGAGGACTCGTCGCGGATGTCGGCGATCCCCGCGAGCTTGCCCTCCTTGATCAGCTCGGCGATCCGCTCGGCGAGGTTGTCCGGGTTCACCTGGTAGGGCAGCTCGCTGACGACCAGGCAGGGACGACCCCGCTTGTCCTCCTCGACCTCCACCACGGCCCGCATCCGGATCGAACCACGACCCGTGCGGTACGCGTCCTGGATCGCCGTCGTGCCGACGATCAGACCGTGGGTCGGGAAGTCCGGGCCCTTGACGATGCCGAGCAGCGCCTCGAGGGTGGTCTCCTCGTCCTCCTCCGGGTGCTCCAGGCACCACTGCACCGCCGCGCCGATCTCGCGCAGGTTGTGCGGCGGGATCTTGGTGGCCATGCCGACCGCGATGCCCTCGGAGCCGTTCACCAGCAGGTTGGGGATCCGGGACGGCAGGATGGTGGGCTCCTTGGCCCGGCCGTCGTAGTTGTCCTGCAGGTCGACGGTGTCCTCGTCGATGTCCCGCAGCATCTCCATCGCGAGGGGGTCGAGCTTGCACTCGGTATATCTCATGGCGGCAGCCGGATCGTTACCCGGCGAGCCGAAGTTGCCGTTGCCGTCGACCAGCGGGTAGCGCAGCGACCACGGCTGCGCCATCCGGACCAGCGCGTCGTAGATCGCCGAGTCGCCGTGCGGGTGGAACTGGCCCATCACGTCGCCGACGACGCGGGAGCACTTCACGTAGCCGCGGTCCGGCCGGTAGCCGGAGTCGAACATGGCGTAGAGGATCTTGCGGTGGACCGGCTTGAGCCCGTCCCGGACGTCCGGCAGCGCGCGCCCGACGATGACGCTCATCGCGTAGTCGAGGTAGGAGCGCTGCATCTCCACCTCGAGCCCGACCGGTTCGATCCGGTCGTGCGCGACCACCGCGGCGATGGCCTCGGTGGGGACCTCGGGCTCGTTCGGTGTGGACTCGGGGGAATCGGTCACTGTATACCCTTATCAGACTCAGAGTCGTTTTCGTGCTGTGGATAACGGCTGTGGATAGCCGTCAAGCTGTGGATAACTCTGTGGACCGGCGGGCCAGCCAGGTGCTGCCCGGCTGGCCCGTCGACGTCCGTCAGATGTCCAGGAACCGCACATCCTTGGCGTTGCGCTGGATGAACGACCGGCGGGCTTCGACGTCCTCACCCATCAGGACGCTGAACAACTCGTCTGCGGTTGCAGCGTCGTCGAGCGTGACCTGACGCAGGGTGCGGGTCGCCGGGTTCATCGTGGTCTCCCACAGCTCGGGATAGTTCATCTCGCCGAGGCCCTTGAACCGCTGGATGTCGTCCGGCTTGGCGTTCGGCTTCTTCTGCTGGCGCAGCGCGATGAGCCCGTCCCGCTCCCGGTCCGAGTAGGCGTACTGAGCGTCGTCGCCCTTCTTGTTCCACTTGATCTTGTAGAGCGGCGGGGCGGCCAGGTAGACGTGCCCCAGCTCGACCAGCGGACGCATGAAGCGGAACAGCAGGGTGAGCAGCAGGGTCTGGATGTGCTGGCCGTCGACGTCCGCGTCGGCCATCAGCACCACCTTGTGGTACCGCAGCTTCTCCATGTCGAAGTCGTCGTGGATGCCGGTGCCGAGCGCGGTGATCAGCGCCTGGACCTCGTTGTTCTTGAGGACCCGGTCGATCCGCGCCTTCTCCACGTTGAGGATCTTGCCGCGGATCGGCAGGATCGCCTGGGTGCGCGGGTCGCGACCCTGCTTGGCCGAACCACCGGCCGAGTCGCCCTCGACGATGAAGACCTCGGACTCGCGCGGGTCGGTGGACTGGCAGTCGGCCAGCTTGCCCGGCATCGAGCCGGACTCCAGCAGCGACTTGCGTCGGGCCAGCTTGCGGGCCTGCTGCGCGGCGATCCGGGCGCGGGCGGCCTGGGAGGCCTTCTGAATGATCGTCTTGGCCTCGGCCGGGTTGCGGTCGAACCAGTCGACCAGCCGGTCGTTGCAGACCCGCTGCACGAAGCTCTTCACCGGGGTGTTGCCCAGCTTGGTCTTGGTCTGGCCCTCGAACTGCGGGTTCGTCAGCTTGACCGAGATGATCGCGGCCAAGCCCTCTCGGATGTCCTCGCCGGAGAGCTTCTCGTCGCCCTTGAGCAGCTTCTTATCGGTGCCGTACCGGTTGACCACGCTGGTCAGCGCGGACCGGAAGCCCTCCTCGTGGGTGCCGCCCTCGTGCGTGTTGATGTTGTTGGCGAAGGTGTAGACCGACTCGCCGTACGACTCGTTCCACTGCATGGCGATCTCGAGGGACATGCCCTCTTCCTCGGCCTCGAACTCGACCACCGTCTTGTGCATCGGGTTCTTGGAGGCGTTGAGGTGTCGGACGAAGTCGGCGATACCGCCGTCGTAGCGGAAGGTGACCTCGCGGGTCTTGCCGTCCTCGTCCTCCGGGACCCGCTCGTCGAGCAGGTGGATGGTGATGCCCCGGTTGAGGAAGGCCATCTCCTGCAGGCGTCGGTAGATGGTCTGGAAGTCGAAGTCGATCGTCTCGAAGACGTCCGCGTCGGGCCAGAAGGAAACCGCAGAGCCGGTGCGGTCGGTGGTCTCGCCCTTCTCCAGCGCGGATGGCTTGGAGTTGGTGTACTGCTGCCGCCAGACGAAGCCGGACTTGTGGATCACCACTGCCATCTTCGTCGACAGCGCGTTCACCACGGAGACGCCGACGCCGTGCAGGCCGCCGGAGACCGCGTACGCCTTGCCGTCGAACTTGCCACCCGCGTGCAGCACGGTCAGTGCGACCTCGACGCCCGGCTTCTTGAGCTTCGGGTGGAGGTCGACCGGGAAGCCACGGCCGTTGTCGGTGACCTGGACCCCACCATCGGCGAGCAGCACCACGTCGATGGTGTCGCAGTAGCCGGCCATCGCCTCGTCGACCGCGTTATCGACGACCTCCCAGACGAGGTGGTGCAGACCGCGCTCGCCGGTGGACCCGATGTACATACCGGGCCGCTTGCGGACCGCCTCCAGCCCCTCGAGAACGGTGATCGACTCTGCGCCGTACTCCTGCTTGTCCTGCGCTGCCACCCTCGGCCACTTTCTCGCGTCGTCGGCGCCGGTGGGGCGCGTCGGGCGCGGGTTCGGCGGGACATGACGCGACGTCGGCGCGCGGACCGGTGCCGGAGATCTCCGGACAGCGGGTCGAACGCGCCGGTCGCCGCGGTCGCCCGCGGATCGCGATCGGCTCGACCCGGGGTGGAGAATGACTTGGGGCCACCGGCCCCGTCGCTCGCCCGCACCGGGTCTTCGTCTCGCTGTCAATCCTACTGTGCGCGGGGGACAGAACCACCACTCGGCACCCTCAACGAGGCGGCTGAGATGTCCGTAGCCGGCAGAACCCCGTTACCCTCGACTCCCCCCACACGCCACGCCCTGTTCGGACGCGCCGCCCCCAGACAGGTTGACCCGCGCTCGGGCGGGTCGGGGGTCGCGGTCGGATCGTCCGTGCCGTACGTTTGCGGCGCCCCGGAAGCGGCCTTGATCTTTACCGGCCGGAACCGGGACGATCGACCCGATCGACCCGACACGTGCTCTCTAAGAGGTGACAGATGGGGCTGGACAACGTCGCGGTGCAGTGGCCGCGGACCGGCCGCTTCTACGATCCGGTGGCGCCGGCCGAGTTCGTCGACTTCGGCGAGATCGTCGACCTGCCACGGATCTCCGCGCCGACGGCGGCGCTGGCCGAGCTGATCGCGAAGACCGGCACCGTCCGGGCGACCGCGTACACCGAGCTGGTGGATCTCCTGCTCGGCCTCGAAGGTGTGTTGTACGCCACAGACGCCGCGGCCGAGGACGAGGACCCGGTGATCGACCCGGACGGCTGCGCCTGGATCGCCGGTGGCATCGAACGGTTCGTGGCCGGGCACCGGGAGTACGGCGAGACGGTCACCTTCGACTCGGTGAGTACGGTGCTGCGGTCGCTGCTCGGCGACGGTCGGCTGGCGGAGCAGCAGCTGCGCTGGCTGGACACCCGGCTCGACGCGTTGCGCGACGAGAGCGGTGATCCGCCGCAGTGGAACTTCACCTGTGCGGAGCTGGGCGTGCTGGCGGCGTTCTACCGGCGGTGCGCCGAGCGCGGCTTCGCCGTCTACGCCGACGCCTGAACCTCCGGGCCGGCGGGGCGGTTGGCGGCGGCGATCACCTGAGTGAGCGCCGCGTGCAGGTGTTGCAGGTCCTCTACGGGCAGTCCGAGGCGCTGGACGATCGCGGCCGGGATCCGCTCGGCCTGGGCGCGCAGGGCCATGCCGCTGGCGGTGAGGGTGACGGCGAGGCTGCGCTCGTCGGCGGCGTCCCGTTCCCGGCGCAGGTAGCCGGCCGCTTCGAGCCGCTTGAGCAGGGGTGACAGGGTGCCCGGGTCGAGCTGCAACAGGCGGCTGAGGTCACGGCCGGACAGCGGGGCGTGCTGCCAGAGCGCCAGCATCACCAGGTACTGCGGGTGGGTCAGGCCCATCGGCTCCAACAGGGGCCGGTAGACGGCCACCACGCTGCGGGCCGCAACCGACAGGGCGAAGCAGACCTGCTGCTCCAGCGCCAGCGGATCGGTGCCCTGCGGTTGGTCGCTCATCGGTTGCTCTCCTCGCGCACGGCAACTATCGTACCGATCGTTGGTACACCAACCATTGGTGCGGCAACCTTAGAGCGACGGCACGTGGGAGGGGCGGCAGATGAGCGAGGACGGCGCTACCACCAGAGCACCCGGCGAGGGCGGTCGACTCCTGAGCTGGGCCTTCCGGCACCTCGCCGGGCCGGCCGACGGCGTGCAGGGCGCGGTGCAGGGCGGTTCGACGGCCGCCCGCGAGGCGTGGAAACGTGACCTGGCCGAGCGCAAGCGCTACACGCAGGAGCAGCGCGAGCGAAAGCGTGCGGCCCGGGAGGCGCAGCGGCGGCGCTGAGCAGGCCGGCTCAGCCGTACGTGTCGCGCGGTCCCCGCCCGCGTACCCGCCGTGGACCCTTCTGCCAGGACGGCGCGGCCGGCCCGTGGATGTGCAGCTTGCGCACCACGTTGTGGCCGACCTCCTGGGCGATCTGCTTGAGCAACGAGCCGGCCAGCAGCCGCAACTGGGTGGCCCAGGCCGTCGAGCGCGCCTCCACGGTCAACTCGCCGTTCTCCAGCTTGACCGGCCGGCTGTGCTGGGCGACCTCCGCGCCGACCACCCGCTCCCACGCGCCGAACACGGTGGCCTCCGCCGCGGGCTGCTGCCAGCCCCGCGCCTTCACCAGCCGGTTCAGCACCGCGCTCAGGGGCTGCGGGTCGCGCGGGTCAGGCCCCGGGCCCGAGTAGCCACGCAGCCGCCGTCCCGAGCCGCCAGCGCCGTCGGCGCCAGCGCCACCGCCGGAGGTACGCCGGGTGCGCGCCGCCGCCTGGCGGCGGGACAGCGCGGCGTCGAGCACCGCCCGCGCCAACTCCGGGCCGCTGGGCCCCTCCGGCTGCCCGTCGGTCGCCCCGGCAGGTGGAGTACGCCCGCCGGCGGCATCCCCGGCCTGCCGGCCGCTGCCGGTGGACGTGCCGCGCGCCGGCCGGGTCTCTGGCTCATCCGACATGTCGTACCGTCCCCTCGCCGACCTGGTAACGGGTGCCCCGCAACGCGGCCGGAACGTCGTCGTCCACGGCACAGGTGACCAGCAGTTGACTCGCCCCGCCCACCAGTTCCGCCAGCCGTTCCCGACGACCGGCGTCCAACTCGGCGAAGACGTCGTCGAGCACCAGGACCGGTTCGATGCCGTCGGCGCGCAGCAGGTCGTACCCGGCCAGTCGCAGCGCGAGCGCGAACGACCAGGATTCGCCGTGACTCGCGTACCCCTTGGCCGGCAGCGGGCCGAGCGACAGGGCCAGCTCGTCCCGGTGTGGCCCGACGAGCGTGGTGCCCCGTTCGATCTCGGCGGACCGCGAGGCGGCGAGCGCGGCGGTCAGCGCCTCGGCGAGCGTGGCCCGGTCGGTGGTCGGTTCGGCCAGTTCGACCGTCGGCCGGTAGGCGATGCCGGCCGCGCCCCGGCCGGCGGCCACCGCGTCGTACGCCTTGGCGACGTGCGGGGTGAGCGCGGCGACCAGTTCCAGCCGGCCGGCGAGCAGCTCCGCGCCGTGCTGGGCCAGATGGGTGTCCCACACCGCGAGGGTGGCCAGGTCGCCGCCGCGGGAGCCGCCGGTCTTGCGGGCGAGGTACGCCGTGCGCAGCAGGGCGTTGCGCTGTTTGACCACCCGGTCGTAGTCGGCGCGTACGCCCGCGTAGCGGGGTTGCCGGTTGACCAGGAGGTCGTCGAGGTAGCGGCGACGCTCGGCCGGATCGCCCCGGACCAGTTCCAGGTCCTCCGGGGCGAACAGCACCAGCCGCAGCGCCCCGAGCACGTCGCGCGCCCGTCGCGCGGGCGATCGGCCCAGTCGGGCGCGGTTGGCCCGCCCCGGCACGATCTCCAGCTCGACCAGGAGTTCGCGCCCGTCGTGTACGACCGCGCAGCGGATCACCGCCGAGGAGGCGCCCATCCGGACCAGCGGCGCGTCCGTGGCGACCCGGTGCGAGTCCAGGGTCGCCACGTAACCGAGCGCCTCGACGAGGTTGGTCTTGCCGACACCGTTGGCGCCGATCAGGACGTTCGCCCCCGGCTGGAGGTCGACGGCGACCCGCTCGTACGAGCGGAAGTCGACAAGTTCCAGCCGGCGGACATACACAGGTTGTGGATACCGCTCAGCGCTTGTGGACGGCGTGGCCGCCGAACTGCTGGCGCAGCGCGGAGACGGCCTTCATGGCGGGCGAGTCGTCCTGTCGCGACTGGAACCGGGCGAACAGGGAGGCGGTGATGACGTTCAGCGGTACGGCGAGCCGGACCGCCTCGTCGACCGTCCAGCGCCCCTCGCCGGTGTCCTCGGTGTAGCCGCTCAGGTCGGCCAGCTCCGGGTCCTCGTCGAGAGCGCGGTCCAGCAGGTCGAGCAGCCAGGAGCGGACGACCGTGCCCTCGCGCCACGACTTGAACACGCCGGGCACGTTGGTCACCAGCTCGGAGGCGGTCAGCAGCTCGTAGCCCTCGGCGTAGGCGTGCATGAGGCCGTACTCGATGCCGTTGTGCACCATCTTGGAGTAGTGGCCGGCGCCCACGGGGCCGGCGTGCACGAAGCCGAACTCGCCCTCGGGCTTGAGCGCCTGGAAGATCGGCATGAGCCGGTCGACGTGCTCCTGGGCGCCGCCGACCATCAGGCCGTAGCCGTTCTGCCGGCCCCAGACGCCTCCGGAGACGCCGACGTCCACGTAGCCGATACCGCGCGCGTTCAGCCGCTCGGCACGGGGAGCGTCGTCGCTGAAGCGGGAGTTCCCGCCGTCGATGATGATGTCGCCGTCCCCGAGCACCTCGGCGAGTTCGTCGATCGTGGCATCGGTGACGCCGGCGGGCACCATGACCCATACGGCACGCGGCGATTCGAGCTTCTGTGCCAGCTCGGCGAGGTTAGCCGCGTCGCTCAGCTGCGGGTTGTGATCGAATCCGACCACTTCGTGGCCGGCAGCCCGCAACCGCTCGCGCATGTTGCCGCCCATCCGGCCGAGTCCTACCAGGCCGAGCTGCATTTGTTCCTACCTCCGTGGATCTGGTGTTGCTGGGCCGATCAGCGAGAGACGCGGATCGGCATGATGAGGTACCGATACCCCGGAATGACCTCACCATCCTCGCCAGCGGGTGAGATCACCGCCGGCTTGAAAGCGTCGACGAACGAGAGCATGGCGGTCTGCGCGCCCAGGTTTGCCAGGCCGTCGATGAGGTACTGGGGGTTGAAGCCGATGGTGAGCGCGTCACCGGTGAAGGTGGCCTCCATCGCCTCGCTCGCCCGTGCCTCCTCGGAGCCGCCGGCCTCGACCACCAGGCCGTCGGCGCTGAAGCTGAGCAGCACCGGCGTGGTGCGCTCGGCCACCAGGGCGACCCGCTTGACCACCTCGATCAGCGTGCTCACCGACACCCGCGCCTCGGCGTTGTGGGTGGCTGGGAAGAGCGAGCGCACCGGCGGGTAGTTGGCGCCGTCGAGCAACCGGCTCGTGGTGCGACGGGTGCCACCGGCGAGGCCGACCATGCCCTCACCCGCCGCGCCCTGGGCGAGGGCGAGGGTGACCTCGCCGCCCAGCGGACCGAGAGCCTTGGCGGTGTCGTTCAGGGTGCGGGCCGGGACCAGCGCGTTGATGCTGACCTCGGGGTCGTCGGGTCGCCACTGGATCTCGCGCAGCGCCAGCCGGTACCGGTCGGTGGCGAGCATCGACAGCGTGCTGCCGGAGAGCTCGACGCGGACGCCGGTCATCATCGGCAGTGTCTCGTCCCGGCCGGCGGCGATGGCCACCTGGGCGACCGCCGTGGCGAAGGCCGCGGCGTCGACGGTGCCGGCGCTCTGCGGCATCTCGGGCAGGGCGGGGTAGTCCTCCACCGGCATGGTGGGCAGCGTGAACCGCGCGCTGCCGCAGACCAGCTCAAGGTGGGCGCCGACCGCGGCGATGTCGACCGGCTTGGCCGGCAGCGCCTTGGTGATCTCGGCGAGCAGGCGGCCGGAGACCAGCGCGGCGCCGTCGGCGTCACCCTGCACCTCGACGGTCACCTGGCTGGAGACCTCGTAGTCGAAACCGGAGACCCGCAGGTTGCCGTCGGTGACGCGGAGCATCACCCCGGCGAGCACCGGTACGGACGGCCGGTTGGGCAGGCTCTTCGCGGTCCACGCCACGGCCTCGGCGAGCGCGTCGCGCTCCACTCGGAACTTCATCAATGCCTCCGCGTCGACGTCAGCGACAACTCTCTCATGCCGACCGCTGCCTACCGTCCCGCCCGACCGTGCGGGTGTCCATCGCACCTTAGGGCGCGGGGACATCGGCTGTGCGCCCGACCCCATGGATCGTGTCGATGCTGACCGGCCTGTCCGGCAGCGTTCGGCCCGATCCACAGAAAGCCCAACGGTGATGATTGGTTTTTGTTCTCTTAGAAGAGATAACCCATCGTCTTCATCGCACCTGTGCAAACTGTGGAGAACTCGGGTCTGCCCAGCTCAGACAGGTTATGCACCGGTGGGTTGGCTGTGGAGAACCGGGTGTGAAACCGCGTCACCTGTCCACAACCCGGCGGCGCGGGCCGGTTGTCCACCGTTGTCCACCGGTTGTCCACCGGTAATCCACCGACTTTCTCCCCAAGGTTGTGGACAGCCGAGAAGATCACCATTGGCGTTGTCCCCAGAACCTTCAACAGCTCGTACACACCTCGACGATCATCGGTGGATAACTTCGGCGTTGTCCCCAGGCGTCCACAGCGTCGTACACAGGGTTTCTCCACAGCCTGTGGGTAACTGAGGCGGGACCGACCGTAGTTATCCACCGACGGTGGATAACGAGTTGTGGACAACGAGTGAGCTTCGAGGTGGACACGGCACCGATCCTGTGGCCTACACCATGTCGAGGGTCAAGCCGAAGCCCTCGTCGGGCGGCGAAATCGGTGCCGCCGACGCCGAAGCGAGCACCGTCCGGAGTCGGGTCGCGGCGTTGCGGCGTCAAGAAGAACGCCCGGCCGGAGATCCGGCCGGGCGTGTCCCGGGAGTCGTGCGGCGTCGTACCCCTCAGGTGTTCTGCTTGATCCGGTTGGTCAGCTCGGCGATCTGGTTGTAGAGCGAGCGCCGCTCGGCCATCTGCTGGCGGATCTTGCGGTCCGCGTGCATCACAGTGGTGTGGTCCCGGCCACCGAAGGCCTGCCCGATCCTCGGCAACGACAACTCGGTCAGCTCACGACACAGGTACATGGCGACCTGGCGGGCGTTGACCAGGACGCGCGAGCGGGACTGGCCACGCAGATCCTCCAGGCTCACCCCGAAGTAGTCGGCGGTGGACGCCATGATCTGGTCGGCGTTGATCTCCGGCCCGGCGCCGTCGGGCATGAAGTCCCGGAGCACCTCCTCGGCCAGGGACAGCTCGACAGTCGACCGGGTCAGGCTGGCGAACGCCGTCACCCGGATCAGCGCGCCCTCCAGTTCCCGGATCGAGTTCGACACCCGGGAGGCGATGAACTCCAGCACGTCAGGCGGGGCGTACATCCGCTCCTGTGCCGCCTTCTTCTGCAGGATCGCGATCCGGGTCTCCAGATCCGGTGGCTGGATGTCGGCCAGCAGTCCCCACTCGAACCGGGTTCGCATCCGGTCCTCCAGGGTGGCGAGCTGACGCGGCGACCGGTCGGAGGTGATGACGATCTGCTTGTTGGCGTTGTGCAGAGTGTTGAAGGTGTGGAAGAACTCCTCCTGCGTACGCTCGCGGTTCTCCAGGAACTGGATGTCGTCGATCAACAGGATGTCGACGTCGCGGTAGCGCCGCTGGAACGCGCTGGTCTTGTCGTCCCGGAGCGAGTTGATGAAGTCGTTGGTGAACTCCTCGGTCGAGACGTACCGGACCGAGCGGGCGTTGCCGAGCGTCGTGGCGTAGTGCCCGATCGCGTGCAGCAGGTGCGTCTTGCCCAATCCGGAGTGCCCGTAGATGAAGAGCGGGTTGTACGCCTTCGCCGGCGACTCGGCCACCGCCACGCTCGCCGCGTGGGCGAACCGGTTGGACGAGCCGATGACGAACGTCTCGAACATGTACTTCGGGTTCAACCGGTTGCCACCGGTGTCGGCGCCGGGCAGTCGGCGCTCGTCACGCCCGCCGGGACGATGATCCATCCCGCTGCGACCCGGGCCGCTGTCCGTTCCGCCGTCGCGGGGCAGGGGACGGATCACGTGCTGGTCCCGGGGGGACGTGGCGTCCTCGCGGTAGCGGGGCTCGTACGGCCGGGTGTCGGGGCCGGGCGGATCGAGTCGGGCCGCCTGCTCGTCGTACCCGCGCCGCTCGTGCGCCGGTCGGGGCGACCGCGTCGGCTCGACGAAGGCGGTGCTGAACAGTGCCTCCTGCCCGTCCCGGCTGGCCGGGATCAGCCCGGGCCGGTGCGCGTCGACGACCGGCGCGGGGGGTGGACCCGCCGGCGCCGGCGGGGCGGCGGTCTCGGGCAGCCGTGGCCCGAGTTGGTCACCGATGGCCTCGTTCGCCACGGACCGTCCGGCGTACTCGTTCCCGAGCGGGCCCGACTGCGGTTCGTCGATGTCGAGTGGCCCAGGCTCCGGGGTGCTGCGGTAGACGGTGCCGGCCGGGCGGCCGGTGGCGTCCTCCGCCACGCGTACGGTCACGGCAACCTGGATCGGCCGGCCGAGTCGGCGGGTCAGCGCCTCGGTGATCGCCGGGCGCAGCCGCGACTCGATCACGTCCCGGGTGAACGCGTCCGGTACCGAGAGCAGCGCGGTGTCCTCGACGATCGCCCGCAGCCGGGTCAACCGGAGGTAGGCGCGCTGCTGGGCGGAGATGATCTCGTCGGCGAGCTCGTCGGTCGCCGCCAACCACAC